>NZ_CP095376.1:5932500-8332500 GCF_023008405.1 Amycolatopsis sp. FBCC-B4732
GTGCGCCTCCCGCGCTTCGCGCTCTTCTACCGAGGCGCGGTGCCGGCGCGCCCGGAGCTCGGCGACCGCCAGCGCCAGCGCGCCGCACGTCAGGACGGCCGCGCAGCTGAGCGCGACGGTCAGCGCGACCGGGTAGGCCGAGCCCGTGCCCACGACCGCGCCGAACACCGAAGCGAGCACCGCGGTGCCGATCGCGGTGCCGATCCGCTGCCCGGTCTGCAGCGCGCCACCCGCGACGCCGGCCATCCGGACCGGCACGCATTCGAGCGTCAACGTCGTGTTCGGCGAGATCACCATCCCGCCGCCCACGCCGGCGAACAGCAGCGGCAGCGCGAACGCCCAGCCGGACGACGCGGGCGGGACCAGCTCGGCGAGCAGCGCGACGAGGAGCAGGCCGAGGGCGACCATGCCCAGCCCGGTGACGGTGAGCCGCCTGCCGAAGCGGGGCACCAGCCGCCCGGCGACGGCCGCCGACACCGCCGAGCCGAGCGCGAACGGCGTCACCGAAAGCCCGGACTGCAGGGGCGAGTAGCCGAGGCCTTGCTGGAAGAACATGGCGAAGACCAGCCAGATCCCGGCGAACCCGCAGAAGTAGAGCGCGCCGACCGCCGCGCCGGTCGCGTAGCCGGGGGTGCCGGTGAACAGCCGTGTGTCCAGCAGCGGCGTCCGGCCGCGCCGGGACACCGAGTGCTCCCAGCGGATGAAGGCGACGCCGAAGACCAGGGCGATCGGGAACAGCCACCACAGGCGCGCCAGGCCGTCGTCGTCCGATTCGACGACCGGCAGCAGCACGCCGAGCACCGCGACCGCGAGCAGCACGATGCCCGCGAAATCGATCTCCGACCGGATCTTGAGCTGTTTCTTCTCACTGCGCGGCAGCAGCCGCAGGGCCAGCGCGAACGCGAGCACGCCGATCGGGACGTTGACGTAGAACACCCAGCGCCAGCCGTCCTCGGCGCCGAAGACGGCGATGATGGCGCCGCCGAGGATCGGGCCGACCGCCGTGGAGATCCCGACGACGGCGCCGAACATCCCGAACGCCCGGCCGCGCTCGGCGCCGCGGAAGAGATCCTGGATCAGGCCGGTGTTCTGCGGGGTCAGCATGCCCGCCGCGATGCCCTGGGCGAGGCGGGCGAGCACGAGCGTCGTCTCGTTCGGGGCCGCGCCGGCCAGCGCGCTCGTGACGACGAAGGCGGCGAGGGCGCCGAGGAACATGTTCCGGCGGCCGAACGCGTCCCCGAGCCGGCCGCCGGTGACCAGGACCAGCCCGAACGCCAGCGCGTACCCGGACACGACCCAGCGGATCCCGCCGCTGCTCGCGTGCAGCCCGGACTGCATCGACGGGAGGGCGACGTTGACGATGCTGACGTCGAGCAGCCCCATGAACCCGGCCGTCAGCGAGACGGCGAGCGCTTTCCAGCGGCGGGGGTCGGGTTCGTGGGTCATCCCGTCCAGCAAACACGAAGGGCGGGGTCCGCGCGCGTTGTGCCCGCGAACCCCGCCCTCCGGGGGCTCACGTCGACGCGGTGATGCCGCGGATGCCCTTCAGCTCGCCGATCAGCATGGAGCTGACCTTCACCGGGTAGTCGTGGAGCGCGAACACCGTCTGGTTCCGGCCCACCAGCTTGAGGTGGACCATCGTTTCGCCCTTGTGGGCGAGCAGCGTGGACCTCAGCTCGCTCACCACCGACTGGTCGATCTTCTCCGCCGCGGCCAGCAGGACCAGCGGCGGCTCGTCGTCGCCGTTGCCGGTGCCGACCTCGGACAGGTCGAGCGTCGCGAGGCCGCCGCCGAAGATCGACATCTTGTCCTCGCGCCAGTTGACCCGGCCCTTGACCAGCACCGCGTTGTCCTCGATCAGCTCACTCGAGAACAGCGCGTACGACTTCGGGAAGAACAGCACTTCGAGCGAGGCGTCCATGTCCTCGACCGTGCAGATCGCCCAGGGCTCGCCCTTCTTGTTGACCCGCCGCTCCAGCGACGTGATCAGCCCGGAGATGACGATCTCGCCTTCGCGCGGCGGATCGGCGAGGATCCCGGCGATCGGCTTCGGGGCGTGCTTGCGCAGGATCCGCTCGGCGCCGTCCAGCGGGTGCGCCGAGACGTACAGGCCCAGCATCTCGCGTTCGTAGGCGAGCAGCTGCTTTCGCGGGTACTCCTCCTCGCCGAACTTCAGGTGCGCGAGCGGCGAGGAGGAGGGCGCCGCTTCGCCGTCGTCCCCGCCGAAGCCGAACAGGTCGAACTGGCCCATCGCCTCCTGGCGCTTGAGCGGGACGACGGCTTCGACCGCGTCTTCGTGGACCTGGATCATCGACAGCCGCGTGTGGCCGAGCGAGTCGAACCCGCCCGCCTTGATCAGCGATTCGATGACCCGCTTGTTGCAGGCCACGAGCTCGGACTTGTCGAGGAAGTCGGTGAAGGAGGCGTACTTCCCCTTCTCCTCGCGGGTCTTGATGATCGACTCGACAACGTTCGCGCCGACGTTGCGGACGGCACCCATGCCGAAGCGGATGTCGTCCCCGACGGCCGCGAACCGCAGGGCCGACTCGTTGACGTCCGGCGGCAGCACCTTGATGCCGAGCCGGCGGCACTCGGACAGGTAGACCGCCGACTTGTCCTTGTTGTCGCCGACCGACGTCAGCAGCGCGGCCATGTACTCCGGCGTGAAGTTCGCCTTGAGGTACGCCGTCCAGTAGGAGACCAGGCCGTACGCGGCCGCGTGGCTCTTGTTGAACGCGTAGCCGGCGAACGGGAGGATCGTGTCCCAGAGCGCCTTGACGGCCTCGGCGGAGAACCCGCCCGGGACCAGCTCGCTCGCCTTCATCCCGGCTTCGAAGCCCTCGTACTCGAGGTCGAGGACTTCCTTCTTCTTCTTGCCCATCGCGCGGCGGAGCACGTCCGCGCGCCCCATCGTGTACCCGGCCACCTTCTGGCCGATGTGCATGATCTGCTCTTGGTACACGATCAGGCCGTAGGTGTCGGCCAGGATTTCCCGCAGCGGCTCGTCGAGCTCCGGGTGGATCGGCTTGACCTTCTGCCGGTTGTTCTTCCGGTCGGCGTAGTCGTTGTGCGCGTTCATGCCCATCGGGCCGGGGCGGTACAGCGCGCCGACCGCGACGATGTCGTCGAACACCGTGGGCTCCATGCGGCGGAGCAGGTCCCGCATGGGCCCGCCGTCCAGCTGGAACACGCCGAGCGTGTCGCCGCGGGCGAGCAGCTTGTAGGTCTCCGGGTCCTCGACGCCCAGGGTGTCGAGGTCGATGTCGATCCCGCGGTTGGCCTTGATGTTGTCGATCGCGTCGCCGATGACCGTCAGGTTCCGCAGGCCCAGGAAGTCCATCTTCAGCAGGCCGATGGCCTCGCACGACGGGTAGTCCCAGCCGGTGATGATCGAGCCGTCGTCGCGCTGCCAGAGCGGGATGGCGTCGGTCAGCGGGTCGCACGACATGATGACCGCGCAGGCGTGCACACCCGCGTTGCGGATCAGGCCCTCGAGGCCGCGGGCGGTCTCGAAGATCGTCTTGCACTCTTCGTCGGTCTCGACCAGCGCGCGGACCTCGGCGGCCTCGCCGTAGCGCTCGTGCTTCGAGTCGACGATGCCCGAGAGCGGGATGTCCTTCGCCATGATCGGCGGCGGCAGCGCCTTGGAGATCTTGTCCGCGATCGCGTAGCCCGGCTGCCCGAAGTGGACGCGCGCGGAGTCCTTGATCGCCGCCTTGGTCTTAATGGTGCCGAAGGTGATGACCTGGGCGACCTTGTCCGCGCCGTACTTCTCGGTGGCGTACCGGATCATCTCGCCGCGCCGGCGGTCGTCGAAGTCGATGTCGATGTCGGGCATCGAGACGCGCTCGGGGTTCAGGAACCGCTCGAACAGCAGCTTCTGCGGGATCGGGTCCAGGTTGGTGATGCCGAGGACGTACGCGACGAGCGAGCCGGCGGCCGAACCTCGGCCCGGGCCGACCCGGATGCCGACGCGGCGGGCGTAGCTGATGAGGTCGGCGACGATGAGGAAGTAGGCCGGGAAGCCCTTCCCGATGATGACGTCGAGCTCGATCTCGATCCGCTGGTTGTAGTACTCGTCCGGCACGCCGTCCGGGAAGCGCCACTTGAGGCCGCGCTGGACCTCTTCGCGCAGCCAGCCGCCCTGGTCGTAGCCCTCCGGCACCTCGAAGAACGGCAGCCGGTCCTTGTGCGCGTAGACGTCGTCGTAGGACTCGACGCGCTCGGCGATCAGCAGCGTGTTGTCGGCCGCGCCGGGCACCTCCTTGTCCCAGTACTCGCGCATCTCGGCGGCGGCCTTGAGGTAGTAGCCGTCGCCGTCGAACTTGAAGCGGGTCGGGTCGTTGAGGGTCTTGCCCGCCTGGACGCACAGCAGCGCCGAGTGCGTGTCGGCCTGGTCCTTCGTGACGTAGTGCGAGTCGTTGGTGGCGATCGGCTTGAGGTCGAGCAGGCGGCCGACCTCGAGCAGGCCCTCGCGGACCGACCGCTCGATCGGCAGGCCGTGGTCCATCAGCTCGAGGAAGAAGTTGTCCGCGCCGAAGATGTCCTTGTAGTCGGACGCGGCCTGGATCGCCGCTTCCTTCTGCCCCAGCCGCAGCCGGGTCTGCACCTCACCGGACGGGCAGCCGGTGGTGGCGATGATGCCGGCGTGGTTTTCGGCGATCAGCTCGCGGTCCATCCGCGGCTTGCGGTAGTAGCCCTGCATGCTGGCCAGCGAGGACAGCTTGAAGAGGTTCCGCAGCCCGGTGGCGTTCTGCGCGAGCATCGTCATGTGGGTGTAGGCACCGGCGCCCGAGACGTCGCCGCCCTCGCCCAGCTCGTCGGAGCCGCGCTGGTTCGACTGCCCCCAGAAGACCGGCTTCTTGTGGAAGCGGCTCTCCGGCGCGATGTAGGCCTCGATGCCGATGATCGGCTTGAGGCCGTGCTTCTTCGACTGCTGGTAGAACTCGTCGCCGCCGTACATGTTGCCGTGGTCGGTCATGCCGACCGCGGGCATGCCGAGGCGCGCCGCCTCCGCGAAGAGAGGGGCGATCTTCGCCGCACCGTCGAGCATCGAGTACTCGGTGTGGACGTGCAGGTGGACGAAAGAATCGTTCGACACCAGCGAAAACCTCCCCTGTCTGGATGGGACCGGCGCGCCCGGGTCCCCCAGCCTATCCCGCACTCGCCGGGCTCGATTGTGCGCCTCTGGGGGCCGGGAGCGGAGGCACGACTCGCCCTCATTTCGGGCGGTGATGATCACGGCACGCGGTGCGGCCGGGCGATCACGCGGAGCGGCCGGGCGGGTAGCCAGGACGACCGCCGCGGGTATGGCGGTTCGGGCGGCCGCGGCGGGGACCTTCGGCGGCCGCCGGCGCCGGGGCCGGCGACTGCCGGGAGGTCCTGGATGAGTCATTCAAGACCCGCCCGGGGTGGGCGGTGATGATCACGGCACGTGGAGCGGCCGAGGGCACGGTAGTCACGGGGCGGCGCGTGGCTGGGCTGTGGCGGCCACGGGCGGCTGGCCAGTGGTCGCGACCTCCCCGCCGGACCGAGCGCAAGCGCCGAGCCGCGCGTGGCGGGCCCGGTGGAGCTGCCGGTGAGGTGAGCCACAGCCGCGGCCGCTCGCGTTGACACCCAGGGGTGCGGGACCGAGCATTCCCCGCATGAACCTGTCTGACAGCCAGACAGCCGGACAAGGTGGTCCTCGCCGGGTGAGTGCCATGGAAGCCGTGCTGGCGCACCTTCGGCAGCTGATCGGACGCGGGGACTACCCCGTCGGCGCCAAGCTGCCTTCCGAAGCGTCCCTGAGCAGGGAGTTCGAGGTCAGCCGGTCGGTCATCCGGGAAGCGCTGCGCGGTCTGCAGGCCCTCGGGATGACCGAGTCCAAGACCGGCAAGGGCACCTTCGTCACCGCGACCGGGCCCGCCGAGAACCCCACCTTCGGGCCCTACTCCGCCCGGGACCTCATCGAGGTGCGCCGGCACGTCGAGATCCCCGTCGCCGGGTACGCCGCCCTCAGGCGCGACCAGGACCACCTCGACCTGCTCGGCCACCTCCTGGACCGGATGGACGCCGAGACCGACAACACCGCGTGGGTCGCGCTCGACTCGCTCTTCCACATCACCATCGCCCAGGCCTCGGGCAACCCCGTGTTCGGGAAGGTGATCGAGGAGATCCGGGACGCGCTGGCCCGCCAGTCCGCCTTCCTCAACCAGCTCGGCGACCGGCGCGCGCGGTCCGACGCCGAACACCGCGAGATCGTCACGGCCATCGCGAGCGGCTCCGAAGCGGACGCCGTCGCCGCCATGACCGCGCACCTCGAGCACGTCGAGGCCACCCTGACCAGCATCGTGAACGGGGACCAGTGACCGAACAGACCCTCACGCCGTCAGCCGACGCGGGCGACGCCGGCTACCGGAAGGCGCTCAAGCCCCGGCACGTGAACATGATCGCCATCGGTGGGGCCATCGGCACCGGCCTCTTCCTCGGGGCCGGCGGCCGGCTCGCCCAGGCCGGCCCGGCGCTCGCGATCGTCTACGCCGTGTGCGGGCTCTTCGCCTTCTTCGTCGTCCGCGCGCTCGGCGAGCTCATCCTGTACCGGCCCTCCAGCGGTGCCTTCGTCTCCTACGCCCGCGAATTCATGGGCGAGAAGGGCGCGTACGTCGCCGGCTGGATGCACTTCCTCAACTGGTCGACCACCGGCATCGCCGACATCACGGCGATCGCGCTCTACGCGCACTTCTGGTCGTTCTTCTCGCCGATCCCGCAGTGGGTGCTCGCGCTGATCGCGCTCGCCGTGGTCCTGACGCTCAACCTCGTCTCGGTGAAGCTGTTCGGCGAGATGGAGTTCTGGTTCGCCATCGTCAAGGTCGCCGCGCTCGTGCTGTTCATGGCGATCGGGATCTTCCTGCTGGTGACGCGGACGCCGATCGACGGCAGCGTGCCGGGCCCGCAGCTGATCACCGAGCACGGCGGGATCTTCCCCACCGGTCTCCTGCCGATGGTGCTGATCGTGCAGGGCGTGGTGTTCGCCTACGCCTCGGTCGAGCTGGTCGGCGTCGCCGCCGGCGAGACCGAGAACCCGGAGAAGATCATGCCGAAGGCGATCAACTCCATCATGTGGCGGATCGCGGTGTTCTACGTCGGTTCGGTCGTGCTGCTCGCGATGCTGCTGCCGTGGAGCTCCTACACGAAGGACCAGAGCCCGTTCGTCACCGTGCTCTCCCACCTCGGCGTGCCCGCCGCGGACAGCGTGATGAACCTGGTCGTGCTCACCGCCGCGCTGTCCAGCCTGAACTCCGGCCTCTACTCGACCGGCCGCATCCTGCGGTCGATGGCGACGGCGGGCTCGGCGCCGAAGTTCACCGGCGTGATGAACCGCAACCACGTGCCCTACGGCGGGATCCTGCTCACCGCGGCCGTCTGCGTGCTGGGGGTCGGGCTCAACTACGTCGTGCCGAAGGACGCCTTCGACATCGTCCTGAACTTCGCCGCGATCGGCATCCTCGCCACCTGGGCCATCATCGTGCTCTGCCACCTGCTGTTCGTCCGCAAGGCCGAGCGCGAAGGCTTCGAGCGGCCGTCGTTCCGGCTGCCGTTCTCGCCCTGCACCGAGATCGCGACGCTGGTGTTCCTCGCCGCCGTCGTCGTCCTGATGGGCTTCGACGAGACCGGCCGGATCACCCTCCTGGCGCTGCCCGTGATCCTCGTCGCGCTGGTCGTGGGCTGGTTCGCCGTGCGCAAGCGGATCGACATGCGCGCGTTCGACGAGGAGGGCGTGTGAGCCACGAACCCCTGGTCGAGCTGGTCCGCGGTGGCCTGGTCGAGGGCGTGCACCACGGCTCCCTGGTCGTGCTCGCCCCGGACGGCACGACGCTGTTCGCCGCGGGCGACCCGGACGTCCCGATGTACCCGCGCTCGACGGCGAAACCGTTGCAGGCCACGGCGATGGCGCGGCTCGGGCTGCGCCTGTCCCCCGCCGGCTTCGCGATCGCGGCGGCCAGCCACTCCGGCGAGCGGATGCACCTCGACGCCGTCGCGGACGTGCTCGGCGGCCGCTCCCCCGACGCGCTCGGCAACCCGGCCGACTTGCCCTACGACCCGGTCGAGCGCGACGACTGGCTCGCGGCCGGCCGCACCCCGAGCCGCGTGGCGCACAACTGCTCCGGCAAGCACGCCGCGATGCTCGCGACGTGCGACCTGAACGGCTGGGACACCGGCGGCTACCTCGATCCGGCGCACCCGCTGCAGCGCGCGATCGCCGCCACCGTCGAGGACCTGACCGGGCACGGCATCGAGCGCGTCGCCGTCGACGGCTGCGGCGCGCCGCTGTTCGCGACGACGTTGCGCGGGCTCGCCACCGCCGTTTCGAAGATCGCCACGGCCGCGCCGGGGACGCCGGAGCACCTGGTCGCCGACGGCGTCCGGCGGCACCCCGAGCTGGTCGGTGGCAGCCGCCGCGACGTCACCGCCGTCATGCGCGCGGTGCCGGGGCTGCTCGCGAAGGACGGCTTCGAGGCCGTCCAGGTCGCCGCGCTGCCGGACGGCACGGCGATCGCCGTCAAGATCGCCGACGGCGGCGACCGGGCGCGCTACCCGGTGCTGGCCGCGGCGCTGAAGCTCGTCGGCGTCGAGGTGCCGCCCGGCCCGGAAAACCTGCGTTTCGTCGGAAACCTGCCCGTGGGGAGCCTGCGATGACCACCCGCCGCGAACACGACCTGCTCGGCGACAAGGACGTCCCCGCCGACGCGTACTGGGGCGTGCACACCGCCCGCGCCCGCGAGAACTTCCCCATCACCGGCACGACGATCGCCGCGTACCCGCACCTGGTCGAAGCGCTCGCGTCGGTGAAGGAGGCCGCGGCGCGCGCCAACGCCGAACTCGGTCTCCTCCGGCCCGAGATCGCCGACGCCATCACCGCGGCCTGCCGGGAGATCCGCGAAGGCGCGCTGCACGGCGAGTTCGTCGTCGACGTCATCCAGGGCGGCGCCGGGACGTCGACCAACATGAACGCCAACGAGGTGATCGCGAACCGCGCGCTCGAGCTGCTCGGGCACGCCAAGGGCGACTACCACGTCGTGCACCCCAACGAGCACGTCAACCTCGGGCAGTCCACGAACGACGCCTACCCGACCGCGGTCAACGTCGCGACGATCATCGCCGTGCGCGAGCTGGCCGGGTCGATGGTCGTGCTCGAAAAGGCGTTCGCGGCCAAGGCCGTCGAGTTCCACGACGTGCTGAAGATGGGCCGCACGCAGCTGCAGGACGCGGTCCCGATGACGCTCGGCCAGGAGTTCGGCACCTACGCGGTGATGCTCGGCGAGGACCGGTTGCGGCTGAACGAAGCCGTCGCCCTGCTGCACGAGATCAACCTCGGCGCGACCGCCATCGGCACCGGCCTCAACGCCGCGCCGGGGTACGCCGAAGCCGCGTGCCGGCACCTGCGCGAGATCACCGGGCTGCCGGTGGAAACGGCAGCGGACCTCGTCGAAGCCACTCAGGACTGCGGCGCGTTCGTGCACCTTTCGGGGGTGCTCAAGCGGATCGCCGTCAAGCTCTCGAAGAGCTGCAACGACCTGCGCCTGCTGTCCTCGGGCCCGCGCGCCGGCCTGAACGAGATCAACCTGCCGCCGGTGCAGGCGGGGTCGTCGATCATGCCCGGCAAGATCAACCCGGTGATCCCCGAAGTGGTGAACCAGGTCGCGTTCGAGGTGATCGGCAACGACGTCACCGTGACGATGGCCGCCGAGGCCGGGCAGCTGCAGCTCAACGCGTTCGAGCCGATCATCCTGCACGCGCTGTCGGAGAGCATCACGCACCTGGGCGCGGCCTGCCGTACTTTGGCCGAGAAGTGCGTTTCGGGGATCACGGCCAACGTCGACGTCCTGCGCTCCTACGTCGAGAACTCCATCGGGCTGGTGACGGCGCTGAACCCGGCCATCGGCTACGCGGCCGCGACGGAAATCGCCAAGGAGGCGCTGGCCACCGGCCGGGGCGTGGCCGAACTCGTGGTCGAAAAGGGCCTGATCCCGGCCGAAGAGCTGGCCAGGCTGCTGCGTCCCGAGACGCTCGCCCGCGCGAACTGAGGTACGGTCGGATCCGGAAGGATCGACTCCGCTTCGGCTGACAGGGGACCCCGTGCTGGACCGACTTGTCGACAAGCTGCTCGGGCTCCCGCGTGCCGAAGGGCCGAAGCCGGTCGTGACGCGCGACCTCGAAACGAGGATGCCCGACGGCGTCACGCTGCTGGCCGACCGGTACGCCCCCGAGGGGACCACGCCGGCGCCGGTGGTGCTGATCCGCACGCCGTACGGGCGCACGGGCCTGCTGTCCAAGCTCTTCGGCGACACGTTCGCCCGGCACGGGCTGCAGACGGTCATCCAGAGCACGCGCGGCTCCTTCGGCTCCGGCGGCGAGTTCCGGCCGTTCCACCTCGAGCGCGAGGACGGCGTGGCGACCGCGGAATGGCTGCGGGAGCAGCCGTGGTGCGACGGCCGGGTCGCCATGGCCGGCGCCAGCTACCTCGGGCACACGCAGTGGGCGGTCGGCCCGTACCTCGAACCTCCCCTCGAGGCGATGTGCCTCGGCGTGACCGCGTCGGAGTTCGTCTCGACGTTCTACCCGGGCGGCGTGCTCGCGGCGGACAACATGGTGTCCTGGTCGGCGATGATCGGCCGCCAGGAAGAGCGGTTCGCCGCGCTGCCCAACCCGATCCAGAAGCGCAAGACCCGCCGCGCGATGGCGCACCTCCCGCTCAGCGGCGCCGACGTCGCCGCGATCGGGAAGCCGGTGCGGTTCCTGCAGGACATCACCGCCCACTTCGTGCCGGACGACGACTACTGGGTGATGTCCGACCACAGCGCCGAAGTCGCGAAGCTCGGCGTCCCGGTGTCCATGGTCACCGGGTGGTACGACCTGTTCATCCGCGGGCAGCTGCGCGACTTCCGGATCCTCGCCGAAGCGGGCAAGAAGCCTCGGATCACCATCGGGCCGTGGGCGCACGGCGAGCCGGCGAGCATGGGCCCGATGATCCGCGACCAGCTCGGGTTCCTCCGCGCGCACCTGCTCGGCGACCGCGCCCAGCTGCAGCGCTCGCCGGTCCGGCTGTTCCTGCAGGGCGCGAACTCCTGGCTGGACTTCGAATCGTGGCCGCCTCCGTCGACGGCGACCGCGTCGCACCTGCGACCGGTCGGCGGGCTCGGCGAGGTGGCCGAGCAGGCGCTGCCGGCGACGTTCACCTACGACCCGGCCGACCCGACCCCGGCGGTCGGCGGTCCCCTGCTCACCGGCGACACGAAGCAGCGCGACAACCAGGAGGTCGAGGCCCGCCCGGACGTGCTCGTCTTCACCGGCGAGCCGCTGCCCGCGGACCTCGACGTCATCGGCGACGTGGCCGCGACCGTGCACGTGCGCACCGAGCTCGGCCACGCCGACGTCTACGTCCGCCTCTGCGACGTCGACCCGGACGGCGTGTCCCGCAACGTGACCGACGGGATCCTGCGGTTGCGCCCGGGTTTCCCGGCCGCGGACCCCGACGGCGTGGTGACGGCGGAGATCGACCTCGACCCGACGGCGTACCGCTTCCGCCGCGGCCACCGCCTGCGCGTCCAGGTGGCGGGCGGCGGTTTCCCCCGCTTCGCGCGCAACCACGGCACCGGCGAACCGATCACGTCGGCGGTGGACGGCAAACCGAACCGCTTCGAGATCTTCCACGACGCGGCCCGGCCGTCCCGGATCACGCTGCCGGTGTTCAGCCGCTGACGACCCGGTGGTGGCTGGTCACCCGGCCGTCGTCGTGCAGGACGTGCAGCAGCAGGGACGGCGGCCGCTCGTGGTCCAGCGGGCCGCCGTCGGCCCAGCCGCGGTCCGCGCCCGGCTCGACCGGCAGCAGCGACTGCGAGACGACGCCCGGCGCGATGCGCAGCGGCACCCCGGCGAACACCGTCGAGGCGCCGGTGTGCACGTGCCCGGCCAGCAGCGCCTTCACACGGGGATGCCGGGCCAGGACAGCCGCCAGCCGCTCTTCGCCGCTCTGGCGGATCGCGTCCACCAGCGGGACGCCGACCTCGACCGGCGGGTGGTGGAAGGCGACGATCGCCGGGCCGTCCCCGCCGGAAAGCACGCCGTCGAGCCAGTCCAAGGTCGAGTCGGCGAGGAAACCCGCACCCGCGCCGGGGATCGTCGAATCGCACAGGGCGAACAGCACGCCGCCGACCTCACGGGCGAAGTCGATCGGCTCGTCCGACGGCGCCGCGCCGAGCAGCCCGGCCCGGAATTCCGCGCGGACGTCGTGGTTGCCCGGGCAGACCAGCACCGGCGCCGGGTGCTCGAGGAGCTCGGCGGCACGCGCGTACTCGGCGGCCGCGCCGTGGTCGGCGATGTCTCCGGTGACGACGACGGCGTCGACCGGCCGCGCCAGCCCGCCCAGGTAGGCCATCACGGCGGCGACGCGTTCTTCGGCCCGCGGCTCGCCGTCGAGGTGGAGATCGCTCAGGTGCGCGATGATCATCGGTCGTCCTTCCCCAGGTAGGCCAGGGCTTTCACCCAGTTCCGGACGAGCACCGCGGACGCGGCGGGCAAGTCGCCTTCGCGCAGGGCCGCGGCGATCCGGCGGTGCTCGCCGATGCTCTCCGCGGCCCGGCCCGCCCCGCCGAAGTAGCACGATTCGTACCGCTTGAGCAGCGGCTTGGTCTGCCCGAGCAGCCGCAGCAGGTGCGGGTTCGGGCAGCGGGACAACAGCAGCGCGTGCCACCGGTCGTCCACATCGGACAGATCGCCGCCGTCGGCCAGCACGGCGTCCATTTCTTCGGCGACGGCGTCGAGCGCGTCCGGCAGCCCGGCCAGCTCCAGCGGCGACGTCCAGCGCAGCGCGAGGGCTTCGAGCTCGGCGACCAGCGGGTAAAGCCGGCGGGCCTCGTCCGGGTCGAACGGCGGCACGAGGAAACCGCGGCCGGGCGCGGAGACGAGCAGGCCGCGGTCGGCGAGCCCGATCAGCGCCTCCCGCAGCGGCGTCCGGCTGACGCCCAGCTCACGGGCCAGGTGCACCTCGTTGATGCGGCTGCCGGCGGCGAGCCGTCCATCGAGCACGCGGGCGGTGATCCGCTCGATGAGGTCGCTGCGCAGCGGGGTCCGGGCCATGGCCGGAAGTATTGCATACAGTACCTATCTACTGTATTCAGTTGGTATGGCCTTCGACGTCGAGCGCGCACGCCGTGAGACCCCCGGCTGCGCCGAAGTTGTCCACCTGAACAACGCGGGCTCCGCGCTCCCGCCGGCCGTCGTGACCGACACGGTCGTCGACTACCTGCGCCACGAGGCGCTGACCGGCGGCTACGAAGCGATCGCCGAGGCGTCGGACCGCTTCGAGGCCGTGTACGCGTCCGCGGCGCGGCTGGTCGGCGCCGGACCCGACGACATCGCCCTCACCGACAACGCGACGCGCTCGTGGCAGGCGGTGTTCTACGCGCTGCCGTTCGGTCCCGGCGACCGGATCCTCACCTCCCGCGCGGAGTACGCGAGCAACGCCATCGCGTTCCTGCAGGTCGCGAAGCGCACGGGCGCGGTCGTCGAGGTGATCGGCGACGACGAGTCCGGGCAGCTGGACGTCGAGGAGCTGCGCCGGCGCGTGGGCGGCGACGTCAAGCTGATCGCCGTCAGCCACGTGCCCACCCAGGGCGGCCTGGTGAACCCGGCCGAGGAGATCGGCGCGATCGCCGAGGCCGCCGGCATCCCGTTCCTGCTCGACGCCTGCCAGTCGGCGGGCCAGCTCGACCTCGACGTCTCCCGCTTGAAGTGCGACGCGCTGTCGGTGACCGGCCGCAAGTACCTGCGCGGCCCGCGCGGCACCGGCTTCCTCTACGCGCACCCCCGGCTGCGGGAGCGGCTGGAGCCGGCGATGCTCGACCTGCACTCCGCGAGCTGGACGTCGCCGGCGGAGTACGTCGTCGACCCGACCGCCAAGCGCTTCGAGGTGTGGGAGAAGGACTTCGCCGCCGTCCTCGGCCTGGGCGCCGCCATCGACTACGCGCTCGAGTGGGGCCTGCCTGCCATCGAAACGCGCGTCACTTCGCTGGCCGCCACGCTGCGCGAACGGCTGACCGAAGCCGGCGCCCGCGTGCGCGACATCGGTGCCCGCCAGTGCGGCATCGTCACCTTCACCGTGGAGGGCACGCCGGCCAAGGAGATCAAGGCCCGGCTGGCCGAAGCGGGCATCAACACGTCGGTGTCGTCACGGCCGTCGGCCCAGTACGACTTCACCGCGCGCGGCCTGCCGGACCTGCTCCGCGCTTCGGTGCACTACTACAACACCGAGGACGAGATCGACCTGCTCGTGCGGCAGATCGAGAAGCTCTAGAAGGCGTTGACGCCGGTGAGCTCGGCCGACACCGTCCACAGGCGCTCGGCCAGGGCGGGGTCGATCGCGTAGTCCTTGACGCCCGTGCGCGTGCCGTCGGCCGGGGCGGGCTCGGCGACGTCGCAGTCTTCGAGGTAAACGCCACCGAGGCCGTCGAGCTGCGGGGACGTCGCCGCCCAGACCTGCGTCGCGGCGCCCTGCTCCGGAGTCTTGGCACCGCCGGTCACCCGGCCGTCGGCGTCCACCATCCCGGCGTCGACCAGCTCCTGCCGGTCGAGGTGGCGCACGAGGTCGGTCAGGATCCGGCCCGGGTGCAAGGAAAACGCGCTGACGCGGTCCCGGGCGAGCTTGTCGAGCCGGACCGCGAAAAGCACGTTCGCCGTCTTGGCCTGGCCGTAGGCGAGCCACTTGTCGTAGCCCCGCCGGAATTCGAGGTCGTCGAAGCGCACCGGGCCGTAGTGGTGGCCGCGCGAAGACACCGAGACGACGCGGGCGCCGTCGGTGAACGCAGGCCAGAGCCGGTTCACCAGGGCGAAGTGGCCGAGGTGGTTGGTCGCGAACTGCGCCTCCCAGCCCGGTCCGACGCGGGTCTCCGGCGACGCCATGATCCCGGCGCTGCCGATGAAGACGTCGATCCCCCGGCCCGAAGCGAGGAACCGCTCGGCGAAGGCGCGGACGCTGTCGAGGTCGGCCAGGTCCAGCTCGGCGACCTCGACGTTTCCGAGGCCCCGCAACGCTTCTTCGGCGGTGGCCCGCCGCCGGGCCGGGACGACGACGTGCGCGCCCGCCGCGGTCAGCGCCCTGGTGGTTTCCAGGCCGAGGCCGGAGTAGCCGCCGGTGACGATCGCCAGCTCGCCGGTCAGGTCGATCCCCGCGACGACCTCGGCCGCGGTGCTTTCGGCCCCGAACCCGGAGCCGATCTTGTGCTGTGGGGTGCTCATGCTCCCGACAGTAAGAGCTGGAGCGGACTCCAGCGCAAGTTCAGTCCTCGAGCAGCTGGCGCGCGATCACGAGCTTCTGGATCTCGCTGGTGCCCTCGTAGATGCGGAACAGGCGCGCGTCCCGGTAGATCCGCTCGACCGTCACCCCGCGGACGTACCCCATGCCGCCGTGCACCTGGACCGCGCGGTCGGCGACCCGGCCGAGCATCTCCGTGCAGAACAGCTTCGCCGACGACGGCCCGAGCTTGCGGTCCTCGCCCGAGTCGTACTTGGCGGCGGCTTCGTGCACCATCGCGCGACCGGCCGCCAGCTCCGCGTGCGACTCCGCGAGCAGCGCCTGGACCAGCTGGTACTCCCCGATCACGCGGCCGCCCTGTCGTGCGGTCCGCGCGTATTCGACGGCTTCGGCGAGCGCGCGTTCGGCCATGCCGACGCACAGCGCGGCGATGTGCAACCGGCCGCGGGCGAGCGAGGCCATCGCGATGCCGAAGCCCTTGCCCTCCTCGCCGACCAGCGCGTCCACCGGCAGCTCGACGTCGTCGAAGACCACCTCCGACGTCCACGCGCCGGCCTGGCCCATCTTGGCGTCGTGCGGGCCGGCGGTGACCCCTTCCGCGCCGGCGGGGACCAGGAACGCCGAGATGCCGCGGCTACCGGTGCTTTCGAGGTCGGTGCGCGCGAAGGCGACGAAGACCTCGGCCAGCGGCGCGTTCGTGATGAACCGCTTGGTGCCCGAGAGCCGGTAGCGGTCGCCGTCGCGGACCGCGCGGCTGGTCAGCCCGCCCGGGTCCGAGCCCGCCTCGGCCTCGGTGAGCGCGAAGGAGGCGATCGCCTGCCCGGCGGCCAGCCGCGGCAGCCAGCGGGTGCGCTGATCGGGCGTCCCGTAGTGCACGATCGCCTGGCCGGCGATGCCGTTGTTGGTGCCGAAGAGGGACCGGAACGCGGGCGTCGTCCAGCCGAGCTCGATCGCCAGCCGGACGTCCTCGGCCATGGCGAGGCCGAGGCCGCCGTACTCCTCCGGCAGCGCCCAGCCGAACAACCCGAGCTCGGCGGCCTTCTCCCGGATTTCCGCCGGGATCTCGTCGTGCTCGTCGATCTCCGCCTCGCGCGGCACGACCTCCTTGCGCACGAACTCCCGCACCGCGCCGAGGACCTGCCCGAAAACGTCCGCGTCCATGCGTCGCGCGGTACCCGGTAGCGTGCGGTGCGTGAGCACCTTCTTCGACGTCGCCGAGCAGCACCCGGGCAGGCTCGCGGTGCTCGCGCCCGACGGAACCGCCGCGACCTTCGGCGAGCTGGCGGCGCGGGCGAACCGGCTGACGCACGCGCTGCACCGGCTCGGGCTCGGGCCGGGCGACGGCGTCGTCGCGATCGTCCACAACGGACTCCCCTACTTCGAGCTGCTGTTCGCGACCCTGCAGGCCGGGATGTACTTCACCCCGGTCAACTACCGGTCTTCTCCTGCCGAAATCGCCTACGTGGTGGCGAACAGCGGCGCCCGGGTCGTCGTCGCGGAGGCGGCCATCGCGCGGGAGTGCAACCTCGACGTGCCGCGGTTCTCGATCGGTGCGGCCGGGGGCTGGGGCGACTACGCGACCTGGGGCGAGGACGAGCCGTCGACGCCGCCCGAGCCGCGGACCGCGGGCCAGACGATGCTCTACACGTCGGGGACCACCGGGCGGCCCAAGGGCGTCCGGCGCGCGTTGAGCGGGAACCCGCCCGCGCTGCACCCGATCCACCGCGACCTGCTGGCCGCGTTCGGCGTTCTCCCGGGGCCGGGGGTGCACCTGGTGGCGTGCCCGCTCTACCACGCGGCGCCCGGTTCGTTCGCCGTCAACGCGATGCACCTCGGGCACAGCGCGGTGCTGATGGACCGCTTCGACGCCGAAGGGACGTTGCGGCTCATCGAACGGCACCACGTCACCAGCACCCATCTCGTGCCGACCATGTTCCACCGGATGCTGCGGCTGCCCGAAGACGTCCGCGCGCGGTACGGCACGTCGAGCCTGGTGAGCGTGATCCACGGCGCGGCGCCCTGCCCGCGTGAGGTCAAGGAGCGGATGATCGCCTGGCTCGGCCCGGTGGTGCACGAGTACTACGGCGCTTCGGAAGGGCTGATCTGCGGCGTCACGGCAGCCGGGTGGCTGGCCGCGCCGGGCACCGTGGGCCGGCCCTTGACCGGCGTGCGGCTGAAGATCCTCGACGACGACGGCACCGAGGTCCCGGACGGCGAGCCCGGCACGATCTGGTTCAGCTCGGCCCACACCGCGATCGACTACCTCGGCGACCCGGAGAAGACCGCGGCGAACCGGTCCGGCGAGTTCATCACCGTCGGCGACTTCGGGCACCGCGACGCCGAAGGCCGCGTCTTCCTGCTCGACCGCCGGACCGACCTGATCCTCTCCGGCGGCGTCAACATCTACCCGGCCGAGGTCGAGGCGCGGCTGCTCTCGCACCCCGACGTCGCCGACGCGGCCGTGATCGGCGAGCCGGACGACGAATGGGGACAGCGCGTGATCGCCGTCGTCGAGCCGGTGCCCGGCGTTCTCCCGGGCGACGACCTGGCCGCGCGGCTGGCCGAGCACTGCCGGGCCGAGCTGGCGGGGTTCAAGACGCCGAAGCGGTTCGACTTCACCGATCGCCTGCCGCGCACCGAATCGGGCAAGATGATGCGGCGCACCCTGCGCCCGTCCTGAGGAGTACCGCCCGATGCGCGACCTCGTCACGATCCTCGCCACGACCGCCCTGGCCGTCACGCTGGGCTCCGGGACCGCGTCCGCGACGCCCGGCAGCGGCGTCGCCGGCACCGTCCTGGCTCAGAAGACCATCGGCAAAACCGACTACACACTGCGGGAAATCACCATCCAGCCCGGCGGTTACACCGGCTGGCACTTCCACGACGGCACGCTCTACGCGTACGTGAAGGCCGGGACGCTGACGCACAACCTGGCCGACTGCAGCCTCGACGGCGTCTTCGGCACCGGGCGCGCGTTCACCGAGAAGCCCGACCAGGTGCACATCGGCCGCAACCTCGGGTCGACGCCGCTGGTGCTGGAGGTCCTGTACGTGCTGCCGTCGGGCAGCCCGCTGTCGGAGGACGCGCCGGACCCGGGCTGCGGGTACTAGCTCGTGAACCAGCCCGCGGCGTCCAGCCGGTAGGCCGCGGGCCCGACGACCTTGCGCAGGTCGGCTTCGAGCGCGCCGACGCGCTCCGCGCCGACCGCGCGCGCCCACTCCGCGCGCAGGTCGTCGAAGATTTCCGCCGACTTCGTGAGCGCGTCGACGCCGTGCGCGCTGAGCCGCACGATCTTGCGGCGCGCGTCGGCGGGGTCGTCGGCGCGTTCGGCGTACCCGAGCGCTTCCAGCCGTTCGACGGTCTTGCCCGCGGCCTGCTTGGACACGCCGAGGCGGCGGCCGATCTCCGACGCCGTCGCGCCCTGGGCGCCGATGGCCTGCATGGCGAAGCCGTACGACGGCCGGACGTCCGGGTGGCCGCGGCGCGCGAGCTCGGCGTGCAGGCGGTCGATGAGCGTGCGGAAGCCGCCGAAGAGGAGGAAGGGCAGCTCGTAGCCCGGCGGTTCGGTCATCGCCACTTGCCCTTTTCGACAACCAGGTTTACGGTTTCGACAACCACATTGTCGATCCTACCTCTGGAGACGTCTTGTTCCCCGATCACACCCCGGAGTCTGCACCCCCGGCCGCGCGCCCGACGATGGCGGCCACCGCGAAGAAGTTCGGCCACGTCCCGGCCGCCGTCGCCCGGATGGCGACGTCCCCGGAACTGCTGAACGGCTTCCTCAAGCTGAACGCGATCTTCGAAGCCACGACGCTGCCGGCGCTCGAGCGCGAGGTCGTGATCATGACGGTGGCCGCGCGCAACGGCTGCCACGTCTGCGTCGCGATGCACACCGCTTCGCTGGAAGGGCTGTCGGCGGCGCCGGAGCTGGTGACGGCGTTGCGGGCGCAGGCTCCCCTGCCGTCCGCGCGGCTGGAAGCGCTGCGGCGGTTCGCGTCGACCGTGATGGACACGACCGGCGATGTCCCGCCCGCGTCGCTGGCCGCTTTCGTCGAGGCCGGCTTCACCCCGCGCAACGCGCTGGAGGTGGTGCTGGGGATCGGGACGTACACGGTTTCGACGTACGCGAACCGGTTGATCCAGGCGCCGCTGGACGAAGCTTTCGCTGCTCACGCTTGGGATCCCGAAACTGTCGGTGCCTCGCGGTAGCTTCTTTCCACCGGCGGCGAGGGGCCGCCCGAGAAGGGGGATCCACCATGGAGTTCCGGCGAAGAGCGGCTGTTCTGGGGGCCGTGGCCGCGGTGCTGACGGGGGTGCTGGCCGGCCCGGCCGCGGCGGCGGCGGCGGACATCGGGGAGCTGGAGGGCCTGGTCTGGTTCGACCGCAACGGCAACTTCCGCCACGACCCGGGCGACCCCGGCCGCGCGGGTGCCAAGGTGACGCTGCACCTGGTCGCGCCACCCACGGACTACGTCACGTTCACCGACGCCCAAGGCGGTTACGCGTTCACCGGCCTGCCACTGGGCGACTACCGGATCCACGCGGTCGACGACGGCTACCGGTCGATCAGCTCGAACACCCACGACCGGACGCTGACGGCGCAGTACTGGTCCGGGTACGACGAATTCGCCCAGATCGGCGCCCGCATCCACGGCCGCGCCTGGGACGACACGAACGGCGACGGCATCCGCCAGAGCACGGAGCCCCTGCGCGAAACGCAGATCTCGCTGGTGGGGCCGAGCGCGTACGAGGGTTTGCTGAACCGCACGGTGACCACGGCCGGCGGCGAGGTCTACTACTTCGAAGACGTCCCGCAAGGTACGTACAAGCTGCGGACGACGCCCCCACCGGGCCTGACGGCGACGAAGTTCCACGCGGCGACGGAGTGGTACCTCGACTCGGACTTCCACGGTGGACTGGGAAGCACGCTGTCGACCGACCCGATGCCGGTGTGGCCGGACCAGTACAAGGCCAACAACGACGTGGGCTTCGTGCCCCGCTGAGCCGGGCTACCGGGGAACGACGGTGGTGCCGGTGGCGCCCCCTTCGACGAGGCCGCGGTAGGCCTCGGCGACGGCCGCCACCGGCGTCCCGCCGGCGCCGTCTTCCCCCATCGCCTCAAGGGTTTCGCTGATCCAGCCCGGGCTCACGAGGTTGATCCGCAGGCCCCGCGGCAGTTCCGCGGCGGCCGACCGGACGAACCCTTCGAGCCCGGCGTTCACCAGCGCGCCGAGCCCGCTGCCGGGGATCGGCTCGGTGAACGTGCCGCCGGTGAGCGTGATCGAGCCGCCGTCGCTCAGGTGCCCCGCGGCGCGCCGGGCGAGGGCGACCTGGCCGAGCAGCTTGCCGCGCAGGTCGTCGAGCATCTGCTCGTCGGTCAGGTCGGCGAGTGCCCGCAGCGGCACGTTGGCGGCGCAGCACACAACGGCATCGGCACCGGCGGAAAGCACCGCGTCGAGAGAGGAGGGAGCACCCAGGTCGGCCCGGATCCCGGACGTGCGCGAGGAACGGACGACGTCGTGGCGGGGCTCCAAGGCGGCGACGACCGCTCGCCCGACGAGCCCGGTCGCGCCCAGCACGATGATCTTCACCCCGCCGACGCTACCGTCACCTGATCGGGTCGCCGGCAGGACAGCGGGGCCGCGCGCTTCGATACTGGGGCCGTGGACGGGGACGCGGAGCTGGCGCGGGTCGCCGCCGTGCGCGCGCTCGACCTGCTCGACACCCCCAGCGAAGAACGCTTCGACCGGATCACCCGGCTCGCCCAGCACGCCTTCGGCGTGCCGATCGCCTTGGTGTCGCTGGTGGAGCTGGACCGGCAGTGGTTCAAGTCCTGCGCCGGGCTCGACGAGCGGGAAACCCGGCGCAGTGTTTCGTTCTGCGCGCGGGCCATCGAACGCGACGACCTGATGGAGATCCCGGACGCCCACCTGGATCCGCGCTTCGCGGACAACCCGATGGTGACGGGGCCGCCGTACATCCGTTTCTACGCCGGGCAGCCGTTGACCACGCCGTCCGGGCACAAGGCCGGGACGCTGTGCTTGATCGACCGCGAACCGCGGCGCCTGACGGCGGCCGAGCGCGGCCGGCTGCGGGACCTCGCGCACTGGGTCGAGCTGGAGGTGGCGGTCGTCCAGGCGCGGCGGGACGCGAACCGCGCCCGCGAGGTGCGTGAGGAGCTCGTCTCGCTGGTGAGCCACGAGCTGCGGACGCCCCTGACGTCGATCCACGGTTCGCTGGAGCTGGTGGGTTCCGGCCGCTTCGGCGAGCTCGGCGAGCGCGCCGCCCGGCTGGTGGCGATCGCGGCGAAGAACACCGACCGGCTGATCCGGCTGTCCGACGACGTCCTCGACCTGACCCGCCTGCAGGGCGGCAGGCTGCGCCTCCGGCTGTCCGATGTGGACATGGCGGCGGTGCTGGAGAGCGCGGTGGACAGCGTCGAAGGCGCGGCCGAGCGGATGGGCGTCCGCATCGAGCGCGCGGGCAAAACCGGCCCGGTCCGCGGTGACGCCGACCGCCTGGTCCAGGTGTTCACGAACCTCCTGGCCAACGCGGCGGCGGTGGCCCCGGAAGGCACGGCCATCACGGTCGGCGCCCGCGACGACCGGACGTGGGCCGAGGTCTCGGTCCGCGACCACGGCCCCGGCGTACCCCCGGGTGAGGAGGAGCGCATCTTCGAGCCGTTCGCCCAAGCAGGCGCCCCCACCGGCGGTGCGGGCCTGGGCCTGGCGATCACGCGCGGAATCGTCCAGGCCCACGGCGGCACGGTCCGTGCGAGCGCGGCAGCGGGCGGCGGCAGCGCGTTCACGGTCCGCCTGCCCTCGGCGGGCCCGGACACCGAACGCGCCTGGTGGTAGCTCGGCGGCTTCAGCCGTCCCAGCGCAGCAGGCCCGCCAGCCGCGTGCCGATGCCCAGGGGGTCGAACGGCTTCGCCAGCACCGCGAGCGCGCCCAGCTCCGCCAGCCCCGTCGTGTCCGCGGCCGCCGTCAGGAACACCACCGGCAGCGCCGCGTGCGCCGCCCGCAGTTCGCGCAACGTGCGGCGGCCGTCGTAGCCCGGCATCTCCACGTCCAGCACGACCGCGTCCACCCCGCCGGAGCCGCACCGCAGCACCGCCTCCGCGCCGCCCGCCGCCGTCTCCACGCGCCAGTCCGCAAAAGCGCTCAGGGCCAGGCTCAGGACCTCCCGCACGTCCGGGTCGTCGTCGACCACCAGGACCGTGCGCGTCACCGGACGCCCCGGTCGATCCGGTAGCCGACCCCGCGCACGGTCGCGATCAGCCCCGGCGCGCCCGCCGCCGCCAGCTTGCGGCGCAGGTTGGACAGGTGGACGTCGACGGCGTGGTCGTCGGCCAGCCAGCTCTCGCCCCACGCCCGGCGGCGCAGCGCCTCGCGGCCGCACACCGCGCGGACGTTCTCGGTGAGCGCGTCCAGCAGCTCGAACTCGATCCGGGTCAGCTCGACGTGCACACCCGAGACCGTCACGTCGCGGGCTTCGACGTCGATGCGGACCGGCCCGACCACCCGGCCGGCAGCCGGGACGGCGAACGAACGCGGCCGCCGCAGCATCGCCTGGATCCGCGCCACCAGCTCGCGCGGCGAAAACGGCTTCGTCAGGTAGTCGTCGGCGCCGCTGGCCAGCCCGACCAGCTTGTCGACCTCGTCGGACTTCGCGGTGAGCATGACGACGTAGGCCTCGGAGAACCCGCGCAGCCGTCGGCACACTTCGAGGCCGTCCGGACCGGGGATGTTCAGGTCGAGCACGACCACGTCCGGGTCCCACGCCCGCAGCTCGGCCAGCGCGCGGTCGCCGTCGGCGGCGGTGCGCACGTCGAAACAGGCGTCGTCCAGCGCGAGCTCGACGACCTCCCGGATGCTGTCGGTGTCCTCCACCACCAGAACCTTGGCCATGGTCGCGATTGTGACGGCCCGGCGGCGGGCCGGCAGCTTCACCACAACGCCCGCTTCGCCGCGACCAGCAGGCAAAGCCCGGCGAACACGATCACCGCGACGCGCACCCCGCCGTACTGGCCGAGCAGCGCCACGCGCCCGATCCACGGCACGTGCCCGGCGACCACCGGCACCGTCGGCGACGTGATGCGCAGGCGCTGCGGGTCGGCGGCGGCGTTGTTGTCGCCCTTCGTCCGCACCCGCGGCTCGGCCTGCGACCGGTCGACCTCGACGACGCGGTGGGCGTACCGCTCCGCCGGCGCGTCCGGGCGGGGCAGCACGACGACGTCGCCGACATCCACCGATCGGGCGTCCACCTGACGGGTGATGAGCAGGTCTCCCGGCGCGAACCCGGGCTCCATGCTCGGCGACAGGACGGGCGCGAACCCGGCCCGGAGCACGAAGACCGCGACGGCACCGGCGACGGCGAGCACCGCGACCAGGCCGAGCAGCACGCCCGGCAGCCGGCGCGGCGGGCGGCTCGTGCGGTGCCGTCCGGGGGCGGGCGCGGTGGTGACCATCGGGTGGCTCCTACGAGTTCGTGGTGGTAGCGGCGCGGATCTGGGTGCGGGACACGGAGACGCCGACCGTCGCCGTGGTCGCGACCCCGGTGCCGGTGAGCGCGATCCGCAGGCTCAGCTGGTCGCCGGCGGCGAGCGCGCGGACGACGGCCGCCGGGCCCGCGGCCGAGTCGGTCAGCGCGACGACCGTGCCCGGGCACGTGCCGCCCGACCAGCTGCCGCCGGCGCAGGCGTCGAGGCGGACGCCCGCCGGGAGGAACCCGCCGGTGACGGTGACCGCGTAGGTCTCCCCCGTGAGCGCGACCGTGCCGTTGTTGCGGACCGACGCGTAGCGCGGCGAGGTGTCGAACAGCCCCCACGAGACGGTGAGCGGCTTGCCGGTCTGGACCGCGCCCGAGCTGTCGGCCAGCACCGCCGACCACGTCACCGTCGTCGCGCGGACCGCGTCGGCGGCGGTGGCGAGACCGGCCGCGCCGGCGGTGGCGGGCACGGCGGCCAGCGCGGCGGCCGTCGCGGTGACGGCCGCCGCCCGGACGGACCAGGACCGGCGCACGGCTCAGGAGTTCGTGGTGGTGGCCGAGCGCTGCGTCTCGGCGAAGGTGTAGGTCAGGTTCGCGGTCAGGCCCTGGATGGTCGACGCCGGCAGCGCGCCGTTGACCGTCGTCTCGGCCTGGTCCGGCAGCTGCACGGAGACCTGCAGGTGCGAGACGGAGCCCGCGGGCACCGCGCCGGCGATCAGCGACTGGGCGCTGCTGAGGCCGCTCAGCGCGGTCGCCGGGAGCAGCGTCGTCGCGGTGCCGCCGCCGCACGCGCCGGTCGAGGTGTTCCAGGTGCCCGGGCACTGCTTGACGGTGACCCGCAGCGCCTTGGTCGTGGCGCCGTCGGTGACGAGGGCGCCCGAGCCGGTGGCGGCGACCTGCACGGTCAGCGCCTGGGCGTCGAGGCTGCCGCCGCTGGTGAGGTCGACGTAGCGGTTGACGGTGTCGCCGGGGGCGAGGTTGGCGACGGCCTGGTCGAACCCGGCGCCGTTGGCCGCGAGGGTGAGCTTGAGGGTGCCGCTGCTGATCGTCTCGGGCGTCACGTTCGCGGCGGTGGCCGAGAGCGTCGCCCAGACGCCGGCGCCCATCGCGACGAGCACGGAGCCGCCGACGACGGCGAGGGCGACGGGGCGCCACGGGGAGCGGCGGCGGGCGGGGAGGGCGTGGTCGGCCATGGCGGTCCTTAACCGGCGGGCACCACCCGGTGTGGTGCGCTGGAACCAGGTTCGGGCCCGGACCTCCGGCGTCCCTCCGCCGTTCCTCAAGATCGCCTCAAGAAAGTTTCCGCGCCCGTGTCCGGTCCGCGCGGGCGGCTCCGACCCCCTGGTGTCCGCACCACCGAGAAGGAGCCGAAATGGAGAACGTCGCCGGACGTCGGGAGTGGCTGGGCCTGGCGGTGCTCGTGCTGCCCACGCTGCTCGTCGCGATGGACATGACCTCGCTGTTCCTCGCGTTGCCGCAGCTCAGCGCGGATCTCGGCGCGAGCGCCACGGAGCAGCTGTGGATCACCGACAGCTACGGGTTCGTCGTCGCCGGGTTCGTCATCACGATGGGCACCCTCGGCGACCGCATCGGGCGCCGCCGCCTGCTCCTGATCGGTGGCACGGCCTTCGGGATCCTCTCGATCGTCGCCGCGTTCTCGACGAGCCCGGAGATGCTCATCGTGGTCCGCGGCGCACTCGGCGTGGCGGGGGCGACGCTGATGCCGTCGACGCTGGCGCTGATCACGAACATGTTCCGCGACGGCCGCCGGCGCGGAAAGGCCATCTCGATCTGGGCGACGTGCCAGTTCGCGGGCGGCGCGGCCGGCCCGGTGTTCGCCGGCTTCCTGCTCCAGCACTTCACGTGGGGCTCGGTGTTCCTGGTCGCGGTCCCGGCGGTGGCGGTGCTGCTGGCGGCCGGCCCGTTCCTGCTCCCGGAGTTCCGCGCCCCGGCGTCCGGCCGCCTCGACTTCCCCGGCGTCGCGCTCTCGCTGGCCGCGGTCCTGCTGATCGTGTTCGGCCTCAAGCAGCTGACCACCGGCGACCTGCTGATCCCCCTCTGCGCCATCGCCCTCGGCGGTCTGCTCGGCGCGGTCTTCGCCCACCGCCAGCTGACGACGGCGTCCCCGCTGCTGGACCTGCGCCTGTTCCGCAACCGCCCGTTCACGGCGGTCCTGGTGGCCCTGGTCTTCGCCGGTGTCGCGATGGCGGGCGTCGGCCTGCTGGTGACGCAGTACCTGCAGAGCGTCCTGGGCTACTCCCCGCTGCTGTCGGCGGTCATGTTCGCCCCGATGGGCCTCGGCGTGGCCTTGGGCACCATGACGGCCCCGACGCTGACCCGCTGGCTCACCCCGGCGACGGCGATCGCCGGCGGCCTGGTCGTCTCGGCGGCGGGCAGCCTCCTGCTGGTCGTCGCCGACGGCGCGGCCCTGGTGATGGCAGCGATCGCGATCCTGACGCTGGGCACGGGCCCGCTGTTCGCCCTGGGCATCGGCCTGGTGATGGGCGCGGTCCCGCCGGAGCGCGCGGGTTCGGCGGCCTCGATGGCGGACACGGGCAACTACCTGGGCGGCTCCCTGGGCCTGGCCCTGATCGGCCTGACCGCGACGACGATCTACCACGGCGTCTTCCCGGCCGGTTCCACGCTCGCCGCGGACGTCACGCACCCGGAACTGGCGGCCCAGGCGAAGGCGGCGTTCACGACGGCGCTGAACGTGACGGGCGTGCTCGCGGCGGTGCTGTTCGCGGGACTGGCGGTGCTGGTCCGGGCGATGCGCCCGGCGCCCGCTCCGGAACCCGCCATGGCGGGGTGAGCGTCAGCCGAGCAGGCCGAGCGCGCCGACGAACTGCAGCGCGCCGAGCAGGCCGGCGAGGACGCCGAAGAACTGGAGGAGGCCGAAGCTGCCGCCCACCCTGCGGGCGACGGCTTCGGTGCGCGGGTCCAGCAGCACGACGACCGGCTTCCCGAGCCGCGGCGACCGGAAGCTGTACCGGCCGGCCCAGGCCGAACGGGTCCGGCCGTAGACGGTGTAGCGCACCTTCGGCTCACTCGGCGCCCGGTTCAGCCACCGCCGCTCGTCGACGACGTGACCTTCGACCTCGCGCACGTGCCGCGCGAACCGCAGGCGGCCCGCCGCAATCCCGACCGCGACCGCGCCGAACAGGGTGAACAACCAGGCCACGAACAGGTACGAAGCATTCTGACCACCGGTGACGTCCTCGTCGAGCCCGGTCCGGCCGACCGCGAGCCCGAACACGACGAGCAGGGCGCCCCGCACCAGGAAAGTGCCGGGCAAGGCGGTCCGGGGCGTCGGCAGCAACCGCGCCCGCCCGCCACCGGCGGGCCGGCACCGCACGACGTCACCGGCCAGCACGGGCACGGTGGTGCGCAGCAGTTCGCGTTCCTCACCGGTCCGCTCGTCGACGACGGTCCCGGCCACCAGGGGAACGCGGGGAATCGACGGCAGCGGGCGAACGGCCTCCACCAGGAACGGCCTCAGCCCGCGGGCGAACCACCGGCGCAACCACAGCCAGACACCGCCGGCCACGGCTTCGAGCGCACCGAGGACCACGAAGATCCAGGCGGAAGCGGGCACGAGCTCAGCCTGTCCTCTCCCGGGTGGTCGTTCGGTGGGCGCAGCAGGGTTCGAACCTGCGACCGCTCGGGTGTAAACCGAGTGCTCTTCCGCTGAGCTATGCGCCCCGCCGGCGGCGATCCCCCCACCAGGGGGACCGCCGCCGGGAAGAAATCAGACCAGTTCGGCGACGGCCTTCTTCCAGCCCTGCTGGTCGCGGGCCTCGCCCGGTGCGTTCACCTCGGCGAAGCGCACGACGCCGGACGTGTCGATCAGGAAGGTGCCGCGCACGGCCAGGCCCGCCTGCTCGTTGAACACGCCGTACGCGCGCGCCACCTCGCCGTGCGGCCAGAAGTCGGACAGCAGCGGGAACTGGTAGCCCTCCTTCTCGGCCCACGCCTTGAGCGAGAACGGCGTGTCGACCGAGACGCCCAGGACCTGGACGCCCTTGCCGTCGTAGTCGGCGAACTCGTCGCGGAGCTGGCAGAGCTCGCCGGTGCAGATGCCGCTGAACGCGAACGGGTAGAAGACCACCAGTACCGGCTTGTCGCCCCGGAAGGAGGACAGCTGGACCGGCTGCTTGTTGTAGTCGTTGAGCGTGAAGTCAGGGGCCTCGGAACCGACCTCGACTGCCATACCGCGTTTCCTCTCCCGTACGGACACGTGCCTGCGACGACAACCCTATCGTGTCCGCCGGCCCAGGCCGGGTCAGCGCTGCTTCGACTTCGACTTGGGGGACACCAGCCTGGTGCCGATCCAGTTCGCGCCGACGCTCATGTTGGCGGTCTGGGCCAGTCCGACGACGGGTACCGCTTCGGCGATCTCGCTCGGCTCGACGTGCCCGGGCTGTCCCGTCTTCGGGGTCAGCACCCAGATCACGCCGGTCTCTTCGAGGGGACCCCTCGCGTCGATGAGAGCGTCGCCGAGGTCGCCGTCGTCTTCGCGCCACCACAGCAGCACCACGTCGATGACCTCGTCGGCCTCCTCGTCGAGGATGTCCCCGCCGATCTGTTCCTCGATCGCCGCACGGAGGTCGTCGTCGACGTCCTCGTCCCAGCCGATCTCCTGGACGACCATCTCGGGCTTGATGCCGAGCCTCTCGGCGACGCTGCTCTGATCAGCGTCTCCCGCGGCGACCACTGCTTTCACTCCTCCAACTGCGACGGAGCGTGGCGTTCCCCACCCTCTATCGGAGGGTACGGCTCCGCCACACTCGGCTACCCGGTTGCCGATAGCGAACACTGGTGCGGCTCCGCGCGCAACCGTCCACACCGGATCTGTGACAACTCGTGTCGCAGGATACGGCCCGGGAGGGGCTCGCCGCGACGGCGTTTCGGGTGCCTCGCACCACCGGTCTGCCACCCCGCCGCGAGCCGTCCCCTAGGGTGGGGGAGAAGAAAACGCGCGCGCGATACACCGCGCGCAGGGAGTGGCCCGACCGGGTCGGCCCATGTTACCGCCAAGTAGCGGTGCGGAAGCCGGGACGGAAGACGACGATGGAGAGTCGTACACGCCCGCGCACGAGCACCACCGGCTACGACTTTTTCGCAAGGAGACCCCTTGGCCCCGCAGAACGACGGCGCCTCCAGCAAGGAGACCCCGGCACGCGTACGCGTCATCCGTGACGGACTGGCGGCGCACCTGCCCGACATCGACCCGGAGGAGACCGCCGAGTGGCTGGACTCGTTCGACGAGGCTCTGGCGAGGGGCGGGCAGCAGCGGGCCAGGTACCTGATGCTGCGCATCCTCGAGCGGGCCCGCGAGCGGAACGTCGGCGTCCCGGCGCTGACCTCGACGGACTACGTCAACACGATCCCCACCGAGAACGAACCCTGGTTCCCCGGTGACGAGGAGATCGAGCGCCGCTACCGCGCCTGGATCCGCTGGAACGCGGCGATCATGGTGCACCGCGCGCAGCGCCCCGGCGTCGGCGTCGGCGGCCACATCTCGACCTACGCCTCCTCGGCGGCGCTGTACGAGGTCGGGTTCAACCACTTCTTCCGCGGCAAGGACCACTCGGGCGGCGGCGACCAGATCTACATCCAGGGCCACGCCTCCCCCGGCATCTACGCCCGCGCGTTCCTCGAGGGCCGGCTGTCCGAGCAGCAGCTCGACGGGTTCCGCCAGGAGTACAGCCACGCCGGCGAGGGCGGCGGCCTGCCGTCGTACCCGCACCCGCGGCTGATGCCGGAATTCTGGGAGAACCCGACGGTGTCGATGGGCCTCGGCCCGATGAACGCGATCTACCAGGCGCGGTTCAACCGCTACCTGCGCGACCGCGGCATCAAGGACACCAACGACCAGCACGTCTGGGCGTTCCTCGGCGACGGCGAGATGGACGAGGCCGAATCGCGCGGCCTGATCCACATCGCGGCCGGTGAGGGCCTCGACAACCTGACCTTCGTGATCAACTGCAACCTGCAGCGGCTCGACGGCCCGGTGCGCGGCAACGGCAAGATCATCCAGGAGCTGGAGTCGTACTTCCGCGGCGCCGGCTGGAACGTCATCAAGGTCATCTGGGGCCGCGAGTGGGACTCGCTGCTGCACGCCGACCGCGACGGCGCCCTGGTCAACCTGATGAACGTGACGCCGGACGGCGACTACCAGACGTACAAGGCCAACGACGGCGCGTTCGTCCGCGAGCACTTCTTCGGCCGCGACCCGCGGACGAAGGACCTGGTCAAGGACCTCTCCGACGCCGACATCTGGAACCTCAAGCGCGGCGGCCACGACTACCGCAAGGTGTACGCGGCCTACAAGTCGGCGCTGGAGCACCACGGCCAGCCGACGGTGATCCTGGCCCACACGATCAAGGGCTACGGCCTGGGCCCGGCGTTCGAGGGCCGCAACGCCACGCACCAGATGAAGAAGCTCACCCTCGACGACCTGAAGCTGTTCCGCGACTCGCAGCGGATCCCGATCAGCGACGAGGAGCTCGAGCGCGACCCGAAGCTGCCGCCGTACTACCACCCGGGTGCGAACTCGCCCGAGATCGAGTACCTGATCGGGCGACGCAAGGCGCTCGGCGGCTTCCTGCCGGAACGCCGCCCGAAGGCCGCGAAGGCGCTCGTGCTGCCCGGCGACAAGATCTACGAAGGCGTCCGCAAGGGCTCCGGCAAGCAGGAGGTCGCCACGACGATGGCGTTCGTCCGGCTGGTCCGCGAGCTGGCGAAGGACTCCGAGATCGGCAAGCGCGTCGTCCCGATCATCCCGGACGAGGCCCGCACCTTCGGCCTCGACTCGATGTTCCCGACGGCCAAGATCTACAACCCGCACGGCCAGACGTACACGTCGGTCGACGCGAGCCTGATGCTGGCCTACAAGGAGTCCGAGAAGGGCCAGCTGCTGCACGAGGGCATCAACGAGGCGGGCTCGACCGCGTCGTTCACCGCCGTCGGCACGTCGTACGCGACGCACGGCGAGCCGATGATCCCGATCTACATCTTCTACTCGATGTTCGGGTTCCAGCGCACCGGTGACGGCCTCTACGCCGCCGCCGACCAGATGGCCCGCGGGTTCGTCATCGGCGCCACCGCCGGGCGCACCACGCTGACCGGTGAGGGCCTGCAGCACGCCGACGGGCACTCGCTGCTGCTGGCGGCGACCAACCCGGCCGCCGTGGCGTACGACCCGTCGTGGTCGTTCGAGATCGCGCACATCGTGAAGGACGGCCTGCGCCGGATGTACGGCGAGACCGGCCCGGACGGCAACGGCGAGAACGTCTTCTACTACATGACGATCTACAACGAGCCGTACCAGCAGCCCGCCGAGCCGGAGAACCTCGACGTCGACGGCCTGCTCAAGGGTCTCTACAAGTACGCCGAGGCCCCGGAAGGCGACGGCCCGGAGGTGCAGATCCTCGTCTCCGGCGTCACGATGCCGGACGCGCTCAAGGCTCAGCAGCTGCTGGCCGAGGAGTGGGGCGTGCGGGCCGCGGTGTGGTCGGCGACGTCGTGGACCGAGCTGCGGCGCGAAGCCGTCGCGATCGACCACGACAACCTGCTCTACCCGGGCAGCGAGCCGCGCGTGCCGTTCGTGACCGAGAAGCTGCAGGGCGCGAACGGGCCGGTCGTGGCGGTGTCGGACTGGATGCGCGCGGTGCCGGACCTGATCCGCCCGTACGTCCCGACCGACATGCTGACGCTGGGCACCGACGGGTTCGGGTTCTCCGACACCCGGCCGGCGGCGCGGCGGAAGTTCCTGGTCGACGCCGAGTCGATCACCGTCGGCGCGCTGTCGATCCTCGCCAAGCGCGGCGAGGTCGAGCAGGCGAAGGTCCTCGAAGCGGCCACGAAGTACCGGCTCGACGACATCGCGGCCGCCGGGCCGCAGACGTCGGATTCCGGGAGCGCGTGACCTGGTGCTAGAAAGGAGCCCGGCAGACATCCGATGTCTGCCGGGCTCCTCTTGCCGCGTAGTTCGTTAGGGAGTTGATGAAGGTGACCAAGCGCCGCCTGCCGAAGCCGGCCGAGCTGAAGCAGATCCTGCGACCCAAGCCGATCGTCCTGAACCCGACCGAACGGCGGCTGGCGAACGCGCACACCATCGCCGACCTGCGGACGGCCGCGCGCAAGCGCACCCCGCGAGCGGCCTTCGACTACACCGACGGCGCCGCCGAGCTCGAGGACAGCCTGCTCCGCGCCCGGCAGGCCTACCGCCGGGTCGAGTTCCACCCGAACGTGTTGCGCGGGGTGTCCGATGTGGACACGACGCGGGAGATCCTCGGCAAGACCTCGGCGCTGCCGTTCGCCTTCGCCCCCACCGGGTTCACGCGGATGATGCAGCACGAGGGCGAGAGCGCGGTCGCGCGCGTCGCCGAGCGCAACGGCATCCCGATGGGCCTCTCGACGATGGCGACGACGTCGATCGAGGACCTCGCGGCGGCCGCGCCCGGCGCCCGCAAGTGGTTCCAGCTCTACGTCTGGCGCGACCACGCCGCCGGTGAAGATCTGATGAATCGGGCGTGGGAAAACGGCTTCGACACGCTCATGCTGACCGTGGACACCCCGGTCGGCGGCGCGCGCCTGCGGGACGTCCGCAACGGCCTGACCATCCCGCCGGCGCTGACGCTCAAGACGTTCCTCGACGGCGCCACGCACCCGGCGTGGTGGTTCAACCTGCTCACCACCGAGCCGCTGAACTTCGCCTCGCTCAGCCACTTCGACGGCACCGTCGCCGAGCTGCTGAACAAGCTCTTCGACCCGACGCTCAACTTCGACGACCTCGACTGGGTCCGCCAGACCTGGCCCGGCAAGCTCGTGGTCAAGGGCGTGCAGAACGTCGACGACGCCCGCGACGTCGTCAAGCACGGCGCGGACGCCGTCCTGCTGTCCAACCACGGCGGCCGCCAGCTCGACCGCGCCCCGACACCCCTGGAGCTCCTCCCGGCGGTGCTGGACGAGCTCCAGGGCGGCGCCGAGGTCTGGATCGACACCGGCATCCTCTCCGGCGGCGACATCGTCGCGGCGATCGCGCGCGGCGCGGACGCGGTGCTGATCGGCCGCGCGTTCCTGTACGGCCTGATGGCCGGCGGCGAGCGCGGGGTCCAGCGGTGCGTCGACATCCTGCGCACGGAGATGGTCCGCACGATGCAGCTGCTGGGCGTCCGGACCCTGAAGGACCTGACCCCGGGCCACGCCACCCTGCGTTAGTCAGACCTGCGCGAGGCCGCCGTCGACGAAGAACTCGACGCCGTTGACGAAGCTCGACTCCGCGGAAGCCAGGAACAGCGCGGCGGCCGCGATTTCGGCCGGTTCGCCGACCCGGCCGAGCGGGACCTGCGCCGCGAGGTTGTCGACCAAGCCCTGCTGCTCGTCCTCGGCGACGAGGCCGAGCAGGCCGGGGGTGCGCGTGGGCCCCGGGCTCAGGACGTTGACCCGCGTCCCGGTCCCCTTCAGGTCGATCGCCCAGCCGCGGGCGAAGTTGCGCACCGCCGCCTTCGTCGCCCCGTAGACGCTGAAGGCCGGGTCGACCCGGGTCGACGCCGTCGAGCCGGTGAGGATGATCGACGCGTTCTCGTTCAGCAGCGGCAGTGCCTGCTGGACGGCGAACAGGACGCCCTTGACGTTCGTGGCGAACGTCGTGTCGAACTGTTCTTCGGTGATCTGGCCGAGCGGGGCGAAGCTGCCGCCGCCGGAGTTGGCCACCAGGACGTCCAGGCCACGGCCGCGCCCGGCCACCGCGCGGTAGAGCTCCTCCAGGTCGGCCAGGTTCGCGGAGTCCGCCCGGATCGCCGTGACGTCGCCGCCGATCTCGGCGACCGCGTCGTCGAGGGCCTCCTTGCGCCGGCCCGTGATGAACACGTGCGCGCCTTCGGCCGCGAACCGCTTCGCGATGGCGAGGCCGATGCCGGTGCTGCCACCGGTCACGACGGCGGTCTTGTTTTCCAGGTTCACGATGCCCTCCGAGTTCTTGACTATCTCGTCCAGAACGTACGCCGTTCTGGACGAGATAGTCAACAATGGGTAGGCTGATCTCATGGCGAGACCCCGGAGCTTCGACGAGGCAGCGGTCCTGCGCGCGGCCAGGGACCAGTTCTGGGAGCACGGCTACGCGGGCACGAAGGTCGACGACATCGCCGCCGTGACCGGCCTCGGCAAGGGCAGCCTCTACGGCGCCTTCGGGGACAAGCACGCGCTCTACCTGCGCGTCTACGACTACTACTGCACCGAATCGACCGATGGCGTGCGGCACCAGCTCGAAGGCCCCGACGACACGGCCCTCCGGCGGCTCGGCGACCACGTGCGGGCCATCGCCGAGTCGGTCGCCGCCGACCGGGAGCGCCGCGGCTGCCTGATGGCGAAGGGCGCCGCCGAATGCGCGGAGCACGACGAGGCGGTCGCCACACGGACCCGGCGGGCGTTCCGCGACCTGCAGGACTACCTGACGGCGTGCATCGCGGGCGCCCAGCGCGCGGGCGACCTCGACGCCGGCGCGGACCCCGCCCACCTGGCCGGGCTCGTGCTGGCCGTCCTGCGCGGCCTCGAAGCGCTGGGCAAGGGCGGCGTCGAGCCGGCGGAGCTCCGCGCCATCGCCGAGACGGCGCTCGCCGTGCTGCCCCGGGCGTGAACGGCTGACGCGTTGGGCCAACCGGTCTCAAGTTCTTGACGGACCGACCGGTTTGTGACGAAGATCTCGGGCACCCGCCGAAAGGCCGTTTTCGCATCGTGGAAAACGGAGGTCGCCCGTGTTCGTGCAGGCAGTGTTCGTGCAAGACGTGACTCCCCTCGGCTCGCTGGGCTTGTCGGCGCTCGTCGCCGTGCTGCCGCTGGCCACCGTCCTCGTGCTCCTCGGCGCCGTCCGGATGCGCGCGCACCACGCGGCCCTGATCGGGCTGCTCGTCGCGCTCGTCGTCGGGATCGCCGCGTTCGGGATGCCCGTCGTGCAGGCCGTCTCCGGCGCGCTGCAGGGCGCCGCGTTCGGGCTGTGGCCGATCATGTGGATCGTCGTCAACGCGCTGTGGATCTACCGCCTCACCGTGCGGACCGGGCACTTCGACGTCCTGCGCCGCTCGTTCGGCCGGATCTCCGACGACCCGCGGATCCAGGCGCTGATCATCGCCTTCTGCTTCGGGGCCCTGATGGAGGCACTGGCCGGCTTCGGCGCGCCCGTCGCGATCAGCGCCGTGATGCTCGTGGCCGTCGGCTTCCACCCGGTGAAGGCCGCGGTCGTCGCGCTGGTCGCGAACACCGCACCGGTCGCGTTCGGCGCGATGGGCACGCCGGTGGTCACCCTCGCCCAGGTCACCGGCCTGCCACTGCAGGAGGTGTCCTCGATCGTCGGGCGCCAGACGCCGCTGCTCGCGCTGGTGGTGCCGCTGCTGCTGGTGCTCATCGTCGACGGCAAGCGCGGCCTGAAGGACACCTGGCTGCCCGCGCTGGTCTGCGGGGTCGCGTTCGGGCTCGTGCAGTTCCTCGCGTCCAACTTCGTGTCGCCGCAGCTGGCCGACATCGGCGCCGCGCTCGCCGGCGCCGCCGCGCTCGTGGCGCTCCCCCAGACCCGCCGGCCGGTCCCGGCGGAGGTCCGGATCGGCACCGGCGGGACGGCGACCGCCGAGGAGCCGCCGCACGACTCCCGCGACGACGTCGTGAAGGCCTACCTGCCCTACGCGCTGATCATCGTGATCTTCTCGATCGCCGTCCTCCCGCCGGTGAAGAAGCTGCTGGACAAGGCGACCTGGAAGTTCCACTGGCCCGGGCTGGACGTGGCCGGGCCGAACGGGAAACCGGTTTCCGGCAACACTTTTTCGCTGCCGTTCCTCAACACCGGCGGCACGCTCGTGCTCATCGCCGGCGTGCTGACGGCGGTGATCCTGGCCGTCCCGGCGAGCGGCACCGCGCAGGAGTGGCTGGCCACCGTCAAGGAGCTGCGGTTCGCGATCCTCACCGTCACCGGGGTGCTCGCACTGGCCTACGTGATGAACCTGTCCGGCCAGACTCCCGCGATCGGCACGTTCATCGCAGCGGCCGGCGCCGGGCTGGCGTTCCTGTCGCCGGTGCTGGGCTGGTTCGGCGTCGCCGTTTCGGGTTCCGACACCTCGGCGAACGCGCTCTTCGGCGCCCTGCAGGTGACCGCGGCGACCAAGACCGGCCTGCCGGCGGACCTGCTGGCCGCGGCCAACAGCTCCGGCGGCGTCCTCGGCAAGATGGTGTCGCCGCAGAACCTCACGATCGCCTGCGTGGCCGCGAACCTGCCCGGCGAGGAGGGCAAGCTGCTGCGCAAGGTGCTGCCGTGGAGCCTGGGGCTGCTGCTGGTGATGTGCCTGATCGTGCTCGGGCAGAGCACGCCGGTGCTCAGCTGGATGCTGCCATGACCCCGGCCGAGGCCGCGACGCGCTTGGCGGAGCGGTTCCAGCTCCACCAGCCGTGCACGACGAGCCCGGCGAACACGATGTAGATCGCGGCCGAGAAGTACAGGCCGGAGGAGATCTGCAGCGGCACGCCGATCGCGTCGACGACCAGCCAGACCAGCCAGAACTCGACGAGCCCCGCGCCCTGCGCGCCGAAGGCGACGAGGGTGCCGACGAAGATCGCGGCGTCCGGCCACGGCGCCCAGGAGGCGTGCAGCGCGTCCAGGACCAGCGCCATCACCGTCGTGCCGACGACGAACGCGCCCAGCATGGCCAGCCGTTCGGCGAGCCGGCCCGAGCGGACGACGACGCCGAACACCGGGTCCTTGCGGCGCGTCCAGGCCCACCAGCCGTAGAGCGAGATGGCAAGGATGGCGACCTGCCGGGCGGCGAGCCCGCCGAGGTGCGCGGAGACGTAGACGGCGAACAGCAGCACGGTGGCCCCGACCTGCACGGGCCACGTCCACAGCGTGCGACGCTGCGCGAGGAACACGACCGCCAGCGCGAACACCTGCCCGGCGAGCTCGGCGATCGAGATCCACTGGCCCAGCACGGTGATTCCGTGGTGCAGCAGGAAGTCCACGGCACGCCCCTTTCGTCCTACCGCTCCCAACATGCTCCGCGGGAGGTGAATTCCCTAGGGAGTGTGAGGGGCGGAACATCCCACCTCGTGGACGTCCCCGACGCGCAGCGCGCCGCCGCGGACCACGCGCGCCTGCACGCCGAACGTCACGCCGTTCACCTCGGAGATCGTCTTCAGCAGCCCGGGCGCGGCGGGCAGCCCGCCGGCCGGCAGCCCGACCATCACGCAGCGGACGGCCTTGCGGAGCACCTCCAGCTCGACCTCGCCGATCCGGAGCCGCTCCCCCACCCAGGCTTCCTCGGGGAGCCCGGGCGCCGGGCCGGTGTCGAGCAGCAGGTTGGCCCGGAAGCGCCGCTCGTCGAGCGCGACACCCGGCGTGCGCTCGGCCAGCCAGGCCAGCGACGACGTCGTGACCAGGTGGACGGCGGCTTCGTCGTGGTGCGGGAGCTCGCCTTCCGCCACCAGCCTGACGCCCGGGAAGTCCAGCGCGGCGGCGAGCTCGGCGTGCACGCCGCCGTCGTCACCGCGCAGCACGCGCCCGTCCGGGAAGGTCAGCACCGGGACGTCGCCGTCGTAGCGGGCGGCGAACGCGGGCAGCCCCGGCATCCGCCGGAACCGGGTGGAGTTCTTGCCGCTGCCGAACTTGCCGCCGGGATCGTGGACCGCGTAGAGGCGGTCGCCGTCGAGGCCGCGCTCCCCGACCGCGACCTCGGTCAGCCGCTCCCCCGCCATCGACTTCACCGGATAGCGCCAGAGCGCCGCGACGACCCCCATCGCCCCAGCGTAACGCGGGAACGGGCCCGGCGGCTTCCTCGTCCGCCGGGCCCGTTCCCGTTTTCACCGCTGCCGGATCAGACCGGCGGACGCGGGGTGCCCGCCGGCGGCGTCGGGGTGTTGTCCGCCCCCACCGGCATGCGCGGGCGCGCGGCGGTGCCCATCTCGCCGGTGCGCTGCTGCGGCGTCTCCAGCTGGTGCTCCATGTTCGCCATCCAGCCGCGCCAGCGGTCCTGGGCCGGCTTGATCAGGCCGCCGCCGAAGCCGACCACGATCACACCGCCGATCGTGGCGAGGACCGCGATCAGGACCGGGCCGGTGATCGCCGTCGCGATGTTCACCTGGCCGAGGGCCGCGATGATGCCGAACGCCATGATCAGCCAGTAGGCGCCGATCGAGAGCGGCCGCGCCGCGCCCCGGCCGGACAGCGCCGACGCGACGACGTCACGCACGACCTTCGCGATGGCCGCGGCCACCACGACGAGCACGAGCGCGACCACGATCCGCGGCAGGAACGCGATGATGTCGTTGAGCAGCTGGCTCACCGGGTTCGTCGGCCCGAACACGCCGAACGCCAGCTGCAGCGCGATCAGCAGGACGAAGTAGTAGACCAGTTTCACGAGGATCCCGGCCGCGTCGATCTTCTGGCTGCCGACGCTGCCGGAAAGCCCGGTCTTCTCGACGAGTTTCCCGAACCCGACCTTTCCGAGGACGAGCCCCAGCGCTTTCGAGATCGCCTTCGCGATCAGCCAGCCGATCAGCAGGATGATCAAGAATCCCACGAGTTTCGGGACGAACGTGGCCACCAGGTTCCACGCCTGCCCGAGCCCGTCCTTCAGTTGCTGGCCCATATGACTCCCTCCACGGGTTTTGCGCCCGAATCTCCACCCGCAGATTCGGGGTGGTGCCGCTGTGTTGCACCGGATCGTTGATCAGGTACCCAGCGACGGCAACTCGTGCGCCCCACGATCGAGTGAGACGACTGGCGCGGAAAGATCACCGGTGGCCATACTGGTTCTACCGGTGGGGACCGGGGAGACGAGGCCGTCCGGCGCAGCGTAAACCGCGAGCGCCGGGCGGCCTCGAGCATTTACCGGGCACCGTCGAGCATCGTGAAGAGGCTCGAGCGTCCGGAAGGCAAAAGTGTTCCGGCCCCCGGACGCCGAAGCGTCCGAGGGCCGGATGAACAATCGGCGAACCTCAGGCGGCGCGCAGGGCGTCGCGCAGTTTCACCTTCGCGCCGCTGCGCATGACCGCGTTCCGGTAGATCCGCGCGGCGAGCCAGATCAACCCCGGGATCATCAGCACCACGAGCCCCACCGACAACACGGCTTCCCAGACCGGGACCCCGCCCATCGCCAGCCGCATCGGCATCAGCGTCGGGGCGAACACCGGAATCACGGAAAGCACCTCGACGAACGTGTTCCCCGGGTCCGACGGCAGCACGGAAATGCCGACGACGTACCCGGCGATGACGAACATCAACGCGGGCATCGTCGCGCCGCCGACGTCTTCCTGGCGCGAAACCAGCGCGCCCAGCGCGGCGAACACGATCGAGTACATGAAGAACCCGAGCAGGTACCACACGATCAGCCAGACGACCGTGCCGACGGCGGCCGAAACGGAAATGGTGAGCACGCCGGACGCCAATCCGGCGATCACCCCGCCGGCCCCGATCACCAGCATCTGGATCAGCCCGACCACGCCGATGCCGAGCACCTTCCCGGCCATCAGCTGCCACGGCTTGATCGTCGACAGCAGCAGTTCCACGACCCGCGACGTCTTTTCCTCGACCACGCCCTGCGCCACGCTCTGGCCGTTGATCATCAGCGAGAGATAGATCAGGATGCCCGCGGCGATGCCGAGCACCAGCTGCTGGCCGTTGTAGTCGTACGGCTGCTCCAGCGGTGGGTCCTCGATGAACTTCGCCGAGGCGATCGCCGCCTCGAACTGCGCGGGGTTCCCGCCCAGCGCGGTGATCTGCTGGTCGAGCGCGACCTGCCGGGACAGCAGCTGCAGGACGTTCGCGAGCTTGCCGTCGAGGTCCTTCTTCACCTGGACGTGCACGGTCTTGCCGTCGCCGGTGAGCAGCGCGTCGATCGAGCCGTCGGCCAGCTTGGCTCGCCCGGCGGCCTCGTCGGCGACCTGGGTGACGTCGATCTTCTCGTCGACGGCCTGGCCACCGGCCTTCAGCGACGCCGAGAGCGGCGCGGTCGCCGGGGTGTAGCCGACGGTCGAGTCGGCGCTGCCGCCGCCCGAGATCAGCTTGATCAGCACGATGCCGACCACGATCAGCAGCAGCATGACCACGGTGGTGACGCGGTAGGCCTTCGACTTGACGCGGGTGCCGATCTCGCGCGAGGCGACGAGGCCGACCGCGCTCATCGGGCTCATCCGCACGTCCGGGAGCGGCGTGCTCATGCGGGAACCTCCTCGGTCGTCACGACGGAACGGAACAGGTCGGCCAGCGAAGGCTGTTCGCGCGCGAACTCGCGCACCGGCCCGGAGGCCAGCGCCGCCTTGAGGACGTCCTGGTCGTCGGCGTCCTCCCCCAGCTCCAGCTCGGTGACCGTGCCCTTGCGGCCGAGCACCCGCACGCCCGGGACGCCGTCGGCCCAGCCGTCACCGGCTTCGGGGACGTCGACGCGCAGCCGCACGGCGCCGCCGGAGCGCAGCTCGCCGACCGTGCCGACCTCGACCATCTGTCCACTCCGGACGATCCCGACGCGGTCGCACAGCCGCTCGACGAGGTCGAGCTGGTGGCTGGAGAACACGACCGGGACGCCCTCGGCGGCCTTTTCCTTGAGCACCGCGCTCATCACGTCGACCGCGACCGGGTCGAGGCCGGAGAACGGCTCGTCGAGCACCAGGATCCGCGGCTCGTGCACCAGCGCCGCGGCCAGCTGGACGCGCTGCTGGTTGCCGAGGCTGAGCTTCTGCACCTCGTCTTCGCGGCGGGCGGCGACGCCCAGCCGTTCGGTCCACTTCTCCGTCGACGTCCGCGCCTCGGCCGCGGACATGCCGTGCAGCCGCGCGAGGTAGGTCAGCTGCTCGGCGACCTTCATCTTCGGGTAGAGCCCGCGTTCTTCGGGCATGTACCCGATGTGGCGCCGCGTTTCGTGCGTCACCGGCCGCCCGTCGTAGCGGACTTCGCCGGCGTCGGCCGACAGCACGCCGAGCGCGATGCGCATCGTCGTGGTCTTCCCCGCCCCGTTGCTGCCGACGAACCCGAACAATTCGCCCGGCCGGACGTCGAAGGTCATTTCCCGCAAAGCGACCACGTCGCCGTAGCGTTTGGAGATCGCGTCGATCTCTAAACCGGTCATCCCGGTCCCCCATTCTCTTGTGTTCCCCGGTGCCCGCGATCCTAGGCAGTACGTGCACGCACCGCATAGCGTCCGGCGTTGCCACCGGGGGCTACGAAAGTTGCGGAGCACGTAGGATCGCGTCCGCCATGGATGGAACCACCACGCCGCGCCGGGTGCCGAAGCACCACGGACTGTCCGCGAAGACGCTCCGGCGGCTCGAGCACGCGTCCGGCAGCCTGGCCAGCGCCAGCATCGCGGTGATGGAGCAGCGGCTGACCTGGTTCGCCCGGCTGCCCGCCGACCAGCGCGCGAGCGTGCTGCTGATCACCCAGGCCGGCGCCGCGGGGTTCGTCAGCTGGCTGCGGGACTCGGAGGAAGCGCTGAAGCTGACGACCGAGGCGTTCCGCGACGCGCCGGCCGAGCTCTCCCGGTGGATCAGCCTGCGCCAGGCCGTCGGCATGGTGCGGCTGGCGATCGAGGTTTTCGAAGAGCAGCTGCCCGATTTCGCCGCGAGCGAAGGGGAACGCGCGGCGCTGATCGAAGGAATCCTGCGGTACGGCCGGGAAATCGCGTTCGCGGCGGCCAATTCCTACGCCGCCGCCGCGGAAGCGCGCGGCGCGTGGGACGCCCGGCTGGAGGCGCTGGTCGTCGACGGCATCGTCCGCGGCGACGCCGAGGAGTCGGTGCTCTCCCGCGCCACGGCGCTGGGCTGGGACCCGACCGCGGCGGCGACCGTCCTGGTCGGCAACCCGCCGTCGGACGACCCGCCCGCCGTGGTGTTCGAGGTCCGCAGCCGCGCCGCCCGCGTCGGCCGCCCGGTGCTGCTCTCGGTCCAGGGCTCGCGGCTGGTCGTCGTGGTCGGCGGGCCGACCGACGGCGGGGTCAAGGAGCGGGAAATCCTGGCGCGCATGTCGGTCGCGTTCGCCGAGGGCCCGGTGGTGGCCGGCCCGACGGTCCCGTCGCTGGCCGAAGCCCACCACAGCGCCACGGAGGCGCTCTCCGGGCTGCGCGCGGTGGTCGGCTGGCCGAACGCGCCCCGGCCGGTCCGGTCGGAAGACCTGCTGCCCGAGCGCGCGCTGTCCGGGGACGCCGAGGCCGAGCGCCTGCTGGTGGACTCGATCGCGCGCCCGCTGGAGGAAGCGGGCCCGACGCTGCAGCGCACGGTGGAGGCGTACCTGGAGAGCGGCGGCGTGCTCGAGACGTGCGCGAAGACGCTGTTCGTGCACCCGAACACCGTCCGGTACCGGTTGCGGAAGGCGGCGGAGCTGACCGGCTGCCAGCCGACCGACCCGCGGGACGCGCTGGTGCTGCGGATCGCGTTGACGGTGGGCAGGCTGGCCCGCGCACGCGGCCTCTGGTGAGGGCCGCGTCACGTGATGGACTTAACAGCGAAAGGTGATTGAACCCGACAAGGCATCCGGGTTACGCGCGAGCTTCTCCGGCGCGTCTTTGGAGGGTTCCGACAAAGACGCCGCGTAGACACTGTGAGCGTCGGCATCCCGGGAGAGCACCCTCGCCGTGTTGTCTTAGAGGGTGACAGCAGCAGTCCTCGCTCCCGGTCAGGGGTCCCAGGCCCCCGGCATGTTCACGCCCTGGCTCGACCTCGACGGCGCGCGCGAGCGCGTCGCCCAGTGGTCCGACCGCGCCGGGCTCGACCTGCTCCACCTCGGCACCGAGGCGGACGCGGACGAGATCCAGGACACCGCGGTCGCGCAGCCGCTGATCGTCGCCCTCTCGCTGCTCACCTTCGAGCACCTGCAGGCCACCGCCCCGGTCGCCGCGGACGCGCCGGTCGCCGGCCACTCCGTCGGCGAACTCGCCGCGGCCGCGATCGCCGGCGTGCTGAAGCCTGAGGACGCCGTCGCGCTCGCCGCCGTCCGCGGCGCCGAGATGGCGAAGGCCTGCGCGCTCGAACCGACGTCGATGGCCGCGGTCATGCTCGGGGACCCCGAGCAGGTCGTCGCCTGGCTGGAAGAACGCGGCCTGACCGCCGCGAACCGCAACGGAGCCGGGCAGATCGTCGCCTCCGGCGCCGCCGACGCCGTCGCGAAGATCGTCGCCGAGCCCCTGGAAGGCACGAAGATCCGCGCCCTCAAGGTCGCCGGCGCGTTCCACACGCAGTACATGGCGCCCGCCGAAGAGGCGTTGCGCGCCCACGCCGCCGAGCTCACCCCGGCCGACCCCACCCGGCCGCTGCTGTCCAACGCGGACGGCACCGTCGTCACCAGCGGGGCCGAGTACCTGGAGCGCCTGGTCGCCCAGGTCACCCGGTCGGTCCGCTGGGACCTGACGATGGACGGCCTGGTCTCGCTCGGCGTCACCCGCACCGTCGAACTCGCGCCCGCAGGCACGCTGACCGGCCTGGTCAAGCGGCAGCTCAAGGGCGTCGTCACCACTACCACCGCGCTGAAGACGCCGGCCGAACTGGCCGCGCTGCGCCAGGAGGACGCCTCGTGACCGACCGACCGGCCCTGAGCCTCAACCCGGGCTCCCGCGGCAGCCGCGTGCTGGGCGTCGGCAGCTACCAGCCCGAGAAGGTCGTCACCAACGACGACCTCTCGAAGATCATGGACACCAACGACGAGTGGATCCGGACGCGCGTCGGCATCATCGAGCGCCGCTTCGCCGACAAGGGCGAGCTGCTCACCGACATGGCGGTCGCCGCCGGCACCGCCGCGCTGGCCGACGCCGGGGTCGATCCGTCCGAAGTGGACACCGTCATCCTGCCGAACTGCACGATGCCGACGCCGATCCCGAACGCGGCCGCGCAGGTCGCCGCGCGGATCGGCATCCCGAGCCCGGGCGCGTTCGACCTCAACGCCGCGTGCGCCGGGTTCTGCTACGGCCTGGGCGTCGCCTCCGACCTGATCCGCGGCGGCTCCGCCAAGAAGGTGCTCGTGATCGGCGCCGAGAAACTCACCGACTCGATCGACCCGACCGACCGCGCGAACGCGATCATCTTCGCCGACGGCGCCGGTGCCGCGGTCGTCGGCGCGTCCGACGAGCCGATGATCGGCCCGGTTTCCTGGGGCAGCGCGGGCGACCTGGTCGACCTGATCGGGATGACCGAAGAGAAGTTCATCTACCAGGAGGGCCAGTCGGTCTTCCGGTGGGCGACCACCCAGATCGCGCCGATCGCCCTGCGCGCGCTGGAGGTCGCCGGGCTGAAGCCGTCCGATGTGGACGTGCTGATCCCGCACCAGGCGAACCTGCGCATCGTCGAGGCGATCGCGAAGAAGCTGCGGGCGCAAGGCGCCCGTGAGGACATGGTCGTCGCGGACGACATCAAGTACTCCGGCAACACCTCGTCGGCGTCCATCCCCCTCGCGCTGGACCACATGCGCAAGGCCGGGACGGCGAAGTCCGGCGACGTGGTGCTGGCGGTCGGGTTCGGCGCGGGCTTGTCCTACGCCGGGCAGGCGTTCGTCTGCCCCTGACCACCGTTACGCTCCCCGCGGGCAATTTCGCCCGCGGACCAGAGACCCCAGAAACACCGAGAAGGGAACTACCCCATGGCTGACAACGCTGAGATCCTCGCCGGCCTCGCCGAGATCGTCGAAGAGGTGGCCGGTGTGGCTCAGGACGACGTCACCGCCGAGAAGTCGTTCGTGGACGACCTGGACATCGACTCGCTGTCGATGGTCGAGATCGCCGTGCAGGCCGAGGACAAGTTCGGCGTCAAGATCCCGGACGACGAGCTCGCCAACCTCAAGACCGTGGGCGACGCCGTGAACTACGTTTCGGCCAACTCCAAGTAAGTCCTCTTCCCCTCCTTGAGGAGACTCCCATGAGCAACATCGACGTCGTGATCACCGGTCTCGGCGCCACCACACCGCTCGGCGGGGACGTGACGTCCACCTGGGACGGTCTGCTGGCCGGGCGGAGCGGGGTCCGGGCGATCGAGGCCGACTGGGTCGAGGAACTGCAGCTGCCGGTCAAGATCGGCGGTCAGCTGGCCGTCGATCCCTCGGAGGTCCTCCCGCGGGTGCAGGCCCGCCGGCTCGACCGCTGCGAGCAGGTCGCGCTGATCGCCGCGCGTCAGGCGTGGGCCGACGCCGGGTACAGCGAGCCGACCGACGAGCACACCGACGTCGACCCCGACCGCCTCGGCGTGTCGATCGGCACCGGCGTCGGCGGCCCGGTCACCCTGCTCACCCAGAACGATCTGTTGCACCAGCAGGGTCTCCGCAAGGTGTCGCCGCTGACCGTGCCGATGCTGATGCCGAACGGCCCGGCCGCGCACGTCGGCATCGACCTGAAGGCGCGGGCCGGCGTGCATTCGCCCGCTTCGGCCTGCGCTTCGGGAGCCGAAGGCATCGCGAGCGGGGTCGAGATGATCCGCTCCGGCCGCGCCGACGTCGTGGTCGCCGGCGGTGCCGAAGCGTGCATCCACCCGATCACGCTGGCCGGGTTCGCCCAGGCCCGCACGGTGTCCACGCGCAACGACGACCCGGGCGCGGCCTCGCGGCCGTTCGACGCCAACCGGGACGGCTTCGTCCTCGGCGAAGGTTCCGGCGTGGTCATCCTGGAGCGCGCGGACCTGGCGAAGGCCCGCGGGGCGCGCATCTACGCGACGATCGCCGGGCACGGCATCACCTCGGACGCCTACCACATCACGGGCAACCACCCCGAGGGCATCGGCCAGATCGCCGCGATGCGCGCGGCGATGAAGATGGCCGGCGTCACCGCGGCGGACGTCGGGCACGTGAACGCCCACGCGACGTCCACTGTGGTCGGTGACATCGGCGAGGCGGCGGCGATCCGCAACGCGGTCGGGGAACACCCGGTCGTGACGGCGCCGAAGGGCGCGCTCGGCCACCTCGTCGGCGGCGCCGGCGCGGTCGAGGGGATCATCACGATCCTGTCGCTCTACCACGGCATCGTGCCGGCCACGATGAACCTGACCGACCTGGACCCGCGGGTGCAGCTGGACGTCGTCTCGGGTGAGCCGCGCAAGGTCGAGCTGACCGCGGCGATCAGCAACTCGTTCGGCTTCGGCGGCCACAACACCGCCCTGCTGTTCACCCCCGCGGCCTGACGGACGCGAAAGAAAAGGGGCCCGGCTTCGGCCGGGCCCCTTTTTTCGTCAGCACTTTTCGTGTTCGGGCGGCGGTCCCTTGTCGATCGAATCGATCTTCAGCGCCGCCTGCTCGACGACCATCGGCAGCACCAGCCGCCACTTGATGCACGGCTCCTGGAAGAACTGCGGGGCGTCCTCGGGGTTCTGCACGCTGGTGAACCCGACCAGGACCCGCAGCGACGAGCCGGAGCCACGCTCGATCCGGTAGACGACGGCGTCCCGGTCCTTTGTGGTCCGGATGCCGTTCTTCCAGGCGGTGAGTGACTGTTCGGCCACCCGCTGTGCGCTGACCACGCTCGTCCACTGCTGGTACTGCTTGGTGTTGATGGCCGAGAAGTACGTCTCGATGACCCGGCGGACGGCGTCGGCCTGCGGGTGCGCCCGCGCGTCGTCGGTCATCCGCACGGCGTCCGCGGCAGCCGGCTCGCCACTGCCCGACGTCGACGGCGGCGAGACCGCGGCGGAGGTGTCGTCGGCCGACTGGTCGGGACGGCGGTAGAGCTCGCGCGCGAGCAGGCCGGCCCCGACGGTCACGGACAGCACGACGACCACGACGGGCACCAGCCAGCGCTGGCGAGAGCTGGGGGCGGGGGTGGTCACGCCGTGAGCGTACCGGCCCCCGTCCCGCGGCTACCCGACCTGGTGCAGCCAGGTCACCGGGGCGCCGTCCCCGGCGTGGCGGTAGGGCTCGAGCGCCTCGTCCCAGCTCGCGGCGAGGAGTTCGTCGAGCTTGTGCGCGAGGGACTCACCTCCGCGGGTCATGGCGACGAGGGCGCGCAGCTGGTCTTCGCCCACCACGATGTCGCCGTTGGCACTGGTCCGCCCGTGCCACAGGCCGAGGCCGGGCGCGAAGCAGTACCGTTCGCCGTCGACGCCCGCGCTGGGCTCTTCGGTGACCTCGAACCGAATCATCGGCCACGCCTTGAGCGCGGCCGCCAGTTTGGCGCCGGTGCCCGCGGGCGCGCGCCAGCCGCATTCGGCGCGAAGCTGACCCGGACTGGCCGGCTGCGCCGTCCACTTCAGGTCAACGCGGGCACCCAGGGTGCCCGAAATGGCCCACTCGACGTGCGGACACACCGCAGACGGCGACGAGTGGACGTACACCACACCTCGGGTGCTGCCACGGGTGCTCACTGCTACCTCCGCTTGTTGCTCGACGAGGGACGTCTTCCCCTACGCCCTGACTCGAGCTGCGGAACGGCTTCAGTGCGGCTCCCGAATGCCGCCTCCGATGCGTTGAAGCACATTCTGCACCCCAACCGTGCTGTTTGGCCACATGAACACCACAAGTCACCCGGGGCACCACTTTCGGAGGGCACGCGGCCGCGTCGTCCCCGTGTCGCACGATGGATACGGCCACGCGCGCTAGCGTGATGACCCGGAACGACGAGCAGGGAGGGGTTTTCGGTGCGACTGGTGCGCCTGGAGCGGCAGCAGTCCCGGGTGGCGGACGACATCCGGGCGGCACTGGCATCCTTGGGCCGCGGCAGCACCGTGATCGGCGGCATCGCCCTGATCGGCGTCGGCACGGTGACGGACCGCCCGATCGAAGCGGTGGTCATCCTGCCCCACGGCGTGATCATCGTCATCGGCGTGGACCTCCCGGACCCGGCCCTGCGCCTGGAAGCCCCGCTGGGAGCGTCGTGGCGCGCGGACGGCTGGCCCCTGGTAGCCGACGACGACGCGGTCAACCCGGCCACGGAGGCCCTGGACGTCTCCCAGGCGTGCGAGCGGAAGATCGCGGCGGTGGTCCCGGGCACGGCCCCGGTGGGCACGATCATCGCGGTGGGCCCGTACGTGGAGACGGTCGACCAGCCGGCGAGCGACCTGGCCGGCCCGGTCCGCGTCCTGCACCCGACCCCGACGACGATGCTGGCGGCGACGGTCTCGCTGGCAACAGCGCACCGGCCCCGGTCGGTCGACCAGGTGCGGGCGCTGATCCGCGGCCTGGCCCCGGACGCCCCGGAGTTTTCGGACGACATCCTGGTGGGCGAGGGTTTCAGCCGCTTCACGGACGACGCGCCCCCGGAGTCCCTTTGGGACAGCGGCCCGGAGGTCCCGAAGCAAACGGCGAGCCCGGCGGCCGCTGCCGCCTCGGCCGCCGCTTCGGCCCCGTCCGGCGTGTCCGATTGGCGGACCGCGACCCCGGTCCCGCCCCAGCCCCTGCCCGAGCCCAAGCCGGTGCAGGCCGAAGCGCCTGTCGCCGAGCCCGAAACCGCACTCGCCGACGCCACTGCGGCCCCCGAGCCCGCGCTCGCCGAGTCCGCACCGGAGCCAGAACTTCTTCCGGCCGCCGAGCCCGCCGCACCGCTCGCGGAAGCCGAAGTCGCGCCAGAGCCGGAACTCCCACCGGCCGAACCCGCGCTCGCCGAACCCGCACCGGAGCCAGAACTCCCTCCGGCCGCCGAGCCCACACCCGCCGAGCCCGCCGCACCGCTCGCGGAAGCCGAGGTCGCGACGGAGCGGGAATCTCCCGCCACTGACGCCACGCCTGCCGAGGCCGGGCCGAACCCGCCCACCACCTCCGGAACCGCGGCCGCTCAGCCCGCGCCGGATCCGCCCGCCATCTCCGAAAACGCGCCCGCCGAGGCCGAACCGAGCCCTTCAGCCGATTCCGGAACCGCGCGCCCCGAGCCCGCGCCGAATCCGCCCGCCACCTCGGAAACCCCGCCCGCCGAGGCCGTGCTGAGTCCTTCCGCCGCTTACGGAGCCGTGCCCGAGCCTCCCACCGCCGAACCCGCGGCTGCCAAGCCAGCGCCGGTACCTCCCGCCGCCGATACCTCGCCCGCCAAGCCCGCGCCGCAGCCGAAACTCCCCATCGCCGCCGAGATCTCGCTCGTCGAGGTCGCGTCGGCTCCGGAACCCGCGCTCGCGGACACCGAACGCACCGAAGTCCTCCCCCTCGCACCGCCGGTGTTCCCGGGCACCGAAGCACCGAAGTCCACCCGGCCGAGTGAGCCCGCACCGTCCACCCCGGACACCGAGCGCACCGAGCGCACCGACAAGCTCCCCCTCCCCGCCGCACGAACGCCCCAGCCGCGACCCCGACCCCAGCCCCAACCGGAAGAAACCTCCCGCACCGTCCGCTGGCTCCCCCTCGGCGCCATCGGCCTGCTGGTGCTCCTTGTCGTCGCCGCGATCGCCGTCGCCACCACCGGGGACGACACCGCCGCCGCGCCGACCGGGCCGCCCACGCCCGGTACCCAGCCGCCGCCCGCCAGTCCGAGCAACGCCGCTCCCGCGCAGAGCCTGCAGTTCGCCCTGCGCGCCGCCGACGCCGATCAGCGGTGCGCGTCGCACGCCTTCGGGGACGCCCAGGCCAGCCTGCAGCGGACCAGCTGCTCCGGGGTGCGGCGCGCCAGCTACGCCGCGACCGTCGACGGGCGGCCCGGGGCCGTCACCGTCGGGATCGTCCAGTTCCCCGACGCCTCGCAGGCGGCCGCCTTCAAGGCCGTCGCGGACACGCCGGGTGGGGGCGGCATCCTCGACCTCGCCACCGAGACCGGCAAGTGGGGCGACACCGCCCCGCCGCGCTTCGAGAACGCCGCCTACGCCTCCAAGGTCGAAGGCACCTCCGTGCGGCTGGTGCAGGCCGTCTGGGCGCCGGGACCGTCCACTCCGGACGATCCCGGCCTCGGCCGCGCCGCGAAGGCGGCGCTCGACCTGCCCACGCAGTGACTCAGAGCCCGTAGGCCTCGAGCAGCCGCAGCCACACCTCGCTGATCGTCGGGAACGACGGCACCGCGTGCCACAGCCGGTCCAGCGGCACCTCGCCGACGATCGCGATCGTCGCCGAGTGCAGCAGCTCCGAGACGTCCGGACCGACGAACGTCACGCCGAGCAGCACGTTCCGCTCGGTGTCGACGACGATCCGGGCCTTGCCGGTGTAGCCGTCCGCGTGCAGCGACGAGCCCGCCACCGCGATGTCGATGTCGACGACCCGGTCGGCCGACCCCGGCCGCGCGTCCGCCAGCCCGACCGCCGCGACCTCCGGGTCGGTGAACACCACCTGCGGCACGGCGTGGTGGTCGGCCGTCGCGGTGAAGCGGCTCCACGGCGCCGGAGCCACTTCGGTCCCCGCCGCCAGCGCCGCCACCGTGTCGCCGGCCGCGCGAGCGCCGTACTTGCCCTGGTGGGTCAGCGGGGCGCGGCCGGTGACGTCGCCCGCCGCGTACAGCCAGCCACCGTCCACTGCGGACACCCGGCCGGTGTCGTCGACCTCCAGCGCGGAGCCCGCCTCGACGCCGAGCGTCTCCAGGCCGAGCCCGGCGGTCGCGGGACGGCGCCCGGTCGCCACCAGGAACTCGTCGACGACGACCGTCTCGCCGTCCTTCAAGGTCAGCTCGGTGCCGGCCGCCCCGGCGGCGACCCGCTCGACGCCCGACTCCGTGTGGACGTACACGCCGGCTTCGCGCAGCCCGTGCAGCACGAGGTCCCCGGCGAAGTGCGCGTTGCGCGGCAGCGGGCGCTCGCCGGAGATCACCAGGTGCACCTCGGAGCCGAGCGAGGCGAACGCCTGCGCCATCTCGACACCGACCACGCCGCCGCCGAGGACGCCGAGCCGCGCCGGGGCCGACTCCGCCGACGTCGCCTCGCGCGAACCCCACGGCCGGATCGTGTCGAGGCCCGGGATCTTCGGCGTGCTGGGCACGCTGCCCGTGCACACGATCACCGCGTGCCGCGCGGTCAGCACGCGGTCGCCGCCGACGGTCACCTCCCGCTCACCGGTGATCGCGCCGTGCCCGCGGACCGGTTCGATGCCGGCGCCGCGCGCCCAGTCGACCTGTCCCGAGTCGTCGCCCTTGCCGGTGAACCAGTCACGGCGCGCGAAGACCGCCGCCGGGTCGACCCGGTCGCCGACCGGCACGCCGGGCACGCGCTTGGCGGCGGCGAGGAGGTTTCCCGGCCGCAGCAACGCCTTGCTCGGGATGCAGGCCCAGTACGAACACTCGCCGCCGAAGCGTTCGTGCTCGACGAGGGCGACCTTCAGGCCGCCGCGAGCGGCCCGTTCGGCGGCCACCTCCCCCACCGGGCCCGCGCCGATCACCACTACGTCAAAAGTCTGTGCAGCCATGGGTTCAGCGCACACCACCGCGCGGGATCGCGCAAGCCAGCGGCTATCCTCGTCAGGAAGCTGCAAGTTTTCCTCGGCGGTACCGGGTGCCGTCGGCCCGGTGCGCGCGAAGACCGGAGCACGGGAGGTTGTCGTGGCCAAGAACACGGCTGTGCGGGTGCTGGATGATCTGACCGGCGAGGCCGCGGCGGAGACGGTCGGGTTCGGGCTGGACGGCATCGACTACGACATCGACCTCTCCTTCGCCAACGCCGACGCGCTGCGCGAGCTCCTGCAGCGCTACGCCGACGCCGGCCGCCGCACCGGGGGCCGCAAGCGCCGTCCGCGGATCGTGCCGGGCGCCAAGCGGCCCCGTGCGAAGGCCGCGGTGAAGAAGACCACCGCCAAGACCACTGCCAAGACCACGAAGGCGGCGCCGAAGGCCGCGGCCAAGGCGAAGACGGCCACCGCGAAGGCCGAGCCGGCGAAGACCACCCGCACCCGGAAGCCGGCGGAGCCGAAGAAGACCACGCGCGCGACGACGCGGAAGGTGCCCGGCGTCACGTTTTCGGCCGCCGAGTAAGTCCACTGTAGACAGCGGTCAGGCCGCGCGCTGGGCGCCGTCCGCGTGCCACGACGGGTAGTGGTAGCGGGTGTGCAGCAACGCCCGCTGCCGCGTCCGTTCGGCCTCGGTCGGCGGGCGCGGCACGAAGGTCCCGAGGATCTGCGACGCCGCCGCCCGCACCGCGGCCTCGACCGCCGGGAAGCCGGGCCGGACGCCGTGCTCGGCCAGCGACGCGACCGGGCTGCGGTGCGAATCGAGGGGCCGCGGATCCGCCGGCGCGCTCGTCAGGTAGCGCCCGACCAGCGCCGCCGACGTCTCGACCAGCAGCGTCGAGTGCGCCAGCAGCCCGGTCTTGGTGCGGAACACGGCGAACCCGCACAGCTTCGCGTCGCCGATGAACAGCCCGCGGTCGCCGATCCGCGGCACCAGGCCCAGCTGGTCGACGGCGGCGCTCATCACCTGGCCGAGCGCCTCCAGCGGCCGGTCGGCCGGGCCGGGCAGCACCAGGGTCACGTTGAGGTTGCCCGGGTCGTGGAACACGGTGCCGCCGCCGCTGGCCCGCCGCAGCACCGGGACGCCGTCGCGCTCGCACTCCGGAACGCGCACCTCGCGCGCGATCCGCTGGCCGCGCCCCACCACGACGCAAACCGGGTTGCGCCAGAGCCACAGGACCGGTGACTCGGGCGCAACCCGGAGGAGTGCTTCGTCGAACGCGAGGTTCTCGGCGGGGTCGGTGAACGCGGCACGCACATCCGACCCGGTCGTCATAACGCCTTGAGTTCCTCCACGATCTCGCCCACCGACGACTTGGCGTCCCCGAAGAGCATGCTGGTCTTCGGATCGTAGAACAGGTCGTTGTCGATACCCGCGAAGCCGGAGCTCATGCCGCGTTTCAACACGATCACGGACCGGCTTTCGTTGACCTTGAGGATCGGCATCCCGTAGATCGGCGAGCTCGGGTCGGTCTGCGCCGCCGGGTTCGTGACGTCGTTCGCGCCGATCACCAGCGCGACGTCGGTCTGGGCGAACTCGGAGTTGATCTCGTCCATCTCCTTGAGCTGCTCGTACGGCACGTCGGCCTCCGCGAGCAGCACGTTCATGTGCCCGGGCATCCGGCCGGCGACCGGGTGGATCGCGTACGCGACCGTGATGCCCTTCTTTTCCAGCAGCTTCGCCATCTCGCGGACGGTGTGCTGGGCCTGCGCCACGGCCATGCCGTAGCCGGGCACCACGACGACCTTGCTCGCGTACGCCATCTGGATCGCCGTGTCGGCCGCGCTGGTCGAGCGCACCGGGCGCTCTTCCTTCGCCCCGCTGCCGGCCGAGACCGCCGGGCCGCCGCCGAAGCCGCCCGCGACGATCGCCGGGATGGACCGGTTCATCGCCTTGGCCATCAGGTTGGTCAGGATCGAGCCGGACGCGCCGACGATCATGCCCGCCACGATCAGCGCCGTGTTGTCCAGCGCCAGGCCCATCGCCGCGGCCGACAGGCCGGTGAAGGCGTTGAGCAGCGAAATGACGACCGGCATGTCCGCGCCGCCGATCGGCAGCACGACGGTCAGGCCGAGGATGCCCGCCGCGACGAGCAGCCCGACGATGAGCAGCCAGGAGTCGCCGCCGGCGATGATGGCCACCGCGCAGGCGAGCGCGACCAGCAGGAGCAGCGCGTTGACCGGCTGCTGCAGCTTGCCCATGCTGATCGGGCGGCCGCTGATCAGTTCCTGGAGCTTGCCGAACGCCACGTTCGAGCCCCAGAACGAGATCGACCCGATGATCGCGGCGAACAGGGACGCGATCGCGATGTAGGCCGGTTCGTGCGCGTAGCCGTCGGTCGAGTTGAACTCCACCCACGCGATGAGCGCGACCGCGCCGCCGCCGACGCCGTTGAACAGGGCCACCATCTGCGGCATCGCCGTCATCTTGACCTTGCGCGCCGACGGGACGCCGACCACCGCGCCGATCGCGACGCCGAGGACGATGAGCAGCCAGTTGCCCATGCCCGGGGTGAGCAGGGTGGCGAGCACCGCGATGCCCATGCCGACCGCGGCGATCCAGTTGCCGCGGACGGCGGTGCGCGGTCCGGTCAGGCCCATCAGGCCGTAGATGAAGAGGGCGAACGCGACGATGTAGAGGATCGCGACGAAGTCGGTCACTTCTGCTCCTCCTCATCGGCGGGAGCGGGCTTCTTGCCCTTGAACATCGACAGCATCCGGTCGGTGACCAGGAACCCGCCGACGACGTTGATCGTGCCGAAGGCGATGGCGATCACCAGCAGGATCTTGTTGAAGACGCCGTCGACGCCGAGGCCGAGCACGACCAGGCCGCCGAGCAGCACGATGCCGTGGATGGCGTTGGTGCCGGACATCAGCGGGGTGTGGAGGGTGTTGGGCACCTTGGAGATGACGGCGAAGCCGACGAACCCGGCAAGCACGAGCACCGCGAGGTTCTGCACCAGGGGACTCATGCCGGGCTCCCTTCGCGCCCGGCCACGCAGGCACCGGCGACGATCTCGTCTTCGAAGTTCAGCTCCAGCGCGCCTTCCTTCGTCACCAGCAGCTCCAGCAGCTCGGTGACGTTGCGCGCGTACAGCTCGCTCGCGTGCGAAGGCATTTCGGCGGGCAGGTTGAGCGGGGACGAGATGGTGACGCCGTGCTCCACGACGTCCTCGCCCGGCTTGGTCAGCTCGCAGTTGCCGCCGGTCTCGCCCGCGAGGTCGACCACGACCGACCCGGCGGGCATGCCCTTGACGGCGTCCGCGGTGACCAGCGTCGGTGCCTTGCGGCCCGGCACCAGCGCGGTGGTGATCACGACGTCGAACTTCGTGATGGCCTCGGTGAGCCGCCGCTGCTGCTCCTCGCGTTCCTCGGCCGTCAGCTCGCGGGCGTACCCGCCTTCGCCGACCGCTTCGATGCCGAGGTCGAGGAACTGCGCGCCGAGCGACTTGACCTGCTCGGCGACCTCGGGCCGCACGTCGTAGCCGGTGGTCTGCGCGCCGAGCCGCTTCGCCGTGGCGAGCGCCTGCAGGCCGGCGACACCGGCGCCGAGCACCAGCACCTTGGCCGGCGGGACCGTGCCCGCCGCGGTGGTGAGCATCGGGAAGAAGCGCGGGAGCTTCTGCGCCGCGAGCAGCACGGCGCGGTAGCCACCGATGCTGGCCTGCGACGACAGCGCGTCCATCGCCTGCGCGCGGGAGATCCGCGGGATCGCCTCCATCGCGAACGCGCGCAGGCCCGCTTCTTCGAGCTTCGCGAGCCCCTCCGGGTTGCCGCGCGGGTCGAGGAAGCCGACGAGCACGGATCCCCGGCTCAGCTTCGCGACTTCCTCCGGCGCGGGCGCGTTGACCTTCACGACGATCTGCGCGCCCCACGCGTCGCCGAGTTCGGCGCCCGCTTGGGTGTACGCGTCGTCACTCAGGTGCGCCCTGGCCCCGGCGCCCGGTTCGACGACCACGCGCAGCCCTCGCTGCGCCAGCCGCCCGACCAGTTTGGGCACCATCGCCACCCGGCGCTCCCCGGGGCGTGACTCGGTCACCACACCCACGGTGAGCTGCTGACTCTGTTCGCTGTCCGTCACACGACCTCCTCATCGGCGAGGCACGGTCCGAGGGTTGTACCACGCCGGACCGACAGTCCCCAGTGACGTGAGTCGCAAGTCTCGGGGTTCTGCCGGGAAATACGAACGTCGTGCGGGAAACGTTCAGCGAGTTTTCCAGTGCGGGATGCCGAGCAGGATCAACCGCAGCCGTTTTTCCGCCGTTCCGGTGATTTTCGCGTCTTCACCTGGGCGGGCTTCCAGCAGTTCGACGGTCGTCGTGATCATCACGGAAACGATCAAGTCGGCCAGCATGTGCAGATCTTCGGTGCTCCACGACCGCAGCGGCGCGAACCGGGCCAGGTCGATCGCCAGATCACCGGAGAACATGCGCAGTTCGACGGCGATGGCGCGGGCGAGCGGGCCGCCGCCGTAGCGCTCGCGGGTCAGGAACCGGAAATGGTCCTCGTTCGCGCGCACGAATTGGTGCACGGTGGCCACCGAGGCGCTGATCATCCCCTGGTAGGTGTCCGGGTCGGTGCGGGCGGAACGCATCATGCCGCGCAGCGTCCGCGTCGCTTCTTCGACGAGCGCGACGCCGAGTTCCTCCATCGTGGCGAAGTGCCGGTAGAACGCCGTCGGCACCAGGCCCGCGCCCTTCGCGACCTCGCGCAGGGAGAGCGTGGCGAAGGGGCGGTCCGCCAGCAGGTCGAGGGCGGCGTCCAGCAGCGCTTGACGCGTGCGCTGCTTGCGCTCCTGACGGCTTACCGGCTCCTCTGACACATCGACCAGCGTACGGATGTCCACCGCGTTGCTCACGTCACATCCTCGTCTTCCCGCGTTGACAGCGGCTCCACTCCTGCAGTGCACTGTTCAGTGTACAGTCGTTCACTGTAATCGAGGAGGACGAGATGACGGCGCTCATCCCCCGGCGGGTGCGCAGCCTCGCCTCGCTGGCCGAGGCCCTGCTGACGCCGCACGGGATGGACCGGTACCTGGAGCTCGTCGACCCGATGCTGGTCCGCCGCGAGATCCGCGGGCTGGTCACGGCGGTGCGCAAGCAGACGCCGGACAGCGTCACCCTCACCGTGCGGCCGAGCCGCGCGTGGCCGGGCTTCACCGCCGGCCAGTACGTCCGCGTGCAGGTGGAGATCGACGGCGTCCGGCGCACGCGGTGCTATTCGCCGTGCGGTTCGCAGTACGACGGCGAACTGGAGTTCACGGTCAAGGAGCAGGGCCTGGTGTCCGGGCACCTCAACCGCGCGCTCGGCGTCGGCTCGGTCGTCAACCTGTCCACTCCGGACGGCGGCTTCACGTTGCCCGCCACCCGGCCGGAGCGCGTGCTGCTGATCGCGGGCGGCAGCGGCATCACGCCGGTGCTCGCCATGGCGCGCACCCTGGTCGACGAGGGCCACACCGGCGAGATCGTGTTCGTGCAGTACTCGAACGGCCCGGCCGACGCGCTCTACCGCACCGAACTGGCCGAGCTCGCCGCGCGGCACCCGGGCCTGCGGGTCGTGCACGCCCACACCCACACCGAGGGCGGCGAACTGCGCGGCTTCTTCTCCCCGGCGCACCTCGACCAGGTGGCGCCGTGGTCCCGCGACGCGGAGACGTTCGTCTGCGGCCCGAAGCCGCTGATGGACGCGGTGCGCGAAGAGCTCGGTGAACGCGTGCACACCGAAGAGTTCACGCCGCCGGCGTTGACCTTCGACACGGCGAACGCGGAAGGCCAGGTGCGCTTCAAGCGCAGCGGCCGGGAGTGCGCGAATTCGGGGAAGCCGTTGCTGGAGCAGGCCGAGGAGGCCGGGCTCTCGCCGGAGCACGGCTGCCGGATGGGCATCTGCTTCTCCTGCACCCAGCTCAAGACCGCCGGGCGCGTCCGCAACGCGCGCACCGGCGAGATCTCCGGCGACGAAGACGAAGAAATCCAGCTCTGCATCTCCGTCCCCGTCGGGGACGTCGAGATCGACGCGTGAGGAGACTGCCATGACCGGATTGCAGGACCGCCTGACCCCGGCGCAGATCGAGGAGTTCGGCCGCGAACTCGACGCGCTGCGCCAGCGGATCGTCGACGACCTCGGCCAGGAGGACGTCGACTACATCCACACCGTCATCAAGACCCAGCGCGGGCTCGAGGTCGCCGGCCGCGCGCTGCTGTTCGCCGGGTTCTTCCCGCCCGCGTGGCTCGCCGGCGTCGGCGCGCTGTCGGTGGCGAAGATCCTCGACAACATGGAGATCGGCCACAACGTCATGCACGGCCAGTACGACTGGACGCGCGACCCGGCGCTGAGCTCCCAGCGGTTCGAGTGGGACACCGTGGCGCCCGCCGAGAACTGGCGGCACTCGCACAACTACATCCACCACACGTACACGAACATCGTCGACAAGGACCGCGACGTCGGCTACGGCATCCTGCGGATGGACACGGCCCAGAAGTGGCACCCGTACTACCTGGGCAACCCGGTGTACGCGACACTGCTGGCGCTGTTCTTCCAGTGGGGCGTCATGCTGCACGACCTCGAGGTCGAGAACGTCGTCAAGGGCGAGCGGTCGTGGGCCGACAACGTGCCGGTGCTGAAGAAGATCGTGCGGAAGGCGTCGCGGCAGGTGGGCAAGGACTACGTCCTGTTCCCGCTGCTGACCGGACCGCTGGCCCCGCTGACGTTCCTCGGCAACGCGACGGCGAACCTGACCCGCAACCTGTGGGCGTTCGCGATCATCTTCTGCGGCCACTTCCCCGCCGACGTCGAAAGCTTCACCGAGGAGGAGACGGCTTCGGAGTCGCGCGGCCAGTGGTACCTGCGCCAGATCCTCGGCTCGGCGAACATCTCGGGCGGCCCGCTGTTCCACATCATGAGCGGCAACCTGTCCCACCAGATCGAGCACCACCTGTTCCCGGACATCCCGGCGCGCCGCTACCCGCAGATCGCGGGCGAGGTGCGCGCGATCTGCGAGAAGTACGGCCTGCCGTACCACACGGGGCCGCTGCGCAAGCAGCTCTGGTCGGTCGCGAAGAAGATCGTGAAGCTCGCTCTCCCGCAGACTTCGCCGTCCCCGACTACCGTGGAACCCGACCGGCAGCTCCGAGCAGCGTGAGGGTGACATGGTGGGCCAGTTCGAACGAGACAAGGACACCCTGCAGGTGATCACCGAATCGGCCGCGACGCACGTCGGCAACATAGCGTCGATCATCACCGGCGCGATCCGCGACATCGCCCGCGAAACGGGCGACTGGCTCACGGATGTCATCGAGATGCGCGAGGCCGCGCAGCGCGCCCGGGAGGACGACCCGGACACCCCGTGACCCGACGTTCGTGAAGGCCTCCTCGAGGAACCCAGCGTTCCTCAAGGTGGCCTTCACGGCTTTCGCGGTCCGGAACTGTCGGTGGTCCCCGGTAGCGTGGAAGACGGGGGGCGCCCCCGCGGGCACCGCTCGTCCGCGCCGGCTTCCGCGAACTCCTCGGCCGGCCGCCGAACCGACCCGTCTGCGGACCGCCGCTCCACGCCCCACCGCAACGGCAAGCGCGGCGCCCCGCGAGCCCGGTCATCCGCACCGGGCCACCTCCGCTCGCCGCGCAGGTCGCGAATGACTCATTCGCGACCTCCGAGGTCCCCAGCGAGTCATTCGCGACGCAAGCGAGCCGCCTCGCCGACCGCGGAGAGCCCGGCCCGGGACGTCATGAACGACCCTTTCACGTCACCAGACGCCGTGAACGACCCGTTCACAACATCCGAACCGGCCCCAACCCGGGCGCTTCCCCGACTCCGCCCCGGGGGAAAACCGGATGGGCAACGCTCCCCGCCCCGGCGAAACTGAACCGGTGACCAGCCTCGACCTACCCCGTCCCCACCCGCTCCGCCGGGTCTTCGGCCCCGTCGCCGCACGGGATTTCTGGGCCGAGTACGCCTGGCTGTGGCTCGCCGGCCCGCTCAGCCTGTTCGCCCTCTTCACCTTCCTCGTCGTCGTCATCGCCGGCCTCTGGCTGACGCCGGTCCTGCTCGGCTTCCTCGTCCTCGCCGGCGCGCTCCTCTACGCCCGCGCCCTCGGCGCCGCCCACCGCGGCCTGGCGAAAGCCCTGCTCGGCGTCAGCGTCCCCGCGCCGCGCCGTCCCGAACTGAAGCCCGGGCTCTGGAGCTGGGTGAAGGCCCGCGTCGGCGACCCCGCGGGCTGGCGCACGGCCGGCTACCTGCTGCTGCGCCTCCCGCTGACCTTCGCCGGCCTGCTCGCCGTGGGCTCCGCGACGGTCTACGGCGTGGCCGCGTCGAGCTTCGCCCTCTTCTGGTTCCCGCTCGGCGAACGGGAGCTGCCGACCTTCGGCATCCGGGCCGACCACTGGGCGGGCGCGCTCGCCTGGTCCGCGTCGGGGCTGCTGGTGCTCGTGGTGCTTCCGTGGGTGACCCACGCCTTCACCGCGCTCGACCGGCTGCTCGTCGTCGGCCTGCTCGGCGAACGCGTGCTGTCCGAACGGGTCCGCGACCTCGAGGCCAGCCGCGCGACCGCGGTCGAGGACGCCGCTCTCCGGCTGCGGCGCATCGAACGCGACCTCCACGACGGCGCCCAGGCGCAGCTCGTCGCGCTGTCGATGAAACTCGGGCTGGCCAAGGAAGAGCTGGAAGGCGCCGACCTGCCCCAGGTGAAGGAGCTGGTCACCGCCGCGCACGCCAACGCGAAGCAGGCGTTGACCGAGCTGCGCGACCTCGCCCGCGGCATCCACCCGCCCGCACTGGACGCCGGGCTCGACGTCGCGCTCGCCACGCTCGTCGCGACGTCCGGGATCGACGCGCGGGTCACCGTGCACCTGCCGCGCCGGCCGCCGCCGTCGCTGGAGACGATCGTCTACTTCAGCGCCGCCGAGCTGCTCACGAACGCCGCGAAGCACGGCGGGACGACATCCGTCGAAGTCACCGAGGAGCGCGACGTCCTCTGGCTGCGCGTGCGCGACGACGGGACCGGGGGCGCCCGGATCGTGCCCGGCGGCGGGCTGGCCGGCGTCGCCGAACGCCTGCGGACGGTCGACGGCGAGCTGGCCGTCACGAGCCCGGTGGGTGGTCCAACCGAAGTGATCGCACGGGTGCCGCTGCCCCGCTAGGGTCGCGGCATGCGGATCGTCATCGCGGAGGACTCCACCATCCTGCGCCAGGGTCTCGTCGAGCTGCTGACCTTCCGCGGCCACGAAGTGGTCGCCGCGGTGAAGGACGCCGACGCGCTGCGGACCGCCGTCGAGAGCCACACCCCCGACGTGTCCATTGTGGACATCCGGATGCCGCCGACGCACACCGACGAAGGCCTGCGGGCCGCGATCGCCCTGCGCGGCGAACTCCCCGGCTGCGCGATCCTGCTGTTCTCCCAGTACGTCGAGACGAAGTACGCCGCCCAGCTGCTGGCCGACCGCGCCGGCGGCGTCGGCTACCTGCTGAAGGACCGCGTAGCGGAGGTGTCGGACTTCCTCGACGCGCTGCGCCGGGTCGCCGACGGCGAAACGGTGCTCGACCCCGAAGTCGTCAGCCAGCTGTTCTCCGCGACGCGCCAGACCGACGCGCTCGGCGGCCTCACCCCGCGGGAACGCGAAGTGCTGGGCCTGATGGCCGAAGGCCGGTCGAACTCCGCGATCGCGGCGAAGCTGTTCCTTTCGGCCGGTTCGGTGGAGAAGTACGTGACGTCCATCTTCGGCAAGCTCGGCCTGCCACCGTCCGAAGGGGACAATCGCCGGGTGCTCGCGGTGCTGCGCTACCTGGACTCCTGAGCCTTACGCTGGGAGTCATGTACTCCACCGAGATCGAGGTCCGCACCGGCTCCGAAGCCGTCGTCCACGACCTCACCCACGAGGCCGAGACCTTCCTGCGCGACGCCGACGCGACCGACGGGCTGCTGCACGTCTGGGTCCCGCACGCCACCGCCGGGCTGGCGATCGTGGAGACCGGCGCCGGCAGCGACGAAGACCTGCTGACCGCGCTCGACGAGCTCCTCCCCCGCGACGGCCGCTGGCGGCACCGGCACGGGACCCCGGGTCACGGCCGTGACCACGTGCTCCCGGCGCTGGTGCCGCCCTACGCGACGATCCCGGTGCTCGGCGGCGTGCTCGCGCTGGGCACCTGGCAGTCGATCTGCCTAGTGGACACCAACCTCGACAACCCGGTCCGCCGGGTGCGGTTCAGCCTCCTGGCGGGCTGAGCGGCCCGGCCACAGCGTCACCAGCAGGCCCGCGGCGAGCAGGGCACCCAGCACCCAGAGCCCGGTGGTGACGTCGGGCGCGCCCGGCACGCCCTGCAGCAGGCTGCGGAGACCTTCGGCCGGGAAGCGGAACGGCGTCCACGACCACAGCAGCGCGCGGTAGGCCGGGTTCAGCAGCTCCGGCACCTGGCCGGCGACCGCGGGCGCGACCAGGTAAAGCGGCCCGAGCACGGCCATCGCGCGCAGCCCGAGCAGCCGCAGCAGCCCGGCCTGCACCGCCGCGAACGCCGTCGCCGCGAGGAAGACGAAGCCGAGCACGCCGGCGTCCAGCGGGAGCGCGGAGTCCCACAGCGCGAAGAACCCGGCCACCGCCGCCGTGAGCAGCACGCCGACGCCGACGACCTGAAGGAACCGCGCTCCGGCGCCGATCTCGCGGCCGGTCCGCTTCGCCAGCTGCGTCAGGCCGAGGCCGGCGACCAGCGCACCGATCCAGGTCAGCGCGGACGCGGCCAGCGGCGCGGTCCGCCCGGCCGGGCTCACCGGGTGCAGCACCTCCTGCTTCGGCGGCCCGGCCAGCGCGGTCGCGGCGCCGGTCAGCGCCTGCTGCGCGACCTGCGTGCCCGCCGGGTTGACCGCGCCCGACGTCACGACCGTGGCGACCGGACCCGGCGCCAGTTCGAGCACGCCGTAGACCTTCTTGTCCGCCAGCAGCTGCCGCGCTTCGGCCGGGGTCGCGACGGTCCAGGCGAGCTGGCCCCCGCCGTGCGCGGCGAGGCGCTGGGCGATTTCGGGCGGTGCGGCGACGGCGACCGGGACACCGTCGGGCGCGACGGTGGCCTGCGCGCCGAAGGTGAGGAACCCGAGCACCACCGCCACCAGCGCGCCGGCCGCGGCGGCGACCAGGGCGAGCGCCCCGGCGGGGCGCCGGACAGGACCGGTCATGACAACCTCCAGTTATTCGTCGCTTGTTGAATTCAAGCTACGACGTCCTCGCCCCAGCAGTCAACACGTGTTGAATAGCGACCCCGGTAGCCTCGATCCCGTGACGAAGAAGCGGCTGGTGCTCTGGGACATCGACCACACCCTCGTGGACTTCACCGAGCTGGGTTCGGCCTGGTACGCGACGGCGTTCACCGCCGCGACCGGGGCGACCCTGCGCGTCAACCCCGTGTTCGGGGGCCGCACGGAGCTCGCCACGACGACCGACCTGCTCACCGCGAACGGCTTCGAGGCCGCGCCGGAGACGATCGAGGCGCTGTTCAAGGCCCTGGTCGCGGAGTCCGAACGCGCGGCGCACCGCTTCCCGGTGGAGGCCCGCGTGCTGCCGGGCGCGGCCGAGGCGCTGACCGCGTTCGCCGGGCACGACGGTGTCGTCCAGACGCTGGTCACCGGCAACCTGCCGGAGATCTCCCGGCACAAGCTCGTCGCGTTCGGCCTCCAGGAGCACCTCGACCTGGAGATCGGCGGCTACGGCACGCTCTCGGTGCACCGCCCGGACCTGGTCCCGCACGCGATGGGGCTGGCGGCGGCCAAGCACGGCACCGAGTTCGACGCCGACGAGGTCGTCGTCATCGGTGACACCCCCAACGACGTCAAGGCGGCGCTGGACAACGGCGCGGTCTCCGTCGCCGTCGCGACCGGCCACTTCTCCGCCGGGGAACTGTCCGCGGCGGGCGCGCACACCGTGCTGCCGGACCTGGCCGACACCGACGCCGTCCGGGCCGCCGTCCTCCGCTGACATCCTCCTGAGGAGGGGGAAACCCCTCAGTCGAAAGGACGACTCCCCTAGGGGAAATCTCGTCCCCATGCCCGATGTCCACGGGCGCCACCGCTCGACAGACTCTTCCCATGACTCAAACAGGGGCGGCGGGGAAGCTCGCCGGAGGGGGACGCGTCCGGGGGACCGTCGCGGTGCTCAGAGAGCGGCTGCCGTTCACCAGCAGCGTCACGGCCGCCATGCTCGTGCTCGCCGTCGCGTCCGGCGCGCTCTGGAGCGCGGCCGAAGACCGCGCGGCCTACCCGTTCATCGCCTACGGCCTGCCGTCGCTGGAAGCGGGCCGGTGGTGGACCATGCTCACCGGGCCGTTCTTCGCCGTCATCCCCTGGTACTACCTCCCGATGGTCGGCAGCTTCGCGCTCTTCGCCGGCTTCGCCGAGTGGCAGCTGGGCACGCGGCGGGCAATGGCCGTGACCATCGGCGGCCAGCTCGCCTCCGTGCTCGTCGCCACCCAGTTCCTCGCACTGTGCCGCAACTCCGGCTGGCTGTGGGCCGAGCGGGTCGCGGGCAGCCTCGACGTCGGGTTCTCCGGCGGCGCGCTCGCCGCGGTCGCGGTCGCCAGCGCGACGCTGCGGCCGCCGTGGGCGCTGCGGCTGCGGGCCGGGCTGTGCGTGTACGCCGGCGTCGCGATCGTCTACGTCGGCACCCTGGCCGACCTCGTGCACTTCTTCGCGCTGCTGCTCGCGATCCCGCTCGGCAAGCGGCTCGTCGGCCGGCACCGCGCCGGGGAAACGACGGGCCCGAACCTGCGGGAATGGCGGCTGCTGGCCGTCGCGGGGCTGCTGCTGCTCACCGTCGCCGAGATCGTGATGTTCCTCGTGCCGGGCGATGGCCCGTTCGGCTCGGCCGAAGGGGTTTCGCTGTCGGCGCCGGAGCTGGCGGTCCTGGTGGTGCTCGTGGTGCCGATGCTCAACGGGCTGCGCCGGGGCGGGCGCGTCGCGTGGCGCTGGGCCGTCGCGCTGTCGGCTTTCGTGACGCTGCAAGGGCTCGCCGTCGCCACGCTCGTCGGGCTGGCCGACGTCTTCGGCGGGGACTACGACACCGAGGGCCTGCCGCTGTTCTTCGTCGACAATCTCTTGTGGACGGTCGAGCTGGGCGTCCTGATCGCCGCCCGCCACGCCTTCCGCGTGCCTTCGCGACGCCGGCTGCGGCGCCACGCGCAGGGCCCGGGGCCCGCGCTGGCGCGCACGCTCCTGGGCCACCACGGCGGCAGCACGCTGTCGTGGATGACGACCTGGCCGCGCAACACTTACTTCGTCCGTGCAGACGGCCGGTCCTACCTCGCCTACCGGCGGCACGCGGGGGTCGCGGTCGCGCTCGGCGACCCGATCGCGCCGGACGGCACCGCGGCGGCCACGGTCACCGAGTTCACCACGATGTGCGAAAACTCCGGCCTGGTGCCGTGCGTGTTCTCGGCGACGGAGGCCACCGTCGCGGCGACGCGCGAGCAGGGCTGGCAGCACGTCCAGGTCGCCGAGGACAACGTGCTGGACCTCGAGGGCCTCGAGTTCCGCGGCAAGGCGTGGCAAGACGTCCGGTCCGCGCTGAACAAGGCCGCCAAGCAGCAGATCGACTTCCGGCTGGTGCGCTTGGCCGACCAGCCGGAACCCATCCTCGCCCAGGTCCGGGCCCTCTCGGAGGAGTGGATCGCCGACAAGGGCATGCCGGAGATGGGCTTCACCCTCGGCGGGCTCGACGAGGCGATGGACCCGGCCACCCGGGTCGGCCTCGCGGTCGACGCGGAGGGCACCGTCCACGGCGTGACGTCGTGGCTCCCGGTCCACACCGGCGCGGGCAAGATCGGCGGCTGGACGCTCGACGTCATGCGCCGCAGCGCCCACGGCTTCCGCCCGGTGATGGAGTTCCTCATCGCCTCGGCCTGCCTGGCGTTCCGGGAAGAGGGCGCGCGGTTCGTCTCGCTGTCGGGCGCACCCCTGGCCCGCAGCGGCTCCGGCTCGGCGCGGCCGGTGGACCGGGCACTGGAGTCGCTGGGCCGCGTGATGGAGCCGTACTACGGTTTCCGCTCGCTGCACGCGTTCAAGGCGAAGTTCCAGCCGCGCCACGTCCCGCTGTACCTGGCGTTCCGCGACGAAGCCGACCTCCCCCGGATCGGGCTGGCGCTGAGCCGGGCGTACCTGCCGGACGTCCGCCTGCGGGAGCTGGCGAAGCTGGTCAGCAGCTCTCGGGCACGCTGATCCGCAGGGGGAAGGGGTCGAACTAGACGACGACGTGGTGGACCGCCTCGGCATCGGCGTCGGCGTCGGCGATCAGCGCGGTGCCGTCGTCCTCGCCCGCCTCGGTCCACGCGGTGACCTTCGCGGCCTGTTCCCTGCCGCTCGCGCAGTTCCCGCCGATGCCGGGGCCGGACGAGCCGTCTGTCCGCGTCACCGCCCATGCGGGCGGCCTGCCGAATTTCCGGCTAGCGGTAGGTGGTCGGCGGCGGAGTCGTCGTGCCGCGGTCGGCCGGCGGCACGAACCGGTAGCTCCGCACGATCCCGACCAGGTCGTCACGCACCGAAGGGCCGCCCCGGTCGCTGTCCGCGTACGCCACCACGATCCCGGCCGTCCCCGAGTCCCCGCCGAACGCCATCGCCGCCACGAGCGCGTGCTTCGCCGCGCACTCCCCCGTTTCCGTGGGGACGACTTCCGCGACGACGATCCGCGACGGCGCTTTCGTCCCGTCGGCCTTCGTGAGCTGTGCGTCGGTCCCGGCGCCGGCGGTCACCGCGGCAAGCGGACCGTCGACCGGGCTGAACGCGCTGACCCCGACGTCGGTGACCGCCTTCCGGGCCGCCGCGTCGAGATCGGTCAGCGGCTCCGTGGACACGCCGGCGCCACCGAGGTCGCTGGTGCCGCAGAAGTGCTCGCCCAGGAACGCGCTCGTGATCAGGCGGAGCCCCGGGATCGCGCCGGTCTGCTCCCAGCCGTGCAGCGTGCCGGGTTCGGGCTTCCAGTTCGGCGGGACGTCGTAGGCGTAGGAACCGTCGCGGCCGGCCACCGACTGCCAGCCCGTGACCACCGGCGGAACCGCTGCGCGCGGCGAGGGCGTGACCACCACCGGCGAACGCGGCGACGGCGTCGAGGACGCGTCACGCGGCTTGCCGACGCCCAGCGCGTTGAGCACCCCGGCGACCAGCGCGATGAACACCAGACCGAACCACGGCGCCCGCCGCCACTTCAGCGGCTTCGCGGCCGGGCGGATCCGCTTCGGCCGCGCGCGCTGGACCTCCGGCGCGTCCGCGGGTTCGTAACCGCCGAACCCGCGGAGCGCCGCGTTGTCCTCGTACCCGGGCTTCGGGTCGTCGGATCGCCGGTGGAACCGGGCCATCAGGACCGGACGAGCTTCACCAGGTGCTCGACGACGGCGTCGACCGCGATCTCCTCGCGCTCGCCCGTCCGCCGGTCCTTGACCTCGACGACGCCGTTGGCCAGGCCGCGCCCGACCACGAGGATGGTCGGCACACCGACCAGCTCGGCGTCGGCGAACTTGACCCCGGGCGTCGCCTTGCGGTCGTCGAGGATGATCTCCAGACCGGCGTTGTCCAGCTCGGCGGCGATCTTCTCGGCGCCGGCGCGCACCGCGTCGTCCTTGCCCGCGATGACGACGTGCACGTCGAACGGCGACACTTCGCGCGGCCAGATCAGGCCGAGGTCGTCGTGGTTCTGCTCGGCGAGCACGCCGACCAGCCGCGAGACGCCGACGCCGTACGAGCCCATCGTGATCCGGATCGGCTTGGAGTCCGGGCCCAGCGCGTCCAGCTCGAACGCGTCCGCGTACTTGCGGCCCAGCTGGAAGATGTGCCCGATCTCGATGCCGCGCGCGGCGACCAGGGTGCCCTGGCCGTCCGGCGACGCGTCGCCCTCGCGGACCTCGGCGGCCTCGATCGTGCCGTCCGGGGTGAAGTCGCGGCCGGCCAGCAGGTCCACTACGTGGTGGTCGACCTTGTCGGCGCCGGTGACCCAGGCGGTGCCGGGGACGATCCGGGGGTCGGCGAGGTAGCGCACGCCGTTGTCCTGCAGCGCCTTCGGGCCGATGTAGCCCTTGACCAGGAACGGGTTCTTCGCGAAGTCGGCCTCTTCGAGCAGCGCCACCTCGGCGGGCTCCAGCGACGCTTCGAGGCGCTTCATGTCCACTTCGCGGTCACCCGGGACCGCGACGCAGACCAGGTCCCACTCCTTCGCGCCCGGCTGGCGCGTCTTGAGCATGACGTTCTTGAGTGTGTCCGCGGCGGTGAACTCGCGGCCGAGCCCGGCCGCGTTGAGGAAGTTCACCAGCGACTCGATGGTCGGCGTGTTCGGCGTGTGGTGCACCTGCGCCTCGGGGCGGCCCTCGATCGGCTGCGCGGGCGGCGGGGGCGTCACGACGGCTTCGACGTTCGCCGCGTAACCGGAGTCCGTGCTGCGGACGTAGGTGTCCTCGCCCGTCTCGGCGACCGCGAGGAACTCCTCGGACGCCGAGCCGCCCATCGCGCCCGACGTCGCCTTCACGACGACGTACTCGAGGCCGAGGCGGTCGAACAGCTTCGTGTAGGCGTCGCGGTGGGCCTGGTAGGAGCGCTCCAGGCCCTCGTCGTCGAGGTCGAAGGAGTAGGAGTCCTTCATGACGAACTCGCGGCCGCGCAGGATGCCTGCGCGGGGGCGCGCTTCGTCGCGGTACTTGGTCTGGATCTGGTACAGCGTGACCGGGTAGTCGCGGTACGAGCTGTACTCGCCCTTCACGGTCAGCGTGAAGAGCTCTTCGTGCGTCGGGCCGAGCAGGTAGTCGGCGCCCTTGCGGTCCTTGAGGCGGAAGAGGCTGTCGCCGTACTCGGTCCAGCGGCCGGTCGCCTCGTAGGGCTCCTTCGGCAGCAGCGCGGGGAACTGGATCTCCTGCGCGCCGATGGCGTTCATCTCGTCACGCACGACGTTCTCGACGCGCCGCAGCACCCGCAGGCCCAGCGGCAGCCAGGAGTACCCGCCCGGGGCGACCCGGCGGACGTAGCCGGCGCGTACCAGGAGCCGGTGGCTCGGTACCTCGGCGTCCGCCGGATCCTCGCGCAACGTGCGAAGGAACAACGACGAAGTCCTGGTGATCACTGCGGGGCTCCCTGCGCCGGGCGGGTGTGAAAGTCCCGCTCAGGGTAGTCACTCACCCCGCCGTGACTCCAACGGGTTACTCGGCGGCCGTTTTCGTCGGAGGTCACCGCTAGCTTCGGGGCATGGCGATCCACATGGGCATGATCACGATCGACTGCGCGGACCCGCGCGGTCTGGCGCAGTTCTGGACGGCAGCGCTCGAGACGACGGTCGCGCAGGACTACGAGGGCGAGTTCCTCATCCTCGCGCCCGCCGAGGGCGGTCTCCCGCTGGCGCTGCAGCGGGTCCCGGAGCCGAGGGCGGGCAAGAACCGGGTGCACGTCGACTTCGGCGGCGACGATCGCGAGGCCGAGGTGAAACGCCTGGTGGGGCTGGGTGCGAAGGTGCTCGCGGTGCACCAGGTACCGGGCCTGACCTGGACGGTGCTGGCCGATCCCGAGGGCAACGAGTTCTGCGTTTCGGGAGGTGAGCACTGAGCGCGCGGCGGCGCCCGGCGAGCGGGTAGAAAAGGCGGCATGAGCGCTCGCGTACTGCTGCCCTGGACCGACATCGAGGTGCCGGAAGGGGTCGAAGCCGCGTACTACGACGGCGGCGAGGCGGTGCCGGACGGCCTCGACGACGTCGAGTTCTACGTGCTGCCCTACGACCGTGGGCCCGAGCCGCCGAAGCTGATCAAGGAGCTGCCCGCGCTGCGGGTGGTGCAGTCGCTGTCGGCCGGGGTCGAGGCGCTGGTGCCGCTGCTGCCCCCGGGCGTCCGGCTGGCGAACGGGCGCGGCCTCCACGACCTGAGCGTCGCCGAGCACGCCCTCGCGCTGATCCACGCCGCCCAGCGGGACCTGCCCCGCTGGTTCGCGCAGCAGGCGCGGGGCGAGTGGGTGCGCGAGCACACGCGGTCGCTGGCCGACAGCCGTGTCCTCCTGATCGGCCACGGCTCGATCGGGCAGGCGATCGAGCGCCAGCTCGTGGCGGCGGAGGCGGTGGTGACGAGGGTGGCGAGCCGCCCGCGTCCGGACGAAGACGTCCACGGCGTCGCCGAGCTCCCGGAGCTGCTGCCGCACGCCGACATCGTGGTGCTGATCCTGCCGGACACGCCGGCGACCCGCGGCCTCGTCGGCCGCGCGGAGCTGGCGGCGCTCCCGGACGACGCCCTGGTGGTGAACGTCGGCCGCGGCACGGCGATCGACACCGACGCGCTGGTGGCGGAGACCCGCGCCGGCCGGCTGCGCGCGGGCCTCGACGTGACCGACCCGGAACCCCTGCCCGCCGACCATCCACTGTGGACGGTTCCGGGCGTGGTGATCACCCCGCACATCGCGGGCGGCTCGGCGTCCTTCTACCCGCGCGCGAAGAAACTGGCGGCCGAACAGCTGCGGCGGTACGTGCAGGGTGAGGAGTTGCTCAACCTCGTGGAGCACTGAGGCTCCGGCTCACGCCAGCACGTACACGTACCACTCTTCGGCGACGCGGTACCCGCACCGCTCGTAGACACCGAGCGCCCGGTGGGCGTTGTCGACGTCGACGTTGAGCGCCGACCGGTCGAACCCCGCCGCCTTCGCGGCCTGGAGCGTGTGGCCCAACAGGCCCGAGGCGACCCCGCGCCCGCGCAGCGCTTCGCGCGTTCCGACCCAGCTGGCGTTGAGCTCGCGGATGCCCGTCGCGGCGGCGTCGGACGCGTAGAAGTGGCTCAGCACGAACGCGAGCACCTTCTCCCCGTCGAGGACGAGGAACGACAGGTCCGGCCGGAAGTCCTTCGAGCCGGTGACCAGGTGCCGCCACGCCTCCGGCTCGTAGAGCGTGCTGCCCCAGTGGTCGGCGAACGTGTCGTTGCGCGCGTCCAGGACGGCGCGGTCGTGCTCGAACCCGAACGGCACCGCCTCGAAGCCGTCCGGCAACGGCGGCTGCGGCAGCAGGTCCGCCAGCCCGACGCGCATGGTCACCATCGTCCGGCGATGCCGGTAGCCCGCTCCGGCGAGCACCCCGGCGATCCAGCGCTCGTTCTCGTGCAGACCGTGGTGCAGCTCCAGCGGCGCGCCCGGGAAGGCGCGCTCGTGGACCTCGCGGCTCGTCCGCGAGAACCACTCGGCCAGGTGCGCGCCGAGGACGTCGTCGCGGTGGTCCGGGTGCACGATCGACTGGAGCCGGATCATGTGCACGGGGTCGGCGGCGTCACGGCGGCGGATCAGGCCGTACCCGACGAGCCGGTCGCCCGCGAAGGCGCCGGTCGTGGCGCGGGCCAGGTCGATGCTGGGACCTTCCAGCTCCTCACGGAGGTCTTCCTCGCTGAAGTGCTCACCCGTCCGGTCGATTTCCTCGGCCGCCGCGTACAGGCGGGTCAGCGCCGGAACGTCGGCGAGCGTCAACGGGCGCCAGGTCAGGTCCATGCCGGGAGGCTAGGCCGGACGGCGGCGCCCGCGCACCCCGATTTACGCTCGGACCGTGCTGGTCCTCCTCCCCCCTTCAGAGACCAAAGCCGACGGCGGCCGCGGCGGCCCCCTCGACCTCGGCGCGCTGTCGTTCCCCGAGCTGAACCCGGCGCGCGCGAAGCTCGCGGACGCGCTGGTCGAGCTCGCCGCCGACGTCCCGGCCAGCCTCGCGGCCCTGGGCCTCACCGAGCGCCAGGCCGGGGAGGTCGCGCGCAACGCCGAGCTCTGGACGTCCCCGACGATGCCGGCCCTGCGCCGCTACACCGGCGTCCTCTACGACGCCCTCGACGTGAAGAGCTTCACGAAAGCGGCCCTGGAGAAGGCCCACCGCCGCCTGGCGGTGACGTCCTCGCTGTTCGGCGTGGTTTCGGCGACCGACCCGATCCCGGCGTACCGCCTGTCGGGCGGCAACTCCCTGCCTTCCCTCGGCACGGTCCGCGGCCACTGGAAGCCGGTCCTCGAGCCGGTGCTGCAAGCGGTCGAAGGCCTGGTCGTGGACTTGCGTTCCGGCACGTACTCGGCCTTCGCCAAGCTCCGCCCGGACGCAGTGACGGTCCGCGTGGTCACCGAGAACGCCCGCGGCGAACGCGTGACGGTCAGCCACTTCAACAAGGCGTACAAAGGCCGTCTGGCGCACGTACTGGCCGCCACCCGCGCCGAACCGTCCACTGTGGACCAGCTGGCGAAGGTCATCACGAAGGCGGGCCTGGTCGTCGAGCGCACGGGCGAGCACGCGCTCGAACTGGTCACCGAAGGCTGACGGCCCGCTCGAACAGGGCGCCGGAACCGCCGGCCCCGTCGGCGATCCGCACCAGCCGGAAGCCCGACCGCCGGTAGTAGGCGTGCAGGCGGGCATTGCTCTTCCACGCGTCGAGCCGCAGCCACCGCTTGCCCCGCCGCGCGGCTTCCTCCGCGGCTTCGTCGAGCAGCCACGCCCCGACCCCGTGCCCGGCAGCAGCGCGGTCGACCGCGAGATGGCTGACGTACAGCGCGGCGGCCGGCTCGTGCGCCGGACGCCAGAGCGACGCCGCTTCTTCGCCGAGAGTCATGGTCGCGACCGGCACCGGCGCCGGCCCCGCGGTTTCCGCCACCCGCAGCGCACCGGTCGCGAGGCCCGGCCGCAGTTCGTCGGCACGCCACGGCGCTCCCGCCCACTGGTCCAGTCCCTGCGAGCCGAGCCACGAGACGGCGCCGTCGAGGATCGTGAGCAGCGCGGCGAGGTCCGCCTCCTTCGCTGGGCGGAGGCGGTGGCCGTTCAGAAGCGATCCGGGCTGAACGGCGTCAGGTCGAAGCCCGGGTCCTCCCCCACCGCCAGCGCCGCGACGAGCTTGCCCGCGAACGGCGCGTTCGTCAGCCCGCCCGCGCCGAACCCCGTCGAAACGGCCAGCCCGGGACGGAGCGAGCCGAGGATCGGCAGGCCGTCCGGCGTGCCCGGGCGGAAGCCGACCCGGGTCTCCGAAAGCGTCGCGTCCGCGAGACCGGGCGCGACCGCCAGCGCGTTGTCCAGCACCTCACGCTGCCCGGCGGCCGTGACGCGGTAGTCGAAGCCCGCCTCCGCCTCGCGAGTCGCGCCCGCGACGACCCGGCCGCCGCCGAACGCGAGCAGGTAGTGGCTGGTGCGCGGCAGTACCACCGGCCACGCCGCCGTGTCCGTGCCCGGCAGGTCGAAGTGGCTGATCTGGCCGCGGTGCGGCGTCACCGGCAGATCTATGCCCAGCGGCGCCAGCAGATCGCGGCTCCACGCGCCGGCCGCGACCACGACGCTGTCCGCCGCCAGCGGTCCCGCCTCGCCCGCGACCGTGCCGTCGGCCCGGAACGCGACCTCCCCTTCGACGAATTTCGCACCGTGGCGTTCGGCGTCGCGCAGCAGCACGCGGCGCAGTTCGTGCCCGTCGACGCGGCCCGCACCGCTCAGGTGCACCGCGGCCAGCCCGGGCGCCAGCGCCGGGAAGAGTTCGCGGGCCTGCGCCGGGTCGAGCCGGCGGACCTCGCCGACTTCCGGCGCGTCCGCCGCCCGCTTCGCCAGCCGTTCCTGTGCCTCGTCGAGTTCGGCCTCGTCGGCCGACACGATCATCCCGCCGACGACCTCGAACGACGAACCCTCGAGCTCCGCGGCGAATTCGCGGTAGTACCGGCCGGCGGCCGAGGCGAGCGGGTACACCGCGTCTTCCCACCGCGACGTCCACGGGCTGACGATCCCGGCACCGGCTTCGGTCGCCGTCCCCGGCCGCGCCGCGTCCGCCACGACCACTTCCACACCGCGGCGCGCCAGGTGCCAAGCCGTCGCCGCGCCGCCGATTCCGCTTCCGATCACGAGCACTCGCATGGTTTCCACCCTGCCCGAACATGCCGCGCCCGAGCCAGCGGGATTGTCCCGCACGGCCGCCCGGTCGGTCGTATGCTGCGCGCCATGCCCAGCCGTGCCGAGCGGTATGTCGCCCATCTCGACACCCTGACCGGGACCAGCGAACCCCGCCTGCAGCCGATCGCGTCGACCCACGACGGGCTCGACGACGTCATCGCGTTCGTCTACGCCGACGAACCGGAACCGCGCTACCTCACCGGCGCGACCTACGGGCTTTCGCTGGCCGAGCACCCGGACTGGCACGGCATGAGACCGGAGCTGTGGATCAGCGTCCGGTCCGACGACCCGACGTGGGCCCTGGCCATCGGCTACCTCGCCGAGCAGCTGCGCGGCACCTGCCCGTTCGTCTACGGCGACACCATCGACTTCGGCCAGCCGATCGCCGAGGAGTCCGCCATGACGGCGTTCGCCGTTTCGGCGCCCGCGGGCCTCGACGCGCACCAGTACACGCTGATCGACGTCGGGGGCGCCCCGATCAGCATCGCCGGCTGCTACCCGGTGCACGACGCCGAACGGAAGTTCATCCGCGAGCACGGCATCGACGCGTTCTGGCAGCTGGACTGGGACCTCTACGACGTCCGCCGCCCCCCGGTGATCTAGGACGGAGCCGCAGGGGCGCTCAGGTGCGGTACGCGGCCGTCGCGAGGTGGGCGAACGAGTGGACCAGCGGGTTGGTGGTGCCCTGCTGCCACGCCATGACCACCCGGCTCGGCGCCATCGCGGGCAGCGGCACCACGACCAGGTCGCCGGCCGGCTGGTGCCCGAGCGGGGTCAGGCCGACGGTGCCGTTCCAGAGGACCGCCTGCAGGCACTCCTGGACCGCGCGCACCACCGGGCCCTCCCGGGGTTCGCCGCCGTGCCAGTACGACTGCCACCGCGGGTCGGTGCCGTCCGGGAAGCGGAACCAGCGGCGGCCGGCCAGGTCGGCCAGGTCCAAGCGGTCGCGCGTGGCCAAGGGGTCGTCGGCGCGCAGGACCGCGCCGACCGGGTCCGTCCGCAGCTCGTGCACCGCGAGGCCGGTCTCGTCGAAGGGCGCGCGGGTCAGCGCCACGTCGACCAGGCCCGTGCGCAGGCCGCAGGTCGGGTCGGTCAGGTCGGTGTCGCGCACGCGGACCTCGACGTCCGGGTGCCGCTGCCGGTAGGCGTCGGCGAGCCGGACCGCGTGCGGGTCGGTGCTGTCGCCCAGGAGGCCGACGGTGAGCACCGCTTCGCCCGCCGCCGCGGCCACGCGCACGCGGGCGCGGTCGGCCTGGTCGAGCAGGGACCGTGCTTCCGCGAGCAGCGCCGCACCGGCCGGGGTGAGCGTGACCCCTGTGACCGAGCGCAGCAGCAGCACGGCACCGACGTCGCGCTCCAGCTGCTTGATCGCCCGGCTCAGCGGCGGCTGGCTCATGTGCAGCCGCGCGGCGGCCCGGCCGAAGTGGAGTTCTTCGGCGACGGCCACGAAGTACCGCAGCGTGCGCAGCTCCATGACCGGCGACGATAGTCATCCGGTATCGGCGCCACCGAACCGGTCTTGGACGCCCGTGCACCGGCGGCGGTGGAATCGGGGTATGACCGAACTGACCGATCCCGCCGTGCACGTCGACGGCGCCGACGAGATCGCCCCGGACCTGCTGGTGATCCCCAACCGCCGGGTCGACCTGGTGCCCAACATCGGCGTCGTGGGCGGCTCGGAAGCCGTCCTCGTCGTCGACACGGGCATCGGCACCGCCAACGCCGAGCAGGTGCTCGCCTTCGCCACGGAGGTGGCGAAGGGCCGTCGCCTGTACCTGACCACGACCCACTTCCACCCCGAGCACGCTTTCGGCGCCCAGGTGTTCGCCGGCGAGGCGACCTACCTGGTCAACCGCGCCCAAGCCGACGACCTGACCACCAAGGGCCCGGGCTACCTGGAGATGTTCCGGGGCCTGGGCGAGGTGGTCACCCGCCGCCTCGACGGTGTCCGGGTGCCGGTGCCCGACCTCGTCTTCGACGACGGGTACGACCTCGACCTCGGCGGCCGGACCGTCCGACTGCGCCCCACCGGCCGCGGCCACACCAAGGGCGACCAAGTCGTCGAGGTGCCGGACGCCGGTGTCCTGTTCACCGGCGACCTGGCCGAAACCGGGCAGTTCGCGATCTTCCCGTGGTTCCCGCCGCACGACGCCGACGTCTCGGGCGTGGGCTGGCTCGCCGTCCTGGACCGGCTGGCCGCCGCCGGGCACCGCGTGGTGGTTCCCGGGCACGGAGAGGTCGGCGGCGGTGCCGTACTCACCGACGTCCGTGACTACCTGCGGGAACTGCGGGACGAGACCTGGCTTCGGCGGGACTCGGCGATGGGCGTGGACGAGGTCGTCGCCGAGGTCCGCTCGCTGCTCGTCGAACGGCACCCGGAATGGGCTGGCCGGGAGTGGATCGAGCCGGGCGTCGCATGTCTGTGCACCGAACACGACGCCTGACCCGGATCACCGGACGCCGAGAACCGCCATCGCCGCGTTGTGGCCGGGGATGCCGCTCACACCACCTCCTCTCACGGCTCCCGCGCCGCACAGCAGAACGCGTTCGTGCGGTGTTTCCACGCCCCAGCGGCCGGCCTGGACCGGATCCTCCGCGAACGGCCAGGAAAGGTCCCGGTGGAAGATGTGCCCCGCCGGCAGGCCCAGCTCGGCTTCCAGGTCCAGCGGGGTTTTGGCTTCCACACAGGGTTTCCCGTCCGGCGCGGACAGCAGGCAGTCCTCGATCGGCTCGGCCAGCACGCTGTTCAGAGAAGCGAGCGTCGCGCGCAACGCCGCTTCGCGCGCCTCTTCGTTGCGCCCCTCGAAGAGCCGCGCCGGCATGTGCAGGCCGAACAAGGTGAGGGTGTGCGCGCCGGCCGCGCGTTCGGCCGGGCCGAGGATGGACGGATCCGTCAACGAGTGGCAATAGATTTCGCACGGCGGCAGCGTGGGGATCCTTCCCGCTGCCGCCTCGCGGTACGCCGCCTCCAGTTGCGTGAAGGTTTCGTTGACGTGGAAGGTGCCACCGAACGCCTCGGCCGGGTCGACGTCCGGGTCACGCAGCCTCGGCAGCCGCGAGAGCACCATGTTCACCTTCAGCTGCGCGCCTTCCGGCCGGCTCGGCGGCTCCTCGCCCAGCAGCCTCGCCAGCGTGGACGGCGCGACGTTGGCCAGGATGTGCCCTCCGACGGCGACGTGCTCGGCGTCGTCACGCCGGTACCGCACCTCGCCGCCGGGGTCCACCGAGAGCACCTCCGCACCGGTCACCAGGCGCGCACCCGCGGCGGCCGCGGCCGCCGCGAGCGAGCCGGTGACCGCGCCCATGCCGCCGACCGGGACGTCCCAGTCGCCGGTGCCGTTGCCGATCACGTGGTAGAGCAGGCACCGGTTCTGCCGCAGGTCCTCGTCGCCGGCCGGGGCGAACGTGCCGATCAGCGCGTCGGTGAGCACCACGCCGCGCACCGTGTCGTGGCCGAACCACGACGTGAGCGTTTCGCCGATCGGCCGTTCGAACAGCGAGGACCACGCATCGGCGTCGCCGATGCGTTCGCGGAAGTCCACTTCGGACAGCAGTGGTTCGGTGAGCGTGCCGAACGCGCGCCCGGCGACGCGCCCGGTCAGCTCGTAGAACCGTTGCCAGGCCGCGAAGTCCGAGGTGGACCCGGTGAGCGCCCGGAACGACGCAGCCGTCCGGCCGTCGTCGCCCGTGTCGACAAGGAGACCGGAGCCGCCCGACGGGGTGTACGACGACATCCGGCGCCGTCGCAGCTCCACGTCGAGGTCGAGGTCGGCCACGATCTTCTTCGGCAGCAGGCTGACGAGGTACGAGTAGCGCGACAGCCGGACGTCCACGCCCTCGAACGCGCGGAACGAGACGGCGGCGCCACCGGTCTCTCCCCGCCGTTCGAGCACGAGCACCGACCGGCCCGCCCGCGCCAGGTACGCGGCCGCGACGAGGCCGTTGTGCCCACCGCCGACGATCACCACGTCGTACGCGTCCATCTGCCCTCCCTTGTTCTGCCTGCCGGTTCATCGTGGCCACGGCCGCCGGCGGAATTCAAGGAAACGTCACGAACGGACCGTTCGCGCTATTCGGTTGCGCGGCCGGGGAACGGTCCGGCAAGCTGAACGCATCCGGCAGGGAGCCGGTGTGCAAGAGCGGGGAGGTGCCTGTCGTGATGGATGTCCGGGCCCTTTCGCGCCCTTGCCCACCCGCCCCCTGGAGCTGACCACGCGCCCGGTGGGGCATCCCTGATCGAGGAGAACCCCACCAGTGCGCCAGCACGACTTCGAAGACTTCGACCACTTCGACGACCAACCTTCCCGCCGTCGCGGAGCGCGTTCGCGCCGCGGGCGGTTCGACGACCCGGAGCCCACGCGCAGCGGGCGGCTCACCGCAGGCGAGCGCATCCGGCTCGCCAAGCTCCGCGACGACGCCTACACCGAAAACCAGCTGCCCGACGGCGCCGATCGCTGGTCGACCTGGGACGACGCCGAACACGGCCCGCGACCCCGGCCGGACTGGGTGGTCACCGAGCTCGCCGCGGTCGACACCGACCTCGGCGTCCTGAAGACCGGCAAGGAGGCCGACGTCCACCTGCTGCGGCGCGGGTTGCCCGGCACCCCCGGGACGCTGCTCGCCGCGAAGCGCTACCGAAGCGACGAGCACAAGCTGTTCCACCGCGACGCGGGCTACCTCGAAGGACGGCGGATGCGCCGCTCCCGCGAGATGCGCGCGATCGAGCACCGCACGGCGTTCGGCCGCAACCTCATCGCCGAACAGTGGGCCGTCGCGGAGTTCGCCGCGCTGAGTCGCTTGTGGACGCTCGGGGCACCGGTGCCCTACCCGGTGCAGCGCAACGGGACCGAACTGCTCCTCGAATTCCTCGGGGAGGAGGACGGAACCGCGGCGCCGCGGCTCGCCCAGGCGCGCCCGGAGCCCGGGGAGCTGAAGGACCTCTGGTTCCAGGCCACCGCGGCGCTCGAACTGCTCGCCGCCGAGGGGCTCGCGCACGGCGACCTCTCGGCGTACAACGTGCTCGTGCACCGGGGCCGGTTGATGGTGATCGACCTGCCGCAGATCGTCGACGTCGTGGCCAACCCCGGCGGCGCCGAGTTCCTGGCCAGGGACGTGCGCAACCTGGCGGGCTGGTTCCACGGCCGCGGGCTCGGCGAGCACGTGACGAACACCGACGAGCTGCTGGCGGAGCTCCTGTCCGCCGCCGGGCTCGGGTGAACGCGGGGCGGCGTCGCGGCTGTGGCGCGGAACACGTCTGCGACGCCGCCCACAACCAGTGACCTCCATGCGAAGTCCCAGCTCCGACTCGGGTACAGTATGTACAGACCGCAACCGGCGGCGTGGATGAGTTGGTGTCCGTCGCCTCCAGAGCCACCGAATGGCTCGCGGTGATCCGTAAATCCCATGCGGCGCGCAGTGTCGGCAAGCGAAGACACGGTGTGCCGGGTCCGTCCCTGTGAACGCCCACCGCACACCATCTTGCCCTGCCTGCGCGCGGGCAGCCCGGGCCTCCCTTGTGACGAACCGCGTCCGAGAGGCATTTGTGACAGTCACGTTCAATTCCGGCCACACCTCGACGTCCGCGCGCGCGGACCGTCCCGACCACAAGCCGCGCACCCGCCCGGCCGGTGGGGACATGCTGCGCGACGACGCGGTCGAGACCGTGGCCACCAAGACCTTCGCCCAGCTGGGCCTGCCGGAGCCGCTGCTCCGCGCGCTGGCTGACGCGGGCATCAACAGCCCGTTCCCGATCCAGTCCGCGACCATCCCGGACGCGCTGGCCGGCCGCGACGTGCTGGGCCGCGCCCAGACCGGCTCCGGCAAGACCCTCGCCTTCGGCCTGGCCATGCTGGCCCGGCTCGACGGCGGCAAGGCCCGCCCGAAGCGTCCCCGCGCCCTGATCCTCGTCCCGACCCGCGAGCTGGCCATGCAGGTCGCCGACTCGCTGACCCCGCTGGCCCGGGCGCTCGGCCTGTGGTGCCGCACTGCTGTCGGCGGCATGGCTTTCGCCCGGCAGGCGGACGCGCTCTCCCGTGGCGTCGACCTGCTGATCGCCACCCCGGGGCGGCTGTCGGACCACGTCCGGCAGGGCACCGCGAACCTGGGCGACTGCAACTTCATCGCCCTCGACGAGGCCGACCAGATGGCGGACATGGGCTTCATGCCGCAGGTCCGCGAGATCATGGACCTCACCCCGGCGGGCGGGCAGCGGCTGCTGTTCTCCGCGACGCTCGACGGTGACGTCAACCGCCTGGTCAAGCAGTACTTGACCGACCCGGTCACCCACTCGGTCGCGCCGTCGACCGCGAGCGTGACGACCATGGACCACCACGTGCTCCAGGTCTCGCACCAGGACAAGCAGGACGTCATCACGCAGATCGGCGCCCGCGAGGGCCGCACGATCATGTTCGTCCGCACCAAGCACCACGTCGACCGCCTCGCCGAGCGCCTGCGTGAGCAGGGCGTGAACGCGGCGGCGCTGCACGGCGGGAAGACGCAGGGGCAGCGCAACCGAGTCCTCGCCGACTTCAAGGAAGGCCACACCCCGGTGCTGGTCGCCACGGACGTCGCCGCGCGCGGCATCCACGTCGACGACATCTCGCTGGTGCTGCACGTCGACCCGGCGGCGGACCACAAGGACTACCTCCACCGCGCGGGCCGCACGGCGCGCGCCGGGGCGTCCGGTGTCGTCGTCACGGTGGTCACCAACGACCAGCGCCGGATGGTCAAGCGGATGACCGACCGGGCCGGCGTGCGCGCCGAGTCCACGATGGTCCGTCCGGGTGACGACGCGCTGTCCCGCATCACCGGTGCCCGCGAGCCCAGCGGCGAGCCGGTCATCGAGCGGCGGCGCGAGAGCCCGCGTCGTGGCGGCGGTGGCTTCCGCGGCGACCGCGGCTTCGGCGGTTCGGGTCGCGGCGGCTACCGCGGCGACCGCGACCGCGGCGGCGACCGGGGCAGCTACGGCGGCGACCGTGGTGACCGCGGTGGCGACCGCGGCGGGTACCAGGGTGCGCGTGAGGGTTCCGGCCACCGCGAAGGCCGCCCCGGCGGCTTCGGCGGCCGTGCCCGTCAGCCGCGGACGGGCAACGGCGGTGGCTACGGCCGCCCGAGCCGTGGCCCGCGTCGCGGCTACGACAGCTGATCCACCCCAGGAAGCCCCGGACCTCGGTCCGGGGCTTCCGGCGTTTCCAGGGCCCGCCACACGAGGACGCGGATCGCGGATGGGAGACTGCGGGACGTGACTACGCCGCCGACGCCCCCGCCCGATGAGGTTTTCGACTGGCTCGACGTCGAGGCGGAGAAGCGGGCGAACGCGGGGCTCGTGCGGCAGCTGCGGCCGCGTCCCGCGCGGGTCGACGAGCTGGACCTGGCCGGCAACGACTACCTCGGGCTGGCCCGCGACAAGCGCGTCGCCGGGGCGGCCGCCGCCGCCGCCCTCCGCTGGGGTGCCGGGGCGACCGGGTCCCGGCTGGTCACCGGGTCGACCGAGCTGCACACCGAGCTCGAGCTGGAGCTCGCCCGGTTCTGCGGCGTGCAGTCGGCGCTCGTGTTCTCCTCCGGCTTCGCCGCGAACCTCGGGGCGGTGACGGCGCTGTCGGGCGCCGAGTCCGCGATCGTCACCGACAAGTACATCCACGCGTCGCTGATCGAGGGCTGCCGGCTGTCGCGCGCCGACGTCGCCGCGGTCGCGCACTCGACGCCGTCGGCGATCAAGCACGCGCTCTCGACCCGGCGCAAGCCGCGCGCGCTGGTGGTGACCGACTCGGTGTTCTCGGTGGACGGCGACCTCGCGCCGCTCGGCGAGCTGGCCGGCATCTGCCGCGAGCACGGTGCGGCGCTGCTGGTCGACGACGCGCACGGCTTCGGTGTCCTCGGCGAAGGCGGCCGCGGCGCGGTCCACGCGGCGGGGCTCGCGGGTGCGCCCGATGTCGTCACGACGTTGACGCTGTCGAAGTCGCTGGGTGCACAGGGTGGGGCGGTGCTGGGGCCGCGGCGCGTGATCAAGCACCTCGTGGACACGGCTCGCAGTTTCATCTTCGACACCGCGCTCGCGCCGGCGAGTGCGGCTGCCGCGCTGGCCGCGTTGCACGCGCTGAAGGAAAAGCCCGGCATGGCGGAGAAGGTCGTCGAGAACGCCGGCAACCTCGCGATGTCGTTGAAGGCGGCCGGGTTGAAGGCGAGCCTGCCGGACGCCGCCGTCATCTCGGTCCAGGCGCCTTCGGCCGAGACGGCGGTCGCGTGGGCGGCGGCCTGCGCGGAGCACGGCATCCGCGTCGGGTGCTTCCGGCCGCCGTCGGTGCCGGACGGCATCTCGCGGCTGCGGCTGACCGCGCGGGCCGACCTCACGGAGGCCGACGTGGACCGCGCGGTGAAGGTGATCACCGCGACCGCCCCGCCGGGCGCGATCGCCTGACGCCGCGAGGGTGCTCGGGCAGCGGGTGCGCTTGAGGTCCTCAGTCGGCCCGGGCCGTAGCAGTCAGCGTGGCAACGGGTCAGCGCGCTAGGCGGCGCATACGGATGTGGGGGATGCCGTCCTCGTCGGTGTACTCCGCGCCTTCCGCGATGAAGCCGTAGCGGGCGTAGAAACCTTGGACGTACGTCTGGGCGTCGAGGACGTACTCGCCCGGGATCTTCAGTGCCTCGTCCATCAGCCGGGCGGCCAGGCCCTGGCCGCGGGCGTTCGCCGCCGTCGCCACCCGGCCGATGCGGCGGACGTTGTCGGGATCTTGCAGCACCCGGAGGTAGGACGCGACGCCGGACGGGGTCTCGAACCACAGGTGGCGGGTGTCGAGCGCGAGATCACGGCCGTCGAGTTCGGGGTACGCGGCTTTCTGCTCCACCACGAAGACGTCCACGCGCAGGCGGAGGATGTCGTGGAGCTGGGCGGCCGTCAGTTCGGGACCGGTCGCTTCGTGCAGGGTCGGCATACCCCTGCTTACCACGCTCTACGGGAAGAGGGTGCGCGGCTTCGCCTGGGCTTCGATGTCGTCGGTGTACGCCGAGACGCGGGTGTAGACGCCCGGTTTGCCCGCCTTCCCGCAGCCGTCGCCGAAGGAGACGATGCCGATCAGGGTGTCGCCCACGACCAGGGGGCCGCCGGAGTCGCCCTGGCAGGCGTCCTTGCCGCCGTCGGGGTAGCCCGCGCAGACCATCGTCTTCTGGTTGTAGACGTTGTAGTCGGAGCTGCAGTCGGTGTCGGAGACCAGCGGGACTTCGACGCTGCGCAGGTAGTCCGACCGGGCGCCGCCGTCGGCGACGCGGCCCCAGCCGAGGACCGTCGCCTTCGTGCCTGCCGCGTACAGGCTCGCGTCGCCCTTGCCCGGCAGCTGCGCGGGCCGGTAGTCGAGCTGGCCGCGGACGGACAGCACCGCGACGTCGTCGCCCTGCGTCGGGTCACTGTAGCCCTTGCTGATCCAGACCTTCGAGACGCTGAGGACCTGACCGTCCTCCGTGCGCTTGTCCTCGCGGCCCGCCACCACGCGGACGTCCTGCTTAGCGACCGCCTTCGCGCAGTGGGCCGCCGTCGCGACCGCCGTGGAGCTGACGATCACCGCGCCGCAGAACTGGTTTCCGCCGCTGTCGGTCAGGTACACCGCGTACGGGTGTTCGCCGAGCGACGCCTTTTCGCCGCCGACTATGCGCGCCTGGTTGCCGGATCCGGGATCCGCCGACGCCGTGCCGACCACGACCGGGACGGCCACCGCGGCCACGGCGAGGAGCGCGCCGCTCGCGAGCAGCAGGGATCGACGGGACTTCACGGACATGGGACGTTCCCCTCATCAGACACGGCAAAGAACAAGCGCTCGGCACCCGGGCGACTCCGGTGCGTGAACGCCGTGCGCTGAATACCCTAATCCGAGTGGGCCCAAAGCGGTGTCACTGGAACGGGTGGACTCCGCGCTTTCCGGCCGCCTCTGTCAAGCTGGCCGGATGCGGCGGACGGCAGCGGTGTTCGGGGCGGTACTGGCCCTGACGCTGACCTCGTGCGCCTCCGAAGTGCCGTCGACGCCGCAACCCGTGCCCTCGACGCCGAACACCAGGACAACCCCGGCGCCGACAACCCGAGCGCCGGTGACGGCGACGAGCGCGCCCGCCGTCACCTGGCAGGTGGGTGCCCGGCCACTCCCCCGGCGCCCGGACGGGTTCGGCGAGATCGAACCGACGCCACCCGAACTGGTGAACCGGGCACTTCCGACAAAAGACCTCCTCCCGCCGCCCGCCGGCGGCAAGTACGCCTCGACGGTCAGCGCGGTGCCCGCCGACGTCCTCGCGCGCAGCACCTGGCAGCCCGGGTGCCCGGTCGAAGCGACCGACCTGCGCTACCTGACGATGTCGTTCTGGGGTTTCGACGGCCGCGCGCACACCGGCGAAATGCCGGTCAACGCGAAGGGCGCCGCCGGGATCACCCAGGTCTTCGGACAGCTCTTCGCGGCGCGCTTCCCCCTCGAAGAGATGCGCGTGACCAGCCCGGAAGAACTGACCCTGCCGCCGACCGGCGACGGCAACTCGACCAGCGCGTTCGTCTGCCGCCCGGCCCGCGGGCAGACGTCGTGGTCGGCGCACGCGTACGGCCTCGCCGTCGACGTCAACCCGTTCTGCAACCCCTACACCCAGGGTGATCTCGTGCTGCCCGAGCTGGCCTCGGCCTACGTCGACCGCTCGAACCGGCGGCCCGGCATGGTCCTGGCCGGCGACGCGACCGTGCGGGCGTTCGCCGCGATCGGCTGGAGCTGGGGCGGCGCGTGGACCAGCCCGAAGGACCGGATGCACTTCACCGGCAACGGCCACTGACCACGTAATACGACGTTAAGCACATCGGGGAACACCCGCTCCCCGCAGCCGGTTGGCTAGGGTGAATCGACCGGAGCCGACCCCGCGGAGGATGCAGTGCCCCACTACGACCTGGTGATCGTCGGGACGGGATCGGGGAATTCGATCCTCGGCCCGGATTTCGCCGGCAAGAAGACGGCGATCGTCGAGAAGGGCACGTTCGGGGGCACCTGCCTCAACGTCGGCTGCATCCCGACGAAGATGTTCGTGTACGCCGCCGACGTCGCGTACACGCCTTCGCACAGCGCGAAGTACGGCGTGGACGAAGAGCTGAAGGGCGTGCGCTGGCGGGACATCCGCGACCGGATCTTCGGCCGGATCGACCCGATCGCCGCGGGCGGCGCGGAGTACCGCCGCAGCCACGAGGACAACGCGAACGTCGACGTCTACGACGGCACCGCCCGCTTCACCGGGCACAAGGAACTGCGCGTCAGCTTCGCCGACGGGCGCCCCGACGAGGTGCTGACCGCCGACAAGTTCGTGCTCGCCGCGGGCGGGCGCCCGGTGATCCCGGAGATCCCCGGCCTGGACACCGTCGAGTACCACACCTCCGACACCGTGATGCGGCTCGACGAACTGCCCGAGCGCATCGTCGTCCTCGGCGGCGGGTACATCGCGGCCGAGTTCGCGCACGTCTTCGCGTCGTTCGGCGTCCACGTCACGCTGGTCAACCGGTCCGGGCGGCTGCTGCGCTCCGAGGACGACGACGTCAGCGCGCGGTTCACCGAGCTGGCTTCGGAACGCTTCGACGTCCGCCTCGACCGCAAGACCGTGCGGGCGCGCAAGACCGGCCACGGCGTCGCGCTGGACCTCGAAGGACCGCAGGGCGCCGAAACCGTCGAGGCCGACGTGCTGCTGGTCGCGACCGGCCGCCGGCCGAACTCGGACCTGCTCGACGTCGCCGCCACCGGCGTGACCACAATGGACAGTGGACACGTCGTGGTCGACGACTACCAGGAGACCGTGGTTGAGGGCATCTACGCGCTCGGCGACCTTTCCTCGCCGCACGAACTGAAGCACGTCGCCAACCACGAAGCCCGTGTGGTGCAGCACAACCTGGCGCACCCGGACGAGCGGATCACCGCCGACCACCGGTTCGTGCCGCACGCGGTGTTCACCCACCCGCAGGTCGCGTCCGTCGGGCTCACCGAGCGGAAGGCGCGCGAAAAGGGCGTCTCCTACGTGACTTCGAAGCAGGACTACGCCGGGATCGCCTACGGCTGGGCGATGGAAGACACCACGGGCTTCGCGAAGCTGCTGGCCGACCCGGCGACCGGCCGGTTGCTCGGCGCGCACATCATCGGGCCGCAGGCGTCGTCGGTGATCCAGCCGCTGATCCAGGCGATGAGCTTCGGGCTCGACGCGCGGAGCATGGCGCGCGGGCAGTACTGGATCCACCCGGCGATGCCGGAGCTGATCGAGAACGCCCTGCTCAACCTGCCGCTGGACTGAGTCACCGCGGGCCGGGCGGGGTTCAGCGCCCGGCCCGCGGGAGTCCTACAGCGTGAGGGACCAGGTGTCGAGGGTGCCGGTGTCGCCGGGCCCGTAGTCGGTGACGCGCAGCTGCCACTTGCCCGACGCCGGCGAGGAGGCCGCGGGAACGGTGAACGTCCGCGGGCCGGTCCAGGCCGTGCACGTGCCGCCGCCGCTGTACTTGAGCGCGTACGCCTTGCCCTTCGGGTCCAGCAGCGTGACGCCGAGGTCTTCGGCGCACGTGTGGCGGATGGTCACCGCGACCGACAGCGGGGTCGCCGCCTGGCCGGTCAGGGTGGACGTGATCGGGCTGAACACCTGCTGGTAGTCGCGGATCGCGTAGTCGGTGTCGTTGGTCAACGTCCGGCCGCTGCCACCCGCCTGGGTCCTGGCCGGAACCGGGGCGCTGGCCGGCGACACGTTGCCGGCGGCATCGCGGGCCTTGACCGTGAACGTGTACGCGGTGTCCGGCGAGAGCCCGGTGACGGTCGCCGAAGTCCCGGTGACGCTCGTGGCGAGCGCCGAGCCGTTGTAGACGTCGTACGCGGTGACGTCGCCGGTGGACGCATCCCAGGCCAGCGAGACGCTGGTGGCCGTCGTGCCGGTGACCCGCGGGGCGGCGGGTGCGCCCGGCGGCGTGGTGCCACCGCTGGTCACCAGCCTGAGCTGCCACTTGGTCAACGCCTCGGCCACCGGCTAGAACAGGGACAGGTCCCCGTCGGAGGGGTTGTCCACGCACTGCGACGGGCCGCCGTCGTGCAGGCCGGTGGCCTTGTCGCCGAGCAGCCAGCCGCCGCCGGAGTCGCCGCCGAGGGAGCACGCCGTCGTCCAGGTGAGGTCGTCGATGACCAGGCCGCCGCCGTAGTCGGCGGACTTGTGCGTGTACTTCACCTCGCCGCACTGCCAGTGCGAAGTGTTGCCGGAGTGGCAGACGCGGTCGCCGACCATCGCCTCGGCCGCGCCGGTCAGCGTGATCGCGGGCTGGCCCCAGGTGTTGACCGACGCCGACAGGTTCCACCCGGCCTCGGTCACCGCGACGACACCCATGTCGCCTTCACGCGCGTTGACGCTGTGGGTGCCGCCGACGTTCGACGTGCCGATCCGGTTCTGCTGCCCCGACGCGCCGTACGCGGCTTGGTCGCGGTCGTTCGTGCAGTGACCCGCGGTCAGGAAGTGCTTGGCACCGGCCGAATCCGTCACCGGGAAGCCGACCGAGCAGTTGCTCTCGCTGCCCGGCCACCACGGGTTCCCGGTCTGGATCGTGCCCGACTGCTGCCGCGGGGACGACGCCGTCTCGGTGATCCGGACCCCGAGTTCCCTTGCCCGGGAGAGGAAACTCCCGGTCGCCGCGGTCTTCTTCGTCCGGTCGACGTCCACGCCGACCTCGTTGCCGCGGACGTCGACGCCCCAGCCGTAGACGCCGGGCACGCCCGCGCCGATCAGGGCACGGACGGCCGCGTCGGTGCGGTCCAGGTCGGCCTGGCTCCGCGCGACCACGCGAGCCTCCGCCCCCGCGGCACGTACCTGCGAGGCGGCTTCGGCCGTCGTGACAGCGACAGTCAGCTTCCCGGCGGCGGCGTCGAACCACTGCCCGGCCGACCGCGCACGCACCGAAGCGGGCAGGGCCGCGGCCAGCCGGTGAGCGTCGTCCTGGGCGGCGAGCTGAGCCCGGGCCTGGTCCGCGGTGAGCCCGAACGCCGCGGCGACGCCCGTCACCTCGGCGTCCGGGTGCCCCGGTGCCGCTTCGGCGGGCGAGACGCCCAGCCCGAGCGCCGCCAGCGCGGCCACCCCGGCGACGGAAACGAATCTGCGCATCGATTTCTCCTCGGATCGGCGAGTGGGGTGCGCAGACGGTAAGCCGCCGGAAAGCCGGTTTTGCAGATCCGCAAGTCTTTAACAGTTAACTGACGGGCCAATCCCATTCGAAACCGTACCGGCCAGGGCCGAAGTTGAGCGCGACCCCGTGCACCGCATCGCCTTCCGGCACGACTTCGGTTTCTTCGCCGGGCTCGGCGAAGCGGCGGCAGACCACCGGGACCGCCTCGGGCGAGAACCGGATTTCGAGCACGTATTCGCGGACCGGGAGCCGGAATTTGCGTTCGTAGTTCGTCGCGACCGGATACGGCGGGCGGTTCACGAGAGTGTGCTCGGTGAGCACCGTTTCGCCGCGTTCGAGCGGCCTGGCGAAGAGCAGTTCGACGACGAGCAGGCCGTCTTCGGGCTTCAGCACGCTGCGGCCGGGGCGGCAGCCGCGCAGCGAGCGCAGTTCCGGCAGCGGCCGGTCGTGCTCGTCCAGGTGCAGGATGACCACCCACCGGTCCGGGCCGTCGGCCTCGGCGCGCAGCACCTGCCGCGACCGGATCTCCAGTTCCTCGCGGCCGGCGCCGACGAGGACGACGTCGTGCTGGCTGAGCCGGGTCAGCCGCTCGTCCCACCGGATGTCCACATCGGACACCGCGGCGTCGATGCGCCGCCCGTCAGGCCAGAACCGGCCGATCTCCGCGGTCACCGCCCGGCGCGCCCGGGGCGGGCCGAGCAGCGCGACGAGCGAACCCGACGGCACCTCCAGGACGGCTTCGAGCTGCCGCAACCCGCGCACCGACTCGTGCCGCTCGGGACGGCTGCGGCCGGACTGCCAGTAGCTCAACGTCGCCGTCGTGACGGACACGCCGCGAGCGCGCAGGTGCTCGCGGAGCCGGTCCAGGCTCAGCCCGCGGGCGCGGATGGCCGCGCGCAGGGCGGCGTCGAACGGGCCCTCGCGCAGCAATGCCCCGAGGTCAGGGGACGGCACGGCCACCGGACGAGCTTAAGCCGCGCCGGCCCCGGCGAACGGCGTTAACAGTTAAGAATCAGACGAACCGGCCGCGACCGGCGAGCGCGCCGAACACCACCTGCACGACGAGCAGGCCGAGCAGCATCGCCAGCGGCACGGTCCAGCCGCCCGCGACGTCGTGCAGCAGGCCGAAGAGGAACGGCCCGAGCGCGGCGAACAGGTAGCCGAAGCCCTGCGCCATCCCGGACAGCCGGGCGGTGTCCGCGCCGGTCCGCGCCCGCAGCGCGATCACGGTCAGCGCCAGCGAGAACACGCTCATGCCGAGCCCGATCAGCAGGCTCCAGAGCAGCGGCGACCACGCCGGGGCGAGCATCAGCCCGGCGGTGCCGGCGAAGCCGAACACGCCGAGGGCCGCGATCCACGGACCTTGCCCGCGCTGCCGGGCGGCCATCGGCGCGACGACGAGACTGATCGGCACGGCGATCAGCGAGACCAGGCCGAACAGCAGGCCGGCGTCGTCGCGGGACACCCCCGCGTCCATCAGCACCTGCGGGAACCAGCCCATCGCCGCGTAGGCGTAGAACGCCTGCAGCCCGAAGAACACCGTGACGATCCAGGCCAGGCGGTTGCGCAGCAGCGACCGGCCGGCCTGGGCGGCATCGGTGTGCCTCGGTGCCCGGCCGGTGCCGCGGGCTGCGAGAATCCACGCCAGCAACGCGACGACGGCCACCACGGCCCAGCTGCCCAGCGCCGGGCGCCAGCCGCCGAACGCGTCGCCGAGCTGCGGGGTCACCGCCGACCCGAGCGCGCCGCCGCCCTGCAGGGCGGCGGTGTAGACACCGGTCATGACGCCGATGCGGGCCGGGAAGGAGTCCTTGATGACCACCGGGATCAGCACGTTGATCAGGGCGATGCCGGCGGTGGCCACAAGCGTCCCGCCGAGCACCACGGCCGGGCCGTCGAGCACGCGCAGCACGAGCCCGGTCGCGAGCGTCCCGAGCGCGATCCCGATGGCGGCGCCGATGCCGGCCCGGCGGGCGAGCAGCGGCGCGGCCAGCCCGGCGCCGGCGAAGCAGAGCGTCGGCAACGTCGTGAGCACGCCGGCCCAGACGCCGGACGTGCCCAGGTCCTGGCGCATTTCCGCGAGCATGGGGCCGACGCCGGTGATGGCCGGGCGCAGGTTGAGGGCGGTGAGCACCACCGCGACCGCGAGCAGCACGCCGGCGGCGACCACGCCCGGCGCGCGGAACTCCACGGCGCCGTCCAGTTCGGGTTCGAGGCCGGATTCACGGTGTTCGACGTGCATGACCGCTACTATCGCATACGTAGGATGATTGGATGAAGGGATAATCCTGTGCCTCTGGCCACCACCCGGCGAGCAGGCCTCGTCGACCAGGTCATCGACCAGCTGCGGACCGCGGTCACGCAGGGCGAATGGCCCATCGGCGAACGCATCCCCACCGAGGCCGAGCTCGTCGACCAGCTCGGCGTCGGACGCAACACCGTCCGCGAAGCCGTGCGCGCGCTCGCCCACACCGGCCTGCTGGAGGTCCGGCAGGGCGACGGAACGTACGTGCGCGCCACGAGCGAGGTGTCCGGCGCGATCCGGCGGCTCTGCGGGTCGGAGCTGCGCGAGGTCCTGCAGGTCCGGCGCACCTTGGAGGTCGAAGGCGCGCGCCTGGCCGCCGCCGAGCGGACCGAGGAAGAGGTCGCCGAGCTGTGGGCCGTGCTCTCCCGCCGGGAGACCGAGCTGCGAGAAGGGCGGTGGGAGGACTTCGCGCGCACGGACGCGGAGTTCCACTGCGCCGTCGTGCGCGCCGGCCACAACCGGCTGCTCACCGAGCTCTACCGCGGGCTTACCGAGGTCATCACGGCCAGCGTCGCGGCGACGTCCAGCATCACGCCGGGCGCGGAGCACGCGCCCGAGATCGGCCACGAAGGGCTCGCCCGGGCCATCGCCGACCGCGACGCGGATCGGGCCGCCGCCGAGGCGTGCGGGTTCCTGGACGAGTTGCTGGAGCGCATCGAAAGCGCCTGACCTGCACATTCGCCACGCTGGCACCACGATCGACCCCTAAGGGTGCCAGTTCAGGGTTGTCATGGCACCACCGTGGCGCCATAGTTGTGCCATGGACCTGACGCCCTTCGTAGACGAACTCCGCCGGGAGCTCGCGGTCGCCGCCGAAGCGGCGGGCGAGGAAGCCGTCGCACTCGCCGAGCGGCTCACCGCGCCGCTCGAATCGGCGATCCGGCTCACCCTGCTCGACGCCCTTTCCGCGGCGGCCGACGAGATCACCCGCGACCTCGCGCCCGGTTCCGTCGAAGTCCGCCTGCGCCGCCGCGAAGCCGAATTCGCCGTCGCGCTGCCGACCGCTCCCGAGCCGTCGCCCCAGGAAACGCCGCCGGCGCCCCCGGAAACCGACGACGGCGCCGTGGCCCGGATCAACCTCCGGCTGCCCGAAGCGCTCAAGCAGCGCGTCGAAGAGGCGGCGAACCGCGAAATGCTCTCGACCAACGCGTGGCTCGTCCGGGCCGCGAACGCCGCACTCCGGCCCGGCAAGAGCCAGACCCAGCGCCGTTCGGCCTTCGGCGAGAAGTACACCGGCTGGGTCCAGTAACCCACCCCTCTTCCCTGCACGTCTCCGACCTGCGGAGACGCCACCCGAGCACCCCAGGAGGGCGCAGCCATGCCCGTTTTCGCCACCCCCGAGCCGATCTCGGCCACGCTCGACGTCAGCATCGCCGACATCCGGATCGTCGCCGGCGAGCGCGCGGAAACCACCGTCGAGGTCGAACCCGCCGACCCGGCCGAACCCGAAGACGTGAAGGCGGTCGCCAAGACCCGCGTCGAGTTCGCGAGCGGCGAGCTGCTGGTCAAGGGCCCGAAGTACGCCACCAAGCTGTGGGGCCGGGGCGGCTCCCTGCACATCACGGTCGAGCTGCCCGCCGGCTCGCGCCTGCGGTCCACGGCCGCCATGGGCGACATCCGGGTCAGCGGTCACGTCGGCGACAGCCGCATCAAGACCTCGGTCGGCGACATCCACGTCGACGAAGCCGCCCGGCTCGAGGCGAGCACCGCCACCGGCGACGTCACCGTCGAGCGGGCCACCGGGCACGTCGAGGCCCACACCGGCTCCGGCGAGCTGCGGATCCGCGAGATCGACGGCACCGCCGTGCTGAAGAACTCCAACGGCGAGACCCGCATCGGCGAGGTCACCGGCGACCTGCGGGTCAGCACCGCCAACGGCGACATCTTCGTCTCCCTCGCCCACGCGGCCGTGCACGCCAAGACCGCGTCCGGCGACATCCGGATCAACGAGGTCATCCGCGACGCCGTCGTCCTGGAGACCGCGGTCGGCGAGATCGAGGTCGGCGTCCGCGAAGGCACCGCCGCCTGGCTCGAGCTCAACTCCCTGACCGGCTCCGTGCGCAACACCCTCACCCCGTCCGAGGGGCCGGGCGGGACCACGGAAACGGTCGAGGTCAAAGCCCACACCTACACCGGCGACATCGTCATCCGCCGGGCCTGAAACTCCACGCAGACAAGGGGAAGACCATGCCAGACGCCATCGTGGCCGAAGGGCTCGTCAAGAAGTACGGCTCCGTCACCGCGCTCGACGGGATGGACCTGCGGGTCCCGGAAGGCACCGTGCTCGGCGTGCTCGGGCCGAACGGTGCCGGGAAGACCACCACCGTCCAGATCCTCACGACGCTGCAGAAGCCGGACGCCGGCCGCGCGACCGTCGCCGGGTTCGACGTCGTGAAGGACGCGCACGAGCTGCGTTCGCACATCGGCGCGTCGGGGCAGTACGCCGCCGTCGACCAGGAGCTGACCGGGGCCGAGAACCTCGAGATGGTCGGGCGGCTCTACCACCTGGGCACCAAGCGGGCCAAGGCCCGCGGCCGGGAACTGCTGGCCCGGTTCAGCCTCGAAGACGCCGCCGACCGGCCGGTGAAGGGCTACTCCGGCGGCATGCGGCGCCGGCTCGACCTGGCCGGCGCGCTGGTGGCCAACCCGCCGGTGCTGTTCCTCGACGAGCCCACGACCGGGCTCGACCCGCGCGCCCGCACCGAGCTGTGGGACGTCATCACCGAACTGGTCGCCGGCGGCACCACGCTGCTGCTGACCACTCAGTACCTCGAAGAGGCCGACCGGCTGGCCGACAGCATCGCCGTCGTCGACCACGGGCGCGTGATCGCCCGCGGCACCGCCGACGAGCTCAAGGACCTGGTCGGCGGCGAGCGGATCGAGCTGACCGTCGGCACGCACGCCGACGTCGGAGTCGCGCAGCGGGCGCTGGCGCGGCTGGCCAGCGGGGAGCCGCAGGCCGAGGCGTTCCGGCTCACCGTGCCCGTGACCCACGGCGCGAAAGCGCTTACCGAAGCCCTCGCCCTGCTCGCCGCCGACGGCGTCGACGTCCGCGACGTCGGTGTCCGCCGCCCCACCCTCGACGACGTTTTCCTCACTCTGACGGGCCACGACGTGGCCGAGACCGCGAAGGAGGCCGTGTGATGAACGCGGTGCAGATGGCCGTCACCGACGGCGTGACCGTCGCCAAGCGCAACTCGATCAAGATCGTCCGGTCGCTGGACCTGCTCGGGTCCATCGTGTTCATGCCGGTGATGTTCGTGCTGCTCTTCGGCTACGTGTTCGGCAGCGTGATCGACATCCCCGGCATGTCGTACCGCGAGTTCATGCTCCCGGGGATCTTCACCCTCGCGGTGGCGATGGGCAGCATCGTCACCGGCTACGGGCTGACCGACGACCTGCAGAAGGGCATCATCGACCGATTCAGATCGCTGCCGATGTCCCCGGCCGCGGTGCTGATCGGACGGACCACGGCGGATCTGATCCTCAACGTGACGAGCCTGCTCATCATGGGGATCGTGGGCTTGCTCGTCGGCTGGCGCATCCACACCGGTCCGCTCGAAGCGCTCGGCGGCGTCGTCCTGCTGCTCGCCTTCGCCTACGCGCTTTCGTGGGTGATGGGGACGCTCGGCCTGGCCGTGCGCAAGCCCGAGGTGTTCAACAACGTCTCGAGCGTGGCGATCTTCCCGCTCACGTTCCTGGCCAACACGTTCGTCGACAGCGGCCGCCTGCCCACCCCCCTGCGGGTGATCGCGGACTGGAACCCGGTCTCGGCGATCACGCAGGCGGCGCGGGAGCTGTTCGGCAACACGAGCGCGTCGATGCCGGTGCACGACGTCTGGCCGATGCAGCACGCGGTGCTGGCTTCGGTGCTGTGGATCGCGGTGCTGCTGGCGATCTTCGTGCCGCTTTCGGTGCGCTGCTACAAGAAGGCCACGAGCCACTGACTCACGGCAGCGTGAGGATCTCGCTGCCGTCGGCCGTCACCACGAGGGTGTGCTCGAACTGGGCCGTCCACTTCTTGTCCTTCGTGGTGACGGTCCAGTCGTCGGGCCAGATGTCGTAGTCGATGGTGCCCAGCGTGATCATCGGCTCGATCGTGAAGGTCATGCCCTCCTCGATGATCGTGTCGACGGAGGGCTCTTCGTAGTGCAGGACCGTCGGCGGCGTGTGGAACGCGGGGCCGACGCCGTGGCCGGTGAAGTCGCGGACCACGCCGTAGCCGAAGCGCTTGGCGTAGGACTCGATGACCCGGCCGATGACGTTCAGCTGGCGGCCCGGCCGGACCGCCTTGATCGCCCGCATCGTCGCCTCGCGGGTGCGCTCCACCAGCAGGCGGGCCTCCTCGGAGACGTCGCCGGCCAGGAACGTCCCGTTCGTGTCGCCGTGGACGCCGCCGATGTAGGCGGTGACGTCGATGTTGCAGATGTCGCCGTCCTCGATCACCGTCGAGTCCGGGATGCCGTGGCAGATGACCTCGTTGAGCGAGGTGCAGCACGACTTCGGGAAGTGGCGGTAGCCCAGCGTCGAGGGGTAGGCGTGGTGGTCGAGGACGAACTCGTGCACCACCTTGTCGATGTCGTCGGTGGTGGCGCCCGGCTTGACCGCCTTGCCACCCTCTTCCAGCGCCTGCGCCGCGATCCGGCTCGCGATCCGCATCGCCTCGATCACCTCGGGCGTGCGCACGCCGTTGCCGGTGTCCCGCTTCGGCGCCGGCTTGTCCACGTACTCGGGACGGGCGATGGAACTGGGGACGTCACGGCGCGGCGTCTGGACGCCGGGAACCAGCGGGGCACGAACGGACATGCCCCCACTTTACGACGGCCCGCTCAGCCGATCCCCGCCAGGAACCGGTGGGCCGCCTGCACCGCGGGTTTCGACGAGCCCGCCTCGGTCAGCAGCACGGCGAACGCCAGGTCGCCGCGGTAGCCGACGAACCAGCCGTGCGAGCGGGAGCCGTCGCCGAACTGGGCGGTGCCGGTCTTGCCCGCGACGTCGGGGATGTCCCGCAGGCCGGTCGCCGTCCCCGCGGTGACGACCTCGCGCATCATCCCGCGCAGCGCGTCGAGGACGTCCTGCGAAGGCGCGTCGCCGACGTTCTTCGTGCTCGCCGGCATCCCCTTCACCAGCGACGGCGTCGGCACCTTCCCGGCCTGCACGGTCGCCGCGGCCAGCGCCATGCCGAACGGGCTGGTCACCACCGTGCCCTGGCCGAAGCCGTTTTCGGCGCGCTGGACGGCCGAGTCGCTGGCCGGGACGGCGCCGGTGACCGTGGTCAGGCCGGGCACGACGAAGTCCGCGCCGAGCCCGAACGAGCGGGCGGTGTCGGTGAGCGCCGAGGCAGGCAGGCCCGCGGCGAGCCGGGCGAAGGTCGTGTTGCAGGACCGCGCGAACGCCGTCTTCAGCGGGACCCGGCCCAGGTCGAAGCGGCCTTCGTTCGGCACGACCCGGTTTTCGATCGTCGTGGTGCCGGGGCAGTCGACCGGGCTTTCGGCGTCGACGTCGCCGGTCGACAGCGCGGCCGCCGCCGTCACGATCTTGAACGTCGACCCCGGCGGGTAGCGCCCGGCCAGCGCCAGCGAGCCTTCGCCGTCGGCGGCGGCGTTCTGCGCCACGGCGAGGATGTCGCCGCTCGACGGCTGGATCGCCACCAGCGCGGCCGGGTACTCCTCGGTCTCGAGGGCCTTCTCGGCGGCGACCTGGATCCGCGCGCTGAGCGTGCTGGTCACGGCGGGCGCGGGCCGCGGCGGCTCGGCCTTGAGCTCGGCCGACTCGCCGCCGGTGACGTCCCGGGTGACGATCCGCCAGCCCGCCGCCCCGGCCAGCTCCTGCTCGACCAGCGCGCGGATGCCCGGCAGGACCTGCTGCCCGGACCCGCGGGTCACCGGCAGCAGCCGCTCCTGGCTGGCGAAGCGGACGCCGGGCAGGTCGTAGATCACCGGCCTGACCCGCTGGTAGTCGCCGGCACGCAGGCTGATCACCGGGTAGGCGTCGCCGGGCTTGGTCTTGCTCATCCCGTCCAGCACCGAGCGGCCGGTGACCGACGGCTCGTACCGGTGCAGGGCCTTGGCGAGCGTCCCGGCGACGGCGCTCGGGTCGCCGGCCTTCTGCGGGTCGACGACCACGCCGATCACGGTCTGCGGGCGCATCAGCGGCACGCCGTCGCGGTCGAGGACCGGCGCGGTCTCCGGCAGCTGGGGCAGCAAGCCGAGGGTCTGGCCGACGGCCAGCTGCGGGTGCACGACGGTCGGCTGCCAGTGCACCTGCCAGCCGTTCTCGGCCGCGCGCAGCTGCGCGTCGGCGCGGTAGGACCAGCTGCGGCCGTGCGGCAGGTGCCAGGTCAGCCGGTAGCCGGCCGTGACGACGTCGCCGTCCGGCTGTTTCACCTCTTCGTCGTCGACGTCGAGCGACTCGGGATCGAGCACGCCGCGGACCTGGCTGAGCACGGTCTTCGCGGCGTCGGGTGAGTCGGTGTTCGCCGCGGCGGCGGCGATGTCCCCGGACGCGACGGCGTCCAGGAAGGCGGAGAGGGCGTCCTCGGGACCGTCGCCCGAGCACCCGGCCGTGGTCGCGGCGGCGAGCAGCAGCACCGCGAGCACACCGCGGCGTCGACGTGCACTCATGGCGGGATAATGCCTGGTCAGCGGGTGTCCGCCGGGCTGAAACGCCGCCACGGAAGAGTGGCTAGAACAGCACCGTCGCGTACTGGCCGACCTGCTGGAACCCGATCTTGCGGTAGGCCGCGAGGGCGGGGGTGTTGAACGCGTTGACGTACAGGCTCGCGGTGCGGCCCAGTCCGCGGACGAGCCGGTTGACGACCGCGGCCGTGCCGGCGGTGCCGAGCCCGCTGCCGCGGCGTTCCGGGTGCACCCAGACACCCTGGATCTGCCCGACCGTCGCCGACATGGCGCCGATCTCGGCCTTGAAGACGACTTCGCCGTTTTCGAACCGGGCGAACGCGCGCCCGGCGCCGATCAGCTCCGTGACACGGGCGCGGTAGCTGGCGCCGCCGTCGCCGCTGCGCGGGTCGACGCCGACCTCCTCGATGAACATCGAAACGGCCGCGGGCAGGTACCGCTCGAGCTCGTCCGGCCGGACCGGCCGCACGAGGGGGTCGGCGGCCACGAGCGGCATGGCGTCGAGCGCCATCAGCGGCTGGTCGTCCCGGACCTCGCGGGCCGGGCCCCACTCGTCTTCCAGCTCGTCCCAGAGCCCGAGCACCTGCTCGGCCGGGCCGACGAGGGACGAGCACGTGCGTTGTCTTCGCAGCGCGCGATCGGCGAAGGACCGCAACGCGGGCGCGTTGCCGCGCAGCGGGATGAGGTTCGGCCCGGAGAAGCACAGCCCTTGGAGCCGCCCGGCGCGAACCGGGCGGCTGTCGGCGGCCCAAAGCTCACCACCGAGCCGCCACGGATCGAGACCGGCAGCCTCGACCCGGGCGCTGACCATGCAGCTGCCCACCGGGTCGGCGGCGAGCGCGGCACGGACCGCCGGATAGTCCCGATCATCGAGCAGCCGTGCACCTGCAAGCCGCAACACGATGTCCAGGGTGCCAGATTCGGCCGGTAAACGGAACGCGAGGTCGTCGACACGCTGAGATGAACAGCCCGGTTCGCGTTCCGCGGGCAGAATCGGACGTATGCAGCGGTACACGTACAAGGTCGTCGAGGTCCGCGAGAAGCTGCTCGGCGGCAAGATGTCGGGCGGCAAGCTCGAGAAGCTGCTCAACGACCACGCGGCCGACGGGTGGCAGCTCAAGGCGATCACCTCGGCGGAGGTGAAGGGCCGGGTCGGGCCCGGCGGGGTCGAGGGCCTGCTGGTCACCTTCGAGAGGCCGGTGGACTGATGGCGTGAACGACTCGTTCATGTCGCCTGAAGCTCGTGAACGAGTCGTTCACGAGCTTCAGGCCGCGCCGCGGTAGGTGCCGATCGTCCAGGAGTTGCCCTCCGGGTCGCGGAGGCTGAACGTGTGCGAGCCGTACTCGGTGTCGGTCAGGGCGGCCGTGATCTCCGCGCCGGCGGCCCGCACCCGCGCGTGGATCTCGTCCACCTCGTCCGAGACGACGTAGACCGCGCCCGTACCCGGCTTCATCGCGTCGTGGACGCCGTCCGGGCCGCGGACGCTGCCCAGCATCACCGCGCCACCCTCGGGCCAGCGCAGTTCGGCGTGCGCGATCAGGTCGCCTTCGGGCACCACCAGTGCCTCGGTGAAGCCCAGGACGTCGACGAGGAACCGGACCGCGGCCGGGGCGTCGTCGTACCGGAGAGCGGGCCAGACGTTCGGTTCAGGAGTCATGCTCGCGAGTCTTGCCCGGCGGCCCCCTCCTGGTCTTGGAGGAACGGGAGCTCCTCGGCGATCCACGTGCCCGGCGTGCACCCGGCCAGCGCGCGCCACTCGTTGCTCAGGTGCGCCTGGTCGTAGTAGCCGCACTCCACCGCCAGCGCGGCCAGGTCCGTGCGGCCCCGGCGCAGCAGCCGCCCGGCCCGCTCGAACCGCAGGACCCGCGCCGCCTGCTTCGGTGCCAGGCCCAGCTCCGCGCGGAACCGCTCCCCCAGGTGGCGGCGGCTCCAGCCGACCTCACCGGCGAGGTCGCCGACGCGCACCCGCCCGTCGGAACCCCGCAGCCGTCGCCACGCCTCCCCCAGCTCGGGCGGCGGCGCCACCGGCTCGACGGCCCGGGCGGCCAGGACGTCGTCGAGCAGCGCGAACCGCTGCGGCCAGGTCGGCAGCTCCCGCAGCCGGTCCGGCAGCGAGCCGAGGCCGAAGCCGGCGAGGTCGGCCACCTCGCCGCTCAGCTCCGCCGCCGTGACGCCGAAGAGGGTGCGCACGCCCAGCGGGTCGAGCTCCAGCTGCAGGCCCTCCTGCACGCGGTCCTGCCGGATCAGGACCGCGTTCGTGTGCAGCCCGCCGATCAGCGCCCGCAGGCTGTGCCCGGCCATCCGGACCGGCCCGGCGAGGCTGATGACCAACGTCACGTGCCGGGACGGCAGGCCGCGGTGGACCGGCAGCGTCACCTCGTCCTGCCGGTACCCGACGTAGCGCGTGACCAGGGACCGCACCACGGGGTGCGGCTCGTGAACAGCCCAGGTCACGGTCACGAATGCCAGCGTAAACGTCACCACCGACAGTTCCGGTTCTGCTAACACGGAGGGTGCGTCCCCCACCGCGGAAGGAACCACCGATGACGATCCAGGAGCAGGCGCAGCAGCTGGAGCTGCTCGCCGACCAGGTGCCGACCGGCATCGCGCTCGCAACCAAGAGCGACCTCGAAGACCTGCAGGCCCAGGTGCTCGGCCTGCTCGGGGAGACGTCCACCGCGACCGCGATCCAGGGCGCCATCCAGCTGGCTTCGCAGCAGATCGACGAAGTGGCGGCCGCGCTCGAGAACGTCCGCCTGCAGATCCGGGACGCCGCTCAGCACCACCTGCAGGGCTGACGCTCCCCCAGGCCAGACTCAGCCGGCGGTGACCACGGGCTCGCCCTGGCCGAGGGACTCCCCGGCCTCCTCGGCGATGCGCATAGCTTCTTCGATCAGCGTCTCGACGATGGCGTGCTCGGGCACGGTCTTGATGACCTCGCCCTTGACGAAGATCTGGCCCTTGCCGTTGCCGGACGCGACGCCCAGGTCGGCCTCGCGGGCCTCGCCCGGGCCGTTGACGACGCAGCCCATGACGGCCACGCGCAGCGGGATCTCCATGCCCTCGAGCCCGGCCGTGACCTGCTCGGCGAGCGTGTAGACGTCCACCTGCGCGCGCCCGCACGACGGGCAGGACACGATCTCCAGCTTGCGCTGCTTGAGGTTCAGCGACTGCAGGATCTGGATGCCGACCTTGACCTCTTCGACCGGCGGCGCGGACAGCGAAACCCGGATGGTGTCGCCGATGCCCTGGCGCAGCAGCGCGCCGAACGCGACGGCCGACTTGATGGTGCCCTGGAACGCCGGGCCGGCCTCGGTGACGCCGAGGTGCAGCGGGTAGTCGCACTGCTCGGCCAGCAGCTCGTAGGCGCGCACCATGACCACCGGGTCGTTGTGCTTCACCGAGATCTTGATGTCGTGGAAGTCGTGCTCGGCGAACAGCGACGCCTCCCAGAGCGCCGACTCGGCCAGCGCTTCCGGCGTCGCCTTGCCGTACTTGTCCATGATCCGCTTGTCGAGCGAGCCGGCGTTGACGCCGATCCGGATCGGCGTGCCGTGGTCCTTCGCGGCTTGCGCGATCTCCTTGACCTGGTCGTCGAACTTCCGGATGTTGCCCGGGTTCACGCGCACGGCCGCGCAGCCGGCCTCGATCGCCGCGAAGACGTACTTCGGCTGGAAGTGGATGTCGGCGATCACCGGGATCTGCGACTTCTTCGCGATCGCGGGCAGCGCCTCGGCGTCGTCGGCCGACGGGCACGCGACGCGGACGATGTCGCAGCCTGCGGCGGTCAGCTCGGCGATCTGCTGCAGGGTGGCGTTGACGTCGGAGGTGAGCGTCGTCGTCATCGACTGGACGGAGATCGGGAAGTCGCTGCCGACGCCGACCGCGCCCACCTGGAGCTGGCGGGTCTTGCGGCGCTCGGAGAGGACGGGCGGGGGCAGGGCGGGCATACCGAGTGCGACGGTCACGCTTTCCAGCGTACCTACCCCGACCGGGCCACCTTCACCATGTCAACCGTCACGGTGAGCAGCATTACGGCCTGTGCGACCCGCCAGGGAGGGGCCGGAACCCCTCCGTGGCGGCTACTGCCCGATTCGAATCGGGTTGACGATGTCCGCCGTCACCGTGAGTAGTGTCACGGCACCGCCGATGAGCACGAGGACCATGGTGATCCCGGACAACCGCGTGTAGTCGACCGGGCCGCCCGCCGTCTTGCCGCGCCGGGCGCGGATCCAGTCGCGGACGCGCTCGTACCAGACCACCGCGATGTGCCCGCCGTCGAGCGGCAGCAGCGGCAGCAGGTTGAACACGCCGATGAAGAAGTTCAGGCTGGCCAGCAGGAAGAAGAACAACACCCAGATGCCCCGCTCGACGGCCTCGCCGCCGATCCGGCTCGCGCCGACGACGCTGACCGGGGTGTTCGGGTCGCGCTCGCCGCCGAAGATCGCGGTGACCACGGCGGGGATGCGCTCCGGGAACTCGACGAGCCGCTGCGCCGTCTCGGCGAACATCGTGCCGGTGAAGCTGAACGTGGCGCCGACCGCGGCGACCGGGCCGTACTGCGTGGTCGCCGAGGACTTCTGCGGCGAAGCACCGATCATGCCGACCTCTTTGACGCCTTCGGCGGTCCAGCGCTGCACCTTCGGCACGTCGACGGTGAGCGAAAGCCGCTGCTCACCGCGCTGCACCTCGAACGCGGTCGGGCCGCTGGTGGCCTGGACCGCGGTGAGCATCTCGTCCCAGCTCGCGATCGGCTTCCCGCCGACGGACAGGATCTTGTCACCCGCCAGGAGACCGGCCGTCCTGGCCGGGGTGAGCGCGCCCGCGGCGCAGGTGGGGTTCTGCGCCTGCGCCTTGGCCTGCTCTTCCGTCGTGATCGACTGGGCGCACGACGTGGCCGACAGCACCGCCGGGGGCGGTGTGAGGTTCGGCAGGCCCATCGTCACGGCCATCAGGTAGAGCACCACGAAGCCCAGGATGAAGTGGGTGATCGACCCCGCCGACATCACGACGGTGCGCTTCCAGGTCTTGAACCGCCACATCGCGCGCGGCGCCTCGTCCGGCGTCACCTCGTCGAGCGCGGTCATGCCGGCGATGTCGCAGAACCCGCCCAGCGGGATCCACTTGAGGCCGTACTCGGTCTCGCCGCGACGCCAGGAGAACACCGTGGGCCCGAAGCCCACGAAGTACCGGCGGACCTTCATGCCGAAGGCCTTCGCGGTGACCATGTGCCCGGCCTCGTGCAGCGCGACCGAGATGCAGATCCCCAGCGCGAACAGCACCACGCCGATGATGTAGGACACCGCTACTTCCCCTCGATGATCGAACCGGCCCGCGCGCGAGCCCAGCGCTCGGCGGCGAGAACGTCGTCGACGTCGCGCGGTTCGCGACGCCACTCGTCGGCGGCTCCCACCACCTCGGAAACAGTGTCCACTATCGACGTGAAGCTGGTGTTCTGCGCCAGGAAAGCGGACACGAGCTCCTCGTTCGCGGCGTTGTAGACGGCGGGCAGGCAGCCGCCCACGGTGCCGCAGTGCCGGGCCAGCTCGACGGCTGGGAAGGCCTCGTCGTCGAGCGGTTCGAACGTCCAGGTCGCGGCCTTGTCCCAGGTACAGGCCGGTGCGGCGGCGGGAACGCGGTCGGGCCAGTGCAGGGCGAGCGCGATCGGCAGCCGCATGTCGGGCGGGCTGGCCTGGGCGATCGTCGAGCCGTCGGCGAAGGTCACCATCGAGTGCACGATCGACTGCGGGTGCACGGTGACGTCGATCCGCGCCGGCTCGATGTCGAACAGCAGGGCCGCCTCGATCAGCTCCAGGCCCTTGTTGACCAGGGTGGCGGAGTTGATCGTGATGAGCGGGCCCATGGACCAGGTCGGGTGCGCCATCGCCTGCTCGACGGTGACCCCGGCCAGCTCGGCGCGCTTGCGGCCGCGGAAGGGACCGCCGGACGCGGTGAGCACGAGCCGCGCGACCTCTTCCTTGCGCCCGGCGCGCAGGGCCTGGGCGATGGCGGAGTGCTCGGAGTCGACGGGCACCAGCTGCCCCGGCTTGGCCGCGGCGAGCACCAGCGGCCCGCCGGCGATCAGCGACTCCTTGTTCGCGAGCGCGAGGGTGGCGCCGGTGGCGAGCGCTCTGAGCGTGGGCTCGAGGCCGCGAGAGCCGGGCAGGGCGTTGAGGACGGTGTCGACCTCGACGGCGTCGATCAGCTCGGTGACGGCGTCGGAGCCCGCGAAGAGCCGCGGCAGCTTGAACTCGCCCCGGGAGTAGCCGCGCTGCTGCGCTTCGGCGTACAGCGCGAGCTGCACGTCTTCGGCGGCGGTGGCCTTGGTCACGGCGACGGCCTCGACCCCGTGGGCGAGCGCTTGCGCGGCGAGCGCGGCCGGATCCGCCCCACCCGCGGCGATCCCGGCCACCCGGAACAGGTGCGGGTTGCGGGCCGCGACGTCGAGGGCCTGCACACCGATGGACCCGGTCGAGCCGAGCACGAGAACGCTTCGCGAGGTAGTCATCGCGGGCCATTGTCGCGCGGCCCGTGTCCGCGGCGCACCCGGAGGTTCGGTGGCGCGGACCTGGGCGGGCGCCGCGACGTTCTGCGGCGCGAGCGCGGCGGCGAAGCGGTCCTCGCCGAGCGCACCTCTCGCGGCGGCGCGACGCACCCGGAGGTGCTCCGATCGCGGCGGCGCCGGGTGTGCGGCGCCACGCGGGCCGTGTCCGCGGCGCACCCGGAGGTGTGGGATCATCGGCGCGTACGAGGTTCACGGGTCTTGAGGAGTTCATCGTGGCAGGCAAGGCGGTCGAGAAGAGGCGGCCCGAGGTCGACCCCCGCGACGAGCCGTCCGCGGCCTGGGGCTGGCACGGCACGTTCCCGAAGGCCACCCGCATCGCCGGCTGGGTCAGCGCGATCATCCTGCTGGTGATGATCAAGGGCAACCACGAGAACAACACCGAGAACGTGTGGCTCGTGGGCCTGTCGCTGTTCCTGATCCTGCTGCTCGTGCTGGACATCCGCAAGCGCCGCACGGCCTGGCGCAAGTAGTCCGTTTTTCGCTAACGTCTCCGGCCATGAAGCTGCGCTGGGGTTTGGCCGTCGTCGCTGTCCTGGGTGCCCTCGTGGTGCCCGCCGCTCCGGCTTCGGCTGCTTCGGCGCCGGTGGTCCGGTGCACGTTCACACCGACCCCGGACAACCCGGCGGCTCGTCCGGTGGTGCGTCCGCTGCCCTTTGCGTTGACGCGCGGGACTGTCGATGTGACGTTCCGGTTCAACTACGGGCCGGTGACGGTCCGGCTGAACCGCGCCGGGGCAGCGCCGTGTGCGGTGCACAACATGGTTTCGCTGATCGCCCAGCGGTTCTACGACCGGTCTCAGTGCTGGCGGCTTTCGAACTCTTCGCGGTTGGGTGTGCTCCAGTGCGGGGACATCTACGAGGTCGAGAAGGGCGGGCCGGGGTACAAGTTCCCGGATGAGGTTTCGGGTGCCGAGACTTACCCGCGCGGGACTGTCGCCATGGGGAACCAGGGGCCGGGGACGAACGGGTCGGAGTTCTTCATCGTGCATTCGTTCGCGAACATCCCGGCGAATTACTCGGTGCTGGGGACTGTGGTGCGGGGGATGTCGGCCATTGATCACATGGTGGCGGACGGGATCATCCCGACCGACCCGAACGGGCCGCTGGACGGGGCACCGGCGAAACCGGTGAAGATCCAGCGGGCCACGCTCGGCCGGTAGGTCACTCGCTTTCCGCGGGTGCTTCCTTTCGCGGTACCGGCTTGACACCGAAACACGTGATCACCCCGGACACATCCGGGGTCAGGAACAACTGGAAGAAGTAGCCGCCTCGAGGTTGATCGTTGATGTAGGCGATGACGCAGTGGGGCCCGTCATAAGCCTCCAGCGCGCGGACACCTTCCGCGAACCCGATCGAGGGCTGGCCAGCGTTGCGGGAATTGCGCTCCCGCCGCGCGAACAACGACTTCATGCGCGCCAGCCCTACCGGGCCCTCGATCTCGCAATCGGCTCCAGCCGCCAGCGCATCGAGGGCCAGCGCCGGGATCTCCGCCGCTTTCAGCGCGGAGAGAAGACCGGTCAGCCGCTCCCTGTCCGAACCGGCGGTCATTCGGCACCCGGCCCGCGTTCCCATCGAGGCGTCCTGAGGTGCTCAGGCCTCGGATCCTCGATCTCACCTTCGACGGGCTCGGGCCGGTACCACGGCCCCCGGTCCATGCTGATCTCCGCGCCGTCGATGACCCCCTTCAAGGTGTGCTCCATTTCGCCCGGGTACTTCTCGACCTCCGGATGCAGGTGGGTCGGGAAGTTCCGATCGGCGGGCACATCCTCTTCGCGGATCCTCAGCACGATCCCCCCTTCCGGACTTTCGTCCTCGGCCGCCTCCCGCGCCATGTCCTCATAATCGTGCGTCCAGGACGTGTAGTCGCTGTTCGTGTGCTTGTCGGAGGCCACGTGCTCTTCCAACGTCTTGTTTCCGCCACGCGGCACGGCACGGCCCTGCAACGCGTCGAGATACCTGTAGTGATACACCGGGACGCCCCGGTACAGGTAGCCGTCACCGTCCGGGCAGGTCGTCCCGCACGGCTGGTCTTCGGCCGCCGCCTCCGCCCCGGCCACGACACCGAGTTCCGACGCGACCGGATCGGCCGCGTCCTGGACCACCGGCTTGCTCGGGTCGAGGACCGACTTCTTGGCCTGCTCGTAGACGTCGTTCCCGTCCTGGACGTCGTCCGTCGACGACGCCACCACCATCGCCGGCACGCTGGCCGAGGAGGACACGACCCCGCCCGCGATCGACGGGGCCAGTGCCGCGCCCGGGATCGGGTCGGCGACCGTCCTCGCCTTGAGCTGCGCCTGGGCGCGGGCGCGGATGCCGGGCGGCGGAGGCGGCGGCATCGGCGGCCGGTGGACGATCGGGCCGCGGTGGCCGGCGTGGCCGCCTCGGCCGCCGGAGGTACCGGACTTGATCGAACCGAGCGGGTACGCGCGGTACGAGTGGTTCCACGAGCGGTCACTCGTCATGTCGGCGTAGTAGCCGTACCTCGGCGGTGCCGCCTCGTAACCGCCGCCGCTCGGGCGGTCGTCGAACGCCTCCTCCATGTCGTCGGAGTTGATCCAGATGTAGAGGAAGACGCCGGCGGTCGCGACCGCGCCGACCACCCAGCCCGGGGGCCCGAACGGGGCGCCCGCGCAGATGGCGGCCGCCAGGCCGCAATGGCCGTCCGGGTCGACGCCGCCCAGGGGATCCCCGCCGTTGTAGCCGTACCGGTTCGCCCCGGCCGAGGGCATCGACGGCAGCCGGACGTCGTCGCGCCGGGAGAACGCGGCGTTCGACGGCGAGTACCAGCGGGCCCCCATGTCGACCGAGCCGGAGGCCGGGTCCGCGTAGTCCGACTGGAAGCCCAGCGCGGACGTGGCACCGCTCGACCCGGTCTTCGTGCCGAACGGGTCGTACGACGCCGACCCGGACAGGGCGCCGGTCGCCGGGTCGAGACCGCCGATCACGTCGGAGTGCCGGTCGGTCAGCGCCAGCTGGGCCGCACCGCCGCCCGGACGCTGCGCGAGCAGACCGCCTGACACGCCCCGCGCGAACGTCGACGCGCCGTCCGAGGTCAGGTCGAGGCTGGTGCCGTCGTACCCGAACGTCTGGCCGTCGCGGGTCGACGTGCGGTCCAAGCCGTCGTAGCCGTAGCTGACGCCGCCTTGGCCGACCAGACGGTCGAAGGCGTCGAAGCTCGACTGCACGGTGCCGGCCGGCCCGGTCCGTGACTCGAGCGTTCCGCGCGGGCTCCAGGCGAACGTGTCGGCCCCGTCGGTCAGCTGCCGGTTCCGCTCGTCGAACGTCGCGGTCCGGCCGCCGGCGCTCGTCCGGTTGCCGGCCGCGTCCCACTCGTAAGCGACGGTGCCGGCACCGCTCGTCCACGACGTCAGCCGCCCGGCCTGGTCGTAGCCGTACGTGTTGTCGCCCGCCCCGGCGACGCCGGTCGTCTTCTTGCCGGTCAGCCGGTCGTCGAGGTCGTAGCTGTAGGCGAGCGAAGCGAGGGACGCACCATCCGATCCCTTGACGGCGTCCGTGGCGAGCCGGCCGAAGTCGTCGTAGGTGTAGGTGCGCCCGCGGCCCTGGCCGTAGCCGACGCTCGCGACCTTGCCGGCGTCGTCGTACCCGATCGTCTGGGTGACGCCGGTCAACCCGTCGCGCTGGCTCGTCAACCTGCCCTGGGTGTAGCCGAAGGTCGCCGTCCCGGAGCCGTCGGTGCGCTGGGTCAGCCGCCCGTCCGCGTCGTAGGCGTAGGCCGACGTCCCGGACACCGGCCCCGTGCTGGTGAGCAGATCACCGCGGTCGTCGTAGGTGAACGTCTTGTCACCGTTCGGCGAGTTCACCGCGAGCAAGCGGCCCGCCAGGTCGAACCGCTGGGTGCGGTCGGCCGTCGGCACAGCCGCCCCGGCCCCGGTCTCGTGCGTCGCGCGGCCCAGCGCGTCGAACGTCCGCTGGCGGGTGACACCACCCGGGGCGCTCAGCGCGGTCGGCCGGCCCGCGAGGTCGTACGCCGTCGTCCGCGTGCGGTCGGCGGCGGCCGGCTGCGCCTGGGTCGCCGGCTCGATCACCGATTCGGGCAGCCCCAGCGTGTTGTACGTCGTGGTGGTGACGTTGCCCCGGCCATCGGTCACCCGGGTGCGGTTGCCGATCGCGTCGTAGCCGAAGGAAGTCGTGATCGTCGCCGTGGCGGACACGGGTTCCTGCTGCTGGGTGAGCAACCCGCGGTTGTCGTAGCCGAACCGCGTGGTGCGGCCCATGGCGTCGGTCACGGACACTTGGTGCCCGTCGGCGTCGTAGGCGACCGAACTCTTGCGAAGGATGCGTTCGTCCGGCGAAAGGCTGTAGAAGCCGGTGGGCCGGCCGGCGGGGTCGTAGGCTAGGTAGCCGGTGCGGCCGTGGCCGTCGGACTGCCGGACCCGGCGCCCCGCGTTGTCGTACCCGGCCTGGCTGATGATCCCGGCGGGATCGGTGGTGGTGATCCGCCGGCCGAGCACGTCGTAGCTGTACTTCGTCACGTCACCGGCCGCCGACGTGCGACTGAGAACGTTGCCCGCGTCGTCGTACCGCAGCTTGGTGGTGTTCGCGGCCGGCGTCGGCCGCCGTTCCAGCTGCGTCGCGGTCACCAGGCGGCCCAGATCGTCGTAGGTGCCCTGGATCCGCGAGCCCGTCGGGTCGGTCACCGAACTGAGCTCGCCCGCGGTGGTGTAGCCGTACTGCCACACCCCACCCGGCCGGTCCCCCGCGTCCGGATCGGGGTCGACGCGCTCGGCCAGCCGGTTGAGCTGGTCGTAGCGGTAGCGGGTGACCCCGCCGAGCGGGTCCGTCTCGGCGATGACGTTGCCCAGTGCGTCGTACTGGCGCTGCGTGACCGGACGTGCCGAGGTGGCGGCGCCCGGTGCTCGGTAGTCGGCGGTGGCCACCCGGGTCGCCCGGCCGTCGCGGTCGTAGGCCGTGGTGCGGACGTTGCCGTTTTGGTCGCGCTCGTCCGTCGGCTCACCGAACGCGTCGTAGCCGGTGGCCGCCTGCGGCCGGACCGTCTTCGCCGGCGCGCCGCCGCTCTCCACCGGTGCGGCGGGCAGGGTGACGGTGGTCGCGCGCCCCAGCTTGTCGTAGCCCAGTTCGGTGGTGAAGTCGGCCGGGTTCGCCCCTGGCGCGTTGCCACGCGGCGCGGTCACCGCCTTGACGAGGCCGCTTTCGGTGTAGGCGTAGGTGGTGGTGAGCTTCTCCGACGTGCTCTTGGTGATCGACTGGCTGGTCTGCCGCCCCGCGACGTCGTAGCCGTACTCGATGGTCTGGCGCGTCCCCAGGTCGAGCCGGGTGCTGTTCGAGCTCTGTCCACTTCGGACCAACTTGACGACGTCGCCGCCGGGGCCGTACGTCCACTCCTGCCGGTTCGCCAGGCCGGCGGGGTCGGCCGTCTCCGCCGTGCCGCGACCCGCCGCGTCGTACTCGTACGCCGTCACCCGGCCACCCGGCTCGACGGTCTTGACCACCTCGCCCGCCGCGTCGTAGGTGAACTCCTGGAGGACCACGTCGCGTTTCGGCGCGGCCGGGTTGAACGGGTCGCGCACGTCGTGGGCGACGACCTTCCGGACCTTGCCGTCGCCGAAGTACTGGTACCGGGTGGTCCGGCCCATCGAGTCGGTCTCCCGGACCCGCCGGCCCGCGAGGTCGTAGGCGTAGGAGGCGAGGACCAGCGTCGGGTAGGCCGAACTGTCGCCGCCGTCGCTGTCGCCGCCACCGGAGCCGGGGTCGACCGGCTGACCGTGCCACGCCCGCAGGCGGACCTCGGCGACCATGTTGCGCGCGGTGTAGCCGAACTCGTACTTGGTACCGGCGGCGTCGACCCGCCAGATCTCGTTGCCGAACACGTCGAAGCCGTGCGACGTCGTGGCGCCTTCGGGATCGGTCTCCCGGCTCGGGCGGCCGAGGTCGTCGTAATCGGTGGTGGTCACCCGGCTCGGGTCACCGCCGGTCAGGTCCTTCTCCTCGGTGCGGACGACGTTCCCGTCCGCGTCGTACCCGGTCAGCACCTGCGCGGTGTGGGTCACGCCGGTGATCGCGTTCGCCACGCCCGCGGACGTCACCGCCGTGCGGCGGGAAAGGTTGTCGTAGGCGTACGTCGTCGTCACCCCGGCCGGATCCGAAGCGCTGCTTCGCGTTTCCGCCTTCTTCCGGCCGAAGACGTCGTACGTGTACGCCGTTACCAAACCGGCCGGATCCACGACCTTCGCCAGGTCGCCGTTCCTGTAGTACGAGTACGCCGTGACGCCGTTGCGCGGGTCGGTCGTCTGCAGCAGCAGGCCCGCCGGGACGTTGCCGCCGCCCACCGCCGCTTCCGTGCCGTTCGCGTACTGGTGGCGGGTCACGCCGCCGTCCGGGGTGGTCTCGGTGGCCAGGAGGCCCCGGACGCCCAGGTCCGTGTACGTGTACGTCGTCGCGTACGCCGGGTCGTCCGCGTTCGCCGAACGGGGGTCGCGGGTGGACAGGAGCTTGTCGTTGCGCGGGTCCGTCACGTCGGCCGCGTTGAGGTAGTACGTCGAGTACGACGTCTGGCAGTCGCCCGGGGCCACGCGGCACGTCTTGCGCGCGATCACGTTGCCGCGCTCGTCGTTGGTCAGGACGACGGTGTTGCCGAGCTCGTCGCCGATCGTGGTCTGGAAGCCCTTGTCGTCGTAGTCGTAGGTGCGGACGCCCTGGCCGTTGACCGGGCCGCCGACCCACGTGCCGTCGCCGCCGACCGGGCCGCCGCAGTACGACGGGTCGGTCGGGTCCTGGGGTGCCGACGGATCACAGGTCGGGTTCTCCGGTGGCAGCGGGTTGCCGTCTCCGTCGCGGCGGTCCTCCGGGCGGATGCCCTGGCCCAGCGGGGCGATGTAGCGCAGGATGCGGCCGCGCACCGGGTCGTAGTCGTAGAAGTGCGGGCGGTTCCCGGGGTCGGTGACCTGCGTCGTGCGCACGAGGTTGCTCTCGGTGCCGGTGACGACAGGACGGCCGAGGCGCCAGTGGCCGCCGTTGCGGTCGACGACCTCGGCGAGGCGGTCGGCCGTGGTGTCGTAGCTCAGCTGCGCGGCGACGCGGCCGCTCGGCAGCGTGATCTTCGTGAGCGAGCTGGCCGCCGCACGCGCCTGGTAGTGCGCGGCCGCGGTCGTCGGGCCGACGGCGTACTCGTAGAACGCCGCTTCGGCGATCTGGCCGGAGAAGAACCGGCGCGCGTCCGTGCCCCAGGCCGGCCACGCCGACGGCGGGACCGTGTACGCGGCGCCGATCTGGTTGTAGACGACGTCGTCGTGCGCGATCTCGCCCTGCGCGGTGCCGACCGCCTTGCCGTCGAGGTAGAGCGTCTGGGTCGCGAGCGCGCCGGAGAGCACCACGTGGTGCCAGGCGTTGTCGTTGACCGCCGCCGCCGACGTGATCGGGGCCGCGCCGCCGTTCCAGAACTGGCCGCGCAGCTTGCCGTCCGTGCCGACGTACAGCACCGGCACCGCGCCGGTGGGCGTGCCGCTGATCGGTGCCTTCTGGTAGCCGAAGAGCGGGCCGCCGGTCGCGGTCTTGAACCACATTTCGATCGCCAGGTCACGGTTCTTGCGCACCGTGCCGTCCGGCAGCGTCACCACCGACGAGGTGCCGTTGAACGTCGCCGCGGTCCCGGTGCCGGTCAGCGGCCCCGGCTGACCGAGGGTGACGTCCTTGTAGGTCCCGGCGTCCTTGCCGAGCTTGAGCCCGTTCTCGCTGGCCGCCGTGGTCCCGGACGTCTCGCCGAAGCGCCAGAACGACGACGGGCGGGCGTCGACGACGGAGCTGCGGTAGTGCGAACCCGCGGTGTAGTCGTAGCCGGTGCACCCGTTGTCGGGGTCGCACACCTTCGTCAGCCGGTCGCCGTCGTAGGTGTAGGTCCAGGTGAGCTGCTTGCCGTCGATCGGGTCGGTGCTCACCGACGTGACGTGGTTGCCGGTCCACTTGAAGTACAGGATCCGGTCGCTGGTCAGGCTGATCGCCCGGCTGAGGTGCTCCGGCGTGCCGTAGTCCAGCTGGACGTGGTGCCCGGCCTGGTCGTAGCTCTCGATGAGCCGGCCGTCGGGGCGGAAGCGGTAGAGCGTGGCCGCCTTGTCGGTCAGCACCCAGCCGCCACCCGCGGCTTCCGGTTCGATCCGGAAGTTCGCCTGCCGGCCGGGCGGCGGCGCGAACGTGCCGTCGCTGTTGCGGCCGAACCGGACCTGCTGGCCGTCCGGGTAGGTCACGACGACGTTGCCCGAACCGTCGTTGTCGGGCAGGACGCGCATGTCGTAGCGCGTCGCCCAGCCGGCGCCGAAGGCGAGGTCGGTGCGCGGGTCGAGGCTGTTGTAGGTGCGGGCGACGGTCAGTTCCGGCCCGGTCACCTGCAGCGCCGCGTCCACCGCGCTCGAGAAGTAGTTCCCGGTCTGCGGGTCGAAGTCGCGCTGCGCGCCGCTGTAGGGCGCGTTCGCCAGGTGCGACGTGATCTCCGGCTGCGGGACCGCCGTCAGGAGGTGGCTCGGCGTGAGCTTTTCGCTCTCCGAATTCCCGTCGTAGGCGAACACGCGCCACTGGTAGTCCTTGCTCCAGCGCAGCGCGCCGACCGGCACGGTCCAGGTCCGCTTGGTCACGTAGCCGGAGTCCACACAGGACACCCCGGTCAGCGTGCCGTCCGGCTTGGCGACGTACTTTTCGCAGACTTCGAAGCGGTACTTGAGGGTCGAGGACACCGGGGCGTCGACGTCGACCGCGTCGGCCCAGAGCTGCGGGGTGAGCGTGGGCGCCGAGAAGCCGTTCGGCGGGTACTGCGCCTTGACGATCGGCGGGACGTCGAACACGGTCATCGACAGGCGCGTCGGCGGGATCTGCTCGTCGGTGAACCAGGCCCCGCCGCGGCGCAGCATGCTGAAGTCGAACAGGTACTGGCCGGGCTCGATGGCCTTGATCGTCGCGTCGAGCGTCACCGAAGCACCGCGCGGCACGTCGTTCGGCAGGGACGCGGCTTCGACCGCACCGACCGGGGCGCCGGCGGCGGTGAAAGCGCGGTAGCCGAGCGCGAAGTCCGCGGCGGTCCAGGTGTCGGCGCCGCGGTTGGTGACGGTGATCTTGACCTTGCCGGCCTGCGTGCGGGTCACCGGCGGCTGGGGAACGCCGCGGTCGACGCGGTATTCGGCGTCGTAGGCGGTGTGCGTGACGAACAGGCGCGGCGGGTTCGCCGTCCGGTTGCCGGTGAACTTCTTCCAGCCGTAGGGATCGGTTTCCGAAGCGCGGACCGCGAGGCCGTAGTTGGCCTGCGCACCGGTCACCCAGCGCTGCACGAGGTCGCGGCCGCCGGTGCCGAGCGGGATCAGCTCGGTCGCCGACGGGCAGCTCGAAGCGTGCTGCTGGAGGCCGATGTACCCGTGGGCGAAGGATTCCTGGGCGAGCGCGGGACCGAAGGCGGGCCCGGGGAACCCGGACGCGGTGGTCCACGGCGCGGTGACGCCGTGCACGGTGACCGGACGCGGCTGGCAGGACCATGACCAGGTGCTCTTCAGCGTGAGCTGGGCACCGAGGATCTTGTGGTTGCGCAGCCGGCTTTCCACGCCGCTGAAGGACAGGTAGCTCGCGGCCTTGACGGACCCGGTCGTGCCGATCCGGAGCTCCGTCGAGCCGTCGAGCCGGGAACCGCCCTGGAACACGGCGCCGCCGTCGGACGCGGTGGTTTCGACGCTGGGGTCGACCTCCACCGGATAGACGCGCGCGGAGTCCTTGAGCCAGTTCGGGTCCAGCTTGACACGGAGCACGAACGCGCCGGCGTTTTCCAGCAGTTCGTAGGTCACGCCTTCGGACCGGGCGGGGTCGCCGGTCGCGGGATCACGCCGGGAGTCGGTCATGAACCCGGCGGGGATCCGGGCGCGCTCGCGCCCGGCCGGGTCGGTGAGCGAGATCCGACCGTCCACAAGGGACGGCCGGAGCCCCTTCAGCCGCAACGGGAAGTCCCACGTCGCCGCGGCCTCCGGCGAGTTCAGGACGAGCGTTTCCTTGACACCACCGGGCACCACGTCGAGCCGGAGGTCGGCACCGGCCCGCACGCCCGGGTAGACGATGCGGCTGCCGGAGACGGCACCGGCCGACGGCACGGCACCGCCCACGCCGTAACCGAATTCGTGGTCGCCGTCCAGGGACACCCGGACGAGGTCGTTCCCGGCGGCCTTGGCGGCGAAGGTGATCCGCTCGGCGTCGGCCGCGTTGGACCAGCCGGTGCCCGCGGGCACGATCGCCGTGTCGATCGGCTGGAAGCTGCCGTCCGGCGCGCGGAAGTTGATCGGCTCCTCGCCGAACTCCGTGGTGAGGGTGCCGTCGGTGTTGGCGTAGGTCCTGTCCGTGGCGGTGCGCCGGTCCGGCAGCTCCCGGCTGGTCTTCTCGTCGAACCCGGTCACGTGCGCGGGCGCGCTCCCGACCTGCACGGCGTTCGCGGTGACCTTCGCTTCACCGGCGGCCACCGCGGGGTACTTCGACTGCAGCGACTTCGGCCCGGCGGTGTTGGCCGCCCCGGCCGGGTCGTCCCCCTGCTCCCCCGCCGTCCCCGGCAGTTGCTTCGGGGCGAGCGCCATGGCCTGCTGCAGCAGGTTGGCGCCGGCGTCCGGCCCGGGCGGGATCGACGGCCCGACGATTCCCGCCGTCAGCGCGACGACGAGGACCAGCAACCCGGCCCGGCTGGCGTGCCCGGTCTTGCGTCGTGGAGAAAACATGGGGAATCCCGCCCTCATCGGTCGAACGGCTGCACGGCAAGGGGACGGCCGGGCGGGCCTCGAACCACGTCGAGGCCCGCCCGCCCGTCAGGCGAACTGCGTCAGAGAGACGGCTTCGGCAGCGGACCGCCGGTGAACACCGTCGCCGCGCTCGCGCTGCGCGCGACCGCGGCCGTGACACCCGAACCGAAGGCGTAGGTGACGCCGTCGCTGTCCCGGTAGGTCACCACCACGCCGCCGGCCGAAAGCCCGGTGAGCGTCGGGTCCGTGGCGGACTGGTAGGCCGCCCCGGTCCGGGAGTCGACCAGCTTCTGCCAGGCCTGGTAGCCGGTGCTGCCGGGCGCGTTCTGCTGGGTCACGTAGACGTAGCCGTCGGTGGCGCGGACGGCCACGTGGACCACGCCGCCCGTGTCGACGGCGGCGGCCGGGGAGCCCTGCGCGGTGACGCCGGCCAGCGGCTGCCACGTGCCGGTGAAGCCGGCCGCCTGCTCACGCTGGTTGACGACCACGCCGTCCGGCTGGACGGCGAAGGCTTCGAGGTTCTTGTCCGGGTTCGCCGTCGCGGCGAGCTTGCCGGTCCAGCCGGTCCCGGGCACGGCGCTCCAGGCGCCGAGCGTGCCGTCGAGGTACGTCGCCTTGGTGTAGGTACCGCTCGTGGTCCGGGCGACGACGTCGATCCCGTCGCTCTGGGCGACCGCGGTCAGGTCCGCGGTCAGGCCCGACGACGGCAGGACCTTCCACGGCAGGAACTGCTTGCTGGCGGCGTCCTGCTGGCGGACCAGCAGGCGGCCCGCGCCGTCCACGGCGAACGCCGTGCCGGTGCCCGACCGCTGGACGAGGACCGCGGCGCCGGGCGTCCAGCCGCCGAAGCCGCTCGCGGCGGGCCAGGTCGTGGTGGCTGCGGCCTGGGTGCTGCTGCGGGTTTCGCTGTCCTGCCCCAGAGCCGTCACCAGCAGGCTGTCGTCGGCGGCCCGGAGCGCGCTCGGGGTGCCGGTGTACTGCTGGTAGCCGGGCACCACCGAGAAGTCGACGACGGTGATGTCCGTCGAGCGCTGGCGCCCGTGGATGAGCCGGCCGAAGCCGTCGACGTAGAAGTGCTGGAGCTTGCCGCCGGTGCCTTCGACGACCGCGCTCGGGGCGTCGGCGACGACCGGGACCACGGGACGCGTCGGCAGGCCGGGGTCGACCAGCTTGCAGTCGTCGGTCGTGACGCTCAGCTGGTAGTTCGTGCCGATCGTGCCGACCACCTTCCAGCCCAGCCAGTTGCCGGCGCCGAGGTAGCGGTACCACTTGATCTGCCCGGTGTTCTTGTCCAGCGCGTAGAGCACGTCACCGCCGGCCGAGGCGATCTGGGCGTAGTTCTGCCAGCCGCCGCTGCCGACCAGCCGGGCGTACTCGAGCCACCGCTGGCTGACCGGGTCGTACTGGAACCGGTAGAGGTCGCCGCCGGGGGTGCGGGCGTAGAACACGCCGGCGCCCGCGCCGACGATCATGTCGTACTTGGTCGTGGTCCAGCCGGTGTCGATCAGCCGGTCGGTCCAGGTCTTAGTCGTCTCGTCGTAGCGGAGCCAGGCGAGGATGTTGTCGTGGGACCAGTAGAAGTCGCCGGTCGCGTCGACGGTGATCCGGTTGCGCTGGGCCGGCAGGGTGACGCCGTTCCAGCCGGTCGCGATGATCTGGCCGGCGCCGCCGTTCTCCCAGCCGGTGGCCAGCCGCCGCTGGCGCAGGACGCTGCCGTTGTCGGAGATGAGGTACATCCGGCCGTCGGGACCGGCGAGCGTCTTGCCCGCCCACGTGTTGCCGATCGTCGCGCGTCCCGTCCAGGAGACGGCGCCGGTCTCGGGTTCGTTGTGGCGGTCGAGGTCGAGGTGGGTGTCCGGGAGGGTGTAGAAGACGCCGGCGCTGGCGCGGCAGGTGATGGTGTCGGCCGCGGCGGCCACGTTCGCACCGGTCACGCTCACCGCACCGGTGAGGGCGACGGTGAAAGCGCAGCCGAGGACGGCGGATCTCCGGGCGAAGGGTCTCTGGCGCATGGACTACCCCTTGTCGTGAAAGCGTTTTCGAGCAGCGCGGAACAAGCCCGGCGGCGTGCCGGGCAGCGGTCGGCGATCGGTGCGGGGCCCGGATTCGGGCAGACTTCCCCCAGGTGCGCGGCACCTCCCATGCCGCGCGGCGACGAGCTCGCCCTCCCGCGAGCCATTCGATCTCCCCATCCGATCTTCTTGCGGCGGCGTTACCCGTTCCCGGGCGATTGGTCCGTTCGGCCCACTACCGAAGTCGGGAACCACTCGAAACGAAACGGGCCGGGCACCACCCGCGAAGGGTGGCACCCGGCCCGTTTTCTTTGCGCTGTCTAGCGTTTGCTCGTCGGCGACACCAGTTCGCTCGGCCCGCCACCGGCCTCACCGGCGACCGCCGCCAGCTCCTCGCCCACCGATTCGCGGTCCTTCGGGCGCGCGTCCTTCGTCAGGAGCGAGGCCACCGCGCCGATCAGGCAGACCACGATCGCGAAGCCGAACGCCACCGCCAGGCCCGACTGGAACGGGCCCGAGATCAGGTTCGGGAAGAAGCTCCGGCCGGTCAGGAAGGACGCCTGGTCCGGCGGGAGCGTCGCCAGCTGGCCGCCGAGGAGCTGCTGGATCGGGTTGTAGCCCAGGAACGCCGCGAACAGCACCGCCACCGCCGGGAGGTTCGCCACCTGGGACGCCGCCGCGTCGGGGACGCCGTGGGCCACCAGGCCGTCGTGCATCGTGGCCGGGAGGCTGCTCGACAGGCCCGAGATGATCAGGCTGAAGAAGAAGCCGATCGACAGGACCATCGCCGCGTTCTGGAAGGTCGTCATCATGCCCGCGCCGGAGCCGCGCGCGTCGGCCGGGAGGCTGTTCATCACCTCGGCGCGGTTGGGCGAGGAGAACATGCCCATGCCGATGCCGTTGATCAGCAGGATCGCCGCGAACGCCCAGTAGTCGAAGTTCACCGGGAGCAGGATCAGCAGCAGGAACGTGACCGCCGTGATGAACAGGCCGCTCGAGGCGAGGAGGCGGCTGCCGATCCGGTCGGCGAGGATGCCCGACGTCGGCGCGGCCAGCAGGAAGCCGACCGTCATCGGGAGCATGTAGATGCCGGCCCAGAGCGGGGTCTGCTCGAACGTGTAGCCGTGCTGCGGCAGCCAGATGCCCTGCAGCCAGATGATCAGGATGAACTGCAGGCCACCGCGGCCGAGCGACGCGGTCAGGTTCGCGATGTTGCCCCACGTGAACGAGCGGATCCTGAACAGCGAAAGCCGGAACAGCGGGTTGTCCACCTTGGTTTCGATGACCACGAACGCCACCAGTACCGCGAGCCCGCCGATCAGGCAGGTCAGCACGAACGGGCTGCCCCAGCCGGTCGGCGACGAGCCGTAGGGCTGGATGCCGTAGGTGATGCCGATCAGGACCGCGATCAGGCCGACCGCGAAGGTGATGTTGCCCCACCAGTCCATCCGCGCGTGCTTGCGGACGCCGGTGTCGTGCAGCTTGAGGTACGCCCAGATCGTGCCGATGACGCCGAACGGCACCGAGACGAGGAAGATCAGGTTCCAGTCGACCGGCGCGAGCACCCCGCCGACGACCAGGCCGAGGAACGACCCGGCGATGGCCGCGACGCCGTTCATGCCGAGCGCGAGGCCGCGCTGGTTGGCCGGGAAGGCGTCGGTGAGGATCGCCGAGGAGTTCGCCATCAGGAAGGCGCCGCCGACGCCCTGCACGATCCGCCACCCGATCAGCCACAACGCGGCCGCGTCACCGCCGAACCACGTGATGGCCAGCATGATGGAAGAAACGGTGAAGACGGCGAAGCCGAGGTTGTACATCCTCGCGCGGCCGTACATGTCGCCGAGCCTGCCGAAGCTCACCACCAGCACCGCGGTGACCACGAGGAAGCCCATGATCATCCACAGCAGGTAGCTGGTGTTGGCCGGTTCCAGGGGGTTGATCCCGATGCCCTTGAAGATGTCGGGCAGCGCGATCAGCACGATCGAGGAGTTGATCGTGGCGATCAGCATGCCCAGCGTCGTGTTGGACAGCGCGATCCACTTGTACCGCGGCCCCAGTTCCGCGATCGAATACGTCCGGCGTTCCGCCACTGTGCAACCCTTCTGCTCGCCAGTCCCTTAGCTAGGCTAAGCAAGTTGCTTGCGTATGGCAACCAAGTACGCGAAACGCATGGGAGAGCATGATCACAGTCGCTTGACTGTCCTTTGTGGATCCTTTACCGAACGAGTCGTTCACCTCGCCCGACGCATGAACCGAAGGCAAGACCGGGCCACTCGCCCTGATCCCGGATCCCGGACGGGCCGCCCGGGCCGATCCGGCTGCCCCGTTCACCTCGCCCGACGTCAGGGCGCCGGCAAAGTCAGGGCCGACTGTCGCGTCACGGGTTCGTGGTGGTCGGCGGTCACCGAGCAGAGGCGGCGGTGGACCGAGCGCGACTTCGCCGGGTCAGCGCGGCACCAGGCGCCCCAGCACCGCGACGCCCTCCTCGATCTCCGACGCCGTCCGGGCCGCGTAGCCCAGCACCAGGCCCGGGCGGCCCGGCCGCTGGCGGTGCCAGGACAGCGGCTGGACCTTCACCCCCTCCGCCAGCGCGGCCGCCGCCACCGCGACGTCGTCGGCCTCGCCGTCGAACGTGATAGTCAGGTGCAGACCGGCCGCCGCGCCGTGGACCCGCGCGGCCGGCATCGACGTCGCCAAGGCCCGGATCATCGCGTCCCGGCGACGCCGGTGGCGGGCCCGCACCACGCGCAGCTGCCGCTCCAGCTCGCCCGTCTCCATCAGCCGGGCCAGCACCAGCTGGGCCAGCACCGCGTTGCCCAGGTCCGCGAAACGCTTCGCCGCCACCAGGTCGTCGCGGAACCGGGGCGGCGCCAGCAGCCAGCCCACCCGCAGCGCGGGCGCCAGCAGCTTCGACACGCTCCCCGTGTAGCAGACCTCCGGCAGCATCGACCGCACCGCGGGCACCGGCGCGCGGTCGTAACGGTGCTCGGCGTCGTAGTCGTCCTCCACCACGATCCCGCCGCCGGCCACCCAGCGCATCAGCTCGCGGCGGCGCTCGCCGCCCAGCACCACGCCCATCGGGAACTGGTGGGCGGGCGTCAGCAGCACCGCCGGCGCGCGCAGATCGGCCACGCGGACGCCGTCGTCGTCCACCGGGACCGGCGGGGTCGCCAGGCCGCAGTGGTGCAGGTGCTGGCGCGCGCCCAGCGAGCCCGGGTCCTCGACCGCGATCTCCGAGATCCCGTGCTGCCGCAGCACCTCCCCCAGCAGCGTCAGCGCCTGCGCGACCCCGGCCACCACGATGATTTCGCCCGGGTCGACGCGGATGCCCCGGTTGCGCGCCAGCCAGTGCGACACCGCCCGCCGCATCGACGGCGCGCCGCGCGGGTCGCCGTAGCCGAAGTGGGACGGCTCCAGCTCGTCCAGCACCGCCCGCTCGGCACGCAGCCACGCCGCGCGCGGGAACGCCGTCAGGTCCGGAACGCCGGGCGTCAGGTCGAGCCGGGCCGGGATCGCGCGGATCGCGTCGAAGACCTCGACGCCGGGCAGCGGCGTGATCACCTTCGACGGCACCCGGGCGGGCGCGGGGTCCGGCGGCAGCACCGGCGCGGCGACCACGACCGTGCCCGCACGGCCGCGCCCGGCGGCGTGCCCGTCGTCGATGAGCCGCTGGTAGGCCTCGGTGACGACGCCGCGCGACACCCGCAGCTCGGCCGCCAGCACCCGGGACGCGGGCAGCCGGCCGCCGACCGGGAGCCTGCCGTCGGCGATCGCGGCGCGCAGCCGGGCCGCCAGCCAGTCCGCGAGGCCGCCCGGCGGGGCCTCGCGCACGTCGAGCTGGAGGAAATCCGATCCTATGGACCCCTCCGAAGGAGCTGCTTTGGCTCTGTCCACCGGACCATTGTCGCAGCACGCTGGGCTCATGGACACCACTTACGTGCACGGGTACGCCGCTCCCGAAGCCCGCCGCCTCGGCGACCAGGCCGACACCCTCGCCGCCCTCCTGCACGACGGCACGGCGTTCCCCGCCGGCAGCCGCGTGCTCGAGGTCGGCTGCGGCGTCGGCGCCCAGACCGTCCACCTCGCGGCCCGCAGCCCGGACGCGCACCTGACCGCGATCGACGTCTCCGCAGCGTCGCTGCGGCAGGCCGCCGCCCGGGTCCCCGGCGTCGACTTCCGCCAGGCCGACCTGTTCGCCCTCGACGGCGAGTACGACCACCTCTTCGTCTGCTTCGTGCTGGAACACCTGCCGGAGCCGGAGAAGGCCCTCGCCCACCTGAAGACCCTGCTGCGGCCCGGCGGCACGCTCACCGTGATCGAGGGCGACCACGGCTCGGCGTTCTTCCACCCGCGCAGCGAGCCCGCCCAGGCCGCGATCGACTGCCTCGTCCGCCTCCAGGCCGACGCCGGCGGTGACGCGCTGATCGGGCGGCGGCTGTACCCGCTGCTCGCCGGCGCCGGCTTCGACGACGTCGTGGTCGAGCCGCGGACCGTCTACGTCGACGCGTCCCGGCCCGGGCTGGTCACCGGGTTCACCCGCGACACGTTCACCGCGATGGTCGAAGGCGTCGGCGAAACCGCCGTCGCCCGGGGTCTGGCGACCACCGAGAGCTGGGCTCGCGGGGTCGCGGACCTGCGGCGGACCGAAACCGGGACCTTCCACTACACGTTCTTCAAGGCCACCGCGAGGACGTCGTGATCACCCGCCGGCTCGCGGGTAGCACCAATTTCGTCGACCGCGACCGCGAACGGCTGGAAAACGACCTCGCCGCGCTCGACCGCCGTCACCCGACGGTGCGGTCCAAGGCGGCGAGGTGGTGGCGGACGCGGATCGCGCCCGGCACGCACTCCCCCGCGTAGCAGGCCAGCGCGCGTTCCCAGTGCTCGCGCGCGGCCACCGCGTCGCCGAGTCCACAGTGGACTTCACCGAGACCGCAGTGGGCACGGCCCTGTTCGGGACCGCACCCGGTCTTCTTGGCCGCGGCGAGCGCGGCGCGGTGGTGGTCGAGGGCGTCCGACGCCGCTCCCCGCGCCGCCGCCACCGCGCCCAGGCTGTTGAGCACGCGGGATTCGACGCCCCGGTCACCGCATTCCCGGGCCAGGCCCAGCGCTTCTTCCAGGTGCCGGGCCGCTTCCTCAGGCCGCCCCTGCGCCAGCCGGACGTCGCCGAGGTGCTTCAGGGCGACCCCGCGGTTGGTCGGGCTGCCCGTCTCGCGCGCGATTTCCATCGCCCGCTCGAGGTGCTGCGCGGCTTCGTCGTACCGGCCGCGCGCGTGCTCGATGTCACCGAGGATGCCGAGCGCGTACCCCTCGCTCACCCGCACGCCCATGGCCCGGAAGTGCTCGAGCCCTTCCGCCAGCGAGCGCGCGGCTTCGTCGTGGTCGCCTTGCGCCGACAACGCGTCACCGAGGTTCACCAGCGCGTAGCCCTCGCTGGTGCGGTCGGCGGTTTCGCGCGCGAGCGCCAGGGCTTCCCGGTGGTACCCGGCCGCTTCCGCGTACCGGCCGATGCCGCGGCACGAGCAGCCGAGCACGATCAGGACCAGGCCTTCGCTGGTGCGGTCGCCCGTCTTCCTGGCCACCGCCAGCGCTTCCGTCGAGTAGGTGATCGCTTCGGCGAACCGGCCGAGCGCGCGGCAGACCAGGCCGAGCGTGTTGAGGACGTGGATTTCGGTGCGCCGGTCGCCGGTTTCGCGGACGAGGACGAGCGCCTCTTCCAGGTACCGCCGCGCTTCCCGCGACCGGCCGACGCGCCAGTGGCCGAGCGCGATCAGGGTCAGCGGTTCGGCTTCGGCGGCGCGGTCGCCGGCGTCGTGCGCCAGCGCGGACGCGTGCGTGTGCAGCACCAGCGCTTCTTCGTGGTAGCCGCCGACGTCGAGGTGGTGCCAGAGGATCCCGGACAGCAGGCGCAGGTGGTCGGCCCAGCCGTGCCGGGTGGCGTGCGCGGCGACGGCGAGCAGGTTGCGCCGCTCGGCTTCCAGCCACGCTTGCGCCTCGATCACCTTGACGTCGGGGTCGGGCACGACCGGCCGCAGGTGCCGTTCCTGCGGCAGGACGACGTCCATGGCCTGGGCGGCGGAACGGACGTAGCAGTCGAACAGCCGCTCCTGGGCCGCGTGGCTCTCGTCCGGCTCGGCGGCCGCGAGCTCGGCGGCGTAGACGCGCAGCAGGTCGTGCAGCTGGACGCGGTCGTCGCCGGTGTGCTGCACGAGGTGGGCGCGCACCAGCACGCCGGTCAGCCGCTCGGCCTCGGGGAGCGGGACGTCGGCGAGCGCGGCGATGGTGACCGGCGTCAGGTCGCGGCCCGGGTGCAGACCGCAGAGCCGGAAGACGCGCGCGGCGTCGGAGGGCAGGTGCCGGTAGGACCACGAGAACACCGCGCGGACGGCGGTCAGCGGGTCGCCGCCGCCGTCGAGCAGGTCGAGCCGCCGCCGTTCGTCGGCCAGCTCCGCCGCCAGCGCGGCGAGCCGCTCCCCTTCCCGGCCGAGGGCCAGCTCGGCGACCAGCCGCAGGGCCAGCGGCAGCCGGGCCGAGTACCCGATCAGCGCCGCGGTGGCCTCGGGTTCTTCGTCGACGCGCGGGCCGAGCAGCGCCCGCAGGAGGTCACGGGCTTCGGTGTCGGTGAGCAGGTCGACGAGCACCCGGCGGGCGCCGTGCCGGGCGACCAGCCCGGGCAGCGCGTCCCGGCTGGTCACCAGCACCAGGCACGTCGGCGAGCCGGGCAGCAGCGGGCGGACCTGCGCCACCGAGCCCGCGTTGTCCAGCACCAGCAGCATCCGGCGGCCGGCGAGCGCGGTGCGGAACTTCGCCGCGCGCTCGTCCGGCTCGGTCGGGATGTCGGTGCCGGGGACGCCGAGCGCGCGCAGGAAGCCGGACAGCGCGTCGCCCGGCTCCACCGGCCGGACCGTGCCGTAGCCGTGCAGGTCGAGGTAGAGCTGCCCGTCGGGGAACTCGCCGGGCGAGCGCTGCGCCCAGTGCACGGCGAGCGCGGTCTTGCCCACCCCGCCGGTGCCGGAGAGGACGGCGATGCGCGCGCCGGTGTCGCCGTCTTCGCGGCGCAGCAGCGAGTCCAGCTCGGCCAGCTGGGTGACGCGGCCGCGGAAGCCGGGGACGTCGGCGGGCAGCTGCGCCGGGACGCGGGCCGGGGGCTCGGGGCCGGCGAAGTCCTGCCGCAGGACCTGGCGGTGGACGGCGCGCAGCTCCGGGCCGGGCTCGATGCCCAGCTCCTCGGCGAGCCGCCGGCGTATCTCCTCGAAGACGTCCAGCGCGGCGGCCTGCCGCCCGGACTCGGCGAGCACCAGCACCAGCCGGGCGTGCGCGGACTCGTTGAGCGGCTCCTCCGCGGTCAGCACCCGCAGCTGCACCGCCGCGTCCTCGGGGGCCGCGACCCCGGCGTAGGCCATCACGGCCTTGGCGCGCCGCATCGCGAGCGCGAGGCGGGCGGGGTGCTGGCGCAGGCGCTCGACGTCGGCGAGGGCCGGCCCGCGCCAGAGTTCGAGGGCCTCGCCGGGGGCGTCGCGCGCCAGGAGGGCATCGAACTCCAGCAGGTCGAGCTCGCTTTCGCCGGCGGAGAGCCGGTAGCCGCCCTTGTCGGTGGCGATGAGGTCGGCGGGCCGCAGCGCCCGCCGCAGCCGGGCGACGTAGGTGTGGAGCAGGTCCAGGCACGACGGCGGCGGCTCGTCCCAGACGACGTCGACGAGGTCCTCGCGCCGGACGGTCCGGTTCGGCTGCAGGGCGAGCAGCGCGAGGATCAGCCGCTGCTTCTCCGCGCCGATCTCGACCGGCTCGTCACCCCGCGACACCGTCAGCGGGCCCAGCACGCCGATCCGCACCGGCTCGGGCGGGGCTTCGGCGAGCACTTCCCGCAGCCGCCGTTCGGTCTCCGGGCGCGGCCGCCGGACGTTGCCGAGCTCGGCGTTGCGCACCGCGCGGAGGCTCAGCCCGGCGCGCTCGGCGAGCTGCGCCTGAGTGAGCCCGGCGAGCACGCGGCGCGCACGGAGCCACCCGGCGAACGACCGGCCTTCGTCCACAGGCGTCCTCTCCCGCGTACCCGAGCGGAACGTACCCCTCAAGCATCACGATCGTGCCTCCCCACCTGTACCACCGAACGGCGAAGATAACCGTTTCCGCAGGTACCGACCGTGACCGCGGCGTGACTCGGCAGTACAGACGCTCGTCCACCACGAGTTCCTAAGCTTTCTCCCGTCCGGTGGTGACGAGGGGTTCGCGGAGCAGCCGTCGCGTGGGGTACGACGGCTGCACCCCGGGCTTTCAGACGCCGAAGCGCTCCAGCAGGGCGCGTACGGCGGCTGGGTCCTCGACGTGGGCGTTGTGCCCGAGGCCGGCGAGGGTGACCGCGTCCGGGTCCAGCGCACGCAACTGGCCGGGACAGCACATGGGGTCGTGCTCGCCCGCCGCCAGCACGACCGGGCACCGCGCCGCGGCGAGCAGCGCCGGCATGTCCGGTGCGCCGACGCCGAACGCGGCCGGGTCCATCGCGAGGCGCCAACCTCCCTCGGTCTCGCGAAGCCCGGCCGGGTCCGCGGGCGCGATCCCGAGCAGCCCGGACACCTTCAGGTACGCCTGCTCGGCGTCCACCCGCGTCTCGAACACCCGCGGCGGCTTGGCCGCGAAGCTCGCCGCGCGCCCGAGGTCATCCTGGCTCCACTCGACCTTCACCCCGAGCGCGAGCACGCCGGCGACCTCGACGTCGTACTTCCCGGACGCCAGTTCCAGCGCCAGCACCCCGCCGAGCGAATGACCGGCGACGACGTACGGGCCGTGCTCCGGCAGCGCGCGGGCGACGGCGGCGGTGAGCGTCCCGAAGCTGTAGTGCGGCAGCGGCGAGGACGGGCCGTGGCCGGGCAGGTCGGGCACCAGGACGCGGCGGGCGAGCGGCGGGGTGAAGTGGGCCCAGACCGCACCGGTCGCGCCGAGGCCGTGCAGGAGGACGACGGCCGGTTCGCCCTCGCCGCCGGTGCGCATGTTCAGGGTGTCCATCCGCGCAGCTTCCCAAATTGTCGGTGGGCGCGGCTAGGGTCGGCGGCGTGGCGATCACCGATCCGGACACCTACGTGCGAGGTGTCCCGTACGACGAGCTGGCGCGGCTGCGGCGCGCCGGCCCGGTGGTGCGCGTCGACGACTTCTGGGCCGTGCTCGGGCACGCCGAGGTGCGGCGGGTGCTGCGCGATCCCGCCGCGTTTTCCTCGCAGCTCGGCGGGACCCAGATCCGCGACGCGGCCGACCTCGCCTACGTGCGCCGGATGATGCTGAACATGGACCCGCCGGAGCACGGCAGGCTGCGGGGGTTGCTGACGAAGGCGTTCACGCCGAGGGCGATCGCGAAGCTGACTTCGCAGATCGAGACGTGGGCGCGGGATCTCGTCGCATCGGTCGTGGTCCGGGGTGAGTGCGACTTCGCCGCGGTGGCCGCCGATCTGCCGCTGATCACCCTGGCCGGGGTGTTCGGCGTGCCGGAGCGGGATCGGCGGCTGATGTACGACTGGAGCAACCGCGTGATCGGCTACCAGGACGCCGAATACGCGGTCAGCTCGACGGTTTCCGTCGCCGAGGTGAGCGAGCTGGCGCGGGCCGCGCTCGCCGTCCGCCCGTCGCCGGGGCCGGACGGGTCGATGCCGGATCCGCGGACGCGCGCGGGCATGCCGGACCTCTACGCGTACGCGAACGCGCTCGGCGAGCACAAGCGCTCGCACCCGGGTGACGACGTGATGAGCACCCTGATGCGGCACGTCGGCGACGACGGCGGGCGCGTCTCGCTCGCCGAGTTCGAGAACCTGTTCTGGCTGTTTTCCGTGGCGGGCAACGAAACCCTGCGCAACGGCCTGCCCGGCGGGATGCTCGCGCTGCTCTCGCACCCGGCGGAACACCGGCGGCTGCTGGCCGACCGGTCGCTGCTGCCGTCGGCGGTCGAGGAGATGCTCCGGTGGTGGACACCGGTGATGCACTTCCGGCGCACGGCCGTTTCCGACGTCCGGCTGTCCGATGTGGACATCGCGGCCGGGGACAAGGTGGTGGTGTGGTTTTCGGCGGCCAACCGGGATCCGGCCGTGTTCGCTTCCCCGGACACGTTCGACATCGGGCGGACGCCGAACGACCACCTCACCTTCGGCCACGGCCCGCACTTCTGCCTGGGCGCGCACCTGGCGCGGGTGCAGCTGCGGGCGATGTTCGAGGCGGTCCTCGACCTGCTCGGCCCCGTCGAGCTCGCGGGGGAGCCGGTCCGGCTGCGGTCGAACTTCCAGAACGGCCTCAAGTCGCTGCCGATCCGGTGGGGGCGCTGATGGAGATCCGCGAGATGCGGGCGTTCGTCGCGGTCGTCGAAGCCGGGACGATGTCGAAGGCGGCCCGGCAGCTGCACATCAGCCAGCCGGCGTTGTCCCAGACGATCACCGCGCTGGAACGGCGGCTCGGCCTGCAGCTGCTGGTGCGCACGAGCACCGGCGTGCAGACCACCGACGCGGGGACGACGCTGCTGGGCGAGGCACGGGCGGTGCTGGCGCGGCACGAGCAGGCCCTCGCCGCGCTGGCCCGGCACACCACGACGGGGGTGCTACGCGTCGGCATCCCCCTGGAGCTGCCGCCCGAGCTGCTGCCCTCGGCGCTCGCGCGGCTGGCGGCGGCGTACCCGGACACGCGGGTGCAGGCCCGGCACCTGTCGTCGGTGGCGCAGGTGGCGGCGCTGCGGGCGGGCGAGCTGGACGTCGGGCTGGTGCGCGAGCGCCCGCCGGGGCCCGACCTGGACGCGGTGCTCGTCGTGGCGGAAGACGTCGGCGTCCTGCTGGCCGCGGACCTGGCGGAGAAGCTGGGTTCGCCGGTCCGGCTGGAGGACCTGGCCGGGCTGGAGTGGTTCGCGTTCGCCCGCGCGGGCAGCCCGGCCTGGTACGACGAGCTGGCGGCGATCCTGCGCAGCCACGGCCTCGACGTCGGCCCGGAGGTCCCGGAGGAGCAACGGCTGATCGTCGAGCTGAAGATCCCGGCGGTCAACGCGGGCGGGGCGTACGCGTTCGCCCCGCCGCAGTGGCCGTACCCGCTGCCGGACACCGTGCGGTGGGTGCCGCTCGCGGGCAACCCGATCGTCCGGCGGACGTGGGCGGTGTGGCCGGCGGCGGCGCACCGGCGTGACCTCGCGGAGTTCGTCGCCGCGCTGGAGGACCATCGACCGGACTGATCGCGGCCATAAGCAGCGCCGAACGCCGTTCCGGAAGTCCTTTCCGGCGCTCGCGTTTGAACCCTTCGACCGGGGAGACACCCGGGTCGCGGAGGAGTTGAACGATGAGTGCAGATCTGTCCGGGTCGACGGCGCTGGTGACCGGCGGGACGAGCGGCATCGGCCGCGCGACGGCGGTCGCACTGGCCGGGCTCGGCGCCCACGTGGTGCTGTCCGGCCGGGACGCGGCGCGCGGCGCCGAGGTCGTCTCGGCCATCCGCGAGGCGGGCGGCAAGGCCGACTTCGTGGCGGCCGACCTGACCGACGCCGCGTCGGCGCGCGCCCTCGCCGAACGGGCGCGGGAAGTGGGCGGCCCCGTCGACGTGCTGGTGAACAACGCGGGGATCTTCCCGACCGGCCCCACCGCCTCGACGACGGAGCCGGACTTCGACCGCGTGTACGCGATCAACGTGAAGGTGCCGTACTTCCTCGTCGCCGAGCTGGCCCCGGCGATGGCCGAGCGCGGGCGCGGCGCGATCGTCAACGTGTCCACGATGGTCGCGGCGAGGGGTATGACGGGCATGGCCCTGTACGGCTCGGCGAAGGCGGCGGTGGAGCTGCTGACGAAGGCGTGGGCGGCGGAGTTCGGCCCGTCCGGCGTCCGCGTCAACGCGGTCAGCCCCGGCCCGACCCGCACCGAGGGCACGGCGGTCTTCGGCGACGGCCTGGACGAGCTGGCCTCGGCGGGCCCGGCGGGCCGCGTGGCATCCCCGGCCGAGATCGCGGCGGCGATCGCGTTCCTGGTGGCGGACGACGCAAGCTTCGTCCAGGGCGCGATCCTCCCGGTGGACGGCGGCCGGCTGGCGGTGTGAGCCCGGCCGGGACGGCGTCACCGCAGGAAGGTGACGCCGTCCCGCGGGCGCTCGTCGACCGTCAGCGAGAAGACGTCCGGCCGCGCGTAGTGGCCCGACACATCAAGACTGTGCCGTGCCGCCACGATCTCCTCGCGGTCGATCTCCGCCGTGATCAGGCCTTCCGCGTCCCGCAGCGGCCCGGCCAGCACGTCGCCCAGCGGACCCACGATCACGCTGCCGCCGCGGAACGGGTCGTCGCCGCCGGTCTCGTACGGGCACGCCGAAATCACGAAACACCGGCCCTCGTCGGCGATGTGGCGCATCGACGCCTGCCAGACGTCGCGGTCGTCCGCCGTCGGGGCGCACCAGATTTCGACGCCCTTCGCGTACATCGCCGCCCTGAACAGCGGCATGTGGTTCTCCCAGCAGATCGCCGCGCCCGCCAGGCCCGCCGCCGTCGGGACCGCCGGGAGGGTCGAGCCGTCGCCGCGGCCCCAGGCGAGGCGCTCGCGGGCGGTCGGGACCAGCTTGCGGTGCTTGGCGACCAGCCCGAGGTGCGGGTCGAGGAACACCGCCGTGCTGTAGAGCGTCGAGCCGTCGCGCTCGATGACGCCGGCCACCAGGGTCGTTCCCGTGCGGGCCGCGAGCCCGGCCAGCGCCGAAACTTCCGGCCCCGGAACCAGTACCGACGCGGCGAAGTACGCCACGAACGGCACCCGGCCCGGGTACCCGCCGAGCACGGCCTCCGGCAGGACCACCAGGTCGGCGCCGCGGATCTCGTCCTCGAACGCCAGGATCCGCCCGACGTCGACACCCGTGCCGAGCTGCAGCGCGCCGACGACCGTCATCCGCGGGCCGGCCACGGAACGACGGCGGACGTCCGCCGCTGGTAGTCCGCGTACTCCGGGTAGCGCGACTTCGTGATGCTCTCGGTGAACTTCGTCGATCCGACGAACAGCAGCGTGAGCAGCACCGCGCCGGCGACCGTCCACTGCAGACCGCCGGCGACGATCCCGAACACCGCGATCACCCACCACTGCGCCTGCTCGAAGAAGAAGTTCGGGTGCCGCGAAAAGCGGAACAGCCCGCTCTGCAGGAACCGCGTCGGCGCGCGGCCCGCGTGCTTCTCGCGGTGGAACACCCACTGCTGCTGGTCCGCGACCGTCTCGCCGGCCAGGAACGCCAGGAAGACCACCGCGACGACGACGTCCGCCACCCCGAACGAGCCCTGGTGCTCCGAAGCGGTCAACGCGGGCAGCGTGATCAGCAGCAGGATCGCGTTCTGGTACAGCGAGATGAAGAAGAAGTTGAACACCTGGAACTGCCACGGCGCCATCCGTTCGCGCAGCACCGCCCACCGGTAGTCCTCGCCGCCGGGGGCGTAACCACCCTTCCGGGCGAAGTTGAACGTCAGCCGGATCCCCCACAGGGTGACCAGCGCGAACATCACGTTCAGCCGGGTGTCGGCGAACCCGGCGTCGGCCGCGAAGATCGCCAGGTACGCGACCGGGACGATCGACCAGATCCGGTCCACCCAGGAGTACTCCCTGGTCAGCACGGAAGCCAGCCAGGTGCCGAGCGTCACCCCGGCGAAGACGTAGAGGCAGACCCGCAACGCGTCCATCCCCTCACAATAGGACTTAAGATCGGCGGCATGAACCTGCCGCTGCGGGAACGGAAGATCGACGTCTTCTTCCTGCACGGAACACCGACCTTCGAGTCCGCAGAGCACAGGCTCCTTTGACCCTGGTGGGACCGCTGGCAGTCACCTGCAATTGATTGCTGTTGACGGCTGCGCCACGGAACCTGGACGGAACAAGATCCCTCGTAACAGGGAACTGATCAACTGCGACCGCCGGTCATGAAACTGACCATCATCATCGCCGCAGCCGCTCTCACACTTGCGGCTTGTTCCTCCACGTCCACCGACATCCCCGCTTCGCCGACGGGGAGCGAGCCAGTCGCAGAGAAGGTCACTCTCACGGTGGGAGGTCTCGGAGCAGACCAGATCGCGTACACCGACCCGACCGCATCCGGTGGGGTTCGCACCGAGCAGATCCCCGGTCTCTCCACCCCGGTCTCCCACAAGATCACCGTTGACAAGGGCAGCACTGTGTCCGTCACCCTCTCCGGGTTTGCCGACCGGCCGGTGACCGAGTGCACGATCACCGACGCGACAGACCAGGTGGTCTACATCCGAGGAAAGGATCAGTGCACGTATGTCGCCAACTGACGACGGCCCGGTCGCTGACGACTACGACCTTGAGGGATTCGCGGAGAAGCTGAAGCGCGACCGCGACGGTCACCAGGCTCTCTATGAGACGACCGGCAGGGAAGCTGACCGGGCCTACGCGGCGGCCTATGCCCAAGCTCTTCATGAGCTGTTTGCCGCCACCTATGGCGACTTCGGCGAACCTCTCGCCATCTACAACCCGGACCAGAAGTAAGGCGGTCCCCGACCGGTGTGCAACCACCGTCGGGGACCTCGATCGGAGATGGAGTCCGACCGTGACGCAGACACTAGCGCCAGCTGGTGAAGACCTGGTGACAGCGATCCGCCAGCACTACCGGGAGGCTGAGGAACGGGGCGAGAAGCCCCCAGGCCGGCCGACGCTGGCCACCCTCACCGGGGCCACCGACCACCAGATCAGGAAGGCCCTGGCGGCGTTGGAGGAGGAGCTGGCGGCAGTCACCGCCAGCGAACCGCCAGCGCCGCCAGAAGAGGACACCAGCGCAGGTCAGAGCCCCACCAGCGCACCGCCAGCGCCGCCAGAAGAGGACACCAGCGCAGGTCAGAGCCCCACCAGCGCACCGCCAGCGGGCGGCATGTTCGTGGCTTGGGCAGGGTTCGTGTTCGGCTCCGTCGTGTCCATCGCAGCCAACGTCTTGGCCGCCCGGATCCCGCCTGGCGACGCTGGCGCCAACTGGTCACCAAGTCTGGTGGCTCAGCTCGGAGCGGCAGTCTGGCCGGTCGCGTTGCTCATCGCGGTCGAGGTGCTTTCGCGGGTGCAGTGGCCTGCTGGTGGACTCTGGCGGTTCGCCAGGTTCGGCGGTGTCGGGCTCGTGGCAGCGGGCTCAGCGGTCATCTCCTACGGCCACATCCGGGACGTGCTGACGACCTGGGGTTACAGCGGACTCGGTGCCGGCGTCGGCCCGCTGGTGATCGACGGACTCATGGTCGTGTCAGGGTTCGCACTACTGGCAAAAGGTAGCTCTAAGTGACTGGACATGATGTCCGGCTGATCTTGGACATGATGTCCGGGCGGACAGGATCCGGTCATGATGGCCAGTCATCATGACCGTACGCCCTGAGCTGGCGAAACAGTGCCAGGAAGGCGGCTTGGACATGATGACTGGCCACGGCAGCGGAGACCGCTCGACACCTCTGCGACCAGCAACAACGCGGGCACAACCGTTCCCAGCGGTCAACTCTGGACATCATGTCCAAGCCGCCCAAACCGAACACTAGGAGTAACCATGAGTGCCAGCAACACCCGTCGTCGCGTCACTGCCCCAAGTGTGAGCGCCGGCGGATCTGGCCGCTTCCGCAGCGGCTCCCTCACGCAGGCTGCGGAGCAGTACTCGGCAGCCCTCTCACGTCCCGCCGCAGACACCACGATCCTCCGCGGCATGGACGCTGTTCTCGTGGACCTTGCCGCTTCCCTGAGGGTCGTCGAGGGCGGCATGACGACCCTTGGACGGGTCCTTGAAGAGGGCATGCCCGCTGAGCACGCTCTTCACGTATCGCTGACGACGCTGGCGACGCAGATCCGGCAGGCGGCGAACGAGGCGGAGCTTGTGCAGATGGAGCAGCGCCGGCGGAACGCAGCCGACTGGGAGCGCATCGAGAACGCTCCCCGGGCCAACGAGCGTGGCTACGACTGGGGGGCGAACCAGCAGTAGCGAGGTCGCGGCGATGGCAGCGTGGGCAGTTGAGCAGCGCAGGAGTGATGTGGGTAATACCCACATGCCCACAATGGGTGTATCGTAGTGCGCCTGAGAGATAGCAACTTGCCCGCACTGGAGGGCACCATGACGACCATCGAAGGATTCCAGCCCGTCAACGAAGTCGCAGCTGACAACCGCGGACGCGTAGCGCTCGGCAAGGCCGGGGCAAACTCGGACGACCGCTACGCCGTATCGAGGAACAGCGAAGGCGCCATCCTGCTCACGCCGCTAGCTTCCATTCCCCGCCGGGAGCTGCTGGTGTGGGAGAATGATGAACTCCGCGCAAGCCTGTTCCGCGGCCTCGCCGAAGTCGCCGAGGGCAAGGCTCGCGCCTTGGACTGGGTGACCAGCGACGTTGACCTAACCGAGGACGACGACGACGAGTGAGTGCACCACCCTTCCGCCTGATCTACAGCCCGCAAGCCGCGTCTGTCCTCGAAGATCTGCGAGCTAAGGCTCAGTATGCGCGGAAGCTGAAAAAGGTCAGGAAGGCTCTCGCCTTCTTGAAGACGTACGGACCGTCATACCCAGGACTCCAGACCCATCCCATGGAGTCGATACCTGGGCCGAACGGGAAGACGCTGTACCAGTCGTACGTCGAGAACAGAACTCCGAGTGCCTGGCGGATTTGGTGGATCTACGGCCCTGATGAAGATCAGATCAGCGTCGTAGCCATCGGCCCTCATCCCGACTGATCGCCATGTGGCCCGCCTCGCAACACAGGTAGGCTGGCGCGGTACCTCTTCGCGGAGGAACGCCCCCGGGTAGCTCCCGGGGGCACGCGGAGAGGTCGACTCCGCGAATGAAGGTGGTCTTCGTGACCGACGACCTGAACGAGTTCGGTGATCGGCTGCGTGAGCTGAGGGCTTGGCGCGGGCTGAACATGCGCACGGCCGCCGACCTTGCTGGCATTTCCCACGCCTACTGGGGTTACATCGAGCGCGGCGAGAAGGCCGTGAACAACCGGCAGGTACTCGAAGCGATCGCGACAGCGATGCGCGTGGCTCCGTTCGAGCTGACGCGCAAGCCGCACTTGCCCACTGACCCGGAGACACGGGGCGCTCAGTCGCGGATGGTCGAGTTGATCGACGTGCTGTCCGGGTACCGCGTGGGCGAGCGCCCCGACATTCAGCCACGCCCCTGGGATCAGGTGGTAGCTGAGTCCCTCGAGCTACACCTAGTGCACCGTCCCGCTTGCGCGTACGCCACTGAGCTGGAGATCCTCCCGCGCCTGATCAAGGAACTGCTGCTCTACTCCACAGGCGGTCCACACCACGCTGAAGCTCTAACCCATCTGATCCAGGTCTATGACGTGGTGGCGTCGCTAACTGGGCGCCTGGGCTACGTCGGATCGCCGCCGCTGGCGATCGAACGCATGCATGCAGCAGCGGCCGAGCTGGGCGACCCACAGTGGTGTTCCGCCGTCGACTGGGTACGGGCGCAGACTCTGTCCGGCACCGACAGGGCGAGGCAGTACGAACTAGCAGTTCACGTCGCCGACTCAGCGCCCCGTGAACGGCCCGAGGTGTTCGGGATGGCACACCTCACGGCCTCCATTGCTTCGGCCGCGCAGGGGCAGGCTGACACGGCGCGGATGCATCTCGACGAAGCGGCACAGATCGCGGAGCTGATCGAACCCGATGTGTCCCCGTGGCCGTTGTCGATGATGGTCTTCGGTCGGACGAACGTCGGCATTTGGAAGGTTTCCATCGGTGTCGAGTTGGGCGACGGGCCCCGGGTAGCCGAGACAGCCCGCGGCTTCGACGTGTCGCCTATCAGCGTCTCGCGACAGGTTGCGTTCTGGACTGAGATGGGCCGTGGGCTGCTCGAAGGGCGCCGGACACGCCAAGCCGGACTCGACGCCTTCAAGCGCGCCGACGCGCTGGCGCCCCAGCAGCTGCGTAACAACCACTTCGCTCGAGAAGCGATCGCTAACCAGCTCCGTCACTCGCGTGGTGATGACGGTATGGCACGTGACGTGCGCTACCTGGCATGGCGGATGGGGCTTGCCCCGACCGGGTGAACCGGACAGCTTGTGCACTTCTAGTGCACAAGCTGCGGTTGATCGTCCTTAGCGTCTCTCGTGTGACGGCGCGTGTAGGTGAGATGACCTCCGTGAACGGGGGCGACGAGAGCGGCCGGGTTCCTCTTCAGGACCGGCTCGCCGTCGCCGACCCGACGCCACCCCGGAACGACGGCGAGGTGTTCGCCCGTGCGATCCAAGACGGCAACGTGTGGGTGTGCGCCATCCACCGCGCTCGACTGGTCCCGCGGTCGGTAGCTGCGGGAGCGACGTGGTGACTGCGCTTGACGATCGGCCGCAGCCGCCGTCCCGGCCCCTGGCGACTACCCGGTGGGAGTGGCACGAATTCAACGCCGACGGCTGGGAGCACCTCTACTCGGTCGCCGAACTGACCGACACCCGGGTGGAGCTGCTTCTACCGTGGTGCCTGCTCCGCGCGCCCTACCCCCTCGAGCACGACCGGCAGAGCATCGACCCCGCGCCCCTGCCAGTTCCCCATCACGTGCACTCCGGCGTGTGCCCCGCGTGCGCAGCACACCGTCTCGCCCAGATCCCGCACCCGAGGACCGGCACTGATCTCGATGGCCGTTTCTCGGGCGATCTCGTCGAGGTGGTGACCCGCGTTGGACGCACATGACCGCCAGATGCTCGCAGGGCTCGCCAAGGTCAACAGCGAGATCGGCACCGTGACATTGCAGTTGCTGACCTTGCAGCCCGATGACGCGAACTACGCGGCCGGACTGCGCACGCTTGGCCGGGACCTGGTGCGTATCGGTGCTCAGCTGGCTGCACGCGCCGGGGAACTCGACGGCCGCGTGCTCGATCCTGTCGAGCTGATGGCCGATCCGCAGCCGGAAGCGTCATGAGCGCCGAACAGCTCACTCCCTGCGCGGGCGACACGATCGCTGCGCGCAACGCACGGATGGTGCAGCTGAGCAAGAACGGCGCCACCTACACCGTGATCGCAAAGAAGTTCGGGCTCTCGCTGAGCTGGACGGGCTTCATCTTGCGTTCCAACGGCGCGGCGGTGCCCGAGCACGGCAAAGGTGTCAAGCGCCGCGGAATCGACTGGCCTGCCTTGTGCGACGCGTACGACAGCGGCGACAGCGTCCGCGCCCTCGCTGAAGCTGAGGGCTTGTCCTACGGCACCGTCTACCGCGGCCTTCGGAAGGCCGGCATCACGTTCCGGCCCCGTGGAGGCGACATGTCCAGATGACTCCCGGCCGGTGCGTCTGCTCCATCCTCCCTCTTCGCGGGCGGGCGCACTGGCCGGGTTCCAGCTCCACCGCGGCCACGACAACATGTCCTACCCCGGGGCTCGTGGCCTGGTGGTGTTCCTTCGGCGACAAGAACCGAAGGGCAGGGGCTCCACGTCCTGATGACGTGGAGCCCCTAGCAGTTTCGTTGCGTCGTAGTCATGAATGGTCACGCGCTGGCGTCTTACCCATCATGTAGCTCCGCAAGTCGTCGATGTTGATCTTCCGGCGGCCGTTCCGTACACGCTGAGTGCTCCGCAGTCCCCGCTTGCCGCCGGATTCGTCGTACTCGCGGCACGCCCGCAAGATCGTGTCCTTGTGTTCACGGGCGTAGGTGGCCGCTTCGTTGGGGGTCAACCAGGGGGTACGGGTTGGCTCATGATCATCCATGAATCATCCCCTAGCGTGTCTCGCCAGCTGAAACCTGCTGGATCACTCCTCTGTCAGGTGATCCTCACCGGTTGCGGAGAGTCCAGCTCAGTTCAGCCGCAGCCTGCCGCGCCGCCTCTGACGGATCTAGTGTGTTGATCGTCTGGTAGATGTTGATCACTTTTCCATCGCTTCCACGAGTGTCCGCGATCGACACAGGCGCCGTCCCAGTTCCGCCAGCGGGCTGGCTACTGGTCGCACCCGCATAGCGGTGGGCAAACACCTGAAGGGCAGCCGGAGCGGTTGGGTTCACAACACCCCGCGGAGCCGTCACCGCGTAGCCGCCATAGGTTCGCAGCTGGTCCTGGTCCACCGCCGAGAGCGAACTGAACCCGTACGCTGCGGCGCTGGCCTTCAGCTTCGCGAACCCGCTGGCCGTGTAGATCGCGTGCGGGCCCTTCGGCGCCGGACTGTAGAACGACGGGTCAACCCACGTGTGGTCCTCAGCCTGCACCAGGCCACCATTAGCGAACCCCTTCAGGCCCGCGTTGATCGCCATCAGCAACGGGTACCACTTGCGTGTCTGTTCGGCATTGACCACGAACTCTTCGTCGGAAGTCTTGCCCAGCATTCCGTTGCTGAACAGCGTCAGGATGTCGTCCGATGTGCCCGTGCCGGGGCCCTGGAGCAGTCCGCCGGCGCTGGCGTCCACGATGGTCGGGCCGCCCTTGGCGAAGCGCTTCATCTTCCCCTGACTGGGCAGGCCACCTTCGGCGCTGTGCGGACCGTACGCGAAGAAGTCCGGCGCGTTGATACCCGTTCGGACGGGGGCCGTGCCGACCTGCTTGTATCGCGTCACGATGTCGATCACGGTGTAGTGATAAGTCGGCAAGCTGTTGACCTTGTCCCGCAGGCTCTCCATCTTCGCCGCCTGCTGGTCCGCGTTCGACGTGATCAAGATCTGGTGACCATTCGGCAGCGTGTAGACAGCCTGGCCAAGATTGTTGACTCCGAGCTTCAATCCGGCAGCCCGAGCTTCGGTCGCGGACATGTGCCCGATGGTCGTCTGCAACGAGGCTGGCAGGGGGCCCGAGAAGCTGTTAGCCAGATTGATGGTCTCCGCATTCAACGCACGTGACGCCTCGGCCTTCTTGCCGTCCGCTGAAGCCGCGGTGGACGTAGCGTACGCAGCGTTGTAGGCGGCCTGCTCCTGCTGAGCCATCGCCTGCTCCAAAGCCAACTCAGCCCGTGCCTTGTCGTCGGCGCTGGCCTTGCCGTTCTTCTGGCTCTCGTTGTACTGCTCAAGAGCGGCCTTGGTGTTCAGCACAGCGCCGCGATAGCCAAGGCTGGCGTTCTGCTGCTCGTGGATCGCGGCCGTGTGCTGCGTCGTCGAGTCACGGGCCTTGATCTGCGCTTCGCTGACGTTGTAGAGACCCTGCTCCTCGAGCAGGTACGCCGCGTACGCATCCCGGGTCGCCCGTGCCTGCTCACCGACAGCCCCGGTGCCGTTGTACAGCGCCTGAAGCTGCTTCTGAAGCTGAGGGTGGGTGGCCGCCAAGCTTTCGTTGAAGTGCGCAACGTCGCCGGCGACACTGTCGTAAGAGCCGCCGTTCTCGAGTACCTGGTGGTTAAGGTTTTTTAGCCCGTCGATGTCGCGTTGGGACTCGACGCCTTGGTGAAGCAGCGACTGAATCCACGCGTCCGACTTGGTGCGTATGGTGTCGAGCGCTTCACCGTGCCCATTGGCAGCGGCGGTTGCGGTAGCGAGGTTCGCTCCGAAGATGGACACGTTCGCCGCGGCGTTCTTGCTGTTGAGTGCAGCGACGTTCGCCTTGGCGGTCTGTTCGTCGATGGCGCCGTTGTCGGCGCGGATGGCGTCGGTGAGCAGGCGGACGTTTTCTCGGTGCTCAGCGGCAGCCTGAGCGGCCTTTGCCTGCTTTTGTCCCAGGATGTCCAGCCCCGTGCCGAGGAGCGCCACCGCGATCGTGGCAGGGTTCAGCGCGCCACCCGCGAGACCACCCAGCGCTGTGCCGAACTTGGTGCCCCACTTCGCCGCACCATCGAGATCCTTGCCGGCGTCCCGAACTCGTGTGCCCAAGCCCTCGAATGCCTTGCCGGCGTCCAACCCAAACTTGCTGGTGATCATGTTTGCCGCGGCGATGGAACCAGCCATCTGCGTCACGCCAGGCGGCAGAGCCGAAACAGCAGCAGCCAGACCACGAACGACGGTCAACGCCCCCGTACCGGCGTTGGTAAAGCCTTGGAGGAAACCCAGCGCGCCTGAACCCTGCCCCGTGAGCGACCCCAGACCGGCGGCTACCTGGTTCACCATCGCGTCAAACGACCGCAGCGGACCAGCTGCACCGGAAGCGAGGTTCGCCAGGACCATGCCCACCGCGGCCTCAACAGAGCGGACTGTGCCGCCGAAGACGGTCATCGACTGTCCCGCGGCGTCACTGCCTTGGGAGAGGTTGCGGAGGAAGTCTGAGAGTCCAGCGCCAGTCTGCCCAGTGAGGCTGCGGAAACCCTGGAGCGCGCCTTCGCTGGTCTCAATCGCAGTGACCATGCCCGGCATCGCGTTCTCAGCGAAGTCCGTCACGGAGCCGGTGAGTTCGTCGACCACCGGGCCGGACTCGGCGAAGGCAGTCTGGATTGCCGGGCGGAGCCGTACAAACGCTGCCCTCAGGTCCTCAGCCGATCCGGACAGCGGGCCGCTGAGGACCTGTGCCATGGCTTGTGTGTCGGAGACCACAGAGGACTTCAGGCCGGCGAACGAGTCTGCCACCTGGACGTTGCCCTTCATGGCCGCTGCGCCGATGCCCGCGAAGACAGCGGGGATCGCCGATAGGGCTGCGACAGCGCCAGCGGTGCCGATTGCGGCAGCGGCCGGCAGGCCGGCGCTCAGGGCCGCGAAGGTGAGCGCCCTGAACTTCGCGTTGACCCGAGCCGCGGCCTTCTCGGACTCGGACTCGATCGTGCCTTGGTCGATCTCTGCCTTGATCCGAACTCGGGTCTCTTCGCTGGCGACCTTCGCTAGCGTCTCGACCTCGCTGCGGAACTTGGCGGCGTCCGCCAGGTCAGCGGGGATCTCCGCTTGGAGCCCCTTCTCGACTTCGCCGATGACCGCGGCCAGGTCGCGGCGGAACTTCTCGCCGTCCGGCGTGGCGGGGATTTTGAGCGCCTGCTTGGCAGTCGCCTTTAGGGACGACTCGACTTTTGCGCGCCAAGCGTCGTCAATGGGGTTGTCCGCGGTTAGCGGGAGCTTCGCCGGCGAGGACTTCCGTACTCGTTCCTTGACCTTCTCGAGCCCGTCCGGGTCGTCGAGGATGGTCTTGATGTGGATGCCGTTGCCGCGTTCAAGACGCTGGCGGATGCGTCGTTCGTCAGCCTCGGTGTTGTCCTCGAGGTTCACTGTGACGTAGGCGCTGGCGATGCGGAAGCCCTCAGGCACGGCGCTCACCGCCGTAGCTGTCGCTTTCGCTCGTCCAGCAAAGACGAGTTCCAGGCGTCCAATTGCGCGGCGCGTAGTGCAACTGCCGGCGAATGAAGGCGAGCTTCAGCTGTGCTGCCAGCTCTGCCGGGGTGGGGATCCGTGATCCCACAGCTTGTGTTTCGTGCATGCGCGTTCCAGGGGTGAGAGCGGGTCTGTCTCGCTTCTCATCACTGGCCGCATTCAGCCCGTCGCTGCGGCGGTATTCCCCTTTCTCGACGCTCCTGACAAGTGTCCTACCTGCGATTATACCAGCAAGAGTGATATAATCGGTCGCACAGGTGTGCGGGTCGCATAACTGTCAGAACCCCTCGAAGAACTGCACGCTTCGGGGGGTTCTCCTATTGCATCAACGTAAAGTCCGATAAGCGTGTAAGCTGGCGACGCCTAGACCGCCTGATCCGTGGAATGGCACAGAACCCCCGTGCGGGAGTCGCATGGGGGTTCTTTCATGCAGGGAATCCACCCAGCTCTGCATCCATCATTCACTCTCCCGTGGAGTGACCTGCCTAGCGCTGGCTTTGGGCACAGACCTAGATCGACTCATGGAAGATGGGTCGGAGGAGCAACGAAGACGGGATGAGCCGGGGCACACTCCGCGGTTGTCGCCGTACATGACGGTCGCCGAGTCCGCCTCGTTCGCTCGGTGTCACGAACAGACCATCCGCAAGGCCGTGCGTGCCTACCAGCGTGACCAGACGACTGGCCTCAAGGCGTTCCAGTCTGGTGCGCACGCCACGATCCGGGTTCACGTCGATGACCTGACCCGCTGGATCCAGGGAGAGCCGCCGTCTAAGGGGGCGAGGCGCCGCTAATGACGCTGCTGATTGACGCGCCCGAGACGCCGTGTAGGTCACCGGCGTTGAGAGCATCGCCCGCGGCTACGGCCCCGTGTGCGCCCGCAAGAAGCGCCAGGAGGAAGCCGTGAAGCTCATACTGGCCAACTACTCGCCCGTGCAGGTCGAGAAGGTCCGCCAGCTGCTCGCCGACGGCGGCATCGCTCGTGTTGACCGCACCACCTTCACCGTCGTCGCTTCGGACGGCGTGCACCGCTACGAGGTCAGCACGGCTCACGCGTCGTGCACCTGCAAGGCCGGAGAGCATGGCCGGCGTTGTTACCACGTCGCAGCTGCTCAGCTTGCCGTCGCCTGAACCTCGGGACATGTCGTACCGTTCCAGTCATGGCCGCACCTGACCCGGACCTGTGCACCCCAGAAGAGTGGGACGCCTACTTGGCGTCAGCAGACGTGTTCGCGATGACCCAGGGCGAAGCTGACACTCATCGCGGCCTGCTGGACCGGTACACGGAGCGGCTGTGGCGCCAGTCGGCTGCCGCCAGCGCAAACCTGAACCGCCTACTGGACGCCCGCGACGAAGCCAACGCAGAGGCCGAAGCCCTGTCGGTGCGGTGCCGTGAACTGAGCCAGGAGGTGTTCGCCGCTGGCGAGGCGGTCATCACGGCACTCCGCAACTACGGCCGGGACGATCCTCACGTAGAGGCCGCTCGAGCGCGTGAAGCAGAGTTGACGGTCGAGTTGTCGCGGGCGCGTGCCGAGTTGGCGACAGCTAACCTGCGGGCCATCCAAGCCACCAAGGACGCCATGTAGGTTCCGTCTCATCGGTTTTTACCGGCCACCATGTAAAGCCCTGTCACGCACGACCTCAAGGACTCCCCTGGGGACTCGCCGTGGACAAGGGGCTCTGACCAGCGTATATGCGGAGAATGCCCGCGACTGCGCCAGTGCGGTGCCGCACGGCTGTCAACTTCCCATGTGTCAACCAGTCGTCGGCGTGCAGCCTGCACTTTCTTGCACGATCAGTGTCAGGGTTCCTGATACGCTGACCCTATAAGTTTTTACTAGTCCCAGCTGGCGTGACCCGCCCCTCGGGGATGCCATCGACAACCCTTCGCGATGGGTTTCCGGGAGGACTCACGGGCGACTCACTGAGTCGCCTCGGTGGTCCCAATGCCATGGGGTATGGCGTTGGGTGTGGCATTACCTGCGGAAGCTGCGGCATTCGCGAAGCTTCGCGAGGTGTAGCGATGGTCTCGTGAGGCTGTCGCGAGACCATCGCCTTCCCTGCTTGCTCTTGTTCAGGCGGCCTTCTGCCAGCCCTCGTGGTAGTCCCTGGCCCACTTCACAGCGTCTTCTCGGACAGCGGTCAGCAGTTGGGTGAGTACCTGGGTCTCCTCGAGCTGGAAGTCGTGGAACTGGTCGATCGTGGCCTTGATCCTGCCGCCTGCGGGATGACGGTCTCGGTGACGCACAGAGCCGTCTACATCGAAGCCTCCTGGTGTGGATGACTCCCAGTCGGCACCGTTCTCCCGGATCACCGCTGTCCAGATCTTCGTCAGCTGGTGCGTCAGCGCCTTCCTGGTCATGCCCACAAGATGCTCAGGACGCACAGGGTTCTCCTGAGGCCCCTTCGCCTTGCTTCTTGTCTGCGGCAAACGCGGAGCGTGCGCCCTCACAGGAGTGCCCTCGATGGAATCGCCCTCACTGGAAGTGCGAGTGTGATTACCTTCGTCTGATTTGGTTCGTCTGATTCGTGCAACCCACAGGTTTCGACCGGTCGAAACCTGTGGGTTGCGGGTGGTCGAAACCTGTGGGTTGCGACCCCGGTAACGAGGGTCGGTAACGGTCACGGGGTCCGGTAACGCGTCCTCGGGTGCGGCGTTCCGGGCGGCGTAGAAGTCCGCCAGTGTCTGCGGCCCGGCGTAGCCGTCCACGGGCGTCTCATGCACCACGTAGATGCTCGGCCGACCAGGGACCTCTTCCACGTCGATGGCGCCCACCGCGTCCAGTTCCTTGACGTACCTGGTCAGGCTCTGCCTGTGTTTGTATCCGAGCATTTGCGCGATGGTCGTGAGCGCAGGCCAGACAGCGCCGTCGCCTCGCTTGACGTTTACGTGGGCGTGCAGGGCCCCGTACAGCGCCTTTGCCTGCGGGGTGACATCAGGGTTGATGACCAGCCAGATCGGAACTTTGGCGAACTTGGCAGGCTCAGTCCGGCCGGCGCGGATCTCGGTTCGCTCATCGTTCGTCATGCCGCACCACCGTTCGAAGCGGTGGTGCGAACGATCTGCGAAGCAAAAGCTTTACACCGATACGTTGGCGCGCACTGTCGCGCAGTAAAGGCTAAAGTGCTACCATCGAGGCACAACATGAAGATGTGGGTCTCCTTCCCGGCTGGGTGGGAAATCTTTCAGGTAACCCGGGGTTCGTGGCCCCGGGTTCCTGCTTTTTGGTCGAGAGTACGTGGCTGGCGCGAGTGCGCTAACCGGTTGACCTAGTCGCCTTGGGCGCCCCTTCGTTGTGGTCCATGCTCACGCGTCCGGCCGCTGACGACGGCGGAGGGCGAGATCGCCGATGCTCGCTGGTCGAGTCGGCCGGTCATGGTCCTGCGCAGCCGAGTAGGCCAGCGCCGCCGCCTGCCGCGGATTCTCCGCGTTGTCGATCGTGCGCTGCACCTTGGCGCGAGCCACGTCAAGTGCCTGCTGAGCGTCCGCAAGATCGAACTTGGTGGACTCTCGGTTAGTGCGGACAGCAGTGAGAGCGGTCTGCGCCTCGTCGATCCGGGCTTGGAGCTGGCGGAAGTGCCCGATCTCCGGGTTACGGCCGGCGGGCCGTTCCGGAGCATCGTAGTTGGCCTGGGGGGCGAACTCCGCCATCAGGGCCTCACGTTCCGCACGGCGGGCCAGCACCCGACGTTGGATGATCTCGCCAGCAGCCGTGCCTTCGGCATCGGGTTCGGTCATGGTGGTGTTCCTTTCGGGGTGATGATGGGTGGCTAAGCAGCGGCGGCGTCGCCGCGGTCAATTCCCTCGGTAAGGGCGGTGAACTCTCGAGCTTCCGCCTCCTTGAGTTCGGCCTCAGCGGCACGCAGGGACGCCAACGCGTCGCTGTACTCGTCGCGATCGCCGCTGCGGGCAGTCTCCGTGAGTGCCTGTCGGTAGGCGTCCACGTCGCGGCGGACAGTGGCTGAGTCTCGGGGGATCGGGTCCCCGATGTACGGCGCAGTCACTCGGCAGGTCCCTTCTCGCGGAGTTGATTCAGCAGCCCACCCCAGAACGCGTACGCGCCCGGGGTGTCGATGGTGCGTTGCTGGAGAGCGCGAACTCCGGCGGCGGTCCAGGCGACACCGGGACCGTCCTCGAACCGGGAGACACACCACCCGTCGTCGCCCACGACAGCCCACGGTGGATAGCCGTGATCCGCTTCGAACTCCCGGACAGCCGCGATCCACTCAGTACTGCCGGGCTCCACAGGGGCGGACTTGTGCACTTCTGACGACAACGCAGCCTCATCTTTCCTAGACGACAGAAGGCGGGGGAGCTGGCACGTCCCACCAGCTCCCCCGCCGTGACCCCGGACACAGTCACTGGCGCAGCGCAGGAAGGAGGTGCGCCTACCCAGGAGAGTCAACGGGGGGCTTGTGATCATCAGGCGGCTTCCTGTTCCGCAACAGCACCGGAAACCCACCAGGTGAGCCGCGAAGCGTGCCGAGAACGGCGAGTCGATGGGATCGGCGGCCGCGAGTAGTCGGGGACAATGTCGCCGCGTCTCGACCAGAGAGCCATCGCGCTCGCCAGCACCAGGCCGGCGTATGGACGCGGGTCCCTCGCCAGGATTGCCGCGTCCACGTCGAGCGCCGTGAACGGCTTGCCGCTGCGGCAACAGTCCGCCAGACCCTCATCGACGCGGGCACGGTCGTCGCGATGCCCTACGGTCGCGGCAGCCCAGCTGGTCTCGACACCCGCCATGCGGGCAGCGAGACCAGCTCGGACAGCTTCGCGTTCCTCTTCGGTCACTTCCACTTCCTCTTCTTGGCGATCTTGACGCCCTTGCGGAGCGCCCTGATCAGACGGCGCGCTTCGCGGATCGTGAGATCCTGAGCACCGTCCAAGCTGTCGTTGGTGTGCAGGAAGATGTGCGGGTGAGCCTCGCCCTCTTCGCGGTGGACTCCCACTTGCAGCCAGTCGCCCGACGCGGCGACGACGATGTGCCAGTCGACATACATGCTGTGGAAGTGGTCTTCGCCGGGAATCCCGTGCCCGCCCGGGCACCACCAGTCGCAGTCGGGTTTGTCCCAGGTGGCGAGGTGGGCGGGAACGTCGGGCTGCCCAGCCGCAGCGGCCGGGCGCATCAGCTCGATGGTCATCGCGTCGCCTCCACTTCGGCCTTGATGGCGGACAGCTGCTCCGGCGAGAGCCCGTAGCGGCCGCCGGTCAGGCCAAACAGGAACGTGAGCGGCGAGGCGGTCGCGGCCATCGTGTCGGTGTCGACGAAGTGCGGGTTGCCCTTCGCGTACTCCTCAGCGGCGTCCTGGTACTCGCCGACGAGAAAATTGATGAGGGCCTCGAGGACCCAGCCCGGGTCGGGCGAAACGGTGCTATGGGTCATCCCTGCACCTGACCCATCGCGATGCCGACGCGCAGGGCAGCCGTGACGATCTCGGCGCCGTGCTCCATCAGGAGTTCGCTGCTGAGCCCGGCGATTCCGGGCGTGCCGGTCTTCCAGCCGCCGACGGCGGTCCACGCGTCACGGCGCACGACCTCGACGCGTTCGCCGTCCTGGTCTTCGAACACGAACAGGGTCTTCAGGCTGGTGATCGAGCCGTCCAAGTCGCGCATCGCTTCGCAGATGCTGTGCTCGCACCACTCGGCACCGTCGTGCTCCACTGGAGGCAGCAGTTCCGTCGGCTGGTCGATGTTCAGCAGGTCAGTGCGTGCGATGATGGTCGTCGTCATTCTCGGGTCTCCCTTACAGACTCGTGGTGGCTGTGCCGCCCAGGGCCTTCACCCCCTGGGCGGCCTTCTATCTACTAGGCGGCGGCGTCGCTCAAGAGCCGCTGGTCGAACGCTTCCAACTCGGAGAGCGGGAAGAGGACGCGCCGACCGACCTTGACGGCCTTCGGGCCGTAGCCGCTCGATCGCCAGTAGCGGATCGTTGCCGCCGTCGTGCGGTAGCGATCCGCCACCTCCGGAAGCGTCAGGAACTTCGCCTCCGTTGCAGTGGTGCTCATCCGGCCTCCCCGGCAAGTCGATGCTCCAGGAGCATGTTAGTGCGGATTTCGCACTGCTTTGATAGCATGGTGCGTGTTGTGACAGTGCTTGTCAAGCACTACCGTGTGGCAAATGCAGGATGAGAGGGCCCGACCGGACGCTGCCCCAGAGGAGACCGTGGGCGCACAGGCCGAACGCACGTTCATAAGCCGGATGCGTGAGATCAGGAAGGAGCAGGACATCTCTCAAGCGGCGCTAGCTCGCAGGCTTATCGATCATGGCGTCGAACTTGACGCCAGCGCGATCACACGCATCGAACGAGGCGCACGCGTGATCCGATTCGGTGAGGCCGTTGCCATCGCAGCGGCACTTGGCACGACTCTGCTTGAAATGTCACGCTTCTCCTCGATAGAGGAGCAAATCGAAGAAGCTGAACGCGACCTGGCTGAGGCCAAGGCGGCTCACGCAACGACAAGCTACGAGCTCAAACAGGCAGTGGACAGGTTGGAACATCTCCGATCGCTCCTCGCCGAGATCGCGAACGCCCCAGAACCTCCCATAGTGAAGGAACCGTCGGCAGCGGAGCGTGCGACAGGTTTCCCCGATCGGATATACGAGGACGGGTGATGGATGGGCTTCACTAAGGACCTTTGGACGAGGCCGGAGAAGCAGCCTGACGGGGAGATCAGGCGGGTTCCGAACGCCCGATGGGGCAGGGGGAAGCGCTGGCTAGCGTGCTGGCTCGATCCGGACGAGCGGGAGCGCACGAAAGCGTTCACGACCAAGACTCCGGCGACGAAGTACTGGCAGAAGATGGAGGCGGATCGCGACCGCGGTGAGTACGTCGACCCGAAGGCGGGTAAGGGCCTTGTGGCGGCACTTGGTACGCGCTGGCTAGGTTCTGTGAAGGTCGACCCCGCGACGAAGATCAAGTACGAGCAGATCCTACGACTCCACGTCGGGCCAGCATTCGGCCAGAGAGCAATCAAGTCGATGCGGCGTCCGTCGGAGGTCCAAGCTTGGCTGACCGGTAAGAGCGAGAAGTACGGCGACTCGACCGTCATGCTGTGCCGGCTGGTACTTGGCGGGATGCTCGAACTTGCGGTCGTCGATGGTGACTTGCGCAAGAACCCAGTGCGATCGCGGATCGTGTCGACTGGCAAAGCCATGTCGGAGAAGGTCACTGTCTGGCAGGACTCTCGTATGTGGGGGGTGATCGATGCTCACCCGGAGCCTCTTCGTGCCATGCCGATTATCGGCGCGACCTGCGGGCACCGCGAGGGGGAACTGTTTGCGATCGCCGAGGACGACATCGACGAGGACAGGGAGATCATCCACATCCGACGACAGCTCAAGCGCTTGGGCAACGTTTGGGTGTTCGCGTTACCCAAGAACAACACCGAACGAGAGGTTCCCCTAGCTTCGTCGTCTCTGTTGGTCGCACGCAACCATGTCGCGGCATACAAGTCTCAGCCGATCACGCTTCCCTGGGAACGGCCGGACGGCGAGCTGCGGACGTACCGGCTGATGTTCGTACACCCCGACACGGGAAGACATCTCAAGCCGTCAACATACGACAGGTATTGGGACAACGCCTTGGCCGCCGCTGGCGTCGAGGGTCGGACTCGGAGGGACGGCCGACACGCGATGCGCCACTTCTACGCGGGGCTTCAGCTGGCTGGCGGCACAACGATCAACGAGCTGGCTGTCTACTTGGGTCACCACGACCCAGCGTTTACGCTCCGGGTGTATGGCCACCTTCAGCCGGACTCGCATGATCGAGCACGGAGGGCTGTGGACACGCGGTTCTTCCGCCCGCGCTCTGCTCTCAGCATGCGTCAGGCGTGAGCCAGACGGAATATGGACGGAACAGAGGATTGGACAGCACACGTGAGGTACCGCAAATCGGCAGGTCAGACGGGATTTTGCCGCTCTCCCAACGTAAGATCGACGTCTTCTTCGCGGTGCTGTTCTCGGCCTTCACGGTGACGTCGCTGATCAGCGACCTGCTGCCGACCGTCGGGGTCGACTTCTCCCAACCTTCCGGCAACTTCTTCGTGAACTCCAACTACTGGTACGCCCACGACGCCGACCCGCTGTTCATGCACCCGCCGGACTGGATGCGGATCGTCACCGGGCTCTCGGCGTTCGTCTACATGCCGTTCTACGTCGTGCTCGTCTTCGCGCTGCTGACCGGCAAGAACCGGATCCAGCTGCCGTCGGTGATCTACGCGACGATGATCGCCACGCTGACCGGGGTCGTCGTGTTCGGCGTCGAGTTCTTCGGCGACCCGGCCACGCGCACCGGCAACCCGGCGAAGTTCCTCGCCTTTAACCTGCCCTACGTCCTGGTGCCGCTCCTGCTGCTGGTCCGGATGCGCAAGCCACTCCCGTTCACCCGCCGTTTCTGACCGGAGGCGCCGTGCCGTACTCGTTCCTCAGCCACCTCGACTGCTCCCGGACCGGGGAGCGCTTCGACGCCGACGCCGTCCAGGGGCTTTCGCCGTCGGGCGCGCCGATGCTCGCGCGGTACGACCTCGACGGCGTCCGCGAAGCCGTGACGCCGAAGGAGATCGGCGGGCGGGAGCCGACGCTGTGGCGCTACCACGAGGTGCTGCCGGTGCGCTCGCCCGAGCACGTCGTGAGCCTCGGCGAGGGCATGACGCCGTTGCTGCGGCTGCCGCGCTACGGCCGTGAGCTGGGGCTGTCCCGGCTGTGGATGAAGGACGAGGGCCTGGTCCCGACCGGCACGTTCAAGGCGCGCGGCGCCGCGGTCGGCGTCTCTCGGGCGGCCGAGCTCGGGGTGCGCGGGATCGCGATGCCGACGAACGGCAACGCCGGGGCGGCGTGGGCGCTGTACGCGGCCCGCGCGGGCATGTCGAGCCTGATCGCGATGCCGGACGACGCGCCCGCGATCACGATGCGCGAGTGCGTCGCCGCCGGCGCGGAGCTGTACCGGGTGGACGGTCTCATCGGCGACGCGGGCAAGCTCGTCGCCGCGGCGGTTCCGGGGCGGCCGGGGGTGCAGGACGTCTCGACGTTGAAGGAGCCGTACCGCATCGAAGGCAAGAAGACGATGGGGTACGAGATCGCCGAGCAGTTCGGCTGGCGGCTGCCGGACGTCATCCTCTACCCCACTGGTGGCGGGGTCGGGATCATCGGGATCTACAAGGCTTTGCTGGAGATGCGTGAGCTGGGCTGGGTGACCGGCGAGCTGCCGAAGCTCGTCGCCGTGCAGGCGACCGGGTGCGCGCCGATCGTCGACGCGTTCGCCCGCGGGGCGCGGGAAAGCGAGCCGTTCCCCGAGGCGCGGACGGTCGCCTTCGGCATCACCGTGCCGAAGGCCATCGGCGACTTCCTGGTGCTCGACGCCGTGTACGCGACCGGCGGGACCGCGGTCGCCGTCACCGACGAGGAACTCGTTGCGGCGCAACGGGAACTCACCGAGCGCGAAGGCACTTTCGTCTGCCCCGAAGGCGGCGCGTGCTTCGCCGCGCTGCGGCACCTTCGCGAGTCCGGCTGGCTCGAAGGCGACGAAGACGTCGTCGTGCTCAACACCGGCGCCGGGATCAAGTACCCGGAGACGGTGCCGCTCGACGTCCCGCTGCTGGCGAAGACGGACTCGATTCCTTAGAGGACCGAGCGGACCGTTTCGGGGTCGCGGGCGACGACGGTGGTGCCGTCGTCGGCCGTGATGATCGGCCGCTGGATCAGCTTGGGGTGCTCGGCCAGCGCGTCGATCCAGCGGGACCGGTCGTCGGGCGTGCGGCCCCACGACTTCAGGCCGAGGTCCTTCGCGACCGGCTCGGCCGTGCGCGCGATGTCCCACGGTTCGAGGCCGAGGCGCTTGAGCACTTCGGTCAGCTCCGCCGCCGTCGGCGGGTCGTCGAGGTAGCGGCGCACGGTGTACTGCGCGCCCGCTTCGTCCAGCATCGACACCGCTGACCGGCACTTCGAGCACGCCGGGTTGACCCAGATCTCCACGGCGGGAGCTTACCGCGCTGGTTTTGGAGCAGCTGTTCTGTTACGGTCGCGGCATGCCCCGCCCCCGTGTCCACGACCTCGACGCGCTGCTCGACGTCGCCGAGCGGCTGGTCGCGTCGTCGGGGTACGAGAACGTGACCGTGCGCGGGCTGGCGACGGCCGCGGGCGTGCCGAACGGCACGATCTACCACGCGTTCGGCTCGCTCAGCGAACTGCTGGCGCGGGTCTGGGTGCGCGCGGCGACGGCGTTCCTCGACCTGCAGACGTCGCTGGTGGACGCCGCGGAAACGCCGGTCGACGCGGTGGTCGCGGCGGCCGGCACCCCCGCGTTGTTCGCCGACCGGCGGCCCGACGCGGCCCGGATGCTGCTGAAGGTCCGGGGCGACCGGCTCTTCGGGCCCGAACTGCCCGACGAGCTCGCCGACACCCTGCACGCGCTGGACAACCGGTTGGTCGCGCTGCTGGTCCGGCTCGCGCGACTGGTGTGGGACCGCGGCGACGGCCTGGCCGTCGAGGTGATCACCACCTGCGTCGTCGACCTGCCGACCGCGTTCTTCCGCCGCGACCTCACCGATCCCCTGGTGCGGGCGCGGCTCGCCGCCGCCGTGCGGGCCGTGCTGACCGTGCCACCCCGAGAAAAGGACCGACCGTGACCGTTTCCGTGCTTCACCTGGGTGACGACGAGAACCGCTTCTCGCCCGAGTGGCTGCAGCGCGTGCATTCCTTTTTGGACGGTGTCGAAGGCGCGCTGGTGACCACCGGCGGCGGGAAGTTCTACTCCAACGGCCTCGACCTCGAATGGCTCACCGCGCACGGCGACCAGGCCCAGTCCTACGTCACCGACGTGCAGGAGCTGTTCGCACGGGTGCTGACGCTGCCGGTGCCGACGGTCGCGGCGATCAACGGCCACGCGTTCGGCGCGGGCGCGATGCTGGCGATGGCGCACGACTTCCGCGTGATGCGCGCGGATCGCGGCTACTTCTGCTTCCCGGAGGCGGACATCAACATCCCGTTCACGCCGGGGATGGCCGCGCTGATCCAGGGCAAGCTGACCCCGGCGGCGGCGATCGCTTCGATGACGACCGGACGCCGGTTCGGCGGCGCGGACGCGCTGGAAACCGGGCTGGTGGACGAAATCGCGGGCGAGGCCGAGCTGGTGGAGGTGGCGTCCGGGCGGGTCCGGGCGCTGGCGGGCAAGGACCGCGGCACCCTGGGCGCGATCAAGGCGACGATGTTCGCCCCCGCGGTGACGGCTTTGCGCGCGCCTGCTTAGACCTGGTCTCGAACATCGACGAGCTCGACTGGACCAGACCGGCCGCAGCCCCACTGACCGGGGTAAAGCCGGCTCTCAGTACCACGTTCTGTGCGACGCGAACGGGCTACCGCTGCACATCATGTTGTCGGCGGCGAACACCCACGACAGCACGCTGTTCGAGCCGCTGCCGGACACGAACCCCGACCGTGCGCGGCCACCACGGCCGGGCGGGCCGGCCACGATGCCGACCGGACGAGCTGCACGCCGACAAGGGCTACGACTACCGCCGCTACCTGACCCGCCGCGGTACCGAGGTCCGTATCGCCCGGCGCGGGATCGAGGGTGAGTCCCGCCCCGGCCGGGTCCGCTGGGTCGTCGAACGCACCACGCCGGCGCTACTCACGCCGGCACGGGCCCCCGTCACCACGAGGGAGATCGATCTCCTGGAGGAGCCCGCAGCCGCGTTGCCGACGGCCCCATCGGTGGGGCCGCCGCTTCAGAGGCGTTCGATGCGGTCGGCCTGCGGGCCCCGGTCGCTCTGACGCACCGCGTACCGGACCCGGTCACCCTTCTGCAGCGGCTCCGACCCCATGATCACGGACGCGTGGGCGAAGAGATCTTCGCCGCCTGCGTCCGGGGTGATGAAGCCGAAGCCACGGTCGTCGTCGTAGCGCGCTACGACGCCCTCGCCGCCTCGTACGGGCACGTCCCGCGCCGCCGGCCCTGCGGCCGCGGCAGGTGCCGGGCGCTGCGGCGCCGTCTGGGGCTCGGCGCCCCGGACCAGGTGCACGTCGCGGGCCTGCGGGCCCTTGTCTCCACTAGCCACCTCGTAGGCGACGCGGTCGCCCTCCGCGAGCCACGTCAGTCCCTCGGCCAGGGCCCGGGCGTGAACGAAGACGTCCCCGGCGCCGGAGTCGGGGTTGATGAAGCCGAAGCCCTTGTCCTCGTCGTACCAGGCCACCGTGCCGTCGGCACCGTCCGCGTTACCGGCCGCGGCGGGTGAGCCGGCCCCTGCTCCCAGCGGGATCACGTGCCCGGCCTGCGGGCCGCGCTCGCCTTCGACGATCAGGAAGGCCACCCGCTGCCCCTCGGCGACCACGCCGCCGGTCACGATGGCGGAGCTGTGCACGAAGATGTCGGCGCCGCCGCCGTCCGGCGACGCGAAGCCGTACCCCTTGCCCGGCTCGTACCAGTTGATGGTGCCGAGCAGGCCCACGGCGCTGCCGGTGGCCGCATCGGCGGTGACGCGAACGCGCAGCGCCTGGGGCCCGCGGTCGTTCTCGCCGACCTCGAACACGACGGCCTGACCCTCGCGGAGCACTCTCTCGCCGCCGTCCCCGACGATCTCGGAGGCGTGCACGAACACGTCCGGCGAGCCGTCCTCGGGCGCGAGGAAGCCGAACCCACGTTCGGCGTCGAACCAACGGACGGTCCCTTGCGGCATCAAAAGCTCCAGGTCGAGAGGGCGGGCACTGGCCCCCAGTCTCCCTGACCGACCTCCGGTCCGTCGGACCGGGCCCACAGGCGGGCGGTGCGGAGCCACGGGCGGGCGTTGGTTCACCCGGCGACACGCCGAGTTCGAGACCGGGTCTTGGGCCTCCGGCCCCCGGTGTCCATTCCACCGGCGGGCACCGACAGTTCCGGGAAGTCCGTGACTGCCACCTTCACGGCTTGGCGACCTCGGCGAGGCGGCGGCGCAGGTGGGCGCGTTCCGGTTCCGTGCCCGCGAGGGACAGCGCCTCCCGGTAGGCCTCGGCGGCCTCGGGGTGGCGACCCAGGCGACTGAGCAAGTCGCCGCGGGCCGCCGGGAATGGGCTGTACTCGCGCAAGCGGGGTTCGCCCGCCAGTGCGTCGAGCAGGGACAGGCCCGCTGCCGGGCCGTCGCGCATCGCCACGGCCACCGCTCGGTTCAGGTCCACCACCGGGGAGGGGGCCAGGCCGCGCAGGACGTCGTACAGCGCGACGATCTGCGGCCAGTCCGTGCTCGCCACGTCCGGGGCCTCGTCGTGCAGCGCCGCGATCGCCGCCTGGACGCCGTAGAGCCCGGGTGGGCCGCCGGTCAGCGCCGTCTCGACCAGCGGCGTGCCCTCCTCGATCATCGCGCGGTCCCAGCGGGTGCGGTCCTGGTCGTCGAGCAGGACCACCGCGCCGTCCGGGCCGGTGCGGGCGTCGCGGCGGGCGTGGATCAGCACCAGCAACGCCAGCAGGCCCGCGACCTCGCGTTCGGCGGGCAGCAGGCGGCGCAGGATCCGGGCCAGCCGGATGGCCTCCTCCGCCAGGTCGAGCCGCTGCAGCTCCGGGCCCGAGCTGGCCGCGTACCCCTCGGTGAAGATCGAGTAGACGACCTGGAGCACGCCCGGCAGCCGCCCGGGCAGCTCGGCCGGGTCCGGGACGCGGAACGGGATCCGCAGCGTGCGGATCCGGTGCTTCGCCCGGACGATCCGCTTCCCCATCGTCGCGCTCGGCACCAGGAACGCGCGCGCCACCTCCGGCGTGGTCAGCCCGGCGAGGCAACGCAACGTCAGGGCCGTGCGGTCCTCCGCGGGCAACGCCGGGTGCGCGCACGTGAAGAACAGCTGGAGCCGCTCGTCCGGCAGCCCGCCGTCGGACTCCGGCGCGGGCGCCGCGCGCTCGGCCTCGACCTGCAGCACCGCGAGCCGGGCCGCGTAGGCCTGGTCGCGGCGCAGGCGGTCGACGGCCTTGCGCCGCGCCGTCGTCATCAGCCACGCGCCCGGCTTCGGCGGCACGCCCTCGGCCGGCCAGTGCACCAGCGCGGCTTCGATGGCCTCCGATGTGACCTCCTCGGCCAGGTCGAGGTCGCCGAACCGGCGGACGAGCGCGGCCAGCAGCAGCCCGCGCTCCTCCCGGAACACCGCCTCCAGTATCAACCGGGGCTTCGCCCCGGGCCGGGGGCTCTGCCACCCGGAACCCCCGAAAGCATTCATCGACGCCGCCGCCCGCTCCGACACCGCTGTCAGTCCCCGTAGGACGCGAGCGGGCGCACCACGATGTGGCCGCCGTCGCGGGAGCCGGGGCAGCGGGCCGCCCAGTCGAGGGCGACGTCGAAGTCCGGCACGTCGATGACGAAGTAGCCCCCGAGCACCTCGCGGGACTCGGCGAACGGCCCGTCGGTGACGATCCGCTCGCCGGTCTCGGTGACGCGGACCGCGGCGGCCGTGGTGAAGTCGGCGAGCGAGTTCCCGCCGACGTGGACGCCGGCGTCCTTCATGGACTTGTCGAACAGCATCCAGTCCTCGGGCGTGCTGCAGCCGGTCGGCTCGCCCTGGGCGTCGAGGCTGGCGTTGATCAGCATCAGGTACTTCACGGGATCCTCCGGTGTCTCGGTTGCCGTACGCGATCACTACGAACGGCCGGCGCCGCCTTGGACACCCTCGCCGAAGATTTTCTCATGTCAAGAAACTTTGACACGGTGTCTGGTTTGTTTTACCTTGGCGAAGGTGACCCACGAAGAGAAGAACGCCTGGATCCGGGGGCTCGCCGCGGTGGTGAGCTACGCGCTCTACCTCGTCCTGGTCCTCGGCCGGGCCGGCGGGCGGCCGCTGGCCGAAGTCCCGTACGCCGCGACGCTGCTCTGGACGATCGGCGCCTCCATCGCCGCGGCGATCGTGCTGAGCATCGTGGCCGCGGTGGTTTCGAAGGACGGCGAGAAGGACCAGCGCGACCGCGAGATCGGCCGGTTCGGCGACCACGTCGGGCAGGCGTTCGTCGCCATCGGCGCGGTGGCCGCGCTGCTGCTGGCGCTGGTCGAAGCACCGCACTTCTGGATCGCCAACACCGTCTACCTGGCGTTCACGCTCTCCGCGGTGCTCGGGTCGGCCGCCCGGATCTCCGCCTACCGCCGGGGTTTCCAGCCGTGGTGAAACCGACCCGCGTCACGAACTCGATCCGCGCCCTCCGGTTCGCCAACGGCCAGATGACCCAGGCCGACCTCGCCACCCGGATCGGCGTCACCCGCCAGACCGTCATCGCGATCGAGCAGGGCCGCTACTCCCCCTCGCTCGAGATGGCGTTCCAGCTCGCGCACGTGTTCGGCGTCCCGCTCGAAGAAGTGTTCCAGTACCCGGAGGAGTCCTCGTGAAAGCGATCGTCCAGTCCCGCTACGGAAGTCCCGGCCTGCTCGAATTCCGGGACGTCGACAGACCTTCGCCCGGCGCCGGCGAGGTCGTCGTGCGCGTGCACGCGGCCGGCGTCGACCCGGGCGTGTGGCACCTGACCACCGGGCAGCCCTACCTGTTGCGGCTCCTGGGTTTCGGCCTGCGGCGGCCGAAACAGCCGGTGCGCGGCCTGGACTTCGCCGGCACGGTCGAAGAGACCGGCGACGGCGTGACGCGGTTCCGGCCGGGCGACGAGGTGTTCGGCGGCTGCGCGGGCTCGTTCGCCGAACTCGCCGTCGCCGACCAGGACCTCGTCGCGGCGAAACCCGCGCGCCTGTCGTTCGAACAGGCAGCATCAGTCCTGGTCTCCGGCGGCACCGCCCTGCAGGCCCTGCGCGACGCGGGCCGGGTCCAGCCGGGGCAGCGCGTCCTCGTCATCGGCGCGGCGGGCGGGGTGGGCTCCTTCGCCGTCCAGCTCGCCAAGGCCTTCGGCGCGCACGTGACCGGCCTCTGCAGCACCGCCAAGACGGACCTGGTCCGCGCGCTCGGCGCCGACCACGTCCTCGACTACACGCGCGAGGACTTCACGGCGGACCGGTACGACCTGATCATCGACACCGCGGGCCTGCGCTCGCTGACCCGCCTGCGCCGGGCGCTGACCCCGCGCGGAACGCTGGTGATCGTCGGCGGCGAAGGCGGCCGGTGGCTCGGCGGCATCCAGCGGGTGCTCTTCGCGGCACTGCTGAACCCGCTCGTGCGGCACCGGCTGCGGGGGCTCGTCGCCCGCGAGCGCGGCGCGGATCTCGAAACCCTGCGGGAGCTGATCGAAGCCGGGAAGCTCACGCCGGTGCTCGACCGGACCTACCCGCTCGCCGACGCCGCGGCCGCGATCGGGCACCTCCACGCGGGCCGCGCGGCGGGCAAGGTCGTCCTGCTCCCCTGAAGCGGCCCGTCACCGGAAGGCACCGGCGTGCGCGGCCGCCTCGCGCGCCCGCGCCGGCCTGCCGGGGGAGCTTTCGCGCCGACGGTGCCGGTGGCGCCGGTGACCAGGAACATCTCCGCCCCCCAGGATCGTCCTGGCCCACCGCAGCGCCACCGGCCGCCGCGTCAGCCCTGCTGCAGGTCCTCGAACTCGACGACCTGCCGGACCTCGACCTCGATCTCCATGTCGAACAGCTCGACGTAGCGCCGGGCGAACTCGACGGCTTCCGCGCGGTCCGCGGCGTTGATCAGCGCGAACCCGCCGATGACCTCCTTGGCCTCGGCGAAGGGGCCGTCGGTGACGCGGATCGCGGCCCCGCGCGGCTTGCGGACCAGCGCGCCCTTGTCGGACTTGTGCACGCCCTCCGCCGTGATCAGGATGCCCTTCTCCGCCGACTCCTGGATGAACCCGCCCATCTTCTCCACGAACTCCGGGCTGGGGTTCCACGCCTGCGGGTCGCTCTCGTCGATCCGGTGCATCATGAGGAAACGCATGGTCTTGCTCCCTGGTCTTCCTGGCCGTGGTCCGGAGCCTTCCGGACGCGATGACCGGCCTTCACCCCCGCGTCGATCGGCCGCACGCGGCGTTCGACATTTCTCCCGGACATCTTCCCGGGCAGAGTACTGTGACGCGCGTCACCATCGGCTGGAGGTGCCCGATGCCCGTCGTGCTCGCGATCGGAACGCGCAAAGGCCTGTGGCTGGCGACCAGCCACGACGACCGGAAGACCTGGGAGGTGACCGGCCCGCACCACCCGATGACCGACGTCTACGCCGTCGGCATCGACACCCGCCGCGCCACTCCGCGCCTGCTCGCCGGGGTGACCAGCGAGCACTTCGGGCCGAGCGTCGCCACCAGCGACGACCTCGGCGCGACCTGGGACGAACCCGGCCACGCGCCGATCGCGTTCCCGCCGGACACCGGCGAATCCCTCGCCAGGGCGTGGCAGCTCGTGCCCGGCCCGGCGAGCGAACCGGACGTCGTCTACGCCGGCACCGAGCCGTCCGCGCTGTTCCGCTCCACCGACGGCGGCCGCACGTACGAGCTGGTCCGCGGCCTGTGGGAGCACCCGCACCGGGAGCACTGGACGCCCGGGGGCGGCGGCAAGGCGATCCACACCGTGCTCCCGCACGCGACCGAACCCGGCCACGTCACCGTCGCGATGTCCACCGGCGGCGTCTACCGCACCGAGGACGGCGGCGAGTCGTGGCGGGCGAGCAACACCGGCATCAAGGCCGTCCACGTCCCCGACCCGTACCCCGAATACGGCCACTGCGTGCACAAGGTCGCCACGCACCCGGCCGCGCCGGACCGCTTCTACGCGCAGGTGCACCACGGCGTCTACCGCAGCGACGACGGCGGCGCGAGCTGGCAGTCCATCGCCGACGGGCTGCCCAGCGACTTCGGCTTCCCCGTCGTCGTCCACCCGCACCGGCCCGAGGTGATCTACACGTTCCCGCTGGTCGCCGACGCCCTGCGGTTCCCCCCGGACGGCCGCTGCCGCGTGTACCGCAGCGAGGACGCCGGGAAGTCGTGGGAAGCGGTGGGCGCCGGTCTGCCGGACGGCTACTGGGCGGGCGTGCTGCGGGACGCGCTGTGCACCGACGACGCCGACCCGGCCGGGGTGTACTTCGGCTCGCGCTGCGGCGAGGTCTACGCCAGCCGCGACGACGGCGACAGCTGGCAGCTCGTCGCGGCGCACCTGCCCGACGTGCTGAGCGTCCGCGCGGCGACGGTGTGACCGTGCGGATCACCGTGCTGCTACCCGGAACGCTGCGCGAGAAGGCGGGCGGTGAGGCGAAGCTGGACGTCGAAGTCGGCGAGCCGGCCACCCTGGGCACCCTGCTCGACGCCCTCGCCGAGCGCTACCCGGCACTCGAACGGCGGCTGCGCGACGAGCAGGCGGGACTGCGCCGGTACGTCAACTTCTTCGTCGACGGCGAGGAGTGCCGCCACCGCGGCGGCCCCGACGTCGTGCTCCGCGACGCCGCCGAGGTGCAGATCATCCCGTCGGTCGCGGGAGGCTGAGCGCCTCGGCCCGGCGCCGGGTGCCCACCAGCGCCAGCGCGAGCAGCCCGGCACCGAGCCCGGCGACCAGCCACCACACGCCGTGCGCGCTGCCGGCGAGCGCGACACCCAGGGTGGTGCCGGTCTGCCGTCCGGTGGACGCCAGTGAGGCGGCCACCCCCGCCATCGACCCGGGCATCCCGGAGACGGCGGTGTTCGTGATCGGCGGGTTGACCGTGCCGAGGAAGACGCCGAACAGCAGGAAGACCGCGAGCACCAGGGGCAGCGGCGTCGCCGGGCCGAGCCACGCCGCCGCGGCGCCGCCGAGGGCGAGCGCGCTGCCGGCGACGACCAGCGGCAGCCGCGGCCCGGTGGTGCCGACCAGGCGCCCGGTGCGCGGCGACAGCACGAGGACCAGAACGCCGACCGGGAGCAGGCATAGCCCGGCCGCCAGCGGCGGCAGGCCGCGGACGTCCTGGAGGTACTGGGTGGCGGTGAACAGGAAGATCCCGAACCCGCACAGGGCCAGCACCGCCATCACGATCGCCGAGCTGAAGGCGACGTTGCGGAACAGGTGCAGCTCCAGCAGCGGGTCGGTGCGCCGCGGTTCGTGCGCGAGCAGGCCGGCCACGCCGAGCGCGGCGACCGCGAACAGGCCGAGGACCAGCGGCGACGTCCAGCCCAGCGGGCGCGACTCGATCAGCGCGTAGACGACGCTGCCGAGCACCACCAGCACGAGGAGCTGCCCGAGCGGGTCGAACCGGCGGGCGCGGGGCGCGCGGGACTCGGGCACGAAGAGCGCGGTGGCCACGAGTGCCGCGGCGACGATCGGGACGTTGACCCAGAAGACCGCGCGCCAGCCGAAGCCGTCGACGAGCGCGCCGCCGAGGATCGGCCCGAGCGCCAGCGCCAGCCCGGACATCGAGCCGAACACGCCGATCGCGCGGGCGCGTTCGGCCGGGGCCGGGAAGGTGGTGGCCACGATGGCCATCGCGACCGGGTTGAGCATGGTGCCGCCGATCGCCTGCAGCGCGCGGGCCGCGATCAGCCAGCCGATGCCCGGCGCGAGGCTGCACAGCAGCGAACCGAGCCCGAACGCGGCGAGGCCGCACTGGAAGACCCGCTTGCGGCCGAACCGGTCGGCAGCCGAGCCGGCGAGCACCAGGAACCCGGCCAGCACCAGCGTGTAGGCGTCGACCGTCCACTGCAGCCCGGAGACGGACGCGCCGAGGTCGCGGCGGATCGAAGGCAGGGCGACGGTGACGATGGATATGTCCATCACCACCACGACGATGCTGGCGCAGCAGACGGCCAGCACGAGCGCGGGGCGATGAGCGGTCGGAGCGTTCATGCGATCGACGCTAGGATTTAGAGCGTGCTCGAAGTCAAACCGCCGATCCCCGCCGAGGGGCTGACCATCGCGGACGCGGCCCGCCGCACCGGGGTCAGCGCGCACACGCTGCGCTACTACGAACGAGCGGGCCTGGTGGTCACGAAGGTCGACCGCACGAGCGGCGGCCGCCGCCGCTACCGGAAACTGGACCTGGACTGGATCAAGATCTGCACGAAGCTCCGGGCCACCGGCATGCCGATCAAGACGATCCGCCGCTACGCCGACCTGGTCTCGGCCGGCCGCGGCAACGAGCAGGAACGCCTGGCCCTGCTGGAGGAGCACCGCGCCGACGTGCTGGCGAAGCTGGCCGAGCTGCAGGAGAACCTGCAGCTGATCGACCGCAAGATCGGCGTGTACCGCGGCCGCCTGGAAGCGGGCGACGCCGACGGCCTCTGGGCACCCGGGCAGCCGTAAAACCGCCCGACGAGGACGGTTCACGGCAAGCGAACAGCTTCCGCACAAGGCGGGGCACCCTTCCGGCGGCAGGGTGCCCCGCCTACGAAGGCCACCCGCTGCCCCGGCCGCGTGACGAGGTCGTCGACCAGGGTCTCGGCGCAGCGGGCGCGGCGCTGACCGCCTGCGGGACTTCCTCCCCCGCAACGGGCCCGACGTGCTGGAGCCGACCTGGCCAAGGGCGGTTCGCCGACGCCGGCGGCCGCGTGCGCTACACCAGTGTCTTCCCCGCCTGCTACGACGGCCGGAGGCCGCACATCCACTTCGAGGCTTCCGTCTCGAACCTCCAGAAGGTGAGCCTGAGCAGCGACAACGTCTTCGGCGACGACGGCGGCGGCCCGGGCGGACCGCCGCCGTCGCGCTAGTTCCCGGGCTTGAGCTCGTCGAACAGCGCGCGCAGCTGCGGCGGGATTTCGCCGCCGAACACGCTTTCCATGACGACGGCTTCGTCGACGGGGTTCGCGCTCCGGGTGAACATGGCTTCCTCGTAGACCGCCAGCGCTTCTTCGACGGGGTGCGCGGCGAGGGCCTGGCCGAGCTCGGCGCCGTCGAGCATGGCCAGGTTGGCGCCTTCGCCGTTCGGCGCGGTGAGGTGGGCGGCGTCGCCGACCAGGGTGACGCCGGGTACGCGCTCCCACCGCAACCCGACCGGCAGGGTGTGGTGCGGCCGCAGGACCGGTCCGGAATCGGCGTCGGTGAGCAGCGCGGTGAGCTCGGGCGCCCAGCCGTCGAACTCCGCCGCGAGCCGGGCGGCGGCCGCGCCGGGATCGCCGAAGTCGACGGCGTCGAACCACGCCAGCGGCCGCTCGAACTCGACGTAGGCGTGCAGGGTGTCCCCGCTTTCCCGGTGCGCGTTGATCCCCTGCCCCGGTGTGGGGCCGGCGACGAACATCGACCCGCCCCCGACCGCCTTCGCCACGGCGGCGTGCCGGGTGTCGGCGTCGAAGAGGTAGGTCTCGACGAACGAAGTGCCGGCGTACTCGGGCGTGGCGGCGGTGAGCAGCGGCCGGACCCGCGACCAGGCCCCGTCCGCGCCGACGAGCAGGGTGGCCGTGACGCTGGTGCCGTCGGTGAAGACCACTTCGTTCCCGGCCCGTACCTCGGCTGCCTTCCGTCCCCAGTGGACGGTGCCGGCGGGCAGCGAGTCCAGCAGCAGCTGCCGCAGCTCGCCCCGCTGCACCTCGGGCCGGCCGCCGGTGCCGTCGTCGCCCTTTTCGAACAGGACGGCCCCGGTCGAGTCGAGGACGCGCATCGCCTGACGGCCTTCGAGGACGAGGCCGCGGAACCCGGTCGTCAGCCCGGCGGCCTCGACGGCGAGCCGGCCGTTGTAGTCGTGGATGTCGAGCATGCCGCCCTGCATCCGCGCCATGGGTGAAGCTTCGGCTTCGTAGACGGTGGCTTCGATGCCGTGGACGTGCAGCACGCGGGCGAGGGTGAGTCCCCCGAGCCCGGCGCCGATGATGGTGACTGGGGTGCGCACGGTGACTCCTTCGGTCTCTGGAATTACGTTCCAGAGACTGTCGGGAGCCGCTGGCAGCCGGCGCACACGGCCCTGGCAGGGGCCTGGCAGCACGCACCCGCACTGCCCTCGAGGGCATCCCCAAGCACGCCCGGTTGCTCCCTTTGGTCGGTCCTCGTGCCCCCTCCCCCGGCACCGCGACGGCGCGACGATGACGGCCGACGATCGGGAGAACACCATGGCGTTGACCGTGACCTTCGCAGGCAGGACCCCCGCGACGAGCGGGGGCACCGCGTACTACCACGTCTGGACCTACACCGTGCAGGCGTCGTCGCTCGGGGAGTTCGGGCTCACCCAGCGGATCGCGCTCGCCCTGCCCGCCGCCGTCGACGTCCAGGACCCGCGCCGGTACCCGGACATCGGCGCGCTCGGCGGGGCCTTCCTCGAGAAGGACGCCGCGGGCAGCCGCCAGTACGCGGGGAAGGTCGTCGGGTTGCCGGGGACCGCCCAGACGATCGCCTTCGTCGCGCCGGCCGCCCAGGCGGACCGGGAGCTGTTCCTCGTCGGGGCGAGCGGGGCCGGCAAGCCGTGGACCGTGCTGCCGTTCGCGGTGACCGCGGGCGGCCCGGTCGCGAACGCGCAGGCCCTGCCCGCGCCGGCCGTCGGCGCCCGGGTCACCACCGGGCGGCCGCTGGCCGAGTTCGCCGGCGCGCTGCCGTACGCGAGCGAGTCGTTCGGCCTGATCCAGCCGCTGCTCGGCTGGCGCTCGCAGCGGACGGTGGCCCGGTACGTCGAGGCGCTGCGGCGCGTCGACGACGCCGTGCTGGCCACCCTGTCCAAGGTCATCACACCACGGGCGAAGTTCGTGCCGCCCGTCATCCACCTCCAGGGCGCCGAAGCCGGCTCGACCGACACACTGGAGCTGAAGACCGGCGACGCACCCGCCACCGGCTCGTACAACCCGCTGATCGCCTCGGTGCTGGCGGACCTGATCCAGGCGCGCGTCAAGGACAAGGACCCGCGCGCCCCGGCGACCTGGCTGCCCCTGCTGTCCCGCGCGAGCCTGGACCCGATCCTCGCGAACGAGGTGGCGCCGGTGCTGTTCACCCGCGCCGCCGTCGTCGAGCCCACCGACCAGGCCAAGCGCCAGGCGCTGGTGGAGGCCATGGCGGCCAAGGAGTCCATGGTCGCCGGGCTGCTGAACTACCTCGCCGTGCAGAGCCTCGTCCCGACGCTCGCCGACCTGTTCTCCCCGCCCCGCGAAGGCGAGGTCGACACCCCGCAGTACCGCGGGCTGCAGCGGATGCTCGACCCGCTGGAGACCGCGAGCCGCGCGGAGGCACTCAACCGCGTCAGCCTCTCCCCGGTCGGGATCGTGCACCTGTTCCGCCAGTACTTCTTCGAGTTCGACACCTTCCTCGGCCCGCCGGTCCAGCACGTCTGGCTCAGCCCGGGCAGCTCGCTGGAGCTGATCGAGTCGCAGACCCGGCGCACGCTGGTGGAGCGCGTGGTGGAGGAGGGCCAGGAGCTCACGCAGAGCCGGACCAGCGAGAACAAGCTCGACGACGAGGTGTCGACCGCGGTCAAGGACGAGAACGAGCGCAACACCAAGCTCGGTTTTTCGGTGTCGGCCAACCAGCGGTGGGTCTGGGGCGACGCCAACGAGACCGCGACGATGGACCTGAGCGACACCCAGAAGCAGGCCCGCGAACAAACGCACAAGCAGATGCGCCAGCAGAGCGAACGGCTGAGCACCGAGATCAAGCGCAGCTTCAAGACCACGTTCCGCACGGTCACCGAGACCACCGACACCTCGAGCCGCCGCTACGTCCTGGCGAACGGCACCGACAAGCTGATCAACTACGAGCTGCGCCGCAAGATGCGCCGCGTCGGGGTGCAGGTGCAGGACCTCGGCACCCAGCTGTGCTGGCAGTCCTTCGTGGACGACCCGGGTGCGGCGCTCGGGCTGGCCAAGCTGGTCCACCTCGCCGCACCGCCGGACGCGGCCGCGGTGGCGCCGGCCAACGAGCTGCCGATGCCCGAGGACTACACCGAGGACGTCACGGTCCAGTTCGGCTACCCCTTCAACGGCTACATCCGGCCGGTGGGCGGGTCCGGGACGGGCTGGTGGATCGCCGACGTCGAGCTCACCCCCCGGGACGGCTTCGAGCCCGCGAAGGTCGGCGAGGTGCGCTGGACGGCGGGGGCCGCGGCGGTGAAGCTCAAGCTGGGCCGCAAGACCCAGGACGCGCCGGAAGGCACGCCCGACCCGCGGCAGCCCGCGCTGTCGGTCTTCCTCTACAACGCCCACGGCGAGCGGAACGAGCTCTTCGCGTTCACCGTGCCGGTCACCTACCGGGCCTCGGCCGAAAAGCGCAAGCAGGTCAGCGACCAGAACCAGCTGCTCGCCGCGAAGCGGGACCTCGAACTGGACCGGAAGCAGCGCGAGGCGTACCTGACGGCGGCGCGGGAGCGGGTGGCCGCGGCCAGCAAGATCCAGGTCCGCGACTACGACGTGCTCCGCGAGGAGGAGCGCGTGGTCGTGTACCGGCGGCTGCTCGAACAGCTGATGCGGATCGACGGCACCCGGCCGACCCAGCCGGAGCTGCTGCACAAGCTCGCCGAGCTGATCAACTCGATGTTCGATGTCGAGGCCATGCTGTACTTCGTGGCGCCCGAGTGGTGGCGGCCCCGCCGGCACGAGGCGCACCCGACGTTCGCCCCGGAGCTCGACCGGCTGGGCGACCCGCGGCTCGAAACGCCCGGCGGCACCCCGGTACGGGACCCGTCGCTCGAGACGGCCGTCGAGCACCTCGTCCGCGACAGCCCCACCGGTCTCGACGACCACACCGTCGGCTGGGCCAACGAGGGCGACATGAGCCGGCGCGACAACTACTTCATCACCGAGGACTCGGCGCCGGCCCGGCTCGGCAGCTCGCTGGGTGGCTGCTGCAGCTCGACGGCGACCACCAGCGCAACGCGTTCCTGAACGCGCCCTGGGTGAAGGCGGTCGTGCCGATCCGGCCGGGCAAGGAACTCGCCGCGCTGAACTGGCTGTCCGACCCGAGCATCGAGGGCGCCGACGGCCTGGACGACCGCTACCAGCCGGCCACCGGCGGCGAGAGCACCCGGATCCTCACCGGGCTGCGCGCCTACCCGTGGTCCGACCCGGCGCTGGTCACCCGCTACCGCGACCTGGCCCCCGCCGACCTGACCATCCGCGACGTCCTGCGGTACGTGGCCGTCACGGTGCTGGCCAAGCACGAAGCGGGCACCGAGGTGATCACCGAGCAGCTCGAACCCGGCGTCACGCTGAACTACCTGCGCCCGGACATGGTGTACGAGAAGGGCTTCGACCCGCTCGACAAGGGGTTCAAGGCCGAGAGCGAGAAGGGCTACGAGGTCTTCGACCAGTGGGTGGAGGTCCTGCCGACCGACCAGGTCGCGGTCGTCGAGGTCGAGTACGACCCGAAGACCGGGCAGCAGGTCCAGGCGTGCTCACCCTGAGGGACGTCACGGCGACGACGTGGACGACGCTGAGCAACCCGCCCGACGGCCTGGCGGTGCCGGTCGAGCCCAGCGCCCAGTGCTTGCGCGACGTGACCACGTGCAAGCTCCAGACCGCGAACCGGAAAGACGAGAAACCCTTTCTGGCCCGGAACCGGAACTGGGATCCCCTCCCGCTGCCGGACGTCACGAAGCCGATCTCCTGGCCGTTCCTGAAGCCGTCGCTCTTCAGGAGGTCGGCGTTCGCGAAGTGGGACGTCCTCGACCTCGAGTTCGTCCGGCAGCCGCCGGCCGGTTACACGGTGAAGATCTACAGCGTCACCTACGACGGCAACGAGCGGCCGCCGCGGTTCGTCGCGGTCGCCGTTCCGATGGACCTCGACGTTTCGAAACCGCCGCCGTTCCTGGTGCACTACAAGCACATTCCCGGCCAGGACGAGAAGGCGCACCTGTTCACCCACTTCCGGCCGCTCGGGTTCGACTGGCTGTACTACGACATCTGGAGCTGGTGGGTCTACAACGCACGGCCGGGATCCGACGGCAGCGTCAAGGTCGACATGCCGTTCCTCTCGCCGCAGCAGGGGTCCTTCGGTTTTCCCTACCAGCTGCGGCACGCGAACAAGCAGTACGTACTCGTGCTCCCGCAGATCACCCGCGAGTTCGACCCCGCCACCCGCCAGCTGCGCGACTACCAGCTGTACTCGGCGGCGACCCTGCGCACGATCCTGCTCGCGATCCAGGGCGACATCCTGCCGATCCACGGCGACACCCTGTCCCACGTCGCGATCTCCGCCAACAGCAGCGGGTGCAACGTGGTCGCGAAGTTCCTGACCGACAACGTGGCCGCGGCGAAGCGCGACCCGAAGGTCGAGACCTTCATGAACGACGAGTTCAACGAACTCTTCGTCTTGGATCCGCCCGAGGGGTTCGCCGACCCGATGATCGCGGCCGCGGGCGGGTGGTCGAAGCTGACGAGCGGGCGCAGCACCTTCAAGGGCAAGAGCGTGCGTTTCTACACGCATTCCTTCCCGACCACGACGACCGCGCTGACCGGCGGCAAGGCGAACCCGTTCAAACGGGGGAAGAACGGGCTGGCGGAGTCACCCGACAAGCGGGTCTCGGTGGCGTACCTGCCCTTCGACGAGCGCAACGGCGACGACGTGTGGCAGCAGTCGTACGACGAAAACCTGCCGGACGGCCGCTTGCGTGTGAACAATTTCAAGTTCGTCCACCACGCGATCCCCGCGCTCTGCCTGACCGACGCGGCCGCGCGCAGCCTCTACGTGTGAGATCGGCGTCGTCTACGGTAAGGGACCGGACAGGTGGGCACGGCGACGGCAAGGTGACGGGTGAGGGAACGCGAACTGCGCCGCCGCTGCCGGCGGTTGCTGAAGGAACTGGGCATCCGGCCGCCGCTCGATGTCGTCGAGCTGTGCCGGAGCGTCGGGGACCAGCGCGGGCGGCCGATCCGGCTGATCGCGCACCGGATCCCGGTGCCGGGCCCGTTCGGCGCGTGGATCGCCACCGAGCGCGCCGACTACATCGTCTACCAGCGGGACACGAGCAAGGCCCACCAGAGCCACATCATCCTGCACGAACTGGGCCACATGCTGGCCGGTCACCACGCCACCGCGGAGGACGACGGCCTGGTCGCGGGGCTGACTCCGCCCGGGCCGTACCCGGACCTGACGCCCGAGCCGGTCCGGCGCGCGCTGCTGCGGACGTCCTACGACACCGACCACGAGCGGGAAGCCGAGACGGTCGCGACGATCATCCTGGAGTGGGCGTCCGTGCTGGACCAGGTCGCGCCCGAGTCGTCGGACGAGCGCACGGCGCAGCGGATCGAGAACGCGCTGGACGAACGGCTGGGGTGGCTGTGAACAGCAAGATCGCGCTGCTCGTCGTCCAGGGCGTGCTCCTCTACCCCGCCCTGCTGTGGAAGGTCTACCAGCTCACCCGGGCCTCGCGGGACGTCGCGCGCTGGATGGTCACCGCGTGCCTGGCCTGCTTCGCGGCGTCCTTCCCGTTCGGCCTGCTGGCCGGCGACGTGAACCAACCGGACCCGGGCGCGATCGTGCCGCTGCTGTTCCAGCACGTCTTCCTCTGCGGGCTGGTCTATTCACTGGCGTGCTTCTTCTTGTTTTCGGCGCTGCCGGCCGACCGCGCCCGGCGCCGGGCCTGGGGGGAGGCGGTCCCGCTGGCCACGGCGATCCTGGTGATGGCGGTCGTCGCGGTGCTGATGCCCAGCGGCCCGCCGTCGACGTACCCGCGTGCCGGGGTCTCGGTCTTCTACCTGGCGGCCGACCTGTACCTGACGTACGGCATCGCGAGCGCGTGCTTCCTCGCCCGCCGCTACGCCCGCGGCGCGGCCCCCCGCCTGGCCCGCGGCCTGCTGGTGGCATCGGTGGGCTTCGCGTTCGGCGCGGTGGGCGGCGCGACACTGGTGGCGGTCGTGCTGGTCCACTGGGCGGGCGCGGCGATCCCGTGGCTGCTGGTGCAGGCGACGGTCTTCCTGGTCTTCCCGAGCGCGATCCTGCTGGTGATCGGCCTGTCGTACCCCGGCGTCACCACCCGCGTGGCCGCGACCCGCGTGTGGTGGCAGCACTTGCGCACGTACCACCGTCTCGGTCCACTGTGGACCCGGCTGCACGAGGCGTTCCCGGAGGACGCGCTGAGCCGGAAGCCGTTGAGCCCCCGGCGTGACGCGCTGAGCGTGCTGGGCGTGCACCGGCGGTACTACCGGCGGGTCATCGAGTGTCGCGATGGTCTGGTCCGGATCAGCCCTTACCTTGCCCACCGGCCGTCCGAGGGGCCATTGGCGTTGCGGCTCACGGAGGCCCTGGACGCCCACGCCCGCCGCGAGCCGGTCCCGGATTCGGGAATGCCGGTCGCCGTCCCCGAGGGCGGCGGCCTGGACGACGACGTCCGGGAACTGGTGGCGCTCTCGGAGTCCCTGCGGACGGTTGCCGCCTGACGGGCTAGGAAGCGTGCCACCACGGCACGTCGGTCTCGCCGAACAGCACGAAGAACAAGGACACGAGGACCCGCCCGTTCCACGCGCGGAAACCGTCCACGGTCGTCTCGACCTCTTCGGCGCTGAGCAGCCGAACACCGGCCTCACGGAGCAGGGCGAGGACGCGGTCCCCTTCCGGAGGCATGTCCGGTCCGGTACCGACGACCACATCGGAGCGGACCAGCTCGGCGCCCGCGGCGGTGCAGGCCAGCAGCGCGAACGGTCCCACCGCCGACAACCACAGCGACCACGCCGGTGAATCCCGGCTGACCTGCAGGACGTACGAGAAGCTGACGTCGTCCTCGCGGTCGGTCCAGTCCTCCACCAGCAGGAGCTGCCGCAGCCGATCCACCAGGGGTTCCCAGGGCCGCACTCGCAGTGCGTCGGAAAAGAATCCGTAGTCCGGCTTCCGCAGGTCTCCGTACGCTCGTCGCGCGTGTTCGAGGAACTCCTCCACGCGCCGCTACCGGATCAAGTCAGCGGTCGAGCCACGGAGCGAGCAGCTTCTCCAGGTCCGCGTCCGACAGCGCCCGCGGGCCGCCGTGGAACTCGTGCCAGCGCGCCGCGTCGCACGCCGCCGTGTACTCCACCTCGAACGCTCGCATCAGCACGTACATGAACGTCACCGAGCTGAACCGCTCACCCAGCAGCGTCCGGGCGCCGCGGGCCACGTTCGTGGCGCCGGTGAAGTCCGCGAGCCGAAGCTCCTCCGCAGCCGGGTCGAGCAGGCTGGGGGCATACATCACGACAAACTCTCCATCACTGAAAGGGAAACTCAGCCTTCGGCAGCAAGCTGCCCACAGGCGGCGGCGATCTCCTGGCCGCGGGTGTCCCGCACCGTGCACGCTACTCCGCCGGCGTTGACCAGCCGCACGAACTCCCGCTCCACCGGCTTCGGCGACGCGTCCCACTTCGAACCCGGGGTCGGGTTCAGCGGGATGACGTTGACGTGGACCAGCTGACCCAGGTGCTTGCGCAGCCGCTTCGCCAGCAGCTCCGCCCGCCACGGCTGATCGTTGATGTCCCGGATCAACGCGTACTCGATGGACACCCGGGGCCCGGAAGTGTCCGCGTAGTACCTTGGCGGCCGAGAGCACCTCGTCCACCGACCAGCGCTCGTTCACCGGCACCAGCGTGTCGCGCAGCTCGTCGTCCGGCGTGTGCAACGACACCGCCAGCCGCACTTGCATCTTCTCGTCGGCGAGACGACGGATGGCCGGCGCGAGACCCAGGGGTTCGCCCATGCCTGCCCTTTCACAAAGCGCCAGAACTAACGTCTATGCAGGTCAGAGCGCCGTGCATTCACTTATGTTCCTCGTCACTCTGGAGCCGCGCCAACCTTGTCCGACGTCGACCACTCGCGAAGTGACGGTCCCGGTCAGGTCACTCGAGCCGAAGCCGGGCGCCCGTCCGACGGCACGAAGCTGGAGCCATGCTCCCTTGCACGCCCGGGCGCGACGTCCGGTTGCCCGGGTGTCGGCTGTCTCCCGAATCCCACCGAACCGTGGCTTTCCGTTCTACATTCCGGGAATGGGACTGGAGCGACCACGGAAGATCGCGGACTCGCTGCCGCTGCCGCGGCGCGGGGCCCGGGCAGCGGGCGTGCCGGAGTACACCCGGCTGGTGCGCGAGCAGAGCGACCGCTCGGCGTTCTTCGTGGTGTTGTCGGCCGCGATGCTACTGGTGGCCGCGCCGGTGGGGCTCGCGAGCGCCGGGGCCGCCGCCGTGCTCCTCCTCGTCGGCGCGATCGGTGTCGTGAGCTGCGCGGGCACCTTGGTGGGGTGGCGGCGCCGCCACCGCGCGGTGCGCGTGACGGGCTGGTGCGAGGCGACCGCGACGATCGGCCACGTGGGGCCCGCACGGCCACCGCGGGGGCCCGTGGTGGCCGTGAAGTTCGCCGACGGCAGCCGGATCGACCTGCGGATGGCCGATGGCAGGTGGTCCGTCCGGGCGTTGTCCGAGCTGCCCGACCTGCCCGCGCTCGTCGGCGGCCACGGGTCGGCCATGGTCCTGCTGGTGCTGCCGCGGCCGCCGTGGTGGACGCGGACCCGCGTGCTCGCGGCGAAGGCCGAGACCCACCGCTGGACGCCGCCGGACGCGGTCGGGCCATGACCGCTTGCACGCGCGGGCGCCGCGTTCGGTTGCCCGCGTGTCGGATACCTCCCGAACCCCGCCGGCGCAAGGGTTTCCGCCCTACATTCGGCGGATGGATCCGGAACGGGACTACGCGGCCGTGCTGCGACGGCTCACGCGGCGCGGAGCGGCCTGGGTGGTCGCCGGTGCGGTGGGGGTGCTGGTGTTCGTGGTCTTCGTGATCGGCACCGCCTACTCGGTCCTCGACCCGGGTTACGGCCTCGACGACGGTGAGCTCGCCGCCGATTTCGGCGTGCTCGCCGGTTCCGGGGCGCTGGCCGGCTTCGCCGTCTTCCGGATCCGCACCGGCGACCGCCGGACCGGCGACGTGCTCACGCGGATGGGCACCGGCAGCTGGCTCCCGCCGGTGGTGCCGCTCGACGACGAGGAGCGCTTCGCGGCCGAAACCCGCCGGCTGCGCGGCCTGGGCGTGCGGACGGCAGGGATCGCGCTGCTCTGGGTCGGTGTGCTGGCCGCCGCGACCACCGGGCTCACGCTGGTGGACGACGCGGCCGAGCACCTCCTGGCGACGGGGGCCCGCACCGCGGGCGAGGTGGTGAGCGTCCACAACACGAGGCACGGCAGCGGCGCCCCGTCGATGCGGGTGCGCTACCCGGCCGGCGGCGTGTCCCGGACCGCGGAGATCGTCCGGGACACCGAACGCGCGTACGTGGTCGGCGACGCGGTGACGGTGGTGTACGACCGGGTCGACCCGGCGCACGTCCGGACGGTGGAGGAACCCAACGCCGACCAGGGCCTCCTGGGGATCCTCGTGGTGCCGATGCTGCTCGCCTGCGTTGCGATGCCCTGGTCGCTGGTGGCCGCCGCGGGCTGGTGGCGGCGGTACCGCGCCGTCCGGCACACCGGCTGGCGCGTCGCCGAGGTGCGTGTCGTGCCCGACTACCCGGTCCGCAAAGGACGGCACCTGCCGGACCTCCACGTCCGATACGGCGACGACTCCCGCATGGTGCTGCGGGCCGTCGCCTCGACGCACGGCGCCACCGGTTTCCAGGGCCGGCGCAATCGCGAGGCATGGGTCGGCGGCTGGGGCCGGGCCATGGTCGTGCTGTTCCCGGACGCGCCGCTGCGGAAGCAGGCGCTCGCCGTCCCGGCGCGCGCGTTATCCCCGCGGCGGCGGCTTCCGTCCGCATAATCCGGGCCGATGGGGGAAGACGCGGCTTGGCAGCCGGGCGAGGACGAAACCGCACCGGACGGGGCACCGCCGGATCCGGCCGCCCAGATCGCCAGGCTGCCGGTGCACGGCCGGCGCGCGCCGGCCATCGCGCTGCTCCTGCTGGTGGCCGCCGGAGCTTGTTCGCCGGCCTGGTCGTGTACGAGTTATCCCCGCCCGCGCGCTCCCGCGCGGCGGCAGCCGACCCGCCTTGAGACGCCTCGCCAGCAGATCGTCCCTGCGTACCGCAGCACGGGTAACCGCGCGGCCGACCGAGGCGATCTAGTGCTCATGTCGACTTCGAAGGCCACTTGATGACGAGCCGTGCCACCTGGCGCTCGCTCGCCATCACCTACGGCGTGGTCGCAGTCATGCCGCTGCATCTCGCGGTCACGATGCTCCTGCGCGACCACGTCGCAGGCGGCGGAACGAACCGCGGCAGCTAACACGTTCAGCTACCGGCTGATGTCCAACTGTCAAGGGTTCGAGCCGACGAGGTCGCGGGCGCACACCTCAGCAGCTCGATCAGCGATCAAGCCACGGAGCGAGCAGCTTCTCCAGGTCGGCATCCGACAGCGCCCGCGGCCCACCGTGGAACTCGTGCCAGCGGGAGGCGTCCCGCGCCGCGTTGTACTCCACCTCGAACGCGCGCATCAACACATACATGAACGTCACCGAGCTGAACCGCTCACCCAACAGGGTCCGCGCTTCACGAGCCACCTCGGTGGCTCCGCGGCCGACGACGTCCGCGAGCCGCAGCTCCTCCGCAGCCGGATCCAACAGGCTGGGGGCATACATCACGACAAACACTCCATCATCGACACCAACAGATCTCAGCCTTCAGCTGCCAGCTGACCACAGGCAGCCGCGATGTCCTGGCCGCGGGTGTCCCGCACCGTGCACGCTACTCCGCCGGCGTTGACCAGCCGCACGAACTCCCGCTCCACCGGCTTCGGCGACGCGTCCCACTTACTGCCCGGCGTCGGGTTCAGCGGAATCACGTTGACGTGCACCAGCTGACCCAGGTGCTTGCGCAGCCGCTTCGCGAGCAGCTCCGCCCGCCACGGCTGGTCGTTGATGTCCCGGATCAGCGCGTACTCGATCGAGACTCGACGCCCCGACGTGTCCGCGTAGTACCGGGCGGCGGAGAGCACCTCGTCGACCGACCAGCGCTCGTTCACCGGCACCAGCGTGTCACGCAGCTCATCATCCGGAGTGTGCAGCGACACCGCCAGCCGCACCTGCATCTTCTCGTCCGCCAGCTTCCGGATCGCCGGCGCCAGCCCCACCGTCGACACCGTCACCGACCGCTGACCGATCCCCAGCCCGCCCGGAGCCGGGTCCGTGATCCGCCGGACGGCCGCGACCACGCGCTTGTAGTTGGCCAGGGGCTCGCCCATGCCCATGAAGACGATGTTCGACAGCCGCCCCGGGCCACCGGGCATCGTGCCGTCGCGCATGACCGCCGCCGCGGAGCGGACCTGGTCCACGATCTCCGCCGTCGACAGGTTGCGGTCGAGGCCGCCCTGGCCGGTCGCGCAGAACGGGCACGCCATGCCGCAGCCCGCCTGGCTCGAGATGCACAGCGTCGCGCGGTCCGGGTAGCGCATCAGGACGCTCTCCAGGAGCGTGCCGTCGTGGGCTCGCCACAGCGTCTTGCGCGTCGCGCCCCTGTCGGCCTCCAGCGCACGAACCTCGGTCAGCAGCGTCGGCATCAGATCCGAGACCAGCCGGTCCCGCGAGGCCGCCGGGATGTCGGTCATCTCCGCCGGGTCGACGGTCAGGCGGGAGAAGTAGTGGTTCGACAGCTGCTTCGCCCGGAACGGCTTCTCCCCCAGCTCGGCGACGGCGGCCGCGCGTTCGGCGAGCGTGAGGTCGGCGAGGTGGCGCGGCGGGAGGCCGCGCTTGGGGGCGTCGAAAACGAGCGGGAGGGCAGTCATAACCGGTCAAGTGTCCCACGCCCCGAAACCCGCGCCCGGCCCGCCCCGGCCGGGTGTCCGCCGGGTCACACCCAGGTCGGGGGCTCGGTAGCCTCGCGGGGTGAATCCGGGGGAAAGCGACTACGCCGCCATCGCCGCGTCCATGGCCGAAGCCCTGCGCGCGGGCGCCGGCACCGCGTGGGCGCACGCCACGCTCCAGCTGCGGCACACCGGCGGGTCCGTCTCGTGCACGGCGTGGAGTGACACGCGGGACGGCCTTCGCGTCGACTACGGGCCGATCGCGGAGCGGCTGTTCGAGCGCCCGCCCGCGGTGCTGGAGGTCCGGCTCGACGTCTCGGGGGCGTACCGCTTCACCGCCCGGCCGGACCTCACCGCCGTCTCGCCCGGGCAACTCGTCTTCGATCCGGGCTTCCGCTACCCCGGGCACCCCTTGCCGGGGCGCCCGCGGCCCGCGGGCGCCGAACCGACCGGCGTGCCGACGGATCCCTTGGTGCGCGCCGAGATCCTCAGGCTCACCGGCGAGTACGCGGCGGCGTACACCCGCATCAAGGGCACGGCGCCCCGGTGGCCCGCGGGCAAGACCGAAGCGGAACTGGCCGACGCCGAGGCGCGCATGGGCGTCCGGCTGCCCGAGGACCTCCGCGCGCTGTACCTGGTGGCGGACGGCGATCCGTGGGAGACCGGCCTGCTCGGGCCCTACTCCCACGACCCGCTGGACCGCGTCGTCGACACCTACCTCGACGGCGCACCCGGTTCCTACGGCTGGGAAGACGCGCTGGACGACGACGGCGTCGTGTTCGAGACCGTGCCCTTCGGCGCGGTGAAACGCCTGTCGCGCAACGACTGGTGGATCACCTTCGGCGGGGACCGGGCGATGAACTACGTCGCGGTGGACGTCGACCCCGCCGCGCGGGGGCACGCCGGCCAGGTCCTCGAGTACGGCCGCGACATCTACGGCCCGCTGCGCTACGTCGCGACGTCGATCACCGCCATGCTGACCGAGGTCGTGACCGCCCTGCGGGCCGGGCGCTACGAAGACCCGGGCGAGCAGTACCTCTTCGCGGAGACGGATCTCCGCGACGCCGCCGAGCGGTCCTACAACGAGGTGATCTCGAAGGCGGCCGCACTGGACCTGCCGTCGGTGGTGGCCGGCCTGCCCGGCCGGGAGCTGGTGCAAGAGGTCTACCTGAACGACGCCGGCGACGTCGACCTGGCCGTGTTCGACCCGCTGCCGTCGCTGCGGCGGCTGAGCGTCAACCGCGCCGCCGCCGTCACCGCGTCGATCGGCGGGCTCGGCGCGCTGGAGTCGCTGCAGATCGAGGCCGGGAGCGTCGGCCTCGCCGGGCTCGCCGCGCACCCGGCGTTGTGGGACCTGCAGCTCGAAGGCGTCCGGGAGCCGCTCGACCTGGGGGTGCTGCGCACGCTGCCCCGGCTGACGAGGCTGGACCTCGCCGGATCGGCGGTGCCGGACCTCGGCCAGGTCGCCGGCCTCACCGCCCTGCGCGTGCTGCGGCTCGACGCCGGGCAGGTCCGCCGGCTGCTCGACCTCGGCCGCCCGCTGCCCCGCCTCGCGGCGCTGTTCGTCTCCGGGCGGACGACGCTGCCGGAAATGGCCGAGCTGCGGACCGCGTTCGGCGGTGACCAGGCGGGCCCGGTGACCGGGTTCTCGGCCGTGCTGCCCTGACGGGGTGCTTCACGGCACCCCGTGCGCCGCGACCAGCCTCGTCATGTGCGGGGACGGGCGCACGCCCAGCTCGCGATGCAGCAGCGCCCGGTAGTGCTGGTAGTGCCGCAGTGCCGAGCCGCCGTTGCCCTGGGCCAGGTGGGCCGCGATCACCGTGCGGTGAGCGCTTTCCCGGACCGGGTCGATGCCGATCGCCGTGAACGCCGCCTCCAGCGCGGCCAGGTGCGCGCCGGCCGTGATCAGGCGCTGGGCGATCGCCTCCAGTGCGTGCAGGCGGACCTGCTCCCAGCGCTGCCGTTCCGCGGTGAGCCACTCCTCGGTCCAGTCGGGCAGCAGGTCGCGGGACAGGGCGCCGACGAGCCCCTCGGGCGCCGGGCGGGCCGAAGCCGCGACGACGTGGTGGGCCGCTTCGAGGGCGCCGCGGAAGTCGACCGGGAGGGCCGGGGACAGCCGCAGGTGGTCGACCGGGGTCTCGACGACCGGGGTGGCCGTGGAGCGCCGGACGTGCCACAGCGCCTGACGCAGGTTCGCCGCCGCGCGCTGGCGGCGGCTCTCCGGCCACAGCTGCTCGGCCGCCGCGTTGCGGTTCACCGCGGCGCCGTCGCGCACCGCCAGGAACGCCAGCAGGCGCTGCGCCGCCCGGGGCAGCGCGACCCGCTCGCCGCCGTCCAGCAGCTCGAACCGGCCCAGCAGCACCAAGTCCACGCGGGATCTGTCGCCCTCGTCCATCGCGTCCCCTCGTCTCCGTCGACGCCGTTCGCCGGTCTCCGAGCATGGCACCGGCGGTGTCTCCCGGGCGTCTCCCCGCTTCCTCACGCCGCGTCGGGACCACGGCTCCCGCGCGATCGCCACTCAGCCGTGCGCGGGCTTGACCGGTCACCCGGACGGGAGCTGCCGCGACGGCGCGTCGCCGGACACCCCGGCCGCCGGGCGCCCGGATCGCCAATGGCCCAACGGGACTGGTCCGCTCTGGTCTAGCCCATCGTGTGACGCCCGACGGCGTGCGGCACGCGGGACCGACGCCCGCGCGACGGCGGCCCCGGAAGGTCTGTCCCGAGGGCCGCACCGGCCCGCACGAACCGAGGAGCGGAAACCATGACGGACGGACAGCTCAAGAGCGTCGACATCCAGATCGCCGCGGAGGACCTGGAGACCCTGAAGCACAACGGCTACCGGCTGTGCTTCGCGAAGAAGGTGAACGACACCTACAACGTCGTGTGGCAGTCGGCCGCCAAGTACCTGGGCGACAACACCTTCACCTGGCAGCCGCTGTACGAGCTCTTCGGCAGCAACGAATTCAAGGACTCCGTCGGGGTGCGGGTCTCGACGAACCAGGTCCCGATCGGCCTCGGCGACCAGGCGGTGCTCGACAGCGCCGGCGTGCTCGGCGACGCCTCGTCGGGCGGCTCGGCGACCGGCATCACGCTGGTCAACGACTACGGCACGATCCACCCCGGCCTGTGCGCGTTCTCGACCGACATCCACGGCAACCCGTCGACCAGTCCGATCTACGTCGCCGCGGACGCCATCGTCCCGGGCACGGACGTGCTGACCCCGGTGGAGTGCGTGCAGGTCTGGTTCGAGCAGGACATCGCCACCAGCACGATGTTCAGCAGCGCGCGGTCCGACGCGGTGGAGATCGACCTCACCGAGGAGGACTCGGCGGTCCGGCTCTACAGCGGCGGCGCGTGGTCGACGCCGCCGTCGATCTCCGTGGACACGAAGGCGATCGTGACCATCATCGCGGCCCTGACCGTGTCGGTCGGCGTCCAGCAGCTCCTGGCCAAGATCACCTCGAAGCTCACCGGGGTCTACCAGGACATCCAGGTCGACGTGAAGGTGGCGGGCGGCAACACCGTGAGCCTCGTCTACTCGGAGAAGCCGGGGCTCTCCCCGGTCCGGCTGGAGCTGACGCGGATGCTGCTGCAGAACGCCACGACGGTCGACCAGCTGACCGCGTTCGCCATCGAAGCGTTCGCACAGCTGAAGGCCGGCTACGTCTCGCTCACCGCGACGGCAGCCGCCTGATCCCCGGCGCACGGGCGGCCTTTACGGTGAAACCGGACGGGCCGCCCGGGCGTCCGAGGGTCCGACGAAAGAGGTGAGCCCGTGTCCTTCCGGCACTGCGTCCTGGTCCTCGCGGTGGTCTTGAGCACCGCGGCCTGCAGCACATCGACCGCGGGGCAGGCCCAGCCCGTGCCGACGGTGACGGCGGCCGCGGGGCCGCAGGTGACCGTCGGGACGATGCGCGTGACGCTGCCGCCGGGCGCGACCTTCACCGAGCACAGCCAGGACGGTCTCCTCGACGGCTGCATCGCCGAAGGCACCACGGTCTGCGAAGCGCGGATGCTGGACCTGCGCGAACTGACTTCGGACCCCAACGCGCCGATCAACCTCCCGAGCGCGAAACGGCCCTTCGGCTGGTACACCGGCACGGACGTGCCGACGTGCATCACGCCCGCGTCGCCGCCCGGGCAGGCCGCGGTGGCCACCGGCAGCACGCTGCTCGACTCCGGCTTCGCCCCGATCGGCACCAAGAAGGCCGAGTACGGCCGCTGGCAGGTCACCTGTGAAGACGCGACGCAGAACAACCAGGTCCGCATGTGGTGGCTGCCGACGAGCAAGATCCTGGTCGTCGAGTACGGGTCCTTCCCCGGCTGGGACGCCAAGATGGACGCACTGCTGACCGGCGCCACCTTCGCCTAGGCGGTCACGTCCAGCGCGGCCCGGATGATCGCGTCGGTGTCGATGCCGTGGTACCGGTAGACGTCCTCGAGCGAGCCCGACTGGCCGAAGCCCGTGACACCCAGCGAGACCGACGGCACCCGGTTGATCCCGGCGAGGAACGCCAGCGTGTGCGGGTGGCCGTCGAGGACGGTGACCAGTGGCTTCGCCCGCGCGGCCGGGAAGACCTGGTCGAGGATCCACGACTCGCCGGCGCCCCGGCCCGACCGCGCCTGGAGCGCCTCGAACAGCAGGCCCGGACTGGTCACGCAGACGACGTCGGCCTCGACGCCGACCTGGGCCAGCCGCTCGGCCGCCGCCAGGGTGTCCGGCACCAGCGCGCCCATCGCCGCGAGGGTGACCGAAGGCGCCGAAGCCCGCCGCAGCAGGTACGCGCCCGCCACGACCTGGCGGCGACGGCGTTCGCGCGCCGCCGGGTCGGCCGGCACCGCGGCCAGCGTCTGGTCGACCGGGCGGGTCGAGAGCCGGAAGTACGACGACGTGCCGCCCGGCTTGCCGAGCCGGCCGAGCGCAGCCAGCAGCGTCCACTCGGTGTCGATCGCGAACGCCGGTTCGTAGCTGACGCAGCCGGGCTGCTCGATGCCGATCGACGGCGTGGTGATCGACTGGTGCGCGCCGCCTTCCGGAGCGAGCGTGACGCCGGACGGCGTACCGATCAGGATCGACTGCCCGCCCGCGTAGATGCCGAACGACCACGGCTCCAGCGCGCGCTCGACGAACGGGTCGTACATGACGCCGATGGGCAGCAGCGGCTCGCCCCAGCGGCTCCAGGTGGCACCGAGTTCGCCCAGCAGGCCGACCAGGTTCGTCTCGGCGATGCCCAGCTCGACGTGCTGCCCGGTCGGCTTTTCCCGCCAGTGCATGATCGTTTCGGGGTCGTCGTCGAACCAGTCGCGGCGCTCGGTGGCCGACCAGACGCCGACCTTGTTGACCCAGCCGCCGAGGTTGGTCGTCGAGCTGACGTCCGGGCTGACCGTCACAACGCGCTTCGCCGCTTCGGGCGCTTCGCGCGTCAGGTCCAGCAGAACGCGGCCCAGCGCCGCCTGCGTCGTCGCGGTCCCGGACGGCGTGCGCCCGATGTCGGTGGGTAGCTCCAGCGAAGGCAGCGAAGGAACGTCGGGACGGCGAAGGCGCGAAGCAACCTCGGCGCACAACGCGGCTTCGGCCGTTTCAGCCGCGAAGCCCTCCCAGGGCGAAGCGAGGTCCGTCCCGAGCGACGATGCCAGCTCTTCCATCTGCGCGGCGGTCAGCAGCGAAGAGTGGTTTTGCGGGTGCCCCTGGGTCGGGAGACCGCGGCCTTTCACGGTGTAGCAGAAGATCACCGTCGGCCGGCTGTCCGAAATGGACGCGAAGGCGTCGTCGAGCGAGCCGAGGTCGTGGCCGCCGAGGTTGCGGATCGCGGCCAGCAGCGTCTCGTCGTCGAGCGAGGCGACCAGCTCGGCCAACGCGGCGTTCCCCGCGGGCAGCCGGTCGCGCACCTGGGCGGCGTCGCAGCGCAGCAGCCGCTGGTACTCCGGGTTCGGCATGTCGTCGATCCGCGCGCGCAGCTGCGCGCCGCCGGGCCGGGTGAACAGCTCTTCCAGCAGCCGCCCGTACTTCAGCGTCAGCACCTGCCAGCCGGCGGCGTCGAACATGCCCTGCAGCGGCCCGGCCGCGATGTTCGGGACGACGCGGTCGAGCGACTGGCGGTTGAGGTCGACGATCCAGACGATCTCGCCCAGCTCGGCGACGCCCGGGTCGAGGATGGCCTCCCAGATCGCGCCTTCGTCGAGCTCGGCGTCGCCGACCAGCGAGTACTGGCGGCCGGTTCCCGCGGCGCCGCCCCGGGTCGTCAGGTAGCGACGGGCCAGCGCGCCCCAGATCGGGGCGGTCGCGCCGATGCCGACCGAGCCGGTCGAGTAGTCGATCGCGTCGGGGTCCTTGGCGCGGCTCGGGTAGCTCTGCAGGCCGCCGAACTCGCGCAGCGTCGGCAGGTAGTCCTCGTCCAGCTCGCCGAGCAGGTAGTTGATCGCGTGGAGCACCGGCGACGCGTGCGGCTTGACCGAGACGCGGTCCTCGGGGCGCAGGTGCCGGAACCACAGTGACGTCATGATCGACACCAGCGACGCGCACGACGCCTGGTGCCCGCCGACCTTCAGCCCCGACGGGTTCGGCCGGACGCGGTTGGCCTGGTGCACGATCGCCGTGGCGAGCCACAGCACCCGCCGTTCGATCGCGGCGAGCGTGCCCGTCGCCGGAACGGTCGCGGAGGGCTGGGTCATCGTCGACACCTTTCGTGCAGGAAGCACCCCCAGAACAGCACTGGTGGACGCTTCGCACAACCGATGCCGATCCGGCTGCGCAGAATGCACACCGGAACCGGACGGCTCAGGCCTCCGGGTGCGCAGAATGCACGCGCTCCAGCAGGGGCGTCAGGCGGTACGGGACGAGCTCGCGCATGACGAGCGAGATGTTCGTCCGCTCGACCCCGGGCGAGGCCAGGATCCGCCCGGCGATCCGATAGAGGTCGTCCGCGTCGACGGCGACGACCTGCACCATCAGGTCGCTCGCCCCGGTCAGCCCGCACACCTCGGTGACCTCGGGGATTTCGGCGAGGGCTTCGGCGATCTCGGCGAGGCGCCGCTGGTCGACCTGCGCGTTGACGAACGCCCGCAGCGGGTAGCCCAGCCGCGCGGGGTCGATGCGGCGTTCGAACGACCGGAGCGCGCCGCGCTGCTCCAGCCGCGCGAGCCGGGCCTGCACCGTGTTGCGCGACAGTCCCAGCCGCTCGGCCAGCGCGACCGCCGTGGACCGGGGGTCCTCCCCCAGCGCCTGGAGCAGCCGCGCGTCGATCTCGTCGATGGTGTCGGGCACGGCCCGATCTTCCCACCCGGACGCGGCCGTGACCGGGCTCACCTCCAGCAGGTTGTCATCCGACCGTTTCCGATATATCGTGAAGCAGTCGCAACAGTTCGAGAAAGGAACACAGACATGCGTAGGCAACGACACCCCTTCGCCCACGAGCGTGGGCGCACCCCTTTCGGGCCCTTCGGTGGTTTCGGCGAGTTCCCCCCGGGTTTCGGCCCCGGTGGACGCGGCCGTGGCCACGGACCGGGCCGGCGGGGTCACGGCGGACGGCGCAGCCGCCGCGGTGACGTCCGCGCCGCGATCCTGGCGCTGCTCGCCGAGCAGCCCCGGCACGGCTACGAGATCATCCGCGAGATCGGCGAGCGCTCCGGCGGCTTCTGGCGCCCGAGCCCCGGCTCGGTCTACCCGACGCTGCAGCTGCTGGCCGACGAAGGCCTGGTCGTCAGCAAGGACGAGCACGGCAAGAAGCTCTTCGAGCTGACCGACGCCGGCCGCACCGCCGCGGAAGAGCAGGACAGCACCCCGCCGTGGGAGCACATCGCGCAGGACGTCGACCCGACCGAGGTCGGGCTCGCGAAGGCGGGCAAGAACCTGGCCGCCGCGGTCGTGCAGATCATGCGCGCGGGCACCGAGAGCCAGCAGGCCCGCGCGGCCGAGGTGCTCAACGACGCCCGGCGCTCGCTCTACGGCATCTTGGGCGAAGACGAGGACGAGTCCTCGGCTCCCGAAGAAGCAGCCGAGTGACCTGGCAGGACGAGGCCGGTGGGCTTGCGCCGCGCGTGAACGCGGTAGCCCACCGGCAGCGTCAGGTCTTCGCCGCGATTCCCGTTACGCTGCAAGGACTCCGTGATCGCCTGTTCGGCGACGGGCTTGCTGAACTCGATCTTCAGCACGGCTTCGAGGTCGGCCGCCGTCGCGAACCGCCAGTCGGTGGCGACGCGGCGGCAGCCGAACCCGGCGCGGGCGAAGAACCGTTCCACCGCGGCCGGGTCGTAGTGCGGTAGGTCGGCGCGCATCCAGCCGCCGTAGGGCTCACTGGTGACGTCGAGGTCGACGATCAGGATCTTCCCGCCCGGCCGCAGGACCCGGTCGGCCTCCGCCAGCCCCGGCTCGCACCCCGGCCCGAAGAAGTACGCCGTGCGCGCGTGCACGACGTCGACGCTCGCGCTGCGGACCGGCAGCCGCTGGGCCCGGCCCATCCGGACGTCCACGTTCGACAGTCCCTCGACGCGCTTCAGCGCGCTTCGCACCAACGGCTCGTGCGGCTCCACACCGAGCACCGAGCGCGCGTCGCGGGCGAAGACCGGCAAGTGGAAACCGTCCCCGCAGCCGACGTCCAGCACGTCCCGGCCGGTCCAGTCGCACTCCTCGCGCAGCACGCGCCAGATCTCGCCGCCGCTGTCCTGCGCGCGGTTCTCCCGCTCGTAATCGGCCTGGTAGTACCAGATGTTGGGGCTCGGCACGACCTCCGCGCGCCGCGACGACCACCGCACCCCGCTGCTCCTTCCGGGTCCTCGTCGCCGTCCAGTGCTCGCCCGGTGGCGAATTCTTGGCGGAAACCTCACGGATCACGCCTAGAATCCGGTGGGTATCGGGAGGAGCACCCATGGCAGTCGACCCGTCCAGTACCCCGTCCCCGGTCCCGGCCGGAATCCCGTGCTGGATCGAGCTGGCCTGCCGCGAGCAGGCCGTGGCGGAACAATTCTACGGTGCCCTCTTCGGCTGGGAGTACACCACTCAACGCGATCCGGCGACGTCCGACGGCCGGTACGCCATCGCGACGCTGAACACCCTCCCGGTCGGCGGTCTCTACCGCGCCGCGCAGGGGGCACCGCTCGGCTGGATGCCGCACCTGTCCGTGCCGCACACCGCCAGCGCGGCGGAGTGGGTCGAGCACCTCGGCGGGCGGCTGACGCTCGGCCCGATGCCGATCCCGCAGCGCGGCACGATCCTGCACGCCTACGACACGAGCGGCGCGCCGGTCGTGTTCTGGGAGGTGCCGCCGGACTGGGAGTTCGTCACCGGGATCCCCAACACCTTCAGCGGCGCGGACCTCAACACCCACGACGGCGCCGCGGCGGATCACTTCTACACCAAGCTCTTCACCTACGGCAGCCACCAGATCGGCGACGGCGAGACCCTCGACTACGTCGAATGGCTCATCGAGCACCAGCCGGTGCTGTACCGGTACGTGATGGGGTCGGAGTACAGCCTCGACACCCCGCCGCACTGGCTCGTCTACTTCGACATCGACCCGGCGCGCGGCGCCGACGCGGTGGCGGGCGAGGCGCTGATGCACGGCGGCACCGTCGTGATCCAGCCGTACGACACCCCGTTCGGCCGGATGGCGATCCTCGCCGACCCCGAGGGCGCGGTGTTCGCCGTGATCGACCACTCGCGCGTCTCCGAGGAGTGGGGCCGCGCCGAGGTCGACGACCCCTACGACGACTGACGCGCGGCGAACGCCAGCCCCGCGACCAGCGCGTACCCGGCCGCCACCAGCCACATCCCGGCGGCCGGGGCCAGCGCGCCGACGAGCGCGACCCCGATCGCTCCCCCGGTCTGGCGCGACGCGTTGAGCACGCCCGCGGCCAGCCCGGCCTGCCCCGGCAAGGCGTTCATCGCCAGCGACGTCATCGCGGGCATCGCCAGCGAACAGCAGCCGAAGACGACCGAGACCACGGCGAACGCCACCAGCGCGCGATCCGCGGGCAGCAGCGCGAAGCCGGCCGCGCCGACGAGCCCGGCCAGCGCGCCCGCGACCATCGGCGTACGCGGGCCGGAGCGTCCGGTGAGGCGTCCGCTGAAGAAGGCGTTGAGCCCGACCACCGCCGTCAGCGGCACCAGCGCGAGCCCGGCGGCGAGCGCCCCGAGCGACCAGGCGCGTTGCAGGTACAGCGCCAGGCTGAAAAGGGTGCCGTAGAGGCAGAAGTTGAACAGGCCGCCGATGCCCGTGGCCACCGCGAAGTCCCGGATCCTCAGGATGCCCAGCGGCAGCACGGGTTCCGCGACGCGCTGCTCCACGGCCACGAACACCGCGCCGGCCACCACGCCCCCGGCGAGCAGCGCGAGGGTGGCGGGCGCGCCCCACCCCGCGTGCCCGGCTTCGATGAACCCGGCGACGAACGCGGCCAGCGACACCGTGCCGGCGACCTGCCCGGCGAAGTCGAGGTGCGTCTCCCGGCGCGGGGGTTCGGTGACCGCCCGCCGCGTCAGGACGATGGCGAGGATCCCGACCGGGACGTTGACCGCGAAGACCAGGCGCCAGTCGGCGAGGCCGACGGCGAGCCCGCCGAGCACCGGCCCGGCGGCCAGCCCGGCCCCGCTCATGCCACCCCAGACGCCGAGCGCGCGGGCCCGCTCCCGCGCGTCCGGGAACTGGTGGACGATCAAGGCGAGCGACGACGGCAGCAGCGCGGCGGCCCCGGCCCCCTGCACGGCCCGCGCGGCGATCAGCCAGACCGCGTCCCCGGCGAGCGCGCAGCCGACGCTGGCGACGACGAAGACGGCGACACCCGCCTCGAAAACGCGTCGTGAACCCCACCGGTCCCCGGCGGCACCCCAGGTCAGCAGGAACGCGGCAAGGGTGACGGTGTAGGCGTCGACCACCCACTGCAGCGCGGCCGTCGACGGCTCACCGAAGTCGGCGCCGATCGCGGGCAGGGCCAGGTTCACGATGGTCGCGTCGAGCGTGATCATCAGGAAGCCCAGGCAGACGGCGGTCAGGGCGAGCTTCGCCGGGGCTCGGGTTTCGGTGCTCATGCCCCGAGTGAAACCCGCCGAAGCTTCGGCCGTCCACGAACCGTTGCCTCCCGGGTGGGAGCTTGCGGCTCCCACCGCAGGTCAGCCCAGCGGGACGAACGCGGACAGCAGCAGCCAGGAAACGACGGCCGAGGGCAGCAGCGAGTCGAGGCGGTCCATGATCCCGCCGTGACCCGGCAGCAGGGTGCCCATGTCCTTGACGCCGAGGTCGCGCTTGATCAGCGACTCGACGAGGTCGCCCAGGGTCGCGGTGAGGACGATGGCGACGCCGAAGATGACGCCCTGCCAGACGTGCCCGTCCAGCAGCAGGCTCAGGGTGAGGGCACCGGCGACGATCCCGCCGACCAGCGAACCGCCGAAGCCTTCCCAGGTCTTCTTCGGGCTGATGGTGGGCGCCATCGGGTGCTTGCCGCCGAGCACGCCGGCGATGTAGCCCCCGGTGTCCGAGGCGACGACGCCGATGAGGAAGGTGAGAACGCGCCCGACACCGTCCGACGGCGGCACGAGCATGGCCGCGAACGCCCCGAAGAGCGGCAGGTAGGCGGCGGCGAACGTCGACGCGCTGATGTCCCGCAGATAGCCCTTCGCGCCGCCGGGCAGGCGCCACAGCAGGCAGGCGAGCACGGTCAGGACGAACGCCGTGAGCGCGCCCTCCCGCCCGAACGGCCAGGCGAGCCAGATCATCGCCTGCCCGCCGACGAGCACCGGGATCATCGCGACCTTGGTGTCGGCGACCCGGCGCAGCACCCCGGCGAATTCGAAGGTGCCGACCGCGATCGCGATCGCGATGATCCCGATGAAGAGGAAGCGCACGGTGAGCAGGGAAACGATGATCGCGGCCCCGAGCAGCAACGCGACCCCGATGGCCGCGGGCAGGTTCCGCCCGGCCTTGGACGCCTTCTTGGCTTCGGGCGCGGCTTCGGTGGTCCCCGGTGTCGAGATCGCCTCAGCAGCCCCGGCAGCCGACAACCGGCTCGCTTCGCCCGTGCCCGAGGACGCCTCAGCAGCCCCGGCAGCCGACAACCGGCTCGCTTCGCCGGTGCCCGAGGTCGCCTCGACATCCGGGATCGAGCCCGCAGCGGTTCCGCCGGCCGCCGCGCGGCCCGCTTCACCGGTCACTGCGGTCGTTCCGGTTCCCGAGGTCGCGCTCGTGCCCGAGGTCTCGGGCACGACCGGCGTCTCCGCCGCGGTACCGGCCCCCGGGAACTCCGGCGTGGCCGGGAACTCCGGCGTGGCCGGGGTGCCGGCTTGCGCCGGCTCCGGCGTCCCGGGCGCGGCCGCCGGGTGTTCTCCGGTGGCGTCCACCCGGTCCTCGCGTTCCTCGCTCACCTGTGCCATCAGACCTCGAGCAGCTCGGCTTCCTTGTGCTTGACCAGCTCGTCGACCTTGTGCGAGTAGGTGTCGGTGAGGTTCTGCAGTTCCTTCTCCGCGCGCACGACCTCGTCCTCGCCCGCTTCGCCGTCCTTGCCGATGCGGTCGAGCTCTTCCTTGGCCTTGCGGCGGATGCTGCGGATGGTCACCCGGGCGTCCTCGCCCTTGCCCTTGGCGACCTTCACCATCTCCTTGCGCCGCTCCTCGGTGAGCTGCGGGATGACGATCCGGATCACGTTGCCGTCGTTGCTCGGGTTGACCCCGAGGTCGGACTCGCGGATCGCCTTCTCGATGGCGGCCAGCTGCGTCTGGTCGTAGGGCTTGATCAGCGCCATCCGCGCCTCGGGCACGTTGACGCTGGCCAGCTGGTTCAGCGGGGTCGGCGCGCCGTAGTACTCGACGACGATGCGCGAGAACATCGACGGGGTGGCCCGGCCGGTGCGCACCGACGTCAGGTCGTCCTTCGCGACGGACACCGCTTTTTCCATCTTCTCCTCGGCGTCGAGGAGGGTCTCGTCGATCACGGCTACTCCCGTTGTTGTGATGGGTGGCGCTTGCTGATCCCAGCAGGTCTAGGCCGGCACCCCGTCGGCGGGGGTGCTGACCAACGTGCCGATTCTTTCACCACTCACCGCGCGGGCGATGTTCCCCTCGGTGAGCAGGTTGAACACGATGATCGGCATGTTGTTGTCCATGCAGAGGCTGAACGCCGTCGCGTCGGCGACCTTGAGGTCCCGCTCCAGCACCTCGCGGTGGGTGATCTCGCGGAACATCTCGGCGGTCGGGTCGGCCTTCGGGTCCGCGGTGTAGACGCCGTCGACGGCCTTCGCCATCAGCACGGCTTCGCAGCCCAGCTCGAGCGCCCGCTGCGCGGCCGCGGTGTCGGTGGAGAAGTACGGCATGCCGACCCCGGCGCCGAAGATCACGACGCGGCCCTTCTCCAGGTGCCGCTCGGCGCGGCGCGGGATGTAGGGCTCGGCGACCTGGCCCATCGTGATGGCGGTCTGCACGCGGGTGGGCAGGCCCTCCTTCTCCAGGAAGTCCTGCAGCGCCAGGCAGTTCATCACGGTGCCCAGCATCGCCATGTAGTCGGCGCGGTCGCGGTCCATGCCGCGCTGCGAGAGCTCCGCGCCGCGGAAGTAGTTGCCGCCGCCGATCACGACCGCGACCTGGACGCCGGTGCGGGCGACGTCGGCGATCTGCTGCGCGACCGAGTGGACGACATCCGGATCGACGCCGATCGAACCACCGCCGAACATTTCGCCGCCCAGTTTCAGCAGCACCCGCCGGTAGCCACCTTCGACCCGGTCACCCATCTATGTCGCCTCCTACGCCCCTCGGCCGTGCATTTCTTCTCTGGACCCGACAGTGCCCCGTCCCCATTGGGCGGAGACGGGGCACTGTGGGTGTGAAACCTACGCCCTGGCCTGGTGTCAGGCCTGGCCGACCTCGAACCGCGCGAACTTGGTCAGCGTCACGCCGGCCTCGTCGAGCAGGGCCTTGACGGTCTTCTTGTTGTCCTTGACCGAAGGCTGCTCGAGCAGGACGTTGTCCTTGTAGTAGGCGTTGACCTTGCCCTCGATGATCTTGGACATGGCCTGCTCCGGCTTGCCCTCTTCGCGGGCGGTCTTCTCGGCGATCGAGCGCTCGTTCTCGACGATCTCGGCCGGGACCTCTTCGCGGGTCAGGTACTTCGCGCGCAGCGCGGCGACCTGCATGGCGGCACCGCGGGCGGCCTCGGTGTCGTCACCGGTGAACTCGACGAGCACGCCGACGGCCGGCGGCAGGTCGGAGCCGCGGCGGTGCAGGTAGGTCGCGGTCTGGCCCTCGAAGGCCACGACGCGGCGCAGCTCGAGCTTCTCGCCGATGCGGGCCGAGAGCTCCTGGACGACCTCGTTGACGGTCTTGCCGTCGAGCTCGGCGGCCTTGAGCGCCTCGACGTCGGAGGTCTTGACGGTCTTCGCGACCTCGACGATCTTCGCGGCGAGCGCCTGGAAGTCGGCGTTCTTGGCGACGAAGTCGGTCTCGGAGTCGAGTTCGATGAGGACACCGCCCTCGCCGGTGACCAGGCCCTCGGCGGTGGCGCGCTCGGCGCGCTTGCCGACGTCCTTGGCACCCTTGATGCGCAGGAACTCGACGGCCTTGTCGAAGTCGCCGCCGTTCTCCTCGAGCGCCTTCTTGCAGTCCATCATGCCGGCGCCGGTCATCTCGCGCAGGCGCTTCACGTCAGCGGCGGTGTAGTTCGCCATTCTGGTAGATCCGTCCTTTTCAGGTACGTAAGTCTTGGAGGGTGCTACGCCCGTGCGGCCGGCCGGAGCCGGCCGCACGGGCGGGTGAACATCAGGAGGAGGCGGTCGCCTGCTCGGTCGGGGCCTCGACCGGAGCCTCGACGGCGGCAGCGGCCTCGGTCGCGTCGGCGGCGGCGGTCTCGGAGCCGGCGAGCAGCTCCTTCTCCCACTCGGCCAGCGGCTCGTCCGCGGCGACACCCGGCTCGGGCTTCGTGTCGGCCGACGCACCGTTGCGGCTGGACCGCTGCATCAGACCGGCGGCCGCGGCCTCGGCGACGACCTTGGTCAGCAGCGCGGCCGACCGGATGGCGTCGTCGTTGCCCGGGATCGGGTAGTCGACCTCGTCCGGGTCGCAGTTGGTGTCCAGGATCGCGACGACCGGGATGTTCAGCTTGCGAGCCTCGCCGACGGCGATGTGCTCCTTCTTCGTGTCGACGATCCACACGATGCTGGGCACCTTGGCCATGTCGCGGATGCCGCCGAGGGTCTTCTCGAGCTTGTCCTTCTCACGGGTGAGCGTGAGGATCTCGCGCTTGGTGAGACCTTCGAAGCCGCCGGTCTGCTCGCGCGACTCGAGCTCCTTCAGGCGGAGGAGGCGCTTGTGCACGGTCTGGAAGTTGGTCAGCATGCCGCCGAGCCAGCGCTGGTTCACGTAGGGCATGCCCACGCGCGAGGCTTCGGCCGCGATGGCTTCCTGAGCCTGCTTCTTGGTGCCGACGAACATGATCGTGCCACCGTGCGCGACGGTTTCCTTGATGAACTCGAAGGCACGGTCGATGTAGGTCAGCGTCTGCTGCAGGTCGATGATGTAGATGCCGTTGCGCTCGGTGAAGATGTAGCGCTTCATCTTCGGGTTCCACCGACGAGTCTGGTGCCCGAAGTGCACGCCGCTGTCGAGCAGCTGCTTCATGGTGACGACGGCCATTGCCGGAATCACACCTCTTCTGTGTAGTGCGCGCCGGGTTCGATCGGCGCGCTGCTCGGTTTTGTCGCTCCCGGCCGGGTGGCCGTTCGCCCTGGTGCCCGTGGCGGCGTCCGGACCCGGAGGTGCTGAGGAACCCCTGGGACCGCCGGACCCCGTGCGTCTCCCCCGCGTGGAAAATCGAGGGGAACGCGCACGTGCACGCGAAGTCAGTCCGCTCACACGGACCGCGCAAAAGATTCTACCCCCTCCCACCACCCCACCCCCCACCGGCGGCGATTGAGCGACGGAGTTGTCCACAACGCCTCCGGTTATCCACAGATTCACCGACGACCTCCCACGGCGGCCGCGGGTGCCGCAGGCTGGAGCCATGGAGTCGATCATGCGTTTCCGGCACTGGCTGCCGGGGTGGGCAGGAGTGGTGTTCGTGCTGGTCGCGGCGGTGTCCGCGGGATTGGGAGGTGCGGCTGGGACGGCTTTGGCGCCGGCCCGGGAGCCGGTTTCGGCGGGGCCCGAAACGGTGGTGACGGCCTCGGCGGTGGTGGCGTCGGAGCTGGGGATAGGTGGCGAGACGGCCGCTGATTTGGGGCCGCCGCCGACCTCCCCGCCGCTCGTCCCGGAGCTGCCCGCCGGGCGGTGGCCGCCGCCTTTGGGAGCCCCGCCGGCGGGGTCCCGATTGCTCGCACCGGGCCGCACCGAGACGCAGCCGGCTGTGTCGGCGGAGTCGCCATCGGCGGCGCCACGACTGCTCACGCGGGGCCGCACCGAAGCTCGGCTGGCTGCCCCCGCAGAGTCGTCGTCGGCGCGGTCACGGCCGCTCGCGCGGGGCCCCGCCGAGGCTCGGCCAGCTGCCCCCGCAGAGTCGCCATCGGCGGGGCCACGACTGCTCGCGCAAGCCCGCACCGAAGCTCGGCCAGCTGCCTCCGCAGAGTCGTCGTCGGCGGGGTCACGGTTACTCGCACCTGGCCGCGCCGAAGCTCGGCCAGCTGCCCCGCCGGCGTTCCGGTCGGCACCACCACGACCGGCCGGACCGGCCCCCTCACCGGCCGCCATGCCGGTGTTCCCGTCGGCGGTGCCAAGACCACCCGAACCGGCGTCCGCCACGGCCGCGGCCGCCCTGGCGAAGTTCGCGAGCGGGCCCCCGCCGGCTCCCTCCTGGGCGAGCGCACTCATGGCCGTCTCGAATCCCGCCGCGGCGATCCGGGCCGATACCCCAGGGGCGTGGTCCGCGCCGGATGTGCGGCAGCCGCGGCTGTCCTGGCCGTTATCACCCGTTCCGGTGGTGGCGAAGTACTTCGACGCCCCCGAAACGCCCTACGGCGCCGGGCACCGCGGGGTCGACCTGGCCGCCGTGCCCGGGCAGGAGGTGCTCGCGGCCGATGCGGGCGTGGTCGTGTTCGTCGGGCCGGTGGGCGGGCGGACCGTCATCTCCGTCGACCACGACGGCGGGTTGCGCACCACCTACGAGCCCATCGCGCCGAAGGTGGCCGTCGGTGAGCAGGTCTACCGGGGGCAGGTGCTCGGGACCGTCCTCGCCGGGCACCCCGGCTGCCTGCTGGCGGCCTGCCTGCACTGGGGCGTGCGGCGGGGCGACGAGTACGTCGATCCCCTGGCCCTGACCGGCGAAGTGGGCGAATACCGGCTCAAGGCGTGGGGAGGTGATCGATGATCAGGTGCCGGTCTGCTCGACGAGCTTGGCGCGCAGGCGCATGACGGCCCGGGTGTGCAGCTGGCTGACCCGCGACTCGGTGACACCGAGGACCTTGCCGATCTCGGCGAGGGTCAGGCTCTCGAAGTAGTAGAGGCTGACGACGATCTTGTCGCGCTCGGTGAGCTGCGCGATCGCCTGCGCGAGCTGGCGGCGGTTGTCCTGGTCGACGAGCACCGCGACCGGGTCGACGGCGTCGTCGTCGGGCAGCGTGTCGACCAGTGACCCGCTGTCCTTGCCGGCGGCCACCAGGTCCTCCAGCGCGACGACGCTGGTCAGCTGCAGCTGGCCGTAGAAGTCGCGCAGGTCGTCGAGGCCGATGCCGAGTTCGGCGGCGAGCTCCGCGTCGGTCGGCGTGCGGTGCAGGCGGGCGCCGAGGCGCTCCATCGCGCGCTCGGCCTCCTTGGCCTTGCTGCGGACCGCGCGGGGCACCCAGTCCTGCGACCGGAGGTCGTCGAGGATGGCGCCGCGGATGCGCTGCATCGCGTACGTCTCGAAGCGCAGGCCGCGCTCGGGGTCGAACTTCTCGATCGCGTCGACGAGGCCGAAGATGCCCGACTGCACGAGGTCACCGACGTCGACGTGCGTGGGCAGGCCGGTGCCGACCCGGCCCGCGACGTACTTGACCAGCGGGGCGTAGTGCAGCACGAGCCGATCGCGCGACGCCTGGTCGGGGCTGTCGGCGAACTGCTGCCACAGCGCCGCGATCCCGGCGTCGACGTCGTAGCCGGCGCGGGTGTCCGCGGGCGCGGCGGCCTCACCGTGAGTGGTCACTCCGGCGGCTTCGGTCACGTGCGGTCCTGCGGTCATTGCACAGTCGTTCTCGGCATGCGGCTCAGTGTCGTCTCCGTGCTCGTGCGGATGCGCGTGCGCCGCCGGGCCCGCTGCTGACGACCCCGGCGAGACCCCCGGGGCCGCCTCAGGCCCTGGGGTGCGCTCGGTCATGGATCGCTTTCAACCGGTCGACGGTCACATGAGTGTAGAGCTGCGTCGTGGCAAGCGTAGCGTGACCAAGCAGTTCCTGAACGCTCCTGAGATCCGCGCCCCCTTCGAGCAGATGCGTCGCGGCGGAATGACGCAGGCCGTGGGGCCCCATGTCGAGCGCTCCGGGCACCGCCGTGACGGCGTCGTGCACCACGCGCCGCACCGCCCGCGGGTCGACGCGTTTGCCGCGGACACCGAGGAAAAGCGCGGGCTCAGCGCCGTCACCACCGCTTTCGGCGACGATCTTCGGCCGCCCCTCGTCGATCCAGTCGGTCAGCGCCGCCGCCGCCGGCACGCCGAACGGGACCACTCGTTCCTTCGCGCCCTTGCCGAGCACCGTGACGACACGCCGGGAGAAGTCGGCGCCGCCGACGTCCAGCCCGCACAACTCCGACACGCGGATGCCGGTGGCGTAGAGCAGCTCGACGATCGCGCGATCACGCAGTGCGACCGGATCGCGTTGCTCCGCACCCGCCGCCGACGCCTGCATCACCTCCCCCGCCTGCCCGGCGCGCAGCACCCCGGGCAGGGTGCGGTGCGCCCGCGGGGCGGCGAGCCGCCCGCCCGGGTCGGTGGCCAGGACGCCGGTCCGGTGTGCCCAGGCGGTGAACGTCCGCGCCGAGGCGGCCCGCCGCGCGAGCGTCGTGCGGCTCGCCCCACCGGACTGCTGCGCGGCGAGCCACGCCCGCAGCCGCGCGAGATCGAGGTCGGCGAGGCCGCCACCGCCGTCCACGACGAAGCCCAGCAGCGAGACGGCATCTCCGATGTACGCGCGGACGGTGTGCGCGGACAGGCCCCGCTCGAGCCCGAGATGCCGTTCGTACCCGGTGACGACGGCCCGGACGGGCTCGGGCAACGCGGCCCGGAGCGCGCGCAGATCGGGACGGCGGGCCCGGCCGGAGCGTGGTGACGGCATGGATGTCACGCTGCGCGAACTACCGCCCGCGGTCAAGGATCGCCACGCGGGCCCACCGGACCGGCCGAACCCCATCGACGATTTCGGCCGGATTTCGTGGCGTTCACGAGCTTTCCCTCCGCCGTCGCCACCCGGCTTCCCCGCGGACGGCGAATCCGTCGATCTCCAGTGCCGGCAGCAAGGCCCGCACCCGCCGCAGCGGGATGCCGGCTTCGACCGCGATCTCCGCGTCGGACCGGTCCGCGCGCACTACGAGTGCCTCGTAGGTGCGCAGTGCTTCGGGGCCCAGCCGGTCGGTGGACCGCTTCTGCCGGCCGGACGCGGTGTCCTCGGCGATGCCGAAGTGGCCGACCGTCTCGAGGACCTGGTCGATCGTCGAGACCAGCGTCGCCCGCGAGTCACGGATCAGCTCGTGGCAGCCGATGGACATCGCGGACGAGATCGGTCCGGGCAACGCCATCACGATCTTGCCGAAGGCACCGGCGGTGCTCGCGGTGTTGCGTGCGCCGCTGCGCCGGCCGGCTTCGACCACCACGGTGCCCTCGGTGAGGGCGGCGATGAGCCGGTTGCGGACGAGGAAGCGGTGCCGCGCCGGCGGGGTGCCGGGCGGGTACTCGCTGACGACCGCGCCACCGGACCGCGCGATCCGGTTCAGCAGCCCGACGTGGCCGGCCGGATAACCGGCGTCGACGGCACAGCCGAGCACCGCGACGGTGACCCCGTCGGCGGCGAGCGCACCGCGGTGCGCCGCCCCGTCGATGCCGTACGCCGCGCCCGAGAACACCGGCACGCCCCGGCCGGCCAGCCCGTAGGCGAGTTCGGCGGCGTGGTGTTCGCCGTACTCGGTGGCCGAGCGGGCCCCGACGATGGCCACGGCCCGATCGGTGGCGGTGCCGAGCGCGACCTCGCCGGACACCCACAACGCCAGCGGCGGCACGGCTTCGGCCACCCCGCGCAGCGCGGCTTGGTCGAGGGCGAGCAGCGGCCAGGCGGGCCACTCGTCGTCCTCAGGCATGACCAGCCGGGCGCCGACTTCGGCGGCGCGGGCGAAGTCCTGGGCGACCAGGTTGTAATCCCGCCGGGCTTCGGTCGCCTTCAGCACCTCCGGCGGGCAGTCGCCGGCGCGGACCCGTCTGGCGGCCGCGATCGGTCCGTGCTCGGCCACGAAGGCAATTAGGGCGGGCGCCGGTGGTTCGGCTACCCGCAGGAGGTACGCGCGGGCCTGGCGGATCTCGTCGGGGTGCTTGCCCGCACCCGCTTGGCGAAGTCCGGGGCTCGGGCCTCCTGCTCCGGGACGGTCGGTGCGCGGCCCGCCACCTGCTTGTGGAAGCTCGGCGCTCGAGCCGCCATCCGCCTGCGGAAGATCGACGCTCGCACCATCAAGCTCCGGGTTCGTGCCGCCACCTGCTTGCGGAAGCTCGGTGCTCGAGCCGCTGCCCGCCCGCGGGAGGCCGGTAGTCGGGCCGCCACTCTCCCGGGAGGGCTCGGGGCTCGGGCCAACGGCCGCCCGCGGGAGGTCGATGCTCGGGCCGCAGCCCTCCCGGGAAAGCTCGGGGCTCGGGCCAACGGCCACTCGGGGAAGCTCGGGGCTCGGGCCAACCGCCGCTCGGGGGAGCTCGGTGCTCGGGTTCCCGCCCACTCGCGGGAGTTCCGGGCGTGCGCCACCATTTGACTGCGGGAGTTCGGTTGTCATGCCGCCACCCGCTCGCGGAAGTCCAGGGCTGCGCCTACTTGTTCGGCGCCGGGGCGGGGCTCGCCGTCCAGGTCGGCCAGGGTCCACGCGATGCGTAGGCAGCGGTCGGCGCCGCGGCCGCTCAGGGCTCCGCGGTCCATGGCTCGGTCCAGCAGGATCGTTGCGTCGGGTGGTAGGGCGAACTCGCGGCGCAGGGCCGGTCCGGGGACCTCCGAGTTGGACAGCCAGCCGTGGGCATGCCACCTTTGCGCCGCGCGTTCGCGAGCCGTGAGGACCCTCTCGCGGACCGTTTGCGACGGCTCCGCCGCGTCGGCGTCGTGTGCGCTGATGGCGCTCAGCGGCCTCAGGCGGACCCGCAGGTCCACGCGGTCGAGCAGGGGTCCGGAAAGCTTGCCCAGGTAGCGGCGGCGGGCGTTCGGCGAACACACGCAGTCGGCGTCCTTCGGGGGCGCGCACGCGCACGGGTTGGTGGCCAGCACCAGCTGGAAACGGGCTGGATACGTGATTGCGCCTTTGACCCGGGCGATGCGGACTTCGCCCTCTTCGAGGACGGTTCGGAGGGACTCGAGGCATTGGCCGCCGAACTCGCAGACCTCGTCGAGGAACAGGACGCCGCGGTGGGCTCGGCTGATCGCGCCCGGCATGGCGATGCCGCTGCCGCCGCCGATCAGCGCCGGTACGGAGATCGAATAGTGCGGGGCGACGAACGGGGGCACCGTGACCAGCGGGGAGGACTTCGACAGCGAGCCGTCGACCGAGTGCACCGCGGTCACCTCCAGGGATTCCTCGGAGGTGAGCTGCGGGAGGAGGCCCGGCAGGCGCCTCGCCAGCATCGTCTTGCCCACCCCGGGCGGGCCGGTCAGGAGGAGGTGGTGGCCACCTGCCGCGGCGACCTCCAGGGCCCAGCGTGCTTCCGGTTGGCCGACGACGTCCGCGAGGTCCGGGACCTCCGGAGGGGGCACCGGGCCGGGTGGTTCGGGGCGGGCCAGATCGCCTTCGCGCTTCAGCCACGCCACGAACTCCCGCAGGTGGGGGGCGCCTGCCACCTCCATTCCGTCGACGAGGCCCGCCTCGACGAGCGAGTCCGTCGGGACGACGGCCTTTCCGTAACCGGCCGCGCGGGCTGCGAGCAGGCCCGGGAGGATGCCGCGCACCGCTCGGATCCGGCCGTCCAGAGCGAGCTCGCCGAGCAACACCGTGTTGAGGAGGCGCGTCGCGGGAACGGCGCCCGATGCCGCGAGTACCGCCGCCGCGATGCCCAGGTCGAACGCGGAGCCCATCTTGGGGAGGTTGGCCGGGGACAGGCCGAGCGTCACCTTGCCGTCCGGCCACGGCTGCCCGGAATTGCGGACGGCGGACCGGACGCGGTCCTTCGCCTCGCGCAAGCCGGCGTCGGGGAGGCCCACGAGGGTGATCCGGCTGAGTCCGCCGCCGAGGTCGGCCTCGATCTCGATGACTCGGCCTTCGATGCCGAGGAGGCCGGCTGACCAGGCCTTGGCGATGGGCATCAGAACGCCGCCTCGATGTGCTGGAGGCGGGGGCTGGTGCCCGGTTCGGCGAGGATGGTGACGACGTCGTAGCGGACCGGGCACCAGCCGATGCGGAAGTGGCTCAGCCAGCGTTGGGCGGCTCGGCGGACGCGGCCGGCCTTCTCCTCGGTGACGGTCTCCGTCGGGAGGCCGAACTCGGTGCCGGTGCGGGTCTTGACCTCGCAGACGATGACCCGGGTGCGATCGGTGAAGACCAGGTCCAACTCGCCTTCGCGGCAGCGCCAGTTGCGGGCGAGCAGGACGAGGCCGCGTTCCTGCAGGTGGCGGAGGGCCAGGTCTTCGCCCCAGGCGCCCAGGTCTCGGCGGTGTTTTGCGAGCTCGTCGGTGCCCGGCATCGTGTTCGCCCCCTCGTCGGTCCGCGCCGGTCACCGGGGCGGTCCCGGCGATCACGGTGCGTGTGCGTTCGACGATGCCAGCGGGCGGAGGGGGCCGACCAGAGCCGATTCGCGCAGCTGTGGACAACCGGGGTGCTGGGGACAACCGGTCCCGGACCGCGGCGGAAGTGCCCCGAACTGTCGGTGCGGTGTGCTAGGAGCGGCCCGGCCACAAGCGCTGGGCTCGAAGGGGTCGGGATCCGCGGCCGCCGAGCCAGGGATGGTCCGGGACGCACGAGGATCGGCGGGGCGACGCCTCAGCAGAGGGCAGGGGCCGACGGGCTGCGTGGTCACCAGGAGGGCAACACACGCGCAGACCTCAGGAGGACGAGGGAGGGCGACGCACGTCCGAGGGGCTCGGATGCCGCACCGAGCAGAGGGGGAAAGGGCGGATCGGGACGGGCCGCGCGCGCTCGGCAGTGCCCCGGACCTCTCGGTGCGCGGTGCCAGGGCCGAAATCGAGCCGTGGACGCACGAAAAGAACCGCGCCGCCTCACCCGTTCAGGTGAGGCGGCGCGGTTCTTCGGAGACTGGGTCAGCCCGAGAACGGGCCGTCTTCCGGGAGACGCAAGTCCGGCTTGTCGAGCTCCTCCACGTTCACGTCCTTGAACGTGATGACCCGGACGTGCTTGACGAAACGGGCCGGGCGGTACATGTCCCAGACCCACGCGTCCGACATGCGGACCTCGAAGTACACCTCGCCGCCGCCGTCGCGGACCTGGACGTCCACTGCGTTGGCCAGGTAGAACCGCCGCTCGGTCTCCACCACGTACGAGAACTGACCCACTATGTCGCGGTACTCGCGGTACAGCGAGAGCTCCATCTCGGTCTCGTACTTCTCGAGATCCTCTGCGCTCATGAAATCCGCGCCCCTCCTCGGGATCGTGCTGCTGCTCCGCCGGCGGAGCGTTCATTGTGACCCACACCCGCGGCCGGGGCATGCAGCGGCAGGCTGAGTTGTGGCTCGAGTGCGTCGTCGAGGGCCGCGGACAGGGTCGCCGTGGTGCCGGCTTCCATGGCCTTCTCGAGGGCCGCGTACGTCAGCAGGACCGGCCTGGTCGGACGCACGCCGTGCTTGACGGCCACCTTCGCCACGTTCGTGTAAGACCAGCGGTGGACGTCGCTGGGGCCGTGTTCGCGCAGCGCCGCCAGGTGATCGGAGGTGCTGTAACCCTTGTGCACGTCGAAACCGTAGTGCGGGAGGTCGTCGTGGTGGCCCGCCATGATGCGGTCGCGCGTCACCTTCGCCAGCACCGACGCGGCCGCAATGCAGGCCACCGAGCGGTCGCCCTTGATCACCGCCGTGTTCGGGGCGGTCAGGCCCGGGACGCGGAAGCCGTCGGTGAGGAGGTAGCCCGGGTGGACGCGCAGCGCCGCCGCGGCTCGGCGCATGCCCTCCAGGTTCATCACCCGGATGCCGTAGAGGTCGACCTCGGCCGTCGGGATGACGATCACCGAGTAGTCGACGGCCCGGGCGAGGACCAGGTCGTAGACCCGGTCCCGCGCCTTCGCCGTCATCAGCTTGGAGTCCGTCAGCTCGGTCAGCTTCGCCGCGTCGCCCTGCTTGAGCACGCAGGCCGCGACCACCAGCGGCCCGGCGCAAGCCCCGGCGCCGGCTTCGTCCACACCGGCGACCGGGCCGAGGCCACGGCGGTCGAGCGCGCCCTGCAGACCCCAGAAGAGGTCGCCGCGCACCACGGCCCGCGGTGGCCGGATCGGCTCGGCCGCGGTGAGGGGAACGGGAAGAGTCAAGGCTGGATCACCCGTCTGCCGACACGGATCGGGGTGGTTAGCGTTTCCGGCGCAGTCCGGACTTCAGCTTGCGCCCGAGGAACAGCGCCGGCCACGCCCCCGCGACGCCGACGCCGAGCGGGATCCCGCTCTGCCACGCCGGTGCGCCGAGCGCCACCGGCTGCGCCGACTCCTGCGGGTTGTGGTCACTGATCCCGCCCCAGCGGCTCGGCGGGAGGACGATGATCCGCGCCTTGCCGATGATGTTGTCCACGGGGACCGCGCCGTTCACGCCGCCGCCGCCCTGGAACCGGGAGTCGTCGGAGTTGTTGCGGTTGTCGCCCTGAACCCAGACCATCCCGGCCGGCACCTTGACCGGATCGAAGGTCTTCTGCTCCTGGACCGACGGGTCTTCCCAGTGGATGTACGGCTCGTCGAGCGCCTTGCCGTCCACGATCATCCGGCCCTGCGGGTCGCAGCACTGAACGGTCTGGCCGCCGACGGCGATGACCCGCTTGACGAAGTCGCGCTCGTCCGGCGGGGCGAACCCGACCAGCGAGCCGAGCCCCTGGATGGCACGGACGACGATGTTGCCCGACTCCTGCGGCGCGATCTCGTTGTTGATCCACGCCGGCGGGCCCTTGAACACGATCACGTCACCCGGGGAGGGTTCGGTGAAGTCGTAGGTGACCCGGTCGACGAGGATCCGGTCGCCGTGGCAGCCGGGACACCCGTGCAGCGTCGCCTCCATGGACCCCGAAGGGATCATGAAGACTTTCGCGAGGAATGTCTGGATCAGGATCGTGAGCACCAGGGCGATCACGAGCAGGATCGGCAGTTCCTTCCAGAACGACCGTTTCTTGGCGGGCTTGGCTCGCCGCCGGCGGGATCCCCCGCGCTCCTCGGATCGGGACAGCCGCGGCTGGTCCTCTTCGGAGCGATCGGGGTCATCCTCAGGAGCGTTCTGGGACACGGGTTCGGCCACGTCGTCAGGCTACCGGTAACCGGGTTGTGACTCAGTTAGCCGAGGCCGTCTCGCGGTTCTCGCGGCGCTCCTTGATCTTGGCCTTCTTGCCGCGCAGGTCGCGCAGGTAGTAGAGCTTCGCGCGCCGCACGTCACCGCGCTTGTGGACCTCGACCTCGGCGATGTTCGGCGAGTGCACCGGGAAGGTGCGCTCGACGCCCACGCCGAAGGAGATCTTGCGGACGGTGAAGGTCTCCCGGATGCCGCCGCCCTGACGGCGGATCACGACGCCCTGGAAGACCTGGTTGCGCTCGCGGTTGCCCTCGATGACGCGGACGTGCACCTTGAGCGTGTCGCCCGGGCGGAAGTCCGGGATGTCGGAACGCAGCGACTGCTTGTCCAGCGCGTCCAGGGTGTTCATCGGTGGTCCGTCCTCGTCTTCGTATGGCTTGCGTACACGACCCCGGGCGCGCAACGGTGGCGCTGCGGGCGACCCAGGGGGCTGCTGGCGGGCTCGCGGACGACGAGGTCCACTCACGCCAACCTGTCAAGTATCGCAGACGCCGGCACCGGTCGAGCAACCGGCCCTAAGCCTGCCGGGGGTCCAAGCCCTCGAGGACCCCGCGATCGTGCTTGTCGAGACTACCTTCGGGCAGCGCGGCCAGGAGATCGGGGCGGCGCCGGGCGGTGCGTTCGAGGGCCTGGTCGCGCCGCCAGCGGTCGATCAGCGCGTGGTTCCCGGACCGCAGCACGTCGGGCACGGCGAGCTCGCGCCACACCTCGGGGCGTGTGTAGCTGGGTCCTTCGAGGAGGCCGTCGGAGAACGAGTCCTCGGCGGCCGAACGCGAATTCCCCAGCACTCCGGGCAGCAGCCGGACGACGGCCTCGACCATGACGAGCACCGCGGCCTCGCCGCCGACCAGGACGTAGTCGCCGATCGACACCTCGTCCACCGGCATTCGGCGGGCGGCGTCGTCGACGACGCGCTGGTCGATGCCCTCGTAGCGGCCGCAGGCGAACACCAGGTGCTGCTCTTCGGCGTACGCGTGCGCCAGTTCCTGGGTGAACGGCCGGCCCGCCGGCGTCGGCACGACGAGCCGCGTCCCGGGGCGGCAGACGTCGTCCAGGGCCGGGCCCCAGATCTGTGGCTTCATGACCATGCCGGGACCGCCGCCGTACGGGGCGTCGTCGACCGCACGGTGCACGTCGTGGGTCCAGTCGCGCAGGTCGTGCACGCCGACCTCGATGAGGCCGCGGTCGATCGCCCGGCCCAGCAGCGCGGCGCGCAGCGGGTCGAGGTATTCGGGGAAGATCGTGACGACGTCGATCCGCATCTCAGGCGTCCAGGAGCCCTTCCGGCGGGTCGAGCACGACCCGGCCGCCGCCGATGTCCACGGTGGGGACGATCGCGCGGACGAACGGCACCAGCACCTCGCGGCCGTCGACGTCCAGTTCGAGCAGTTCGCCCGCGGGCGAGTGGACGACTTCGACGACCTTGCCGACGACGGTGCCGTCGGTCAGCTCGGCCCGCAGGCCGGCCAGCTCGTGGTCGTAGAACTCGTCCGGGTCGCCGGTGGGCGGCAACGTGTCGGTGTCGGCGAGCAGGAGGGCGCCCCGCAGCGTCTCGGCGACGTCGCGGGTCAGTACCTCCTCGAAACGCACCAGCAGCCGCCCGCTGTGTTCGCGGGCGGCTGCGATGGTGAGTTCCCTTTTGCTGCCGTCACGCAGCTTCGTCAGCACGGCCGCACCGACGCGGAAGCGCTCATCCGGCGAGTCCGTGCGCACGTCCACCGCGAGTTCCCCGCGGATTCCGTGCGCCTTGGCGATGCGGCCGACTACGACGTCCATCCTGACCGTTTCCGAAAAGGCTCAGCGGTCGGTGTCGACGACGTCGACGCGGACGCCGCGGCCACCGATGCCGCCCATGACGGTGCGCAGGGCGGTCGCCGTGCGACCACCCCGGCCGATCACCTTGCCGAGGTCGTCGGGGTGCACGTGCACCTCGAGCGTGCGGCCACGGCGCGTGGTCAGCAGCTCGACCCGGACCTCGTCCGGGTTGTCGACGATCCCGCGCACCAGGTGCTCGAGGGAGTCAGCCAGAAAGCTCACTCGGCCTTCTCACCCTCGGTGGCTTCGGCCTTCTCGGCCTCGGCCTTCTTGGGGGCGGGCTTCTTCTTCGGCGTGGTGGCCTCGGTGGAGGGCTCCTCGCCGGCCGCGGCCAGCGCCGCGTTGAACAGGTCCTGCTTGGACGGCTTCGGCTCGGCCACCTTCAGGGTGCCCTCGGCGCCCGGCAGGCCCTTGAACTTCTGCCAGTCACCGGTGATCTCCAGCAGGCGCTGGACCGGCTCGGTCGGCTGCGCGCCGACGTTCAGCCAGTACTGGGCGCGCTCGGAGACGACCTCGATCAGGCTCGGCTCTTCCTTCGGGTGGTACTTGCCGATCGTCTCGATGGCCTTGCCGTCCCGGCGGGTGCGCGCGTCGGCGACGATGATGCGGTAGTACGGCGCACGGATCTTGCCGAGGCGCTGCAGCTTGATCTTGACGGCCACGGGTGTGGGTTCTCCTCGAATCTCTCTGGTGCTGGGCTGGGCGTACGCGGGCCGAGTGGGGACACGGTCGCGGGCACCCGAAGGTCAGGAGCTTTCGCACGGTGAGAGGGTCCGGCGGAAGCAGGCAGTGACCCATTCTGCCAGACGGCCGCCGCGGGCCCGGAAAGAGGCTCAGAAAGAGGCCACGCCGAGCGCGCCGAGCAGGATGGTGAGCGCCGGGAGGAAGTTGTTGACCTGGTGCGCGACGATGCTGCCCGGCAGCCGTCCGGTGACCAGCCGCGCCAGGCCGATCGGGACCGCGATGACCAGCAGCAACGTCGTGCGCAGCGGCTCGAGGTGGCTCGCCGCGAACACCGCCGTGGACAGCAGGAACGCGGCCACGCGGCCCCAGCGCTCGCTGCGCCACTGCAGCTGCTCGGCGGCGCCCCACAGCAGGCCGCGGTAGATGATCTCCTCGCAGATCGGGCCGAGCAGCCAGAGGTAGACGAACATCACGACGGCCGCCGAAACCGACATTCGGCGGTCCTCCACCAGCGCGCTGATCGCCGAGGTCGCGTTGGCGTCGCCGACGAAGCGCGTCCACAGGTAGGCGGCGACCGTGGTGAAGACGAGCCCGACGCAGCCGTAGCGCACGCCGGTGCGGACGTCGGCCCAGCGCCACTCGATCCGCAGGTCGACGATCGGCCCGTTGCCGCGCACGTAGGTGATCAGGACCGCGACGCCCGCGGCGATCATCGTCGGCAGCATGGTGCCGAGCAGCACGACGCGCATCGGCAGCGGACCGGGTCCGGTGTCCCCGACCAGCACGGACACGAACGCGGCGCTGGAGAGCAGGACGGCTTCGACGAGGAGGAACGCACCGAACCCCCACTTGTGCCGCGGCACCGGGGGCAGGAACTCGGTCGAGGCGGGCTCCTCGGGCTCGGGGAAGGGTGCGGCGCCGGCAGCCGGGTCCCGGGGCTGGGAAGTGGTCACGCCTTGCCTCCGCGTCGCTCGGCTCCTGCTTCGAGCCTAGCGGCCGGGCGGTGATCACACAGTATCCGTCCGACTACTGTCCATCGATCTTCGCAACGTTCAGTGCGCGACGAACAGCAGCACGGCGGGCGGGAGGTTGTTGGCGGCGTGGGCGATCACGCCGGCGCTGACGCGGCCCGAGAGGTGCCGGGCGAGCCCGATCGCGATGCCCTGGCCGATCAGCGCGATCGTGCGGGTCGGCTCGCCGTGGAGCTGCGCGAACACCACCGACGTCAGCAGGAGCACCACCCACGGCGGGACGCGGTGGAAGGCCAGCGCGTTCCAGAGCGTGCCGCGGACCAGCAGTTCTTCGGTGATCGGGGCGCCGGCGATGACGATCACCGCGGCCAGCACCAGCCACACGGTGTCGCCGTCGAAGGTGTCGGCGAGGTCGGTCAGCGGGCTGTCGGAGGCGTCGTCGGCGCCGTAGACGGCGATCAGCACCAGGTTGAGCCCGTAGCCGACGACCAGCGCGAGCACCCCGCAGGCGAGGCCGATCCGGACGTCGCGCCAGGTCGGTTTGAGCCCGAAATCGGCGCGCAGCCCGTGACCCCACCGCCACGAACCGACCGCCGGGCCGAGGCCGAGCAGGAGGTTGGGCACGAAGGCGAGGAGCAGGAGCGGGCCGATGTCGCGCAGCTCGAGGGGGTCGAACTCGCCGACGTTGCGGTTCACCGCCGCGGCGATGATCAGGTTGATCAGGTAGTAGCCCGCGATCCCCGCGATGAACGCCACGAAACACCAGTGCGCTCCCAGTACGCGCCGTGCGCCGTCGTCGTCCGTCACGCTCCCCACGCTAAAGTGCCGCCCCCGCAAGGAAAACGGCGGGGGTCTACGCGTGGACGACGCCGCCGAGCACGATGTGCGAGGGATGCCGCAGCACACCCAGGTCGTCGCGCGGGTCGCTCGGGTAGACGAGCAGGTCGGCCGGGGCGCCGTCGGCGATGCCGGGGTGGCCGAGCCAGTCGCGGGCGGCCCAGGACGCGCTCGCGAGGGCCTGCTCGCGGGTCATGCCCGCGCGGTGCAGCGCCTCGATCTCGTCCACGAGCCTGCCGTGCTCGACCATGCCGCCGGCGTCACTGCCCGCGAAGACGCGTACGCCCGCTTCGACGGCCGTCGCGACCATCTCGCGGACGCCGGCGTGCAGCGCCCGCATGTGCGCCGCGTAGGCCGGGTACTTGCCCGCCTTGTCCGCGATGCCGGGGAAGTTCTCGATGTTGATCAGCGTCGGCACCAGGGCGACGTCGTGGCGGGCCAGCTCGCCGAGCTGGTCGGCGCTCAGTCCGGTGCCGTGTTCGAGGCAGTCGATGCCGGCCGCGATCAGGCCGGGCAGCGCCGCTTCGCCGAACACGTGCGCGGTGACGCGGGCGCCGTTTTCGTGCGCCACCTCGACGGCTTCGGCCAGGACGTCGTCCGGCCACAGCGGCGCGAGGTCGCCGACGCCGCGGTCGATCCAGTCCCCCACCAGCTTGACCCAGCCGTCGCCGTCCCGCGCCTGCTCGGCGACCGCGCCGGGCAGCTGCGAAGGGTCGTCCAGCTCGATGCCGAGGCCGGGGATGTACCGCTTGGTCAGGGCGAGGTGCTGCCCGGCGCGGATGATCGTCGGCAGGTCGGCCCGCGCCTGCAGGGGCCGGACGTCGATCGGGAGGCCGCAGTCGCGGATGAGCAGCGTGCCCGCCGCCCGGTCCTGCAGCGCCTGCTCGGTCGCCTCTGCGAGCGAGACGGGGCCGCCGACGCCGATGCCGGGGTGGCAGTGCGCGTCGACCAGGCCGGGCACCAGGAAGACGTCCCGGCCCAGCGACTCGGCGTCCGGGACCGGCTCGAACGAGATCCGGCCGCCGGTGATCCAGAGTTCGCGGGACTCGCCGCCGGGCAGGACCACCCCGGCGGCGTGCAGCGCCGTGCTCAATTGTCCTTCGGGTTCTTCGGCAGCTTGAACTTCGACGGGTCGAAGCCCGGGACGTCGTTCATGCCGCCCAGCTGCGAAAGGTCGGGCATGCCGCCCGGCATCTGGCCGCCCGGGGGCAGCATCGGCATGCCGCCGGGGAAGCCGCCGCGGACCTTGGGCTGGGTCGGGCCGCGGCCCTTCTTGCCCTTCTTGCCCTTGCGCGACTTGGAGCCGCCGCCCCCGCCGCCGAAGCCGAACCGGCCGGCCATCTGCGCCATCATCTTGCGGGCTTCGAAGAACCGGTTGACCAGGTCGTTGACCTCGCGGACGGTGACGCCGGAGCCGTTGGCGATGCGCAGCCGGCGCGAGCCGTTGATCATCTTCGGGTCGTCGCGCTCGGCCGGGGTCATGCCGCGGATGATCGCCTGCAGCTTGTCCAGGTGCTTGTCGTCGACCTGGGCCAGCTGGTCCTTCATCTGGCCGGCACCCGGGAGCATGCCGAGCAGGTTGCCGATCGGGCCCATCTTGCGGACCGCGAGCATCTGCTCGAGGAAGTCCTCCAGGGTGAGCTGGCCGCTGGACAGCTTCGCCGCGGCCTTCTCGGCTTCACCCTGGTCGAAGGCCTGCTCGGCCTGCTCGATCAGGGTGAGGACGTCACCCATGCCGAGGATCCGCGACGCCATCCGGTCCGGGTGGAAGGTGTCGAAGTCCTCGAGCTTCTCGCCGTTGGAGGCGAAGAGGATCGGCTGGCCGGTGACCTCGCGGACGCTCAGCGCGGCACCACCGCGGGCGTCGCCGTCGAGCTTGGTGAGCACGACGCCGCTGAAGCCGACGCCGTCCTGGAACGCCTGGGCCGTGGTCACGGCGTCCTGGCCGATCATCGCGTCGACGACGAACAGGACCTCGTCCGGCTCGACCGCGTCGCGGATGTCCGCGGCCTGCTTCATCAGCTCTTCGTCGACGCCGAGGCGGCCCGCGGTGTCGACCACGACGACGTCGTGCTGCGCGTGCTTGGCCTCGGCGATGGCGCGGCGGGCGACGTCGACCGGGTCGCCGACGCCGTTGCCGGGCTCGGGCGCGAAGGTGACGACGCCGGCGCGCTCGCCGACGACCTGCAGCTGCGTGACGGCGTTCGGGCGCTGGAGGTCGCAGGCGACCAGCATCGGCGCGTGGCCCTGCTTCTTCAGCCACAGCGCGAGCTTGCCCGCGAGCGTTGTCTTGCCGGCACCTTGCAGACCGGCGAGCATGATCACGGTCGGCGGGGTCTTGGCGAGGTTGAGCCGGCGCGTCTCGCCGCCGAGGATCGCGACGAGCTCCTCGTTGACGATCTTGACGACCTGCTGCGCGGGGTTGAGCGCCTGGGAGACCTCGGCGCCCTTCGCCCGCTCCTTGATCTTCGCGATGAAGGCCTTGACCACGCCGAGGGCGACGTCGGCCTCCAGCAGCGCGATGCGGATTTCGCGCGCGGTGGCGTCGATGTCGGCGTCGGACAGCCTGCCCTTGCGCGTGAGCGTCTGCAGGGCGGCGGTGAGCCGATCGGAGAGGGTGTCGAACACGGGTGTGCACGCTCCAGCTGGGTCGAGAGTGGCGCGCCGGACGAGGCCGGCCCCTCCGAGGGTAGTCGCTCCGGCTCCTTCTCTTCGCGGGTACGCACGCATACTACGCGTGTGCGTACTAACACGGTCACTACTTCCCGAAAAAGACTGGAACCATGCCTCTGATTCGGTAAACATACGTGTATGACTTCCGTGCCCGTGCTCCGAGAACCGGCCACCGACGCCGACGAGCCGGTCCCGCTGCGGCGGATCGCCGGCCTGTTCCGCCCGCACCGCGGGCCCCTCGCCGCGCTGTTCGCGCTGATCGTGGTGCAGGCCGGCCTCGGCGTCGTCTCGCCGTTCCTGCTGCGCGAGATCCTCGACGACGCCCTGCCGCACCGCGACACGCTGCTGATCAGCCTGCTGGCCGCGGGGATGATCGTCTGCGCGGTCGGCAGCGGCTCCCTCGGCGTCGCCACCACCGGCCTGTCGAACACGATCGGGCAGCGCGTGATGAACGAGCTGCGCGTCTCGGTCTACGGCCACCTGCAGCGGATGTCGCTCGGCTTCTTCACGCGGACGAAGAGCGGCGAAGTGCTCTCGCGCGTCTTCAACGACATCGGCGGCGTCGACAACGTCATCACCACGACCGCGGGCTCGGTGGTGCAGAACGCGACCACGACGATCGCCATCACCGCCGCGCTGATCGCGCTCGACTGGCAGCTGGCGGGGTTGTCGCTGGTCGTCGTCCCGCTGTTCCTGCTGTTCACGCTGCGGCTGGGCAAACGGCGGCGGACGCTGGCCCGCGGCCGGACCCGGCGGATGGCCCGGCTGACGACGATGGTCGAGGAGTCCCTGTCCGTCACCGGCGTGCTGCTCGCCAAGACGATGGGCAACGAGCGGGCGGTGCGCGAGCGCTTCGGCGCCGAGTCGCGGGAGATCGCGGCGCTCGAACGGGCCGCCGCGCTGGCCGGGCGCTGGCAGACGGCGTCGCGCGGGATGAGCCTGACCGTCATCCCGGCGCTGGTCTACTGGATCGCCGGGCTCGCGCTGGCCGGCGGCGCGTCGCCGTTCTCCCTCGGCACCGTGGTGGCGTTCACCAGCATGCTCAACCGGCTGGTCGCGCCGGCGACCGCGATGCAGACCATCGGGCAGAACGTGGCGACGTCGAAGGCGCTGTTCGGGCGCATCTTCGAGGTGCTCGACCTGCCGGTGGAGATCGCCGACAAGCCGGGGGCGCGCTCGCTCGAGGTGCGCCGCGGCGACGTCTCGATGCGCGGGGTCTCGTTCCGCTACGACTCCGACGGCGGGTGGACGCTGCGGGACATCGACCTCGACGTCCCGGCCGGGACCACGACGGCGCTGGTCGGCGCGACCGGTTCGGGCAAGACGACGCTCGCCTACCTGGTGGCGCGGCTCTACGAGGTGAGCGCCGGTTCGGTGAAGATCGACGACATCGACGTCCGCGACGTCAAGCTGGCCTCGCTCGCGGCGGGCGTCGGGCTGGTTTCGCAGGAGACCTACCTGTTCCACGACACGGTGCGGGAGAATCTGCGCTTCGCGAAGCCGGACGCGACCGACGAGGAGATCGAGCTGGCGGCGAAGGCGGCGCACATCCACGACACCCTCGCCGGGCTGCCGGAGGGGTACGACACGGTCGTCGGCCAGCGCGGCTACCGGTTCTCCGGCGGCGAGAAGCAGCGGATGGCGATCGCCCGGATCCTGCTGCGCAACCCGCCGGTGCTCATCCTCGACGAGGCGACCAGCGCCCTGGACACCCGCACGGAACGCTCGGTGCAGGCCGAGCTCGACCGGCTCGCGGCGGGGCGCACGACGCTGACCATCGCGCACCGGCTGTCCACTGTGGAGCACGCGGACCAGATCGTCGTGCTGCACGAGGGCCGGATCGCCGAGCGCGGGACGCACGAGGAGCTGCTGGCTCGCGATGGGCGGTATGCCCGGCTGGTGCGCGGAACCGCCTAACCTGGGCCCATGCACCCGGACCCCGACACCGCTTCGCGCGTGAGCGCCGACGCCGAGCTCGCCGACCTGGCCTGGCGGGTCCGCGAGGGCGTCGGCCGGCTCAACTGGCGGATGCGCGCCGAGCGCGACCCGAACGGTCCGGGCCCGGCGGTGCTCGCGGTGCTGAGCCGGCTCTACCGGGCGGGCACCCACACGCCGACCGAGCTGGCCGAGGCGGAACGGCTGCAGCCGCAGTCGCTGACGCGGATCCTGGCCTGGGTGTCGGAACGCTCGCTGGTCACGCGGACGACCGATCCGGAAGACGGGCGGCGGTCGTTGATCAGCATCACGCCGGAAGGGCTGGCGGTGCTGCGGGAGTACAGCGTGCAGCGGGAACGGTGGCTGGCGGCGGCGCTGGAGTCGACGTTGTCGCCGACTGAGCGGCAGCTGCTGAAGCTGGCGGCGGATCTGCTGGTGCGGGTGGCGGACGCCTGAAAGCCGCCGTGGAGACCCCTCGATCCCTCCACGGCGGCTTTCACGACTCCCCTCGTCCGCGCCGCCTCCCCGCGGTGCGGACACGGGTTCCGGGAACGGGCCGCTCCTCCGTCGGCCCGCCCCGGAACCCTGGTCCCCGGACGGCTCACCTCCCCAGGGGCCGTCCGGATCCCCCCTCGTCAGCGATCCGGTATCCGCTGACAGGACGAAGTCTGCCGCGCCGGGGGTGGCCGGTTGAGTGTGAGAACCCTCAATTACCCGTGGGTAGTAATACTCAAGACGTCTTCGCGCGCCCGCGGCCCGCCGCTCGCTTCGCCGTCGTACGCGCCTTCGCCGCCCTCGACGCGGCGGTCTTGGCCTTCGCGACGGCGTCGGGACGCGCGTCCGCGGCCGTCTCCTGCAGCGCCGCCAGCAGGCGGGTGACGCCGTCCGCCTGCTCGGCCGCCGTGGGCTGGACGACCTCGGCGCCGTCGATCTTCGACTGGATCAACGCCTGGAGCGCTTCGCAGTAACGGTCGGGCACGCGGCCGGGGTCGAACTCGCCGGTCAGCTCCTCGATGAGGTTCACCGCGCGGCGCAGCTCGCCGGGCCGGATGTCGACGTCGGCGTGGCGGAACGGGAAGTCGGGCTCGCGCACCTCGCCGGGCCACAGCATGGTTTCGAGCACGATCACCTGGTCGCGCACGCGCAGGGCGCCGAGCGTCTCGCGGCGGCGGAGCGCGACCGTCACCAGCGCGACCCGGCCCGACTGCTGCAGCGCCTCGCTGAACAGCACGTACGGCTTAGTGCCCGCCGGCTCGGGTTCGAGGTAGTAGCTGCGCGCGAACCAGATCGGGTCGACGTCGGCGAGCGGGGCGAAACCGCGGATGGCGATCGTGCGGGCGGGCATCGGCAGCGACGCGAGTTCGTGGTCGGACAGCAGGACGACGTCGCCGCCGGGGACCGGGTAGCCGCGCACCATCTCCGCCGGCGGCACCTCTTCGCCGTCGACCTCGCACACGCGCTTGACCCGGACGCGGCCGCCGTCGGTTTCGTGGACCTGGTGCAGCGGGATCTCGCGCTCTTCCGTCGCGCTGTACGCCTTCACCGGAACGGCGTAACTCCCGAACCCGATCGTGCCCGACCAGACAGCCCGCATGCGCACCACCTCCGCAGGTCCCAGGCTAGCCAGGCGATCCCGCGGGCCGACAGCTACAAACGGGTGTCAGGCGCGACGGATTCGCTCACACATTCGAACGACGGCGTGACCGCGTCGAGCGCTTCGGCCGAACAGCGGGACGCGACGGCGGCCGCGCGGAGCACCTCGGTGACCACCTCGACGTCGAGCGGCGGGGCCGCGGCGAGCGCGTCCGCCCCGGCTCCGACGCGGGCGGCGAGCCCGGCGAGCGCGCGCGAAATGGCTTCCTGGCCGGCCACGAGCTGGGCGACGACGTCGGTGAGCTCGGCGGTCGTCGCGCCCGGGCCGCCGCAGCGCAGGCCCGCGGCGAGCTCCTCGGCGCACGACCGCAGGTGGGCGGCGACGACGGTCGGGGGCAGCGTCAGCCGATCCTGCATTCGCGCACCCCCTCGGTCAGAGCAGCCATAGTGCCACCGCACGCGCCGTGACCTGATGCGACACACCGCCGCTTGCTTATTTGACCGAACGTTCTCGAAATGGCTAGGGTTTCGATCATGTCCCGGGTCAAGGAGTTCGACGTCGACGAAGCCTGCGACGCCGCGCTCACGCTCTTCCGGCAGCAGGGGTACGAGGCGACGTCGGTCAGCGACCTCGTCACGCACGTCGGCGTCGCCAAAGCCAGCCTGTACGCGACCTTCGGGTCGAAGCACGACTTCTACGTGACGGCGTTGAAGCGGTACGCGGAACGGGCCGACGCGCGAGTATTGGCCGAGTTGTCGGGCCCGGGCTCGGGGGTGGCCGCGGTACGCCGGCTTTTCGACGGCTACCTGGCGGAAATCCTCGGCGACGAGACGAAGATGGGCTGCTTCGTCGTCAACGCTGCGATCGAGCTGCTCCCCCGCGACCCCGAGGTCGCCCGGCTGGTGGAACGCAGCTGGGACACCCTCGAGGTCGCGCTCACCATGGCGCTCGAGCGCGCCAAGGCGCAGGGCGAACTCGCCGCCGGCAGCGAACCGGCGGCGCTCGCGCGCTTCCTGCTGACCGTGCTGCAGGGCCTGCGCGTACTGGGCAAGGGCGCGGACGCTTCACGTCGGCTGGACGCGGCCGCCTCACAGGCAATGCGCCTTATTCAAGACTGATCGGACCAGAAAGAAGGCACACGATGGGGGCACGATTCACCGGCAAGGTCGTCCTGGTGACGGGCGGCGGTTCGGGCATCGGGCGGGAGACGGCGCGGGCGTTCGCGGCCGAGGGCGCGACGGTGGTCGTCGCCGGGCGCGACGAGCAGCGGCTGGCGGCCGTGGTGCAGGAGATCGGCGGCGACGCGGTGACGGTGGACGTCACCGACCCGGCGGACGTGGCGCGGATGGTCGAGACGATCGTCGCGCGGCACGGCGGGCTGGACGTCGCGGTCAACAACGCGGGCATCCTCGGGTCGCCGGCGCCGGCCGCGGACCTCGACGAGGACGGCTTCGGCGCGGTGCTGGCCACGAACGTCACCGGGACGTGGCTGTGCCTGAAGCACGAGGTCGCGCACATGCGGGCGCACGGCGGCGGCGCGATCGTCAACATCGCGTCGAACATCGGCGCGCACGGGCGGCTGCCGAACATGGCGGCCTACGCGGCGTCGAAGGCCGCGGTGAGCGCGCTGACCCGCACGGCGGCGCGCGACCACATCGGCGAGGGGGTCCGCATCAACGCGGTCAGCCCGGGCGCGACGGACACCGGGATGTCGTTGCGCCCCGGCGAGACGGACGCCGATCGCGCCGAGCGGGTGAAGGGCGCGATCCCGCTGGGCCGGGTGGGTGCCACCGCCGAGGTGGCGGCCGCGGTGCTGTGGCTGGCTTCGGACGAAGCGGCCTTCACCGTCGGGCACGACCTGGTGGTCGACGGCGGCGTGACCGCCTGACCGGCGGCCCCACCCGGGCCCGCGGCGTTCCTTCAGGACTCACGGTTGCGCACGGGGCTCTCCTCCTGGGAGTGCGGACGGGTGGGCGGGGCTCACGACTCGCGGTTGCGCACGGGGCTGCTCCTCTCGGGCGTGCGGGCGGATGACTGGGGGTTCAGGACTCGCGGTTGCGCACAGGGCTCTCCTCTCCGGCGTGCGGACGGGCGGCTCGGCTCACGACTCGCGGTTGCGCACGGCAGGACTCCTTCCGGACGTGCTGACGGATGGCTGCGATTCAGGACTCGCGATTGCGCACGGCGCTACTCCTTCCGGGCGTACGAACAGGACAGTGGCGAGTCAGGATTCGCGGTTGCGCATGACGGCGGCCTCCCTTCGCTGCTCCGATCGTGTGGCAATCGTCGATCGTCGCCGCCCGGTGTGGTGGGGTGGACGCGGATCGTCGGCTCACCCAGGGGAGTTGGACCGCCTTGAGTATGGACGGCGCCCGTCCGGCCGAACGCCACGCGGCCAGGATCCGAGGGGCGCTGAACCCTGCTCGCTGGACGCTCTGGCGGCAGCGCCGATCGCTCGTCTTCTACTGCTTCCTCGTCGAGTCCGTGGCGCTCGTGGCCACCGTCTGGACGGCCGCCGAAGTACCCGTGCGGACGTGGGACGTGGCCGTCCTCGGGGTGCTCGCCGGGCTCGGTGTGATGCAGGCCGAGCTGGGCCGTCAGGTCGAGCGCGTCCGGCGGCTGGTGTCGGACACCCCGCACATCAACCTGACGTCGGTCTGGACGTTCGCCGGCGTGCTGCTCCTGCCGCCCGCGCTCGTCACGGCGCTGATCGCCGTCCTCTACCTGCACCTGGCGACGCGCAGCCTCGCGCGGATCAAGCGCGTGCCGCCGTTCCGGACCACGCTGAACGCGACGCTCGTCGTCATCACCTGCTACGCGGCCGAGTTCGTGCTGAGCCGCCTCGGCGTCCCGGACATGTACACGGCGCTGACGTCGGGCTGGCGGGGCGTCACGGCCATCGCGCTCGCCGCGGCGGCGTACTTCCTGGTCTCGGCGATCACGATCCTGCCGGCGCTGACCATCACGACGCGCTCGGTGAAGGCGTTCTTCGGCGGCCTCGGCGACAACCTCCTCGAGGTCGCGACGCTGTGCCTGGGCCTGCTCACGGCGCTGACGCTGGCGACGCTGCCCGCGCTCGCCGTCGCGATCGTGCCGCCGCTGCTGGTGCTGCACCGGGCGGTGCTGATCAAGCAGCTGGAGATCGCGGCGACGACCGACGAGAAGACCGGCCTGTTCAACACGACCGGCTGGCACGTGCTCGCTTCACGCGAGCTGGCACGCGCCCAGCGCAGCAAGCGGAGCACGTTCGGCGTGCTGATGATCGACCTCGACCACTTCAAGCTGATCAACGACGAGCACGGCCACCTGGCGGGCGACGCGGTGCTGCGCGCGGTCGCGGCGACGATCAAGAGCGCGGTCCGCGACTACGACTCGGTCGGCCGCTTCGGCGGCGAGGAGTTCGTGGTCCTGCTCCCGGAGATCGGCCCGGCGGCGGTCCTGGCGGTGGCGGAGCGCATCCGCTCGGCGATCGAGACGCTGAAGGTCGAGTACTTCGACGGCACGGCGTCCCGGGTGATCGGCGACCTGTCGGCATCGATCGGCGTGGCGACGTACCCGGACGGCGGCACGGCCGTCGACCGCCTGCTGCAGGCCGCGGACAAGGCCCTGTACCGGGCCAAGGACGCGGGCCGCAACCAGGTGGTCGACGGCACCGCGCCGGCTTAGGAAGCCGCCGCCTCCAGCCGCCAGAGGCCGCCGAGCACCTTCAGCAAGGTCTCCTGACGCTCTTCGAGGACGGCCGGGGTCCAGCCGTCCGACGCGAGCACCTGGGAAGTCAGCACGAACGGTGGCCAGCTCGTCTTCTCGAAGTACTTGGTCTTCTTCACCTCGAACTCGAGGTTGCTCGCCTGGGAGTTCTTCCGTTTCGACAGCAGGACGAGGTTCGCCAGGCGGTGCACCCAGTAGACCCGTTCCTGCGCGGTGAACGCGTGGGTCCACACGCTGTCCACGGCCGGGGACTGCGGGAGGACGTGCTCCACGCTGATCAGGGGGTAGCCGTCGTAGTTCGTTCCCCCGTCCGACAAGGCCGAGTCGAGGCGGAGCAGCACGTACAGGCGGATCCTCGTCACCGTGTAGATCTCCGCGCCCAGCTTCGCCAGGGTTTCCGCCTGTTCGTCCCCGGAAAGCTGCAGCGGGGACTCCGGGGCGTAGAGGTCGCGGTCCTTCTCCAGCCAGTCGAGGACGCGGCCGTACCGCTCGACCCGGCGGGTGATGTCCACCCGGCGCACGAGCATGCTGGCGGCGAGGCGTTCGAGGTCGCCGAGGAAACGCAGCAATGACGCGGAGTCGGCGGTCGGCCGGCTGAAGTAGCTGATCGCCGGCGGGATCCAGTCCGTGTTGTCGAGCTGTTTCAGCCAGGCCAGGAGCCGGTTGATCTCCTCGGCGCCCGGTCCCCCGGCGTAGCTGGCGCTCCTGACCACCTCGAAAGCGTCCGAAAAGGGAACCAGCACGTCGTCGATGAACTTCTTGCCGTCGGGTACCCGGCTCAGCACGGACGCCCGGAATTCCTTGAGGATCGACTCCCGGGCCTTCGTCTTCGCGTACACCATCCGGATGTGGGAGAAGAGATCGCCGAAGTCGTTTCGGCCGAGGTCGTCTTCCTCCTGTGCCCACTTGGTGGTGTAGGCGTCTTGGTCGGCTTCCGGGATCTTGCCGATGATCTCCGACTTCAGGATGTCGGTGTGGGTGAGGTCCAGGCCGCGTTCGTTGAGGACCGAGAAGATCCGGTAGGCGGACTCGAAGTCGACGGTCGCCACGACGACGAGGTAGGTGTACATGTCGATGAACGAGACCAGCCGCTCGCGCTCCACCGTCTCGAGCGCGTTCAACCGGGTCTTGAACAGCAGCGCGTTCTCGACCAGCCGGAGCCGACTGTCCGGCGTCACGTTCCGGAGGTCCGGCAGCAGGTCGTTGCCGGATCGCTCCTGGATGTACTTTTCGAAGAAGCCCTGGTCCTGATCCCGCAGCCGGAGCCGCGGCTGGTCGGCGGTGCCCTTGATCGGGTCGCCCTTCTGGAAGATGCGCTTCTCGAGCGAAGCGGCGAACTCCGGCGAGACCTGTTCGCGGAGGACGCTGTAGAGCACCGTCAAGGTGGTGAGGCGCTGCTGTCCGTCGACCACCTCGGCGAGCGCCTGCTTTTCCGCTTTGACGAGGACGATGCTCCCCAGGAAGTAGGGATCCGATTCGGACAGCGAGTCTCTCGACCGGGAAGCGGCCAGGAGATCGTCGAACATCTCACCGGCCTGCTCCGTCGTCCACGCGTACGGGCGCTGGTAACGAGGGATGGTGAATTGGTAGGCGTCGTCGAAGATCTCGCCGACGGTGTGCTCCGCTGCTTGGATTTTGGTCCCGGCCATGCGGAAGATCTCGGTGAGCGGGCACCGGTCGTTACAGCCGTTACCGCATTGTTCGGAGCCGCGGGTCCGCGCGGCTCCGAACAAACGCGCTTAGGAAGCCGCCGCCAGGACGGCTTGTTCCACCTCTCGGCGCCAGCCCGGTTCGATGCGGCCGCTGCGGGGGGTCACCGCGAACGAGTCCACCACCGCTCCGCCCAGTGTCGATGCCTTCGCCCAGCGGACCTCCGCGTCGCACCTCCGCAACGCGCCCGCCACCCGGAACAGGAGGCCGATGCGGTCGGCCGCGCGCAGCTCCAGGACCACCGTGTCCGGGCCCGTTGCCTCGTCGTCGAACCACAGGACCTTCGGCGCCACCGAAGCCGCCGACGGGGAGCCGTAGTCGCGTTCCTTCGCCGCCAGGCGCTGGGTCAGGGGCAGGGTGCCCGCGACCGCCCGGGCGAACTGCTCGCGCAGCAGCGTCGCGTCCGGCAAGGAGCCGAACTTCGGGGACGCCGTGAACACGCCCGCGCGGCCGCCGTCGTGGCCGCGCAGGACCGCCGCGTGGACCTCCAGGGAATTCAGCGCCAGTACGCCCGCCGCCGGGGCCAGGAGTTCCGCGCGGGCCGGGACCGCCAGCAGGACCGTCACGACCTTGCCGTGGGAGCTGATGCGGATCTGGCCCGTGCCCGACGCCACCGCCGACGCGACGAGTTCGCGTTGTTCGTCGTCCATCGGCGAAGGGGCCGTGAAACCCTTGCCGTGCAGCACTTCTTCGCAGCCCGACACCAGTTCCGCGAGCAGGCGCGCCTTCCAGTCCGTCCACACGCCCGGGCCGGTGGCCAGCGAATCCGCCTGCGTCAACGCGTGCAACAGCTCGACCAGGACCAGGTCGCTGTCCAGCGTCTTCACCACCCGCGCCACCGTGGCCGGCTCGCTGATGTCGCGCCGGGTCGCCGTGTGCGGCAGCAACAGGTGGTGGCGGACCATCGCCGACACCGTCGCGACGTCGGCCGGGCTGAGACCGAGGCGGGTCGCGACCTGGGCGGAGATCTTCGCGCCCAGCTCCGAATGATCGGCCTCGCGGCCCTTGCCGATGTCGTGCAGCAGCGCGCCGATCAGCAGCAGGTCCGGCCGCGCGACCGTGGTGGTCAGCTTGGCCGCCTCGACGCAGGTGCGCACGAGGTGGCGGTCGACCGTCCACTGGTGCACCGGCGAGCGCGGCGGCAGGTCGCGGACCGCGCCCCACTCGGGGAACAGCCGGGACCACAGGCCGGTCCGGTCGAGCGACTCGACCGCGTCGACCAGGCCCTCCCCCGCGCCCAGCAGCTCGACCAGCGCGTTCAACGCCTCCGCCGGCCACGGCGCGCGCAGCTCCGGCGCCGATTCCGCCAGCGCTTTCAACGTGCCGAGCGCGATCGGCTTCCCGGTGCGCGCCGACGCCGCGGCCACCCGCAGCAGCAGCGCCGGGTCCTTCGCCGGGACGGCGTCGCGGGCCAGCGCGACCTCGTTCCCGTGCAGCACCACGTTTTCCGCGAGCGGCGTCCGCGACGGACGGCGCCCGAACCGCGTCTTCGGCGGCTCCACAGTGGACCGGAGAGCCACGTCCAGCGCGTACGCGATGGTGCGGCCCGCGCCGGACAGCTTGCGGGCCAACGTGAACCGGTCGCCGAAGCCGAGTTCGGCGGCGACCAGCTCGGCCTCCGGCGCGGCCAGGACGTCCCGTTCGCGCCGGATCTCCCGCCGCAGTTCGGTGCGGACGTCGAGCAGGAGTTCCTTGGCCTCCAGCAGTTCTTCGCCCGGACGCGCGGTGAGCTGCGCCGCGGCCAGTGCTTCCAGGACGGCGAAGTCCCGCAGCCCGCCCCGGCCGTGCTTGAGGTCGGGTTCGGCGGACTGCGCGATCTCGCCGCTGCGGGCCCAGCGCTGCCGGACCGACGCCGTCATGTCCGGGATCTGCTTGCGCGCGGTGCGGCGCCACTGCTCGCGCGCCGCCGAAACCAGCCTGCCGCTCAGCTCGGCGTCCCCGGCGAGGTGCCGGGCGTCGAGCAGGCCCATCGCCACGCGAAGGTCCTCCGAAGCGACCTTCAGCGCTTCGCCGGGCGTGCGGACCGAGTGGTCCAGCCCGACTTTCGCGTCCCACAACGGGTACCAGAGCGCGTCCGCGATCTCGCCGACGCCGCTGTTGCCGTTGTGCACCAGCAGCAGGTCGAGATCGGAGAACGGCACCAGCTCCCGGCGGCCGAGCCCGCCCACGGCGACCAGCGCGACACCCGGTTCCGCGGTGTCGACGCCGGCCGCCGAGGCTCCCCTGCCCAGCCAGAACTCGTAGAGGTCGACCAAGGCCGCCCGCAGTGCGGACGCCCCCAGCCTCCCGTGCCTGCCCTCGAGCAAACGCTCGGTGGCCTTGACCAGTTCGCCCCCGTCGGCCATCCCCGTCGCCTTATAGGGCGTCCGTGCCGCGCTCGCCGGTGCGTACCCGGATGACCGTCTCGACCGGGGTCACCCACACCTTGCCGTCACCGATCTTGCCGGTGTGCGCGGCCGTGGTGATGGCCTCGAGGACCTTCTCCACGTTGGTGTCGTCGGTGACGACCTCGATCTTCAGCTTGGCCACGAAGTCCACCGAGTACTCCGCACCGCGGTAGACCTCGGTGTGGCCCTTCTGGCGGCCGTAACCCTGGACTTCGCTGACGGTCATGCCCAGGACGCCCAGCTGCTCCAGCGCGGAGCGGACGTCGTCGAGCGTGAACGGCTTCACAATCGCCGTGATGAGCTTCATGCCTTGCTCTCCTCGAGTTTCGCGGTGCCGGCGGCGGACTTGACCGGGATGATCGTCGGCTGGCCGAGGCCACCGCCCGAACCGGTGAAGTCGTACGCGCTCTCCGCGTGCTGGGCCTCGTCGATGCCGGTGACCTCGTCCTCGGTGCTGACGCGGAAACCGCCGGCCTTCTTGATCACGAAGCCGATGATGAAGGACAGCACGAAGGAGTACGCGAGCACCGCGCCGGCGGCCAGCGCCTGGCGGCCCAGCTGGGTGAACCCGCCGCCGTAGAAGAGCCCGTCGGCGCCGAGGGAGTTGACGCTGGTGGTGCCGAAGAAGCCGATCAGCAGCGTGCCGACGATGCCGCCGACCAGGTGGACGCCGACGACGTCGAGCGAGTCGTCGAAGCCGAACTTGAACTTGAGCGAGATGGCGAGCGCGCACAGCACGCCGGCGATGAGGCCGATCGCGATGGCGCCGATCGGGCTCACGAAACCGCACGCCGGGGTGATCGCGACCAGGCCGGCGACCGCGCCCGAGGCCGCACCGAGGGTGGTCGGCTTGCCGAACTTCAGCTGCTCCACGACCAGCCAGCCGAGGACGGCGGCGGCGGTGGCGACGGTCGTGTTGGTGAACGCGACGGCCGCGAGGTCGTTGGCGGCCAGCGCCGAACCGGCGTTGAAGCCGTACCAGCCGAACCACAGCAGGGACGCGCCGAGCAGCACGAACGGCACGTTGTGCGGCCGGCCGGTGTCCTTCGGGAAGCCCTTGCGCTTGCCGAGCACGATGGCGAGGGCGAGACCCGCGGCACCGGCGTTGATGTGGACCGCGGTACCCCCGGCGAAGTCGAGTGCCTTGAGGTTGTTGGCGATCCAGCCGCCGACGGAGTTCTCGCCGATGAAGCCGTTGAACGAGAACACCCAGTGCGCGACCGGGAAGTACACGATCGTCACCCAGACGACGACGAACAGCGTCCAGCCCCAGAACTTCGCGCGGTCGGCGATGGCGCCGGAGATCAGCGCGGGGGTGATGATCGCGAACATCAGCTGGAACATGACGAAGGCGAGGACGGGCAAGCCGTCCGAGCCGGGCCAGGCGACGGCCGGGCTGGTGTCGGTGGCGGCCGTCGCGAACCCGGCGAGCTTGCCGAAGGTGTTCTCGAGACCGGCGAAGTGGAAGTTACCCAGCAAACCGCCGAACGCGTCGTCGCCGAAGGACATCGTGAACCCGTAGAGGGCCCACAGCACCCCCACTACGGCCAGCGCGATGAAGTTCATCATCAGCATGTTCAAGACGCTCTTCGCGCGGACCATCCCGCCGTAGAAGAACGCCAGTCCTGGGGTCATGAGCATGACCAGCGCGGCGCTGGCCAGTACCCATGCGGTGTCTCCTGCGTTCAGCACATCGTCCTCCCGTGCCCTGGGTTCGTGCGTTGGCAGTTTTGGCGCGCGGTGTTTCACGGGGCGGCGCGAGAGGTTTCACCCGCGTGAACTGTCCGCGCCGGGTTGTTACGGACAGGTTTCCGGAGACCTGTGCTGAAGTGTCCGGTTGCTTTACGCCGTGGTCGAATAGCCCCATGACGGCGAGCGGCCCCGGTAATGACCCACTGCCACCCCGAGTGGTGGAGGCGTTGCGGTGTTCGGTCTGCGGTGACCTGATCGGGCTAGCCGATCGCACGCTGCGTTGCGGGAACCGCCACTCTTTCGATCTAGCGCGACAGGGTTACGTGAACTTGTTGCACGCGCGAATCCCAGCGGGGACGGCGGACACCGCGGAGATGGTCGCGGCCCGCGCGGACTTCCTCGCGTCGGGCGCTTACCGTGGCCTCGCCGACGAGCTGGCGCGGGCGTGCGCGGAGGCCGACGACCTAGTCGTCGATGCGGGCGCGGGCACCGGCTACTACCTGGCGCGGGTGCTGGACGCGTCCGGCGCGTTCGGCCTCGCGCTGGACGTCTCGGCGGCCGCGTTGAAACGGGCGGCCCGCGCCCACCCGCGGCTGGGCGCGGCGGTGTGGAACCTGTGGGAGCCGTGGCCGGTGGGCGACGAAGTGGCGTCGGTCGTGCTGAACGTCTTCGCGCCGCGCAACGGGCCGGAGTTCCACCGCGTGCTGCGCCCCGGCGGCCTGCTGGTCGTGGCCGCCCCCGCGCCGGACCACCTGCGCGAGCTGGGCGACCTGGTGCTGGCGGTCGACGAGCGCAAGGACGAGCGCCTGGACGGCACCCTCGGCGAGTACTTCGCGCGGACGGGCCGCACGGCGGTCCGCCAGGAGGTCGAGCTGTCCCCGGAGCAGGTGCGGCAGGTGGTCGGGATGGGGCCGGCGGCGTTCCACCTGGACCGCGGTGACCGCCGGGCGCGGCTGGCGGCGTTGAGCGAGCCCCAGGTCGTGACGGTGTCGTTCACGGTGTCGACCTACCGGCGTCTGGAAGGGTGAAGGGGTGAAGCCCGACTGGACCGCCCCCGCGACCCGGCTCGCGGACGCGGAATGGGTCCGGGCCCGCATCGGCGGCGCGGCGAAGCTGTACGGGTGCGCGCGGCCGGAGGTGCTGGGCACGATCTGGTGGTACTCGCTCTCGTCGGTGCTGGTGGCGCCGGCTGTCGAGGGCCTGGTCGCCGGAAAGCTCGTGGACCCGTCGCTGGACGCCGTGGAGCTGGACCTCGTCGCCGACGGCCGGTTCCTCGGCGCGCGGTCCACCCGTGCGCTGGAGGGCGGTTTGCCCGAGCTGGGGGCGGCCTTCAAGGTCGCCCTCGGCACCGCGATCGGCACCATCGCCGCCGTCAGCGGGGCCCGGGAGCGCGCGCTGGGCGCCATCGCCACCGACTCGATCGGCAACCGGCTGCTCTGGACGTCCGATCCCGAGCGGGCGCTCACCCTGGCCGAGCCTTTGGTCGCGGCGATCGGGCTGGACCTGCCGAAGCCGCGGTTCGTGCGCGTCGGGCGCACCCCGGCGGTGCGGCGGGCGTCGTGCTGCCTCATCTATGAAGCAGGCAACCCCAAGTGCGTGAGCTGCCCGCGTCAGCCGCCCGCCGAGCGCGAAGCCCGCCTTCGCGCGGCGCTCAGTCGATGACGGCCAGCTCGAGCTTCGCCAGCCGGTCCGGGTCGGCGATGACGTCGATGCCCGTGATCCGGTCGTCCTCGACGCGGAACGCCAGGACCACCGCGAGCCGTCCTTCGCGGACCATGAGCAGGCCGGGCGCGCCGTCGACGAGGGCCAGTTCGCTCGCGCGGGCGCGTTCGGACGCCAGGATCGCGCCGCGGCGGACGCTCTCGACGCCCTGAAGCACGATCGGCGCCGGCGTCGGGCCGGCGAAGCGGTCGGCGCGCAGGACGACGTCCGGGGCGAGGAGGGCGAGCAGCGCCTCGAAGTCGCCGCCGCGGGACGCCGCCAGGAACGCTTCGACGACCTTGCGCCGCCGGGGCAGGCCCGCGTCCGCGGCGGTCCCGCCCTTGCTGTGTCGATCGTTACCAATCCGACCGGCAGTCACGGCGGAACCGGTGCCCGTGGCAGAGCCGGCGCCGGACCGTGTCCGCCTGCTTTCGGCCGGATTGGTAACGCGGCGGCGGGCGCGGCTCGCGAGCTGCCGGGTCGCGGCCGGCGTCTTGCCGAGCATCGGCGCGATCTCCTCGAACGGCACCGCGAACATGTCGTGGAGCACGAAGGCGACGCGTTCGGCCGGGCCCAGCGCGTCGAGGACGACCAGCAGCGCGAGCCCGACTTCGTCGGCCAGCTCGGCTTCCTGCGCGGGATCACGGCGCTCGTCGTCGGGCTCGGGCCGCCCGTCGAGCGGTTCTTCGGGGTGGTTGCGCCGGGACCGCAGCGCGGAGAGGCACACGCGCGCGACGACGGTGGTCAGCCACGCGGGGACGTTGCCGATCTCGGCGGCGTCGGTGCGGTGGAACCGCAGCCACGCCTCCTGGACGGCGTCGTCGGCCTCGGCGGCCGACCCCAGCATCCGGTAGGCGACCGCGCGCAACCGCGGCCGCTCCCGCTCGAACCGCTCGGTCAGCGCGTCCACTCTGTTCCTCTCACCCGGGGTCACCGGAGTAGACCCCGCGGCGGCGGGCGATGTGACCGGAACGGGAGTGAGCCCGGTCATACCCGGTGGACGGCCGGTCTCAGACCACGCAGAACTCGTTGCCCTCGGGGTCCGCCAGCACGAAGTGGTCGGGGCGCCCGTCCAGGGTGTGCTCCTGGAGCACCGTCGCACCCGCCGCGGTGAGGCGGGCGATCGCCTCGACGACCCGCTCCCAGCGCGTCTCCCAGGGCACCTCGCGGCCGCCGCCGGCGTGGACGTCCAGGTGGAGGCGGTTCTTCGCGACCTTGCTCTCGGGGACCTTGAGGAAGCTCATGCTCGGCAGGACGCCCTCGGGGTCGCTCAGGAACGCGCCGTCGTCCCACTCCGCCTCGGGCACGCCCTGCTGCTCGAACCACGCCTCCCAGCTCGCGCACCCCGGCGGGGGCGGGCGCTCGATGTAGCCGAGGGCCACCGCCCAGAACTTCGCCAGCGCGCGGGGTTCCGCGCAGTCGATCGTCAGGCTCCAGCGCACCGTCACGGGGGAAGGGTAGCCCCGCGCAGGCGCCGGCACCGCGCGTAACAAGAGCAGAGGGCCCGGCGACATCCCCGGCACGTTGCACCGGCCGAGAGGGTGGGCGAGCATTCGCATGGACATCGCCGTTTCCGTGAACGATCCCGCGCTCCAGGAGTCGCTGCTCGACTGGTTGCGCGGCGACCCCGAGCTGAGACCGGCGGTGCGCAAGCGCTACGCCGCGCCGAAGCCGGGCGAGCTCGGGACGATCGCGGACGCGATCATGATCTCGGTCGGCAGCGGAGGCGCGCTGACCGTCCTCGCTTCCGCGGTGAAGGCCTGGGTGCAGCGGCCACGCGGCAAGCACGTCGTCGTCCGGGTGAGCCGGGGTGACCGCGTCGCGGAGATCGACGCCGAGCGAGTCGGGTCGGAGGACATCGAAGCGATCCTCGACCGCGTGTTCCGGGAGGACGAATCGGCATGACCGGCGCGGTTCCGGAAGAATCGCGCGTCGTCCTCATCGGCACGTCCCAGTACACCGACGAGCGCCTGCCTCCCATTCCGGTCGTCGAGCAGTGCCTGCACGACCTGCGGGACGTACTGACCGACCCGGACCACGGGCTCGTCGGGGCGGAGCACTGCACGGTTCTCCTCGACGAGCCGGACATCGCCCAGCTGGGGCGCCGGATCCGCGAGGCGATGGCGGGCGCGACGGGTCTGCTGGTCGTCTACTTCGTCGGCCACGGCATCGTCGGCCGCCGGCACGAGCTGTACCTCGGGCTTCCCGACAGCGATCTCGAGCACCCCACTTTCGGTTCGCTGTCCTACGACGCGCTGCGAGACCAGATCCTGGACAGCCCGGCGCGGACGAAGGTCGTCATCCTGGATTCCTGCTATTCGGGGCGGGCGATGGGGGAAACACTCGCGGATCCGGTCGGGGCGGTCGTCGGCCAGCTGGACATCGACGGCACGTACCTGATGACGTCGGCCCAGCGCGACCAGGTCGCGCTCGTGCTCGAGGGCGAGGCGCACACGGCGTTCACCGGGCGGCTGTTGCGAGTACTGAAGACCGGAATTCCGGAAGCGGGTGAATTCCTGACGGTCGACGACGTCTTCCACCAGCTGTCGACGGTGATGACGGCGGCCGGCCTCCCGCGGCCGCAGAAGCGCGGGAGCCAGAATTCGGGGCGGTTCAGGATCGCGCGCAACCACGCCATTTCGGCCGAGAGTGAAGAGGACCTGGACGTCCGGGTCAAGGGGATCATCCGGCGCGGGCGGGCCGAGAGCTGGGCGAAGCAGCTGCCGGACTTGCGGAAGGTGCTCGCCCGGCAGCAGGCGCTTCTCGGTGACGGGCACGCGAAGGTGTGGCGGACCGAGCAGCTCATCGCCCACGCGATCGGGGAGGGCGGAGATCCGTCGGAGGCGGTCGAGCGGCTGCGGGACCTGTTCGTCCGGCAGTCCGCCGAGCTTGGTGAGGAGCACGCCGACACGCTGTGGACGCGGCATTTGCTGGCGGTGAACCTGGGTGAGTCGGGGCTTCGGGAGGAGGCGATTGCCGTACTTCGGGCGCTGTTGCCTGACCTTCGGCGCGTGTCGGGGCACCTTGATCCGGCTTGCTGGCGGGCTCAGCACGTTCTCGCGGTGAATCTCGCTTTGACCGGGTGGATCGAAGAGAGTGTTGCGCTTTTGAAGGAGCTGCGGACGATGCAGAAGGTTCACCTGGGTGAAGGGGCGCCTCAGACCGGCCGGGTGCGGCGGGATCTGATGCTGCTTTCGCAGGAGGAGGCGGACCGTGTTTGAGCGCTTCACCGATCGAGCGCGCCGTGTCGTCGTCCTGGCCGAGGAGGCGGCCAAGGAGCTGCAGCACGACTACATCGGAGCCGAGCACCTCCTCATCGCCATGGCGTTCGAAGGCGAAGGGATCGCTGCCCAGGCACTGGACCGTCACGGACTCACCTCCGAGGTGCTCCACAAAGAAGTGCTCGAGGTCGTCGGTCCGGGCACGGCGCCTCCCGGTGCGGGACACCTTCCTTCCACATCCGACATGAAGAAAGTTCTGGAGCTCGCGTTGCGCGAAGCACTGCGACTCGGCCACAGCTACATCGGGACAGAACACATCCTGCTCGGGCTGATCCGCAAAGGCAAAGGGGTGGAGGTCGAGGTACTGTCCAACCTGCGCATCTCACTCGACGAGCTCCGGCAAACAGTGCTGGAATTCATTCCGAATCAGGCAAAAACTCCGGCGGCGGAAATCACGAAAACGGCACAAAGGGCACCGTCCCCATTGGAACAGCTGGGGCGCGGCCTCACCGAACTCGCGCGGGACGGTGCGCTGGACCGCGTCGTCGGCCGCGCCAAAGAGATCGATCGGCTCATCCAGGTCCTCTCCCGCCGCACGCGGCACAATCCCGTCCTTGTGGGTGAGCACGGGGTCGGCAGGGCAGCGGTCTTCGACGGACTCGCCCAGCGGATCGTCGCAGGCGAAGTCCCGGAGCGACTCAAGGGCAAAGCCGTCCACGCGCTCAACCGCGGTGGCCACGCCGACGAAGAACTGCGCGAAGCAATGGCCGAAGTCCGGGCGCGCGATGACGTCATCCTGCTGCTCGACGACATCTCCGACCTCGTGCACGGCAAACACGCCGAAATCCTGAGCGCAGCTGTGCTGCACGGCGACGTCCTCGTCGGGTGCACCGCCACCCCCGAGAGCTATCGCCGGGTCAACGCCGAAAGTCCCGCGCTCGCTCAGCTCTTCCAGCCGATCCAGGTGGTCGAGATGGCGCCGGAATCCGCGGTCGAAGTGCTGCGGGTCATGCGGGGACGGCTGGTCGACCACCACCGCCTCACGATCGAGGACGACGTGCTCGTCACGGCCGTCGAGCTGGCCTCGCGGTACGACCGGCAGCACCGGCTGCCGAGGAGCGCCATCGACCTCATCGACGAGGCCTGTGCCCGCGCGGCCGGGACGTCGAGCCTGAGCGAGGCCGACCTCAGCCGGACCATCCAGGACCTGCGCAACGAGTGGAAGGTCGAAGCGCAGCTCCTCGGCGTGCTCGAACCCGCCCACCGGGGACGTCCCGCGCGGCCGGTGCCGGAGGCTTTCCTGCAGTTCTACGGCGGTGTCGACAGCGAGATCTGGCGCGTCGGCTGAGCGACCGGCCGCTGGGACGGATAGCGCCCCCGCGAACCCGTGGGTAGCGTGCACACCGATGAGTGAACGCACCTGGGGTTTCCGCACCCGCGCCCTGCACGCGGGTGGTACCCCCGATCCCGCGACCGGGGCCCGGGCCGTGCCGATCTACCAGACCACCAGCTTCGTCTTCGAGGACGCGGCCGACGCCGCCAACCTCTTCGCGCTGCAGAAGTACGGGAACGTCTACAGCCGGATCGGGAACCCGACCGTCGCCGCGTTCGAGGAGCGGGTCGCCAGTCTCGAAGGGGCCATCGGCGGGGTCGCCACCGCGAGCGGGCAGGCCGCCGAGTTCCTCACCTTCAGCGCGCTCGCCGAGGCCGGTGACCACATCGTGTCCGCGAGCGGCCTCTACGGCGGCACCGTCACCCAGCTCACCGGGACGCTGCGGCGCTTCGGCGTCGAGACGACGTTCGTCAGCGGCGGGATCGACGACTACGCCGCCGCGATCACCGACCGGACGCGGCTGCTCTACACCGAGGTCATCGGCAACCCCGGTGGCGGCATCGCCGACCTCGCCGCGCTCGCCGACCTGGCGCACGCCCACGACATCCCGCTGGTCGTCGACGCCACGCTCGCCACGCCGTACCTGTGCCGCCCGATCGAGCACGGGGCCGACATCGTGCTGCACTCGGCGACGAAGTTCCTCGGCGGCCACGGGACGACGCTCGGCGGGATCGTCGTCGAGTCAGGGAAGTTCGACTGGGGCAACGGTAAGTTCCCGCGGATGACCGAGACCGTCGACAGCTACGGCGGCCTGAAGTACTGGGAGAACTTCGGCGAGTACGCGTTCTGCACCCGGCTGCGCGCCGAGCAGCTGCGGGACATCGGCGCGGCGCTCTCGCCGCACTCGGCTTTCCTGCTGCTGCAAGGGATCGAGACGCTGCCGCAGCGGATGGACGCGCACGTCGCCAACGCCCGCGCGATCGCCGAGCACCTCGAAGCCGACCCGCGCGTGGCCTGGGTGTCCTACGCCGGGCTGCCGTCGCACCCGCACCACGACCTCGCGAAGAAGTACCTGCCCGCCGGGCCGGGCGCGGTGTTCTCCTTCGGCATCGACGGCGGCCGCGCGGCCGGCGAGAAGTTCGTCGAGTCGGTCGAACTGCTGTCGCACCTGGCGAACGTCGGGGACGCGCGGTCGCTCGTCATCCACCCGGCGTCGACGACGCACGCGCAGCTGTCGGAAGAGCAGCTCGCGGCCGCGGGCGTCGGGCCGGACCTGATCCGGCTGTCGATCGGGCTGGAGGACGTCGGCGACCTCGTCTGGGACCTCGACCAGGCGCTGGGCAAGGCGGTGGCGGGATGACCCACGACGTCGGGGCCGTCGAGCGGCGCGCGATCTTGAACCGGACGAAGTCGGTGACGATCGTCGGCGCGTCCGCCAACCCGGCGCGGCCCAGCTACTTCGTCGCGACCTACCTGCTTTCCTCGACGCGGTACGAGGTCAACTTCGTCAACCCGCGCCTGGACACGCTGCTCGGGAAGCCGGTGTACGCGTCGCTCGAGGACGTCCCGGGCGAGCTGGACCTGATCAGCGTCTTCCGCAAGCACGACGACCTGCCGCAGGTGGCCGGCGAGGTCGTCGACGCCGGCGCGCGGACGCTGTGGCTGCAACTCGGGTTGTGGCACGAGCCGGCCGCCGACCGGGCGCGGGAGGCCGGGCTCGACGTCGTGATGAACCGGTGCGTGAAGATCGAGCACGCGCGCTTCGCCGGCGGGCTGCACCTGGCGGGGTTCAACACCGGCGTGATCAGCTCGCGGCGGCAGTCGGCGCCTTAGGCGGCACGGGAAGAGAACGGGCGTTCCCACTGTTGGCCCCGGTATGACTTTGGGGATCACGTTGTCCGGCGGCCCGACGGCGCTCTTGGAACTGGGCGGCGTCCGGCTGCTCACCGACCCGACCTTCGACGCGCCCGGCGACCACCCGGTCGGCGAGCGCGTGCTGGTCAAGACCGAGGATTCGGTGCTGTCCGAGGCCGCGGTCGGGGTGGTGGACGCCGTGCTGCTGTCGCACGACCAGCACCCCGACAACCTCGACGACCGCGGCCGCGCGTACCTCGCCACGGTGCCGTTGACGCTGATCACGCCGAGCGGGGCCGCGCGCCTCGGCGGCACGGCGCGGGGGCTGGCGCCGTGGGAGGAGACGCGGGTGGGGCCGCTGACCGTCACCGCCGTCCCGGCCCTGCACGGACCCGAAGGGGCTTCGCGGGTCACCGGGGACGTCACGGGCTTCGTGCTGACCGGCGATGGCCTCCCGACCGTGTACGTCAGCGGGGACAACGCGTCGGTCGATCTCGTGCGCGAGATCGCCTCGCGGTTCCGCGTCGACATCGCGGTGCTCTTCGCCGGCGCCGCCCGGACACGGTTCTTCGACGGTGCTCCCCTGACACTGACCAGCGAGAACGCCGTCGAAGCCGCGAAGGTGCTCGGTGCGGCGAAGGTGGTGCCGCTGCACTTCCGCGGCTGGCAGCACTTCACCGAGGGCTCGGACGTGCTCCGGAAGGCCTTCGAGGCAGCCGGGCTGGCCGACCGGCTGGTGCTCCTCGAACCCGGCCGGCACGCGGCGGTCCGAGCCGGGTGAGCACGGGTCCGGGAGCGGGCCGTGAGAGGCTGGCGGCATGGCCAAACCGACGCCGCTGCAGTTCCGCAACCTCCTCGTCGCCCTGCTGGCGGCGGCGGGCTTCGTCTGGAGCGTCGTGACCGGCCTGCCGTGGTGGGTCAGCGCGATCGTCGGCTGCGCCTGCGTCCTCTCACTGGCTTCGGCCTACCTCAACCGGCCCGGGGCGAACAGCTAGCGTGACCCCATGACGACGATCTGGGGCGTCCACAACGACCAGCCCCAACTGGACCTGGTCGCGAACGGATTCGTGTCGATCGGCTGGGACGACCTCGGGGATCTCACCGATCTCAAGGACGATCGCGAGGACGCGAAAGAACGGGTCGCCCGGAAACGTCCGTACCTCAAGCCGGGCGCCATCCCGGTCACCGCCGGGACGCTGCTTTCCTTCCGGCACCGGATGCGGCCCGGGGATCTCGTGATCTACCCGTACAAGCCGGACAGCACGATCAACATCGGCCGCATCACGGGTGACTACTACTTCGCGAAGGACGCTCCCACGCACGCCAACCGGCGACCGGTGACCTGGCTGCGGACGAGCATCCCCCGCACGACGTTCTCCCAGAGCGCGCGCTACGAAATCGGCTCGGCCGTGACCGTGTTCCAGGTCAAGCAGCACAAGCAGGAGTTCCTCGACTTCCTCGACGGTGCGACTTCGGCCACGGCCCCGTCAGTGGCCGAAGCCGAACCCGAAGCCGCCGCGGACGAAGCCGCGGATCAGCCCGATCCCGAACGGATCGAGACCTACACCCGCGACTTCATCATCGAGACCCTGATGACCAAGCTCGAGGGGATCGACTTCGAGCACTTCGTCGCCCACCTCCTCGGGGCCATGGGGTACCGGACCGAGGTGACGAGCCCTTCACGGGACGGCGGCTACGACATCCTGGCCTCGCACGACCCGCTCCTGCTGGAGCCGCCGATCGTCAAGGTGCAGTGCAAGCGCACGACCTCGTCGATCGGCCGCCCCGAGGTTCAGCAGCTGACCGGGACACTCGCGGCCGGCGGGTCCGAGCTCGGCTTGTTCGTCACACTGGGCAGCTATTCCGCCGACGCGCAGCACGAAGAACGGCACCGCCAGAACCTCCGCCTGATCAACGGCCGCCAGCTGGTCAAGCTGATCTTCGAGCACTACGACAAGTTCAGCCTCGAGTACAAGCGCCTTCTCCCGCTGCGGCCCGTCTACATCGTGGACAGCACGCTGAGCTAGCGCGTCTTCGAGAACCGCGCCTTCAGGTTCGTGCGGCCCGCCTCCGTGAGGCGGCCGAAGAGCCGCAGGCGGGCCAGGCCGCCGTCCGGGTAGATGTCCAGGCGGGCCTCCGTCACCTCCGGGGCGTCCTTCACGGCGAAGCGGTGGCGGGTGTCCGGTTGCAGGCGCGTCTTCGGGAGCAGGTCCACCCACTCGCCGTACGTGTCGCGGCCGCTGACCGACGCCCAGCCCGGGGCGTTGCCCTTCAGGTTGCTCGTGTCCAGTTCCGCGAAGCGGACGATGCCCGCGCCCGCCAGGCGCAGCGTCACCCAGTCGTTGCCGGCGTCGCGGCGGCGGGCCGTCTCCCAGCCCTCCGCCTGGTGGGCCGCCAGGCCCGGGGACAGCAGGTTGTTCGGCGACGAATAGAACTTGTTGCTGCAGCCCGTGACCACCGCCCCGTTCTCCAAGGCCGCCAGGTCGAGCGCGTCCAGGTCGAGCAGGTCCGGGTCCGGGATCGGCAGGCCGTGGACGCGCAGGCGGGCGACGCCGCCGTCCGGGTGCTGCGTCAGGCGTACGTGCGTGTACCGGCGGGAACCGTTGATCGCGTAGAAGTTCTCCGTGTGGCCGGCCGCCGGGGCTCGGTCGACCAGGACGTCCCAGTCGGCCGATGCCAGCTCCGCCGCCGAGGGGTAGCCCGGGACCGAGGTCGCCTCCACCGAGACGTGCGGCGGGTAGTTTCCCTTGAAGAACGCCGTGTCCACGATGACGCCGGTGACCGTGCCCGCCAGGCCGAGCCGGAGGACGGCTTGGTCGTCGCCCGGTTCGCGGTGGCGGCGGGTTTCCCAGCCGTCGTAGACCTGGCCCTTGGGGCCGAACGTCTCCGCGCGGTGGGCCGGGACCCACGGGTTGACCAGGTTCTCCTTCTCGGCGAACAGCTCGTCGGTCGCCCACATCACGGTCCCGCCGAAGCGCCGGGACGCGAGGTCGGGCAGTTCTGTCCACTCAGGACGGTCGGACACCACAGCCTCCATTTCAGCAGTTCCCCCGGGTCAGCAGCGCGCCATGCGGCGCGTCGCCGGTGATTTCGGTGCCCCGCAGCCACGTCGAGCGCACCACGCCGGCCAGCGGACGGCGGTCGTAGGCGCTCACCGGGTTGCGGTGCTTCAACTTCGCGACGTCGACGACGAACGCCTCGTCCGGCGCGAACACGCAGAAGTCGGCGTCGTAGCCCACCGCGAGGTGGCCCTTGCGGCGCATCCCGGCCTGCGCGGCCGGGCGCTCGGCCATCCAGCGGATGACGTCGGTGAGCGCGAACCCGCGTTGCCGCGCCTGCGTCCAGATCGCCGGCAGGCCCAGCTGCAGGCTGGAAATCCCGCCCCACGCCTCGCCGAAGTCGCCGCTGTCGAAGCGTTTCAGCTCCGGCGTGCACGGCGAGTGGTCGCTGACGATCGTGTCGATCACGCCGTCGGCGAGCCCCTGCCAGAGCCGCTCGCGGTTGGCCGCCTCGCGGATCGGCGGGCAGCACTTGAACTGCGTCGCGCCGTCGCGGATCTCCTCGGCGACGAAGCTCAGGTAGTGCGGGCACGTTTCCGCCGTCAGCGCCACGCCGTCACGGCGGGCCGCGGCGATCAGCGGCAGGGCGTCCGAAGAGGACAGGTGCAGGATGTGCGCCCGCGCGGAAGTGCGGCGGGCCGCCTCGATCACGTGCGTGATGGCGAGATTCTCCGCCTGCCGCGGCCGCGAGTGCAGGAAGTCGACATAACGACCGCCGTGCGGCTCCGGCGCCGCACCGATCTCGTGCGCGTCCTCGGCGTGGACGATCATCAGCGCGTCGAAGGAACTCAGCTCCCGCAACGCTTCATCGAGCCCGGCCGGGTCGAGCGGCGGGAACTCGTCGACGCCGGAGTGCAGCAGGAAGCACTTGAACCCGAACACGCCGGCGTCGTGCAGCCCGCGCAGGTCGGGAACGTTGCCCGGGATCGCACCGCCCCAGAAGCCCACGTCGACGTGCACGCGCCCGGCGGCCGACTTGCGCTTCACCTCCAGCGCCGCCACGTCCACCGTCGGTGGCAGGCTGTTCAGCGGCATGTCCACGATCGTGGTCACCCCGCCCGCGGCGGCCGCGCGGGTCGCCGTTTCGAAGCCCTCCCACTCGGCGCGGCCGGGGTCGTTGACGTGGACGTGCGTGTCGACGAGTCCCGGCAGCAGCACGACGTCGCCGCCGAGGTCGAGGACGCGGTCGCCGGACAGCGAAGCGCCGCCGGGTTCGACCGCGACGATCCGGCCGCCGTCGACGCCGAGCGTCACGGGAACTTCGCCCTCGGCCGTCACGGCCCGTGGGGCGCGCACCACAAGATCCATCCGAAAGCCCTTCGCCGGGAGGATGAGCACCATCGATTCCACAGAACGGAAAGACGGTTTCGCACAACGACAGTAACCACGGCGCGCGCCGCTCGTCAACGACGGACGCGGCGCGTTACGGTCGACCCGTGCGGCTTGAAGCGGAGTTCACCAGCGAACCGTTCCACGGCGAAGGTTCGCCGCCCGAACACGCCGTCGCCGCTCGCGACGCCGCCGCGGAAGCGGGACTGGACACCGACTTCGGGCCGCTCGGCACCCTCGCCCGCGGCGAGGCGAAGGAGCTGCTCGAGGCCCTGCCGTCGATCGCGAAAGCGGCCTTGGACGGCGGCGCCACCCGCGTCACGCTGCAGCTGCGCCGGGCCGACGACCCCGGGGGCGCGCCGGTCGTCGAGCTGAACGACGCGCTGGCCCGGCTGATCGCCGACGTCGAGCGCGAACTGGGCGCCAAGCTCGGCGAACTCGACCGCGCGGGCAAGCAGCGCGCGGTCCGGCTGCTGCGTGAACGCGGGGCCTTCGGCCTGCGGAAATCGGTCTCGTCGGTGGCCGACGCGCTGGGCGTCACCCGGTTCACGGTCTACAACTACCTCAACCGGGAAGCGGACTGACCAGCGCTTTCAACAAAATGTTGACGGAACTCCGGGGCCGACGTACGGTCAGGCCGTGCTGCTCACCGAGTTCAACACCGCCGACGTCCGCCCGCTGCTGACCGAGTGCCTCGCCGTGCCCCGGTGGGTCGACGCCGTGCTGGCCGGGCGCCCGTACGCCGACGTCGACGCGCTCAAAGCCGCCGCCGGCCTGCCGTTGAGCAGCGACGAGATCCGGCAGGCGATGGCCGCGCACCCGCGGATCGGGGACAAGCCGGCGGACGGCTTCGCGCGCTCCGAACAGTCCGGTGTGGACAATCCGGACGCGTTCGCCGCCGCGAACGCCGAGTACGAAGCCAAGTTCGGGCACGTCTACCTCGTCTGCGCCAGCGGCCGCAGCGGCGACGAGCTGCTGAAGATCCTGCGCGAGCGCCTGGACAACGACCCCGCGACCGAACTGGCCGTCGCCGGGCGCGAACTCCTCAAGATCGCCGAACTCCGACTCGCGAAAGCGGTGACCGCGTGAACGAGCCTGCGAGTGAACCATCCAACACTGCGCTTCCGGCTCAGGCGGCACCGAGCGCCAGCGAGGTGTGCGCGTGAGTCTCGTGACCACCCACGTCCTGGACACGGCGAAGGGGTGCCCCGCCCAGGGGATCGCCGTCCGCTTCGAGACCGCCGACGGGAAACCGATTGCTGAGGGCCGCACCGACGACGACGGCCGCGTCCGCGACCTCGGCCCGGAAACCCTCGAGCCCGGCGTCTACCGCCTGGTCTTCGACACCGGCGCCTACCTGGGCCCGGACGCGTTCTTCCCGGAGGTCGCGCTGACCTTCCGGATCCTCGACGGCACCGCGCACCACCACGTGCCGCTCCTGCTCAGCCCGTTCGCCCATTCGACCTACCGAGGGAGCTGACCGTGGCCATCACCCTGGGCCCCAACCAGTACGGCAAGGCGGAGGTCCGCCTGGTCACGGTGCGCCGCGACGGCCCCGTGCACCACCTGAAGGACCTCACCGTGTCGACGTCGCTGCGCGGTGAGCTGGCCGCGACGCACCTGACCGGCGACAACGCCGGCGTGCTCGCGACCGACACGCAGAAGAACACCGTGTACGCCTTCGCGAAGGAGGCGCCGGTCGGCGAGATCGAGGACTTCGGCCTGCGCCTGGCCCGCCACTTCGTCGGCACGCAGCAGAACATCACCGGCGCGCGCGTGAAGATCGACGAGCACGGCTGGGACCGGATCGCGGTCGGCGACGAGCCGCACGACCACGCGTTCAGCCGCTCGGGTGACGAGCGGCGCACGACGGCCGTGACGGTCCAGGGCGACCGCGCGTGGGTGGTGTCCGGCATCGACGGCCTGACGCTGCTCAAGTCCACCGGTTCGGAGTTCCACGGCTTCCCGCGCGAGGAGTACACGACGCTCGCCGAGACCGACGACCGCATCCTCGCCACCGCCGTCACGGCGAAGTGGCGCTACCAGGGCTTGGACGTCGACTGGGCGGAGAGCCACCGCGAGATCCGGCGCGTGCTGCTGGCGACGTTCGCGACGAAGCACAGCCTTTCCCTGCAGCAGACGCTGTACGCGATGGGGCAAGCGGTGCTGGAGACCCGCGAAGAGGTCGCCGAGGTCCGGCTGTCGCTGCCGAACAAGCACCACTTCCTGGTCGACCTGAGCCCGTTCGGGCTGAAGAACGACAACGAGGTGTTCTACGCCGCGGACCGGCCGTACGGCCTGATCGAGGGCACAATCCTGCGTGACGACGCCGAGGACCCGGGCCCGGCCTGGGACCTCCACTGAGCGGAGCTTTCGTAGGGAAAGTGCCGTCCCCGCACTTTCACGTGAAAGTGCGGTGGATAGATCGCTCTATCATGGGGGCGTGGCAGGGACCAAGGAACGCATCATGGCCGCCGGAGCGGAACTGTTCCGGCGCAACGGCTACACCGGCACCGGGCTCAAGCAGATCGTCTCGGAAGCGAACGCGCCCTTCGGGTCGCTCTACCACTTCTTCCCCGGCGGCAAGGAGCAGCTCGGTCAGGAGGTCATCCGCACCTCCGGGCTCGCCTACATCCAGCTCTTCGACCTCTTCATCGTGCCCGCGCCCGACCTGATCAGCGGGATCGAAGCCTTCTTCGCCGCCGGGATCGCGACGCTCGAAGCCACCGACTACGTCGAGGGCTGCCCGATCGCGACCGTCGCGCTGGAAGTCGCGAGCACCAACGAGCCGCTACGCCAGGCCACCGCCGACGTCTTCACGGCGTGGATCGACGCCGGGACCGAGAAGTTCGCGAAGTTCGGCATCGGCACCGAAGCCGCCCGGACGTTGACGATCACCGCCGTCAACAACCTCGAAGGCGCGTTCGTGCTCTGCCGCTCGCTGCGCGACACCGAAGCGATGGCCGTGGCGGGCGCGGCGACCGTCGACGTCGCTCGCCGGCTCCTCAACGAGAACACACAACTTTAGTCGGGAATCCAACACGAATACTCAAGATGGCGCTTGACCGCACAGCAGGGGACACGGAAGCTTCTTTTCTCCTCCTCCCCCACCGCTGTCGGTTGGAGCTGCCATGCGCCGTGTCCTCGCTGTCCTCGCCACCGCCGTAGCCGCCCTCGGAATCGTGTCCCCACCCGCCGACGCCCTCGAAAACGGCCTCGCGCGGACGCCGCCGATGGGCTGGAACACCTGGAACACCTTCGAGTGCAACATCAACGAGACGCTGGTCAAGCAGACCACCGACCTGATGGTCAGCTCCGGGATGCGCGACCGCGGCTACACCTACGTCAACCTCGACGACTGCTGGATGACCCGCACCCGCGACAGCGCGGGCAAGCTCGTCGCCGACCCCGCGAAGTTCCCCGGCGGCCTGAAGGCGCTCGGCGACTACATCCACGCGCGCGGGATGAAGTTCGGCATCTACGAGAGCGCCGGCTCCGAGACCTGCCAGCACTACCCCGGCAGCCTCGGGCACGAGCAGACCGACGCGAACAGCTACGCGAGCTGGGGCGTCGACTACCTCAAGTACGACAACTGCGGCAGCCCGGCCGGGGAGAACCAGCAGGACTACGTCCGCCGCTACGCCGCGATGCGCGACGCGCTGAAGGCCACCGGCCGCCCGATCGCCTACAGCATCTGCGAATGGGGCAACTTCAGCCCGTCGACCTGGGCGCCGGACGTCGGCAACCTGTGGCGCACCACCGGCGACATCACGAACAACTGGGGCAGCATCGACTCGATCTACCGCCAGAACGTCGGTCTCGCGGCCGCGGCGAAGCCCGGTGCCTGGAACGACCCGGACATGCTCGAAGTCGGCGACGGCATGGACTTCCAGGAGGACCGCGCCCACTTCACGCTCTGGGCCGCGATGGCCGCGCCGCTGATCGCGGGCGCCGACCTCCGCTCCGCCAGCGTCGCCACGTTCTCGACGTACCTGAACGGCGACGTCATCGCCGTCGACCAGGACACCCTGGGCAAGCAGGCCCGGCGGATCTCGTCGTCCGGCGGCCTGGACGTCCTCGCGAAACCGCTGTCCGACGGGGACGTGGCCGTGGTGCTGTTCAACGAAAACGGCGACACCCGCACGGTCTCGACGACGGCCGCCGCGGCCGGGCTGCCCGCCGCGTCGAGCTACCGGCTGACCAACCTGTGGTCGAAGGAGCTGACCACGAGCACCGGGACGATCAGCGCCGCGGTTCCTTCGCACAGCACGGTGATCTACCGCGTGAAGGCCGGCGCGTCCGGCTCGAGCACCGGCACCGCGCAGCCCCTGCAGGGCGCGTCGTCCTCGCGGTGCGTCGACATCAACGGCAACGTCACCACGCCCGGCACCAAGGTCGACATCTGGGACTGCGACGGCGGCGCGAACCAGTCCTGGACGTTCACCGGTGCCGGTGAGCTGAAGGCCGGCGGCCTGTGCCTGGACGCCGACGGCGGCACCAGCGCCGCCGGGACCAAGCTCATCGTCTGGACCTGCCACGGCGGCGCGAACCAGAAGTTCAAGCTCGCCGCGGACGGCTCGATCACCCAGGCCGGGCTCTGCGTCGACGTCACCGGCGGGGACAAGCCCGCCGGCAACGTCAACGGCGTCCAGCTCGAACTCTGGGGCTGCAACGACGACGCCAACCAGAACTGGTCGCTCAAGCGCTGATCAGGTGCCGGTGAGGTGCTCCGGCCGGACCGGGACGCGCGGGAGCGCGAGCCCGGTCGCGGCCCGGATCGCCGCCACGATCGCCGGGGTCGACGAGATCGTCGGCGGCTCGCCGACCCCGCGCAGGCCGTAGGGCGCGTGCGGGTCCGGGCGCTCCAGGACGTCGATGCTCATCGGCGGCACGTCCAGGACCGTCGGGATCAGGTAGTCGGTGAAGGAGGGGTTCCGGATCTTCCCGCCGGAGGTCTGGATCTCCTCCATCACCGCGAGCCCGAGCCCCTGCGCGGAACCGCCCTGGATCTGGCCCAGCACGGCCTGCGGGTTGAGCGCCTTGCCGACGTCCTGGGCGCAGTCGAGCGCGACCACCTTGACCAGGCCCAGCTCGACGTCGACGTCGACGACCGCCCGGTGCGCGGCGAACGCGTACTGCACGTGTGCGGTCCCCTGCCCGGTCTCCGGGTCCAGCGCGGTCGTCGGCCGGTGCCGCCACTCCACGGTTTCGTCGTAGACGTCGTCGCCGAGGACGTCCACCAGGTCGGCGAGCACCTGGCCGTCGGCCGCGACGAGCTTGCCGCCGACCACGCGCACCCGCTGGTCGAACCGCGACAGCAGCTTCGCGCGCACCGCACCGCAGGCGGCCTGGACCGCGCCGCCGGTGACGTAGGTCTGGCGTGACGCCGACGTCGAGCCGCCGTTGCCGATCGAGGTGTCCATCGGCAGGATCGTCACCTGGTCGACGCCCAGTTCGGTCCGGACGATCTGCTGCATGATCGTGACGAGCCCCTGGCCGACCTCGCAGGCCGCGGTGTGCACGGTCGCCGCGGGCTCGCCGCCGACGAGCTGCAGGCGCACGCGGGCCGTCGAGTAGTCGTCGAAGCCCTCGGAGAAGCAGACGTTCTTGATCCCGACGGCGTAGCCGACCCCGCGGACGACGCCTTCGCCGTGCGTGGTGTTCGAGACCCCGCCCGGCAGGTGCCGCAGGTCGAAGGGCCGCTCGGGCGGCATCGGCTTGTCCTGCACCAGTCCCAGCAGCTCGGCGACGGGGGCCGCCGAGTCGACGGTCTGGCCGGTCGGCATCAGGTCGCCCTCGCTCATCGCGTTGCGGACGCGGATCTCGACCGGGTCCAGGCCGCAGGCGGCCGCGAGCTTGTCCATCTGGGACTCGTAGCCGAACGCCGCCTGCACCGCGCCGAACCCGCGCATCGCACCGCACGGCGGGTTGTTCGTGTACGTACCCCAGCAGTCGATCGTGACACTGTCCACTTTGTACGGCCCGGCGCCGAGGGTGGCGGCGTTCGCGACCACCGCCCCGGTCGAGGACGCGTACGCGCCGCCGTCGAGGTAGAGCCGCGTGCGCACGTACACGAGCCGGCCGTCGCGGGTGGCGCCGTGCTCGTAGTACATCTTCGCCGGGTGGCGGTGGACGTGGCCGTAGAACGACTCTTCGCGGTTGTAGACCATCTTCACCGGCTTGCCGGTGTGCAGGGCGAGCAGGCACGCGTGCACCTGCATCGACAGGTCCTCGCGGCCGCCGAACGCGCCCCCGACACCGCCGAGCGTGAGCCGCACCTTCTCGACCGGCAGGCCCAGCGCCGCCACGATCTGCTGCTGGTCGACGTGCAGCCACTGCGTCGCGACGTAGAGGTCGACGCCGCCTTCGGTGTCCGGCACGGCGAGCCCGGACTCCGGCCCGAGGAAGGCCTGGTCCTGCATGCCGACCTCGTAGACGCCGGAAACGACGACGTCCGCGGCGAGTTCTTGCGGACCACGGCGGATCTTCACGTGCCGCACGACGTTGCCGCCGTCGTGCAGCGAAGCGCCTTCGCCCGCGACAGCCGCTTCGGAGTCCGTCACCGGCTCCAGCTCTTCGTAGGAGACGGCGATCCGCTTCATCGCGCGGCGCGCGGTCTCCGGGTGGTCGGCGGCGACCAGCGCGACCGGTTCGCCCTGGTACCGCACGACGTCGGAGGCGAGCACCGGCTGGTCGGAGTGCTCCAGGCCGTACCGGTTGACGCCCGGGACGTCTTCGTGCGTCAGCACCGCGTAGACGCCGGGCACGGCGAGGGCGTCGGTGATGTCGATCGCGGTGATCCGCGCGTACGGGTGCGGGCTGCGCAGCGTCACGCCCCACACCATGTCCTCGTGCCAGAGGTCCGAAGAGTAGGCGAATTCGCCGCGGACCTTGACCGTGCCGTCGGGTCGCCGCGGCGACGTGCCGACGCCGTCGGCCGCCTGCGTGCTGACGGTGGTGGTCATCCGGCCTCCCTCAACCGGGCGCTCGCGGCCGCCAGCTCGCGGGCGATCGCGGACTCGTCGGCTTCGCGCAGGGTGGCGTCCTCGACGATCGCCTTGCCGCCGACGAACAGCCGGCGCAGCGGCGGCGTCGTGCCGAGCACCAGCGCCGCGACCGGGTCGGCGATGCCCGCGTGGTTCAGGCCGGTCAGGTCCCAGACGGCGAGGTCCGCGAGCTTGCCGGGTTCGATCGAGCCGAGATCCGCCGCGCGGCCCAGGCAGCGGGCGCCGCCCATCGTGCCCATCCACAGCGCTTCCCGCGTGGTCAGGCCGCGGGGCCCGCCGCGCTGGCGGGCCTGCAGGAGCGCCTGGTGCAGCTCCTCGGCGAGGCCGCCGGACTCGCTGGACGCGGCCCCGTCGACGCCGAGACCGACCGCCACGCCCGCGTCGAGCAGGTCGCGGACCGGGGCGATGCCGGCGCCGAGCCGGCCGTTGGACGTCGGGCAGTGCGCCGAGCCGGTGCCGGTCGCGCCGAAGCGGCGGATCGCGTCGGGCGCGAGGTGGACGGTGTGCGCGAGCCAGACGTCGTCGGCGAGCCAGCCCAGCTTGTCGGCGTACTCGGCGGGCGTGCAGCCGACTTCGGCGAGGCACTGCTTCTCTTCGTCGAGCGTCTCGGCGAGGTGCGTGTGCAGCCGGACGCCCTTGCGGCGGGCCAGCTCGGCCGCGCCGGACATCAGCCGTTCGGTGACCGAGAACGGCGAGCACGGGCCGACGGCGATCTGCAGGTGGGCGCCGGGCGAGTCGTCGTGGAAGCGGCCGATCGCGGCTTCGGTGCCGGTCAGCGCGTCCTCGGTCGTCTCGACGAGGTTGTCCGGCGGCAGGCCGCCGTCGGACTCGCCGCGGTCCATCGACCCGCGCACGACGTGCAGCCGGACGCCGATCCGCTGGCGGGCCGCGGCCAGCGCCGCGACCTGGTCGCCGCCGTCGCGCGGGAAGACGTAGTGGTGGTCGGCGACGGTGGTGCAGCCGGTCAGCGCCAGGCGCGCCATCCCGGCGGTGCCGGCGGCGTGGGTGATCTCGTCGTCCAGGCGGCCCCAGACCGGGTAGAGCGCGACCAGCCACTCGAAGAGCGTGTGGTCGGCGGCCAGGCCGCGGGTCGCCCACTGGTAGAGGTGGTGGTGGGTGTTGATCAGGCCGGGCGTGACCAGGCAGCCGGCGGCGTCGACGCGCTCGTCGAACTCGCCGGTGTAGACGCCTTCGCCGACTTCGGCGATCCGGTCGTTCTCGACGACGACGTGGCCGGAGGCGTACTCGGGGCCGGAGACGGTGGCGATCGCCGCGTTCGCGATGAGGGTCTTCACGCGACACCACCCTTCGCCACCGCGCGCACCGCGTCCAGGATCTTTTCGTAGCCGGTGCAGCGGCAGAGGTTGCCGGCGAGCGCTTCGCGGATCTCCTCGTCGCTCGGGTCGGGGACGCGGTTCAGCAGGTCGTGCGCGGCGACGACCAGGCCAGGGGTGCAGAAGCCGCACTGCACGGCGCCGTTGTCCACAAAGGACTGCTGGAGCGGGTCGAGGGTGTCGCCGTCGGCCAGTCCCTCGACCGTGCGGACCACGCGGCCCTCGGCCTGCCCGGCCGCGACCAGGCAGGCACACACCGGCACTTCGTCGAGGTAGACCGTGCAGGAGCCGCATTCGCCCTGCTCGCAGGCGTTCTTCGAGCCCGGGAGGCCGAGCCGCTCGCGCAGCACGTAGAGCAGGCTTTCGCCCTCCCAGACGTCGTCCGCCTGGCGGTCTTCGCCGTTGATCGTGACATTCAGGCGCATGCGCGCTCCCCCGTCCGGTGGTCGTCCCAGGCCCAGGTCAACGTACGCCTCGCCAGTACCCCCAGCGCGTGCTTCCGATACGCGGCGCTGCCGCGGACGTCGTCGATCGGCGACGTCGCTTCGGCGACCAGCTCGCCGAAGCGGCGCTTCAGGGAGTCGGGCAGCGCCTCGGCCGAGCCCCACGGCAGTTCGGCGGCCAGGAACTCTTCGGCTTCGCGGGCGTGGCGGGGCGTCGGGGCGGCGGACCCGATCGCGGCGCCCACCTTCCCGTCGCGCAGGGCCAGCGCGAACGAGCAGACCGCGATGACCATCGCGTTGCGCGTCCCGACCTTGGCGAACTGCTGCGGGCCGGCGTGCGCGGGCAGGTGGACGGCGGTGATCAGCTCGTCCGGCTCGAGCGAGTGGCGTTTCACGCCGACGTAGAACTCCTCCGCGCGGAGGAGCCGGGTCCCCCGCACGGAGGCCACCTCGATCCGGGCGTCGAGGGCCAGCAGCACCGGGTGGGTGTCCCCGGCGGGGGACGCGGCGCCGAGGTTGCCGCCGACCGTGCCGCGGTTGCGGATCTGCGGCGAGCCGACCGTGCGGGACGCCATGGCCAGCGCGGGGACGGATTCACCCACTTCGGCGATCACGCGGGTGTACGGGACGCCGGCACCCAGCCGGACGGTGCCGTCCGATGTGGACCACTCCGTCAGCCCGGGCACCGTGGTCAGGTCCAGCATGGCTTCGGGGCGCCGGTGGTCGAAGTTCAGCTCGACCATGACGTCGGTGCCGCCGGCGATCGGCACGGCGGCCGGCCGCTCCGCCTTGAGGGCGAGGGCCTCGGCGAGCGTCTTGGGACGCAGGAACTCCACTCGTGCTCCTTTGTGAGGGCGATGGACCAGTAGACGCCAAACCGGGCACGGGCGGCAACGGCACGGCGCATGAAACGCACAGCAGCGAACCCGGGGACGTTTGTGCTTTCCTACAAGCCTGATGACGACCGTGAAAACTCTGCTCGGCCTGCCGCGGCTGCGGCTGCGCCCGCTGGCCGGGGCCGACCTGCTCGACCGGCCCGTGACGCGCATCTACGTCACGGAGCTGCCCGACCCCGGACGGTACCTGTCGGCGGGCGAACTGGTGCTGTCCGGTCTGCTCTGGTGGCGGCGCCCGGGCGACGCCGAGCCGTTCGTGGCCGCGCTGGCCCGCTCGGGCGCGGCTGCGCTGGCCGCGTCCGGCGCCGATTCCGGCGGGATCCCGGCCGACGTGGTCGACGCCTGCGCGCGGCACCGCATCCCGTTGCTGGAAGTGCCCACCGACCTGTCGTTTTCGGTGATCACCGAGCAGGTGGTGCTGGCGCTGGCCGCCGCGTCCGACAGCGCGCGCAAACGTTTGCAGGCCGCCGCGGACGCCCCGGTCGAGACGCTGCTGGAGCGCGCGTCGGCGGAGCTCGGGCTGCCCTGCTGGGTGCTTTCCGGCCTCGGCCGGGTGATCGCCGGCGCCGCCGCGCTGCCCCTGCCCGCCGAAGACGTCGTCCGCCGGTACGCGGCCCGCGAGCCCGGGCCGCTGACGGTGCTCCCGGTCGAGGGGCGCCAAGCCGTGCCGTGGCTGATCGCCGCCGGCGGCCCGCTGAGCACGGCGCAGGCCGAGCTGGCGGAGGAACTCGCGGGGCTGATCGGGGTCACCCGGGCGCGGACCGCCCCGGCCGAAGCCGAGCTGCCGGCCTCGGCCCGCGTCGTCGCGCTGCGGACCGAGGGCAGCGACGAGAGCCGGGACGTCCTGCGGGAGCTGCTGCCGGACGGGCTCCTGCTGGAGTCCACCGGGGACACGTCGTACGCGGCGACGACCGCGCAACCGTCCACACTGGAGCTGTCCACTGTGGAACCTCTGCTCCGGGCGACGCGGATCCTGTGCGGGGTCAGCGAACCGGCACCGCGGACCGAGGCGTGGGAGACCGCGCGGTACGCGGTGGGGGTGGCGGCCCGGCGGCCGGGCCGCGTCGTGGTCGTCCCCGCCGCCGACGTCGCGGCGCACCAGCTGCTGCTCGCCGGCGCCCCGGACGGGGTCCGCGCGGCCCTGCGGCGCCGGGTGCTCGGGCCGCTGCTGGCCTACGACGCCGAGCAGCACACGGACCTGGTGCACACGGTCCGGGTGTTCCTGGAGTGCTCGGGTTCGCCGACGCGGGCGGCGAAGGCGTTGCACGTCCACGTCAACACGCTGCGCTACCGCATCGGCCGGGCGGGCGAGCTGCTCGGCGCGGACCTGACCGAGTTCACCGACCAGCTCGACGTCTACCTCGCCCTGCGCGCCGGCGACGAGGGAGGGTGATCGGGCGGGCGGACCGCTGCGGCACACTCGGGGCGTGGGTAAACGGAAGCGCGTCGCCGTCGAGGAAGCCGTCTCGTGGGCCGGGGCGGTGCCGACGGCCGAGGAAGCTCGGGACACGCTGCTCGCCGCCGCCCACGGGACCGCGCGGGGTACGGCGGACCGGCTCGCGCCCGGCCTCGAACTGCCTGCCGAGGTGGCCGAGGGCGCGCACCTGGCCGGGCAGCAGGTCATCGCGCGGGTCTGCCGGGGCGGCTGGCTGCCCGAGGACCTGGACCAGGCCGCCCGCCGCCGCGTCGACGAGTTCGCCCGGTCCTGCGTGCTCGACGCGCTGGCCGCCCACGTCGAGCAGTTCGCGCCCGCGACGGTCCACCCGCGCTGGCGGGAGCAGCTCGAAGACGTCGGCGCCGTGCGGTGGTGGCCGGACCCGCACCTGACGCACTGGGCGGCCAAGCACATCCTCACCCCGGCCGAAGCGCTGACGACCGTGATCGAGGCGCTCGGCTTCCTGCTGACCCTGCCGCCCGTCACCCTCGTCCTGCCCGTGCCGGGGACCGCGACCCCGGAGCGGCCCGCGCACCACGCCGTCGACGAGAAGAAGCTCGGGCGGGTGCGCGCGCTGCTGGCGAAGGCCGAGTCGAGCTCGTTCCCGGACGAGGCCGAAGCTCTCTCGGCGAAGGCGCAGGAGCTGATGACCCGGTACGCCCTCGACCGCGTGCTCGTCGAGGCCGGCGAGGCCGCGCCCGAGCTGCCCGCGGCCCGCCGGATCTGGCTCGACACGCCGTACGTCGACGCCAAGTCGCTGCTGGTGCACGTCGTCTCGAAGGCCGACCGGTGCCGGGCGGTCTTCGACCCGCGCTGGGGGTTCGTCACCGTCGTCGGCGACGAGGCGGACCTGGACTCCGTCGAGCTGATGACGACGTCCCTGCTCGTCCAGGCGACGCGGGCGATGATCGCCGACCCGGCCGGGCGGTCGCGGGCGTTCCGGAAGTCGTTCCTCGTCTCCTACGCCACCCGCATCGGCGAGCGGCTCGACCAGGCCGCCGAAGTGACGATCGCGGAGGCGCCGGACCGGGACCGGCTGCTGCCGGTGCTGGCGTCGCACGAGCTGAAGGTCGAGGCGGCCTTCAGCACCCGGTTCCCCGAAGTGGTGCACAAATCGGTGACCGTGCGCAGCCACGAAGGCTGGGGCGCGGGCCGCGAGGCCGCCGACCGCGCCCGGCTCGGCGAGTGACTCCGGTCACCGGACGCGCCCCCGGGACACTCCCGGCCGCTGCTCAGCCTTCGCGCCGCGCGTACTTCTCCAGCTCCGGCCGCCCGAACGACAGCTCGCTCTCGTCGAGCGCGCCGCAGTCGAGGCCGCGCAGCAGGTACACCGCCAGCGCCTGGGCCGTCGCCGGTTCGTCGAGCACGCCCCCGGCCTTCTTCTCCGCGTACGCGCGCAACCGGTCCACCGCCTCGGCGAACCCCGAGCGGTAGAACGTGTACGTCGCCGCGAAGCGCGTCGGGAGCTGGTGCGGGTGCAGGTCCCAGCCCTGGTAGAAGCCGCGTTCCAGGGACCGCCGCACCAGGCGCAGGTGTTCGGCCCACGCCGCGGGCAGCGCGTCGCCGACCGGGAGCTTGTTCGTCGAGCCGTCCGACAGCCGGACGCCGGTGCCCGCCGCCGAGACCTGCATCAGGCCCTTGGCGAGGTCCGCCGCCGGGTGCTCCATGCTCTGGTACGCCGCCGCGATGCCGAGGCCGGCGCTGTAGTCGTACGTCCCGTAGTGCAGGCCCGAACACCGGCCTTCGGCCGCCTGCACGATCCGCGGCACCGCGAGCGTCCCGTCGATGTCCACAATGGACTGCGACGTCTCGATCTGGACCTCGAACCGCAGCGTCCCCTCGGCGAGCTCGTACGCGGATTCCAGGCGCGCCAGCACTTCCGCGGCCACCGACACCTGCTCGATCGCCGTCACCTTCGGCAGCGTGACGACGAACCCGGGCGGCAGCGGCCCGTTGCCGAGCAACCCGGTCAGGAACAGGTCCAGGGTGCGGATCCCGCGCCGGCGCGTCGCCGCCTCGAAGCTCTTGAACCGGATGCCGCAGAACGGCGTCCCGCCGGTGGTGGCCAGGGTCTGCCCGGCCGCCAGCGCGGCGGCGTCCTCGACGTCGTCGGGGACGCGGCCGTAGCCGTCCTCGAAGTCGATCCGCAGGTCCTCGATCGGCTCGGTGAGCAGCTTGGCGCGCACGCGTTCATACCCGGACGCGTCGAGCCCGAGCAGGTCCTCGTGCTCGACGAAGACACGCATCGCCTGCTTGCCCCAGTCGGCGACCAGGCGCGTCCGGTACTGCGACGCCGGCACGTACACCGTGTGCACCGGCTGCCGGCCCGGCCGCTCCCCCGGGTACGCCGCCGCGACGCGCGCGTCGGCCTCGGCCAGACGCGCGTCCGCGGCGGCGTAGACGTCTTCGGGAAGACGCACCTACTTGATCCGCTCGTAGGCGGGCAGGGTCAGGAAGTCCGGGAACTCGTCGGCCAGCGCGACCTGCTCGAACAGCTCCACGGCGGGCTCCAGCTGCTCGGGCTTGAGCTCGCCGGCCAGCTCGCCGCGGACGTCCGCGAGCACACCGCGGACCAGCTCCGAGGTGACGGTGTCGCCGGTGTCCAAAGTGGTCCCGTTCTTGACCCACTGCCAGATCTGCGAGCGCGAGATCTCGGCGGTGGCGGCGTCCTCCATCAGGTTGTGGATGGCCGCCGCGCCGTTGCCGCCGAGCCAGGACGCGATGTAGCGGACCCCGACGTCGACCGCCGCGCGCAGGCCGGCCGCCGTCGCGCCGCCCGGCGTCGAAGCGACGTCGAGCAGCTGGTCGGCGGTGACGGAGACCTCGTCGCGGGTACGGCCGAGCTGGTTGGGCTGGTCGCCGAGGACCTTGTCGAACTCCTCCTTGCAGAGCTCGACCATGCCCGGGTGCGCGACCCACGAGCCGTCGAAGCCGTCGCCGGCCTCGCGGGACTTGTCCGCGTGGACCTTGTCGAAGGCGCCCTTGTTCGTCTCGGGGTCCTTGCTCGGGATGAACGCGGCCATGCCGCCGATCGCGAACGCGCCGCGCTTGTGGCAGGTGCGCACCAGCAGCTCGGTGTAGGCGCGCATGAACGGCGCGGTCATGGTGACCGAGTTGCGGTCCGGCAGCACGAACTTCTCGCCCGCGTCGCGGAAGTACTTGATGACGCTGAACAGGTAGTCCCAGCGGCCGGCGTTGAGGCCCGACGCGTGCTCGCGCAGCTCGTAGAGGATCTCTTCCATCTCGAACGCGGCCGGGATGGTCTCGATCAGCACGGTGGCGCGGACGGTGCCGTGCTCGATGCCGAGCGCCTTCTCGGCGTGGGTGAAGACGTCGTTCCAGAGCCGCGCTTCGAGGTGGCTCTCCATCTTCGGGAGGTAGTAGTACGGGCCCTTGCCGCGCTTGAGCAGCTCCGCCGCGTTGTGGAAGAAGTGCAGGCCGAAGTCGACCAGCGCGCCGACGCCCTCGCGGCCGCCGAACTTCAGGTGGCTCTCGGGCAGGTGCCAGCCGCGCGGGCGGACCACGATCGTGGCGTGCTCGACGTCCTTGAGCGCGTAGCTCTTGCCGCCGCTCTCCAGGGTGATGGTCTCGCGGACGGCGTCGTACAGGTTGACCTGGCCGGAGACGACGTTCACCCAGTGGGGGGTGTTGGCGTCCTCGAGATCGGCCAGCCACACCTTCGCGCCGGAGTTGAGCGCGTTGATGGTCATCTTGCGGTCGGTCGGCCCGGTGATCTCGACGCGGCGGTCCCGCAGCGCGGCGGGCGCGCCGGCGACCTGCCAGTCGCTCTCGCGGATCTCCTTCGTCTCCGGCAGGAAGTCGAGCCTGCCGGTGGTCCGGGCCTCCTCGCGGCGCTTGCTCCGCGCCTGGAGCAGCTCGTCGCGGCGGCCGGCGAAGGCGTCGTGGAGGCCGGCGAGGAAGGCGAGCGCCTCCGGCGTGAGGATCTCGTCGCCGCGCTCGACCGGGTCGCCCAGCACCTGGACTTCAGAAGACATGGGGAAACACCTCGAGGGTTCGGATCTTTGGATAACGGCCCTACGGTTTTCTACCAGCCGGACTATAGTTTCTGCATAGCGGAAGCTCAACGCCGACGTAAGGAGGGCCACCGTGCCGGCGGAGAAGAACGGTCGCGACGGCGGCGTCCAGTCCCTGCAGCGTGCCTTCGAGCTGCTGGAACACCTCGCGGACACCGGCGGCGAAGCCAGCCTGTCGGAGCTGGCGACGCTGTCCGGGCTGCCGATGCCGACGATCCACCGGCTGATCCGCACCCTGGTCGACCTGGGCTACGTCCGCCAGAACACGAACCGCCGGTACGCGCTGGGCGCGCGGCTGATCCGGCTGGGCGAGAACGCGAGCATGCAGTTCGGCGCGTGGGCGCGGCCGCTGCTGGCGGAGCTGGTCGAGGAGGTCGGCGAGACGGCGAACCTGGCGGTCCTGGAGCGCGACGAGGTCGTGTACGTGGCCCAGGTCCCCTCGAAGCACTCGATGCGCATGTTCACCGAGGTCGGGAGGCGGTTGCTGCCGCACGGGACCGGGGTGGGGAAGGCGATGCTGGCGCACCTGCCTTCCGAGGACGTCCAGGCGTTGCTCTCGCGGACCGGTATGCCGGCGTACACGGAGCACACGTTCACGGATGCGGATCTGCTGGCGGTCGAGCTTTCGAGGATCGCTTCGCAGGGGTACGCGCTGGACGAGGCGGAGCAGGAGCTGGGTGTGCGGTGCGTCGCGGTGGCGGTGCCGGGGGCGCCGGTACCGGCGGCGGTGTCGGTGTCGGGCCCGTCGGGGCGGCTGACCGCCGAGGCGGTGGCGCACATCGCCCCGGCGGTGCAGCGGGTGGCGGACGCCCTGGGTGCGAGTCTCTCCCAAGCGCCACTATCAGTGTGACAGAGGGTGATATCTAGTGACTGAAAGTGACCCTGCTGCGGAGGGTGCAGACCCCGCCGGTAAGATCGACGGCATGGCAAGACTCGATGATCTCGAAGCCCGCGTAACCGCGTTGGAGGAACAGGGACACCAGTATCGGCGAGACGCCGCGGCCGCCCGCATACTGGCCGGCGCGGCGGACCGGGATGTGTCCGACTTCAAGCAGACCTTGAATGGCCACACCCAGGTGTTGAACGCCCTGCGCGAGACCCAGGTCGAGCACGGCCAGCGGCTGGACACGCTGGAAGCCAAGGTCGACAGCGGGTTCACCAAGGTCAACATCAGCATGGAACAGATCAGCGGGCTGCTTCAGCGGCTGATCGACAAGGGCTGATCCCTCACTTCAGCTCCCCCGCCAGCAGGTCCATCAGCAGGCCGTCGTGCCAGCTGCCGTCCGCCGCCCGCTCGTAGCGGCGTAGTACGCCCACCGGCCGGAAGCCGATCTTCGAATACACCCTGATCGCCGGCTCGTTGGCCGCCGCGGGGTCGATCGTCAGGCGGTGGTGGCCCTGGTCGAACAGGTGCCCGGCCAGGGTGCGGAGGGCGTCCGTGCCGAGGCCGCGGCCGTGGAAGCCCGGGTCGATCGCGATGTCGATGCCCGCGTGGCGGTACTGCGGGTCGAGCTCCTCGCAGCTCTGGATCAGCCCGACGACGGCCCCGTCCGCCTCGATGACGTAGCAGCGGAAGCCGTCCTCGGCGGTGTAGATGCTCTCGATTTCCGACTCCGGCTCGCCCCACCAGCGGGCGACCTCCGGGGTGGCCAGGATTTCGCGTGCGCGGGCGCGATCCGCTGGGCCGATCGGGCGCAGCCGCACCCGATCGCCGTGGATGGCGGTCATGATTGTCCTCTCTCGTAGCGGATGACGGCTTCGCGACGTCTGGTACGAGGAGGGGCACGAGCGGAAGGGCGTCAACCGGGCACACCGGAATTCTGCGCCGGTCGCGCCCGTTCGTCATCCGAATATCGGCGGAGGCCGCATGGACTCGCACACCGGCGCCTTGGCGTGGCTCGCGCAGGGCGCCGCTTCGAACCTGCTGGACCGGCTCGTCGCCCGGGCGCTCGACGGGCCGCCCCCGGTACCCGCGTGGCCACGGCCCGGCGGGGCCCCCTCGGGCACCGTCGAGATCTCCGTGCGCCACCACTCGGCCGCGAAGGTCCGCACGCCGGTGATCCTCACGCTGCAGGAGGACGGCAGCCGCACGGGCACGGTGTTTTCGGTCGTGCTGGGCAACACCGCCCGCATCGCGGTCCCCGCCGGCGCCTACTTCGGCGCGGCGATGGTCCTCGACCCGGCCCACCGCACCCTGCAGGGCATCGGCTGGTCGCGGCTCACGGTGACCGCCCGCCGGACGTCCCCGTGCCTCATCCCGGCGCGCCGCCCGTCGGCACCGGTGATCCTGCAGCTGGGCCTGCGAAAACCCGACGGGACGCCGCTGTTCCGGCTTTGACGGTCGTCGCGACCGGGCGGCCGCGCGGTGCCCACCTGATCTCCGCGCTGCCCGCGGCGCCCGCCGACCGGCTCGCGTCCGGCCTGGTCATCCCGGACACCGCCAGGGAAAACCACGCCATCCGGCGCTAGCCCAGCAGGGCGTCCACGAACGCGCCCGGCTCGAACGGGGCCAGGTCGTCCGGGCCCTCGCCCAGCCCGACCAGCTTCACCGGGACGCCCAGCTCGCGCTGGACCTGAAACACGATCCCGCCCTTCGCGGTCCCGTCCAGCTTCGTCAGCACGATGCCCGTGACGTCGATGACCTCAGCGAACACCCGGGCCTGCATCAGGCCGTTCTGGCCCGTCGTCGCGTCCAGGACCAGGAGCACCTCGTCGACCTTCGCCTGCTTCTCCACGACGCGCTTGACCTTGCCCAGCTCGTCCATCAGGCCCGTCTTCGTGTGCAGGCGGCCCGCCGTGTCGATCAGGACCGCGTCGACGCCCGTGTCCACGCCGCGCTTCACCGCGTCGAACGCCACCGCCGCCGGGTCCGCGCCCTCCTTGCCGCGGACGACCTCCGCGCCCACGCGCTCGGCCCACGTCTGGAGCTGGTCGGCCGCCGCCGCGCGGAAGGTGTCCGCCGCGCCCAGGACCACCGTCTTGTCCTGGGCCACCAGGACGCGGGCGAGCTTGCCCGTGGTCGTCGTCTTGCCCGTGCCGTTGACGCCCGCCACCAGGACCACCGCGGGCTGCTTCTTGCCGTCGACGATGTGGGGCAGCGCCCGCACCGCGCGCTCGCTGCCGGTGGACAGCTGCGCCGTCAGCACCTCGTGCAGCACCTCGCGGGCCTCGGCCGACGAGCGGATCGCGCGCCGCGAGAGCTCGTCGCGCAGGCGGTCGACGATCTGGGTCGTGGTGGCCGCGCCCAGGTCGGCCATCAGCAGCGTGTCTTCGACGTCCTGCCAGGAGTCCTCGTCGAGGTCGCCGGCGCCGAGCAGGCCGAGCAGGCTCGTGCCGAACACCGAACGCGACTTCGCCAGCCGGCCGCGCAGGCGCTCGATGCGGCCCGTCGCCGGGTCGATCTCCTCGACCACCGGAGCGGCCGGAGCCGGCGCGGCGGGCGCGGCGGGCTCTTCGGGGAGCTTGACGTCGCGGACCGTGCGCTGCGCCGAATCACGCGGCACGGCGGCGTCATCGCCGACCGCGGGCTGGCCTTCGGTCTCCGGCCGGTCCTCGACCGGGTGCTCGGGCGCTTCGGCCGACCCGCCGGGCGCGAGGGCGATGCCCCCGCTGGCCGCGTAGGAGCCGCCCTTCGGCTTCTCCTCGACCTCGCGCTTGGCGTCCAGGCTGATCCGGCGCTTGCGCGCGACCAGCAGGCCGGTCACCAGGAGGGCGACCAGCACGACGACGGCCAGGACTACGAACAGGAACCAGGTGCTCGACACGGGACCCATCCTTCCATCCGCACCGCGCGGACCCGGACACCCCGTCCACACAGGCAATTCGCCACCAGATCGATCCCGATTGGGCCAAGACTTCACCAAGTGGGTTGCGTCACAGGAAGACCTGCACTAAACCCCTCCGGATGGGTAACCACGGCTTCCGGGTGATCGGCCTGATTTCGGGCACGTCGGTCGACGGCATCGACGTGGCCGCCGCCGACCTGCGCGCCGAGGACGACACCGTGGTGCTGACGCCGCTCGGCGAGCTCGACGTCCCCTACCCGGAACCGCTGCGCGAAGCCCTCCTCGCGGCCCTCCCGCCCGGCCCCTGCACCGCCGGCGAGCTGACGCGGCTCGACACCGGCGTCGGGCAGGCGTTCGCCGACGCCGCCCGGCGCGGGGCCGAAGAACTCGCCGGCGGCAGCGCGGACCTGGTCGCTTCGCTCGGCCAGACGGTGTTCCACTGGGTCGAGGAAGGCCACGTCCGCGGCACCCTCCAGCTCGGCCAGCCGGCCTGGATCGCCGAGCGCACCGGCCTGCCGGTGGTCGCCGACCTGCGGGCCCGCGACGTCGCCGCGGGCGGCCACGGCGCTCCCCTGGCGAGCACGCTCGACCAGCTGTGGCTGCGCGGCCTCGCCCAGGACACCGGGCGCCCGGTCGCCGCGCTCAACCTCGGCGGCATCGCGAACATCACCGTCGTCGCCGACGGCGCACCGGCGATCGCCTACGACACCGGCCCCGCCAACGCGCTGCTCGACCTCGCCGCCCACCGCGTCACCGGGCAGCGCAGCGACGTCGACGGGCGGCTCGCGCTCGACGGCTCGGTGCGCGCCGACCTGCTCGGCAGGCTGCTCGCCGACCCCTACTTCGCCGCCGCGCCGCCGAAGTCGACCGGCAAGGAGCACTTCAACGCGGCCTACCTCGACGCCGCGCTGGCCGGCCTCGACCCGGTCGGCCCCGCCGACCTGCTCGCGACGCTGACCGAGCTGACCGCCGTGACCGTGGCCGAGCGGTGCCGCCGCCACGGCGTCACGATCGTCATCGCCTCCGGCGGCGGCATCCGCAACCCGGCGGTGATGACGGCGCTGGCGCGGAACCTGCCTTCGGCCGTGCTCAAGACCAGCGACGACCTCGGCCTGCCCGGCGCCGGCAAGGAGGCGTACCTGACCGCGCTGCTGGGGTGGCTCACCTGGTGCGGCGTGCCCGGTACGGTGCCGTCGGCGACCGGTGCCCGCGGGCCGCGCCTGCTCGGCGCGCTCGTGCCGGGTGCCGGGCCACTGATCCTTCCCGCCCCGCTGGGGGGCACCGTGACGCGGTTGCGAGTCGCGGAGAAGGCCGGATGAGGGTAGGAGAAGTCCATGCGTGGTGTTGACCTCGCGATCATCGTGGTCTACCTGGCGGCGATGCCGCTGATAGGCGTGCTCGTCGGCCGGAAGCAACGGTCGGCGGCCGACTACTTCGTCGGTGAGCGCAGCCTGCCGTGGGGTGCGGTGATGCTGTCCGTGGTGGCCACGGAGACCTCGACGCTGACCGTGATCAGCACGCCGGGCCTCGTCTTCGGCAACGCGTTCCTGTTCCTGCAGCTGGCCTTCGGCTACATCATCGGCCGGACGGTCGCCGCGTTCGTGCTGCTGCCGCGGTACTTCCGCGGCAACCTCGTGAGCGCGTACGCGTTCCTCGGGAAGCGGTTCGGCTCGGGGCTGCAGGGCACGGCGTCGGTGACGTTCGTGATCACCCGGCTGCTCGCCGAGGGCGTCCGCCTGTTCGCCGGCGCGATCCCGATCAAGGTCATCCTCGGGCACTACGACATCCATCTCGACTACTGGGTGATCGTCGTCATCCTGACCGCGCTGACGCTGATCTACGCCTACATCGGCGGGATCAAGGCGGTCGTCTGGGTCGACGTCATCCAGCTGACCCTCTACCTCGGCGGCGCCGCGGTGGCCGCGATCGTGCTGCTAAACAAGCTGCCCGGCGACTGGATGACCCAGGCGTCCGACGACGGCAAGTTCATGCTCGTCGACTTCACGAAGAACCTGCTGACCAGCCCGTACGCGTTCATCACGGCGGTGCTCGGCGGCGCGGCGCTGTCGATGGCCTCGCACGGCGCGGACCAGCTGATCGCGCAGCGGCTGATGGCCACGCGCAGCCTGCGCGACGGCCAGAAGGCGCTGATCGGCAGCGGCATCATCGTCACCATCCAGTTCGCACTGTTCCTGCTGGTCGGGGCGATGCTGTGGGTGTTCAACGGGCGCAAGTCGGTCGCGCAGCTCGGCCTGCAGAGCCCGGACGACGTGTTCTCGCGTTTCATCATCGACGACCTGCCGGCCGGCGTCTCGGGTCTGCTCATCGCGGGCGTGCTCGCCTCGACCATGGGAGCGCTGGCTTCGGCGCTCAACGCGCTTTCGACGTCCACTGTGGCCGATCTCTACCAGCGGTTCACCAAGCGCGCGCCGGAAGATTCGAAGCTGCTCAAGCACGGTCGCATGTGGACACTCATCTGGGCGGTCGTGTTCGCGGTGTTCGCGTCGCTGTTCTCCACCACGAAGAACTCGGTCATCGAGCTGGGTCTCGCGATCACCGGGTACACCTACGGCGCGCTGCTCGGGTCGTTCCTGCTCGGCCTGCTGATCAAGAAGGCGCGGCAGGTGGACGCGATCATCGCGTTCGTCGCCACGGTCGTCGTGATGGCGTTCGTCATCCTCGGGGTGAAGTTCAGCGCGAAGACCGGTGGTCTGATCGGGATCGACTTCTCGAAGGCGGCCGGGGATCGCGTGGCCTTGGCGTATCCGTGGTACACGCTGCTGGGCGTGGTGATCACACTGGTCGTGGGCGGGTTGCTGTCGCTGCGGCACCGGACGCCGGACCCGAAGGCGGCCGAAGCCGAGGCCGTGGGCGAGAGCGAAGAGGTCACCGCCGCCTGATCCTTCTGAACCGTTTCCGGCGGGCGCCCGTGTCGGTTTGCGGGAGCCCGCCGAGAAGCGGCGGGAGGACTTCGAAGGTGGACTTCATGAAGCGGATGACGGTGGCGCTCGCGATCGGCGGCCTGCTCCTCGGCGGCGCGGCGACGGCCTCGGCCACCCCGGCGGCCCCGCGCGTGCCGGACGCGATCAAGGTCCCGGCGGGCAACAAGGCCCTGGCCGCGTACCCGGCCGAGGGCGTGCAGATCTACGGCTGCACCGCCGGCGCGTGGACGCTGATCCAGCCCGCGGCGGTGCTGTCGAAGCACGGCAAGCCGGTGGCGCTGCACAGCAAGGGCCCGGTCTGGACGTCCATCGTGGACGGCAGCACGGTCGGCGCGGCGGCGGTGGCCAACGCCCCGCGCGACGGCGCGATCCCGGAACTGCTGCTCAAGGCGAACCTGAACACCGGCGACGGCGTCTTCGGCAAGGTGACGTACATCCAGCGCCTCAACACCCGCGGCGGCGTGGCTCCGGCGGGAGCGTGCACCGACGGCGCCCAGACGGCGGTCCGCTACTCGGCCGACTACGCCTTCTGGGTCGCCGGCTGAGGGGATGTGACCGCTCTCCCGCTCCCGTGACCTGGGAGCGGGAGAGGGGGTCTCACATGGGGTTCTTCATCGGTGTCGGCGTGGTCCTCGCCGTAGTCCTCGTGATCGCGCTGGCGCTCGACCGATCCGACCGCAAGCGAGGCGTCGAACGCGGCATGATGACGCCGCGCGGGCGCCGGCCGCGGATCGACGACGCCACCCACATCGGCAACGATCTCGGCACCTACGAGCCGCGCGCGCGGGGCGACGACCGCCGCGCGCCGCGCGAAGACGACATGTGACGCGTCAGCCGACCGCGACCGGTTCGTCGTCGGCCGTGCGCAGGCGCTGCGAGATCACCTTCGTGATGCCGTCGCCCTGCATGCTCACGCCGTAGAGCGCGTCGGCGATCTCCATCGTCGGCTTCTGGTGGGTGATGATGATCAGCTGGGACGAGTCGCGCAGCTGCTCCAGCAGGCCGATCAGGCGGCGCATGTTGGTGTCGTCGAGCGCCGCCTCGACCTCGTCCATCACGTAGAAGGGTGAGGGGCGGGCGCGGAAGATCGCGACCAGCATGCCCACCGCGACCAGCGACTTCTCGCCACCGGAGAGCAGCGACAGCCGCTTGACCTTCTTGCCCGGAGGGCGGGCTTCGACGTCGACGCCGGTGCTGAGCAGGTCGTCCGGCTGGGTGAGGACCATCCGGCCCTCGCCGCCGGGGAACAGCACGCTGAAGACTGTTTCGAACTCGCGGGCCACGTCGGCGTACGCGCCGGCGAAGACCTCGAGGATCTTCTCGTCGACCTGCTTGATGACGGCTTCGAGGTCCTTGCGGGTGTCCTTGAGGTCTTCCAGCTGCGTGGAGAGGAACTTGTACCGCTCCTCCAGCGCCGCGAACTCCTCGAGCGCGAGCGGATTCACCTTGCCCAGCAACGACAGGTCCTTCTCGGCGCGCTTGGCGCGGCGGGCCTGGGTGTCGCGGTCGTAGGGCATCGGCGGCGGCGGGGTGACGTCCTCGCCGCGGTCCTTGGCCGCTTCGTACTCGGCCATCTCGCCCGCGCTCGGCGGGACCGGGACGTCCGGGCCGTACTCCTGCACCAGATCCGTGAGGCCGATGCCGAAGTCCTCGGCGATCTTCGCTTCCAGGGTCTCCAGGCGCAGCCGCTGCTCGGCGCGCAGGACCTCGTCGCGGTGCACGGCGTCGGTCAGCTTCTCCAGCTCGCCGGTCAGCTCGCGGACCTTGGCGCGGACGCCGGTCAGCGCCTGCTCGCGGGTCTGGCGGCGGGCCTGGACCTCGTCGCGTTCGGTGGCCGCGCGCTGGACGGAGTGCTCGATGCGGTCGAGGGCGATCTCGCCGCCGTTGACCACGGCGTTCGCGATCTCGGCGCCACGCTTGCGGGCGGCGGCGGCGCGCTCGGCGCGTTCGCGGGCCTGCTGCTCGGCGTGCGCGGCGCGGCGGAGCCCTTCGGCCTTGCCCGCGATGCTGCGCGCCCGCTCCTCGGCGGTGCGCTGCGCGAGCCGCGCTTCCATCTCCTGCTGCCGGACGACGGCCAGCTCCTCGACGGCGGCGTCGCGCTCGGCGGTGTCCGGGTCGTCCTCGACCGGCTGCTCGGCGACGGCGGCGAGGCGTTCCTCCAGCTCGGCGAGCTGGGCCAGCGCCTGGACGCGGCTCTGCTCGACCTTCGCGCGCTGCCCGGAGAACCGCTCGACCTCGGCCTGCGCCTGGCGGGCGGCCTGCTGCATCCGGTTGAGCCGCTCCGACGAGCGCGCCTTACGGACCTTGGCCTCGCCGAGCGCGTCCTTGGCCTGCGAGACCTCTTCGCGGCGCGCCTGCTGCTCGGCGCGGGCGCCTTCCAGCTCGGCCGCGTAGCGCTCCAGCGAGCGCTCGGCCAGGCGGAGCCGCTCGGCCGCTTCGTCGACGGCGGCCTGGACCTCGATCACGCTCTCGCGCTTGCCGGAGCCGCCGATCGCCCAGCGGGCGCCGAAGACGTCGCCCTCGGCGGTGACCGCGCGGACCTCCGGGTGCACCGCGACCAGGTGCCGGGCCGCGTCGAGGTCGCGGACCAGCGCCAGCTTCTCGAGGGCCTGCTCGACGGCGGGCCGCAGCTGCGCGGGCGCCGTGACGACCTCACGCGCCCAGCGCGCGCCTTCCGGCAGCGACGGCCACGAGTAGGTGTCCACAGTGGACTCCGGACCGCCGAGCAGGATACCCGCGCGGCCGGAATCGGTGTCCTTCAAGTACTTCAGCGCGCGCAGGGCGTCTTCGCCGCCGGTGACGGCGACCGCGTCGGCCACCGGGCCGAGCGCCGCGGCCAGCGCGACCTCGTACCCGGGCTCGACGGTGAGCAGCGCGGCGACCGAGCCGAGCAGGCCCGGCAGCTCGTGGGACGCGCCGAGCAGCGCGCCCGCGCCGTCCTTGCGCCGCAGGCCCATCGACAGCGCCTCGACGCGCGCCTTCTCCGACGCGATCTCGCGCTCGGCCGCGCGTTCGGCCTTCACCAGCTCTTCGACGCGCGCCTTGGCCGCGTTGTTGGCTTCGACCGCGCGGTCGTGGCGGTCCATCAGGCCGGCGTCGTCGGACTCCTCGACGCCGCCCTCGGCCTTGGCCATCTCGAGTTCTTCGACGGCGATCTCGGCGCGCTCGGCGGCCTCTTCGAGGGACACGCTGAGCCGGTCGATCTCGTCGGAGGTGGCGCCGTTCTTGCTGCGCAGCGCCTCGACCTGGCCGGTCAGCTTGGCCATGCCCTCGCGGCGGTCGGCGATGGCGCGGACCGCCGCCCAGTGCGCGCGCTCGGCGGCCTGGACGCGCTGTTCGAGGTCTTCGCGGCGCAGCACGGTCTCGGCGAGCAGCTCCCGGGCCTCCATGACGGCCTCGTTGAGCTCCTCTTCCTGCTCGGCGACCCGCTCGGCCTCTTCGAGGAGCTCTTCGGGGTCGCGGCCGCCGGTCGACGTCGTGACGTCGGCGGAGAGGTGCCGCTGCCGCTCGATCGCGAGGCGGACGGTGCCGCGCAGGCGCTCGGCCAGCGCGGACAGCTTGTACCAAGTCTCCTGCGCGGTCTGCAGGAGCGGCGCGTCCTCGGCGAGCGACGACTCCAGCTCGGCTTCCTCGGCGGAGACGAGCTCCAGGTGCTGCTCGACCTCCCCGCGGCGCTGGCGGGCGGTCTTCTCGTCGGCTTCTTCGCGCGCGATCGCGTCCCGCTGGGTGACCAGGTCGTCGGCGAGCAGGCGCAGGCGGGAGTCGCGCAGCTCGGACTGGACGGACTGGGCCTTGCGGGCGATCTCGGCCTGCTTGCCCAGCGGCTTGAGCTGGCGGCGCAGCTCGGTGGTGAGGTCGCCGAGGCGGTCGAGGTTGCCCTGCATGTTGGCCAGCTTGCGCAGGGTCTGTTCCTTGCGCTTGCGGTGCTTGAGGACGCCGGCGGCCTCTTCGATGAAGGCGCGGCGCTCTTCGGGCTTGGACTCGAGGATCGCCGAGAGCTGGCCCTGCCCGACGATGACGTGCATCTCGCGGCCGATGCCGGAGTCCGAGAGCAGTTCCTGGACGTCCATCAGGCGGCAGCGGTCGCCGTTGATCTCGTACTCGCTCGCGCCGTCGCGGAACATCCGGCGGGTGATCGACACCTCGGAGTACTCGATGGGGAGCGCGCCGTCGGCGTTGTCGATGGTGAGGGTGACCTCGGCGCGGCCGAGCGGGGCGCGGCCCGCGGTGCCGGCGAAGATGACGTCCTCCATCTTGCCGCCGCGCAGGTCCTTGGCGCCCTGGGTGCCCATGACCCAGCGCAGCGCGTCCAGCACGTTCGACTTGCCGGAGCCGTTCGGCCCGACCACGCAGGTGATCCCGGGCTCGAAGCGCAGCGTGGTGGCCGAGGCGAAGGACTTGAAGCCCTTCAGCGTCAAGCTTTTCAGGTGCACTGGGTGCTGACCCCTCTGGCTGCCGGTACTGGCGTTTCAATCGTCCCAGGCTACCTGGGGGCCTCCGGGGCCCGCCGGACGCGCCCCCTCCTCGGCGCGCCTAGCACACCGGGCGCCGCCGCGGCAACCATGCGTCACCGCTCGGCGAAGCCGCTGAGTCCCCCTTTCGGGTCGGACCAGCGCTCGGCGACGTGCTCCACACTTCCGGGTGATTCTCCCGACCGCAGCGCGGCCAGCAGCCGCGCACAGTGGTCCCGGCTACCCTCCGCTATGACCTCGACACGCCCGTCGGCGAGGTTGCTCGCGCTCCCGACCAGACCCAGTTCGAGCGCACGGCTGCGCGTCCACCAGCGGAAACCGACCCCTTGGACCCGGCCGCGCACCCACGCCGTCACCCGGGTGTTCGTTTCTTCCTCACTCACGCCATCTCTCCCTTCCGGGTCAACTGACCGCGCACAGTAACGGATCAAGGCCACTACCTGGGCGAATACCCGCACGCCGGTGATAGCCTCCGGGCCGAGGTCGCTCCCCCGCCGCGGGCGCAGTGCCCCGTTACCGACCTCGCCCGCGCCTCCCCGAAGCTTCCCCCAAGGAGCCTGTATGCCCCGCCCCGACGGGATCACCAGGATCGACACCGCGCCGCCGAAGAGCAGCAAACCGAACCGCACCGGGTACGTGGTGCTCGGGGTCGCCGGCCTGGTGGTCGCGACCGCGTTCGCCGCCGTCGCCGAGCTGGCGGGCCCGGACCCGGCCACGACCGCGGGCAGCACCGGAGGCACCGGCGGCCAGGGCACCTCGCAGGCCGGCCTGCAGACGATCCCGACCACCCCTTCGTCGGCGGGCCCGTCGACGGTGGGCGCCCCGACGAGCGAGTCGGCGGCGACGTCGTCGAGCGCCCCGACCACGGTCGTGTCGGTCAGCCCGGACGGCAAGACCACGACGACGCTGGTGACCCAGCCCCCGCCGCCCCCGCGCAGCGACACGGGCGGCAACCCGCCACCGGTCACGACGACGCCGAAGCCGCCGACGACCACCCCGAAGCCGCCGACGACGACGCCCACGACCCCGCCGACGACCACCCCGACCACGGAGCCGACGACGCCGACTTCCGGCGGCGGCACGAGCACGGGTGGCGCGCCGACCTCGACCGGTACGTCTTCCGGCGTGACCGGAAGCTCGACCCGCGCGCAGTAAGCGAACTCCCTGAAGGCCTTCTTCGCGGCACTTTGATGCCGCGAAGAAGGCCTTCAGTGCGTTCCGGCCGTGGCGGAAGCCCCAACGGCGGTATGGGTCGCACGCCGGACCTGGATAGTTTCGAACCGCGCGTGAGCGCCGTCGACACAGCGGGCGACCGGGGGTGCCATGGCGGATTCCGAGGAGGCAGGCGAGGCGCGGAACATCGCTTCCGGTGTCACCGGAAGCGTGGTCGTGCAGGCGGGCGTGATCCACGGGGGCGTCCACATCCACCACCAGCCGCACGAGAGCGCGTGGCGCTCCCGGCTGAGTGCGACGTCGATCCTCTCGATGCGCCGGGACGTCGCGGCGTTCACCGGCCGGGAAGACGAGCTCCGGGACCTGGTCGGCGCGATCGGCGAAGCCGGCGGGATCCACGCGATCGACGGCATGCCCGGCGTCGGCAAGACGACTTTCGCGGTGCACGTCGCGCACCTGCTGGCGGACCGCTTCCCGGACGGGCTGATGTTCCTGCCCCTGCACGGTCACACGGCGGGGCAGCGCCCGGTGGAGCCCGGCGCGGCGCTGGCGTCTCTGCTCGCCGCGACCGGCGTCGACGCCCAGGCCATGCCCGCCGGCCTCGACGACCGCGCCGCGCTATGGCGTCACCGCATGGCCGGGAGCCGGGTGCTGCTCCTGCTCGACGACGCGGTGGGGCACGAGCAGGTGCGCCCGCTCCTGCCCGGCTCGGCGACGTGCGTCGTCCTCATCACCAGCCGGCGACGGCTCGAGAGCGTCGAAGACCTGAACCCCGTCTCGCTGGGGGTGCTGCCCCGGAGCGAGGCCGAGGCGCTGTTCATCCGGCTCTCGCGAACCCGGGACGCCGATCCGGAAGCCCTCGCCGAGCTGATGGAACTCTGCGGGTACCTGCCGCTGGCGATCAACCTCCTGGCCGGCCGGCTGCGCCACCACCCCTCGTGGAACCTGCGTCACCTCGTCGGCAAGGTCAGCCGCACGAAGGACCGCCTCGCCGAACTGCGTGCCGAGAACCTCGCGGTCGCGAGCGCGTTCCAGCTCTCCTACGACGACTTGCCGGTGGCCGAACGGCAGCTGTTCCGGCGGCTCGGCCTGCACCCGGGCACCGACATCGACAGCTTCGCCGCGGCCGCGCTCGACGGGCGCCCGGTGGACGCGACGGCGGACCGGCTCGACGCGCTCTACACCGACCACCTGGTCGACGAACTGCTCCCCGGCCGCTACCGCTGTCACGACCTCATCCGTGAATACGCCCGCACGCTGACCGGGCACGACCCCGCCGCCGAGAACGACCACGCCCTGTACCGTCTCCTCGACTACTACCTGCACTGCGCGACCACCGCGGGCGCCCGGCTCCCCGACCACCGCGGGAACGCGGCGCTCCCGCGGCTGAAGCCCGGCCACCTCCCGGACCGGCTCCCCGACCTCGGCTCGGTGCGGTCGGCGCGCGAGTGGCTGGACGCCGAGCACGCCAACATCGGCTCGTGCCTCGACCGGGTGGCACGAGACCGGCCCGTGCGATCGGTGTACCTCGCCGACGCTCTCCAGCCCCACCTCGAGTTCCGGGGGCACTGGGCGCTGGCTCTCGCCGTGCAGCGAACTGTCCTCGAAACCGCCAGGGAACGGTCCGGCGAACGTGAACAAGCCGTCGCGCTCACCCATCTCGGTCGCATGCAACGACGGGTCGGCGCGCACGCGGAGGCCGAGAAGAGCCTCTCCGCGGCCCTCGCCATCCAGGTCGGCCGGGGTGACGAGCTCGGGCAGGCGAACGCCTTGATCAACCTCGGTGCGGCCAGGGCGAGGCTGGGGAACTACCGGGCGGCGATGGCGGACTTCACCCGGGCGCAGGAACTCTACGGCCGGCTCGGCGACCAGCTCGGCCGCGCCAACGCGCTCAAGGACCTCGGAGAAGTGCAGATCCTGGTGGGGGACCGGGAAACGGCCACCACGACGCTCGCCCTCGCCCGCGAGTTGAGCGTCGCGGCCGGAAGCCGTCGCGGCGAAGCGAACGCGCTCATCGGGCTCGGCCGCATCCACTACCTGAGCGGCGATTACCCGGAAGCCACCGAGACGCTCAGCCGCGCCCACCGGCTCCACGTCGAGCACAGCGGGCCGCTCGACGAGGCCAACGCTCTCGTCGCGCTCGGCCGCGTCCACCACCTGACCGGGCAGTACCGGCGCGCCGACGAGGCCTTCACCGCGGCCCACGACATCTACACCGGGCTCGGGCACCGGCACGGGCAGGCGGCCACGCACAAGAACATCGGCCGGGTCCGGCAGGCCACCGGCGACCTCCCCGCGGCCGTCGCGGAGCTGACCCGGGCTCACGACCTCCACGTCGAAACCGGCGACCGCAACGGTCAGGCCGAGGTGCTCAACGACCTAGGGTCCCTGCACGAAGCCCGCTCCCGCCTCCCCGAGGCGATCGACGCGTACCGGCGGGCCTGGCGGCTGACGGTCGAGACCGATTCGCTCCCCCAGCAGGCGATCGCCTTGGAGGGACTCGGGCGCTGTCTGGTGGAAAGCGGCGATACCGGCGAAGGAACCGAGAGCCTGCAGGCCGCTCTCGAACTCTGCCGACAGCTGAAAGCGCCGAGGACGGCTCAGCTCGCCGCGTTCATCGCCTCGCTCTCCGATCGGCCCGGAGGTCGCTGACGATCGCGTCGCGAAGCAACCCGCCGTAGCTCTAGGTACCGCGGCCACGCCGCCACAGCGGCTCGGCCACCGCGGCCCCCAGCATCGGGCCGATCCCGATGATGCCGCGGGTCCACGGGTCCTCGACGCCGAACGCCGCCGCCACGCCCACGCCCGCCAGGTAGCCGAACGCCACCGAGGCGAGCACGCCCAGTACGCGGGACCGCAGGCTGCGCCGCCGTGGCGAAGACTCCTGCTCGCTCATGCGCGGTCCCGGCTCGCCTGGGTGTAGCGGAACCAGTAGCAGCCGGCCGCTGCCAGTTCGACCACCGCCACCACGGCCAGGAACGCCTTCACGTCGCCGGCGGTGCAGGCCAGGACGCCGGACGCGAGGCCGCACACCGTCCAGATGATCGCCAGCAGCAAGGCGGGCTTCGCCGGGAGGCGGCCGCCGGGTATCCCTCTCACCCGGGCGGGGTCCCCGGCGGGTCAGGCCTCGAAGCGGTAACCCATGCCCGGTTCGGTGAGCAGGTGACGTGGCCGCGATGGCTCCGGCTCCAGCTTGCGGCGCAGCTGGGCCAGGTAGACCCGCAGGTAATGGGACTCCGTCTCGTACGACGGTCCCCACACCTCGTGCAGCAGCTGCTTCTGCGCCACCAGCCGGCCGCGGTTGCGGACCAGCAGTTCCAGCACTCCCCACTCCGTCTTCGTCAGGTGGACTTCCGAACCGTCGGTGCGGCGGACGCGCTTGGCCGCCAGGTCGACGCTGAACGACGACGTCTCCACCACCGCCTCGGCGCCGTCCGCGCCGGTCACCGCCGAGCGGCGGACCGCGGCCCGCAGGCGCGCCAGGAGTTCGTCCATGCCGAACGGCTTCGTCACGTAGTCGTCCGCGCCCGCGTCGAGGGCCTGGACCTTGTCGGCCGAGTCGCCGCGCGCGGACAGCACGATGATCGGGACCGTCGTCCAGCCGCGCAGGCCCGCGATCACCTCCGTGCCGTCCAGGTCCGGCAGGCCGAGGTCCAGGACCACCACGTCCGGCTTGGTTTCGGCCACCGCCTTGAGCGCGGCCGTGCCGTCGTGCGCGGTGATCACCTTGTAGCCGCGGGCGTTGAGGTTGATCCGCAGTGCCCGCACGATCTGCGGCTCGTCGTCCACCACCAGCACGGTGGCACCCGGGTCGCTCATCGCACCCCCTCTTCCTGGAACTCGACGCTGAACGCGGGCAGCGAAACCACGATGGTGAGCCCGCCGCCCGGGGTGTCCTCGGCGCGGATCGTGCCGCCCATCGCCTCGGTGAAGCCCTTCGCCACCGACAGCCCGAGCCCGACGCCCGGGGTCGTGTCGCGGTCGCCGCCCAGGCGCTGGAACGGGGCGAACGCCGAGTCCGCCGCGCCCTTGCGCAGGCCCTTGCCGTGGTCGACGATCCGCAGCTCGACGTGCCCGGAGTGCGCGGAAGCCCGCGCGGACACCGGCGAACCCCCGTGCCGCAGGGCGTTGTCCAGCACGTTCGCCACCACGCGCTCCAGCAGGCCGGGGTCGGCGAGCACCACCGGGAGCTGGTCGTCGACGGCCACTCGCACCGCGCCGGAGTTGTCCACGGTGGACAACGCGTGCGCGACGACCTCGTCGTACCCCACCGGACGCAGGTGCGGCTTCACCGCGCCGGTGGCCAGCCGCGAGGAGTCGAGCAGGTTGTCGATCAGGCCCGCGAGCCGGTCGGCGGACAGCTCGATGGCCTCCATCAGCTCCGCGGTGTCCTCTTCGGACAGCCGGAGGTCGGGCGCGCGCAGGCTGCCGATGGACGCCTTGATCGACGTCAGCGGCGTGCGCAGGTCGTGCCCGACGGCCGACAGCAACGTCGTGCGCAGCTCGGTCGCCTCCGCTTTGCGCTCCGCCGCCGCGGCCGCGGCCGCCGTCCGCTGCTGGCGCAACGCGAGCAGCGCCTGCCCGGCCACGGCTTCCAGCACGCGCCGGTCGGCCGCCGGCAGCGCCCGCCCGCGCAGGGTCAGGTGGACGTCGGCGGTGACGGCGATGTCGACGTCGGCCTCGTCCGGGTCCGCGCACGGCCGTTCCCCGGCGGCCGCCACGCCCTGCCACGCGCCTTCCTGCTTCTCCAGCAGCGTCACCGACGTCAGCCCGAAGTTCTCGCGGACCTTCTCCAGCAACCGCTCGATCGGGTTCGCGTGGGTCAGCACGGTCCGCGCGTAGGAGGCCAGCAGCGCCGCCTCCGTCCGCGCCCGCGCCGCCTGCGTGGCCCGGCGCGCGGCCTGATCGACGACCAGCGCGACGAGCACCGCGACCACGACCATCGCGATCAGCGTCACGAGGTTCTGCGGCGTGTGGACGGTGAGCGTGTACAGCGGCGGGGTGAAGAAGAAGTTGAGCAGCCCGGCGCCGAGCACGGCCGCGACCAGCGCCGGGCCGAGCCCGCCGACGAGCGCCACGACGACCGTGGCCAGCACGTAGGAGATGACGTCGGTGGCGAAGTCGAGGCCGGCCGGGATGAAGAACCCGACCACGGTGACCAGCACCGGCAGCACGACGCTGAGCACCCAGCCCGCGACCAGCCGCGAGAACCCCAGCGGGCTCGCGCCCAGCCGCGTCCGCAGCCGCCCGCCCGCCTCGGAGTGGGTGACCATGTGCACGTCGATCGACCCGGACTGCCGCACGACCCCGGCGCCGATGCCCTCGTCGAACAACCCCGCCACGCGAGAACGCCGCGAGGTCCCGATCACCAGCTGGGTCGCGTTGACGCCGCGGGCGAAGTCCAGCAGCGCGGCCGGGACGTCGTCGCCGACGACGGTGTGGAAGGTCGCGCCCACCTCCTCGGCCAGCGTGCGGCAGCGGGCCATCGCGGTCGGGCCGATGCCGGACAGGCCGTCGCCGCGCAGGATGTGCAGCACCTGCAGCTCGGCGCCGGCCCGGGTGGCGATCCGGCTGGCGCGGCGGATCAGCGTCTCGCTCTCCGGCCCGCCGGTGATCGAGACGACGACGCGTTCGCGCGTCTCCCAGGTGTCGGTGATGCTCTGCTCGGCGCGGTAGCGCTGCAGGGCGACGTCGACCTGGTCGGCGACCCAGAGCAGGGCCAGCTCGCGCAACGCGGTCAGGTTGCCCGGGCGGAAGTAGTTGCCGAGCGCGGCGTCGATCCGCTCGGCCGGGTAGACGTTGCCGTGCGCGAGCCGCCGCCGCAGCGCCTCGGGCGTGATGTCGACCAGCTCGAGCTGCTCGGCGCGGCGGACGACCTCGTCCGGCACGGTCTCCTGCTGCGTGACGCCGGTGATCCGCTCGACGACGTCGTTGAGGCTCTGCAGGTGCTGCACGTTGACCGTGGACAGCACGTCGATGCCCGCTTCGAGGAGCTCCTCGACGTCCTGCCAGCGCTTGGCGTTGCGCGAGCCCGGCACGTTGGTGTGCGCGAGCTCGTCCACGACGGCGACCTCGGGCGCGCGGGCGAGGATCGCGTCGACGTCCATCTCGTCGAACTCGCGGCCGCGGTGACCGGCGGGCCGCCGCGGCACGAGCTCCAGGCCGTCCAGCAGCACCGCGGTCTTCTCCCGGCCGTGCGTCTCCACCAGCCCGACGACGACGTCGGTGCCGCGGTCCAGGCGCCGGCGCGCTTCGCCGAGCATGGCGAACGTCTTGCCGACGCCCGGAGCCGCGCCGAGGTAGATCCTCAGCTCCCCCCGGCGCGGCTTGTTCACGGTGGTCACGCTGTCAGTGTGCCCCTCCGGCCGCGCCGCGCACGGCCAAGTTGAGCTGGAGCACATTCACGCCGGGGACGCCGATCCCGGCGCCGGAGGTGTTCGCCTCGATCAGCTGCTTCACCCGGTCGAGCGGCACGCCGCTGTTCCGGGCGACCCGCTGGGCTTGCAGGTCCGCGTAGGCGACGCTGATCGCCGGGTCGAGGCCGGAACCCGACGCCGTCACGGCGTCCGGCGGTACCTGATCGGGCGACACGCCTTCGCGCTTCGCGATGGCGTCCTTCCGTTCCCCGATGGCCTTCACGAGGTCTTCGTTGTACGGGCCCTTGTTGGACGCTCCGGACGTCGAGGGGTCGCCGGGGCCGAGCACGTCCTTCGAGAGAGCCGAAGGCCGCGTGTGGAACCACGGGTCGCGCGCCGGGTCGGCGGGCACCGGGTCGACGCCGATGAGCGACGACCCGACGGCCTGGCCGTTCTGCGTGACGACCGAGCCTTCGGCGTTGCCTTCCAGGCCGGGGATGCGGGCGATCGCCCACACGGCCAGGGGGTAGAGGACCCCGAGCAGGACAGTCATCACGACGAGGACGCGCAGCCCCGCCCAGGTCTGCTTGACGAGCGTGTTCACTTTCGTTCACCCGATTCCTGGGATGAGGCGCACGAGCAGGTCGATCAGCCAGATCCCGAGGAAGGGGCTGACGATCCCGCCGAGGCCGTAGACGAGCAGGTTGCGGCGCAGCAGCGCGGACGCCGACGACGGCTTGTACCGCACGCCCCGCAGGGCCAGCGGGATCAGCACGACGATGATCAGCGCGTTGAAGATGACGGCCGAGAGGATCGCCGACTTCGGCGTGGCCAGGTGCATGATGTTCAGCCCGCCCAGCTGGGCGAAGATGGCGGTGAACATCGCGGGCAGGATGGCGAAGTACTTGGCCAGGTCGTTGGCGACGCTGAACGTGGTCAGCGCGCCGCGGGTGATCAGCAGCTGCTTGCCGATCTCGACGATCTCGATCAGCTTCGTGGGGTCGCTGTCGAGGTCGACCATGTTCCCGGCTTCCTTGGCCGCCGAGGTGCCGGTGTTCATCGCGACGCCGACGTCGGCCTGCGCGAGCGCGGGCGCGTCGTTGGTGCCGTCGCCGGTCATCGCGACCAGCCGCCCGCCTTCCTGCTCCTTCTTGATGAGCGCCATCTTGTCTTCGGGCTTGGCCTCGGCGAGGAAGTCGTCGACACCGGCGTCCGCGGCGATGGCCTTGGCGGTGAGCGGGTTGTCGCCGGTGATCATCACCGTCTTGATGCCCATCTCGCGCAGCTCCGCGAAACGCTCCTTCATGCCCGGCTTGACGACGTCGGACAGCCGGATCACACCGCGCACCACGGTGTTCTCCGCGACGACCAGCGGCGTGCCGCCCTGCGCGCTGATCTCGTCGACCACGCGCTCGGTCTCGTCGGGGAACTCGCCGCCGTTGTCGCGCACCCACGCGCGGACGGCACTCGCCGCGCCCTTGCGGATCCGCCGGTCGCCGACGTCGAGCCCGCTCATCCGCGTCTGCGCGGTGAAGGGGACGAACTCGCCGTGCTCGTCCTGGGCCGCGTGGTCCGCCGTCAGCTCGACGACGCTGCGGCCCTCGGGGGTTTCGTCGGCGAGGCTGGCCAGCCGCGCGGCGCGGGCCAGTTCGTCCGGTGTGGACGATCCGACCGGGATCAGCTCGGTGGCCCGGCGGTTGCCGAAGGTGATGGTGCCGGTCTTGTCGAGCAGCAACGTCGAAACGTCACCGGCCGCCTCGACCGCGCGGCCCGACGTCGCCAGGACGTTGCGCTGCACCAGGCGGTCCATGCCCGCGATGCCGATGGCGCTCAGCAGCGCGCCGATCGTCGTCGGGATCAGGCACACCAGCAGCGCGGTCAGCACGATCACCGACTGCTCGGACCCGGAGTAGCGGGCCATCGGCTGCAGCGCGACGACGGCGAGCAGGAAGATGATCGTCAGCGTCGAGAGCAGGATGGTCAGCGCGATCTCGTTCGGCGTCTTCTGCCGCGAAGCGCCTTCCACCAACGCGATCATGCGGTCCACGAAGGACTCGCCGGGCTTGGTCGTGATCTTCACGACGACCCGGTCGCTCAGCACGGTCGTGCCGCCGGTGACGGCGCTGCGGTCACCACCGGACTCGCGGATGACCGGGGCCGATTCGCCGGTGATGGCCGACTCGTCGACGGTCGCGATGCCTTCGACGACGTCGCCGTCGCCCGGGATCACCTGGCCCGCCTCGACGACGACCAGGTCGCCGATCTTCAGTTCGACGCCCGGGACCTGCTCCTCCGAGCCGGTCGCGGTGAGCCGGCGCGCGACCGTCTCCTTCTTCGACCGCCGCAGGGATTCCGCCTGCGCCTTGCCGCGCCCTTCCGCGACGGCTTCGGCGAGGTTCGCGAAGAGGACCGTGAACCAGAGCCAGACGGCGATCAGGATCGTGAAGACGCTCGGGTCGGTGACCGCGAAGACCGTGGTGAGCGCGGAACCCACCCACACCACGAACATCACCGGGTTGCCGAGCTGGTGCTTCGGGTTGAGCTTGCGGAACGCGTCCGGCAGCGACGTCCAGAGCTGGCGCGGGCTGAACACCCCCGCGCCGACCCGGCTCGTCGTCTCAGTGGCGGGTGTCACCTGGGGTCGTTCTTCGGTGACGGTCATGCGAGTGCCTCCGCGATGGGCCCGAGCGCGAGCGCCGGGATGAAGGTGAGGGCCGCGACGAGCACCACCGTGCCGGTGAGCATGGTGGCGAACAGCGGGCCGGTGGTGGGCAGCGTGCCCGCGGTTTCGGGCACCTTGCGCTGCGCGGCCAGGGAGCCGGCCAGGCAGAGCACGGCGAGGATCGGGATGAACCGGCCGAACGCCATGGCGACGCCGAACGAGGACTGGAACCAGTCGTTCGTCGCGGTCAGGCCGCCGAACGCGCTGCCGTTGTTGTTGCCGGTGGACGCGTAGCCGTAGAGGATCTCGGACAGGCCGTGCGCGCCGCCGTTGCCGAGCGCGCCCACCGTGTCCGGCAGCAGCAGCGCGATCCCGGAACCGAGCAGCACCACGGTCGGCATGGCCAGCATGGCGATCGCCGCGCAGGTGACCTCGCGCCGGCCGAGCTTCTTGCCCAGGTACTCCGGGGTGCGCCCGACCATCAGGCCGGCCAGGAACATCGCGATGATCGCCATGACCAGGATCCCGTAGAGCCCGGTGCCGACGCCGCCCGGCGAGATCTCGCCGTAGAGCATGTTCAGCAGCGGCCCTCCGCCGCCGAGGCCCGAAAGGCTGTCGTGGGCGCCGTTGACCGCGCCCGTGGACGTGCCGGTGGTGGTGTCGGCGAAGATCGACGTCAGGCCGATGCCGAACCGCTGTTCCTTGCCCTCCATGCTCGCGCCCGCGGCCAGCGCCGCCGGGTTGTCCGCGTAGGCCTCGGAGAACCAGATGATCGCCAGCGAAGCGGCCCAGAGCAGGCTCATCACGCCGAGCAGCACGTACCCCTGCTTGGGCTTGCCGACCAGCTTGCCGAACGCGCGGGTCAAGCTGACCGGGAGCACCAGGATCAGGAACAGCTCGACGAGGTTCGACCAGGCGTTGGGGTTCTCGAACGGGTGCGCGGAGTTGGCGTTGAGGATGCCGCCGCCGTTGGTGCCCAGCTCCTTGATGGCCTCCTGGCTCGCGGCCGGGGCGAGGGCGATGGTGCTCGGGCTGCCGTCGGGGTTGGTCACGGCGACGCCGGCCTTGAGGCTCTGCACGACGCCGAGGGCGACCAGCACCAGCGCGAACACGAACGCCATCGGCAGCAGCACGCGGACCGTGCCGCGTGTGAGGTCCACCCAGAAGTTGCCGAGGCGGTCGGTCTTCGCGCGGACGAACCCGCGCGTCACGGCGATCGCGACCGCCAGGCCGACCCCTGCGGACAGGAAGTTCTGCACGGTGAGCCCGGCCATCTGCACGAAGTGGCCCATCGTCGTCTCGGGGACGTAGGACTGCCAGTTCGTGTTGGTGACGAAGGAGATCGCCGTGTTGAACGCGACGCCGGGGCTCACCGCGCCGCGGCCCAGATCCCACGGCAGCAGCGGTTGCAGGCGCTGCAGCAGGTAGAGCAGCACGACCGAGACGAACGAGAAGCCGAGCACACCGGCGGCGTAGGTCGGCCAGCGCTGCTCGGAGTCCGGGTTGACGCGGAAGAGCTTGTACAGGCCCTTCTCGAGCTTCGTGTGCTTCTCGCTGGAGAAGACGCGCGCCAGGTAGTCGCCGAGCGGTTTGTAGACCGCGGCGAGGGCGGCGAGGAGCAGGCCGAGCTGGATGAGCCCGGCCGTCGTGTCGGACATCAGAATTTCTCCGGCTTGATCAGCGCGACGAAGAGGTAGACGAGCAGGCCGAGCGCCAGCAGCCCGCCGACGACGTTGGCCACGGTGCCCGCGCCGCTCACAGCTTTTCCATCCCGCGCAGCGCCAGCGCGAGCACCACGAACACGCCGATCAGCAGGACGGCGTAGAGCAAGTCGGCCACAGGCACCTCTCAAGACGGGTCACCGGGTTCGGTGACCGGACGCCTTCACTCTGCGGCTCCGGGACCCCGTTCCGACCTGCGGCTGACGGCGCCTTGATGCGTTCCTGACACGCATTTACGCCGTCTTTATGGCAGGTGGCGGCGGTCACGCAAACGTTTGCCCCACTGTGACTGCATGCAGTTGGCCAGTGACTCACAACACACCGCGTGACCAAACAAGTGCGGAACGTGCAATTCGGGCAGACAACATCTTCGGGTCGTGTTACACCTGTGTTACCGATAGTTGTATCGGCTAAGCAAATCTTGGGAGAGGGGATCACCTATGTGCGGTATCGCCGGCTGGGTTTCCTATGACGCCGACCTCACCCGCCGCGAGGAAGTGGTCGACGCTATGACCGCGACCATGTCCTGCCGCGGCCCGGACGACGAAGGCACCTGGGTGCGCCGGAACGTCGCGCTCGGCCACCGGCGGCTCGCGATCATCGACCTGCCCGGCGGCCGGCAGCCGATGTCGGTGCACACGCCGAACGGCGACGTCGCGATGGTCTACAGCGGTGAGGCCTACAACTTCACCGAGCTGAAGGAAGAGCTGACGAAGCTCGGCCACCAGTGGGAGACCGACAGCGACACCGAGGTCGTGCTGCACGGCTACCTGCAGTGGGGTGACGCGGTCGTCGACCACCTCAACGGCATGTACGCCTTCGCGATCTGGGACGAGCGCGACGACCGGCTCGTGATGATCCGCGACCGGATGGGCATCAAGCCGTTCTACTACTACCCGACGCGCGACGGCGTGCTGTTCGGCTCCGAGCCGAAGGCCATCCTGGCCAACCCGCTCGCGAAGAAGGTCGTCGACCTCGACGGCTTCCGCGAGCTGGCCGGCTTCACCAAGCGGCCGGGCTGGTCGCTGTGGAAGGACATGGAAGAGGTCCAGCCGGGCACGATCGTCACCGTGTCCCGCGAGGGCATCAAGACCCGGACGTACTGGAAGCTGGACGCGAAGAAGCACACCGACGACCAGGAGACGACGGTCGCCCGCGTGCGCGAGCTGATGACCGACATCGTCAACCGCCAGCTCGTCGCCGACGTCCCCCGCTGCGTGCTGCTCTCGGGCGGGCTCGACTCGAGCGCCGTCACCGGGCTCGCCGCCGCGCGGCTGGCCGAGCAGGGCGAGCAGCTGCGGACGTTCTCCGTCGACTTCTTCGGCCAGGAGGAGAACTTCAAGCCGGACGAGATGCGCGACACCGCGGACTCGCCGTTCGTGCGGGACGTCGCCCAGCTGGTGAACTCCGCGCACGAGGACGTCATGCTCAACCCCGGCGACCTGACCGACCCCGAGGTCCGGCGCGCGGTGCTGCGGGCCCGGGACATCCCGGCCGGCCTCGGCGACATGGACACCTCGCTCTACCTGCTGTTCAAGGCGATCCGCGGCCAGTCGACGGTGGCGCTGTCCGGCGAGTCGGCCGACGAGGTGTTCGGCGGCTACCGCTGGTTCCACGACGAGAAGGCCGTCAACGCGGACACGTTCCCGTGGCTGGCGTTCCGGACGTCGATGATGGACGAGCGGGCGTCGCTGTACACACCGGACCTGGTGAAGAAGCTCGACGTCGAGTCCTACGTCGCCGACCAGTACTCGTCGGCCGTTTCCGCGGTCGAGCACCTCGACGGCGAGTCCGCGCTCGAGGCGCGGATGCGGACCATCTGCAACCTGCACCTGACCCGGTTCGTGCGGATGCTGCTCGACCGCAAGGACCGCGCGTCCATGGCGGTGGGCCTGGAGGTCCGCGTGCCGTTCTGCGACCACCGGCTGGTCGAGTACGTGTACAACACGCCGTGGTCGCTGAAGACGTTCGACGGCCGGGAGAAGAGCCTCCTGCGGCACGCCACCAAGCACGTGCTGCCGGAGTCGGTGGCCCAGCGGGTGAAGAGCCCGTACCCGTCGACGCAGGACCCGGGCTACGCGGCGGCGCTGCAGCAGCAGGTCAAGGAGGTGCTGGCCGACCCGGGCCACCAGGTGTTCGGGCTGGTGGACCGCGGGTGGGCGCACCGGGCGTCCGAAGTGGACCCGGCGACCATGGACCCGGCGATGCGGATCGGGCTGGACCGGGTGCTCGACTTCTACCACTGGATCGAGATGTACTCCCCCACGCTCGAACTGTCTTGACCTCGAGTGCCCTTGAGGTGTGAGCCTGGGCGGCATGAAGGTGCTGCTGTTCGGCCGCAACCCGGCCACGGTCTCGAGGGTGACGGCGGCGCTGTCCGCGGCGGGTTTCGCCGCGGACGGCGTCGTTTCGGAGGAAGTGGTGCTGTCCCGGCTGGGTGTCGTGGACGCGCTGGTGCTGGGCGCCGGGGTGGTGGGCACGCTGCGGGAGCGCGTCACGGCCGCGGCGGTGCGGCACGGGGTCGCGTGGGTGCAGGGGCCGCACATCCTCCCGGAGCGGGACGCGCTCGAGTACGTGCGGACGGAGATCCTGCCGCGGCTGGTCGCGAGCGGGAAACAGGGTTAGCACACTGTTTCCCGCTCACGCGGTTTGCTCAGCCGAGGCGCAGGTCCGCGCGGATCTCGTCGCCCTCGGTGGTGAGCGTGGCGCCGAGGGCGGCCAGCACCGAACGGGCGCCGGCGTTGTCCGGTGTCGTCGAGGCGGTGAAGCGGGCGGCGCCCGACGTGCGGGCTTCGGCCAGGAGCAGCCTGGTCACCTCGCGGCCGATCCCGCGGCCGCGGGTGTCCCGGCTCAGCCAGATGCCCGCTTCCACCGCGTCGCCGTGGCGCTCCAGCCGGGCGGCGCCCACCGCGGTCCCGTCCACGTCGACCACCCACGTGCGTTCCACCGCGGTCGCCGGGTCGAGCGAGCGACCTCGGTGGAACGCCAGGAACGCGTCTCGGCGGGCCGGCGTCCAGCCGGGCGGGCCGGGCACCGGGGGCATCACTTCCAGGGGATCCGCGCCGGTCACCGCCGCGTCCAGCAGGCGGGAGAGCGCGGGCTCGTCCAAAACCGTCAGCGTGATCAGCGCCGGACCTCCGCCAGCCGCACCGGACGCCGCTCGCGCCGGGACACCTCGCACGCCTCCGCGATGTAGAACGCCTCCAGCGCGTCCGCCGCGACGCACGGCGAAGGCGCCCGGCCCGCGACGACGTCCAGGAACGCCTTCAGCTCCGTCGTGTACGCGGGCCGGAAGCGCTCCATGAACCCCGGGTACGCCGGCCCGGGCAGCGGGGCGACCCCCGGCTCGACCGAGCGCAGCGGCGCCCGGTCGTCCAGGCCGACGACGACACCCGACACCGACCCGAGCACGTCCAGCCGGACGTCGTAGCCCGCGCCGTTGTAGCGGGTCATGGACACCGTCGCCAGGGTGCCGTCGTCCAGGGTCAGCGTCGCCGCCGCCGTGTCGACGTCGCCCGCGTCCGCGAAGAACCGCTCGCCGCGGTTGGCGCCGATCGCGTAGACCTCCTCGACCTCGCGGCCGCTGACCCAGCGGATGATGTCGAAGTCGTGGACGCCGCAGTCGCGGAACAACCCGCCCGAATGGGCCACGTACTCCGCCGGCGGGGGCGCCGGGTCGAACGTCGTCGCGCGCAGGGTGTGCAGCCAGCCCAGTTCGCCCGACGCGACCGCCGTCCGCGCCGCCTGGTAGCCCGCGTCGAAGCGGCGCTGGAAGCCGATCTGGACCGGCACGTCCGAGGCGCCGATGCGGTCGATGACGGCCAGGGTACCGGGGATGTCCGCGGCCACCGGCTTTTCGCAGAACACCGGCAGGCCCGCGTCGACCGCCGCGATGATCAGGCCCGGGTGCGCGTCCGTGGCGGCCGTGACGACCAGGCCGTCGAGGCCCGCGGTGAACAGGTCGTCGAGGGACGTCGTCTCGACGCCCAGCTTCGCGGCCGCCGACCGGGCCCGCGCCGGGTCGACGTCGGCCACCACGACCGACCCGACCTCCTCGAAGCCCTTCAGCGTCTCCGCGTGCGCGGTGCCGATCCGGCCGGTGCCCGCCAGTCCCAACCTCATCGTGGTGCTCCTCCTGTCGCAGAAAACCCGGCGGTGGTCGCGCGGACCACCAGGGAGGGGTGCAGCAGGTGCCGGACCGGCTCCGTGCGCTCCCCGCGGACGCGCTCGATCAGCGCCGCGAACGCCAGCCGCGCCATGTCCGTGCGCGACTGGTCCACCGTGGTCAGTGAGAGGTGGCGCAGCGCGGCCAGCGACGTGTTGTCGTAGCCGACGACCGACACGTCCCCCGGTACGCGCAGCCCGGCCTCTTCGAGGGCCGAGATCGCGCCCACGGCGTTGAAGTCGTTGCCGGCGACCAGCCCCGTCGGCAGGTCGGCGCGCGAGTACGTGGCGAGCAGCTCGCGCACGGCGGTTTCGCCACCGATGTCGGTGTGCTCGCTGCGCACGACGATCGGCTCCAGTCCGTGCGCCCGCATGGCCGACTCGAAGCCGCGCCGCCGCTGCGCCGCCCCGGCCGCGCCGCCGCCGTCGAGGTGCGCGATGCGCCGGTGCCCGAGGCCGGCCAGGTGGCCGACCGCCAGCGCGGAGCCCGCCTCGCCGTCGTCGTTCACCGTGTCCACTGTGGACGCGCGGATCGTCCGCGAGACCAGCACGACCGGGCACTGCTTGGCCGCGATCCGGATCGACGCCGCCGGCACGACCGGCGAAAGCAGGATGATCCCCGCCGGGCGGAAGGAAAGCAGGTTGTGCAGGGCGTTCCACTCGCGTGTGGGACTGCGGCCGCCCGTGTTGAGGATCAGGTCGAAGCCCGCCGCCTGCGCGGCCCGGTCCAGTTCCTCGACGATGTCGGCGAAGAACGCATTGCGCAGGTCGTTGACCATCACGCCGAGCACCGTCGACGTGCGGCTGGCCAGCGACCGCGCCATCACGTGCGGCTGGTAGCCGAGTTCTTCGGCGGCGCGCAGGACCGCGGCGCGCCGGGCGTCGGACACCTTCGGCGAATTCCGCATCACCAGGGAGACCAGTGCGCGCGAAACGCCCGCCCTGGCGGCGACGTCCTCCATCGTCGGACGCACGAGCACCTCCCCTGAGCACCGGAAACCCGGGTCTTGACTTGCTGTGACGGACGCTACAAGATTAGAGCGCTCTAATCAATAGAGCGCTCCAACGCCACCGACGGAGGCCCCTTGTGACAGCGACGATCCGAGTAGCCGCCGCGCCGATCTCCTGGGGCGTCTGCGAAGTCCCGGGCTGGGGCCGGGTGCTCGACGCCGCGACCGTGCTCGGTGAGATGGCGGCGCTCGGCGTCCAGGCGACCGAACTCGGCCCGCCCGGCTACCTCCCCCGCGACCCGGCCGGGCTCCGGGAGCTGCTCGGGGCGCACGGCCTCACGCTCGTCGGCGGGTTCCTCGCCGTCGTCCTGCACGAAAACCAGGAAGCCGCCCTCGCGGAAGCCGAAGAGTCCGCCGCGCTGTTCGCCGCCTGCGGGGGCGACGTCCTCGTGCTCGCCGCCGCGACCGGGCTCGACGGTTACGACGAACGCCCGAAGCTCACCGGCGCCGAATGGGCGACGCTGGTCGGCACCGCCGGCAAGATCCGCGACATCGCCGCCGCCCACGGCCTGCGCACGGTGCTGCACCCGCACGTCGGGACGCACGTGGAGCAGCAGGCCGAGGTCGAGCGCTTCCTCGCCGACTCCGAGCTCGGCTTGTGCCTCGACACCGGGCACCTGATGATCGGCGGGACGGATCCGGTCGAGCTGGCGAAGCGGTATCCCGAGCGGGTGGGGCACGTGCACCTGAAGGACGTCCGGGCGGACCTGGCGGCCGAAGTCCGCGCGGGACGGCTCGGCTACACCGACGCGGTCGGGCGGGGCATCTACACCCCGCTCGGCGAGGGGGACGTGGACGTGGCTTCGATGGTGCGCTCCGTCCAGGCCGCCGGCTACGACGGCTGGTACGTCCTCGAACAGGACACCGCCCTGGGCGAGGAAAGCGCCGACGACCTGCCCCGGCGGGACACCGAGCGCAGCCTGGCCCACCTCGCGAAGATCATCGACTCCCTGTAATCCCGGTCCCAAAGGAGTGACTGTGTTCTCTATGAAGAAGCTGGCCGGTGTGGCGGCGATCGCCGCCGCCGGACTGGTCCTGTCCGCGTGCAGCGGCCCGTCCGCCGACAACTCGTCCAGCAGCGCGAGCGGCAGTTCGTCGGCCGCGGCCCCGAGCACGGGCGGCCCGCTGAAGATCGCCGTGGTCACCCACGGCACGTCCGGTGACGCCTTCTGGAACGTCGTCAAGAACGGCGCCGAGCAGGCGGGCAAGGACCTGAACGTCGGCGTCGACTACTTCGCCGACGGCGACCCGGGCAACCAGGCCCGGCTGATCGACAACGCGGTCGCGCAGAAGGTCGGCGGCCTGGTGGTTTCGATGGCGAACCCGCAGGCGCTGCAGACGTCGATCCAGAACGCGGTCAAGGCCGGCATCCCGGTCGTCACCATCAACTCCGGCGAGGACTCCAGCGCGGCCTTCGGCGCGATCGCGCACGTCGGGCAGAGCGAAGGTCTCGCGGGCCAGGGCGCCGGGCAGCGGCTCAAGGCGGCGGGCAAGACGAAGCTGCTGTGCGTCATCCACGAGGCCGGCAACATCGGCCAGAACCAGCGCTGCGACGGCGCGAAGCAGACGTTCGGCACCGTCTCCACGCTGCAGGTCGACATCTCCAACCCGACCGACGCGCAGGCCCGGATCCGCGGCGCGCTGCAGTCCGACCCGTCGATCGACGCCGTGCTGGCGCTGAACTCGCAGGTCGCGGCCCGCGCGGTGGACGCGGCCAAGGAGGCGAGCTCGAAGGCGCAGGTGGCGACGTTCGACCTCAACGCCGACGTCGTCGCGGCCATCAAGGCGGGCACGATCCTCTTCGCCGTCGACCAGCAGCAGTACGAGCAGGGCTACCTGCCGATCGTGTTCCTCAAGCTGTACAAGGAAAACGGCAACACCATCGGCGGCGGCAAGCCGGTCCAGACCGGCCCGGGCTTCGTCGACAAGAGCAACATCGACACCGTGGCCCCGTACGCGCAGCGCGGCACCCGCTGATGACGGCGGCGATCCAGGCCCAGCCGGACGAACGGGTGGGGAAGAAGAGCCTGACCGACCGGCTGGTCGTCCGGCCCGAGATCGGCGCGCTGCTCGGCGCCGTGCTCGTGTTCGTCTTCTTCTCCGTCGTCACCGGCCAGTTCCTCAGCCCGCTGGGCGTGGCGACCTGGCTCGACGACTCCTCGACGCTGGGCATCATGGCCGTCGTGGTCGCGCTGCTCATGGTCGGCGGCGAGTTCGACCTTTCGGCCGGCGTCATGACGGCGTCGACGTCGCTGGTCACGGCGATCCTGGCGACGCAGGCGGGCTGGAACGTCTGGCTCGCACTGGGAGTCTCGCTCGCCTTCGCCCTCGGCGTCGGCGCGTTCAACGGCTGGCTGGTGATGAAGACCGGGCTGCCGAGCTTCATCGTCACGCTGGGGTCGTTCCTGGCGCTGCAGGGCCTCAACCTCGGCGTCACGCGGCTGGTCACCAGCACCGTCCAGGTGTCGGGGATGCGCTCGACCAGCGGCTACGAGTCGGCGGGCGCGCTGTTCGCGTCCACCTTCGACGTCGGCGGCACCGAGTTCCAGTCGTCGATCATCTGGTGGATCGTCGTCACGGCGGTCGCGGCGGTGCTGCTCATGCGCACCCGCTTCGGCAACTGGATCTTCGCCGTCGGGGGCTCGCAGGTCTCCGCCCGCTCCGTCGGCGTGCCGGTGGTGCGCACGAAGATCCTGCTGTTCATGGGCACCGCGCTCGGCGCGTGGCTCGTCGGCTCGATCAACATCCTGCGCTTCGCCAGCGTGCAGGCGAACCAGGGCATCGGGCTGGAGTTCCAGTACATCATCGCCGCGGTGATCGGCGGCTGCCTGCTCACCGGCGGGTTCGGCTCGGCGGTGGGCGCGGCGATCGGCGCGCTGATCTTCGGCATGGCGCGCCAGGGCATCGTGTTCGCGCAGTGGAACAGCGACTGGTTCATGCTGTTCCTCGGCATCATGCTGCTGGCCGCGGTCCTGGTGAACAACGCGTTCCGGCGCCGTGCGGAAAGGGTACGCCGATGAGCCCGCTGCTCGAAGTCCGCGACATCGGGAAGACCTACGGCAGCGTGATCGCGCTGCGCGAAGTGTCCACTGTGGTCAACGCGGGCGAGGTCACCTGCGTGCTCGGCGACAACGGCGCCGGGAAGTCCACGCTGATCAAGATCCTGTCCGGCGTGCACCAGCACGACCGGGGCGAGTTCTTCGTGGAGGGCGAACCCGTGCGGTTCGCTTCGCCGCGCGAGGCGCTGGACCACGGCATCGCGACCGTGTACCAGGACCTCGCGGTGGTGCCGCTGATGAGCGTCTGGCGGAACTTCTTCCTCGGCTCGGAGCCGACGACCGGCTTCGGCCCGTTCCGGTTCCTGGACCGGAAGAAGGGCCGCGAGACGACGAAGAAGGCGTTGTCCGACATGGGCATCGACCTGCGGGACGTCGAGCAGCCGGTCGGGACGCTCTCGGGCGGCGAACGCCAGTGCGTGGCGATCGCGCGGGCGGTGTACTTCGGCGCGAAGGTGCTGATCCTCGACGAGCCGACCGCCGCGCTCGGCGTCAAGCAGGCCGGGGTGGTGCTGAAGTACGTCGCCCAGGCCCGTGACCGCGGGCTCGGCGTCGTGCTGATCACGCACAACCCGCACCACGCCTTCCCGGTGGCGGACCGGTTCCTGCTCCTCAAGCGCGGCGCTCCGCTCGGCGCGTACGAGAAGAAGGACATCGACATCAACGAGCTGACCCGGCAGATGGCGGGCGGTGCGGAACTGGAAGCCCTCGAACACGAACTGCGGCAGGTGGAGAAGGCGTGAGTCTCGAAGCGCTGACCATCGGCCGGGTGGGCGTCGACCTCTACCCGGAGCAGAGCGGCGTGCCGCTGGCCGGCGTCAGCACGTTCGCCAAGTCGCTCGGCGGCACCGCGACCAACGTCGCGGTCGCCGCCGCGCGGCTGGGCCGGCGCACGGCGGTGCTCACCAAGGTCGGGCCGGACGGCTTCGGCGACTACGTCCGGCAGGCGCTCGACGGCTTCGGCGTGTCCCCGGCGCACGTGGGCACCTCGCCGGACCTCCAGACGCCGGTGGTGTTCTGCGAGCTGAACCCGCCCGCGGACCCGCCGCTGCTGTTCTACCGCTCCCCCATCGCCCCCGACCTCACGCTGACCGACGCCGACGTGCCCTGGGACGTCGTCGAGTCGGTGCCGCTGCTGTGGGTCACCGGCACCGGCGTGTCCGCCGAACCCGCGCGCACGACCCAGCGGAAGATCCTCGAAGCGCGCGGACGCCGTGAGCACACCGTGCTGGACCTCGACTACCGGCCGATGTTCTGGCCGTCGGCCGGGCAAGCGCGGGAAGAGATCGGCGGGCTGCTCGACCACGTCACCGTCGCGGTCGGCAACCGCGCCGAGGTCGAGGTCGCCGTCGGCACGGCGGACCCGGACGCCGCCGCGGACCGCCTGCTGGAGCGCGGCCTGCGGCTCGCCGTGATCAAGAAGGGCGCCGAGGGCGTCCTGGTGGCGACGCCGGACGGCCGGTCGACCGTGCCGCCGCGGCGCGTCGAGGTCGTGTGCGGGCTCGGCGCGGGTGACGGCTTCGGCGGCGCGCTGATCCACGGCCTGTTGTCCGGCTGGGACCCGGTGCGCCTCGCGGAGTACGCGAACGCCGCGGGCGCGCTCGTCGCGTCCCGGCTGGCCTGCGCCGACGCCATGCCGACCGCCGAGGAGATCGAGGAGCTGCTGTGATCCTCACCGACGAGCGCTGGCGCGAACTCCTCCACACCCGGGCGACGAACCCGGGCGCGGTCCGCCAGGCCTACGCGACCCGCAGACGCCGTTCGAAGCTGCTGTCCGACAACGGCACCCTGTTCCTCGTCGCGGCCGACCACCCGGCCCGCGGAGCACTGGGCGTCGGCGAGGACCCGCTCGCCATGGCCGACCGGCGGACCCTGCTGGACCGGCTGCTCGCCGCCCTCGCCAACCCGGCCGTCGACGGCATCCTCGGCACTCCCGACGTCGTCGAGGAGCTCCTCCTGCTCGGCGCGCTGCACGACAAGGTCGTGTTCGGTTCGATGAACCGCGGCGGCCTGGCCGGCGCGGACTGGGAGATCGACGACCGGTTCACCGGCTACGACGCCCGCACGCTCGTCGACTGCGGGCTCGACGGCGGCAAGATGCTGCTGCGGCTCGTCGACGCCGACCCCGGCACGATCCCGACGCTGCAGGCGTGCGCCGACGCCGTCACCGAGCTGGCGGCGTACGGGCTGGTGGCGATGATCGAGCCGCTCCCCTACCGCCGGGACGACGGGAAACTGGTGCTGCAGAAGGATCCCGTGTCCCTGGCGCGGGCCGTCACGGTGGCCTCCGGCCTCGGCGCGACGTCCGCGCACACCTGGCTCAAGCTGCCCTCGACCGACTCCGCCGAGGTCCTCGGCGCGACGACGCTGCCGGTGGTCGTGCTCGGCGGGGTGCCCTCCGGCGACCCGGCCGCCGACCTGGCCTCGTGGGGCCGGACGCTGCGCCACGACGTCGTGCGCGGCCTGGTCGTCGGCCGCACCCTGCTCTACCCGCCCGACGGTGACGTCGGTGCGGCCGTCGAAGCCGCCGCGAAGGTACTGGAGGCCGCGAAGTGAGCAAGCTCCACCGTCCACTCGGGACACTGTCCGACGACACCGACCCGGTCCGGCTCACCCCGGACAGCGCGGGCTGGACCTACACCGGGCTGCGGGTGCTGTCCCTGGCGCCGGGCGAGACGCGGATCCTGCACACCGGCGAGTTCGAGGCGTTCGTGCTGCCCCTGGCCGGTTCCGCCACGGTCCGCGTCGACGGGCAGGTCTTCGAGCTACGCGGCCGCGAGTCCGTCTTCACCCGCGTGACGGACTTCGCCTACGTGCCCCGCGACGCCGAAGTCGAGTTGTCGACAACGGACGGTCTGGAGGTCGCGCTCCCGATGGCGCGCTGCACCCGCCGCCTCGCCGCGAAGTACGGCCCGGCCGAGGACGTCCCGGTCGAGGTCCGTGGCGCCGGGCAGGCGACGCGGCAGGTGACCAACTTCGGGGTGCCCGGGGTCTGGGACCACGCCGACAAGCTCAACGCGTGCGAGCTGATCACCCCGGGCGGGAACTGGTCGTCGTACCCGCCGCACAAGCACGACGAGGCGACCGAGTGCGAGGTCGTCAACGAGGAGATCTACTACTTCCGGATCGCCGGCCGCGACGGCGTGACGCCGTCCCGTGAGGGCTTCGGCCTGCACCGCACGTACACCGCCGACGGCGACCTGGACGAAGACGTAGCCGTGCGCGACCACGACGTGTTCCTGATCCCGCGCGGCTACCACGGCCCGTGCGTGGCCGCGCCGGGTTACCCGATGTACTACCTGAACGTCCTGGCCGGGCCGGCCGAAGAGCGGTCCATGGCGTTCTGCGACGACCCCGCGCACAGCTGGGTCCGCGGCACGTGGGCGTCGCAGGACCTCGACCCGCGGTGCCCCGTCACGAGTCACGAAGGACGTGTTCAGTGAAGCTGACGACGGCTCAGGCGCTGGTCCGCTGGATCCTGGCGCAGCGCTCCGAAACCCTGGACGGGCGCGAAGTCCCGCTCTTCCCCGGCGTCTTCGCGATCTTCGGGCACGGGAACGTCCTCGGCCTCGGGACGGCCCTGGAAGAACACCGCGGCGAGCTGCCCGTCTGGCGCGGGCACACCGAGCAGGGCATGGCGCTGGCCGCGGTCGGGCTGGCGAAGGCCACGCACCGGCGGCAGGTCGGCGTCGCGACGTCGTCGATCGGGCCGGGCGCGCTGAACATGGTCACCGCGGCCGGGGTCGCGCACGCGAACCGGCTGCCGGTGCTGCTGCTGCCGGGCGACACGTTCACCAGCCGCGCGCCGGACCCGGTGCTGCAGCAGATCGAGCCGTTCGGCGACGCGACCGCGACGGTGAACGACGCCTTCCGCGCGGTCTCGCGCTACTTCGACCGGATCAGCAGGCCCGAGCAGCTGATCTCGACGTTGCCGCAGGTCGCGCGGGTGCTCACGGACCCGGCGGACAGCGGGCCGGTGGTGCTGGCGCTGCCGCAGGACGTCCAGGCGGAGACGTACGACTTCCCGGACGCGCTGTTCGCCCCGGTGACCCACCGGCCGTTGCGCCCGCGCCCGGACCGCCGTTCGGTCACCGAGGCGGCAGGCGTCCTGCGGGCTTCCCAGCGGCCGCTGCTGGTGCTGGGTGGCGGGGTCCGGTACTCGGGTGCGGCGCGCCGGGCCCTCGACTTCGCCGAGCGGCACGGGATCCCGGTCGTGGAGACCACGGCGGGCCGGACGCTGGTGCCGCACGCGCACCCCCTGCACGCGGGGCCGCTGGGCGTCACGGGCTCGTCGTCGGCGAACGTCCTGGCGGCCGGGGCGGACGTGGTCCTGGCCGTCGGCACGCGGCTGCAGGACTTCACGACGGCGTCGTGGACGGTGTTCTCCCCCGACGTCCGGCTGGTGTCGCTGAACGCGGCCCGCTTCGACGCCGTCAAGCACGGCGCCCTGTCCGTGACCGGGGACGCCGACGCGGGCCTGACGGACCTCGCCGCCCAGCTGGAGAGCTGGCGGGTGGACCCGGCGTGGACGTCACGGGCTTCGGCGGAACGCGCTTCCTGGGACGCGCACATCGATTCGTTGCGGTCGGCCGCGGCGGAAGTCCCGTCCTACGCGCAGGTCGTCGGGGTGGTGAACGACCTCTCGGCCGGCGGCGACTACGTCATGACGGCGTCCGGCGGGCTGCCGGGCGAGCTGATCGGCGGCTGGCGAGGGTCCGGTTCGGTGTCGATGGACGTCGAGTACGGGTTCTCGTGCATGGGGTACGAGCTGTCCGGCGCGTGGGGTGCGGCGATCGCGTGGCCCGGCCTGGTGACGACGCTCCTGGGCGACGGCTCGTACCTGATGCTGAACTCGGAACTGTTCTCGGCGGCGTTCGCGGGGCACCCGTTCGTCGCGGTCGTCTGCGACAACGACGGCTACGCGGTGATCGCGCGGCTCCAGGAGGGGCAGGGCGGGAAGCCGTTCAACAACTTCTACGCCGACTGCACGACTTCGCACGCTTCCCCACCCCGGGTGGACTTCGCGCGGCACGCGGAGTCGCTGGGGTGCCTGGTCTTCACGGCGTCCACAGTGGACTCGCTGCGGACGGCTTACGCGTCGGCCCGGGAGGCGTCGGTGGCCGGACGGCGGCCGGCGGTCGTCGTGGTGAAGACGCAGCCGTCGACGTGGACCGAAGCCGGAGCCTGGTGGGAGGTCGGCGTGCCCGAGCACCTCGCGGGCCGGGACGAGTACGAGCGGAGCAAGTCAGGACAGCTGCGCTACCTGCGTCCGTAGGCCGGCCCGGACCCGCGGCCGCAAGGTGAAGCCGCTCGGCTTGAGCGTGAGGGACTCCACGATCTTCAGCTCGTACGCCGGATCCACGTCGAAGTCGTAGCGCTGCAGCACCACGCCCAGCGCCAAAACGGCCTCGTGCAAGGCGAACTGGCGGCCGATGCAGGCGCGCTCACCCGTGCCGAACGGCTTGTACGCCTGCGCCGGGCGCTTCTTCACCGCGGCGGGCTCGAAGCGGTCCGGGTCGAACGCCTCCGGGTCGTCACCCCAGGCCGCCGGGTCGCGGTGCACCAGCGGGAGCGGGACGATCACCCAGTCGCCCTTGCGCATCCGGTACTTCCCGCCGAGCACGACGTCTTCGCGTGCTTCGCGGGAGTAGCCGGGCGCGGTCGGCCAGAGGCGCATCGCCTCGTCCAGCACGCGGCGGACGTACCGCAGCTTCGCGACGTCGGCGAACCCCGGCTCGCGCTCACCCCACACCGCGTCGACCTCGGCACGGGCCTTCGCCAGCAGTTCGGGGTGGCGGGTCAGGTAGTACAGCGCGAACGACAGCGCGCCGGACGTCGTTTCGTGGCCGGCGACGACGAACGTGATCGCCTGGTTGCGGATGTTCACCGGGTCGAGGCGCTCCCCCGTCACCGGGTGGCCTTCGGTGAGCATCAGGCCGAGCAGGTCGCGGCTCTCCTCGCCGCTGCCGCGGCGCCCGGCGATGACCTCGTCGACCAGGTCCGTCATCACCGCGATGTCGGCGCGGTTCTGCTCCGGCGTCCCGGCGATCGCGCGCCGGACGAAGGGCAGCTTGACGTTCTGCAGCTGCGCGTACCGCAGCGCGCGGATCATCGCCGTCACGAACGGGTGCCGTTCGGCGCGCTCGAACGAGCCGAACCGGTAGCCGAAGCCGGCGCGGCCGATGGTCTCCAGGGTCAGCCGGGTCATGTCGGCCGAGACGTCGACCGGGCCGCTCGCCGCGTCCCAGGCGGCCACGAGCTCGCGGGCGACGTCGAGCATGATCGGGTGGTAGCGGCGCATCGCCTCGGCGGAGAACGCCGGCTGCAGGATGTCGTGCGCCAGCCGCCAGTTCGGCTCGTGGGTGTGGGCGGTGAACAGGCCGTCGCCGCCGAGCGCGCGCAGGTTCTCCACGCCCATGCCGACGTGCTTGCCGAACTTCGCTTCGTCGTTCAGCTCTGTGACCAGGTCTACGCCGCCGACGAGGACGATCTCGAAGCCGAACACCTTGCGGGTGAAGATCGGCCCGAGCCGCTTGCCGATGCGCACGGTGTCCTGCAGCGGCGTGCGCGGGTTGGCCCCGATCAGGTCGCCGATCACCGGCAGGCGGCCCGGCCGGTGCGGAATCCCGCTGGTGTCCACGGCAGCTCCTTGTTGAACCCGGATCCAATAGACTCACGATCCCCCCGCTACTGAACCCGTGTCAAGTAAGCTCGGGGGCATGCGGACCAGGCTGAGCACGCAGGAGCGGCGGGAGCAGCTGCTGGCCATCGGCGCCGGGCTGTTCGCGAAGCGGCCGTACGACGAGGTGTGGATCGAGGAGGTCGCCGAGATCGCGCAGGTCTCGCGCGGCCTGCTGTACCACTACTTCCCGACGAAGAAGGAGTTCTTCGCCGAGATCGTCCGCAGCCAGCGCGACCAGCTGCTGGAGATGAGCGAGCCCGACCCGGCGCTGCCCGTGGCGGAGCAGCTGCGGGCCGGGCTCGACGTGTACCTCGAGTTCGCGCGCACGCACCCCGACGGCTACCGGATCGTGCACCGCGCCGCCGCGGGCGCCGACCGCGAGGTCCTGCGGATCCGCGAGGCCGGGATGGCCGCGAACGCCGAGCGCATCCTGGCCGCGCTCGGCGCCCTGATCACCGTCACCGAGACGACGCGGGTGGCCGTCCGCGGCTGGCTGGCGTTCGTCGCCACCGTCATCCTCGACTGGCTCGACCAGCCGAAGATCACCCAGGCCGAGCTGCGCGACCTCTGCGTCCGGACGCTGTTCGCGGCGGTGGACGTCACCCCGTGACGGCGGGCGACGCGGCGCCGCCGACCAGCTGCCGCGGCGCGCCGGAGCCGTCCGCCGGAACCGCCCAGACGGCGTTCTCCAGTCCGTAAAGGATGGTGTGGTCGTCCTGCCAGAGCGCCTGGTCGTCGACGCTGCGGGTTTCCGCCAGCTCGGTTTCCTGCAGGCTCGCGAGGTCGAGCACCGAGAGCCGCCAGCCCCCTTCGCCGACCTTCTTCTTGAACGCCACCCGCTTGCCGTCCGGTGACAGCGACGGGCATTCGACGTTCTCCCGGAGCACCTTCCCGCGATAGCGCCCGTAGTCGGCTTCGACGAGGTAGGTCGTGCCCTTGCTGCCGAGCGTGGCGTAGAAGCGGTTGCCGTCGGGGGCGAACGTGATGCCCCAGTAGTTGACGTCGGCCGCGAAGTAGCGCTTGTCGTCGAGAAAGACGGGCAGCTCTTCGATCGTCTTGACGAGCCGTCCGGTGTCCACTTCGTACAGTCCGGCGCGGGTGGAGAACCCCGTCTGCGCATAGGAATCGCCGGTGACGAACAACGTCCAGTAGACGCGCTTGCCGTCCGGCGAGACCCGGGCGCGGCTCGGGGTGCCGGGCAGGGTTTCGGTGTGGCGGACGCCGAGCCCGCCGTCGAGGACGAGGACGTCGGTGACCGCCGGGAGCGTGCCCGGCTTGACGGCCAGGCACACCGCCGTCTGCTGCGCCACCGCGAACCGATCGCACTTCAGGCCGCTGAGCTGCGGTTTCGCGCCCGTGCCGGCGAGCGGGACGGCGCCGACGCGGCCGGTGGCCGCGTCGCGGTAGAACAGCTGCCCGGGTGCGAGGGTGAGCTGCGCGGCCGGGCCGGCCTCGGCGGTGTCGTGCCGCGAGCTGACCGTGTAGACGACGGCCGCGGCGATCAGGAGCACGGTTCCGGCGAGAGCGAGGACGATTTTCTTCACGGGTGCACCGGCTTCGCGATCGCGGCGGCGAGGGCGACCGCGGCCAGGCAGGCCGCGGCGACGAGCACCGCGGGCCGCAGGTCCCACAGCGTCCACGCCAGTCCGAAGAGGACGGAGGAGACCATCCGGGCGACGGCCTGCCCGGTCTGCACGACGGCCATCCCGGTGCCCCGGAGGTCACGCGGGATGAGCGGCCCGGCGGCGGCCATCAGGACGCCGTCGGTGGCCGCGTAGAACACGCCGTGCAGGCCGAGCGCGACGATCCCCAGCCAGATCCCGGCCTGCGGGCCGCAGAGCAGCACCAGCGCCAGGCACAGCGCGGCGTGCCCGCCGAGGAACACGGGCCAGCGCCCGGCCCGGTCGGCGAGCTTGCCGAGCGGCACGGCCAGCACCAGGTAGACGCCGGCGGTGCCGAGCGGCAGCAGCGGGAACCACGTCGCCGCGATCTCCCAGCGCCGCTGCAGGACGAGGTAGACGAACGAGTCGCCGACCGTGACCAGGCCCAGCAGCGCCGCCCACAGCGCGACGCGCCGGAAGTCCTGCTGCCGCAGCAGGCCGACCGCGGCGCGCAGGGAGACGGCGGCGCGGTCGGCCGTGGCCGGCCGGTCGTGCACGAACAGGGCGAGCAGCAGCACCGCGATGGCGGCGATGCAGAAGCTGGTGACGAAGACGCTCGGGTAGCTGCCGAGGCTCAGCGCGAGCACGGCCATCGCCACCAGCGGGCCGAGGAACGCACCGACGGTGTCCATCGCCCGGTGCACCCCGAACGATCGGCCGAGCGTCGCCGGCTCGCTGCTCAGCGAGATCAGCGCGTCGCGGGGGCCGGTGCGCAGCCCCTTGCCGGTCCGGTCGGCGGCGAGGACGACGCCGATCGCCGCGACCGACGAGCCGGCCGCGACCAGCCCGAGCTTGCACACCGCGGACAAGCCGTACCCGAACCCGGCGACCGCCTTGAGCCGCCGCCACCGGTCGGCGAGGTGCCCGCCGAGCACCCGCACGACCGCGGTGGCGCCCGCGTAGAGCCCGTCGAGCAGCCCGAACTGCAGCGGGTTCAGCCCGAGGCCGAGCACCAGGTAGAGCGGGAGGACGGCGGTCACCATCTCCGAGGAGACGTCGGTGACCAGGCTGACCATGCCGAGCGCCACCACGTTGGCGGACACCCGCTTCAGCGCGGGTTTCCGGTCGGTGCCGGCCGCCAGGTCCGAGGTCCGGCTCGCCGCGATGTACATGCGCGTCCCTCCTAGTGGCAGGTGTAGGTCGGGCTGCTGTCCAGGACCTTGCCGTCGACGCCGATGAGCTGCGACTGGAAGCTCGTGTCGGTCATGGACAGCTTGAGCACGCCGTAGGTCTTGAGCAGCTTCGCGGTCGTGGCGTGCGGCGAGCTCAGGTCGTAGAGGCTCGCCCCGCCGGAGCCGCCGACGATCTCGACCGGGCCGCCTCCGTCCGCCTTGCCGTCGGCGTTCTGCGGGACGAACCGCTCGTAGTCGTGGTCGTGGCCGTTGAGGACCAGGTCGACCTTGCTGGCCGCCATGAGGTTCCACAGCTCGATGCTGTCGGGGTTGTCGCCGTGGTCACCGGAGCTCCACCGCGGGTGGTGCCAGTAGGCGGCGACGCAGCCCTTCTTGTTGTTCGCGAGATCCTGCTTCAGCCACGCCATCTGCTCGTCCGGGCCGAACTCGTGGGTGGCGAAGTCGTTGGAGTCCAGGGCGATGAAGTGCCAGTTGCCCATTTCCCAGCTGTAGTACCGCTTGCCGTTCGGCTTCGCGATGGCGCCGAAGTAGTCGTCGTAGCCCTTGTACGGCGTGTCGTCGTAGGTCTCGTGGTTGCCGGGGATCGGGCGGGTCTTGCTCTTGAACTTGCCCCAGGTCTTGTCGTAGTAGGACTTGAAGTCCGACAGGTGCGCGTCGTCGTACTGGTTGTCCCCCATGGTGATCACGGCCGCGGGGTTCATGGCCTCGACGAGCTTCGCGGTCTTGACGTGGGCGCAGCTGGAACTGCTGGAGGTGCAGCGTTCGGCGATGTCACCGGCGGCGGCGAGGGTGAACCCCGGGCTGCCGGCCGCGGTCTTCACCGTGACGGGCGTGCTCGCGGCCGAGACGTTGCCCGCGTTGTCGCGCGCGCGGACCGCGTAGGTGTAGCTGGTGTCCGGCGTCAGCCCGGTGTCGGTGTAGGACGTCGTCGCGCTGGTGGCGACGACGGTTCCGTTGCGCAGCACGTCGTACCCGGCGACGCCGACGTTGTCGGTGGCGGCGCTCCAGCTCAGCGGGACGCCGGTGGCGGTCGCGGTGCCGGCGGTGAGCCCGGCCGGGACGGTCGGGGCCTGCGTGTCGCCGGAGGAGTCGGTGCTGCCGAAGACCTGCATCTCCCAGAAGGAGTAGCCGTAGCTGGTGGCGCGAGTGAGGCCGACGAAGCGCACGAACCGGCCGTGGGCGGTGAGCCCGGTCAGGTCGTCGGTCTTGCCGTCCCCGTTGTCGACGGTGGCGGCGGTGGTGAACGTCGTGCCGTCGTCGGAGACCTCGATGCGGTACTTCTTGGCGTAGGCGGCTTCCCAGTTCAGCACCACGCGGTGGACGGCGGCGGACTGGCCGAGGTCGATCCGCAGCCACTGCGGGTCGGCTCCTTCGACGCTGGCCCAGCGGGTGGTGGTGCTGCCGTCGACGGCCTTGGTCCCGGCGTAGGACGAGCTTTCGACGGTCGAGGTGGCGACGGGCTTGCCCTGCGAGAGCAGCACATCGGCGGCCTGGGTGGTGGCGGCCGCGGCGATGGCGGAGGGCAGCAGGACCACGGCGGCGAGCACCGGGGCGAGTCGGGCGAGGGGTCGTAACCGGGTGGACGGCACGTCGCACTCCTTAAGGGCCTTGGCGGTGGCTTGACGGGGCTGCGGCGTCGGGTAAAACAGTTAAGAAAGTTTCCTAACTAAGCGGACTTTAACGGCGAGTAGCTTGGCCTGACAAGTCTTGTCTTGTCCTGTTTCGCTGACCGGGATACTGCTTCGCGACGTGGGACGGCCACGAAAAAAGGTGCCGCTCCCCGGTTGCGGCCGGGGAACGGCACCTTTTCTTCGCGGGATCAGAGCGAGAGGACGTACAGGTCCCACTCGGTGTGCCCCTGGTCCCACCGGCAGTACGCGGCGAGGTCGGCCCCGCTGCGGATTTCGTCCGCGGCGCGCTCGCAGTCGGCCTGCCACTGGTAACTGCGGATGTACTGCGGGTTCCCCGCGGAAGCGGTGCCCGCCGCGAGGCCGAGCAGTGAACCGGTGATTGCGGTGACGGCGCCCAGACGCCCCAGTGTCTTCTTCACCCCATGATCGTTTCACGGCATCGGTGCGGTTCGGGGCGAAACGCCACAAATCGCCCGTAAGTGGGCGGTCAGGCCGTGGTCAGGAGCTTCCGGATCTCGCTCACCGCGGCCCGCCCCGCGCGGTTCGCCCCCACAGTGCTCGCCGACGGCCCGTACCCCACCAGGTGCAGCCGCGGCTCGAGCGCCACCCGCGTGCCGTCCACGCGGATTCCGCCGCCCGGCTCGCGGATGTGCAGCGGGGCGAGGTGGTCGATCGCCGCGCGGAAGCCGGTGGCCCACAGGATCACGTCGGCGTCGAAGCGCGTGCCGTCCGCCCACTCGACGCCCGAGGGCACGATCCGGGCGAACATCGGGCGGCGCTCCAGGATCCCGGCCGCCCGCGCGGCCCGCACCTCCGGCGTCACGGCCAGGTCGGTCACGCTCACCACGCTCTCCGGCGGCAGCCCGGCCCGCACGCGCTCGTCGACCTTCGCGACGGCGTTGCGTCCCCAGTTCTCGCTGAACGGCTCGTCCCGCCAGACCGGCGGGCGCCGCGTCACCCACGCCGTCGCGCGGGCGAGCGGGGCGAACTCCATCAGCAGCTGCACGGCCGACGCGCCGCCGCCGACGACGACCACCCGCTCGCCGCGGAAGTCCTCGGGCCCGGCGTAGTCCGCGGTGTGCACCTGGCGGCCGGCGAACGTCTCCTGACCCGGGTAGTGCGGCCAGAACGGCCGGTCCCAGGTGCCGGTCGCGCTGATCACGGCCCGCGCCGCCCAGGACTCCGCCGGGCTCGAAACCACCAGCCGGTCGCCCGCCCGCGTCACCGACCGGACGTCGACCGGGCGCTGCACCGGGAGGTCGTACACGCTTTCGAAGCGCGCGAAGTACTCGGAAACGACTTCGGAGGCGGGGCGCGTCACGTCCGGGGAGCCGAAGGCCATGCCGGGCAGGTCGTGGATGCCGTGCACCTTGCCGAGCACCAGCGACGGCCACCGGTACTGCCACGCTCCCCCGGCGCGCTTCCCGTGGTCCAGCACGACGAAGCCGGTCCGGTTGGCGAAGCCGGCGCGCCGCAGGTGGTACGCCGCGGACAGGCCCGCCTGGCCGGCCCCGATCACCACCACGTCCGTCTCGTGATCCGCGCCGCTCATACCGGGTTCAACGGCCTGCGCGGGCGGCTATTTCGCGCCGTTCGTCACACGGCGACGCGGTTGCGGCCGGCTTCCTTCGCCCGGTACAGCGCCGCGTCGGCGGCGCGGAGCACGTCGTCGAGCGCATGGCCGCTGCCGGGGTGGCACGCCACCCCGATCGACACCGACAGCCCGCTCACCCGGACCGTCCCGCCGCCGGTCGAGATGACCACGTTGAGCTCGCCGACCGCCACCCGCACGCGTTCGGCGATGGCGAGCACGTCGCCGTGGCCGATGCCCGGCAGCAGCACCACGAACTCCTCGCCGCCGAACCGGCCGACCGTGTCGCCTTGGCGCACCGAGCCGGAGATCGCCACCGCCACGGCCGCCAGCACGTCGTCGCCGGTGAGGTGGCCGTAGGTGTCGTTGATCTTCTTGAAGTGGTCGAGGTCGATCATCAGCACGGCGAAGCGGCTGCCGGTGCCACGGCGCAGCGCGCGGGCGTGCTCCCGGACGGCGGAGTCGTGCCAGCCGGCGGTGTTGAGCAGCCCGGTCTTCTCGTCGGTGACGGCGGCGACCTGCAGCTGCTGCTTCAGCAGCAGGTACCGGTGCAGCAGCAGCAACGGCGCGACCACGAACACGACCAGGACGGGCTGCTCGACCAGCGCCAAGGCGGCCAGCCCGCCGAGGCAGAGGGTCGCCAGCTCGAAGGCGTTGTCCTCCCAGGTCCCGATGAGGTCGGCCGCCGAGCGCTGGCTCGTGTAGAGGTAGATGCCCGCCGCCACGAGTCCGATGTTCACCAGCTCGAACACCGCCGCGGCGAGGCAGAGCGCGAACAACCCGCGCGGGGTCTGCAACGGCGTCCCGTGCAACCCCAGCACGGCGAGCACCGACGAAGCCGCGAAGCAGGAGAGCATCGCCCACGCGGTGCTCGCGACGAAGCGGTGCGCGGGCCGCGTCCGGACCTGGCGCCACACCCGGGCCCACAGGTGGGCGTAGAGCACGAGGGCGAGCAGCGCGACCCAGGCGGGCGGCAGCAGCACGACGCCGGCGAGGTACCAGACCGAGGTGACGTTGATGTGCGTCTGCCCGCTCATCCACCGCCGCAGCCGTTCGATGCGGCGCGACATTTCGGCCTGCGCCACCCCGAGCGCGACGAGCACCGCGAACCAGACCGGCCGCACCGGCTCCCCGAACCCGGTACCCAGCGCGACGGCGGTCGCGCCGACGGCGAGCAGCTCGCAGCTGAGGGCGTAGACGATCCACCGCGTTTTCGCGGCGGTCCACATCTCCCACCGCGCGGGCCACCCCGGCCAGTCGGAAAGCGCTTCCCGGCGCACGGCGGCCTGGGCTCTCAAGAGCCGAAGCCGCCGATGTGACGAACCGGCATCGTGACGTACCCCTTGCGCGAAGTTCGGCCGACCAGGTCGCCCAGCGTAGCCGTTCGAGCGAGCCACGTCGCCGGTCCGGCGGAATTGAACCGGGCGGCCGGCCGGAAGATCTGCGCAGGGTAGATCGCGACCCTTCGGCGCGCGCTTACCCTGCGCAGGGCGCGGAGGATCGCGACCGCGGCGATGCCGAGCGGAATCGAACCGGGCGGCCGCGGCCGGGCCCATGAGCACCGGCGAAGTGCTGCGGCCCGCCAGCCACCTCCGGACCGCGAACTTCAGCTCACGCTTATGTTGTGCAGAGCGCGGACGACCGCGATCACGCCGGCGAGGCCGAGCGGAAATCGCCGCGGGCGGCCGGCCGGAAGATCTGCGCAGGGTAGATCGCAGTCGCCGGGCCCACGAGCACAGGCTCGCCGGCTACCTCCGGACCGCGACCCTCAACCCACGCTTACTTGCGCAGCGCGCGGATGATCGCGATCACGCCGGCCACCGCGGCGATGCCGAGCAGCACCGGCGCCAGCCGCTTCAAGACCGACTGCCCCGCGTAGTCGAGCAGGTCGATCGCTTCGGTCTCCGGGGCCGCCGGGACGCTGCGCAGCGGCGGGCGGTCCGGCTGCGGTGCCGAAGGCCGGGGTTCGGTATTGATCTCCGCCGTCGTCGGCGCGGGCTTCACCGCGGGCTCGGGCGCCGCCGCGACAGCGGGCTCAGGCGCCGGAGCGGCGGCAGGAGCGGCAGCCGGCTCCGGAGCGAGCTTCCCCGACAGGCACCCCGCGAACGTGTCCAGGATCTTGCCGCCCACCTCGCTGATCAGGCCCCGCCCGAACTGGGCCGGCTTGCCGGTGATCGCCAGGTCGGTCGCCACCGAACCGTGGGTGCCGCCGTCGCTCTCCGTCAACGTCAGGGTGACCGTCGCGGACGCCGTGCCGGCCCCCCGCGAGTCCTTGCCCGAGGCCTTGATCGTGACCTTGTGCGCGGTCTCGTCCTTCTCGAGGAACTCGCCCTTCCCCTTGTAGAGCAGCGAAATCGGCCCGAGCTTGACCTTCACCGTCCCGCTGAAGGCGTCCCCTTCGACCTTGGTCAGCGTGGCGCCCGGCATGCACGGGGCGACGCGCTCGGGGTCGACGACCGCCTGCCAGACCTCGCCGATCGGGGCCGGGACGGTGAATTCGTGGTCGAGCCGCACGGCCGACCTCCTCTCTGCCAGACCTGGGGTGTCCGGTGCCCACCCTAGCCGCCGCCGGGGCCGCGGCCAGGGTGGACGATCCGGTCCTCAGGCCCCGGCCGCCGCCGCGATGGCCCGGCCCGTCAGCACCTTCGCCAGGTGGCGGCGGTATTCGACGTCGGCGTTGCCGTCGACCGGCGGATTCGTGCCCTCGGCCGCGTGCGACGCCGCCGCGCGGATCGAATCCGCCGCGGCCTGGACGCCGACCAGCGCCGCTTCGACGCCCGAAGCGCGTACCGGTGTGGAGCCCATGTTCGTCAGCGCGACCCTGGCTTCCTCGATGATGCCCGCCTCGGTGCGGACGGTGACCGCGACCGCGACCATCGACCACGCCTGGGCGACCCGGTTGAACTTCTCGTAGTGCGCCCGCCACCCGGTGTGCTTGGGCACGCGGACCTCGACGAGCAGCTCGTCCGGGGCCAGCGCCGTGGTGAACAGGTCCTGGAAGAACTCCGCGGCCGGCACCGTCCGGCGCCCCGAGGGCCCGGCCACCACCAGCGACGCTTCCAGCGCGAGCACCGGCGCCAGCAGGTCGCCCGCCGGGTCGGCGTGGGCGATCGCGCCGCCGAGCGTGCCGCGGTGGCGGATCTGCGGGTCGGCGACCGTGTCGGTCGCCGCTTTGAGCAGCGCCGCGTGCTCGGCGACCAGCGGGTCGTGCTGGACGTCGTAGTGCGTGGTCATCGCGCCGATCACCAGCGCGTCGCCGTCCTCGCGCACGCCGCGCAGCTCCGGGACGCGCCCGAGGTCGATCAGCGTCGTCGGCGCGGCGAGCCGCATCCGCAGCACCGGGAGCAGGCTCTGCCCGCCCGCCAGCACCTTGGCGTCCTCGCCCGCCGACGCCAGCGCCTGCACCGCTTCGTCCACTGTGGACGGTCGGACGTACTCGAAGGGAGCCGGGATCACTGCGCACCTCCGGAGGCGTCGATCGAACCGAGTCCGCCACCGGCTTCGCCGCGGCCGGGGCCGCCCGCGTCGGTGGTGCCGTGCTGCATCGCGTGCCAGACCCGCATCGGCGTCAACGGCATCTCGATGTCGTTCACCCCGAAGTGGCGCACGGCGTCGATCACCGCGTTGACCACCGCCGGGGTCGAGGCGATGGTGCCCGCCTCGCCGACGCCCTTGGCGCCCAGCGGGTTGGTCGTCGACGGCGTTTCCGTGCGGTCGGTGGTGAACGACGGCAGGTCGGCCGCCGAGGGCAGCAGGTAGTCGGCGAACGTGCCGGTGGTGAGCGTGCCGCTCTCGTCGTGCTCGGTGCCTTCGAACAGCGCCTGCGCGATGCCCTGCGCGAGCCCGCCGTGCACCTGGCCCTCGACGATCAGCGGGTTCACCGCGACGCCGACGTCGTCGACGCAGACGTAGGACCGCAGCTTGATCCGGCCCGTCTCGGTGTCCACCTCGGCCGCGCACAGGTGCGTCCCGTGCGGGTAGGAGAAGTTCTCCGGGTCGAACGTGGCGTCCGAGTCGAGCGACGGCTCGACCCCGTCGGGCAGGTTGTGCGCCGCGAACACCGCGAGCGCGATGTCGGCGATGCCGGTCGAGGTGTCGGTGCCCTTCACGGTGAACTTGCCGTTCGCGAACTCCAGGTCGTCCTCGGCGCATTCGAGCAGGTGCGCCGCGATCGGCTTGGCCTTCGCGACCACCTTCTCCGCCGCCTTGACGACGGCGATCCCGCCGACGACCAGCGAGCGCGACCCGTAGGTGTCCATGCCCTTGTGGGAGGACTGGGTGTCGCCGTGGATGATCTCGACGTCCTCGAACGCGACGCCGAGCTGGTCGGCGACGATCTGGCTCCACGCCGTTTCGTGGCCCTGGCCGTGCGCGGACGCGCCGGTGATGACCTCGACCTTGCCGGTGGGGAGCATCCGGATCGCCGCGTGTTCCCAGCCGCCGGCGCCGTAGTCGAGCGAGCCGAGCACCCGCGACGGCGCGAGCCCGCACATCTCGGTGAACGTCGAGATGCCGATGCCGAGCTGGACCTTGTCGCCGGACGCGCGGCGCTTCTCCTGCTCGGCGCGCAGGCCGTCGTAGTCGAAGAGCTGCTTGGCCTTCGCCGTCGCGGCTTCGTAGTTGCCCGAGTCGTAGGTCAGCCCGCACACCGTGGTGAACGGGAACTCCTCGTGCTTGATCCAGTTCTTCTCGCGCAGCTCCAGAGGGTCCACGCCGAGCTCGACGGCGAGCTCGTCCATGATCCGCTCGATCGCGAACGTCGCTTCCGGCCGGCCGGCCCCGCGGTAGGCGTCGGTCAGCGTCGTCGTCGTGTACACGTTGGTGCACGCGAAGTGGTAGGCCGGGAACTTGTAGATCGCGTTGAACATGAACGCGCCGAGGATCGGCACGCCGGTGCCGACCAGGCCGTTGTACGCGCCGAGGTTGGCGAGCAGCTCGACCTTGAGGCCGGTCACCTGTCCGTCCCGGGTGGCCGAGATGGTGATGTCCTGGATCTGGTCGCGGCCGTGGTGCGCGGCGAGCATCGTCTCCGAGCGCGTCTCGTTCCACTTGACCGGCTTGCCGAGCTTCTGCGCGACCAGCAGCGACATCATCTCTTCGGGCAGGACGCCGATCTTGCCGCCGAAGCCGCCGCCGACGTCCGGGGCGATCACGCGCAGCTTGTGCTCGGGGATGCCGAGCGTCAGCGCCGACATCACGCGCAGGATGTGCGGCACCTGGGTGGCCGACCACATGGTGAGCTGCGTGCCCGTCGGGTCCACGACGCAGGCGCGCGGCTCCATGAACGCGGGGACCAGGCGCTGCTGGCGGAAGCGGCGCTTGACGACGACCTCCGCCGAGCTGATGGCCTCTTCGACGTTGCCGCCGGTGCCGGCTTCGGCCGAGTCGAACTTCCAGACGGCGCTGGTGTTGCTGCCCTGGTCTTCGTGGACGAGCGGGGCGCCGTCGGCGATCGCGGCTTCCATGTCGAGGATGACCGGGAGCTCGTCGTACTCGACGTCGATCTCCTCGAGCGCGTCGTGCGCTTCGGCCGACGTCCGCGCGACGACGACCGCGACGCCCTCACCGGCGAAGTTGACCTGGTCGGCGGCGAGCACCGGGCGGCGCGGCGCCTTCATGTCCGGCGTGATCGGCCACGCGCAGGGCATGCCGATCGAGCTGTCCGGGTCGAGGTCCTTCGCGGTGAACACGGCGACCACCCCGGCGGCACCCTTCGCCGCCGACGTGTCGATCGAGACGATCTTGGCGTGCGCGAACGGGCTGCGCAGGACCGCCATGTGCAGCATCCCGGGCAGCGCGAGGTTGTCGGTCCAGCGGGTGCGGCCGGTGATCAGCCGTTCGTCTTCCTTGCGGCGGCGGGACTTCCCGACCTCCGGTTCGATCGTGGCGGTCATCAGTCACCACCCACGCCGACGTGCTTGTTCTCGGAGATCCGTTCCGCTTCGGGGCCGGCGCCGGGACTCATGTTCTGCGCGGCGTCGCGGACCGCGCGGACGATGTTCTGGTAGCCGGTGCAGCGGCAGAGGTTGCCTTCGAGTCCTTCCCGGACGGCCTGTTCGTCCGGATCCGGGTTGTCGGCCAGCAGGTCGATCGACTGCATGATCATCCCGGGCGTGCAGAACCCGCACTGCAGGGCGTGGTTGTCGTGGAAGGCTTTCTGCACCGGGTGCAGCTGCCCGTCCCGGGCGAGGCCTTCGATGGTGGTGACCTCGCAGCCGTCGGCCTGCACGGCCAGCACGGAGCAGGACTTCACGCTGTGACCGTCCAGGTGGACGGTGCACGCGCCGCAGTTGCTGGTGTCGCAGCCGACGACGGTCCCGACCTTGCCAAGCTTTTCGCGCAGGTGGTGCACGAGCAGGGTGCGGGGCTCGACTTCGTCGGTGTACTTCGTCCCGTCGACGGTGACGGTGATGCGCATCAGGCCTCCAAAAGCCGGTTCGGGAACGGCCTGCCCGAGGTGATCGGGCTCACAGACTCCCGAGCGTGCTACGCGACCTTGGCGCGGACAAGCCCTGATGTCACACGTTCAACTACTTGTTCCGCAGATGCACGGGAAAGCACTGCACAACTCCGCACGTGCGGAAGTCCGGATGGGTGAACTTTTGTAAGCCACCCGGAGCAGTGCCGCCCGGGGGCCTTCGTCAGCCGTGAATGCGTCCGGTCAGCTCGGCGAGCCGCTTGCCGCCGCCACCCCACCGAAGCGCGATGATCTCCGCGGCGATCGAGACGGCGGTTTCTTCCGGTGTCCGGGCACCGAGGTCGAGACCGATCGGCGAGGACAGCCGTTCCAGCTCCCCCTCGGTGATCCCGGCTTCGCGCAAGCGGGCGAACCGGTCATCGTGGGTCTTGCGGGAGCCCATCGCGCCGACGTAACCGACCTCCAGGCGCAGCGCGATCTCCAGCAGCGGCACGTCGAACTTCGGGTCGTGGGTCAGCACCGCGATCGCCGTGCGCTGGTCGATCCGCCCCGCGTCCGCCTCCGCCTTCAGGTAGCGGTGCGGCCAGTCGACGACGACCTCGTGCGCGTCCGGGAAGCGGCTGCTGGTGGCGAACACCGGCCGCGCGTCGCACACCGTGACCTGGTAGCCGAGGTAGCCCCCCATGCGGGCCATCGCGGCGGCGAAGTCGATCGCGCCGAAGACCAGCAGCCGGGGCGGCGGCTCGAACGAGTTGACGAACACCGCCATGCCCTCGCCGCGGCGCTGCCCGTCCGGGCCGTAGTGCAGGGTGCCGGTGCGGCCGCTGGCCAGCAGGCCGCGCGCGTCGTCGGCCACCGCGTCGTCCATCCGCGACGACCCGAGCGAGCCCGCGGTGCGGTCCGGCCAGACGATCATGTGCTCGCCGACCAGGCCCTCACGCTCGTGCTCGATCACCGTCACCACGGCGACGGGCTCGCCGCCGCGCACCGACGCGACGACGTCGCCGAGCTCCGGCATCGACGCGCGGTCGACGTGCTCGACGTAGATGTCGATGATCCCGCCGCAGGTCAGGCCCACCGCGAACGCGTCGTCGTCGGTGACGCCGTAGCGCTGCAGCACCGGCTTGCGCTCGGCGACGACCTCCTGCGCGAGCTCGTAGACCGCGCCTTCGACGCAGCCGCCGGACACGCTGCCGGCGACGGTGCCGTCGGGGGCGACGACCATCGCGGCGCCGGGCGCGCGCGGCGCCGACGAGAAGGTGGCGACCACGGTGCCGAGTCCGACGGTCTCGCCGTCGGTCCAGCGGCGGAACACGTCGTCCAGTACGTCACGCATCGGCAATCTCCCGGAGCAGTTGTTCCAAGGTGGCCAGGGTGTGCCCGGCCAGCAGCCGGTCGATGTGGGGCAGCGCCGCGACGATGCCCGACTGGACCGGAGCGTACCCCGCCCTTCCGGCGTGGGGATTCACCCAGAATACGGCGTGCGCGAGCCGGCGCAGGTGGGCGAGCTGCTCGCCGAGCAGGCCGGTGTCGCCGCGCTCCCAGCCGTCGGAGAACACCGTGACCACCGCGCGGCGGGCCACCCCGCGGCGGCCCCAGCGGTCGAGGAACGCCTGCAGCGTCTCGCCGAGCCGGGTGCCACCGGCGAAATCGGGCACCGCGGAACCGGCCGCGAGCATGGCGCGTTCCGGGTCCCGCTGGCGCAGCTGGCGCGACACCCGCGTGAGGCGCGTGCCGAGGGTGAAGACCTCGACCGCCTGGGGCGCGGACCGCGTCAGGACGTGGGCGAACCGCAGCAGCGCGTCGGCGTACGGGCTCATCGAACCGGAAACGTCGATGAGCAGCACCACCCGGCGCGGGCGCGTGCCGCGGCGGGCGTGCACGAGCTTGAGCGGCTCGCCACCGCTCGCGAGCATGGCGCGCAGCGTGCGCGACGGGTCGAGCCGGCCGCGCCGCGACGACGTCCGCCGGGCGGCCGGCCGTTTCGGGGGCACCGGTTTGAGGGTGGCCAGCAGCTCACGCAGGTGTTCGCGTTCGGCCGTGGTCAGCGCGGCGAGGTCGCGGTGGCGCAGCACTTCCTGGGCGCTCGCGGCGACTTTCAGCTGGTCCTGGCCATCGCCGCCCTCGGCGTCCCCGCCCTCGGCGTCGACGAGCGGCGCGATCCGGGCCTGCTTCGGCGCGGCGGTCTTCGTGCGCTGCGGGGTCGGCGTCTCGATGGAAAACCACTGACTGAAGGCTTCTTCGTAACTCGGGAGGTCGTCGGGGCTCGAGCACAGCGTCAGCCGGCCGGCCCAGTACAGCTGCGTGGGCTCGGCGACGTCGATCTCGGCGACGGCGGCCAGGTAGGCCTGCACGCGGTGGGCGTCGCAGGCCACCCCGGCTTCGCGCAACGCGGCGGCGAACCCGGCGTACCCGGCGACGGGATCGGCGGCGGTGGTCATGTCCCCATTGTGCGCTTCTCTGGCGTCCCGGCGAGGAGTCGAACCTCGGACCTCGGCGTTCGTAGCGCCGCGCTCTGTCCTGCTGAGCTACCGGGACGAGGCGGCCCGCGCACCCGCCCCTCCCCGGGTGGGCACGCGGACCGCGCTCTTCGCCGCGGCCGACCCGGTAGCGGCGGGTGGGCGCGAAGAGCTTTTCGGAAAGAATTCAGCGAACGGCGTGGGAGACCGAGTCGCGGCGGTTCCGTTGTCGGGTCACGATCTCCTCCTCTCGGTGGCGGTTCCGGCTGTGTGAGAAAAGGATGCCGGAGGCGCGCGAGCCCGGCAACGCAATTAAAACGCCCGCCCGGTCCATTGTGGACCGGGCGGGCGTTTCGGGTTCGTGCGTCAGGAAACCTTCATGCCGGGCTGGATGTTCGCGCAGCCGCGCAGGCCGGCCGTCTTGTTCAGCTCCAGGATCGGCGGCAGCGTCTTCTGCGCGTACGCCTGGAGTTCGGCGAGCTTCGCCGGGTCGACCAGGTCGCGCCGGACGTGGTAGCTGACCCAGTTGCGCGAATCGACGGTCATGTTCCCGATCGGCTGGTTGACGAAGATCGTCACGTAGTCCTGCTCGAACCGCGGGTCCCGGTCGAACTGCAGCGTGGTGATCCACGAGCCGATGAACGTGATCAGCTCCGGCTTGGCCTTCGTGAAGACGTAGTCGCGCAGGCCCTGCATGTCGGCGCGGTGCAGGTAGTCGGCGATCGGCTTGTCGCCGAGGCCGGCCAGGTCGAGCACCCGGATGCGGCTGCCCAGCGACGTCCCGCCGAGGTCGATCAGCCCGACCTGCGCGGTGTCCGGCAGCTTGAGGATGTCCGCGAAGCCGTTGACGGCCTGCGCGTCGCGCTCGGCGACGATGCAGAACGCGGTCTTGACGTTGGCGCGGTAGGTCGTGCCCTGGGTGTAGAACCCGCTCACCGAGCTGACCGCGGCCACGACCAGCAGGCAGGCGAGCACGATCCGGCCGCGCAGCCGGGCCGCGGACAGGGCCTCGACGACCACGACCGCGGCGCCGAACGCGCCGAGCGTCCAGACCGGGGTGGCGAAGCGCAGCTGCCCCATCCAGTCGTACTCGAGGACGATGTAGGCGACGACGGTCAGCCCGAAGGGCACCAGCAGCGCGATCAGGCCGGTGCGCAGCTTCGACGGCCGGATCATCAGCATCACCAGGCACGCGACGGCGATCGCGACGACCAGCCAGCCGACGTAGGAGACGATCTCCCCGGGCCGCGCGAGGTCGTCGAGGTTCGGCGGCTCCTGCCCCTTCGCGACGGCGGTGTTGGGCACCAGCCGGCCGAACTCGAACCAGCGGAAGACGACGTAAGCGCCGTACGGGACAGCGAAGCCGGCGACCGACAGGACGACCGCGCGGACACTGCGGCCGAGCAGCTCCCGCTTGAGGAACAGCAGGACGACGATCGGGTACGCACCGGCGTAGATGATGCCGTCGGGCCGGGTCAGCGCGGCGAGCACGGCGATCAGCCCGGTGCCGACGGCGACCTGCGTGCCGAGCAGCCGTCCGCCTTGGACCGCGCGCAGGATCACCACCGCGAGCGCGGCGACGGTCAGGGCGTAGAAGGAGTTCTCGAGCCCGGAGAAGCACCAGATCACGAACGACGGGATCGCGGCGAGCACGGCCCCGGTGAGGAAGGTGACCAGCGCCGGGCGGCGGGTGAGCGTCTTGGCGCCGAAGTAGAACAGGACGAGGACGCCCAGGCAGCACGCCAGCGCGAGCGCCTTCGGGAAGAGGATCTGGTCGTTGACCCCGAACAGCGTCCCGTGGTCGAACAGGCCGACGAGCTTGCCGAGCGCGAGCAGCACCATCCAGGTGGGGTTGGAGTACCCCTCGACCGGCGAGGCGCCGGGCTGCAGGACGGGCCCGAAGCCGTCGGCGACGTTGCGCGAGTAGGCGAACGTGATGGCGGCGTCGTCGATCAGCCAGTGCCCGTAGAAGGACGCGTGCACGGCGATCAGCGCGGTGCCGCCGAGGATCGCGGCCACGGCGGCGAGCTTGCCCCGCCAGGTGCCGGTCCTCGCCCCGGCTGCCTCGGGCCGATCCGGCGCCGGCTCCGCGGCCGGTCTCGTCTCGGTCGTTTCCGCCACGCTCATCCGCAGGTTCTCCCCCGTCTCGGCCCTCGGGTCAGGCGAACAGGGCGTCGAGTTTCGCCCGTACCCGGTCGAGGTCTTCGCTGTACTTCAGGACGGCCCCGAGCGTCCGCGCCGCGGTGGCCGCGTCCAGCTCGTCGCGCTCAAGAGTCATCAGGGCTCTCGCCCAATCGAGTGACTCAGCTACTCCCGGTGGCTTCAGCAGGTCCATTTCACGGAGCCGATGCACCGCTTCAGCGACCTGCCGAGCTAAAACTTCACCTATTCGAGGGATTCTACGGCGCAGGATCATGACCTCCCGAACCAGGTCGGGGTGTTCCAGCCAGTGGTAGAGGCACCGCCGTTTGAGAGCGTCGTGCACCTCCCGCGTCCGGTTGGAGGTGAGCACGACGAGCGGCGGCTGCGCGGCGCGGACCTCCCCGTACTCGGGGATGGTGACGGCGTTCTCGTCGAGCAGCTGCAGGAGGAAGGCTTCGAACTCGTCGTCGGCGCGGTCGATCTCGTCGACGAGCAGGACGCAGGGAGCTTTGAGAGCCTGCAGGAGGGGCCGGGCGAGGAGGAACCGTTCGGTGTAGAGCGACCGTTCGGCGGCCTCGACATCGAGCGTGCCGACGGCTTCGAGCGCCCGGAGGTGCAGGAGCTGGCGGGGGAAGTCCCACTCGTAGAGCGCCTGGGCGGCGTCGATGCCCTCGTGGCACTGGAGCCGCACGAGAGGACGCTCGAGCGCGGCGGCGAGGGCGAGGGCGAGCGAGGTCTTGCCGGTACCGGGTTCGCCTTCGCAGAAGAGCGGGCGCCCCATCTTGAGCGCGAGGAACCCGGCGGTGGCCAGCCCGTCATCGGCGAGGTAACCGGTCCCGTCGAGAGCAACGGCGAGTTCTTCGGGCGAGGCGAGCAAGTCGGTCACGCCCCGATCGTAGGCGGCGGGTGGGGAGGGTGCGGTGTGTGCGGAGCAGGAGGCCCGGACGGATGACCCACGGCCCGCGTGCCCGCCGGGGCTCGGCCGGGGGCCCGGCGGGGCGCGGTGGGGCGCCTGCCGGAGCCCGGCCGGGTGCCCGGCGGGGCACGGCCGGGGTGTCCGGCGGGGCACGGCCGGGGTGTCCGGCGGGGCACGGCCGGGGTGCGGCCGGGGTGTCCGGCGGGGCTCGGCCGGGTACGGCCGGGTGTCCGGCGGGGCGCCTGCCGAACGCGGCCTGGTGCCCGGCGAGGCGCGGCGGGGGCGCCTGCCGAACGCGGCCTGGTGCCCGGCGAGGCGCGGCGGGGCGCGGCCGGGTGCGCGGCGCAACTGGCGTGCCGCGCGGCGGGGCGGCGGCTTGCTGGCCGCGGGATGCCGGGTGGCCGGGCACACCCGGCCTGCCGCGCTGCGACGCGCTGGCCAGGAGGCGGCGGCCAGGCGCGGCCGGGGGCAGCTTGCACGCCGGGTGGCGACTTGCTGGCCGGGGCACAGCCGGGTGCCCGGGCGCAACTGGCGTGCCGGCCGCTCCCATGCCGGGCGGCGACTTGCTGGCCGAGGCACCGCCGAGTGCCCAGGCGCAACTGGCGTGCCGCGCTGCGACGCACTGGCCGATGGGCGGTGCGGGGGCAACTCGCATATCGGGCGCGACTTGCTGGCCGGGATGGCGGCAGAACCGGGGCGACCCGAGGCCGGCCTGCGGAGGCGAACGGCCTGCCGGAGGGCGGGCGGCTGCAGTACCGGGGCGGCCGATGGTCCGGGCCGAGGTGGCTCGCGTGGGGCGGTGTCGACTCGTCGGGTGGGGTCCGCGGGCCGGGACGGCGTGGGAGGGGCTGGGCGGGAAGGTCGCGACCTTTGGGGTGGCGGGGAGCAGTGCGGGCGGAGCGGCGAAGTGCCGGAAGCGGCTTGCGCTGGAGCGGGTGGTCAGCGGGGCGGCGGGTTCGGCAAGTCGGTGGGGCGGTCGACGTCGCGGCCGCTGCCCAGGTCGGCGCACTCGATCAGCTTCAGGTCCTTGCGGGTCGCGAGCCAGTCTCGGGCGCCTCGGTCGCCTTGGGCGGTGGCTGCGATCTCCGGCCACCAGTCGCGACCGAGGAGGACTGGGTGGCCGGGGACTCCGTTGTACGACGCGCGGGCCACCGCTTCCGGGGTTGCCTCCGCGGCGATCCTCGTGAGGATCTCCGGGCCTACCCACGGCAGGTCGACCAGGTGGACCAAGGCCGCCACCGGAGCGTCGGGGGTTTCGGCCAGTGCGGCCAAGCCTGCTCGGAGGGAGGCTCCCATGCCCGTCTGCCAGCCCTCCGCGAACACCGCCGACAACGGGTCGGGTAGCAGGGCGCGGACTTCGTTGGCTGCTGCGCCCACGACTACGCGGATCGGGGTGCAGCCTGCCGCCGTCAGGGTTTGGAGGGCTCGGTGGACCAGGGGTTCGCCGTCCAGTTCGACCAGGGCCTTCGGGCCGCCGAAACGGCGGCCGGCTCCTGCGGCCAGGAGGAGGCCGGCGACCCGGGTGGCCCGCGGTGGGGGGTCAGCCATGGGCTCGGCCCGGGGCTCCGATCGCCAGGTCCGCTTCGATCGCGCGGGCCGTCTCCAGGAGTGGGGGGACCAGGTTCTCGCGGACCGACTCCGCCGTCGTGCGGCTGGCGTGCGTGGACAGGTTGACCGCCGCCACTGTGCGGCCCTTGCGGTCGTGGATCGGGGCCGCCACCGAGCGGAGGCCCTCCTCCAGTTCCTGGTCGACCATTGCCCAGCCCTGGTCGGCCACCGCCGCCAGTTCCGCGCGCAGGGGGTCCGGGGCCGTCACCGTGTGGTCGGTGAGGCGGTCCAGGCTCGCCACCAGGAAGTACGCCTCCAGCTCCGCCTTGCTGAGGCCGGCCAGCAGGACGTGGCCCATCGAGGTCGCGTACGCCGGGAAGCGGGTGCCCACGTTGATGCTGACCGTCATGATCCGGGAGATCGCCACCCGCGCGACGTAGACGATGTCCGTTCCTTCGAGGACCGAGACCGAGCTCGACTCGTGGACCGTCGCGGACAGCTTCTCCAGGTGCGGCTGGGCCACCTCGGGCAACGTCATGCTCGACAGGTACGCGTAGCCCAGCTCCAGCACGCGCGCGGTCAGGGAGAAGTACTTGCCGTCGGTGCGGACGTAGCCGAGGTCGGTCAACGTCAGCAGGAACCGGCGGGCCGCCGCGCGGGTCAAGCCGGTCGCGCGGGCGACGTCGCTCAGGGTCAGCTCCGCCGCTCCCGCGTGGAAGGCCTTGATCACGGCCAGGCCGCGCTCCAGCGACTGCACGTGGTGGGCACCACGGTGCGCCGGCTCGCTGTCCAGCTCGACGTCGATCGGCCTCCCCGCGTCCATGACCGGCACCCTATCCGGCGTCGGCCGGCCGGGCGCTCGGCTCGCCGAGCTCGGCGAGGGTGCGCTGCGCGATGGCGAACGCCGCGTTCGCCGCCGGCGCGCCCGCGTAGACGGCCGTGTGCAGCAGGACCTCGCTGATCTCCGCCGCCGTCAGGCCGTTGCGGACCGCCGCGCGGACGTGCATCGCCAGCTCGTTGTGCGCCTGCAACGCCGTCAGCGCCGCCAACGTCACGCAGCTGCGCGTCCGGCGGTCGAGGCCGTCGCGGGACCACACCGACCCCCACGCGCCCTCGGTGATGTAGTCCTGGAACGGGCGGCTGAAGTCCGTCGTGCCCGCGACCGCGCGGTCGACGTGCTCGTCCCCGAGCACCTCGCGCCGCACCTTCATGCCCTGTTCGTGCCGGTCGGTCACACTCGCTCCAAGTGGTCGAGGATCAGCCGGGTGAACTCCGCCGGCTGCTCGTAGCTGCCCAGGTGCGCCGCGTCCGCGACGACTTCCAGCCGCGCGCCCGGGATGCTCTCCGCGATCGGGCGCGAGTGCTCCTCCGGCGGGGTCGCAGGGTCTTCCGCGCCCGCGATCACCAGGGTCGGGGCGGTGATCTTCGGCAGCGCGTCGAGCTGGTCCATCCGCTCGATCACGCCACAGCACGCCGCGTACCCCTCGGCCGGGACCCCGGCGATCATCGACCGCAGGTAGGCGGCGCGGTCGGGGTGCCGCTCGGCGTAGCCCGGGGTGAGCCAGCGGGTGACGCCGGCCGCCGCGACCGCGGAAGTGCCCTCGGCGCGGACCTTCGCGGCCCGCTCGGCCCACATGCTCGGCGGGCCGAGCTTCGCGGACGTGCAGCACAGCACCAGGCTCGCCACCCGGTCCGGTGCGTGGGCGCCGAGCCACATGCCCGTCATCGCGCCGAGCGAAAGCCCCACCAGGTGGGCCCGCTCGACCTCGAGCTCGTCGAGCAGCGCGACGACGTCGGCGCCCAGGTCGTCGAGTTCGTACGGACCCGGTGGGACCGGGGATGCGCCGTGGCCGCGCGTGTCGTAGCGGACCACCCGGAAGCCGCGTTCGAGCAGCGGCACCACCTGGGGCTCCCACATCCGGAGGTCGCTGCCGAGCGACCCGCCGAACACCACCACCGGCCCGTCCTCCGGGCCTTCCACGACCCGGTGCACCCGCACGGAGCTCACACCGCCTCCTCCTCCGTTCATACCGCGAAGAACACCGTCTCGCCGTCGCCCTGCAAGCGCACGTCGAAGCGGTAGCCGTCGTCGGTCTTCGCCGCGATGAGCGTGGCGCGCCGCTCCGCCGGGACGGTCGCCAGCACCGGGTCCGCGGAGTTGTCCTGGTCCTCGAAGTAGATCCGCGTGACGACCCGGTTGAGCAGGCCGCGCGCGAACACCGACACGTCGATGTGCCGGGCCTGCGTGGTGCCGCCTTCGCCGGGGACCACGCCGGGCAGCAGCGTGAGGATCTCGTACGTGCCGTCGACGTCGGTCGGGCAGCGGCCGAAGCCGCGGAACTCGCCGTTCGCCGCGCCACGCGGGTCGTCCGGGTGGGCGAAGCCGCCGTCGGGGTCGGCCTGCCAGGTCTCGATCATCGCGTCCGGGACCGGGTCGCCGTTGCCGTCGCGGACCGTGCCGCGGATCCGGAACGCGCCGGGCGTGCCCTCGGGCACGACGTGCGGGCCGTCGGGCCAGGGCAGCCCGATCGACAGGTAGGGGCCGACCGTCTGCGAAGGGGTGGGGAGCAGCTTGGTCATTCGTCCTCGTCCTCTTCCTCTTCGAACACCGACGCGTCGCGCCCGCGCAGCACGATGTCGAACTGGAACCCGAGCGCCCATTCGGATTGGGTGATCTCGTGGTCGTAGCGCGAGACCATCCGCTGACGGGCCTTTTCGTCCGGGATCGAGTTGAAGATCGGGTCCTGGGAGAACAGCGGGTCGTCCGGGAAGTACATCTGGGTGACCAGCCGCTGGGTGAACGCCGAGCCGAACACCGAGAAGTGGATGTGCGCGGGGCGCCAGGCGTTGTCGTGGTTCTTCCACGGGTAGGCGCCGGGCTTGATGGTGGTGAAGGTGTAGCGGCCGTCGTTGTCGGTCAGTGCGCGCCCGACGCCGTCGAAGTTCGGGTCGAGCGGCGACGGCCAGCGGTCGCCGGTGTGCCGGTAGCGGCCGCCGGCGTTCGCCTGCCAGATCTCGACGAGGGAGTCGCGCACCGGGCGGCCGTCGCCGTCGAGGAGCCGGCCGGTGACGATGATCCGCTGGCCCTGCGGCTCGCCCGCGTGCTGGCGGGTCAGGTCGTTGTCGAGCTCGCCGAGCCGGCCCGGGCCGAGCAGCGGGCCGGTGACCTCGGTCAGCATCTGCGGGAGAAGCACCAGGTCCTGCTTGGGGTGCCGCAGGGCCGTGGAGCGGTAGCCGGTGGAATTCAGCGGGGGGTGCGTGCCTTCGGGGTCCTGCCCGTAGCGCGGCAGCCTGAGTTCGGTCGGAGTGGCCACGTCTGTTCTCCTTTACCGGCCTTCGAGGACGACGGCCAGGCCCTGGCCGACGCCGATGCAGATGGCGGCCAGGCCCCAGCCCCCGCCGCGGCGGTGCAGGTCGTGGGCCAGGGTGCCGAGGATCCGGCCGCCCGACGCGCCGAGCGGGTGCCCGATGGCGATCGCGCCGCCGTGGGTGTTGACGATCTCCGGGTCGAGGTCCTTCCAGTCGCGCAGGCAGGCGAGCGACTGCGCGGCGAAGGCCTCGTTGAGCTCGACCGCGGCCAGGTCGTCCCAGCCGATGCCGGCGCGCTCGAGGGCGATCTCGGCCGCGCGCACCGGGCCGATGCCGAAGACGTCCGGGTCGACGCCGGCCGCGCCCCGGCCGGCGATGCGGGCGAGCGGGGCCCTGTTCAGCCGGCCGGCGGCGGCTTCGTCGCCGAGCAGGAGGGCCGAGGCGCCGTCGTTGAGCGGGGAGGCGTTGCCCGCCGTGACGGTGCCGTTTTCCTTGCGGAACACGGGCTTCAGCTTGGCGAGCTTCTCGGGGCCGGAGTCCGGCCGGATGCCTTCGTCGCGGGCCAGGTCGACGCCCTCGACCGGGACGACGAGGTCGTCGTAGAAGCCTTCGTCCCAGGCCTTGGCGGCGTTGACGTGGCTGCGCGCGGCGAAGGCGTCCTGCTCGTCGCGGCCGATGCCGTAGCGCTCGGCGAGCTGTTCGGTGGACTCGCCGAGGGAGACCGTCCACTGCGACGGCATCGCCGGGTTGACCATCCGCCAGCCGAGCGCGGTGTTGTAGAGGGTCTGGTTGCCGGCGGGGAACGCCTTTTCGGGCTTCGGCATGACCAGCGGCGAGCGGGTCATCGACTCGACGCCGCCGGCGACGACGAGGGAGGCGTCGCCGACCTGGATCGCCCGGCTCGCCTGGATCGCCGCGTCGAGGCCGGAGCCGCAGAGGCGGTTGACGGTGCTGCCCGGGACGGTCGTCGGCCAGCCGGCCAGCAGCGTGGCCATGCGGGCGACGTTGCGGTTGTCCTCGCCCGCGCCGTTCGCGTCGCCGAGGGTGACTTCGTCCACTGTGGACGGATCGAGGCCGGTGCGGGCCTGGAGAGCTTTGAGGACCCCGGCGGCGAGGTCGTCCGGGCGGACGCCGGCCAGCGCCCCGCCGTAGCGGCCGAACGGGGTGCGGATCGCGTCGAGGATGTAGACGTCGGTCATGCGCTCGCCTTCTCCAGGTCTCGGAGCACCTTGAGCTCCTGTTCGGTCGGGGCGGGGGTGGCCTTCAGGTCCTCCGCGACCTTCAGTTTCCACCCCGTCGCCGCGATGGCCCGATCGAGCTCGACGCCGGGGTGGAGCTCGGTGAGGGTCAGTTCGGCGGTCTCGGGGTCGGGGCGCAGCAGGCCCAGGTCGGTGACCACCAGGGTCGGGCCCTGGCCGGGGAGGCCCAGGCGCTCACGGTCGCCCCTGCCCGTTCCGTGACCGAACGAGGTCACGAAGTCGACCTTCTCCACGAACGCGCGCGGGTTCTGGCGCAGGACGATGAACACCTCGCCGCAGGAGGCCGCGATCTCCGGGGCGCCGCCCGCGCCCGGGAGGCGGACCTTCGGGTCGTGGTAGTCGGAGCCGATGACCGTGGTGTTGATGTTGCCGAACTTGTCGAGCTGGGCGGCGCCGAGGAAGCCGACGTCGATGCGGCCCGGCTGCAGCCAGTAGTTGAAGACCTCGGGGACGCTGACCACGGCGTCGGCGGTGTCGGCCAGCTCGCCGTCGCCGATCGAGAGCGGCAGGCGGGAGGGCTTCGCGCCGAGGCAGCCCGATTCGTAGATCAGGTTCAGGTCGGGGGCGTGGGTGCGGCGGGCGAGGTTGGCCGCCTTGCTGGGGAGGCCGATGCCGACGAAGCAGGACTTGCCGCCGGCGAGGGCGCGGGCGGCCGCGACGCTCATCATCTCGTCCGCGGTGTAGTCGGTGCTCATGCTCGGACCTCCGCGGGGCGGGTTCGGGTGAGGGGGCGGGGCGCGCCGGCGGATGCGATTGGGCGGGCCGGGTGGGTGCGGCCGGTGGGCCGGGATGCGATGGCGGCGCGGCTCGGGTAGGTGCGGCCGGCGGGACGGGATGCGGCGGTGCTGCGGCCCGGGCGGGTGCCACCGACGGGCCCGGATGCGGCGGCAACGCGGGCCTGGCGGATGCCGCCGGCGGGACGGGATGCGGCGGTGCTGCGGCCCGGGCGGATGCGGCCGACGGGCCCGGATGCGGCACCAGCGCGGGCCTGGCGGATGCCACCGACGGGCCCGGATGCGGCGGTGCTGCGGCCCGGGCGGATGCGGCCGGCGGGACGGGATGCGACGGTGCTGCGGCCCGGGCGGGTGCCACCGACGGGCCCGGATACGGCGGCAACGCGGGCCTGGCGGATGCCGCCGGCGGGACGGGATGCGGCGGTGCTGCGGCCCGGGCGGGTGCCACCGACGGGCCCGGATGCGGCGGCGGCGCGGCTCGGGTAGGTGCGGCCGGCGGGCCAGGATGCGGCAGTGCTGCGGCCCGGGCGGGTGCCACCGACGGGCCCGGACGCGGCGGCAACGCGGGCCCGGCGGATGCCGCCGGCGGGACGGGATGCGGCGGTGCTGCGGCCCGGGCGGGTGCCACCGACGGGCCCGGATGCGGCGGCGGCGCGGCTCGGGTAGGTGCGGCCGGCGGGCCAGGATGCGGCAGTGCTGCGGCCCGGGCGGGTGCCACCGACGGGCCCGGACGCGGCGGCAACGCGGGCCCGGCGGATGCCACCGACGGGCCCGGATACGGCGGCAACGCGGGCCTGGCGGATGCCACCGACGGGCCCGGATACGGCGGCAACGCGGGCCTGGCGGATGCGGCCGGCGGGACGGGATGCGGCGGCGCGGTCCGCGTGGGTCAGGCAGCCGAGACCGGCGGGGCGAGGCGGGCTCGAATGGGCGGGACGGGGGTGGCTCGGTGGCGGGGGAAGGGTGCGGGTCCGGCTCATGCCGTCACCCCCGTCAGGTTGTTCAGCCACTTCGTGAACTCCTCGCGGTCGCGGCCCACCGCGTCCCATGCCTGGTACGCCGCGTTGTCGCGCTCGTAGTACCCCGCCGCGTACGACGGCTTCGCGCCGCCCGGGACCTCGGCCACCGCGGTGACCGCCCAAGATGGGAGGACCACCGCGCCCGGGCGGGGCTCCAGCTCGTCGATGATCTCCTCGACCGTCACGATCGAGCGCTTCGCCGCCAGGACCGCTTCCTTCTGGACGCCCGTGATGCCCCACATCTGGACGTTGCCCGCGCGGTCGGCGCGCTGGGCGTGGACGATCGTCACGTCCGGGTTCAGGGCCGGGACCGCGGTCAGCTGCTCGCCGGTGAAGGGGCACGTGATCGGCTTGATCGTGTCCGTCTGGGCCGGGAGGTCCGTACCCGTGTAGCCGCGCAGGACCGCGAACGGCAGGCCTGATGCGCCGGCGACGTAGCGGTTCGCCATGCCCGCGTGGCTGTGCTCCTCGATCTCCAGCGGGACCGGCCAGTCGTGCTGGACGGCGTCGCGGAAGCGGTGCAGTGAGCCCACTCCCGGGTTGCCGCCCCACGAGAAGATCAGCTTGCGGGCGCAGCCCGCGCCGATCAGCTGGTCGTAGACGATGTCCGGGGTCATCCGCACCAGCGTGAGGTCACGCTTGCGCTGCCGGATGATCTCCTGCCCGGCCGCCACGGGGATGAGGTGCGTGAAGCCCTCGAGCGCGACGGTGTCCCCGTCGTGCACCAGCCGGGCCACGGCCTCCTCGAGCGACAGCAGCTCCGCCATCACGTGCTCCAAACTGTTCGCATCACGCACACTCGTTCTGCAACCGAACATAGCACGCCTCCCGGCCCCCGAACAGCCGTCTTCCACCCAATGGATGACGCACGTACAGCGAAAGCTCGGCCGATCCGGATCAGCCGGGAGCCGTGCGGAAGCTTGGTCGTGCCTACGCTCGGACGCATGTCGCTCGTCGAACACGACCCCGCGCACCGGCTCTGGCTGCTGCGCACCCCCGAGAGCTCGTACGCGTTCCGGCTCGACGCCGACGACCGGCCGCGGCACGTCCACTGGGGCCCGCCGCTGACACCGGCCCAGGCCGCGCAGGTCGCCGCGCGCCGCAACCCCGCCGACAGCAGCTTCGACGAGCCGGGCGACGAGCGGCAGGAACTCCCGGCCGAGGGCGGCGCGTTCTTCGGCGTCGCGGCGCTGGCCGTGCGGTACGAGGACGGCACGTCGGCGCTCGAGTGGCGCTACGCCGGGCACACCGGCACCGAGGACTCCCTGGTCGTGCGGCTCGCCGACCGACACTACCCCCTGGAGCTCTCGCTGCACTACCGCGTCCGCGGCAACGTCGTCGAACGCTGGACGTCACTGCGCGCGGACGAGCCGGTTTCCCTGCTGCGCACGGATTCCGCGGCGTGGACGCTCCCCCGCCGCGAAGGCGCCCGCCTGACGCGGACGTCGGGTGCGTGGAGCGCCGAGCACGGCGTGCTGCGCGAGCCGCTGCCGGTCGGCGAGACGACGTTGACCAGCCGCCGCGGCGTCTCCAGCCACCAGGTCGACCCGTGGGTGATGCTGGACGCGGGCGATGCCACCGAGACGGCGGGCGAGGTCTGGAGCACCGCGCTCGCCTGGAGCGGGAGCTGGCGGATCACCGTCGAGCGCACGCACACCGGGCGCGTGACGTGGACCGGCGGGTTCGGCCACGAGAACGTCGCCTGGCGGCTGCGGCCCGGCGAAACCTGGGAGACGCCGGTGTTCGCCGGGCTCTACGCGGCCGACGGCTTCAGCGGGACGAGCCGGCGCTGGCACGCCTACGTCCGCGAGTTCGTCCAGCCACACCCCGGGGAACTGCGGCCGATCGTCTACAACTCGTGGGAAGCGACCGGGTGGGACGTCGACGAGAAGACCGAAACCGAGCTGGCCGCGGCCGCCGCGCAGCTCGGCGCGGAACTGTTCGTGATGGACGACGGCTGGTTCGGTGCCCGCACCGGTGACGCCGCCGGGCTCGGCGACTGGACCGCGAACGCACAACGCTTCCCGGCCGGGCTCAAGCCCCTGGCCGACGCCGTCCACGCGCACGGGATGCGGTTCGGGCTGTGGGTCGAGCCGGAGATGGTCAACCCGGACAGCGACCTCTACCGCGCGCACCCGGACTGGGTGCTGCACATGGCGAACCGCGAACGCACCACGCTCCGGAACCAGCTCGTGCTGAACTTCGCGCGCGCGGACGTCGCCGGGTGGGCGCACGAGTGGCTCGACCGGCTGGTCGGCGAGCACGGCATCGACTACCTCAAGTGGGACATGAACCGCGCTTTCACCGAAGCCGGCTGGCCGGGCGGGGAGGCCGGGCGCGTGTGGGTGGACCACGTCCGCGCGGTGCACGCCATCCTCGACCGGCTGCGCGCCGGGCACCCCGCGTTGCGGATCCAGGGCTGCGCGGGCGGCGGCGGGCGCACCGACCTGGGGATCCTCGCCCGGACCGACGAGATCTGGGCGTCCGACAACACCGACGCCGCCGACCGGATCACCATCCAGCACGGCTACGGGCAGCTCTACCCGGCGGGCACGATGTCGGCCTGGGTCACCGACAGCCCGAACCCCACCACCGGCCGCGAAGCGCCGTTGAGCTTTCGGTTCCACGTCGCCATGGCGGGCGTGCTCGGCCTCGGCGGCGACCTGCCTCGCTGGTCCGCCGCCGAACTGGCCGAAGCAGCGGAGCTTGTCGCGCTGTACAAGGAAATCCGGCCGGTCGTGCAGCACGGCGAGCTGTACCGGCTGGCGGATCCGGCGACCTCGGCGTTGACCGCGGTGCAGTACGTGCTCGGCGGCGAGGTGGTCGTCTTCTTCTGGCGACGGCCCACGGAGTTCGCGCGGCCGTTCACGCCGCCGCGGCTCGCCGGGCTCGACCCGGCGGGGCGTTACCGCGACTCCGGCGGTGTCGTGCACGACGGCGCGGTGCTGCTCAGCCACGGCCTCGACGTGGGCTTCCCCGGCAGCGGGTACGCGAGCGCGGTGGTGCGGCTGACCAGGGCCTGATTACCCACGTCGATCGGACTGGCCGGAGCGGGTGACGTCGATTGACTTTTCACCGGACGCGAGCTGAATGTGAAAGTCCTTCACCACGCTCGCCAACGGAGGCAGCATGCGCAAGCGCCTGTCCGCTCTGCTCGTCGTGCCCGCGCTCGCCATGCTCGCCTTCGCCGCTCCGGCGTCGGCGAGCACGAGCTACCACGAGTACGTCGCACTCGGTGATTCCTGGACCGCCGACGTCTTCGTCACCCTCCCGCCCACCACGCAGTACACGCCGCTCGACTGCGCGCAGTCCACTTCGGACTACCCGCACGAGCTGGCCGGCGCGCTCGGCGTCGAGACGTTCCGCGACGCGAGCTGCGGCGGCGCGACGACGACCGACTTCACGCAGCCGCAGAAGCTGCCGCTGGGCGGGACGAACCCGCCGCAGTTCGACCGGCTCACCCCGGCCACGGACCTGGTGACCGTCGGCATCGGCGGCAACGACATCGGGCTCGCGGCGGCCGTGACGAAGTGCCTCAACCTGCTCCCGGTCAGCACCTGCAAGGCGAAGTTCACCGCCGGCGGCGTCGACCAGCTGGAAAACGCCGTCACGGCGACGGAGCCGAAGATCGCCGCGGCGCTGCGGGGCATCAAGGACCGGTCGCCGAACGCGCGGATCCTGCTGGTGAACTACCTCGCCGGGCTGCCCGCGAGCGGCAAGGGGTGCTGGCCGGTGATCCCGGTCGCCGACGGCGACATCGCCTACCTGCAGGCGAAGTTCCTCCAGATGAACGCGATGCTCGCGCGGGTCGCCGCGGCCAACGACGTCGAGCTCGTCGACACCTACTCCCCCACGCTCGGCCACGACGCCTGCCAGGCGCCCACCGTGCGGTACGTCGAAGGCCTGATCCCGGTTTCGGTGAGCAACCCGCTGCTGCTCGCCTTCCCCTTCCACCCCAACGGGGCGGGCGCGGCGGCGCAGTCGGAGATCGTTCTCGGGGCCGTTCAGGGGGACTAGGCTGCCGGGGTGGCCAAGATCGTGGTGACCCGGTGGATTCCCGACGACGCGGTGAAGCTCCTCGCCGAAGCGGGCGAAGTGGTGGTCTCGCCCGCCGACCGCCCGCTCACGCCGGAAGAACTGCACGAGTTCGTGGCCGGCGCGGACGCCGTGGCCGGGATGCTGCACGATCGGCTCGACGGCGCGTTCGCCGACGCCGCCGGGCCGGGCCTGAAGGTGGTCGCGAACGTCGCGGTCGGCTACGACAACGTCGACGTCCCGGCGCTGGCCGAGCGCGGCGTGGTCGTGACGAACACGCCGGGCGTGCTCACCGACGCGACCGCCGACCTCGCCTTCGGCCTGCTGCTCGCCCTCACGCGGCGGCTCGGTGAAGGCGAACGGCTGCTGCGCTCGCGCACGCCGTGGTCGTTCCACCTCGGCTTCCTGCTCGGCTCGGGCCTGCAGGGCAAGACGCTCGGCATCGTCGGGTACGGCCAGATCGGGCGGGCGATGGCGAAGCGGGCCGAGGCGTTCGGCATGGAGATCGTCCATTCGGGACGGCCGGGACGCGGTTCCGTTTCCTTCGAAGAACTCCTGGTGCGCTCGGACGTCGTCTCGCTGCACTGCCCGCTGACGCCCGAGACGCGGCACCTCATCGACGCGGCCGCGTTGCGGGCCATGAAACCCGGCGCCTACCTGGTGAACACCACGCGCGGCCCGGTCGTCGACGAAGCCGCGCTGGCCGACGCGCTCGAAGCCGGGGAGATCGCCGGGGCCGCGCTGGACGTGTTCGAGAAGGAACCCGAGGTCGAACCGCGGCTGCTCGGCCGCGACGACGTCGTGGTGAGCCCGCACCTCGGGTCCGCGACGGTCGAAACCCGCACCGCGATGGCCGTGCTGGCCGCCCGCAACGTCGCGGCGGTGCTCGCCGGGCGGGACCCGCTGACGGAGGTGAAGCCGTGACCCGCGTCGTCGTCGCGCCCGACAAGTTCAAGGGCAGTCTCACCGCGGTCGAGGCCGCGGAGGCCATCGCACTCGGCGTCCGGGATGCCTTGCCGGACGCGGAAGTCGTCTCCTGCCCGGTCGCCGACGGCGGCGAAGGCACCCTCGACGTCCTCGAAGCGGCGGGCGCCCGGATCGTCCGGCTGTCCGTCCGCGGCCCGCTCGACGAGCACGTCAAGGCGCGGTACGCGGTGCTCGACGGCACCGCGTACGTCGAATCGGCGCGGGCGTGCGGGATCGAATTCGTCGACCCCACCCCGGAAACCGCGCTGGCCGCGCACACCTGGGGCGTCGGCGAACTGCTGATGGACGCGCTGATGCACGGCGCGAAGCGGCTCGTGCTGACGGTCGGCGGCACGGCGAGCACCGACGGCGGCGCCGGGATGCTGGGCGCGCTCGGCGCCGGTGTGCTGGACGCGTTCGGCGCGCCGGTCGGGCTGGGCGGCGCGACGCTGACGCGGGTCGCGTCCACCGAGCTGGCGCCGGTGCGCGAACGCCTCGAGGGCGTGCGCGTCGCGGTCGCGACCGACGTGACGAACCCGCTGCTGGGCCCGTCGGGGGCCGCCGCGGTGTTCGGGCCGCAGAAGGGCGCGCGGGAAGAAGAGGTGGCAATTCTCGAAGAAGGACTCGGCCGGTGGGCGCACGCGCTGCAGGTGGGCGGGGCGCCGGACGTCTCACGCGTGCCGGGCGCCGGTGCCGGTGGCGGGGTCGCGGCCGGCGCGATCGCCGGGCTGGGCGCGACCGTGGAATCGGGCTTCGACCTGATCGCCGGGCTGACCGGGGTCGACGCCGCCGTGCGGGGCGCGGACCTGGTGATCACCGGGGAAGGGTCGCTGGACGAGCAGAGCCTGAACGGCAAGGCGCCGGCCGGGATCGCTTCCCGGGCCGAGGGGATTCCGCTGCTGGTGCTCGCGGGGCGGATCCAGCTCGACGACGCCGGGCTCGCGCGGCTGGGCGTCGTCGGGGGCAGCGCGTTGATCGATCACGCTTCTTCGGTGGAGGAGGCGCAAGCGAATGCGCCGGAACTGCTGCGGGCTTGCGCCGCGCGGCTGGTGCGGGAGTGGCGCTCCCGCGGGTGACACAACCGGGCGAACGGACCTCTCGCGACGCTGCGAAAGGCCCGTCCGCCGCGGTCAGCTCGTGTGCTGGGGCAGCACCGCGAAAGCGACTCCGCCCGCTTCGTCCTCTTGGACGTCCAGCACCTTGTCGTCGAGCAGCGCCGCCGCCTGGGGTTCGAGGAACACCTTCGGGCCCTCGTCGACCCCGAGCACGCTGTCGCCCTCGGCGGGTTCCGGCGCCACCGACAGGGCCAGCTGGGCGCTTTCGCCGTCGGCGTTCTGGACCGCCAGGCGGAGCCCGGCGTCGCCCTCACCCTGGCTGGTCAGCGCGGTGATCGCCTCGGCGGCGGCTTCGGTCACGGTCAGCATCTTCGGCCTTCCCTTCGTCGCGGTCCGATGCACTGGTGCCCCACGCTAGGGGCGCCCGGACGGACGCGCAGTCTGAGCGGATCAGCCCTGCCGGGCCGCGCGGATGGCGTCGGCGACCGAGCCGCCGGCGTAGTCCGCCTGTTCGCCGGGGTCCGGGTCCGCGTGCCGGTGCGGCACCTCGTCGTCCGGGGTCACCTGCTCGTAGTCCGGCGGGGCGTCCTCGATCGTCTCGTCGAGCTCCGCCGCCGGCGTCGCCGCGAGCGGGCGCTCCGGCACCGGCTCCGGTTCGGCGTCCGGCTCCTCTTCGGCCAGGCGCTGTTCGATCGGCTCGCCCTCCCGGATCTCGCTCGGCGTCGTGCCGAAGCGGTCCGCGGCGCTCCAGTGCTCCGGTGGCTCGACGCCCGCTTCGAGCGGATCCACGCGCAGCTCGTCTTCGTCCAGCGCTTCGCTGGGGCTCAAGCTGTCCGGTTCGACCGAGTCACGGTCACTCACCAGTCGTCTCCTCGCGCTCGGAACTCGTCATCCCCGGTGACCTACCCCGGACGTCGGGGGCCCGAAACCCCGGCGGTGTCACCGGGATCACATTTCTTCAACTGCTTTAACACATTCACAAGTTTGTGAACGCAGGGTAGGTTGGGATCATGGCCACCACCAGGTGCGCACCGGATCACCGGCTGCTCGCCGCCGACCCGGACCGGCACCACGAGCTCGGCACGCACGCCGCGTGGTACGTCGTCGCCGGCGTCGTGACGACCGGGGTCCAGGCGCTCCTCTTCCTCCTGCTGCGCGACGAGCTCGGCTCGCAAGTCGCGAACCTGGTGGCGATCGCGCTCACGACGGTCGGCAACACGGAGTTCCACCGCCGCGTCACCTTCGCCGGACGGCCCAGCAACGCCGGGAAGCGGCACCTGCAGGACTTCATCACGTTCGCCTTCTACGCCGGCTACGGCTCGGCGGTGCTCGCACTGCTCGACGCCCTCGTCGACCGGCCGACGTCGTGGGAGGAAACGGGCACGCTGCTGCTGGCCAGCTTCGTCGGTGGGTTCGTGCGGTTCGCGGTGCTGCGGTGGTGGGTGTTCGCGCACCGGGCGGCGGCGCCGGCGCACAGCGCCTGACCCGGCCCGGCGCCGCGTGATCCGGCCGCCGCGTACGAGACGCACCACCCGGCGGCCCCTGCGGCGATCCCAGGGCCCCACGTGGGTGCCCGCACACCGGCCAGCCACCGCCGCACTCAGCGGCTAGCGTCTGCAGGCGTGGCCTCGGACGACATCAAGCCCCACGCCGGAGGCGCTGAACCGGACTACCGGTTCACGCTGGCGAACGAACGCACCTTCCTCGCCTGGGTCCGCACCGCCCTCGGCTTGCTCGCCGGCGGCGTCGCCGTGCACCAGCTGGTGCCGTCGCCGGCCGCGGCCAGTGCCGTTCTCGCCGGGTTGTGCGTCGTGCTCGCCGCCGTTCTCGCCGCGACCGCGTACCCCCGGTGGCGGCGGGTGCAGGTTGCGATGCGTGCCGGAGAGCCACTGCCGCGGAGCCGGCTGATCCTCGTGCTGACCGGCGGCCTGCTGACCCTCATCGTCGCCGCCGCGGTGCTGCTGGCCGTCTCGTGACGCCGCGAATACCGCTGCTTCGCGATTATCGCCAGGTCAGAAATACCGTCATGCGCCCCCGGACCGGGTCGTGACGCCCACCCGCGGCGCCCAAGCCGAGCGCACCGGCCTCGCCTGGCGGCGCACCGCGCTGGCATCTGCCGCCTGCACGCTACTGCTCCTGCACGCCGCCGCCCAGCGCCATTGGGGGGTCGCCCTGGTGCCCGTACTGCTGTCCGCGGGGACGTCCGCCCTGCTAGCGGCCATCGGAACGTTGCGCGAACGGTCCTTGCGGGCCCCCGAACCGGGGCCGGCGCACCCCGCGCTGCCCGCGATCGCGTCGCTCGCCGTGACTGCGACTGCCACTTCCGTGGCGTTCCTCCACTGACGGGTGAAGTCGGCACATCCTGAAACCGATTAATCGCAATGTGCGGGGTCTGGTCGCGGGAACATCACGGTCGATGCTGCGAACGGGGTATTGGTCGTTGAAATCTGGACTGACCGCCATCGAGGTGCTTACGATTACCCAGCGTCGCACGGATTGCAGATCAACCCGGGTCTCCCGGAGTATCTGCAACCGGAAAGTCACGGAGAGTGGAGCCCCCCGGCAGCGGCGGTCGAGGGTCGGCCGGGGAGACGACCATGACAGCACCGCCGCAGACCACCGCGGAACCCGCTTCCGCCGTTCGCGATTATCGCACTCCGGAGTCATTGCCCAGGCCCGGCGGGCGGCTCACCAAGGAGGATCTCGACCCCCTGGTGAAGGACGCGGGTGAGGGGAACCCCGCGGCGGTCCACTCCCTGCTCCAGATGATCGAGCCGGTCGTGGTCCGCTACTGCCGCGCGCGGATGGGCGGGCGAGACCTCTCCTACCTCTCGGCCGACGACGTCGCCCAGGAGGTCTGCCTCGCGGTGTTGAAGGCCCTTCCCGATTATCAGGACCGGGGCGGGTCGTTCCTCTACCTCGTGCACGCGATCGCGGCCAACAAGGTCGCCGACGCCTACCGCGCCGTCGCCCGCGACCGCTCCGAGCCCGTCCCCGAACTCCCCGAGCGCCCGCTGGTCGCCGGCAACGAGCCGGAGACCCACGCCCTGCACCTCGACCTCGGCGCGCGCCTCGGCCGCCTCCTCGCCTCGCTCCCGCGGGTGCAGCAGGAGATCCTGACCCTGCGCATCGCCGTCGGCTTCTCCGCGCAGGAGACCGCCGAAGCGCTCGGCATCTCGCCGGGCAACGTGCGCGTGACGCAGCACCGGGCCCTGACCCGCTTGCGCGGCATGATCGGCGACGACGAGTTCTGAGCTTCCCGAGCGGCGGGCGGGGAAACCTCTTTTACCCCCTGGAAGAGGTCTCCCCGCCCGCATCCACGTCGTAGACCGCCCGCGCGTTGTGCTCGAAGACGGCCAGCCGCTCCGCGTCCGACAGCCCGCCGGTGAGGGCGACGGCCGCGTCCACGACGAGCTCGTAGGACGCCGCCAGTTCGCAGACCGGCCAGTCCGAGCCGAACAGCAGCCGGGACGGGCCGAACACGTCCAGCACGTGGTCGACGTACCGGCGCAGGTGACCGACCTCCCATCCGGTCCAGTCCGCCTCCGTGACCAGGCCCGAAAGCTTGCACACGACGTTCTCGTGCGCGGCCAGCGCGGCCACCCCGGACGCCCACGGCTCCCACTCCCCCGCCGCGATCGGCGGCTTGGCCGCGTGGTCCAGCACCAGCCGCAGCTCCGGCAGCCGTGCCGCCAGGGAGGCGGCCGCGGGCAGCTGCCCGACGCGCACGAGCAGGTCGTAGGTCAGCCCCGCCGACGCCACCGCGCCCAGCCCGGCCAGCACCGGGGGCCGCAGCAGCCACTCGTCGTCCGGTTCGGTCTCCACCTGGTGCCGGATCCCGACGAGCGGCCCGGTCGACGCGGCCAGCCGGTCGGCGACGCCGGGGGCTTCGAGGTCCACCCAGCCGACCACGCCCGCGATCACCGGTTCGGCCTCGGCCGTCGCGAGGAACTCCTCGGTCTCCTCGGCCGAGGAGGTCGTCTGCACCAGGATCGTCGCATGCACGCCGGCCGCCTTCGTCACCGCACGCAGGTCGTCGACCGTGTACGGACGGCGGATCGGGTCGAGGGCCGCCCCCGCCAGCCACGGGTATTCGCGCCGCGACGGGTCCCAGAGGTGGTGGTGCGCGTCGATCATGAGACTCCTTCGGCGATGACGACGTCGGCCCGCAGCAGGCCCGCGTCGACGAGTTCGGTCCACAGCCGAGGGGGCACGACCGCCCTGGCCCGCCGCGCGTTGACGCTGACCTGCGAAGGATCGTGCGCGCCGACGACGACCGACGCCACCGCGGGGTGCGCCATCGGCAGCGCCAGCGCCGCTTCCGGCAGCTCGACGCCGTGCCGCGCGCAGATCGCGGCGATCCGGCCGGCCCGCTCGACCAGCTCCGGCGGGGCGTCGGCGTAGTCGTAGACGCGGCCCGGCTCGGCCGTCGCCAGGATGCCGCCGTTGAACGCGCCGCCGGCGACCACCCGGACGCCGCGGTCGAGGCAGAGCGGCAGCAGCTCGTCGAGCGCCGGCTGGTCCAGCAGCGTGTAGCGGCCGGCCACGAGCAGGACGTCGAGGTCGGTGCGGCGGACGAACTCGGTGAGCATCGGCGCCTGGTTCATCCCGGCGCCGAACCCGCCGATCACGCCCTGCTCCCGCAGCTCGCGCAACGCGGGGAAGGCGCCGCGCAGGGCTTCCTCGAAGTGGTCGTCGGGGTCGTGCACGTAGACGACGTCGACGCGGTCGAGCCCGAGCCTCACCAAGCTGTCCTCGAAGGACCGCAGGACGCCGTCGCGGCTGAAGTCCCAGCGGCGCCGGTACGCGGCGGGGACGGCGAAGCCCTCGTCGTCCTGCCGCCCGGCGCCGTCCGGGTCCGGTTCGAGCACGCGCCCGACCTTCGTCGAGAGCACGAACTCGTCGCGGGGGTACGAGCGCAAGGCCGCGCCGAGGCGGGTCTCCGAGAGGCCGAGGCCGTAGTGCGGCGCGGTGTCGAAGTACCGGATGCCCTCGTCCCACGCGCGGTGCACGGTCGCGGCCGCCGTCTCGTCGGTGATCGCGTGGTAGAGGTTGCCCAGCTGCGCGCAGCCGAGGCCCAGCGGGGAGAGGGGGAGTTCCAACGCCGTCACTCCTTCACCGGCAGTTCCCAGACCAGCCCGATGCCGGTGTCGTCGCCGGAGTAGTCGTCTTCGACGGCCAGCAGCTCGGCCATCCTCGCCTGCCACGGGACGTTGGCGGGGTGGTCCCGCAACGCCGCGCGCATCGCCGCGTAGTCGTCCACTTCGACGACGTGGAAGAGGTCGAGACCGTTACGCCAGATCCGCCAGGTGCGGACGCCGGCTTCGCGCAACGCCGTGTCCAGCCCGGGCGGGATGACGGCGTGGACGGACTCGTACTCGGCCTCCTTGCCCGGCTTCAGGCGGGTATGGAGCGCCACTCTTTGCGGTGCGGGCTGGTGGGTCATCGCCACTCCTTCGCCGGAACATGGCACGCTGGGGAGGAACACCGAAACATCCGAGGTCTGGTGCAGGGAGGACGGACGCGATGCCCGTCACCGATGTCGCGATCGACAAGATCAAGGACATGATCATCTCCGGCGAGCTGGCGCCGGGCGACCGGCTGCCCAAGGAGGCCGAGCTGGCCCAGCGGCTCGGGCTCTCGCGCAGCTCCCTGCGGGAGGCCGTCAAGGCGTTGTGCCTGATCAGGGTGCTCGACGTCCGCCAGGGCGACGGCACGTACGTCACCAGCCTCGAGCCGAACCTGCTGCTCGACGCGATGACGTTCGTCGTCGACTTCCACCGCGACGACACCGTGCTCGACTTCCTCGCCGTGCGGCGGATCCTGGAGCCCGCCGCGACCGCGCTGGCCGCGCTGCACATGAGCGACGACGACATCACCGAGCTGGGCCAGCTGCTCGGTGAGCTCGAGGACTCGCCGACGGTCGAGGCGCTGGTCGCCAACGATCTCCAGTTCCACCGCAAGATCGCCGACGGCTCCGGCAACCCGGTGCTGTGCTCGCTGCTCGACAGCCTCTCCGGGCCGACCGCGCGCGCCCGCATCTGGCGCGGCCTCACCCAGGAGGGCGCGGTCGCGAAGACGCGGGAGCAGCACTCGGCGATCTACGAGGCCATCGCGGCGCGCGAGCCGGAACTGGCGCGCTCGTGGGCGACCGTGCACGTCGCGGGCGTGGAGCAGTGGCTGCGCAACGCCCTGGGCACCGCGGACGACCCGACCACGCCGGACCTCACCGCCGAAGCCTCCTGACACACTCACCTCCTGCGCGTCGCGGCGGTCCATGGAACGTCGGATGATCACCTGACCCGCGTCAGGTCTGGGGCTTTCCCCCGGCGTACCGGGCGATGATCAGCGCCACCAGGATGATCGCGCCGTAGATCGCGCCCTGCCACTCCGCGCGGACGTGCGCGTAGTTCAGCAGGCTCGACACCGACGACAGCAGCAGGACGCCGGTCAGCGCGCCGACGAGCGTGCCCTTGCCGCCGTCGAGCGAGACGCCGCCGATCACCGCCGCCGCGAACACCTGCAGGATCAGCCCGGAGCCCTGGTTCGCGCCCAGCGCGCCGACGTAACCGGTGTACGCGAGCCCGCCGATCGCCGCGAGGATCCCGGCGACGACGAACACCGCCCACGCGATCCGGTCGACGCGGACGCCGGCCGCCCGTGCGGCTTCGCGGTTGCCGCCGATCGCGTACAGCGCGCGGCCGACGCGGTGGTAGCGCAGCACCCAGCCGGCGGCCGCGAACAGCGCCGCAGCCAGCCAGACCGACATCGGCAGGCCGGCGAACGTCGTCGTGGCGAGGTTCGTGAACGAGTCCGGCAGGTTGAACAGCGTCTTGCCCTGCGTCGACCCGACCTGCACACCGCGCAGCACGGTGAGCATCGCCAGGGTGACGATGAAGGCGTTCAGCTTCAGCTTCACGATCAGGAAGCCGTTGACGAACCCGACCAGCGCCCCGCACAGCGGGATGATCAGGAGGCCGATAGCCGCGGGCAGCTCGACGCCGAAGCCGGCCGACGCCGCCGGGATCACGACCATCGCGCCCAGCGCCGGCGCCAGGCCCATCGTGGATTCCAGCGACAGGTCGAACTTCCCGGTGATCAGCACCAGCGACTCGCCCAGCACGACCAGCGACAGCGCCGCCGACGCGGTCAGGATGCTGACGATGTTGCTCCAGCCGACGAAGGTGTCGTCGACCAGGCCGCCGATCACGAACACGACGATCAGCGCGGGCAGCAGGGCCAGTTCACGCAGCCAGCCGGCCTTCCGGCGCCGGGGTGGCGCGGGCAGCTCCGTCTGCGGGGAGGTCATCACGTCGGTCACGAAAGCTCGACTCCTTCGATGTCGGCCACGAGGTCGCCGTCGGACCACCCGGCCTGGTGCTCGGCGACCACGGACCCGGCGCGCAGCACCAGGACCCGGTCGCTCAGGCGCAGGTCGTCGAGCTCGTCGCTGACGATCAGCACCGCCTTGCCCTCGGCGCGCACCCGGTCGACGACCGCGAGCAGCGCCTCCTTCGACTTCACGTCCACCCCGGCGGTCGGGTTGATCAGCACGACCACGCGCGGGTCGCTCAGCAACGCCCGCGCCAGGACGATCTTCTGCTGGTTGCCGCCGGAAAGGTCGGACACCGGCTGCTCGGCGCTCGCGGCCACGATGTCGTAGTCCTTCAGCGCCTGCGACGCCTTCGCGAACCTCGTGCCCGGCGAAGCGATCCCGCCGCGGCCCAGTTTGTCCAAAATGGACAGCGTGGCGTTGTCGGCGATCGAGTGCTCCAGCACCAGGCCCTCGTGGTGCCGGTCGCGCGGGACGCAGCCGATGCCCGCCCGCAGCGCCGCCGGGATGTCGCCCGGCCGCAACGGCTCGCCGTCGACGCGGACCGTGCCCGCGGACGGCGTCCGCAGGCCGTAGACCGTCTCGGCGACCTGGTGCTTCCCGCTGGCGTTGCTGCCCGCGAACCCGACCACCTCGCCGCGGTGCAGCCGGAAGGAGACGTCGGAGAAGCCGTCGCCGGACAGGCCGTCGACCGCGAGGATCTCCGGGGCGTCCGGTTCGAGGGACTCCCGCGTCGCGGCGTCGCGCACCGACAGGCCGCCGGGTTCGCCGGTCATCGCGTCGACCAGCTGCGCCTTGCCGACCTCGGCCACCGGCGCGGTCAGCACGTGCTTCGCGTCGCGCAGCACCGTGACGGCCTGGCAGACCTCGTACACCTCGTGCAGGTGGTGGGAGATGAACAGGAACGTCACCCCGCCCGCCTGCATCTGGCGCATCCGGTCGAAGAGCCGCTCGATGGCCTGGCTGTCCAGCTGCGCGGTCGGTTCGTCGAGGACGATGAACCGGGCGCCGTAGGACAGCGCGCGGGCGATCTCGACGAACTGCCGGTCCTCGACCGACAGCTCGCCGGCCGGGGTGTCGACGTCGACGTGCACGTCCCACGAGTCGAGCAGCTCGCGGGCCTGGCGCCGCAACGACTTCCAGCCGATCGCGAACCCGCCGCCCGCCTGCCGGTTGAGGAACAGGTTTTCGGCGACGGTGAGCTGCGGGACGACCATCGCGTGCTGGTACACGCAGGCGACGCGCGCCTTCCAGTCGTCCTGCCTGGTCAGCGCGGGGGCCGGCGCGCCGCCGAACTCGACGTGCCCGGTGTCGGTGGCGGACAGGCCGGTGAGGATGGAGACGAGCGTCGACTTGCCGGCCCCGTTGCGCCCGACGAGCGCGTGGGACTCGCCGGGGTGCACGGTGAGGCTGACGTCGTGGAGCGCCACGGTGGGGCCGTAGCGCTTCCCGACTCCGACCGCGCTGACCACCGGGACGGCGGATTCGCCGGCGGGCAGCGCGGTCACAGGTTGTTCCCCCACAGGGCCTTGTCGTCCACGTTGTCCTTGGTGATGACGGGCGCGGGCAGCTGGTCCTCGAGGATGCCGGGGCTGATCTCGACGATGGTGCTGTCGTGGTCGGTCGGGCCCGGCTTGAACGTCTCGCCCGCCATGGCCTTCTTCAGCCAGTACAGGCCGTACTTCGCGTAGGCGTCGGCCGGCTGGGACACGGTGGCGTCGAGCTCGCCGGCGCGGATCGCGGCCAGCTCCTGGGGGATGCCGTCGTTGGACACGAGCACGATGTGCTTCGGGTCCCCGACCGGGAAGAACAGGTTCTTGCGCTTGAGCGCCTGCTCGGTCGGGGCCAAGTAGACGCCGCCGGCCTGCATGTAGACGGCCTTGATGTCCGGGTTCGCGGTCAGCATGCTGTCCAGCCCGGAGGACGCCTTGTCGGCCTTCCACTCGGCCGGGATCTCCAGCACCTGGACGCCCGGGTACTTCGACTTCATGCAGTCGCGGAAGGCTTCCGAGCGGTCGCGGCCGTTGACCGAGGCGAGGTCGCCCATGATCTGCACGACCTTGCCGGACTTGACCTTCGCGCCGATCGCGTCGCACGCCTTGGTGCCGTACGCCTTGTTGTCGGCGCGCACGACCATGGCGACCTTGCCGCTCTCGGGGGCGACGTCGACCGCGACGACCGGCACGCCCTTGTTCTCGGCCTGCTTGAGCCCGGCGACGATGGCCGCCGAGTCCAGCGGCGTCACGACCAGGCCCTTGACGCCCTGGTTGAGGAACGTGCCGATGTCGGTGATCAGCTTCGCCGGGTCGCTGTCCGCGTTGACAGCCGGGAGGACGTCGACGCCCTCGGACTTGGCCATCTGCGGCACGTAGTTGTTGTAGGCCTGCCAGAACGGCGAGGTCAGCAGCGGCAGGGTCGCGCCGACCTTGCCGCCGGAGCCGCCCCCCGCCGCGGGCGCCGTCGCGTTGTCCTTGGTGGACCCGCAGGCGGCCAGTACCAGGCCGCAGACGGCGGCCGTGGCGGCCACCGTGATCACCCTATTGCGCACCGCATCCTCCTTGATGACAGCGAAAGTCCTACTGGGGTTGCACGGGGCCGCGCGGGCGCAGGCCGTACATGCCACCGTCGACCGCGAGCGCGGTGCCGGTGGTCGAAGCGGAAAGCGGACTGGCGAGGTAGACGACGGCGTTCGCGACCTCTTCGGCGGTGACCAGCCGGCCCATCGGCTGGCGCGCCGCGAGGGCCGCGCGTTCGGCCGCCGGGTCGTCGGCGGCGTCGAGCAGGCGGCCCACCCACGGGGTGTCCGCCGTGCCCGGGCACACGCAGTTGACGCGGATCCGGTCCGGCAGGTGGTCGGTCGCCATCGCCAGGGTCAGCGAGAGCACCGCGCCCTTGCTGGCCGAATACAGCGCGCGGTTGGGCAGGCCGGCCCAGGCCGCGATGGAGCAGGTGTTCACGATCGCCGCGGACGGCGAGTTCTTCAGGTGCGGCAGTGCGGCCCGGGCGAGCCGGACCATGCCGACGACGTTGACGTCGAACACGCGGTGCCACTCGTCGTCGTCGTTGGCCGAGACGTCGCCCTGCGCGCCGATGCCCGCGTTGTTGACCAAGATGTCGAGGCGCCCGAAGCGTTCCACGACGGCGTCGATCGCCGAGCGGACTTCGTCATCGGAGGAGACGTCGCAGCGGATGCCGTCCTCGCCGGGCTTCAGGTCGAGGGCCGCCACCCGCGCGCCGCGTTCGGCCAGCGAGGTCGCGACGGCCTTGCCGATGCCCGAGGCGCCCCCGGTGACGGCGGCCACCAGGCCCTCGAATTCACTCACTTGCGGTCTCCGTCCACTCGGGACCGTCCGGGAAGCGGAACCGGCGCAGCGTGGCGTCGTGCATGCGCGCGGAGAACCCGGGTGCGGTCGGGGCGAGGTACCGGCCGCGCTCGACGACGGCCGGGTCGGTGAAGTGCTCGTGCAGGTGGTCGACCCACTCGATCGAGCGGTCCGCGTCGGTGCCTGACACCGCCACGAAGTCGAACATCGACAGGTGCCGGACGAGCTCGCAGAGCCCCACGCCGCCGGCGTGCGGGCACACCGGGACGCCGAACTTGGCGGCCAGCAGCAGGATCGCGAGGTTCTCGTTGAAGCCGCCGACGCGGGCGGCGTCCAGCTGCAGCACCGAAATCGCGTTCGCCTGCAGCAGCTGCTTGAAGACCACACGGTTCTGGACGTGCTCGCCGGTCGCGATCTTGATGGGCGCGAGCGCTTTCGCGATCGCCGCGTGGCCGAGGACGTCGTCGGGCGAGGTCGGCTCCTCGATCCAGTACGGGTCGTACGGCGCGAGTTCGGTCATCCAGTCGACCGCGGCCCGGACGTCCCAGCGCTGGTTGGCGTCGACGGCGATCCGGATGCCGTCGCCGACGGTCTCGCGGGCCAGTTTCATCCGGCGGACGTCGTCCTCGAGGTTGCCGCCGACCTTGAGCTTGATCATCCCGAAGCCGTCCGCGACGGCCTGTTCGGCGAGCCGCACGAGCTTCGCGTCGGCGTACCCGAGCCAGCCCGGGGACGTGCTGTAGGCGCGGTAGCCGTGCTCTTCCAGCTGCTTGGCCCGCTCGGCCCGGCCGGGTTCGGCCCGGCGCAGGATGTCGAGGGCTTCGGCTTCGGTGAGCGCGTCGGACAGGTACCGGAAGTCCACCAGGGAGACGAGCTCCTCGGGCGTCATCCGCGCCGCGAACTGCCAGACCGGCAGGCCCGCGCGCCGCGCGGCGAGGTCCCAGGCGGCGTTGACGACCGCCCCGACGGCCATGTGCGCGACACCCTTTTCCGGGCCCAGCCAGCGGAACTGCGAGTCGCCGACGAGCGTGCGGGACAGGTCGCCGAGCGCGGCCGCGTCCTCCGGGACGTCCCGGCCGACGACGTGCGGGGCGAGCGCCCGGATCGCGGCGGCCTGGACGTCGTTGCCGCGGCCGATGGTGAACGCGAGGCCGTAGCCGTCCGGGCCGCCGTCGGTGTGCAGCACGACGTAGGCGGCGGAGTAGTCCGGGTCGGGGTTCATCGCGTCCGAGCCGTCGAGCTCCCGCGAGGTCGGGAACCGGACGTCGAGGACCTCCATGCCGATGATCTTCGCCATGGTCAGGCCTGCCTCGCGGTCTGGTGCTGCCGGCCGAGCCCGTCGATCTCCAGCTCGATCACGTCGCCGTCGCGCAGGTACGGCTTCGGGTCGGGCTGGCCGAGGGCCACGCCTTCGGGGGTGCCGGTGTTGATCAGGTCGCCGGGGCGCAGCACCATCACCTGGCTCAGGTGGTGGACGATCTCGGCGACGCCGAAGATCATGTCCTTGGTCGAGGAGTCCTGCTTCTTCTCGCCGTTGATCCACAGCCGCAGGCCGAGGTCCTGCGGGTCCGGCACCTCGCTCGCCGGGACCAGCGCCGGGCCGAGCGGGTTGAAGTTCTCGCACGACTTGCCCTTGTCCCACTGGGCGGTGCGGAACTGCAGCTCGCGCTCGGAGACGTCGTTCGAGACGACGTAGCCGGCGACGTGCTCCAAAGCTTCGTCCACGCTGTCGAGGTAGCGGGCGGTCTTGCCGATGACGACGCCGAGCTCGACCTCCCAGTCGGTGCTGACCGACCCGCGCGGGATCAGGACGTCGTCGGCCGGGCCGACCACGACGTCCGGCGCCTTCATGAAGACGACGGGCTCGGTGGGCGGCGTCGCGCCGGTCTCCTCGGCGTGGCGGCGGTAGTTCATGCCGATGCAGACGACCTTGCCGGGCTGCGCGATCGGCGAACCCACGCGCAGGCCGTCGACGTCCGCCTCCGGCAGTTCCCCGGCGGCGAGCGCGGCGGCGGTGCGCGCGATCCCGTCCGCGGCGAGGAAGCCGCCGTCGACGTCGGCGGTCAGCCCGCCCAGTTCGTAGGTGGTGCCGTCATCGGCCCGCACGAACGGACGCTCACTTCCCGGCTCTCCGAGGCGCACTAGCTGCACGGATATTCCCTTCACCCACACCGACCAGACATCCGATGTATATCGCAGTCGCAGGCCTCGATCCAGAGCCAGCGGCGAATCGGCCGGAAATTGGTCGGATCAGTATCGGTTCACGCTCATTTGAGCACGGGGTGTCACCGATCACAGCCGGAATAGCACCGGCGCCGGCGTCGCTGGTCGGAAGCAGGACCGGGAGGAGGCCGATGACCACCACGGCGGAACGTACCGCGACCCGCGGGCGCGCGCAGCTGAAGTTCGTCCTCATCCTGGGTGGTCTCTCGGCGTTCGGGCCGCTGTCGATCGACATGTACCTGCCCGCCCTCCCCCGGATGGCCGAGGACCTGCGCGCGGCGGACAGCACGGTCCAGCTGACGCTGAGCGCGTTCATCGTGGGGCTGGCGCTGGGCCAGCTGGTGCTCGGCCCGCTGTCGGACGCGCTGGGCCGCCGCCGCCCGCTGCTGGCGGGGCTGGTGCTGTACATCGTGGGCTCGGTGCTGTGCGCGGTGAGCCCGGACGCGTGGCTGCTGGTCGGCGCGCGGTTCGTCCAGTCGCTGGGCGCGGCCGCGGGCATCGTGATCGCGCGCGCCACGGTCCGCGACCTCTACTCCGGCACCGCGATGACGAAGTTCTTCTCGACGCTGATGCTGGTCAGCGGCCTGGCCCCGATCCTGGCCCCGCTGCTCGGCGGGCAGCTGCTGAACTGGACGTCGTGGCGCGGGGTGTTCGTCGTGCTCACGGTGTTCGGCGCGCTGCTGCTGGCCGTGGTGGTGTTCTTCCTGCCGGAGCCGTCCGCCGTGCGCTCCCCGGCTCGGCTGGGCCAGGTGATGCGGACCTACGGGCGGCTGGCGGCGGACCGGTCGTTCGCGGGGTACGCGCTGGCGTCGGGACTGCTGTTCGCGTCGATGTTCGCCTACATCTCGGGGTCTTCGTTCGCGCTGCAGGGCGTGTACGGGCTGAGTCCGCAGGCGTACAGCGTGGTGTTCGGCGTCAACGGCGTCGGGATCGTGCTGGCGGGCCAGCTCAACGGACGGCTCGTGGGGCGCGTGCGCGAACGGGCGCTGTTGCTGTCCGGGCTGCTTCTGGGTGTCGTGGGCGGGGCTTTCGTGCTGGCGTCGGCGCTGCTGCGGGCGCCGCTGGCGTTCCTGCTGGTGTCGTTGTTCCTGCTGGTGTCGAGCATCGGCCTGGTGATGCCGAACGCGAGTTCGCTGGCGCTCGCTTCCCACGCGCGTTCGGCGGGGTCGGCGTCGGCGTTGCTGGGGGTGCTGCAGTTCGTGGTGGGCGCGGCGGCGACGCCGCTGGTCGGCCTCGGCGGCCCGGGGACGGCGGTGCCGATGGCCGCGACGATGGCGGGGTTCGCGGTGCTGGCTTTGGTGGCGTTCTCGGTTTTGACGCGGGAAAGTCAGCCCGTCGGCTTGGTCGCGTAGCCGGGGAAGCCGCACCAGTCCTTGCGGTTGAACGCTTCCGGGTGGTCGAGGATCTCGCGGACCCGGCGAGCCCAGGTCTCCAGCCAGGCATTCCCCGACCGTGCGGCGACCTCGGCCGTCTCGCGGAACTGCTCCTTCGGCTGCTCGTGGCCGACCACGCAGTAGAGGCTGCCGAGCAGCGTTTCACGGGCCGGGCACGCGGGATCCCCGGCGAGCTCGAGCAGGAGGGGCAGGTTCCCGGGCTCGGCGAGCAGGATGTCCCAGTCCTGCATCGGTTCGTCTTCGCCGCTGTACGCCCAGGCGCGGATTTCCGCGTCGGTCGGGTGGAAGCTGTCCTCGAAGCCTGATTCCTTCACGCGGCGATACTCGCACGAAGATCAGGTCAGCGACGCCAGATCCGCCGTCTTGAGCTGCTCCGCCGTCACCTTCGCGCGGCCGTCGACCAACGCTCCCAGTGCGTCGCCGTCGTCCCACATGTTCACGTTCATCGCCGCCACCACTTCGCCGTCGCGGAGCCAGAACGCCGTGAACTCGCGGGCTGCCAGGTCGCCGCGCACCACCAGTTCGTCCGCCGCCGGGTCCGCCAGCCCCCGGTACTCGCACCCCAGGTCGTACTGGTCGGTGAAGAAGTACGGCGAGGCCAGGAAGGGCTCGTTCTCCCCCAGCAGGTTCTGCGCCACGTGCGTGCCCTGGTCCTTCGCGTTCGCCCAGTGCTCCACGCGGATGCGGCGGCCGTAGCGGGGGTGGAAGTGGGCCGCGATGTCGCCGACCGCATACACGTCCGGGGCTGCCGTGCGCAGGCCCGCGTCGACGCAGACGCCGCCGTCGTCGGACAGTTCCAGGCCCGCCGCGTGGGCCAGTTCCACCCGCGGGGCCGCGCCGACCGCGATCAGGACCACGTCCGCCGCCAGTTCTTCGCCGCCCGCCAAGCGGACGCCGCGGACGCCGTCCGGGCCGCCCGTGATCTCCGCGACCTGCTCGCCCAGGCGGTAGTTCACGCCGTTCGCGACGTGGAGGTCGCGGAACACGCCGCCGATCGTCTCGCCGACGACGTTCGCCAGCGGCACCGGGACCGGGTCCACGACCGTCACGTCCGCGTCGTGCGTGCGGGCGGCCGCCGCGGCCTCCGAGCCGATCCAGCCGGCGCCGACGATCACCACCCGCTCCGCCGCCGCGAACGCCGAGCGCAGCTTCAACGCGTCGTCGAGGGTGCGCAGCGTGTAGAGCCCGGGCAGGTCGCCGCCCGGGACGGGGAGCGACCGCGGCCGGGAGCCGGTGGCCAGGACCAGGCGGTCGTAGCGGTGCTCGCCGCCCGCGTCGTCGAGGACCAGGCGGGCGCCCAGCTCGACGCGCGTCGCCGTGACGCCGGGGCTGAAGCGGACGTCCTTTTCCGCGTAGTACTTCTCCTCGTGCACCCAGTCGGGCTCGTCGGTGTTGCCGAGCAGGACGCCCTTCGACAGCGGCGGCAGCTCGTACGGGCGGTGCGGATCCGAGCCCATCAACAGGACTTCGCCGGTGTAGCCGCGCTCTCGCAACGCGGCCGCGGCGGACGCCCCGCCCAGTCCCGCTCCGACGACGACGATCTTCCGCGGCTCCGACATCAGCGACCTCCCACGACGACGAGACGGTGCGGACGGTACTCCGGAACCGGCCGCGCCACGACCGGGGGATACGCCGGAAATCCGCGAAGCGCAAGGCAAAACCCGCGAGTAGGCAGATCGGGTGAACCGGCGTCATAGCGCCGTCACGGCCCCCTCCCACCCTCGCACGAAGCACGATCGACGAAGAATCGGAGGGCGGCGACCATGAGTCGGGGCGAGTGGTCGATCGGCTGCCGGGATCTGGCCGGCAGGCGCAGGGACGTGACGGTGTTCGTCAGCAACGACAAGGTGGTGCTGGTCGCGCCGCCCGGTGAAGCGGCGGTGCTCGGGCCGCTCGACGTCGGACGGCTTCGGGCCGCCTTGCGTGACGCTGTCGTCGCGACGGCGGAAGAGACGGCCCAACCGTGACCGGGGGTTCCAAGGGGGCGGAGCCCCTTTGGCGGGGGTCTGGGGGTCCGACCCCCTGGGCAACACTGACAACTACCGTTCCTACTTCTCAGTAGGTTAGAGTCGGCCCCGACGGAAGGGACCGGCCATGACGACCTACTTCGTGACGGGTGCGACGGGTTTCATCGGAAAGCGCCTGGTCGCGCGGCTGCTCCGGCGGCCGGAGACGTCCGCGGTGTACGCGCTGGTCCGCGAGACCTCCCGCGAGCGCCTGGCCGCGCTGAGCCGGGACTGGGCGGGGGCGGACAAGCTGCGGCCCGTGGTCGGCGACCTCGGCGAACCGCGGCTCGGCGTCGACCCCGCCGGGTGCGGGCACCTCGACCACGTCGTCCACCTGGGCGCGGTCTACGACCTCACCGCCGGCGAAGAGGCCAACCGGCGCGCCAACGTCGAAGGCACCCGGCACCTGCTCGCCTTCGCCGCCGCGGCCGGCGCCGGGCTGGTGCACCACGTGTCGTCGATCGCCGTCGCGGGCGATCACGCCGGGCGGTTCACCGAGGCCGACTTCGACCTCGGCCAGCGCTTCGGCTCGCCGTACCACGCGACGAAGTTCCAGGCCGAGAAGCTCGTCCGCGAGCAGGCGCTGCCCTTCCGCGTCTACCGGCCGTCCGCGGTCGTCGGCGATTCACGCACCGGCGAGATGGACAAGGTCGACGGCCCCTACTTCTTCCTCCCCGCGATCTCGCGGCTGGCGGCCCTGCCGAAGCGCCTCCCCCTGGCCGCGCCCGACCTCGGCGCGACGAACCTGGTGCCGGTCGACTACGTCGTCGACGCGATGGAGTTCCTGATGCACCGGGACGCGCCGCCGGGGTCGACCTACCACCTCGCCGCCGCGCGGCCGCAGTCGCTCAACTCCGTCTACAACGCCTTCGCGCGCGCCGCCGGCGGGCCGGTCGTCCGGGCGGCGCTGCCCGCCCGGGCCTCGGGCGTGGTCCGGCGCGCGGGCGGGCGGGTCGCGAAGGCGGCCGCGGCCGGGATCGACCGCCTGCCCGGCGGCCGGGCCACGCGGGCCGCCGTCCTCGAAGAGCTGGGCGTCCCGCTCGAAGTGCTGCCGCACCTGAGCATGCCGGTCGAGTTCGACACCGCGCGCACCACGACGGCGTTGTTCGGCAGCGGCATCGAACTGCCCGAACTCCGTGACTACGCGGGCCCGCTCTACCGCTACTGGCAGGCCCACCTCGACCCCGACCGCGCCCGCCACACCCACGGCCTCGCCGGGCGGACGGTGCTGATCACCGGCGCGTCGTCCGGGATCGGCCGGGCGTCGGCGCTCGCCGTGGCGCGCAAGGGCGCGAAGGTGGTCCTCGTGGCGCGGCGCGCGCCGGAACTCGAAGAGGTGCGGGAGGAGATCCTCGCCGCGGGCGGCACCGCGGCCGCGTACCCCTGCGACCTCACCGACGGCGACGCCATCGACGCGCTCGTCAAGGACGTCCTCGGCGAGCACGGCGCGGTGGACGTGCTGGTGAACAACGCGGGCCGGTCGATCCGCCGCTCGGTCGCGCTGTCCACCGAACGGTTCCACGACTTCGAGCGCACGATGGCGATCAACTACTTCGGCCCGGTGCGGCTGATCCTCGGGTTCCTGCCGTCGATGACCGAACGCCGGTTCGGCCACGTCGTCAACGTGACGACCCAGGGCCTGCAGACCGACACCCCGCGCTTCTCCGCGTACCTGGCTTCGAAGGCGGCGCTGGAGGAGTTCGGGCTGGCGGCCGGGCGCGAGACGCTCTCGGACGGCGTCACGTTCACGTCGGTGCGGATGCCACTGGTCCGGACCCCGATGATCGCGCCGACCGGCTACCGCGGCCTCCCGTCGAGCAGCCCGGAACGCGCGGCGGCCCTGGTCGTGAAGGCGTGCGAGGACCGGCCGGAGGTGCTGAGCCTGCCGGAAGGGCGCGCGGCCGAACTGGCGACGCTCGTGGCGCCACGCCTCTCCCGCTTCGCCGCGCACCTGGCGTACTCGGCCGTGCGGGAGTCGGCGCCGGAGGCCCGCGACCTGCCCCGCCGGCCCGCGCCGGCGTCGGTCGCGGCGGCGGTGACCCGCTCGATCTGGCGCCGTCGTGCTTGATCCCCGCGTATTCCGCCGAAACCCTGGCACGGCGGCAACGGTACTTCTACCCTCGCGCGAGTCCCGTACAACGGTACGGGCGTGAACTGGGGAGTTCGAAATGCCGAGTAGCACCACTGGGGAACGCGCCGACAAGACGGCCGAGATCGGCACCGCCCGGCCCGCCTTCGGGTGACGCAGGTGGGTGGTGGCCCGCCGGGGCCACCACCCACCGCCCGGCGATGGTCCGGCGCACGGCCGTCGCACCCCCTGACCGCCCCGGCCAGTACCATCGCTTTCCGGGTGTGATCGGGGAGCGGAAGGCGGGCGTGGCGTGGACGTGGCGAGTCCTGCGCACGCCGCCGCGGAACCCGCGCCCTCGAAGGCTTCCCGGCCGCTGCTGCGCTGGGGGATCCACGCCGGCTGGGTCGTGCTGCTCGCGCTGGCCACCGAACTGCGCGTCGGGCGCTTCGGGTTCCACCCCTCCGACCAGGGGTTCATCCTCGCGCAGGCGTGGCGCGTGCTGCACGGCGAAGTCCCGCACGCCGACATCATCTCCGCGCGCCCGCTCGGCTCGGCCGTGCTGCACGTCGTCGACTTCGCCCTCCCGATGCCGCTGTTCTTCGGGTCGAGCTTCCTGTCCATGATCGAGATCGTCGTGGCGACGATCGCCTTCGCCGCGCTCGTCACCCGGCGCCGGGTGCTGGACTGGGGCCCGGGCATGACGGCGATGGTCGCGGCCGCGTCGCTGATCAACCTCAACGCCTTCCCGCTGATGGCCTGGCACACCGTCGACGGCATCGCGCTCACCGCGTGCGGCGCGTGGGCGCTGGACACCGGGCTGCGCACCGGCCGCGCGCTCGCCCGCCGCGGCGGGCTGGTGCTGCTCGGGTGCGCGGTGTTCGTCAAGCAGAGCTTCGCGCTGGCCGCCGTGATCGGCGTGCTGTGGCTGCTGCTGCACCCGGCCACCCGGACCGGGGCGCGGCGCGTGGTGCGGGTGCTGCTCGACCTGCTCGCACTCGGCGCGCCCGGGCTGGCGTACGTCGCCTGGGTCGCCATCGGCGGCGGGTTCGCCGAGATGGTCGAGCAGCTCACCGGCGGCGTGCCCGCGTACGGCGAACGGCTGCTCGGGCTGTGGCTGGCCGACCCCGAGGCGCTGACCCGCGCACCGGTGCGCGAACTCGGGTTCTTCGCCGCGATCGCCGTGGTGCTGCTGGCCGTCCGGCTGCCCGGCGACCGGCTCGGCGCGGCCGGGCGGGCCGCGTCCTGGGTGCTGGTGCTCGCCGGGGCGGCCGCGGTGGTCTGGACCGTCGTCGACGGCCGGTTCACCGGCTCCTCGCGCTGGGCCGACGTCCTGTGGTGGATCGTCGCGGTCAGCGTGCCGGTGAACGCGGCCGTGGCGCGGAGGGTGCCGTGGGCCGGGCTGCTCGTGCTCGCCACCGGGTTCATGACCAGCCTGTCGTGGGGCAACGACACCCCGACGCTGCTCACCGGCACCCTCGCGCTGACGGCGTTGCTGCTGCTGAGCCACGTCGTCCCGCCCCGGCCGCGGCTGGCGCGCCGCTGGGTCACCGCGACGGCCGGGCTGACCGCGGTCGCGGTGTGCGGCTGGGTCGTCGTCGCGCGCCACGACCAGGCCGCCTACCTCGACCTCGGGCACGACCGGCTGACCGCGGACCTCGGCGACGTCAGCCCGGCGATGTCGGGCATCCGCACGAACCCCTCGACCTACGCCTACGTCCGGCAGATCCGCGACTGCCTCGACCGCTTCCCGGCCCCGCGCACGGCGGTCCTGCCGGACAACGCGTTCGCCTACCCCGCCTTCCGCCTGAACAACCCGTTCCCGCTGGAATGGCCGCTGCCACTGGAGATCGTCGGCGACGCGCCCGAGCGGATGCTCGCGAAGAGCGACGAGCTCAACCGCGAGGGCGGGTACCTGGTGCTGTTCCAGACGGTGCCGAGCCGGTTGCTGGCCACCGGCGGCCCGGTCCCGGCGTCGGTCCCGGCCGACACGCCGGTGTTCACCTACCTCGGCCTGGAGACGGCGATCCAGGCCCGCCTCACCGGCCGCGCGGTGACCTGCGGCAGCTTCGTGGGCAAGTACGCGCCCTGAGCGGCGGGGCGCACCACCATCGCCCGCTCGTAGTCCGCGAAACGGTCTCGACAGCACCGGGGTGCGCGGCCGAGTTCGGCACCGGCGTGGCCGGACGCTCAATCCGCCAGCAGGTCGTCCGGGCTCCCGCCCGCCAGCCCGGCCGGATTCGCTGAGCGCGCCCGCCGAACCGGAGCTTTCGGCGGCCACCTCGGCACTGCGCACCACCATCGCCCGCTCGTAGTCCGCGAAACGGTCTCGACAGCACCGGGGTGCGCGGCCGAGTTCGGCACCGGCGTGGCCGGACGCTCAATCCGCCAGCAGGTCGTCCGGGCTCCCGCCCGCCAGCCCGGCCAAGACGTCCAGCGCCGCACTCAAGATCTCCACCGGCGGCGCCGACACCGCGACCCGCACGGCGTTCGGCGCGTGCCCCGGCAGCACGGCGAACGCCGCCGCCGGGGAGAGTGCTATCCCGTGCCGGGCCGCGGCGGCCACGAACGTGTCCGCTCGCCAGTGGTCCGGCAGCTCCCACCAGCGGTGGTACGAAGCCGCGTCGCCGCGCAGGTCCGGGAGCTTCTCCCGGACCACCAGTGCCCGCGCGGCGGCGTCGCGGCGTTTGGCGGCCTCGACTTCGGCGAGCGTGCCCGTCACGATCCACTGCGTCGCCGCTTCGACGGCGAAGCGCGACGCCGCCCAGCCGCCCGAGCGCACCGACGACGCCAGCCGGGCGGCCCACCGCGGCGGCGGCACCAGGAAGCCCGCGGTCAGGCCGGGCGCGACGCGTTTGGACAGGCTGTCGACGAAGACCGTCCGCTCCGGCGCGTAGGCGGCGAACGGCCGGACGTCGTCGCGCAGGAACGTGTAGATGCCGTCCTCGATCACCGGCAGGTCGAGCCGCTCGACGACTTCGGCCAGCTCCTCCCGCCGTCGCGCGGGCATCGTCGTGCCGAGCGGGTTGTGCAGCGTCGGCTGGACGTACAGCGCGCGCACCGGCTCCGCCGCGGCGAGGGCCGCCGGCACGAGGCCGTCCTCGTCGGTCTCGATCGGCACGAGCTCGATCCCGAGCCGCGCCGCCAGCGCCTTGACCACCGGGTACGTCAGCGACTCCACCGCGAGCCGCTCCCCCACCGGGACGAACGCGGCGATCGCCGCCGCGATGGCCTGCCTGCCGTTGCCGGTGAACAGGATCGTCGCGGGGTCCGGGCGCCACTCGCGCCGGGTGAGCAACGCGGCCGCCGCCGTCCGGGCCGCCGGCGTCCCCGCGGCGCCGATCGGGTGCAGGGCCGCGGTGAGGACGTCCGCGCGCAGCAACGGTTCCAGTGCCTTCGCCAGCAGCGCCGACTGGTCGGGCAGGACGGCGAAGTTGAGTTCGAGGTCGACGCGGGCGTCGCCGGGCTCGGCGAGCGCGGGCTCGGGCGGCGGCTTCGCGGCCCGGACGAACGTGCCGCGGCCGACTTCGCCGACGGCCAGGCCGCGCCGGACGAGCTCGCCGTAGACGCGGGCGGCGGTGGAGTTCGCGATGCCGTGCTGCCGCGCGAACCGGCGCTGCGGCGGGAGCCGGTCGCCGGGGCGCAGCCGGCCGGCTTCGATGTCGGCCGCGAGGGTGTCCGCGACGACGCGGTAGTCGTCCATGTCCACCTTTCCCGCTTCCGGTCGCTCCTGAGCATGATCCCAGCCCGCTAGATTGGCCGTGGAGGTGCCATGACCGACAAGACCTGGGCCGAAGTCGACGACTACCTCACCGGCGCGCTGCTCGCCCCCGATCCGGTGCTCGACGACGCACTCGCCGACTCGGCCGCCGCCGGGTTGCCGTCCATCGCCGTCGCGCCCAACCAGGGCAAGCTGCTGAACCTGCTGGCCCGCCTGTCCGGCGCGCGGGCGATCCTCGAGATCGGCACGCTCGGCGGGTACAGCACGATCTGGCTGGCCCGCGCGCTCCCGGTCGGTGGCAAGCTGGTGACCTGCGAATACGAACCGAAACACGCGGAAGTCGCGAAGGCGAACCTGGCCCGGGCGGGCTTCGGCGAGGACGTCGCCGAGATCCGGGTCGGCGCCGCGCTGGACACGCTGCCCACGCTCACCGGGCCGTTCGACTTCGTGTTCGTCGACGCCGACAAGGCCAACCTGGCGAACTACGTGCGGGCCGCGCTGGAGCTGTCCCGGCCGGGCACCACGATCGTCGTCGACAACGTCGTGCGCCAGGGCCGGGTCGCCGACGCGGGCAGCGACGACCCGAACGTCCGCGGTGCGCGGGAGATGTTCGACGTGCTCGCCGCCGAGCCGCGGCTGGACGCGACCGCCGTCCAGACCGTCGGCACCAAGGGGCACGACGGGTTCGTGCTGGGCATCGTCCGGTAGCCGCTTTCCGACGGCTCAGCGCGGTGGCCGGGCCACCGGTGACGGCGGCGGCACCACCTGGTGCGCCGCCGTCATGAAGCCGCGCCAGACGTCGGCCGGGACGACGTCTCCGGTCAGCTTCGCGCCGTGGGCGTCCTTGAGCCGCCGGTCGTCGTCGGAGCCGATCCAGACCGCGGTCGCGAGCTGCCCGGTGTAGCCGACGGCCCAGGCGTCCTGGTTGTCCGGGCTGTTCCCGTGCTCGGCCTCGCCGGTGCGCAGCGCGGTGCCGCCGTCGCCGGTCAGGGTGCTGGTGACGTCCCGGGCGACGCGGTGACTGGCGTCGTCGTCGCCGAACGCCGGGCTCGCGGTGTCCGGGGCCTCCCACACCACCGCGCCGCTCTCGTCGCGCACCTTCGCGACCAGGTGCGGGGTCGTGCGCCGGCCGTCGGCGGCGAAGGTCGCGTAGGCGCCGGCCAGGTCGAGCGGCCGCACCGGGTACCGGCCGACCGCGATCCCCGGCCCGATGAGGAAGCCGTCCTTCTCGCGCATGGTCGGGACGCCGTCGACGGTCTCCGGGATGCCGGCCCGGCGCGCGGTCTCGCTCAGCGCGTCCGGGCCGAGCTGCTTGGCCAGCGCGACGAAGGGCCCGTCGGCGTGCTTCCCCATGGCCGTGCGCGGGGTGCACCGCGGGCCGCAGACGTCCGGGTACTGGAAGTTCTCGCCGAGGAACTCGAGCTTCGACGGCGACGGGATCGGCTGGTCGGCGCCGTAGCCGTGGCGCAGCAGCGCGGCGAGCGTGAAGGGGTAGAACGCCGAACCCGGCGCGTGCGAGGTGCCCGCGTAGTCGCGCACGCCCTGGTCGCCGCCGTTGTAGGCGCGGACGGCCCCGGTCCGCGGGTCGACCGCGACGACGGCGCCGCGGAACTCCTTCGGTTCGCCCTTCAGCCGGTCCTGCAACGCTTTCTCGGCGGCGTCCTGCATCCCGCGGTCCAGCGTCGTCTCGACCGTCATGTTCCCCTGCTGGAGCCGGCCGAGCGGGAAGCCTGCCCGGTCGAGCTCGGCGAGCACCTGCTGCTTGACGTGGAATTCGTCGTAGGTCACGCGGCCCGCCCGGGTTTCCGAGGGCGGCTGGATCTCGGGGCCGGGGTACGCCATCGCCTCGCCGCTCTTGACGTACCCGCGGCCGCGGAGCTTGTCGCGCACGTACTCCCAGCGCCGCCCGGCGTGCGCGTCGCCGGACGCGGCCGGGTCGTGCACCGACGGCGACTGGATCATCCCGGCGAGGAAAGCCGCTTCGCTCCAGGTGATCGAGTCGTCGAGCTTCTTGCCGAAGTAGGCGTTCATCGCCGCCGCGGGCCCGAACGTGCCGCGGCCGAAGGAGATGATGTTGACGTAGCTCTCGAAGATCTGTTCCTTGCTCTGCTCCTGCGTGATCTTCGTGGCCAGCACGAGCTCGGCGAACTTGCGGCCGATCGTGGCGTCGTCGTCGCCGGTGGACTTCTTGATGTACTGCTGGGTGATCCCGGACCCGCCGCCGACGCCGGTGAGGAACGCGCGGCCGATGCCGGTCGGGTCGAACCCCTGGTTGTCCCAGAAGGTCGGGTCCTCGGTGGCGATGATGGCGTCCCGCAGCTTCGCCGGCACCTGCGCGTAGGGCACGAACATCCGGTCGCCGTCGGCCGGGATCACCTTCAGCAGCTCGGAACCGTCGGAGTACCGCAGCACGACGGTCTTGTCGAGCCCGGCCAGCACCTCCTGCGGGCTGCGGACGTCGAGCACGAGGTAGGCGACCCAGAACGCGATCAGCGGGACGCCGGCCAGCACGCCGAACGTCCGGTACGCGGTCCGCCGGACGCGCCGCCACCGCCGCCGTCGCGGGGTTTTGACGGCGGGTTCGTCGGTCGGCTCCTCGTTCGGCAAGGTCACGAACGGATGACGGCCGGACGGGTGAAAAGGTTCTGTGGAGAACTACCGCGGGTTGTTCGAATCCTGTCAAGACACGCCGTTAGCCGCCGGCTCGCCTCCGGGGAGCCGCCGAGCGCGGTGGCGTCGAGCGCATGTGGTCCCGGACCGGGGCCAGCAGGCCGGCGAGGGTTTCGACGTCGGCGCGGGAGAGCGGCTCGAAGAGCAGGCCGCTGACCACCTCGATGTGCCCGGGCAGCACCTGCGCGAGCCGCTCGCGCCCGGCGTCGGTGAGGGTGACCGTGGTGCTCCGCTCGTCGTCCGGCGACGGCGACCGCACCACCAGGCCGGCCTTCTCGAGCAGGCCCGCCTGGTAGGTCAGGCCGCTGCGGCTGTAGACGACGCCGTCGGCCAGGTCGGTCATGCGGTGACTGCCCGTCGGCGAGTCCCCGAGCCGGGCCAGCAGCTGGAACTGAACGTAGCTGAGCTCGCCGGCCTCGCGCAGCTGCTGCTCGACCGCGTGCCGCAGCAGGCTGGTCACCTCGACGAGGTCGAAGTAGGCGCCGAGCTGCACGGGGTCGAGCGACGGTTGCGGCATGCCCGAAGTCTACTGCTTCGAATTCGAAGGAGTCCGGTGGTGCAGACTGGCGCCATGTCGCTGTCCGAGCTGGGCGCCGCGGTCCGCCGGCTGCGCGAGCGGGCCGAGCCGCCCGCCGGGCCGCGGACCGGGCGGCGGGTCCGCGGGCTCCGCCGGGAAGAGCTCGCCGAGCTGGCCGGGGTGTCCGCGGACTACGTGCGCCGGCTGGAGCAGGGCCGCCGCCACCCGTCGGCCGGCGTGGTGACCGCGATCGCCCGCGCGCTGCGGATCAGCCGGGCGGACTACGAGCGGCTGTGCGCGCTCGCCGGGTACGCGGCCGCCGACGGGCAGGTGCCGCGCGAAGCCGGGGCGGCGGCGATCCGGCTGCTGGAGCGGTTCGGCGGCACCCCGGCGTTCCTGACCGACCGGGCGTGGAACGTCGTCGCCGTCAACGGTGCATGGCTGGCGCTCGGCGGCGGGGCGGCGACCGGGAGCGGCCGGGACTGGAACGTCGCGTGGCGCACGTTCCGCGACGCGCGCGGGGAGATCTCCCGGACCGACGAGCACCAGGCCGCGTTCCGGGCCGCGCTCGCCGCCCGGCTCCGCGACACGCACCTGCGATACCCCGCCGACCAGGGACTCGCCGGCCTCGTCGACGAGCTGCGGAGCACCAGCCGGGTGTTCGACGCGTTGTGGCGCGCCCCGGAAACGGTGTCGGCGTACGAAAACCGCGCGGTGTTCCGCACGCCGGACGGCGAGGACATCGCGCTCGACGGCAGCCTGCTCGACGTGCCAGGGGACGACCTGATGGCGGTGGTCCTCACCGCGGCGCCGTCCTCGCCCGACGCGGCCCGCCTCGCCGAGGTCGTCCGCGCCGCCCGCGGGCCGGCCGTACTCAGGGTGGGCCAAGCCGGCCCAGGCTGAGCCCGGCCGCGACCACGATCCTGAGCCGTGTGGATCAAGGGTGACCGGCACCACTTGCTTTGAATTCGAAGCAGTTGTAGCGTGGTCCGCAGTTGCTTCGAATTCGAAGCACATGGCTCTCACCGAAAGCGAGAACTCCGATGAAGGCAGTGCGTTTCCACGACTACGGCGGCCCGGAAGTCCTGCGCTACGAGGACGTGGACCTGCCGGTGCCGGGCGCGGGGCAGGTCCGGCTCCGGGTCGCCGCGACGTCGTTCAACTCCGTCGACGGCAACATCCGCGGCGGCTTCATGCGCGGCCCCATCCCCGTCGAGCTGCCCCACACCCCGGGCATCGACGTCGCCGGCACGGTCGACGCGCTCGGTGACGGCGTCGACGGCCTGGCGGTCGGCGACCGGGTCGTCGGCTTCCTGCCGATGGACGGCGCCGGCGCGGCCGCGGAGTACGTCGTCGCACCGGCCGAGGCCCTGACGGCGGCGCCCCGGGACGTCCCGCTGGCCGACGCGGCCGCGTTGCCGCTGGTCGGCCTGACCGCGCGGCAAGCACTCTTCGACCACGGCGGGCTGCGCTCGGGGCAGCGCGTGCTGATCAACGGCGCCGGCGGCGCGGTCGGCGGCTACGCCGTGCAGCTGGCCAAGGGGGCCGGCGCCCACGTCATCGCGACGGCGAGCCCGCGCAGCACCGACGCGGTCAAGGCCGCCGGCGCCGACGAAGTCGTCGAGCACACCACGACGCCGGTGACCGCGGCGGTGACCGAGCCGGTCGACCTGGTGCTCAACCTCGCCCCGGTCGACCCGGCGGAGCTGGCCGCGCTGGTCACGCTGATCCGGCCGGGCGGCGCGCTGGTGAACACGACGGTGTGGATGCCGGCGCCGTCCGACGAGGAGCGCGGCGTGCGCGGCATCGACCTGTTCGTCCGCAGCGACGCCGATCAGCTGGCGAAGCTGGTGGCCCTGGTCGACCAGGGCGAGCTGCGCGTCGACGTGGCCGAGCGGGTGCCGCTGGCCGAGCTGCCGGCGTTGCACGCACGGGCCGCCGAGGGCGCGGTGCACGGCAAGGTCGTCGTCGTCCCGGCCTGAGCGCTACCCGAGCCAACGACGGTCCGAGCGTCAGGAGAGGAAGGCGCGGAGGAGGGACGCCGTGCCTTCGATGTGCTCCGCCATCGCCTGGCGGGCGGCGGGGGCGTCGCCGGCGAGGATCGCGTCGACGATGGCCTCGTGCTGGGCGTTCGAGTGCTCGAGGTTGGGCGGCAGCAAGGGGATCCGGTCGAGCAGCTGGTTGACCCGGGTGCGGGCGTCGGCCATCGCCGTGGTCAGGGAGCCGGATGCGGTGACCTCGGCGATCGCCAGGTGCAGGCGGGAATCCTTGCGCCGGTAGTCCTCGAGGTCCGCGCCCGCGGCCTCGGCGAGCGTGCCGGTGAGGTGCTGCCGGTCGGCGGGGCTCAGCGACCGCGCCGCGGCCATCTCGGCGGCGCCGGTTTCGAGGACGTACCGGAGGCTCAGCGCGTCCTCCAGCCCGACCGCGTCGACCTTGCCGCTGGGTGACTTCTCGGAAGGTGCGGGGAGGCTCTCGTTCACGAACGTGCCGCCGTACCGACCTCGGCGTGACTCCACGTAACCGGCGTCGGAGAGCGCCCGGATGGCTTCCCGCAACGTCACGCGGCTGACCCCGAGCCGCTCGGCGAGCTCCCGTTCCGACGGCAGCCGCTCCCCCGCGCCGACCACGCCGAGCCGGATGGCCTGCAGCAGCCGCTCGACCGTCTCCTCGAAGGCGTTGCCCGTGCGAACCGGCCGGAACAGCGCTTCACCGGCATTCGCCACCGACGTCGACTCCATCCCGCGAGTCTAGGCGCCGCACGCCGGCCGCGGTCACCCTGCGTTCCCGCGCCGGTGTTCGCCGGGCGGAAAACCGGTGGATCCGGACGGCCACGGTGAGCGACGATGGGGCGACCGACACCGAACATCGACGCAGGGGGCGATCCGGTGCACTTCCTCATGGCGGAGGACTTGGTCCACGAACGGGAGAACGAGTTGCGCCACGGCGTGCGCAACCGCCCACCCGGCCGTGCGACGCCGAGACGCCGCACGGGCACGAGAAAGCAGCAATTCGGCTGGACCCTGGTCGAAGTCGGCCTGCGGCTGGCGGTCGAGCCGGAAGACGAGCCGCGCTGACCCGAAGCGGCACTTTCCCTACGAAAGTGCGGTGCCACCCCAGGTCCGCACTTTCCCTATGAAAGTGCGGCTTCGGGTCAGCACTCGATGACGTTCACCGCCAGGCCGCCGCGGGCGGTTTCCTTGTACTTGACGCTCATGTCCGCGCCCGTCTCGCGCATCGTCTTGATCGCCTTGTCCAGCGTCACCACGTGGCTGCCGTCGCCGCGCATCGCCATGCGGGCCGCGTGGATCGCCTTCGACGCGCCCACCGCGTTGCGCTCGATGCACGGGATCTGGACCAGGCCGCCGACCGGATCACAAGTGAGCCCGAGGTGGTGCTCCACGCCGATCTCCGCCGCGTTCTCCACCTGGGCCGGTGAGCCGCCGAGGACCTCCGTCAGGCCCGCCGCGGCCATCGCCGACGCCGAACCGACTTCGCCCTGGCAGCCGACTTCGGCGCCCGAGATCGAGCCCGTCTGCTTGAGGATCGAGCCGATCGCGCCCGCCGTGAGCATGAACTTGACGATGCCGTCGTCGGTCGAGTGGCGGATGAAGCGCTGGTAGTAGTGCAGCACCGCCGGGATGATCCCCGCCGCGCCGTTGGTCGGGGCCGTCACCACGCGGCCGCCCGCGGCGTTCTCCTCGTTGACCGCCAAGGCGTACAGGCTCACCCAGTCCATCGCGTACAGCGGGTCGTCCAGGCCGTCCTCGGCCAGGAGCTTCTCGTGCAACGCCTTCGCGCGCCGCGGCACCTTCAGGCCGCCCGGGAGCACGCCTTCGTGGGTGCAGCCGTTGCGGACGCACTCGGCCATGACGGCCCAGATGTCCAGGAGCCCGTCGCGCACCTCTTCGCGCGAGCGCCAGGCCAGCTCGTTCGCCAGCATGACCTCGCTGATCGGCAGCCCGGTTTCCGCGCAGTGCCCGAGCAGGTCCGCGCCCGTGCGGAACGGGTACGGCACCGGCGTCGAGTCCTCGACGAACACCGCGTCGGTCTCGTAGGACTCGTCGCGCACGAATCCGCCGCCGACCGAGTAGTACGTCCGTTCGCGCAGCAGCTCACCGGCGGCGTCGAACGCGCGGAAGACCATGCCGTTCGGGTGCGCGGGCAGCGACTTGCGGCGGTGCATGGTGAGGTCGTTGTCCTCGTCGAACGCGATCTCGTGCGTGCCGCCGACTTTCAGCCGCCCGGACTCGCGGATCTCCGCGATCTTGCCCGGCACGGTGTCGGTGTCGATCTCTTCGGGACGCTCACCGGAAAGCCCGAGCAGGACGGCTTTGTCGCTGCCGTGGCCGAAGCCGGTCGCGCCGAGCGAGCCGAACAGCTCGGCCTGCACGCGGGAAGTCCGCGCGAGGTCGTCACCGAGTCCGTCCACAAAGGTCAGTGCCGCCCGCATCGGCCCGACGGTGTGGGAGCTCGACGGGCCGATGCCGATGGAAAACAGGTCGAAGACGCTGATCGCCATTGATCCGCCCCTTCCTATCGCGCCAGCAGAGAGCTGGCTTCTTGCGCGGCCGGGCCCTGGTCGGCGAGGTGCTGCAGGTTCGACGGCAGCTCCTCCCCACGGTAACCCTTGGTCTGCGCGTAGAGCCGTCCCGCGCGGTAGGACGAGCGCACCAGGGGCCCCGCCATCACGCCCGCGAAGCCCATCGCCTCGGCAGCCTTCGAGTGCTCGACGAACTCTTCGGGCTTCACCCACCGGTCCACCGGGTGGTGGCGCGGGGAGGGCCGCAGGTACTGCGTGATCGTCAGGATCTCGCACCCCGCGTCGACCAGGTCCTGCATCGCCGGAGCCACCTCATCCGGCGTCTCACCCATGCCCAGGATCAGGTTCGACTTCGTCACCAAACCCGCCTCACGCGCGGCAGTGATGACCTCGAGCGAACGCGCGTAGCGGAAGCCCGGACGGATCCGCTTGAAGATCCGCGGCACCGTCTCCACGTTGTGCGCCAAGACTTCCGGCCGCGACCCGAACACCTCGGCCAGCTGCGCCGGATCCGCGTTGAAGTCCGGGATCAGCAACTCGACACCCGTACCCGGGTTCAACGCGTGAATCTGGCGCACGGTCTCCGCATACAGCCACGCGCCGCCATCCTCAAGGTCATCACGGGCGACGCCGGTGACCGTCGAATACCGCAAACCCATCGCCTGCACCGACTCCGCGACCTTCCGCGGCTCAGTCCGATCCAGCTCGGCGGGCTTACCCGTGTCGATCTGACAGAAGTCACACCGACGGGTGCACTGGTCCCCACCGATCAGGAACGTGGCCTCCCGGTCTTCCCAGCACTCGTAGATGTTGGGACAACCAGCCTCTTCGCACACGGTGTGCAGACCCTCACGGCGCACCAGGCCCTTGAGTTCGGTGAACTCCGGCCCCATCCGCACCCGCGTCTTGATCCACGGCGGCTTCTTCTCGATCGGCGTCTCACTGTTGCGTACCTCGAGACGCAGCAGCTTCCGGCCTTCGGGCAGCGCGCTCACCGGGACAGGTCCGCGTACAACGGGTGCTTCGCGGCCAGCGCCTCGACGCGGTCGCGCAGCTTCGAACGCAGGGCGTCGTCGAAGTCCGGCTTGAGCGCCTCGGCGATGACGTCGGCGACCTCGGTGAAGTCCTCGGCCTGGAACCCGCGGGTGGCGAGCGCCGGCGTGCCGATGCGCAAGCCCGACGTGATCATCGGCGGGCGCGGGTCGAACGGGACGGCGTTGCGGTTGACCGTGATGCCGACCTCGTGCAGCCGGTCCTCGGCCTGCTGACCGTCCAGAGTGGACTGGACGAGGTCGACCAGCACCAGGTGGACGTCGGTGCCGCCGGTCAGCACCCGCACACCGGCGTCGGCGCAGTCCGCCTGGGACAACCGCGAAGCCAGGATCCGCGAGCCTTCGAGGGTGCGCTGCTGGCGCTCCTTGAACTCCTCGCTCGCGGCGATCTTAAGCGCGACGGCCTTGGCCGCGATGACGTGTTCGAGGGGCCCGCCCTGCTGGCCGGGGAACACCGCCGAGTTGATCTTCTTCGCCAGCTCCTGCCGCGACAGGATCAGGCCGCCGCGCGGGCCGCCCAGGGTCTTGTGCGTGGTCGTGGTGACAATGTCGGCGTGCGGCACCGGCGACGGGTGCAGCCCGGCCGCGACCAGCCCGGCGAAGTGCGCCATGTCGACCATCAGCTTGGCCTCGACCAGGTCCGCGATCCGGCGGAACTCGGCGAAGTCGAGCTGACGCGGGTAGGCGGACCAGCCGGCGATGATCAGCTTCGGCTGGTGCTCGACGGCCAGGCGCTCGATCTCGGCGAGGTCGACGATGCCGGTCTCTTTGTCGACGTGGTAGGCGACGACGTTGTAGAGCTTGCCCGAGAAGTTGATCTTCATCCCGTGCGTCAGGTGCCCGCCGTGCGCCAGGTCGAGGCCGAGGATCGTGTCGCCCGGCTTGAGCACGGCGAACATCGCGGCCGCGTTGGCCTGCGCGCCCGAGTGCGGCTGGACGTTGGCGTGCTCGGCGCCGAACAGGGCCTTCGCGCGGTCGATGGCGAGCTGCTCGACGACGTCGACGTGCTCGCAGCCGCCGTAGTAGCGGCGGCCGGGGTAGCCCTCGGCGTACTTGTTGGTCAGCACCGACCCCTGCGCCTCGAGCACGCCCACCGGGGCGAAGTTCTCCGACGCGATCATTTCCAGGGTGGACTGCTGGCGGGTCAGTTCGTCGGCGACGGCCGCGGCGACCTCGGGGTCGACTTCGGACAGGTGCTGGTCGAACGTCGTCATCAGTTCTCCTGGGTGAGCGCGGCGTACGCGGCGGCGTCGAGCAGGTCCGGCACGTCCCCGGTCAGACGCACCTTCAGCAGCCAGCCTTCCGTGTACGGGTCGGAGTTGATGACCTCGGGGGTGTCGGCTGTGGTGCCGTTCACCTCGACGACCTCGCCGGAGACGGGCGCGTACAGCTCGCTGACCGACTTGGTCGACTCGACCTCGCCGAAGACCTCGCCGGCGGTGATCGCCGAGCCGGCGTCCGGCAGCTGGACGAACACGATGTCACCGAGCGACTCGGCGGCGAAGGCGGTGATGCCCACGGTGGCGACGCCGTCTTCGACGGACAGCCACTCGTGTTCCTTGGTGTACTTCAGGTTCTCGGGGATGCTCACAGCTGGGAGTCCTTTACGCGCGGGAGTAGAAGGGAAGGGCGACGACCTCGACGGGCTCGATCCTGCCCCGGATGTCGACGGAGAGCTCGGTGCCGGGCTCGGTGTACGCCCGATCGACGTACGCCATGGCGATGGGGTGACCCAGCGTCGGCGACAGCGCGCCGCTGGTGACCTCGCCGATCTCCTTGCCGTCGGCCAGGAGCTTGTAGCCGTGCCGCGGGGCGCGGCGGCCGGCGCCCTTGAGCCCGACGCGCACGCGCGAGACGTCCTGCTTGGACCGTTCCTCCAGCGCCGCGCGGCCGACGAAGTCGCCCGGCTTCTCGAACTTGACGACGCGGCCGAGCCCGGCTTCGAACGGGCTCTGGTCGAGGGTGAGCTCGTTGCCGTACAACGGCATCCCGGCTTCCAGCCGCAGCGTGTCGCGGCAGGCCAGGCCGGCCGGGACCAGGCCGTGGCCTTCGCCGGCCTCGGTCAGGATCCGCCAGACCGCCGGGGCCTCGTCGGCGTTCACGAACAGCTCGAAGCCGTCTTCGCCGGTGTAGCCGGTGCGGGCGAGCAGGACGTCGTGGCCCTTCACGACCGCCGGGACGCTGGCGTAGTACTTGAGCGCGGCCAGGTCGGCGTCGGTCACCGAGCCGAGGATCGCCGCGGCGTTCGGGCCCTGGACGGCGATCAGCGCGGTGGTCTCGCTCCGGTCGTCGACGACGGCGTCGAAGCCCGCGACCCGCTCGGCGAGGGCGTCCGCGACGACCTTCGCGTTGCCCGCGTTGGCGACGACCAGGTAGTGCTCGTCGGCGAGGCGGTAGACGACGAGGTCGTCGAGCACGCCGCCGTCGGCGTCGCAGATCATCGTGTACCGCGCGCGGCCGGGCTTGACGCCGGTCAGGTTGCCGACCAGCGCGAAGTCCAGGACGTCGGCGGCCTGCGCCCCGGTGACGTGGATTTCGGCCATGTGCGAGAGGTCGAACAGGCCGGCCGCCTCGCGGACGGCCTTGTGCTCGGCCAGCTCACTGGCGTAGCGGACCGGCATGGACCAGCCGGCGAAGTCGGTGAACAGCGCACCGAGTCCCTTGTGGACGCCGTGCAGGGAAGTTTCGCGTGACACGGATCAGCCTTCGTAAGCGTTGAGGGGCGGGCAGGAGCACACGAGGTTACGGTCGCCGCGGGCGCCGTCGATGCGACGCACCGGGGGCCAGTACTTGTTCTTGCGCGAAACACCCGCCGGGTACACGGCCAGCTCGCGGTCGTACGCCTTGTCCCACTCCCCCACCAGCGTCTCGGCGGTGTGCGGGGCGCCCCGCAGCGGCGACTCCTCGGCGCTCCAGCGACCGGCGGCGACCTCGTCGATCTCCGCGCGGATGGCGATCATCGCGGCGATGAACCGGTCGATCTCGCCGAGGTCCTCGGACTCGGTCGGCTCGACCATCAGCGTGCCGGCGACCGGGAACGACATGGTCGGCGCGTGGAAGCCGTAGTCGATGAGCCGCTTCGCGACGTCGTCGACCGTCACGCCGGTCTCCTTGGTGATCTGGCGCAGGTCGAGGATGCACTCGTGCGCGACCAGGCCGTCCTGGCCGGTGTAGAGCACCGGGTAGTGCGGGGCCAGCCGCGAAGCCACGTAGTTCGCGGCCAGCACGGCGACCTTGGTGGCGGCGGTCAGGCCGGGCGCGCCCATCATCCGGACGTAAGCCCAGGAGATCGGCAGGATCGACGCCGAGCCGTACGGCGCGCCGCTGATCGGGCCGACGCCGGTCTCGGGACCGGCCTGCGCCAGCAGCGGGTGGTTGGGCAGGAACGGCGCGAGGTGCGCGCGCACCGCGACCGGGCCGACGCCGGGGCCGCCACCGCCGTGCGGGATGCAGAAGGTCTTGTGCAGGTTCAGGTGCGAGACGTCGCCGCCGAACTCGCCGGGCTTGGCCAGGCCGAGCAGGGCGTTGAGGTTCGCGCCGTCGACGTACACCTGGCCGCCGCCGTCGTGGACGATCTTGGCCAGCTCGTCGATGTCGTGCTCGTAGACGCCGTGCGTGGACGGGTAGGTGACCATGATCGCGGCGAGCGTGTCCTGGTGCGCGTCCACCTTGGCCCGCAGGTCGGCCAGGTCGACGTTGCCCTCGTCGGTGCACTTCACGACGACCACGCGCATTCCGGCGAGCACCGCGGACGCCGCGTTGGTGCCGTGCGCGGAGGAGGGGATCAGGCAGACGTCACGGGCGTCGTCGCCGTTCGCGCGGTGGTACGCGCGGATCGCGAGGAGCCCGGCCAGCTCGCCCTGGCTGCCCGCGTTGGGCTGCAGCGATACCTTGTCGTAGCCGGTGACCTCGGCCAGCCACTCCGCGAGCTGCCCCACGAGCGTGTGGTAGCCCTCGGCGTCTTCGGCCGGCGCGAACGGGTGGATGCCGGCGAACTCGCGCCAGCTGATCGGCTCCATCTCGGTGGTGGCGTTGAGCTTCATCGTGCAGGAGCCGAGCGGGATCATGCCGCGGTCGAGCGCGTAGTCCAGATCGGACAGCTTGCGCAGGTAGCGCAGCATCGCCGTCTCGGAGCGGTGGGTGCCGAAGACCTCGTGGCCCATGAAGCCGCTCTCGCGGGCCAGGCCGTTCGGGAGCGCGACGCCGTCTTCGAGGTCGGACTCGACGCCGAACGCCTTCAGGACCTTCGCGGCGATCGCGGGGGTGCTGACCTCGTCGAAGGCGACGCGGACGTGGTCGGCGTCGACGTGCCCGAGGTTGATCCCGGCTTCGCGCGCGGCCGCGTGGACCTCGGCGGCCTGGCCGGGGACGTGCGCGACGACGGTGTCGAAGAAGGACTCGTGGACGACCTCGACGCCGGTCTTGCGGAGGGCTGCGGCGAAGCCCGCGGCGAGGCCGTGGACGCGCCGGGCGATCTTCTTCAGGCCGTCCGGGCCGTGGTAGACCGCGTACATCGCGGCCAGCACGGCCGGGAGGACCTGCGCGGTGCAGATGTTGGACGTCGCCTTCTCGCGGCGGATGTGCTGCTCACGGGTCTGCAGCGCCAGGCGGTAGGCGGAGTTGCCGTCGGCGTCGACCGAGACGCCGACCAGCCGCCCGGGCAGCGAACGCTCGAGGCCGGCGCGCACGGACATGTACCCGGCGTGCGGGCCGCCGTAGCCGAGCGGGACGCCGAAGCGCTGCGTCGAACCGGCGGCGACGTCGGCGCCGAACTCGCCGGGCGCGGTGACCAGCGTCAGGGCGAGCAGGTCGGCGGCGACGGTGAACAGCGCGCCCGCGGCCTTCGCCGACTCGGAAATCGCGTGGTAGAAGCCGCGGCCGCGCAGCACACCGGACGCGCCGGGGTACTGGGCGACGACGCCGAAGAACTCGTCCGGCAGGCCGGTGAGCAGGTCGCGGACCTCGACCTCGATGCCCAGCGCCTCGACCCGGGTGCGCACGACGGCGATGGTCTGCGGCAGGCACTCGGCGTCGAGCACGACCTTGTTGGACTTCGACTTGGACGCGCGGCGCATCAGCGTGACGGCCTCGGCGACGGCGGTCGACTCGTCCAGCAGGGACGCGTTCGCGGTGGCCAGGCCGGTCAGGTCGGCGACCATGGTCTGGAAGTTGAGGAGGGCTTCGAGCCGGCCCTGCGAGATCTCCGGCTGGTAGGGCGTGTACGCGGTGTACCAGGCGGGGTTCTCGAGGACGTTGCGGCGGATGACGCCGGGGGTGACGGTGTCGGAGTAGCCGAGGCCGATCATCTGCGTCATCGGCCGGTTGCGCGCGGCGAGCGCGCGCAGCTCCGCGGTGGCTTCCTCTTCGGACGCGGCGGGCGGGAGGCTGAGTTCCTTCGTCGCGCGGATCGCGCTCGGGACGGCGGCGCCGACGAGGGCGTCCAGGCTGCTGTAGCCGCATTCGGCCAGCATTTTCGCGCGCTCGGCCTCGGACGGGCCGATGTGGCGGGCGTCGAACTGCGTGGAGGTGATCGGGAGCTCCTCGGGCCGGGCACACAACGGTGCGCTGGGAACTCCCCCTCTGTCATGGCACCTGAGAGTTTCACCGCGTGTGAAGCGGCTTTCACCTTGGGTGAGGCGCGGGTGCGCCTGCTTTCCAGAGTGGCCTCGCGCGAAGCGGTAGCAGGTACCTGAGAGATTCCGGGGAGTTTGCTCCTTCGGTGCCCCACCGACTTCGTGAGGGCTCTCCCGCCTCGGCTCAACGGCCCGATCTGCAGTTGTGGCGGTTACGGTACCTGCCCCGTTCGAGATCCGTCCACCTCACCCGGCGAACGCCACAGTGATCCTCGACCCGTCCCCGAGCGCCGCCCCGGACGTCATGAACGAGTCGTTCACCGCGTCCGACGCCATGAACGAGTCGTTCATGGCGTTCCGGCGACGCGGTGGACCACCTGGCCGGCCAGCGCGGGTGGGCGCCGGACCCGGCCAGACGGCAGGACCAGCCGCTTCAACGGCCCGCCGAGCGGGACCGGCGGGTGGCCCGCACCCAGCAGGACCTGCTCCACGATCTGCTCGGCGTGCCAGGCCACCGCGTCGTTGAGCCGGTCCAGGGACGGGCGGTCGCCGTCGAAGACGTCCTCGTCGGCCAGCGTCACCTCGTAGTACGGGCAGCCGGGCGGGACCGCGATCGCCTCCTCGATCGCGCGGGCGCCGTCGAGGGGGTCGTCGAACCCCGCTTCGAGCAGCGCCGACCGGTAGATCCGCGCCGCCCGCGCGCGCATGCGAGGCCCGTACCGGACCACCACCGGGAGACGGCCGGTCAGGTCGGGCACGGCCAGGCCGTGCAGCAGCATGATCGGCGGCACCGAGTGCACCAGCCGCGGCGCGGGCCCGGCCAGCTCGCGGGCGGTGGTCCGGACGCGGTCGGCCATCGCGTCCGGGAGGCCGAAGTAGCGGAAGTCGACGTTGCCGAACCCGAGCCCGTCGGCGACCAGCGACGCCAGCAGCTCGCCGTACCCCCAGATCGGCGACAGCACCACGACCGGCGGCGCCGCGACGACCGGCGACGGCACGGGCGGGCGCGTCGCCTCCTGCTCCGGCACCTGGATGACCAGCCGCGGCGGCTCGTGCCAGTCGTGCACCTCCGCGACCCGCCAGTAGAGCCCGAGCGGCCGCCACAGCTCGCCGAGGACCTCGTGCTCGAGGATCCGGCGCGCCTCGGCGTCGTCGTGCGGGAAGTCCCGCGGCGGCACGACCCCGACGTAGTGGTGGTAGGTGACGCGGACCTCGTCGCCGCGGGTGGCCGAGCGGATCCGCATCTCCCAGTCGATCGGCGACGCGGCGATGAGGTTGGCCACCTGCGTGCCGGGCGAGGAGTAGACGAGCGCGGTGGCCTGCCGGAGGAACTGCCCGGCCTGGTCGATGCCTTCCCGCAACGCCTTCGCGGCTTGGGCGACGTGCACCGGCGAAGCGAGCGAGTCGGGCAGCACCCCGGCGACGCGCAGCAGCTCGGCCTCCCCGAGCCCGGTCACCTCGGCGAGCTGCGCCCAGTGGTCGAAGACGGTGACCTTCGGCGCGTGCCGGTGCTCGATCCAGCTGCGCAGGGTCGACGTCGGAACGCCGATGCGTCGGGCGGCCTCGTCCAGGGAGAGGCCCCGGGAACGGATCCCGGCCCGGACCGCTTCCGCCCATTCGTCGGCGCGCCAGTGCGTCACCTCACAAAGCTAACGAAACCCGCTAGCTTTGCGCGGGGACGAATCGCCCACGCCGGCTCGACGCTGGTCACCATGACCACCACCGTGATCGCCCTCGTCCTGATCGTCGGCACGCTGACCTTCGCCGCCGGGGCGTTCCTCGCCGCCGAGATCGCCACCCGCATCCTGCGGCGGCGCGAACGCCAGATCTCCGAAGAGCGCAAGACCCTCAACGCGGCCTGGAAGTACCTGCGGGAGGTGTACGGCGTGCGGAAACCCGGGGTGAAGACGCGCCGTTAGAGCGGGGTGACGTACGCGCCGGAGATGCCGCCGTCGACCAGGAACTGCGACGCCGTGATGAAGCTGGCGTCGTCGCTGGCCAGGAACGCCACCGCCGCCGCGATCTCCTCGGGCTCGGCGAACCGGCCGACCGGGACGTGCACCAGCCGCCGCGCCGCGCGTTCCGGGTCCTTCGCGAAGAGCTCCTTGAGCAGCGGCGTGTTCACCGGGCCCGGGCACAGCGCGTTGACGCGGATGTTCTCCCGCGCGAACTGGATGCCCAGCTCGCGGCTCATCGCGAGCACCCCGCCCTTGGACGCGGTGTAGGAGATCTGCGACGTCGCCGCGCCCATCACCGCGACGAACGACGCGGTGTTGACGATGGAACCGCGGCCCTGGCGCTGCATGTGCGGCAGGACGGCCTTGCAGCACAGGTACACCGACGTCAGGTTGACGCGCTGCACGCGTTCCCACGCCTCGATGCCGGTGGTCAGGATGGAGTCGTCCTCGGGCGGCGAAATCCCGGCGTTGTTGAAGGCGACGTCGACCGAGCCGAACTGCTCGACCGTGCTGTGGAACAGGTTCTCGACCTGCTCGGCGTCGGTGACGTCGGCCTGGATGAACGCGCCGCCGATCTCGTCGGCGACCGCCTTGCCGACGGCCGGGGTCAGGTCCGCGATGACGACCTTCGCCCCTTCGCTCGCCAGGCGGCGGGCCGAAGCCAGCCCGATGCCGCTCGCGCCGCCGGTGATGACCGCCACGCGGCCTTCGAATCGCTGGACCATTACTCCTCCGTGCTGAGAAAGACGTTCTTGGTTTCGGTGAACGCCGCCGCGGCGTCGGGGCCCAGTTCACGGCCGAGGCCGGACTGCTTGAACCCGCCGAACGGCGTCCAGTAGCGCACCGAAGAGTGCGAGTTGACCGAGAGGTTGCCGGCTTCGACACCGCGCGCCACCCGGAACGCGCGCCCGGCGTCCCGGGTCCAGATCGACCCCGAAAGGCCGTACTCGGTGGCGTTCGCCATGCGGATCGCGTCGGCCTCTTCGGCGAACGGCACGACGGCGACGACCGGGCCGAACACCTCCTCCGCCGCGGCCGGGTGCCGCAGGTCGGGCGGGGTGAGGACGGTCGGCGGGAACCAGAAGCCCGCACCCGACGGCGCGGTGCCGCGGAAGGCGACCGGCGCGTCGCCGGGCACGTAGGAAGCGACCTTCTCCCGGTGCGCGGCCGAGATCAGCGGCCCCATCTCGGTCTTCTCGTCGCCGGGGTCGCCGACGACGACGCCGTGCACGGCGGGTTCCAGCAGCTCCATGAACCGGTCGTACGCGCTCGCCTGCACCAGGATCAGCGAGCGGGCGCAGCAGTCCTGGCCCGCGTTGTCGAAGACGCCGTAGGGCGCGGTCGCGGCGGCTTTCTCCAGGTCGGAGTCGGCGAAGACGATGTTCGCGTTCTTGCCGCCCAGCTCCAGCGTCACGCGCTTCACCCGGGCCGCGCAGCCGGCCATGATCTGCTTGCCGACCTCGGTGGAGCCGGTGAAGACGACCTTGCGCACGCCCGGGTGGTCGACGAACCGCTGCCCGACCACGGATCCCTTGCCGGGCAGCACCTGGAAGACGTCGTCGGGGATGCCCGCCTCCCGCGCCAGCTCGCCCAGCCGGATCGCCGTGAGCGGAGTCAGCTCGGCGGGCTTGAGGACGACGGTGTTGCCGGCGGCGAGCGCGGGCGCGAAACCCCAGCCCGCGATCGGCATCGGGAAGTTCCACGGCACGATCACGCCGACGACGCCCAGGGGTTCCTGGAACGTGACGTTGACGCCGCCCGGTACCGGGATCTGCTTGCCGATCAGGCGTTCCGGGGCGGCGGAGTAGTAGTTGAGGACGTCGCGGACGTTGCCCGCTTCCCAGCGCGCGTTGCCGATGGTGTGCCCGGAGTTCTCGACCTCGAGCCGCGCGAGGTTCTCGAGGTCGCCCTCGACGGCGTCGGCGAAGCGGCGCAGCAGCCGCGCGCGGTCGCCGGGGGTGACGTCGCGCCAGGCCGGGAACGCCGCCTGCGCGCGGGCGATCGCCGCGTCGGTCTCCTCCGCGCTGGTCAGCGGGACGGTCCGCACCACCGCCTCGGTGGCGGGATTCAGGACGTCGAAGGTGCTCATCGGTTCTCCTCGGTCGCGTCGACGAGCGCGGCGAACAGCCGGACGTCGTCGCTGTCCTGCTCGGGGTGCCACTGCACGCCCAGCGCGAATTCGCCCGGGAGCTCGGCGGCCTCGATCGTGCCGTCGGCGGCCCAGCCGACCGGTTCGAGGCCGGCGCCGAGGCGGTCGATCGCCTGGTGGTGGTAGCACAACGTCTTGGTCTCCGACCCCAGGATCGCCGCCGCCCGGCTCCCCTCGGCCAGGGTGACGGTGCCCCGGCCGAACGTCGCGGGCGCGGGCTGGTGCTCGGTGGTCCCCCGCGCGTCCGGCAGGTGCTGGACCAGCGTTCCCCCGAGGGCGACGCTCATCACCTGCAGGCCGCGGCACACGCCGAGCACCGGCTTCCCGGCCTTCCGCGCGGCCGCGAACAGGCCGAACTCGAAGGCGTCCCGGTCCGGCCGGGTGTAGGTGGTGGGGTGCGGATCCTGGCCGTAGCGTGCCGGCTCGACGTCGGCGCCGCCGGTCAGCACCAGCCCGTCCACAGTGGACACGAGCCGGTCGTGCGCGCCGGACACCGGCGGCAGCAGCACCGGGATACCGCCCGCTGCGACGACGCAGTCGACGTAGACCCGGTGCAGCAGCGCGGCTTCGGTTTCCCAGACCAGGAACTTCGCCGGCTCGAGGTAGCTGGTGAGGCCGATGACCGGCCTAGAGTCGTTCGAAGCCACGGACGAGCTCCCAGTCGGTGACGGCGGCGTTGTAGGCGTCCACCTCGATCTTCGCCGCGTTCAGGTAGTGCTCGACGACGTCTTCGCCGAACGCGCTGCGGGCGATCTCGCTGCCGGCCAGGGCCGCGGCCGCCTCGGGCAGCGTGGTCGGCACCGTGTCCCGGCCGGAGTGGTAGGCGTTGCCGGTGAACGGTTCTTCCAGCTCCAGCTCGTTCTCGATGCCGTGCAGGCCGGCGGCGATCAGCGCGGCGACGGCCAGGTACGGGTTGACGTCCCCGCCCGGCACGCGGTTCTCGACGCGCAGCGATTCGCCGTGCCCGACCACGCGCAGCGCACACGTCCGGTTGTCGGTGCCCCAGGCGATCGCGGTCGGCGCGAAGCTGCCGGGCACGAACCGCTTGTAGGAGTTGATGTTCGGCGCGAGGAAGTACGTCAGCTCGTGCAGCGCGGCGAGCTGGCCGGCGAGGAACTGCTCCATCAGCTTCGAGAAGCCGTGCTCGCTGTCGCCCGCGAGCACCGCCCGGCCCTCGGTCGAGCGCAGGCTGATGTGGATGTGGCAGGAGTTGCCCTCGCGCTCGTTGTACTTCGCCATGAACGTGAGGCTCTTGCCCTCCTGCGCGGCGATCTCCTTGGCGCCGTTCTTGTAGACGCTGTGGTTGTCGCAGGTGGCGAGCGCGTCGGTGAAGCGGAAGGCGATCTCCTGCTGGCCGGGGTTGCACTCGCCCTTGGCGGACTCCGGGTAGAGCCCGGCGCCGGCCATGTCGTTGCGGATGCGGCGCAGCAGCGGCTCCAGGCGCGCGGTACCGAGCATCGAGTAGTCGACGTTGTACTGGTTGGCGGGCTTGAGGCCGTGGTAGTGCTTGTCCCAGGCGGCTTCGTAGGTGTCGTCGAAGACGATGAACTCGAGTTCGGTCCCGACGAAGGCGGCGAGCCCCCGCTCGGCGAGCCGGTCGAGCTGACGGCGCAGGATCTGCCGCGGCGACACCCCGACCGGGCCGCCCTGCACGCGCTCGACGTCGGCGAGCACCAGCGCGGTGCCCTCGTGCCAGGGGATCTCGCGCAGGGTTTCGAGGTCGGGGCGCAGCACGAAGTCGCCGTAGCCGCTCTCCCACGACGAAAGCGCGTAGCCGTCGACGGTGTTCATGTCGACGTCGACGGCGAGCAGGTAGTTGCAGGCTTCGGTGGCGTGCCCGACGACCTCGTCGAGGAAGTACTCGGCCGAGCAGCGCTTGCCCTGCAGCCGCCCCTGCATGTCCGTGAGCGCGACGAGCACCGTGTCGATCGTGCCCGCGTCCACGCGTGCGCGGAGTTCGTCGAGCGTGAGCATGCCTCGTCTGCGTGCCATCGGTCGCCCCAAAGGTTTGGTATGAATCCTTTGCCGGTTCTTCCTACCCGGTCAGCCCCGCCGGGTCAACCGGAACAAAGGTATTTTCCTGAACCATTGAGCGAGCTGTCGGCGACGGCGCCGGGCGCGGGCCGGATTGCGCGGTTTGCCCGGCTGAGAAGAGTCTGTGAATCTTGCGGCGTGGGAGGATTCCGGGGTACTCCCGCGTTGTACGGGGCAGGAGAGGTGAGATCGATGACCACAGCATTCACGCAGCAGAACACGATCGGACAGCAGCAGGCGCGGCCCCAGCTGCCGACCCTGCCCACCGGCTGGCCGATCGGTTCCTACGAGTCCTACGAGCAGGCGCAGCGCGCGGTCGACCATCTCGCGGGCACGGACTTCCCGGTCACCGACGTCACGATCGTGGGCGTCGAGCCGATGCTCGTCGAGCGCATCGCGGGCAAGATGTCCTGGGGCAAGGTCCTGGGCAGCGCGGCGACGTCCGGCGCGATGTTCGGTCTGTTCCTCGGCCTGGTCCTCAGCCTGCTGAACCCGGGCGCGGGCCTGGTCCCGATCGTGATCGGCCTGGTGGCCGGCCTCGGGTTCAACCTGCTGTTCGGCGCGCTGGGGTACGCGGTGAACCGCAACAAGCGCGGGTTCGTCTCGCAGAGCCAGCTGGTGGCGCGCCGCTACGACGTGCTGTCCCAGCCCCGCAACGCCGAGAAGGGCCGCGCGCTGCTGGCGGACCTCGCGGCCCGCAGCGCTTTCGGCCACTGACCCACTGACCCACTGACCCACTGACGATCGAAGGCCGCCCCCGGTGCTCCGGAGGCGGCCTTCGTCATGTCGGGAGCGGACCCCGGCCCGGTGTTCGCCGTGGTCCGGAGGTCATGAAAGAGTCGTTCACCGCGTCGGGCGAGGTGAACGACTCTTTCATGACGGTGCGGGCCGCCGGACCGGCCACCCGGAACCGTCGGCGCCCGGAACCGTCGGTGCCCGGAACCGTCGGCGCCCGAACTGTCGGTGCCCGCCGGTAGCGTGGAAAACGGGGGCTGCTCAGGTCCCCGACGACACCGCCGGGTCCGGCACCACCGCGGGATCCGGTGTCCCGGCCGGCCGTCCCGCCCGCAGCAGGTCACCCCACCGGGCCCGGTCGTACCGGGCCGCCGGGGCCGAGTCCAAGAACTCCCGCAGGACCTCGGCGAACCGCGCGGGGTCCGACCGGTGCGGGAAGTGTCCCGCGCCCTCGAACAGCACCAGCCGGCTGCCCGGCATCGCCCGGTGCGCCCGCAGCGCGTGCCCGCTCGGCACGACGCGGTCCTCGGTTCCCCACACCAGCAGCGTCGGGATCCCCTCGGTCAGGTAGCAGCGGTCCAGCATGTTGACCACCTGCCCGCGCCAGTCGACGACCGAGCGCAACGTCCGCAGGAACGCCGAGCGCGTGTCCGGCTCGACCAGCCGGAGGTAGCGGGCGAGCACGTAATCGAGGTCTTCGGAGACCCGCAGCAGCCCGGCGAGCCCGCGCAGCACCGGCAACGCCTGCCGCGCGCCCAGCAAGGGCAGCACCAGCCCCGCCCCCGGCGCCGCCGCCAGCCGCAGCAGCGGGTGGACGCCCGCCCCGACGCCGCCGGAGCCGACCAGCACCAGGCGTTCGCAGCGTTCCGGGAACTGGTAGGCGAACTGCATCGCGACCCCACCGCCGAGGGAGTGCCCGACCACCGTCACCCGGTCGACGTCGAGCGTCGTCAGCAGGTCGCGCATGCCGCACGCGTACGCCGCGACCGAGTAGTCCGCGCGCGGTTTCGCGGAGAAGCCGTGGCCGAGCAGGTCGGGCGCGATGACCGTGAAGTCGTCCGCCAGCGACGTCAGCAGCTCGAGCCACGTCGAGGAGTCGTCGCCGATCCCGTGCAGGAAGAGCACCGCCGGGCCGCGCCCGGCCATCCGGTAGGCACGCTCGTGCCCGTGGACCACCCGGGTCCGCGGGGCGAAGCTGTCCGAGAGCACCCGCCCAGCTCAGCACGCGCGCGTTCGCGGGACGTTTCCGGCGCGTTCGCATCGGGTGAACGCCGGGAGCGGGCCCCGACCCGCGCTCCCGGCGTTCGTCCCCCCGTTACTTCGTCGGCGTCGGCGTGGCCGGCGCGGACGAAGAAGTAGCGGGTGCCGGTGTGCTCGTGCCCGACGGCGGGACCGTCACCTTCGGGATCGCGGCGCTGAACGGCACGCCCGCGTCCTCGCGGCAGGCGGCGCGGTTGCCGTAGTAGCCGTTGTAGTCGCCCCGGCTGTCGGTGACGCCCTGCTCGATCTTCGGGCGCGGGAACCGGTTGTCCTCGCCGATCTTCTCCTTGGTGCCGCTCGAGCGTTCGCAGCCGTAGCGGGTCAGCGCGAGCGGCCGGCCCCGCTCGTCGTAGAGGTAGACCTCCGTCAGCGGCTTGCCCTCGGCGTCGAACGCGTAGACGTTCTCGACCTCCTCGCCGCCGTAGGTGAGCTGCTGGTTGCCGTACCGGTCGGACGACGAGGGGTAGTACGACGACTGCTGCGAGGGGTAGTACCGGTTCGAGATGAGGTCGACCGCGGCACCGAACCCGCCGAGCGCCCCGCCGACGACGAACGCCGAAACCGGCACGACCAGCCACAGCAGCCGCCGGTCGCCGCGCACCCGCGGGCCGGCCCACACGATCCCGGCCGCGGCCACGAGCAGGAACGGCAGCAGCAGCACGGCGCTGCGCTGGCGCATCATCAGCAGGACCCCGAAGCCGAGCAGCACCACGGCGCACAGCACCCACCACGCCGGCTTCATCGAGCCCAGCCAGCGCAGCACCCGCCCGGTGTCGTCCTGCTCGCGCCCCTTCGCCAGCGCGCCCCGCAGCCAGCTCACCTCCGGGAGCGCCAGCACCGGCCCGGCCCCGCCGCGCAGCAGCAGCGCGAGGCTGATCAGGAACACCGGCAGGAACAGCAGCGTCCCCAGCAGCACGTCGGCGTGGATGCTGATCGCGGCGCCGAACGCCAGCAGCGCCAGCGCGACCGCGCAGAGCACCAGGCCCCACAGGGCGATCCGCGGCTTCGCCAGGCTGGGCGCGGCCGCCGTCGCGAGCACCTGCGTCGCGCCCTCCCCGGCCGGCGGGTACCCCCCGGACGCCCGCAGCTCGGCGGCGTAGCTCTCGGGCGTCCCGAGCCGTTCGATGAGTGCCTCGACGCGGGCGCCCTCCCCGAGTTCGGCTTCCAGCTCCGCCAGGTGCGGGCGGACGTCCTCGAGGATCTCTTCGATCTCGCTCGCGGGCAGGTCGGCGAGCGCGGTGCGGACCCGCGCCAGGTACACCCGCACGGCGGTCGGCTTGTCGCTCATGCTGCCTCTCCCAAAAGCACGTTCATCGTCAGTGCGAAGCTCTGCCAGGTCTTGCCCGACTCCGCGAGCCGCGCCCGGCCCGGCTCGTTCAGGCTGTAGTACTTGCGGTGCGGGCCCTCTTCACTGGGAACCACGTACGAAGTGAGCAGGCCGGCCTTGTACAGCCGGCGCAGCGTCCCGTACACGGAGGCATCCCCCACCTCGTCCAGTCCCGCGGTCCTGAGTCTTCGCAGGACGTCGTACCCGTAGCCGTCTTCGTCGCGGAGCACCGCGAGAACGGCGAGATCGAGCACCCCTTTGAGCAGCTGACTGATCTCCACTGCACCCTCCAGTCTTACGCATGGGAAGGTACCACGCATTGCACAGTAGTGCGCACGGCGGAGGGCCCGACGGGCGCGGCATACGCCTGCGTCGTGTGCGGCTGCGTGCCTATCGTGGGGATTCCATTCGAAGGGGTGACCGATGGATCTGATCAAGACCGAGTTCGAAGTGCTGGACGAGCGGTTCAAGCGCGTCAACGGCGACGAGTGGACGCAGCGCCTGCACACCGGCTGCCGGTGGACCGAGGGTCCGGCGTACTTCCCGGCCGGGCGCTACCTCGTGTTCAGCGACATCCCGAACGACCGCACCCTGCGCTGGGACGAGACGACGGGCCGGGTCGGCGTCTTCCGCCAGCCGTCGAACTACGCGAACGGGCACACCGTCGACCGCCACGGACGGTTGATCAGCTGCGAGCAGGGCCTCCGCCGCGTCACGCGCACCGAGCACGACGGCTCGATCACGGTGCTGGCGTCGGAGTTCGAGGGGAAGCGGCTGAACAGCCCGAACGATGTCGTCGAGCACTCGGACGGGTCAATCTGGTTCACCGACCCGAGTTACGGCATCGACAGCGACTACGAGGGGTACCAGGCGGAAAGCGAAATCGGCGGCTGCCACGTCTACCGCGTCGACCCGTCGGGCGAGGTCCGGATCGTCGCGGACGACTTCTCGCGCCCGAACGGGCTGGCGTTTTCGGCGGACGAGTCGCTGCTGTACATCGCGGACACCCGCCAGGACCCCAGCCACATCAGGGTGTTCGGAGTCGGCGAGAACGGGAAGCTGACCGGCGGCGAGATCTTCGCGACGAGCGACAGCGGAGGGTTCGACGGGCTGCGCGTGGACAGCGACGCCCGCGTCTGGGCGGCGGCGCACGACGGCCTGCACTGCTTCGACCCGGACGGCACGCGGATCGGCAAGCTGCGCCTCCCGGAGATCTGCTCGAACTTCACGTTCGGCGGCGCACGCGGGAACGAACTGTTCATCACGGCTTCGAGTTCGGTGTACACGCTGAGGGTGACGGTGAACGGAGCCCGCTACCCCCGCTGACGGCCCCGCCCCGATCCGCTAGCCGAGTGCGGCCTCGCGGAGCCGGGCCACCACCGCGTCGCGTTGCCAGGCTCGGCTCACCTGGACCAGCCACGCCGCCTCGGCCGCGACGTCCGCCTCCGCGTCGGGCTGGTCGTCCGGTGCCGCCTTCGCCGGGTCGAAGCGGCGGCCGGCCCGGCCCGCTTCGATCGCCGCCGCGAGGGTGATCGCCTCGATCGTGGCGGGGAGGTCCGCTTCGCTCACGCCCTCGTCGCGGGCCGCCTTCTCGGCTCGGGCGGGGAGGTCCGGGTCGAAGTGGGCGCGCAGGGCGAGGTGGCCGTCGCGGATTTCGATGACGCGGCGGTACAGCGCGAACTCCGGGCCGCCCGCCAGTTCGCGGCCCGGGTCCAGGACGATGCCCGGAACCGCCGTGCGCAGGGCCGTCCACAGTGGCTCGATGCGGCGGTACGCCCGGTAGGCCCGGACCCGGCCGATCACCGACGAGACCGCCGGCGACCACGCGCTGAGGGTCGCGCCCGCCGTCACGAAACCGACCGTCGCCGCCGCGAGGACCGAGGACGGCAGGTCCTCGCGGGCGCCGATGCGCGCTGTCTGGGCGAGCCGCCGGACGTCGTCGACGTCCCAGAACGTCCACGCGAACGCCGCGCCGACGCCGACGACCAGCAGCCACAGCCCGGCGCGCAGCGGTCCCGGCTCCGCGTGGCGCGCGCTGCGGACGAACACCGCGAACAGCAGCCCGAGGCTGATCAGGCTGTAGAGCAGGAACACCACCTTGTCGGCGAGCGCGAACGGCAGCGTCGCGGGCGAGAACACCGTGTCGTCGCCGGCGCGTTGCGGCCGCGACAGCGTGAAGCACACCGCGAGCAGCGCCATCGTCGTGCCGGTGAACAGCGCGTGCGGCGCCAGGCGCGCGCCTTCGCCGCGCCACACGGACTGCGTGAAGGCGACGGCGAACCCGATCGCGCCCAGCTTCAGCTCGTCGCCGGCCAGGCTGAGGACCCACTCGCCGACCGGGCCCGGGCCGACGAAGGCCGCCATCGCCGGCGTCAGCACCATGATGCCGGTGGCGATGCAGATGCCGAACCCGGCGAGGAACCACATCGTCCGCACCGGCTGGCTGCGGCGCGCCTCGACGAGCTTGTAGCCGAAGCCCGCGAAGCCCACCACGCACAGCAGGTAGGCCAGGGTCTCGATCACGGCGAACGGCGGCGCGCGCGGCCGAAGAGCGAGTCGAAGCGCTGCACGCCTTCGGGCACGTCGGCGGCCGGCTCGCGCCGCTCCTCGGGCCGCACGACGCGCTGGGCGAGCAGGCTCGCGACCAGTTCGGCTTCGCGTTCCTCGACCTCGCTGTAGGTGGTCCGGCCGAGCACCCGCCGCACCAGCTCGGGCGAAAGGTGCGGCATCAGCTGCCGCCCGGCGGCGGCGTCGATGGCGACGCCGTCGGCACCGGCGTCGGAACCCGTGTGACCGCACAGCAGGTGCCCGACCTCGTGCAGCAGGATGTGCCGCCGGTGCAGCGCGGTGGTGTCGGTCGGGTAGAGGATGTAGTCGGCGCGTTCGGTGCTCATCAGCAGGCCGCACGGCGCGCCTTCGGGAGCGCTGACCGGCATCAGCTCGATGGGCCGCCCCCGCTCGGCGGCCAGCCCGGCGACGAACGCCGCGGCATCGAACGGCTCCGGCAGGCTGACCCTGTCGGCGACCCGCCGCGCCCGCCGCCACAACGCACGGGACGGCCGTCGCAAGGAAGGTCGCCGCACCATCAGGCCTCCTCCACCCCACCCACCCCGCACGAACGGCCCCGGCCGGTTCAACGCGGCGAACCCCGCGGGGATACGCGGCCGGAGCACCTTCGGACGCTCAGGTCCCGGATGGGGTTCCGCGGAAGCGAATCGGACACCCGGACGGCCCAGCCACGCCAGGTCGACGCTATCCCACCACCGGATGCCGGCGATCGGGGGCCGGGTCGGCCTCGCGGGCGCAGGGGTGGCGGGGCGGCTCGGGGTTCTGAGCGGGAGGCGCGCTTGCCCGCGGGGCCTCGCGAGCGGCACCGCCGCCGCCGAGCCGATCGACCGGCGACGGAAGTCGTCCCGCAGGCCCGACATCACGAGCGGAAAGACACCTGCACGGCCCGGGGCGGCAACCGGAGGCCGGTACCGCCCGGCGAGCGGGCGGGTGTCAGTGCGACTTGGGTCGCTGGGCGGGAAGAGGCCTGGCCGGCTGAACGGGCGGGGCAGCGCTGACTCGGTCGAGGAGCCCACACCGGCAACCCGACCTCACGAGCGGAGCAGCGCCGACTCGGTCGAAGCGCCCGGCAACGGCGGCCCGACCGCGCGAGCGGGGCGCCGCCCGGGCGACTCACGGCTGCGACCGGGACCTGCTCGACCTCCTGAGCGGGACAAAGCCCGTCCGCGTGGGGGCGCAAGAAGCCGGCACTGCGAACAGCGGCACCTCAGTTCTCCCTCTTCGGAGCCCCGCGGCCCGCCTCCCTTCGGGCGATCGCGTCGATCATGTCGCTGATCGTGTCGAGGCCGTCGGCCGACAGGGTCACCGCTCGGAGGGCCAGGTCGCGGACGCCCGCGTCGCGCAGTGCGCCCAGCAGGGCCAGCTCCTCGGCGATCTTCTTGCTCTGCTCGTCGTCGAAGAAGTACGCCGGGGGGACGCCGAAGAAGCGGGCCAGTGCTTCCAGGTGGCGCTTGGTCGGGTTGTCGCGGCGGCCGGTGCGCAGCTGCCACAAGTACGTCGTCGAAAAGCTTTCGCCCGTGGCCTCGCGGCAGGCCTTCGCGACCTCTTCGTTGCTGTACGGCTCCCGATCGGGCCTGCGGACCACGTGGAACAGCCGGTCGATCTTGTCGGCCAGCGTCGACTTTCCGGGCTCCTTGACCACGATGCACTCCCTCAGCTGCCAGGCGTATTCATCCTAGCTGAAAGGCAAACACCATTTATCTACCCAAGTTTGACCCGGGGCCGGGGCTGGCAGCGGGGGCAGGAGAACGACGAGCGGTTCATGAAAGGCTCCCGCCGGATCGCCGCGCCGCAGCGGTGGCACGGCAGGCCTTCCTGGCCGTACGCGTCCAAGGACCGGTCGAAGTAGCCGGATTGCCCGTTCACGTTCACGTACAGCGCGTCGAACGACGTGCCGCCCGCGCCCAGTGCCGCGTTCATCACGTCCGACGCCGCCGACAGGAGCTCGCGGCCCTTCGCCATCGTCAGCTTCTCGGTCGGCCGCGCCCAGTGCAGCTTCGCGCGCCACAGGGCTTCGTCCGCGTAGATGTTGCCGATGCCCGAAACCAGCGTCTGGTCCAGCAGCGCGCGCTTGACCTCGGTGCGCCGCGAACGCAGCGCGCGCACCGCCGCGTCGAGGTCGAACGCCGGGTCCATCGGGTCGCGGGCGATGTGCGCGATCGTGTCCGGGAGCAGCACGTCATTGAGGTCGTCGAGGGCCAGGCCGCCGAACGTGCGCTGGTCGACGAAGCGCAGCTCCGGGCCGTCGTCGTCGAAGCGCAGGCGGACCCGCAGGTGCTTCTCGTCCGGCGCGCCCCCGGGCTGGACGAGCATCTGCCCGCTCATCCCGAGGTGCGCCAGCAGCGCCTCCTTGTCCGAGAGCTCGAGCCACAGGTACTTGCCGCGGCGCCGCGCCGCCTCGACGCGGGTGCCGCTCAGCCGCTGCGTGAAGTCCTCCGCACCCAGCGCGTGCCGCCGGATGGCGCGCGGGTGCAGGACCTCCGCCTCGCGGATGGTCCGGCCCGCCACGTGCGCCTGCAGGCCCAGGCGGACGACTTCGACCTCGGGGAGTTCGGGCATGCCTTCATTGTGCCCGGCGGGTACGACAGTTTTTGAAAAGGCACTACGGAGCGGCCGGTCCGACGTCGGCTTTCGTGAGGGGAACGCGGGTCGCACCGGACGCGAGGTACTCGTCGGCGCCGACGTCGTAGGCGCCGACGCGGGCCTGCAGGTCGAAGTCCTTCGCCGCGAACGGGTACGAGCCCACCCCGGCGTCGATCGCCGGGCTCCCGGCGGCCAGCCGGTACAGCCCCGCCGCGTCCTTGACCAGCTTCGGGTCGACCGAGCGCGACGGGATGCCCGCGGTGCCGCCGAAGGTGATGTTGCCCTCGTACTTGACGGTCGACCCGCTCGGCAGCGTCACCAGCGTGCCGGACGTCCCCTTCACGACGTTGTCCGCGACCACGCAGTCCTTCGGCTTGAAGTCACCGCCGTCGCCGTCGATGACGCTGTTCGACCCCAGCACCGTGTTGTACGCGACGGTCACCCGATCGGGGCGGTCGTGGAGCTTGCTCGTCGGCCCGCTGTCGGCCTCGTCGCCGGAGCCGAACACGATCGCGCGGTCACCGGCATCGGCCACGTAGTTGTTCACGATCTTGTGGTCGTTGCCGTGGAACCGGATGCCCGACCCGAACAGCAGGTTGCCCTCGACGACGCTGCGGTTGCCGTGGCGCAGCACGATGTAGCCCTTGCTGTCGCGGATCGTGTTGTAGCGCACGACGTTGTCGGACGACTTGACCGAAATGGCTTCGCTGTCGCCGTCGGCCTTCTCGAAGAGGTTGTTCTCGATCAGCGCGTTCGCCGAGTACGACTGGCGGTCGCTGAGGCCGAGCCGGATCGACTCGCCGCCGTTCGTCCCGCCGAACTGGTGGTTGTAGAAGTAGTTGTGGTGCACGTGGACGTGCTTCGCCATGCCGCCGGACGGCCCGAGGACCTGCAGGAACACACCCTGGCTGGTGCGGTTCTGGAAGACGTTGCGGTCGAGCACGGTGTCGTCGCCGCTGACCGTCACCCAGTTGCCGCCGGTCGTGAGCTGGAAGTCGTTGCGGGTCAAGCGGTTGTTCGACGCGCCGGCCGGCACCGTCAGCGCGGCGCCGTTGCGGAACTTGAACCCGCGCAGCACCACGTTCGAGACGCCGCTCGCGAAGGCGAACGTCTTCGAGCCGGTGATGGTGGCCTGGCCGGTGTGCTCGGCGGCGACGGTCACCGGCGCGGAACCCGTGCCGGACCGCTTGATCGACAGCGTCGAGCCCGCGGAATAGGAACCGTCGGCGAGCGCGATCGTGTCGCCGGGATTGGCCTTGTCGAGCGCGGACTGCAACGCCGACAGCGAAGTGACCCGGATCGTCGCGGCCGAAGCCGCCGGGCCGGGGACGACGACGAGCGCCGCCGCGATCAGGGGAACGAAGAAAAGACGCATCCGCCCTACCTCTCAGTGGTTTCCAGCGCGGCGGATGATCATCACGCTACTGAGGGGCGGGCGGAACCGTCAACGGAAGTTCCCGGTGATCAGGACTCCGGTTCGTCCTTCTTCTGGGCCTCGAGTTCGGCGGAGAGCGAACGCCAAGCCGTCTCGGCGGCCTTCTGCTCCGCTTCCTTCTTCGTCGACCCGGAACCGTCGCCGAGCGGACGCGAAGCGACCAGCACCGTGGCCGTGAACTCCTTGCGGTGGTCCGGCCCGGTGTCCTCGACCCGGTACTCGGGCACGCCGAGACCGGCCGACGCCGTCAGCTCCTGCAGGCTCGTCTTCCAGTCGAGCCCGGCCCCGCGCAACGGCGCTTCGGCGAGCAGACCGTCGAAGAGGTGGTGCACGAGCTTGCGGGCGATCTCGATGCCGTGCGCGAGGTACGTCGCACCGATCACCGCCTCCAGGCCGTCGGCGAGGATACTCGCCTTGTCCCGGCCGCCGGTGAGCTCTTCGCCCTTGCCGAGCAGCAGGTGCGCCCCGAGCCCGCCCTCGCCGAGCCCGCGCGCGACCCGGGCCAGCGCGTGCATGTTGACGACGCTGGCGCGGAGCTTCGCGAGCTGGCCCTCGGGCAGGTCGGGATGCGTGGTGTACAGGTGATCGGTGACGACCAGGCCGAGCACGGCGTCACCGAGGAACTCCAGCCGCTCGTTCGGCGGCAGGCCCCCGTTCTCGTACGCGTACGAGCGGTGGGTCAGCGACAGCCCGAGCAGCTCGGGGTCGAGTGTGACCCCGAGCGCCTCGAGCAACGGCGCCGGATCGGCTGGTGGTCCCCCGGGCGTCTTGCCCCCCATGTCGGCTGTCCGATCAGGCGGGCTCGACGACCTGGCGGCCGTTGTGCTGGCCGCACGACGGGCACGCGATGTGCTGGAGCTTCGGCTGCTTGCAGGCGCGGTTGGAGCAGGGCACCAGCTGCACCGGAGCCGCCTTCCACTGGCTGCGGCGGGAGCGCGTGTTGGATCGCGACATCTTCCGCTTCGGGACGGCCACGAGTAGATCTCCTTAAGACGGTCTGCTCGCGGTCGTGCGAGCGAACTTTCTCACCGGATCGAGCTGGACGCTCGTCAGGTTCTGCTTTTCAGTGGGGCCCGGGCATTTCGCCCGCGTTCTCGTCGAAGCGCTCGACGAGTGCGGCCCACCGAGGATCTATCTTCTCATGCCCGTGTCCGGGCTCGAGATCGGCCCACTTGACGCCGCAGTCGATGCAGAGCCCGGCGCAGTCTTCGGTGCACAGCGGGGCCAGCGGCAGAGCCAGCACGATCGCGTCGCGGACGGTGGGTTCGAGGTCGATCCGGTCGTCGACCAGCCGGGGGATCTCGTCCTCGTCGGTGGTCTCCTCCGTGGCCGACCCCGGGTAGGCGAACAGCTCCTGGACCTCGACCTCGACCTCTTCGGTCAGCGGGTCGAGGCAGCGGGCGCAGGCGCCCTTGGCGATCGCCGTGGCGGTGCCGCTGACCAGGACGCCTTCGACGACGGATTCGAGCATCAGGTCGAGCTCGAGCTCGGAGCCCGCCTCGATGGTGATGACGTCGGGGACGCCGAGCGGCGTCTCCACCGGCACGCTGCGCTGGACGGCGCGGCTGAGGCCGGCGTGACGGCCGAGCTCACGGGTGTCGATCACCCAGGGGCTTCGGTCGTCGAGCTGGGGGGTCTTGTTCTCGGACATCCAGTCCAGGGTACGCAGTGGCCGCCAGTGGTTCGGGCCCGGGACGGTGCAGGCCGGGCCGGCGGGGGTGCGCGAAGGGTCGCGAGCGCGTGGCTGAGAAGCTCGTCACACCTGGTAGTCGTACAGCGTGGGCCGGCCGCCGCCGCTCGGGAGGTTGGCCGGGGAACGCAGGTGGTTGCGGCCCGAATCCACCGTTCGCAGCGTCGTCGCCAGCAGCTCCGAGAACTCCGCCAGCTTGCCGTCCACGTACGCGTCGCAGTCCTGGCGCTGGCGGTCGGCCTCCGCGTGGGCCTCGTCGACGATGCGGGCCGACTCGGCGTGGGCCGCCTGGACGACCTCCGTCTGGGCGACCAGCCTGGACTGCTCCGCGCGGCCGTCCTCGATGGCGCGGTCGTAGGCGTCGCGGCCGGCCTGGACCATGCGCTCGGACTCCGCGCGGGAGCGGTCGGTGAGGTTCTGGTACTCGGCCTGGCCCGCCGCGACCGTGCGGTCGGCCTGGTCGTGGGCGTCGGCGAGCATCGCTTCCGCGCGGGCGCGCGCGTCGGCCAGGATGCGCTCGGCCTCGTCGGTCGCCTCGGCGATCGTCCGCTCGGCCTCGGCGTTCGCGCCCGCCACCGCTTCGCCCGCTTCCTTGCGGGCGGCGTGGATCAGGTCGTCGCGCTTGTCGAGGACGTCCTGGGCGTCGTCGACCTCCGCCGGCAGTGCGTCGCGGACGTCGTCCAGGAGTTCCAGCACGTCGCCGCGCGGCACCACGCAGCTGGACGTCATCGGGACGCCGCGCGCCTCCTCGACGATGGTGACGAGCTCGTCGAGCGCCTCGAAAACCCGGTACACGGCAACTCCAATCCCCTGTCGCTGTGACCAGTCTGCCCGCTGCCCGCGCCGAACCGGTGAAGGCGCACGGCGCCGGGCGTGTCCTCCCCCGGCGCCGCGGCCGGAGATCAGGAGTTCAGGTCGACGCGCTTGAACGTGGCGTAGTGGTCGGGGGTGTAGGCCAGCTCGCCCGCCCCGCCCGAGATCACCCGGTCGTTCGTGCCCACCGCGAACAGCTTGTAGTAGCCGGACGCGCAGGCCGGGAGCACGCCTTCGCGGTTCTCGTACGTCGTCCCCGCCGAGGTGCCGTTCCGGGCGCTGTCCACGACCGCGCGGGCCGCCGCCGAGAGCTGCGAGTAGCCGATCTTCGCCAGGCCGGACAGGTCGCCGCACGCGTGGGTGGTGCCGCCGCCGACGTCGATCACCTGGAACGTCGCGTAGTGGTCGCCCGTGTAGAAGTACTCGCCGCCCGAGCCGGTCACGATGCGGCGCGTGCCGCGGGTGCTCGAACCCGGGGTCGGCACCGTGTACTCGTGGTAGTAGCCCGACGTGCAGGACGGGAGGATGCCTTCCCGGTTGTCGAAGACGACTCCGTCGTTCTTCGGGTACGGGAACGGGCCCCCCTTCTGGATCAGGTTGTACGTCGTCGTCGCCTCCGCCGGCAGCGACGAAAGCGCCTTGTGCGTGAAGCCCGACAGGTCCCCGCAGGAGTTCTGCTCCGCGACGGCGGGCGAACTCGTCACCGCTTCGGCGGCGGTGACCCCCGTGAACAACGTGGCCAGGAGCGCGAAGAGAACCGCGACCAGGCGTGATCGGTAGTTGGTCATTTTCGGACCGTAACCCGATCGGATGATCGTCAGAAGACGGGAACGTGAACTCCGCCACCCCGGGCGGCAAGTTCCGACGAACGTAGGGGGCCGAACGACGGGAACCGGGCGTCCCGGGTTGCGGGAAGTCCCTTGTGGAGGGTCAGGCCCCGAGCTTCGGGAACTTCTCCGTGAGGCGCTCGTAGACGATCGGCGGCACCAGGTGCTCGATGTCGCCGCCGAGCGCGGCGACCTCCTTGACCAGCGAGCTGGACACGAACCCGTACGCCGGGTTGTTCGCCATCAGCAGCGTCTCGACGCCGGTGAGCTCGCGGTTCATCTGCGCCATCTGCAGCTCGTAGTCGAAGTCGCTGACCGAGCGCAGGCCCTTGGCGATCGCCACGATGCCGTTGTCGCGGCAGTAGTCGACCAGCAGGCCTTCCCACGAGTCGATCCGCACGTTGCCGAGCTTCGCGGTGATCTCGCGGAGCATCTCGAGCCGCTCGGGGACCTCGAAGAGCCCCTTCTTCGACCGGTTCACCCCCACCGCGACGACGACCTCGTCGAACAGCTGGGCCGCCCGCTCGATGATGTCGAGGTGCCCGTTGGTGGCCGGATCGTAGGAACCGGGACAGACCGCACGCCGCATGGCGCGGACGCTACCGTGCCGCACCCCGTTTCCGCCGCGTGGCTCACGCCACAGGCGTGTACTCGGCCCAGAAGACCGCCGTGTCGCCGTACTTCTTCGCGCGCGAGGGCGCGAAGCCGGGCGGCCAGTCCGGCTCGCCGTCGCGAGCCGCGCGCTCGACCACCACCAGCGCGGCCCGGCCCAGCCAGCCGCCCGCGGCCAGCGCCGCCAGCACGGACCCGAGCGCCGCCGCGTCCACGGCGTAGGGCGGGTCGGCCAGCACCAGGTCGTAGGAAGCGGGCGCGGGCGCGGCGACGACGGCCTCGACCTGCCCGGCCCGGACGGTGCCGCCCAGGCCCAGCGCCGCGACGTTGCCGCGCAGCACCTCCACCGCGCGCCGGTCGGACTCCACGAACAGCGCGTCCGACGCGCCGCGCGAAAGCGCTTCGAGGCCGAGCGCCCCGGAGCCCGCGTAGAGGTCGAGAACGCGGGCGCCGTCCAGCTCCCCCGCCGTCTCCAGCGCGTTGAACAGGGCTTCCCGCACGCGTTCCGACGTCGGCCGGGTGCCCTTGGGCGGCACCTTGAGCCGCCGTCCGCCCGCCGTTCCGGCCACGATCCTGGTCACCCCCCGATTGTGCGGCAGCGCCTTGCGGGGCCGCGCCCCGCACCCCACGCCGGGGGCTCCGCCACCCGGACCCCCGCCGGCATTCGATGACACGGGGCACTGATGGCCGGGACATCGGTGTGCGGGCGGAAGCCGACGCGTAGAGTCGTTCTTCGCCCTCGGAGGCGATCCAGAGCTGTCAAGGAGCCATGCGTGTCGGAACCTCGGGTCAGACGGGCCGAGATCGCCATCGAACAAGCCCACGTCGATCGCGTGTACACCCGTCTGGACGAACTGCGTGCCCAAGCCGAGGCGATGCGCACGAAGGGCTACGAGATCGGCCAGGGCGCGCAGCGCGAGGCGATCTTCGAACAGGCGTCGATGCTGTTCGAGCGGGACATGATGGTCTACCACGCCAATCAGACGCTCCAGACGCTCGACGCCGAGTACGAGGGGCTCGTCTTCGGCAGGCTCGACCACCTCGACGACGCCGAACGCACCTACGTCGGCAGGCTCGGCATCCGCGACGCCGAGTTCGACAACCTCGTCACGGACTGGCGCGCGCCGGCCGCGGCCGCGTTCTACCAGGCCACGGCCGAGGAGCCGATGGACGTCGTGCGGCGGCGGGTGATCCGCTGCTCCGGCCAGAACGTCCTCGACGTCGACGACGACGTGCTGATCGCCGACGCCGTGCCCGAGGACATGCAGATCGTCGGCGAAGGCGCGCTGATGGCCGCGCTGGGGCGTTCGCGCGGCGAACGCATGCGCGACATCGTCGCGACCATCCAGAAGGAGCAGGACGAGGTCATCCGGGCGCCGTGGCGCGGCGTCACCGAGATCACCGGCGGGCCGGGCACCGGCAAGACCGCCGTCGCGCTGCACCGCGCGGCCTACCTCCTCTACCGCTACCGCCGCCAGCTCGGCGGGGCCGGCGTGCTCGTGATCGGGCCGTCCGGCGTGTTCACCAGCTACATCTCGCGCGTCCTCCCCTCGATGGGGGAGACGAACGTCGAACTGCGCGCGCTCGGCGAGGTCCTCGACGGCCTGGAGGCGACGCGGCAGGACGCGGCGCCGCTCGCCGCGGTCAAGGGGTCGCTGCGGATGCGGAAGATCCTGCTGCGGGCGCTGCGGGACACCCCGCCGGAGGCGCCCGACGAGATGCGGATCGTCTACCGCGGCGAAGTCCTGAAGCTGAACGCGCGCGACCTGGAGAAGGTGCGCCGCAAGGCCCACACGCAGGGCGCGCCGCCGAACCGGTCGCGGATCCGGGCCGCCGAGCTGCTGCTCGACGCGCTGGCGGCGAAGGCCGAGGAGTACGCGAAGGCCGACGGCAAGCCGTTCGAGCGGGCCGACCTGATCACCGAACTGGGCGAGCGGATCGACTTCCACCGGTTCCTGGTCGTGTGGTGGCCGGTGCTGTACCCGGCGCAGATCCTCAAGTGGCTGGGCGAGGAGAAGCGGCTCGCGGCGGCGTCGAAGGGCATCCTGAACCGCGGCGAGATCTCGATGCTGGCCGCGGACCTCGCGGACCGGTCGCGGGGCTGGTCGATCGCCGACGTGGCGCTGCTGGACGAGCTGCGCGTGCTGATCGGGCCGCCGCCGAAGCGCAAGCGCCGCCAGGTGATCGAGGTGGAGCCGCAGCGCTCCGGCGGGACACCGACGCGGCCCGAGCACTACGACGAGTACTCGCACGTGGTCGTGGACGAGTCGCAGGACCTCTCGCCGATGCAGTGGCGGATGGTCGGGCGGCGCGGCAAGTACGCGAGCTGGACCGTCGTCGGCGACCCGGTGCAGAGCTCCTGGCCGGACCCGGCGGAGGCGGCTCAGGCGCGCGACCAGGCGTTCGGCGTCAAGACCGCCCGGCGGCGGTTCACGCTGCGCACGAACTACCGGAACTCGGCGGAGATCTTCGACCTGGCGGCGAAGGTGGTGGCCGGGCACGCGGAGTCGGGCGAGCTGCCGGTGGCCGTGCGCAAGACGGGCGTGGAGCCGGAGGTCCGCCCGGTGGAGGCCACCGGCCTGGCGTCGGCGACGCAGGCGGCGGTTAAGGAGCTGCTGGGCGGGGTCGAGGGCACGGTCGGCGTCATCACGGCCATGGACCGGGTGCCGGAGGTCGCGGGCTGGCTGCCGGGGCAGGCGGACGAGCGGCTGAAGGTCGTCGGCAGCCTGGATTCGAAGGGCCTGGAGTACGACGCGGTGGTGCTCGTGGAGCCGAACGACCTGATCACCGAGTCGACGACCGGGCGGCGGGTGCTGTACGTGGCGCTGACCCGGGCGACGCAGCAGCTGATCGTGCTGGCCTCGAACCCGGACTGGCTGCCGCCGGCCTGACGCGACGTCATGGACGAGTCGTTCACCTCGCCAGACGTCAGGGCTCCGGCAAAGTCGTGGCCGCGCGGTGTGCGCGGCGTCGCGGCGATGTCATGAAAGGGTCTTTCATGTCGTCTGACGAGGTGAACGACCCTTTCATGACGTGTGGGCGACCGGATCTGCTGCGCTGACCTGACTTTGCCGGGGCCCTGTCACCAGATGTGGTGAAAGGGTCGTTCACGACGTCCCGGCCCGGGCGCCTGACCTTCGCCCAGGGACGCTGAAGGGCCCCTTCGAGGGGCGGGAGGCGGGGGTTCCCGTGCCCTTGAAGGGGCCCTTCAGACCCCCGGTGAAATGAACGTCTCGGGGACGTTTCCGTCCGAGGGCATGTCTAGCCGATCCGCGTTGTTCGGTGTCCGCGCGGCGCCACCGAACAACAACGCCGAACAACGTCAGGGGCAGGGCGGGGCGTAGTCGAGGCCCGGCAGGCTCGCCGTCCACTCGGCTTCGCTGATCCGGGGGGCCGCCACCGCGCAGATCCGCTCGGCCGCGCGGCCGGGATCGGTTTCCCACAGCCGCACCGTGCCGTCCGCGCCCGCTCCCGCCAGTGTGTGCCCGTCGGGCGCGTACTGCACGGCGTAGACGCGATCCCGTTCTTCGGGCAGCACCGCCGCCGGGGCCGCGGTGGCGACGTCCCACAGCCGGACCGACCGGTCGTAGCTGCCGGTGGCGAGCGTCCGGCCGTCGCCGCTGAAGGACACCGACATGACGATGTCGGTGTGCCCGGCCAGCACCGTGGCGACCGGCGCGGGGGTCGTGACGTCCCACAGCCGGACCGTGCGGTCGGCGCTCGCGGTCGCGACGCGCTTGCCGTCGGGGCTGAAGGCGACCGAGAAGATCGTGTCGGTGTGGCCGTCGAGCTTCGCCAGCGTCCGCGGGGCCCGCGGCGCGGAGACGTCCCAGAGCCGCGCGGTGTGGTCCCAGCCGGCGGTGGCGAGCGTGCGGCCGTCGGGGCTGAACGCGAGCGTGTGGACGTCATCCTCGTGCCCCTCCAGTTTGGCGATCTCCACCGGGTGGAGGCGGTCGGCGAGGTCCCACAGCCGCGCGGTGTGGCCGTCGCCCGCCGTCGCGAGGAACCGGCCGTCCGGGCTGAAGGCGACCGCGTCGATGTCGTCGTGGTAGCGGTTGAACACCGTCGGCGGGCCCGGGTGCGCCGGGTCGGTGATGTCCCGCACCGCCATCGTGTGGTCCCAGCTGCCGGTGGCCAGCGTGCGGCCGTCCGGGCTGATCGCGACGCCGCAGACCGCGTTGCCGAAGCCCCCGATCGTGGCGAGGAGCCGGGGCGCGGCCGGGTCCGCGCGGTCGTACAGCCGGACGGCTTCGTCGTAGCCGCTCGTGGCGAGCAGCGTGCCGTCGCGGCCGAAGGCGACGTGGCAGGCCTGGGCCGTGTGCGCCGGGATGCCGGGGCCGGGCAGGTCCCAGAGCCGGGCGGTCTGGTCGTCGCTGGCCGTGGCGAGGGTGCGGCCGTCGCGGGTGAACACCGCGGAGCCGACCACGCCGATGTGCCCGGGCAGGGCCAGCCGCTCGCGAGGCTGCTTCGGGTCGGTGACGTCCCACAACCGCGCGGTGCGGTCGAAGCCGGTGGTGGCGAGGGTGCGCCCGTCGGCGGTGAACGCGACCGAGCGCACGGTCGCCTTGTGCGCGGTGAGCGACGCCAGCTGCGCGGGCCGGGCCGGATCGGTGACGTCCCACAGCCGCGCGGTCTGGTCCTGGCTCGCCGTGGCGAGGGTGTGCCCGCCGGGGCTGAACGCCACCGAGTGCACGACGTCGGTGTGCCCGGTGGCGACGCCGAGCTGCGTCCGCGAAGCGACGTCCCAGAGCCGCGCGGTCTTGTCGGCCGACGCGGAGGCGAGCAGCTTGCCGTCGGCGCTGAAGGCGAGGTTGTTGACGTAAGAGGTGTGCCCGGTCAGCTCGCCGAGCGGGCGCGGGCGGGCCGGGTCGGTGGTGTCGTAGAGCCGGAGCGTGCCGGTGACGTCGGCGGTCGCCAGCAGCGGCCCGGCCGGGCTGAAGGCGACGGCGTAGGCCTTGCCTTCGTGCTTCTCGATCACGGTGCCGGGGCCGGGGCGCGCCGGGTCGGAGACGTCCCAGACGCGGACGGTGCCGTCGAAGCTCGCGGTGGCGGCGGTCCGGCCGTCGGCGGCGAAGGCGACGTTGTTGACGTTGGCGGTGTGCCCGCCGAGGGTGCCCAGCGGCACCGGGTGGTGCGGGTCGGCGATGTCCCACAGCCGCGCGGTGTTGTCCCAGCTGGCGGTCGCCATGACCCGGCCGTCCGGGCGGAGGGCGACGGTGTTGACGCGGCCGGTGTGCCCGGTGAGCCGGGTCGAGTACGGCGTCGCGAACATGCCGAGGACGCTGCTGCGCTCGTCGGCGCCCGGGTCGAGGCGGTACGCGGCGAGCGCGAGCTGCGCGGCCAGCGCGGGGTTGGTCGCGCGCATGGCCAGCGCCTGGCTCGCGACCTTCTGGGCGAGCGCGTTGTTGCGCTGGTCGGTGGCCGTCGACTCGGCGCGCACGGCGTAGACGGTGGCGCCGACCGCGAAGACGAGCAGCACCGCGAGCAGCGCGACCAGCTGCCGCAGCCGCCGGGTGCGACGGCGGTCGCGCTCCCGCTCGGCGTGCTCGACGGCGAGGCTCGCGTCGAGGAACCGCCGTTCCCGCCGGGACAGCGCGGCGTCCTGGCGCGCGGCCCACTCCCGCGCGACGGCCAGCCGGGTGCCGCGGTAGAGCCAGCCGGGGTCTTCGTCGACGGACTCCCACGCGTCGGTCGCCTCGGTGAGCTGCCGGTGCACGCGCAGGCCTTCGCGGTCCTGCGTGAGCCACTCGCGCAGCCGTGGCCAGCCGCGGATGAGGGCTTCGTGGGCGATTTCGATGCCGGTGTCGTCGAGGGCGACCAGCCGGGCCGAAGCCAGCTCGCCGAGGACGACGGCTGTGTCTTCGTCGTCGGTGTCCAGCTCGGCGCGGCTGATCCGGCGCTTGGTGTCTTCGGTGCCTTCGCCGAGCGCGGTCATCCGGAGGAAGATCTGCCGGGCCAGCCGCTGCTGGCGGCCCGAGAGCTTCCCGTAGGTGCCTTCGGACGTCTGCGCGATGGCCCGCTCGATACCGCCGGTCGACTCGTAGCCGGCCAGGGTGAGCGTGGTGCCGCGGCGCCGCCGCCAGGTCTCCAGCAGGGCGTGCGAGAGCAGCGGCAGCACGCCGGGCTGACCGGTGGCGTCCGCGACCAGCCGGGACACCAGCGCGTTCTCGACGCGGTGACCGGTGTCGACGGCGGGCCGCGAGATCGCCTGCCGGAGCTCCTCGGTGGTCATCGGGCCGACCAGGACCTGGGCGTCCTGCATCGCCTCGGCGAGCACCGCGTGCCGCGCGCAGTGGGTGTAGAAGTCGGTGCGGATGCCGAGCACCACGCGCGTCCGGCTGTCCGGGCCGGCGGTGGCGGCGACCAGCGCGTCGAGGAAGCGGGCGCGCTCCTGCTCGTCCTGGCAGAGCGTGAAGACCTCTTCGAACTGGTCGACGACGAGCACGACGTCCTCGGCGCCGTCGTCGGTCAGCTGGCGGGCGGCGAGGCCGAGGTTGCGCGGGTGCGCGGCGAAGTCGTCGAGCAGCGCGCCGGCCGGGACGCCGAGCGCGGCCGCGAACTTGACCGCGCACTCCTGCAGTGGCCGGGCGCCCGGGGTGAGCAGCACCACCGGGCCCTTGACGGCGGGCAGGAGGCCGGCGCGCAGCAGCGAGGACTTGCCCGAGCCGGAGGCGCCGAGCACGGCGAGAAAACGTTGTCCCGCCAGCCGCGCGACGAGCTTTTCGATCAGCTTGTCCCGGCCGAAGAATCGCCGCGCATCAGCTGAGGTGAATGCGGACAGGCCGACGTAAGGCGGGATTTCCCCGGATTCGGGCTCGGGCGGTGAATCGGCACCGTCCCGGCGCGACTCTTCGGCGACGGCGTGCCACCGCTCTTCCCATTCCCCGGGGGCCCCGCCGCAGGCCCGGACGTAGGCCAGAGTGACGGCCAAGCTGGGGAGTTTCCGCCCACCGGCGGCTTCGGACATCGTGCCGGCCGAGTAGTGCGCGCGCCGGCCGAGCTCGCGATAAGTGGGGTTCCCGGCGCTCTCGCGCAAACGCCGGAGATCGGCGGCGAATTCGGTCAGCAGATCGTCCCCGGGATCCAGGGGTCGCTCCGGACGCGGCACCCGTCCTCCTGTTTCTCTTTTTCCGGTTCGGCCACCGTATCCCCATTGCGGCCCGGCCCGTGGCCGTTCGGCGCGAACGGCGTGAAGATCGTCACCGGCGGCCGGGAAGCAATGCGGGCACCGGGGCGTTGGACCCGGTTGTGAGCTCACTGCCTGACGTGCCGCTGTCCGTGCTCGACCTGTCCCCCGTGTCGGAGGGGAACACCGTCGGCGAGACGCTGCGCAACACCCTGGACCTCGCCCGCGCCGCGGAACGGCTGGGCTTCAACCGCTACTGGCTGGCCGAGCACCACAACATGCCCGGCATCGCCAGCTCGGCGACGTCGGTGCTGATCGGCCACGTCGCCGACGCGACCGAGCGCATCCGCGTCGGCTCGGGCGGCGTGATGCTGCCCAACCACGCGCCCCTGGTGGTCGCCGAGCAGTTCGGCACGCTGGAGGCGTTCCACCCGGGCCGCATCGACCTCGGCATCGGCCGCGCCCCGGGCACCGACCAGCGCACGGCGCTCGCTCTGCGCGGCCCCGGCGGGCTGTCGGCGGACAACTTCCCCGAGCACCTGCAGGAGCTGATCGGCTACTTCACCCACTCGGAGGCCCGCGGCGTCAACGCGGTGGTCGCCGAGGGCAACCAGCCGCCGGTGTGGCTGCTGGGTTCGAGCGGCTTCAGCGCCCAGCTCGCGGGGCGTCTCGGGCTGCCGTTCTCGTTCGCGCACCACTTCGCGGCGGAGAACACGATCCCGGCTGTCCAGCTGTACCGGGAGAACTTCCAGCCTTCTCCGGTTCTTTCCGAGCCGTACGTGATGCTCGGCGTGTCCGTGGTCGCGGCGGAGACGGACGAGCGCGCGCAGTTCCTGGCGGGCCCGTCGGGGCTGACGTTCCTGAGCCTGCGCCGCGGGCGGCCGATCGCGCTGCCGACGCCGGAGGAAGCCGCGGAGTACCCGTACACGGAGATGGACCGGGCGTTCCTGGCCGAGCGGTTCGGGTCGAGCATCGTCGGCTCGCCGGAGACGGTCCGGAAGGGGTTCGAGCAGCTGCTCGGCGACACGGGCGCGGACGAGCTGATGATCACGACGATGGTGCACGGGCACGCGGACCGGGTCCGGTCGTACGAGCTGGTGGCCGGCCTCAAGTCCTGAGTGCCGGCTCGCGCGTCTTCCCGGCCTGACACGGCCCGGCGGCCGCTGAGCCGACGCGAGACGTCATGAACGACCCTTTCACCTCGCCAGACGCAGTGAAAGAGTCGTTCATGACATCCCAGCCCCCGGCAGAGCCCGGACCCGAACGTCGCGAATGACCCATTCGAGACCACCAACGCCCCCAGTGAGTCATCCGCGGCAGCGGGGCCGAGGCGCAACTCTGGACGTGCGGCACACGGGGACCTACCCTCCCCGGCGTGGCCGTCCAGCCCAGCGTTCCGGTGAGCGGGAATGGTCACGACCGTGCAGGTCCTCTCCGCTCACCCACCCCGCAGCGCGTTTTTCTTTCCCTCCGCTGACAACAAGATCCGATCCGTTTGTCAGTACTCGACAAGAAATGCGCGGTTACCAGCCCGTGACCGCGTGATCCTGCTCAAGTTCTTGTCTCCCAGCAGGGCCGTCGTTAGCGTACCGACCAGTAGGAAACGGCACGGCGTCCCCCGAGACCGTGAATGGCCGACAATTGTTACCCCGTTCGGACCATTTCCCTTTGCTCACCTCGGGTGTATTCGGCGTGCCGCCGAAACCGCTGGGGAGGCACACGAATGGCCGAACGGACGACGACGACGTCGTTCCCCGGGGCCACCGCGCTGCGGCAGACCGGACGGCTCTACGGGCTGGGGCTCGACGTCGTCCGGCTGACGTTCCGCCGCCCGTTCCAGGTGCGTGAGCTGATCCAGCAGTTCTGGTTCATCGCGAGCGTCTCGATCCTGCCGACCGCGCTGGTCTCCATCCCGTTCGGCGCGGTGATCGCGCTGCACATCGGGTCGCTGACCACGCAGATCGGCGCGCAGTCGTTCACCGGCGCGGCGAGCGTGCTCGCGATCATCCAGCAGGCCAGCCCGATCGTCACCGCGCTGCTCATCGCCGGCGCCGGCGGCAGCGCGATGTGCGCCGACCTCGGGTCGCGGACCATCCGCGAAGAGATCGACGCCATGGAGGTCCTCGGGGTCTCGCCCGTGCAGCGGCTGATCGTGCCGCGGGTGCTGGCCGCGATGGGGGTCGCGATCTTCCTCAACGGCATGGTCAGCGTCGTCGGCGTGCTCGGCGGCTACTTCTTCAACGTGATCATGCAGCACGGGACGCCGGGCGCGTACCTGGCGAGCTTCTCCGCGCTGGCCCAGCTGCCCGACCTGTGGATCAGCGAGATCAAGGCGCTGATCTTCGGCTTCGTCGCCGGGGTCGTGGCCGCCTACCGCGGGCTGAACCCCAAGGGCGGGCCGAAGGGCGTCGGCGACGCGGTGAACCAGTCCGTGGTCATCACGTTCCTGCTGCTGTTCGTGCTGAACCTGGTGCTCACCACCGTGTACCTGCAGCTCGTGCCGCCGAAGGGGAGCTGACCGATGGTGACCACCACGCCGGCCGCCAGGGTCCGCGAAGCCGTCGACCGCCGGTTCGGCTTCCTCGACACCCTCGGCGACCAGATCCTCTTCTTCCTGCGCGCGATCGCCTGGATCCCGCGGGCGATCCGCCGGTACCTGCGCGAGATCGTGCGCCTGCTCGCCGAAGTCAGCTTCGGCAGCGGGGCGCTGGCCGTCATCGGCGGCACGATCGGCGTGATGATCGGGATGACCGTCGCCACCGGCACGGTCGTCGGCCTGCAGGGCTACTCCGCGCTCAACCAGGTCGGGACGTCGGCGTTCGCCGGGTTCGTCTCCGCCTACTTCAACACCCGCGAGATCGCGCCGCTGGTCTCCGGCCTCGCCCTGTCCGCCACCGTCGGCTGCGGCTTCACCGCGCAGCTCGGCGCGATGCGGATCTCCGAGGAGATCGACGCCCTCGAAGTCATGGGTATCCCCAGCGTCCCGTACCTGGTGACGACGCGGGTGATCGCCGGCTTCCTCGCCGTCATCCCGCTCTACGCCATCGGGCTGCTCTCGAGCTACCTCGCCTCGCGGCAGATCACGGTGTGGTTCTTCGGCCAGTCCGCGGGCACCTACGACCACTACTTCCTGCTGTTCCTGCCCCCCGGCGACGTCTTGTGGTCGTTCGGGAAGGTGCTGGTGTTCAGCGTCGTCGTGGTCCTGGCGCACTGCTACTACGGCTTCCGCGCGAGCGGCGGCCCGGCCGGTGTCGGTGTCGCGGTGGGCCGCGCGGTCCGCACCGCGATCGTCGCGATCAGCGTGCTCGACTTCTTCCTGTCACTGGCCATCTGGGGCGCGACGACGACCGTGCAGGTGGCCGGATGAGACGGGACACCCGCCGCAAGGCCGGGATCCGCACCGCGGGCGTGCTGTTCCTGGTGGTGATGGGCGTGCTCGTCACGCTCTCCATCAAGATCTACGACAAGGACTTCGTCAGCACGGTCCCGGTGACGCTCAAGACGAGCCGCATCGGCAACCAGCTGTCCGCGGGCGGGCAGGTCAAGGCCCGTGGCGTGCTCGTCGGGGAGATCCGCGACGTCCGGGCGACGCCGCAGGGCGCCGAGATAGCGCTTGCCCTGGAGCCGGGCAAGGTGGACATGCTGCCGCGCACCGTTTCCGCGTTGCTCGTGCCGAAGACGCTGTTCGGCGAGCGGTACGTCCAGCTGTCCATCCCGGACGGTGCCCGCGCCCCGCACCTGACCGCCGGCGACACGATCGAACAGGACCGCTCGGCGAACGCGATCGAGCTGGAACGCGTCTTCGACAACCTCCTCCCGGTGCTGCAAGCCGTCCAGCCGCAGAAGCTCGCGACCACGCTGACCGCGGTTTCCACGGCGCTGCAGGGCCGTGGCGAGCAGCTCGGGCAGACGATCGGCACCGCCGACGCCTACTTGAAGAACTTCAACCCGGACCTCCCGCAGCTGACGTCGGACATCCGCGACCTCGCCACCGTCTCGAACCTCTACGGCGACATCGCGCCCGACCTCCTCGACGCGCTCACCTCTTCCGCCGTAACGCTCAACACCGTCAAGGAGAAGCAGAGCGAGCTGGCCGGGGTCTACCAGCAGGTGACGTCGTCCTCGCAGGAGGTCGCGGCCTTCCTGGCGAACAACCGCGACAACCTCATCTCCCTGGCCGCCGACAGCCGCGCGCCGCTGGAGGTCGCCGCGAAGTACTCCCCCAGCTTCGTCTGCACCCTCGCTTCGCTGAACGCACTGAGGAAATCCATGGACCAGGTGCTCGGCGCCGGCACCGGCCAGCCAGGCCTGCACGCCGACGTCGCGATCACCGCCGACAGCGGCAAGTACCTGCCCGGCAAGGACGACCCGCGCTACACCGCGGGCGGCGAGCCGCGCTGCTACCCCTCCGGCGTGGCCCCGACGACCGGCACCGCCGCCGCGGCGCCGGGCTCCACCGGGCACCCGCTGCTGACCGGCGGCCAGGGCGACCTCGGCGTCGCCAACTCACCGCAGGAGGAACAGCTGCTGGCCACCCTGGTCGCGCCCTCGATCGGGGTGCCGTCCGCCGACGTCCCGGCGTGGAGCAGCGTGCTCGTCGGCCCGCTCTACCGCGGCACGGAGGTGAAGCTCAAGTGAGGAACATCGCCTCCCCGCTGATCAAGAGCCTGATCTTCATCGCCGTCACCGCGCTCGCGACGGCGCTGCTGGCCGTGTCCATCACGAACACCGGCGTCGGCGCCGGCGAGCGCTACACGGCGAAGTTCCTCGACGCGACCTCGCTCAACGTCGGCGACGACGTCCGCATCTCCGGCGTCCGCGTCGGCCAGGTCGAATCCCTCGACATCAGCGACCGCAACCGGGCGCTGATCGCCTTTTCCCTCGACCAGGGGCGGCGGCTGCCCGCCGACGTGAAGGCGGTCATCAAGTACCGCAACATGGTCGGCCAGCGCTACATCGCGCTGGAGCGCGGGAGCACCGGGACCCGGGAGCAGCTGCCCGAGGGCGGGGAGATTCCGCTGTCGCGCACCACCCCGGCACTCGACCTCACCGATCTCTTCAACGGGTTCAAGCCGCTGTTCCAGGCGCTCTCGCCGAACGACGTCAACGAGCTGTCCGGCGAGATCGTCCAGGTACTGCAGGGCGAAGGCGGCACCGTCGAAAGCCTGCTGGCCCACACCGGCTCGCTGACCACCACCCTCGCCGGGCGCGACAAGGTGATCGGCGAGGTGATCGGGAACCTCAACTCGGTGCTGAAGACGGTCAACGGCAAGGGTGACGCGCTCGCGAACCTCGTGTCCACGCTGCGGCAGCTGGTGTCCGGGCTGGCCGGCGACCGCGCCGCGATCGGTGACGCGATCAGCGGCATCGGCGATCTCACGCAGTCCACCGCCGGGTTGTTCGAGCAGGCCCGGCCGCCGCTGAAGGACAGCATCGCCGGACTGAAGGGCCTCGCCGGCAACCTGGTCCAGAACCAGTCCGATGTGGACAGCTTCCTGACCAACCTCCCGGTGAAGTTCACCGAAATCGGCCGGGTCGCCTCCTACGGCTCGTGGATGAACTTCTTCCTCTGCACCGGCGTCCTGGAAACCTCGCCCCCGCGTGGCGTGCTCGTCCCCACCGCGAGGTGCTCGTCGTGAAGTCCTTCAAGGAACGCAATCCCCTCGTCCTCGGCGTGCTGGGCAGCGTCGCGCTGGCCGCGCTGCTGACCGTCACGTTCAACTACGACAACCTGCCGATCGTCGGCGGCGGCACGACCTACGAGGCCGAGTTCTCCGAAGCCGCCGGGCTGCAAGCGGACGACGAGGTCCGGGTCGCCGGCATCAAGGTCGGTGAGGTCCGGGACGTCGAGCTGGCCGACGACCACGTCCTCGTCTCCTTCCGGGTCAAGAACGCCTGGATCGGCGACCGCACGTCGGCCGAGATCAAGATCAAGACGTTGCTGGGCCGCAAGTTCCTCGCGCTGAACCCGACCGGCGACGACGTCCAGGACCCGGACCGGCCGATCCCGCGGACCCGGACGGTCACGCCCTACGACGTCACCGACGCCTTCAACGGCCTCGCCGACACCGTCGGCGCGATCGACACCAAGCAGCTCGCGGACAGCTTCACCACGCTGTCGGACACCTTCCGCAACTCCCCCGAGCACGTCCGCAGCGCGCTCGACGGGCTTTCCCAGCTCTCGCAGACGGTGTCCAACCGCGACGGCCAGATCGCCGAACTCCTCGCGAACGCGCGGCAGCTGACCACGACGCTGGCGAACTCGAACGACGACTTCGAGAAGCTCATCGACGACGGGAACCTCTTGCTCACCGAGCTCAACCGGCGCCGCGACGCGATCCACGACCTGCTCACCGGCTCGGCGCGCCTCGCCGAGCAGCTCAGCGGGCTCGTAAAGGACAACGCCGGTCAGCTCAAGCCCGCGCTGCAGGCGCTGAACCAGGTGACCGACCTGCTCAAGCGGCAGAACGACAACCTGACCAAGGGCCTGCAGCTGGCCGGGCCGTACTTCCGGGTGGTCACCAACACGACCGGCAACGGCCGCTGGATCGACGCCTACCTCTGCGGCCTGATCCCCGAGAACCACGACCCGTGCACCGTGCCGAAGAACCCGGGAGGCACGAAGTGAGCGCGCTGACCACCACCCGCGCCGGCGTCCTGACGAGCCGGTTCATCGCCGCCGCCCTGCTGCTCGCCCTCGTCGTGACCGCGGGGCTGTGGTGGGTGTTCGCCGGCAGCGGGCAGCACCACGTGACCGCCTTCTTCACCCGCGCGGTCGGCGTCTACCCCGGCTCCGACGTCCGGGTGCTCGGCGTCCGGATCGGCCAGGTCGACGCGGTCACCCCGCGCGGCGAGCAGGTGCAGGTGGACATGTCCGTCGACGGCTCGGTCGGGGTCGCCGAGGACACCACGGTCCTGGTGATCGCGCCCAGCGTCGTCGCCGACCGGTACGTCCAGTTCGCCAAGCCGGCCCGCGGCGGGCCGCGACTGCCCGACGGCGCGTCGATCCCGGTGCAGCGCACCGCGACCCCGGTGGAACTGGACCAGCTCTACGCCAGCCTCGACTCGCTGTCGAAGGCGCTCGGCCCGGACGGCGCCAACTCCCAGGGCGCGCTGTCGGACCTGCTCAAGACCGGCGCGCAGAACCTGCAGGGCAACGGCCGCGCGTTCAACGACAGCGTGCGCAACTTCGCGCAGCTGGCGCGCACGCTGGCCGGGAACTCGGGCGACCTGTTCGGCACGGTCGACGAGCTCCAGCGGTTCACCACCATGCTGGCCACGAACGACCAGCAGGTAGGCAGCGTGAACCAGCAGCTCTCGCAGATCTCCGGCACGCTGGCCGCCAACAGCGGCGAGCTGGCGCGGGCCCTCGACGGCCTCGGCCGCGCGCTCGCCGACGTCCAGGGGTTCATCCGGGACAACCGCGGCGCGCTCAAGTCCAATGTGGACAATTTGGTGACGACCACCCGGACGCTCGTCGAACAGCGCGCCTCGCTGGCCGGCACGATCGACGCCGTCCCGCTGGCCGTGACGAACGTGCTGAACGCGGTCGATCCGGCCACCGGGCGGCTGCGCGGCCGCGAAAACATCGACTACTACCTCGAGCCGCTGCCGCTGCCGGTCACCGGCGACGTCTACACCAACGGGGGTGGCCGGTGAAGCGGATCCTCGCCACCGCGGCCGCCGGGTGCCTGCTGCTCGCGGGCTGCTCGTCCGGTGAGTTCAAGGGTGTCTACGACCTGCCGCTGCCCGGCGGCGCCGACGTCGGCGACCACCCGTACTCGGTGACCGTGCAGTTCGCCGACGTGCTCGACCTGGTGCCGCAGGCCGCGGTGAAGGTCGGCGACGTCCCGGTCGGGCGGGTGCGGGAGGTCCGGCTCGGCGGCGACGGCTGGACGGCCGAAACCGTGCTGGAGGTCAACGGCGACGTCGTGCTGCCCGCCAACGCGATCGCGCGGCTGCGCCAGTCCAGCCTGCTCGGCGAGAAGTTCGTCGAGCTGGCCGCCCCGGACGGCGCGTCGTCCGGTCCCGGGGTCGCGCGGCTGGCGGACAAGGCCACGATCACCGTGGACCGCACCAACCGCAACCCCGAGTTCGAAGAGATCTTCGGCGCCCTTTCGCTGCTGCTCAACGGCGGCGGCATCGGGCAGCTGCAGACGATCAACCGCGAGCTGTCGAAGGTGATGGACGGCAACGAGGGGCAGATCCGCTCGTTCCTGTCCGGGGTGAACACCCTGATGACCGACCTGGACGCGCACCGCTCGGACATCACCGAGGCCCTCGACGGGATGAACCGGCTGTCGGCGACGCTCGCGAACCGCCACAGCCAGGTCTCCGGCGCGCTGACCGACCTGACGCCCGGACTGCAATCGCTCACCGACCAGCGCACCCAGCTCGTCTCGATGCTGCAGGCGCTCGACCGGCTCTCGACCGTGGCCACCGACGTCGTCGACCGCAGCCGCGACGACATGGTCGCGGACCTGCGCGCGCTCGCGCCGATCCTGGGTCAGCTGGCCGCGGCCGGGGAGAACCTGCCGCAGTCGCTGCAGCTGCTCCCGACGTTCCCCTTTCCGGATTCGGTGCTGCCCGCGGTGAAGGGCGACTACATCAACGCGTTCGCTTCGATGATCCCGGCGCCCGGCGTGCCGCTGCCCGCGCCCGGCGAGGGCGTGCCGCCGGGCTTGCCGCCGCTCCCGCTCACCTCGGGAGGTCAGTGATGCTCACGCGCAGAGTGCGGGTCCAGGTCGTCCTGTTCGTCGTGATCGCGCTGGCCACGACGGCGTTCGTCGGCGCGAACTACGCCGGTCTCGGCCGGCTGTTCGGCTCCGGCAGCTACACGGTCAAGCTGGAGCTGGCCGAGGGCGGCGGGCTGTTCACCAACGGCGAGGTGACCTACCGCGGCGTCGCCGTCGGCCGGGTCGGCGAGCTGCGGCTCACCCTGACCGGGACCGAAGCCGACCTGCTCATCGACGACGGCGCCCCGCCCATCCCGGCGGACTCCCGCGCGGTGGTGGCGAACCGGTCGGCGGTCGGCGAGCAGTACGTCGATCTGCAGCCGCGCACCTCGGGCGGGCCCTTCCTAAGCGGGGACTCGGTCATCCGGCGCGAGTCGACCACGCTGCCGCTGCCGGTCAACAGCCTGCTGACCGACCTGGACTCGTTCACGGCGTCGGTGCCGACGCAGGACCTGCGCACGGTGGTGAACGAGCTCGACGACGCCCTGCGCGGCGCCGGCCCGGACCTGCAGACGCTGCTGGACTCGGCGACGGCGTTCACCCAGCAGGCGAGCGCGCACCTGCCTCAGACGTCGAAACTGATCGGCGACGGCGCGACCGTGCTGCGCACCCAGGTCGGCTCCTCGGCGGAGTGGCGCTCGTTCAGCGGCAACGCCCGCGTGTTCGCCCAGCAGCTGGCCAGGTCCGACGGCGACCTGCGGCGCCTGATCGCGACCGCGCCCCCGGCGGCGACGGAGCTTTCGTCGCTGCTGAAGGAGAACGACCCGGGCCTGCCGATCGTGCTGGCCAACCTCCTGACGACGGCGCGGGTGTTCGGCACCCGCACGGCGGCGGAGGAGACGCTGCTGGCGAACGTCCCCCGCGCGGTGGCGGCAGTCGGCTCGGCCATCGACGAGCAGCACCACGAGCTGCGGATGGGGCTGGTGCTGAACTTCGACAACCCGCCTTCGTGCCTGGCGGGCTACGAGGACACCCCGCACCGGTCGAGCAGGGACCTTTCGCCGTTGCCGCTGAACACCGACGCGGCGTGCACGCTGCCGTACGGCAACGAGAGCTCGGTGCGCGGCACGCAGAACGCGCCGCACCCGCCGGTCCCGGACGCGGTGCCGGTGGGCCCGCTGACGATCGGCACGCAGGCGACGAAGACGAGCCTCGAGGAGATGCTGTGGCTGCGCTGAAACGGGGAGCGGCAGCGATCACCCTGGCCGCGGCGGTCTTCGCGGGCTGGTCGGGCTGGTCCTGGTACGCGTCGGCCCACGAACCGGCGGTGACCTACGGTGCCGCGCGGGACGAGGCCCTGGCGAGCGGCCGGACACTGGTGGCGGAGCTGAACAGCCTGGACTACCACGACGTCGAGGGCGGCCTGGGACGCTGGCTGTCGGCGTCGACGGGCCCGCTGCACGACCAGCTGGCCCGGACGGACGCGCGGACGAAGCAGGCGCTGTCGGCGAACTCGACGGTGTCGACGGGGCGGGTCCTGGACGCCGCGCTGAGCGAGCTGGACGAGCACGCGGGGACGGCGAAGATGCTGGCCTCGGTGGAGATCACGATGGCGAAGCAGGGAGTGGCTCCCGCGGTGAAGCGGAACCGTTTCGCCGCGGCACTGAGCCGGACGCCGGACGGGTGGAAGCTGAGCGCGCTCGACCAGCTGGCGGTGGGGTCCCGATGAACCGGGCGAAGACGGTGGCCGAGGCGGGCGCCGAGCTGCGTGGCCCGCGTGAGGCCGTCGCGACCGCCGAGGCAGGTGACCCCACCACCCCAGCCTCCATCGCGCCCGCCACGTCGAGCGGCGAAGGCGAGGAGCAGGCCTCACCTACCACGACCGGCAGCGAAGCCGAGCCGAGCGACCTGGCCGCCGAGGGCGAGCCGAGCGCCGCATCGGGCGGCGAACGCGAGCCGGACGGCTCGGTGCCCGAGAGCGCCGAAGCCGAACCGGGCGCTGTTGCTGCGGAGGAGCCGGCCGCTCCCACCACCGCTACCGGCGGTGAGCCGAGCGACCCGGTCGCCGAAGGCGAGCCGAGCGCCGCATCGGGCCGCGAACGCGAGCCGGACGGCTCGGTGCCCGAGAGCGCCGAAGCCGAACCGGGCGCCGTGGCCGCCGACGAGCCGGCCGCTCCCACCACCGCTACCGGCGGTGACCTGGGCGACCCGGCGGCCGAGGGTGAGCCTGAAGCCGAGACCTCCCTCGCCAAGCCCCGGCCGGTCTGGCTCCAGCTGCCCGCCCTCCTCCTCGCCGCCGCCCTCGTTCTCGCCGGGGCCGGGGTCTGGTTCACCGTCGAAGCCCGCTCCGCCGCCGGCACCTCCGCCGGTGCCAACCTCGCTCTCACCGATGTCGGGGCGACCGCCGAGGTCACCTCCGCGATCACCGTCGCCGTGAACCGGGTCTTCTCCTATTCCTACGATCGGACCGACGTCACCGAAAAGGCCGCCGCCGCGGTGCTCCGGGGCGCCGCCAAGGATTCGTACGACAAGCTCTTCGCCCAAGTGCGGGCGAAAGCACCCGAACAGAAACTCGTCCTCACTTCGCGCGTTTCGGCGATAGCAGTACAAGAACTCCGCGACAATCACGCGCGGTTACTCGTCTTTCTCGATCAATCAGCCGTACGGGCCGACAACAATGCGACCGACAACGCCGCGGCGCAGCTTTCCGTGACCGCGGAACGCGCCGACGGCACCTGGGTCATCACCGCACTCGAACCGCGCTGAACCACCGCAGAACCACCAGCACTTCACCGTTTCCGGGAGCACCCGGGACGGCCGGGAAAACGCAAAGGGAGAAGAACTATGTCCGTGGCAACGCACCTGAGGAGACTGGCCGTCCTCACGTCGACGGCGGCTCTCGTGCTCACCGGGGTCGCCGTGACCCCGGCGTCGGCCGACGTCATCCCGATCCCCGTGTCCTACAAGGTCACCGGCAGCACCACGGTGAAGAAGACCGGCAGCGCCCTGAAGCTCGGCCCCGGTTCGCTCAAGGGCAACCTGCTCATCGACGACCAGACCGGGTCGGTCGGGCTCAGCGCGGACCTCGCGCTGCCGCCGTCGCAGGCCGACATTTCCCTGCTGTCGGGCATCTTCCGGATCAAGGCCAAGGTCCGGGTGATCCCACTCGGGCCGGCCACCGGCACGATCGCCGACGGCAACCTGGTCACGAAGGCCAAGGCCAACATGGAGATCTACGACATCTGGGCCGGCCCGATCGTGCCGGTCATCCCGCTGCCGACCGTGCCGGGCAGCTGCAAGACCAAGACCCCGCTCGACCTGACGCTGTCCGCACAGGACATCGACATCACCGCCCCGGCCATCACGGTCAAGGGCACCTACACCATCCCCGAGTTCAGCAACTGCTTCATCGCCGACATCGCGCTCGGCGCCCTGATTTCGGGGCCGGGCAACACCATCACACTCGACCTGGCCAGCGACGCCACCTGAGCACGACCCGGGTGGCGGGCCGCGAAGGCCCGCCACCCGGGGGTTCAGCAAGCCGCGGCCGGGTCTTCCTTCAGCGCGAAGCTGTCGTTGTCCCCGGCCGAAACGGCGAACACCGGCCCGCACGAGATGGGCGCCGACTCGCCGACGAAGTTCGAGCCCCAGACGACGATGTCGCCGTTGGTCTTGTAGGCCACGTTGTGGTTGAACCCGGCGTCGACACCGGCCACGTCGGACAGTGCTTCCGGCGGCACCTCGATCTGGTGGAAGTTGTCGCGGCCCCACGCGTAAACCCGCCCGGCCTTCAGCGCCAGGCTGTGGTTGAACCCCGCGGAAACCGCCGTGACACCGGAAGAAAGCCCGGCCGGCACGGTCGTCTGGCCGTAGGTGTTGCTCCCCCAGGCCAGCACGCCGCCGTTCTTGAGCGCCAGGTTGTGGTCGCCACCGGCGGAAATCGCGGTGACGCCGGTGGTCGCCGACGCCGGCACGTCGGTCCGCGTCCCCCAGCTCACCACCAGCCCGCCCTGCTTCAGCGCCAGGCTGTGCATGTTGGACGCGGAAATCGCGAGCACGCCGCTCGACACGGACGCGGGCAGGTTCGTCTGGCCGTACCAGTTGTTGCCCCAGGCGATGACCTTGCCGTTCTTCAGCGCCAGTTCGTGGCCCCAGCCCGACGCGATCTGGCTGACCCCGGAGGTCGCCGCGGCGGGGATCTGGTTGGCGCCCCAGTTGTTCGCGCCCCACGCGAGGACCGCGCCGCCCTTCAGCGCCAGCGCCGTCGTGCTGCCCGCCGACACGGCGCTGACGCCGGTCAGCGCGTCCGGCGGCGGGATCGTGACGTCGTAATCCGGTTTGCCCCAGGCGATCACGCCGCCGACCGTGGCCGCGGACGCGGGCTGGGCGAGCGACGAGACGGCCAGCGCCGCCGTCAACGCGAATGCGGCCCGCTTGAATGACACCCGTCCACAACGTGAAGAACCCGGCACGATAGCCTCATTTCTCCGGTTACGTTATCCGTGCTTGCCCCCGCAAGATCACAAATGGTAGACCGTAGCCTCCGGCGGATCTCCGCCGCGGGCGTTCTTTGTCACGATCCGCCAAATCCGGCGGTGCCCCTGCGCGGCTTCGCACAAGAATTCCGCGGCCCCCTCCCCCGGGTCACCCCTGCGGGGCCGGAACTCTTGTTCCGTAGTGAACTGGCGAGTAGCCTCGATTTCGGCAGATGGACCTCCACCTCGCACGCCGGTGAATCGCGTCCCGCCGCCCGGGGCAATCGGGGCGGGTGAAGCGATGGGGGATCAACGGCAGCGGGCAATCGATCAGCCAAAGCCGAGACTGAACTGAATCAAAGGAGATGACAGGCATGTCCCGACTCAGCAGACTGTCCGCCGGTATCGCCACGACCGCGACCGCCATCGGTGCCATCGCGGTGCTGACCGCGGGCACCGCGGCCGCCGCCACGATCACCTACACCGCCGGCGGCACGGCGGGCATCACCTACAACTGCACCTTCCCCGGTATTTCGCCGCAGCCGGTCGCGATCACCGCGCACCTGGACGCGCCGAACTCCGTCGTGCACAGCACTTCCGTCACGCCGAGCAACGTCGGCGGCACGGCGACGATCAGCGCGACCGTCCACTCGCTGCTGACCGCGGTCGGCTACGACGGCATCCGGGGCACCGCGACGGTGCCGGTGACGGTGTCGGCCGGCACGCTGTCGCAGCCGTCGGCCACCGGGCTCAACATCCCGCAGGTCATCTACCCGACCGGCGGGCCGATCACGGTGAACATCTCGCAGGTCGCGACGTCCAGCATCCCGACCTACACCGCCCCGGCCACCGCGGGCACCGCCACCCTGTCGCTGACCAGCGGGCTGTCGGCGAACCTGGAGTTCCACAAGAAGTCGACCAACACCTGGTCGCCGTGGACGATGAACTGCACCCTCAAGGTGACCAGCCCGGCGCAGAACACCGCGTTCACCCCGAGCATCACCATCAGCTGACCGGGTTCCCGGTGCGGGCGGGCGCCCGCCCGCACCGGGACCACCCCGCCGCTTCCGCACGCACCCAGGGAAACCGATGCCACGTCGAGTCCGGCCCCGCACCCTCACGATCTCCGCGCTGGCAGGCGTCGGCCTGCTCTCCGCGGTGAACGGCGCGCTCACGGGAGTCGGCTCGGCCGCACCCGCGCCCGCGGTCCCGCCGGACACGAAGGCGGTGACGTCGGTTTCGGTGACGTGCCCGTTCGCGGACCCGCTCGGCGCCCGCGCGCTCACCGCCGAGACGTCGGCCACGCTGCCCGCCCAGGCGCGGACCGGGGCTTCGCTGAAGCTCGGCGGCTTTTCCACGAAGCTCACCCTCCCCCGCGACGTCGCGCTGTCCTACCTCCCGGCCGGCACCACCGCCGGTTCGCTGGCGGGTGAGGTGCGGTTCGACCTCGCCGTGCACAAGGACGACCGCGCGGACAAGGTCCCCGTCACCCTCGCCGTGCCGGCCACCCCGCTGCCGGAGACCGGCGACGTCACCCTGACGGCCACCGGCACGGTGCCCGAGATCGCGCTGAACACCGTCGGGGCCGTCACCTTCGACGTCACCGCGCCGTCGCTCGCGCTCGCCGCCGTCCCGCCGCCCGCGGATCCCGCCGCGAAGCCGGTCGCGTGCGCGCTGGACGCCGGGCAGCCGACGACGCTGGGCAAGGTGATGGTGCTGCCCAAGGTCACGCCGGGCACGAAGGCGCAGCAGCAGGCCGCGGCCGCTGACGCACCCGGCCCCGGCGATCCCCCGACCGAAGACGAGTTCGCCGTCCCGCTGAGCCTGGTGACGATCCAGACCAAGTCGACGGTCCGGAAGCTCGGCGCGACCGTCATCGCCGATCCCGCGTTCCTGTTCAACGGGTTGTTCATCCTCAACCTGGTCGACGGCAGCTCGCGGGTCACCGGCTCGACGACGTTCAACCCGGCGACGGCGACGTTCCTCGGCTTCGGGTTCGTGCCGGTGACCGCGACCGTCGAGTTCCTGCCGGTGGACTGGCGCAACAGCAAGCTCATCGAGTTCGCCGGCGCGATCACGACCGACCCGGACACCGGAGCCACCTACCTGAACACGACGCTGCAGGTGATGGCGAAGCTGAGCAACGCGAAGGTCAACGGAGTCCCGCTGGACCTCGGGCCGGGGTGCGTGTCCGGCAAGCCGGTGACGCTGACCCTGAACGGCCCGTACGAGGCGTTCGGCGTCGGCCACATCCGCACCGACCCGGAGAAGGGCTTCGACCTCCCGGCGTTCACCGGCTGCGGTGCCGCCGGCCAGGACCTGAACCCGCTGCTGACCGGGATGAGCTCGGGCGGCGGCAACCAGGCGTTCGTCGACACCTACAACCTGATCGTGTGCACCGATCCGGACCAGACCCAGTGCCCGGACGGCTCCACCGGGCCTCCGACGGGCTCCGCCGCGGCGAAGAAGGCGGCGGCCAAGAAACCGAACTGAGGGGATCACATGAGGATCGGACCGGCCACCGCGGCAGCGCTGCTCGTCACCGGCCTGACGGCGGGCACGGCGAACGCGACAGTCACGACGAACACGGGCGCGCTGACGTACACCTGCACGTTCCCGGGCGTCGCACCCCAGCCCACGACGCTCATGGCGCACCTGGACGTCACCGATCCCCACCCCGGCCAGCCGTTCACGGTCACGCCCTACGCCACGGTGGTGTACTCGGCCGCGGTGAAGTCGTTGCTGGGTGCGCTCGGCTACGACCAGGTGCGCGGCTCGATCAGCACGACGTTCAGCGTGAGCGACGCGACCCCGGCGGCTGGCGTGCTCTCGGGCGCTTTCCCCGCGAACCCGTTCACGAGCGGCTCGGTGATCGGTTCGCCCCAGGTGTTCACCGCCGGCGCGGCGGGCTCCGTCGGCTTCGCGATGGGCACGGGCATCAGCGAATCCCTGGAGCTCCACAAGAAGTCGACCGGGACGTGGACGCCCTGGTCGTCGAGTTGCACCCTCAAGGTGACGAGCCCGGCGCAGAACACGGCGTTCAGCCCGAGCATCGCGATCTCATGAGGACCGGGGCCGCCCTCGCGGCAGCACTCCTCCTCACCGGCCTGACCGCGGTGCCGGCCCACGCCGGGACGACGACCGCCCGGACCGGCACGCTCACCTACAGCTGCACGTACCCGGGCGTCGCCCCGCTGACGTCGACGTTCGCCGGCTCGCTCACGGCCCCCGACCCGGTTTCGTCCGGGTACCCCTTCACGGTCAGCGGGATCCAGCTGAGCCACGTGCTGAGCCCGGCGGTCCGCTCGCTCTTCGTCGCGGCCGGCTACGACCGGGTGCGAGGCTCCTTCGCGGCCACGATCACCGCGACGAACGCGAACCCGGCCGCGGCGCCGATCACCGGCAGCGTCCCCGAGCAGTCCATCACGAACAGCGGCTCGCTCACCTTCACCGAGCAGGCCCCCGACGTCACGTTCACCGCGGGCACCCCGGGCTCGATCGTGTTCGGGCTGGGCACGCCGATCACCGAATCCCTGCAGTTCCACAAGAAGACGGCCGACGCGTGGCTACCGATGCAGTCGGTCTGCACACCGCGGTCCCCGGGCACCGCCTTCCAGCCGGGGATCACCGTCCTCTGAGCGGAGGAGCCGTGAGAGCACACCGCACGCTGCCCCTGGCCGTCGCGACGGCCGCCGTCCTGGCCTGGTTCACCGGTCCGGTGGCAGCGGGACCCTCGTGATCACCGCGACGAACACCCTCCCCGCCACCGCGAATGTCGGCGTCGTGATCCCGCAGGTGTTCTGGGACCCGCTCAACCGGGCCTTCTGCTTCCGGGCACCGGCCCGGCGGCGTTCACCGCGGGCTCGCCGGGGTCCGCTACGCCCCCCAAGCCACGCCGTTCTCACTTGCGATCGAGCTTCACCGCCAACCCGGTGCAGAACCGCTGCTTCAGCCCCACCGTGGTGGTGACGAGACCACTCAGTTGGGCGTCCACTGTGGACGCCCGGCCCCGGTGCGCGGCGACGGCAGCAGGTCGCTCACCGGGTACCGCAGCGGGAGCGGGGCCGCGCCCGCGCGCAACGCCAGCTCCATCTCGAAGCGGGCCGCCGGGTCGCGGAGGCTGTCGCCGAACGTCGCCTGGAGCTGGCGCATCCGGTAGCGGACCGTCTGGGGGTGGACGCCGAGGCGTTCCGCGATCTCCACCACGTTGCCCTGGCTGTCCAGCCACGCCCGCAGCGTCTCCAGGAGGCGCTCCTGCTGCTTGCCCGTCATGTCCGCCAGCGGCGCGAACAACCGGTGCCGCAGCGTGCCGACCAGGCCGGCGTCGGAGTTGACCAGCAGCGTCGCCAGGTGCTCTTCCGCGCGCAGCACCGGCCGCGGGGCCAGCACGCCGCGTTCGGTCAGCTGGAGCGCGTTCCGGGCCCACCGCAGGGAATCCGCCACCGACGTGAGCGGGACGCACGGTCCGATCGAGAGGCGGCAGTCCGGCAGGGCCACCTGCAGGGCCGCCAGGCGCGGGGCGCTCAGCTCGCCCGGCACCACCAGTTTCGGGTCCGCGGTGTCGAGTTCGGCGAGGACGTCCGCGTCCAGCCCGGCGTGGCGGCGGGCCGGGGCGACGCCGCCCGCGGGGCAGACCGCCACCGGGGTCGCGTCGGCCGGGACCGGCCAGCCGATCAGCTGGGCCAGCTCGGCGATCGCCTTGGGCGACGCGGGCGGGGTCTCGAGGATCAGGTGGAGCAGCTTGCGGCGCCACGTTTCCAGCGCACCCGCCGTGCGCGCCTTCGCCTCCAGGTAGCCGTCGAGCGCGACGGAGGCGAGTTCGTCCATGAACGCCAGCATCGCGTCGGCCAGCTGGGACATCACCGCCGACGAGAGCCCGCTTCGCCGTCCCACGCGCATGATCCGCCGCCACGACACGCGCGCGCCGACCCGGTACGCCGACTGCAGCGTGTCGAGGCTGCGGCCCTCGCGCATTTCGTTCTGCCCCAGCCGGTGGTGCACCTCGTGGGACTGCTCCTTCGACACCGTCGGATCGGCGATCTGCGCGACGAACAACGTGATCGCGTACTCGACGCCGGCGCGGATCGACTTGCCGTAGGGCCCGTCGAGCGGGCGGGCGTAGGCGGGGATGGTCGCGCGGATCTCGTCGACGATCTCCGCGGCGAGGCTGCCCAGCTCCGGGCGCAGGATGTCCGCGAGCTTGCGGGGCAGTGCGGCCGGTGGCGCAGCGTGTTCGAATCCGCGCTCCACCGTCATCGCAGCTCCTTCGCTCCGCCCCCGGACTCCGGCGCGCGCACGCGCGACCGGGTACCCCGCACCTGAAGCGGGGTGACAACGGACACATCGAAAAACTAACGCCGAACGTGTCACTCGAATGAGAGGAAACCGATTTCTTGTCATTTTTGTGACAAGTTCACGAGACCTGCCTGCGAAACGCTGACAAGTACCCCGCCGACTGCACCTTCACGTGCATACGAACGGCCGTACCCGCGACGGGCGGCTCGCGCTGCGGCCACCCGGCGTGCTTGTATCGTGTGGTTGATACAAGCGAGGAGGTTCGGCATGCCGTGGGACAACGTGCTGGCGGTCGCGCTCTTGGGCGGGCTGATCGGGCTGGCGATCCTGATCGTGCTCTGGCCGGGCGAGAAGCACGGCAAGCGCTTGCTCGAACGCTGGGGCGTCCCCGGCCCGGACGCCGAGGAGGTCGCGCTGGCCGTCCGGTACCTGAAACGGCGCCGGCTCTGGTACCCGTGGCTCTTCCTGGCGCTGCCGCCGCTGTTCGACGACACGACGACGGGCTCGCTCGTGGCCACGCTGCTGCTCGGCGGCCTGATCGCCGAGCTGCTGGCCCAGCGGCCCGCCCGCGGCCCGCGGCGGGAAGCCGACCTGGCCCCGCGCACGCTGACGGCGATCGCCCCGGCCTGGGTGCTCGTGCTCGGCGCGCTGGCGGCCGCCGGGTCGGTCGTGCACCTCGCCGTGACGGCCCAGTGGAAGTTCCTCGCGCTCGCGGTGGGCACGGTGGTGCTCTGCGCGGCGATCACGGCGCTGGCCGTCCGCCGTCCGTCGGCCGGCGCGGCGCGGGCCGACCTGGCGCTGCGCTGCCGCAGCGCGCGGGTGGCGATCGGACTGGGCATCGGCGGGGTGACGGCGCTCGGCTGGCCGGGCGGCGACCTGGCGTCGTTCCTGGTGGTCGTGGCGGGCCTGGCCGCGTTCCTGGCGGTGACGGCCCCGCTGAAACGGCTCCCGGCGGCGGCGTGAAGATCGTCGTCGACACCGAAAACGGGCTGGCTCCCTGGCGGCAGGTGCACGACCAGGTGGTCCACGCGGTGACGACGGGGGCGCTGGCGGAGGGCACGCGGCTGCCGCCGATCCGCCAGCTGGCGCGGGACCTCGGGCTGGCGTCGGGCACGGTGGCGCGCGCGTACCGCGAGCTGGAGGCGGCGGGCTGGGTGACGACGGCCCGCGCCCGCGGCACGGTGGTCACCGTCCCGCCCGGCCGCCCGGCCCCGGCGGAGCTGCTCCTCGCCGCGGCCACGGCGTACCTGACCCAGGCCCGCGACCTCGGCGCCGACCTGGACACCGCGATCAACGCCCTCCGCGCGGCCTGGTCGTGAGTGTTCAGGGCGGTCAGGACCGCTCTAAACACTCACGAGAAGGCGACCCACCGCGGCCAGGACGGGCTCCAGCACCTCGACCTCGCGAGGCGTGCCCACGCACTCCGTGATCCCGGCGCCGACGATCTCGTACCCGGCCAGCGCGTCGAGCTCGGAGACCAGGCGGCCGATCGTCCAGCCGTCCGGCTCCGGGTGGTTGAGACCGGGGAACTCCGCCGGATCGAGCACATCCAGGTCCACGTGGACGTACAGCTTCTCCACGCCCGTCAACGCCGCCACCGAAGTGACGGCGAGACCACGGGAGACCGCCGCGCGCTCCTCCGGGTCGAACACCCGCGTCCCCAGCAAAGCGACGCTGCCCGGCGCCAAAGCCGGGTCGGCCGCGAACTCGGCGTCGCCCTCACCGAACAGCGAGCGCAGCACCATTCCGTGGAACGCGCCCGACGGGGACGTCGAAGCCGTGTTCAGGTCCGGGTGGGCGTCGAACCACGCGACGCCGAGGCCCGGCCCGTGCCGGAACCGCGCGACGCCGATCGGGACCAGCTCGGCCCCGCAGTCGCCGCCGATCGTCAGCACCGGGCCGCCCGGGGCTTCCAGTGCGGCCAGCTGGGCCGCGCGGTTCGGGCCCGTCAGCTCCGCGCGGGACGCGATCCCCCGGTCCACTTCGGACACTTCACGCGTCTGCCGGACGTGGTGGACGGGCCGGCCGAGCACGTGCCCGGCCAGCTCCGCCAGTGCCAGGCAGCCGTCCGGCAGCTCCGCGGAACGCGGTCCCACCGCGCCTTGGCGCTGCGGGACCGCGTTGATCAGCGTCATTCCAGGACGAGCAGGAGATCGCCGCCCTCGACCTGCTGGACGGAGTTGATCGCCAGCCGGCCCACCTTGCCGCCCGCGGACGCGGTGATCGACGCCTCCATCTTCATGGCCTCGATCGTCGCGACCGTGGCACCGGCCTCGACCGTGTCGCCCTCGGAAACCTGCAGCGTGACCACGCCGGCGAACGGCGCCGCGACCTGCTTCGGGTTGCCCTTCTCCGCCTTCTCGGTCGCCGGGATGTCCGAGGCGATCGAGCGGTCGCGGATCTGGATCGGCCGCAGCTGGCCGTTCAGCGTCGACATCACCGTGCGGACACCGCGCTCGTCGGCCTCGCCGATCGCTTCCAGCTCGATGAGCAGCCGGACGCCCGGCTCGAGGTCGACCGGGTACTCCTCGCCCGGGCGCAGGCCGTAGAAGAAGTCCTTGCTGGGCAGCACGGACGTGTCGCCGTAGGCCTCGCGGTGCGCCTCGAACTCCTTCGTCGGGCCGGGGAACAGCAGCCGGTTGAGCGTCCGGCGGGGCTGCTCGGCCAGCGCCGTGCGGTCCTCTTCGGACAGTTCGGCGACCGGCTTCGCCGCCGCGCGGCCTTCGAGGGCCTTGGTGCGGAACGGTTCCGGCCAGCCACCGGGCGGGTCGCCCAGCTCGCCGCGCAGGAAGCCGATCACCGAGTCGGGGATGTCGAACTTGTTCGGCTCCGCCTCGAAGTCGGCCGGCGAGACGCCCGCGCCGACCAGGTGCAGCGCGAGGTCGCCGACGACCTTGGACGACGGCGTCACCTTCACCAGGTGCCCGAGGATCTTGTCGGCGGCGGCGTACATCGCCTCGATGTCCTCGAACCGGTCGCCCAGGCCCAGCGCGATGGCCTGCGTGCGCAGGTTCGACAGCTGCCCGCCGGGGATCTCGTGGTCGTAGACGCGCCCGGTCGGCGAAGCCAGCCCGGCCTCGAACGGTGCGTAGATCTTGCGCACGCTCTCCCAGTACGGCTCCAGGTCCCCGATCGCCCGCAGGTCCAGCCCGGTGGTCCGGGCCGAGTGGTCGGTGGCCGCCACGATCGACGACAGCGACGGCTGCGACGTCGTGCCCGCCATCGACGACACCGCGCCGTCGACGGCGTCCGCGCCCGCGTTGATCGCCGCGAGGTAGGTGGCCAGCTGGCCGCCCGCGGTGTCGTGGGTGTGGATGTGCACCGGCAGGTCGAACTCCTTGCGCAGCGCGGTGACCAGCTTGGTCGCCGCGGGCGCGCGCAGCAGCCCGGCCATGTCCTTGATCGCCAGGACGTGCGCCCCGGCGCCGACGATCTGCTCGGCCAGCTTCAGGTAGTAGTCGAGCGTGTAGAGCTTCTCGCCCGGGTCGGACAGGTCCGAGGTGTAGCAGAGCGCCACCTCGGCGACCGCGGACCCGGTCTCGCGCACGGCTTCGATCGCCGGGCGCATCTGCTCGACGTCGTTGAGCGCGTCGAAGATCCGGAAGATGTCGATGCCGGTCTTCGTCGCTTCCCGGACGAACGCGGTGGTCACCTCGGTCGGGTACGGCGTGTACCCGACGGTGTTGCGCCCGCGCAGCAGCATCTGGAGGCAGATGTTCGGCACGGCTTCCCGCAGTGCGGCGAGGCGCTCCCACGGGTCCTCGGCGAGGAACCGCAGCGCGACGTCGTAGGTCGCGCCGCCCCAGCACTCCAGCGAAAGCAGCTCCGGCAACGTGTTCGCGACGACCGGTGCCACGGCGAGGAGGTCCTTCGACCGGACGCGGGTGGCGAGCAGCGACTGGTGCGCGTCGCGGAACGTCGTGTCGGTGACGCCGATGTGCGGCGACTTCCGCAGCCACTCCGCGAACCCGCCCGGGCCCAGCTCGACGAGCTTCTGCTTCGACCCCGGGGCCGGCTGGGCGTCCTTCGGCAGCTTCGGCAGCTTGACCGTGGCGTCCGGCGTCTTCGGGCGCTCGCCGTGCGGCTTGTTGACCGTCTGGTCGGCCAGGTAGGTCAGCAGCCGCGTGCCGCGGTCGGCGGACTGGCGCGCGGTGAGCAGCTCCGGGCGTTCCTCGATGAACGACGTCGTGACGCGCCCGGCGCGGAAGTCGTCGTCGTCCAGGACCGCCTGCAGGAACGGGATGTTCGTGGCGACACCGCGGATCCGGAACTCGGCGACGGCGCGGCGCGCGCGCCCGACGGCGGTCTTGAAGTCGCGGCCGCGGCAGGTGAGCTTCACCAGCAGCGAGTCGAAGTGGGCGCTGATCTCGGTGCCGGAGAAGGCGGTGCCGCCGTCGAGCCGGATGCCCGAGCCGCCCGGCGAGCGGTAGGCGGAGATCATCCCGGTGTCCGGGCGGAAGCCGTTGGCCGGGTCTTCGGTGGTGATGCGGCACTGCAGGGCGGCGCCGCGCAGGTAGATCTTGTCCTGGGAGAGGCCCAGGTCGTCCAGGGTCTCGCCGGACGCGATCCGCAGCTGCGACTGCACGAGGTCGACGTCGGTGACCTCTTCGGTGACCGTGTGCTCGACCTGGATGCGCGGGTTCATCTCGATGAAGACGTGGTTGCCCTGCTTGTCGAGCAGGAACTCGACGGTGCCGGCGTTGCGGTAGCCGATCTGCTTCGCGAACTTGACGGCGTCCGCGCAGATGCGGTCACGCAGCTCCGGGTCGAGGTTCGGCGCCGGGGCCAGCTCGACCACCTTCTGGTGGCGCCGCTGCACCGAGCAGTCGCGCTCGTAGAGGTGGATGATGTTGCCCGCGCCGTCGGCAAGGATCTGCACCTCGATGTGCCGCGGCTCGACCACGGCCTTCTCCAGGAAGACGGTCGGGTCGCCGAAGGCGGACTCGGCCTCGCGCGCGGCGGCCTCGATGGACTCGCGCAGCACGGCGGGGTCCTCGACGCGGCGCATGCCGCGCCCGCCACCGCCGGCGACGGCCTTGACGAACACCGGGAAGCCCAGCTCCTCGGCCGCGGCGACCAGCGCGTCGACGTCGCTCGACGGCTCGGACGACCCGAGCACGGGCACGCCGGCCTCGCGCGCGGCCTTGACCGCGCGGGCCTTGTTCCCGGTCAGTTCGAGGATCTCGGCGCTCGGCCCGACGAAGGTGATGCCCGCTTCTTCGCACGCGCGCGCGAGGTCGGGGTTCTCCGAGAGGAAGCCGTAACCGGGGTAGACGGCGTCGGCGCCGGCCTTCTTGGCCGCGGCGACGATCTCGTCGACCGAGAGGTAGGCGCGCACGGGGTGCCCGGGTTCGCCGATCTCGTACGCCTCGTCGGCCTTCAGCCGGTGCAGCGAGTTGCGGTCTTCGTGCGGAAACACGGCGACCGTCCCCGCGCCCAGTTCGTAGCCGGCGCGGAACGCTCGGATCGCGATCTCCCCGCGGTTGGCCACCAGCACCTTGCGGAACATTGCCCGGTCCTTCCCGTATGGATCGGTAAGTCAACGCACGTTACCCGGTTCTTCCCGCTCTGCGGGAGTTCCATACCAGGTGATGGACATCATGCGCGTGGAAGATTCGCCGGGCCGCCGGTGGGGCAGCTTCTCAGGTTCCCGGCGGCGCGTAAAGGAGCCGGTTGGCGGTGCCGTCCGGGACGCCCTTGAGGACGTCCGTCGTCGCGGCCTGAACAAGCGCTTGGTCCACCTGCGCGGGGCCCGTTTCCGGGTGCTGGGCGCGGTAGAGCGCGGCCACGCCGGCGGCGAACGCGGCCGCCATCGACGTCCCCGATTCGGGTCCGGCGCCGGTGCCGCCGGCGATCGGACCGGGAATGTCGACGCCCGGGGCGTACAGGTCGACGTCCTGGCCGAAGTTGGACGCCTTGTCGGGGTGGTCCTGGGCGTCGGTCGCCCCGACGGTGAGCGCCTCGGCGACGCGGCCCGGGGAGAACCCGCTCGCGTCGGCCGTCTCGCTGCCCGCCGGGACGGCGACCGGCACGACCGCGGCGAGCCGCTTCACCGCGGCGTCGAGCTGGTCGTTCGGCACCCCGCCGATCCCGAGGACGGCGACGGCGGGCTGCTGGGCGTTCTGCGCGACCCAGTCGAGGCCGGCGATGATGGCGTCGGTGGCGCCGCCGCCGTCCTTGTCGAGCACGCGCACGGGGACGATCTGCGCGCCCTTCGCGACGCCGTGGTCCTTGCCGGCGGCGATCCCGGCGAGACGGGTGCCGTGGCCGTTGGTGTCGGTGGTGTCGGAGCCGCCGTTGAGGAAGTCCCGCCCGGGCGCGACGCGGCCCTGGAAGTCGGGGTGGTTCGCGTCGACGCCGCTGTCGATCACGTAGATCGTGACGCCCGAGGCGTCGGTCGCGTAGTGGTAGGCGTGGTCGAGGCCGGTGCGCTGGTCGATCCGGTCCAGCCCCCAGCCGGGCGGGTCGGGCTGCACCCCACCGGCCCCACCGGCCGCGGCCGGCCCGGCGAGCACGGTGGCCACGGCCGCGAGAAGCATCTTCATGATCGTCGTGGTACCCCGGCGGTGCGGGGGCGACAACTCAGGGCTGTCCCTCGATCGGCTGATTCCGCCGGGCCAGGACCACGGTGTCGACGACGAGCAGCAGGATCGCGCTCGAGGCGATCACCTGCCCGGCGACGGTCGAGTGGCCGGCGACGGCCACGAAGGTGGGCACCAGGACACCCGCGAGCCCGGCGGTCCCGGTGGCGAGCACGGCCCACCCGCTCCGCAGGGAGATCGCGACGGCGGGGATCAGGACGGCGAGGATGGCGCCGACCAGGAAGTAGGCGGCGGCGCGCCCGGCCTCGCTGTCACTGTGCCGTGAGAGCTCCCCCAGCTGCGTGAGCCAGGCGGCGGCGAGGAGGACCCCGAGCCCGACCGCGGCCCAGTCCGGCCGGCCGCGTGCCCGTCCGGCGTCTTTCCGCAGGATCACCGCCGCGCAGACCGCGGCGATCGTCCAGGCGACGTGCGCGAGGAGCAGGAAGGTGTAGCCGGCCCCGAGTTCGGCGTCGCTGTCGGCGGTGTAGGTGATGGCGTCGCCGAGGAAGCGGAGGAGCCCGAAGAGGCCGGCGAGCCCGGTCCCGAGCAGGAGAGCGGGGCCGGTGCGGGTTCTGGTGCGCGGCGCGAGGGCCAGGATCCCGGCGAGAGTGGCGCAGGCGGCGACGATCCCGACGTAGGTCTCCATGCCGGGCCGGAAGTAGGTGAGGGGTTCGCCGTACCGGTAGTGGAGGCCGAGCCCGACGACGGCGAAGACGGCCCCGGTGATGGCGGCGATCCCGGCGAACCCCCCGACCGGATCGACGGCCCCGGCTGCGGCTGCGGCTGTCTGCCCGGGCGGGGTCGCGAGCTTCGCCGCTTCGGCTGCCGCCGCCGGCGCTGGTTCCGGAGCCTGCTTGGCCTCGACCGCTGGTTCCGGCAGGTTCGCCGCTTTCGGAGCCGGCTTCGCTGCCACAGCCGGCGCCGTTTCCGGCGAGGTGGCCGGCTTCGCCGCTTCGGCTGCTTCGGTCTCGCGTCCGGGTCCGGCGCCGACCTCCGGCGTGGCTTCCGGCTCGGGAACGCGTCCCCATGTGGCGTTGGTTGCGTCCAACGCACCCAATGTGGCGTTCGGTGCGTCAGACGCACCGAACGCCACGTTGGGGCGCTTGGTGGCCTCCGCCGCGGCCGTGGGTACCGGCGCGGCTGGTGATGCGGGCGGGAGTGCGGGCTCCGATGCGGCCTGCCGTGCGGCCGCGGGGCCGGGTGCGGAACCCGCTGCGGGGCCGGACGTGATGTCGGGTGCTGCGGGGCCGGGCGCGAGGTCGGGTGCCGGGCCAGGCGCGGGGTTCGGAACGGGCGTGGGTGCCGACGCAACCTGTGGCGTGGGCGCCGGTGCGGGGACGGGTTCGGAACCCCCTGCGGTACCCGGCGCCGGGTCAGGCGCGGGGTTCGTAGCGCGCGTGGGTTCGGGAGCGGGGGTGTAAGCGGGTGCAGGCGTGGGAGCGGGGGCGGGCTCAGGGGCGGGGATCGCGTCGATCTCCACCTCCACCACCACGTCGCCGGTCGGGCCGGTCACCACCAGCTTGCCCCGGCGCGTTCCCTTCTCCCCCGCCGTCGCCATCAGGTTTGCGCCGCCGTCGACCTCCGTCACCGCTATCCACGGGTGGGACGGCTCGAAGCGCACCTCCCGCGCCACCGGTGGGCCCAACGCCCGCACGGTCGCCGTACCCGGCTCTCCCGCCGGGGCCGAAAGGTGGATCGCCGGCGAGTCCACCCGCACCGCCACGTCACCCAGCGCGTCCGAAGCCGCCGCTGCGATGTGCTCGATGTCCGTCGATGCCATCACCTTCAGCGCCTCGAACGCGCCCATCGCCACCGGCAGGTTGTCGCTCGACAGGCGGCGCCGCAACTCCGCCACCGCGCCCAGTCTGGTGAACGGGTTCTCCGCCGTGATCGCCGCCGACAGGTCCGCCGGGATCGGGGACGGCTTGATCCGGCGGCGTCTGCTCTTCGCCAGGTACAGCTCGCCCTGCATCTCGATGTCGCGGCTGGGCGTCTGCTTCGGGTTGCGCTCGCGGACGCGGTCGAACAGGTACTCGTACAGCTCGCCCAGCGCGATCCAGCCGTCCTCGTCGCGGTCGGCCTCGCCCGTGCGCAACCCCTCCACCAGCGCCGACGTGAAAACCGACGGTCGCGCGGGCTGGCCTTCCGCCAGGTGGGCGCCCTCGAAGGCGTACTCGATCGAGTTCGACGCCGTGATCACCGCCCGGCCGCGGCCGCCGCGGAAGCTGTCCAGCACGTTCGCGTCGCCCGACGAACGGACCGCCACGCCCTGGCCGAACGCGCCGCCGTAACAACAGTCCAGCAGCAGGACGATGCTGCGCGAGCGGCTCTGGCTGACGCACTGCTGGACGAACTGCGCGGGCACCGCCGTCGAGCGCAGGCGGTCCGGGCGGGTGTTGCGGGCCGCGAAGTACAGGCCGCCCGAGTCGTCTTTCAAGCCGTGGCAGGAAAAGTGCAGCAGCAGGACGTCGTCCGGGCGGCCCTCCGCGCACAGGTCCTCGATCTCCGCCTGGACCACGTGCGCGGTTTCGTTGCGGACCACCTGGACGTCGAAGTCGCTGATGGCCCGGTCGGCCAGCACCCCGGCGAGGGCGTCGGCGTCCGCCGCGGGTGAGCCCAGCCGCTGCAAACCCGCGTTGTCGTATTCGCCGTTCGCGACGATGAGCGCGCGCCTCCGCCCCGCCATACCGAACAGGGAACGCCTGCCGCACCCGTTGCGGCAAGCAGCCGAACGGGCACACCTATTCGGCGCCGGACCGGAAAATCGTTTCCTGCCCTTTCAGGCAGACGACGGCGTCGAACGCGGCCGCCACGTCGACCGGCACGGAAGCGTGCGCGTGGCGGATGCCCGAACCCGCCGGCCGCGCGACCACGCACGGCGCCCGGTCCGCCAGCACCGCTTCGACGCTGCCTTCCGCGGGCTCGCCCATTTCCTGCTCGAACATCCGGAACCCGAGCGGCGCGGTTTCCTCGGGCGCCAACCCGGTCGTCGTTCCGGAAACGGCCGTGATCGCCAGCGCGAAATAGCGGTCGCCCAGTTCCCCGGCGAGGTGGGTGCCCGCCGACGGCGCCGTCATGCCGGGCATCGGCGAGAACGGCACGCGCTGGAGGTGTCCGTTGTGGAGCATCAGGACGATCTTCTCGCCCGGGTGCAGCCGCCGCAGCAGCCGCACCGTGGCCGCCATGTAGGTGTCCCGCGACGAACTCTGCGGTTCGGGCGCCCGGCCCGCCATCAGCGCGTCCAGCTCACGCAGGTAGAGGTCCACGCGCAACGCGCCCTCGGCGTGGTGCACGGCGACTTCGTCGTAGCCGAGCGCCACCGCGTGTCCACAAAGGACGGTAAGGGCCGCGGTCGCCGCGTCCCGGGCCTCGACGCTCATCTCCTTGTACCGCGCGGGAGCGATCGCGCTGCTGACCGACGCGTACGGTTCGCACGCCGCCAGCGCCGTGTCCACAAGGGACACGTTGGCCGGGTCCACCCGCAGGACGTGCTCGCGGAGCGCGTTCAGCGCGGGCACCGGCGACCCCGCGGAACCCGGGACGTCCAGCCCGGCGAACCGCACCCCGCGGCCGCGCAGCCAGGTCAGCATCGCGTGCACTTCCGCCGAATCACCCAGGCCGAAGGTGAAGCCCGCACGCGCGACATCGGCGACGTCGCCGGGCCCGCCCCGCAGCCACGAGTCGACCAGGTGCCCTTCCGGAAAGCCGCCCTCGAACCCGAGCACGGTGAACCCGCGCTCCTCGACGAGGTGGCGCAGCAGGCGGTCGCGCAGCGCCCCGAACTCCCGGATGTGATGGTTGTTCTCACCGATCGCGACGACCTCGGCGTCACCGATCAGGTCGGCGACGGACGCGACGGCGACGGACTCGGTTTCTGGCATACTGGGCACACTAACGCAACAGGAGTAGCAGTTGGCAACCGAGATTTCCGGCACGCGCCGACCGGGCGGCCGCACCGAGCGGACCCGCCTCGCCGCGCTGAACGCCACCCTGGAACTGCTCGGGGAACGCGGGTACGCCGAGCTGACCGTCGAGGCGGTCGCCGAGCGCTCCGGCGTGCACAAGACGACGCTGTACCGCCGGTGGGAGTCCGCCGAAGGCCTGGTCGCGGCGGCCCTGCTGATGGGCACCGAGCAGCCGTGGACCGCGCCGGACACCGGTTCGCTCGAGGGCGACCTGCGCGAGGTCAACCTGGAGCTCGTCCACTACTTCACCTCGCCGGGCGAGCGCGAGCTCCCGACCGCGTCGATCTCGGCCGCGTTCCTCTCCCCGCGCGCCGCGGACGCCCTGCGCGAGTTCTACGTCGACCGCCACGCCCGCTCCGCCCCCATCGTCGAGCGCGCCGTCGAGCGCGGAGAAGTCCCGGCCGGCACCGACCCGGTCGAGGTCGTGCGCGTGGCCTGCGGGCCGGTCTTCTACCGCCTGTTCGTCTCCCGGGAAGGCGTGACACCGCGGGACGCCGGAGTGGCGGCCGCCGCGGCCGCAGCCGCCGCGAAAGCCGGGGTGTTCACGAAGACAGACTGACCCGTCAGCTCTTCTCCAGGTACTCCGCCCGGTCGACGTCGACGACGTCGTCGACCATCTGGGCCAGGCCGCGGTACTTCTTCAGCTCCGGGTCCTGCTCCACGATCTCCTGCGCGCTCTGCCGGGACGCCGCGATGACGTCCTCGTCGCGCAGCAGCGACAGCAGCTTGAGCGTGGACCGCTTCCCCGACTGCGCCGCGCCGAGGATGTCGCCTTCGCGCCGCAGTTCCAGGTCCAGCCGGGACAGCTCGAAGCCGTCGGTGGTGGACTCGACCGCCGCCAGCCGTTCGCGGGTCGCCGTGCCGTCGAGGGCCTCGGTGACCAGCAGGCACAGCCCCGGCACGCTGCCCCGGCCGACGCGGCCGCGCAGCTGGTGCAGCTGGCTGACGCCGAAGCGGTCGGCGTCCATGATCACCATCGCCGTGGCGTTCGGCACGTTCACGCCGACCTCGATGACGGTGGTCGCCACGAGAACGTCCAGCTTCGCCGCCGAGAACGCGCGCATCACCGCGTCCTTGTCGTCCGGGGGCATCCGGCCGTGCAGCACGCCGATCTTCAGGCCCTGCAGCGGACCGTGCTCCAGCTCGGGAGCGACTTCGAGGACCGCGAGCGGCGGCCGCTTGTCGCTCTTGTCCGACGGCGGCTCGTCGCCGATCCGCGGGCAGACGACGTAGGCCTGGTGCCCCTTGCCGACCTCTTCGCGCACGCGCTGCCAGATCCGCTCGAACCAGGCGGGCTTCTCGGCGACCGGCACGACCGTGGTGGCGATCGGCGAGCGCCCGACCGGCATCTCGCGCAGCGCGGAGACCTCCAGGTCGCCGTACACGGTCATCGCGACCGTGCGCGGGATCGGCGTCGCCGTCATGACGAGCACGTGCGGGCTGGTGTCGCCGGCGCCGCGGGTGCGCAGCGCGTCACGCTGCTCGACGCCGAAGCGGTGCTGCTCGTCGACGACGGCGAGGCCGAGGTCGGCGAACTCGACGTGGTCCTGGATCAGCGCGTGCGTACCGACGACGATCCCGGCTTCGCCGCTGACGATCTCCAGCAGCGACTTCTTGCGTTCCTTCGCCCCCATCGACCCGGTGAGCAGCGTCACGCGCGTGGCGTTCTCCGCCGCGCCCAGCTCGCCGGCCTGCCCGAGGTCGCCGAGCATCTCCCGCAGCGACCGCGCGTGCTGCGCGGCCAGGACCTCGGTCGGCGCCAGCATCGCGGTCTGCCGCCCGTTGTCGACGACCTGCAGCATCGCCCGCAGCGCCACGACCGTCTTGCCGGAGCCGACCTCGCCCTGCAGCAGCCGGTTCATCGGGTGCTCGGTCGCGAGGTCCGCGGCGATCTCGTCGCCGATCCCCCGCTGGCCCGCGGTCAGGTCGAAGGGCAGCCGCTTGTCGAAGGCGTCCATCAGGCCGCCGCTGACGTGCGGGTTCGCCTTCGCCGGGCGCGAGATCGCCGAGTGGCGCCGCTGCGCGAAGATCAGCTGGACGGCCATGGCCTCGTCCCACTTCAGCCGCTTCTTCGACGCCTCCAGGTGCGCCCAGTTCTCCGGGCGGTGGATGCCGCGCAGCGCGTTCTCGAGGTCGGCGAGGCGGTGCAGCCGCCGAAGGTCCGCGGGCATCGGGTCGTCGTCGACCTCGAGGACGTCGAGCACCTGCCGCACGCACTTGGCGATCGACCACGTCGGCATCCCTTGCGCCGCCGGGTATACCGGGATGATCGCGGCGAGGAAGTTGTCCATCGCCTCGGCTTCGCGCTCGGCGTCGAACAGCTCGTACTCGGGGTTGGTCAGCTGCAGGGTGTCGCGGAAGGCGGACACCTTGCCGGCGAACAGGCCGGTCTTGCCGGGGACGAGGTCCTTCTCCCGCCAGGCCTGGTTGAAGAAGGCGCAGGTGAGCCGGCGCTTCCCGTCGGTGATCACCATGTCGAGGATGGTGCCGTTGCGCGCCTTCATCCGGCGCTTGCTCACCTTTTCGACGCGCGCCAGCACGGTGGCGTGCTCGCCGAGCTCCAGCCCGGCGATGTCGGTGAGCTCGCCGCGCTCGGCGTAGCGACGGGGGTAGTGGCGCAGCAGGTCGCTGACCGTCTCGATGTCCAACGACGTGGCGAGCGCCTTCGCCGTCTTGGCGCCCAGCAGCAACGGCAGCTTGTCGCGCAGTCCGGCCATCTCGCTATTCGACTCCCATCAGCAGCACCGTGCCCACCTGGCCGCTGGCGTAGCTGGTCAGCTCCACCTCGGGGTGCTCCACCCGCAGCTGCTCCGCGAGCTCCCCGGCCACCCCGGGCGGCGCGGCGGCCCCGCTCAGCACCGTCACCAGCTCGCCGCCGAGCGCCAGCATGCGGTTCAGCACGTTCATCGCGGCGGCGACCAGGTTCGTCTCCGACGCGGGCGCCGGCTCGATCAGGACCACCTCGTCGTCGACCAGGCCCACGACGTCACCGGACTGGGCCCGGCCCACCCAGGTTAGCGACTCCTCCTGGGCGATCCGCAGTTCGCCACGCCTGGTCGCGGCGGCGGCTTCGGCCATCGCGACGACGTCGTCGTTGGTGCGGCGGCCGGCGTCGTGCACGGCCAGGGCGGCCAGCACCTGCACCGGCGACACGCACGGGATGACCACGACGTCCCGGTCGGCGGCCATCGCGTGCCCGGCCGCGGTGTCGACCGCCGCGGTCAGCGCGACGCTGCCCGGCAGCACCGTCACGTGCCGCCCGGCGGCCTCGTTGAGCAGGCTGATCACGTCCTCGACGCTCGGCGTCCGCCCCTCCGGCACGGCGAGCACCGGGATGCTTTCGGCGCGCAGCAGCTCGGCCAGCTCCCCGCCGTGGACGACGGCGACGACCGTGCGGTCGATCCCGCCGCCGGGTTCGATCGGCGTCGGCGTGAGCAGCGGCTCGACCCGGATCCGGCGCGGGCGGCCGAGGGCCAGGCCGGCCTCGATGGCGCCCCCGATGTCGGCGCAGTGGACGTGCACGGCGTGGCTGCCCGAGCCGTCGCCGGCCACCGTGACGCTGTCGCCGAGGCCGCTGAGCTCCTTGCGCAGGGTCGGCAGGCTCGCCTCGTCGACGCTGTCGAGCAGGTACATGACCTCCCACGCGTAGACCTCGCTGTGCGGGGCGGCGTGGACTTCGAGGGCGTGCTCCTGCTCGACGGGCGCGCCGGTGAGCACCCCGACCAGGGCGTCGAGCACCGCCACGAGCCCGCGGGCACCGGCGTCGACGACCCCGGCCCTGGCCAGCGCGGGCAGCTGCTCGGGTGTCTTCTCCAGGGCGTACGCGGCCTCTTTCGCGGCTTTCGCGGCGATTTCCGCCAGGGGGCTCGTGTCGCCGCGCACGGCGAGCGCGACGGCGTGCAGCACGGTGAGGATGGTCCCGGCGACCGGGCGGCTGACGGCGCCGGTGGCGACCTCGTCGGCGTGGCCCAGCGCCTCCGCCAGCCACGCGCCGTCCAGCTCCCCCTCGGCGCGGTCCGCGAGGCCGCGCACGACCTGGGACAGGATCACGCCGGAGTTGCCCTTGGCGGCGGCCACCGCGCCCCGCGCGAGGGTCTTCAGCGCTTCGGCGGCGTCCGCCGGCTGCGTGGCGGCCAGTTCTCCGGCCGCGCCGGTCATCGTGAAGAGCATGTTGGAGCCGGTGTCGGAGTCGGCGACGGGGTAGACGTTGATCCCGTCGATGGCCGGGCGCAGGGTCGCCAGGCTGTGCACACAACCCGCAGCCCAGGCCGACACCGCCGCCGCGTCCAGCACCCGCACCCCGTAACCTCCTGACCGGTCTCCGGGCAGCGTATCGACCCGGTGCCGGGGGCCGCGAAAGCAGTAGTTACTATGGTCGAGTTGCCCAGTGCATCTGGGCTCATCTCTATGACCCAGATCCAAAGGAGTTCGACGTGGCTGCCGTGTGCGACGTCTGTGGCAAGGGACCCGGCTTCGGCAAGTCGGTCTCGCACTCCCACCGCCGTACCAACCGCCGGTGGAACCCGAACATCCAGACCGTCCACGCCAAGGTGGGTGTGTCCCAGCGCAAGCGCTTGAACGTGTGCACCTCGTGCATCAAGGCGGGCAAGGTCGTTCGCGGCTGAGGCGAGAAGAGTTTGGGTGGCGGGTGCTCCTCGGAGCACCCGCCATTTTTTATTTCAGGAAGTCCGTCAGCAGCGGCTTGAGCGTCTCCGGGTACTGGAGCACGCCGTGGTCCTGCCCCGCCAGGGTTTCGTGCCGCGCCCCCGGCACCGCCTCGGCGGCCACGCGCGCGCCCGCCTGGAGCCCCTCGGGGCTCGCGCCGCCGCCGATCACCAGCGCCGGGACCGCGATCTTCGCCAGGTGGTCCAGCCGCGGGCGGGCGCCCGGGCCGCAGATCGTCAGGTCGTACGGGAGCGTGTGCGCCAGGCCGGTGAACCAGCCCCACACCGGGGCCTGCTTCATCCCTTCGACCATCTCTTCCGGCGTGCCCGCCACCATCAGGAACGTCTTCACGGCGCCGTCGCGGTCACCCGCCGCGAGCTGGGCCCGCACCTGCCCGAGGACGTCGCCCCGGTCCTGGTCCGGGGTCGCGTACGGCGGTTCGTAGGCCACCAGCCGGTCGATGCCGATGCCCGCCGCGGCCGCCTCCAGGGCGAGGACCGCGCCCGACGAGTGGCCGAACACCGACGCCGTCCCGCCGGCGTGGGCGATCAGCGCCGCGATGTCCTCGATCTCCCGCTCGACCGCGTAGTCCGGCGAGTCGCCGGAGTCGCCGCGCCCGCGCCGGTCGTAGGCGATCGTCGTGAAGTCCGCGGCCAGGACTTCCGCCAGGCCCGCGACGGTCGTGCGGTCGTTGAACGCGCCGCCCACGAGGATCACCGGCGCGCCGGAACCGCGCTGCTCGAAGAAGATCGGCGTGCCGTCGGCCGAAGTGACGTTCATGGTGCCCTCCAAGGTCCGTTTCCCCTTGGTCGGAGCCGACACTCCGATCCGGACACCGAACCTACGGGAGTTTCCAGTCGACCGGGGCCGCGCCCTGCTTCTCCAGCATTTCGTTCGCGCGGCTGAACGGCCGCGACCCGAAGAAGCCGTTGTGCGCCGAGAGCGGGCTGGGGTGCGCCGACTCGATGCACGGGACCTCGCCCAGCAGCGGGCGCAGGTTGCGGGCGTTGCGGCCCCAGAGGATCGCGACCATCGGCTCCGACCGGGCCGCGAGGGCCTTGATCGCCTGCTCGGTGACCTCTTCCCAGCCCTTGCCCTGGTGCGAGTTCGACTTGCCGGGCTGCACGGTCAGCGCCCTGTTGAGCAGCAGCACGCCCTGGTCGGCCCACGGCGTCAGGTCGCCGTTGGCCGGCAGCGGGTGGCCGAGGTCGTCGGCGTACTCCTTGTAGATGTTGACCAGGCTCTTCGGGATCGGCCGGACGTCCGGCGCCACCGAGAAGCTCAGGCCGACGGCGTGCCCGGGCGTCGGGTACGGGTCCTGGCCCACGATGAGCACGCGCACGTCGTGGAACGGCTGCTTGAACGCCCGCAGCACGTGTTCACCTGCCGGCAGGTACGTCCGGCCCGCGGCGATCTCCGCGCGGAGGAACTCCCCCATCGCGGCGACCTGCGGCGCCACCGGTTCCAGGGCCTCGGCCCAGCCTGCCTCGACGATGTCCTGCAGCGGTCGTGCGGTCACGGCGCGCAAGCCTACCGGGCGTGGGCGAGGTCACCCGAGCGGGTCGAGCCGCCGCAGCTCGGTCCGGAACCGCTGCCCGCGCCCGACGTAGGAATCCACCACCATGGCGATGCTCTCCGGGCCGAACGACTTGTTCTCCCGCACCTTCGCGGGCACGCCGAGCGCGATCTCCCCGGTCTTGACGTACGAGCCGTACGAGAGCACCGCGCCCGCGCCGACCATGCCGCCGTCCTCGATCACCGAGCCGTTGAGCACCACCGAACCGGACGCGATCAGGCAGCCGGTGCCGATCGTCGCGCCCTCGACGTGCACCGCGTGCCCGATCGCCGACGACGGCCCGAGGATCGTCGGGTGCCGCTCGGTGCAGTGCAGGACGCAGCCGTCCTGGACGTTCGAGCGCTCGCCGATCTCGATGTAGCCGTGGTCTCCGCGCAGCACGGTCTGCGGCCAGACGGACGCGAACGCGCCGATCCGGACGTCGCCGATCACCGTGGCGTCCGGGTGGACGTAGGCGTCGGGGTGGATCGTCGGCTCGAGCGAACCGAGTGCGTAGATCGGCATGCCGCCTCCGGTGACTGCGGTTTCACGTGCCGTGCGATTGGATCACGGCATCGCCTCGAACCGGAACGCCAGTACCGGGAGCACGGCCCTCGTGCTCCTCCTCATCGTGCTGACCTGGCTGCTCAGCCTGACCGCCCCGCCGCCATCGCGGGCGAACGACCTGGCCGCCACGCCGCCGATGGGCTGGAACAGCTGGAACCAGGTCCGCTGCTACGACCTCACCGAGGACGTCGTCAAGCGGGCGGCCGACGCCCTCGCCGACACCGGTCTGCGTGACGCGGGTTACCAGTACGTCGTCGTAGACGACTGCTGGCAGGCCCCCGCCCGGGCCGCGGACGGCTCGCTGCAGGCGGATCCGAAGCGGTTCCCGCACGGCATCGCCGAGCTCGCCGACTACGTGCACTCGCGCGGCCTGTTCTTCGGCATCTACGCGGTGCCCGGCAGCCGGACGTGCGCGATGGCCAACGACGCCTACCCCGCGTCCGGCATCGGCTCGCTCGGCCACGAACGCCAGGACGCCGAGACGTTCGACCGCTGGGGCGTCGACTACCTCAAGTACGACTGGTGCAACGCCGACACCGTCGACGGCCTCGACCGGAAGGCCGCGTTCGCGAAGATGCGCGACGAGCTCGCCGCGCTGCCCCGCCCGATCGTCTACGCGATCTCCGAATACGGCGTCTCGAGCCCGTGGACCTGGGCGCGGCCGGTGGCGAACCTCTGGCGCACGACCGACGACCTCGTCCCGACCTGGGACTCGGTGCTCGCGACGATCGACCAGCAGGCCGGCGTCGCCGTCCACAGCGGCGCTCCCGGCGGCTGGAACGACCCGGACATGCTGCAGGTCGGCAACGGCACGCTGACCGCCGACGAGTCCCGCGCGCACTTCAGCGTCTGGGCCGTGCTGAACGCGCCGCTGTTCGCCGGCACCGACCCGGCGAAGCTGGGTGACGCGGATCTCACGACGCTCGCCAACCCCGAGGCGATCGCCGTCGACCAGGACTTCGCGGGCGGACAGGGACGGCGGCTCGACGCGGGCCCCGGCTACCAGGTGTGGGGAAAACCGTTGACCGGCGGCGGTTTCGCGGTGGTGCTGCTCAACACCGGCAGCACCACCGCGACCGTCTCCGCGTCGATCCCCGGCTCGTGGACCGTCCGGGACGTGTGGGCGCACCAAGAGGTCGGCACCGGCGTCTCGGCGTCCCTGCGGCCGCACGCGGCGGCCCTGCTGAAGCTCACTCCGAGGTGAGGTCCTTGCCGAAGCAGCGGCTTTCCGGCTCGTTCTTGTAGACGCCGAAGTTCGGGATCTCGGCGTAGCCGGACGACGTGTAGAGCGCGATGGCCTCGGGCTGCTTGGTGCCGGTCTCCAGGACCGCGCGCTTGCGGCCGCACAGCGCCGCCGTGCGTTCCAGCTCGGACAGGATCATCCGCGCGAACCCGCGGCCGCGGGCGGAATCGGCGACGTACATCCGCTTGAACTCGGCGTCGCCGTCCCGGAAGTCCGGCGCGGGGCCGTCGTGGGCGCGCCACGCACCGCACGCGACGGCTTCCCCGCCCTGGTAGCCGATGAGGAACAGGCCCTCCGGCGGGTCGAAGTCCGCCGGGCTCATCGGGGTGGCGTCCTCACTGCCGTAGCGCTCGACGTACACCTGCTGCACCGCGGCCATGAGCTTGGCCGCGTCGGGGTGGTCGTAGGGGACCGGAACGATTCTCACGCTTCCCGAGCCTAGATCAGCGCCAGTGCGTCCAGCCCGCTTCTCGCGAAAACGGTTTCCCGTCCACGGTGATCCCGGAGTCGGCCATCGTGACGACGCCGATCGTGCGCCAGCCCTCGGGCAGCTCGGCGAAGGGCGGGAACGTGGCCACGAGGGCGTGGTCCTCCCCGCCGGTCAGCACCCAGTCCAGGGGGTCCGCGCCCAGCGCGGCGCCGACTTCGGTGAGCCGCGCGGGGACGTCGAGGTCGGCGGTGCGGACGTCGATGCCGACGCCGGAGGCCTCACCGATGTGGGCCAGGTCGGCGAGGAGGCCGTCGGAGACGTCGATCATCGCGGTGGCCCCGGCGAGCGCGGCGCGCGGACCGGCCTCGTACGGCGGTTCCGGGCAGCGCTGGGCGTTGACGACGCCGACCGGGGAGCGGAACCCGCGCCCGAGCACGGCCAGCCCGGCGGCGGCCCAGCCGAGCCGCCCGCAGACCGCGAGGAGGTCGCCGGGCCGGGCGCCCGAGCGCGTCACCGGTTCGCGGTCGCCCAGGTCGCCGAGCGCGGTGACGCTGATCACGAGCTGGTCGGCGCGCACCATGTCGCCGCCGGAAACGCCGACGCCGGCGCGCTCGGCCTCGGCCCACATGCCGTCGGCGAGGCCGGTGACGACCTCGCGGGGGGTGTCGGGCGGGCAGGCGATCCCGACCAGGACGGTGGTCGGCGTGGCGCCCATGGCGGCGATGTCGGCCAGGTTGACCGCGACGGCCTTGCGCCCGACGTGCTCGGGCGGCGACCAGTCGAGCCGGAAGTGCACGCCCTGCACGAGCACGTCGGTGCTGGCGACCACGCGGCCGTCGGGCGCGGCGACGACGGCGGCGTCGTCACCCGGGCCGAGCAGCGTGCCCGGCGGCTGGCGCCGTCCTTCGGTGACGGCGCGGATGAGCGCGAACTCCCCGGTCTCGGCGACCGTTCCGTCGTTCGGTGACACCGGTCACCTCTGCTTTCTCTACCGGGACAAAGAGTCGATCACCGATAGTCGGATGCCCTATGTTTTTCGATGAGCTGGCGATACGTTCCTACCTGAGCTGACCGATCCCGACGAAAGGGCGCGCCGTGGTCCACGCATACATCCTCATCCAGACCGAGGTCGGCAAGGCAGCCGCGGTGGCGGCCGAGATCTCGAGCATCCCGGGCGTGACCAGCTCGGAGGATGTCACCGGACCGTACGACGTCATCGTCCGGGCGACCGCCGACAGTGTCGACCAGCTGGGCCAGCTCGTGGTCGCGAAGGTGCAGAACGTGGAAGGCATCACGCGGACGCTGACCTGCCCGGTCGTGCACCTCTGAGCAGTGCGGCCCCTGGGGGGACGACCCCCCGGACCCCCCGAAAAGACTTCGGTGGTGTAGTGGTCCGGTGCCTGATTCCGACACCGGAGCCCCTCCCCGCGTGGTGCTCGTCACCGCGACCGCGCTCGCCGTGGCCCTGGCGGTCGCCGTCGCCGTCTTCGCGCTGACCCAGCGCTCCTCCTCGGACACCGCGGGACCGCTGCCCTTGGTCCCGGTGCCGGCGCCCTTCGCGGGTTCACCCGGCTGCACGACGCTGCTGGGCGCGGTGCCGACGGAACTGACGTCCAACGGGGCTTCTCTGAAGGTGCGCGCCTTGGCCGACCCGGCCCCGCCGGCGACGGTCGCGTGGGGCACGGACGACCCGCTGGTGCTGCGCTGCGGCCTGAACCGGCCCCCGGAGCTGACCCCGACGGCGGCGCTGCGGCTGGTGAACAAGGTGCAGTGGCTGCAGGTGCCGGGCGAAGGCGCGTCGACGTGGTACGTCGTGGACCGCGAGGTCTACGCGGCGCTCACGGTGCCGGACAGCGCCGGGACCGGGCCGTTGCAGCAGATCTCGGACACGGTGGCCGCGAAGCTCGCGCCGCAGCCGCTGCGGTTCTCCTAGCGCAGACCCGTCCCGCGGGCGATCGCGGTGTCGACGAGGGTGCTCAGCAGCGTCGGGTAGTCCACGCCGGTGACCTCCCACATCTTCGGGTAGGCGGACTTCGTCGTGAAGCCGGGCATGGTGTTGACCTCGTTGATGGTCAGCTCGCCGTCTTCGCCGACGAAGAAGTCGACGCGGGCCAGGCCCTGGCAGTCGAGCGCCTTGAAGGCTTCCACGGCCATGGCGCGGAGCTTTTCGGTGAGGGCGTCGTCGAGCTTGGCCGGGATGTCCAGCTCGGCGTCGTCCCCGAGGTACTTGGTTTCGAAGTCGTACCAAGCGTTTTCGTCTTCGGACAGCACGCGGATCTCGGCGGGCAGCGACGCCTCGACGCGGCCGTCCGGGAATTCCAGCACGCCGCATTCGACCTCGCGGCCCACGACGGCGGCCTCCACGAGCACCTTCGGATCGGTGGCGCGGGCCAGCTCGATGGCGGCGTCGAGGTCGTCCCACGCGGTCACCCGGCTGATCCCGACCGACGACCCGGCGCGCGACGGCTTGACGAAGACGGGCAGGCCGAGCCTGCTCTTGGCCTGCTCGTCCAAAGTGGACTGGTCACGGCGGAGCGCGGTGTAGGTCCCGACCGGAAGCCCTTCGGCGGCAAGGAGTTTCTTCGCCGTCTCCTTGTCCATGGCGGCCGCACTGGCGAGGACGCCGGGCCCGACGTACGGGATGCCGGCGAGTTCGAGGAGGCCCTGGATGGTGCCGTCCTCGCCGAAGGCGCCGTGCAGCACCGGGAAGACGACGTCCACTTGGGAAAGGAGCTCGCTTTCCCGCCCGGCCTCGACGGCGACGAGCCCCTGGCTGGAGGGGTCACCGGCGAGGACGAGGCCCTTGCCGTCGTCGACGGAGGGGAGTTCCCGGCCGCGGATGGCGAGCTGCGCGGAGTCGCCGGTGCCGAGCACCCAGCGGCCTTCGCGGGTGATCCCGACCGGCACGGCCTCGAACCGCGCGGGGTCCAGGTGGCCCAGCACACTGCCCGCGGACAGGCAGGAAATGGTGTGCTCGCTGCTGCGCCCACCGAACACGACGGCCACCCGGATCTTCTCGCTCATGGTGAGCCACCGTACCCGGTGACCTCGCGGAACAGCCCAGCCCCGTGCGACGGGCGGCGGCCGGTGAGCGGCGAACGCAACCGGCGAGGGGCGTGGCACGTCCGGAACGTCGAGGCACCGCTGGGCCTGCCGGCTCCCGGCTCCGGCTCGCGACGGCGCGCCGGGCACCAGCCGGTGCCGGCACGAGCCTCAGCGCAGCAAGGACACCAGCGCCGGCAGCGCGGCGACTCCTGGTTCCCGGCGGCACGGCGGGCGCCAGCCGGTGCCGCGAAGTCTTGAACGAGTCATTCAGGACCTCCCACGTCCGGGCTCCGGCAAAGTCGGATCGGCCGCCCCAGGTCCGGCGGCCCGTACTGTCATGAAAGACCCTTTCACCTCGCCGGACGCGGTGAAAGGGTCTTTCATGACGTCCGGCTTCGGGAATCATGGCCGGGTGCCCTGGCCTGTCCGGCGACTTTGCCGGAGCCCCGACCTCCCCGTCCTGAATGACTCATTCAAGACTTCTGGACCGGGCAGCGGCACGCTCCTCAGCGCAGCAAGGACACCAGCGTCGGCAAAGCGGCCGCCAGCGCGTCCCGCGAACACCCCGCGTACCCGATCGCCACGCCGTGCGCGGACGGCGTGTCCGCGAAGTGCCGCGCCAGTCCGTCCAGCCGGATCCCGCGCCGCTCGGCCGAAGCGATCACGCCGGCTTCCACCGCGGCCGAGGAGAACGGCACCACCAGGTGCGCGCCCGCGTCGTCGCCGCGGACCGGGATGTCCGCCGCCGCCAGCGCGCCCGCCAGCAACGTCCGCCGCTCGGCCATCTCCCGGCGCAGCTTCCGCAGGTGCCGCCCCAGATCGCCGTTGCGGGCGAACTCGTACAACACCCGCTGCCCCGCCGGCGACGGCCGCGTTCCGGTCAGGTCCCGGTACGCCAGCACCGCCGACGTGATCGCCTCCGGCGCCACCATCCACCCGGCGCCCAGCGTCGGCGTGAGGATCTTCGACGTCGTCCCCAGGTGCACCACGACGTCCGGGGCCAGCGCCGCCAGCATCGGCAGCGGGGCGACGTCGAAGCGCAGTTCGCCGTCGTAGTCGTCCTCGATGACCAGCATCCCGGCCGACCTGGCCAGCTCCACCAGCGACACCCGCCGCGCCGCGCTCAGCCGGCTGCCCATCGGGTACTGGTGCGCCGGCGAGCAGTACACCGCCCGCGCGCCCGGCGGGATCGCGTCCGGGCGCAGGCCCTCCTCGTCCACCGGCACTCCCACGACCCGCATGCCCGCGCGGCGGAACGCCTGCACCGCGCGCTGGTAGCCGGGTTCTTCGACGGCGACGACGTCCCCGCGTTCCAGCACCGCCGCGGCCAGCTCGACCACCGCCGCCGTCGTGCCGCCGGTCGCGAGCACCGAGCCCGCGGCGAGACCGCGGTGGCGCAGCAGGTGTTCCGACACCGCCGCGCGGTACTCGGGCAGGCCCGCGCGGTGGGCGCGGCTCAGCGGCTCGGGGTCGGCCGCCGCCCGCCAGGCGCGGCGCCAGGCCGCGCGGTCGAGGCCCTCCGCCCACGGCGTGCCGGGGCCCAGGTCGAGCAGCGAAGGCGTCACGGCCTCGGGCGCCGGGACGGCGGGCGCCGGCACCTGCGAAGCCGAAAACGACGGCGGCGTCGTCACGTACGTCCCGGACCCGTGCCGCCCGGCGATCCAGCCCTCGGCGTGCAGCTGCTCGTACGCCGCCGACGTCACGGTGCGGCTGACGCCGAGCCGGCCGGCCAGCGCCCGCGTCGACGGGAGCCGGTCACCGCCGCGGAGGTGACCGGAAGCGGCGGCCTCGCGCAGCGCGTCGGCCAGCTGGACGGCCAGCGGCGTGACGGCGGCGCGGTCGAGGCTGACCGGGAGCGCGGTGTCGGCGTGGGACACGGGACCTCCTCGAGTGGACTTCCCAAGTGTACGAGAAGTGGACGTTTTCCGATGCCACTGCGCCGGGAGACGCTGATCGCATGCTTTCCCCCACCCCCCGCACCACGCTCGGCCGGAAGAAGCACCGCGCGGCGACCGACCGTTCGGCGCTGCACGCGGTCCTCGACGAAGGGCTCATCTGCCACCTCGGCGTCGTCCGCGACGGCGTCCCACTGGTCCTCCCGACCGGCTACGGCCGCGACGGCGACACGCTCTACCTGCACGGATCGACCGGCGCGGCCAGCCTCCGCACGGCGTCGCGGGACCTCGAGGTGTGCGTCACGGTGACGCTCCTGGACGGGATCGTGTACTCGCGCTCGGTGAACAACCACTCGATGAACTACCGCAGCGCGGTCATCCTCGGGCAGGCGAAGCCGGTCGAGGAGGCCGAAGCGAAGATGCACGGCCTGAAGGTGCTCACCGACCACCTGGCGCCGGGCTCGTGGGACCACGCGCGCGAGGTCAACGCGAAGGAGTTCGCCGCGGTGAGCGTGCTCGCCCTCGACCTCACCGAGGCGTCGGTGAAGATGCGCGCGGAGGGCCCGGGCGACGAGCCGGAGGACGTCGAGGCGGACGCGGCGTGGGCCGGGGTGCTGCCGGTGCGGACCGTGTTCGGGGCGCCGGAGCCGTCCGAGGACCTCTCCCCCGGCTGGGCGGTGCCGGAGCACGTCGCCGGCCGCTGAGCGGGTGTCGATCCGCGCGGGTGCCGTTCGTGTAGCGGGTGGCAGCTCCCCCGCAGCGGAAGGACACGGAAATGCGCGCGCTCGGCGTCACCATGAACGTCACCCTCGACGGCGTCGTCCAGGGCCCCGGAAGGCCCGGCGAGGATACCCGCGGCGGCTTCCGCCACGGCGGCTGGGGCACCCGGTACCAGGATCACGTCCTGGCCGAAGAGATGGGCCGCGGCATGAGCCGGGCCGGCGACATGCTCTTCGGCCGCCGGACGTGGGAGGACTTCACGGCGGCGTGGAGCGGGCGCGAGGACGGCAACCCGTTCACCACGCACCTGAACGCCGTCACCAAGTACGTCGCCTCGGCCACCCTCGACGACGCGGGCGCGTGGCAGAACTCGGTGCTGCTGCGCGGGGACGCGACGCGGACCGTCGCCGAGCTGAAGGCCGGTCCCGGCGCCGATCTCTCGGTCGTCGGGAGCGCGTCGCTCGTGCGGGCGCTGCACGCGGCCGGCCTGGTCGACCGCTACACGCTGCTGATCCACCCACTGACGCTGGGCACCGGCGCGCGGCTCTTCGACGAAGCCGCGCCGCTCACCGAGTTCACGCTCACCCGCAGCGTCACGACCACCAAGGGCGTGCTCATCGCCCACTACGACCGGCGAGCGGCAGCCTGACCGTGAACTCCGTGCGGCCCGGCTCCGAAGCGACCGAAACCGTGCCGCCGTGGGCCGTCACCAGGGACTGGACCACCGAAAGCCCCAGGCCGGTGCCGCCGTTGCCGCGGGTGCGGGAGTCGTCCACGCGGAAGAAGCGGTCGAAGATCCGCTCCTGGTCGGCCGGCGCGATCCCCGGCCCGGCGTCGGTGACCGCCACGACGGCCTCGCCGGGGGAAGAGCTCACCGAGACGTGCACCGGCGTCCCCGGCGGGGTGTGCACGGCGGCGTTGGCCAGCAGGTTGTCGAGCACCTGCCGCAGCCGCAGCGGGTCCGCGGAAACGAAAGCCGGTGCGAGCGAAGAAGAAACCGGGTGGTCCGGCCGGCCGGCGGCGAACGCGTCCGCCGCGTCGCCGGCCAGCTCGGCCAGGTCGACGCGCTCGGGCCGCAACGGCGTCTCGGCCGCTCGCGCGTCGAGGCGGGCCAGCAGCAGGAGGTCGTCGACGAGCACCGTCATCCGCGCGGTCTCCTCGCGGATCTTGGCCAGGTGCGCCTCCCGTTCCGCCGGCTCGTTCGCCGCCGCGTAGCGGAAGAGGTCCGCGTAACCGCGGATCGACGTCAGCGGCGTGCGCAGCTCGTGCGACGCGTCCGCGACGAACCGGCGCAGGCGCTCGTTCGCCTCGGTCTTCGCCGCCAGCGACGTGTCGATGTGCGCCAGCATCACGTTGAACGCCGTCCGCAGCTCGTCGACCTCCGCGCCGCCGCCGGTGCCCGACGCGCGCGCCGGCAGGGCCGGGCTCGCCGTGAGGTCGTGGGACGCGATGTCGTGCGCAGTCCCGGCCATATCGGCCAGCGGGCGCAGGCCGCGGCGCAGCACCAGCCGTCCGACGACCACCAGGACGCCGAGGGCGAGCGAAAACGCGGCCACCTCGACCCAGATCAGCTGCTGCACGGTGCCGTCGAGGTCCTTCTGCGGGGCGGCCGAGAGCAGCACCGAGCCGTTGTCGACCGGGCAGGCGCGCACCCGGTACGGGCCGTCGTCGGACAGGAAGATGTTACGGGTGACGTCGCCGTTCACCGCTTCGGCGGCGATCTTCGCCAGCTGCTTGGCGTTGCCCGGCAGCCGGCCGCCGGGCTCGGGTGTCGCGACGCCGTCGCGCACCTTGTACAGCGCCGAATACCAGGAGTACACCGACTGCGGCGAGCCGTGCGTCTCGCGCAGCAGCGGCAGCTGGGTGTTCTGGCTCTTCGACAGCTGCTCGTCGAGCCGCCGGTCGAGGTAGCCGTGCATGATCCCGACCATCGTGACGCCGACGGCCGCGAACACGACCAGCGCGAGCGCCCCGAGGCCGAGTGTGATCCGGGTGCCCAGCCGCGTGCGCTGCCAGGCCCTGTACCACTTCGCGAAGAAGCGCTTCACCGGTTGGCCTGGCGCACGACGTACCCGACGCCGCGCACGGTGTGGATCAGCGGTTCGCCCCCGCCCGCGTCGACCTTGCGCCGCAGGTGCGAGATGACCAGTTCGACCACATTGGACCGGCCGCCGAAGTCGTACTCCCAGACGTGGTCGAGGATCTGCGCCTTGGTGAGCACCGACGGCGACCGGCGCATGAGGTAGCGCAGCAGTTCGTACTCGGTCGGGGTCAGCTCGGCGGCGCGCTCGCCGCGGCGGACCTCGCGGCTGTCCTCGTCCAGCGTGAGGTCCCCGACCCGCAGCACCGCGCCGCGCGCGGCGGACTGCGCACCGCCGTGGCTGCGCCGCAGCACCGCCCGCAGCCGCGCCATCAGCTCCTCGACGGAAAACGGTTTCACGAGGTAGTCGTCACCTCCGCGGGTGAGCCCGGCGATCCGGTCGGCCGTCGCGTCCTTGGCCGTGAGGAACACCACGGGGACCGCGTTGCCGTTCTCGCGCAGGCGGTCGAGCACGGTGAAGCCGTCGAGGTCGGGCAGCATCAGGTCGAGCACGACGATGTCCGGGGCGAACGCCGCCGCCTCGGTCAGCGCGGCCTTGCCGGACCCCGCCGTGACCGCCTGCCAGCCCTCGTACCGGGCGACGGTGGCGACGAGGTCGGCGATGTGCGGCTCGTCGTCGACGACGAGCAGGCGCACGGTCTCGGAGGTCTGCACCTCCCCATCTTCTCCCGGCGCGCGCGGAGCGGGCGAGCCGTGGCGCGGGCCGACAGGAATCCGACAGGCCGCACCCAGCCGCGCCACAGGCTGCGTGGCGAGGCTGGCCCTCGTGAACCGAAACCGAAGGGGATCCGTGTGACCACCATGACGCAGACCGCCGAGGCCGCGCGCCCGGCGATCCGCCCCCGGATCGCCGCGAAATCCGGCCTCTTCACCTTCCTGGGCGCCAACGTGGCGGCCGTCACCGCGCTGTTCGCGCAGGCCGGCCTGTCGCAGAACGTGCTCATCAGCATCGGGCGGCTCGCCGGGATGTACGGCGCGCTGGCGATGGCCTTCCAGCTGCTGCTCGTGGCCCGGCTGCCCTGGCTGGACCGGCGGATCGGGATGGACCGGCTCACCACCTGGCACCGCTGGACCGGCTTCACGATCCTGTGGACCCTGCTCGCGCACCTGGTGTTCATCGCCTTCGGCTACGCGGAGGTGTCCGACAAGGGCGTCGTCGACGAGCTGGTCGAGATGGCGAACACCCTCGAAGGCATCCTGCGCGCGCTGGTCGCGTTCGCCGTGATCCTGATCGTGGGCGCGGCCTCGGCGAAGTTCGCGCGCAAGCGGCTGGCCTACGAGACCTGGCACTTCATCCACCTCTACACCTACGCCGCGGTGCTGCTGGCGTTCACCCACCAGATCGCGCTGGGCCAGTCGTTCGCCGGTTCCGAGCAGGCGAAGGCGTACTGGTGGACGCTCTGGCTGGGCGCGGGCGCCGCGGTGCTCGCCGGGCGCGTCGTGCTCCCGCTGTGGCGCAACGTGCGCCACCAGCTGCGGGTCACCGCGGTGGTTTCCGAGGCCCCGGACGTCGTTTCGGTGTACATGACCGGCAAGCACCTGGACAAGATGCCGGCGCGGGCGGGCCAGTTCTTCCTGTGGCGGTTCCTCACGAAGGACCGCTGGTGGCAGGCCAATCCCTTCTCGCTGTCCGCCGCGCCCGACGGCCGCACGCTGCGGCTGACCGCGAAGGCGCTCGGCGGTTCCAGTGCGTCGCTGCGGAACCTGCGCGTCGGGACGCGGGTGTTCGCCGAAGGCCCGTACGGCGCCTTCACGACCATCCACCAGCGGCGGCCCAACGCGCTGCTCGTCGCCGGCGGCGTCGGCATCACGCCGATCCGCGCGCTGCTGGAGGACATCGACGGGCACGTCGTCGTGCTGTACCGGGTCCGCAACCAGGCCGACGCGGTGCTGCTGCCGGAGCTGAACGGGCTGGCCAAGGCCCGGGGCGCCGACATCAGCGTCCTCACCGGACCGGACCAGGCGGTCGGCCCGCGCGGGGCGATGCTCGGACCGGCGAACCTGCACATGATGGTGCCGGACGTGCACGACCGGGACGTGTTCGTCTGCGGCCCGCCGGGGATGACGGCGGCCGTGCTGCGCAGCCTGCGCGAGCTGAAGGTGCCGAAGACCCAGGTCCACGCCGAACGCTTCAGCCTCGCGGCCTAGGGGGATTTCCACCATGAAGAAGACCATTTTCGTCGTCGCGCTCTCGATCGCCGGGTTCATCTCGGTCTGGCGGTTCGAGCCGGGGCCGGTGCACAACACCGCCGCCGTCGTGCAGGCGCCGCCCAGCACGAGCGCCCCCGCCCCCTCGGCGGCACCGTCGACCGCACCCTCCACTTCGGACAGTTCGAACGCGACGGTGACGACGCAGGGCTCGGCCGAGTCCAGCACCTACGGGACCGTGCAGGTGCAGGTGACGTTCACCGGTTCGCGGCTCACCGCGATCACGCTGTTGCAGGCGCCGAACGAAGGCCGCGCGCTCACCGCGTTGCCGCGGCTGCAGGACGAGGCGATGCAGGCGCAGAGCGCGGACATCGACACGATCACCGGCGCGACCGAGACGAGCGAGTCGTACAAGACGTCGCTGCAGGCCGCGATCGACGCGCGGGGGAACAGATGACCACCCGCGTCGAACAGGTGATGGGCCTGCCGATCTCGCTCGACCTGCGCGACGACGGGGATTTCGCCGAGGCCGTCGGCGACGTCTTCGGCTGGTTCCACGACGTCGACGCCCGGTTCAGCCCGTTCAAGGCGGACAGCGAAGTCAGCCGGTACGACCGCGGCGAGCTCGCGGCCGCCGAACTGAGCGACGACCTCCTGGAGGTCCTGGAACTCTGCGCGTACTACGAGCAGCTTTCCGGCGGTGCGTTCCGCGCGCGGCTGCCCGGGCGCGGCCTCGACCCGTGCGCGGTGGTGAAGGGCTGGGCGGTGCAGCGCGCCGCCGACATGCTGAAAGCCGAAGGCGCGACGACGTTCTGCCTCAACGCGGGCGGCGACGTCGTCACCGCGGGCGAGCCGGAGCCGGGCCGCCCGTGGCGCGTCGGCGTCCGCCACCCCGAGCAGCCGCTGGCGGTGTGCGCGGTGCTGGAGTCGCGCAACGGCGCGATCGCGACGTCGGCGGCGTACGAACGCGGCTCCCACATCGTCGACGGCCGCTCGGGAACGCCCGCGACGGGACTGATGAGCGTCACGGTCGTGGCGTCCGACCTGGTCACCGCGGACGCGCTGGCCACGGCGGCGTTCGCGATGGGCGAGGAGGGCATCACGTGGGCGGCCGACCGGCCGGACTGCGAGATCCTCATCGTCGACGACAGCCGCCGCGTCCACCGGACGGCGGGGCTCTCGCTGGCGTCTTAAATCGGTTCGCCCCGGCGCTCCGGCTGAGCCAGACTCGGCGGCACCCGTCTGCCGAGGAGTGCCATGCCTTCGTCCGTCCTGCACGTGTCCGTCGACTGCGCCGATCCGTACCGGCTCTGCCAGTTCTGGAGCGAGGTCACCGGAAAGCCGGTCCCCGAGGAGGACCAGCCCGGCGACGACGAGTGCGGCATCGCGCTCGAGGGCGGCATCGACCTGCTGTTCCTGCGGGTCCCCGAGCCGAAGACGGTGAAGAACCGGCTCCACGTCTGCCTGCAACCGGACGTCGCCCGCGACGACGAGGTCGAGCGCATCCTCGGCCTGGGCGCGACGCTGGTCGACGACCTCCGCAAGCCCGACGGCACCGGCTGGGCGGTGCTCGCCGACCCCGAAGGCAACGAGTTCTGCGTCCTGCGCAGCGCGGCCGAGCGCGCGGCGACGTCGTGACGGACTCGTTCGCCGTCAACAAGGCCAACTGGGACGAGCGCGCGCAGCTGCACGCGGCTTCGCCGGACTACAACTTCGCCGGCTTCGCCGCGGATCCCGCGTACCTGAGCGCCGTCGTGCGGTTCGACCGGCCGCGCCTCGGCGACATCGGCGGCCTGCGCACGGTGCACCTGCAGTGCCACATCGGCACGGACACGGTGTCGCTCGCGCGGCTCGGCGCTCGGGTGACCGGCTTGGACTTCTCGGGCGCGGCGCTGGCGGAAGCACGGAAGCTGGCCGAGGCGGCGGGCGCGGCGATCGACTTCCACGAAGCCGACGTCCACGACGCCGTCGAAGTGCTGGGCGCCGGCGAGTTCGACCTGGTCTACACCGGGATCGGGGCGCTGTGCTGGCTGCCGTCGGCGGCACGCTGGGCGTCGGTGGTCGCCGGCCTGCTGCGCCCGGGCGGGCGGCTCTTCATCCGGGAGGGTCACCCGATGCTGGGGACGCTGGACGAGAACGACCCGGCGGCGCCGCGCTACCCGTACTTCGAGCACGCCGAGCCGCTGGTGTTCGACGAGCCCGGGACCTACGTCGCCACCGACCGGCCGCTCACCCACAGCGTCAGCCACTCGTGGAACCACTCGCTGGGCGAGATCATCACCGCGCTGCTGGACAACGGCCTGACGCTGACCGCGTTCACCGAGCACGACAGCGTCCCGTGGAACGCGATCCCCGGCCAGATGACGCACGACGAAGCCGCCGACGAGTGGCGGCTGAAGGACACACCCTCGCGGCTCGCGGCGAGCTACACGCTCCAGGCCGTCAAGAACGGCTGAATAGGGTGACCGCATGACCTTGATCGCGGTCGCCACCCTCGGCGGAACCATCTCGATGGCCCCGGTCGCCGACGCCGGTGCCGTTCCCCGGCTGGGCGCCGCCGAGCTGCTCGGCGGGCTCGGTGACCTGCCGGTGGACGTTCTCGCCGAAACCCTCGCGGGAATCGGCAGCGCGTCGATGGACTTCGCGACGCTGCTGCGCTGCCGCGACTGGGGCCTGCGGCAGGACGCCGACGGGTTCGTCGTCGTGCAGGGCACCGACACCCTCGAAGAGACCGCGTACTTCCTCGACCTCTGCTGGCCGTCGGAGATCCCCGTGGTCGTCACCGGCGCGATGCGCAACGCGGGCCTGCTCAGCCCGGACGGCCCGGCGAACCTGCGCAACGCGCTGACCGTGGCCGCCGATCCCCGCAGCCGCGGGCGGGGCGCGCTGGTGACGCTGAACGACGACGTCCACGCGGCGCGGTGGGTGCGGAAAGCGCATTCGAGCCGGCTCGACGCGTTCACGTCGGCGCCCGCGGGGCCGCTGGGGATGGTCGTGGAGCACGCGGTGCACTACTTCCACCCCTCGCCGCCGCGGCCGCCGGCACTCACCGGCGAGGACTTCGGCGGGCTGGTCCCGGTGGTCGAAACGGGTCTCGACGACCCGGGCGAGGTCCTCGCGCACGCGGCCGCGCAGCCGGGGGTGCGCGGGATCGTGCTGGCGGCGACGGGCGCGGGCCACGTCTCGTCCGGCACGGCCGACGTCGTCGCGCGGCTGGTGGATTCCTTGCCCGTGGTGGTCGCTTCGCGGACCGGCGCGGGACCGACGCTGCGCTCGACGTACGGCTTCCACGGCTCGGAGTCGAGCCTGATCGCGATGGGCGCCACGATGGCGGGCTGGCTGGACGCGCGCAAGGCGCGGATCCTGCTGCGCACGCTGCTGGCGTCCGGCGCGGACCGGGACGCGATCGAGCGCGGGTTCCGCCTGCGCGGCGACCTGGACTGAGTGCTTCAGTCCAGGACCGGGCCGCCCAGCGGGTCGAGGTGGTAGGAGCGCATCTCGCGCTCGGCGTCGCGGTAGACGTGGACCGACACCGCCGGGTCCGGGCCGTCGTTGCGCACCTCGTGCACGTACCCCGGGCCGAACACCCGCGACTGCCCCACCGCGAGGGCGTGCAGCTCGGTGACCGCGCGCCCGCCCGGGGCCCGGCGCGCCACGGCCTCCGTCAGGTGCCCGCCGACCACGGTGAACGCACCGCTGGCGAACGCGTGGTCGTGCAGGTCGGTGTGCTGGCCGGGCAGCCAGCTCAGCAGCCAGACCTCCTGCTGCTCGTCCTTCTCGACGAGCGCCGCGAAACGCTGGTCGGGGTCGTAGCGCAGGAGGTGCTTCCAGCGGTCGCGGTCGGCGGCGACCTCGAGCGCGACGCGCACCGGGTGGCGCAGCGCGGGGTTTTCGGGACGCAGCAGGGTGTTGTCCGGAACGGCGAACATGGGGGTCCTCACGGAAGTGTCGGGCTGGGCCGGGGCTGGGTTCACCGACAACAGCGACACGCGCGCACGACGGCGCGGCGACCCGTGGGGCCCCGCAGCTCGGTCATCTCGTGCGCGAACATGCGACCAGAGTCGCAGCCGCTCCCCGCCCGGTCAAGACGTCCCACCTGCCGGGAGATCAGGACCACTCGTGCTTTTGCGACCGCCCGAGCAGCTCCGCGCCCGCCCGCCGCGGGTCGACGCCTTCGTGGCAGACGCGGTGCATCGCGTCGGTGATCGGCATGTCGACCCCGACACTCCGCGCGAGCGCCCTGATCGAAGAGCACGACATGACGCCCTCGGCGACCTGCCCGCCGCCCGCCGCCTGCGCCTGTTCGAGCGTCTCGCCGCGGCCGAGGCGCTCGCCGAACGTCCGGTTGCGAGAAAGCGGCGACGAGCAGGTCGCGACCAGGTCGCCGACCCCGGCGAGCCCGGCGAACGTCAGCGGGTCGGCGCCCAGCTTCGCGCCGAGCCGGGCCATCTCGGCCAGGCCGCGGGTGATGAGCGTCGCCATCGTGTTGGTGCCGAGCCCGAGGCCGGCGGCCATGCCGGTGCTGAGCGCGATGACGTTCTTGCAGGCGCCGCCGAGCTCGCAGCCGACGACGTCGGTGTTGGTGTAGGGCCGGAAGTAGGAGTTGGCGCAGGCGCGCTGGATCGCGACGGCGCGCTCGTGGTCGGCGCAGGCCAGCACGGAGGCGGACGGCTGCCCGGCGGCGATCTCCTTGGCCAGGTTCGGCCCGGTGACGACGACGACGTCGCCGGCGTCGATCCCGACGATCTCGCCGATCACCTCGCTCATCCGCTTGAGCGTGCCGAGCTCGACGCCCTTGGCGAGGCTGACGAGGATCGCCTCCGGCGGCAGCAGACCGCGCCACGACGTCAGGTTGGCGCGCAAGCTCTGGCTGGGCACGGCGAGCACGACAGCTTCGGCGCCTTCGAGCGCTTTCGCCGCGTCGCTGGTCGCGGTGATGTTCTCCGGCAGGGCGACGCCGGGCAGGTACGCGCTGTTGGCGTGCCGCTCGCGGATGTCTTCGGCGACCTCGTCGCGGCGCGCCCAGAGCGTGACGTCGCGCCCGGCGTCCCCGAGGACCTTCGCGAACGCGGTGCCCCACGACCCGGCCCCGAGCACGGTGACCCGCTGCACGTCGGCGCGCATCAGGCCGGCTCCCCCGGCTTCTCCGACGGCGGTTCCTCGTCGCGGATCTCGCCGAGCAGCCGGGTCACCTCGTCCATCATGACCTTGGTGACCTCACGCAGCTTCGACGCGCTGCGGACGCTGCCTTCGCGGTAGGCCGACAGGTCGAGCGGGTCGCCGACGCGGTGGGTGATGGTCTTGCGCGGGAACGGCTTGAACTTCTTGGTGTAGCCGTTGAAGAGCTCGCTGGTGCCCCAGCGGGCGATGGGGATCACGGGGACGTCGTTCTGGATCGCGAGCCGCGCGGCGCCGGTGAAGGACTCCTTCGGCCAGCCGGCCGGGTCCTTGGTGATGGTGCCTTCGGGGTAGATCACGACGACCTTGCCCGCCTGCAGCGCCTCGTGCGCGGCCTTGAGGCTGTCCCCGGCGGCGGCCGACCCGCGCGAGACGGGGATCTGCCCGGAGCCGACGAAGATCTTCCCGAAGATCGGGGTCCGGGTCAGGCTTTCCTTGCCGAGGAACCGCGGCACCCGCTTCGCCCGGTGCACGAAGACGGCGTCGACGACGGGGTCGAGGTGCGAGATGTGGTTCAGCACGAGCAGCGCGGGCCCCTGCCGCGGCACCTTCTCGTCCCCGACGTAGACCCGCCGCGCGATCCCGGTGACCGGGTAGAACAGTACGGCGGCGAGCCCCACCCAGAAGCCACCCTTTTCACGCCGGGCCACGATCTCCTCCTCAACCTACGAAGTCCGGGGTTGATCCTGCCGCGCCGGGGTCGGAGCAGTCCAGGGAGGGTGCGTTCGGGTGCCGCCGAGGTGTTCGGAGGCGGCCGGGCGCCCTGGTGGAGGCCCGGTTGCGTGGCCCGGCGCCGGCCACGAACACCGGCACGGCCCCGCCCCCGCACGGCATGAACGACCCGTTCACCTCGCCAGAGACGGTGAAAGGGTCTTTCATGACGTCCGGTCGGGTGCCCGGCCCGTCCGGCGACTTTGCCGGAGCCCTGTCGTCCGACGCCGTGAACGACCCGTTCACGACCTCCGCCCCCCAGGTTGTCCACAAGTGCTCTCACCTGTGGACAACCCACCCCGCACCCCGGCACGGGCCCGGCCTTTCCGGTAAAGATGGACACGTGGACGTTGACCTGGTCGTGCCGATGAAACACCCCCGCGACGGCAAGTCGCGGCTGCGTGGCGCGGTCGAACCGGACCACCACCCGGCACTGGTACTCGCGCTGGCCGCCGACACGCTCGCCGCCGTCGTCTCGGCCGGGCAGGTCCGGCGCGTCCTGCTCGTCGCGGCCGACCCGCGAGCCGTCGCCGAACTCGCCGAGCTCGGCGTCGAAATCATCCCCGAACCACCCCGAGGAGGTCTCAACGAAGCTTTCCGCCACGGCGAAGCAAGGCTGCGCGCGGACGACCCGGCGGCCGTCGTCGGCGCCCTCCAAGCCGACCTCCCGGCCCTGCGGGCAGGCGACCTGACGGCGGCGATCGCGGAATCGGCGAACCGGCGCGCCTTCGTGGCCGATCGCCAGGGCACCGGCACCACGCTCCTGCTCTCCGCCCCCGGCGCCCCCCTCGACCCGCGTTTCGGGGTCGGCTCGGCCGAAGCGCACCGCCGCTCCGGAGCCGTCGCGCTGCAAGCGGCGCTCGCCACCCTCCGCAGCGACGTCGACACCCCGGACGATCTCGCCCACGTACGCGCGCTGGGTGTCGGAAAACACACGGCGGAAGCCTGTGCGGTACCGCGCTGAGCTGTTCACCTGACCTTCACCGCGCCCTGCGCAATTCCGCGTGGCTTGGTGAAGAATGGGGTCCGTGAGCACAGACGACGGCGGCACGCCCGCACCGCGGAGGCGACGGAACCCGGCCAGCGGATCTTCGGAGACCGCGAAGAAGAGCACCACCGGCCGGGCGAGCACAGCCAAGAAGGTCCCGTCGAAAGCCACCGCACGCGACACCGCCGCCCGGGCCACCGCCGGGAAGCCCCGAGCGCGCAAGGCCACCCCGGCGACCACCCGCCGCCGCAGCTCCGCGCACGGCAACGGGCGCAACGCCGAGGAGTTCCGCGCGGTGCCGTCGGCGCCGCCCGCGGTCACCACCGCGCCCGCCGCCGTCGAGACGCTGCCGGACGACCGGTACTTCAACCGCGAGCTGTCGTGGCAGGACTTCAACGCGCGCGTGCTCGCGCTGGCCGAGGACGAGTCGCAGCCGCTGCTGGAGCGGACGAAGTTCCTCGCCATCTTCGCGTCCAATCTGGACGAGTTCTACATGGTCCGCGTCGCCGGCCTGAAGCGCCGCGACGAGACCGGCCTGCTGGTGCGCAGCGCGGACGGGCTCACCCCGCGCGAGCAGCTGGGCTACATCGCCAAGCGCAACCAGGACCTGGTCGAGCGCCAGACCGGCGCGTTCGAGAAGCACCTGCGCCCGCAGCTGGCCGAGCACGACATCCACATCGTCGGCTGGGCCGACCTGTCCGGCGCCGACCAGCTGCGGCTGTCGAGCTACTTCTCCGAGCAGATCTTCCCGGTGCTGACGCCGCTGGCCGTCGACCCCGCGCACCCGTTCCCGTACATCTCGGGCCTCTCGCTCAACCTCGCGGTGACGGTCCGCGACCCGGAGGGCGGCACCGAGCGGTTCGCCAGGGTGAAGGTGCCGAGCAACGTGCCGCGGCTGATGCGCGTCGAGACCGACCGCGCCAGCCGCACCGCGACCTTCCTGCCGCTCGAAGAGCTGATCGCCGCACACCTCGGCGAGCTGTTCACCGGCATGGACGTCACCGAGCACCACGTCTTCCGCGTCACCCGCAACGCCGACTTCGAGGTCGACGAGGACCGCGACGAGGACCTCCTGCAGGCCCTCGAGCGCGAGCTGGCGCAGCGCCGGTTCGGCCCGCCGGTGCGCCTCGAGGTCGCGCAGGACATGAGCGAGCACATGCTCGAGCTGCTGCTGCGCGAGCTGGACGTCGACCCGGCCGACGTCGTCGAGGTGCCCGGCCTGCTGGACCTGACCTGCCTGCACCAGCTGTCCGGGGTGGACCGCAAGGAGCTCAAGGACCGGCCGTTCGTCCCGGCGACGCACCCGGCGTTCGGCGAGCGCGAGACGCCGAAGAGCGTCTTCGCCACGCTGCGCGAGGGCGACGTGCTGGTGCACCACCCGTACGACTCGTTCTCCACCAGCGTCCAGCGGTTCATCGAGCAGGCGGCGGCCGACTCGAAGGTCCTCGCGATCAAGCAGACGCTGTACCGGACCTCGGGCGACTCCCCGATCGTCGACGCGCTGATCGACGCCGCGGAGGCGGGCAAGCAGGTCGTCGCGCTGGTCGAGATCAAGGCGCGGTTCGACGAGCAGGCCAACATCACGTGGGCGCGGACACTGGAGCGCGCGGGCGTGCACGTCGTCTACGGCCTGGTCGGGCTGAAGACGCACTGCAAGGTGTCGATGATCGTGCGCCAGGAGGGCTCGACCATCCGCCGCTACTGCCACATCGGCACCGGCAACTACAACCCGAAGACCGCGCGGCTCTACGAGGACATCGGCCTGTTCACCGCCGACCCGAGCATCGGCGCGGACGTCACCGACCTGTTCAACGTGCTCACCGGCTACTCCCGCCAGGACACCTACCGGACGATCCTCACGTCGCCGCACGGCATCCGCCGCGGCATCGTCCGCGCGATCGGCGAAGAGATCGAGCTGGCGCGGGCCGGGCAGCAGGCCGGGATCCGGATCAAGTGCAACTCGCTGGTCGACGAGCAGGTCATCGACGCGCTCTACCACGCGTCGCAGGCCGGGGTGCCGGTCGAGATCGTGGTGCGCGGCATCTGCACGCTGAAGCCCGGCGTCGAAGGGCTGTCGGAGAACATCCACGTCCGGTCGATCCTGGGCCGGTTCCTGGAGCACTCGCGGGTCTTCCACTTCCGCGCGGGCGGCACGCACTGGATCGGCAGCGCCGACATGATGCACCGGAACCTGGACCGGCGGATCGAAGCGCTGGTGCGGGTGAAGGACCCGAAGCTGACGCGGCAGCTCGACGACATCTTCGACTCGGCGCTCGACCCGGCGACGCGTTGCTGGGTGCTGACCGAAAGCGGCGAGTGGGCACCGTTCCCGGCCGACGGCTCGCGGGTGCGCGACCACCAGCTGGAGCTGGCGAAGCTGCACGGGGCCGCCGGATGACCCACGAGGTACGGGCGGCCGGCGCGGTGCTGTGGCGCGTCGCCGGCGGGGTGACCGAGGTCGCCCTGGTCCACCGCCCGCGGTACGACGACTGGTCGATGCCGAAGGGGAAGCTCGACGCGGGCGAGACGAGCGCCGAAGCCGCCGTCCGCGAAGTGCGTGAGGAGACCGGGTTCGCCGCGGTCCTGGGGCGCTACGTGGCGCAGACGACGTACGCGGTGCCGTCGCGCGGCGGCTCCGGGACGGTGCCGAAGACGGTCGACTACTTCGCCGCGGAAGCGGTTTCCGGCGAGTTCGCCGAAAACGACGAGGTCGACGAACTGCGCTGGCTGGCGCCGACGGCGGCGGAGAAGCTGCTGACGCGGCCGGGCGACGTGCGCGTGCTGCGGGCGTTCTGCGAGCTGCCCGTCGGCCTGTCGAAGGTGCTGCTGGTGCGGCACGCGAAAGCGGGTAAGCGCGACGAGTGGACCGGCGACGACGACCTGCGGCCGCTCTCGGAAGCGGGCCTGCGGCAGGCGGCCGCGGTGCGGCGCGTGGTCGCGCTGTTCGGGCCGGACCGGGTGCTGTCGGCGCCGCGGCTGCGGTGCGTGCAGACGGTGCACGGCATCGCGGACGACCTCGGCACCGAAGTCCGCCACGAACCGCTGTTCTCGGAAGAGGGCTACTGGCCGGACCCGGTCCTCGGCGTGGCGCGGCTGCTGGCCGTGGCCGGCGACGGCGGGACACCGGTGGTGTCCAGCCAGGGCGGCGTGATCCCGGACCTGGTGAGCGCACTGGCCGACCGCGACGGCGTCGAGCTTTCCGCCGCGCGAGGCGGGGTCGTGCCCAGCAAGAAGGGCTCGTTCTGGGTCCTGTCGTTCCGCCCGCCGACGGCCGAGGAGGGCCCGCTGCTGCTGGCGGCGGACTACTACCCGAGCGCCCTCCCGGCCCCCGCGCCCACCCGCTCCTGAGTACTCCCCGCCACGAGACAGCGTCCTGACAGTAGATCTTGGTGTACTGGTCCCGGGTCCCGCTGGGCTGCGCCGGGCTAGGGGTACGGCGCATCCCCGGGCGAGGGCCCTTCTGTCGGCACTGTCGCCAGCAGGGCTTGGATCTCCGTGACCCGGGGGTCGCCGAGGCGCTGGCTGACGGTCAGCGCCTCGGCCCAATGGCCGCTCGCTTCGCGGTCGCGGCCGGTGCGCTGCTTGAGACGGCCCAAGGTGATCTGGACGTCGATGGTCCCGTAGTCGGCGTTCAGCTCCTTGAGCTCGGCCAACGCGTCGAGGCCCGCCTTCTCCGCTTCGTCGTGCCGTCCCGCTCCGGCGAGCGCCTCGGCGACGTTCCCCAGCGCCAGCGCCGCGTGGTAGCGGTCCCCCAGTTCGGCGAAGGCTTCGTGCGCGGCCTCGGCGGCTTCGGCCGCGTGGTCGTAGTCGTGCAGGCCGATGCGGCTGGCGCTGACGTTGAGCAGCGCGTGCGGGACGAACGTGCGCTGCCCGTGGTCTCGCGCGAGGTGGACGGCCTGGAGGGCGTAGCGCTCGGCTTCGGCGTACTCCGCGCGGACGTAATAGGCACCGGCGAGGTTCGACAGGATCGCCACGGCCAGCGCGGTCCCGCCGCCCGACTCCGTGGCGGCGCGGGCTTCCTCCAGCGCTTCCAGCGCTTTGTCGGGCTGCAGCGTGCGCAGGTAGGCCGAGCCGAGGTTGTTGGCGCTGTACTGGAGGCCGGTGTTGTCGCCGGCCTCGCGGGTCACGGCGACGGCCGCGCGCGCGGTGGTGATCCAGTCGTCGCGGTCGTGGCGCTCGGCGAAGAAGCCGCGCAGCAGCCACGCGAGTTTCCAGGCGTGCGCGGTCCAGCCGCGGCCGGCGGCGATGCCGACCAGCGCGGTGAGGGCCTGGCGTTCCGTGGCGTACCAGGCGATCGTCTGCTCGTGCTGGGTGAAGCGGACGGCGGGCAGCGGCGGCGGGCCGAGGGTGATGTCCTCGGTGAGCAGGTCCGGGCGAACCAGCTTGTTGGCCTCCGCGACCGTGGCGAGGTACCAGTCGAGGAGCCGGCGCAACGCGGCCGCGCGGTCTTCCGCCGTCGTCTCGGTTTCGACGAGTTCGCCGGCGTAGACGCGCAGGAGGTCGTGGAACTGGTAGCGGTCGGTGCCGGGCTGGTTGAGCAGGTGCGCGGCGGCGAGCTGGTCGGCGAGTTCGCGGGCTTCGCGCAGGTCGGCGCCCGCGAGCGCGGCGGCCGAGGACAGGCTGAACCCGTGGCCCGGGTGCAGGCCGAGCAGCCGGAAGAACCGCGCGGCGGCCGGGCGGAGGGCCTTGTAGGACCAGGAGAACGCGGCGCGCAGGTCGGTGCCGGCGTCCTGCGGGTCGCGCAGGGTGTCCAGGCGCAGCCGCTGGTCGCGGAGTTCTTCGACGATGCCGGCGAGCGAAACGCCGGGGAAGCGGGAAGCGCGTTCTCCGGCCAGCGCCAGCGCGAGCGGCAGGCGCCCGCAGAGCTGGAGGAGTTCGGCGACGGCACCGGGTTCGGCGGCCAGGCGCCGCGGGCCGACGCTGCCGGCGAGCAGCGCGGCGGCGTCGCCGTCGTCGAAGGACCGCAACGCGATGCGGCGGGCGCCGTCGCGCGCGACGAGGCCCCGCAACTGGTTTCGGCTGGTCACGACGACGAGGTTGCCGGACCCGGGCAGCAGCGGGCGGACCTGGTCGGCGTCGCGGGCGTTGTCGAGCAGCATGAGCGTGCGGCTGCCGTCGAGCCGGCTGCGCAGCAGCGCCGAACGTTCCTCCACTGTGGAAGGCACGGACTCGGGCGGGACGCCGAGCGCGCGGAGGAAGCCGGCGAGCGCGGCTTCCGGCGTCACGGGGGTGGCCGCGGAGTGGCCGCGCAGGTCGAGGAACAGCTGGCCGCCGGGGAACCGGTCGCGGACGCGGTGCGACCAGTGCACGGCCAGCGACGTCTTCCCGACGCCGGCGGTGCCTTCGATGACGACGATGCCGGACGCGCCGCCGGGCGGGAGCCGGTCGAGCTCGGCGATTTCGGGACCGCGGCCGGTGAAGCCGGCGACGTCGAAGGGCAGCTGCCGCGGAACGGTGTGCCCGGCGGGTCCGGCGTCGGCGGCGAGCAGTTCGGCGTGCAGCCGCCGCAGGTCTTCGCCCGGCTCGACGCCGAGTTCGTCGGCCAGCAGGGCCCGCAGCCCGGCGTAGCGCGCGAGTGCTTCGGCCCGGCGCCCGGACCGCGCGAGGGCGCGGACCAGCCGTTCCCACAACGACTCCCGCAGCGGGTGCTGGGCGACGAGGTCGGTGAGCTCGGCGACGAGCCGCGCGTCGGGCACGAGCCCGGTGTCGAGGTCGATGCGCTGCTCGACGGCGAAGAGGTGCCGTTCGGTGAGCAACGGCCCCCATTCCGCGGCGAGCGCGGGCGACCCGACGCCTTCGAGGGGAGCCCCGCCCCAGGTGGCGAGCGCGGCGGTGAGCAGCGCCCGCCGCTGCGCGGGTTCGGTGGTGGCGGCGGCCTGGTCGAGGGCGCGCAGGAAGCGCAGCGCGTCCACCCGGGACGGGTCGACGACCAGCCGGTACCCGTCCGGCTCGGTGACGACGGTGTCCTCACCGCAAAGCCGGCGCAGGCGCATGACGTAGGTCTGCAGGCTCCCCCGGATGTGCGCGGGCGGCGTCTCGCCCCAAACCCCGCGCGCGAGCGCATCGATCGACACCAGCCGGCCCGCGGCGAGGGCGAGGGTCGCGAGCAGCGCGCGCTGGCGGGAGCTCGTCAGCACGACCGGGGAACCGCCGACGAGCACCTGGAACGGGCCGAGCAGCCGGATGTCGATGGTGGTCGCCCCCAGGTGAGCCGTCACGCGCCGCCGGACCCGCACGCGGGCCCCGAGGAACGCAGCGTGGCATCACTCGGCCGGGCGCTCAAGCAACTTTGCGAAATTGGGCGGAACCGGTCCCGGGGCGGGGGTTGGGCCGAGCGGGTGGCGTGCGGTTCCGTTCGGGATAGCGGAGTTGGCGGTGAGTGACTTTCGTGAGCGGGCGGTTCGCCGGCTGGGCTTTCGGTTCGCTTTGGGGGCTCGGGGATCGCTTTCGCCGCGGCGGCCCGGTGCGAGCAGCCGGCCCGCAGCGTGGCGCCGAACGACCCACCCGGTCCGGGCTTCGCGGGTGGGGATCGCTTCCGCCGTACCGGCCCAGCGAAACTGTGTGACCTGCGACCGGGCCTACCCGGCCCGGCCTTAGTCCGGAACTCCGCGGGCGCGGATCGCTTCCGCCGCACCGGCCCGGGCGAGAGCAGCCGGAACCCGCCGCGTGGCACCAACCGGCCGGTCCGCAACTCCGCACGCGGACCGCTTCCACCGCACCCACCCGGCGAAACCAGCCAAACCACGTAACCCCCGACCAGGCCTACCCGGCCCGGTCCGGAACTCCGCACGCGGACCACTTCCACCGCACCCACCCGGCGAAACCAGCCAAACCACGTAACCCCCGACCAGGCCTACCCGGCCCGGTCCGGAACTCCGCACGCGGACCACTTCCACCGCACCCACCCGGCAAGACCAGCCGAAACCCGCCGCGTGGCACCAACCGGCCGGTCCGCAACTCCGCACGCGGACCACTTCCACCGCACCCACCCGGCGAAACCAGCCAAACCACGTAACCCCCGACCAGGCCTACCCGGCCCGGTCCGGAACTCCGCACGCGGACCACTTCCACCGCACCCACCCGGCAAGACCAGCCGAAACCCGCCGCGTGGCACCAACCGGCCGGTCCGGAACTCCGCACGCGGACCGCTTCCACCGCACCCACCCGGCGAAACCAGCCAAACCACGTAACCCCCGACCAGGCCTACCCGGCCCGGTCCGGAACTCCGCACGCGGACCACTTCCACCGCACCCACCCGGCGAAACCAGCCAAACCACGTAACCCCCGACCAGGCCTACCCGGCCCGGTCCGCAACTCCGCACGCGGACCACTTCCACCGCACCCACCCGGCAAGACCAGCCGGAACCCGCCGCGTGGCACCAGCCGCCCCCGGTCCGGAACTCCGTGCGCGGGGATCGCTTTCGCCGCGGCGGCCCCGGACATGCGGCGGGGCCCCGCGCACTTCGCACGGGGCCCCGCCGGAAAGTCGATCGCCTGAGCAGGGGTCGCCCCCTGATTTCACGTTACCGCAGGGGTCCGACAGTTTTCGGTGGTCAGCTCTTCTTCGCCGCGGTCGAGGTTCGCTTGGCCGGTGCCTTGGCCGCGGTGGTCTTCCGGGCCGTGGTCGTCCTGGCAGCCGGCTTCGCCGCAGTCGTCTTCGCCGCAGCAGGCTTCGCCGCCGTCGTCTTGGCAGCCGTGGTCTTCGCCGCAGCAGGCTTCGCCGCGGTCGCCTTCGGAGCCGCCTTCGCCCGCGTGGTCGTCTTGGCCGCGGCCGCCTTCGGGGCCGCTGCCGCGCGAGTCCGCGTGGTCGCCGGCTTCGCCGTCGTCGCGGCCGGCTTCGCCGCCGCTGCCCGGGTCCGCGTCGCCGTCGCCCGGGCCGCCGCCGGCTTCGCTGCCGCTGCGCGCGGTGTCGTCGCCCGAGTCGTCGTGGACGCGCGGTTCCCCGCGGCCGCCCGCTTCGCCGGCGTCGCCTTCGGCAGCTTCTTCGCCCCGGAAACGACGTCCTTGAAAGTCGTCCCGGCCCGGAACGCGGGCACGTTCGTCTTCTTGACCCGCACGGCTTCACCGGTACGCGGGTTCCGGGCCGTCCGGGCCGCGCGGGCGCGCTTCTCGAACACGCCGAAGCCGGTGATGTTGACCTTTTCGCCCTTGTTGACCGTCCGGATGATGATGTCGACCAGACCGTCGACCGCCTCGGAAGCGGCCTTCTTGTCGCCCAGGCGCTCCGTCAGCGCCTCGATCAGCTGGGCCTTGTTGGCCATTCCAGTCCTCCAAGAAGGGAGTACCCGTCCTCGGCCCGGTCGGCCGACCAGCACACGGTATTACCAAGGCAGCACAAATTCCAAACGGCACGCGGACCCTTTCCCTTGCCCCGGGGCGGGTTCCGCCTCGCGAAGAACGCCTCGCGAGGGCCGTTCGGCATCGACTGGACGCAGCCATGAAAACGGCGGGATCCCTTGAACCACAAGGGATCCCGCCGAAAAGTGGACTAGCCCGCCGCGATCGGCGTCGTCGTCGGCTTCCAGGACGGGCGGCCGCCCTCGAAGGCGTCGATCTCACCGGCATGGCGCAACGTGAGAGCGATGTCGTCCAGGCCCTCCAGCAGGCGCCAGCGGACGTAGTCGTCGATCTGGAAGGGCGCGGTGAAGTCCTTGGCCCGCACGGTCTTGGTCTCGAGGTCGACCGTGACCTCCGTGCCGGGCTCGTTCTCGAGCAGCTTCCAGAGCAGTTCGACGTCGTGCTGCTCGCACTGCGCGGCCACCAGGCCGCCCTTGCCGGAGTTGCCGCGGAAGATGTCGGCGAAGCGGGCCGAGATGACGGCCCGGAAGCCGTAGTCCATCAGCGCCCAGACGGCGTGCTCGCGGGAGGAACCGGTTCCGAAGTCCGGTCCCGCGACCAGCACGCTGCCGGCCTTGAACGGCTCGGAGTTGAGGATGAAGTCCTCGTCACCGCGCCAGGCGGCGAACAGGCCGTCCTCGAAGCCGGTCCGGGTGACCCGCTTGAGGTAGACCGCCGGGATGATCTGGTCGGTGTCCACGTTGGACCGGCGCAGCGGGACGCCGACGCCGGTGTGCTGGGTGAACGGTTCCATGGTGGGAGCTCCTCGGGTGGGTCAGCGGGCGGCGGTCAGCAGGTCTTCCGGCGACGAAAGCGTCCCCCGGACGGCCGTCGCGGCGGCCACCAGCGGCGACACCAGGTGCGTCCGGCCACCCTTGCCCTGCCTGCCCTCGAAGTTGCGGTTCGACGTCGACGCGCTGCGCTCGCCCGGCTTCAGCTGGTCCGGGTTCATGCCGAGGCACATGGAGCAGCCCGCCTGGCGCCACTCGGCGCCGGCCTCGGTGAAGACGGCGTCGAGCCCCTCGGCTTCGGCGGCCTTGCGGACCCGCATCGAGCCGGGGACCACCAGCATCCGGACCGACTCCGCCACCTTGCGCCCGCGCAGCACCTCGGCCGCGGCCCGCAGGTCCTCGATCCGGCCGTTGGTGCAGGAGCCGAGGAACACGGTGTCCACCGCGATCTCCCGCAGCGGCGTACCGGGCTTGAGATCCATGTAGGACAGGGCCTTCTCGGCCGCGACGCGGTCGTTCTCGTCCGGGATCCGCTCCGGGTCGGGCACCTCGGCGCCCAGCGGCAGGCCCTGGCCGGGGTTGGTGCCCCAGGTCACGAACGGCGTCAGCGCACTCGCGTCCAGGTGCACCTCGGCGTCGAACTCGGCGCCGTCGTCGGTGCGCAGCTGCCGCCAGTTTTCGACCGCCGCGTCCCAGTCGGCGCCGCTCGGCGCGTGCGGGCGGCCCTTCAGGTACTCGAACGTCGTCTCGTCCGGGGCGATCATCCCGGCGCGGGCGCCGGCCTCGATCGACATGTTGCAGACGGTCATCCGGGCTTCCATCGAGAGCGCCTCGATGGCCGAGCCGCGGTACTCCAGGATGTAGCCCTGGCCGCCGCCGGTGCCGATCTTGGCGATCACCGCGAGGATGACGTCCTTCGCCGTGACGCCGGGGCGCAGCTCGCCGTCGACCGTGATCGCCATCGTCTTGAAAGGACGGAGCGGCAGCGTCTGGGTGGCCATGACGTGCTCGACCTCGGACGTGCCGATGCCGAAGGCGATGGCGCCGAACGCGCCGTGCGTGGAGGTGTGGCTGTCGCCGCAGACAACGGTCATGCCGGGCTGGGTCAGGCCGAGCTGCGGGCCGATGACGTGCACGATGCCCTGCTCGGCGTCACCCATCGGGTGCAGCCGGACACCGAACTCCTTGCAGTTGCGCCGAAGGGTGTCGACCTGGGTGCGCGAGACCGGATCGGCGATGGGGAGCTCGATGTCGACGGTCGGGACGTTGTGGTCCTCGGTCGCGATGGTCAGGTCGGGGCGGCGCAGCGGCCGCCCGGCCAGCCGGAGGCCGTCGAAGGCCTGCGGGCTGGTCACTTCGTGCAGCAGGTGGAGGTCGATGTAGAGCAGATCCGGTTCGGCGCCTTCCCCTCGGCGCACGAGGTGGCTTTCCCACACCTTCTCCGCCAGTGTGCGGGCCTTGCCGGTCGGGCTGGTCATCTCCGGCTCCTTCCACGGTTCGACGTCGGAACTCGGGCGCGCACCGCGGGGGCGAATGCGAGCCGCGAAGGAGGGGCGCAGCTCGAGTTCAGGGTTTTCCCAGATGCTGGACTTCCCAAAGTGCGGGACGCTAGTATCGGGTCGTGGGACAGCATAGCGGTATCGGAGTACTGGACAAAGCAGTGGCCGTGCTGCAGGCGGTCGCGGACGACCCCTGCGGCCTCGCGGAACTCTGCACGCGAACCGGTCTGCCGCGGGCCACCGCGCACCGGCTCGCGGTCGGGCTCGAGGTGCACCGGTTGCTGCGCCGCGGTCCGGACGGGCGCTGGCGCCCCGGTACGGCACTGGCCGAACTGGCGGGCGGCTCGACGGATCCCCTGCTCGACGCGGCGGGCGTGGTGCTGCCGAAGCTGCGGGACGTCACCGGCGAAAGCGTGCAGCTCTACCGGCGCGACGGCGTCCAGCGCGTGTGCGTCGCGACGGCGGAACCGCCCAGCGGCCTGCGCGACACCGTCCCGATCGGTTCGCGGCTGCCGATGACGGCCGGTTCGGGCGCGAAGGTGCTCGCGGCTTGGGCGGACCCGCACACGCAGCGCACGATCCTGGCCGACGCGGTCTTCGGCGAGCGCACGCTCCTCGAGGTGCGCCGGCGCGGGTGGGCCCAGAGCGTGGCCGAGCGCGAGCCCGGCGTGGCGAGCATCTCGGCACCGGTGCGCGATTCGGCGGGCACGGTCGTGGCGGCGGTGTCGGTGTCCGGCCCGATCGAGCGGATCGGCCGCAAGCCGGGCGCCCGCTGGGCGGCCGACCTCCTCGCGGCGGCGGACGCCTTGCAGGAACGGCTTTAGGGAACCGCGCCGGCACTCGGGCTTGACCGGTTTCGAGGTGCACCGTTCGGGGGAACCTCGCGAAAACCGCGTATTCGGTGACGGCGGTCACGTCTCTTCAGGGTCGGAACCACCTGAGGGGGATGGCCATGCTGAACAGACGGGCACTGGCGATGTTGCGGGCGGTCGGCGCCGGCCGCGCCGAGCTGACCTGCAGTTGCGAACCGGACCTGCGGGTCGACGGCCTGCCGTGCTGCGACCAGTCCACCGCGCACGAGCTGGCGCGGGCGGGGCTGATCCGGGCGGCGCGGGTCGTGGCCGTCGGGCAGTGGGCGCGGGCGGAGCTCACCGACGACGGGCAGCGGGCGCTGGGTGGCACCCTCGCCGCGGCCTGAAGCAACCTTCGGGCAGGCTCGCGCGTGTACCCGCCGAGGACACCGCGAGGGGGACCCATGAAGTTCGTTCCGGGACTGCTCGGCGCCTGCCTGCTGCTGACGGCGTGTTCGGGCTCGCCACCGGCCGCGCCGCCGACCGTGACGGTGACGGCACCCGCGACCCCGTCGGCGGCCACCGCCGACCCGGCCGTGCTCAGCTGGATGGACGGCTTCTGCTCCGCGATCCACGGCTACCGCGACCGCACCAACGACGAGGCCGCTCCCGGCAAGCCCGAGCCGGGCTCGGTGGCCGAAGCGCAGAAGGTGCTGAGCGAGACGCTGGGCGGCATCGCGGCCCGCACCGGCGAGGTGGTCGACAAGCTCACGGCCCTGCCCCCGGGCCCGGTCCCGACCGCCGAGAAGGTCCGGCAGGCGTTCGTGAAGAAGTACACGACGGCCCGCGACCACGCGGCCGAGGCGAAGAAGGCCCTCGACAGCGCCCGGCCCGGCGACGGCGCGTCCCAGCTCCCCGCGGCGGACGCCGTCAAGCGCGCGCAGCAGGACCTCGACGGGGCGTACGACCCGATCGCGCCGATGGTGGACTCCCCGGACCTGATACAGGCCGCCGCGACCGTGCCGGGCTGCAAGGGCTAGAGCGGATGGGCGCGGTACGCCGGATCCGGCGCTCCGAACTCGAGCGCGTTCTCGTCCAGCCCGTTGGACACCGCCACGGAGTCCCCGCCCGCGAAGACGAACCTCGGCGCGACCATGCCGTGCGCCAGGTCCGCACCCGCCCAGGCGAGCAGCTCCACCGACGCCAGGTCCCGCCCCCGCAGCCCGGCCGGCCCGGCCCGCGCGTCGTCCCGCCAGGCCAGGCGGAACGGGGGCTCGCCGCCGTCGGTCCACGTCGGGGTGGCGGCCGGCCGGATCGTGTTCCAGGTGATCGACAGCTCGTCGAACTTCCAGTGGCACAGCTCGACCTGCTCCCCCGAGAAGTCGAGCAGCACCGGGCAGTCCGCGAACCACGAATCGTCGTCGAGGTCCCACGCCAGCCACGCGTGGCTGAGCCGCCGTCCCGCCAAGGCCGCCAGGCGGGCACCGTGGGCCGCCGTGATCGCCCCGCGGCCGCTCAGCCACCGCGGCTCGTACCCCTCGATCCCGAAGAACGTCACCCCACCATCATCGCGGCAGCGACGCCCGCAGCGGCAAGGACCGCGAAGAGTCGCCGACCGAGACCGTGAAGCCGCCGTGCGCCGGCTGCCACGCGTGGCCGGCCGTGTCCCACACCGAGAAGTCGCGCGCGGCCAGCCGGATCGTCACGCGCTGGGACTCCCCGGGCGCCAGTGAAACCCGCGAGAACCCCTTCAGCTGCCGAGGCGGTTCCCCGGCCGCCGCCGGGAAGCCCAGGTACAGCTGGGCGACCTCCGCGCCCGCCCGCCGTCCGGTGTTGCGGACCGTGAACGTCGCCGTGGCGCCGTCGCCCGTGGTGCGCACCGACAACCCGGAGAACGCGAACTTCGTGTACGACAGCCCGTACCCGAACGGGAACAGCGGCACCCGGTCCTGCGCGTCGAACCAGCGGTAGCCGACCTGCAGCCCCTCCGAATAGGTCGCGACACCACCGACACCCGGGAACTGCGCGGGCGTGTTCGCCGGGGTGTCCGCGTCCGCCGCCGGGAACGTGATCGGCAGCTTGGCCGAAGGGTCGACGTCGCCGAACAGCACGCCCGCCACCGCGGCGCCGTCCTGCTGGCCGGGGTACCACGCCTGCAGGATCGCGGGCACCGAAGCCGCCCACGGCATCAGCACCGGGCCGCCGCTCTTCACCACGACCACCGTGCTCGGGTTCGCCGCGGCGACCGCGGCCACCAGCGCGTCCTGGTTGCCCGCCAGCGCCAGGCTCGGCCGGTCCTTGCCCTCGGTCTCGTCGTCCCCGACCATCACCACGCTGACGTCCGCCGTGCGCGCCAGCTCCGCCGCCCTCGTGACGTCGCTGCCGTCGTCGAGCGTCACGGCAGCACCGGGAACGCGCTGCCGGAGCCCGGGCAACGGGTCCACTGTGGACGTCGGGATGACCGCCGAGCTGCCACCGCCACCGGTCTTGGCCTTGGTCGCGTACGGGCCGATCAGCGCGATCGACTTCACCGCACGGTCGTCGAGCGGGAGCTGGGCGTGCTCGTTGCGCAGCAGCACCATGCCGCGTTCGGCGAACTCCTTCGCGGCGGCGTCGTGCTGCGCGGTCGGCAACGGCGAGAGCACCGGCGGGTGGTCGAACTGCCCGAAGGCGAACATCGTGCGAAACCGCGGCAGCAGCAGCTCGTCGACGCGCTGTTCGGTGACCTGCCCGGCGAGCACGGCCTGCTTCATCCTGTCGCCGTACCAGGTGCCGTCGATCATCTCGAGGTTCATGCCCGCGGCCGCCGACCCGAGGGTGCTGTGCGCGGCGCCCCAGTCCGACTGGACGAACCCCGTGAACCCCCAGTCGTCGCGCAGCTTGCCCTGCAGCAGCGCCGGGTTCTCGCACGTGAAGATGCCGTTGATCTTCGGGTACGCGCACATCACCGAGCCGGCGTGGCCTTCGACGACCGACTGCTCGAAGTGCGGCAGGTAGATCTCGTTGAGCGTGCGCTCGTCGATGTGCTCGTCGACGCTCTGCCGCTGCGTCTCCTGGTTGTTCGCCGCGTAGTGCTTGACCTCGGCGATCGTGCCGTTCTCCTGGATGCCGCGGATGTCGGCGGCGGCCAGCGCGCCGGCGAGCACGGGGTCCTCCCCCATGCCCTCGAACGTCCGGCCGTTGCGCGGGACGCGGGCGATGTTGATGTCCGGCGCCTCGGACACGTTGTGCGCGAGCGCGCGGGTTTCGCTGCCGATCAGCCGGCCGTACCGGCGTGCGACGCCGGTGTCGAACGTCGACGCCAGGGCCATGGTCGCGGGCAGCGCGGTCGCCGGCTTCTGCGGCTTGTCGTCGGCCGGGCCCATGCCCGCCGGGCCGTTGGCGATGCGGAACCCGGGTACGCCGAGGCGCGGGATCGGCGGCACGTACCGCTGGTGCTCGGCGTCGGGCTGCAGGTGCAGCTGGGAGATCTTCTCGTCGAGGGTCATCGCGGCGATCAGCTCGGCGGCCCGGCGATCGGGCGGCTGCCCGGCTTCGCGCCAGGGTTGGGCAGCCGCCGCGGCGGGCGTCGCCAGCGACAAACCCAGGACGACAGCGAGAACGAGCCGGCCGTTGCGCATCGGCCAAGCTAACCCCATACATGAGCGGGAAACATAGACGCGACGATGTTCACGTACATGAAATTTCCCGCGGGCTCAACCGTTTCCCCGGCTCAAGCGTGGGAGGAGCACGAAGGAGAGGGGACGAACCATGGTCAAGAAAACCCTGATCGGCCTAATGGCGGCGAGCGCGGCGACGGTCGCGCTCGCGGCTCCGGCGAGCGCGGCCGGCGTCAGCTGGGGACTGACCCAGCAGGTGGAGCCGGGCGGCCGGGTCGACGCGGAAACCCACGCGGCGCTGGGCGGCTGCTCGCCGAAGACGGCGGTCACGTCGAAGGGGTTCGCGGCGCCGCTGGTGTTCACCGAGGGCGGCAACTTCGGCCGCGCCGGCGGCCACACCACGGCGATCACGACGCCGGGCAAGTACACCGCGCAGTTCACCTGCTCGGACGGCCGCGTGGCCACCGGCAGCTTCACCATCCTCGGCACGCCGCCGCCGAGCAGCTCGGCGCACCCGAAACCGCCCACGACCAAGCCGAAGCCACCGGCGACGTCGAAGGCACCCAAGCCGGCGAAACCCCAGGTCGCGGTCAAGCCGGCCGGTGCGCCGCAGACGGGGGACGGCTCGCTGAGCTGATCCGCCACCCCGGACACCCCGGGACGGCGCGCGCTCCCAGGCCCACCGTCCCGGGGCCCCGGCGTCAGCGAGCGGCCGCCAGGCGCAGCGCGCGGTAGACGAACTGCTGGTCCCCCAGCCGGTGCCGCAGGTCGCGCTCCAGCCCGGCGATCGGGTACAGGTTCTGCGGCGCGCGCGAGTCCTTGTAGGCCACCGACGCGAACCGCCCCAGCACCGACTGCGTGAGGTTCGCCAGCCCGGCCACCTCCGCGCGCCCGAGGTGCGGCGCCGCCTCCACCCGCACGACCCCCGACCACGGCGGGCCGCCGACGGACGGCAGGCGCAGGTACCAGGAGTGCCGGACCCAGCTCGTCCCCATCAGGAACACCGGTGTCCGCTGGTGCGGCCCGAGCGCGCCGACCATCGCGTTGAGCTCGCCGGGCAGGTAGGTCGTCTGGTGGCTCTTGATGAACCCGACCGCCCGCTCGAGGTGCGCGCGCCCGCGCAACGGCCCGTCCACGACCAGCAGATCGCTGCGCACGTGGCTCGCCGTGCGCGCCCGGACCGCCGTTTCCAGCTCGGCTTCGGCCAGCTGCTCCTGCAACGCCGAGGACAGCACCACCGGCAGCGGCTTGTCTTCCTTGGGCGCCGCGCGGTGCGCCGTGTAGACGCCCGCCGGGGTCGCGATGTCGTCCGCCTGCGGCGCCACCGTGAACAACCCGCGCCGGACGTCGGTGCCGACGACGTGCGCCTGCCCCTCGCAGCAGCACACCACGCCGGCCGCGTAGGACGCGCAGATCCCGATCGACGCCGAGTTCGTGCCCGCCGGGTCGTCGATCCAGACGCGCGCGTCGATCCGCCGGACGCCGTCGACGAACAGCACGGCCTCGGGCGGCGTCACCGGGGACGGGTCGATCGGCGCCCACTCGTCTTCCGGGACTTCGACGTCGAGCTCGACCTCGGCCTGGGACCGGCCCAGCTCCTCGGCCTCCATCGAGCTGCCGTAGCCCGGGTCCCAGGTGTCGATGCTGAAGTTCATGCCTGCCACGGCGGTCATGCGCCCTCCCTGCCGATGTGCGAGCCGGACCCGTCGCGGGTGACCAGGAACCGCACCGGGACGCGCTCGGCCAGCGCCGGCACGTGCGTGATCACCCCGACCATCCGGGAGCCGGTGGCGGCGAGGTTCTCCAGCGTGGACGCCACGACGTCGAGGGTGGCTTCGTCCAGCGTCCCGAAACCTTCGTCGAGGAAGATGGACTCGAGCCGGGTCGCGCCCTCCGCGGCCATCGCGCCGAGCTGCGACGACAACGCCAGCGCCAGCGAAAGCGACGCCTGGAACGTCTCCCCGCCGGACAGCGTCTTGACCGGGCGCCGCGCGTCGGCCTCGTTGTGGTCCACCACCAGGAAATCGCCCTTGTCGTGGGTGAGCTCGAACTGGCCGCCGGAGAGTTCGAGCAGCGACGCCGACGCCTCGGCGACCAGCGTGTCGAGCGCACCCGCGATGAGCCAGCGCGGGAACTTGTCCGAGCGCAGCAGATCCGCGAGCAGCCGCGCGACCTGCGACTCCGCCTCCGCGGCCGCGATGTCGGCCTGCAGCCCCGCCACGTGCGCCACGCGCCGCTTCATTTCCGTGTGGTCGGCTTCGGCGCGGGCCCGCGCGGTCGCGAGGGCCACCGGCGCCCGGTCCCGCACCGATCCTTCGGGCAGCTCGACCTCGAGCGCGGTGATGTCGCCCGCGACCGCGCGTTCGGCCGCCCGCAACGCTTCGGCGGCCTCGCGCTCGGCGGTGCCGGCGGCGGCCAGCCGGTCGCGGTGCTCGCTCGCCTGCCCGGCCGCCCAGTCCGTCAACGCGGTCCAGGCGGCGAGCAGGCTTTCGCCGTCGATCGGCGGCGCACCCAGACCGACGAGGGGATCGCGTGCGCGGGACAGCCGCTGCCGTTCCGCCGCCACCTGCTCGGCGACGCGGGCCTGGGCTTCCGCCGCTTGTTTCGCGGCCGCGCGGGCGGTCCGCAGGCCGGCGTCGGCGGCTTTCGCGGCTCGTTCCAGTTCGGCGACCCGCGCGAGCTGCTCGGTGACGGCTTCGGCCGACGGCGCGTCCTTCAGCGTTTCGACCAGTTCACCGTGCCGGCGCCGGGTCGTGGTCACCGCGGTGCTCGCCGACTGCTCGGCCAGCGCCGCTTCCTCCGCTTGCTTCCGCCGCTGCTCGGCGGCCCGTTCGGCGGAGGCGAGGTCGTCCGCCGCGACGACGGCTTCCTTGCCCGCGGCTTCGGCGGCCGCTTCGAGCGCGGCCAGCGCGGTCCGCCGGTCCTCGACCGCCGACGCCGCCCACGACGTCAGCAGCCGCCAGCCCGCCGGGACGTCCCCGGTGTCGACCGCGGGCGCGCCCAGCTCCACCAGGGGATCGCGGGCCGCCCGCAGTGCTTCCTTGGCCGCGGCGAACGACTTTTCGACGACGTCGGCCTCGCGCTGTGCGGCCGCGCGGCCGGTGCGGGCCGCCGCCAGCTCCCGGTCGGCGGCGGTCGCGGCCTCGGCGACGCGGGTGCGGGCGTCGATCGTCGCCGACAGCCACTCGCCCCGCTCCCGCACGGCCGTGACGAGATCCGCGTAGTCCTGCTCGGAAAACGCCGCCTCGACGGGGCGGCGCAGGACCACCGACTCCGGTGGTCCGGCCACTCCCGCGAGCACCTCGCGCAGTTCTTCCGCCTGCGCGGCCGCCGACGCGGCGGAGTCGGCGTCGCGGTCCACGGCCCGTTCCAGCTTGCGCAGCGCGGACTCGGCGGCGGCGCGGGCGGCTTCGGCCCGCTCCAGGCGTTCCCGCGCCTCGGCGAGGTGGGCGTGCCCGCCGGCGTCGGGCAGCGCCGCGACTTCCTGCTCGCACACCGGGCACGGGTGCCCGACGGCGAGCCCGGCCCGCAGGCCCAGCGCCTGCCCGGCCCGGTCGGCTTCGGTCACCGCCGCCTTCGCCGCGGTGACTTCGGCGTCGGCATCGGCGAAGGCGCTTCGCGCCGCTTCGAGTTCCGTCCGGCGCGCGGCCTGCTCGGGCGCGGCCTTGCGCTGGGCTTCGGCGACCGCGTAGAGCGTCCGGGCGTCGGAGCGCGCGGCGGCCAGCGGGGCGACGTCGGGCTGCGCGGCCAGCGCCGCGCGGGCTTCGGCGTCGGCGGTCTCGGCGGCGCGCAGGCGGGCGTCGGCCTCGGCCGTGCGCTTCGCCACCCGCGCCGCCTCTTCCGACAGGTCGCCGAGATCCGCGGGCGGCCGCACCCCGCTCAGCCGGTCGCGTTCCCGGCGGGACGCCTCCGCCCGCGCGGCCGCGTCCTCGGCGGCGCGGGCGGTGGTGTCCCGGGTCTTGCGGGCCGACTCGACCGCGGCCACGGCTTCGGCGACCGCCGCCGACGCGGCCGTCTTCGCCGCCGTTGCCGATTTCGCCGCTTCTTCCAGGCCCGGGAGTGCCTTCTCGGCTTCGGCGAGTTCCGCGCGGGCGGCGCGGATCCGTTCCAGCTCGCCGCGGTCCGGCGCGGCGGCCAGCGCGGCACGAGCCGCTTCGTCCGCCGCCTCACCGGCTTCCAGCCCGGCCCGCGCGGCCGTCGTCGCGTCGACCGCCGCCCGGCGCCGGGTTTCGAGGTCTTCGACGCCGTCCGGGCGTTCCAGCGCGTCGAGGACGCTCAGTTCCTTCGTCAGCGCGGCGACGCGTTGCCGCGCTTCGTCGTGCGCGCGGGTCGCGTCGTTCAGCCCGGGCAGGGCCGCGGTCACGCGCGCGTCCAGCTCGGCGAGGGCGGTCATCCGCGCGGCGAGCGCGTCGACGGCCTCCGCGGTCGCGTCGGCGTAGCTGCCCAGCTGTTCGGTGAGGACGGCCGCCCGCTGCTTCTGCTGCTCCGCCGTCACACCGGCGCGGCGGCCGATCCGCTCGTAGACCTCCAGGCCCAGCAGCTTGATGAGGATCTTCTGCCGGTCGGCGGCCTTGGCGTGCAGGAACTCCGCGAAGTCGCCCTGCGGCAGCGCCACGCAGGTGCAGAAGTGCTTGAACGTCAACCCGAGCAGGCGTTCGACCGCCGGGGTGACCTCGGAGTCCGCGGCGACCGGGTCGGCGTCGTCCTCCGGCCCGCCGAGCGCGGTGGGGTCGACCAGCCGTTCCAGGCGGACGTTCTTGACGCTGACCGTGGGTTTCTTCCCGCCGCTGCGCCGGACTTCCCGCACGACGTGGTAGCGCGTGCCGCCCGCGTCGAACACCAGCCGCACGGTGGCCCGGTTCGCCGTCGGCGCGAGCGCGGGCGCGACCAGGCCTTCGTGGTCCCAGCGGGCGACGGAGCCGTAGAGGGCGAAGGTGAGCGCGTCGATCACGGTGCTCTTGCCCGCGCCGGTCGGCCCGACGAGGGCGAAGTAGTCGGTGTCCGCGAAGCTGACTTCGGTCTTCTCGCGGAAGGACGCGAAGCCGGTCATCTCCAGCAGCACTGGCCGCATGTCACACCCCGCTCGTCTCTTCGTCGTGCAGCCGCGCGAAGAGCGACTGGACGCGCTTGTCGTCGACGGTCCGTTCTTCGCAGTAGGACGCGAACAGCTCCCCCGGTGAGCGGTCCGCGATCGCGCGGTCGCCCGCCGACGTCGTGATCGGCGCGGCGAACTCCGGGTCGATGCGGATTTCCAGGGCGTTGGGCAGGGCCTCCTGGATTTCCTCGCGCAGCCCGGCCCTGGTCGCCTCGCGGACGTAGACGCGCAGGTAGTCCTCGCCGAACTCCGCCGCGCGGCCGGTCAGCTCGGCCACCGTGCCGTGGACGGTCCGCAGCCGCCGCCCCGCGGTCATCGGCAGGTCCGTGATCTTCGCCGGCGTCGTCGGCGAAACCTCGACGGCGAGCACCACGCTCTTGTTGTCCTGCTCGCCGAAGTCGACGGCGAACGGCGAACCGCTGTAGTGCACCGGGCACGCGGCGGGCAGCGACTGGCGGCGGTGCAGGTGACCGAGCGCGACGTAGTGCGGGTCGGCGCCGAACGCCGTGGCGGGCACGTGGTACTCGAAGATGGACTGCGCCGCGCGCTCGCCGCCGCCCAGCGCGCCGCCGGTCACCGTCAGGTGCGCCATGACGAGGTTGACCGCGCCGGGTGTGAAGCCTTCCTTGAGGCGTTCCACAATGTCGCGCACGCGCTGGTCGTACTCGCCGACGTTGTCCGCCGGGGTCCCGGTGATCAGCTCGGCGGCGCGGACCGCGTAGCGCTGGGAAAGGAAGGGCAGCACGGCGACGTTGACGCGCTCGCCGGTCGACCGCGCGTCGAACGACACGACCCCGCCGTCGGCGGCCGGGCGCGGGTTCCCGGTGAGGTGGATGCCCGCTTTGCGCAGCAGCGGCCGGTACGCCTCGAACGTCGCGGCGTGGTCGTGGTTCCCGGCGATGGCCAGCACCTCGGCACCGGTCTCGCGCAGCGCCATCAGCGCCTGCACCACGAGCTCCTGCGCGGCGGCCGAAGGCGCCGACGTCTCGTACAGGTCACCCGCGACGAGGACCGCGTCGAACTCCTCCTTCCGCGCGATCCGGACGATTTCGCCGAGCACCGCGCGCTGCTCGTCGAGCCGGTTGCGGCCCTTGAGCGTCTTGCCGACGTGCCAATCGGAGGTGTGCAGGAACTTCACACTTCGTCCTTCCGTTCGGATAGCGGGCAGCGGGCTCAGAAGGGCGGCGGGTCGTCACCGAAGGGGTCGGCGCTGCCCGAGGGCAGGCCGGCGAAGGGATCGGCCTTCTTCGCCGACGCCGTCTTCACCGGCACCTGACCGGCCTCGGAAAGCCGCGTGGCCCAGGCCGGGAACGGGAAGCCGACGGCGATCGGCACCGGGATCTCCGGCTGGCTCACGAACATCGTGCCCGGCGTGGCGAGCGTCGCGCGGACCCGCTGGCTCTGCGGCAGGAAGCCGTACTCGGGCCGCGAAGCCTCGGCGGCGTCGAGGCGCCCGACGATCCGCACCGAGCTGTTGCTGACGATCCGGCGCTCGACCTCGCTGGCGGTCTGCTGCGCGCCGATCAGGATGACGCCGAGGGAGCGGCCGCGCTCGGCGATGTCCAGCAGCACCTCCTTGATGGGGCTGCTGCCTTCCCGCGGCGCGTACTTGTTGAGCTCGTCCAGCATGGTGAACAGCAACCCGCCCGGGCCGGCGGCTTCCTTGCGCGCGGTCTCCGCCGCCAGCGTCACCCCGACCACGAACCGCTGCGCGCGTTCGACGAGGTTGTGGATGTCCACCACGGTCACCTGCTGGTTCTCCGTGGACAACGAGCGCGCGGGGTGGTCCGCGAGGTCGCCGCGGATGAGGCCGGACAGCGCGCGCTGGCTGGAGCGCAGGCGGCGGATGAACGCGTTGACCGTGCCCGCACCGGTGACCGCACCCGCCCAGCTCGCGCGGGTTTCCTCGTCGGTGACGCGTTCGCAGACGACGTCGACGAGTTCCGCGTAGGTGCGGCAGAGCACGCCGTCGACGTTGGCCGCGCCGTCCTTGCCGGCCGGGGTGCTGTCCAGCCGCAACCGGTTCGCGACCTGGTGGATGACCATCGTGTACTGGTTGCGCTCGTCCTCGGCGTCGGCGAAGACGTAGGGCAGCAGGTCCTTCGCGCAGAACTCCGCGATGGTCCACCAGAACGCGCCGACCCCCGAGGTCCGCCCGGTGACGTAAGGCTTCCCCGTGGTGTCCGACGGCGTCGGCGGCGCGTAGAACCCGACGGAGGCGAACGGCTCCGCGGGCAGGCCGAGCTTGGCGTACCCGGCCTTGAGCTTCTCGTCGAGGTGGACGTTCGGGGTGTCGAGGAACAGCAGGTCCTCGCCCTTCACGGAGAAGACGAGGGCCTTGGCGTTGTGGGCGTTGGGCAGGGCGCCGCCGCGGAAGATCGAGTGCAGCAGGAACAACGCGAACGACGTCTTGGTGGCCACGCCGGAGACCCCGCTGATGCTGACGTGCGCACCCCGCGTGCCGTCGAGGAAGTCCATGTTGAGGAAGACGGGTTCGCCGTCGCGGCCGAGGCCGACCGCCACCTGGCGGGTCATGTTGTCGAAGTACAGCGCCTGCGCGCGATCTTCCCCCACGGCGCGCGAGACGACGGCGCCCGGCTTGGGCGGCACGTAGCACTCGGGTTCGACGCGGGTGGTGGCGATCTCGGCGATCTCCTGCACCTGCGCGGGCAGGACACCGTCGGAGATCAGGAAGACGTCGCTGCCGAAGCTGGCGCCTTCGTGCCGCGCGCTCACCTGCGTGACCACGCCGTAAGAGGTGACTTCCCCGAGCCCCGGCAGATCCCGCCGGGTCACGACGACGTCGTCGAGCTGCAGATAGGCTTCCGGATCGATGGCCACGCTGAACTGCAGCGGCGTCGAGTCCTCGGTGCCTGCCACCCGTCCGACCACGGTGGTGAGCGTCTCCTGGTCCACGGTTCTCCCTGTCCGCGCGGGTGTTCCTCCCGCGGCAGACTAGCCCGCCTGCGGTTTCGCCCCGCGTCCAACACGGTGTTGTCCCCGGGTTGCCCGCGCGGGCCAAGACTGCGCCGAACGAGTGAGTTCACCCTTCGGGGAAGATCCTTTCGCCGCCGCAGGCCGGTTTCCGGCGGGCGCCGGCGTCCCGCTCGCCAAGCCCCGCAGCGGGTCCGGCGCCGCCCGCGTCCCGCTTCCCCTGGCTCCACGGCGAAGCGGCGCCGGACGGCCCTCGGACGGCCTCCGGGCGGGGCCCCGAACCCCGGCCGCTGCGCGGGATCGGGGCCCGGTGGCCCCCGCCACACGGCGGGAGGGGCCGCTCCGGGCGTGTCGCGGGGAAAGTTCTCCAAAAGGCCCTCGGGTCCTATATGGACGACCACTGTGGACGGCACCGGGTTGGCATTTTGCCTGCTCAGAGCCGTGGCCGGACACCGGGGCGCGGTCCGGGAACTCTCCGGGGGAGGCCGCCGGAGAGGCGGAACCCGCCCCCGTACAAGGAAAAATTTCGACCCCCGGTTGGATTTTGTGCGGTATTGGTAATACCGTGTGCAGTGTCGGCCGAGATGGGCCGTGACTAAGTTCCACTATGGAGGACTGGAATGACGAACAAGGCCCAGCTGATCGAGGCGCTGTCGGAGCGTCTGGGCGACAAGAAGGTGGCTTCGCAGGCCGTTGACGGTCTGGTGGACATCATCATCCGGACGGTCAACAAGGGCGAGAAGGTCAACATCACCGGCTTCGGTGTGTTCGAGAAGCGCGCCCGCGCCGCTCGTACCGCGCGCAACCCGCGCACCGGTGAGGCCGTGCGCGTCAAGAAGACCAACGTGCCCGCCTTCCGCGCCGGCACGACCTTCAAGGACGTCATCTCCGGCACCAAGAAGCTGCCGAAGGCCACCCCGGTCAAGCGCGCCGCCGCGGCGACGACGACCCGCGCGACCGCCACCAAGGCCGCCGCCGCGGCCCCGGCCAAGGCCACCACCACCCGCACCACGCGGGCGGCCGCCGCCAAGCCGGCCACCACGCGGGCGACCACCACGCGCACCCGCGCCGCCGCCGCCAAGCCGGCCGCCAAGGCCACCGCCACCAAGGCGGCCCCGAAGACCGCGGCGAAGACCACCGCGGCCAAGGCCACCACGGCGAAGGCCACCACCACCCGCGCCAAGGCCGCCGCCAAGCCGGCCGCGACCAAGACCGCCGCGGCGAAGAAGCCCGCCGCCGCCAAGGCTCCGGCCAAGCGCACCTCCGCCGCCAAGAAGAAGTAGTTCCACCCCCTGGCGACATCGGAAGGGCCCCGCACCGAACTGGTGCGGGGCCCTTCCGCGTTCCCGGTACCGGTCCCGGCCCACCCGTTGGGGTGAACGCTCGTGGTTGCCGGTCCCGGTTCCGGGGTAGCCGCCGGGAATCACACCCGGCAAAGGAGTCGAGATGACGGAGAACGAGAACCGGCCGCAGGACCCCGAAGCGGACCTGGCCCACAGCCGTCAGTCCATCAAGGAGGCCAAGGAGGCCGCCGAACAGGCCCACCTGGCCGACGCGGACGACGCCGACGCCCCGGGCGAGTCGGGCTTCGATCCGGGAATGCGAGCCGATTAACCCACCGCACGTCGGCCGAGTGGACGGGAAATTGCCGTACCTATCCTCGACTGGATACACTCCACCGAAGGACGTCGACCATTGTGCAACTTGTCACACGTCACGTTCCCCCGGACGCACATCCAGCTGAGGAGCATTCCCGTGGCCCAGAAAGTCCTCGTCGAGATCCTGGACGACATCGACGGCAGCAAAGCCGCCCAGACCGTTCAGTTCGGCCTCGACGGCGTCACCTACGAAATCGACCTGTCGGACGACAACGCCGCCAGCCTGCGCGACGAACTGGCCCGCTACGTCTCGGCCGGCCGTCGCATCGGTGGCCGCAAGGTCCGCGTGGCCACCGGCCAGTCGACGACGACCAGCACGACCGACCGCGAGCGCAACCAGCAGATCCGCGCCTGGGCCAACGCGAACGGCTACGAGGTCTCCGAGCGCGGCCGCCTTTCTTCCGAGGTGATCGCGGCTTACGAGCAGGCCCAGGTCGAGGAAGCGGAAACCCCCGCGGCCGCCCCGCGCAAGCGTGCCCCGCGCAAGAAGGTCGCCGCCGCGAAGAAGTAAGGCGGTGGCCGGCAGATCACTGGGGACCCGGCCCGTTGGCGGCAAGGACTGAACACCCTCGCCGCCGACGGAGGCCATTTCCCCACCCGGCCCGGCAACGGCCAGCGATCAACCCGTCACTTTTGGCAGTAACCCGAATTCCGGGCCGGCATTCTTTTCCTCGCGAAGCTCGTCAGTAAACCGACTCGAGCAGCGAGACGACCTCGGCTTCCGCAGGCAGCCTCGGCGCGTTCTTCGTCACAGCGTCAGCCACCGCGTCCGCCGCGATGACCGCGATCCTCGCCCGGTCCACCCCCAGCTCCCGCACCGGCCGTTTGATGCCGAGCACGCCGGAAACCTCCCGCACCGCCCCGATCGCCGCCTCCGCCGTAGCCGGCGTCACCCGCAGCGCCCACGCCGTGCTCTCGTAAGCCGAAGCGGCCGCCTCCACGCTGAACTCCATGACCTCCTCCAGCACGGCGGCCAGCGCGACACCGTGCGGCGTCCCGGTGTGTGCGGTCAGCGCGTGCCCGATGCCGTGGACCAGCCCGAGTCCCGACAGCGTCAACGCGTGCCCCGCCAGGTGCGCCCCCAGCATGACCTGAGCACGCGCCTGGAGATCCCCGCCGTCCCGGAACGCGACCGGCAACCAGCGGCCGACGAGGCTGATCGCCTGCGTGGCGTACGCGGCCGAGATCGGGCTGGACCCGCGTGAAGACAGCGACTCGATGCCGTGGACCAGGGCATCCAGCCCCGAAGCGGCCGTGACCGGCGCAGGCAACCCCACCGTCAGCTCGGGATCCAGCACGGCGATCCGCGGCTTCACCGACGGGTGTCCGATGTAGACCTTGCGGCAGGCGCGGACGTCCTCGGTGACGCCGAAGCCGTTGGTCTCCGCACCGGTCCCCGACGTCGTCGGGACCGCGATCAGCGGCAGCCCGCCGGCGGCGTCCCACAGGCGGTCGGCGTCCGCGGCGGCGGCCGCCGGGTTGCCCGCGAGCAGGGAAATCCCCTTCGCCGCGTCCAGCGCGGAACCCCCGCCGAGCGCGAGCACGGCCGCGTCGCCGAACGCGCGCAAGCGGGCGGCACCGCGGTCCAGCTCGGCCGTCGACGGGTTCGGCCCCACGTCTTCGTGCACGACGTACTCGATCCCGGCCCGCGCCAGGATCTTCTCGACGCGGCCGACGATCCCGGTGGCCCGCAGGCCGCGGTCGGTGACCACGAACACCCGGGCGTGCCCCACCACCTCGACGAAAGCGGGCAGTTCGGCGACGACGCCGGGGCCGTATTCAGTGCGGCCGCCCGGCTCCACGGACAAGCGCATGCTGCCTCCTTCAGACCACGGGGACGGTGGGCATCGCGCCCGGGAAAGTCTCGTCCGAAGTGGACGCGACGAACGGCCGGGTCTCGGGCGCGCGCCGGGCGTCTCGGGTCAGATCCGCCACCGTCGCACCGCCTCTTCGTCCAGTTCGACGCCGAGCCCGGGCCGCCGCGGCACCTCGACCTCGCCGGCGGCGTTGATCAGCACCGGTTCGGCGAGCATGAAGTCGCGGCGTTCGGGCGTCCACCCGGGCGGGTCCCAGGGGAACTCGAAGTACGGCCCGCCGCCGACGCCGGCCGAGACGTGCAGGTTGGCCAGCACGCCGATGCCGTTGGTCCAGCTGTGCGGCGTGAACGCGCGGTGCTTGAGCTGCGCCAGCTCGGCCAGCGTGCGCGCGCGGAGCATGCCGACCGCGAGCACGACGTCCATCTGGTAGACGTCCAGGACGTCCTCTTCCAGGTAGCGCAGCAGCTCCGGCACCGAGTGCTGCATCTCTCCCGCGGCGATCCGCACGCCCGGGTTCTCGGCACGGAGGGTCCTGAACCCGGCGAGGTCGTGGTAGGGCAACGGTTCCTCGACCCAGAGCACGTCCAGCTCGGCGAGCCGGCGCACGAGCTTCCGCGTCCCGGCCAGGTCGGCCGCGGCGCCGGTGTCCCCGGCCATCCGCCAGGACTGGTTGAGGTCGACCATGATCCCGAAGTCCGGGCCGAGCGCCTCCCGCACGGCGGCGACGGCGGCGACACCTTCGGCCACGCGGTCCCGGTCGATCCGGATCTTCATCGCCCGGAACCCGGCTTCCCGGGCCCGCAGTGCGGTTTCGGCCCGCTCCCCCGGCGGCTTCAGCTCGGCCGAGGAGGCGTACGCGGGCAGCGCGCGGGCGGCGTTCCCGAAGAGCGCCGCCACGGGCAGGCCGGCGACCTGGCCGATGACGTCCCAGAGCGCGGCCTCCAGCGGCCAGAAGCGGCCGCCGTGGAAGTTGGCGGTCTCGATCGCCTTGACGTGCCGGACGATGTCGAGGGGATCTTCACCGAGGAACAGGTGCTCGACGGCCTCGAAGCCGGCCATGGTGTCACCGGAGCCGACGCCGGTGACACCTTGGTCGGTGTGCACGCGCACGACGGTGGCGTCGAAGTACCGGCGCGGATCCGGATCCCAGGCCGCGCACAACGGCGGATCGAGCTCGAGCCGCAGCCGATCGAGAGTGACGGCGGTGATCTTCACCCGGCCACCGCCCCGCCGCCGAAGGCTTCACCGATGAGCGCGGTGGACGCGAAAGTCATGGGAGCTCCAGCTCATGGGGACTGCGGCCGATCCGACGGTAGGTTCGCCGGAAATCGCCGGGCAAGACTCACCCGCCGATTGCAATCCCCGTTGCGCTGACGCCAACCCGGTACGTTCCGTGCCATGCCCACCCCCGCCCGGCACCAGGGTCACGGCCTGCGCCGCGACCTGGACCTGCTGGAGGCACTGGCCTCCCCCGAGGCGCAGCGAGCGGGTGAGCTGGGCGTGGTCCGCCTCGCCCAGCTCACCGGCCGCGAGAAGAGCCAGGTGTCCCGCGCTTTGAAGGCCCTGGCCGAGGAGGGAGTGGTCGAGCGCGACCCGGACACCCTCGGCTACCGCCTGGGCTGGCGCCTGTTTTCGCTGGTCGCCCGAACGGTCGAAGACCGCCTGGTGCGCACCGCCGAACCGGTGATGCGCGAACTGTCGGCCGAGCTCGAGGAGACGAGCCACCTCTGCGTGCTGCGCGACCAGGAGGTGTTGACGCTGCTGTCGGTGTCGGGCCATTCGTTCCGAGTCCACGACTGGGAAGGCCGAGGCGTCCCGGCCCACCGCACCTCGGCGGGCCGGGTGCTGCTGTCCGACGCCACCCCGGACGAGCTGTACGTCCGCTTCGCCGCTGCTCCCGAGGCGCCTGCACTGCCGGAGCTGTGGCTACGCATCCAGGAAGCCCGCCGGGCCGGTTACGCCCAGGTCCGAGAGGAGTTCGAGCCGGGGCTGGCAGGGGTCTCAGCCCCGATCCGAGACTTCCGCGGCCGCGTGGTGGCGGCGTTGAACGTCTCGGCACCGGCTTGCCGCTTGAGCGAGCGTCTGGAGGCCGCCGGCGAGGAGACAGCAAAGGCAGCGGCAACGATTTCCGCCCACCTGGGCTGGGAGTCCCGCCCGCAACCGGCCCGCCTCACCTGAGCCCCACGGATCAAGATGTCGTGATCAGGTTCGAGTCACAAAGCACTTCGGCGTGCTGGCTGACCGCGTCCGACGTCGGTGGAACCCCGCTCCGAGCATCGAACTCCGTCACCTGACCGACGGTCGAAGGGCGTACCGCACCCGTGTGGGCAGATACTGGACGGCATGCGAAGGTCCACGCAGCTGGTGCCGGAGCGGGTCAGGGCCGGATCCCTTACGGCGAACCGGTCGACGGCGACGGCACTGTTCGGAGGCGCGGGTGCACCCTGAAGCCCGGTGGCACCAGCCACTGTTCGCCGAAGTGAACGGCGGTCGAGTCGCGTATCGGATGCTGGGGCCGAGGTCGGGACCGCCGGTCGTGTTGCTCCACGGTCTGGCAAGCAGTGCTGTCACTTGGCAGTCGTTCGCCGCCGCGTTGGCCACGGCAGGCCGTTGGGTCATCGCACCTGATCTACGCGGCCACGGCCTCAGCGCAAACCGGGACAGCTACGCGTTCGACGAATTCCGGCTCGACGTCGAAGCCCTGCTGGCGGAACTGGATGTCGGCCAGGCGGACCTGGTAGGGCACTCGCTCGGGGGCCGCTTCGCGACCATGATCGCGCAATGCCGTCCCGCGCTCGTCCGCCGCTTGGTGCTCGAGGAGATGCGACCGCCGATCCAGGAGGTGACGGCACTCAGCCGGGTCGGGTTGCTGGCGGGCTCTTCTCGCATGGCTCGGCACCTCGGGCTGGTGTCTCGCTTGTGGACGTTCGACCGCTCGATGGCCCGCTCGGTGGTCCAGCAGTTCAGCAAGCCCGCTCCCGAGTGGTGGTCCGCTTTGCCGGCCGTGACAGCACGGACTCTGGTCCTCCACGGCGGACCCCGCGGCTACGCGCCACTCGACCGGCTGCTACGCGTCGCAGCGCTGATTCCGGATTGTCGCCTGACAACCGTCGATGCCGGCCATCGCATACACAGCTCGCGTCCCGACGAATTCAATGCCGCGGTACTGCCCTTCCTCCGGGACTGAGCCGTCGGCGGCCACCGCGGTAATTCCCTTTCTCGCTCTATTCTTCGAATAACATCAACCACTAGTGCATTGGAGTGACCACCCGATGACGCCGTAACAAGGCCAAGCCGCCCCTCGACTGGGTTTGCATCGAAGACTCCCCCAAGACAATTCTTGTGTCACAACCGACACGCGACGGAGAGTGGCTGATGAAGATCTGCGTTGTCGGATCAGGAATTTCCGGGCTTTCCACGGCACACTACCTCACCGACCGATCCGATGTTTCGGTCACCGTACTGGAAGGCGAGGCGCAATTCGGCGGACGCGCCAACGTCACGGATTCGGGCGAGCACTGCACCCGCTTGTTCCTGGCCGACTACCGATACCTGCTGGGCTTGTTCCAGGAGATCCCCGGCGCCGAAGGGGGAACCGTGCTCGACTCACTGCAGCGCTGCCACCGCTTCGCCAACCGCAGTGACGGGACCTGGGTCGAGATCGATCACATCTACGCATTCCTGGCCAAGACTCCCGGCTTGTCGATGCGAGACAAGGTGGCCATCGCGCGTTCCAACTGGCAGGCCATTCTCGTCGCCCGGCGAAGCGTACAGTCTTCGAACATATTCGGCTCCGTCTGGAACTGGTCAGCGCATTCCCTGACCCGGGCGATGGCCAGTTCACGAAGCGAATCGACCACCTACGCCCTGCCCGGATCGACAGATCGTTGGCTCATCGATCCGTGGCTGGCTTTCCTCCGCGACCGCGGGGTCGAGTTCAGAGCCGACAGCCGCGTCGAGCGGATATCGCGGACGCCCGGCGGCGTCGAAGTCAGGACGACCGGCGGAGAGGAACACTACGACGCGGTCGTCTTCACAGGGTTCGTACACGACGCCTATGCCCTCCTCGACAGGTCGAGTGTCGCGCGCCCGATGGACTGTCGTCGGCACACCCATTGCAAGGCCTTCACGATCGACCTCGATCCGCGCGAAGAAGTCCTCGAAGCCGATTCGGTCCGGATCTACGCCGGCGCCGGCATCACCACCGTCGTGCAACCCGCAGAAGGCCGCTGTGTCACTCTAGCGGCCTTTCCCAAGTCGACCGAAGATCAGTACATCGTCGACCACGTCACGGCCCAGTTGAACCTGGCCCATCCGCCGCTCCGGGTGCGGACCAGAACGAATCTCTCGCCCTCGGAGGCCGTGTTCGTCGGTGAGTACGTCGACCCCCGCCCGCTCGAGCAGGCGTTCGGTGATCGCGTCTTCTTCGCGGGAAGCTACACCCGGAACAGCTATCCGCTGGATTCCGCCGAAGGCGCCTGCCGATCCGCGTTCAACGCGGTCAGCAGGCTGGCACGCACCGATCCGGAAGTCACACCCCGGTCGGTCTTGGGATTGCCGGCCGCGGAACCGCCGCCACGCCAGGTGACTCGGACCCATCCCAACGCGCCCGCGCTCACCCGGGTGGATCGGGCACTGCGGAAAGCCGCGACGACGATCACCGCGGGCTGGGTGCCGCTGCTGGCCGACGTCGTGTTCGACGATGTCAGCGGACGCTCCTGGCCGCTTGCGGGGCCGGCCGTCTACGTCGCCAACCACCGATCGATCTTCGACGTGTTCGCAGGAGTGCTGGCGTTCCGGCACCTCGGTGTTTCACCGCGCCTGGTCATCGCCGAGAAGTACTTCCACCTCGGAGCCTTCGGCAAGGTCCTGCACGCGACCGGGGCGTTGCCCGCACTGCGCGGGTCCGACGCCACGGTCACCGCCGGAGCGGCAGCGATCCGCGCCGGCGAGTCCGTCGCGATCATGCCGGAGGGGAGGATCACGACGCCGGACGAAGCCGAGACAGCCGAGTACGGCCGAGGCGCCGCGGCGATCGCGCTCTCGACGGGCGTCCCGATAGTCCCGATCGGGGCGATCGGTGCTCACCGGGTGTGGGCCGGTTCCCGTCCGTGGCCGCTGGTCAAATTGCGCCGACCGGAGGTCTTGATCAGGATCGGTGCGCCGATCGACCCGGCCGGCCACGACTGCCGGCAGCTGACCGACCGCGTCCGCGAAGCGGTTCGTGCACTGGAAACCGGAGGCAACTCGGAGCCCCGCGCAGAGCGGAGGGCGGCCGCGTGACCGGTACTTCTCGGACGCACCGGTTGGCGACGCCGATCGCGTTCGTCTTCGGAGGCGGTGCCGCCTCGACAGCGTCACAAGTCGGCATGCTGGCAGCGGTCCTCGGCGCGGGTGTCCGCCCGGATCTCATCGTCGGGACGTCGGCAGGGGCGCTCAACGGCGTCGTCCTGGCCGACGACCCACGGAACGCGGTCGCACGGCTCACCGCCGTGTGGAGCAGTTGTGACCGCTCCCGGGTGATCGGGGATTCCCGGCTCAGGCAGGTGCGCAACCTCCTGGGCGGGCACTACATGTTCCGCAACAAGAGGCTGGCCGGACTGTTCACGGCCGAGGTGACCGCTCGGTCCTTCGCCGAGTTGACCATCCCGTTCGCCTGCGTGGCGACGGACCTCGCGACCGGAGAACCAGCCCTTCTCGAGCAGGGCGACCTGGTCGACGCGCTGCTGGCGACTTGCGCGATTCCCGGCGTCTTCCCCCTGATCCGGCGTGACGGCAAACTGCTCGCCGACGGCGGCTACGTCGCCAACGTCCCGATCCGGCAGGCGATCGATCTCGGCGCCGCCTCGCTCGTCGTGTTCGACGGCCGTCCTCGTCTGGCGACCCGTGGCGAGCCGAAGGACGTCCGGGACTCGACGACGGCGGCGTTCGCGGCCGCCCTCAACCGCCAGTACGTCAACGACATCGAGTTCGCCAGGGAGACCATGCCGGTACTCTGCCTTCCCGGTCAGCCCACGGGACACGTCAAGGGCTTCGACTTCGGAAATTCCGCCAAGATGATCTCCGACGCGCAGGATGCTTCCCGGCATTTCCTGCGCCAGGACCTCCTCAGACCGCCCGCCACCAGTCCCAGGAACAACACCGACGTCGTGGCCTAGCTCAAGGTGTGGTGAGGCGATTCCGCACCGCTCGGTTCAGCTCTTCGACCGCCAGCTGGGCGGAGCGGATCGCCGACTCCGCCGAGTCGTAGGGATACCCCGAAGCCAGCCACGAACCGGCGAGCGACACACCGGCCGGCCCGCCGGCCAGGACCTTCGCGGCTTTCGGCATCGTGGCGGACCACACCGCCGCCCCCGGCGCCAGGTTGTCCCGGACCCGGACCCGTCCGAAACCGTGCTGAAGCAGCAGGAACAACCGCACCAGCTCGAGCACGTAAGCGTCATCGGTGGACACCGACTTGGTGCACAGGACGACGCACCGGGAGGCGGCAGGCTGAACGAGGATCGCAATCCCCGCCCGGCAGTACAACTGGGGAAGGGAGTCAGCGAGCACCTGTTCGCGTCCGTCCAGTTCGACGGTCAGGACTTTGCAGTGCGAATGGCGCAAGGACGCCGGCAACCGGTGGGCGATGCGGCTCGAATCGAGCACAACGCCGAGATCACTGGGGAAGAGAGCCAGGACGACGGCGTCGTAGACATCGTCGCCCTGGTCGGTGAACGACAGCCGGGTGATCTCGTGGTTCGTGTTGAGGCGGACGTTCTGCTCCTGCAGATGCCTGCGTAGTGGAGCAACGAGAAAGTGGTCTGTCGAACCGGGAAACGCGTAGACCCGGTCGGTTCGCCACGCCTGCCGGATCATCGTGGCGGCGCTCGCTATCGAATACTGCCGCCAGCTCCCGAACACGTTGAGGTTCGGTCCGTGAGCCGCCGCCACCAACGGCTTCTCCTTACCGCGTCGGTACATCGTCCAGCGATCGCGCAGGGAGAGCCCGGACGCCCGGAACCGGTTGAGGTGATCGATCTCGATCCACTCGCCCCGCGGTCCCCATTCCATCCGCCGAACCGGCGTGATCGAGTCGGCCACGGTCGTGTGCCCGCGAGCCCCCGGTACCCGAGCCAGCAACTGGCGGGTCGCGTCGTAGTCGGGAAGCAGCAGCCGGGTGCAGTGCTCGCCTTCACCGGGGCCCTCCGCGGCCCGGCCGCCGAACACTTCGTTCTTTTCGAAGACCGTGACCTCCCATCGCCGTTCTGCGGCGAGCAGCGTGGCCGCGGCCAACCCGGCCAGACCACCGCCGACCACCGCCACTTTGTTCCCGGCAGCCGGCCCGGCCGGCCCACCGTTGCGGATGTACAGCGTCGAACGGTTCATCACTGCCCTCGGTTCGGGTTCGGTGCTGCTCCTGGCCGGACCGTCTCGTCCGCACGGATCAGGAGTCGCTGCCGGCACCTCGGACTGCTACGGCGGGAAGACGACAAAGAGGTCACGATCGATGTGACTCACCGTGCTCCGGCACTTCGCTACCGGACGCTCCTGCGTCATCCCCGTTGGCCGGCCCACGAGTTCGACCCGCTCTACGGACGGGCACTCACCCTGCGGTACTCCGAACTTGGCAACGAGCTCGGCGGCGAGCAGCACATCAGTCCGTACGCAGTGCGCGTGCCGGCCGACCATCGGCGCGAAGCAACCGTGCGGATCACCGCCGCTGTGAAGGATGTCCTGTTCAGACCTCCGATCACGGCCACGTCCGAACGCGCAGCATGGGAGCAGTTGCGCGAGAAGCGGCGCCGCGCCACCGAAAGATGATGGCAGCTTCGATATCTCGACCTGGTTCTCAGGACTCCAGCACACGTTCGTCCGCGCGAGGCCGGCTCCCCGTCGATGTCACAGTTCACGCCTCCGGCCGCTCTAGGTGACGTACCAGCTCATCACACCGAGGGAAGGTGATCAGTCGTCGTGACTTCTCTGTTGGTGGTCGCCGCGACCGCCGTCGCCAGTACGGCCGTGGCGATGGCCAGGATCTGCGCGAAAGCTCGAAGCCGGACCTCCGGGATCCGGCGGTCGATCGTCCGGGACTTCACCCGTGGCGCTCCGCCCGGCAGTACGCTCACCACGTTCGGGCAAGGAAGCCGAACCTGGGTCACCATCGGAGGGCCCGGGGAGGAGCCGGGTATTCATGGCCGACGATGACGGAGCTCGTACCGAAGCGCAACACCACGCACGGCGGCAGTTGTTCACGCCGTCTTCGCTCGATCGGCAGCCCGTCACCACCCGGAGCCGCGCGGATCGTCTGCGTGCCGACTACTCGCGGTTCTACCGCGCCGAGTCGGCTCCTCTCACAGGATTCCTGATCATGGCTTTCGGAGCGTCCGTCGAGGATGCCTGGGATGCGGCACAAACGGCCTTCACGAGCGCGTGGGTCAAATGGGCCACCCTGTCCGACAATCGCATGGCGAGAAAAGCCTGGCTCCGGACGACCGCTACTCGGGCGTACTGGCGCCTCAGCCCGGACCGGACGCACCGGTCGCACCACGATGTACCCGATCACCCGGATACCGGCCTGATGCCCGATGACGTCGTCGCTCTCGCGAACAGCACGACCGACGCCCGCCTCGTGCTCGACACACTCCCACCGACCCAGCGACTGCACCTGACCTGGCACCTGGACGGCTACACCAACGCGGAAATCGCTGCACAGACGGGCAAGAACGAAGCTGCCGTCCGCAAGAACATCTCCCGCGCGCTGACCACGCTCAGCCTCAGGCTCAAGGCGGTGTCCCATGACCAGTGATCCACATCCGGAAAGTGGCGCGACGCCCGATGCCGACGACGTCGCCGCGGTCTACGCCTTCTTGGGCCGCGCATCCGACGAGTTGCTCGGAGGCCTGGACCGGGTTCTGCCCGTCGAAGCCGCCATCTCCGCCACGATCGGCCCTGATTCCCCGATTCCCAAAGCTCCGCCTCGGAGCCGCAAGGAACGACGGGCCCGTCGGATCCGGCGGTGGGAACGGCGACCGACCACCGGATAGCAGTGGCCTGGTATGGCCCGCGGCCTCACTCACGCTGGCGTCCGGCGTGAGTGAGTCCCCGTGCCATCACCTGCATCTGCAGGTCCGTGATCGGGAAGAACGTCACCCGACTCAGCGTCCACGTACACGGTCCGGGTGATGAGGCAACGATCATGGTCGAACTACCTGCCAAGCACTTACCCAGGTCGGCGCAAGCTGCGGAAAGAATCTCCGACGCCCTGGCATAAACACAGCAAAAGCCGCACCGACCTGAGTCGACGCGGCTTCTTCGATACTGCTGGTACCCCCGATGGGATTCGAACCCACGCTACCGGCGTGAGAGGCCGGCGTCCTAGGCCGCTAGACGACGGGGGCTAGGAACTTCCTGGTTTCCCAGGGCTTTTCGGTTTTTCTTGCTGGAGAGAACTTACCAGAGGCGATTTCTCGCTCTGCAGGGGGGGTCACTCTCCGCAGCTGGGGTACCAGGACTCGAACCTAGACTAACTGGACCAGAACCAGTCGTGCTGCCAATTACACCATACCCCAGTGAGGTACTTTCCCGGCTTGCCGGTCCAGCACCGCACGAGGAGAAATACTAGAGCACGCCGTTCCCGACCGTGAAAGCGGGGGTCTCGGCTCGGCGCTGGGCGGGGACGCCGATCGTCGCGTACTCGGAAACCAGCAGCTCAGGGAGCTCGGCGAGGCCGGCCAGCGTGTGGACGCCCGCCGGGGCGCGCTCGCCGATGCCGTCGCGATCGAGCCAGATCGCGCCGAGGCCCGCGTCGCGGGCGCCGATCGCGTCCGTGTCCAGTTTGTCGCCGATGTGGACCGCCTGGTCCGGGGCGCAGTCCATGCCCAGGCACACCGTGTGGAACATCACCGGGTCGGGCTTCGCCACGCCCAGTTCGCCCGCGATGGCCACGTGGTCGAAGAACGGGGCCAGGCCGAGGTCGGCGATCTTGCGCCGCTGGTGGACGCCCGAGGCGTTCGTCACCGCCGCCAGGGCCAGGCCGGCCGCGCGGAGCCACTCCAGGCACGGGAGGACGTCGTCGAACAGCTGCCACGAATGATCGAGCAGTTCTCTTCGGCGGCGCTCGAACGAGCTCACCTGCTCGGCGTCGGCGAAGATGCCGAGCTCGGCCAGGAAACAGTCCGTGCGCCGCTGGTGCATGGTCGCGTAGTCGAGTTCGCCGGCGACGACCAAGGCGACGTGCTCTTCGGTGATCAAGTCCCACAGCGGCCACAGGTCGCCCCGGCCGGTGAGGATGTGGAGGGTGCGGCGGATCGCGGCGGTGCAGTCGATCAGGGTGTCGTCGATGTCCAGGCACACCAGCCGCAACTCGGGCGGCGCCCAGGGCTCGGACGCTCCCGCGGCGGGCGAGGCGGTTCGCGAAGGGGTCCGGGGTGCCAAGGCGAAATCCACCCAGTGAGGCTAGGGCAACCGCCGCGTTCGCGACGCTGCCAAAGAGGTGATTGGCGCACGCCCGTTCCGGCGCAGCCGCTCTACTCCCAGTTGGCGAACCGTCTTCTGCCGGTTACCCGACACCGATCGCGGGCGACGTCGACTCCTCCGGTGCGGACCGTTCCCACTCCGCGAAAACCCTTGCGGTGCTTGGAGATCCGTTCCGTCCACAAGCGCGGACCGGCCATCCCGCGGCGTGGCCGGGCAAAGTCGACCAACAGTCGCGTTTGGACGGTTTCCGGCAACCACCGGGCCGTAGCCCGATCAGCGTATCCCCGGTCACAGCCCTTGACGCCGAGGTTCGGCGGGTGCATCCTCACCTTATTCAACAAGTGATGAATAGATGGGGAGATGGTCGAGATGACCGAACGCACGGGCTGCGTCGTCATCGGTGGCGGGCCGGCCGGGATGGTCACGGGGCTTTTGCTGGCCCGGGCCGGCGTCGAGGTGACGGTGCTGGAGAAGCACGCGGACTTCCTGCGCGACTTCCGCGGCGACACGGTGCACCCGTCCACGCTGACACTGCTGGACGAGCTGGGCCTCGGCGAGAAGTTCCACGCGCTGCCGCACAGCGAACTGACGTCCGCCGGGTTCCCGCAGGAGAACGGCGAGGTGATGAAGCTGGCCGACTTCACCCGGTTGAAGGTCGCCCACCGGTACATCGCGATGGTGCCGCAGTGGGACTTCCTCGACCTGCTCGCCGAGAGCGCCCGCAAGGAGCCGACGTTCGTCCAGCGGATGGAGACCGAGTGCACCGGCCTGGTCCGGGAGCACGGCCGCGTCGCCGGCGTCACCTACCGCACGAAGGACGGCGAGACCGGGGAAATCCGAGCCGACCTGGTGATCGCGGCCGACGGACGCTGGTCGCTGGCGCGCCGCGAAGCCGATCTGGTGCCGCGGGAGTACGACTGCCCGTTCGACGTCTGGTGGTTCCGGCTCTCGCGCAAGGACGGCGACGTGGGCGGCATGCTCATGCCGAGGATGCGCGACCGCCGTTTCGCCGTGCCGCTCCCCCGGCCCGACTTCTTCCAGGTCGCCTACCTCGGCCCGAAGGGCGACGATCTGCGCGAGCAGGGCATCGAGGTGTTCCGCGACAACGTCACGCAGATCTGCCCGGAGTTCGCCGACCGGGTGCACGAGCTGGAGACGATGGACGACGTCAAGTTCCTCGACGTGCGGCTCAACCTGCTGCGCAGGTGGCACGTCGACGGGCTGCTCTGCATCGGCGACGCGGCGCACGCGATGTCGCCCATCGGCGGCGTCGGGATCAACCTCGCGGTGCAGGACGCGGTCGCGGCGGCGACGCTGCTGGCCGAGCCGCTGCGCCGGGGCCGCCCGTCGCCGGCGGACCTGGCGAAGGTGCGCGGACGGCGGCTGGCACCGACACTGCTGGTGCAGGGGCTGCAGCGGCTGCTGCACCGGACCGTGATGCGCGCGGTGATGGCGGGCAAGCGCAACGGCCCGCCGGCGCCGATGATCAAGCTGTTCGCGCGGTTCCCGCGGCTGTCGTACTTCCCGGCCCGGCTCCTCGGCCTCGGGCTGCGGCCGGAGCACGCTCCGGCGTTCGCCCGGCGGCCGATGGAGCCGGCCCGGCGCTGAATCGAAAAGCGGGGACTAGACGTTCTCGACCGGGTTGGTCAGGGTGCCGATGCCTTCGATGGTGATCGAGACGCTCTGGCCGCCCTCGATCGGGCCGACCCCCTCCGGGGTGCCGGTCAGGATGACGTCGCCGGGCAGCAGCGTCATCACGCCGGAGACGAACTCGACCAGCTCGGGGATCTTGTGGACCAGGTCGGACGTGCGGCCGTCCTGCTTGAGCTCGCCGTCCACCTCGGCCTTCAAGGACAGGTCGGACGCGTCGAGCGACGTCTCGATCCACGGGCCGAGCGGGCAGAACGTGTCGAAGCCCTTGGCGCGGCCCCACTGGCCGTCGGACTTCTGCAGGTCGCGCGCGCTGACGTCGTTCGCGACCGTGTAGCCGAGGATCGCGCTCGCGGCGCGGGCGGCCGGCACGTTCTTCACCGGCTGCCCGATCACGATGGCCAGCTCGCCCTCGAAGTCGACGCGGCCGACACCGGACGGGCGCCGGATCGGCGCGTTCGGGCCCACGACCGTGGTCGACGGCTTGAGGAACAGCATCGGGGCGCTGGGCACCTCGTTGCCGAACTCGGCCGCGTGCTTGGCGTAGTTCCGGCCGACGGCGATCACCTTCGACGGCAGGATCGGCGCGAGCAGCCGGACGTCGGCCAGCGGCCACCGCTTGCCGGTGAAGTTGGGGTTGCCGAAGGGGTGTTCGGCGATTTCCAGGACCTGGGCGTCGTCGCCGTCCCCTTCGACCGAAGCGAACGCGACACCACCGGGATGAGCAATACGGGCTAGGCGCACTTCGTCAGTCTACGTCCGCCCACCCAACGGCTTTCGGGGGTTCCGGGTGGCGGAGCCCCCGGCCCGGGCCGGGGGCCCGGATGTCACAGTGACCGGGGCCACGGTCGAGCTCTTGTGGACCAGCGCGTCGCACAGCGCCAGCCAGCTGGCCTCGACGATGTTCCCGTGCACGCCCACGGTGGTCCACTCGCGTTCGCCGTCGGTGCTTTCGACCAGCACGCGCGTGACGGCGTCGGTGCCCGGGTGGCCCTGCAGGATGCGGACCTTGTAGTCGGCGAGCTCCACACTGTCCAACCAGGACAGGTGCGGCGACAGCGCCTTCCGCAGGGCCGCGTCGAGCGCGTGCACCGGGCCGATGCCCTCGGCGGTGGCGATGACGCGCTGGCCGCCGACGTGCACCTTGACCGTCGCCTCGGACACGACTTCGGCGTCGGCGCGGTGGTCCAGCACCACGCGGTAGGACTCGAGCTCGAACGGCGCCTCGGCGGGGACGTCGGCCTCCTGGCGCAGCAGCAGTTCCAGGGAGGCGTCGGCGGCCTCGAAGGACCAGCCTTCGGATTCTAGGCGCTTGACCTTGGTGATGGCGCTCGTCAGCGCTTCGGGCCGGCCGGCAAGGTCGACCCCGAGCTCACGTCCCTTGAGCTCGAGGCTGGCCCTGCCGGCCATCTCGGTGACCAGCACCCGCATGTCGTTGCCGACGGAAGACGGATCGATGTGGTTGTACAGCAACGGATCCACCTTGATCGCGCTCGCGTGCAGTCCTGCCTTGTGGGCAAAAGCCGACGCCCCTACGTAAGCCTGGTGGGTGTAGGGGGCGAGGTTCGCGATTTCGGCAAGGGCATGGGAGACCCGGGTCAGCTCGGCCGCTCCTCCGGTCGGGAGGACGTCCATGCCGAGCTTGGTCACGAGGTTCCCTGTCACGGCGAAGAGGTCGGCGTTGCCGGCCCGTTCCCCGTAACCGTTGGCGGTGCACTGGACGTGCGTCACGCCGGCCTGCACCGCGGCGACGGAGTTCGCCACGGCGCAGGAAGTGTCGTCCTGACAGTGGATCCCGAGGCGGAATCCGGTCTTTTCCTTGATCTCCCGGACGGTTCCGGCGAGGTCGAGCGGCAGCTGCCCGCCGTTGGTGTCGCAGAGCACGAGGACGTCGGCGCCCGCGTGGGCGGCGGCGTCGAGGACCCGCAGCGAGGTCTCGGGCGAGTGGGCGTAGCCGTCGAAGAAGTGCTCGGCGTCGAGGAAAACGCGGCGGCCTTCCTGCACGAGGAATTCGACGGTGTCCCTGACCATCGCGCAGGCTTCGTCGATGTCGACGCGCAGGGCGCGTTCGATGTGGCGCAGATCGGACTTCGCGACGAGCGTGATGACCGGCGCTTCGCTGTCGAGCAGGGCCCGGACCTGCGGATCGGCGTCGGCGGTGGTGTCGGCCTTGCGGGTGGCGCCGAACGCCACGAGGGCCGCGTGGTTCAGCTTGAGCTCGCCCTTCGCGGCGCGGGCGAAGAATTCGGTGTCCTTGGGGAGCGCACCGGGCCAGCCGCCTTCGATGAACCCGACGCCCAGCTCGTCCAGCAGCCGCGCGACGGCGAGCTTGTCCTGGACCGAGTAGGTGATGCCTTCGCGCTGCGCCCCGTCGCGAAGCGTCGTGTCGTAGAGGTGGAAGGCGTCACCCAGCGGCGTATCGGCGGGCTCCTGGCGGGTCACGGTCATCTCCTAGCGTTTCGAGGCAACAAAAAAACCTCCCGCAAGGGTGCGAGAGGTTGCGCGCCGGGTGCTCTTGTGGAGCTACCGTCCGGCGCGCTCGTCGATAATGATCGCGAAGCTGGTCACGGTCGCATCATGCCACAGGGTTTCGCGCGGAGTCCACAAACTGGGTCAAGCTCCCACGATCCGGGAACACCCCCACCGGACAGGCCCCACCGCTCCCTGGGGGCTGACCCCGGTCCAGTCTATCGGCGGCCCCCGACAGAACCGGCCGGAAAGCCGTTGGGCGGGCGGCTTGTCCACATCACGGCGGCCATGTGGACAAGCGGGCCCGCACCGTCGGACGGGACCGGCCCGCACCGCCGGACAGGACCGGCCCGCACCATCGAACAGGACCGGCCCGCACCGCCGGACAGGACCGGCCCGCACCGCCGGACAGGACCGGCCCGCACCGCCGGACAGGACCGGCCCGCACCGTCGAGCAGGACCGGCCCGCACCGTCGAGCGAGACTGACCCGCACCATCGGACAGGACCGGCCCACACCGTCGAGCGAGACTGACCCGCACCATCGGACAGGACCGGCCCACACCGTCGAGCGAGACTGACCCGCACCATCGGACAGGACCGACCCCCACCATCGAACAGGACCGACCCGCGTCATCGGACCGATCCGGCCCGAGCCGCCGGACGAGACTGGCCGCCCGTCGGCGAAGCTCCCCTGAAAGGTCTTGAACGAGTCGTTCAGGACCTCCGGCGACCTCAACGACTCATTCAAGACCGCTACGCGTCCAGGCGCCCGAACGGACGGGGAACGACTTCACCGGCCCCCAAAGCGCGTAGCACAAAGCCCACCCGAAGGCACGAAAAAGGCCCCGCGCCGAAACGCGGGGCCTTCCCGGAGAACGAAACTCAGCCCGCCGTCCGGACATTGGACGAAACCAACGCCGCCAGCCGGTCGCCGATCGCGGTGGTCGCGCCCGGTGAAGCCTGGTCCCGTGTGGCCAGGTCGAACGCCACCGAAGCCTCGATCCGCCGCGCCGCTTCCTTCTGGCCCAGGTGGTCCAGCAGCAGCGACACCGACAGCACCGCCGCCGTCGGGTCCGCCAGGCCCTGGCCGGCGATGTCCGGTGCCGAACCGTGGACCGGCTCGAACATGCTCGGGTTGCGGCGGGTCATGTCCAGGTTGCCGCTCGCCGCCAGCCCGATTCCGCCCGTCACCGCCGCCGCGAGGTCGGTGATGATGTCGCCGAACAGGTTGTCCGTCACGATCACGTCGAACCGGGACGGGTCCGTCACCAGGTGGATGGTCGCCGCGTCCACGTGGGAGTAGGCGACCGTCACCTCCGGGTGCTCCAGCGAAACCTCTTCGACGATCCGCGACCAGAGCGAACCGGCGAACGAGAGCACGTTGGTCTTGTGCACGAGCGTCAGGTGCTTGCGCGGCCGGGCCTCGGCCCGGTTGAACGCGTCCGCCACCACGCGCCGGATGCCGAACGCCGTGTTGACGCTGACCTCCGTCGCGATCTCGTGCTCGGTGTCCTTGCGGATCAGGCCGCCAGTGCCCGCGTACGGGCCTTCGGTGCCTTCACGCACGACCACCATGTCGACGTCGCCCGCGTCGGCCAGCGGTCCCCGGACACCCGGGTACAGCCGCGCCGGGCGCAGGTTGACGTGGTGGTCCATCTCGAACCGCAGGCGCAGCAGGAGCCCGCGCTCGAGGATGCCGCTCGGCACCGTCGGGTCGCCGACCGCGCCCAGCAGGATCGCGTCGTGCTGGCGGAGCTCGCCGAGGACCGACTCCGGGAGCAGCTCCCCCGTCGAGTGCCACCGGGCGGCGCCGAGGTCGTAGTTCGTGATCTCCGCCGTCGGTGCCACTTCGCCGAGCACCTTGAGCGCCTCGGCGACCACCTCGGGCCCGATCCCGTCACCTGGGATCACCGCGAGCCGCATCCACACACCTCCGTCGACCGGACCACCGGCCGCACCGATGGCCCACCGCAACAAAACGCCAGCAGCCGGAAGGTTACCGGCCGTAGACAAATGGCCGTAGCCGCACCACCCTTATGCCGCATCCTCCCGCAGGGTGAGACACCCAATCGGGTGAATACGGGCAAGGGCGCCCCCGGCGGAAAACCACCGGAGACGCCCCTGTCCTGCACAGATCGATCTTGCCGGGGACTAGTGGTGACCAGCCCCGATCGGCTGACGGCCGTGCGCCGCCTGCCCGCCCTGCGCGGCGTCCACCTTGACCACGTTCGCCCGGTTCCCCGCGGCGTTGTGGTGCTCGATGGCGAGCAGCCCGAGCGCGTTGTCCGCCGCGGCCGAGGCCGCGTTGCGGGTGACGACCAGCGCCGTGCCCGGCTTCGCGACGTAGCCCAGCGCCGCGTCGCCGCCGCCCTGGACGGAGTAGCCCGGGGCGAGCGCGTCGAACGAAAGCGGCGTGCCGGCGTAGTCGATCAGCCCGTTCGTCGTGCCCGGCGCGACGTAGAACCCGCTGACGCCCACCGTGTAGGAGATGCGGTGGCTGTCGGCGTTCGCGTCGATGCCCAGCGCGGACAGCGAGACCGGCAACGTGATCACGTTCGTGTCGAACACGTTGGTGTCGACGTCGCCGAGCTGGCCGTTGACCGCCTGGACGTCCACGGTCGGGAAGCCCGCGCCCAGCGAGACCGTGACGGCCAGCAGGGCGTCCGTGGCGGTCGCCTTCGTCACGTAGGTCTCGAAGTCCGGCTGCCCGTCCCCGGTGGTGTCGATGTCGACGAACGGCGAGGTGTTGCTGCCGATGTTCGCCCAGTCGCCCCACGTGGAGAGGCCGAACGCGAGGAGCGCGTTCTCCGGCTCGCCCTGCGCCTTCGCCAGCGGAGCGGTCGAAGCCGCGCCGATGTAGCGGAGGTCGCCGCCCTTGGCCGTCTTGTTCAGCGTGCAGTCGGTGACCACGTCCGCGTCGCACTCGGCCAGCTGCGGGGACTCCGCCTGCAGCTCGAGCACGCTGATCAGCGAGCGGTACCGCTGCGCGCCGGAGCCCTGGTCGACGCCCTTGCCGCCCAGGTTCAGCACGGCCTGGGTGGCGTCGGCGCCGAACTTCACCGACTGCGGCGTGGAAATCGTCGAAACCGGCTTCGGCGCGGAGTAGACCGACACCCGCAGCGGCACCTTGGCGCCGCTGGTGGGCGTGAAGGCGACGCGGCCGGAGGCGTCCGCGACGAACTGCCGGGCCAGGCCGGCCTGGGTGGCCTGCATGGTCGGGTCCATGACCTTGCGCAGCGCCTTCGGGTCGGTGATCTTCAGCGTCACCTTGACCTTGGCGGTGCCGCGCGGGGTCAGCTTCACCGTCTGCTTGTCCACTGTGTACTCGACGCCCGGCAGCGCGGTGACCGCCTGGTAGGCGACGGTGTACTCGGCCGGCGTGACGCCCTTGTTGACCAGCTTGATCGTCTTCGACAGCGTCACCGGCCCGGACGCCTCGACCGTGCCGAAGCTGACGCTGACCGCGCCCGGGTCGTCCTGGACGTAGGCGAGCACCTGGTTGTCCAGCGCCGCCTTGGCGTCGATCCGGCCGCTGCCGACGCGCTGCGGCGCGTAGGTGTGGCCGGCGCTGTCGGAGACGTCGTGGCCGGCGGTGTCGATGACCGACGCCTTGACCTCTTCGACCGACCAGTCCGGGTGGGACTGGCGGACCAGCGCGGTGATGCCCGCGGTGTGCGGGGCCGCCATCGACGTGCCGCTCAGGACCGTCCGGCCGTTGCCGCTGCCGCGGAACGCCGAGGTGATCGTGTCACCCGGCGCGGCGACGTCCGGCTTGACGGCCGGGCCGCGGGTGCCGCGCGAGGTGAACGAGCTCGGGGTGTCCACGATCGTCTTGTCGTAGGTCTGGACCGAGGCGCGCCCGGTGCCGTAGAGCCGGATCTGCAGCGTGCCCGCGGTCAGCGCCGCGCGCAGCGTCTTCGTGGCGGAGCCGGTGAATTGGAACATCGGGATCGCCGCGTTGCCCGCGATGCCGGCGCTGAAGTGCTCCAAAGTGGACGAAAGCAGGGCGCCCTTCGCTCCGGCCGCCTGAGCGTTGTTGGCACGCGCGGCCGAACCGCAGGCGCGGGTCGAGTCGTTGTCGTCCCACTCCAGCCAGACGAACTTGCCGGCCGCCTTCGCCTTGTCATCGGCGGAGTACGGCGCGCAGCCCGCGCTGTTCGCCGCCGACAGGGCGACGACCGGCGCGGTCAGGTTCAGCGTGTCGTAGCCGGTGTAGTTCTGGCTGTACTGCCCGGTCTTCTGACCCTTGGCCGCGGTCGGCGCGGTGGCCTCGGCGGCGTCGCGCAGGATGCCCGCGTCACGCGTGCTGGCGACGGTGAGCGCTTCGGGGGTGTTGCCCGGCGAACCGGCGATGTCGTTGATGTCGCCGCCGTTGCCCGCCGAGATCACCGGCAGCACGTTGTTCGCGGCGAGCTTGCGCACGAACAGCGAGTCCGGGTCGTCCGGGGCGCCGAAGTCGGAGCCCAGCGACAGGTTGACGACGTCGAGGTGGTCGGTGAAGTCGCCGTCGCCGTCCGGGTCGAGCGCCCAGTCCAGCGCCTGCGAGGTGACGTTCGTCGAGCCCGCGCAGCCGAACACCTTGATGGCGTAGAGGAGCGACTTCGGCGCCGTGCCCGGGCCGATCTGCATCGCGTCGACCTTCTTGGCGTCCAGCTTCTTGTAGTCGCCCTTGAAGGTCTTGCCGTCGGCGGTGACACCGAAGCCGCCGATGGTGCCGGCGACGTGCGTGCCGTGCTCACCGCAGGCGAGCGGGTTCGGGTCCGGCTTCGGGGTGGTCTTCCCTGCCGTCGCGGCGTCGTAGTCGTCGCCGACGAGGTCCGTGCCGCCGACGACCTTCGCGCTGGGGAACAGCGGGGTCGCCTTCGTGCTGTCGACGCTCTTGTACGCGGCCGGCGTGCCGGGGCCGCCGAAGTCGGCGTGGGTGTAGTCGATGCCGTCGTCGATGACGCCGACGCGGACGCCGTCGCCGAACTTGCCGGTCTGCTGCCACGCCGCGAGGGTGTTGGTCAGCTGCTCGGCGCTGGCGTTGGTGCGGGTCTTCGGCACGACCGTGCGGATCGCGACGACGTCCGCCCGCTTCGCGACTTCGCGCAGCTTCGCGGCGTCCGCGGTGACGACCACGCCGGGGACGGCGTTGGCGGTCTGGGTGACGACCTGCGGCTGGGCGTTGCCCGAGCGCAGCTGGTTCACGACCGAGTCCACGGCGGCGGCGGTGTCCGCCTTGGCGGCGCGAGCGGCTCGCTTGGCCTGCTCCTTGCCCTGCGGCTGCGTGGCGGTGAACGCGTCGACGGCGGGCTTCTTGGCCAGCTCGACGAACGCGGTGACGCGGCCCTGCGCGGCGCCGAGCCGGGGCGAGAGCTTGCCCTGCAGCTTCGCGTCGTCGATCTTCGCCGGCGAGACGCCGTCGGCGAGCGGAGCGTCCGCCGCGCCCGCGACCGGCGCGCCCAGCGCGGCCGCCAGCACGACGGCGAAGAACGCCGTCGTGGCGCGAGCGGGTAAGCGGGATCTGCTCATGAGTCGGCCCCTTACTCGAGGTCTGGACCCGAACCTGCCTGCCGCTCCTGACACCCCCGACGGTGAAGCGCGGCAAAGCGCCGTGCCCTCGACGGCGCGTGGTTCAACCTCGCGGGGAGAACCTAATGCCCCAAAACACCTACTTACGTAGGCAAAGGACTCCGTTATGTAGTTGTGATTGCGCACGAAGGCCCCCTGCCGGGTGACAGGGGGCCTTCGAAAGGGTTACGTCAGCTGAAGTCGACGGCGCGGATCGTGTGCGCCCCGACAGCGGCGCCGATCGGGTCGAGCAGGTGCGCGTCGATGTGGCGGTCGACGCGCAGCAGCATGACCGCGTCGGAGCCGTCGGTGGTCTGGCTGATCTGCGCGGCCTCGATGTTGATGCCGGCCTCGCCGAGCAGCGTGCCGACGCGGCCCATCACGCCCGGGCGGTCCGGGTACTCGACCAGCAGGACCGTGCCCTCGGCACGCAGGTCGAACCCGCGGCCGTTGACCTCGACCAGCTTCTCGACCTCGTCCTTGCCGGTGACCGAACCGGACACGGTCAGCGCCTGCCCGTCCGAGTGCACCGCGCGGACCGTGACGAGGCTGCGGAACTTCGGGCTCTCCGGCTCGGTGGTCAGCTCGACCTGCACGCCCAGCTTCTCCGCCAGCTGCGGCGCGTTGACGAACGTGACCTGGTCCTCGACCACGCCGGTGAACACCCCGCGCAGGGCCGCCAGCTGCAGCACCGCGGTGTCCTCGTTGGAGATCTCGCCCTTGACCTGCACGGTCACCGACGTCGGCGCCTTCGGGTTCAGCGCGGTCAGCAGCGTGCCCAGCTTCTGGGTCAGCGACAGGTACGGGCGGACGTGCTCGCCGACCGCGCCGCCGCCGGAAACGTTGACCGCGTCCGGCACGAAGTCGCCGCGCAGCGCCAGCAGCACGGACTTCGCGACGTCGGTGCCCGCGCGGTCCTGCGCCTCCGCCGTCGAAGCGCCCAGGTGCGGCGTCACGACGACGTTCTCCAGGGCGAACAGCGGGCTCGACGTGGTCGGCTCGGTGACGAAGACGTCGATGCCGGCGCCGCCGACGTGGCCCGAGCGCAGCGCGTCGGCGAGGTCTTCCTCGACGATCAGCCCGCCGCGGGCGGCGTTGACGATGATGACGCCCGGTTTGGTCTTCTTCAGCGCCTCGGCGTCGATGAGGCCCTTGGTCTCCGGCGTCTTCGGCAGGTGGATGGAGATCGCGTCGGCGCGCGTGAGCAGCTCGTCGAGGGTGACGAGCTCGATGCCGAGCTGCGCGGCGCGCGCGGCCGAGACGTAGGGGTCGTAGGCGATCAGCTTGGTGTCGAAGGCGGCCAGGCGCTGGGCGAACAGCTGCCCGATCTTGCCGAGGCCGACCACGCCGACGGTCTTGCCCTGCAGTTCCACACCGGAGAACGAGCTGCGCTTCCACTCGCCGGCGCGCAGGCTCTGGCTGGCGGCCGGGACCCGGCGCGCGACGGCCAGCAGCAGCGCCACGGCGTGCTCGGCGGCGGAGACGATGTTGGACGTCGGGGCGTTGACGACCAGGACACCGCGTTCGGTGGCCGCGGGGACCTCGACGTTGTCCAGGCCGACACCGGCGCGGGCGACAACCTTCAGCTGCGAGGTGGCGCCGAAGACCTCGGCGTCGACCTTGGTGGCGGAGCGGACCAGGAGCGCGTCGGCGCTCTTCACCGCCTCGAGCAGCGCGGATCGGTCCGTGCCGTCGACGTGCCGGACCTCCACCTCGTCACCGAAGACGCTCAGCACGGAGGGAGCGAGCTTCTCCGCGATGAGGACGACGGGCTTGCTGGGCTTGCTCACGATGCGGCTCCCACTATCTGGTCACTTCCAGGACGCTTGGGTCGACAAACGGTCATAAGCACGTCGTTGTGCCCCGGTCGTGGCGGAGTTTAACCCGCTGGGCCGCCCCCTGGCTTCCCATGGTGTTAACTCGCTCGTAATCCCTCGAAAACAAGAGCCAGCAGGCGCTGCATGCCCCCCGGGCCGGGCAGGTGCCCGCCCGCCCAGGATGCCGCGTGCAGCAACAGAAGGAGCTCGTGCGTGGTGACGTCCGCGCGGAGTTCGCCCGCTTCCTTCGCGCGTTCCACCAGCTGGGAACCGGCGTCCCGCATCGCGTGGCAGGACGCGTACAACCGGGATGTTTCGTCGCTGAGCGCGTCGGCGGTCAGCTCCACGAGCCCGCGGAAGGTGCCCATGGCTTCGCCGAGCCCGGCGAGCCAGGTCTGCAGCGCGGTCAGCGGCTCGGGGTGGGTCAGCAGTTCGCGGGCGCGGCCGGCCTGGCCGTCGAACCGGGCGCGCAGCAGCGTTTCGAGCAGCGCCTCCCGGGTCGGGAAGTGCCGGTAGAGCGTGCCGATGCCGACCCCGGCGCGGCGCGCGATGTCTTCCAGCGACGCCTCGACGCCGTGTTCGGCGAAGGCGCGCTGGGCCTGCGCGAGCAGGGCTTCGTAGTTGCGGCGGGCGTCCGCGCGCATCGGTTTCACGTCGGTCATCGCCCTCCCGACCTTACCCGGTAGCCAATCGGAGGCCACCTCCGTATATTAACCGGAGGCAGCCTCATCTTACTGGGAGGAATTTCGAGGATGACTCTGATCGAAGACACCCGCGCCCGGCTCGGCGCGATCGGCGCCTGGCTGCCGAGCGCACCGCTGGCCCCGCCCCCGGCCGTCGAACGCGCGGCGACGCGCCGGCTCGCCGAGGCCGGCTACGGCTCGGTCTGGAGCGGCGAAGGCCCCGGCGGCCGCGAGTTGTTCGCCGCCTTCGGCGACCTGCTCGCGTCGGTGCCGGACGTCGTGCTCGGCGCCGGCATCGCCAGCACCTGGGCGCGGCCCGGGCGGACCGCCGAAAAGGGCGGGGCGACGCTCGCGCACGCCCACCCGGGCCGGCTGGTGCTCGGCATCGGCATCGGGCACGCGTTCCAGGCGGCGAAGTACGGCGAGGAGTACCGGCCGCTGGACCGGATGCGCGCCTACCTGTCCGAAATGGACGCCGCGGCCGCGGAAAACCCCGCCCCGGTGGCGTTTCCCCGCGTGCTCGCCGCGGTCGGGCCCCGCATGCTGGAGCTCGCCCGCGACCACGCCGACGGCGCGCACCCGTTCGCCCAGCCGGTCTCGCACACGCCGTACGCACGCGAAATCCTCGGGCCGGACAAGCTGCTCATCCCCCACCAGACCGTCCTGCTCGGCAGCCGCGAGGACGCCCGGGCGAGCGTCCGGCGCAGCGTGGCGCAATCACGGGAGTTCCAGGTGAAGGCCTACCTCGCGGGCTGGAAACGGCTCGGCTACACCGAAGCCGACATCGACGGCCCGAGCGACCGGTTCGTCGACGACCTCGTCCTCTGGGGCGACGCGCAGACCATCGCGAAACGCGTGCGGGAAGTGCTCGACGCGGGCGCGGACCACGTCCTGCTGACGCCATCCGCGTCGTCGTTCGAGTCCACTGTGGACACCCTGGTCGAGCTGGCCCCGGCGGTGCTCCGGTGAGCGTCGGCGTCTGGCAGTTCTTCGACGGCGTCCCGGTCGGCGAGCTCCGCGAAACGGCCGCCGAGGTGGAGGAACTCGGCTTCGCCGCGCTCTGGTTCGGCGAGTACGCCGGCCGGGAAGCGTTCACGCAGGCGGCGTTGCTGCTCGCGGCGACGTCGAAGCTGACCGTCGCCACCGGGGTCGCGCGCTTCGACCAGCGTTCGCCGCTCGCCGCGGAAGGCGCGATCCGGGCGCTGGGCGAGGCCTACCCGGGCCGGTTCGTCGCGGGGCTCGGCGGGCACCGGCCCGGTGCCCGCCCGCTGACGGCGTTGCGCGAATACCTGGCCGGGATGGACGCGGCCGGACTGCCGGGCCTGCCCCAGCCGTCACCCCGGCCGAGGCGGGTTCTCGCCGCGCTGGGCCCGAAACTCCTGGACCTGGCGGCCGACCGAGCCGACGGCGCCCACCCGTACTTCGTCCCGCCGGAGCACACGGCGATGGCGCGCGAACGGCTCGGCCCGGGCAAGTACCTCGCCGTCGAGCAGGCGGTGGTGCTCGACGCGGCCCCGGAGGTGGCCCGCGAGCACGCCGGTCTCTACGTGCGGCAGGCACCGCACCACCGGACGAACCTGCGGCGGCTCGGCTTCACCGACGACGACCTCGCCGACGGGGGCAGCGACCGCCTGGTCGACGCCATCGTCGTCACGGGCGAACAGCGGATCGCCGACCGGATCCGGGCGCACCTCGACGCGGGCGCCGACCACGTCTGCGTCCAGGTCCTCGCCCGGACGAAGGACTCCTACCGCCGCTTGGCGGACCTGCTGCCCTGACCGGGGGTACGCTGGCGGGACGCGGTGAGGGCCGCGTCCCGTCCGCGGAAAGGGCCGAGCCCACCCCCGCAGCACCGCACCACCAGCTCCGCACCTTCTTTCCTGCCCGGTGCCGGCGGACCACGGGCGACGAGGGAAGGAGGCACCATGGGCGTGCTGCCCGCCAAACCCAGCCTGGACCAGCTGCGCAACCGCGCGAAAGACCTCGCGCGCGCCGAAGGCGTCAAGCTGTCCGAAGCGCAGTTCCGCATCGCCCGGGACCACGGGTTCCCGAGCTGGCCGAAGCTGCGCGCCTACGTCCGGCGCGTCACCGAGCACGGCGAAACCCTGCAGCACCCGTACCATCAGGACGTCGAATACTACGCCGGGCGCGCGCTCGGCATGCTCGCCTCGGCCGAGGACGAGACGCCCGGCGCCCGCGAGCCGTTCGCCCGCTGGGGCCAGCCGCCGACCCGCGACGGCGCCCGCGTGGTCGTCGCCCGTGAGCACGGTTTCGGCTCCTGGCAGGGACTTCTCACCCACGTCCGGTCACTTGTGGACAGTGGTGAGCCGTTCGCCCGCGCGTACCGGGCCGTCGAAGACCGGGACGTCGACCGGCTCGAAACGCTCCTCGCCGAGTTCCCCGGGCTCGTCACCGCCCGCGGCACCAACGGCAACGACCTGCTCGGCATGGCCGGCGCGACCTGCGACGAGCGGCTCAGCCGCGTCCTGCTCGCCCACGGCGCCGACCCCGCGCGCGGCAACGTCCACGGCTGGACGCCGTTGCACCAAGCCGCGTACAGCAACCTCCCGCTGCTGCTCGGCCTGCTGCTCGAAGCGGGCGCCCCGATCGGGGTCTCCGCCCGCGGCGACGGCGGCACCCCCCTGGTCGTCGCCCTGTTCTGGGGCCACCGCGAAGCGGCGGAAACCCTGGCCGCGCACAGCCGGGCGCCGGCCAACCTGCGCGTGGCGGCCGGGCTCGGCGACACCGGGCTCCTGGACGAACTCCTGACGTCGGGCCGCGGCGGTGAGCACCGCGGTTTTTACCGGCCCCACAGCGGTTTCCCGGCCTGGCACCCGGGCGATGACCCGGCCGAAGCCCGCGACGAAGCCCTCGCCTGGGCCGCCCGCAACGACCGCACCGAAGCCCTGTGCACCCTCGTCTCGCGCGGAGCCGGCGTGGACGCCGATGTCTACCGCGGCACGGCGCTGGCGTGGGCGGCGGCGAAGGGCAGGCTCGCCGCCGTCCGGACGCTGCTGGAGCTCGGCGCCGACGTGAACCACCCGGGCACGTTCGGCGGCCCGAAGCACGGCGAAGGCGTCACGGCCCTGCACTTGGCCGCGGAGTCCGGGCACCTCGACGTCATCCGGGTCCTCCTGGAAAACGGCGCCGACCGCGGTGCGCAGGATGCGAACTTCGGCAGCACGCCCGGGACGTGGGCGGAGGTGTGCGGGCAGCCGGCCGCCCGGGAGCTGCTCCGCTAGACAACCGGAGTCTGTAGTCCGTATCTTCAAAGGCGGACTACAGACTCCGTTTTGCCTTCCGGGAGGAACCGTGACCACACCCCGCGACGTCTTCACCGCGTTGTCCGACGGGATCGGCGAAGGCCGCTTCGGCGAGCTTTCCGCGCTCTACGCCGAAGACACCGTCGTCGAACACCCCCAGGCCGTCCCCCGGCCGACGCGCCTGACCGGCCGCGCCGCGGTCCACGAGCGGTTCGCGAGCCCGCTCGTCGGGGCGCTGCGGCTCAAGCGCAAGAACGTCGTGGTGCACGAGACGACGGACCCCGAAGTGATCGTCGCCGAATACGACTACGACGCCGAGTCCGTCGAGACCGGCCGGACGATCGAGGCGGCCAACGTCCACGTGCTGCGCGTCCGCGACGGCCTGATCGTCCATTCCCGCGACTACCACGACTACCTGAAGCTCGCCGCCGTCCGCGACGGCGTCGACCAGCTGGTGAAGGCGTACGAGCAGGCGCCGCCGCGCGAGCTTTCGCCGGTCACCCCGGAGAGCGCGGGCACGGTGTTCGAGCGGCTCGTGCACGGCGTGGCGGGCGGGCGCTGGGACGAGCTGCCGGAGCTGTACGCGGCGGAAACCCACGTCACGCACCCGTTCCTGCCGGGCTCGGAGGTGCTGCGCACGCGCGACGAGCTGCGGGCGCACTTCGCGGCGGGCAAGGCGCTGAACCCGGGTTTCACCGTCGCGGACCTGGTCACCTACCAGGGCACCGACCCCGAGGTGCTGATCGGCGAATTCGCCTACCAGGGCGAGTACGGCGGGCGCCCGGTGCGGATCGCGAACATCTTCGTCCTGCGGGTCCGCGACGGGCTGATCGTCGAGTCCCGCGACTACGGCGACCACCTCGCCGTCGCGGGCGACCTCGGCCGGATCCCCGAACTGGCCGCGAAACTGACGTTCTAGGCCTCGCCGAGGTCGTTGAATTCGCCGTCTTCGACGCCCTTCGTGAACGCGTCCCACTCCGCCATCGTGAAGACCATGACCGTGCCGTCGACGTCCGGCGAGCGCCGCATCGCGACGTAGGTGGCACCGTCGGTGTGCTCGACGAACGCGTACTCGACGACCTCGTCGAGGGTGACGCCCGCGGGCTCGCCCCGGATCCACTCGGCCCCGGAAAGGTCGAGGTGGTGCCGGATGTGCGCCTTGTCGTCGGTCATGCGGTAAGCGTAGCCAAAACGCGCCGGAGGGGACGCCGCGACGGCGTCCCCTCCGGTGTCCTGCGGGTGAAAGATCAGGCGGTCTCGGTGATCGGCCGGTCCACCCACGACATCAGGTCGCGCAGCTTCTTGCCGGTCTCCTCGATCGGGTGCTTGTTGCCCTGCTCCTCGAGCTTGGTGAAGTTCGGCCGGCCGGCCTCGTCCTCGGCGACCCATTCGCGGGCGAACGTGCCGTCCTGGATCTCGCCGAGGATCTTCTTCATCTCTTCCTTGACCGCCGGCGAGATGACGCGCGGGCCGCGGGTCAGGTCGCCGTACTCGGCGGTGTCGGAGATCGAGTAGCGCTGGCGCGCGATGCCGCCCTCGTACATGAGGTCGACGATCAGCTTCAGCTCGTGCAGCACCTCGAAGTAGGCGATCTCCGGGGCGTAGCCGGCCTCGGTGAGCACCTCGAAGCCGGTCTGCACCAGCGCGGACGCGCCACCGCAGAGCACGGCCTGCTCGCCGAAGAGGTCGGTCTCGGTCTCTTCCTTGAACGTCGTCTTGATGACGCCGGCGCGGGCGCCACCGATGGCGGCGGCGTAGGAGAGGGCGAGCGCCTGGGCGTTGCCGGACGCGTCCTGCTCCACGGCGATGAGCGCCGGGACGCCCTTGCCGTCCACGAACTGGCGGCGCACGAGGTGACCCGGGCCCTTCGGGGCGACCATGGCGACGTCCACGTTGGACGGCGGCTTGATCAGGTCGTAGCGGATGTTGAAGCCGTGCCCGAAGAAGATCGCGTCGCCGTCCTTGAGGTTCGGCGCGATGTCCTGCTCGTAGATGAAGCGCTGCTTCGTGTCCGGCGCCAGGATCATGATCAGGTCGGCCTCGGCCGACGCCTCGGCCGGGGTGAGCACGCGCAGGCCCTGCTCCTCGGCCTTCGCCCGCGACTTGGACCCCTCGGGCAGGCCGATGCGGACGTCGACGCCGGAGTCGCGCAGGCTCAGCGAGTGGGCGTGGCCCTGGCTGCCGTAGCCGATGACAGCGACCTTGCGCCCCTGGATGATCGAGAGGTCGGCGTCGTCGTCGTAGAAGATTTCCACTGCCATGGGGGTTACTGCTTCCTTTCCTGACTTACATTCTCAACGCGGTGAGGTGGCGGTGATCGAGCGGGCGCCCCGCCCGACCGCGACCATGCCGGACTGCACGAGCTCGCGGATGCCATACGGCTCCAGCATCCGCAGCAGCGCACCGATCTTGTCGGACGTCCCGGTGGCCTCGACGGTGAGCGCCTCCGGGGAGACGTCCACCACCTTGGCGCGGAAGAGCTGGACGGTTTCGAGGACCTGGCTGCGCACGGTGTTGTCGGCGCGCACCTTCACGAGCAGCAGTTCGCGCTGCACGGCGGTCGACTGCTCCAGCTCGACGATCTTGATCACGTTGACCAGCTTGTTGAGCTGTTTCGTCACCTGTTCGAGCGGTAGCTCTTCCACGGCGACCACGATCGTCATCCGGGACACCTCGGGGTTCTCCGTGGGCCCGACGGCAAGGGACTCGATGTTGAATCCGCGGCGGGAGAACAGGCCCGAGACGCGCGCGAGCACACCGGGCTTGTTCTCGACCAGGACACTCAGCGTGTGGACGCTCATGATCAGCGCTCACCTTCCGCGGCAGCTTCGACGGCTTCGGTCGTCTCGACCGAAACCTCGTCGTCGTCGAACAGCGGCCGGATGCCCCGGACCGCCATGATCTCGTCGTTGCCGGTGCCCGCGGCGACCATCGGCCACACCTGGGCATCCTTCCCGACCACGAAGTCGATCACGACGGGGCGGTCGTTGATCTCCATCGCGCGGCGGATGGTGGCGTCGACGTCTTCCTTGGTCTCGCAGCGCAGGCCGGCGCACCCCAGCGCTTCGGCCAGCAGCACGAAGTCGGGGATGCGGTGCTTGTGCGTGCCGAGGTCGGTGTTGGAGTACCGCTCCGAGTAGAAGAGGTTCTGCCACTGCCGGACCATGCCGAGGTTGCCGTTGTTGATGACGGCGACCTTGATCGGCGCGCCCTCGATGGCGCAGGTGGCCAGCTCCTGGTTCGTCATCTGGAAGCAGCCGTCGCCGTCGATCGCCCAGACCTGCGTGCCCGGGACGCCGAACTGCGCGCCCATCGCGGCGGGCACCGCGTAGCCCATGGTGCCGAGGCCGCCGGAGTTGATCCAGGTGCGCGGGTTCTCGTACTTGACGAACTGCGCGGCCCACATCTGGTGCTGGCCGACGCCGGCGGCGTACACCGCGTCCGGGCCGACGATCTGGCCGATCCGCTCGATGACGTACTGCGGCGACAGCGAACCGTCGTCCGGCCACTCGTAGCCGGCCGGGTAGTTCTCGCGCCAGTCGTCGGCCTGGGTCCACCAGTCGGTGAGGTCGGGCTTGCCGCCGTGCTCGAACTCCGTCGTGACGGCGGTGATCAGCTCGCCGATGATCTCCTTGCAGTCACCCACGATCGGCACGTCGGCCTTGCGGTTCTTGGAGATCTCGGCCGGGTCGATGTCGGCGTGCACGACCGCGGCGTCCGGCGCGAACGACGAGAGCTGGCCGGTGACGCGGTCGTCGAAGCGGGCGCCGAGCGCGATCAGCAGGTCGGCGCGCTGCATCGCGGCGACGGCGGCGACCGTGCCGTGCATGCCCGGCATGCCGAGGTGCTGCGGGTGCGAGTCGGGGAACGCGCCGCGCGCCATCAGCGTGGTGACGACGGGGATGTTCGTCAGCTCGGCGAGCTGCTTGAGCTGCTCGTGCGCTTCGGCCTTGATCACGCCGCCGCCGACGTAGAGCACCGGGCGGCGCGACTTCGCGATCAGCTTCGCGGCTTCGCGGACCTGCTTGCCGTGCGGGCGCAGCGTCGGGCGGTAACCCGGGAGGCGCAGCTCGGTCGGCCAGGAGAACGAGGTCATCTCCTGCAGCACGTCCTTGGGGATGTCCACCAGGACGGGGCCGGGCCGGCCCGTGGCGGCCAGGTGGAACGCCTCGGCGATGGTCCGCGGGATCTCCGCCGGGTCCGTCACGAGGAAGTTGTGCTTGGTGATCGGCATGGTGATGCCGCAGATGTCGGCTTCCTGGAACGCGTCGGTGCCGATCAGCGCCCGGGACTGCTGGCCGGTGATGGCCACGACCGGGACGGAGTCCATGTTGGCGTCGGCGAGCGGGGTGACCAGGTTGGTCGCGCCGGGGCCCGACGTGGCCATGCACACGCCGACCTTGCCGGTGGCCTGGGCGTAGCCGGTCGCCGCGTGCCCCGCGCCCTGTTCGTGGCGGACCAGGACGTGGCGGACCTTCGTCGAGTCGAGCAACGGGTCGTAGGCGGGCAGGATGGTGCCGCCCGGGATGCCGAAGACCACTTCGGCGCCGACGGCCTCGAGCGAGCGCACGAGTGACTGGGCGCCGGTGACGCGCACCGGCGTTCCCGCCGGGGGCGCCGGCTTCGGACGAGCTCCGGACGTACCGGGCGTCGGCCCGGGTTTCGCGTCGCTGCTGCGCGACGTGGCACTGGTCATCGGTTCTGCCTCGTGGGTCTCGGTGTCACTCGTTCGGGTCAGTTTGATGCGGTCGGGCGAAGGAGCTCTTCTCCTTGGGCAACAAAAAACCCTCGCCGACCGTAAGGTCGCACGAGGGTCGCGCGTCGACGCAGCGGAAGGACTTCCCTAAGCGTCGACGCGCTTGGGAAGTACGAGGCCGGTCAGCGGTGTCACGGCGACGACGCTAGCCGCAACGCCGCGCGGGTGTCAACTCTGCGGGACGGTGTGTCCGGATGCTGGACACCCCGAGGGTCGTGCGTCACGCCTGCGCGACCCGGGTCCGGGCCGGTCGGGGCGGCGGTGCACCATTTCGGGGTGGCCGAAAAAGCTCAGCAGGACGAGGGCCGGAAAGCCGTCTTCCGCGTCCCCCGCACGTCGTTCATGGCGATCGCGCTCCTGACCGTCTGCGTGACGCCGATCGCACTCGGGGAAATCCCGTACCTGCAGTGGCTCTACGTCTTCCCGATCGCGCTCGCGGTCTTCGTGGTCCGCCACCGCACCATCGCCACGCGCGAGGGTCTGGCGATCCGGACGGTGTTCGGCAAGCGGGACGTGCCGTGGTCGGCGCTGAAGGGCCTCGCGATCACCAAGAAGTCCCGCATCCAGGCGGTGCTGAAGGACGACACGAAGGTGCCGCTGCCGACGGTCCGGACCCGGCACCTGCCGGTGCTCTCGCTGGTGAGCGAAGGACTCGTCGCCGACCCGAGCGGCCTGCTCGAAGAGGAAGACCTCAAGCCCGGCTCGTAGCACCCTCGATGGACGGCTCCCCACGACTGGCCTGCTGTGCCCATCGTTCACCAATCCGACCGCAGCCACGGCGGAAACCGTCGCCTCGTGCGGATCGGCTGCGGCCCGTGTCCGCCTACTTCGGTCGAATTGGTAAATTGGTAGGACCAGTTTTGGCGGAGTGTTCCCGCCGACCATCCGACCTGGGAGTTTCGCCGTGCCGCCTCTCCGTTCCCGGACCACCACCCACGGCCGCAACGCGGCGGGCGCGCGCTCGCTCTGGCGCGCCACCGGCATGACCGACAGCGACTTCGGCAAGCCGATCGTGGCGATCGCCAACTCCTACACGCAGTTCGTGCCCGGCCACGTGCACCTCAAGGACCTCGGCGAGATCGTCGCCGGCGCGGTCAAGGAAGCCGGCGGCGTCGCGCGCGAGTTCCACACCATCGCCGTCGACGACGGCATCGCGATGGGCCACTCCGGCATGCTCTACTCGCTGCCTTCGCGCGAGATCATCGCCGACTCGGTCGAGTACATGGTCAACGCGCACCAGGCCGACGCGCTGGTGTGCATCTCCAACTGCGACAAGATCACCCCGGGCATGCTCAACGCCGCCATGCGGCTGAACATCCCGGTGGTGTTCGTCTCCGGCGGGCCGATGGAGGCGGGCAAGGCGGTCGTCGTCGGCGGCGTCGCCCAGGCCCCGACCGACCTGATCACCGCGATCGCCGCGTCCGCGAGCCCGGACGTCGACGAGGATGGGCTGTCCATCGTCGAGCGCTCGGCCTGCCCGACGTGCGGTTCGTGTTCCGGCATGTTCACCGCGAACTCGATGAACTGCCTCACCGAGGCGCTGGGGCTTTCCCTGCCGGGCAACGGCTCGACGCTGGCGACCCACGCGGCGCGGCGCGCGCTGTTCGAGCAGGCCGGGCGCACGATCGTCGAGCTGTGCAAGCGCTGGTACGAAAACGACGACGAGTCGGCGCTGCCGCGGTCGATCGCCTCGAAGGCGGCGTTCGAGAACGCGATGGCCCTCGACATGGCGATGGGCGGCTCGACGAACACGGTGCTGCACATCCTCGCCGCCGCGCAGGAAGGCGAGGTCGACTTCACGATCGCCGACATCGACGCGATCGGCCGCCGCGTGCCGTGCCTGTCGAAGGTGGCGCCGAACTCCGACTACCACATGGAAGACGTCCACCGCGCTGGCGGCATCCCGGCGATCCTCGGCGAGCTGTACCGCGGCGGCCTGCTGAACACCGACGTCTGGTCGGTCCACTCCCCCGACATCGACTCCTGGCTCTCGACCTGGGACATCCGCGCCTCGTCGCCTTCTCCGGTCGCGCTCGAGCTGTTCCACGCGGCCCCGGGCGGCGTCCGCACGACGCAGGCGTTCTCGACGGAGAACCGCTGGTCGTCCCTGGACACGGACTCGGCGGGCGGCTGCATCCGCGACGTCGAGCACGCGTACACGAAGGACGGCGGCCTGGCCATCCTGCGCGGCAACCTGGCGGAGAACGGCGCGGTGATCAAGGCCGCGGGCATCGACGAGGACCTCTGGCACTTCGAGGGCCCGGCGCGGGTCCTGGAGAGCCAGGAGGAAGCGGTCTCGGCGATCCTCAAGAAGGAGATCCAGCCGGGCGAGGTCCTGGTGATCCGCTACGAAGGCCCGGCGGGCGGCCCGGGCATGCAGGAGATGCTGCACCCGACGGCGTTCCTGAAGGGTTCGGGCCTCGGCAAGAAGTGCGCGTTGATCACGGACGGCCGCTTCTCGGGCGGCTCGTCGGGCATCTCGGTCGGCCACATCTCCCCGGAGGCGGCGGCGGGCGGCCTGATCGGCCTGGTGGAGAACGGCGACCGGATCCTGCTGGACATCCACGAGCGCCGGCTGGAGCTGCTGGTGGACGCGGAGATCCTGGCGGAGCGCCGCTCGAAGATGGAGGCGTCCGAGCGGCCGTGGCAGCCGAAGGACCGCCAGCGCCCGGTGACGGCGGCGTTGCGCGCGTACGCCCGGATGGCGACGTCGGCGGACACGGGCGCGGTCCGCGACGTGAACAAGTAGGTCCAGCCGATGGCCGCCTCACCCGCTGAGGCGGCCATCGTGGCATTCGCTTCGCCGAGCCACGCGCCAAGCGAGCAGCGCGTGACGAACTCGCCGGTCCCGAGTTCGAACTGGAACCGAGACGTCGACAGGACCTGGTACACCGGGTCCTCGTCAGGCGAACCACGGGGCCAGAGGAACTGTGGGTGGACGCGATCTGGTCCGGCGCCTCGAAACCGGATGACACGGATCTGCGGCAACGGCCGTTCGCAGGCGGCTTGCGGGCCGGAAAGTCCGGCCCGCACCACATGGTCCGCGATTCGACATTCGAAATTCCGGTCGTGGCGCAAAACGACACCACGGTGACCGTTCACCTCGCCCTCACGTGCCGCGAAGGCACCGAAGACGGACGAACGCGTTCCGAGACGCCTACCGCGTCAGGACGATGACCACCACGGCCGCCGCGGCGGCCAGCAGCAGCGACACCAGCCCCAGCGGCAGCGGCCGCTTCCGCCACGGCGTGTTCCGCTCCAGCGAAATCGGCCCGGACCCGGTGAACAGCAGGCTCAGCGCGGCCGCCCCCAGCAGCAGCTCGAACTCGAAACCCTGCCCCTGCTGCTCGAAGAACCCGCCGTGGAACTTCGCGTACACCGCGTTCGCCGCCACCCCGAGCAGCGCCGCCGCCGCGAGCGGCGTGAACAGCCCGACGACCACCAGCACCCCGCCGCCGAGCTCGGCGATGCCCGTGATCCACGACAGCAGCGTCGTCTGCTTGTGGTAGCCGAACGTCTCCAGCACCCGCGCGAACCCGCCGATGCCCGGCCCGCCGAACAGGCCGAACAGGTGCTGCAGGCCGTGCGCGCCCATGGTCACGCCGAGCGCCAGCCGCAGGATCAGCAGGCCGAGACCGAGCCCGCCCTGGCGCGGGGTGTCGTCACCCCCGTCGTCCTCGACGCCGGACAGGAGGCTGGTGGGCTGCTGCGAAAAATCGTCTCCACTGCTCACGCGCGAAGGGTAGGGGATCCACCGGGGCCTGGCGAGCCGCCGCGCTCAGTACTCGCCGTGCACGAGGTTGTCCGGCAGCTCGCCACCGGCGTACCGGGCGATTTCCGCCGCCGCGACCGCGTACGACCGCCCCCGCACCCCGCGCACCGACCCGCCGATGTGCGGCGTGAGCAGCAGCCCCGGCACCGTCCACAGCGGGTGCCCGGACGGCGGCGGCTCGGGATCGGTGACGTCGAGCGCGGCGCGCAGCCGTCCCGTGGTCAATTCGGCGACCAGGGCACCGGTGTCCACGACGGCGCCGCGCGAGACGTTGACCAGCACGGCCCCGTCGCGCATCTCGGCCAGGAACTCCGCGTCGACCATCCCGCGGGTGCGCGAGGTCAGCGGCACCATCAGCACCACGGCGTCGTGCATGGGGAGCAACGCGGGCAGCTCGTGCACCCCGTGCACGCCCTCCCGCGCGGTCATCCCGACCATCGTGCACCGCGCGTCGAACGGCTCGAGCCGGCGCCGCAGGTGCCGTCCGAGGTCGCCGGCGCCGATGACGAGCACGCGCTTGCCCTGCAGCGTGTCGGCCGTCTGCCGCTCCCAGCGGCCTTCGCGCTGCGCCGTCGCGAAGACGTCCAGCTTCCGGTACATCGACAGCAGCACCGCGACGACCCACTCGGCGGTGCTCCCGCCGTGCGCGCCGCGGCAGGTGGAGAGCAGGACGCCGTCGGGCACCTTCCCGACCCAGTCCTCGGCCCCGGCGGACAGCAGCTGGATCAGCTTGAGGTTCGGCAGCGTGCGCCACAGCTCCTCGCCCGGCGGGTGCTTGCCCGGGATCAGCACTTCGGCCTTCGCGGCCTCCGGCGGCACGGGCTCGCCCCACTGGTAGCGCACGGGCAGGACCCGCGGGACCTCGGCGAGCACGGACATGCCCTCGTCGTCGGGCACCAGCACGGTCAGCGTCATGATCCCAACGTAATCCAGGAGTACTCACCCATGGTTCACGCGGCGGCCCCTAGGCTGGGGGATCATGCGCACTCGGTACCGGTCGGCCCTGCTGGCGATCCTGGCCTGCGGCGTCTTGCTGCCCGCCGGCTGCGCGCGGTTCGACGACACCGCGGCCGGTCAGTCGTTCAGCCCCGCGCCCGTCCCGAGCCCCGAATCGCCGCCCCAGGTCCAGGGCCCCGGCGCGGACTCCGGCGGCGACGGCAAGCAGGCGCGTCCCGGCCAGTCCGCCACGCCGGTGCCGCCGCCCCAGGGCTGCAAGGACTTCGACCCGTCGGTCATCTCGACGTGCCTGGACACCGTCGCGGCGGTCGCCGGCCTGCCGGGCGACGGCTCGACGCCGAGCGCGCTCGCGGGCGAACGCAAGAGCGGCCGCGTGCAGCTCGCGACCGCGGGCAAGGACGCGACGGACTTCGCGAAGCTCGACGTCCAGGCGGCCGGCGACGGCGGCCTGACCGGGCTCGCGCTCTCGCCGTCGTACGTCGAAGACCAGCTGGTGTTCGCTTACGTGACCACGGCGACGGACAACCGCGTCGTGCGCTTCGCGAAGGGCCAGGCCGCGAAGCCGGTGCTCACCGGCATCCCGAAGGGCGCGTCCGGCAACCGCGGCGCTATCGCGACCGACAACCGCGGCGCGCTGCTGGTCGCGACGGGCGACGCGGGCAACCCGAACGCCGCCGCCGACCCGAACTCCCTCGCCGGGAAGGTGCTGCGCATCGACACGTCGGGCAAGGCCGCGGCGGGCAACCCGAACGGCGCCCTGACCGTGGCGACCGGCCTGCACGCCCCGGGCGGCCTGTGCGCCTCGGCCGACGGCGGCCGCGTCTGGGTCACCGACCGGCTCGCCGACAAGGACGCCCTCTACCGGCTGCAGGCCGGGCAGCCGCTGACGGCGCCGGCGTGGACGTGGCCGGACAAGCCGGGCGTCGCGGGCTGCGCCGACTTCGTCGACGCCAACGGCTCGATCTCGGTCGGCACGTCCCTGGCCGGCAACCTGCAGAACCTCCCGGTGACCCCGGAGGGAGCGGTCAGCGGCAAGCCGACGATCAGCCTCGACGGCAAGACCGGCAAACCGCCGGTGACGTACGGGCGCCTCGCCGGGATGAGCATGATCAACCCCCAGCTCGCGGTGGCCGGCACGGTCAACAAGGACGGCGGCGCCCCGGTCTCGAGCGACGACCGCGTCGTCCTGATCACCCCGGCGACCTCCGGCGGCGGCAACGGCAAAGACTGACCGGCTGCACCTGCACGACGGCCCGCTTCACCGGGTCCCGCCGGACGTGGTCGCCGAATGGCGAGAGCCGGCCGAGCCGGATGGCTTCACGGCGTCCGTCGTGCCGGAGTCCGGTGACCCGTCCGGGCTGCCGCACGGCGCGTCCGCGCGCTGAGCAGCGTCCTGCACGAGGCGGGCTTCCGCGTGCTGGTCGACCACACCGGCGGCAACTCCTCCCTCCACCGCGTCCTCGAAGCGCCCCGGGTTCGCCGGGTCCAGGGCTTCAGCTCCGCCCCGCCGCCCCTCGGCCGACGACGTCAGCTCAACGACTTCAGCGCCACCCGCCGTCCCTCCGCCGACGACGTCAACCCGGCTTCGGCGAGCTGGAGCCCGCGGGCCGCGGAGAAGAAGTCGTAGCGGTGTTGCCGCCCGGCGACCACGTCCCGGACGAACTCCTCCCACTGCGCCTTGAAGCCGTTGTCGAACTCGGTGTTGTCCGGGACCTCCTGCCACTGGTCGCGGAACGCCTCGGTCGCCGGCAGGTCGGGGTTCCACACCGGCTTCGGCGTCGCGGACCGGTGCTGCACCCGGCACCGCCGCAGCCCGGCGACGGCACTGCCCTCGGTGCCGTCGACCTGGAACTCGACGAGCTCGTCCCGGAACACCCGCGTCGACCACGACGAGTTGATCTGCGCGACGACCCCGGACTCCAGCTCGAAGATCCCGTACGCGGCGTCGTCGGCCGTCGCCGCGTAGGCGTCGCCCTGCTCGTCCCACCTGCGCGGGATGTGCGTTGTCGCTTTCGCGGTCACGGCCTCGACGCGGCCGAAGAGGTTCTCGAGGACGTAGTTCCAGTGGCAGAACATGTCGAGCACGATCCCGCCGCCGTCCTCGGCGCGGTAGTTCCAGCTCGGGCGCTGCGCCTCCTGCCAGTCGCCCTCGAACACCCAGTAGCCGAACTCGCCGCGCACCGACAGGATCCGCCCGAAGAACCCGCCGTCGACCAGCCGCCGCAGCTTCCGCAGCCCGGGCAGGAACAGCTTGTCGTGCACGACGCCGTGGCAGATCCCGGCGTCCCGCGCGAGCCCGGCCAGCTCCAGCGCCGATGTCAGTTTTTCGGCAAGGGGCTTTTCGGCGTAGACGTGCTTGCCCGCGGCGATCGCCGCCCGCACCGACGGCTCCCGCGCCGACGTCAGCTGCGCGTCGAAGTAGATGCCGACGTCGGCCAGCGCGGAGTCCGGATCGGTGGTCCACGCGCTCAGCCCGTGCCGGTCGGCGATGTCCTTCAGCTTCGCGGCGTTGCGGCCGGCGAGGATCGGCTCGAGCTGCACGCGGCTGCCGTCCGGCAGCGCGACGCCGCCCTGGTCGCGAATCGACAACACCGACCGGAGCAGGTGCTGCCGGTAGCCCATCCGGCCGGTGACCCCGTTGAGCAGCACTCCGATACTGGGCTGGTTCATCACTGCCGGCCTTCCTGGTCGATGTCGTATTCCGCGCGACGTCCGCACATGCCGTAGCCGTCCGGGTTCGAAGGGACCGCGACCCGGACCCCGGACTGCTCGAGGTGGCTCCCGTCGCCGCGGGCGAGCGCCTCCAGGTGCGCCCCGGTCAGCTCGGCGGCCCGCAACGCCCCGGCCCGCCAGCGCGGAACCCAGTCGCCGATTTTCGGCGAAACGAGCGCGACGGCCGCCCGGTGGAACTCCCGCAGCGGCTCCGCGTCGCCGTCCCGCAGGGCCGCCCGCAACGGCAGGTAGCCGCGAATCGCCAGGTCACGGCGTTGCCGAGCGGCCTGGTCGGTTTTCGGCAACGCTGCCGCGCCGGCGTAGGCGGCCGGATCGGCGAGCACGTCGGGCGGGAAGGTGAAGACCGCGTCCCCCGCCTCGGGCAGCCCGCTGTTCTGCATCAGCACCGTGACGCGCAGCCCGTCTTCCTGGACCATCCGGTGCACGGTTCCCGGCGCGAACCACGCGATCACCCCGGGCTCCAGCGGTGTCTCGTCGTAGCCGCCGGCGCTCAACGTCTGGACCGCCCCGCACCCGCCCGTGACGACGTACGCCTCGGTGCAGGCGAGGTGCAGGTGCGGGCTCCCGCCGCACACCCCATCCTCCGCCGCCCAGTCGTAGGCGCGCAGGTGTGAGACCCCGATTCCACCTGGAAGTGGGAACGCGTTCATGACCACCCGTGCCGATCGAGGTAGTGAGTCACCCGATCGCGGTCCCACGCCCCATCCGCGACGACGATCCGGTAGCGGTAGGTGAAGCTCTCCCCCGGCTCCAGCGCGAACTCGTCGAAAAACGCCCACGAGAACGCGACCATCGGCGTCTCCTGAGAGCGGACGAACCAGTGCGACTCGTGGATCGCCTGGTCGTTTTCCGGCGAATGCGCGAAGACCAGCGTCGAATGCGCGTCGACGTCGTCGTGCTCGCCGACGAACGCCAGCCACGGCGCCTGCGCGCCCATCATGTCGTCGCCGCCGAGCTCCCCGGGCCCGAGGACTCGCCCACCGCTGAAGTCGCGCGGCCCCCGCCAGTGCAGCCCGGTGTACCCGGCCAGCTCACGGCCGGCGGTCGTCGGGCTGCCGAACTCGAGCGGGGTGTCGCGGATGTTGGTCAGCTCGATCCCCCAGTCGAGTGCCCAGGCCCCTTCGTCCGGCTCGACCGAGTGGACGACGAGCTCGCGCCGCTCCCGCGCCCACTCGTCACCGCCGTTGGCGACCCAGGTGAGCCGTTCGGTGAACCCGAGCCGGTCGCGGCCGACGGCGAAGGCGGCGAAGTCGTCGTGCCGCATGGAGCCGATGCGGTCGGGCAGGTCCTGGTACCAATGGCCGGGAACGTAGGTGTGGCCGCCCCAGAAGTTCTGCCCGGACAGGTGGCTGGACGTCATCTGCAGACCCTTGTGCCACCGGTGGTCGGCGGGCCGGTATCCGCTGACGCCGCGGCCGCCGAGGGTCCGCAGCGGGTGGGTGTAGGGCTTGCGCGATTCGAAGGCCACCGGGTCGGGCTTGTACACATAGGACATCAGCTGGACCCCGCCGGCCTCGACGGTCACGCGCTCGCCGTGCCGGTGCGTGACGGTGATCGCCGCGCTCACGCCCTTGCTCCCGCCATGGACCGGTGGAAGGCATCACCGGCGACGATCTCCCCGCGCCGCACCCCGGCCCCGGTGGCCGCGGACTTGTACAAAGCCGCGACGAACTCCAGCACCCGCCGCCCGTCAGTCCCGCTGCACGGCGGCCGCCGCCCGGCCCGGTAGGCGGCGAGCACGGGCGCGAACGCGGCGGCGTGCGAGCTGGCCACGTCCTCGGACGGCGTCCAGCGCTTCGTCGCTTTTTCGGCAACGTGCGGGGCCGGCGTGTAGCGCCAGTCTTTGCCGCTGTGGCCGTAGAGGTGGGTGAGCTCGACGGTGGCGTTTTCGCAGTCGACCCTGATCCGGCTCACCTCGTCCGGTGAAAGGACGCTGTTGACGACGGTCGCGAGCGCCCCCGACTCGAACCGGGCGAGTGCGGTGGAGACATCCTCGGTCTCAACGTCGTGCACCAGCCGTGCGGTCATCGCGCGCACCTCGGCCCAGTCGCCGAGCAGGTGGAGCAGGAGGTCCATCTGGTGGATGCCGTGGCCCATGGCGGGCCCGCCGCCCTCGGATTCCCAGCGCCCGCGCCACGGCACCGCGTAGTAGGCGCCGTCGCGGTACCAGGTGGTCTGGCAGTGCGCGACGAGCGGCCGTCCGAGGTCCCCCGCGTCGAGCAGGTTCCGGAAGTGCGCGGCACCCGATCCGGACCGTTGCTGGTAAACGAACGAAACGTAAGGCCCGCCGTCCCGTTCGGCGGCGGCCATCTCGTCGTACTCGGCGAGCGACCGGCACGGCGGCTTCTCACACCAGACCCAGGCGCCGCCGGCAAGGGCTTTCACGGTCTGCTCGACGTGCAGCCCGGGCGGCGTGCAGATCGAGACGAGATCGGGCTCCTGCTCGGCGAGCAGGGTGTCGAGATCGCCGTAGGGCTTGGCGTCGCCGGCCGCGGCACAGAACGCGACGGCCCGGGCTTCATCGACATCGGCGGCTGCCACGATCTCGACGTCGTCGCGGTGCGCCTGGAAGGCGCTCCGATGGCTGTCCGCGATTCCCCCGGCGCCGACAACGGCGACCCGTAAGCGCTTTCCGTGAGTCAACCCAGGTCTCCCTCCTCGGTGACACGCCTCCCAGCGGGCCGTCCCCGCCCGGCCGGGCCGCTCCTGCCGACCGTTCCAGAAAGCGCTTTCTCACGCAACGGCCGACCAGGATGTCAACGTTGTCACGCAGGGTGGTCAACCGGAACGGACGACAGCTCTGACGGCCGCCGCTGACAGCACGACTTCAACGCCACTAAGGCTTCACACCGTCAGCGCCGAGGCCCAGCCACTTACCGGGGCTTCCATCGCGGAGCCCCGGGACGGTTCCACCGAGCGCCGACCCACTCCGGCGCCGTCGGTCAGCGAGACTTGCTCTTGGGTTCACGCTTCCGCGGCTGCCGGCTCTCGGCGCGCACCGCGCGGATGTCCAAGAAAGCGACAACGACCGAAACGAGCGCCGCGAACAGCCCGAGGAACCGCCCGAAGCCGGGTTCGATCGCGATCCCGGCGACGTCGAAGATGCCCCGCTGGTCGGCGTCGAACTCCCAGTCGAGCGTGAACCAGCCGAGCACCATCAGCAGCAGCGACGCCGCGGCGACCACCAGCCACAGGTGCGGCAGGCCGCCGACCCGCACTTTCCGGATTCGTCCGAAAACGACCACGACCAGCCCGGCCAGCAGCAACGGCAGCGGCGGGCACCAGGCGAAGAAGCTCGAGTTCCACGCGTTCCGGACGACGTCGCTGTGCGGCAGCTGCGCCAGCACGGCCTCGATGTCCGGCTTGTTGGTGTCCAGCGTGGTCCACGGCAGGAACGTCGACCCCAGCGCGAGCAGCCCGGCCGCCAGGCCGAGCCACTCGCGCCAGGTGACGCTTTTGACGGAAAACGTCGATGTCATGAAACGGTCAGGAGCCGACGCGCTCGATGATCAGTTCCCGGACCCGCTTCGCGTCGGCCTGCCCCTTGGTCGCCTTCATGACCGCACCGACGATCGCGCCGGCCGCGGCGACCTTGCCGCCGCGGATCTTCTCGGCGACGTCCGGCTGCGCCGCCAGGGCCTCGTCGATCGCCGCGAGCAGGGCCGAGTCGTCCGAAACGACCTTCAGCCCGCGCTTCTCGACGACCTCACGCGGCTCGCCCTCACCGGCGAGCACGCCCTGGACGACCTCCTTGGCGAGCTTGTTCGTCAGTTCACCGGACGAAACCAGCCCGATGACCTCTGCCAGCTGCTTCGGCGTGATCGGCAGGTCGGCCAGCTCGACCTCGCGGCTGTTCGCCTCCTGCGCCAGCGTGTTGACCCACCAGCCGCGCGCCTCGTCCGGCGACGTACCGGCCTCGACGGTGGCCGCGACGAGGTCGACCGCGCCGACGTTCAGCAGGTCACGCAGGGCTTCGTCGGAAAGTGACCATTCCTGCTGGATCCGCTTCCGCCGCTCCGAGGGCATCTCCGGCAGCGTGCCGCGCAGCTCCTCGACCCACTCGCGCGACGGCGCGATCGGGACCAGGTCGGGCTCCGGGAAGTACCGGTAGTCCTCCGCGGTCTCCTTCGTCCGGCCCGCCGACGTCGTGCCGTCGGCTTCCTGGAAGTGCCGCGTCTCCTGCTTGATCGAACCGCCCTCGGCGAGGATGGCCGCCTGCCGGGTCATCTCGTAGCGAACGGCCCTTTCGACGCTCCGCAGCGAGTTGACGTTCTTCGTCTCGGTGCGCGTACCGAACTCGGTCGCGTCCTTCGCCATGAGCGAAACGTTCGCGTCGCACCGCAGCGAGCCCTGGTCCATGCGGACGTCCGACACGTCGAGCGCGCGAAGCAGGTCACGCAACGCGCTCACGTACGCCCGCGCGACCTCGGGAGCCCGCTCGCCGGTGCCCTCGATCGGCTTCGTCACGATTTCGATCAGCGGAACGCCGGCCCGGTTGTAGTCGAGCAGCGAGTGCTCGGCACCGTGGATGCGACCGGTGGCCCCGCCGACGTGCAGCGACTTGCCGGTGTCCTCCTCCATGTGCGCGCGCTCGATCTCCACGCGCACGACCTCGCCGTCGTCGAGCGTGACGTCGAGGTAGCCGTTGAAGGCGATCGGCTCGTCGTACTGCGACGTCTGGAAGTTCTTCGGCATGTCCGGGTAGAAGTAGTTCTTCCGGGCGAACCGGCACCACTCGGCGATCTCGCAGTTCAGCGCGAGACCGATCCGGATCGCGCCCTCGACGGCCTTGCCGTTGACGACCGGCAGCGCGCCGGGCAGGCCCAGGCAGGTCGGGCACACCTTCGTGTTCGGCTCGCCGCCGAACTCGTTGGCGCAGCCGCAGAACATCTTCGTGTTCGTGTTGAGCTCGACGTGCACTTCGAGCCCGAGCACGGGGTTGAAGCGTTCGATGACGTCGGCGTAGTCCATCAGCTCGGCCACGGCAGTCACTTGGTTCCTCCCAGCTCCGGGACCTTGTGGATGAGCGCCCCGCCGGCGGCGGCGTCGCGAGCGGCCTCGTAGGCGGCGCCGACCCGGTAGAGCCGGTCATCGGCGAGCGCCGGGGCCATGATCTGCAGGCCGACCGGCAGGCCGTCCTCGTCGGACAGCCCGCTCGGCACACTCATCGCGGCGTTGCCGGCGAGGTTCGACGGGATCGTGCACAGGTCGGCGAGGTACATCGCCATCGGGTCGTCCACGCGCTCGCCGATCTTGAACGCCGTGGTCGGCGTCGTGGGCGAAACGAGGACATCGACCTTTTCGAAGGCGGCCGCGAAGTCACGCGTGATCAGCGTGCGCACCTTCTGGGCCGAACCGTAGTAGGCGTCGTAGTAGCCGGACGACAACGCGTAAGTGCCCAGCATGATCCGCCGCTTGACCTCGGCGCCGAAGCCCTTCTCGCGGGTGAGCGACATGACCTCTTCGGCGCTGTGCGTGCCGTCGTCGGCGACGCGCAGGCCGTAGCGCATGGCGTCGAACCGCGCGAGGTTCGACGAGCACTCGCTCGGCGCGATCAGGTAGTAAGCGGGCAGCGCGTAGACGAAATGCGGACAAGAGACCTCGACGACCTCGGCTCCCAGCGCCCGCAACTGTTCGACCGCAGCCTGGAACGACCGCTCGACGCCTGGCTGGTAGCCCTCGCCACCGAACTCCTTCACGACGCCGACCTTGACGCCCTTGAGGTCACCGGTCATGCCCTGCCGGGCCGCGGCGACGACCGGCGGCACCGGCGCGTCGATGGAGGTCGCGTCCAGCGGGTCGTGCCCGGCGATGACCTCGTGCAGCAGGGCGGCGTCGAGCACCGTCCGCGCGCAGGGCCCGGCCTGGTCGAGCGATGACGAAAAAGCGACCAGGCCGTAGCGCGACACGCCGCCGTAGGTCGGCTTGACCCCGACGGTGCCGGTCACGGACCCCGGCTGCCGGATCGAGCCACCCGTGTCGGTGCCGATCGCGATGGCCGCTTCGAAGGCCGCGATCGACGCCGACGAGCCACCGCCCGACCCGCCCGGGATGCGGGCGTGGTCCCACGGGTTGTGCGTCGGGCCGTAAGCCGAGTTCTCCGTCGACGACCCCATGGCGAACTCGTCCATGTTGGTCTTGCCGAGGATGACGACGCCGGCCTCGCGCAGCTTGCGCGTCACGGTCGCGTCGTACGGCGGGATCCAGCCTTCGAGCGTTTTCGAACCACAGGTGGTCGGGAGGCCCTCGGTGGTGAGGACGTCCTTCAGCGCGAGCGGCACGCCGGCCAGCGCCGACGCGGGCGCGTTGCCCCCGGCGATGCCCTCGTCGACGGCCTTGGCCGCGGCCAGCGCACCGTCGGTGTCGACGTGCAGGAACGCGTGGACGTGGTCGTCGACCTCGGCGATCCGGTCCAGGTGGGCCTGCGTGACCTCGACCGCGGACACCTCGCGCGTGTGGATCTTCTCCGCCAGCTCCGCGGCGGTCAGCTTGATGAGCTCGGTCACTGCTCTTCCCCCAGAATCCGCGGCACCCGGAAACGCCCGTCCTCGGCGGCCGGCGCACCGGCCAGCGCCTGCTGCTGCGTGAGCCCGGGACGGACGACGTCCTGCCGGAAGACGTTCGTCAGCGGCACGGCGTGCGACGTCGGCGGCACATCGGCGGCGGCGACCTCGCTCACCTTGGCCACCGAGTCCAGGATCTGGTCGAGCTGGCCGGCGAAGACGTCGATCTCGTCGTCGGTCACGGCCAGCCTGGCCAGCTTCGCGAGGTGCGCGACCTCGTCTCGGGAAATGTTGGGCACGCGGGTGACTCCCGGGTTGTGCTGTGCGGGTTGTCTCGGAAGCTGCAAGTCTATGGTGACGGCGTGGGCGGACTCGACTGGGTTACGCCCGGCGCAGGCCGGGTGCCGTCCGGCGACGCTCGCGTCCCGCCCGCCGGACAGCAGGTCCCGCGAGCCGGGCGGGTCTGTCACAATCGGCGACCGGCATCGAGCGTCCCACGGCAAGGCTGGGACGCCATAGGCGAGAGGGGCGCGTGGTGTCGTTCCTGATCCGGGTCCTCCTTCCGGACAGCCCCGGGACCCTCGGCGCGGTCGCCACGGCGCTCGGCACGGTAGGCGCCGACATCCTCAGCGTGGACGTCGTCGAGCGCGGCACCGGAGTGGCCGTGGACGACTTGGTCGTCGAGCTCCCGTCGGGCCGGTTGCCCGACGCGCTGATCACGGCGGCGGAAAGTGTCGAAGGCGTCGAGGTGGACGCGGTCCGGCCCTACGCGGGTGTCCTGGACACCCATCGTGAGCTCGAACTGGTCGAAGAGATCGCCGCGCAGCCGAAGTCGGGGCTGGACATCCTGGCCGAGGGCGTGCCCCGCATCGTGCGCGCGGGCTGGGCGATGATCGTCGAGCACGCCGAAACCGGCGCGGTCCGGCTGGCGTCGTCGAGCGCCGCCCCGGAGACGCCGATCACCGACCTGCCGTGGCTCCCGCTGGAGCGCGCGACGGTCCTCGACGGCGAAGAGGCCTGGATCCCGGAGACGTGGAAGGAGCTCGGCACCGAGCTGGCCGCCACGCCGCTAGGCAAGCCGGGCAAGGCGCTGCTGGTCGCCCGCCCGGGCGGCCCCGCCTTCCGCGCTGCCGAAGTCGCCCGGCTCGCCCACCTCGCGGGCATCGTCGCGGTCGTCCTCGACGGCTGACCCGCGGAGCGGATCGATCAGGGGACGAGCCCGCACCGGCTCGTCCCTTTTTCGACCAGCCCCAGGTCAGACGTCGATTTGGTAGGCGATCAGGCTGATGTGCGGAAACGGCCGCCAGTCCCGCTCCGGCAGGCGCGCGAACCCGAGCCGCTCGTAGAGCCGATGCGCGCTGCACATGCCCTCGAGGCTGCTCAGCACGACCCGCGGAACGCCCAGCGCCCGAGCGCGGTCGAGCACGGCCCTGGTCAACGCCTCGCCGATGCCCCGTCCCCGTGCCGACGGCGCCACCGCCAGCATCCGGAACTCCAGCTCGCCGGGACGTGAAATTTCGGCGAATCCCGATCCCGGCACCACGACGGTCACGGTCCCGAGCACCTCCCCCACGCCATCGACGGCGACGAGAACCTCGGCCTGCTCGGCCCGCCGCGCCACGTCACGCAACACGGCGTCGTACCCGACGTCACCGCCCAGGTGACCATCGACGTCGTACGCCAGCACCGTGACCTCCCCCGCCGCGGCGTACTCCCCGGGCCGCGGCGGCCGGATCTCGACGTCACCCATCCGTCTCCCCGGACTCGTCGGTCTCCTCGGTCTCGTCGCCGGCCGGCAGCGCCATCTCCTGCGCCGCTTCGGGCCCCCGCTCCAGAAGGACGCGGAAGCCGGCTTCGTCGAGCACCGGCACCTTGAGCTGCACGGCCTTGTCGTATTTCGAACCAGGCGCATCGCCGACGACGACGAACGCGGTCTTCTTCGAAACCGACCCGGCGGCCTTGCCACCACGCGCCATGATGACCTCTTTGGCTTCGTCGCGGGAGAAGCCGTCGAGCGAGCCCGTCACCACGATCGACAGCCCTTCGAGGTTGCGCGGGATCGACTCGTCGCGCTCCTCTTCCATCCGCACGCCGGCGCGTCGCCATTTTTCGACGATCTCGCAGTGCCAGCCCACCTCGAACCACTCCCGCGTCGCGCGGGCGATGGTCGGGCCCACGCCGTCGACGTCGGCGAGCTCTTCTTCGGTGGCATGCTCGATCCGCTCGATCGAGCCGAACTCGCGGGCCAGCGCCTGCGCCGCGGTCGGCCCGACGTGCCGGATCGACAACGCGACGAGCACCTTCCACAGCGGCCGGTCCTTCGCCGCGTCGAGGTTGGCGATCAGCTTTCGCGCGTTTGCCGACAAATCGCCGGCCTTCGTGCGGAACAGCTCCACCTCGGCGAGGCTCTCTTCGTTCAAATCGAAGACATCGCCTTCGTCGGCGACCACGCGCGCGTCGAGCAGCGCGACCGCCGCCTCGTACCCGAGGACCTCGATGTCGAACGCGCCGCGCCCGGCCAGGTGGAAGAGCCGCTCCCGCAGCTGCGCGGGACAGAACCGCGTGTTCGGGCAGCGGATGTCCTTGTCGCCTTCCTTCTGATAGGCGAGCTCGGTACCGCATTCGGGGCAGTGGGTGGGCATGACGAACTCGCGCTCGTCGCCCGTGCGCGCGTCCACCACCGGCCCGAGGACCTCGGGGATGACGTCGCCGGCCTTCCGGATGACGATCCGGTCGCCGATCAGCACGCCCTTGCGCTTGACCTCTTCGGCGTTGTGAAGCGTGGCCCGGGCCACGGTCGACCCGGCGACCTTGACCGGCTCGGTGACCGCGAACGGCGTCACCCGCCCGGTGCGCCCGACGCCGACCTGGATGTCCAGCAGCGTGGTGATGGCCTCTTCCGGCGGGTACTTGTAGGCGATCGCCCAGCGCGGCGCGCGCGACGTCGTGCCCAGCCGCCGCTGCAACGTCACCTGGTCGACTTTGATGACGACGCCGTCGATCTCGTGCTCGGCGTCGTGCCGGTGCTCGCCCCAGTAGACGATGTGCTCGGTGAGCTCCTCGGCCGTCGACAGGACCTTGCTGTGCGGAGACACCGGCAGCCCCCACGCCGCCAGCGCGTCGTACGCCTCCGACTGGCGCTGCGGCTCGAAGCCCTCGCGCTTGCCGAGCCCGTGGCAGATCAGCCGCAGCCGCCGCTCCCGGGTGATCTTGGGGTCCTTCTGCCGCAGCGAGCCGGCCGCGGTGTTGCGCGGATTCGCGTACGGCGGCTTCCCCGCTTCGACCATCTTCGCGTTCAGCTCGAGGAAGTCCTCGACGCGGAAGTAGACCTCGCCGCGCACCTCGACGAGCGCGGGCACCGGGAACTGGTCGGAGCCGGTCAGCGTCTCCGGTACCTGGTCGAGCGTGCGGACGTTGAGCGTGACGTCCTCGCCGGTCCGGCCGTCACCCCGGGTGAGCGCGCGGGTGAGGTGGCCGTTTTCGTACAAGAGGTTGATCGCCAAGCCGTCGATCTTCAGCTCGGCGAGGAACTCGGTGCGCCCGACCTCCTTCTCGACGCGCTCCACCCAGGCGAGGAACTCGTCCCGGTCGAACACGTTGTCCAGGCTGAGCATGCGTTCGAGGTGGTCGTACGCGGTGAATTCGGTCGAGAAAGTGCCTCCGACCCGCTGGCTCGGCGACTCGGGCGTGACCAGCGCCGGGTGCGCTTCCTCGAGCTGCTGGAGCTCGCCCAGGAGCTCGTCGAACTGCCCGTCGGAGATGATCGGCGAGTCCAGGACGTAGTAGCGGAACTGGTGGTTCCGCAGTTCCTCGGCAAGGGCGCTGTGCCGCTCACGCACGTCGGCCGGGACGTCGGTGACGTCCTCGGCGGCGACCGGAGCGTCGACCGCCGCGATCTGGTCCTGGGGGAGTTCGGTGCTGCTCACGGATGGTGAGCCTAGCCGGGGGTACCGACATTTTCGCCGGGCCCGCTGGCCAGCCCGCGGACCAGTTCACGGAGCTCCAGAAGGGTGATCGCACCGGCCGGCTCGACCTCCGCGGTCTCGACGCGCCGTAGTCGTTCGGCGGCGAGACGTTCACCCAATGTGGCGTCGAGGGGCAGGAAGGTCATGGTCCGCCGGGTGACGTCGTCGAGGTCGGAGAACCCCGGGTGGTAGACGGCGACGTCGACGACGCGCTCGCTCTCGTCCACCTGCGCGACGACCCGGACATCGGCCAGCGCGATCCGGCGCTCGCCGAGGTTGACCGTGACCTCGGTCGGATCGGGCACCGGCGGAACCGAATCGTGGTATTCCCAGATCGCGTCGTCCGGCGGCCCGGCGGCCCGCCACGCGTCGGTGAACGGCCGGATCTCCGGATCCTCCTGACCGGTCACGACCAGGGCGTAGATCGCCTGACGACCACGCTCGAGCGAGAAGTGCAGCCGCGGGTGCAGCGCCTCGACCAGCTGGCAGAGCTCGTGCTCCACGCGGTGCGGCTCACCCTCGCCGAGAGCGGCGCTGACCAGCGGGAGCAGCTCGAACCACCCCTCCCAGAACGCCTCCGCGGCGGCAGCCGGGTCCTCGGGCACGTGCTGCTCGGGCCACGCGGTACGGGGGTCGGGCGGGTCGGCGACGGCGTTCTTGCGGCGAAACAGGCGCATGGTTGCGGACGGTCCTCGTCAGGTCGGCTACCCCCGCCACGCTACTGGCCGGGCGAAGCGGACGTCAGCGGAATCCGTCACCAGCCCTCCGGCGGCTCCACGAAGGCCTTGCCGAGATCACGCGTGAGCGCGAGGGTCCGGCGCATCCAGTCCGGCGTCGCACCGGCGAGACCGCAGGCGGGGGTGGGAACGGCGCGTTCCGCGAGGACGCTGCGGTTGAAGCCGAGCCGGTCGGCCAGCCGGAACGCGGGCTCGCCGACGTCTTTGAGGCTGATCGGAGACGAAGGTGCCGTGGTGGGGACCGCTCCCATGAACAGCGTCGCCCCGCCGTCCCAGACCTCGCCGATCTCGTCCAGGAACGCGGCGGACGCACCATCGAGCGCGTTCAGGTCGAAGGCCAGCGCGTCCGCGCCGGCTTCGCGCAGCAGACCGAGCGGCGGCTTGCCGGCGCAACAGTGCAGGATCACCGGCCGGCCGGTGATCCGCCGGGCGCCCTCGATCACGGTGGCGAGCAGGTCACGGGCCTCGGGCTCCGGCACCGCGGAGACGTTCCCATAGCCGGACGGCGTCGACAGCCCGCCGGCGAGCACCGTCGGCAACGACGGCTCGTCGAACTGGACGACCACCGGCGCTCCCGTCCTGGCCTGCACCTCCGCGACGTGAACTGCGAGTCCGTCCAGCAGGGACGACGTGAAATCTCGTAAGGCACCGTGATCGGTGAGCACCCGGTGGCCCCTGGGCAGCTCGATCCCGGCACCGAGCGTCCACGGCCCGGCAAGCTGGACCTTGAAGACCGGCGGAGTGGCCCCGGTCTTCTCGCGCACCTCCTGGACCGCGTCGAGATCCCAGCGAAGCAGGTCGACCGCACGACGATGCTCGTGACCAGGCCGGGGCGCGACGCGATAGCCGCTCGGGACGACGTCGACGGCCAGGTCGACCAGCAGCGCAGCGGTTCGGCCCAGCATGTCCGCCCCGACACCGCGGGCCGGCAGCTCGGGTAGGTGCGGGAAGTCGGGCAGCTCACCGAACACGACCGCCGCCGCTTCCGCGGGATCGGTACCAGGCATCGAACCGATCGCTGTCGCGGCACCCAGGGGCCAAAGTCGCTCACTCACGACCGCTCATTCTGGTCGACCACCAGCCGACGACACCGACCGGGCCACCTCGCCCGCCGTCGTCGATGCGGACATTCGCCGCATTTCCGTTTACCGCCGCCACAAGCGGGTCCGCGCGGATAGGCTGACCGGCCATGACGAGTACGCCACCGCAGCCGGGCTGGTACCCCGACGCGCGGGACCCCCGTCTGCACCGATGGTGGGACGGCCGGGCCTGGACCGCCAACACCCGGCCCGCTCACCAGGCGCCCCCACCACCGAGCGACTCGACGCCGATCGAGCTGGACATCGAACGCGGCCACGACCCCGGTCGGATCCAGAACCAGGTCGCCCGCGCGACACGCGGCCGCGGCGCGGCGCACAACGGCGGCGGGACCCTGTTCACCGAGCCGGTGCTGGTGGTCAACCAGCGCGCCAAGCTGATCGAGATGGCCAACGAGTTCGGCGTCTTCGACCAGCAAGGCAACCGCCTCGGCGGCGTCGTCGAAGTCGGCCAGAGCACGCTGAAGAAGGCCATCCGGCTCCTGACCAAGTACGACCAGTTCCTGACCCACAAGTTCGAGGTCCGCGACGCCAACCACAGCACCGTGCTGAAGGTGACCCGCCCCGCGAAGGTGTTCAAGTCACGCTTCCTGGTCACGCGGGCCGACGAGACCCCGATCGGCGAGATCGTCCAGGAGAACGTCTTCGGGAAGATCCGGTTCGGCTTCGTCGTGGACGGCCGCTCCGTCGGCGGAATCTTCGCCGAAAACTGGCGAGCCTGGAACTTCTCGATCCGCGACCACGCCGGCACCGAAGTCGCCCGGGTGACCAAGACGTGGGGCGGATTCATCAAGGCCGCCTTCACGACAGCCGACAACTATGTCGTGGAGATCCCCCACCCGCTGCCGGATCCGCTGGCCAGCATGGTCGTCGCCGCGGCCCTCACGATCGACACCGCACTGAAGCAAGACACCGACTGATCGAGTGACCGGTGTCTCATCTTCTCCAGGTGGACAGCGGGCCCGGCACGGCTCAATGTGAAGAAAGGCCGGGACACCGCAGTCTCGCCGGGACGGGAGGTCACCGTGGAACCGTTGCCGGAAAACAGCGACAGGAACTGGACCGAGCCCGGGATCTACGAGGTCTCGGCCGGTGTCTACCGGATCCCCCTGCCGCTGCCGAACGACGGTCTGCGCGCGGTCAACGTCTACGCGGTCACCGATGGCGAGAAGCTGGTCCTGGTCGACTCGGGCTGGGCGCTGACCGTGGCCCGGCAACAGCTTGCGGACGCCCTCGGCGGCATCGGCGCGGAACTCGGTGACGTAAGCGAATTCCTGGTGACCCACGTGCACCGGGACCACTATTCGCAGGCGGTGGTCCTCCGCCGTGAGTTCGGCTCGAAGATCGCCCTCGGCCAGGACGAGGAGCCCTCGCTCAAGGCATCGGGCAATCCCGACCGCCTGCCCATGGAGGCCCAGGTCGACCTCTTGTTCCAGGCCGGGGCAGGCGAAGTCGTCGAAGCGCTCGCCCGGGAATTCGGCACCGACCGGCGCCACACGGAAGCCGATCTCTGGGAAGCGCCCGACGAATGGCTGACACCGGGCCGCCGGCCGATCCTGCCCGGTCGCGACTTCGACGTCGTCGCCACTCCCGGACACACGGCCGGGCACGTGGTCTTCATCGACGACACCGCCGAACTGTTGTTCTCCGGCGACCACGTGCTACCGCACATCACGCCCTCGATCGGGTTTCAGCCCGTACCCGCCGAGTTGCCGCTCAACGACTTCATCGAATCCCTCCGCTTGGTTCGCGCGATGCCGGACCGCCGGCTGCTTCCCTCGCATGGCCCTGTGTCCGACAGTGTGCACACACGAGTCGACGAACTGCTGGAACATCATCGGCAGCGCCTCGAGACGATGGGCTCGCAGATCGCCGCCGGAGCCACGACCGCCAACGAAGCCGCACACCGGGTCGGCTGGACCCGCCGGAACCGCAAGCTGTCCGAAATGGACTCGTTCAACCAGATGCTCGCGGTGCTGGAAACAGCGGCTCACCTCGACCTGCTGGCATCGCAAGGAAAACTGAACACGCAGATCGTCGACGGCGTTCGGCACTACACGGTGGCTTGATGATCGCGTAGGGCAGCACCGGGAGTAGCTGCCTCGTAACAGCGTCAGCTGTCGCCTGGTGTCCTGCATACTGGGTGAAATGGATGTCATCAGACGCGCCCGCACCACGGACATCGAGGCGCTCGTGCGCCTGTTCGGTACACCGGGCGAGCAGCTGACAGCCACACTCCGTGAGCTCATGAACACCCCTCATGTCACACTGGTCGTGGCCGAGGACGACAACGGCATCGTCGGCACCGCCCAGCTGACGGTCCTTCGAGGGCTCTCGTGGGACGGAGCAGCCCGCGGCCTGCTCGAGGGCATCCGCGCTTCCCGGCGCGGCGTGACGAGCGCACTTCTGTCCTGGGGCATCAACGAGGCCCGCCGACGAAGCTGCACGCGCGTCCATCTGGATTCCGGCCTCACCCGGGGCGATCTACGAGAGTTCTACGCACGCTTCGGTTTCGAGCACAGCTATGACGGGTTCACCCGCGCGCTGTGATACTGGCGCCGTGACCGAATACGTGATCCGCAAAGCAAGACGTGAGGACATCGGTGCGATCGTGCGCATGCTGGCGGACGACCAGTTAGGTGCTACCCGAGACGATCCCACCGACCTCGATCCCTACCTGCGTGCCTTCGATGAAATCGTCAAGGACCCCAACCAATTGCTGGTCGTCGTCACGCACAACGACCAACCGGTCGGGACACTGCAACTGACGATCATTCCCGGACTGGCCCGGCGAGGGGCGCTTCGCGGTCAGATCGAGGCCGTACGGATCCACGCCGACCACCGCGGCTCCGGACTCGGCGCCGACCTCGTGCATTGGGCGATCACCGAGTCACGGCGTCGCGAGTGCGCACTCGTGCAGCTCACGTCGGATACCTCCAGAACCGACGCACATCGCTTCTACGAGCGCCTTGGTTTCACACCGAGCCACACGGGATTCAAACTCAAGCTCTAAACCCACCCACCAACCTCGATTCAGTCCACTTCGGACTCTCAACCGCTCAATTCGCCTCGTGTACGCCCAGACACGGACGCCCACGCACGCGACGATTCCGAATGAATCTTATTACGTCAAGCCGCGAACGGCGCGAACGGACCGTTCGCGCCCTTTCACCACCCTTTCCCGCGAATCTCGATGACTTTCGTTGCGAGCCGTCGTACGGTCGGACTCATGGCACCTTCACAACCAGTCCACAAGCTCGTCCCTGCAACCGACCCCTCGGGCAGTGACGACAGACTCCCCATGATGCTGCGATCGGTCCGATGTGATCCGGAATCGTTGCAGCGTATGAAAGACGACCAAGTCGTCGACCTCATCCGCGACACCGACGCGGAGATCTCCAAGCTGCAAGCTGTTCAGCTGAGAGCGATCGCAAATTTGAGCGTGCGGCGGAGACGGGCGCCCAGCGCGGCTTCGGAAGTAGCACTCGCCCTGTCCATAACGGAACACCGCGCCAGAGCCATCGTTTCCGCGGCCAGCGCACTGATCGTCCGGCTCCCCCGCATGTTGAACCTCATGGACGACGGCAGACTCGACCTGTACCGCGCCATGAAGGTCACCGACGCGACGGCCTGGCTGTCCCAAGAACACGTAGGCGCCGTCGACGCGACGCTCGAAGACCGAGTGCAGGGAAGGAACGCCACGCAGGTTCGCCGCGCAGCGACCTACGCGGCCGCGCAAGCCGATCCGGAAGGGGCCGCGCTCCGCACCGAGCAGAAACTGGTCGAGCGGCGATTCGTGCTGCATCACCAGGACACCGGCGTGACCCACCTTTCGGTCAACAACGCACCCACCGAGAAGGCGACCGCCGCCTATGCCCGCATCGATCGGGCCGCTCGGGCGTTAAAGACTCCGGAGGAGGCGCGCACCCTCGATCAGCTCCGCGCGGATGTGGCCATGGATTTGCTGCTCAGCGGCACAGGCGGTCCGAGCGAGCGCACCGAGGTCTTCCTGCACATCGACCTGGACACCTACCTCGGCATCAGCGAAACGCCGGCGGCGTTGGCCGGTCGCGGGCCTATCGCCGCCGCGGTGGCCCGCCACATCATCGGCGGGCCCGACACGGCACTGCGACGGGTTCTCACCGACCCGCGTACCGGCCAGGCACTCGAACTCTCGCCGACGCGCTATCCCCTCCACCAGGACGAGTTCATCCGGGTCCGGGACCAGGAATGCCGGCAGCCGGGATGCACACGTCCCGCACAGAATTGCGGGGTCGAAGCGACGCGTCCCGAGGGCGGCCCCGAAGGGACGCCGGATCAGCCCGTCACCTACTGCTCACGACATCGCAACCTGAAGAGGCAGCCCGGCTGGGACTACGAAGTCAGCTCGGACGGCACCGTGAACGTCGCGACGCCGGCGGGGCAGGTGCATTCGACGACACCACCGTCGATCCAGCCGGATCGACGTCGAGGCAACCGAAGCCGGAAGAAAGCGCGGAAGTGATGGGTGATCAGCGCGTACCCGAGATCTTCGCGCTGCCCAAAACGAGATCACCGTCTTCGGAGTCCGGCCGGTAGAGAACGACGACCTGGCCCGGAGCGACTCCGCGCAGCGGCTCACGCAGGTGCACTGTCATGGTGTCGGAATCCACGTCGGCGACCGCGTCGACGATGCCTCCGTGGGCCCGGACCTGAACCACGCACTCGGTCGGTTCGGTCAGCGGCCTGCCGCTAGGCCAAATCGCCCGATCGGCCTCGATCACATCAACGCCGAGCTCGGCTACCGGGCCGACCTTGACGGAGCCGGACACCGGCTCGAGCGACAGGACGTACCGCGGGCGGCCGTCCGGCGCCGGAGCATCGATCCCGAGGCCCTTGCGCTGACCGATGGTGAATCCGTGCACTCCGGTGTGCCGGCCGAGGACCGCACCCGTCTCCGCGTCGACGAGCTCACCGGGACGCTGACCCAGACGGTTCTCGAGGAACTTCTTGGTGTCACCGTCCGGGATGAAGCAGATGTCGTGGCTGTCGGGCTTGTTGGCAACGGACAGGCCACGCCGCTCCGCCTCGGCCCGGACATCTGACTTCCAGGAATCGCCGAGAGGAAACATGGCGTGGCTGAGCTGTTCAGCTGTGAGGGAGGCGAGCACGTAGGACTGGTCCTTGCCGCTGTCCGCGCTACGACGCAACTCAGGCACGCCGTCGACGACAGAAAGACGCGCGTAGTGGCCGGTAGCGACAGCGTCGAACCCGAGCGCCATCGCCTTCTCGAGAAGAGCCTCGAACTTGATCTTCTCGTTGCAGGTCACGCATGGGTTAGGAGTGCGTCCGGCAGCGTATTCACCGACAAAGGTCTCGACGACCTCCTCGGTGAAGCGCTCAGCGAAATCCCAAATGTAGAAAGGAATGCCGAGAATATCCGCAGCTCGCCGAGCATCGTGCGAATCTTCGATCGTGCAGCACCCGCGCGAGCCGGTCCGCAACGTTCCCGGTTTGGCCGACAGCGCCAGGTGCACGCCGACGACGTCATGCCCGGCGTCCACCGCGCGCGCCGCGGCGACCGCCGAGTCCACTCCTCCGCTCATCGCGGCCAAAACCCGCATTGCCTTACACCTCTTGCTTCTGGGTCTGCTTGCGCATTCCGGCGAGACCGGCCTGCCGTGCGCGCAGGACGACTCCACCGATCTCGCTAGCCACTGCCTCGACATCCGCGGCAGTGGATGTGTGGCCAAGGGAAAAACGAAGGGAACCACGGGCCGCCGCCGGATCTGCTCCCATGGCGAGCAACACGTGGCTCGGCTGGGCGACGCCTGCAGTGCACGCCGATCCCGTCGAGCATTCAATGCCCTTGGCGTCGAGCAGCATCAGCAGGCTGTCGCCGGCACATCCTGGAAAGGTGAAATGAGCGTGGCTGGGCAGCCTTTCACCGTCTCCCCCGTTGAGGACAGCGTCAGGTACTTCGCGTTGGACGGCCTCGACGAGTTCGTCCCGCAGCCCCTCGACGCGCTTGGCGTACTCAGATCGGGTGGTGACACTGGTTCGGACCGCGGCCGCGAAACCCACGATCGCCGGAACGTCCAAGGTGCCTGAGCGGACGTTGCGTTCCTGACCGCCGCCGTGCAGCAGGGGCGCGCAAGTCACATCCCGCCCGAGAAGGAGTGCTCCCACACCGAGCGGACCACCGAGCTTGTGCCCGGTCAGCGTCAGGGCCGACGCACCGCTGGCGGCGAAATCGACCGGAACAGCGCCGACAGCCTGAACCGCATCAGTGTGGAACGGGATTTCGAACTCGGCGCAAATCGCCGCCAGCTCGGCGATCGGGTTGATCGTGCCGACCTCGTTGTTCGCCCACATCGCGGTGGCAAGGGCCACGGATTCGGGGTCCGCGGCGATGGCAGCGCGGAGGACGTCGGGCGAGACGCGTCCCTGGCTGTCCACGTCGAGCAAGACGACCTCGGCGCCGCAGTGGTCTTCGAGCCATTCGACGGTGTCGAGCACTGCGTGGTGCTCCGCGGCACCGCACAGGACCCGACGGCGCTGCTCTCGTTCCTCGCTACGGGCCCAGTAGATGCCCTTGATCGCGAGGTTGTCGCTCTCGGTGCCTCCGCCGGTGAAAATCACCTCGGAGGGGCGAGCGCCCAGCGCGTCAGCGATCGTTTCGCGGGCTTCCTCGACCATTCGCCGAGCCCGGCGGCCCGAAGAATGCAGCGCGGAGGCGTTGCCCACGGTGGACAGCGCCTCGGTCATCGCCGCTACGGCTTCGGGCAACATCGGAGTGGTCGCCGCGTGGTCGAGATAGGTCATCGCTCCATCAGGGTAGTCCGCTCCGGCGCGTGACCAAGCCCACCCTGGTCCTGTAAGTGGGCTGTCACACCTTCGACGGCCACCGCCCGGTCAACCGGACCCCCAGTAGCGCGAGTGCCACCAATGCCACTGTGAGCAGGGCCATCGCCGGGGAGGGGTCGAGGACCGAGCCGACCACGCCGAGCAGGACGCCGCCGAGGCCGATCAGCAAGGCCGAGCCCACCCAGTCGGCGAGCTGCATCGCCGAGGTGTTGAACCCGCGTTCACCTTCGGGTGAGTAGCGCAGCAGGAGAACGGATATCGCGGGCATCGCGATGCCCATGCCGGCGCCACCGACTGCGCAGGCCACGAATGCGAGCCAGCCGGGGCACCAAGGCTGGGAGACCAGGCCGAAGCCGACGAGTCCGGCCGCGACCAGCCAAAACCCCGTGCGCAGCGAGGCCTCTCTCGACCAGTTGAGGTATCGGCCCTGGGCTGCCGAGGCTGCGGACCAGCCCAGAGCCGTGATCGTCAGGGGTAGGCCGGCGAGAGCCGGGCTGTAGCCGTGGACCGCGCTCATCGTCAGCGGTAGGTAGGCCTCCATCCCGGCGTACGCGCCCGCGATCAAGGCGCGGGAGGCGACGACTGTCGGCAGGCCGGGACGGGCGGTCAGCGTTCCGATCGGTAGGAGGGTTCGGAGGGCGTAGGCCAGGGACAGGAGGCCCACCGTGCCGTAGCCGAGGGCGAGGAGGGAGTGGTGCTGGGCCGCCCACGTCAGCGCTGCGACGCCGAGGGCGGCGATTATTGCCTGGAGCACGCTTGCGCGGCGGCCGTCGACCGCGGGCGTGTGCGTGGGTAGCCGTCGGACGACCACGGTCAGCATGGTCGCTCCGATGACCACGAGCGGGACAAGGCCGAGGAAGACCCAGCGCCAGCCGATGGTCACCGTCAGGAGGCCGGCCACCGATGGGCCGACGACCGCCGGCAGGACCCATGCGGCCGCGTTGGCGGCGTAGATCACCGGGCGTTCGTGGTCGGTGAACGTCAGGGCGATCAGGAGTGAGACCGAAACCAGGAGCAGCCCCGAGCCGAAGCCCTGCAGGGCGCGGCCGAGGAGGAAGACCGGCATGCCGGTTGCCGCTCCTGCGACGACGAGGCCGGCCGCGAACAGTGCTGGGCCGGCGAGCAGCGCCGGGGCGGGGCCGCGGCGGTCGCCGATGCGGCCTGACAGCACCGTGGCGACCACGCTGGAGATCAGGAAGGTCGTGAACGGCCACGAGTACAGCGCCAGGCCGTGGAGGTCGGCTACCAGGGTCGGCATCGCCGTTGCCACGCCCATGTTCTCGAAAGCGACCAACGTGACCACCAACAACAGAGCGACCGTGGTCAGCCGGTGTTCCGCACTCCAAAGCACGCTGCGGCGGGGTGCGGAGCCGATCGTCGAGGCCATGATCGGCAGCGTGCAACCTCCAGTCCGCTGGAGGTCAAGCCGTGCGGTGGGCCGCCGGTTCCAGAGGCAGGTCGCGGGCCAACGCGGCTGCCTCGCCGCGGGAGGTGACGTTCAGCTTGTCGAGGATGTTGCGGACGTGGAACTTGACCGTGTGCTCGCTGAGCTGCAGCTGTTCGGCGATCTGCCGGTTGCGTGAACCTTGGGAGATCCCGGACAAGACCTCGAGCTCGCGCGGGTTGAGGCGGTCCAGCGGGCGCAGCTCCGGCGGTTCGGCCACGCCGAGCGGGAGGACCGCCGTGACCGTCGTGCCCCAGCCGGGAACCGCGTCGAGCTCCCAGTGGCCCCCCAGGGCGGTGAGGCGGTCGGTCAGGCCGCGGGCCGGGATCGCGTCCGCGACCTCCGGGCAATCGTCACGGACCGTGATGCGGAGCAGGGTTCCGTCCAGGCGCCAGGACGCTCGCAGGCGGGTGGTCGTCGGGCGGTCCAACGCGGCGAGCACCAGGCCGCGGGTCAGGGTGCGGGCCGTGTGGGCGATGTCCTGCGGGAGGGATGCGTCGCCGATCGGGTCGGCGAGGTCGACGTCGACCTCCGTGTGGCGGACCAGGTCGGCGAGCTGCGTCTTCAGCACCGCGAAGGCCGCGTCGGCCTGCTCCGCCGACAGGGCCTGGTCGCGGTCGACCACGCCCTTGAGGGCGAGCAGGGCGTCGGCGGCCACGTCGACCGCGGTGCGGCGGGCGACGGAGTCGGAGAGGCGGCCGGATCGGAGCACCGCCAGGAGGGTGGCCAACGTCGCCGCGTGGGTCTGGCCGAGGTCGGTGATCGCCTGGGCTCGGGCGGAGGCCGCCGCGAGGCTGCTGGCCAGGACGTCGGGGCCCGGGTCCGTCGCGCGCTGGGCCGCGTCCGTGCTGACGATGTGCCACAGCTGCGCGGCCAGCTCCAGGTTGGCGGACCGCAGCTCCCCGGCTTCCGGCACCACGGCGAGCACGGAGCCCTTGCCGATCGCCGGCGTCGAGGCGAGCAGGACGATGCGACGTTCGGTTCCACCGAGGTCGCCGTCGATGACCAGGGCCTTGCCCGGCTCGCTGCGGTCGACCAGGCGCTGGAGCTCGGCGCTGGTCACGGCCGCGGTGATCGTCTCGTCGCCGATGACCTTGAGCGGGCTGCGCGGGCAGTCACCGGTCTGCATCGCGGCGGCGCGGTGCGGGACGAGCCGCCCCAGCTCCGTGGAGAACCGGCCGAAGAACTGGGGCCGCGGGGCCGACAGCAGCCGATCGACGACCTCGAGCACGTGCCGCGGATCCGACCAGGAAGCGTCCATGGCCCCAAGGTAGGCGCGTCCGGCGGCGGGCGGCCTGCTCGTCCGGCTAGTGAACACTGCTCGTCCGGGTGGTTCGGTAGAGCAGGCAGGGCGAGTTGACTGAGTGCCGAGGACATTCGAAGACTCACCAACCGAGGAGTGCCGAACACCATGCGAGCGATCACCTTCTCCGCTTACGGCGGACCGGACGTCCTGCAGCTGTCCGAGGTGCCGGTGCCGGAGCCCGGACCGGGGCAGGTGCGGCTGGCCGTGCGGGCCGCCGGTGTCAACCCGATCGACTGGAAGATCCGCAACGGCTTCATGCAGCAGAACTTCCAGGTGCCCTTCCCGCACACTCCCGGGCTCGAGGTCGCCGGGGTCGTCGACGCCGTCGGTGCGGGCGCGGACTTCGCCGTCGGCGACGAGGTGTTCGGCTGGTCCGAGACCGGCGCTTACGCCGAGTACGCGCTGGCCAAGACGCTCGCGCCGAAGCCCGCGAGCCTTTCGTGGGCGGACGCCGCCGCGTTGCCGGTCGCCGGGGAGACCGCGCTGCGCGTCCTCGGGCTGCTCGGCGTCCGCGAAGGCGAGACGCTTTTGCTCCACGGCGCCAGCGGCACGGTCGGGCGGTTCGCCGCGCAGGTCGCTGTCGCGCAGGGCGTGACCGTCATCGGGACCGGGGGGAGCCGGAGCCTCGACGACCTGAAGTCGCTGGGTGTCGTTCCGGTGCTCTACGGCGACGGCTGGCAGGAGCGGGTCCGCGAGGCCGCGTCCGGGCCGATCGACGCCGTGTTCGACGCCGCCGGGCACGGGGTGCTGCCCGGGTCCGTCGAGCTGCGTGGCTCGCAGGAGCGCGTCATCACGATCGCCGACGCGGCCGCCTTCGAGCTGGGGATCCCGTTCTCCAGCGGGGGCGAGCAGACCCGCGAGGTCCTGACCGGGATCGCCGGCTGGGTGACCGAGCGCGGGGTCGGCCTCGCGCACGGCAAGAGCTACCCGCTCGCCGAAGCGGCCGCCGCGCAGGTCGAAAGCGAGGGTGGGCACCCCGGCGGAAAGCTCACGATCACCGTCGGCTGAGGACGCCGGCCGACCCGGGCCCGTCGCAGGATCGCGGCGACAGGCCCGGATCACTTCGCGGGAGGCGAAGCCAGGGGCGCCGGCTGACGGCGCGGCGTACGGCGGCGCTGCTGGGCCGGGATCCGGACCGTGCCCAGCGCGGAGTGGACCGCCGCCTCGGCGAGGGCCGCCAGCTCGCGGCGGTCCTCCGCGCGGCCGGGGGCGATCTCCGGGCAGATGTGGACTTCCAGGACCAGGCCACGCAGCGAGGCGACCCGGCGCAGCGAGGCGATCAGCGACTCCGGGCCGATGAACGCCGGGCGGCTGGTCTCGCGGCCGTCGGCGAGGCGGTAACGGAGCGCGATCGGGCGCACCGGGACACCGCCGTCGATGGCCGCCTGGAACGTCGCCGTCGTGAAGCGGCCCGAGGCCAGGCCGCACCACGTCGTGCCCTCCGGGGTGACACTGACCAGCGAACCCGTCCGGAGCGCGTCGGCGAGCGACGCCATCGTGGCGGGCAACGTCTTCAGCCGCTCGCGGTCGAGGAAGATGCTGCCGCCGCGGCGGACCAGGCCGCCGAGCACCGGCCAGCCCGCGATCTCCTTCTTGGCCAGCGCGCGCATCGGGCGCAGCGCATTGATCGCGACGATGTCCAGCCACGAGATGTGGTTGTTGACGACCAGCGCGCCGCGGCCGGCGGGCGCGGTCAGGAAGTCGGCGCCGCCGTGGACGTCCAGGCGGACGCCGAACGCCCGCAGCACGCCGCGGAAGATCAGCCGGATGCGGCGTTCGCGGCCCCACGGCACCAGCAGCAGCGGCGCCGACAGCAGCGCCGCGAGCACGGCGGTGATCGCCGCCGTGAAGCGCAGGATCCGGCGTGGGAGGCCGACGACCGCGTCGCCGTCGGTCAGGCAGCCGTCGCCGCAGGGGGACGTCGGCATCCAGGCGTGGCTCATCCCTGGGTCCCGAGGAAGAACTTCAGGTACCGCTCGTCGACGTTGTGCAGGTCCAGCAGGACGAAGAAGTCCGCGACACCGAAGTCGGCGTCGAGGGCGGGCGGCCCGCAGACCTTGGCGCCGAGCCGGACGTAGCCCTTGATCAGCGGCGGCAGCGTCGCGCGCGCCGGGCGTTCGATCGCCGACGCGTCCCACGGGGTCAGCGGCGAGACGCGGGTGGCCTCGTCCGAGTAGTGCTTGGCCTGCAGGAGGTCCCACACGCCAGCGGCGAAGGACCCGTCGCCGGCCAGCGGGACGGACGCGCAGCCGGCGAGGTACCGGTGGCCGGAAAGGAGCATGTAGCGGGCGATGCCGGCCCAGACCAGGCTGACGACGGCGCCGCTGCGGTGGTCGGGGTGCACGCACGAGCGGCCGGTTTCGACCAGGTGCGGCCGGATCCCGTCGAGCGCGCCCAGGTCGAACTCGCTGTCGGCGTAGAGCTTCCCGGCCCGCGCGGCGCGCTCCGGCGGCAGCATCCGGTAGCAGCCGACGATCTCGCCCGTGTTGTCGTCGCGGACCACCAGGTGGTCGCAGAACTCGTCGAACTCGTCCACGTCGAGACCGGGCCGGAGCGAGTGCAGGCGCGCCCCCATTTCCTCGGCGAAAACGCGGTACCGCAGCCTTTGCGCGGCGACCACTTCATCGTTCGCGTGAGCGACGAGGAGGGAGTACCGGGGAGCGTCCGCGGGGAGCTGGGCACCCGCCTGATCAGTGCTGACGAGGAGCTGTGACGTCGTCATGGTCAAGGTGTACCCGCGCGTCGGAAGCCGCGGAGAGTGCCATCCGATGACCGATTGGTGCACGTTCAGTTAATGGCGGGTTCTCAGGCTTCTCTCAGGTCCCGGAAACGCGAAAAGGGCCTCCCGGGGACGTCCCGGGAGGCCCTTCCGACGTGCTGGATCAGCCCTTGCGCTTCTCGACCGCTTCGGTCAGCTGCGGCGCGACGTTGAACAGGTCGCCGACGATGCCGAAGTCGGCGATCTCGAAGATCGGCGCCTCCGGGTCCTTGTTGACGGCGATGATCGTCTTCGACGTCTGCATGCCGGCGCGGTGCTGGATCGCGCCGGAGATGCCGAGCGCGATGTACAGCTGCGGCGACACGGTCTTGCCGGTCTGGCCCACCTGGAACTGCGCCGGGTAGTAGCCGGAGTCGACCGCGGCACGCGAGGCGCCGACAGCCGCGCCGAGCGAGTCGGCCAGCTTCTCGACGACGTCGAACTTCTCCGCCGAGCCGACACCACGGCCACCGGAGACCACGATCGAGGCCTCGGTGAGCTCCGGACGGTCACCACCGGTCACCGGCTCGATGCCGGTGATCTTGGTGGCCTTCGCCGCGTCGACCGCAGGGATCTCGACGGTCTCTTCGGCCGCCGCGCCCTCGGCCGGCTCGGCCTCGACCGCGCCCGGGCGGATGGAGACGACCGGCGCGCCCTTCGCGGACTTGGACTTCACCGAGAACGCGCCACCGAAGATGGACTGGTCGATGACGCCGTCGCCGTTGACGCCCACCGCGTCGTAGATCAGGCCGGAGCCCAGGCGCACGGCCAGGCGGGCAGCGACCTCCTTGCCCTCACCGCTGGCGGTGACGAGCACGGCGGCCGGGGACGCCTGCTGCGCGAGCGCGGCGAGCACGTCCACCTTCGGCGTGACCAGGTAGTTCGCAGCGTCGTCACCTTCGGCGACATACACCTTGGCGGCGCCGTGCGAGGCCAGCGCCTGCTTCGCCTTTGCGGCGGTCCCGGTCGGGCCGACGACGACGGCCGACGGCTCACCGAGCGCGCGGGCGGCGGTCAGCAGCTCGAGCGTGACCTTCTTGACCTCACCGTCGACGTGGTCGACGAGGACGAGTACTTCAGCCATGTTCTTGTTCCTCCTCGAAGAGCCGTTGTCAGATGAGCTTCTGGCCGACCAGGTACTCGGCGACCTTGGTGCCGCCGTCACCTTCGTCCTCGGCCTTCTCACCCGCGGTGCGCGGCGGCTTCGGAGCGGACTCGGTCACGGCGGACCACGCGTTGCCGAGACCGACCTCGCCCGCGTCGACACCCAGGTCGGCGATGGTGAACGTCTCGACCGGCTTCTTCTTCGCGGCCATGATGCCCTTGAAGGACGGGTAGCGCGGCTCGTTGATCTTCTCGCCGACGCTCACGATCGCGGGCAGGCTCGCCTCGAGGTGTGTGAGGCCGTCCTCGGTCTCGCGGGTCGCCTTGATCGTCGACCCGTCGACGCTCAGCTCGCGCACGTAGGTGACCTGCGGCAGGCCGAGCAGCTCGGCGAGGATCGCCGGGACGGCGCCGCCGCGGCCGTCGGAGGACTCGTTGCCGGCGATGACCAGGTCGAAGCCCTCGACCTTGCCGATCGCGGCGGCGAGCACCTTGGCGGTGGCGATCGCGTCGGAGCCGTGCAGCGCCTCGTCCGAGACGTGGATGGCCTTGTCGGCGCCCATGGACAGCGCCTTGCGGATGGCGTCGGTCGCGCGGTCCGGGCCCACCGAGATCACGGTGACCTCGCCCTCGCCGGCTTCCTTGATCTTCAACGCCTCTTCGACGGCCTTCTCGTTGATCTCGTCGAGCACGGCGTCGGCGGATTCACGGTCAAGGGTGTGGTCGGTCCCGTTGAGCTTCCGCTCCGAGTAGGTGTCCGGTACCTGCTTGACCAGGACAACGATGTTCGTCATGGGTCTGCTTCGACCTCCCGGTTGTGCCCCGCGGACGACCACGGGTCAGTGCTCTACTGGCCGGTAGATTAGGGCCATTCCGCCCTGGATACCCGCCGAGGTGACGCCATTCACCTGGATGAGCAATTTAATGGGACTATCGTCCCGGTAGTCGACCGGTTACCCCGCTTGAACTGCCGTTCGTCCGATCGGACCAACCACGGCCTACTCGCGGTGGGTGTCAGGCATTAACCTCCCCCACCATGCCCGCGCGCATCGCCGTCATCACCGACTCGAGTTCCTGCCTGCCCGACATCGTCGCGTCCCGCTGGGCCATCGGGGTCGTCCAGATCCAGCTGAACCTGGGTGGTCACCTCGACGACGAAAACCGCTACGACCGCGGCGAGGTCATCGACGCGATGAGATCGGGACAGATGATCACCACCGCGCCCCCGGATGCGGGGGCGTTCTTCTGGACCTACCAGGAAGCGGCCGCCGCCGGCGCGACGGCCATCGTCAGCATCCACATCTCCGGCCGCATGTCCGACACGGTCCGCGCGGCCCGGGACGCCGCGCAGCAGGTCCGCGTCCCGGTGCACGTCCTCGACAGCCGCACCACCGGGATGAGCCTGGGCTTCGCGGTGGTGTCGGCGGCCCGGGCGGCCGCGGCCGGCGCCGACGCCGCGCGCGTCATCGAAGCCGCCGAACGCCGGTGCCTCACCAGCACCGAGTTCATCTACGTCGACACGCTGGAGTACCTCCGCCGGGGCGGGCGGATCGGCGCCGCACAGGCGATGCTCGGCACCGCGTTCTCGATCAAGCCGCTGCTCACGGTCAAGGACGGCGAGGTCGCGCCGCTGGCCAGGGTCCCCGGCACGCGACGGGCGCTGGCCAAGATGGTCGACCTCGCGGTGAAGAAGTCCGGCGGGTTCCGCGCCGACATCGCCGTGACCCGGTTCGGGGCCAGCGACCACGAGCTGGAGATCTGCAGGCAGATCGAACGCCGGGTGCCCGCGATGGCCGAGAGCATGGTCGTCGAGGCGAGCACGGTCATCGGCGCGCACCTCGGCCCCGGCGCGCTCGGCATCACGGTGTCGCCGGTGGGCTGACGCGCCGGCCCGGGACCAGCAGGACCACGAGCGGCACGACGACGCCGAGCCCGGTCGTCGCGATGATCAGCACCTGGTCGATCCGCTCGAAGTGCGCGACGTGGCCGAGGTGGTAGAGGAAGTGCGGCAGGCCGAACAGCAGCCCCGCTACGCCGGCGAGCCGCGCCACCGCTGTGGTGCCGATCACGGCGGCTCCGACCAGCAGCGCGGCGAGGGTCAGGGTGAGGCCGCCGAAGTCGCGCAGGAGGTGCTCGTTGAAGGCGCCGTCCATGGCGACCCAGCCAGTGCGGAAGCCGGGAAAGTCCTGGTAGAAGCCCATGGGCGACACCAGTGGCCATATTCCGACCACGGCCTCGACGAGGCCGGAGAAGACGAGCAGAACGCGGGTGATGGTCCGTTGCATGACCAAGGAACGAGCCGGCCGGGCCGGACGTGACACCAGCTATGGTCGCGCAGGTGACCACCCCAGCCACCCGGTCCGAGGCGCTGCACCTGACCGGGGAACGGACCGTCCCCGGCATCGCCGAGGAAAATTACTGGTTCCGGCGCCACGAAGCCGCGTACGCCGCCCTGCTCCCCCACTGCGCGGACGCGACGGTGCTCGAAGCCGGCTGCGGTGAGGGTTACGGCGCCAGTCTCCTCGCGACCGAAGCCCGCCGGGTGCTCGCGCTCGACTACGACGTCCTGACCACCGAGCACGTCGCCCGCCGCTACCCCGAGCTCGCCGTCGCGCGGGCGAATCTGGCGTTCCTGCCGGTGCGGGACGGCGCGGTCGACGTCGTGGCCAACTTCCAGGTCATCGAGCACCTGTGGGACCAGGCGGGGTTCCTCGCCGAGTGCCGGCGGGTGTTGCCGAAAAACGGCAAACTGCTGGTCACGACGCCGAACCGGCTGACGTTCACCCCGGACAGCGACACGCCGCTGAACCCGTTCCACACCCGCGAGCTGGCGCCGTCCGAGCTGGCCGGACTGCTCGAAGACGCCGGTTTCGACGTCGAGACGCTGCACGGGCTGCACCACGGCGAGGCCGTGCGCGCGCTCGACGAGCGCTACGGCGGTTCGATCATCGACGCCCAGCTCGACGTGGTCATGGGCGAGCTGCCCGGCCAGGCCGTCTGGCCCGCGGCGCTGCTCGCCGACGTCGCCGCGATCGAAGCGTCCGGGTTCGACGTCCACGGGGACGACCTCGACGCGAGCCTCGACCTGATCGCCGTGGCGGTACGCCGATGAGCGAAGGAACTTTCTGCCTCGTCGTGCACAGCCACCTGCCGTGGCTGCCGCACCACGGGACCTGGCCGGTCGGCGAGGAATGGCTGTACCAGGCGTGGGCGCATTCGTACCTGCCGATGGTCGACCTGCTCGAGCGCTTCGCCGCCGAAGGGCGCCGGGACGTGCTGACGCTGGGCGTGACGCCGGTGCTCGCCGCGCAGCTCGACGACCCGTACAGCATCCGCGCGTTCCACGACTGGCTCGGCCACTGGCAGCTGCGCGCCCAGCACGCGGCGACGTTGTGGGGCGGCGACCCGCTGCTGCGCGAGCTCGCGGCGGCCGAGCACCGGACGGCGGTCCGCGCCGCCGAGGAGCTGGGCACTCGCTGGCGGCACGGCTTCTCCCCCATCCTGCGGTCCTTGGTCGAAAACTCGACCATCGAGCTGCTCGGGGGCCCGCTGGCCCACCCGTTCCAGCCGCTGCTCGACCCGCGGGTGCGCGAGTTCGCGCTGAACGCCGGGCTCGACGACACGGCGCTGCGGCTCGGGGCGCGACCGGAGGGGATCTGGGCGCCGGAGTGCGGCTACGCGCCCGGGATGGAAAACGACTACGCCGCCGCCGGCGTCCGGCGGTTCATGGTCGACGGCCCGTCGCTGCGCGGCGAGACCTGGGCCGCGCGCCCGGTCGGCACGAGCGACGTGGTCAGTTTCGGACGAGACCTCGAAGTCACCTACCGCGTCTGGTCGCCGAAGGCCGGCTACCCCGGGCACGCCGCGTACCGCGACTTCCACACCTGGCAGCACGAGGTCGGGCTGAAGGCGGCGCGGGTCACCGGTAAGACGGTCGAGCCGCAGGACAAGGCGCCGTACGACCCCGCGCTCGCCGCGGACGTCCTGCAGCTGCACGTCAAGGACTTCGTCGAAACCGTCGTGGCGCGGCTGCGTTCGCTGAAGAAGCAGCACGGGCGTGAAGCGCTCGTGGTCGCCGCGTACGACACGGAGCTGTTCGGGCACTGGTGGCACGAGGGACCGGCGTGGCTGGAAGGCGTGCTGCGGGCGCTGCCCGAGGCCGGCGTCCGGGTGACGACGTTGAAGGGCGCGATCGAGGCAGGCCACGTCGGCGAGCCGATCGACCTGCCGGTGTCGTCGTGGGGCTCGGGCAAGGACTGGCGCGTCTGGGACGGCGAGCAGGTCAAGGACATGGTCGAGGCGAACGCGGCGCTGCAGCGGCGGCTGCTCGACCTCGTGGCCGATTTGGGGACGACGGCCCGGGACACCGTCGCCGACCAGGCCGTCGCCGAGGCGATGCTGGCGCTGGAGAGCGACTGGGCGTTCATGGTCACCAAGGACTCCGCCGCCGACTACGCCCGGCGCCGCGCGGCGGTGCACACCGAGCGCTTCGACGCGCTGGCCGGGCTGCTGCGCCGCGGTGACCGCGCGCGGGCCGCGGAACTCGCCGCTGCCTACCGCGCCGACGACGGACCGTTCGGGCACCTCGACGCCCGGGCGCTGAAACACGACTGAAAGGGATCCATGGGAATCCACGAAATTCCGGTCAAGACCCTCGACGGGCAGGACAGCTCGCTGGGCTCCCTGGCCGGCAAGGCGCTGCTGGTGGTCAACGTCGCGTCGAAGTGCGGCCTGACCCCGCAGTACTCCGGTCTCGAGCGGCTGCAGGAACGCTTCGGCGGCCAGGGCTTTTCCGTGGTCGGTTTTCCGTGCAACCAGTTCGCGGGGCAGGAGCCGGGCAGCGCGGACGAGATCCAGACGTTCTGCTCGACTACCTACGGCGTCACGTTCCCGCTGTTCGAGAAGATCGACGTCAACGGCGACGGGCAGCACCCGCTGTACGCGGAACTGACCAAGACCGCCGACGCCGAGGGTGCCGCGGGCGACGTCCAGTGGAACTTCGAGAAGTTCCTGGTCGGTGCGGACGGCGAGGTCCTGGCGCGGTTCCGGCCGCGCACCGAGCCCGAGGACGAGACGGTCGTCAAGGCCATCGAAGCGGCGCTTCCGGCCTGACACCGCGGCGGGGGACGCCGGTCCCCCGCCGTCGCCGGAATTCACCGGATCGGGTCAGGCCCGCCACTGCCCTCTGCGGTGCGGCGGGCACCACCATCACCACGGCACATCCAGGGGCTGGGGCTCTGGCTGCACCTATAGCGGGCCCGCCGCGCCGGGGCGATGGCCTCCGCGCCGGCGCGGCTCCCGTTCACAGCCCGAGCTGGTCGCGTCCGACGGCGCTGAGGTCGTCGATCGTGGCCCGGCCGCTCCAGTTCTTTTCGTAGTCTTCGGGGGCGAAATCGTCCGGGCTCGCGCCGGTCAGGAACGCGCGGCCGCATTTTTCCGCGTACGCGGCGTTCTTCGCGCAATGCGGGCTCGCGGGGATGTACATGACGTTTCCCCAGCGGTCCGGATTGGTGCCGTCGGCGACCGCGTGGACGACGTCGCCGTGCCACCAGACCGTGTCGCCCGGCTCGACGTCGGGGATCGACGTCAACGCCGGCAGCAGGTCGTCGTGGTACTTGTCGTTGACGGGCAGCGCCTGGCCGTTGGCCGCGCCGCAGAGGTCGTCGTCGGGGATGTCGTCCTGGAGCGCGCGGAGCAGGACGTAGGCGATCGCCGACGGGATCGGCACCACGTGCAGCACGCCGTCGCCTTGGCGCATTTCCGACAACGCGGTCCAGCCCTGGAAGGTGCGGAAGGCCGAGCACATCACCGTGGACGGGTACTCGTCGACTTCGGTGCGGTGGGCGCCGTCCCACGGGTCGTACGCGCGCCAGTCGCCGTCGAAGACGTGGCGGAAGACCTGCTGGTAGGCGGGCAGCAGCCAGCGTTCGACCGAGCCGGAGTCGGTGTGGGCGGACAGGCCGAGCGACGCCGAGCCGGGTGCGCGGCGGCGGATGCGGTCGGGGTAGGCCGTGTCGCGATCCGGGTCGAACCAGACGCGGCCCTCGGACTCGTGCCGCCAGAAGGAGTTCAGGAACCGCCGGACGGCGACCATGTGCTCGTGCTGGCGCGCCTGGATCTGCGGCTTCGACCAGTAGACGGGGTAGATCTGCGGCTGGCCGGAGGCGAGGCCGGCGAAGACGTCGTCGGCCGGGCCCTGGTAGGTGCCGCCGAAGTCGTTGTCCGCGAGGTAGGCGGCGAGCTCGGCGTCCCAGGTTTCGGCCGTTTCGCGCGCGAAGGTGCCCTTGACGACGGCGCAGCCGCGGCGCCGGATCGCGTCGGACGTCCGCCGCGGCACGGTTCCGTCGGCGATGTCGCGAAAACGGACCACGGGGAAGGCGTCCGGATCGGCGGCGACGGCGTCCACCTCCCGCCGCATCCAGTCCCGGACCCCGGCGAACGCGCCGGCGACGTCGCCGATCCGGGCGCGCAGCTCCTGCTTGGTCCGCGTGACGGCCTCGGCCATGTTCGCGGGCAGTTCGGTGGTGGTCATCGGCGTCCTCCGCTTTAAGTTAGGACTCCTTACTAGAATGTCCCCGCTACGGTAACCCCAGTTCCTTCCCCGCCACAAGAGGTGCGATGTCCGACCCCGACCGGCCGCTCCCGCGCCTGGCGATGCTGCGGGCCATGACCGACCGCGCGGTGCTCGACCAGGTCTTCGTCCACGGCCGGACCACGCGCGCCGAGCTCGCCGCGGCCACCGGGATCTCGAAGCCGACGATCTCCGAGTCGGTCCGGCGGCTGGAGACGGCGGGCGCGCTGCGGGCCACCGGCACCGACCAGACCGGCCGCCGCGGCCGGATCGCCACGTTCTACGAGCTGGCCGCGGACGCCGGGCGCGTCGTCGCCGCGGAGGTGAATCAGCAGGGCATCCGCACGGTGACGACCGATCTGACCGGGGCCGTCCTGGCCACCGAGCGGCACGCGCCGGACGGACGGCCGATCACCGACGCCGTCCGCGCGGCCGTCGCCACGGCGAGCGCCGCGGGAACCGGGCCGGTGCGGGCGACCGCGGTCTCGGTGGCCAACCCGGTGGACCCGGTCACGCACGAGGTGGTCGCGCTGCCGGGGTCGCCGTTCCCCGAGGGCAGGCTCCGGGCCGGGGAGGTCGGGGCCGACGTGCTGCTCGACAACGACGTCAACTTTTCGGCCCTTGCGGAACGTCGGGAGGGCGCCGCGCGGGAGGTCACGAGCTTCGTTTACGTCTACGTCGGTGCCGGGCTCGGCGTGAGTCTGTACGTCGGCGACCAGCTCGTCCGGGGCGCGCACGGGCTGGCGGGTGAGATCGGGTACCTGGACAGCTCGGGGTCGACGTTGGCTTCGGCGCTCGCTGACCAGGGGTTCGGCCGGCCGGACGCGCCTTCGCTGGACGTCGGCGAAATTTTGACCACGCTCGACCGGGCCGCCGGGGACGCCGTCGCCGCGGAACGGCTGCGGCTGCTCGGCGCGACGCTCGGGCGGGCCGTGGCCGCGATCTGCACCATCGTCGACCCGGACCTCGTGCTGCTGGGCGGACCGGCCGGGAGCCGGGCGGACCTCGTTGCCGAAATCCGGCGAACGGTCAGTTCGATGACGCCCGGCCCGGTCCGGGTCGAGGCCGGCGAGGTGACCGACTCGGCGGCGCTGCGCGGGGCGCTCTTGTCGGCGCTCGACCACGGGCGCGACGGGCTGCTCCGGGCGGTTGCCGAAAGTTGACCACGGGCCTGAGCAGGGTCGCCTCCGGGATGAAAGCGCTGGTCAGCGACGTCGTCGAAAATCGACGAGGGTCCGGCGTGGCTCAGGCCGAGCCAGCCTCGATCACCGCCTTCGCGCACTTCGCGATCACGGCCGGGTCCACCTTCACCACCCGGCGGTCGTACGTCAGGAGGCCGTTGACCTCGTTCTCGACATCGGTCGTTTGGGTGTACACGGCACCGGACAGCCCGCGCTCCGCCACCACGCGCTCGAGAGCCGCACTCACCTCCGCGTAGCGCTCGGTGAGCCGCTCGCGCGTCGGCGTCATTTCGTACGCGTTCGGTGCGCCCGGCCAGCGGTGGTCGTCGAGGACCAGGCCGAGGCCGCCGTACTCACCGTCGACGATCGCGCGGGCGTCTTGGACCGTGGGAGCACCCGGGCCGACGTACGTGTGGTCGTCGTAGACGTCACCCGCGCCGGTGTCCGGGCGGGAGAAGCAGCAGTTGACGCCGCTGTTCGCGATCACCAGCCGGGTCGGGTCGGGGGATTTGACCAGTTCCGCGACACGGGCCGTGTCGAACTCGCCCCAGCCCTCGTTGAAGGGCACCCAGCCGACGATCGACGGGACCGCCTTCAGCTGGGTGATCATTTTGATCAGTTCAGCCTCGAACCGCTCGCGCGCCAGCGGGACCGGGTCGGGCGCGATCCCGGGTGGGCCGTCGAAGGACACCGTCAAGGACGGCATGTCCTGCCAGACGACCAAGCCCAGCGTGTCGGCCCAGAAGTACCAGCGGGCCGGCTCCACCTTGACGTGCTTGCGGACGAAGGTGAAGCCCAGTTCCTTCGTCTTCTCGAGGTCGAAGCGGAGGGCTTCGTCGGTGGGCGCGGTGGAGATGCCGTCCGGCCAATAGCCCTGGTCGAGCGGTCCGTGCAAAAAAGTGACACGGCCGTTGAGGGCGATCCGCGGGCGGCCTTGCTCGTCCGGGACCAGGCCGATCGTCCGCAGGCCCGCGTAGCCGCCGACCTCGTCGAGGAGGGCGCCCTGCCGGTCCTGGAGCTCGACGCGCAGGTCGTAGAGGTGCGGGTCGTCGGGGGCCCAGAGGCGCGGTGAGGGGACGTCCACGCGGACCGACGTACCGGCCGGGCCTGATGCGCGTGCCACCTCCGTGCCGTTTGCCGAAAGAACGACAACGACCTCGGCGCCGCCGGTGACCTGGGGGAACACCGTCACTCCGGTCAGGTCCGGGGTCAGGTCGAGCCGGTCGACGCGGTGCGTGGGGACCGGCTCCAGCCAGACCGTTTGCCAGATTCCGGACGACGCCGTGTAGCAGATGCCGCCGGGGGTGTTGCGCTGCTTGCCGACCGGGAAGGGCTCGATGTCGGTGCGATCTTCAGCGCGCACAGTCAGCTCCTGCGGGCCCGACGCGCGCAGGACGTCGGTGATGTCCGCACTGAACGCCGTGTAGCCGCCTTCGTGCGTCGCGACGAGCTGGTTGTTGACCCACACCTTCGCCGTCTGGTCGACCGCGCCGAAGTGCAGGAGGACCCGCGACCCCGTCCAGTCGGGCGGGACCTCGAAGAGCCGGCGGTACCAGAGGACTTCGTCACGTCGTCCGATTCCGGACAACGCCGACTCCGGCGGGAACGGCACCAGGATCCGCTCCGCATAACCCGACGGCCGTGGTTCGTCCGGCGACGAAGGCCAGCCCGCGTACTCCCAGACGCCGTTGAGGTTCAGCCAGCGGGGCCGGGTCAGCTGGGGACGCGGGTACTCGGGCAGCGCGTTGCCCGGAGCGACCTCGCCGCTCCAGGGAGTCGGCAGGGGCGGGTCGAGCCGGCGCCAGCCGGGGTCCTCGGGAGAAGTCATCCCGGCCGATGGTGGCAGAGTTCGGCGGGCTCGCCAGTGATCGGGATCACATGTGAACACTTCGCCAGCACGGGCGCGCCGGGCGTCCTGACTCGCGAGTAACCTCTGCGCATGCGTGTGCTGATGCTGTCGTGGGAGTACCCGCCAGTGGCCATCGGAGGCCTGGCCCGGCACGTGCACGCGCTCGCCACCCACCTGGTGCGCCAGGGCCACGAGGTCGTCGTGCTCTGCCGGCACGCCGCCGGCACCGATGCCGGGACGCACCCGCGCACCGACCGCGTCGTCGAAGGCGTGCGGATCGTGCGGGTCGCCGAAGACCCGATGCACGTGACGTTCGAGCGGGACCTCGTCGCCTGGACGCTGGCCATGGGGCACGCCATGATCCGCGCCGCGCAGGACCTGCTGCGGACGTGGCAGCCCGATGTCGTCCACGCGCACGACTGGCTGGTCGCGCACCCGGCGATCGCGATCGCCGAGGCCGCGCGGGTGCCGCTGGTCGGCACGATCCACGCGACCGAGGCCGGCCGGCACTCGGGCTGGCTTTCGCACCCGCTGAACCAGCAGGTGCACTCCGTCGAGTGGTGGCTGGCGAACCGCGCCGACGCGCTGATCACCTGCTCGCAGGCCATGCGCCGCGAGGTCTCCTACCTCTTCGAGGTCGAGGCCGCCGACGTCACGGTGATCCACAACGGCATCGAGGAGCGCGGCTGGCAGGTGCCGGCGAAGGAGATCGCCCGGGCGCGGGAGGTCTACAGCCCGGCCGGGGCGCCGCTGTTGCTCTATTTCGGACGACTCGAGTGGGAGAAGGGCGTGCAGGACCTGCTCGCCGCCCTCCCCCGCATCCGGCGGCGCCACCCGGGCACCCGCGTGGTCGTGGCCGGAAAAGGACGACACTTCGACGAGCTGGTCGAACAGTCGCGGAAGCTGCGGGTGCGGCGGGCGGTCGACTTCGTCGGGCACCTCTCCGACCGCGATCTGCGGGCGGCGCTGGCCGCCGCCGACGCCGTCGTGCTGCCGAGCCGGTACGAGCCGTTCGGGATCGTCGCGCTCGAGGCCGCGGCCGCGAAGGCGCCGCTCGTGGCGTCGACCGCCGGGGGGCTCGGCGAGGTCGTCGTGCACGGGGAGACCGGGCTCGCGTTCAGCCCCGGCGATGTCGCGGAATTGACCACTGCCGTGACGGCGGTGCTCAGCGACGCGCCGGCCGCGGCGAAGCGGGCGAAGGCGGCGCAGTCCCGGCTGGCCGCGGACTTCGACTGGGGCCGGATCGCCGAGGCGACCGCCGACGTCTACCGGCGGGCGAAGCCGGCCGAACCGGTGGAGCTGCCGCGGCCGAAGATCGCCACGGGCAACGCGTTCGAGCCGGTCGCGGCCGGGATACCGGAACTGTAGGTAGCGGACGGCTCAGAAGCGGCAGGGCCGGACGCAGTCGGGCCGCGCCGTGGAGGGGGCGGCCGTGATCACCACGGCGCCGGACGAAAACGACAACACGACGAAGAGGACGGCGACGGCCGTTCTCCACTTGCTGGTCATGGGGACTCCTCGGGGTGACGGCGCGACGGGCGCCTCGCAGCGAGCATCCGCGCCGCTCCCCGGCGAAACAATAAGCGGAACAGTAGGGGTGCCTACGCATTCGCCATGAGTGACCGTTCACCGGGTTCCGGTGAGGAGCCGCACCCGGACCGCCTCGCGGAGCGGTGCGTGCGGGGCCACCGCCGCCCGGACGCGGTCGGTGAACGCCGGTCGCGCGTCGAGGGCCGGCAGCCGGCCGGGGCTCATGGCCGAAAAAACGCCACCGACGATTTCCTCGACGGTCAGCGTCGTCGCGTATTCGACAACCCGCTGGTCGACGGCGTATCCGGCGGCCGAGAGCGCGGCCGCGTACCGTTCCTGGCTCGCCGTGTCGGTGCCGCACGTGCTGCGCAACGGGGTCCCCAGATACGCCGAAACGACGTCCCGGAGGGCGGCCGGCCACGCGGTGTCCTGGAGCCACAGCGGCTCGCCGTTGGTCACCACCGCGATCCCGCCGCCGGGGCGCAGCAGCGGGCGGACGGCCGAAAACAGCCGTTCGTGGTCCATCCAGTGCAGGGCCCGGGCGACCGTCACCGCGGCCAGGCGGCCGTGGCCGAAAAGCGGCGACAACGCGCTGACGTCGGTGTCCGCGCCGAGCAGCCGGCCGACGTTCGGCGCCGACGTCGCTTGCCGGGCCCGCGCGAGCATCGCCGGCTCCGGGTCCATGCCGAGCACCGCGCCCGTCCGGGCGGTCAGGACCCGGGTGAGCTGGCCGGTGCCGCAGCCGAGGTCGAGGACGACGTCGTCGCGGGTCAGCGTGAACGCCGCGGCCAGCTCGTCCACCGCTTCGGGCGGGTAGCCGCGGCGGAACCGCTGGTAGAACTCGCTCACTTCGCCGCCGAACGCCGGTGTCGTCACTTTTCGACCATGCCCCCGGCGCTGGGCGGACGGGCCCGTTCCGCTCGAGGCGGACTCAGAACACCGGCAGCAGGAGGCCGTGCTCGGACTCCGGACGAGGACCGAAGATGCGGCGGTCCGCCGCCGCGATCGGGACGTCGTTGATGCTCGCCTCGCGCCGTCGCATCAGGCCCTCGTCGCTGAACTCCCACAGCTCGTTGCCGTAGCTGCGGAACCACCGGCCCTCGGCGTTCCGCGATTCGTACTGGAACCGGACGCCGATGCGGTTGCCGCGGAAGCCCCACAGCTCCTTGCGCAGCGCGTACTCCAGCTCGCGCTCCCACTTCGCGGTCAGGAACTCGACGATCCGGGCGCGCCCGACGACGTGCTGGTCGCGATTTCGCCAGACCGAGTCCTCGGTGTAGGCGAGCGAGACCTTCTCCGGGTCGCGGGTGTTCCACGCGTCTTCCGCGGCCTGGACCTTCTGCCGGGCGGTGTCTTCGTCGAAGGGCGGGAACGGGGGTCGCGGGGTCATGGCAGCTCCTTCCGGACGCGGAGAACGTGCGTTCTCCACTACGTCCGCTACCCTAGAGAACGCTCATTCTCCGCGCCAGGGGCAGGTGCCATGAATTCCACGGAAGCGACCGACCGGCTGCTCGAAGCCGCCGAAGACCTCTTCTACGCGCACGGCGTGCAAGCGGTCGGGATGGACGCCGTCCGCGAGCGCTCCGGCGTCTCGCTCAAGCGGCTCTACCAGTGCTTCCCGGCGAAGAACGACCTGGTCGAGGCCTACCTGCGACGCCGGGACGAGCGCTGGCGGAAGTCGTTGCGCGAATTCGTCCACGCCCGCGGCGACGACCCCCTCGCCGTCTTCGGCTGGCTCGCGAACTGGTTCGCCGAGCCCGGCTTCCGCGGCTGCGCGTTCATCAACTCCTTCGGCGAGTTCGGCGAACCGGCGCCGGGCATCGCCGCCGCGATCCGCCTGCACAAGGACGAAGTCCGCGCGTACCTGCGTGGTCTCGTTTCCGGCCAGAGGCTCGCCGACCAGCTGTTCGCGCTGGTCGAGGGTGCGACCGTGCTCGCCGCGATCACCGGTGACCCGGGCGAGGCGAACACGGCCCGCGAAGCCGCGAAGGTGCTGCTGGCCGCTCAGGGGTAGAGCGTCAGCCCCGGGTCGAGCGCGATCTCCGTCAGCTGGGCGAGGCTCAGCGGCGGCGACGGCATGTCGGGCGCGCCACCCCGCTTGGCGTCGCCGGCGACGTTCTCCGCCTCGAGGATGATGCCGGTGCCGTCGGGCTTGGTGACGTTCGATTCGTTCACCGTCGGCCCGCCGCCGCGCAGGGTGAACGTGATCTCGACGATCGTTTCGCCGTGCGGCCCGATCCGCCGTTGGCACGAGCCCTCGGTGCGCTCGGGCGGCGGACCGCACTGGGTGGTGGGCGTCGCGTTGCCGCCCAGCCGGGTGACGATCGCCAGCAGGTTGCCCTTGCGATTCCCCTTCGCCGTCGTGGCCGTCGAAGTGAAGTAGTCCTCGCCGCCGCTGCAGGTGCTTTCGTAAGGCACCGGCGCCGAAAACACGTGGTAGAAGGTCAGCGGCCCGTGCTCGACCCCCTTCGGGAAGTCACTGCCGTCGTGGGTGCTGAGCGTGGTGCCCGCGGCCAGCCGCTGCTGGGCAGCGGCGGTCAGCACGGTCGTGAGCCGGCTCGACGCGGCCGCTGACGTCTCCGGGATCGGCGCGCCGGTCTGCGGCGGGTACGGCAGCACCGCGCAGGGATCTTCCGACGGCGGCTTGCTCGCCGCCGGCGGTACGAGCACCGGCGCGGGATCCCCGGGCACGAACGCCACCGCCACCCCGGCCGCGATCGCCGTCACCCCCGCCCCCGCGGCGGTCCACGGGTTCGCCACGCGGCGCACCCGCGCCCGGCGGCGTTCGCGGTCCAGCACCGCCTCGACGTCCACTGTGGACGGTGGCACGACGCCGATCGCCGCGTCGAACTGGTCCTTGCTCATGGCGCCTCCTTCAGCTCTGGCTCGCGGCGACGAGCGCGCGCAGCGAGTCGAGCCCGCGCGCGGTCTGGCTCTTCACGGTTCCGGGTGAACAGTCGAGGACCTCGGCGGTCTCCTCGACGGAAAGGTCGCAGTAGTACCGCAGCACGACCGCGGCCCGGCGCCGCGGCGGCAGCGCGTCGAGCAGCTCCAGCAGGCCGAGCCGCTCGACGACGTCGTCGGTCGGCAGCACCGCCGGCTCCGGCAGCGTGTCCGCCGGTTCCTCGCGCCGCCACGCCCTGGCCTTCTCGTCCAGCCACGTCCGCACGAGGATGCGGCGCACGTACGCGTCGAGGTGCTCGACATGCCGGGCCCGCGGCCAGTGCCGGTACAGCTTGCCGATCGTGATCGACACCAGGTCGTCGGCGAGGTGCCAGTCCCGGCACAGCAGGTAGGCCGTGCGGCGCATGACCTCCATCCGCGCCGTCACGTAGTCGCGGTACCCCGCTTCTTCGGACCGTTTCACCGATTCCTCCTCGTCGCCCCCACATCCGGTGGAACGGGGTGCGCGGCCTCCCGGGTTGCTCCGGGATCGAAATCCGGGCAACCCGCGGGCGCGCCGGGGCCGTTCCACGAGCCGAGGACCCCGACAGTGAGGAACCATCCCATGAGGAAACCGATCATCGCGCTCGTCGCGGTGGCATTGGGCGCGGGCGTGCTGACCGCACCCGCCGCGGCAGCCGCCCCGACCGGCGGTCCACCCGTTGCGCCGACGAAGATCACGCTGGTCACCGGCGACCAGGTGCTGGCCGGAGGCGCGGACGTCCGCGTGCTGCCGGCCCGCCGCGACCGGCCGGTGCCGTTCCGCCAGTACGTCCGCGGCGGCGACCAGTACGTCCTGCCCGGCGACGCCGCCGAGCTGGTGCGCGCCGGGCGGCTCGACGAGCAGCTGTTCAACGTCACCGGCCTGCTGCGCCAGGGCTACGACGACGCGCACACCCCGCACGTGCCGCTGCTGGTCCGCCAGGCGGGGCCGGCGCTCGCCGCGCGGACCGGCGTCGCCGCCCACGCTTCCGCACTCGGCTACACCGCGCTCGACGAGCCGAAGTCCGGCGCCGCGGCGTTCTGGAACCGGCTCGCCACCGAACCCGCCACGCTCGCCGCGGGCGGCGCGAAGGTGTGGCTGAACGCGAAGGTGCGCGCGAGCCTCGACCAGAGCGTGCCGCAGATCGGCGCGCCCGCGGCGTGGCAGGCGGGCCTGACCGGCCGCGGCGTGCCGGTCGCGGTGCTCGACACCGGCATCGCCGCCGCGCACCCGGACCTGGCCGGGCGGGTCTCGCTGGGCAAGGACTTCACCGGCAAGGGCAGCTTCGAGGACGGCCAAGGGCACGGCACGCACGTCGCGTCGACGATCGCCGGCTCCGGCGCGGCTTCCGGCGGGAAGTACAAGGGCGTGGCGCCCGACGCGTCGCTGGCCGTCGGCAAGGTCCTCGACGACTCCGGCGACGGCACGCTCGCCACGGTCCTGGCCGGCATGCAGTGGGCGGTGACCGAAGCGCACGCCCGCGTCGTGAACATGAGCCTCGGTGGCGGCCCGTCCGACGGGACCGATCCGGTGTCCGAAGCCCTGAACGCCCTGACCCGGCAGTACGGCACGCTCTTCGTCGTCGCCGCGGGCAACTTCGGCGCGGACGAATCCGTGGCGAGCCCGGCCGCAGCCGACACGGCGCTCGCCGTCGCCAGTGTGTCCAAAAAGGACGTCCTCAGCCCGTTCTCCAGCCGGGGCCCGCGGGTCGGTGACGGCGCCGCGAAGCCGGACGTCGCGGCGCCCGGCGAGTCGATCACCGCGGCCTGGCCCGGTGGCGGTTACCAGGAGCTGAGCGGGACGTCGATGGCGACGCCGCACGTCGCGGGCTCGGCCGCGATCCTCGCCCAGCAGCACCCCGACTGGCGCGCGGACCGGCTCAAAGCGGCCCTCACCAGCACCGCGGCCCCGGTCGACGCCGGGCCGGCCGCGGTCGGCACCGGCCGCGTCGACGTCGCCCGCGCGACGGCCACCGCGGTCACCGCCACCGGCGGCGCGTCGGCCTACCTCCCGTGGCCGAACCGCGGAGCGACCGGCAAAGCCACCGTCACCTGGTACAACTCCGGCGCCACGCCGGTCACGCTGACGCTCGGTGCGTCCGTCGACGGCGTGAGCTTTCCCGCCAGCGTCACCGTTCCCGCCGGCGGAAGCACTCCCGTCGAGCTGACCTTCACCGCGCAGGACGGCCACCCGGGCACCCGCTCCGGCGTCCTGACGGCGAGCGGCGACGGCGTCACCACGCGGACCGCGTTGTCGCTGCGGCAGGAAGCCGAGACCTACGACCTGACCGTCGGCCTCGTCGACCGCGACGGCAAGCCGTGGGCGCCGGCGGGCTACCCGCCGGTGACGATCGTCGACCTGGACACCGGCACGCTCACCCACGGCGAGCCGGGCACGTTCCGGCTGCCGCGCGGCCGTTACGTCGTCAACGGCGTCATCGAGACGCCGCGGCCGGGACAGGAACCCTCGTACAGCTTCCTCACCCGGCCCGAACTGGTCCTGGACCGCTCGGTCACGCAGACGCTGGACGCGCGGGACGGCAAGCCGGTGTCGCTGGAGCCGGACAACCCGGCCGCGCGCGGGGGCACGCAGAGCGTCGAACGGCTGAGCCGGATCACGAGCTGCTCGTGCGTGTTCGCCGACGGCTTCGACCTCGACCCGCGGTTCCAGGAGGTGTTCGCCGCGACCGTCCCGGGTACGTCGTCGGCGACCTTCGCCTTCAGCCAGGAACGCCGCGCCACCGAGCCGGACCTGGAACTGACCGCGGACGACGGGCAGCCGTTCGCCGTCCGCGGCAGCTGGCTGAATTCGGCCGCCCCGGCCGGGACCAGCACGCTCCCGGTGGTGTCCGGCGGCGCGGGCACACCCGGGGACCTGGCCGGGATCGACGCGCGCGGCAAGCTCGTGGTCGTCCGGCTGCCGCCCGGCATCCGGATCGACGAGGCGTACCAGCGGCTGGTGAACGTCGAGAACGCCGGCGCGAAGCTCGGCTTGGTCACACTCGACGGCGGCGCGGCCGGGACCACGATTCTCGGCGGCGGGCTGCCCACGCTGCACCTGCCGGTCGTCTGGGGCGGGCAGAACGTCACCGCGCAGCGGTTCGCGGAGCTGGCGAAGACCGGCCACGCCTCGGCGACGGTCGTCAGCCGTCCGTTCCCGCGCTTCCGCTACGAACTGGGCGACGGCGTCGAGGGGCAGGTGACGGCTCCGCGCGTGCAGCGGCCGAAGACCCGCGACCTCGCCGAAGTGCGCACCGCCTACCACGACAACGCACCCGGCGAGGTCCGGTACGTCGCCGGGCGCGAGTTCTTCGGCCGCATGGTCGGCTACGGCTACACCCAACCCGTTGCCGCGCAACAGGAACGCGTCGAGTACTACTCCCCCGGCAAGTGGGATTCACTGTGGACGGGCGGCTTCCGCGGCGAGCTGGGCGAACAGCTCGACCTGGCCGCGAGACGCAAGTACCGGCTGAGCTGGAACGAAGCGGTCGCCGGGCCGTCGCTGCGCGGGCTGACCGTGACGCACACGGGTGAGCAGCCGCGGCCGTGGGCGTGGCGCGAGGACGGCGTCTTCGACGTGTGGCTGCCGCTGTTCGGCGACGCCGCCGGCCGCCCGCGCAAGCCCGAATCCGTGGCCGGCGACACGGGTTCGGTGACCCTCGCGAAGGACGGCGTCGAGATTCCGGTGGAGCCGTCGGGAGAACCGACACTGGCGCGGATCCCGGTGCCGGACGCCGGCGGCGCGTACCGGCTCACCGCCGAGGCGCACCGGCACACCGACTGGTGGCCACTGTGGACGGACGTCTCCGCGGAATGGGGTTTCCGTTCCTCGGCCGCCGCGGACGGTCAGCCGCTGCCCCTGCTGACGGCCCGGTTCGCACCGGCGGTCGACCTGCGCAACAGCGCGCCGGCCGACCGGGTCGTCACGTTCCCGGCCTTCGTCGAGCGGCAAGGCGGTGGCAGCGGGACGGAACTGGCCGTCGAGACGTCCACCGACGACGGACGCAGCTGGCAGCCCGCTCCGGCCGTCAAGACCGGCGACCACTGGACGGTCGTGGTCCGGAACCCGGCGAGCGGGTTCGTCTCGCTGCGGGCGAGTGCGGCCGACGACCGCGGGAACACCGTGCGGCAGACGGTGGTCCGGGCGTACGCGGTGGGCTGAAAATGAACTGGTCCGGCGACGGGGAGCCACCGTCGCCGGACCAGTTCGACCACACCATCCCAACAGTGTGGAATCCACCCGCCCCTCGTCAGGTAGGGGCGGGCGGGGCCCCTGCTACCGGGCGTCCGTGAGGTACCGCGCGTAGGCACCCGTGGTGAGGAAGCTCGGCAGCTTCTCGCCCAGCGCGGTTTCGGTGAAGATCTCGTACGCGTCGGCGAGGCGGTTGCCCGCACCCAGCTCGGCGCGCACCGACGCGAGTTCGTCGTCCAGGAATTCGACCGCCAGCTCGCGGGTCAGCGCGGTGCCGTCCTCGAGCTTCGTGCCGTTGCGGATCCACTGCCAGACCTGGCAGCGCGCGATCTCCGCGGTGGCCGCGTCCTCCATCAGGTTGTGGATCGCGGCGGCGCCGGTGCCGCGCAGCCACGCGTCGACGTACCGCAGCGCCACGTTGATGTTCGCGCGCACGCCCGCTTCGGTGACCTCGCCACCGGCGCTGGCCACGTCGAGCAGGTCCTCGGCGGTGACGTGGACGTCCTCGCGCAGCTTGCCGAGCTGGTTCGGCCAACCGCCGAGCACGGCGTCGAAGACCTCGCGGCAGATCGGGACCAGGCCGGGGTGCGCGACCCACGAGCCGTCGAACCCGTCGCCCGCCTCGCGTTCCTTGTCGGCGCGGACCTTCTCGGCGGCCGTCGCGTTGACCTCCGGGTCCTTGCTCGGGATGAACGCGGCCATGCCGCCGATGGCGTGCGCGCCGCGCTTGTGGCAGGTGCGCACCAGCAGCTCGGTGTAGGCCCGCATGAACGGCACGGTCATGGTGACCTGCGCGCGGTCCGGCAGCACGAAGTCGGCGCCGTGCGCGGCGAAGTTCTTGATCATGCTGAAGATGTAGTCCCAGCGGCCGGCGTTCAGGCCCGCCGCGTGCTCGCGCAGCTCGTAGAGGATCTCGTCCATCTCGAACGCGGCGGTGATCGTCTCGATCAGCACGGTGGCGCGGATGGTGCCGCGCGTGACGCCCAGCTCGCGCTGCGCCATCAGGAAGACGTCGTTCCACAGCCGCGCTTCGAGGTGGTTCTCCAGCTTCGGCAGGTAGAAGTACGGGCCGGCGCCGCGGGCGAGCAGCTGGCGCGCGTTGTGGAAGAAGTACAGGCCGAAGTCGACCAGGCTCGCCGAAACCGGGCGGCCGTCGATGCGGATGTGCTTCTCCACCAGGTGCCAGCCGCGGGGCCGCGCGACGATCGTCGCCGGGTCGTCGCCGATCGTGTAGTGCTTGCCGGCCTCGGTGGTGAAGTCGATGTTGCGGCGGATCGCGTCGAAGAGGTTGAGCTGACCGTCGATGACGTTGTGCCACGTCGGCGACGTCGCGTCCTCGAAGTCCGCGAGCCACACCTTCGCCCCGGAGTTCAGCGCGTTGACCGTCATCTTGCGGTCGGTCGGCCCGGTGATCTCGACGCGGCGGTCCTCCAGGCCCGGCGCCGTCGGGGCGACCTGCCACGACTCGTCCTCGCGGATCCCGCGGGTCTCCGGCAGGAAGCCGAGCGGCTTCTCGCCGGACTGCAGTTCCTCGCGCCGCACGCGGCGGGCGTCGAGCAGCTCGCGCCGGCGACCGGCGAACGTGTTGTCCAGCTTGGCCAGGAAGTCGAGTGCCGCCGGGGTCAGGATCTCCGCGAACCGGCCCTCGACCGGCCCGGTGACCTCGATGCGGTAGTTCAGCCGATCAACCATGGGGTGCCTCCACGAGCTGTGCAGGGAAGGGAAGAAGGGGAGGGACGCGGCCTGACGGCGGAGGGGGTGCCGTCGTCAGGCCGCGACCGGGATCAGTGGAACTGCGCTTCTTCGGTCGAGCCCTTGAGCGCGGTGGTCGAGCTCTCCGGGTTCAACGCCGTCGCGACGTTGTCGAAGTAGCCGGTGCCGACCTCGCGCTGGTGCTTGGTGGCGGTGTAGCCGCGGCTCTCCGAAGCGAACTCGCGCTCCTGCAGGTCGACGTAGGCGGTCATGCCCTCGCGGGCGTAGCCGTGCGCCAGGTCGAACATCGAGTAGTTCAGCGCGTGGAAGCCGGCCAGCGTGATGAACTGGAACTTGTAGCCCATGTGGCCGAGCTCGCGCTGGAACTTCGCGATCGTCGCGTCGTCCAGGTGCTTCTTCCAGTTGAACGACGGCGAGCAGTTGTAGGCCAGCATCTGGTCCGGGAACTTCGCCTTGATCGCCTCGGCGTACTTGCGCGCCACCTCGAGGTCCGGCTCCGAGGTCTCCATCCAGAGCAGGTCGGCGTACTGGGCGTAGGCCAGGCCGCGCTCGATGCACGGGTCGATGCCGTTGGTGACCTCGTAGAAGCCCTCGGCGGTGCGGCCGCCGGTGAGGAACTGCTGGTCGCGCTCGTCGACGTCGCTGGTCAGCAGCGTCGCGGCCTGCGCGTCGGTGCGGGCGACGATCAGCGACGGCACGTTCAGCACGTCCGCGGCGAGGCGGGCGGCGTTCAGCGTGCGCTCGTGCTGCTTGGTCGGGATCAGCACCTTGCCGCCGAGGTGGCCGCACTTCTTCTCGGACGCGAGCTGGTCTTCCCAGTGCACGCCCGCGGCGCCGGCGGCGATCATGCCCTTCATCAGCTCGAACGCGTTGAGCGGGCCACCGAAGCCAGCCTCGGCGTCGGCGACGATCGGCGCGTACCAGTCGATGTCGGTGTTGCCCTCGGCCCAGTTGATCTGGTCGGCGCGGCCCAGCGCGTTGTTGATGCGGCGGACCACGGCCGGCACGGAGTTGGCCGGGTAGAGGCTCTGGTCGGGGTAGGTCTGGCCGGAGAGGTTGGCGTCGGCCGCGACCTGCCAGCCGGACAGGTAGATGGCCTGCAGGCCCGCGCGAACCTGCTGGACGGCCTGGTTGCCGGTCAGGGCGCCGAGCGCGTGGACGTAGTCCTCGGTGTGCAGCAGGTCCCACAGCTTCTCCGCGCCGCGGCGCGCCAGGGTGTGCTCCTCGACCACGCTGCCGCGCAGCTTGACGACGTCCTCAGCCGAGTAGGAGCGCTGCACGCCCGCCCAGCGGGGGTCGTTCGCCCACTGCGCCGCCAGCTCCGCGGCCGCCTGCTTGGCCTGTTCCGTCATCGGTACTCCCGGTGTTGCGAAGTTTGCGATTGCTCGCCTTGCCTGGAACGACCCTCGCACGCCAGGGAAAACTCGGTCCAGTTGGCCAAGTTGCCAATTTGTGCGAAGGGTACGTACGCTCTTTGCAAAGGTTGCGAATCGCCCGGTTCGCAACTGATCGAAAATCCGCGTTCTTGACCGTTCACGTAACCGTTCAGGGCCGGAAACCTTCCGGGAAGGAGGGCTCGAATGGAGAAGACTTTCGCCGGCGCGCGGTTGCGGCACCTCCGCGAAAGCCGCTCGATGAGCCAGGCGGACCTCGCTCGTGTGCTGGAGATCTCACCGAGCTACCTCAACCAGATCGAGCACAACACGCGGCCGCTGACCGTCCCCGTGCTGCTGCGGATCACGCAGGCGTTCGGCGTCGACACCGAGTTCTTCGCCAACAACGACACGTCCCGGCTGGTCGCCGACGTCAAGGAAGCGCTGCTCGACGAGGTGCTCGGCGTCGACGTCACCACCGGCGAGCTCAACGACCTGGCCACGAACCTGCCGGCGATCGCGCAGGCGCTGGTCAAGCTGCACCGCAGCTACCGCAACGCCGTCGAGAGCACCGCCGCGCTGACCACGGAAAACGGCCTGGGCCTGCACGGCAGCGCCGCCGCGCCGCTGCCGCACGAGGAGGTCCGCGACTTCTTCTACGAGCGCGAAAACCACGTCGCCGAGCTGGACGACCGCGCGGAGAAGATGGCCGCGGAGATCCCGCTGCAGCGCGGCCAGGTGCTGGGCGCGCTGAAGGAACGGCTTTGGCAGCGCTACGGCGTCGAGGTGACCAGCGACGGCATCGACGAATCCGCCGGTCAGCAGCACCGCTACGAGCCGGTGACGCGGGTGCTGCGGCTGGCGCCGAGCCTGCGCGTCGGGCAGCAGGCGTTTCGCATGGCTTCGCAGATCGCGCTGCTCGAGTACGACGACCTGATCACCGAGCTGGCCGACTCGTGGGCGTTCTCCGGTCCGGCCGCCCGCTCGCTCGCGCGCGTCGGCCTGGCGAACTACTTCGCGGGGGCGCTGATCCTCCCTTATGGACCGTTCCTGGCGACGGCGGAACGGTTCCGCTACGACATCGAGCGGCTGTGCGACCACTTCGGCGTCGGCTTCGAGACCGTGTGCCACCGGCTGTCCACACTGCAACGGCCGAAGCAGCGTGGTGTGCCGTTTTCGTTCGTGCGGGTGGACCGGGCCGGGAACATGTCGAAGCGGCAGTCCGCGGCCGGGTTCCACTTCTCCCGCGTCGGCGGCGCGTGCCCGCTGTGGAACATCTACGAGGCGTTCACCCAGCCGGGCAAGATCCTCACGCAGATCGCGACGCTGCCCGACGGCAAGAGCTACTTCTGGATCGCGCGCACGATCTCGCGCAACATCGGCGGCTACGGCAGCCCCGGCAAGACGTTCACCGTCGGCTTGGGCTGCGAACTGCGGCACGCCGGCCGGCTCGTCTATTCGACCGGCCTGGACCTGGACGAACCCGCCGCGGCGACGCCGATCGGGATGGGCTGCAAAGTCTGCGAACGCCCGGCGTGCTCGCAGCGCGCGTTCCCGACGATCGGCAAGCAGCTCACCGTGGACGAGAACACCAGCACCTTCGTCCCCTACCCGGCGGTGCCGAAGGGCTGATCCCCGCTCAGCCGGCCGGCTTGCCGCGCATCTCCAGGGCGATCTGCGACGCGTCGAGGTTGACCAGCGCGTTCGCGAGGACGTCGGCGTCGAACGTGCCGTTGTCGCGGGCGTCGAGCAGAGCGGTGCGCTGCTTGTCCAGGACGGTCAGCTGGTAGCGCATCGCCGCGTCGAAGTCCGCCTGGACCGGATCGCCTTCGCGTTCCGGCGGCTTCGGGACGTCGTCCACGCTCGAACGCAGCAGCTCGAAGATCTGGGTCCGTTCGGCTTCCGCCTGTTTGGCGGCCTGCTCCGGATCGGTTTCCGGGGAGAGCCGGCGCAGCAACGGGCCGATCGTGCCGCCCTGCAGCAGCAGCGACAGGATCGCCACGGCGAACGCGATGAGCACGAGCGCCGAGCGCTGCGGGGTGTCCTCGGGCAGGGTCTGCGCCGCGGCCACCGTCACCGCGCCGCGCATGCCCGCCCACACGACGACGACGCCCTCGCGCCAGCCGAGCGGCTCGCGCAGGAAGTAGTCGATGGTGGCCAGTCCCCGGGTGACCCTGGCCGAAAAGCGGTCGAGGTCCCGCTCCGACACCTTGCGCCCGTGCGAGTTGGCCGCTTCGAACGCCCGCTGCTTGCCTTCGGGCGTACCCATCCGCTCCGACATGTCCCGCAGCCGGGCCTGCATGCGCTCGCCGTGGCGGACGCGCGCGATGAGGTACCTGAGCAGCGGAGCGACGTAGAGGGCACGCACGAGCACCGTCACCGCGAGCGCGACGGCCGCGATGACCACGGCCGTCCCGACTCCGCCGTGGTCGTGCTGGACGTTCGACACGATGGCCTTGATCTGCAGGCCCATCGTCAGGAAGACCGCGCCCTCGAGGACGAGCTCGACCGTCCGCCAGTTCTGCGCGTCGGAGAGGCGGTTGCGCGGCGACAGCTCCCGCGGCGCGCGGATGCCCGTCACGAGCCCCGCGACCACCGCCGCCACCAGGCCGGACGCCCCGAGCAGCGTGGCGGGCACGGAGGCGACGAACGGCACCGCGAACGAGATGACCGTGTTGACGGTCGAGTCGGTCACCCGGCGGCGGATCAGCAGGTTGAGCCGTCCCACGGCCCAGCCGAGCACGGCCGCGACGGCGACCGAGTAGGCGAAGGTGCCGAGCGCGCCCCAGAAGGAGAAGGACGCGGCCGTCGCGACGATCGCCGTCCGCAGCACGACCAGCGCGGTGGCGTCGTTGAGGAGGCTCTCGCCGTCGAGCAGCGCCACGACGCGCTGGGACGGCGAGGTCTGCTTCACGATCGACGTCGCTACGGCGTCGGTCGGCTGACGATCGCGCCGAGCGCGACGCCCCACGCGAACCCGAGCCCGGGCAGGACCAGCGCGAAGAACAGGCCGAGCACCAGCGAGCTGCCCACGACGAGCAGCACCGAAAGCCCGCTGATCGCGCCGAACTCGCGCCGGAAGTTCATCGCGGGCATCGACACCGCGGCCGAGTAGAGCAGCGGCGGCAGGACGCCTTCGAGGATCCACTCGGGTTCGATGTGCGCCGAAGCGAACATCGGCAGCAGGCTCGCGGCGACGCCGAGCACGACCAGCACTAGCGGGGCGGCGACCCCCAGGCGCGGGCCGACGACGGTGGCCGCGGCGATCACGAGGAAGCCGGTCACGAGCACGACGAGCAGTTCCGTCACGCCACAACCCTCGCAGATCGCCGCCCACCGTCCACTCGGGACCGGCCGGTCAGCCGAGCACGTGCGGGGTCCACGCCTTTTCGTCGGGACCCAGCAGGGTGATCCGGCTCAGGAGCTCCTGCGCCGTCACGCCCGCGGCCTTCTCCTTATCGATCCCGACGCACGCCTCCAGCCCGTTCTTCTGCACGCACCGGGGCACGCCGAGACCGTCCTTGCCGGTGGACCCCGGCGGGGCGACGTTGATCGTCACCAGCGCCCCGTTCGCGGAGTACTGCAGCACCAGCTTCCAGGGGACGCCGTCCTGGTCCGGCCGCCGCGACGTGTAGGCGTCGGACAGGTGGAACGACGGCGGCAGGCTCGTGATGCGCAGCGGCAGCGGCACTCCCCGGTTCGCGAACGTCGCTCCTTCGGCGACCCGCAGCAGCGCTTGCTGCAGGTCGGGCCGCGCGAGGTAGTAGGTGTGCAGCTGGGCCCAGCGGCCGTCGGCGGTCGGCCAGCGCAGGTAGCTGTCGCCGTGGTTGAGCGGGTCGGTCGCGTCGGCCGTCACCCAGTGGCCGTCGCGGTCGCCCACGCGCTGCGGGACCTTCTTGGGCTCGCCGCTCAGATCGCGCGGCGGGGCCGGTTCCCGGTCCGAGACCGTGAGCCAGAGCATCGGGGGCAGCTCACCCCGGCCGATGGCCAGCGCGGTGTCGCCGTGTCCGCCGGCGGCGTACTCGACGCCCGTGACCTCCTCCGGGAGCCAGCCGAAACTCGCCTTCGCCACCAGCGGGTTGTCGGTGGGCGCGGGCGCGACGGGCTGGGGCTGGACAGCGGGCGGCGCGGGTGCGGGCTGGGGCCGGAACACCGACACCGCCGTCAGCCCGCCGGCCGTCACGACCGCGGCGCAGCCCACGACCAGCGCGGTGGTCCGCAGGCGCCGGCGACGTCCCCCCTCCCGGCGCGCGCCGTCGATGTCGAGCCGGAGCGGCGGGGCGGGCACGTCGGCAAGTTCCTTCAGCTTGGTGGCCAGCTCGTGGTCGGTCATGCCCGTCCCTCCCGGATCGGTGTGCCCAGCAGCTCGCGAAGCGTTTCCACGGCCTTCGACGTCTGGCTCTTGACGGTTCCTTCGGAGCAGCCCAGCGCTTGCGCGGTCTCCGAGACCGGCAGGTCGCTGAAGTAGCGGAGGACGACGGTCGCGCGCTGCCGGGCGGGCAGCCGGGCGAGTGCGGCCCGCAGGTCGAGCGCCGCGTCGACGTCCTCGCCGGGCTCGGGCCGCTCGTGCTCGGTGCCGCGCAGGTCCACCCGCCGCCACCACGACGTCCGCTGCTCGGCGAGGAACGTGTTGACCAGCGTGCGGCGCGCGTAACCGTCGAGGTTGTCCGCGCGGGACGCCCGTGCCCAGTTCGCGTAGAGCCGCGTGATCGCCGACTGGACCAGGTCGTCGGCCCGATGCCAGTCGCCGCAGAGCAGGTACGCGACCTTGCGCAGCCAGCCCGCGCGAGCGGTCACGTACTCGGTGAAGTCGTCCACCGGCGTCCCCCATCCTGTTCGTCACCCCTTTGATGCGCCCGGGAGCCCGGCAGGTTGCCCGGGACGCGCGAGTCGTAGATTCAGCGGGGTGCACGACATCGACACGGTGACCGCGGCGACCATCGAGAAGGCCGCCGAGCGGCTGGCCGGGGTGGTGACCCGGACGCCGCTGGAACCGAGCGCGCGGCTGTCGTCCCGGGTGGACGCCCAGGTCTGGGTGAAGCGCGAGGACCTGCAGACCGTCCGGTCTTACAAGATCCGCGGCGCCTACAACTTCATCGTCCAGCTCGACGAAGCGACCCGCGCCCTCGGGGTCGTCTGCGCGAGCGCCGGCAACCACGCCCAGGGCGTCGCGTACGCGTGCCGCCGGCTCGGCGCGAACGGCCGCGTCTACGTCCCGGGCACGACGCCGCGGCAGAAGCGCGAACGCATCGCGACGCTCGGCGGCGCGCACATCGAGGTCATCGTCGTCGGCGAAACGTACGAAGACGCCTTCGCCGCGGCCAACGAAGACGCCCAGCGCACCGGCGCCACGCTGGTGCCGGCGTTCGACGACATCCGCACGGTCGCCGGCCAGGGCACGGTCGCGTCCGAGGTGATCGAGCAGCTCGGCTTCGTCCCCGACGTCGTGGTCGTCCCGGTCGGCGGCGGCGGGCTGCTCGCCGGCGTCGGCAGCTGGCTGCGCGAACGGCACCCGGACGTCCGGGTCGTCGGCGTCGAACCGGCGGGCGCGGCGTGCATGGCGGCGGCGCTGGCGGCCGGCCACCCGGTGCGGCTGCCGGAGCTCGACTCGTTCGTCGACGGCGCCGCGGTGCGCGAAGCCGGCGCGGTCACCTACCCGCTGATCCGCGACAGCGGCGCCGAGCTGACCGCGGTCGCCGAGGGCGCCATCTGCACCGAGATGCTCGCGATGTACCAGTCCGACGGCATCATTGCCGAGCCCGCGGGCGCGCTGGCCGCCGCTTCGCTCGGCTCGGTCGTCCAGGTGGAACCGGGGCAGACCGTCGTCGTCGTGGTCTCCGGCGGCAACAACGACGTCAGCCGCTACGGCGAGATCCTCGAACGCTCACTGATGCACGAAGGGCTGAAGCACTACTTCCTGGTCGGCTTCCCGCAGGAGCCGGGCGCGCTGCGGCGGTTCCTCGAGCAGGTCCTCGGGCCGGAGGACGACATCACGCGCTTCGAGTACGTCAAGCGCACCAACCGCGAGCTGGGCCCGGCGCTGGTCGGCGTCGAGATCGCCCGGCCGTCCGACCTGCCCGGACTGCTGGCACGGATGGCCGCGAGCCCGCTTCAGGTGGAGCGGATCGAGCCGGGCAGCCCCCTGTTCCACTTCCTGCTGTGAGGGTTGTGGTCCACTAGGCGGATGGTGAAGGTCGACGGGATCCGCAGTGTCGAGGCGTTGCGAGAAAAGGTCCACGAGGGTGCGGAGCCCGAATACCTGCTGTTCTACGGGCACGCGCCCTCGACGTCCGGGCGGGTGACCGCGAGCTGCCTGAGCCAGTGGTGGCTCGACCCGTTCGAGGACAACGGCGTCGTCTACCCGACCGCCGAGCACTACATGATGGCCGGCAAGGCCGAGCTGTTCGGCGACCACGAGAAGGCGGCGCTGATCCGCTCGGCGCCCGACCCGAAGACGGCGAAGGTGCTCGGCCGCGAGGTCGCCGACTTCGACTCCGCGGTCTGGGAGCGCCACCGGTTCGACATCGCCGTCGACGGCAACCTGGCCAAGTTCCGGCAACACCGGGACCTGCGGCGCTTCCTGCTCGGCACCGGCGACGCGGTCATCGTCGAGGCGTCGAAGAAGGACCTCGTGTGGGGTTCGGGGCTGGCCCGCGAGGAGAAGAACGCGACCAAGCCGGACTACTGGCGCGGGCTGAACCTGCTCGGCTTCGCGCTGATGGAGGTCCGCGAGCAGCTGCGCGCCCGCATCTGAGTCACGGGGCCGGGATCGGCGCGCCGGGGCACGACTCCGACGTCGTCTTGCCCGTGTCGAAAAAAGTGACAGCGGCGGTGGCGCAGGTCAGCGAGCTCAGGGAGCCGTGGGCGTCGCCCTCGACGGTCATGAGCGCACCGCCGACCCGCTGCTCCATCGCGAGCGCCCAGCCGATCGGCGTGACGGGCTCGTAGGCGTGGCCGACGAGCTGCAGCGGGCTCCGGCCGGCGGCGAGCGCCCACGGCCGCGCGGGCAGGGGCCAGCCGACGCAGAGCTGTTCGTAGAGGCCGTAGCCGCCCGCGACCGGCAGCCGCTTCATCCGCTCGAGCCGGTGCTGCCAGACGGTCTCGAAGTCCCGCGGGCTCGGCGACTCGTTGCAGAGCAGCGCGGTCTGCTGGAAGTGGTTGAAGGCGTGCGGTTCGCCGTCCCAGCCGAGCTGCCCGGGCTGTTTCGCACTTTCGGGTGAAGTCGTGCCGCCGTCGCGGATCTGGGCGAGCTGCCGCGCCAGCCCCGCCCATTCGCGGCGCGGGTTGGCGAGCATGCCGTTGACCGTCGCGCCGTTCACGTCCCCACGCGGGTGCGCGGTGAGTTCGGCCCGCAGGTCGAGCAGCGCTTTCGCGACGGCCGGCTCCGTGGTCCCGAATCGGTAAACGGCGTCGTACCTGGCGATCCAGGAGGCGAAGTCGTGGAAGGTGTTCTCGCCCGCGGTCGCCTGACCGTCGTCCATGGCGGTGACGTTCAGGTCGGGCGCCATGACGGAGTCGAGCAGCATCTTGTCGACGTGCTCGTCGAAGAGCGTCCGGTACTGCGCGCCGAGCGCGGTGCCCCACGAGACGCCGTAGTAGCCGATCTTGTCGTCGCCCAGCGCGACGCGGATCCGGTCGAGGTCCCGGGCGATGGTGGGCGTGGTCAGGTTCCGGACGAACTCCGGGTGCGCGGCGACGCAGCGCCAGTTGGCCCGGGCCGCCCGCTCCGCGGCTTCGCGGGCCTTCGCCTTGTCGGGGACGCCCTGGTCCGGCTCCTGGACGTCGACGGAACACGGCACGTCGGCGCTGTAGCCGACCCCGCGGGGATCGAACCCGACGAGATCGTGGTGCACGCCGATGCCCCCGGCGTGGCTGTCGGCGATGCTGCGCGGCATGTCGAGCCCGGACTGCCCGGGGCCCCCGGGGTTCAGCAGCACGGCCCCGGTCCGCACCCCGGTCGCCCGGATCCGGCTGACGGCGATGTCGATTTCCGGACCACCGGGATCGGCGTAGTCGAGCGGAACCGGCACGAGCGCGCACTCGGTCCGGTGGTCCTCGGGATCCCAGCCTTTCGCGACGGCGGCACAGGGCTGCCAGGAGACCCCGTCGGCGGCGGCGACCGCGGGCACGACGGGAAGCAGCGCCACGGCGGCGAGCAGCGGGACGGCGAACCGGGTGATCGACATGCGGCTCAGGCTGCCGGGCCGGGGGCGGTGGGGAGATCGGCCGATCAGCCGATGCTGCCCGCCGAACGGCCGGGATGAGAGCGGTGGTCAATTTACGACCAGGGCTCGCGCGGGCAGCGTCGTGGGCGAATTCCGCCGTCCCGGAGTACAGCCGGGGAGTGGGCGAATTCCGACCACGGCTCGCGCGGGCCGGCCCAACCGGCGAAGTCCGACCGGGCCGGAGGCACAGCCGACTCGACCCGGCCGGGAACACCACCCGGCCGTGGGCGAATTTCGACCGAGCCGGGGCACAGCCGGGTCGTGGACGATTCCTGACCATCGTCCAGCGCGAAGCGGAGCCGCCGCCGGATCCCTCCGGCGGGCAGCCGGGCCGTGGGCGGAATTCGACCAAGCCGCGTGGCACCGAAGCCGTGGTCGATTCGTGGCGACGGCCGCAGGTCAGCCGAGGCCGACGAACATCGTGCGGTGGAGGCCGCCCACGTGCTTCCTCGTCACTCGGGCCGCCGCGTTCGGGTCGCCCGCCGAAAGGGCCTTCACCAGGCTCGCGTGCTCGCGGTTCGACTCGCGCAGCTTCTCCATCGGGTACGGCAGGTAAAAGCGGTACAGCTCCGCCAGCACCGTCTCGTACTGAACGACCGCCGCGGCCGGGCCGGGGGCGGCCACCGTTCGGTGGAACTCCGCGTCCAGCTCGTGGAACTCCGCCCAGTCCGGCACCGTGTCCATCCGGGCGACCAACGCACGGAGGCGCACCAGGTCCGGCGGGCGTTTCGCCGCGAATTGGACCAGGCCCGACTCCAGCACCAGGCGGTGGTCGATCAGCTCCCGGACCTCGCCCGCCGACTCGCGGTAGGCGCCGACCTCGCTCACCCGGGACGCCGGTGGGTGCTCGGCGACCAGCGTTCCGCCGGCTCGGCCGCGGCGGCGTTCGATCAGGCCGTCCTCGGCCAGGGACTCCAGGGCCCGGCGGACGGTGATCTCCGCGACCCCGAGGGCTCGCGCGATTTCGCCGTTCGGCGGCAACCGCTCCCCCGGCTTCAGCAAGCCGAGTTCTACGGCGAGGGCGATCCGGGCGCGGACCGTGTCGAGGGCGGACAGCCGCCGGATTCCGGTCAGCGCGGGGGCGCTCAGGTCTGCCGTCGCCATGAAACGACCGTACCGCACAAACTGCTCATCTTGAGCACTCTTGTTTAACTGTTCAAGATGGACTATTTTTCGTCCATGCCGCGACCACTGCCGATCGCCCTGGTGCAAGCGCCGCCCCGGCCGGCCGGGGGCGCCGGGTTCGCCGGTGAGGTCGAGGACGTCGTTCGCCGATTTCCGGACACGCGCCTGGCCGCTTTCCCCGAGCTGCACCTCTGCGGCGTCGACGGCGAGGGCGACGACCGCACGGCCCAGCTGCGGGCCGCCGCCGAGCCGCTGCGGGGACGACGAACCCAAGAGCTCGCCGAACTGGCTGGTGACCTGGGGATCTGGCTCGCGCCGGGCACCGTTTGCGAAAAAGGTGACCACGGCGAGCTCTTCAACACCGCCCTCGTCTTCTCCCCGCGAGGCGAGCTGGCCGGCTGGTACCGCAAGGTCTTCCCGTGGCGGCCGTACGAGCCGTACGACCCCGGCGACCGGTTCGTCGTCGCCGATCTGGCCGACGCCGGCCGCGTCGGGTTCTCCATCTGCTACGACGCCTGGTTCCCCGAAGTGACCCGGCACCTCGCCTGGATGGGCGCCGAGGTCGTGCTCAACCCGGTGCAGACGACGACCCGGGATCGCGCGCAGGAGCTCGTGCTGGCCCGGGCGAACGCCATCGTCAACCAGGTCTTCGTCGCCAGCGTGAACACGGCCGGCCCGATCGGGATGGGCGAGAGCCTGCTCGTCGGGCCCGAAGGGGACGTCCTCGCCGCGTTGCCGGGAAACGACCACGGCGTCCTCGCCCACACGATCGACCTCGACGAGGTGGCGCGCGTTCGCCGGGAAGGCACCGCGGGCACCAACCGCGTGTGGGCGCAGTTCACGCCGGACGACGCGCCCCTGGACCTGCCGCTCTACCGGGGCCGGATCGAGCCGGACCGCTGGCGCCCACGAGAAGGAGACGACCGATGACCTCCACGGCCGCGGCCCCCGCCGCGCTGCAGCGCCGGCTCGGGCTGCCCGGTGTCGTCCTGTTCGGGCTCGCCTACATGGCGCCGCTGATCGTGCTCGGCACCTTCGGGATCGTCGCGACGACGACCGAGGGCACCGTCCCCTCCGCGTACCTGCTGGCGCTGGTCGCCATGCTGTTCACGGCCGCGAGCTACGGGAAGATGGCCGCCACGCACCCGGTCGCCGGGTCCGCCTACACCTATGTCCGGAAATCGGTCGACGCGCGCGCCGGCTTCCTGGTCGGGTGGGCGGTGCTGCTCGACTACTTCTTCCTGCCGATGGTGATCTGGCTGATCGGCGGCGCCTACCTCTCCGCCGAGTTCCCCTCGGTGCCGAATTGGCTCTGGTTGATCACATTTATCGCGTTGACGACCATCCTCAACGTCCTGGGCATCCAGATCGCGGAGAAGGCCAACTTCGTCCTCATGGCCTTCCAGCTGCTGGTGATCGGGTTCTTCGTCGTTCTTTCGGTCAAACAGGTCCTGCACGTCGACGGCTCGCTCGCGAGCACGCAGCCGTTCTTCCACCCCGGCGCCACGCTGGGCACGATCTCCGGCGGCGCCGCGCTCGCGACGTACTCGTTCCTCGGGTTCGACGCCGTGACGACGTTGACCGAAGAGACCACCGAGCCGCGCAAGACGATTCCGCGGGCCATCCTGCTGACCGCGCTGATCGGCGGCGGCATCTTCATCGTGCTGGCCTACTTCACCCAGCTCGCGCACCCGGGCAGCACGTTCACCGACGAGTCGTCCGCCGCGTTCGAAATCGCGACGACCATCGGCGGCAACCTGTTCGCGTCGTTCTTCCTCGCCGGACTCGTCGTGGCCCAGTTCGCCTCCGGCATCGCCGCGCAGGCGAGCGCGTCGCGGCTGATGTTCGCCATGGGGCGGGACGGCGTGCTGCCGCGGGTCTTCGGGAAGCTGCAGCCGCGGTTCGCGACGCCGGTGTTCGGGATCGTCCTCACCGGACTGGTCGGGCTGGTCGCGCTGTCGCTGGACGTCAGCACGTCGACGTCGTTCATCAACTTCGGCGCGTTCACCGCGTTCACGTTCGTCAACGTCAGCGTGCTGGCGACGTGGCTGCGCGACCGCGCCGGGAAACGCGTGCTGACCTGGGTGGTCTTCCCGGTGATCGGCGCCGTGGTCGATTTGTGGCTACTGGTCAACCTCGACGGCATCGCGCTGGTCTTCGGCCTGGTCTGGCTGGCGATCGGCATCGTCGTCCTGGCCGCGATCACCCGCGGCTTCCGGCGGCCGCCGCCGGAGATGACGTTCGAGGAGTGACTCAGCCGCCCGGGCAGTCGTTGCCGCCGCCGCTGCGCTCGACGCAGTGGCGCGGTCCCGGCGGTGGCGGCGGGGCGTGCCGGACGTCGTCGGCCCAGGCGAGCACCGCGACCGCTGCCGCCACGGTCAGGCAGATGCCGAAGAACCACGTCCAGCCGCGGCGGCGCGTGGTCGCGGACACGACCACGCCCACGAGCGGCAGCCCGGCGCCGAGCACCGCCGCCCAGGTCAGGTAGCCGCCGGCGCCGTGGCCCGCCTCGCCGAACACCGGGATGCTCGCCAGGAAGCCCAGCAGCACCAGGAACGGGACGACGAGCAGCAGCCCCACGGCACACAACGCCAGCACGACCGTGGCCCACGCGGTCCGGATCTCTCCCACCGGACCAGTCTGTCCGGAAAAGCGACGAACCCGCTTGAGTAGATCTACTGCTCGAGAGTCTTCTGCAGGGCCTTGTTCGCCTTCCGCGCCATGTCGGCGACGGCCTCACGACGAGCCGCGTCGGCCGTGTAGTCCTCTTCGCGGTTACGCACCACACGCGCCGGCGCGCCGACCGCGATCGAGTAGTCCGGGATGTCGCCGCGGACGACCGCGTGCGCGCCCAAGACGCTGCCGCGGCCGATGCGGGTGCCCTTCAGGACGCTGACCTTCGTGCCGAGCCACGTGTCCGGGCCGATGCGCACCGGCGACTTCACGATGCCCTGGTCCTTGATCGGGACGTGGATGTCCGAGATGACGTGGTCGAAGTCACAGATGTACACCCAGTCGGCGACCAGCGTGGCCGCGCCGAGCTCGATGTCGAGGTAGCAGTTGATGACGTTCTGGCGGCCGAACACCGACTTGTCGCCGATCCGCAGCGAACCCTCGTGGCAGCGGATGGCGTTGCCGTCGCCGATGTGGACCCAGCGTCCGATCTCCAGGCGCCCGTAGCCGGGGCGGCAGTGGATCTCGACGTTCTTCCCGAGGAAGAGCATCCCGCGCAGGATGATGTGCGGGTTGGCGACCCGGAACTTGAGCAGCCGGTAGTACCGGACGAGGTACCAAGGCGTGTACGCGCGGTTGCGCAGCACCCAGCGCAGCGAGTCGGCGGTCAGGAACTTCGCCTGCCGCGGGTCCTGCCGGGCGCGGCGCCAGGCCCGCACCCGCGACAGCGCGGGTGCACCCCACATCGACGTCATGCCCGTGACCGTAACCTGTGTACGGGACGGGTTCACAGGCAAGGGGAGCGTGGATGGGCACGAAGCTGATCATCGACACCGACCCGGGCGTCGACGACGCGCTGGCGATCGCGCTGGCGGCGCTGTCACCGGACGTCGACCTGCTGGGCGTGACGTCGGTGTTCGGCAACGTCCCCCTGGACCGCACGACGTCGAACGCGCGCCGGCTGCTGGAGCTGTTCGGCCGCGCGGACGTGCCCGTGGCCGCCGGGTCGGCGCGCCCGCTCGTGTACTCCAAGCCGCGCGACGCGAAGGAAGTCCACGGCGGCGACGGCCTGTCGGGCCACTCCTACACGCTGCCCGAGGCGAGCCGTCCGCTCGAAGAGCGCGACGCCGTCAGCCTGATGCTCGACCTGCTCGAAGCCGCCGGCGAGCCGGTGACCATCGCCCCGATCGGGCCGCTGACGAACATCGCCGCGCTGCTCGCGGCCCACCCGGGCGCGGCGGCGAAGATCGCGCGGCTGGTGATCATGGGCGGCGGGGTGACGTTCGGCAACAGCACGACCGCCGCCGAGTTCAACATCTGGAGCGACCCGGAATCGGCGCGGCGGGTGCTCGTCGAGGAGGACGTGCCGGTGGTGCTGGTCCCGCTCGACCTGACCCACCGCTGCGCCGTCGACGCCGAATGGCTGGCGAAGCTCGCGGCGTCGGGCCCGGTCGGCGCCACCCTCGAAGGCCTCACCTCGACCTACCGGCAGCACTACACGCGCGTGTTCGGCGAGGACCGGATGGTCATGCACGACGCCGTCGCGGTCGCCGAAGCGATCTCGCGGGGGATCCTGCGCACCGAGACCTACCGCGTCGACGTCGACTGCGGGCTCGGCCCGGCGCGCGGACAGACCCTCGTCGACCGGCGGCGGCTCGGCGAAGACGACCCGCAGTTCTCCCCCGGCCGCCCGATCGAGGTCGCGGTGGACACCGACCTCGACGGCCTGCGCGGCTTCGTCCTCGACCGGCTGACCGGGGCCGCGCGGTGAGCGACGAGCCCGAGATCGTGCCCGAGGAGACGCCCGAGCCCCGTCGCCGGAAGACCGCGGTCGTGGTCGCCGCGGTGGTCGTGGTCGCCGCCGCGCTGGTGGTCGGCGTGCAGTTCGCGCCGAAGCAGCAGGAGACGACGAACGCGGCCGCGACGGTCACGCCCCCGCCGTCTGTCGTGAAAACGACCACGCCGCCGCGGACGTCCGCGCCGCCGAAGGTGCCGGAGGCGAGCGAGTTCGACGCGTGGGCGTCCAAGACCAGCCAATGGCTCGACATCCCGCTGCGCGCGATGGTCGGCTACGCGAAGGCGACGACGAAGCTCGCCAAGGACGTCCCCGGCTGCCACCTGTCCTGGGTGACGCTGGCCGCGGTCGGAAAAGTGACCACGGACCACGGCCGGGCGCAGGGCGGGCAGTTCGGCACCACCGGCGTGCTGGACAAGGCGCTCGGCACCATCGAGGTGCGCGACTTCTACAACAAGGTCGTCTCGACGGCGAACGCCGCCGGGCCGCTGCAGCTGGCGCCGTCGATCTGGGGCAAGTACCAGGCGAGCTACGCGGGCGGGAAGCCCGATGTCCAGAACATCGACGACGCCGCGTTGACCACCGGGCGCGCGCTCTGCGCCGACGGCCACGACCTGTCCCAGGGCCAGGTGTGGTGGGACTCGGTCAGCACGCTGCAGGCGGCGCCGCTGTTCCTGCACCGCACGCTGGCCACGGTCAACGTCTACGGCACGGTCGGCCAGGGCGCGTCGGCGCCGAACGCGGCGGTGCTGAGCGCGGTGAACTTCGCCATCGACAAGATCGGCCTCCCCTACATCTGGGGCGGCAACGGCACCGGCGGCAACGACCCGGGCTTCGACTGCTCGGGCCTGACGACGGCGGCGTACGCGAGCGCGGGGGTCAAGCTGATGCGCACGGCCGACACGCAGTTCCGCAGCGTGCCGCACGTGACCGACCCGCAGCTGGGCGACCTGATCTTCTACGGCGAGCCGGCGACGAAGATCCACCACGTCGGGCTCTACATCGGCAACCAGCAGATGATCGACGCCCCGCAGACGGGCCAGGCGGTCCAGGTCCACTCGTACCGCAAGGACGGCGACGACTACGCGGGAGCCGGCCGCCCGACGGCCTGACGGGTGGTGGCGATGCAGTCGTTCCGGACTCCCGAGGGCGTCACGCTCGGGGTCGAGCACTTCGGCGACGCGGCGGCGCCCCTCGTGCTGCTCGCGGGCGGCACGACGATGTTGTCCTGGCCCGACGCGCTGTGCGAGGCGCTCGCTCGGGGTGGACGCCATGTCGTCCGCTACGACCTGCGTGACTCGGGCGGGTCGACCACTGCCGATCCCGAAGCACCGGCGTACACGCTGCGTGACCTGGCCGCGGACGCCGCCGCGCTCGCCCGTGGGCTCGACGGACGGCCTGCGCACCTGGCGGGCTTCGGCGTCGGCGGGATGGTCGCCCAGGTCGCCGCGCTCGACCACCCGGACGCGTTCTCGGCGCTGACTCTCATCGGGACGCGGCCGGTCGCGCCGGGCCCGGTCGACGACGATCTTCCCGACCACGACGGGCCGACGATGAAGCGGCGGTTCGCGCTTCCGATGCCCGACTGGTCCGACCGTGCGGCGGTGGCGGAGTTCGCCGCCGCCGGGGCGGCAGTGCTCGGCGACGACCCCGGTGTCGCGCGGGCGACCGCCGAGCGGATCTTCGACCGGACGCCGGGGACGGCGGCTGCCGTCCAGGCGGCCAACCAGCTGGGCATGGTGTTCTCCCGGCTGGACTGCACGCCGCGCTGGCGGGAGCGGCTGCCGGGGCTCGCGGTGCCGACGCTCGTGGTGCACGGACGGCACGACCGGTTCTTCCCGGTCGGCAACGGCGAGGCGCTCGCGCGCGAGATTCCCGACGCGCGGTTGCTGGTGCTCGAGGAGGCCGCGATCGCGATCCCGGACGCGGCTGCCGACGAGGTGGCCGCGGCGATGCTCGCGCTCTGAGCGCCGGGCACGGTCAGCCCAGGCGGCCACGATGCGTCAGCCCCGCCGACAACGGGATTCGGTGGGGGTAGCCAGGCATGGACGTCACCCACCCTGCGGCTGGGCTTTGAAGCTCAAGCCGGGCCGGCCAAGCCCACCAAGTTGCCCTGCGGGTCGGTGAACTGGGCGACCACCAGGTCGCGGCCCGGCGCGCGGGCCGGGCCCAGGCGGCGGGTGCCGCCGAGGCGCTCGGCTTCCGCCAGTGCCGCCGCGACATCCGGGACGCCCACGTAGAACACCACGTGGCTTTCGTACCCCGCGCCGCCGCCGACGCCGCCCGGGATGGTTCCGGATTCCACGAAGCCGTAGCCGGGTTCCGATACCTCGGCGGACACCGGGGCCGAGGTGTCGAATTCCCAGCCGAACAGCTCGCCGTAGTACCCGCGCAGGGTTGCCGGGTCGGTTCCGATGATCTCGAAGTGCACGACAGGTCGGCTCATACCGGCACCGTACGCCGCGATAGTTGTTAAAAACAACCTCAGAGTTGTAGTTTGAAAGCATGCCGACGAGCCGGAGCTATGGGGACGCCTGCACGATCGCCCGCGCGCTGGACGTCGTCGGGGAACGGTGGGCGCTGCTCGTCGTTCGCGAGCTTCTCTTCGGGCCGCAACGGTTTTCCGACGTCCGGCGCGCGCTGCCGGGTGCCAGCTCCAACCTCGTCACCGACCGGCTGCGGGAACTCGAAGCTCACGGCGTCGTCGCGCGGCGGAAACTGCCGCCGCCGGCCGGGTCCACCGTCTACGAGCTCACCGGCTGGGGTCGCGAGCTGGAGCCCGTCGTGCTCGCTCTCGGGGCTTGGGGCGGCGGTCTTCCGCGGCCGCCGGACGCGCACCTCGGCACGACGTCCGTGCTGCTGTTCCTCCGCGGTGGCGCGCGTCCCCGCCGCGCTGCCTGCTACCGCGTCGAACTCGACGCTCGCGTGTGGACGGTCCGCACCGAGCCGGGCCGGCTCACGGTCGAGCCCGGCGCGCCCGAAGCGCCGGACGCCACGATCCGCACCGATCCGCCGACGCTCAACGCACTGCTCGAGAATCCGTCGGACCTCGACGCCGCGATCGCGGGCGGTCTCGTGGAGGCGAGCGGCGACCGCAAAGCCGTCCGGCGGCTACTGCGCGAGCGGCTGGTGTGACCGGACCCGCAACGACGGGGCGAGGAAGACGATCCCGAACGTGACCACGACCGCCGACGACAGCGCCCAGTGCAGGCCGACGCGGGTCGCCAGTGCGCCCACCAGCACCGGCTCCACCAGGAAGCCCAGGTAGCCGCAGGCCGCGACCGCGGCGACCGCGCGGCCCGGCGCGTCCGCCTGCTTGCGGCTCGCCGCGCTCCACGCGATCGGCACGATCCCCGCCACGCCGAGCCCCACCACCGCGAAGCCGAAGACGCCCGCGACCGGCCACGGCACGGCGAGGACCACCGCGAACCCGAGCACCGCGACCGCGGCCGCCACGCGGACGAACCGGACCGGCCCCGTCCGCGCCACGACGCGGTCGGTGACCAGGCGGACGGCGATCATCGTGGCCGAGAAGGCGAAGTAGCCCAGCGAGGCCAAGGCGGGCGCCGCGCCGGTGACGTCGGCGAGGTACACCGCGCTCCAGCTGTTGACCGCGCCTTCGGCGACGAACCCGCAGAACGCGATCACCCCCAGCGGCACCAGCGCGCGGCTCGGCCACGCGAACGCCGCCTCACCCTGGCCGCGGTCGGCGCCGGCCAGGAAGCGGGTGCGGGAGGCCCACAGCGCGAGCGCGAGCAGCACCGCGCCGGCGAGCGGGAAGTGCACCGACACCGGGACATGCGCGGCCTCCATCAGTGCGTCGACGCCGGAACCGGCGAGGCCGCCGATGTTCCAGAACGCGTGGAAGCCGGCGAAGATCGGACGCCCGTAGCCCTCCTCGACGCGGGCGGCGTGCGCGTTCATCGCGACGTCTAGCAGGCTGTTGCCGACGCCGAGCACGACGAGCGCCGCGACGAACACCGGCGCCGACCAGGCGAACGCGACCAGCGGCAGCCCCGCGCACAGCACGACCGCGCCCAGCCCGACGGCCGCGCGGCTGCCGATCCGGGTCAGCAGCGCACCCGCACCCACCAGCGCGACGACCGACCCCAAGGCGAGGCCGAAGAGCCCCGTCGCGAGCGCCCCCGTGCTCAGTCCCAGCTGCTCCTGCACCGCCGGCACCCGGGCCAGCCAGGTCGCGAACGCGGCGCCGCAGACCGCGAACACGACCGAGACCCCCAGGCGGGCGCGCTTCATCTCCCCCGTCACCCCGCCACCTTACGAACGGCGGGTGTGTAAGGTCCCTGACATGACTCACCCCCAGACCGGTGACCGGCCCGGTTACCTGCTGAAACGCGCCCAGCAGGCGTTGCACCAGGTGTGCACCGACCGCTTGCGGCCGCTGGGCCTGTCGATGTCGCAGTACGCCGTGCTGCGCGCGCTCTACGACCACCCCGGCGCGTCGTCGGCCGATCTCGCGCGGATCACCTTCGTCACCCGGCAGTCGCTACGGGACGTCCTGGTCGGCCTGCGGTCGGCGGGGCTGGTGACCGTGGCCGAACAGGCGTCGACGGGCCGCGCCCGGCCGGTGGCGCTGACCGATCGGGGACGCACTCAGATGGGGGTCGCCGAAGAGGTGGTCGCGCAGGTCGAAGCCCAGATGCTCGGCGACCTGCCGTCCGATCAGCGACACCAGCTGGCCGAGCTGCTGCGGGCTTGCGTCGACAACCTGGCTTGACGAACGCCGTATAGTCGGTTCCGACTGATAGGGAGCGACTAGTGGCGCGCAAGATCCGCAACACCCTCGCCCTCGCGCTGCTCGGCCTGCTGCTGGAACGCCCGATGCACCCGTACGAAATGGCGTCCACGCTGCGCGAGCGGTACAAGGACACGAGTTTCAAGATCAACCCCGGTTCGCTCTACGACACCGTGGAGTCGCTGGCGAAGCACCGCTGGATCGAGCCGGTCGAGACGGTCCGCGAGGGCAACCGGCCCGAGCGGACCGTCTACGCGCACACCGAGCTCGGCCGCCAGGAGTTCGTCGCGTGGCTCGACGAACTCGTCCGCGAGCCGGTCGCGGAGTACCCGAAGTTCGTCGCGGCGGTGAGCTACCTCGGCGCGCTGGGCCCGGACCGCGCCGCCGACGCACTGGAGGAACGGGCGCGCCACCTGGCCGACCGCATCGAGGGCGCCGACACCGCGCTGGCCGACACGGTCGGCAAGGGCGCGCCGCGGCTGTTCATGATCGAGGTCGAGTTCGTGCGGCACGCGTGGCAGGCGGAGCTCGACTGGGCCCGCGCCACGGCCGCCGAAATCCGCGCCGGCTCGCTGCCCTGGCCCGACCACTTCTGAGGGGAAGCCCCGTGCTCGAAACCGAAGTCCTCATCGGCGGCGCCGGCCCGGCCGGCCTGCTGCTCGGCGCGGAACTCGCGCTGGCGGGCGTCCGGACCACGATCGTCGAACGCCACCCGCAACGCCCGCCGTACTGCCGCGGCTTCAACCTGAACTCGCGCTCGCTCGACCTGCTGGCCCGGCGCGGGCTGGCCGACGGGCTGGTCGCCGAAGGCCACCAGGTGCCGCACGCCCCGGTCACCGGCCTGCCCGGCCCGCTGCTGCTCGACGGCGCCGCGACCGACCACCCGTTCTCGCTGGGCATCCCGCAGACCCGCGTCGAGGAGGTCCTGGAAGCGCGGGCGCTCGAACTCGGCGCCGAGATCCTGCGCGGCCACGAGCTGCTTTCCTTCACCCAGGACGAGTCCGGCGTGACGACCGAACTCCACAATGGACTACCCGTCCGGGCGCGGTACCTGGTCGGCTGCGACGGCGGGCGCAGCACCGTGCGCAAGCAGGCCGGAATCGGCTTCCCCGGCGTGGCCGCCCGGTGGTTCGCGCTGCTCGGCGACGTCGAATGCGAGCTGCCGTACGGACCTTCCGCCGGTCCGGACGGCCGGACGGTGTTCGTCATCCCGCGGCCCGGATACGTCCGGATCATCGTCCGGGAGGACGAGCCGCCCGCGGACAAGGACACGCCGGTCACGCTGGAGTCGTTGCAGGCCCAGGTGGACGCGGTGCTCGGGCGGCACGTTCCGCTGCGCAACCCGCGCTGGCTGAGCCGGTTCGGCGACGCGGCACGGCTGGCGTCGCGCTATCGCGAAGGCCGGGTTCTGCTGGCCGGCGACGCGGCGCACATCCACCCGCCGGCGGGCGCGATCGGGGTGAACGTGGCGCTGGACGACGCGTTCAACCTCGGCTGGAAGCTGGCGGCGACGGTGCGCGGGACGGCGCCCGAGGGGCTGCTCGACACCTACCACGCCGAGCGACACGCCGCGGGGGAACGGATTCTGGCCAACACCCGGGCCCAGGTCGCGTTGGAAGAAGCGGCCGGAGAGCCGTGGGCGGACCTGATGCGCCGCGTCGCCGCGCACCCCGACGGCAACCGGGCGCTGGCCGAAATCATCACCGGGCTGGACGCACGTTACGCCGACGGCGGGCACCCGTGGCTCGGGCGGCTGGCACCGGACATCGCGTTGACGGTCTCGGGCCGACCGACGCACTTGGCGGAGTTGCTGCATTCCGGCCGGCCGGTGCTGGTGGACCTGGCCGGGGCCTTCGGCGGCTGGGCACCGGGCCTCGACGTGGTCGCGGCTTCGTCCACTTCGGACATCGGAGCGGTGCTCCTGCGGCCGGACGGGCACGTGGCCTGGGTGACGACGGGCACGGACGACACCGGGCTCGCGGAAGCCGTGCGGCAGTGGATCGGCGACGTGCCGATTCCGGCGTCGGCGTAGCACCGGGGTCAGCGCGGGCGGTCCAGCACCGCCCGCTGCTCGACCCGGCCGTCCAGGGTGAACTTGCTGTGCGGCGTGAACCCCAGCTTCGCCACCACCCGGGCCGACGCCGTGTTCACCGGTTCGTACACCGCCAGCAGCCGATCCGCCCAGCCGGCCGCGAAAGCCTTGTCCCGCACCGCCGACGTCGCTTCGGTCGCGTAACCCCGGCCCCAGCCCGAGGGGGCGATCCACCAGCCCATCTCCACCGCCGGCGCGGCCAAGCCCGACTCCGCGGCGCTGCGGCGGACCAGCGAAACCACGCCGTCGAACGAACCCGGGGACGCCGACACCGCGAACCAGCCGAAGCCGTGGGACGCCCAGTGCGCGAGCGTCGCCTGGTGCTTGCCCAGGGTGTACTCGTGGCTCCACGGCTCGCCGGTGCCGACGTACCGGACCGTCTCCGGAAGCTGGGCCAGCGCGAACAAGCCGTCGAAGCAGTCTTCGGACCACGCGCGCAGCGTGAGGCGTTCCGTGGTGATCAGCACCGGCCCACTCTAGGCGTGCTGTTCGCCCAGCAGCACGGCGATTCCGTCGAGCTGGCGGCGCAGCCCGAACTCGAACGCCTCGTCGAGGTCGACGTCCTCGACGCCGGTCATCACCTCGGCGAGCACCGGGAAGCGGCCCGAGCCCAGGTAGTCCGCGAGCAGCGTCATGTCCGCCGCGAGCCGCTGGTCGCCGGTGATGCCCGTGTCGTGCTCGGCCTGGACCTCGAACGCGTTGCTCACCGCCAGGCCGCCGACCCAGCCGTTGAGCGTCATGACGACCTGCAGCTTCACCCGCCGCCGCAGGCCGGTGCCGGCCAGCGCGCGCAGCGACCAGTCGAGCAGCCGCAGCCCCGCCGCCAGGACCGGCGGCCGGACCAGCGAATTCAGCAGGATCGGCGCGAGCCACGGGTGCCGCCGGTAGGCGCGCCACTGCGAACGGGCGGCCAGCTCGAGACGCGGCCGCCACGGCACCGGGCCCGGCTCCGGCAGCTCCGCCTCGCCGAGCGCGACGTCGGCCATCAGCCGGAGCAGCTCGTCCTTGTCGGGCACGTGCCGGTACAGCGCCATCGGCCCGACGTCCAGCTCCGCGGCCAGCCGCCGCATCGACAGCGCGGCGATCCCCTCGGCGTCGGCGAGCGCGATCGCCGCGCGCATCAGGCCGTCCCGGCCCAGCGGCGGTCTCACGGGCGTCCGGTCGGCGACGACAGTCCCGCTGCCCGGCACCGCGCGCACCCAGCCCTGCTCCCCCAGCGCGGACAGCGCTTTCGCGGCCGTCGCCATCGCGACACCCCACTCACGGACCAGCGTGCGCGTCGACGGGACGCGGTCGCCGGGCCGCAGCTCACCGGCGGAGATCCGGCGACGCAGGTCGGCCGCGATCCGCAGGTACGGCGCCGTCTCGGCCACGAACACCCCGATCCGTACTAGAACACTTGCCATCGTCACCTAGAACGGTTTCAGGGTACTCCCCCAATGTCCCCAAGAAGGATTGCCGCTTCCTGGCCCTGTTCATACGGTGCGGATACAGCGTCAAGAAACAGGGGGATCCCATGAGCACGACTCAGACCGCGACGAGCATCGGTGGAGCCAAGCGGGCGACGCCGTGGTGGCGCCGCCCGTGGGTGTTCCCGCTGGGGCTGCTCGTCACGGTGTTCCTGGTGTACTCGCTGCCGCCGTACCTGGGGCTGAACCCCGCGGAGTCCCGGATCCCGGCGCCGACCGGCTGGTACTACCCGGTGCTGGTGACGCACATCGGGTTCGCGACGATCGCGATGGTGACGTGCGCGCTGCAGATCTGGCCGTGGCTGCGGCAGAAGCACCCGGTGGTGCACCGCCGCACCGGCCGCGTGTACGTGTTCGCCGGCGCGATCCCGGCGTCGATCGCGGGGCTCGCGATCGCGCTCGCGGCCCCGTTCGGCCCGGTCGGCGCCGTGTCGAACGTCCTGCTCGCGACACTCTGGTTCACCTGCACGGTGCAGGGTTACCGCAGCGCGCGAGCCCGCCGGTTCGGCGACCACCGCCGGTGGATGATCCGCAGCTTCGCGCTGTGCATGTCGATCATCAGCAACCGCGTGTGGGCGATCGTCTGGGCTTCGGTGCTGCCCGGGCAGCTGGACACGACGTTCGGCGGCAGCGAACTCGCGATGGGCCAGGCGATCGCGGGCCTGACGACGTGGACCGGCTGGGTGCTCCCGCTGCTGGCGGCCGAGTGGTGGCTGGGCCGGAGCCGGGGACGCCGCCGCGCGCCGTCCCCGGCCTGAGCCCTCTTCGGAGACGAGGTTCAGCGCACGGCACCGTTGAAGTCGAAGCGCGTCGGCGCGGCAGCGTTTTCGACGGCCGCCGTTCGCCCACAGTCGCATAGCGCCCGAACTCTCCCTCCCGCATGCACCGGTAGCCGGCGATACGCGCACCCGTCGACCGCATGAGCCGGCAGCATTTTGCGGAGTTACCGCAACCTCGGTCGCGTTTCGCCGGTGTCCAGCTCCGCATTCCCCGAGAAGGCCGTTGTTCGGCAGGATCTTCGGCGGCTACCTGGGCTGGGTCACCAGCGGGCGGCGTCCGCGAGCAGTGCGTCGCGCACCGCCGCGGGCCCTGCTCGGCAGGGCTCGGCGCGCGTGACCGCGAAGAGCGTGTTGATCGGGGGTTCCTCCGGGTCGAGCAACGCGATCAGCGAGCCCGCGGCCAGCTCCTCCGCGCACAGGTACCGCGGCAGCACGCTCACGCCGAAGCCGGCGAGCACGCACGTCAGGACGCCGCGCAGGTCCGGTACGACGACCGCGGGGCCGGGCGGTGGGCGGACGCCCAGCACCGACCGCCAGTAGCGGCGGATGATCGGGAGGTCCTCGGCGTAGGCCACCAGCGGCGCCGTGCGCGGGTCGCCCTTGAAATCGCGGGGGCCGACCAGAACGAACTCCTCGTCGGTCAGCGGGGTTGCCGCCAGGCCTCGGCGGCGGGGGCGGATCGTGGAGACGACGAGGTCGAACCGGCGTTGCGCGAGACCCGCGAGGAGGTCGTCGGCCAGGCCGAACGTCACGCGCAAGCGAAGTCCGGACGCGACCAGGCCGGTCAGCGCCGGGAGGACCCGGGTGGTGGTCAGCTCGGCGGGTCCGGCCAGGTGCACCGGGGCCGCGAACGGGTCGTCGCCGACCGCCACCGTCGCCAGTGCGTCCACGTGCGGGGTGATGCGGGCGGCCAGCTCGTCGGCGGCCGACGTCGGGGTCACGCCCCGGGCCCGGCGGACGAACAGCTGCTGCCCGAGCTCTTCCTCCAGGGCTCTGACCTGCGCGGTCACCGTCGGCTGGGACAAACCCAGCGACGGTGCCGCACCGGTCAGCGAGCCCGCGCGGTGAACCGCGAGGAAGGTGCGAAGCAGGTCGAGGTCCAGCTCAGTCCTCGACCAGCTCGATGGAGTCCACGACGTTCGGGTAGAACGCCACGTGGTCCTTGATCGCCGCGACCGCGTCGTACGGCTTCTCGTACGTCCAGATCGCGTTCTCGGCCCGCACGTCACCGACGTTCAGGCTGTAGTAGTTGCTGTCGCCCTTGTACGGGCAGTACGTCTCGTGGTCGGTCCGCTCCAGCACGCTGAAATCGACGTCCGCCCGCGGGATGTACTGCGCCGCCGGATACGTGGATTCCTGCAGCGTCAGCGCGTTGCGGCTGTCCGCAACGACGCGCCCGCCCGCCTTGACCACCACGCGGGCCCGGGTCGGCTCGACGGTGATCGGGTGGTCCGGGCCCGGGACCAGTACCTTCTTCTCCGGCATGTCCGCTCCTCGAAAAGGTCGTGTACCAGGAGCAGCACCCCGGGCCCGGCGGTTATTCCGCGTCAGGGCAGGTAGTACATCGGGTTCGGCAGCTTGACCGGGCGCAGCGCGTAGCCGCCTTCGAGGTCGCTGAACTGGTCACCGACGTTCAGCACGATCTTCGCGCCGGTCGCCTCGATGTGCGCCCGCGTGCCCGACTTGTACTGGACGGTGGTGCAGGTCAGCCCGCACGGCAGGTAGTCCGGCGCGGTCACCTTCGGCTTGAAGAACGCGCCGGCCGGGGCCGGGTAGCCCTCGTCGGCCAGGTTCTTCAGCGACTGCGGGCCCTGCAGCTCGTTGCGGCCGGTCAGGAAGTACACCTTGACGCCGTGCTGCGCGGCCCAGTTGGCCAGCTCCAGCACCGGCCGGTTGGCGACGAACGTGCCGTTGTCGATCGCCTGCTGCTGCTTGACCGGGTCGAAGCCGAAGTCGTTGTCGGCCTCCCAGCCGAAGGTGACCTCGGCGGTGTCGTCGACGTCGAGCACCACCGCCGGGTTCTTCACGCGGCCCAGCTGCTGCTGGAGAAAGCGCTTCGCGTCGGAGACGACCCGGCCGGTGTCCTTCACGAACCGGCTCGTGTCCGAGTAGTGGTGCTTGCCCGCGGCGTCGAGGTAGTCGCCGTAGTACGCCTTGACGTCGTTCTTGACCTGGCCGATGTTGGCCGGTTCCTTGGCGCGGGCGGCGGTCGCGTCGTCCGAGCCGGCGAGCGCGGTGGCTCCCGAAGCGACGGTGGCGCCGATGGCCGCGGCGGCGGCGAGCTTGACGAGACCTGACCAGTTCCGGAGCACGGGAACCTCCCACGAAGATGCGAACGACCCGGGAAACCTACGTCACGCGTTCGGCTCGGCAGACGAAAGCCGTCGGCGCGCGGCCGATCCGCGTCAAAACCACCGAAGCTTCCGCTTCGCCGCGCGGCTTCAGCCGGCGGCGCAACGCGTCCGGGTCGACGTCCAGGCCGCGGATCAGGATCTCCAGCCGCCCGACGTCGTGTCGCTTGAGGACGGCTTTGAGCGCCTTCTCGCTGTAGGGCCCCTGTTCCAGCACCCGGAACGCCCGCACGCCCGGCGGCGGGGTGTCGCCGGTGAGGTAGGCGATGCGCTCGTCCAGCTGCCACAACCCGTACCGTGCCGCGTAGTGGCGGACCAGCCCGGCCCGGACCACGGCGCCGTCGGGGTCGACGATCCACTCCCCCGGTGCCCGCGTGGGCAGTTCGTCCGGTTCGGCGTCGGTGACCGTCCACTGTGTCCCGTCCGAGCGCAGCACGGTCGCCCGGCGGGTGACGCCCTCGCCGAGTCCGCGCCAGAGGCAGGACTCGCGGACCTGGCCGTCCAGGGAGACCAGCTCGACCTCGTCGGCCCACGGCGTCAGCGCGAAGTCCAGGCCGGGCGCGCACTTGAGCGCCAGCGGACGGCCCGGGTAGGCCTCGACCAGCCCGTCGAGCGGCGGGGCGAAGTCGGCGGGCTTCCACGCGCGGCGTCCGGCGGAGTCGCGGCGGGCGGGGTCGGCGACGACGACGCCGGAGCGACTCACCGGCGCCAGCGCGTCGGCGCGCGCGAGTCCGAACGGGACACCGGCCGTCGTTCCGTTGTGCCGGGCCATTTCCAGGCGCACCGGGTCCACATCGGACCCGAGCGCGCGCCGGGCCACCCGCGCGATTTCGACAAGGTCGGCACCCACCGAGCACGTGACGTCGTGGACATCGAGGCCCGCCAGCCGCGCGGCCCGGTGCCGGGCGACCGGGGTGGCGCTCGCCTGCTGGAGCGCGTCCGAGGTGAACAGCCAGCCGTCAGCGTCCACTTTGGACACGGATTTACGCCGCAGCAGCACCGTTTCCAGGACGGCGGCCGCGTGCTCCTCGCCGACGACGCGGCGCACCTGCGCGACGGACGCGATCCGGTCGGTCAGCGGCAGCGACGAAACCTCGGCGAGCGCCGCCGTCCCCGCGCCGGAGCGCAGGTAGGCGACGTCGCCGAGGCTGAACGAATATCCCAATTCAGGACGGCCGCTTGGTCCCGGTGATCATGACGTTGTAGAACAGCTCGCGCGGCAGGACCTTCGCGAGCACCTTCTTGTCCACAGCGGACAGCCGCAGCCACAGCTTGTAGGCGAACAGCCGCCAGCGCACGGTCAGCTTCTCCGGCGGCACCGCGGCTTCGAACGTCCGGATCGGCCAGCCGGCGAGCGCCGCGGCGAACTCCTCGGTGACCGCGTGGACGTCCTGCGCGCCGGCCCCGCGGGCCCACGACTCCAGCTCCGACGGGTCGAACGTGTGGATGTCGACCACGGCTTCCAGCGCGGCCGCGCGCGAGGACTCGTCGAGCTCCTCCTGCGGGCGCCGCCAGCCGCTCAGCACCGGCAGCTTCGTCACGCGGGTGGTCAGGAACCAGGTGAACTGGCCGAGCTTGCGCGCGTAGAAGTCGCCGATCTTGGTCGGCTCGCCGGCGAAGACGAACCGGCCGCCCGGCTTGAGCACGCGCAGCACCTCGCGGAACGCCGCCTGGACGTCCGGGATGTGGTGCAGCACCGCGTGCCCGACGACGAGGTCGAACGTGTTGTCGTCGTACGGGATGCGCTCGGCGTCGGCGACCCGGCCGTCGACGTCGAGGCCGAGCTTCTCGGCGTTGCGCAGCGCGACCTGGACCATGCCGGGCGAGAGGTCGGTGACCGAGCCCTTCTTGGCCACGCCGCCCTGCATCAGGTTCAGCAGGAAGAAACCGGTGCCGCTGCCCAGTTCCATCGCGTGCTGGTAGGGCTGGCCGTCGTCGCCCGCGACGGCGTTGAACACGTCGGTGGCGTAGGAGATGCAGCGCTCGTCGTACGAGATCGACCACTTCTCGTCGTAGGTGCCGGCTTCCCAGTCGTGGTACAGCACGTTCGCGAGCTTGGGGTCGGCGTAGGCCGCCTGAACCTCTTCCGCGGTGGCGTGCGGGTTCGGGGCCGGGTCGTTCACGTCGGTCAAGGCGTCATTTCCCTTCGAAAGTGGCCTTGCCGGGCCCGTTTTCGATGAACGACTTCATGCCGTTCCGCTGGTCTTCGGTCGCCCAGAGCGCGGCGAACAGGTGCGATTCGAGCTTGAGCCCGTTCGCGAGGTCGGTGTCGAGACCGCCGTCGATGGCCGCCTTCGCCGCGCGCAGCGCCACGGCGGGGCCGCTCGCGAACTGGGCCGCCCACTTGTGCGCGGCGGCGTAGACGTCGTCGGGGGCGACGGCCTGGTCCACGATCCCCAGCCGCAGCGCCTCTTCGGCCTTGACGAACCGTCCGGTGTAGACGATGTCCTTGGTCTTGCTCGGACCGATCAGGCGCGCCAGGCGCTGGGTGCCGCCCGCGCCGGGGATGACGCCGAGCTGGATCTCCGGCTGGCCGACCTTGACGTTGTCGCCGGCGACCCGCCAGTCCGCCGTCAGCGCCAGTTCGAGGCCGCCGCCGAGGGCGTAGCCGGTGATGGCCGCGACGACCGGCTTCGGGATGTTCGCGATGAGCGCGAGGGTGCCGGTGAGGGTGGCGCCGAACTTCGCGATCTCGGGGTACGTGCGGGTGGCCATCTCCTTGATGTCCGCGCCGCCCGCGAAGGTCTTCTCGCCGCCGTAGAGGATCACCGCGCGGACGTCGTCGCGCTCGGTGGCCTCCTTCGCCAGCTCCGCGAGCTCGGCGGTGACCTGGGCGTTCAGGGCGTTGACCGGCGGCCGGTCGAGCCGGATCGTGCCGACCCCGTCCTTGACCTCCAGGGTTACGAACTCTCCCACGCCCATCCTCCTCGTTGACGAAGTGCCAGCAGGCTACCCGCCGGTAAGCGTCAGCTTAGCGACGGCGGGCGAAGAAGCGATCCCCGGAGCGCTCCAGCACGAGGTCCTGGTCGAACGTCTTCGACAGGTTTTCGCTGGTGATGACGTCGTCGACGAGGCCGGAGACCACCGCGCCGCCGTCGCGGAGGAGCAGCGCGTGGGTGAACCCCGGCGGGATCTCCTCGACGTGGTGGGTGACCAGCACGAGCGCCGGCGCGTCCGGGTCGAGGGCCAGCGTCGAGAGCCGCGCGACCAGGTCTTCGCGGCCGCCGAGGTCGAGGCCCGCCGCCGGCTCGTCGAGCAGCAGCATCTCCGGGTCGGTCATCAGCGAGCGCGCGATCAGGGCCCGCTTGCGCTCGCCCTCGGACAGCGTCCCGAAAGTGCGCTCGGCCAGGTTGCCGATGCCCATCGCTTCGAGCAGCTCGGTCGCGCGGGCGGTGTCGAGGGTGTCGTATTCCTCACGCCAGCGGCCGAGCACCGCGTAGCCGGCGCTGACCACGACGTCCTTGACCAGCTCGTCACCCGGGACGCGCTGCGCGATCGCCGCCGACGTGAAACCGATGCGCGGGCGCAGGTCGAAGATGTTGACCCGGCCGATGCGCTCGCCGAGCAGGTCGACCTCGCCGGTCGTCGGGTGCAGCTCGGCCGCGGCGAGGCGCAGGAGGGTGGTCTTGCCCGCCCCGTTCGGCCCGAGCACCACCCAGCGCTCGTCCAGTTCCACGGACCAGTCGAGGCCCTTGAGGAGGTCGTTGGTCCCCCGGCGGACGCCGACACCGGCCATCCGGACCACGAGGTCGTCAAGTTCGCTGGGCTGGATCGGCTCGCTCACGAGCCCCATTCTGTCTGTCGTCGCGCGCGCGTGCGCACCCGCCCGGGTGAGTGGGCGATCCGGCAGGTCGGAGCGTGCCCACTTCGTGGAACGCAGCATCGCGGGAGAGCAGCTCGCGCCGGAGTTGTGGCACGATCACTGGCATGTCAGCCGACGCGCCCGCCACCGGAGTCACCCGGGGTTCGTTCTGGCGCCGTCGCACCATCGACCTGCTCCTCGTCGCCTCGGCCGGGTGTACGCGGGCGCGGCTCCGCTGATCCCACGCGTCCTCTTCACGGCTTCTCGACGCGTGCGCGTGCCGCGCTGCCCCCGTGTCCCGAATCACCTTTCGCGTCCGAGGAGCACCCGCGTTGACCACTTCGATCGTCCGCCCGCCCGTCGAGATCCACCCGCAGCTGACCGACCCGCTGCTGCCCGAGCTGCTGCACCCGTCGCGGCTGCTCTGGACCCCGCGTGAGCTGGCCGACCTGACCGCCACCGTCACCACCGAGCTGACCGCGAACCTGCGGAGCATCTTGCGCTTCGACGAAGACCGGCGGTGGTGGGCCCGGCTGGCCCTCACCGACGGCGTCGAGCTGTGGCTGCTGTCGTGGCTGCCCGGCCAGCACACGAAGCCGCACGACCACGGCGGCGCGTCCGGCTCGTTCACCGTCCTGCAGGGCGAGATCGGCGAGGAGTACCGCTACCCCGGCGGCCCGATCCGGCGCCGCACGCACGTCGCGGGCCAGGGTCTCGGCTTCGGCGCCGGCCGCGCCCACCAGGTCACCGGCGCCGGCGACCAGCCCGCGGCGAGCGTCCACGCGTACTCGCCGCCGCTGGTCGCGACGCGCGAGTACACGACGCTCGCCGACGTCCCGGCGGAAATCCCGCCGCTGCCCGCTATCGTCCGGCCATGAGCGCTGTCGATTCGTTCCTCGCCGCGGCCCGGTCCGGACTGGACCGGGTGAGTCCCGCGTCCGCGCGGGAACTGCAGGAAGCAGGTGCCCTGCTGGTCGACATCCGGCCGTTCGAAAACCGCCAGGCCGAGGGCGAAATCCCGGGCGCGGTGATCGTCGAGCGGATCCACCTGGAGTGGCGCCTGGCCCCGGACAGCGAGTGGCGGCTGCCGTCGGTGACGGCGGACTCGACGGTGATCGTGCTGTGCAACGAGGGCTATTCGTCGAGTCTCGCGGCGGCCGACCTCCAGCGGCTGGGCCTGCCGAACGCGACGGACCTCGAAGGCGGTTTCCGCGCGTGGGCCGCCGCCGGCCTGCCCGTGCAGACCGGCGGCAGTCCCGCGGTGCCCTAGGCGAGCGCGGGTGCGACCTTCTCGGTGAACAGGTCGATGCCGGAGCGGTCGTACGCGGCTTCGGGGAAGTTGAAGATCGCGTAGGACATGCCGAGTTCGCCCATCGCGGCGAGCTTTTCGGTGACCTGCTCGGGCGTGCCGGTGGTCGGGCTGTTCACGAAGTTGCCGTGCCAGCGCTCGGCGGCTTCGGCCGGGGCGTACTTGTCGAGGTGCGACTTCAGCCAGGCCAGCCTGTCCTGGACGTCCTTCTCGGTCTCCCCGAGCACGACGTTGTGGTTGGCCGAGCGCACGATGGCGTCGTAGTCGGTGCCGACGTCCTTGCAGTGCTGCGCGAGGATTTCCGACTTGCGGGTGAACGTCTCCGGGTCGGCGGCGAAGTTCGTGTACTTCGCGTACTTCGCGGCGATCTTGAGCGTCTTCTTCTCGCCGCCGCCGGCGATCCACAACGGGATCCCGCCTTCCTGCGGCGGCAGCGGACGCAGGATGGCACCGTCGGTCCGGTAGTGCTTGCCGTCCAGTGTGGACGTTCCGGTCGTCCAGAGGTCGCGCATGATCTGCACGCCCTCGTCGAGCTGCCCGAGCCGCTCACCGGCGCCGGGGAAGCCGTAGCCGTAGGCCCGCCACTCGTGCTCGTACCACCCGGCGCCGATCCCCATTTCGACGCGCCCGCCGGCGATGGTGTCCGCGGTGGCGGCGACCTTCGCGAGGTACGCGGGGTTGCGGTACCCCATGCAGGTGCACATCTGCCCGAGCCGCACGGTCTCCGTCGCGGCGGCGAAGGCCGAGATCAGCGACCAGGCCTCGTGCGTGGCCTCCTCGGTGGGGACGGGCACGGTGTGGAAGTGGTCGTAGACCCAGATCGATTCGAAGGGCCCGGCCTCCGCGTGCTTCGCGAGGCCGAGCATGGTCTTCCAGTGGTCCGCGGGATCGATGCCGGCGAGGTCGAGCCGCCAGCCCTGCGGGACGAAGATTCCGAAGCGCATGCAGCCAACCTAACGCCGGGGGAAGCGGAGCGCGCAACGATTTCGGGCTGGAGCAGCTCCAGGTCAGGCCGCCGAAAGGTGGTCGAGCACGGCGTCGCAGAGCTCCTGCAGCGCGCAGCGGTACCCGGCCCGGTCGACGTCGCCGAGACGCGGGTCTTCGCGCTCGCGCTCGGCACCGGCCGGCCGCCTCTCCTGGAGGAACGGCGGCCCGCCCCGGTCACCCGCCGGTCCGGGCGGGGCCGGTACCGCGGCCGCGGCGGGTTCGGGCAGCGCCGGGCGCACCCCGTCGAGCTCTTCGGCGGCTTTCCGGCAGGCCTTCTCCGCCTGCGCGGCCGCTTCGACCCGCTGCACCTCCAGCCGGGCGAGGCCGTCGGAAGCCTGCTCGTACCGGCGCCGCTCGGCCAGCTCGGCCAGGGTGTCGGCGTAGTCCTCCAGCGCCCGCGACGCCGTCTCGTGCGCATCGGCGACCGAGCGCGCGTGCTTGGCCAGCCGGCCGCGCGTGTCCGAGAAGGTGTCGTACGCGCGGCCCGCCCAGCCTTCGGGCAGGAGGAGCCGCAGCTCGGCGTCGAGGGCGTCGAACGCGCGCGCCAGCTCCCCCAGCCGCGTGGCTTCGCCCCGGACCAGCTTGATCGTGCCCGGCGACCAGCCGGCGTCCCCCATCACGGTGCTCGCCCGCCGCTCAGCCGAGCTCGGTGCCGGTAGCGGAGCGGCCGAGGATGTCGCGGACGTTCTCGTCCTGGTGGGCGTACTGGCCCGCCGCCCGCTCCAGCCGCGCACCGAGCTCGCGCGCCTCGCCCAAGACGAGCTTCGCCGCGCGCGCGGACGCCTCCTGCAGGTCGGCGAGCGCGCGGCCGAGCAGGACGTCGCCGGCCTGCTCCGGTTTGGCCTTGTACCCCAGCTCGGACCGGCCGGTGCCGGCCGCCTGGGCGCCGATCCGGAGGCCGGCGGCCCGCAGCAGCGCGGGGTCGGCTTCGAAGCCGTTCATTCAGGTCGTCCTTCGGGTCAGCCCGGGGAACCGGGGCTCAGCTCGGCGATCAGCGACGGGGGCAGCGAAAACGACCGCTCGGCGCCGGTGCCGCGGCGGGCGCTCGGGTCGACGAGCAGCCCGGTGGGCGTGGCGCGCCGGGCGGCGCGGCCGACGAACTCGCGGCCGGTCGCCTGGAGCCCGCCGGGCCAGCGGCACCCGACGGCGTCGCGGTAGCCGGCCAGGGTGTGCTCGTCGCGGAAGACGCAGAGCCAGGCCCCGCGCGGGCCGAGGTCGACGATGATCGGTTCCCGCGCCAGGTCCGCCGGCGCGCACCAGGACTGGTCGAGGAACCACCGGACGACGTCGTCCGCGTTGGCGTGGAAGCCTTCGATGGGGCTGGGCGGCGGCACGGTCCGGCCGGCCAGCCGCTGCTGCGCCCGGATGATCTCCCGCTCACCGAACCGGGACTTGGGCGTCCGCAGGCTCAGGTACAAGGCCTCCTGGAAGTGCTCGAGGTCGCGGGTGTGGCTCCGGGCCGAGCGGCCCGGGAGGCTCTCGAGCCGCGTGCCCAAGTTCGCCGACAGCGGCTCCGGCCCGATGTTGTAGGCGGCGTGCACCAGTTCGGGCTTCGGCTCGACCATCGAGTCGAGCACCTCCAGCAACCGCAGGCACACGATCGCGCAGACCCGCACGGGCGACGCCTCGGTTTCGATCGCCCAAATCCGGCGCAGATCGGCACCGAGTTTCCCCGGCAGGCCCGCACCCCGGACACCGGCGTTTTTGTGCAACCGGCTGGCGGCGTTTTCCGCGCGCAGGAGTCCGGGGTCCTTGCCCCCATCCGCAGTCGGGTGTCGCCCGGCCATCGTCACTCCCCAGCATCCAGAACGGAGTCCGCATCATAAAGGTCGTACAAACCGCGCGCACAACTCCATTACCCACGCGTGTCGTCGCTCAAAACCCGGCACCACCAGGGTTTCCGCCAAGTTCTTGACAGATCTTGGACAACTTCCCGGCACCACTCTCGCCAAAAACTCGTCAAGCGGAATAGCGCAAGAGTCCAAACCGTACGGTCGTCCTTGACTTGTTTCTGGCGAAAGCGCAGATCAGCGGCCCGACAATGGATCACCGCACGTACGTTGGTTTCGACGGCCCGTTCTCCGGCGGCCGCGAGACAACGGGAGCACCACAGTGGAATTGATCTTGATCGCGATTCTCTCGTGCTTGGTCGGCAGCCTGGTCACCGCCCGCGTGTCGGCGTGGCTGCCGCGGCCGAAGGAGCACGAAAGCGACCGCAAGGTCGCCGAACTCGAAGCCCGGCTCCAGGCCGTCGAGTACGCCTACCGCACGGGCCGGCCCGTGCTTCCCCCGCCGCCGTCGGGGCCGCACCGGATTCCGCCGCCCTTCGCCGGGCCCGTGGTGCCGCCGCCGTACTGGTGACTCAGGCCAGCACGACCCGCGCCAGTTCCGCCGGGGTCGCCAGCAACCCGTGCTTCGGCAGCACCCGCACGGTGTACCCGATCGACCCCGGCCTCGGCAGCTTCAAGCGGGCCGCGAACGCGCCGATGCCGTCCTCCGTCATCGGGACCGTCACCGCGTCGCGGAGTTCGTCGTCGTCGGCCACCTGGCCGACCACCGCTTGGATGTCCACTTCGGACGGGTTCAGGCCGGCCAGGTCGATGCGGGCGCGGATCGTCACCTCCGTGCCGACCACCAGCGGCTCGGTCTGCTCCACCAGCAGTTCCGAGTCGAAGATGCGCAGGCGGGGCCAGGAGACCTCGAGCTTCGTGCGGTAGTCCGCCAGGGACAGCGCGCCGCGGTAGCCGTCGCCCGTTGCCTCGGCCACCATGCGGGAAGCCGGGAGGTAGCCGTTGTCCACGTACTCGCGGACCATCCTGGACGCCTGGACGCGCGGGCCGAGCGTCTCCAGCGTGTGCCACACCATCGACAGCCAGCCGGTCGGGACGCCGTCGGCCGAGCGGTCGTAGAACAGCGGGGCGATCTGCTGGCCGAGCAGCTCGTACAGCGCCGCCGCCTCGAGGTCGTCGCGGCGCAGGGGGTCGGTGACGCCGTCCGCGGTCGGGATCGCCCAGCCGTTGCTGCCGTCGTAGCACTCGTCCCACCAGCCGTCGCGGATCGACAGGTTGAGGCCGCCGTTCAGCGCCGACTTCATGCCCGACGTCCCGCACGCCTCCAGGGGGCGCACCGGGTTGTTCAGCCAGACGTCGCAGCCGCGGTAGAGGTAGCGCGCCATCGACATGTCGTAGTCCGGCAGGAAGACGATCCGGTGCCGGACGTCCGCGCCGTCGACGAAGCGGACGATCTGCTGGATCAGCTGCTTGCCGTTCTCGTCGGCCGGGTGCGACTTGCCGGCCACGACGACCTGCAGCGGCCGCTCCTCGTTGAGCAGCAGCGTGCGCAGGCGCTCGGGGTCGCGCAGCATCAGCGTCAGCCGCTTGTACGTCGGGACGCGGCGGGCGAACCCGACCGTCAGCACGTCCGGGTCGAAGACCGAGTCCACCCAGCCCAGCTCCAGCGGGGACGCGCCGCGCTGCAGCCACGCCGCACGCACCCGGCGCCGGACCTCGTGCACGAGCTTCTCGCGCAGCTCGCGCCGCAGCCCCCACAGCTGGGCGTCCGAGACGCCGTCGCGCAGCGGCCCTTCGCCGACGTCGAGGCCCCACTCGCGGCCGAGCAGCGTGCTCAGCTCGCGCGCCACCCACGTCGGGCCGTGGACGCCGTTGGTCACCGACGAGATCGGCACCTCGTCGTGGTCGAAACCGGGCCACAGCCGGGAGAACATCCGCCGCGTGACGCGCCCGTGCAGCTGGGAGACGCCGTTCGCGCGCTGCGCCAGCCGCAGGCCCATGTGCGCCATGTTGAACAGGCCGGGGTTGTCCTCGGCGCCGAGCGCGAGCACCCGTCTCGGGTCGATGTCCGGCACCAGCCTGCCGTCGTTGAAGTAACGCTGCACCAGGTCCACCGGGAACCGGTCGATGCCCGCGCTGACCGGGGTGTGCGTGGTGAACAGCGTCCCGGCGCGGACGGCGGGCATGGCTTCGTCGAACGCGAGGCCGTCGGCCTGCACGATCTCGCGGGCGCGCTCCAGCCCCAGGAAACCCGCGTGGCCTTCGTTCGTGTGGAACACCATCGGCTGCGGGTGGCCGGTCAGCTCGCAGTACTTGCGCACCGCGCGGAAACCGCCGATGCCGGCCAGGATCTCCTGCCGCAGCCGGTGGTCGGCGTCGCCGCCGTAGAGGCGGTCGGTGACGCCGCGCAGGTCTTCGTCGTTGGCCTCGACGTCGGTGTCGAGCAGCAGCAGCGGCACGCGCCCGACGCGGGCCTGCCAGATCTGGGCGCACAGCTCGCGCCCGCCCGGCATCGCGACGCCGATCAGCACCGGCCGCCCGCCCGCGGTCAGCAGCTCCAGGGGGAACGCGTTCGGGTCGATCACCGGGTAGTGCTCGACCTGCCAGCCGTCCAGCGAGAGCGACTGCCGGAAGTAGCCGTTGCGGTAGAGCAGCCCGACGCCGACCATCGGCACGCCCAGGTCGGACGCGGCCTTGAGGTGGTCGCCGGCCAGCACGCCGAGGCCGCCGGAGTAGTTCGGCAGGGCTTCGGTGACGCCGAACTCCATCGAGAAGTAGGCGACCGCGGGCGGCAGGTCCGCGTCGCCGCGCTGCTGGTACCAGCGCGGCTCGTCGAGGTACCGCTGCAGGTCCTCGGCCGCGGCGCGGGCGCGCGCGAGGAAGCCGTCGTCGACGGCCAGCTCGTCGAGCCGGGCCGGCGGCAGCGCGGTGAGCATCCGCAGCGGATCGCGCACGGCGTTGAACAGCTCGGCGTCCATCGACGCGAACAGGTCGCGCGTGGGCGGGTGCCAGGTCCAGCGCAGGTTGGTGGCCAGCGCGCCGAGGCCGGACAAGGACTCCGGGAGACTGGCGCGGACGGTGAACCGGCGGACTGCACGCATGGGAAGCGACGATATCGGGCCGCGGCCCGATGTGCGCAGGCAGTAGTTCGGGGATAACGTGCACGCTCCGCGTAAGCCCTGGGTATGGTCCTGCCCGTCGGGTCCGGGTGGGTACGAGAGCGAGTGAACAGATGATCCATGGGGGAGGACGGCGCGCGCTGGTCGCGTTGCTCGCCGTCGCGGCCGTGGCCGTGAGCGGGTGCAACGACAAGGGCGGTTCGGGGAGCGGTCCGGTCCGGGACAACGGCGCCGGTTCGGTGTCCGGGCTGCCGGTGACGCACTTCGAGAGCGGCCTCAAGCCGGACGCGCCGTCGCCGGATCTCGACGTCCGCAACGCCGACGGCGGCGAGGACGACAAGCTCGCCACGGCCGCCATCGCCGACGTCCAGACGTACTGGGGCGAGCACCTGAAGGCCGACTTCGGGCAGCAGTTCGAGCCGGTGAAGTCGCTGCTGTCCTACGACGCGCAGACCGACACCGAGAAGACCGGCTGCGGCAGCGTGAAGAAGCTCGTGAACGCGTTCTACTGCCCGGTCGACGACTCGGTGGCGTGGGACCGCGGCGTGCTGCTGCCGATGCTGCGCCAGCGGTTCGGCCCGATGTCGGTGGTCGTCGTGCTCGCGCACGAGTTCGGCCACGCCGTCCAGTACCGGCTCGGCGACAAGGCCGGGATCACCAAGAGCACCCCGACCGTGGTCAAGGAGCAGCAGGCCGACTGCTTCGCCGGCGGCTACTTCCGCTGGGTCGCCGAGGACAAGAGCAAGTTCTACCGGGTGTCGACGTCCGAGGGCCTGAACCAGGTGATGGCGTCGATGTTCCTGATCCGCGACCAGGCGGGCACCAGCGCCGCCGACAAGGGCGCGCACGGCACGGCGTTCGACCGCACGTACGCGTTCCAGGCCGGGTTCGAGAAGGGCCCGAAGGAGTGCGCGGCGATGAACGCCGACAACGTGAAGGCCCGGCTCACCGAGCGCCCGTTCGACAAGGGCGACACCGGCAAGGGCGACGCGAAGTTCACCGACCAGGCCGTCGAGCTGCTGAAGAAGAGCCTCGACGAGGCCTTCAAGGGCGCCGGCGTCGCCGGCCCGGAGATCACCGACGGCGGCAGCTGCCAGACCACCCCGCCGGCGTCGTACTGCCCGGGCGACAACACGGTGAGCATCGACCTGGCGAAGCTGTCGCAGCTGGCCCAGCCGATCGACCGCGAGGCCGAGATGAAGGGCGAGGACCCGGGCGGCATGGGCGACTTCGCGGCGTTCTCGGAGGTCGCTTCGCGGTACGCGCTCGGTATCCAGAAGGGCGTCGGCGCGTCGATCGACAACGCGAACGCGGGCCTGCGCACGGCGTGCCTGGTCGGCGCTTGGGCGGCGTTCACGAACCGGCCGGGCGACCTGCGGCTGTCGGCTGGTGACCTCGATGAGGCCATCGCGGATCTGCTGCAGCCGGAGAGCCTGGTGTCGGCGGACGTGAACGGGAAGCGCCCGGACAGTGGTTTCGACCGGGTCGAGTCGCTCCGGAAGGGTTATCTCGAGGGCTCGTCGGTCTGCTCGAAGCAGTACGGCTGAGCGGAAGCGTGAAGAAGGCCCCCACCGCGCGGTGGGGGCCTTCTTCGTGCGCTGGGGTGGGGCGCGGCGCGAGTGGACCGTTCGTGCGGCCCGCGCGGCGCGAACGGACCTTTCGCGCGGCCCCCACCGGTGCGAGTGGACCGCTCGCGCCCGCCCGCACGGCGCGAGTGGACCGTTCGTGCGGCCCCGGCGCGAAAAGGCCCTCACCCGAGTCGCTCAGGTGAGAGCCGCCACGCAAGCCGTTCTCAGAAGAGGGCGCTCGCCAGGTCTCGGCGGGCCTTCATCACGCGGTCGTCGGCCGGGTCGAAGAGGTCGAACAACGCCACCAAGTGCTCGCGGACCCGGTTGCGGTCCTCCCCCGCCGTGCGGCGGACCGCGTCAATGAGGCGCTTGAAGCCCGCCTCGACGTCGTTCGCCGCGATCTCCAGGTCGGCCGCGTCGAGCTGGGCCGTCAGGTCGGTCGGGTCGGCGTCGGCCTTGGCGAGGGCCTCCGGGTCAGCGCTCTCCGCGCGGGCGGTGAACTTGACCTGGGCCAGGGCGTTCTTCGCCAGCTCGTTGGCCGGCTCGACGTCGAGGATGCGCTCGTACGCCGCCTGGGCCGCGGCGAAGTCGCCGCGCTCGAAGGCCTCTTCCGCTTCGGTGAAGCGCGGGTCCTCGGGCTCCTCGACCGGGCCGCCGCCGTTGGCCTCCGCCTCGCGGATCGACGGGAGCTTGTCGCGCAGGGCGTCCAGGAGCGCGTTGATCCACTTGCGGATCTCCGGCTCGGGCAGCGCGCCGGAGAACGCGTCGACCGGCTGGCCGCCGCCGATGGCGACGATCGTCGGGATGGACTGGGCGCCGAACAGCTGCGCGATGCGCGGGTTGGCGTCGACGTCGACCTTGGCCACGACCCACGCGCCGGCGGACTCGGCGGCGAGCCGCTCCAGCACCGGGGACAGCTGCTTGCACGGGCCGCACCACTCGGCCCACAGGTCGACGATCACCAGCTGGCGCAGGGACCGCTCGACGACCTCGGTCTGGAAGGTCGCCTCGGTGACATCGATCACGGCGTCGGTCGAGACGGGCGGCGGCGGCCCGTCGCCGCCGGGCGGGCCGGCCTGCGGGGCCGGCTGGCGCTGCGCCGAGTCGGCGCGGGCCTTGAGCGCGGACAGGTCGACCGCGCCGGAGAGGGCGGCCGACAAGGCCGCTGACTTCGCTGCAGATCCGCGTGGCTGTGTCACGCCCTCCATCCTGGCACGCGCGCCGGAGGAGTTTCACCGGGTGCCCCGGCCGGTCCGCTTGGCAGGACGGCCCCCGCTGGGGCAGGCTCGGCCGGTGCACATCCGGCGTGACGTGAAGGTGGGGCTGTCGATCGCCGCCGCCGTCGCGTGGATCGGCGCGGTGACGCTGCTCATCGTGCACGAGCCGGACCCGGGCGCCGCGTCCCCGGCCGAGCTGCGCGATCGCCTGGCCACGGCGCTTTCCGGGCACGACGCGGACGCGCTGGGCGGCCTGCTCGACTACCCCGGCTCCGGCGGCGGCGACTTCGCGAAGGACTACGTCGCGGTGCTCGCCGACCACGGCGCCCACGACGTGCGGGTGGCGCTCGGGCCGGACGCCGCCGCGCCTTCGCGTGCCACGGTGACGGGCACGCTCGGAGACGGGCAGCCGTTCAGCTACCCGCTGACGGTGACGAGCGAAGACGGCCGCTGGACGGTCGCCTTCACCCCGCCACTCCCCTAGTCCGCGTCGCGGAGGTGCGCTTCGATCCGGTCCACCTTGGCTTCCAGCTGGCCCTCGAAGCCCGGCCGGATGTCCGCCTTGAGGACCAGCCCGACGCGCGCCGAGCCTTCGCCCGCGGCCTCGACCGCGCGCTTGACGACGTCCATCACCTCGTCCCACTCGCCCTCGATGTTCGTGAACATCGCGTTGGTCGAGTTGGGCAGCCCGGAGTCGCGGACCACCTTGACGGCCTTGGCGACGGCTTCGCTCACCCCGCCGTCGGGCTCCCCGCCGGACGGGCTCACGCTGAACGCGACGATCATGGTCGGAAGTCCCTTCTTCGGTGCTCTTTCCGCCGGTCGGGCGACACGCGCCGGTACCCGCTGGTAACTTCGCGTGTCATGAACCGTCCGCTGCCGTTCGACCCGATCGCCCGCGCGGCCGCGCTCTGGGAGGACCGGATCGGCCCCTCCGGGACCATGGCCGCGGTGACCGGGGTGATGCGGGTCCAGCAGATCATCCAGTCCGCGGTGGACGGCGCGCTCAAGCCGCACGGCCTGACCTTCGCCCGGTACGAAGCACTGGTGCTGCTCACCTTCGCCCGCAGCGACAGCCTGCCGATGCGGGTGATGGGCGAGCGGCTCCAGCTGCACCCCACCAGTGTCACCAACATAGTCGACCGGCTGGAGCGCGACGGGCTCGTCAAACGCGTCCCGCACCCGACGGACCGCCGCACCACGCTCGTCGAGATCACCGACGAAGGCCGCAAGCGCCGCGAGACCGCGACCGAGGCCGTGACGACCATCGACTTCGGACTGTCCGGGCTCACCGAGCGGCAGACCGAGCAGCTGACCGACCTGCTGACGAAGGTCCGCCGGGCGGCGGGCGACTTCACGGAATGACGAAAAAGGCCCGCACCGGGCGGTGCGGGCCTTTCTCACGTCTTGGGATCAGGCGGCGACGGGTTCGCGCACCTGGAACAGGCCGACACCGCCGTGGGACAGCCGCTGCGGGCCGTCGAGCTTGCCGTTGCGCAGCGCCCACTTCTCGAACAGCCACGTGAACAGCGGCGGGATGCTCGCGAGCAGGGCGAGGACCAGCGTCTTCGGGCGCCAGCCGAGCGGCTTCGCCACGGACAGGGAGACGACCACGTAGAGGACGAAGATCACGCCGTGCACCATGCCGATGACGGGCACGCCGCCCTCGCCGGAGGAGTGGACGACGTACTTGAGGAACATCCCGACAAGCAGCGCCGCCCAGGAAAGGGCTTCGGCTACTGCGGCCACGCGGAATACTAGAGCGGCCTTGCTGGACACGTCTTCCTCCTGTGGGGTCTCACCACGTTGGTCACTACACACGAGCTGTGTTCACAAAAAAACGCCCGACACACCGTCCAAGGCGGACTTGCCTTGTACGTCAACGGCGTCGTCGGACGTGCTGATACCAGTGTGAGGCGTGACGGCCCTCACCGGAACACCGGGTCCCGTGACGATGCTCACGAACGTGGTCCATTGTGGTCAAGACCACGTTCGTGAGCGCCGCTGTCTAGTCAGAACACGGGGAAACCGGTGCTGCGGACGGCGAAGTCCCCCACGTCGCCTTCGCGACGTCAGCAGTCAGGGAGAAGTCCAGCGTCGCGCCGCGCTTGAGTTGGTCGAAGCCGACGTACACCTTGTCGCTCGGCTTCGAACCGACCTTCAGCCCCGCGACGTACTGCAGCTTCGCACCGTCCGCGCCGGGCGCCTTGATCGTGATGTCGCGCCCGTTCTCCAGGTGCAGCACGGACTTGGCGAACCGCGGCGTGTTGAGCACGAAGTTCCCAGTCCCTGGGACGGCCGGGTAGAGACCGAGGGCGCTGAAGACGTACCAGGCCGACATGGTGCCGAGGTCGTCGTTCCCGGTGACACCGTTGGGCGCGTTCGTGAACAGCGTGTGCGCGGCCCGCACGACCGTCGACGTCTTCGCCGGCTGCCCGGTGAGCGCGTACATCCACGGCGAGTGCAGGTCCGGCTCGTTGTTCGGGTTGTAGCGGAACTGGTCGTAGTAGTCGTACGGGCCGACGACCCAGTTCTCGCGCACCGCGGTCGCCGGGTTCTTCACCAGTTCGTCGTAGGCGAAGAAGTCGTCGAGGCGCTTCCCGGTGGCCGCCGGGCCGCCCATCCGCTGCTCCAGGCCGGGGACGTCCTGCTGGACCAGCCACTGGTACTGCCAGGCCGTGCCCTCGTGGAAGCCGTCCTGGCTCTGCGGGCTGTACGGCTTGTCGGCCGGGCTGAACCAGGCACCGCCGGCCACCTTCGGCCGGAAGAAGCCGGTGAAGCCGCGGTCGGTCTGCGTTTCGTCCCACAGCGTCCGGTAGGTCCGGCCCTTCGCGGCCAGCGCCGCGGCGTCGTCCTTTTTGCCGAGCGCGGCCGCCATGACCGACAGTGAACAGTCACCGAGTGCGTACTCCAGCGTCGCCGACGCGCCGTGGTTCGGGTCGGTGTCCTGACCCTTCTTCGGGAAGTCCGGGTCGTACTGCACGAACCCGTCGGCTTGGTAGCTCGCGTTGCCCGAGCGGCCCTGGAACGGCGACGACGCGGGCGGGATCTGCGTCGAGTTCTGCAGCAACGCCTGGTAGGCGCGCGTTTCCTCGCCCGAGAGCGCCCCGAAGCGCCAGAGGTCGACCAGGAACGGCGTGACCGGGTCGCCGGTCATCGTGTTCGTCTCCTGGCTCGCGTACGCCCACCGCGGCAGCCAGCCGCCCTGGTCGTGGATGGCGAGGATGCTCTTGGCGATGTCCTTCGCCCGGCTCGGCCGCAGCAGCGCGAGGAGCTGGTTCTGGGAGCGGTAGGTGTCCCACAGCGAGAAGAAGTCGTAGTAGGTCCAGCCGACCGCGCGGTGGATCTTCTTGTCGAAGCCGTAGTAGCGGCCGTCGGCGTCGTTGGCCGTCAGCGGCTGCAGCAAGGCGTGGTAGAGCGAGGTGTAGAACACCGTGCGGTCGTCGGTCGTGCCGCCCTTGATGTCCACGGTGGACAGCTCGTGCCGCCAGGTGCGCTGGACGTCGGCCTTGGCCGCGTCGAACGACCGGATGCGCTCCGACGCCAGGTTGACCCGCGCGCCTTGGGCGTCCACCTGGGAGATGGCGGTGGTGGCGGTGACCTGGCCGCCGCCCGCGAACGTCAGCCACGCGCCGCGCAGGCCGGCCCCGCCCGCGGAGGAGCGGGAGCCCGGCGTGCCACCGGTCGGCGACCACGTGCCCGAGGACTTGAAGGGCTTGTCGAACTTCGTCGTGAAGTAGGTCGTGTAGGGCTTGCCGCCGCAGAAGGCCTGCGACTCCACGGTTCCTTCGACGGTCCGGTCGTCGACGACGCGGATGCTGCTGCCCGTCACCGGTTCCTTGTCGTCGGCCTGCCCCACGTTGACGAAGACGTTGGCATCACCGGGCTTCGCGAAGGTGTACCGCTCGACGCCCGCCCGGGTCGCCGCGGTCGTCTCGACCTCGACGCCGCCGTAGCCGGTCAGGTGGACCTTGTAGTAGCCGGGCTTGCCGACCTCGCCGTCGTGGGTGAACGGCGCCGCGTACTGCTTCTGGTCGAATGTTTCGGGCGCACTCGTGTCGAACGCCTTGCCGGGGCCGACTTCGCCGGTGGTCGGCAGCGTCGAGACGAGGCCCCCCTGCTCCCAGCAGCCCGCGCCGGACAGGAAGAAGTGCCCGAACCCGCGGATCGCGGTGTCGGTGTAGCGGTAGCCGGCGTAGTGCGAGGTGATCGGGCTGACCTGCGTCATCCCGAACGGCGCCGAGGCACCCGGGAAGGTGTTCCCCTCGTCCTGCGTGCCGATGAACGTGTTCACGGCGTCGAGAGCGTCCCCGCCGGACGCCGAAGCGACCGCGGGACTCACCCCCGTCGCCACCACGGCGAGCGTCAACGCGCCCGCCAGGACCTTGCTCTTCACTGAGCTTTCCTCTCGATGCCAGGAAAGGCCGCCCGCGCGAGGCGGGCGGCCTTTCACAGGGGGATCACTACGCGCCGATGCCGATGGCGAACACGTGCAGGGCGCCGCCGCTCACGTTCGAAGGCAGCGTCACGCTCGCCACGGTCTTGCCCGCGTCGAGGGTGATCGGGTTGGTGCCGAACACCATCGTGCGGATCTGCTGCGGGTCGCTGCCCGAAGCGTTGCGGTACGGCGTGGACAGCACGATCCGGTTGCCGAACGCCGGCTGCGCGCCGCCGCCACCGAGGGTCCAGTCGGAGAACCCGATGGTCGCGGTGGAGGTGGTGCCGTCGGTGTAGGTCACCGTCAGCGTGCCGGACGCGTTGCCGTTGGACGCCGAGCCGAGCAGCGCGAGCCGCCCGGACCCGGTCACGTTCACCTTCTGGCCGCCGGCGACGACGTTGTCCGGGTCGCCCACCGGGAACGACGGCCAGGTGAACTTGATGCCGTCACTGGTCACCGTGCCGCCCGGGGTGGCGCCGGCCGCGGCCAGCGCGTCGGCCGAGTAGCTCCAGCCGCCGCCGTCGAAGTTGGCCGCGCCCGAGTTCGAATCCGGGGAGATGCCGGCGTTGTTCACCGTGGCGAGCCAGCTGTTCGGCTGGGCCACCAGCACCGTCAGCACGGCCTGCGTGCTCGCGAGTCCCGGGGACGAGAACGTCACCGGGATGCGGCGGGCGCCGTCGGCCAGTCCCGCCGGCACCGAAACCGTCAGATCGGCCTTCCCCTTGCCACCGGCCGGGACCGCGATGCTGCCCGACGCCGGGGTCAGCGTGATCCCGTCGACGCTGCCGGCGCTGTAGGTCCAGGTCCGGGCGGTGCCGGAAAGGTCCTGGACACCCACGGACGCCTTCGACGTCGACCCCGCGGGCGTCACCGCGCGGGCCGGGTCCACAAAGGACAAGCTCGGCTTCTCCTGCTCGCGGAACGAAGGCGGGGCGTCGGCCGCCGCGCTGCCCCACGCGGTCGCCGTGGCGGACCGCGTGTAGTCGAGCGTACCGCCACCGGAGATCAGCGCCTCCGGCAGCCACGCCTTCGCGGCCGCGCCACCGTTGACCTTCAGGCTGCCCACGTAGTCGCCGGTTCCCGGCGCATTGATGGTGACCTTCTTGCCCGCGCCGGTGGTGAGCACGGCGTGCTCGAAGCGCGGGGTGACCAGCAGCGTCTCGGCGCGGCCCGGGATCTCCGGGTAGATGCCGAGCGCGGACCAGACGTACCAGGCCGACATCTGGCCGAGGTCGTCGTTGCCGATCAGGCCTTCCGGACGCGGGTTGTACAGCTCGTCCATCGAGCGGTGCACGATCGACTGGGTCTTGGCCGGGGCGCCCGCGTACGAATACACGTACGGCGCGTTGGAGTTCGGCTCGTTGCCCATGAAGGCGTACGGCTCCTGCGTGCCCGCGTTCAGGTCGGTGAAGAAGGTGTCCAGCCGGGACTGGGTCGCGGTGTTCCCGCCGAACGCCGTCACGACGCCGCCGAGGTCGTAGGGCACCATCCACTCGTACTGCGCGCCGTTGCCCTCGACCCAGCCCTGCGAGCTGGCGGGGTCGTAGGTGCCGGCGAACGAACCGTCCGCGTTGCGCGGCTGGAGGTGGCCGGTCCCGGGGTTGTAGAGGTTCTGCCAGTTCTGCGCGCGCTTCATGAACGTCGTGTACGTCGCGCTGTCGCCGAGCCGCTTCGCGAACTGGGCGATGGAGAAGTCGGCGCTGGTGTATTCGAGCGTGTCCGCGCCGGCGCCCGGCACGTACCCGAGCTTCTGGTAGTCCTCCAGGCCCGGCCGCTCGGTGTAGCCCTGCGTCGGCTGGGTGGCGCCCTTGATCATGAGCAGCAACGCCTTCTGGGCGTCGAAGTCACGCGCCCCGAACGCGTACGCGCTGGACACGATGATGTGGTACGGGTCGCCGTTCATCACGCCGGTGTAGTCGTTGGCGACCGTCCAGCGGTCCCACGAGCCGCCCTGCTCGGCGTAGGCCATCATGGACCGGACGATGTCCGACGTCTCCTTCGGGTCGATCGTCGCCAGGAGGGGGACCTCCGAGCGGTAGATGTCCCAGCCGGAGAAGTTCGTGTACATCGCGTGGCCCTTGTCGGCCTTGTGGATCCGCCCGTCGAAGCCGATGTACTGACCGTCCACATCGGAGAAGACGTTCGGCTGGATCAGCGAGTGGTACAGCGAGGTGTAGAACGTCGTCAGGTCGGCGTCCGAGCCACCGGTGACGGCGATCTTGCCGAGCTGGTCGTTCCACGCCTTCCGCGCGCCCGCGGCCACCTTGTCGAACGACTTCCCGGTGTTCTCCGCCTTCAGGTTCGCCTTGGCGCCGTCCACGGACACGAAGGACAGTCCGACCTGGACGTTCACCTGGGCGCCGTTGAGGTTGGCGAAGGTGACGTACCCGCCGCTGCCCGGGCCGGACACGGTGGTGTTCTGCTGCTTGGCGGTGGTGGTGCGCGCGATCGAGGCGTTCACGCCGTTGGGCTGCGCGACCTTCGCCTTGGCACCACCGGTTTCCGCGGCCTTGCCCGGCGTCACGGCGCCGTTCTTCCAGGTGCCGATCGAGGCGAACGGCGTGTCGAACTTGGCCGAGAAGTAGACGCGGTAGCTGTTCTGCGCGCCGCAGAAGCGGCCGCTCGTGGCCCAGCCGCTGATGGTGTCCTTGCCGATGGTGATCGACGCGTCGTCGGTGCCGTTGACCGAGCCGGAGGTGTTGACCAGTAACGTCGAGGACGCGCCCGCCGGGTAGGTCAGCCGCGCGGAGCCGGTGCGCTGGGTCGCGCTCAGCTCGACCTTCGCGCCGCTGTCGAGGGTGACGTCGTAGGCGCCCGCGGTCGCGTGTTCGTTGGTGTGCGAAAACTTCGAAGTGTAGTGGGACGGGTCGGTCGCCGGGGACGTCGTCACTTCGCCGACATAAGGGATGAACGGGATGTCCTCATAGGTCGAACAGCCCGCGCCCGAAAGGTGCGTCAGGCTGAACCCGGTGAGGGCGTTGTCGTCGTAGAAGTACCCGCCCGGCTGGGATTTCACCGTGTCCGGGCTCCACTGGACCATGCCGAACGGCGCCACCGCGCCCGGGAACGTGTTGCCGGCGCCGCCGCCGGTGCCGTGGTCGGCGCCGCCGGGGCGGGTGCCGACGAAGGGGTTGACCCACTTCGCGAAATCGGTGCTCGTGGCTGCCGCGGCGGGCAAAGCGGGAGCCACCGCTGCCGTCACCGCCAAGGTCAAAAAGGTCAAACCGGCTCTTAAGCGCAATCGCGCCATGGCCATCGCCTCTCACGTCGTCAGCGCGACCGAAATGACAACCTTGTCGCGCAGTCGGTCGAACCGGGTCACCTTGGGCAGCGGCCCACCGGACAGTCAAGGTTCTCGTCAAGACCTGTCCACTTAAGGACACCATGATCAGCCGTCTGACCTACGACGTCGGTAGCCGAATCGGCACAATCCACGCAGCAGGCGTTGACAAGCCACGGGCGGGTGGCGTTCAATCCCGGTCACTATGACAACGTTGTCTCCACCCGGCCGCGACCGGGACGGCGCCGCGCGCACCGCGAGCAGGCGCGCCACCATGAGTGACGTGGCCCGGCTGGCGGGCGTCAGCATCAAGACCGTCTCACGTGTGGTCAACGACGAGCCGGCGGTGCACCCGGACACCGCCGAGCGGGTCATGGCGGCCATCGAGCAGCTGGGCTTCCGGCGCAACCTGGGCGCGCGCAACCTGCGCCGCGGGTCGACCACCGGCACCATCGGGCTGATCGTCGAGGACGTCGGCAACCCCTTCTACTCCGAGCTGAACCGCGCGGTCGAGCGCATCGCGACGTCGTTCGGGCGCCAGGTGCTCACCGGCTCGTCCGAGGAGAACTCCGACCGCGAGCGCGAACTCGTCCTCGAGTTCTGCGCGCGGCGGGTGGACGGCATCCTCGTCGTCCCGGCCGGTCTGCAGCACGGCTACCTGGTGCCGGAGATGCGCGCGGGCACGCCGGTGGTGTTCATCGACCGCCCGGCCGGCGACATCGTCGCCGACACGGTGCTGGTCGACAACCTCGGCGGCACCATCGAAGCCGTCACGCACCTGGCGAAGCACGGCCACCGGCGGATCGCGTTCCTCGGCGACAGCCCGGACATCTTCACCGCGGCCGAGCGCCTTCGCGGCTTCCGCGAAGGCTGCGTCCGCAACGGGATCTCCTACGACGAGTCGCTCGTCTCCATGCGCACGCCGACGCCGGAGTACATCGGTGACGTGGTGAAGCGCCTGCTGCACGGCCCGGACGCGGCCACCGCGGTGATCGCGGGCAACAACCGGATCGCCGTGCACGTGCTGCGCGCGCTGGCCCACGCCGAGCAGCGGCCGGCGATGGTCGGCTTCGACGACTTCGAGCTGGCGGACCTGCTCGACCCGCCGGTCACCGTGATCGCGCACGACGTGAGCGCCCTCGGCCACGCCGCGGCCGAGCTGCTCTTCGCCCGCGTCCAAGGAGACCAGTCCCCGCCCAGAAAGGTAGTCCTGCCCGTGCATCTCGTCGCCCGTGGTTCCGGTGAGGTCGCCCCGTGACCCTCGAACCGATCCGCCTCCCGGCCAACCAGCCACCGCAGTTCTACCGCGGCGGCGACGCCATCGCGGCGCTGCGCGGGGCGTCGTCCGACAAGAAGTTCGGCCCGGAGGACTGGGTCGCGTCGGTGAGCACCATGTTCGGGCAGGACACCAACGGCCTCACCCGGCTCCCGGACGGCGCCTGGCTGCGCGACGCCGTCGAGCGCGACGCCCCGGCGTGGCTCGGCGCCAAGCACGTCGAAGCGCTCGGGACGTCGACCGGCCTGCTGGTGAAGCTGCTCGACGCGGGCCAGCGGCTGCCCGTGCACTTCCACCCGGACGACACGTTCGCGAAGCGGCACTTCGACTCGCACTTCGGCAAGACCGAAGCGTGGATCGTGGTCGGGACCTACGGCGACGACCCGCGCGTCTACCCCGGGTTCAAGGAAACGCTGTCGAAGGCCACGGTGTCCGAGTGGACGCGCGAGCAGGACGTGCCGTCGATGCTGGGCGCGCTGAACAGCGTGCCGGTCAGCGCGGGCGACACTGTCTACATCCCGGCGGGCTTGCCGCACGCCATCGGCGAAGGCGTGTTCGTCGTCGAACTGCAGCAGCCGACGGACTTCTCGCTCACCATCGAATGGCGGGACTTCCTCGCCTCGCCCGAAAAAGGCCACCTCGGCCTGGGCTTCGACACCGCGATCGAGGCGCTGGACACCTCGGGCTGGGACACCGGGCGGCTGGACACGATCATCAAGCGGACCGCCGGCGACAGCGGTTCGACGGTCGACCTGCTGGCCACCGGTTCGGAGCGGTTCTTCCGGGCCGAGCAACTGCGCACCGACAAGACGACAACGTTGTCATTGGACCCCTCCTTCGCGGTTCTGGTCGTGCTCGACGGCGAAGGCACCCTGCGCACCGAGCACGGCGGCGAGTACGCGCTGGCCAAGGGCGACACCTACGTCGTGCCGTTCGACGCCGGTCAGACCGAGCTGTCCGGCACGGCGACGGCCATCCGCTGCCGCCCGCCGGCGCCGGAAGAGAGGAACGGATGAGCGAATTCCTCCTGGAAGCGGTCGGCCTGACCAAGCACTACGGCTCCGTCGAAGCCCTGCGCGGCGCGTCCTTCCAGGCCCGCGCGGGCGAAGTGACCGCGCTGATCGGCGACAACGGCGCCGGCAAGTCCACGTTGGTCAAGTGTCTCTCCGGCGCGGAGCAGCCGACGTCGGGCAAGATCCTCCTCGACGGCGCCGAAGCGCACTTCGACTCGCCGACCACCGCGCGGCGCCTGGGCATCGAGACCGTCTACCAGGACCTCGCCGTCGCCCCCGAGCTCGACCCGGCCGCGAACCTGTTCCTGGGCCGCGAAATCCACCGCAAGGGCATCCTCGGCAAGCTCGGCATGCTCGACAAGGCGGAGATGCGGCGGCGGGCCGTCGAGGAGTTCCAGCGCCTCGGCGTGACGCTGCAGAGCACCGACGTCCCGATCGGCTCGCTGTCGGGCGGGCAGCGCCAGAGCGTCGCGGTGGCGCGCTCGGTCGTGTGGGCGTCGAAGGTCGTGTTCATGGACGAGCCGACCGCGGCGCTGGGCGTCGTGCAGCGCGAACGCGTCCTCGACGTCATCAAGAAGGTGCGCGACAAGGGCATCGCCGTGGTGCTGATCAGCCACAACATGCCCGAGGTGCTGTCGGTCGCCGACCGCGTCGAGGTGCTGCGGCTCGGCAAGCGCGTCGCCCGGTTCACCGGGGCGGACACGAAGCTCGAAGACCTCGTCGCCGCGATGACCGGGGCGCTCGTGCAGGAGGAGGCCGCGTGAGCGCGCCCACGAAGGACATCCAGGAGTCGCCCGAAGCGGGCTTCGGCAAGCGGCCGCTGGGCAAGCGCCTGGTCGAGGCCAACACGTTCTGGATCGGGCTGGTCCTGCTGGGCCTGGTCGTGTTGTTCAGCGTGATCGCGCCGGACACCTTCCCGACGCTGTTCACCTTCCAGACGCTGTTCATCGAATCCTCGGTCCTGCTGATCCTTTCGGTCGGCATGACCTTCGTGATCATCACCTCGGGCATCGACCTCTCGGTCGGCTCGGTGCTGATCCTCTCCGGCATGGTCGGCGGCAAGACGATGGAGGCGCTCTCCGGCGGCGACGCGTCGAAGGCGGGCTGGGGGGTGATCGCCGTCGGGTTCGTCGTCGCCGTGGTCACCGGCACGATCTGGGGGCTGATCAACGGCGCCCTCGTCGCGCTGGCGAAGCTCCCGCCGCTGATCGTCACGCTCGGCACCATGGGCGCGGCGCTGGCCACCGCCTACCTGCTCAACGGCGGCTCGGACCTGCGGACCGTGCCGGCCGCCCTCACCCAGACCCTCGGCTACGGCACCTCGTTCGGCATCGTGCCGAACCTGGTGATCGTGGCGATCGTGATCACCGTGCTCGGGGCGTGGCTGCTGCGGACGACGAAGTTCGGGCGGTACACGTTCGCGGTCGGCTCCAACGCCGAGGGCGCGCGCCGGGTGGGCATCGGCGTCACCGCCCACCTGCTGAAGGTCTACACGCTCACGGGTGTCCTGGCCGGGATCGCCGGGTTCCTGTCGCTGGCCTACTACAACTCGACCACCATCTCCGGGCACACCACTGACAACCTCAACGCCATCGCCGCGGTCGTGATGGGCGGCACGAGCCTCTTCGGCGGCGTCGGCACGATCCTCGGCACGGTGATCGGGGTGTTCATCCCCGCGGTGCTGCGCAAGGGCTTCACCATCATCCACGTCCAGGACTTCTGGCAGATGTTCATCGTCAGCTGGGTCCTGATCGCCGCGGTCTGGTTCGACCAGCGCCGCCGCCGTCGCCGCAACTCCCGCTGAGTCCCCCCGAGTACAAAGAGGTGCTTACGCATGAAGCTGACCAAGTCTCTCACCGCCATGGGTGCCGTGGTCTCCGCCGCGGCCCTGCTCACCGCGTGCGGGTCCGGCACGGTCGGGCAAACCGGGTCCGGTGACTCGGCCCAGCCGGTCGGGGGCAAGAAGCTGGCACTGATCCCCGGTGTGCAGGCGGAGCCGTTCTACATCTCGCTGCAGTGCGGCGCGGAGGCCGAAGCGAAGAAGCTCGGCTACGAGCTGACGACGCAGGCGCCGCAGAAGTTCGACGCTCCCCTGCAGACCCAGCTGGTCAACGCCCTCGGCTCGAACCCGCCGGCGGCGCTGCTCATCGCCCCGACCGACGACACGGCGATGCTCGCGCCGATCCAGCAGGTCAAGGCCCGCGGCAGCAAGATCGTCGAGGTCGACACCGCGCTCAAGGACACCGGCGTGGCCGCGTCGTCCGTCTCGTCCGACAACGCCGCGGGCGGCAAGCTGGCCGCCCAGACGATGGCGAAGCTCGCGAACGGCAAGAGCGGCTCGGTGCTGGTGCTCGACACGATCGCCGGCACGTCCACGACGGCGGCGCGCGCGAAGGGCTTCGAGGACGAGCTGAAGAACACCCCGAACCTGAAGTCGATCGGCGTCCAGTTCACCCAGAACGAGCCGGAGCAGGCCGCGGCGAAGGTGACGGCGGCCCTGTCGTCGACGCCGGACCTGATCGGCGTCTTCGCGACCAACCTCAACACCGGCGAGGGCGCGGCGACCGGCCTGCGCAACGCGGGCAAGGTCGGCGCGGTGAACCTGATCGGCTTCGACGCCAGCCCGTCCGAGGTCGAGGGCCTGAAGAGCGGCCAGTACCAGGCCCTGATCGCCCAGGACCCGGCGTCGATCGGCACCCAGGGCGTCGACCAGGCCGTCGCCGCGATCGAGGGCAAGCCGGTGACGCGGAACCTGACCGCGCAGCTGCACTCGATCACCAAGGCGGACATGGAAGCCAACTCCCAGTACTTCTACAAGCAGTCCTGCTGATCGGTCCGTCAGGTCCCTGCGAGGGGTGCGCGCACCTCCCGCAGGGGCTTTGACCAGCGGTTTCACCGCCGGTGATCGGTCACCGCCGGTCACCGCGGCGAGGCAACCGCTCACCGCACGGCCCGTTTCACGGACGGGTGCCGCCCGTCACACTCATCTGCACATGCATTTACACATGCATGATCGCAGGGAGGGTGCGATGAACTACGAACGATCGGCCGTGCACCGGACGATCTTCGCCGTGGACGTCGAGGGCTACGGCGATCGGTGCCGGACCACACCACACCGCTTGGCGCTGCGCGACGGGCTGTACCGCGCGCTGTGCCGGGCGTTCGACGACGTGGGCGTCCCCTGGACGGCCTGCCGGAGCGAGGACTGCGGCGACGGTGTCTTCGTCCTGGCCCCGCCGCAGATCCCGAAGCGGCTCTTCGTCGAGTTCTTGCCCAACGCGCTCGCCGTGGCGCTGCACCGGCACAACCTGAACCACCACGCCGGTGCCCGGATCCGGCTCCGGATGGCGCTGCACGCGGGTGAGGTGGCCTACGACGACCACGGCGTCACCGCGCCGGCGATCAACCACGCGTTCCGGCTCCTGGACGCGGCACCGCTGAAGGAGGCGCTCAAGGCGTCGCCCGGCGTGCTCGGGCTGATCACGTCGGCGTGGTTCTTCGAGGAGGTCGTCCGGCACAGCGAGGGGCTGGACCCGACGACGTTCCGGCCGGTGCGGGTGGCGGTGAAGGAGACCCGCACGACGGGCTGGATCTCGCTGCCCGACCGGCCCTACCCGGCCGACGCGAGCCTGCTGGTGCGGGTGCCTGAACCGGCCAAAGTCACCGGCCTCGACGACTACCGGACCTGGCGCCGCTTCCGCCGCCACGCCCAGGTGCTGGCCGATCGCGGGGAACCGGGGTAGCCGTAGGATCTGTTCCCCTGGACACCGCCGCCGAGGGGAGGCCCGATGACCGTGCACCTGCGCCCGGCGTCGCGCGCCGACCCGCTGCCGGTGCTCGCCGCCGCCCGCCGGATCACCGACGACCTGCGCGACGGCCTCTCCGGCACCCGCGCGCGCCGCGCCGCGCACGGCCTGCGCCGGCTGTTCGGCTTCCCCGGGCTCGGCCTCACCGACCTGTCCGGTTCGCTGCTCTGGTCGGGACGGCCCGGGCCGGACGCGGTCGTCGCGACGGTGCTCGACGGCGTGCTGCACACCGAGGAACCCGGTTCCGCACCGGACGTCCTGGTGCTGCCGCTGCACGTCCGAGACGAACTGGCCGGGGCGCTGCTGGTGGTCGGCGACGTCCGCGAGGCGGTCGCGGCCCAGGCGGCGGACCTGGTCGTGCAGGCGCTGGAGCGCGGGCGGCTGGAGGCGTCGGCGGAACAGGCGGCGCAGGCCGAACTGCGGGCGCTGCGGGCGGAGATGTCCCCGCACTTCGTCTACAACGCGCTGACGGTGATCGCGTCGCTGGTGCGCTCGGACCCCGACCGCGCCCGCGACCTCATGCTCGACTTCGCCGACTACACCCGCTACAGCCTGGCGCGCCACGGCGAGTACACGGTGGTGGCGGAGGAGTTCCGCGCGATCGAGACGTACCTGGCGCTGCAGCGCGCGGTGCTCGGCGAACGGCTGCGCGTCCAGGTGCGGGTGGCGCCGGAGATCCTCGCCGTCGCCGTGCCGTACCTGGTGCTGGAACCGTTGGTGGAGAACGCGATCCGGCACGGCATCGAGTCGCGCTCGGGCACCGGCTTCGTCCAGGTGCACGGCCAGGCGGAAGGGAACGACTGCGTGATCTTCGTCGAGGACGACGGCGTCGGCATGGACCCGAAGCGCGCGGCGGACCTCCTCGCCGGCCGCACCGGCGACGACGACCCGGCCGGCCTCGGACTGGCCAATGTGGACAGACGGCTGCGGGACGTCTACGGCGCCTGGTACGGGCTGACGGTGGAGACCGAGGTCGGCGCGGGCACCCGCGTGGTCGTGCGGGTCCCGCGGTTCCAGCCGGGGGTGCTGCCGTGACGTCGCTTCGCGTACTCGCCGTGGACGACCTGCCGCCCGCGTTGGACGAGCTGTGCCGCATGCTGCGTGAGGCGCCCGAAGTCGGCGAAGTCGTCGGCGCGGGCGACGCGCTGAAGGCGTTGAAGCTGCTTCAGGCAGATCGGTTCGACGCGGTGTTCCTCGACATCTCGATGCCGGGCCTCGACGGTTTGGAACTGGCTTCCCTGCTGGCCCGCTTGAGCGAGCCCCCGGTGATCGTGTTCGTCACCGCCCACGACGGCCACGCGGTGGCGGCGTACGGCATCGGAGCCGTGGACTACCTGTTGAAGCCGGTCCGCGCGGAACGCCTTTCGGCGGCGCTGGCGAAGGTGCTGCGGATGGCGACACCGGCTTCGCGAGCGACCCCGGACGCGATGGCCGCGCTGCCGGTGGAGTCCGGCGGGCGCACGAGGTACGTCCGCCGCGACGACGTCCTGTTCGTGGAGGCCCACGGCGACTACGTCCGCCTGCACACCCGCGGCGGCGTGCACCTGGTGCGGATGCCGATTTCGCGGCTCGAGGAGTACTGGGAGGGAACGGGGTTCAGCCGGGTGCACCGCGGGTTCCTGCTGGCGGTGCGCGCGGTGCTGGAGCTGCGCAGCGACAGCGCGGGCGGGTTGCTGGCCCACACGGAGGCCGGCGACGTACCGGTGAGCCGACGGCACGCACGGGACTTGCGGGACCGGCTGCTGGAGGCGGCCCAGCGCGGCCAGCTCGGACCGGGCCCGCGATGAACCGCGCAGCCGCCTCCTACCTCCGGCCGGGCCCGCGATGAGCAAGATCCGCCGCGTCGCCGTCACCAGCCCGCAGACCCGCCTCGCCCACGCGCGCCGCCGCTCCCGCCACCGCTGGCGCCAATCCCGCCTCCCCGTCGGCGACACCCAGCGCGCCACCACCCTCTACCGCGCCCAGCGCCGCCGCGGCATCCCCGCCCTCGTCCTGATGTTCGCCCTGCTGCTCGGCCTCCCCGGCGTCTTCGCGCTCTTCCCCGCCCTGGACACCGTGCGCCTCCTCGGCATCCCCCTCTCCTGGCTGATGCTCGCTGTCCTCCCGTACCCCGCGATGGCCCTCCTCGCCCGCTGGCAGCTCCGCCGCGCCGAGCGCCTCGAGGACGACCGGTGACCCGCCTCCCCCTCCGGCCCCGAGCGCCCCAATGTGGCGTTCGGCGCGTTGAACGCCCCGAACGCCACATTGGGGCGCATGAAACCGGCGGAGCACGCTAGTGGGCATCGCGCTCGCCGTCGCCCCCGTCGTCCTCGTGACGCTGCTCATCGGCGTCCGCGGAGTCGCGGCGATGCGCACGACGTCCGACTTCCTGGTCGCCTCCCGCCGGATCTCGCCGCTGGTCAACTCGGCCGCCGTCTCCGGCGAATACCTGTCCGCGGCGAGCTTCCTCGGCGTCGCGGGCCTCGTCGTCAAGGACGGCATCGGTGCCCTCTGGTACCCGGTCGGCTTCACCGCAGGCTACATCGCGATGCTCGTCCTCGTCGCCGCCCCGATGCGGCGCTCGGGCGCGCTGACCGTCCCGGACTTCGCCGAAGCCCGGCTCAACTCCCCCGCGCTGCGCCGCCTCACCGCCGTCGTGGTCCTGGTGATCGGCACCATCTACGTCGTCCCGCAGTTCCGCACCGCCGGGCTGGTGCTCACCGCGGTCGGCGGCACGCCGTACTGGGTCGGCGTGGTCCTGGCGGGCGCCGCGGTCAGCGTCACGCTCGCGCTCGGCGGGATGCGCGCGGCGACCTACGTCCAGGCGTTCCAGTTCGTGCTCAAGCTGCTGCTGTTCCTCATCCCGGCGATCTGGCTCGTCCTCCAGGCGGGCGCGGTCAACCGGACCGACGCGCTCAACCCCGTCGAGTTCACCCACTTCGCCCGCGAAACCCCGGTGCGCTTCGAAGTCGACGTCACCATGGAGATCCGCGAGCCGACCCCGGTGCGGCGCAACGGCATCGGGGAAACTCTGCCGCCGGGTGAATTCACCACGCACAGCCAGGACGAGGTCGTGTTCGGCGCGGGCGCGGCGGTCCCGGCGGTCCGCGGCGGCGCCCCGCTCGGCGGCGCCGACTGGCAGCGGCCGCTGCTCGACCTCGGCGACCAGGGCTACCCGCTGCTCGGCACCTGGTCCGTGCTCATCGCGACCATGCTCGGCACGATGGGCCTGCCGCACGTGCTCATGCGCTTCCACACGAGCCCGGACGGCCGCGCCGCGCGCCGCACCGCCGCGATCACCGTGGCGCTGCTGGGGATCTTCTACCTCTTCCCCGGCATCTACGGCGTGCTCGGCCGGGTCCTCGTGCCCGGGCTGTACCTCTCCGGCGCGACGGACACGGTGGTCGTCGCGCTGCCGTACCAAGTGGACAGTGGCTGGGCCGGCGGTCTCTTCACGGCGTTGCTGACCGCGGGCGCGTTCGCCGCGTTCCTGGCGACGTCGCTCGGCCTGCTGCTGGTGATGTCCGGCGCCATCGCGCACGACCTCGTGCCCGGCGGGCTGCGCCGGCTGCGGATCGCGGTGTTCGGCGTCGCCGCGATCATGGTGCTGCTGGCGCTGCGCTCGGCCGAGCTCGACGCGGGGGTGCTCGTCACGTGGGGCTTCACCGTGGCCGCGTCGACGTTCTGCCCGCTGCTCGTGCTCGGCATCTGGTGGCCGCGGCTGACCGCGGCGGGCGGGATCGCCGGGGTGCTGACCGGGCTCGTCGCGTCGTCGGGCTCGATCCTGTTCGCCCTCGCCGGGCCGGACCTGCACGGCTGGGTGGCGATCTTGGTGCAGCAACCGGCACCCTGGTCGGTACCGCTGGCATTCGGCGCAATGGTGCTGGTCTCCCTGCGGGGCAGGCCACCCACCTGGTCGACGGCGGCGATGCTCCGGTTGCACCTGGACGAACCCCGTTCGACGGAACCGCGTGACCGTTCGTCAACCGTTCGTCGTCTGGCCCGGCTGTTGAGCCGCTGAATCTTCACGCGAGACTCACACGTCCCTACGGTGTCGCACGTCACTTTCCGCAGCGTCGCAGGGAGCAGCAGCGATGAGCACTACGGACACCGGCGGGCCCCCGGAAACGTCTGAGACGGTCTGGGAACACGCACACGACAGCACCGAGTTCCGGGAGCTGCGCAGCCGCCTGCGCCGGTTCGTCTTCCCCATGACGGCGTTGTTCCTGGTCTGGTACCTGCTGTACGTGCTGCTCGCGGACTACGCGCACGGCTTCATGAGCACCAAGCTCTTCGGGAACATCAACGTCGGGCTGGTCTTCGGCCTGCTGCAGTTCGTTTCGACGTTCGTCATCACCGGGTTGTACGTCCGCTACGCGAACCGGAAGCTCGACCCCGTGGCCGAGAAGATCCGGGAAGACATCGAGAAGGAGCAGGCATGACCGCGACCCTTGCCGCGAGCGTCGAGGGCAGCAACCCGCTCCTCAACATCGGCATCTTCGCCCTCTTCGTGCTCATCACGCTGGTGATCGTGTTCCGCGCCAGCCGCAACTCCAAGACGGCATCGGACTACTACGCCGCCGGCCGCGCCTTCACCGGCCCGCAGAACGGCGTCGCGATCTCGGGTGACTACCTTTCGGCGGCGTCGTTCCTCGGCATCGCCGGTGCCATCGCGATCAACGGCTACGACGGCTTCCTCTACTCCATCGGCTTCCTGGTCGCGTGGCTCGTCGCGCTGCTGCTGGTCGCGGAACTGCTGCGCAACACCGGCAAGTTCACGATGGGCGACGTGCTCGCGTTCCGCATGAAGCAGCGCCCGGTGCGGGCCGCGGCCGCGACGTCGACGCTGATCGTGTCGTTCTTCTACCTGCTGGCGCAGATGGCGGGCGCCGGCGGTCTCGTCGCGCTGCTGCTCGGCGTCGAAGGCTCCGGCGCGCAGGCGCTGGTCATCGCCGTGGTCGGCATCATCATGATCGCCTACGTGCTGATCGGCGGCATGAAGGGCACCACCTGGGTCCAGATCATCAAGGCCGCGCTGCTGATCGTCGGCGCGCTCGCGATGACGCTGTGGGTGCTGGGCAAGTACGGCTTCAACTTCTCCAGCCTGCTGCAGGCCGCCGTCGACAAGGCGGGGAAGGCCGGCGAGACGCTACTCGGCCCGGGCAAGCAGTACGGCGCCACCGGAACGTCCAAACTGGACTTCCTGTCCCTCGGCATCGCCCTGGTGCTGGGCACCGCCGGCCTGCCGCACGTCCTGATGCGCTTCTACACCGTGCCGACCGCCCGCGACGCGCGCCGCTCGGTCGTCTGGGCGATCGTGCTGATCGGCGTGTTCTACCTGTTCACGCTGGTGCTCGGCTACGGCGCCGGTGCGCTGGTCGGGCCGGACACGATCAAGAAGGCGCCCGGCGGGGTCAACTCCGCGGCGCCGCTGCTCGCGCTCGAACTGGGCGGGCCGGTGCTGCTGGGCCTGATCTCCGCGGTCGCGTTCGCCACGATCCTCGCGGTGGTCGCCGGCCTGACGATCACGGCGTCGGCGTCCTTCGCGCACGACGTCTACGCGAACGTCGTCAAGCGGGGCAAGACGTCGCCGGACGCCGAGGTCAAGGTCGCCCGGATCACCGCGCTGGTGATCGGCGCCCTCGCGATCGGCGGCGGCATCCTGGCCAACGGGCAGAACGTCGCCTTCCTGGTGGCGCTCGCCTTCGCGGTCGCGGCGTCGGCGAACCTGCCGACGATCCTGTACTCGCTGTTCTGGAAGCGGTTCAACACCCAGGGCGCGCTGTGGTCGATCTACGGTGGCCTGGCCATCACGATCGTGCTGATCGTCTTCTCGCCGGCGGTTTCCGGCAAGAGCACGTCGATGTTCAAGAACGCCGACTTCGCCTGGTTCCCGCTGAGCAACCCGGGCATCGTCTCGATCCCGGCCGCGTTCGTCCTGGGCTGGCTGGGCACGGTCCTGTCCAAGGAGCACGACGAGAAGAAGTACGCCGAGATGGAGGTCCGGTCGCTGACCGGCGCGGGTGCCGAGAAGGCCGTCGCGCACTGACCCCCCGAAACACCGAAGGCCGTCGTGAGTCACCCTCGCGGCGGCCTTCGGCCATTCTCAGTAGGGCAACTTGCCTTCGGCGACCCCGGAAAGGGCCGCTTCGAGCTGCTTGCGGGCGTACTGCCACAGCCCCCCGCCGAGCGAAATCCTCGCCACCCCCAGTCCGGCGAGGCCTTCGAGGTCCGGGCTGCCCGGCCACGCGGGCGCGTTGACGGCGCCGCCGACCCCCTGCACGAACTCCGCGATCAGCTCCGGCGTGCGCAGGTGGATCGGGTAGACGCAGTCGGCGCCCGCTTCGAGGTAGGCCTTCGCCCGGGCGACGCCGTCGGCCAGCGCTTCCTTCGCGTCGACGCCGCGGAAGGAGTCGACGCGGGCGTTGATCACCAGGCCGTCGCCCGCCGCCTCGCGCAGGGCGGCGATCCGCGCGGCCTGCTCGGCGACCGGCCGCACCCCGCCGGTGGCGTGGTCGGTGTCCTCGAAGTTGCAGCCGGCCGCGCCCGCGTCGGCCAGCCGTCCGGCGAGCTCGGCGCCGGACAGGCCGTAGCCCGACTCGGCGTCGACGGTCACCGGCACGCCGACCGCCTTGGCGATCCGCGCGGCGGCGGCGAACATCTCGTCCGCCGGCGCCTGCTCCCCGTCGGCGAACCCGAGCGCGGCCGCTGCGGCGACCGAACTGGTCGCGACGGCCGCGAACCCGGCGGCTTCGACGAGCTTGGCGGTATCGGCGTCCCAGGCGTTCGGCAGCACGAGCGGCTTGCCGGGAACGTGCAGCGCCTTGAGCGCGGCGGCGGTCACGAGTCCCGCTTCGGCAGTGGCGTGTGGCTGGTGATGGTCATCCGGTTCCAGCTGTTGATCGCGATGATCTCCCACGCCACCGCGCGGTACTGGTCTTCGGTGAACACCTGCGCGGCCTGCTCGTAGACGTCGTCGGGGACGGTCTGGGTCGCGGCCAGCTTGGTCATCGCTTCGGTGAGGGCGAGGGCGGCCTGCTCCTGCTCGGTGAACAGGTCCGTCTCGCGCCAGCCGTCGAGGACGAACAGCCGCCGCGGCGACTCGCCCAGCTCCAGGGCGTCGCGGGAGTGCATGTCGAGGCAGAACGCGCAGCCGTTGATCTGCGACGCGCGGGTCTTGACGAGTTCGAGGAGTTTCGGGTCGAGCCCGGCGTTGGCCCCGGCCTTGTTCACTTCGGCCTGCAGGTTCGCCATCGCCTGGTAGAGCTCGGGGGCGCCCCCGAGTCCGATTCGCTTGGTCATGACGTTCACGCTAGCCCGAACTGGTCCACGGGTATGGTCCAGTGACATGGCAGATATGTGGTCCAGTTCCGGCGTCGACGGCGGCCCGTCGAGCGGCCTGGACGTCCACCTCGATTGGCAGCCCGCCACCGGCCGGAGCGGCCTCGCGGCGGCGATCCGCGCGGCCATCCGCGAGGGCCGCTGGCAACCGGACGCGGCGGTGCCCTCGACCCGCGCGCTGGCCCAGGACCTGGGCGTCGCCCGCGGCACGGTCACGCGCGTGTACGCCGACCTGGCCGCCGAGGGCTACCTGCGCACGGCCCAGGGCGCACCGACCCGCGTCGCGACGGCCGGTTCGCTCCCCCAGTCCGCTCCGCGCCAAGCGCCCCGCGATCCCGCGCCCCGCTGGGACCTGCGGCCGGGCCGCCCGGACCTGACGGCGTTCCCGCGTCAGGCGTGGCTCAGCGCGACCCGCCGCGCCCTGCTGCGCACCCCGGCGTCGGCGTTCGGCTACGAGTCGGAGCTGGGCGCGCCGGAGCTGCGGGACACCCTCGCGGGCTACCTCGCCCGCGCCCGCGGGGTGGTGGCCGACCCGGCGCGAATCGTCGTCTGCCACGGGTATTCGCACGCCATCGCGGTGCTGTCCCGTGCTTTGTTCGGCTTGGGCGTCGGCGAAGTGGCGTTCGAAAACCCGTCACTGGGCATGTACCGCTCGATCGCGGCGGCCCAGGGCCCGCGGGTGGTCGGCGTGCCGGTCGACGAGCACGGCCTCGACGTGTCCGCTTTGGACAGTCCGGCCGTCGTCGTGACGGCGGCGCACCAGTACCCCACCGGCGTCACGCTCGCCCCGCACCGCCGGGCCGCGCTGACGCGCTCCGGCGCGTACGTGCTGGAGGACGACTACGACGGCGAGTTCCGGTTCGACCACCAGCAGGTCGGCGCGCTGCAGGCGCTGGCCCCGGAGCGGGTCGTCTACGCGGGAACGGCGAGCAAGACGCTCGCCCCGGCCCTGCGCCTGGCCTGGCTGGTGCTGCCGAGGTCACTGGTGGAACCGGTCCGCGCGGCGATGGCCGACAGCGGCTCCCGCCCGGCGGTGCTGAACCAGCTGGCCTTGGCGGAGCTGATCGACTCGGGCGCATACGACCGGCACGTCCGCCGCAGCCGCGCGGAGTACCGCTCGCGCCGCACCCGCCTGCTGGCCGCGTTGCCGGATTCGGTCCGCCCTGAGGGCATTTCGGCGGGGCTGCACCTGCTGCTGGTGCTGCCACCGGGCGGCCCGACGGAGACGCAGGCCCTCGCGGCCTGCCGCCGCCGAGCGATCGGCATCGAAGGCTTGGGCAGCCACTGGATGGACGCGAACCGCCCGGGCGGCCTGATCGTCGGCTACGCGGCCCCGGCGAAGCACGCTTTCGCCGGCGCGGCCCAGACGTTGATCGAGGCCCTGCACGAGATCACCAGCTGAGCTCTCCCTTCTCCGGTGAAGCCGCGGGCCACCCGGTCCGGATGGCCCGCGGACGTCATCAGAACCAGCAGTCCGGCCGGACCCGCAGCAGTTCGGTCCGCAGCACGGGCGTCCCGTCGACGGGCGCGGGATCCTCCGCCGTCGGCTCGATGCCACCGGCGGCGACCTTGTCGAGGGTCTTCAGCCCCTCGGCCCCGACGGTCCCGAACACGGTGTAGTTCGGCCGCAGCGCGGAATCGCCGTAGACGACGAAGAACTGCGAACCGTTGGTGTCCGGCCCCGCGTTGGCCATCGCCAGCAACCCGCGCGCGTACACCCGCCGCGCCCCGGTCGGGTCGGTCGGCGCCGGCGGCAGGTCCACCGGGAGCTCGTCCTTGTACTTGTAGCCCGGCCCGCCTTCCCCGGTCGCGCTCGGGTCGCCGCACTGCAGCACCTTCAGCGTCGGGTAGGCGGTGAGCCGGTGGCAGACGGTGTGGTCGTAGAACCGGTGCCGCGCGAGGTGCAGGAAGCTCTGCACGGTGCACGGCGCCTTCGCCCGGTCGAGCTTGAGCGGCAACGAACCCTGGCTGGTCGGGATCGCCACGCCGACCTTGCCGTGGTCCGGCGTCCACCGCGGATCGGGCGGCAGGGGCACCGGCCGCGACGCCGGTTCATCCGGCGTCTCGGTGTACTGACAAGGCCCATGCGTCGTCTTCGGCGGCGGCGCATCGGCCGCGGAGGCGACGCTGGTGCCCGCCGCGAACAACGCACCCACCGTCAGCGCGGTGACGAGTGTCTTCTTCATCCTGCACGCCCTCCCAGTGATCGCCCGTTTCCGGAGCGTCCCGCAGTCTAGGGCCCACCCCCGACAGGAATAACCGGCGAAAGTCGCCCGTGTCAGCCCATCGGGTGAACTCGCGGCGGGCACCCCCGGAAATTGTCGGACCCCCGGCGCACGATGGTGATCACGCGGCAGAGCGCCGCCCGGCGAAAGGGGCACGACGTGACCGGAACAGTTGGTGCAGCAGGGATTCGGCAGCTAGCGCAGGCAGTCGCCGGGTTCCTGCGCGCCGTGCGGGGACTCGCCCTGAGGACGCTGGCCGACGCGTTCGCCATTACGCGACAAGGGAAAGCGGCGAGTGGACGGCCCGGCCGCGGCCGGGCGAGAGCCGCGCCGGAAAGACCCCAGCACGATCAGGAAGGTGAGCACGATTCCCGCGGCGATGACGAACACCGCCGCCCGGATCCCTTCGCCGGTCGCGATCCTCAGCGCTTCGCCGTCCGGCCGCCGGGCGCCGGTGGTGGTGGCGATCAGGACGAGCACCGCGAGCCCGGCCGCCGCACCCACGCCGGAACCGGTGGTGACGATCCCCGAGGCGACACCCTGCCGGTGGCCGGGCACGCCCGTCGCCGCGGCGATGTACATGGCCGTGAAGACCATCCCGTCACCGACGCTGACCACGATCAAACCGGGCACCAGCCAGGCGTAGGAGCCGTCCGGCGTCAGCGCGAAGCCGAGCAGGCACGTGCCCACGGCGCCGGTGGCGAGCGCGCCGAGCAGGGTGCGCCGCACCCCGATCCGCGTCACGACCGGACCGGCCAGCACCGAGCCGGCGACCACGATCGCGGTCGGCAGCAGGAACCCGAGCCCGGTGGCCAGCGCGTCGTACCCCCACACGTCCTGGAAGTGGAGGGAGAGGAAGTACAGCAGCGATCCGAACGTGGCCGTGAACATGAACGCGACCACCAGGGCCAGGGCGAGACTCGGGGTGCGCAGCAGGCCGCGGGGCAGCAGCGGGTCCGCGCCGCGCCGCTCGATCACCGCGAAGGCCCCGAGCAGCAGGGCTCCCGCGACCAGGGAGGCCACGATCCCGGGCGAACCCCACCCCGCGTCCGGCCCCCGGACCAGCGCGAACGCCAGCAGGGTCACCGCACCGGTGACGCTCAGCGTGCCGGCCAGGTCGAATCGCCGGCTCCCCGCACGCGGCCGGTCGGCCGCGATGAGCACGAACGCCGGCACGATCGCGCAGCCGGCCAGCGGAACGTTGACGAAGAACACCGCCTGCCACCCGAAAGCCTGGGTGAGCACGCCCCCGAGCAGCACCCCGATGACCAGGCCGGCGGCCCCGGCTCCGCCCCACACGCTCAGCGCGCGATTGCGGTCGCGTCCCTCGGCGAAGGTCGTGTTGATGATCGCCAGGGTGGTGGGAAAGACCAGCGCGCCGCCCAGGCCTTGCAGCGCGCGGCCGGCGAGCTGCCACAGCGGCACCGTGGCCAGGCCCCCGAGCACCGAAGCGACCGCCTAAAGCGCCAGGCCGGCCACCAGCACCCGGCGCCGGCCGAGCAGGTCCGCGGCCCGCCCGCCGAACAGCAGGAAACCGCTGGAGGCGATCGCGTACGTGCTGATCACCGCTTGGAGCGTCTGGGCCGAGTACCCCAGATCCCGGCCGATCGCGGGCAGCGCGACCACGACGATGTACTGATCGAGCGAAACGATCAGCATCGCGAACGCCAGCAGCGCCAGCAGCGCACCGCGGTCCTCGTGGCGCGCCACCGCGGGGTGCACGGCGGTCAGCTCCGGCTCGAACAGCATGTGTGCCTCCCGATGGTCACGACTGGACGCTGCCGAACTGTACGCTTCAGTACATATGAACTCAACTGTTCAGTTCAGATGAACTGGACTGAGCAGTTCAGGAGGTCGCTATGCTGAGCGCATGACTGACACGCGACGGCGCACACCCACCGGCGAGCGCGCCGACCTCAAGCGGCGGGCGATCGTGGACGCCGCTCGCGAGGTCTTCCTCGCTCGCGGCTTCGAAGCCGGCATCGACGTCATCGCGCACCGGGCCGACGTCTCGAAGGTGACGATCTACAACCACTTCGGCAGCAAGAACGAGCTGTTCCACGCGGTCATCCACGACGCTCTCAAGGAGGCACTCCAGCAGTCGACGTCGGCGCTCGAGAAGAGCCTGGCCGAATCGGAGGACATCCGGGAGATCCTCGTGCGGACGGCGCGGGGGTGGGTGGCCGGGATGGCGCAGCCCCAGGTGCTCGCGCTGCGCGCGCTCGTCGCGAGCGAAGCACAGCGGTTCCCCGAACTCGGCCAGGCGTGGAAGGCCAACGGCCCCGACCTGACGTCGGCCATCCTCACCGAGGAGTTCCGCAGGCGCATCGACGCCGGCGAGCTCGAGATCCCCGACATCGAGCTGGCCCTGGTCCAGCTCTACGCCCTCGTCCTCTACCCGCACTTCACCCACGCCGCCTACGGCGAACGGATCGGAAAGGAGCGCACCCACGACCTGATCGACCGCGGCGTGGACATGTTCCTCGCCTACTACTCGGCCGGAGAGCGGAAAGCACAGTCCCCCGCCGGGCGACGGCGCTAGCTCCGCAGTTCCGCGATCAGCTCGTCCGCGGCGGCGAACGGATCCAGCTCCCGCGCCACGACCCGCTCGGCGACCTCGGTGAGCCGTCCCCCGCCGCGCAGGTCCACGAGCTCGGCTCGCACCTGCCGGAGTGCGATGGCTTCGACCTCGTCGCGTGCCCGGGCCGCCCGGCGCCGGGCCAGCTCGTCGTGGGCGACCAGCCACTCGTGGTGCGAAGCCAGCGCCTGCACCACTTCGTCGACACCCTCGCTCTTCGCCGCGACGGTCCGCACGATCGGCTGGCGCCAGCTCGCGCCCCGGATCTCCCGGCGCGCCAGGGAAATCATCTGCTTGAGGTCGTGCACCGTCGCGTCCGCGCCCTCGCGGTCGGCCTTGTTCACGACGAAGACGTCGGCGATCTCGAGCACCCCGGCCTTCGCGGCCTGGATCCCGTCACCCATCCCCGGGGCGAGCAGCACCACGGTGGTGTCGGCCAGCTTCACGACGTCCACTTCGGACTGTCCGACGCCGACGGTCTCGATCAGCACCACGTCGAACCCGGCGGCGTCGAGCACGCGCACGGCCTGCGGGGTCGCCCACGAGAGCCCGCCGAGGTGGCCGCGCGTGGCCATCGAGCGGATGAAGACGCCCGGGTCGGTGGCGTGCTCGGTCATCCGGATCCGGTCGCCGAGGAGTGCGCCGCCCGAAAACGGCGAAGACGGGTCGATCGCGAGCACCCCGACCCGCTTGCCCTCCGCGCGCAACGCGGTGAGCAGCGCCGAAGTCGAAGTCGACTTGCCGACGCCGGGCGGACCGGTGAGCCCGACGACCCGGGCCCGCCCGGCGTGCGGGGTCAGCGCCCGCGCGATTTCGGCGACGCGGGGGTGGGCGTCCTCGACGAGCGACAGCAGCCGCGCGACGGCACGGGGCTGCCCGTCCCGCGCGCGGCCGACCAGGTCGTCGAGGTCGAGGGAACCGGCCACTTACGCGGACGGCACCCGCAGCAGCAGGGCGTCGCCCTGGCCACCGCCACCGCACAGCGCGGCCGCGCCGAGGCCGCCACCGCGGCGGCGCAGCTCGTGGATCAGGTGCACGGCGAGCCGGGCCCCGGAGGCGCCGATCGGGTGGCCGAGCGCGATCGCGCCGCCGTTGACGTTGACCTTGTCCGCGTCGAGGCCGAGCTTCTCGGTCGAAACGAGTCCGACGGCGGCGAAGGCCTCGTTGATCTCGACGAGGTCGAGCGCGTCGGCGGTCAGCTTCTCCTTGGCCAGCGCGGCGAGGATGGCGTTCGACGGCTGCTCGTGCAGGCTCGCGTCCGGCCCGGCGACGACGCCGTGCGCGCCGATCTCGGCGAGCGGCGTGAGGCCGAGTTCCTCGGCCTTCGCCTTGCTGGCCACGATGACGGCGGCGGCGCCGTCGGAGATCTGCGAAGCCGAGCCCGCGGTGATGGTGCCGTCGGAAGCGAAGGCCGGGCGCAGCTTGGCGAGGCCCTCGGCGGTGGTGTCGGCGCGGACGCCCTCGTCGGTGTCGAAGACGACCGGGTCGCCCTTGCGCTGCGGGATGGCGACCGGCGCGATCTCGTCGGCGAAGTAGCCGTTCTTGATCGCCTCGGCGGCGCGCTGGTGGGAGCGGGCGGAGAACGCGTCCTGCTGCTCGCGGGTGACGCCGTAGCGGGAGTTGTACTTCTCCGTCGAGGAACCCATGGCGACCTGGTCGAAGGCGCAGAACAGGCCGTCGTAGGCCATGTGGTCGACGAGCGTGGTGTCGCCGTACTTGAACCCGGAGCGGGACTTCGGCAGCAGGTGCGGCGCCTGGGTCATCGACTCCTGGCCGCCCGCGACGACGAGGTCGAACTCGCCGGCCCGGATCAGCTGGTCGGCGAGCGCGATGGCGTCGAGGCCGGAGAGGCAGACCTTGTTGATCGTCAGCGCGGGCACGCTCATCGGGATGCCCGCGGCGACCGCGGCCTGGCGGGCGGGGATCTGGCCGGCGCCGGCGGTCAGCACCTGGCCCATGATCGTGTACTGGACCGCGTCCGGGGAGACCCCGGCGCGTTCGAGGGCCGCCTTGATCGCGAACCCGCCCAGCTGGGCTCCCGTGAAGTCCTTGAGGGAGCCGAGCAGGCGCCCGATCGGCGTACGGGCGGCACCCAGGATCACGGAACCGGACACGGCGTCCTCCAAGCATCGGCGCATGGGCAGTTTTGCCGACCATACCCGGGAGGCGGCCTTCTTGATGGAGCCAGTGTGAGGCGGGGCACGCGACGATTCCGCCTCGACGCCGCCCCGCGGCCCCCTATCCTGCCTCCATGAATGACGCCCTGCGGCCGTTCGTGACGGCCATCGACCACGTCGGCATCGCGGTCCCGGACCTGGACGCGGCCATCGAGTTCCATTGCGCGCACTTCGGCCTGGAGGTCGCGCACGAGGAGGTGAACGAGGAGCAGGGAGTACGCGAGGCGATGCTGCGCGCCCCCGGCACGGCGGGCACGGAGACCCAGATCCAGCTCCTGGCCCCCCTGCGCGACGACTCGGCGATCGGCAAGTTCCTGACCAAGAGCGGCCCGGGCCTGCAGCAGCTGGCGTACCGCGTGTCCGATGTGGACGCAGCGGCGGCGGTCCTGCGCGAGCAGGGTCTGCGCCTGCTGTACGAGGAGGCGAAGCGAGGCACGTCCAACAGCCGGGTGAACTTCGTCCACCCGAAGGACGCGGGCGGCGTCCTGGTGGAACTGGTGGAGCCGGCAAAGAACGGCGACGCACACTGAACCCCGAACCCGTTCCGGCATAACAACTCCGCCCGGCCCGGACCGCACCCGCCTGACACCCGGCCGGTCCCGGCGCCGGTCCGCGCACCGGGACCCGCCGGCGCCGGGCAGGTCTGCAGACCCACACCAGGATCCGCCGGAGCTGGGGCCGGTCCGCACGGGCGCGCCGAGATCTGCCGGCGCTGGGCCGGGCCGCACGGGTCTGGCCGGAACAGCGGGCGCCGACGGGCCGCGCCGGTACCTGCGGGCGCCCGCCCACCGCCCCATCGATGGTCGGGCCGGCACTGGTCCGCACGTCCGCGCCGGGATCCGCTGACGCCGACCCGTTCCGCGCGACCGCCCGGGATCCGCCGGTGCTGGGCCGGTCCGCGCGCCCTGGCAGGCATCCGGGGGCGCCGGCGGTCTGACCGGACCGGCACCGGGCCGCACAGCCGCGCCGGAACCCCGCCGCGCCGAGCTCGCCCGCACGTCCGCCCCGGAACCCTGCGCCGCCGAGCCCGCCCGCATGTCCGCGCCAGAACCCGCCGTACCAAGCCCGCCCGCACATCCGCGCCGGCACCCCGCCGCGCCGAGCCCGCCCGCACGTCCGCGCCGGAACCCCGCCGCGCCAAGGCCGCCCGCACACCCGCGGCGGAACCCGCCAGCGCCAAGCTCGCCCACACACCTGCGCCGGAACTCGCGCAGGCGCGGGGCCGCTAAGCCGGGGCCGCCTTCGAGGCGAGGGCGTCGGCGATGAACGTCAGCTCGCCGTCGAACTCGGCCGGCAGGTCGTCGTCCGAGTGGCGGGCTGTCGCGTGGCGGTGGCTGACCGCGCGGGCCAGCAAGCCCGATGCGCGCTCCACGTCCGCCGATGGGAGGCCGCCGCCGGTCGCCGCCAAGATCACCGCGCGGACCTGGCGGACCAGGAGCTGGAAGCGCTCGTGGAGGGCGTCGCGGACGACGTGGTGCGTGTCCGCCTCGCGCCACAACAGGTGTGACAAGCCCAACGACCGGCTGAAGCGGTGGTCGAGTTCGCGGACGAGCTTGCGCAGGCTGCCCGCCAGGTCGCCGGGGACGACGACCACCGCCGGCTCGATGCGCTCGTCCGGCAGGCGCTCGACGAGCGCCGTGAGCAGGTCCGGCTTGTGGCGGAAGTAGTAGTGCACCAGCCCCTTCGGCACTCCTGCCCGCTCCGCGATGCGGGACGTCGGGGTGGCGTCGAAGCCGGACTCGGCGAAGAGCGCCTCGGCGGCGCACAAGATGCGCTCCTTCGCCGAATCCTCGGTCATTCCGGTGCCTCCTACAGCGTCAGTGCTGGCCTGCCGTGCGGTGCGCGGCGGTCGCGACCGGCATCGCCGCCGCGCCGGCGATGACCACCAGCACCCCGGCGATCCAGGACGTCCAGGAAGCGCCGTTGAACTCGGTGTACCCCATCACCCACGGCGCGATGAACAGCAGCACGCCGAGCGCGATCTGGATGCCTTCGCCGTAGACCATGCCCGGCATGGCCAGCGAGACCAAGCCGTCGAGTGCGATCAAGGCGCCCAGGACGACCATCGTCCACATCGCGGTCGAGTCCGTGCTCAGCCAAAGGGGTGAAAGAGCGGCGACCACCCCGATGACGACCTCGGCCCAGTCGTGCGGCCGGGCCCAGGCGCGCGTAGAGACTTCACTCATTCGTGCTCACCTCCGTCGGTGAAACTGCTGGTCGGGTGGGTGTACCCAGCGCCGATGATCCGCTTGACTGGCCAGCCGGTCAAGATAGTCCGGTCACAGTTCGACGTGTAATGGTGCTGTCCGTCTCGTACAGTTGTGGACGCGAGTTACCGGCGAGTAATTTCTGCCGCCAACGCCGTTGACCCCCATCTCCGCGGAGGAACCGATGACGCAGCTCGGCGAGATCCAGCAGGCCATCCTGAACGGCGAGTCCGCCGCCCTCGGCTCGTTGCCCGTGCCCGAGAGCTACCGCGGGGTGACCGTCCACGCCGACGAGGTCGACATGTTCGAAGGCCTCGAAAGCCGGGACAAGGACCCGCGCAAGTCGCTGCACGTCGACGAGGTCGCCGTCCCCGAACTCGGGCCCGGCGAAGCACTGGTCGCGGTGATGGCGAGCGCGATCAACTACAACACCGTGTGGACGTCGATCTTCGAGCCGATCCCCACGTTCAAGTTCCTCAAGAAGTACGGCAAGCTCTCGCCGCTGGCCAAGCGGCACGACCTGCCCTACCACGTCGTCGGGTCCGACCTCTCCGGCGTCGTCCTGCGCACCGGCGTCGGCGTGCACAACTGGAAGCCCGGCGACGAGGTCGTCGCGCACTGCCTCAACGTCGAGCTCGAGAGCCCCGACGGGCACAACGACACGATGCTCGACACCGAGCAGCGGATCTGGGGCTTCGAGACCAACTTCGGCGGCCTCGCCGAGATCGCCCTGGTCAAGGCCAACCAGCTGATGCCGAAGCCGGACCACCTCACCTGGGAAGAGGCCGCTTCACCCGGACTGGTGAACTCCACCGCCTACCGGCAGCTGGTCTCGCGCAACGGCGCCGACATGAAGCAGGGCGACGTCGTCCTGATCTGGGGTGCCTCGGGCGGCCTCGGCTCCTACGCGACGCAGTACGCGCTCAACGGCGGCGCCATCCCCGTCTGCGTCGTCTCCAGCCCGGAAAAGGCCGCGATCTGCCGCAAGCTCGGCGCCGAGCTGATCATCGACCGCAGTGCCGAGGACTACAAGTTCTGGAAGTCCGACACCGAGCAGGACCCGAAGGAGTGGCAGCGCTTCGGCGCCAAGATCCGCGAGCTGACCGGCGGCGACGACCCCGACATCGTGTTCGAGCACCCGGGCCGGGAAACCTTCGGCGCGTCGGTCTACGCCGCGCGCAAGGGCGGCACGATCGTCACCTGCGCGTCGACCTCGGGCTACATGCACCAGTACGACAACCGCTACCTGTGGATGAACCTGAAGCGGATCATCGGCTCCCACTTCGCGAACTACCGCGAGTCCTGGGAAGCGAACCGGCTGATTGCGAAGGGGCTGATCCACCCGACGCTGTCCAAGACCTACTCCCTGGAAGAGACCGGGCAGGCCGCGCTGGACGTGCACCGCAACGCCCACCAGGGCAAGGTCGGCGTGCTCGCGCTCGCCCCGCAGGAGGGCCTCGGCGTCCGCGACGAAGAGAAGCGGGCGAAGCACATCGACGGGATCAACGCCTTCCGCGGCGCCTGAAACCGGCCGCACGCAGGCGATCCCGGCCGCCGGGTCGCCCGCGTGCGGCAAGATCCTCTCGCCGCGCCACGCGGCTCGTTCGGCGCACCGCACGGGTGCTCACCCTTCCGTGACCCGGCTGCGACTACGGTAGGCGCATGAGCCTTGGCGATGAACGGGAGCTTGTGCCGCTGGGAGCCGGCTTCGACGTGGCGAAGCGCGGGTACAGCCGAGCACAGGTCGACGAGCACCTCGAACGGCTGGACGCCGACCTGAAGATGCTCACCGCGGACCGGGACGCCGCCATCGCGCAGGCCGGCGACCTGGCTCGCCAGCTGGAGATCGCGCGCGGCGAGATCGCGGACCTGCGCGGGCAGGTCGACCGGCTCGCCCAGCCGCCGACGAGCGTCGAAGGCCTGTCCGAGCGGCTGCAACGGATGCTGCGCCTCGCGCAGGACGAGTCCGCCGACACGCGCGCCCGCGCCGAAGCCGAGGCCGGGCACATCCGGGCCAAGGCCGAGACGGACGCCAGCGCCATGCGCGCCCGCTACGAGCAGCTGCTCACCGAGCTCGACCTGCGGCGCAAGGAGATGGAAGCCGAGCACCGCAAGGTCCTCGAAGACGCCCGCGCGCAGGCCAAGGAGATCACCGACAAGGCCGAGGCGGAGCGCAAGCGCCTCGACACCGAGTCGCAGGACCGCCGCACCAAGGTCGAAGAAGACTTCGAGATCGCGATGGCCTCGCGCCGCACCGAGGCGATGCGCGTGCTGGCCGAGCAGGAGGCGGCGAGCAAGGCCGAGGCCGCGCGGCGCGTCCAGGAAGCCACGCAGGACGCCGCCGACATCCGCGCGAAGATCATCGAAGAGGAGAAGTCGGCGAAGGCCGACATCGACCGCCGCCAGCGGGAGTCGGTCGCGGACGCGAACAAGCGCCGCCAGGACTCGATCACCGAGGCGAACGCCCGGCTCGCGGAGGCCGCCGACGAGGCGCGCCGCCGCGTGACGACGGCGACCGACGAGTCGAACCGGCGGATCACCCAGGCCAACGAGCGGGTCGACGCGCTGCGCAAGGTCCGCGGCGGGCTGGCCGAGCAGGTCCGCGCGGCACGGGCGGTGCTGGCCGAGGCGCACACCGTCCTCGGCGACGAGGTCAAGGTGCCCGCGGACGTCACGGCCGACCTCAAGGCGTCCGACCTCAAGGTCGAGAAGCCGGCGGCCGGCACCGGGAAGACGGCGCCGGTGGGCGACGTCGAGGAAACCATCCGGATCAAGGCGTCGGACGTGCCGAAGCCGCAACCGGCGCCCAAGCAGGCTCCCAAACAGGCCCCCAAGCCGGCGCCGAAGCCGACTCCGCGGGCAAGCGGAGCGCAGAAAGCGACTGGCGAGTAACCTTCCACCCGACACGGGCGCGGACGAGCCGGCACGGTCGGTACCGACCGGCTATCGTCCCTGCTCACGCGGGATCACCTGGAGGTTTTGCGCATGGGTGCGGCATATCGGACCGTGGTGGTGGGCACGGACGGCTCGGAGTCTTCGTTCGCGGCGGTGGACCGCGCGGCGGCGGTGGCCGGCGACGCGGGCGCCACGCTCGTCATCGCGTGTGCGTTCTACCCGGCCAGTCAGTCCGACGTCGACAAGGCCCAGGACGCCCTCGGTGACGAGGCGTACCAGGTCGTCGGCTCGGCTCCGGCCGAGGACACCCTGCAGTCGGCGCGGGACCGCGCGACGAAGGCCGGGGCGGAGAAGATCGACACGGTCGCGGTGAAGGGCGACCCGGTCGACTCGCTGCGCAAGGTGGTCAAGGAGCGCGAGGCCGACCTGCTGGTCGTCGGCAACCGCGGCCTCAACACGATCGCCGGCCGGATCCTGGGCTCGGTGCCGTCCGAGGTGGCGCGCAAGTCCGGCGTGGACGTGCTGATCGTCCACACGACCTGAGCCGTGACCGATCCGAGCGAGGAGCTTCAGCAGCGGCTCGAACGCGTCCTGCTCGGCGGCAGGCGGAAGTACACCCGGCTCGAAGTGGCCGAGAAGGCCGGCGTGCCCGACGAACGGTCACGCCGGCTCTGGCGCGCGCTGGGTTTCGCGACGGTGCGCGACGACGAGGTGGTCTTCACCGACGCCGACGTCGAAGCCATGCGGACGGCCGACCAGCTGGTCCAGTCGGGCCTGATCGACCCGAGCATCGAGGTCTCGGTGACGCGCGCGCTCGGCCAGCACCTGTCGCGGCTGGCCGAGTGGCAGGTCGACATGCTGTGGGAGCTGATCCGGGAGCAGCCGGAGCTGGGCCGCAGCGAACGCCAGGTGACCCGCCTGGTCGACCGGCTGCTGCCGGAGCTGGAGCGGGTCCAGAACTTCGTCTGGCGCCGCCACCTGGCGGCCTACGCCGGCCGCGCGTTCGCGGCCTCGGGCGACAACGTCGAGGCGCGCACCCAGGTCGTGGGGTTCGTGGACATGGTCGGCTACACGCGGCTGACCCGCCAGATCGACGAGGAAGAGCTGAGCCGGGTCCTCGACGCGTTCGAGACGCTGGCCACCGAGGTGATCGCCGAGCACCACGGCCGCGTGGTGAAGATGATCGGCGACGAAGTCCTGTTCGTCGCGGACTCGGCACCCGACGCGGCGGAGATCGCACTGGCCCTGACCGAGCGCACGTCGGCGGACGACAGCCTCCCGGCGGTCCGCGCGGGCATGGCGTCGGGCCGCATCCTGTCCCGCTTCGGCGACGTCTACGGCTCGGTGGTCAACCTGGCCGCCCGCCTGACGTCGGTGGCCCGCCCGGGCACGATCCTGGTCGACCGCGAACTGGCCGCGGAGCTCGCGGACGAGAAGGCGTACGAACTCCGCCTCCGCCGTCCGGTGACGGTCCGCGGCTACAACCGCCTCCGCCCGGCAGCGCTGCGGCGATCGAGCGAGGCCCCGACGGGGATGTTCGCGAGTTCGCAGCAGCTGGCGGCGGAGATGCTGGGCCTGACGGACCCGCTCGCCCGGGAAGCGGCGCCGGAGGAGCGAGCGGACCCGCCACCCGAGGACCAGGTGACGGACCCGAAGCCACGCCGCCGCCGTCGCCGCGGCCGCTGACTCCTGGCTGATTCCATGGGAGTGATCTGCCGGATTCGGCAGCTCGGACGCGGCTCACGACGCAGTACGGAGAGCCGCTACGGGCAAGCCCGAGGAGGAACTGCTCGAGCGGTATTCGAGCGAGCAGGGCCACCGCCGGGAGCGTGAACCGATCCGCCCCGGCCTCAGCCGACGACCCGGGCACGCCACCCGAGGACCAGGTGACGGGCCCGAAGCCACGCCGCCACCGCTGACCGGCCGGCGCAGGCCCCCGCCGCTCCCTTGGGGGGCGTCCCCAGATCCACTCTATCGGCGGCAGCCGACAAAACCCGCCGGCAGACCGTTTGCCGGCCTGGTTGACCACAAGTGGCCGCGCCTGTGGACGACCGAAGTCTCAGGCGTCGAAGTCGACCGTGATCTCCTCCGAGACCGGGTACGACTGGCACGTCAGCACGAAGCCCGCCTCGACCTCCGCCTCCTCCAGCGCGAAGTTGCGGCGCAGATCCACCTTGCCGTCCGTCACCCGGGCCCGGCAGGTGCCGCACACGCCGCCCTTGCAGGCGAACGGCAGATCCGGGCGGAACTTCTGGGCGCCGTCCAGGACCGACGTCGTCCGGGGCAGGGTCATCGTCGACGAACGGCCGTCCAGGACCACGCGGACCTCGGAGGACTCGCCCGCCACGTCCGGGTCGAGGTGCGTCACCGGCTCCGGTGGGGTGTCGACGTAGAACAGCTCCTGGTGGATCCGCGACCGCGGCACGTCCAGCGACGTCAGCAGCTCCTGCGCGCCCGTCACCATCTCGAACGGGCCGCACAGCCACCAGTGGTCCACCGACGACACCGGAACCAGCGACGAGAACAGCGCACGCAGCTTCGGCACGTCCAGGCGCCCGGTGAACAGCTCCGCCTCGCGCGGTTCGCGCGAGAGCACGTGGATCAGCTCCAGGCGCGCGGGTGCGCGGTCCTTCAGGTCCGCCAGCTCGTCGGCGAACATCACCGTGTCCGTGCGGCGGTTGCCGTACAGGACCGTCACCGTCGCGTCCGGGGTGTCCAGCAACGACGCCACGATCGACAGCACCGGGGTGATGCCCGAGCCCGCCGCGATCAGGACGTGGTGGCCGCCCGCCGACAGGTCCGGGGTGAACGATCCGGTGGGGGTGGCCACGTCGATCGTGTCGCCCGCGCGGACCTCGTTCACCAGCCAGGACGAGAACAGGCCGTCCGGGACCAGGCGGACGCCCACCCGGGGTGCCGTGCCCGCCTCCGCGCAGATCGAGTACGACCGGCGCTCGTCGCGGCCGTCGACCGACCGGCGCAGGGTCAGGGACTGGCCCGGTTTGAACGCGAACTCGGCGGACAACGCGGGGGGCACGTCGAACGTCACGGCGACCGCGTCGTCGCACAACCGCGTGACGCCCGCGACCTTCAGGGGATGAAACGCCACCTCAGATCTCCTTGACGTGTTCGAACGGCTCGGCGCACGAACGGCAGCGCCGCAGCGCCTTGCACGCCGTCGCGCCGAAGCGGGATTGCTCCTCCGTGTCCGCCGACCCGCACAACGGGCAACGAACGGAAGACACCGGCGCCGACAGCGTCAGCGGGATCGGGCCGGTCCGCCGGGGCGCCGCACCCGGTGGGGCGATCCCCGCCGAGGCCAGCTTTTCCCGGCCGGCGGCCGAAATCCAGTCCGACGTCCACGCCGGCGCCAGCTGCGTCCGGATCTCGACGTCCGCGAAGCCCGCCGAAAGCAGCGCGTGCTCCAGGTCGTCGCGCATGGTGTCCATCGCCGGGCAGCCGGTGTAGGTCGGCGTGATCGCCACGACCACGCGGCCCTCGTCCTCGGACACCGAGCGCAGCACGCCCAGGTCCGCGAGCGTCAGCATCGGCAGCTCGGGGTCGGTCACCGTGGCCGCGACGGCCGCCGCGGTCACCACTTCGCGTCCGGCATCGCGCGGGCGACGCTCTGCAGCTCCGCCAGCAGGAACCCCATCTGCTCGGTGTGGACGCCGTCGCGGCCCGTGCGGCCCGAGACGCCGGCCAGCTCACCGGCGGCAGGCCGGGAAAGCGTTGCCGCCGTGAGGGCCTGGTCCAGCACCGCGTCGAACTCGGGCCGCAGCGAAGCCGCGTCCACCAGCTCGTCCGGGTGCGTGCGGAACAGTTCCCCGACGTACGGCCAGACCGCGTCGAGGCCTTCCTGCATCCGCTCGTGCGACAACGGCGTGCCGTCGCCGAGGCGGACGAGCCACTGCGCCGCGTAGTCGCGGTGGTAGGTCAGCTCCTTGACGCCCTTGTCCGCGATCGCGGCCAGCACCGGGTCCACCGACGTCACCAGCCGCTGCAGCAGCGCCAGCCGCCACGTCGAGAACACGAACAGCCGCGCGATCAGGTGCCCGAAGTGGCCGCCGCCGAGCTCCGCGAGCCGGACGTTGCGGAACTCGTTTTCCGCGCGCAGGAAAGCGAACGAGTCTTCGGTGCGCGACGAGCCGTCGGCCTTGCCGGCGCGGGCGAGCAGCAGCCGCGCCTGGCCCAGCAGGTCGAGGCCGATGTTGGCGATCGCGACCTCGTCCTCCAGCTCGGGCGCGTTCGTGCACCACTCCTGCAGCCGGTGGGAAAAGATCAGCGCGTCGTCACCGAGCATCAGGCAGTAGGCGGCCAGCCGCGCACCGTCCACTCCGGACGGCACCGAGGTGTCCACTCCGGACAGCGGGTCCTCGAAGCCGGTGCCGAACGCCCAGCGGGCGTCGTTCTCCTCGGTCAGCGACTCGTACACGTTGTCGAAACTCATATGTGCGGCACCTCCTCGGGGATGTCGTAGAACGTCGGGTGCCGGTAGACCTTGTCGCCGCTGGGCGCGAAGAACGGGTCCTTCTCGTCCGGCGACGACGCCGTGATGTCCGCGGCACGCACGACCCAGATCGACACGCCTTCGTTGCGCCGCGTGTAGAGGTCACGCGCGTGGTGCAGCGCCATCTCGTCGTCGGCCGCGTGCAGCGAGCCGACGTGCACGTGGTTCAGGCCGCGCTTGCCGCGGACGAACACCTCGTACAGCGGCCAGTCGTGCTTCACCGGGCCCGGTGCGGCGGGCACGCCCTCCAGCGGGACGGCGCCGTGGCCGCCTTCGGCCGTCAGGTCGCTCACTTGCGCTCCTTCTTCTCCGCGTGCGCCACGGCGGCTTCCCGCACCCACGCACCGTCTTCGTGCGCGCGGCGCCGGTGCGCGATCCGCGACGCGTTGCACGGGCCGTTGCCCTTCAGCACGTTCTTGAACTCGTCCCAGTCGACCGCACCGAAGTCGTAGTGCCCGCGCTCGACGTTCCACTTCAGGTCGGGGTCCGGGAAGGTGACCCCCAACGCGGAAGCCTGCGGGACCGACATGTCGACGAAGCGCTGCCGCAGCTCGTCGTTGGTGTGCCGCTTGACCTTCCACGCCATCGACTGCGCGGTGTTCGGCGAGTCGGCGTCCGGCGGGCCGAACATCATCAGCGACGGCCACCACCAGCGGTTCACGGCCTCCTGGACCATCTCCCGCTGCTGGCCGGTGCCCTTCATCATCGTCATCAGCAGCTCGAAACCCTGCCGCTGGTGGAAGGACTCCTCCTTGCAGATCCGGATCATCGCCCGCGCGTAGGGCCCGTACGACGACCGGCACAGCGGCACCTGGTTGCAGATCGCCGCGCCGTCGACCAGCCAGCCGATCACGCCGACGTCGGCGAAGGTCAGCGTCGGGTAGTTGAAGATCGACGAGTACTTCTGCCGGCCGGTGATGAGCTTGTCGGTCAGGTCGGCGCGGTCCGCGCCCAGCGTCGCCGCCGCGGAGTACAGGTAGAGGCCGTGGCCGGCTTCGTCCTGCACCTTCGCCAGCAGGATCGCCTTGCGCCGCAACGACGGCGCCCGCGTGATCCAGTTGCCTTCGGGCTGCATGCCGATGATCTCCGAGTGCGCGTGCTGCGCGATCTGGCGGATCATCGTCTTGCGGTAGCCCTCGGGCACCCAGTCGCGCGGCTCGATGCGCTGGTCCCGCTCGATGACGGCCTCGAACTGCTCCTCGAGGGATGCGACAGCTGTCACGGCTGCTCCTTCGACACCAGGGTCAGGACGTCGTACTTCGCCACGGACTCGCCCTCGGCGTTGGTCACGTCGGCGTCCCAGCGGACCTCGCCGTACTCCTGGTCGATCCGCGGGGTGATCTGCTTGGCGGTGAGCGTCACGGTCAGCGAGTCGCCGACCTTGACCGGCGTGAGGAAGCGCAGGTTCTCTAGGCCGTAGTTGGCCAGCACCGGGCCGGGCTCGGGCGAGACGAACAACCCCGCGGCGAACGAGACGACCAGGTAGCCGTGCGCGACGATCCCGCCGAACAGCGGGTTCGCGGCGGCGGCCTCGGGGTCGGTGTGGGCGTAGAACGTGTCGCCGGTGAACTCGGCGAAGTGGTCGACGTCGGACTGCAGCACCTCACGCGGCCCGGCGGTCACCGAGTCGCCGATGCGCAGCTCGGCCAGGGACTTCCGGAACGGGTGGACGTCGCCTTGCGCGCGCGGGGCGCCGGTCACCCAGCGGCCGGTCACCGAGCTCAGCACAGCCGGCGAGCCCTGGACCGCCGTGCGCTGCATGTGGTGCAGCACCCCGCGGATGCCGCCCATCTCCTCGCCGCCGCCCGCGCGGCCGGGGCCGCCGTGGACCAGCTGCGGCATCGGCGAACCGTGGCCGGTGGACTCCTTCGCGTCCTCGGCGTCCAGGACGAGCAGGCGGCCGTGGAACGGCGCCGCGCCGAGGACGACCTCGCGCACGAACTCCGGGTCCGCGGAAACGACCGACCCGGCCAGGCTGCCGCCGCCGCGCGCGGCGAAGTCGACGACCTGCTCGGTGGACGTGTAGGGCATCAGCGTCGAGACCGGGCCGAACGCCTCGACCTCGTGCGGCTCCGAGCGCTCCGGGTCGGCCTTGAGCAGCACCGGGGAGATGAACGCGCCGCGCTCGGCGTCGGCGTCGACCACGTCGACCTTCTCCGGGTCGCCGAAGACGACGCTGCCGGCGTCCAGCAGCGCCTTGAGCGAGCGCCGGACCTCCTCGCGCTGCTCCAGGCTGGCCAGCGCGCCCATCCGGACACCCTCGGCCGCCGGGTTGCCGACGGTCACCTTCGCGAGCCGCGCCGACGCGGCAGCGGCGACGTCGTCGAGCAGCTCCGCGGGCACGAACGCGCGGCGGATCGCGGTGCACTTCTGGCCCGCCTTGACCGTCATCTCGCTGGTCAGCTGCTTGACGAACAGGTCGAACTCGGTGGTGCCCTCGACCGCGTCCGGGCCGAGGATCGAGCAGTTCAGCGAATCGGCCTCGGCGTTGAACCGGACGGCGTTGCGGATGATCGCCGGGTGCGCCCGCAGCTTCTGCGCGGTCGAGGCCGAGCCGGTGAAGGACACCAGGTCCTGCGCGGTGACGTGGTCGAGCAGGTCGCCGACGCTGCCGGCGATGAACTGCAGCGAGCCCTCGGGCAGGATCCCCGACTCGATGATCAGCTCGACCAGCCGCGCGGTCAGGTACGCCGTCGAGCTGGCCGGCTTGACCAGGCTCGGGACGCCGGCGAGGAACGCGGGGGCGAACTTCTCCAGCGGGCCCCAGACGGGGAAGTTGAACGCGTTGATCTGGACGGCGACGCCCCGCAGCGGGGTCGCGATGTGCTGGGCGACGAACGTGCCGCCGCGCGAAAGCGGCTCGACCGCGCCTTCGACGTAGACGGTGTCGTTCGGCAGCTCGCGCTTGCCCTTCGAGCCGTAGCTGAACAGGACGCCGATGCCGCCGTCGATGTCGAACTTCGAGTCACCCAGCGTGGCGCCGGTGCGCGCGGAAAGCGCGTACAGCTCTTCGCGGTGCTCGCGCAGGTGCGAGGCGAGCGCCTTCAGCAGGGCCGCGCGCTGGTGGAACGTCAGCTCCCGCAGCGCCGGGCCGCCCACGCGGCGGCCGTACTCCAGCGCGCCCGCGAAGTCGACGCCCGCCGACGAGATCCGGGCGACCTCCTCGCCCGTGGCCGCGTCGTGCAGCGGGACGCCATCGCCGGACGCCGTGTGCCACTCCCCGGAGACGTAACTGCGCAGCAATGCCATCAAGTCCGACCTCTCCCGCCGAATTACCTACCGGACGTTCAGTAATTGCCATGGTAGCCGCCGGCCCCGGAGATCGGAAGGGGCGGTGCTTGACACGGCCCCGAGCACTGCCTTTACTGAGCGACACCGCGAGGTGACCGTCCATTCGGTCAGTCTGGAGAGCGAGCACATGACCAACGCCGCGCACACCATGTTCGCCGCCGACGAGGCTTCCCGCGCGCTGGGGATCGAACTCGCCGAAGCGGGCGAAGGCCGGGCCGTGGCGACCATGACGATCACCCGCGAGATGGTCAACGGCCACGACATCGCCCACGGCGGGTACGTCTTCCTGCTCGCCGACACCGCGTTCGCCTGCGCCTGCAACACCCACGGCCCGGTGACCGTGGCCGCGGGCGCCGAAATCTCGTTCGTCGCGGCCGGCCGGCTCGGCGACCACCTCGTCGCCACGGCCACCGAGCGCACCCGCTACGGCCGCAACGGCATCTACGACGTCACCGTGCACCGGGAGACCCCCGGCGGGCCCGAGGTCGTCGCCGAATTCCGCGGCCGCAGCCGCGCCATCTCCGCGAAACGGGGCGACGCATGATCGAGGCGAACATCGGCGCGGACGAACTGGCCGCCCTCCAGCTGGAACGTCTGCAGTGGACGCTCAGGCACGCCTACGCGAACGTGCCCGCCTACACGCGGAAGTTCGACGCCGCCGGCGTGCACCCCGACGACTGCAAGGAGCTCGCCGACCTGGCGAAGTTCCCGTTCACGACCAAGCAGGACCTGCGCGAGAACTACCCCTTCGGGATGTTCGCGGTGCCGCAGGCCGACGTCCGGCGCATCCACGCCTCCAGCGGCACCACCGGCAAGGCCACCGTCGTCGGCTACACCGAGCGGGACATCGACACCTGGGCGACGGTGATGGCCCGGTCGATCCACGCCGCGGGCGGGCGGCCCGGGCACAAGGTGCACGTCGCCTACGGCTATGGCCTGTTCACCGGCGGGCTCGGCGCGCACTACGGCGCGGAGAAGCTGGGCTGCACGGTGATCCCGGCGTCGGGCGGCATGACCGCGCGGCAGGTGCAGCTGATCACCGACTTCCGGCCCGAGATCATCATGGTCACGCCGTCGTACATGCTGACGCTGCTCGACGAGTTCGAGCGCCAGGGCGTCGACCCGCGTTCTTCTTCGCTGAAGGTGGGCATCTTCGGCGCCGAGCCGTGGACCGAGCAGATGCGCGCGGAGATCGAGGAGCGGTTCGCGCTCGACGCCGTCGACATCTACGGGCTGTCGGAGGTGATGGGGCCGGGCGTCGCGCAGGAGTGCGTCGAGACGAAGGACGGCCTGCACATCTGGGAGGACCACTTCTACCCCGAGGTGATCGACCCGTACTCCGAAGAAGTCCTGGGCAGCGGGGAAACCGGCGAGCTGCTGTTCACGTCGCTGACCAAGCAGGCGCTGCCGATCATCCGCTACCGCACCCGCGACCTCACGGCGTTGCGCCCCGGCACCGCGCGCCCGGCGTTCCGGCGGATGGACAAGGTGACCGGCCGCACCGACGACCTGATCATCCTGCGCGGGGTCAACGTCTTCCCGACGCAGATCGAGGAGATCGTGCTGCGGACCGAAGGGCTGAGCCCGCACTTCCAGCTCGTCCGGTCCACGCGCGGACGGCTCGACCACCTGACCGTGCTGGTCGAGGCGCGCCACGACGCTCCGGGCGCCCTGCGGGAAGCGGCGGCTGCCGCGCTGGTGAGCGGGGTGAAGGACGGCGTCGGGGTGACCGTGTCGGTGGACGTCGTCGACCCGGACACCCTCGAGCGGTCGATGGGCAAGATGCGGCGGATCGTCGACCAGCGGGAGACGCCGTGACCGCGCCCCGCCGCGGGCGCCCCGGCTACGACCTCGAATCGCTGCTGCAGGTGGCGGTGAAGCTGTTCAACGAGCGCGGCTACGACGGCACGAGCATGGAGGACCTCTCCCGCAAGCTCGGCATCACGAAGTCGGCGATCTACCACCACGTGCCCAGCAAGGAAGAACTGCTGCGGCTGTCGGTGGACCGGGCGCTGGACGGGCTGTTCGAGGTGGCGGCGTCGACCGACCGGCTCGACGGCCCCGCGATCGACCGGCTGGAGCACCTGGTCCGCGGCAGCGTCCTGGTCCTCGCCGACCGGCTCCCGTTCGTCACGCTGCTGCTGCGCGTGCGCGGCAACACGAAAGTGGAGCGCGCCGCGCTCACCCGCCGGCGCGAGTTCGACCGCCTGGTGACCGACCTGGTGAAGCAGGCGGCGGCGGAGGGCGACCTCCGCCCGGACGTCGACCCGGCGGTGACCGCGCGGCTGGTCTTCGGCATGGTGAACTCGCTGATCGAGTGGTACCGCCCCCGGCGCGGCTCGTCGGCGGAGGAAGTCGCGGACGCGGTCTGCAAGGTGGCGTTCGAGGGCCTGCGCACCGGCTCGTGAGTCACTCGCCCGCGGTCCGCGGGGGACGGCCCGACTGCCACAGCAGTGCCTCGCGCAGCTGCTCGATCAGCCGTTCGTCGTCCGCTTCGGACGGGTCGATGCCGAGCGGGATCCACTGCTCGGAGACTTTCGCACCCTCGTCGTAGCCGGTGATCACGATGCCCGAGTACGAAAGCGATTCCTCGTCCGCGCAGTCGCCGTCCGGCGGTGGCTCTTCGACCTCGAAGCCCTCGTCGAAGCTGACGTGGCGATGCTGCAGGCGGACACTCACCCAGCGTCCGGCCTGCCGGATCGGCGCGTCTTCTTCGGTCATCGGCTCCTGCCACCGGTCACGGGTCCCTGCCGTCTCGTCGCATCCGGGTGCCGGGGAGTTACCGGCGGGTTGTTCCGGTTGCGTAACGGCGGCGGCCGGCGTGAAACATGCCGTGCCCGCCACCGGAGCCACTCCTCTTGACGAGGGGTCAACTACTTGTTGACAGGCTGCCGATCCCCCGCGAGGCTGAGCGGATGACCAGTGGCACCCGGCCGCGGCGCCGCCGCCTCGAACCGGCCGAGCGGCGGGCGGAGATCCTCGCCGCCGCGCGGCGCCTGTTCGGGGCGGGCAGCTACGCGTCGGTGTCCACTTCGGACATCGCCGAGGCCGCCGGGGTGGCGCGCCCGCTGATCAACCACTACTTCGGCGGGAAGCGCGAGCTCTACCTGGAAGTCGTGCGGCAGCTGATGATCGTGCCCGCGCCGGTCACCGAAGCGCTGCCGGACACCACGATGGAGCAGCGGCTGGCGATCGGCGTCGAGCGCTGGATCGAAGTCGTGGACCGCAACCGCGACGCGTGGCTGACCGTCATCGGGCCCGAGTCGGCCGGGCGCGACCCCGAAATCGAGCGGATCATGCTGGAGGCCGACGAAATCGCCGCCGACCGCGTCCTGGAGGCCGCACTGATGACCGGCGTGACCGAAGGCCGCGAAGAGCTGCGCGCGATGATCCGGTCGTTCGGCGGGATGCTGCGGGCGGCGTCGCGCGAGTGGCTGATCCGCGGCACGCTCGACCGCGCGGCCCTGCGCACCTTCCTCACCGACTCGATCCTGAACCTGCTGAAGCTGACCTACCCGGCGGTGCTTGCCGAGCGGCGCGGAAGCGACGGGCGAACGCCGCCGGCGTCATCCCGGTCCAGCGCTTGAACGCGTAGATGAAGCTCGACGCCTCCGCGTACCCGAGCCGGTAGGCGACGTCCTCGACCGACAGCACGCCGGTGTCGAGCAGCTCTTCGGCCAGCGTGTGGCGGACTTCGTCGACGAGTGCCCGGTAGCTCGTGCCCGCTTCGGTGAGCCGACGGCGCAGCGTGCGCGTGCTGAGGGTGAGCTGGCGGGCGATCTCGTCCATCCCCGCGTCGACCCCGCCCAGGCGGACCAGCCGTTCCCGGACCTGCTGCGAGATGCCCGAGCGCTGCCGCCGCCGCGTGACGAGCGCTTCGCACTGCGCGGCGCACAGGGCGACGGTCTGGTCGTTGGCCTGCGGCAGCGGGAGCATCAGCAGCTCGGGGTCGAGCGTCGCGCGGCAAGCGCCGGCGTCGAAGCGGGGACGCAGCCCGAACGTCGTCAGGTAGGCGTCCGGTACCCCGGGCTGCTCGTGCCGGAAGCTCAGGTCGTCCAGCGCGATCTCCGGCAGCAGGTCGCGCATCACGGTGAAGATGGCGGCCAGGTCGCGCAGCACCAGGAACCGGGCGACGTCGGCGGGGACGCGGGTGTCGTCGAGCTCGAGCGTCAGGCGGTCGCTTTCGAGCGTGACGCGCGGGATGCAGAAGGCGAAGCTGAGGTCGAAGTAGCGCAGCGCGAACAGCATCGCGTCGCGCAGCGTCGGGCTGCTGATGCAGGCGAAGCCGAAGATGCCGAAGGTGGTGACGCGGTAGCGGCTGCCGAGCTCCAGCGCCGTCGCGTCCGAACCGTCCAGTTCGCTCAGTGCCCGGACGACGGCGAGTTCCTGGCGGGCGTCGACCTGGACGCCGGCGTCGGTGAGCAGCTCCGGCGACAGCGTCGTGGCGGCGAGCAGCTTTTCGGCGGGCAGGCCGCGTTCGGCGGCGAAGCGGGTCATCAGTTCGATGCTCGCGGTGCCGCGCGGGAAGTCCCAGTCCCCGACGGCGGGCGCGGCGAGCTCGGCCATGGCCGGAAGTATGGATCACGCGCTATCCGCGTGCAATCGAGGACCGGAACTGTCCGGGGTGATCGTTAGGGTGAGCGCCGTGGAGACCTTGAGCCGACGGGCCCTGAACCGGGCGACGCTGGAGCGCCAGCTGCTGCTCCGCCGCGCGAAGATGTCCGCTTTCGAGGCGGTGGAGCACCTGGCCGGGCTCCAGGCGCAGGCGCCGTTCCCGCCGTACTACGCGCTGTGGCCGCGGCTGCACGGTTTCCGGCCGGCGGATCTGGCCTCGCTGCTTGAGAGCAGGCAGGTGGTCCGGATCGCGCTGATGCGCGGCACGGTCCACCTGGTGACGGCGGCGGACGCGCTGGCGTGGCGCCCGGTGGTCCAGGTGCTGTACGAGCGCGACCTGAAGTCGAACACCCAGCACGCGGCTCCGCTGGCCGGGCTGGACCACACCGAGGTCGCCGCGGCAGCGCGTGAACTGCTCGCGCGCTCGCCGCTGTCGAGCACGGCCCTGGGCGCGGAGCTCGCGCGGCGGTGGGACGCGCCCGCGGCGTCGCTGACCCACCTGGCACGGGGGCGGCTGCCGCTGGTGCAGACCCCGCCGCGCGCGATCTGGGGCAAGGCCGGGCAGACGACGTACGCGTGCTTGGAGGAGTGGGTGGGCTCGCCGCTCTCACCGCCTTCGCCGGCTTCGCTGATCTCGCGCTACCTGCGCGCGTTCGGCCCGGCGTCGGTGGCGGACGTCCAGACGTGGGCGGGCATCACGCGCCTCGGCGAGGTGGCGGCGTCGATGGACCTGCGGCGCTACCGCGATCCGGACGGCCGGGAGCTGCTCGACCTGCCGGAGCTGTCGGTGCCGGACCCCGACGTGCCGGCGCCGCCGCGGCTGCTGGGGCCGTTCGACCAGACGATCCTGTCGTACGCGGACCGGACGCGGGTGGTTTCGGACGACTACCGCAAGCGGGTGATCACGCAGAACGGGCTGGTGAAGGGGACCTTGCTGGTGGGCGGGTACGTCCGCGGGTTCTGGGAGATCAAGACGGCGAAGAAGGCGGCGGTCGTGGAGCTGACGCCGTTCGAGAAGCTGCCGAAGCGCGACTTGGCGGCGTTGGAGAGCGCGGCCGGGCAGCTGATGAGCTGGGCCGAGCCGGCCGCGGAGACCCAGGAGGTCAGGGTGCTGGCCGCAGCGTGACGCCGGCGGCTTCGAGCACTTCGCGGACCCGCGGCACCTCGGGGCCCACGACGGTGAACGGGGCGGTCGCACCGGAACCGCCTCTCAGGCAGTCGGCGAGCGCGTCGAGGTTCCGGCCGAAGTACCCACCGGCCATTCGACCCGGTCGTGCCCGGCCCCAAGGTTCTTCGCGGCCGGGGTCCAGCCGGCCACAGCCCCCGATCGGCCGCGCGGCCGGCGCGGGCGGGTCGTGGAGCGGCTCGCGCAGCACGAGGTCCGCGTGGCGGCCACCGCGCGGAAACCACTCGGCGATGTCGAGCCGGAGCAGGCAGCGCACAGCCCCCGCAGCCTGAGCGGCGCTCCCCCGGGGCCGGTGAACACGCCTTCGGCCGCCGCGCACGGGATGCGCCGGTCGCCGTCGTCTTCGACCAGCACACACCGCGGGAGCCCGTCCCGACCCTGTCGTGGCCGGAAATCTCGATCTAGTGACCGATCGTGTCCTGTTGTCACAGCTTCCCGATGCGTAACTTCCCCTGCATGAGTAGTTCGGCGAAGGGGCCGTCGGTGCTGATCGTGGGCACCGGGTTCGGCGGGATCGGGACGGCGATCGAACTGCGGCGCGCCGGGTTCACCGACTTCACGATCCTGGAGAGCGCCGCCGAGGCCGGTGGGGTCTGGCGCGACAACACCTACCCCGGCGCCGCCTGTGACATCCCGTCGCCGCTGTACTCCTTCTCCTTCGAGCCCAACCCGCGGTGGCCGAAGCGGTTCTCGCACCAGCCGGACATCCTCGCCTACCTGCGCGGCGTCATCGCCAAGTACGGGCTCGAGCCGCACATCCGGTACCGGACCGAAGTCACCTCCGCCGCCTTCGACGAAACACGCGGGCTCTGGCGCGTCGAGACCGAAGACGGCGAGACCTACGAAGCGAACGTCTTCGTCCCCGCCGTCGGGCAGCTGTCGCGGCCGGTGCTGCCCGCCATCCCCAACCGCGAGAACTTCACCGGTGACGCCTTCCACTCGGCGCGGTGGGACCACGACGTCGACCTGACCGGCAAGCGCGTCGCCGTGATCGGGACCGGGGCCAGTGCCGTGCAGTTCGTGCCCGAACTGCGCAAGCACGCCCAGCACGTCACCGTCTTCCAGCGGACGCCGCCATACGTCATGGCGAAGTCCGATCCGAGCTACCGGCCGTGGCAGCACTGGCTCTTCGAGCACCTGCCGCCCACGCAGCTGCTCGGCCGGCTGCGGATCTTCCTGCTCGCCGAGTACGCGACCTACGCGATGACGAAACACCCCGTGCTGGCGAAGATGTTCGAGCTGCGGACCGCGCAGCTGCGCCGCCGCCACATCAAGGACCGGGAGCTGCGCGCGAAGCTGACGCCGTCCTATCCCCTGGGCTGCAAGCGGATCCTCTTCACCAACGACTACCTGCCCGCGCTCGCCCAGCCGAACGTCGACGTCGAGACGCGGCGGATCACCGAGATCACCGAGAAGGGCGTGCGGGTCGAGGACGGGACCGAGCTCGAAGCGGACGTCCTGGTCTACGGCACCGGGTTCGCCGCGACGGAGTTCCTCGGCCGGCTGTCGGTGACCGGCCTCGGCGGGCGAACGCTGCAGGACGAGTGGTCCGGCGGCGCGCGGGCGTACCTCGGCATGGCCGTGCCCGGGTTCCCGAACCTGTTCTGCGTCTACGGCCCCAACACCAACCTCGGCGCCGGGTCGATCATCTACATGATCGAGCGCCAGGCCCGGTACATCCGGCAAGCGGTGGAGCAGCTCGCGCGTCCCGGCGTGTCCTATTTGGACGTCCGGCCCGAAGTCGAGCAGCGCTACGACGACGAAGTGCAGAAGCGCCTGGGCCACAGCGTGTGGAGCGCCTGCACGAGCTGGTACCGCCAGGCCGACGGCCGCGTCACGACGAACTGGCCCGGCCTGGTCACCGAGTACGACCGCCGGACCCGGCGGCTCGACCCCGCGGACTACCGCATGGGAGCAGTGGCGTGACGGACTACGACGTCCTCGTGATCGGCTCGGGCTTCGGCGGCAGCGTGACGGCGTTGCGGCTGACCGAGAAGGGTTACCGCGTCGGCGTGCTGGAGACCGGGCGCCGGTTCGCCGACGACGAATTCGCCAAGACGTCGTGGCGGCTGCGGAAGTACCTGTGGGCGCCCGCGCTGGGCTGTTTCGGCATCCAGCGGCTGACCCTGCTGAAGAACACCTTCGTGATGAGCGGTTCCGGCGTCGGCGGTGGTTCGCTGGTGTACGCGAACACGCTGTACGAGCCCCCGGACAAGTTCTACGAAGACCCGCAGTGGGCGCACATCACGGACTGGAAGGCCGAACTGGCGCCGTACTACGACCAGGCGAAGCGGATGCTCGGCGTGGTCGAGAACCCGGCGACGACGCCCGCGGACCGCGTGCTTCGCGAGGTGGCCGACGACATGGGCATCGGGCACACGTACCGCCGCACGCCGGTCGGCGTCTACTTCGGACAGTCCGGGGTGGACCCGTTCTTCGGCGGCGCGGGCCCGGCACGCCAGTCGTGCACGCTGTGCGGCGAGTGCATGACCGGCTGCCGCGTCGGCGCGAAGAACACGACCGTCAAGAACTACCTCTACCTGGCCGAACAGGCGGGCGCGGTGGTCCACCCGCTGACGACGGCGGTGTCGGTCCGGCCGGTCGACGGCGGGTACGCGGTGGACACGGTCCGCACCGGCCGCCGGTCGCGCCGGACGTTCACCGCGCAGCAGGTGGTGTTCTCCGCGGCCGCGCTGGGCACGCAACGGCTGCTGCACCGGCTGCGGGACAACGGGACGCTGCCTTCGCTGTCGCCGCGGCTCGGGCTCTTGGCGCGGACGAACTCCGAAGCGGTGCTGGCGGCGCGGTCGTTGCGCGGCGACACGGACTACACGCGCGGCGTCGCGATCACGTCGTCGATCCACCCGGACGAGGTCACGCACGTGGAGCCGGTACGGTACGGCCGCGGCAGCAACGTGATGGGCCTGATGGCGACGGTCCTGGTGGACGGCTCGCCCGGGCGTCGTCGCTGGGTGCTGGGGTTGCGCGAGCTGTGGCGTTCTCGCCGCGACCTGCTGCGGATCCACAACCCGCGCCACTGGTCGGAGCGGATGATCGGGCTGCTGGTGATGCAGACGCTCGACAACTCCGTGACGACGTACACGAAACGCGGCCTGTTCGGCCGCCGCATGACGACCCGCCAGGGAGCGGGCTCGCCGTCGCCGGAGTGGATCCCGGCGGGCCACGAGGTGACCCGCCGGGTGGCGGAGAAGATCGGCGGCCTCCCGCAAGGCGCGTGGACGGACATGGCGAACATCCCGATCACGGGCCACTTCATCGGCGGCTGCACGATCGGCGACTCCCCTTCGACGGGCGTCGTCGACCCGTACCAGCGGCTGTACGGGTATCCGGGGTTGCACGTGGTGGACGGTTCGGCGATCACGGCGAACCTGGGTGTCAATCCGTCGCTGACGATCACGGCGCAGGCGGAGCGGGCGATGGCGTTCTGGCCGAACCGCGGGGAGGCGGACCCCCGTCCCGAGCTGGGCGCGAAGTACCGGCGGGTGGCGGCGGTGGCCCCGAAGAACCCGGCGGTGCCGTCGGACGCGCCGGGAGCGCTGCGATTGCCGGTGGTGGAGCGGTGATCAGCGGCCCCAGGTGGCGGGGCCGCTCGAGGTGATCAGGACGCGCTGGGCCACGAACCGGATGAGGTCGAGGTCGTAGGTGAGCAGTTTCGATTCCCGCCCGAAGGGACGCAACGGCTCTCCTCGGCCGTTTCCGCCTTCCTTGCCGTGGACGATCCGGCAGCGCAGGTCGTAGATCCGGTCGGCGACCTGCTCGACGAGAGACGCGCTGGTGTCCTTCGGGTTGAGCAGCCGGACGTCGGAGATCCGCTTCTTGTCGGCCATCGCCGCGGCGCCATGGGGATGACCTTCGAGGTAGCCGACGAGCGCACTGGCGTCAACGCAGCGTGTCACGGTCGCCTTCAACTGCTCCCGCTCGGTCGCCGAGGCACGACCCGTGTCGGTGACCATCTCGATGATCCGGCCGAGCACGACATCGTCATCGTGGTCGAAGCGGGGATCTCTGAGCACGTCGCGGAGCTTCTGGATGGCGGCCACTCGCGCGTACTTCGGCATGAAGAATTCGAGCACCTGGTAGTAGGCGAGGTATTCCAGCAATGGCGCCGACACCAGCGTTCGCGCGTAGAGGTACAACGACGCCGCGTCATAGTTGTGCGCGAGAACGGGAAACCTCGGCATCTTGGTCGACAAGGCATCCTCGTCGCTCGGTTCGGAAGCCCACTCCACACGGTAGTCCTTCTTCAGCCGGAACGCTAAGCCGTAGCTCAGATCGAGGTCGATGAAGAACGAGGTGGAGATCTCCTGAAGGAGTCCTAGCGCTTGGTCGTGCCGTTCCGTGGTGACACCGGTGATCGCGACGCCCCACGTGCGCGGATTCTCCCGGCAAGCGACTCGTAACGCCCTCGGTGGCGGCCGCTGAATCGTGATCGACAGTCCTTCCACAGATGGGTGTTCGACACGCAATCTGACCGGTTCACGGAAGGCGGTCTCAGTCAGCGCCTCGCCCTCACGTGGGGCCAGGTCCGGGTCGTCCTCCGGCATCGGCACCAGCCCCGGGATCTTCTTCTGAGCAAGACCGAACCCGTCGGCCGTGTACCCGAGGGCAGCGACCACCGTGCCGGACGACCGGTCGAGGAAGGCATCGTAGTCACCGAGGAAAACCCAGTGCGCGAAGTCGGTCGAAGCCCAGTCCGCCGCGTCACGCCGCGATATGCGCACTTCCCGCTGGGCGCGGCCGGCCGGGAATTCGACACGAAGCTCCGGCTCGCCGACGATCGCTACGGTCGGGTGAGCGTTCCAGCGCAGGGTCCACACCTTCAGCCCGGCAGCGTGCGCACGATCGGCGATCTCCCGCAACTCCGGGGCCAGCTCGTCATCCTGCTCCGCGTCCGAAGGAGTCACGGTCGCAGAGCCTGGCACATCCAGCCGCCCACGAGCAATTCTCGCTAAGCTCGCCTCCGTGCAGCCCAACGAGGTCATCGACGTCCTGAACCGCCCCGCCAGCCAGGAACTCCTCGCCCGGACCATCGCGCGGCTCGGTTATGTCGCCGGAGACGGGACACCGCGGGTGGTTCCGATCGGGTTCACCTGGAACGGTGCGGAATTCGTTCTCTGCACGGCCAAAAACGCCGCGAAAGTCCGGTCGCTGCGGAAGAATCCCGCCGTCGCCTTGACGATCGACACCGAAGCGCAGCCGCCCAAGATCCTGCTGATCCGCGGGAACAGCACCCAGGAGGCGCTCGATGACCTCCCCGCCGAGTTCCTGCGGCAGGCCGCCGGAATGCCGCCGGAGCAGGCCGCCGCTTGGGAAGCCGAGGTCCGCGATCTCTACGCCGACGGCATGGTGCGGATCAAGGTGACACCGTCGTGGGCGAAGCTGATCGACTTCGAAACCACCCTGCCCAGCGCCGTCGAAGAGCTGGTCCGCCGCAAGAACGGCTAGCCCGCCGACAGTTCCGCGGCCACCGAGACGTACGCGCGGATCGCTTCGTTCTCCTCCGACGCGCGCCACACCGGGACCGCGAGCATCGGCGGGATGTCCGGCACCGGGATCACCTTCAGCCCCGGGAACGGGTAGCGCTCCAGCAGCGAGACCACCGAGATGTGCAGGCCGATGCCGCGCGCCACCAGGGAAAGCATGTCCTCCGCGCCGATGCGGGTGCGGCCGATCAGCTGCGGGACGTCCTCCTCCGTGCGCGGGATCGGACGGCCCGACGGCGTGACCGGCGGGGCCCACAGGTCGCGTGCCACCGGATGGAGGGCCTTGCCCGGGTCGAGCAGCCGGTGGTCCGCGAGGTCCTCCAGGCTGACCGTCGTGCACGAGGCGAGCGGGTGGTCGTCGCGCAGCAGGAGGCCGCGGGGCACCGTCAGCAGCGCCGGGCCGGTGCGCAGGTTGGGTTGCGCGAACGAGCGCGTGTCGCCGCCCGGGGACCAGTGCAGCACCAGGTCGAGGTCGCCCTCGGCGAGCAGGTCCGTTTCGTTCCAGCGCTGGCCGATGCGGGTCGGGGTCAGGGTGACGCGGCACGCCGGGTGGCGGCGTTCGAACTCGGTCGTCACCCGCGTCACCAGGTCGCCGCCGAGGCTGGCCACGTAGCCCACGCGCAGGCGGCCGCCGATGCGGCGCTCGGCCAGCCGGGTCTCGGTGAAGATCGCCGCCAGCTCGGCCACGCCCGCGCGAGCGCCCGTGCGCAGCCGCTCCCCCAGCTCCGTCAGCCGGACGCCGCTTTCGCCGGACACCACCAGCGCGCCGCCGATTTCGGCTTCCAGCTCGCCGATCTCCTTCTCCAGTACGTCGGCCGTGCTGCGGACCCGCCACGCCGCGGCCTCGAAGTCGCCTTCGCGCGCCACGATCAGCAACGTCGCGACCGCGCGGATCGCGGCCAGCTCGATCAAGGACCCGGTCCGGGCGCCGGCCCGCGCGAGCGGCGCGTCCAGTTCGGGGTCACCGGCCAGGATCCGGCGGTGCAGCTCCCGCAGCGCCGGGCCCGGGTCCGCGCCGAGTGAGCCCGCCAGCCGCCGCCGGACGCGCTCGAAGTGCGCCAGCGCGTCCGCCTGCCGGCCGCTGCGGTAGTAGGCGAGGATCAGCTGGCCGGCCAGCCGCTCGTCGAACGGGTGGTCCGCGGCGGCCCGGGGCAGCTTCGCCAGCAGCGCCGCGTGCCGCCCGAGCCGCAGCGAGACGTCGTTGCGGTCCAGCCGGGCCGCGTGCCGCTCGGCTTCCAGGCCCTCCCGGACCTCGGTCAGCCACGGCGAATCCAGCCCGGCGAACGGTTCGCCCCGCCACAGCGCCAGCGCGTCGTCGAACAGCGCGGCCGCGGTGACGTCGCCCGCCGCGGCGCGCGCGAGCGCCACCTTCTCCCGGAACCGGTGCAGGTCGAGCGCGTCCAGGTCGACGCGCAGCAGGTAGCCGTGCGCGGTGCGGTCGATCGCGCACCCGGCGGCGCGCAGCCGCGAAAGGTAGCTGCGGACCGTCGCGGCCGCCCGGTGCGGCGGGCTCGCGCCCCAGACGCGCGTGACGAGCTGGTCGAGCGGCACCGGCCGGTTCGGCTCGGCCAGCAGCGCCGCGAGGACGTAGCGCCGCCGCGCGTGGCCGACGTCGAGGAGCGTGCCGCCGGACTCGGCTTCGAGGGTGCCGAGCACGCTGTAGCTGACCACCGCACTCCCTCCCCGACCTGCGGATTCCACGATTCCGCAACGTTCGCACACGCCGCGTCCGGCAGTGTAAGCGGCGCAGGCGCGGGTGCCGAGGGGACGGCGCGCGCCCGGCTGGGGGTGTCATGAAGGGGCCCTTCCGGACCTGGTCCGGAAGGGCCCCTTCATGGCGAGAACGGTTACGGCAGGCCCGCGAGCCCGGCCGAGACCGTGTTGGCGAACGCGTAGCCGTTCGTCGCGTCCCAGTTGATCGACCACGTCATCGCGCCGCGGATCGCCGGGTAGGTCGCCGACGGCTTGAACGAGCCGCACGACGTGCCCTTGGCCAGGCAGTTCAGCGCCGAGACCGTGTTGGCCGGTGCCTGGTAGCCGCCGCCCGCCGCCTGCGACGACGCCGGCAGCCCGAGCCCGACCTGGTCGGCGCGCAGGCCGCCCTGCAGCTGGATGCAGGCCAGCGCGGTCAGGAAGTCGACCGTGCCCTGGGAGTAGACGTTGCCGTTGCAGCCCAGCATCGAGCCGGAGTTGTAGTACTGCATGTTGACGATCGTGAGGATGTCCTTGATGTTCAGCGCGAGCTGGAAGTAGCCGCCCTGCGTGGACTGCATGTCGATCGTCTGCGGCGCCATCGTGATGACCTTGCCGCCGCCGTTGTGGATGCTGCGCAGCGCCTGGCCCATGTAGGTGGCGTTGATGCCGTTCTCGAGGTCGATGTCGACGCCGTCGAAGCCGTAGTTCGAGATCAGCGACTTGATGCTGTTGGCGAAGTTGTTCGCCGAGGTCGAGTCGCTGACGCTGATCGTGCCGTTCTGGCCACCGACGCTGATGATGACCTTCTGGCCGCGCGCCTGGACCGTCTTGACGTCCGCCTTGAACTGCGCGTCGGTGTAGCCGCCGAGCTGCGAAGACAGACCGGAGTCGAGCGTGAAGCTCACCGCGCCCGGCGAGCCGGTGGCGTCGGCGAACGACACGGCGATGATGTTGTACTTCGTCGGGACGTCCGCCAGCTTCAGCGCCTTCGCGCCGTTGTAGAAGTTCTGCCAGTAGCCGGTGAGGACGTGCTTCGGCAGGTCACCCTGGGTCGGCGGCGGCGTGGTCGTCGTCGGCGGGGTGGTCGTGGTGGGCGGGGTCGTCGGCGTCGTCGGCGTCGTCGGCGTCGTGGGGGTGGTCGGGGTCGTCGGCGGCGGGGTGCCCGGGCCGTCGAGGTTGACGTCGTCGGCGTAGTAGGTCGGCTGGCCGTACCAGCCGTGCAGGTACACCGTCAGCGACGTGCTCGAGCCGGTCGTGAAGTTCAGCGACAGCTGCTGGTAGCCGCTGGTGCCCGGCGTCCACGTGCTGGTCGTCGCCGACCCGGAAACGCCGAGGTAGACGTAGCTGCCCTGGACCCAGGCCGACAGCTTGTACGCGGTGTTCGCCGAGACGGTGAGCGTCTGCGAGCACTGCGCGTTGTCCGACGACGACGGCGACGCGCTCAGCGCGCGGCTCCCGCTGTGCACCGGGGTGCTCACCGCGGTCGGCGCGGTGGTGCAGGTCCAGCCCGAAGTACCGGCTTCGAAGCCGGGGTTGGCCAGGATGTTCGCCGCCGAAGCACTGCCGGCGAGCACGAACGTCACGCCGAGACTCAGCGTGACCACGGAAAGTAACGAAAGCAGAGCGATGCGAACCTTGGGGACCACGGAAGACCTCCGCTGTGGTGAGGCAGGTCACCACAAAATGGACTAGACCAATCTGATTGTCAAGGAGCCCCATCCGAAAGTCGGGGCGGCGGAAACGGCAGAATGTGACGATCGAAGCCAGGCGAAGCGGGAGCGTGTTGGAGTGAGCGTGTCGGTCGAGCAGAAGATCGCCGAAGAACTGGGCGTGCGCGAAGGACAGGTCAAGGCCGCCGTCGACCTGCTCGACGGCGGGTCGACCGTGCCCTTCATCGCGCGCTACCGCAAGGAAGTCACCGGCATGCTCGACGACGCGCAGCTGCGCACGCTCGAAGAGCGCCTGCGCTACCTGCGGGAACTCGACGAGCGGCGGCTCGCCGTGCTCGAGTCCATCCGGAGCCAGGGCAAGCTGGACGAGGCCCTCGAGGCCTCGATCCTCGCCGCGGACACGAAGTCGCGGCTGGAGGACATCTACCTCCCGTACAAGCCGAAGCGCCGCACGAAGGCCATGATCGCGCGCGAAGCGGGTCTCGAGCCGCTGGCCGACGGCCTGCTGAGCGACCCGGCGACCGACCCGCAGGCCGCGGCCGCGGTGTTCGTCGACGCCGACAAGGGCGTCGCGGACGCGCAGGCCGCCCTCGACGGCGCCCGCGCGATCCTCGTCGAGCGCTTCGCCGAGGACGCCGACCTGATCGGCGAACTGCGCGAGAAGATGTGGGGCCAGGGCCACCTCGTCGCCAAGGTCCGCGCGGGCAAGGAGGAGGACGGCGCCAAGTTCTCCGACTACTTCGACTTCTCCGAGCCCTACACCAAGCTCCCCTCGCACCGGATCCTCGCGATGCTGCGCGGCGAGAAGGAGGAGGTCCTCGACCTCACCATGTCGCCGGACGAGCCGACCGACGAGCCGCAGGTCGGGCCGACCGACTACGAGGCGCGGATCGCCGCGAAGTTCGGCATCTCGCAGCAGGGCCGCCCGGGCGACAAGTGGCTCGGCGACACCGTGCGCTGGGCGTGGCGCACCAAGATCCTCCTGCACCTGGGCATCGACCTGCGGATGCGGCTGCGCCAGGCGGCCGAGGACGACGCCGTGCGCGTGTTCGCGTCCAACCTGCGCGACCTGCTGCTCGCCGCGCCGGCCGGCACCCGCGCCACGATGGGCCTCGACCCGGGCTTCCGCACCGGCGTCAAGGTGGCCGTCGTGGACGCGACCGGCAAGGTCGTCGACACCCACGTCATCTACCCGCACCAGCCGGCGAACAAGTGGGACCAGTCGATCGCCGAGCTCGCGGCGCTGTGCGCGCGGCACAAGGTCGACCTGATCTCGATCGGCAACGGCACGGCGTCGCGCGAGACGGACAAGCTCGCGATCGAGCTGATCAAGAAGCACCCCGAGCTGAAGCTGACGAAGGCGATCGTGTCCGAGGCGGGCGCGTCGGTGTATTCGGCGTCGGCGTTCGCTTCGGCCGAGCTGCCGAACATGGACGTCTCGCTGCGCGGCGCGGTCTCGATCGCCCGGCGGCTGCAGGACCCGCTGGCCGAGCTGGTCAAGATCGACCCGAAGTCGATCGGCGTCGGGCAGTACCAGCACGACCTGTCCGAAGTTTCGCTGTCGCGCTCGCTGGACGCGGTGGTCGAGGACTGCGTGAACGCGGTCGGCGTGGACGTGAACACGGCTTCGGCGCCGCTGCTGACCCGCGTCTCGGGCATCACGACGGGGCTGGCGGAGAACATCGTTTCGCACCGCGACACGAACGGGCCGTTCCGCTCGCGGACGGCGCTGAAGGAGGTCGCGCGCCTCGGCCCGAAGGCGTTCGAGCAGTGCGCGGGCTTCCTGCGCATCCCGGACGGCGACGACCCGCTCGACTCGTCGTCGGTGCACCCGGAGGCGTACCCGGTGGTCCGGCGGATCCTGTCGACGACCGGCACGGACCTGCGCTCGCTGATCGGCAACACGCGGACGCTGTCGTCGTTGAAGCCGGCGGACTTCGTCGACGACACGTTCGGCCTCCCGACGGTGACGGACATCCTCGCCGAGCTGGACAAGCCGGGCCGCGACCCGCGCCCGGCGTTCAAGACGGCGACGTTCGCGGAGGGGGTCGACAAGATCGGCGACCTCAAGCCGGGCATGCGGCTGGAGGGTGTGGTGACGAACGTGGCGGCGTTCGGCGCGTTCATCGACGTCGGCGTGCACCAGGACGGCCTGGCGCACGTTTCGGCGCTGTCGAAGAACTTCGTGAAGGATCCGCGCGAGGTCGTGAAGCCCGGCGACATCGTGAAGGTGAAGGTGCTGGACGTCGACGTGCCGCGCAAGCGCATCTCGCTGACGCTGCGCCTGGACGACGAGCCGGGCGCCCCGTCGGGCAATCGCGGCGGCGGAGGCGGCGGCCAGCGCGACCGCGGCCAGGGCGGCGGCGGCGGCGGTCAGCGCCGCGGCGGTTCCGGCTCGGGCGGCGGTCAGCGCGGCGGTGGCGGCGGTGGCGGCAGCCGGGGCGGGAACTCCGGAGGCGGCAGCGGCTCGATGGCGGATGCCCTCCGCCGGGCCGGGTTCGGCAACAAGTAGCGCGAGGTTCGTGAAGGCCGTCTTGAGGAACTCGACGTTCCTCAAGACGGCCTTCACGGCGTTTGGGGAGGGCAATCACCCGGTCGGCGCAACATTGGTGACGGAACGGATACGGTGGACCGGAGATCGTAACGCTGCGCGACAGCGGGCCGAACTATTCACCGTTCAGCCCCGCACGCCGGGGATTTTCCGCCCGAACCCGGGAGACGCCGCCATGACCGCTCCGTACTCGCCGCCCCCGGCCGGCTACCCGTACCCGGCCCCGATGCCCGTCAAGAAGCCCGCGAAGTTCGCCGCGCTCGCGTGGACCGCGGTGATCCTCGGCATCGTCGGGGTGGTCGGCTCGCCGGTCATCTTCCTCAACAACCTCACCGCCGTCGTCGCCGGCGTCGGGTTCGTGCTCGGCGTGATCGCCCTCTTCGGCAGCAAAAAGGTGCTCGCCGCCATCGGCGTCGTGCTCAGCGTCCTGGCGATCGTGTTCACCGTCATCGCGCAGAACGCCGCCGTCGAAGACCTGAAGGACAGGCTCGGGCTGCCCGCCACCGACGACAACGCGAGCGGCCAGACGTACTCGATCGGGCAGACCCACCGCGGCACCGACGTCGACATCACCATCGCCGACGCCAAGGCCTTCACGACCAGCGACGTCGCCGCGCCGAAGCAGAACGCGCCGGCCACCAGCTTCCAGGTCACCCTCGCGAACCACTCCGCCGAGCCGTGGTCGGCGGCCATGCTCATCATGCAGGCGACGGCCGGCAGCACCACCGCCGAGCAGGTCTACGACACGGACTTCGAGGGCTCCCCCAGCCAGGACATCCTGCCCGGCAAGGAACTCACCTACCGCATCGCCTTCGTGGACGCCCCGGGCGACCTGACCATCCAGGTCGGTTCCGTCGGCGGGGACAAGGTGTACTTCGTCCACAAGCGCTGAGTCACCCGCACTGCAGGGTGCACCTCGCCCGGTCGAAGCGGCCCGCTTCGAGGTCGTCGGACCGGATGACCCAGTACAGCATTCCGGCGTCGCCCCAGATCATGTCCGCCTCGTCGTCGGTGTCGATCTGGGCGAGCAGCACCCACTGCGCTGCCTCCTCGGCCAGCCCGGGGTCCCGGTAGCCGCCGAGCACGTGCGCGGCGATCTCGTTCTCCACCGCGCCTTGGACGGGTGCGGCGAACCCGCCGACCTGGTGCTCCGGACCTCGTCCCCGGGCCTGCGCGGCCAGCTCGCCGAAGACCTCGGAGCCGACGAATTCCCCGGGGATCTGCACCTCCTCGGCCGCTTCGTCCAAGGTTTCCCCGCTCGCGGTCCTGGTCTGGTCCAGCAGGATGTGCTCCCGCTCCGGAGCCGTGGCCACGACCTCGCCGAACAGGTCCCGCGCCGGGTAGGGGTCAAGGCCATCGGGTGCTGCTCGCTCGGCGGACGGCCCGCCCGCCGGCACGAAGACCACGCGGGCGGCATCGACGTCTTCGAGCACCGGGATGTCGTCGGAGCCGCGGCGATCGGCGTCGAAGTAGAAGAACAGCAGCGTGCCCGCCGCCGGCAGCGGAATGCTCAGGGACTCCCGCGGCAGCGCGGCGCAGTCCACCGATGCCAGGAAGTCGAGCGGCCCGCGCCCCGGCCACTCGGGCCACTGCGCGTCCGCGGGCAGCACCGGAGCCCCGCCGAGCCGGCCCACGCGGGCGCCTTCGCCGTCGGTCACCAGGCGGATGCCCGGCCGGAACAGCCCCGTCCACGCGGCGGCCAGTTCGGCGGGCAGGTGTTCGCGGGCCAGGGCGCTGAGTCGATCTCTCCAAGACGTCACGGGAGGATCTTGGCAGGGGGCACCGACAAAAACGGCTCAGCGGAGCGCGAAGAGCCCGATCGCGAACAACGCCACCGGAACGACGGCCGCGGCCGAGCTGATCACCCCGGTCCCGTTGCGCCAGCCGGCCGGCGAGTCGTCCAGCACCAGCCGCCGGACCAGTGCCGCCTCGATCACCGCCAGCAGCAGGAAACCGAAGCCGACGCTGAAGATCGCCGCCGCACCGACGAACAGCAGCCCCGATGTCGACGCCGCCCCGAGCGGCGCCGCGACCTCCCACCGGACCACGCCGGCGGCCGCCGCGAGCAACGCCAGCAACAGCACGAAGGCGACCAGGAAACCGATCCGCGCGGTGGACTGGTGCTGGCCGCGCGAGAACCACCAGAGTCCGGCGTCGAGCGCCACGACGAGCACAGCGAGCACCACGAAGCCCGGGCGGAGTGTTTTCACCTGATCACTTTAGCCAGACTGTTGCAAGAAGCCTGGCTGCGGCGACTCAGGAGGACGTCACGTCCCCGACCCGAGGCAGGCCGCCCCCATGCCGGTATCGCCACGACGGCGCCGCGTGCTCTTCCGGCTGACCGTCGCCGCCGCTGTCGCCATCACCGGCGTCGTGGCCTTCGTGCTCCTGACGAACTCGCTGGAGAACAACGACGCGTACAGCAGCATCGCCGGGATCCTGCTCAGCCTCGTCACGACGTTCGTCACGCTCGCGCTTGTGCTTCGGCGCCCCGAACCACCGCTGCAGGTCGACGCGGCGGCCAGTGACCTCGTCGATCGGCTGCGCACGCAGTGGGACCAGGAGATCCGGCACCGGCGCGAACGCTTCGGCGACGCGAGGACGATCCCGCTGACCTGGGCGGAAGCGCCCGCACTGACCGCGGATCCCGCATCGGTGTTCGGCAGTGCCACCCCGGTCGGCGAGGTGCGGCTGAAACTGAGCGGCCGGCTGGACGACAACCCGGACAAAGCCGGGAAGCAACTCGCGGAAGCCTTCGAGGAGATCACCAGCAAACGACTCGTCGTGCTCGGCGAACCCGGTTCGGGCAAGACGTTCCTCGGCATCACGCTGACCACCGGCCTGCTGCGCGCGTGGACGCCGGGCAAGCCGGTGCCGGTGTTCCTCTCGCTGTCGTCGTGGGACCCGGTCACCGAACCCCTCGATTCCTGGCTGGTGCAAGAGCTGTCGACCCACTACGGCGGCGAGGAGCGGACGCCCCGCGCCCTGCTGGCCCACCCGAGGCTCCTCCCGGTGCTCGACGGCCTGGACGAACTTCCCGAACATCTGCGGCGCAGCGCGATCGGCCGGATCAACGACCTGCTGGTGGGTGACCAGCCGCTGATCCTGACCTGCCGATCGGCCGAGTACACCGACGAAATCACCGGCGGCGCCCCGAAACTCCTGCGGGCCCCCGTCGTCGAGATCCGGCCGGTCAGCCGCGCGGACATCGAGGCCCAGCTGGACCAGGACCCAGCTTGGAAAGCGGCGGTGAACCACGTCCGGCAGGCGAAGACCAGCCCGTTCGTGACAGCGCTCGGCACCCCGCTGATGCTGTCGCTGTTCAAGTCGGCGTACGCGGGCCGCGACCCGGCGGAACTGTTCGACCAGACCCGGTTCGACACCCGGCACGCGGTGGAGGACCACCTGATCGACACGATGATCAAAACGGCGTACACCGAGGAGGCCACCAATTCACGGCGGCATCGCTGGACCGCCGACGAGGCCTGGCAGTGGCTCAGTTACTTGGCGAACTACCTGCACAAGCACGGTGAGCGCGATCTGAACTGGTGGCAGCTCGCGTCCCGGACGCTCTCGCCGTGGGCCGCCGTGGCGGTGGGTTTACCCGTCGGCTTCGCCGCGGTGGTGGTGACCGAAGTGCTCGACGACACCGTCCTGGACTTCTGGTCCACACGCGGACTCGTCGAGGAGATCCTCAGCTCCCCTTCCCTGCCCGGCACGATATTCGGGAGCGTGGTGGCCGCCCTCTGGCTGGCCGGCGCCCGTCAGACCACGGTGCGACGCGGCCGGGTACCCGAGCGCGACCGCAGGCGGCCGGGCCTGGCAGCGCTCACGGGGGCAGCTTTGGTCTTCCTACCCGGTTTCCTACTCTGGTTGACGTGGACCAACACGCGAACCGCGTCGGACACCACGGAATCGACCGCACTCCTCGGTGCCCTGCTCGCGCTATCCCTTGTGGCGAGTGCCGCCGTGGGCTGGCCCGAGCTGCCGACTCGAAAGCTGCGGCGCTCCGCGCCGCCGGATCCGACGGCCCTGTTCCGCCGGGAACGCCGGTCGGCATTGCTTTCCGCCGGGGCCACAGCGCTGATCGTCGCGACATCCGCCGTGCTGACCACCACCATCGCCGCGGCGCTCGGCGGGCACCTCGGGCAACGCATCGCGCTGCTTCTGAGCCAGCCCGCGATCGTCCGCCTGCACCTTCCCCCGGTCGAGACCCACGTGCCGTGGACGCTGGGCTGGAACGGCCTGCCGTCGCTGATCGTCATCAGCGTCCTGCTGGGCGCGCTGTTCGCCCTCGGGATTCTGACGATCCGCGCGTGGCCCCGGTTCGCCGTAGCCCGACTCCGGCTCGCGGTGCGCGGCGAGCTGCCGTGGCAGTTGATGGAATTCCTGGCCGACGCGCGTGACCGCGGGCTGCTCCGTGTCGCGGGCAGCTCGTACCAGTTCTGGCACGTGCGGCTGCAGGAGCGGCTGGTCGCCGTCCCGCACCAGCCCGAGCCCACGAATTCCCGGCGCTGGAACCACCTGCCCGCGCTGATGACGGTGGTCCTCGCGGCTTCAGCCGTCTTGGCGATCGTCTCGGTGGAACCGAACGACTGCCGGCACGTGGGGATCGGACAGGTCGACGACCGCGCACAACGGGTCGTGATCGGCGACATCTCCGGGTGCTACATCACACTGACCGCCGAAGACTGGACGGACCTCGATGTCGGCCCCGCCGACCGCGACGCCCTCACCGAACTTAAGACAGCGAAATCAGGTTCGGTGCAGACCGTGATGGTCGTGGGTGAGCTGGACCGTGTCCAAGCACCAGAGTGGAGTCAGATCCTGGCCGGGCTGAGCAAGGCGAACGAAGCCGATGACAACGAACTCATCGTGAGGCTCGTGCAGAAGGACATCGGTGATCTGAGGGCCGTCGACGCGAACAGGCTGACGTTCGAATACTTCCGTTCGGGGTCGGCTGGTGCACCTCGCCTCACCGTACTTGACCTGGACGGCGGGAAGTCGGAACTCAACGACTACGGCAGCCAGGCGATCATCGCCAACACCGATCTGGATTTCCGCGCGTTGACCGACGCCTACCGTGAGGCATTGGTCGCCTACGCGATCACGTATGCGAGCGCCGGCTCTACCCCGCCTGTCATCGCCGACGGGCTCGACGACCAGGAATGCGCCACGATCGGCCGGTTCCGTGCCACCGACCGGGTTTTCACGTTCGACTTGAGGAGAATCGCCCCCACTGTTCAGCTCCTGAACCGGCTCTCTCAATGCGGCGGTGGGGAAGCGATCGTCGCCGCCGACCAGGTCCAGTTCCTCAGCTCCGTAGTGCGGAACTTGCCGAAAGTCACCTTGACGCGGATCGATGACGAGTCACCGACGATCCTCACCGATTGCGGAGTCACCTCGGTACCCAGCACCTTGGCGGAACGGACCTGCGTGGCGACGCTGGCGGGAGTCACCGACTTCCGGATGTCCACGACAGCGGTCAAGGAAGAGTGAACCGCACTTCGACGCTGCCCAGCTCGCCGAAGTCCGCCAGCACCCACCCGCCCGCGCGGATGGGGCACGGCGGGGTCGCCGTTCCCGTCGTCACGATGTCGCCGGGGCGCAACGCGAGGCCGTGGCGAGGGAGCTCCATCGCCAGCCAGTGCAACGCCAGCCTCGGGTCGCCCAGGACCAGGCTTCCGCTGCCGCGCGAAAACTCTTCGCCGTTCGCGTGCAGGACCACCGGGCGGCGGGGGAGGTCGAGGTCGCGCCAGCCCGGGACCGGGCGGCCCTCGACGAAGCGGCCCGCGCACGCCATGTCCGCCAGCAGCTGCGGGCCGCCCGCGTGCTGGTGGTCGGTGTAGCGGCTGTCCGGGAGCTCCACCGCCAGGAACATCGTGTCGACCGCGTCGAGCACGCCGGTCAGGGACGGCGACAGGCCCGGGTCGGCCTTCAGGCGGAACGCGAACTCGGGTTCGGCGACGCCCATCGTCATCGTGTCGGCCGGGACCGCCTCGCCCTCGGTGTGCTGGAAGCGCGCGAACATCGCGCCCGGCAGCGGGCCGGGGACGTCCAGGTACTGCCGGGCGTACACCGTGGTCGCGGCGATTTTCCAGCCCGACACCGGACCGGCCAGCTCGGCGAGCGCCGCCTGGGCCGCCATGCCCTCCGCGGCGTCGCACGGGCGGGCGTCGGGCGGCAGCCCGTCCAGGCGCTCGCCGGTCTGCCACGCGTCCCAGATCAGCTCCGCCGCCCGCTCTCGGTTCACGCTCTTGATCTTGCCAAGCGGAACACCGGGTGTCGATCGGCTTCCGCCGCGAAGACGTCCGCCGGGTCGCTGAGCTTCGCGTCGAAGAACGGCGCCGTCACCGGGATCTTGCGGACGTAGGTGCGCAGCACCGGGCCGGCCGTGGCGGCACCGGCCTCCTCGACCTCCCACGTTTCGCGCCTGCGGCCGCGCCGGAGCCGGGCGGCCGGGTCGGCGCGCAGGTTGTGCACCCAGCCGACCTGGCCGTACGGCGAGACGAGCCAGCGCTCGCCGTCGACCTCGAGGACGTTGACCGGAGTGGTCCGGTCCACGCCGGTGCGGCGCCCGCGCGTGGTGAGCAGGAACCCGGTGCCGCCGGTGACCGGGATCCCGAGCGCCAGCAACGCCGTCACGACGACGTTCGCGGCCTTCCGCGTCACGCCCAGCCGGTACTTCCTCGCCATCACGGGGTCATAGCGTAGACCCCGGAGAGCTCCCGCACGCGGGCCCAGACGTTCTCGAACCGCGCGGTGTCCACCACCGGCTTCCGCACCGCGGCCAGGGCGATCGCCTGCTGGGCTCCGGTCGAGCTCGCCTTGCCGTTGAGGTCCACCGCCGCGGCGCTGAAGTCCTGCACCAGCACCGCGAAGATCTGGTCGGCGACCTCGTCGTCGAGCCCGGTGATCCGGGCCTGCTCCAGGACCAGCTGGCCGTACACGATCAGCGTGAACAGCTCGGTCAGCGCGAGCCCGAAGTCGAGGTCGGCCTGCTGCGCCTCGTCCGGCGCCGCCTCGGTGAGCAGCTTGACCAGGTACCCGGCCTGCTCGGTGAACAGCGCGACGTTCGGGATGTGCGCGGCTTCGGCGTACGCGGTCTTCCAGTCGTGGAAGCGCACCTTCGACAGGCCGCGCGCCGGGCCCTGGCGGAAGAGGAACTCGTCGTCCGCGGCGTCGGTGCGGGTGCCGACCGGCGCGTACTCCTGCGGGGCGAACAGGTACGCGGGCATGAACTTCGCGATCAGGGCGAGGTTGACGGCGACCGTGCCTTCGAGCTTCGGGAGCCCGTCGATGTCGTTCTTGGACATCGCCAGGTAGGTGTCGGCTTCGAAGCCCTTGGCCGCCACGACGTCGGCGACCAGGCCGATCACCTTCTGCGCCTCGGTCGTCACCTTCATCTTGGTGATCGGGTTGAAGAGCAGGTAGCGGCGGTCGTCCGGGTTCGCGCTGCGGAAGTAGTCGACGGCGCGGTCGGAGAACAGCTTCATCGCGGTCAGCCGCGCGTACGCCTCGACGAATTCGCGGCGCACGTGCGGGAAGTCGGTGACCGGATTGCCGTAGAGGACGCGGTTGTGCGCGTGCGTGATGGCCTCGTACAGCGAGTGCGTCGCCATGCCGATGCCGCCGAAGCAGAGGTTGAACTTGCCGATGTTGACCGTGTTCAGCGCGGCGCTGAACGCTTCGGCGCCGACGTGCAGGATGTCCTCGGCGCGCACCGGGTAGTCCTCGAGCCGGAACTCGGCGACGTACATCTGCGACGGCACCACGTTCTTGACCACGTGGTAGTTCGGGTGCTCGGAGTCGGCGTAGAAGAAGACGTACTGGTCCGGGCCCTCGACACCGTCGATGCGGCCGAAGACCGACACCGTGCGCGCGCAGTTGCCGTTGCCGATGTAGTACTTCGAGCCGGTCGCGCGGTAGCCGTCGCCGTCCTCGGTCAGCACCAGGTCCGACGAGTAGATGTCGGCGCCGTGGTCCTTTTCGGACAGTCCGAACGCGCCGACTCCCCCGGCGTCCAGCGCGTCCGCCGCGCGCTTGCGGGCGACGTCGTTGCCGCTCTGCCACACCGGGCCGAGGCCGAGGATCGTGACCTGCCACGGGTACCAGTAGTTCAACCCGTAGAACCCCAGGATTTCCGAGAGCGCGGCGACGCGGGCGGTGTCCCAGCGCTTGTCCGGGTTGCCGCCGGCGTTCGCGGCGGGGGTCAGGAAGGTCGAGAACAGGCCTTCCTTGCCCGCGAACTCGAGGAAGTCCGCGTAGAAGGTGCGGCTGTGGTAGTCCTCGGTCAGCTTCGCCTTGCCGCGCTGTTCGAACCAGTCGATGGTGGCGCGCAGCAGGCGCCGGGTCTCGGCGTCGAAGTGCGCCGGGTCGTACTCGCGCGGGTTCAGCAGCATGGGGGTCCTCCTCGATTACCGACCGGTAACTTAGCAAGGCGGCGCGAGTGCGGGCAATCTCACTGGGGGTACGTCACCCTTCCCCGCTATACTGATCATGCGGGCCGCTCAGTTCTGCCTCGGCCCGCTGCTGTTGTCGACTACCACGCGCCGCGGCCGCACGCCGGTCTGCGCCGGGCAGGACAACCCTTCTCATGTTACGGAGACCAGGGCACCCGCGTGCCCGCACGACTTATGAGTACTTTCGCTGAACTCGGCCTGCCCACCCCGCTCGTGGCGGCGCTGGCCTCCCAGGGCGTCACCGAGCCCTTCCCCATCCAGGCGGCGACTCTGCCGCACACCCTCGCCGGCCGGGACGTCCTCGGCCGCGGCCGCACCGGCTCCGGCAAGACGTACGGCTTCGTGCTGCCCGTGCTCACCCGCCTCGCCGCGGGCCCGACGCGGCGCAAGCCCGGGCGCCCCCGCGCGCTGATCCTCGCGCCGACGCGCGAGCTCGCGACGCAGATCGAGGCGTCGATCCTGCCGCTGGCCAAGCCGCTGGGCCTCCGGACCACCACGATCTTCGGCGGCGTGAGCGCGAACCCGCAGATCACGAAGCTGCGTGACGGCGTCGACATCGTCGTCGCCTGCCCCGGCCGGCTCGCCGACCACATGCGCTCCGGGCACGTGAAGCTCGACGCGATCGAGATCACCGTGCTGGACGAGGCCGACCACATGGCCGACCTGGGCTTCCTGCCCGAGGTGCGGCGGATCATGGACCAGACGCCCTCGCGCGGGCAGCGGATGCTGTTCTCCGCGACGCTGGACAACGGCGTCGACGTGCTGGTCAAGCGCTTCATGAACGACCCGATCACGCACAGCGTCGACTCGGCGCAGTCGCCGGTGTCGACGATGGAGCACCACGTCCTGCACCTCGAGGAGACCCACCGGCTGCCGGTGCTGGTCGACCTGACCGCGGCGCCGGGCCGCACGCTGGTGTTCACCCGGACGAAGAGCCGCGCGAAGGCGCTGACGCGCAAGCTCGTGGCTTCGGGCGTGCCGGCGGTCGAACTGCACGGCAACCTGGGCCAGAACGCGCGGACGCGCAACCTCGAGGCGTTCTCCTCGGGCACGGCGAAGACGCTGGTCGCGACCGACATCGCGGCCCGCGGCATCCACGTCGACGACGTCCGGCTGGTCATCCACGCCGACCCGCCGGTCGAGCACAAGGCGTACCTGCACCGCTCGGGCCGCACGGCGCGCGCGGGTGCGTCGGGCACGGTGGTCACGCTGATGACCGACGCGCAGGTCCGCGACGTGCGCGACCTCACGCGCAAGGCGGGCATCAAGCCGACGACGACCCAGCTCGGACCGGGCCACCCGCTGCTGGCGGAGCTGGCCCCGGGCGAGCGGACGTTCTCGAAGGCCCCCGCGGTCGACAACCGCCCGAAGAAGGTGACGGCGTCCGGCGCGGCGCCGGGTACCGGTTCCGGACGCGGGCGTCGCGGCGGAGCGCCGAAGGAGAACCGCGGCGGCCAGCAGGCCCGCGTGCGGCGTGAAGACCAGCCCGGTTCGGGCCGCTCCGGCGGCGATTCGCGCCGGTCGGGTGGCACTTCGGGCGGCTCGCGCCGCTCGGGTGCGCCGGCTTCGGGCGGCGCCCGCCGGTCGGACGCCCCCGCTTCGGGCGGTGCCCGGCGCACGGGTGGCGCGGCCACGTCCGGCGGCTCCCGTCGCGCGGGCGCCCCGGCCACGGGCAACCGCACCGGCGGCGCGGCGGCTTTCTCGTCGGGCACCCGCGCGGGCGCCCGGCGCACCGGCCGCTGAGCTCAGCGTTCGTGAAGGCCCCCTTGCGGAACTCGAAGTTCCGCAAGGGGGCCTTCACGCATGTCAGAGGGCCGGCAGACCGCGGGCGGCGGCCCGGGCGGCCGCGGCGTCACGACGTTCCTCGAAGCGCGCGGCCTGCGTGTCCAGGGTCTTGATGAACGCGGCGAGCTCTTCGCGCGCGGTCTCGCCGACCTCGCCGAACCCCTCCCGGTCGAACACCCTCCAGTAGCGCAGCAGCGGCATCACGACGTCGTCGTGGTGGATGCGCAGGTCGTAGATGCCGGCCTTGGCGATCAGCGCCGCCTTGCGGGCGAAGCTCGGGATGACCGCGCCGGGCATCGCGAAGTCGACGACCTCGTCGGTGATCGCCCGCATCATGGCGTCCGGCGAGATCTCGAACGCCGCCTTCACCAGGTTCCGGTAGAAGACCATGTGCAGGTTCTCGTCGGTGGAGACACGGGCGAGCAGCTTCTCGGCCAGCGGGTCCTGGGTGTAGCGGCCGGTGTTGCGGTGCGAAAGGCGCGTCGCGAGCTCCTGGAACGAGACGTAGGCGCAGACGCGCAGCAGCGGCTTGTCGCCGGTTTCGTAGCCGGCCTGCATGGTCTCCATGCGCATCCGCTCGAGCTCGACCGGGTCGACCGCGCGCGTGACGAGCAGGTAGTCCCGGATGCAGATGCCGTGCCGGCCCTCCTCGGCCGTCCAGCGGTGCACCCAGGTGCCCCAGGCGCCGTCGCGGCCGAAGGCGCGCTCGATCTCGCGGTGGTAGCTGGGCAGGTTGTCCTCGGTCAGCAGGTTGACCTCGAGCGCGGTCCGCGCGATCGGCGTGACGCGCGACTGCTCCGGATCCCACGCCTCCCCGCCGAGGTCGGCGAAGTTCCGCCCCTCACTCCACGGCACGTATTCGTGCGGCATCCATTCCTGCGCTGCGGCGAGGTGGCGGTTGAGGTTCTCCTCGACCGTCCCCTCGAGCTCGTACATGAGTGCGGTGCTCTCGGGAACGGTCATGCGCGCGTCCTTCCGGGGATCGGGGGGCGTGACCTACGGAACCGTAACTTACGGAGCCGTAGGTAACGACAACGAACGCGGAACCGGAAGCGTTCCGAGAGCGATGTCACCTTCGCCGGCTTTTCACCCACCACCAGGCCCCGGCCCCGGGAACGAGCGCGAGCAGCCCGGCCGACACCCCGGCGGGCAGCAGCGCGACGGCGGCGCACAGCTCGGCGAGGAGCAGGGCGGCGCCGATGACGACGACCCGCAGGAGGCGGATGGTGTTGCGGGTCCGCTCGGCCGAGGCGACGACGTGGGTGAAAGCGTCGACCACCTTCACCGCGCCAGCTCCCGGGCTTTCGAATCGCGAAGGGCGAAGCGGAGGGCCGGGAGGCGGCTGAAGAGGCGGAGGACGTAGAGCAGCTGAGCTCGGCGAGGGCGGGCCGACTGGGCGAGGTCGTCGAGCTCGCTGAGGTACTCGTCGAAGTAGCGCTCGCGCTCGACGGCGGGGACGGCCCGCGACGCCCATTCGGCGGCTCGCTGGGACGCGCGAGCCACCGGCCGCCGAGGCACCACGGCCGGAGGGCCGTCCGGCTCGGGTGTGGCGGCAGTCGACCGCGCTTCCGCCAGCGCTCGGCAAAACGCCTCGAGCTCGATGACCGCTTCGACGAGCCGCGCCTTCACCGGCGCAGCGGCTCCGGCTTCCAGCAGTTCATCGGCCCAGACAAGCTCCGCCTCGGCCGCCGAGCGGCAGAATTCGCCTCCGTACTGCTGCTCCAAGGTCCGGAAAGCGCGCGTCGCGGCCTCGACTTGGCGCACTTCGACCATCCCGATCCGCTCGGGCACCGGCCGACGCCACGGGGAGGTGCCCGGCTCCGATCCGAAGACCGCCGCGCCCATGGTCACCTGGTAGGCGTGCGCGAGAAACTTTCGCCGCTTCGCCGCTTCTTCTTCGTCGACCGGTGCCACCGTGGTTTCGTCGTAGGCGAGGCCCAGGTAGCCGCGCGGAACGCCGAGACCGTCGGCGATGCGCTCGAGCACGTCGTAGGCCCAGACGCCGCGTCCTTTGACGATCTCCGCCACCTCGGACTGCCGGTGGCCGGTCATCGCGGCGATCCGGCGCTGCGGGACACCGGACTCCCGCAGCAGGCGGAAGACCTTGCCGATGTCGCGCACCGCGAGCGCGGCTCGCATCTCGCGCCTTTCCCACATGTCCGCGGGAACGTTCACGAGGTTTCCCCCGCCCGCCCCGGACGCAGCCGGCCCAGTGCCTTGGCCGCCGGGGCCGCCCGGTGCAGGGCGGCCCGGACCGTGGCGAGGTTGTTCGGGTCGAGGCGGTAGTACCGCCGCCGTGGCCGGCCCTCTTCGCGGGCGTCGATCTCCTCCCAGCGGCTGGTCAGCCAGCCCGCCTTCTCCAGGCGGGCCAGGATCGGGTGGATCGTGCCGCTGGGGAGGCCGGCCGCCTCGCAGAGCTGGAGGCCGTACATCTCGCGGTCCGGGTCGTCGATCAGGACGTGCAGGACGAGCTGCGTGGGCAGCGTCATGCGTGGTCCGCGGTCACCAGCCATGCTAGAACTCTACCTAGGGGTCCTACAGCGAAGCAGTAAGCCCCCGCGCGCGCAGCACGGCCCGCTCCAGCGGACGGAACACCAGCAGCTCGATCCCCACCCCGACCAGCAGGATCAGGAAGATCGCCGCGATCACCGTCTCCATGCTGTTGAACGACGAGCCCTGGTTCAGGTACGCCCCCAGCCCGATCCCCAGCTGCGGGGACAGCGCGATCAGCTCCGCGGCCATCAGCGAGCGCCACGAGAACGCCCAGCCCTGCTTCAGCCCCGCCAAGAAGCCCGGCAGTGCGGCCGGCAGCAGGATGTGGCGGGCCGAGGACAGGCGGTTCGCGCCCATCACCTGGCCGACGCGGGGCAGGATCGGCGGGATCTGGTCGATGCCGGACACCAGGCCGTTCGCGATGGACGGGACCGAGCCCAGCAGGACGACGAAGTAGATCGCCGCGTCGTTGATGCCGAACCACAGGATCGCCGCCGGGACCCAGGCCACCGACGGGAGGCTCTGCAGGCCGCTCAGCAGGGGGCCGATCGCGGCGCGGACCAGGCGGACCTTGGCCACCACCAGGCCCAGCGGGGTACCGATCAGGACGCCGACGAGGAAGCCGAGCGCCGCGCGGTGGACCGACGTCCAGACGAAGCCGAAGACCTTGCCGTCGGTGACGTTGCTCCAGAACTCGTCCCACACCGCCAGCGGCGCCGGCAGCTGCGACTCGGGCCAGAACGCCGCCGCCCAGAGGATCTGCCAGACGACGACCAGGAGTACGAGCGCGCCCAGGGGCGGCAGGAACCCCCAGGCGAAGCGCTTCCAGAAGCTGGGCCGGCGTTCCCCCACCGGGGCGTCGAGGGCGTCGAGGCCGGACCCGACGGCTTCGAGGTCCTCGACCTCCGCACCGGCCCGGTCAAGCTGCGGCATGGGTGCTGATCACCTCGCGCAGGTGGCCCGTGATTTCCTCGGTCAGCTCCTCGGCGTCGGCCAGCGGCACGTCCGTCCACTCGCGCACGACCCGGCCGGGCCGCGACGACAGGAGCACGACCCGCTGGCCGAGCCGGACCGCTTCGCGCACGTCGTGCGTCACGAACAGCACCGACGTGTTCGTGCTGCGGTAGACGCGCAGCAGCTCGCCCTGGAGGCAGTCGCGGGTGATGGCGTCGAGCGCGGCGAACGGCTCGTCCATCAGCAGCAGCGACTGCTCCGGGTCACCGCCGACGCGCAGGGTCGCCGCCAGCGCCCGGGCCAGCGCGACGCGCTGCCGCATGCCGCCGGACAGCTCGTGCGGGCGCTTGTTCGCCGCGTCCGTCAGCCGGACCAGTTCCAGCAGCTCGGCGGCCTTTTCGCGGCGCTCGGCCCGGCCGAACCCGGCCAGCCGCAGCGGCAGCTCCACGTTGCGGGACGCGGTCAGCCACGGCATCAGCGCGGCCTCCTGGAACATGACCGCGGGCCGCGACGTGTTCAGCGTGATCTCCCCCGCCGACGGCGCGTCCAGCCCGGCGACGAGGTTCAGCAGCGTGCTCTTGCCGCAGCCGGACGCGCCCAGCAGGCAGACGAACTCGCCGGGCGCCACCGTCAGGTCGACGCCGTCGAGGGCGACGACCGCGCGACCGGCCGGGCCGAACGTCTTGCGCACGCCGTCGAGCCGCACCGCGGTCGCGCCGGTGAACCGGGGCCGGCCGCTCGGGAGGGTCGTGGTGGTCATCGCTGGCTGCCTCTCCAGATCACTTGGTCAGTTCGGGAGCTTCGACGGCGGGCAGGTTCTTGGCCTTCAGCACCTCGTTCAGCGGGCCGAAGTCGGCGAAGCCCTTGAGCGCCACCGCCGTCTTCACCACGCCTGCCGTCACCGAGTCCTGCGCGAGCTGCGGGAATTCGGCGGCGACGGGGTCGGTGGTCAGCTCGATGCCGGAGAACGCGCGGTCCAGGACCGCGGCGCTCAGGGTACTGCCGGCCAGCTCCTTGAGAGCGCCGTTGACCACGGTCTTCGCCTCCGCCGGGTTGGCCTTGGCCCAGTCGATCGCGGCGAGCTCGCCCTTCAGCAGCGCGCGGACGGTGTCCGGGTGCTGCTGCAGGAACTCGCTGCGCACGATCACGACGGTGGTCGGGAAGCGCCCGCCCGGCCACAGGGTCTTCTCGTCGACGAGCACCTTCGCGCCGGCGTCGAGGACCAGCCGGGACGCCCACGGCTCGGGCAGCCAGCCGCCGTCGACCTCGCCCTTCTTGAAGGCGTCCAGCGTCTTCGGGTTGTCGGTGTTGGTGATCTTGACCTGGTCGGTCAGCTTCTTGCCGGCCAGGAACTTCTTGAGCGCGACGTCCTGGGTGTTGGCCAGCTGCGGCGTCGCGATGTTCTTGCCCTTGAGCTGCTCGACGTCGGTGATGTCGGGCTTGACGACCAGCTGCGCGCCACCGGAGACGGCACCCGAGATCAGCTGGATGGCACCCTTGGACTTGGTGAAGGCGTTGATCGCCGGGCCGGAGCCGAGGAAGGCGACGTCGAGGGAGCCGCCGAGCAGGGCGTTGACCTCTTCGGGGCCGGCGTTGAACGTCTGGGTGGTGAGCTTGGTCGAGCCGAGCTCGTTCTTGAAGAAGTCCTTCTTCGCGCCGATGAGCGCGGGAGCGTGGGTGACGTTCGGGAAGAACCCGACGCGCACCTCGCCGGCGGCGCCCTGGTCGGCGGCCGGCGCGGCGCTGCTGTCCGCGCGTGAACAGCCGGCGAGCACGCCCACGACGGTCAGGGCGGCCAGCGCCGAGGCCAGGAAGCGGGTTCTGTGGTGGGTGCGCACGTCAGCGTCGCCTTTCGGGATCGGTGTTCGGGGCGAGGTTCGCACGGTCACCCACTAGGGCGCATAGCCATCCGCATCCCGGGAATTCTCGTGAGATTCCTTGACATCGGCGGCGGGTGTCCCTACTGCGGACCGTTCGACCAGGTGGAGCGTGGTGCGGCAAGAGCATGCTGGGTCGGCGGGCCGGACGCGAGGGCCCGCGCTTTCTTCCCGGCATCCGGGAAGAAAGGCCGCTTCGGAGAAATCCCGTAACGCGGGCAACCGCCGGCGTCACCCGAACGTGGTATCGGTGAGGACCGATCCGGGAGGGAAGAGATGACGAGCACCGCACCTCGACGAGGCCACGGCGTCGCCGGCGTCCGCGTGGCGCTGGTCGTGCTGTTCATCGGACTGGGCCAGGCGTCCTTCGAGTGGCTCCGGTCACTCGGCATGGACGCGGTGACGAGCCTGGTCGTCTGGGCGATCCCGGTCGTGACGGGCGCGGCCGTGGCGCTGGTCCTGTGGCTGGCCTCGGATCGCGCGTTCTCGCTGCGGACGTGGCTGCCGGTGGCGATCTGCATCCCGGTCTACATCGCGGGCGCGTTCGGCCTGGCCACGGCAACGGCGAGCCTGGTGGCCTCGATCGTCAGCGGCGTGGGCCTGGGCATCGCGGTGGTGGCGGTGGCCGGCCTCCTCAGGTCCCGCCGGATCGAGGCCGGCCACTAGCGGGTCAGCGGCGCAGCAGCAGCGACACGTCACCGAACTCGTGCCACAGGTACCGGCGCTCCACCGCCGCGTCGTATGCGTGCTGGACGCGGTCTCGGCCGACCACCGACTCCAGCAGCAGCAAGTGGGACGCCTCCGGGGCGTGCAGGCCCGTCACGATGCCGTCCACCAGGCGGGCCGGGTGGTCCGGGCCCAGGACCAGGTCCGTCCAGCCCGCCGCCGCGTGCGCCTCGCCGGAAGCGAACGCCGACTCCAGGGCGCGGGCCGCCGTCGTGCCCACCGCGATCACCCGGCTGCCTCGCGACCGGACCCACGAGACCAGCGCCGCCGTCGTCGGCGGGACGCGGAAGCGCTCCGGCTGGGGTGGCTCGTCCGCTTCCGGGGACGACACCCCCGTGTGCAGCAGCAGCGGCGCGAACAGCACGCCGTCCGTCACCAGGCGGGTCACCAGCTCCGTCGTGAACGGGCGGGACGCCGAGGGCATCTCCGCGCTGCCCGGCTCGCGGGCGAACACCGTCTGGTAGTCCGACAACGGCCACGCGCCCGGGACGTACCCGTAGCGGATCGGACGCCCGGCCGCGGCGAGGAAGCCCGGGACCGGGCCCTCGACCGCCACCGAAGCGCGCCACAGCCGCTCGGTCACCGGGGATCGCAGTGTCAGCGACGCGCCGCCGGGCAGGTCCAGGACCTCGCCGGGACGGCCGTCGAGCAGCGGGCCGCCGGGGGCGCGCAGCTCCACCACCCAGCCGCCGTCGTCGAGCGGCGAGGCGAAGTGGACGACCACCGGGCGCCCGGCCCGCACGGCGTCCACCGCCGCCGGCAGCGTCCCCGACGTGTTCACCACCAGCAGGTCACCGGCGGACAGGAACGAGCCCAGCGCCGAAAACACCGTGTGGTGGACGCCCGAGGGCCCGGCCACCAGCAGGCGGACCTCGTCGCGCGCCAGGCCGCGGGCCTCCGGCGGGGCCGACGCCGAGAGCTCCGCGGGCAGTTCGAACCGGATGTTCATGCTCATAAAGCCTCCGGGCGCGAAGCGCCTCCGTTGAGGGCGGTGGCGGGGGCATGGATGGACGGGAGGTCCGCCGCGCGGTAGCGGCCGCTGGGCGGGCGCTCGTCCAGCAACCTCAGGAACGCCGGGACGACCGACGACGGCAGCGGCCGGTCCGAGATGTCCTCGCCGGGGAACGCGCGCTGGTGCATCGCCGTGCGCAGGTCGCCCGGGTCGACCGCGTACACCGCCAGCTCCGGGTTTTCCGCGCCGAGCACCGCCGTGAGCTGGTCGAGCGCGGCTTTCGCCGAACCGTAGGCGCCCCAGCCTTCGTAGGCTTCGACGGCCGCGTCCGAGCTGATGTCGAGCACCGTCCCGCGCGCGGCCGTCAGCGCGGGCAGGAGCAGCTGCGTCAGCGCCAGCGGCGCGAACACGTTGACGCGGTAGACGTCCTCCAGTTCCGCCAAGGGATAACCGGAAAGCGGCGGCAGCGGGCTGACGCCCAGCGAGCTCGCGTTGTTGACGAGCAGGTCGAGCGACGGGCAGGCGGCGGCCAGCTGAGCGCGGTGGGCCGGGTCGGCGACGTCGCCGGGGACGGCCGTGAAGCCGGTTTCCCGTGCCGCGGCGGACAACGCGGCCGCGTCCCGGCCGTCGCCGACGACCGTCCACTTGCGACTCACCAGGGCCGCCGCGAGCGCGCGGCCCAGACCGGCGGACGCGCCGGTCACGAGTGCGGTTGGCATGGTTCCTCCTCCGAGGGGTACCACACCATCGTGAAACCTCTATATTACTTGAGGTCAACCCGCGACCGGCCGCGCAGCAAAAAGTACGCTGCCAGCGAAACGACGAGCCCGACGTAGTAAGCCAGATCCGCGCCGTGCAGCGCCGCCGCCACCGGTCCCGTGTACAGGGACGTGTTCATGAACGGCACCGCCGCGCCGAAGCCGAGCACGAACGCCACGAGCGCCGCCCACGGCCGCACGGGAACCGAAGCCAGGACGTCCACCCGCTGCCCGCCGCGGGTGCGCGCGAGCCAGTCCGGGACGACCACGCCGAGGAACGGCGGGATCCAGTAGCTGACGAACAGCAGCACGTTCTGGAACTTGGCCGCCAGCTCACCGCTGTGCATCCAGAGGATCAACGCGAACGCGAGCACCGTGACGACCACCGCGGAGACCGGGCGCCGCAGCCGGACGCCGACCGTCTGCAGCGCCAGCGAGCCGCTGTAGTCGTTCATCGCGTTCGACGACACCGCCGCCAGCGCGATCACCGCCAGCGCCAGCGCGCCCAGGAACCCACCCCCGAGGAGCGCGGCGACCCCGGTGGCCGTCTGGTCGCCGAGCGAGGAACCCAGCGCGAGCCCGAGGGTTTCGCCGATCGCGTACGAAACGACCAGCCCGAGCAGCGTCGCCCAGAAGACGCGCCGCGACGACGTCGAAGCGGGCAGGTAGCGGCTGAAGTCCGACGCGTAGGGCGCCCAGGAGATCGCCAGCGACAACGTGATCGTCGTGAACAGGACGACGCCGCCGGCCAGGTCGGCACCCGACGCCGTGTCCGCCGCCGCGATCGGGTGTCCGGAAAGGACCTTCACGGCGAGCGCGGCGAACGCGAGCACCAGCAGCACGCTCATCACCGCCTGGACGCGGTGGATCAGCGCGTAGCCGAACACGCCCAGCGCGCACTGCAGCACCAGCACGATCAGCACCGCCGCCCAGAACGGCAGCCCGGTCAGCTCGGCCAGCGCCTCACCGCCGAACAGCCCGACGAGCGCGTCCCACGCGATCGAGCCGAGCCACTGCACCAGGCCGGGCAGGACGACCCCGCCGCCGAACGGCAGCCGGGCCAGCGGCAGCTGGCCGGTGCCGGTGCGCGGGCCCCAGGTGGACAGGTACGCGACCGGCAGCGACCCGAGCACGGTCCCCGCGAGCATCGCCGCCAGCCCGGTCCAGAAGCCGAGGCCGAGCGACGCGGCGAGGGTGCCGGTGAACACCGCCGTCATCGTCAGGTTGGGCGCGAACCACACGCTGAACAGCCGCCACGGCCTGCCGAACCGGTTGCCCTCCGGGACCGGCGCGATACCGTGGGTTTCGATCGCCAGGTCACCGCCGCCGGTGGGCATCCGCCCGCCGAAGACCTCGGCGTCCAGACCACGTCCGCTCATTTCCTGCCTCTCGTTCGCCCCGGGCTTCACCCTAAAGCGCCGCCGCCCGGTGTAACGCGAGAGCCCGAACGGGCGAATCACGGTTTGCGTGGCCGGGAGCACACCGGGAGGGGTGGGCGTGGCGCAGCACCCGCGGACGCTCGTGATGACCGGCCTGCTGATCGCCGGTCCGGCCCTCGGCGTCACCGCGCTGACGCTGAAGGCGGCCGACGGCGACCATTCCGCGCTCGACACCGCGCTCAGCACCGCGACCGGGTTCCTCTTCCTGCTCGCGGGCGCGGTCGCGCACGTCCGGCGCCCGGCCAACCCGATCGGCGTGCTCATCGCGCTCGCCGGCGTCGCGCTGTTCCTCGAAGACCTCCAGTTCACCCGCGACCCCGTGCTGTACACGATCGCCGTGCCGCTGCGCGCCGCGTCCAGCCCGGTGATCGCGCACCTCGTGCTCGCGTTCCCGCACGGCAGGCTGCGCACGCGGGGGGAACGGCTGCTCGTCGCCGCGGCCTACCTGGTGGTGCTCGGTTCCGGCGTGGTCGGGCTGCTGGCTGGCGACGACCCGCGCGACCTGCTGGCGATCCGGCCCGGCCCGGGCGGCGGCGCCTTCGCCGACCGCGCTCTCGAGCTCGCCGCGACGGCGATCAGCGCCGGCGTGGTCGTCGTGCTGCTCTACCGCTGGCTGACCGGACGGCTGCCGCAGCGGCGCCTGCTCTCGCCGGTCGTCGCGATCGCCCTGCTGGGCGCGCTCACGTCGGGGGCGGGCACCGCGCTCGGCGACGGGCACCCGCTGTCCGAGCCGCTGCTGCAGGCGTACCGGATCCTGTTCTGCCTGTGGCCGCTGGCGTTCCTGGCCGGAGTGCTGCGCGCCCGCGTCGGCAACGCGGAGATGATCCGGCTGCTGCTGGAGCGCGACGGCAGCGGGCTGGCCGCGCTGGTGCAGGACGACGAGGTCTGGAAGGACAGCCGGTCGATCGACGCGCTCGACGCCGCGGCCGGGCTGGTGCTCGACAACCAGCGGCTCACGGCGGAGCTGGAGCAGCGGCTGGCCGAGGTGCGGGCGTCGCGGGCGCGGCTGGTGGCGGCCGGCGACGACGAGCGCCGCCGGCTGGAGCGCGACCTGCACGACGGCGCCCAGCAGCGGCTGGTGAGCGTCGTGCTGCTGCTGCGGATGACCGGCCGCCGCTACGGTGACGACCTGCCGCCGGAGGTCCGCGCCCTGCTCAGCGGCTCGGTCGACGAGCTGCAGACGGCGATCACCGAGCTGCGGGAGCTGGCCCGCGGCATCCGGCCGGCGATCCTCACCGAGGCCGGGCTGGTCGCGGCGGTCCGCTCGCTGGCCGACCGCAGCCCGATGGAGGTGGCGCTGTCGGTCGGCACGGTGCCCCGCCTCGACGCGGCGGTCGAGGCGACGGCGTACTTCGTGGCGTCGGAAGCGCTGACGAACGCGTTGAAGCACGCGGAAACCGACCACGTCGGCGTCCGGATCACCACCGAGGGCGCCGAGCTGCGGGTCGAGGTGACCGACCGGGGCGTCGGCGGCGCGTCCCTCGACGGCGGCACCGGCCTGGCCGGCCTGCGCGACCGGGTCGAGGCGCTGGGCGGCGAGCTGACCGTCTCGAGCGGCGACGGCGGCACCGCGGTGCACGCGGTCATCCCCCTGGTCGCCGAAACGCCGTGAAGGCCACCTCGAAGTTCCTCGAGGTGGCCTTCACGAACTTGGCGCGGTTGCCTAGACGAGCAGCAGGAACAGCAGCCCGTTGGGCGTGCCGAGACCCGTCACGTCGTCGTAGCCCGGGGTCGTGTGGATGGTGAGACCCTGGTAGTCGAGCGTGCGCACCGAGGTGAGCAGGCCGCCCGAAGCGTCGGTCGAGTTGGCGTAGTCGACCCGCTCCACCGCGGCGTCCACGTGCTTCACGTCGCTGATCGCCGGTGTCCGCGACGTCAGCTTGTAGATCACGGGGTTGATGAAGCCGTGGTGGAAGTGGTCGAAGCTGTCGGCCACCGCCATGATGCCGGCGAACACCGGCGACGCGAGGCTCGTGCCGCCGATCCGGTACTGGTCGTAGTAGGCGCCGTCCGGGAAGGTCTGCGTCTGGCCGACCAGGAAGCCGGTGTTCGGGTCGCCGATCGCCGAGATGTCCGGCACGACGCGGCCCTTGTTGTTGCCGGTCTGGTTCTTCTTCGCCAGCGCGTCCGGCACGACACCCTTCTGGTAGAAGGGCTGCGCGAACAGCCGGCTCGTGCCGCCACCGGAACCGCTGGTGTAGGCCGCGGGGCCGTAGACGCCGTTGGTCAGCGAGGACTTGCTGGTCTCCCAGCCGGTCTCGAAGATCCGCTTGCCGTCCTTGCCGATCGCGATGGACGTGCCGCCGACCGCGGTGATCCACGGCGCCGAGGCGGAGAAGTCCGGCGACGGCGTGCCGAGGCGCGCGACCTCGTCGCCGTTGTCACCCGAGGAGAAGTAGACGCCGATGCCCTCGAGCACCGCCTGCAGCGAGATCTGGTTGAACACCTTGACCTCGTCGGCCGGGATGTCCTCGCCGGTGTCGCCGTAGGAGTTCGACACGATGTCGGCCTTGTGGCCGGCGATCACGTAGTTCAGCGCCACGTCGAGGGCGTTGTCCTCGCAGGACTCGCCGCCGACGTAGAGGATGTCGGCGCCCGGCGCGAGACCGTGGGCGGCCTCGACGTCGAGGGTCTCCTCGCCGTACCAGCCCGCCGCGTCGCACTGGTCCGGCGGCTCGAGGACCGGGTTCGCCGGGAAGACGTGCTGCTTGAACTGGCTCTGCTTCAGCGGGTGCTGCGGGTCGTTCTTCTTGGCGTACGTGCTCGCGTCGGCGTAGATGGTCGGCGAGGCGAACGCGTCCACGATGGCGATCGTGGTGCCCTTGCCGTCCGCGCCGACCTTGTCGACACCGTAGGCCGAGCGCAGCTGCGCCGGGGTGTAGCCGCAGGGGGCGTAGGGCAGGTTCTTGCCGTTGTAGGCGGGATCGGTGGTGTCGATCTTCTCGCCGTAGTAGGCACTGCACGGCCGCGCGTTGCGGAAGCCGGGCCCGGGCGCGACGTCGGACGGCGTCCCGGAACCGGTGGCGTGGTCGGGCTTGAACAGGTTGGTGGCCTGGTCCACGCCGACGACGCCGAGGACGTCGTTCGCCAGGTTCGCCGGCACCGACAGGTTCTTGTCGGCGGCGCGCAGCGTCTGGCCCTTGACCTTGTACTTGCTCAGCTTGACGTCGAACGCCTGCTGCGTCTGGCCGGCGGTACCGGTGGCCTCGACGTAGGCGCGGTTCGACGGCACCTCACCGATGCTGAAGCCGTTGCCGGTCAGCCACGACTTGACGGCGTCGACCGTGGCGTCACTGGCGGCGAACCGGTCGCGCACCTGGTCCGGGCTCAGGTACTGGCGGTAGGTCTTGCTGTCCGGATCGGACACGGCCTGGGCCAGCGCCTCGGCACCGGCGTTGTCGCGCTGGTTCAGGTAGACCCGGAAGCTCAGCTTCGCGGCGGGCGCCGTGTCGGCGACCTTCGCCTGCGCGTTCGCCCACAACGGGTGCGACTGCGGAATGTCCTGACGCCCCTGCGCGGACGCCGTCGCCGGCAGGGCGCCGGTCAGGCCACCCACCACCGCGAGCGAAAGGAGCAGGGTGGAGCTTCTTCGCACAGAAATCTCCCTCTTCGAAACGGCCCCCGGAAAACGGGCCTTGCAACACCGGGTGAGACTAGATCGGTGTTCCGCTCGCGGGGAAGTGCTTGCGGAACCGTTATCTCGTCGCGAATTCACGCGATGTGGGGGGTGGTGCGGAAATCCGATTTGTCGGACGAAAAACGCGAGGAATGCTCCGCGGTGTGCGTTAAGTCCGGTTTCGCGCACCATGGGCGACAGCCGCGCGCCACCTACTAAAGTCGGGTGCTCCGTCCACTCGGGACAGTTCACGCCGTGACGGTACTTCGGCCGTGGTCAGCGCGGTGCGGCCAGCCTGCGGTCCACTTCGGCCGTCGAAAAGACCGTGTCGACGACCATCGCCACCGCGCCGCCGAGCGCGTCGCCGCGACCGCCGATTTCGACGCGCAGGTGCTGCGTCGCCCGCGGGAGCGCGCGCCGGTAAAGCTCTTCGCGGACGCCGGCGACGAAATGCGGTTCGGCGAGATCCCCGGCGACGACCAGCACGCCCGGGTTGACCACGCAAACGAGCGTCGCGAGCACCTCCCCCACCTGGCGGCCCGCGACTTCGGCGAGCCGGACCGCCGCCGGGTCGCCCGCCAGGAGGCGGTCGCGCACGCCCGAGCCCGACGTCGTCGGCAGGCCCAGCTCGGTCAGGCGCGCGGCGAGGGCGCCTCCGCTGGCGACGGCCGCGAGGCAACCGAGCGAACCGCACTGACAGCGGGCGCCGGGGTGGCCCGGCAGGCGGATGTGGCCGATGTCGCCCGCGCCGCCGTCGATGCCGCGGTACACCTCGCCGCCGAGGACGATCCCGGCGCCGATGCCGGTTGACACCTTGACCACCACGAGCGCGGCCGAGTCCGGGTGGCGGGCGCGGTGCTCGCCCAGCGCCATCAGGTTCGCGTCGTTCTCGACCAGCACTGGGGCGGCAAAGCGGGCGCCGAGGTGGGTGTCGATCGGGTAGCCGTCCCAGCCCGGCATGATCGGCGGCTGCGTCACGCGGGCGCGGCCGGGTTCGACCGGGCCGGGGACGGAAACGCCGACGCCGCACACCGGCCGTCCGGCCTCGGCCAGCAGCTCGTCGAACCACCCCGCGATCCGGTCGAGCACCGGTTCCGGGCCGTCGGCGACGCGCAGCTCGCCTTCGCGGTGGGCCAGCCGCCGTCCGGCCAGGTCGGTGACCGCGGCCTCGGCGTGCGTGGTGTCGATGCTCGCGGCGAGGACGACGGCGTGCTGGTCGTCGAAGCGCAGCTGCCGCGCCGGGCGGCCGCCGGTGGAGTCCTCCTGGCCGCCCTCGGCGAGCAGACCGGCCGCCTGGAGGCGGTCCAGGCGCGCGGTGAGGGTCGACCGGGACAGGCCGCTGCGGGTGAGCAGGGCCTTGCGCGTGGTCGCCTCCCCCGTCTTGACCAGCTGGAACAGCTCGCCGGCACTGGTCGGCATCCGACGTCTCCCCCCTTTTGTCTATTGACACTACACAAGTCCGAGATAAGTTGGACATATGGATGTAACACGAGCCGCGGCCGTACTGGCGGGCAACTGGCTCGGCTCGTCGACCGTGCCCTCGCGATCGCTCTACCCGCACCAGTGGAGCTGGGACTCGGCGTTCATCGCGATCGGCCTGCGCCACCAGGCGCCCGAGCGCGCACGGCGCGAGCTGCGGACGCTGTTCGCCGCGCAGTGGCCCGACGGCCGCGTCCCGCACATCGTGTTCGACCCGGGCACCCCGCCCGAGGCGTACTTCCCCGGCCCGGCCTTCTGGCGCGCCGGGCGGACGTCCGGCATCGTCCAGCCACCGGTGCACGCGCGCGCGGTGCTGGCGGTGCACGAAGCCGCGCCGGACCGCGGATTCCTCGCGACGCTGTACCCGAAACTGCGCGCCTGGCACGAATACCTGCGAGGATCACGCGACGCGGGCGGGCACGGCCTCGCGGCGATCGTGCACCCGTGGGAGTCCGGGATGGACAACAGCCCGGCGTGGGACGAGCCGCTGGCGCGGGTCACGCCGTCGAGCGGCTTCGTCCGCCGCGACCTGGCCCACGGCACCGAGGCGGACCGGCCGAGCGACGCCGACTACGGCCGGTACGTCCGCCTCGCCGCGGACTACCGCGACAGCGATTACCGGGACTTCGGCGACTTCGTCGTCGAGGACCCGGGCTTCAACGCCCTGCTGGCCGACGGCGAACTGGCGCTGGCCGAGATCGCCGAGGAGCTCGGCCTGCCGTCGGAGGAACACCGCGAATCGGCGGCGCGCATCGCGAAGGCGTTGCAGGACACGTTGTGGGACAACGGCTTCTTCTTCGCCCGCGACGTCCGCACCGGGGCGCTGACCCGGCAGCACACGTGCGCCGGGCTGCTGCCGCTGCTGCTCCCGGACCTGGCGGTCGCCCCGGCCCTGCTGGCCACGGCAACCGGCCCGCGCTTCGGCCTCGGCCGCGTCCACGGCATCCCGAGCTACGACCTGACGGCCCCGGACTTCGACCCGGCCCGCTACTGGCGCGGCCCGTCGTGGTCCAACGTCGGCTGGCTCCTCCACCGCGCCCTGCACCACCACGGCGAACACGCGCTCGCCACCCGGCTGCGCACCGACCTCCTGACGACGGCGGTGGCCACGGACTTCGCGGAATACTGCGACCCGCTGACCGGAGCGGGCCACGGCACCCGCTCGTTCAGCTGGACCGCGGCGCTGGCCGTGGACCTGCTGGCTCAGCCCGCGTAGGCCGAGCCCAGCCAGGTTTCGTCGATGCGCAGGCGCTTGTAGCGCGTGCTGTCGCTCGAGGCCGCATACGTGCTCGTCACCCGCAGGCGGACGTACCTCGTCGTCGTCGCCGGCAGGTCGATGAACTGGACGCCGCGGTGGCTCGGGAGGGTGCCGGACTTCAGGGCGCTCCCCCAGTTCTTGCCGTCGGCCGAGACGAACACCTGGTAGGCCTTGATGCGCGCGGACTGCTCGGTGTCCGACCGGGCGTAGCTCACCGAGTCTTCGCGCTGGTTGAGGCCGACGTACCGGACCGGCCGCGCGGCGCCGAGGTCGTAGTCCAGGTCGACCGGGAGCGTCTTGCCGTTGTCGAAGTACGTCAGGTAGTCGCCGTCGCTCGCGGACTGTCCACTGTGGCCATTGGCGGACGCGCTCGCCTTCAGCGTCACGGTACGCGGGTCGTACGTTCCCGTGCGGCCCGCCGTTTCGACCTTGAACACCGTGTCGTAGGCGTCCCAGCCCGACAGCCCGGACAGCGTCAGGGTGCCGCCACCTTGGCCGAACGAGATCGCGGCGCCGGTGCGGAGGTTCGTGACACCCGAGACGCGGTAGCCGTTGTCGCGGATCTTCAAGGTGCTCCCCGACGGCTTGGTCAGCACGTGCACGTACTGCGTTCCGCCGCGGATCGTGATCACGCCGTGCGCACCGTCGTTCCAGAAGCCCGGTTGCATGCCGCCGTACATGTACCCCGCGCCTTCGGTGCCGTCGAGGGATTCCGCGATCGCGCCGAGGTAGCCGGCCGCGAAGTTGTTGAACGCCTCCTGGTTCGCCGGGAACCGGCCGTTCACCATCGCCGTCTCGGCCATCAGGGACTTGATCGACGAGCCGGCGTTCGTCACCAGGCGGCCGAGGTTGAGCGCCTGGGTCACCGGCGGGTTCGAGCCGCCGTACCACCAGGAACCGGTGTCGGGCAGCTTGAAGCACGCTTCCGTGAGCCGGGGCATCGCCGTGTACGTCGCCTGCGGGTAGTCGTACGACGGCGTCATGCCGGTCTTCTGCTCGTTGCTGATCGTGTCCATGATCGGCGTGTCTTCGTTGTTGTTGCTCAGCAGGTAGTCCGGGCGCTGCTGGTAGATCTGCCGGTACAGGTCGTGGGACTCCCAGTAGGCGTTGTCGTTGTCGATCCAGAACCCGCCGAGGTCCGGGTAGTTCTTCATGACCTCGAAGAAGTTGTCGTAGCTGAACTGGCCGAAGCCGTCCTGGCCGTCGAGGTCCACCGTCTTGCCCTTGTACTTCGAGTAGCCGGCCGAGTCGAGCCACTCGTGGCCGCCCTCGTCGTGCCATTGGGCGTCGTTGGTCATGTAGAGGATGACCTTGAGCCCCTCGGTCTTCGCCGCGGCGACCAGCTCGCCGAGGAAGTCCCGTTTGGTGCTGCAGCTGCCCGGGATCTTCGACGGCCACGCCCGCGAGTAGCCGAGGCGGCTGTGGAAGGAGGCCAGCACCAGGTAGGAAGCGTGCAGCTTCTTCGCCTCGGTGACCCAGTAAGCGGGACTCCACCCGCCGTCGGTGATCGCCTTCTCCCAGGCGCTGCAACTGGTGTAGCCGGGCGAGGTGCGCATGCCCCAGTGCAGGAACAGGCCCGCCTGGCTCTCACGCAGCCACTGCTGGGAGGGTTTCTGCAGATCGGCCGACGCCGGCGCGGCGGTGAGCCCGGCCACCGCCAGCAGAGAAGCGCACACGACACCCAAGCGACGCAAGAACATCGATGACCTCCAGTGGTCTGGTCCACCCGGAGTGGTACTCCTCCGGTTCGCCGTCGGTCAACCCTCTGATCCGACCTTTGGCACCCGTTTCGCCCATCGGTACACCGAAGTACCCGCCATTCGGGTCAAGTATCTGATATATGACTTAAGAGGTCGGACCTCTATTGACCGGCTCCCGCGAGGCGAGTACATGTTCTCCGTGGGAAGCGCTTTCGCTCCCCGACCACCGCTCCGGCGAAACGGGTAGCACGCCGCGCCCCAGAGCCGGCCGGGATGCCGACGGACGGCGGATCGGCATCCCGGCCACCTCTTCGCACCACCCGCGTCGCGGGGGCCAGTGCAGGAAAGGGACGACGCATGTCCGAGCACCCCCTTCGCCCGACCCGGCGCGCGGTCCTGACCGGCACGCTCGGCGCGCTCGGTGCCCTCGCCGCGGCGGGCCCCCTCGCGCGCGCGGCCGACCGGCTGCCCCCGATCGGCGGTGCCGCGCCGCCACCGGACTGGTCGCGGGCGGTCATCGACTCGACGATGAAGCGCTACACGCCGGGCACGATCGGCGGCTGGGGCTACACCCTCGGGCTGTACCTCTACGGTCAGTACCTCTTCTACCAGCGCACCGGCGAACAGAAGTACCTCGACTACATCGTCGCCTGGTACGACCGGTTCATCACCGACAGCGGGATCTCCAACAGCTTCACGAACCTCGACTCGATGCGCTCGTGCCAGCTGCTGCCGCTGCTCTACGCCGAAACGGGCCGCAAGAAGTACAAGACGGCGGCCGACCAGCTGCGCAAGCGGTTCCCGGCCTACCCCCGCACGTCCGACGGCGGCATGTTCCACGCCACGAGCAAGGTCGGCCAGCTGTGGGGCGACGGCGTGTACATGGCCCAGCCGTTCCTCGCGCTCTACGGCGCCGCGTTCGACGACGGCGCGTACTGCTTCGAGGAGGCGGCGAAGAACATCTCGGTGTACTTCAGCCACCTCCGCGAGCCGGCGAAGGGCCTGCTATACCACGCTTACGACGAGGACGGCTCCGAATCCTGGTCGTCGGGGACCGGGCACCACTCCAAGTACCACTGGGCCCGCGCGATCGGCTGGTTCGGCATGGCCACGATCGACATCCTCGAGGTGCTCCCGGCGGACCACCCGCGCCGGGCCGCGCTGATCGACGTCGTGCGGTTCCTGGCCGCGGGCTACCAGCGCTACCAGGACCCGGCCAGCGGCCGCTGGTACCAGGTCGTCGACCGCGGCGGCGAGACGAAGAACTGGCTGGAGACGTCGGCGTCGTCGATGTACGCGTTCACGATCGCCCGCGGTGTCCAGCGCGGCTACCTGCCCTCGTCCTACCAGGCGGTGGCGGACAAGGGCTACGCCGGCGTGCTGAAGAAGATCTCCCTCGGCTCCGACGGCCTCACGAACATCACCGACATCTGCGAGGGCACCAACGTCGGCGACCTGTCCTACTACTACGCGCGGGCCCGCAAGACGAACGACTTCCACGGCCTGGGCGCGTTCCTGATCATGAACGAGCAGTTCCACCACTGACCACGAGGCGCGCCGCAGGAGGGGCCCCGGCTTTCCGGCCGGGGCCCCTCCGTTTTCGTCAGCAGTCCGAAGTGGACCCCGTCGCGTTCACGCGCAGCGCCGAGTCCCGGACGCAGTAGCCCGCCACCGCCTGGAAGCCGATGTCGTACGGGCTCTTACTGCCTTTCTCCGCGGTGAAGTGGTCGAACGTGATGTCCGAGCTGTTGTTGACGATGCTCGCCGGGCGGCCGTCGTCCTTCCCGAAGTCCACCGAGCTGTCCACGAACCGGATGCCGGCCGCGTAGTGCAGGTACCAGCCGTAGGACGGGCGGGTGCCGATGCTCTTCGGGTTGTAGTCCGTCGCGTCGTTGCTCGGGACGCCGGTGCCCGCGGTCCCGTTGCCACCGGGCACGGTCAGCTCGACACCGGTGAAGGTGACATCGGAGACGCGGTGACCGCTGTCCGCGCCCCAGATCGTCGGGCTGAAGTTGCTGCCGGTGTGCGTGCCGGTGACGTTGTCGAACGTGATCCCGCTGATCGAGCCGACGCCGGGGTTGTTCCCGCACCGTTTCCGCGTGCCGATCTTCATCATCACCGGCGAATACGTGCCCGACATCGTGATGTTGCGGTAGTGCACGTCGGAGATCTTCGCGCCGTCCATGGAGACGATGCCGAGACCCGATTTGTGCGCACCGGTGATCGCGATGTCCGAGAACCGGTAGCCGGTGAAGTCACCGCAGGTCTCGGACCCGAACATCAGCGCGTTGCAGCACACCGCCGAGAGTTTCGCGCCGGTCACCGTGACGTTCCCGTTCGGCAGTTTCGCGCCGAGCGCGTAGTCGCTCTTGAACACGAGCGCGTCGTCGTTGGCCGCGATGGCGGCGTTGGTGATGGTGACGTTCGTGGTGCTGATGATGTTCCAGCCGTCGCGATCGCCCGCCGTGTCGATGGTGAGGTGGTCGGAGACGACGTTCTTGCACCCGTTGACCAGCGCCGCGAAGTGCCCGCCGCGGCGCAGCTTGATGCCGGACAACGTCAGCCCGTCGCACCGGGTGAGCGACAGGATCTTGTCCGCCTCACCGGATTTCGGGTTGCCGGTGATCAGGTTGCCGCCGCCGTCGATCGTGCCCGCGCCGGTGAAGCCGATGTTCGTCAGCTTGTCGCCGGCGAACATCGCGTTGTGGAAGTGGCTGTGGCCGTAGTCCTGGTAGTCGTCCCAGGGGTTCGATTCGGGCTTGTCGTAGGTGTCCGCACCGGACCCGGTGATCGTCGCGCCCGCGTCGAGCTGGATCGTCACGTTGCTCTTGAGGTGCACCGTGTTCGCGGACTTGTACGTACCCGAGGGGAACCGGACGGTGCCGCCGCCCGCGGCGTTGGCCGCCGTGATCGCCTTGTCGACCGCGGAAGAGTCGTTGGCGGAACCGTTGCCCTTCGCGCCGTAGTCCTTCACGTCGTAGACGCCGCCGGGCGCCGCCGCGGAGATTCCGGTACCGGCCACCACCAGCCCGGCCACCGCCCAGCTGATCAGCAAAGATCTTTTCACCGTGAGACCGCCTTGTCATGGAATCGGGAAATTCGGCATGACGGCGGAGAACCCAGATTACGAGTGGCGCCAACGGACTGTCAAGATCGACTGGCTCGGGGGACCCGCGCCACCCCCAGTCGGACGCGGGTCCCCCGAGGTCCTTTCGGGATTTCCGCAGTCTACCGCCGGCGCCCCCGGGGATACCGTGCGAATTTCACGCCCGGACCGAGAATCCCGCATGATCAGGCGAACTCTAGCCCGGACGACAGCAGTGTGAACGCCCGATCGGCCGCCTCGACGGCCGCGGGAAAGCGCTGTCCCGCCGGGACGCCGGGCTCGTCGCACAACCCGGTCACCGGTGCACGCTCGTCCAACCCGCGCAGGAACGCCTCCCGCAGCGCTTCGAGGGGACCCGGCCCGGGCCGGCGGGCGCGGACGACGGCCGCCGCGCCCGCCACTTCGGCGACCCCGACGGCGTCGGACCCGCGCCCGGGGAAGAGCCGGATCGCCGCCGTCGAGACCGTCGTCCGCGTGCGGAGCTTCTTGCGTTCCCGCGGGCCTGGTCAGACCTTCTGCAGGCCAGGCTTGCCCGCTTGCACTACGTAACTGACATCGTTCTTGATCACGACCGACGCCGGGTCGTAGACGCTGGTGTCCGACGTGGTCATGAAATCCGCTCGCGTCTGCCCGGGCGTGGTCGTGACGCGGACGTAGCCGCGCTCGCCCTTGCAGTACTTGACGTGCGGGTTGTTCGCGTACCAGGCCGCGCTCGGCGCGGTCGCGGTGTCGCTGTTGCTCGTCACCGACGTCGTGACCAGCTCCGAGCCGATGACCGGGTCGCTGTGGTCGAAGTAGTCCAGCCGCAGGTCGGCGGCCCAGTGCCGGTGGACGTCGCCGGTGAGGACGACGGGGTTGGCGACCTTGCGGTCCACCCAGCCCTGCTGGATCCGGTTGCGGGAGGCCTCGTAGCCCTGCCAGGAGTCGGGGCTCTCGCAGGTGGCCTTGTTCCCGTCGCCGTCGCGCGTGGCGAAGAAGACCTGCTGGCCGAGGAAGTCCCACGTCGTCGGGTGCGACTCGAACTGCTTGAGCAGCCAGGCTTCCTCGGCGCTGCCGAGGATGCTGCGCGAGGTGCTGCGCGTGTCCGTGCACGACGGCCCGGTCGAGCCGGACGGGTCGGCCACCTGGGCGCTGCGGTACTGGCGCGTGTCGAGCATGTGGAAGCGGGCGAGGTTGCCCCAGACGAACTGGCGGTACAGCTGGATCAACGAGCCGTTCGGCTTGGCCGTGGACCGGATCGGGGTGTTCTCGTAGAACGCCTGGAACCCGGCGGCCTTGCGCGCGGCCGTCGCGGGCGAGGTGGTGCCGTTCCAGTTGTTCATCACCTCGTGGTCGTCGAAGACCACGATCCACGGCGCGATCGCGTGCGCGGCCTGCAGGTCGGCGTCGGTCTTGTGCTGCGCGTGGCGGGCACGGTACTGCGCGAGCGTCGTCACGTCCTCGGTGAAGGCCAGGCTGCGCGGGTTGCGTTCGGCTGCGGCGCGGCCCGACTTCTTCTCGTAGATGTAGTCGCCGAGGAACAGCACCAGGTCCGGGTCGTCGGCCACGATGCCCTTGTACGCGTGGTAGTAGCCCTCCTCCCAGTGCTGGCAGGAGCTGAAGCAGTACTTGAGCTGGTTGACCGCGGCACCGGCGGCGGGCGCGGTGCGCGTCCGGCCGACCGGCGAAAGGTAGCCGCCGGTCTTGAAGCGGTAGAAGTACTCCCGCGCGGGCTGCAGGCCGGTCGGTTCGATGTGGACGCTGTGCGCGGCCGCGCGGACGGCGCTCACCTGGCCGCTCTGCACGATCGAGCTGAACGCCTGGTCGTTCGCGATCTCCCAGTCGACCGCGTAGGTGGCGTCCGGCATGCCGCCGAAGCCGTCCGGGTCGAGCGGGGCCGGCGCGAGTCTCGTCCACAGGACCACGCTGTCGGGCAGCGGATCGCCGGACGCGACGCCGAGCTGGAAGGGATCGTGGACGGCCGGGGCGGCGGCCGTGGTGCGGGCGTTCGCCCACGACGGCAGCGCCGCCGAAGCCGCGGTGGCGGTGACCGCGGCGAGGCCGCCGAGGAGCACCTTGCGCCGGTTGACCTGACCCATGGTGGAAAGCCCTTTCTCTTCGGGTGGACGCGGTCAGGCCGCGAAGTCGGTGAGGCCGTCGCTGCAGGACTTCAGGTCCGGCTTGCCGGTGGTGTAGTCGGCGACGCAGACCTTGTAGAAGACCCAGCCGCCGTGCGGGACGGAGACGGCCTTGTCGGCCTTCGTGCCCTCGCCACCGGAGTTCCAGACGTAGAACGGCCCGGCACCGCCCTTGAGCCAGTAGGCGACGACGGCGGAGTAGCCGTCGGCGTTCGTGTCGTAGACCAGGAAGTGCGAGTCGGACGAGCGGTACTGCCCTTCGCCGGCACAGGCGTCGGCGCACTGGGCGCTGCCCGTGCCGACCCCGCAGTCCGGCGCGATCCGCGTGTCGGAACCGGTGTAGACGTAGGTGTCCGAGATGTACCCGCCGAGCGCGGGCACGTAGTCCCAGAGCGTGCTGGTGCCGTAGGTGCCGGTCACCGAGGAGCCGGTGAGCTGGCAGTCGATGGCCACGGTCGCGCCGTTCGCGACGGTCTTGACGGCCGTGGCGCTGGCGGTCGGCGCCCGGCGGACGTTGAGCGGGTCGCCCGCGGTCTTCACGGTGCCGCTCGCCGCGGCGGACGCCTCGAGCGCGCCGCCGGCCGCGAGCGAGCCGATCGCCGCCACGATCACCCCGAGTCCGGCGATACGCCGGAGGTTCAAACGCTTCATGGCGGGAGCGTGACCGCGGCCCGTACACGTCTCGTACAAAGCCCGTCCTCGCGCGCACGCGCGCGCCCAGACACTCCGAATGGATCTATCGCCCGAGGTCGGGCGGTCATAGCATCCGCTCATGGGGGAACTCATCGGGCAGGTTGAGACCACCTCGCTGACCATCCGCGTGCTCGGCCCGCTGGAGGTCACCGCCGCCGGGCGGGTGATCGCGCTGGGCGGGCCGAAGCCCCGGCTGCTGCTGGCCGCGCTGGCGCTGCAGCCGAACGTCGTCGTGTCCACCGACGTCCTGGTCGAAGTGCTGTGGCCGGAATCGGCGCCGCGGTCGGCCGCGGCGAACATCCGCACGTACGTCCATTCGCTGCGAAGGCGTTTCGCCGAAATCGACCCCGGTCTCGGCGAACGGATCAGCAGCCGCGCGTCCGGCTACCTGCTGACCGCGTCCCCGGCGGAGCTGGACCACCTCGCCTTCGCGGCATTGGCGGGCGAAGCGCAGGAAGAGCTCGATCGCGACCGGGCCGAGAGCGCTCTCAAGCTGCTCGACCGCGCCGACGCGCTGTGGCGCGGCGAAGTCCTCGAAGGACTGCCGCACGACCACAGCTGGGGCGCGACCGTCGCCCGGCTCGCCGAACTCCGGCTGTCGGTGCAGGAACAGCGCCTGCGCGCGCGGATCGGCCTCGGCCGCTGCGGCGAGGCCGTCGCCGAGCTGCGGGGGCTGGTCACCGAGCACCCGCTGCGCGAAGAGCTCTGGGCGCAGCTGATCGTCGCGTTGCGCGCCGCGGGCCGGACCGCCGACGCGATCGAGGCGTACGAGTCGGCCGAGCGCGTCCTGCGCGAAGAGCTCGGCGCCGGACCGGGTGCGCGGCTGCGCGAGCTGCGCGCGACGCTGGTGCCGGAGACCGTCGCCGCCCCGCGCCCCGCCGACGTCGCCCCGGTCTGCCAGCTGCCGCTCGACCTGCCGGACTTCACCGGCCGTGACGACGTGATCCGCGACGTCGTCGCCCTGATGCGGGACCGGGCCGGCTCGGGCACGCCCGCCGTCATCGTGCTCACCGGCGCGCCCGGGGTCGGGAAGTCGGCGCTCGCCGTCCGCATCGCGCACGCGGTCCGCGAGGAGTTCGCCGACGGCCAGCTGCACGTCGACCTGGCCGGCACGTCGTCTTCGCCGCGCGCGCCGATGGGCGTGCTCGCCGAGCTGCTGCACGCGCTCGGCGTCCCGGACGCGGGCCTGCCGCGGGAGCCGGCCGAGCGGTCGGCGCTGCTGCGGTCGCGGCTGGCCGGGCGGCGGATGTGCGTCGTGCTCGACGACGCCGGGAGCGCCGCCCAGGTGCGGCCGCTGCTGCCCGGGGCCGGCGCGTGCGCGGTGCTGGTGACCAGCCGGATCCGGCTGCCGGGGCTGGCCGGCGCGAAGGCGGTCGACGTCGACCTGCTGCCCGAGGCCGAGGCCGCGCGGCTGCTGCAGGGCATCGTCGGCGCCGAGCGGGTGGCCGCCGAGCCGGAGAGCGCGGCGGCGATCCTGCGCCAGTGCGGGCACCTGCCGCTGGCGATCCGGGTGGCCGGCGCGAAGCTGACGCACCGGCCGGGCTGGACGCTGCGGCTGCTGGCCGACCGGCTGCGCGACGAGCACCGGCGGCTCGACGAACTGCGCGTCGGCGACCTCGCCGTCCGGGCGAGCGTGACGCTGTCCTACGACCTGCTGCCGATGTCCGCGGCCACCGCGTTCCGCGGGCTCGGGCTGCTCGGGCCGGTCCAGTTCCCGCCGTGGGCGGTCGCGGCCGTGCTCGGCCGCCGCGACGCCGAAGACGTGCTCGACGTGCTGGTCGACGGCCACCTCGTCGAGCTGGTCGGGTCCGATTCGGCGGGGCAGCCGCGGTACCGGCTCCACGACCTGCTGCGCGTGTACGCGGTCGAGCTGGCTGAACCGACCGACGCGGCGTCGGTGCGCCGGGTGCTGGAGGGCTACCTGGCGCTGGCGCTGGAGGCCGCGCGCCGGATGCCGCTGCACTTCTTCGGCATGTACTGCGACGACGAGCTGCCGCGCCCGGCGGTGCCCGCGGACGTCCTGCCCGACGACCCGGCGGCGTGGTTCGCGGCCGAGCGCCACACCAGCGTCGCGGCGGTTTCCCTGGCCGCGGACAACGGCTTCGACGACCTGGCCTGGCAGCTGGCGTCGGCGCTGGCACCGTACTTCGACCTGCGCGGCCACCAGGACGACTGGCACAGCACCCACCTCATCGCCCTGGCCGCGGCCCGCCGCACGGGCTCACTGCGCGCGGAGGCGATCGTCCAGCGCAACCTCGGGCAGTACCTGCTCTACCAGGACGAATACGCGGGTTCGCGGGTGGCGTTCGAGGAGTCCCGGGCGCTGTTCGAGCGGGTCGGCGACGCGCAGGGGGTCGGCATCGCGCTGACCGGGCTCGCGACGATCCTGCGCATCGAGGGCGAGGACGACCGCGCACTCGACCACTGCCACGAGGCGCTCAAGCTGTTCGCGGAGGCGGACGACCCGCACGGCGAAGCGGTGGCGCGCATCGGCGCGGGCGCGGTCTGGATGTCCCGAGGCTGCTACGCGGCGGCGAAGCGCTGGTTCACCGACGCCTTGGAGCTGTCCGCGGCGATCGGCGACCGGCACCGCGAGGCCCACGCGTTCAAGCGCCTGGGCCTGCTGTTCCAGCACCAGGGCAACCTGGCGGCGGCCCGCGAGCACGTCGACCGGGCGATCGCGATCTTCACCGACCTCGGTGACGACCATTGTGTGGGGTACGCGAACCAGAACCTCGGTGAGTTGTGCCTGCACAGCGGGGACTTCGCGCATGCGCAGCTGTTGCTGGTGAACTCGCTGTCGGTGCACCGCCGGAACGGGGACCGGCGGTCGGAGGCGGAGGTCTCGCAGCTGCTCGGGGAGCTGCACCGGGCGCTTTCGCAGCCGGAGCGGTCGCGGGACTACTCGGAGCGGGCGCTGGCGATCTGGCGGGAGCTGTCCTCCTCCCGGCCCCCGGCTCCCGCGGCGCCCGCCGAGCCACCGCACATCGTTTCCGCCTGACGCCCGGGTGCACAACCTGCTTGTACGGATCATGTACGTCGTCCCGTCAGTCTTTCGCCACGTTCGAGTGAACAGGTGCGAAGGGAGAACCGGGGATGATCCGGATCAGGAAGGCCGGCCGCGTGACCGCGGCGGTTCTGGCCGCGGGGGCGGTGACGGCGCTGGCCGGAGCACCCGCCCAGGCCGCGACGAAGACCGATGGCGCGAGCTGGACCGCCGACGTGTCCACTGTGGACACCGATGACGTCAACGTCGCCGGCACCGGCGGAACGCTGACGCTGGCCGACGCCGCGTGGCACAGAACCGCAAGGGTTTTCGCCGGCAGTGAAGGCAGTCTCACCACCGCCGAACACGCGCTCGGCTCCGCCGCCAACCGCGTCAGCGCGGAACTGGCCGCCGACACGCCGAAGGGGACCTCGGTCGACGTCGACGTCCGCGGCCGGACCGGGGTGAACGACTGGACCGAGTGGACGCCCGCGGGCACCACGCTCAAGACCGCCGTCTCCGCCGTGCAGGTGCGCATCAGCCTGCACAGCAGCACCGACGGCGTGCGGCCGACGGTCAAGGACGTCAAGCTCAGCGCCGACAACGCCCCGCAGGTCAACGCGCTGGCCGCGACCGCCGCGCTGACGTACAAGGTCTACGGCACCCGCGAGGGCCTGATCGGTGGCACGACCGCGAACGGTCACGTCATCACCAGCCGCGACCACTTCGTCGCGCTGCCGTCCGGAAAAGGCTTGTCCAGTAAGGGATCGGGCACCTACTCCGTGCGCGTCTGCCGCACCGACGGCAGCAAGTGCGAGTACGCGCCGGTGTGGGACATCGGCCCGTGGAACGAGCAGGACGACTACTGGAACCCGGCGGCGACCCGGACCAAGTTCAAGGACCTGCCGCAGGGCCAGCCCGAGGCGTACGCCGCTTACTACAACGGGTACAACGGCGGCAAGAGCGGCCTCGGCTACAAGGTGGCGAACCCGGCCGGCATCGACCTCGCCGACGGCGTCTTCTGGGACGGGCTCGGCATGTCCGACAACGGCAACGTCAACGTCACCTACCTGTGGACCGGCTCCGGCCCGACCGGCGTGGTCAGCACCGCGGGCGACCCGATGAACGTCCGGGCGAGCGCGAGCACGTCGGCCGCCATCAAGGGCCTCGCGGCGAACTACGCCAAGGTGACCATCGAGTGCTACGTCGAGGGCGACACCGTCACCGGCAAGTTCGGCACCAGCAACATCTGGGACCGCATCGGCCCCGGCCACTACGTGTCGGACACCTACCTGCAGACCGGCTCCGACCTCCCGGTGGCGCCGAAATGCTGAAGCACTGAAGCGCGGCTCGAGTGAGCCTCGATCATCGCGTGGTTGACTGCCCTCACCCCCGCGATAACAGCGAAGGCCCGGTGTCCCCCACCGGGCCTTCGCCCTTTTCTCCGCCATTCCCGCTCAGCGGGACGTCAATTCACAAGCGTGAATGCGAGTTCGCCGGGTGTACAACTCACGGGTGACCGTGCAAAAATTCCGGGCACTTTCCCCGCACGGAATGGCGGTCCCCTGTGAGCGTTTCCCGGAGAACCCTGCTGACCACCGCGGCCGGTGCCGCGGTGGCCGCGAGCAGCCCGACCCCTGCTTTCGCGGCCACCCCCGAACTTCCCGACCAGGCCACCGTGACCCGGACGCTCCGCCAAGCGGCCGATTACGCGGTGGCGAAGCTGCGCGCGGTGGCCCCCGGCGTCACCGCGTTCCCGGTCGGCACGAAGTTCGAGAAATGGACCTATTCGCAGAATGGCGACTGGGTCGGCGGATTCTGGCCCGGCCAGTTGTGGCTGGCCTGGCTGCACAGCGGCGAGGAACAATTCAGGACCCTCGCACTGGCGTCCGCGGAGAAACTCGCGCCGCGCCGGACCGACACCGGAACGCACGACCTCGGCTTCCTCTTCTACCCCTCGTGGGTGACCGCCTGGCGGCTCACCGGCGACGAGAAGTGGCGCGCGGGCGCGATCCAGGCCGCGTCATCGCTCATCAAGCGCTACAACCCGGCCGGGAAGTTCATCCGCGCCTGGGGTGCGCTGAACGACCCGGGCAATGCCGGCCGCGTCATCATGGACACGATGATGAACCTGGACCTGCTGGCGTTCGCGACCGAGCAGACCGGGGACCCGGCGTACCTGGACATCGCGGTCGCGCACGCCAGGACCGCGCAGAAGAACTTCCCGCGCCCCGACGGGTCGACGCCGCACGTGTTCGACTTCGACCCGGTCACCGGCGCGCCGGTCGGGCCCAACACCGTGCAGGGCTACAGCCCGGCGTCGTGCTGGTCGCGCGGGCAGGCGTGGGGCGTCTACGGGTTCACCACGATCCACCGGCGCACCGGCGACCCGGAGTTCCTGACGACGGCGCAGCGCCTCGCGGACTACGCGCTGTCCCGGCTGACCGCCGACCACGTGCCGGTGTGGGACTACCTGGCGCCGCAGGCCCCCGACGACGTCAAGGACGCCTCCGCCGGCGTGATCATGGCGTGCGGCCTGCTGGACCTGGCCGAGCTCACGCACCGCCCGCAGTACCGGGACAGCGCGCTGCGCATCCTGACGGCGGTGTCGCGCACGTGCCTGACGACGAAGTCCACCCGCGCCGAAGCGAGCGTCGCCCGCTGCACCCGCAACCGCCCGGCCGAGGACGGCGTCGAGGTGTCGCTCCCCTACGCCGACTACTACCTGCTGGAAGGCATCCTGCGGGTGCTGGACCGGCGGAAGGTCGACCGCGCGGTCGACCTGTCGAGCGTGTAGCGGCGTCCGGGGAGGCCGCCACCTTCCCGGACGCGCTTTCAGTGCTGGTGGTGCGCGTGCACCTTGGCGTGGCCGAGACCGCGCCCGATCATCCACTTGTTGACCGGCACCGTGACGACGAACGCGATCGCCAGCGACAGCGCCAAGGCCAGCCAGAAGAGGAAGCTGGCCAGCCCCGCGTCCATCGCCCCCGGGATCGCCACGACCACGGTGTTGTCGATCAGCTCCATGACGGCGATCGACACGGTGTCCGCGGCGAGCGCGACCTTGAAGGCGGCCTGGACGCCCAGGCCCGACTTCAGGACCCCGCGCATGGTCAGGCCGTAGCCGAAGACGAAGGCCAGCGCGATCGAGAGGACCACGGTCGCCGCGTTGTGCAGGCCGAACGCCGTGCCCAGCACCATGCCGAGCACCTCACCGATGGCGCAGCCGGTCAGGCAGTGGAGGGTCGCCTGGATCGCCGTCGCCCACGAAGCCCCGTGCTGTTCGTTCATGCCGGCGACTATACCCCTGGGGGGTACCAAACGCGAGTTCCGCGAGTCACACGCCGAACGACGAGGGGCGCCCGAGAGGGCGTCATCGTCACCCTGCGTGGCCGACACCGCCGACCAGGCGATCTTCTTCTCATCCACCCGGAGCAGAACTCACTTCCGTAACCCTTTGCGCACATCCCGTTGACCTCCGTTACCCGGGGCCCTACCGTTCGCCCTTGGTCTCCACCGTGCGCAGACCGTCCGCAAGTCATGAGGAATGGGTGGGATGCGAGGGCCGACGAAGACCTTCCGGCTGGTCGCGACGCTGCTGCTGGGTGCCGTGCTGACGGTCGGGGGCTGCTCGGACCAGCTGGGCAGCGCGCCCGCGCCGGCTCCCACCCGGGTCGCCTTCGTGCCGAAGATCGGGGGCATCCCGTACTTCGAGGCCATGGACACCGGCGGGCAGGAAGCCGCGAAGCAGCTGGGCGTGGCGTGGTCCACGAACGCGCCGGGCAGCGTCGACCCGGCCGCCCAGGTCGCCATCCTGCGTGAGCTGATCGCCAAGAAGGTCGACGTCATCGTCGTGGCGCCCAACGACCCGGCCGCGCTCGCGCAGGTGATCGGCGAGGCCCGGGCGAAGGGCATCCACGTGCTGACCTCGGACACCGACGCGCCGGGCACGCAGCGTGAGGTGTTCGTCAACCAGGCCACCGCCAAGGGCATCGGGACCGCGCTCGTCGACGCGCTGATGAAGAAGACCGGCGGCACCGGGCAGTACGCGATCGTCTCCTGCGGCCCGGCCGCGGCGAACCTCAACACGTGGATCGCGGTCCAGAAGGACTACGCCGCCACGCAGTACCCGAAGGCCCAGCTCGTCGAGACCGTCTACGCGGGCGAGGACCAGGACACCGCGACGAACCTCGCCAAGGAGCTGATGGCCCGCCACCCCGGGCTGACCGGGCTGATCGGCGAGTGCACGACGTCGGCGCCCGGCGTCGCGAAGGCCGTGCGCGACGCGGAAAAGATCGGCCAGGTCTTCACCGTCGGGGTCGGGACGCCGCAGGCGATCAAGCCGTTCCTGCTCGACGGGTCCTGCTCGCAGTCGGTGCTGTGGAACGTCGAGTCGCTCGGCTACCTCACCGCGTGGACGGCGAAGCAGGTCGCCGACGGCAAGCCGCTCCAGGCCGTCAACAAGGTGAGCCTGGAGTTGCCGGCGGTGAAGTTCGACGCCCCGTCGAAGACCGTCCTGCTGGGCGATCCGCTGCTCATCACCGCCGACAACGTCGACCAGTTCAAGTACTAGCGCACGTCGATGGTGACCGTCGCGGTGCTCGTCGCCGCCGGGAGCCTCGTGGTGTCGACGGCCAGGTACTCGCCGTCGTCCTGGCGCCCGTCCGGCAGCGTCTTCGGGTGCAGCGCGTACGGCGGTGCCGCGTTCGTCACGGCGTCGATGCCGAAGTCGTTGTCGTTGCTGATCACGACGGTCCGGCCGCCGTCGGTGGTCGCGACGCCTTCGACCTTGTCGTGCCCGAAGAAGCCGCCGCTCGGGTCCAGCCCGGTCACCAGGGCACCGAGGTCGAGGTACAGCTTCTTCGAAACCGGCTTGATGCCGGCCGCGGCCAGGTCGGCGGTCGCCTGGGCGGTGGTGTCCTTGCCGACGTAGGCGTCGATGCTCTTGCCGCCGACGAGCAGGCCGCCCTTGACGGCGTCGTACCCCGCGGCGCGCGGGCCGACGTCGGTGGCGCCGCTCAGGTCGATCTCGTACAGCTTTTTGAAAGCACCCGGCTCCGGCTTGCCGTCGCGCTCGTCCACCAGGAACCGCGTGGCCGACAGCGCCGTGATCTCGCTGACCGCGGTGCCCGTCGTGTCCGGGTCGTCGAGCAGGTAGAGGTACTCGTGCGTGGCGCGGGTCCGCAGGTCGACGGTGACGATCCGCAGCGTCGTCACGTTGCCCGGCTTCTTCGTCAGGTCCGGCTGCTGCAGCGCCGACTGCATGACGCCGACCAGCGTCCGGCCGTCCGGGGTGAGCGCGAGGCCTTCCATGCCCTTGTTCGGGACGCGGTACTTCAGCTCGCCCGGCAGCGAGCCGTCGTACGGCGAGAGGCGCTCGAGCGCGCGGCCGTCGCGGCCGAAGTGCGTGATGAAGGGGCCGTACTCGTCGGACACCCAGAACGTGCCGTCGCGCTGGGCGACCAGGCCTTCGGAGTCGTAGCCGTTCGCGGACTTCGGGAGGGTGTTCCCGTTCAGGTCGACGATGGTCTCGCCGGTGTCGGCGACCGGGCTGACCTGGCCGTTGTACGGCGTGCCGTCCGCCGCGCGCAGCGGGACCACCTTCTCCAGCACGGCCTTCCCGTCCCGCAGCCGGAACTTGCCGATCGCCGGGGTGAACGCGGGCAGCGGCTCGATCTTGCCGCCACCGGGCGCGTCGACGTTCGGGCCGCGGTCGGTGAGGCCGTAGACCTCGTCACGGGAGCCGGGCACCGGGGTCAGCGCCGAACCGTAGGCGCCGCCCTTGATCTCGACGCCGCCGACCGTCGCCAGCGGCGGCAGGGCCGTCGGGTAGAGCTTCACCGCGTCGGAAACGGTGTAGGTGAAGGAATCCCGGCCGGTGAAGCCGGGCGCCGGGGTGTAGTGGAAGGTCCCGTCGGCGCCGATCGCCACCGTGCCGTGCGCGGCCGCGGTGTGCCGGACGACCGCGGTGGCCGACCGGTCGTTGCCGAGCACCCCGCCCCGCAGCGGCTGCCCCGCGCGCACGCGGTAGTGGTCGTCCTTCGCCCGCGGGCCGTGGTCGTGGGCCGCCGCCGGTCCCGCCGCCACCAGCGGCAGCGCCAGGACCCCGGCCACCAGGGCGATTCGTACCCGCTTCATCCGGTTCTCCTCCTCCGGCGCGTCGATCGCGCCGGAGGAGGAGTCTGAGCGGCCGAAGTGGACAACGGACGTCTTCGAGAAGGCGCCGGCCTTAACGGTGCCGACGTCCGTGCGCGGCCGCGGCTCCGCCGCCGAGCACCAGGATCAGCGCGGTGAGCCCCCAGCGGCGTTGCTGCCGGGTCCGGTGCGCGGTGTCGTCGGCCACCGGCTGCGGTTTCTCGGTCGGCCGCGCGCGCGGTGCCGACGTCGGCGGCGGCGCCGGTGCCGGGGTGACCTCCCGGGGGCGGACGACCGGCGCCGGCGTGGGTGCCGGCACCGGCACCGGGGCGGCCGGCTGTTCGACCGGCGGCGGCCGCGGCGGGGGCGGGGGCTCCGGCGCCGGGGTGGTCGGGGTCGGCGTCGGTGCCGGGGTCGTCGTCTGCGGCGGGGCCGGTGTCGTGGTCGGCGGCGGAGGTGGCTCAGGCGACGACGTCGTGGGCGGCGGGGGCGGCGGTGTTTCGGTGAGGCAGCCGGCCGCGTCGCCGCTCACCAGCACCGGCCCGGTCGCGACCTCGACCGCCGGGCCCGAGCCGTCACGCGGCAGCCGGTAGGTGACGCTGCGGTGCCCGTCGCGGTTGGCCGTGGCGTAGATCGCGCCGGGGCCGAGCACGACCGAGCCGTACGCGCCGCCGTCGGGGAACCTCAGCCCGGGCACCGGCACAACCTTCCCGGTCGCCGGGTCGAGCGTGACGACGGCACCGCCGCCGCGCGAAGTCGTCGAGACGCCGTAGAGCAGCCCGTCCACCGGGTCGTAGGCGAAGTCGTCGACGCTGACGGCCAGCGACACCGGCCGCAGCGGCGTCCGGTGCACGACCCGCAGGTAGTCCTGGGTCGCCGGGCTGATGTCCACTGTGTACAGATCGCTGTCCTGCCGGACGTACCAGCGGTTCCCGGCGACCGCGCCGGCGGTGGCACCGGTGACCAGGCTCCACAGTGGACGCGTCGCGCCCGCGCGGCCGATCACGCCCAGGTCGGTGACGGTGCCTTGGCCGTCGATCCGGACGGCGTGCGCGCCGTGGGCGTACCGGCCGCCGCGGGTGCCGTCGGCGACGCCGTAGACGAAGCCCTGCGCGGCGGAGTACCCCATCGCGTTGATCCAGTATCCGGCCTGCGTCAGGCGTTTCGTGGCGCCGCCGGGCAGGTCGAGCAGCCGCAACGTCGTCGGCGCGCCGCTGCGTTCGTTTTCCGCCTGCAGGATGGTGCAGCGGTCCGGCGCCTGGGCCGCCGGCTGCCGGGACGGCGTGAGCCAGCCGGTCGCCGCGAGCAGCGCCGAGACCGCCGCGGCGACGCCGAGCATCGCCGCCCAGCGGGCCCGCGTGCCGGTCAAGCCAGCCGGTCCAGCGCCGTCGTGAACGCCTCCGGCGGCACCTTCGCCCCGCCGCTGAACGGGTTCTGCAGTTCGTGGATCGCGAACAGCAGCAACGTGATCGTGCCGGCCAGGGTGGACACGATGATGATGTGCGCGGCCAGCCGGGTGCCGCCGAACAGGTTGGGCAGCAGGATCGCGGTGATGATGCTGCCGAGGATCAGCGCGAACCAGACGACCGCGCCGACCCCACCGCCGCCGGAGTTGGCCAGCCGCTGCTGGCGGGCCTGGTAGACCGACCAGAGCTGGTTGGTGGCCTCGGTCTTGCGGTCGATCTGCCAGTCGCCGTCGACGTCGGCGGCCGCGACCGCCTGGCGCATCTGGTCGAGCTGCGTCCAGCCGGTCGCGGGGATCGCGCCGCCGTCGGCCAGGCGCGGCCATTCCTGGTCCTCGACCGTGCGCGCATAGGCGACGGCGAGCTCGCGCACCCGGTCCTTCGTGTCGGCGGGCAGCGCGTCGGCCGCCCAGGTGGCCGCGACCAGGCTGTCGGCCTCGGTCTGCGCGTCCTGGCTCGCGGAGCCGACGGAGTCGAACAGGGAGATGAGCACGAACGCGACCAGCACCGCGTGCAGCCCGCCGACGATGGTGAACACCTGGCCCGCCGCGTCGTTGTTGTCGGGCCGGCCTTCGTCCCAGCCGAACCGGCGGACCAGGTAGGCGATCAGGCCCCCCACCAAGGCCGCGCCGGCCACCCAGAGCGCACCGGTCACGAAGATGTTCATCCACGTCCTTTCCCCGCCGGGGTTTCCACCACCGGGATCACCCAAGTCACCAATCCGGCCGAAAGCAGGCGGACGCGGTCCGCAGCCGATCCCCACGACGCGCCGGTTTCCGCCGTGGCTGCCGCCGGATCGGTAACCAGCGAGACAGTAGTCACGGGTTTCCGGCCGGACAACCGTACATTGTTCGATTCATCCGGGTGGCCGCACCCCGGTCCAGGATTTCGCCGGTTCGGCCCAGTTCCCGGCAGCCGGACGGCGGTCATCGCTCCGGCCGGCGACCGGCTGTTCCCCTTATGAGCTGGGCACTTCCCGACCGGGTGACGCTCGCACACCGGGGGTGACCAAGCCTCCGGCGGCGGGTGTCCGAAATGGCGGCGCGGCTCCCGTCAATCGAACTCGGTGACCCGATCGTGGCATTGTGCGGTGGCGCGCCGTTGCTATGTTGATTTCGCGACTTCGCTGGACCGCGCGAATTTCGCTCCGACGCGATTGATGAGGGGTTTTCGCTGTGACTGTCACCGACCCGGTGGAATCCGAACAGACACCACTGAGCCTCGGCCGCGCCGCCGCCCGGACACTGGCCACCACGACCAAGTCCGTACCCCAGATGCAAGGCATCTCCACCCGCTGGCTCCTCAAAGCCCTCCCCTGGGTCGAAGTCGCAGCCGGCTCCTACCGCGTCAACCGCCGCCTCTCCTACGCCGTCGGCGACGGCCGCGTCACCTTCACCACCACCGGCGCCACCGTCCGCGTCATCCCCCCCGAACTCGGCGAACTCGCCCCCCTACGCGGCTACGACGACGAAGACGTCCTCACCGAACTCGCCACCCGCTTCACCCAGCACGAATACCAACCCGGCGACACCCTCGTCGAATTCGGCTCCCCCGCCGACCAGGTCTTCCTCATCGCCCACGGCAAAATCACCAAAATCGGCACCGGCGCCTACGGCGACCACACCACCCTCGCCACCCTCGCCGACGGCGACTACTTCGGCGACACCACCCTCACCCACACCGACGGCATCTGGGAATTCACCGCCAAAGCCGTCACCACCTGCACCGTCCTCACCCTCCCCCGCACCGCCTTCGACGACGTCCTCTCCCGCGCCGACACCCTCCAGGCGCACCTGCAGGCCTACCTGTCGCAGGGCTCCACAGCACGCAACGACCACGGCGAAGCGGAAATCTCCCTCGCCTCCGGCCACGACGGCGAACCCCACCTGCCCGGCACCTTCGTCGACTACGAAGCCCAACCCCGCGAATACGAACTCTCCGTCGCCCAGACCGTCCTGCGCGTGCACTCCCGCGTCGCCGACCTCTACAACCAGCCGATGAACCAGATCGAGCAGCAGCTCCGCCTCACCATCGAAGCCCTGCGCGAACGCCAGGAACACGAACTGGTCAACAACACCGACTTCGGGCTCCTGCACAACGCCGACTTCTCCCAGCGCATCCCCACCCGCACCGGCCCACCCACCCCCGACGACCTCGACGAACTGCTCACCCTGGTCTGGAAAGACCCCGGCTTCTTCCTCGCCCACCCCACCACCATCGCCGCGTTCGGCCGCGAATGCACCAAAGCCGGCATCTACCCCGGCTCCACCGACCTCGGCGGGCACCAGGTCCCCGCCTGGCGCGGCGTCCCGATCCTGCCCTGCAACAAAATCCCCGTCTCCGACACCCGCACCAGCTCCATCCTGCTGATGCGCACCGGCGAACAAGCCCAAGGCGTCGTCGGGCTCCACCAGACCGGCCTGCCCGACGAATACCAGCCCGGGCTCAACGTGCGGTTCATGGGCATCAGCGAACAGGCCATCATCTCCTACCTCGTCTCCGCCTACTACTCCGCCGCGGTGCTGGTCCCGGACGCGCTGGCGGTGCTCGACAGCGTCGAACTCGGCCGGGAAGGCTGACCGTGACCGTCACCGACGAACCATCGGTGCAGCTCTCCCTCGGGGTCGCCGCCGCCCGGACCCTGGCCACCACCACCAAAACCCCGCCCCAGATGCGGGCCATCACCCCACGCTGGCTACTGACCCAGCTACCCTGGGTCGACGTCCCCGCCGGCAGCTACCGGGTCAACCGGCGCCTCACCTACACCCTCGGCGACGGCAAACTCACCTTCTACACCACCGGCAGCCACGTCCACGTCGTCCCCGCCGAACTCACCGAACTGGAACTCCTGCGCGGCTTCAGCGACGAAACCGCACTGGCAGCACTGGCGGAGGCGTTCGAGCAACGCGAATACGACCCCGGCGCCACCCTCGTCACCGAAGGCACCCCCCTGGACACGCTCGTGCTGATCGCGCACGGCAAAGTCACCCGCCACCGCACCGGCCCCTACGGCGACGACACCACCCTCACCACCGCCACCGACGGCGACCACCTCGGCGCCGACCTCCTCGCCCGCCACGACACCACCTGGGAATACACCGCCCGCGCCGCCACCCGCGTCATCGCACTCGCCCTGCCCGCGGCCGCCTACGCCCGGCTCAACGGACGCCTGCAATCCCTGCGGACCCATGTGGCCGAGGCGATCGGACGGCCCCGCAAACCCCACAACGGCAAAGGCGAAGCCGCGATCGACCTCTCCGCCGGGCACGACGGAGAACCGCTGCTGGCCGGCACCTACGTCGACTACGACCCCTCACCCCGCGAATACGACCTCGCCCTCGCCCAAACCGTCCTGCGGGTCCACAACCGGGTCACCGACCTCTACAACCAGCCGATGAACCAGCTCCACCAGCAACTGCGGCTCACCGTCGAAGCGTTGCGGGAACGGCAAGAACACGACCTGATCAACAACACCGACTTCGGGCTCCTGCACAACGCCGGCCTCAAACAACGCCTCACCACCCGCACCGGCCCACCCACCCCGCTGGACATGGACGACCTGCTCTGCCGGCGACGGAAAACGAAATTCTTCCTCGCCCACCCCCGCGCCATCGCCGCCTTCGGACGCGCCTGCACCGCACACCGGATATATCCCGACAGCACAGTCGTGGACGGGAAACGGGTCTGTGCCTGGCGGGGAGTGCCGATCCTGCCCTGCGACAAAATTCCCGTCACCGACACCGGAACCACCTCGATCCTCGCCATGCGCACCGGCGAAGACGACGCCGGAGTCATCGGGTTACGCCCCAAAGAACTCCCCGACGAATACCAGCCCGGGATCAACGTCCGGCTCATGGGAACCAGCGACCGCGCGGTCACCTCATACCTCGTCTCCGCCTATCACTCCGCGGCCGTGCTGGTCCCGGACGCACTGGGAGTACTGGACGACGTGGAGGTCGGGCGCGCATGACGACCATGGACGCACGCACCGCGGCACGTTCGCTCCCGGACGTGCTCGCGTGGAGCAAGAGCCTCGTCGACCCGGCGCTGCGCACCGCCGCGGAACGCCTGCCGGACATGATGCGGCGGATCGCCGGCTACCACTTCGGCTGGTGGGACGCCCAGGGCGAACCGTCGAACGCGGACGGCGGCAAGGCGCTGCGGCCCGCGCTGGTCCTGCTGTGCGCGGAGGCCGCGGGCGGCGACCCGGTGGACGCGGTGCCCGCGGCCGTCGCGGTCGAGCTGGTGCACAACTTTTCGCTGCTACACGACGACGTCATGGACGGCGACACCACCCGCCGCCACCGCGCGACGGCGTGGACGGTGTTCGGCACCGGCGCCGCGGTGCTCGCCGGGGACGCGTTGCTGAGCCTGGCGTTCGAGGAGCTGACCCCCGACGGCGCGAAAGTGGTGTCCCAGGGCGTGCTCGAACTGCTGGAAGGCCAAGCCGCCGACCTGGACTTCGAGCAACGCGACGACGTGACGCCGCCGGAGTGCGTCCGGATGGCGACGGGCAAGACGGCGGCCCTGATCGGCGCGGCCTGCGAACTCGGTGCCCTGCACGGCAACCGGCCGCCGGCCCGCTTCGGCGAGTTCGGCCGTTCGGTGGGCCTGGCGTTCCAGCACGTCGACGACCTGCTCGGCATCTGGGGCGACCCCGCCGAGACGGGCAAATCGGTGTACTCGGACCTGCAGAGCCGCAAGAAGTCCCTCCCGGTGGTGACGGCGCTGTCGTCGGGCACCGAGGCGGGCGCGGAGCTGGCGACGCTCTACGAGGGCACGGACCCGCTGGACGAGGCGGAGCTCTCCCGCGCGGCCGCGTTGGTGGATCTCGCGGGCGGCCGCCAGTGGAGCCAGGCCCAGGCGTCGGCGCTGGTGGCGAAGGGCCTGCGCGAACTGGCGTCGGTCAACCCGGTCCCGCGCCCGGCGGCGGAACTGGCCGCACTGGCCCGGCTGATCACGACCCGCACGCACTGAGGCGGGGACGGCTCGCGCGCGGGGCAGGCGCGCGTTCGGGGAAACACGTGCGGTCGGCGCGGCCGCACGTGTGAGCCCGAAGAGACGGCCGGCTCGCCCGCGGGCAGGCGGACGAGCGGCATCCGTGGCCGGCGGGGCACCCCGCCGGCCACACGCGTGATCGGCGCGGCCGCGCGCAAATCGCCCGCCGGCTCGGCAGCCGCCCGGAAATCGCCGCCGGGCCACGCGCGTGATCAGCACCCGCCCGCAATCGCCCGCCGGACCACACGAGTGATCGGCAGCCGCCCGCAATCGCCCGCCGGACCACACGAGTGATCGGCAGCCGCCCGCAATCGCCGCCGAGCCACGCGAGTGATCGGCAGCCGCGCGCAATCGCCCGCCGGGCCACACGAGTGATCAGCGCGCCCGTACGAGCCCGCCGGAGCCCGCGGGCGCGAGTTCGGCAGTCAGCCCCCCACGGCCGGTGGTGCAAACCCAAGCCAAGCCAAGCCCGGACTCGCGACCGCCTGGCCACGCACGCATGATCGGCACGACCGCGCGAGGCCGGCGGACCAGCCCCGGCCGCGAGTCCGGCGCGCCGGCCCAAGCCCAGCCGGCGGTGCGAACCGACCCGGCTCAGGGCCGCTCTACTTGCCCGGGCGGGTCAGGCCGTCCTTGTCCGCGCCCAGGCTCAAGATGTTCTTGTCCGTGTCCCCCAAAGCCTTCGTGACCGGCCCGGACTTCTCCGAAGTCGACAAGTCGACCAGCCGGATCGGCGCGTCCAGCTTGATCAACGTGGGCACGTACTCCGCCTTGTCGACCTTCCACCGCTCACCGTCCCGCACGAAGCGGAACCGCGCCGCCGCGCCTTCCTCCGTGTCGCCGCGGGGTTCCGAATGGCGGGCGATGCTGTTGCCCAGCCCGTAGGCCACCCACTTGCCGCCGAGCTTCTCGAACGGCTGGACCACGTGGGCGTGGTGGCCGATGATCAGGTCGACGTCGTCCGACGCCAGGATCTTCTTCGCCTGCGAGCGCTGCTCCGCCGTCGGCTCGTGCTGGTACTCCACGCCCCAGTGCAGGCTCGCGATGACGACCTGCGCCCCCGCTTCGCGGGCCTTGCGGGCCGCCGACAGGACGTCGTCGACGTCGATCTGGTTGGCCAGCCACGGTTTGCCGGCCGGGACCTTGATGCCGTTGAACCCGAAGGCGTACGACACCTGCGCCACCTTGACTCCGTGGACGTCCATGACCAGCGGTTTCGCCGCCTCCGCCGCCGACCGGGCCGAGCCCGTGTGCTTGATGCCGACGGCGTCGAGCTTGTCCAGCGTGCGCGAGACGCCGGCGGCGCCCTGGTCGATCGTGTGGTTGGACGACGTGGAGCACGTGTCGTAGCCGGTGTCCTTGAGCGCGTCCGCGATCTCCGGCGGCGCACTGAACGACGGGTACCCGCTGTACGGCCCGCCTTCCGGCGCGAGCGGCGTCTCGAGGTGGCAGATCCCGAGGTCGGCACCGGAGATCAGCGGCTTGACCCCGGCCAGCAGCGGGCGGTAGTCGATCTTGCCGCCGCCGTCGGCCTCGGCCTGCTCGGTCAGCGCCGGGTGGATCAGGACGTCGCCGGTCGCGACGACGCTGAACGAGCCGTCGGGGGCCGCCGCCGAAGACGAGACCGTCTCCGGGAACGGGGTCGGTGCCGGGCCGGACTGCTGCGGCGTGCCGCTGCAGCCGGCCACCAGGACGGCGACCCCGGCGAGCGCGGCGACGCGGTGCTTCGTCATCGGTGCCCCTCCTGACGTGGTCCGGCCATCCTGCCAGCCGGGCGAACCCGGCAGAGAGGGCATCCCGGTCATCCAAAACTCCCACCACAGTCGACAACACCGATCAGAACATTCGCACAGGACAAAACTGGACAACGCGCAGCCCAGCGGGGAAAAAATACGATAAATGACCCGGACGTGTGCCACGATGCAACTACGGAGAGTAGGTCTCGCTCCGCTAACTGCGGCTTGACGCTCCACGAACGGGTGTTTTGTAATACCAGTCACTCGGAAGTAACCGAGCCGCAACACTCGTCCCCGGTCCCATGGGAGCACTCGATGTCCACATACCCGCACAGGTCTCACACCTGGAGCGTTGTTGGTTGTTGTTTGATTTCCGGCGTCCTGATGGCCTCGTGCTCCTCCGGCAAAGACACGGCGGCACCGCAACAGCAGGCTCCGGCCACCGGCAAGATCACGCTGTACTACCTGCAGAAGCAGGGTGACCAGCAGTACTTCGTCGAGCAGGCGCAGGGAGCTCAGGAGAAGGCCAAGGAGCTCGGCGTCGAGCTCAAGGTGGTCAACCTCGGCCAGGACGCCAACAAGGCGATCACCGAACTCGACGCCGCGGTCGCCCAAGGCGCCAACGGCGTCGCCATCGTCGTCCCGGACCAGGCCATCGGCCCGCAGGTGATCGACAAGGCGAAGAGCGCGGGCATCCCGATCATCGCCTCCGACGACGTCATCAAGGACGGCACCGGCGCGAAGGCCGCGTTCGTCGGCTTCAACGGCAGCCAGATGGGCGACTCGGTCGGCACCGAGGCCGGGAAGCTGTTCAAGGCCGCCGGCTGGACCGCCGCCGACACCAAGATCATCAGTGCCTACAAGCAGGACCTGAGCGTCTGCACCGACCGCGTCAACGCCGCCAAGGCCGCGTTCGGCAAGTCGGGCGACCCGGGCGTCCAGGTGATCGACGTCGGCACCGACAACTCCCCCGTCGACGCGCAGAACCGCTCCGGTGCGGTGATCGGCTCCAACCCGGGCGTCAAGCACTGGGTCGTCTGGGGCTGCAACGACGAGAACGAGACCGGCGTCGTGACCGCGCTGGCCAACTCGGGCGTGCAGGCGGGCAACATCATCGGCGTCGGGCTCGGCGCGTACCTCACCTGCAAGGACTGGGCCGCGGGCAAGGACACCGGCAACAAGTCCGCGCTCTACATCTCCGGCGCCGAGGTCGGCCGCTCGGCGATCCAGGTGCTCGTCGACAAGGTGAAGAACGGCAAGGAGCTGCCCGCGGAGACGATCGCGAAGACCACGATCGTCAACAAGGACAACTACAAGCAGGCCGGCGTCAACTGCACCTGACCGACCCCCTCGTGAGTGTTTAGGGCGGTTCCGACCGCCCTAAACACTCACGACCGCCGTACGGAAGGCGACCATGTCCTCCTCTTCACCCGCGCTCGCCGTCGAGGGCATCGGCAAGCGCTTCTCCGGGGTCACCGCCCTCGACGACGTCTCGCTGGAGATCCGCTCCGGCGAAGTCCTCGCGCTGATGGGCGAGAACGGCGCCGGGAAGTCGACGCTGCTGCGCGTCCTCTCCGGCGACCAGGGCCCCGACGACGGGCGCCTGCTGCTGGACGGCACCGAGGTCGCGTTCGACACCCCGCGCGCGGCGATGGCCGCCGGGGTCCGCGTGATCTACCAGGAACCCGAGATCATCCCGCACGTTTCGGTGGCGGAGAACGTCTTCGTCGGCGAGCTCCCCGCCAAGGTCCGGGTCTTCAACCGCCGCACGCTCCTGAAGGCGACGCAGGACGCGCTCGCCGAGTACGGCTTCGAAGGCGTCCTCAACCCGGCCACGCTCGGCGTCGCGCTGTCGGCCGCCCAGCGGCAGATCGTCGAGATCCTGCGCGTGCTCACCGCGGCCACCCCGCCGAAGGTGATCGCCTTCGACGAGCCGACGTCGTCGCTCTCGGAGCACGAGGTCGAGGCGCTGTTCCGGCTGATCGGGCGGTTGCGCGACAGCGGCGTCGCGGTCGTCTACGTCTCGCACCGGATGAAGGAGATCTTCCAGCTCGCCGACCGCGTCGCGGTGCTGCGCGACGGGAAGCTCGTCGGCGTCCAGCAGGTTTCGGAGACCGACGAGCCCGGCCTGGTCCGGATGATGATCGGCCGCGACCTCTCGGCGCTGGAACGCCGCGTCACCCAGGACACCGGCGACGTCGTGCTGAAGCTCGACGACGTCACGACCGACGACGTCACCGGCATCTCGCTGCGGGTCCGCGCGGGCGAGGTCGTCTGCCTCGCCGGCCTGGTCGGCGCCGGGCGTTCCGAGCTGGCCCGCGCGATCGTCGGCGACCTGCCGATCCGCTCGGGCACCGTCGAGCTCGACGGGAAGCGGCTGCGCGCGCACAACCCGGGTGACGCCGTGAAGGCGGGCATCGGCTTCGCGCCCGAAGAGCGCAAGACGGACGCGTTGCTCATGCAGCGGTCCGTCCGCGACAACATCTCCATCTCGGTCCTGGACCGGCTTCGCCGCTTCCGCGTCGTGAAGCGAGCGAAAGAACGCGCGCTCGTCGAGGAGTACATCAACGAGCTTCGCGTGCGGACGCCGTCGATGGAGCAGGAAGTCCGCAAGCTGTCGGGCGGCAACCAGCAGAAGGCCGTCCTCGCGCGCTGGCTGGCGCGGCGGCCGAAGCTGCTGATCCTCGACGAGCCGACGCGCGGCGTCGACGTCGGCGCGAAGGCCGAGATCTACCGGATCATCGACGGCCTCGCCGCGGAAGGCATCGCGCTGCTGGTCATCTCCTCCGACCTGCCCGAGGTGCTGACGCTGGCCGACCGCGTCCTCGTCATGCGGGCCGGGCGGCTGGCGGGCGAGCTCAGCCGTGCCGACGCGACCGAGGAAGCCGTGCTGACCCTCGCCATCCCCGAAACCGAACCCGCAGTAGAAGAACAGCAGGAGATCGGCGCATGAGTACGCCCACCAAGGAAACTTCGGCCCCCGCCGCTCCGGCGCAACCGAGCGCCGCGCGCCGCGTGCTCACCGGCATCGGCGTGCAGAACTCCAGCCTGATCATCACCCTGATCGCGTTGATCGTCCTGCTGAGCGTGCTGAACGACAACTTCCTGCGCACCAACAACCTGCTGCTGATCGGCAGCGCGATCACCATCATGGGGCTGCTCGCCCTGGTCCAGACGCTGGTGATCATCCTGGGCGCGCTGGACATCTCGGTCGGCTCGATGGCCGGGCTCGCGTCGGTCATCTCCGCGATGGTGTTCACCTCGACCGGCAGCGCCGGGGTCGGCATCCTCGCCGCGATCGGCGTCGGCATCGTCTGCGGCCTGATCAACGGCATGATCATCATCTTCGGCCGGGTCAACCCGGTCGTCGCGACGCTGGCCATGCTCGCCACCTACAAGGGGGTCGCGCAGGTCATCTCGGACGGCAAGTCGCAGGGCTACACCGGCGGCGACGACCTGTTCATCTTCCTGGCCAAGGGGTCCGTGCTCGGGCTGCCGTCGCTGGTGTGGGTGTTCCTGATCGTCGCGGCGCTGCTGCACTTCCTGCTCAAGTACACCGACATCGGCCGCAACGTCTACGCCATCGGCGGCAACGACACCGCGGCACGGCTGGCCGGCATCAACATCAACCGGTACATCATCGGCGTGTACGCACTCGCCGGCGTGGTCGCGGCGGTCGCGGGCATCCTGATCACCGCGCGCACCGGTTCGGGCCAGCCGGTGTCCGGGTCCGAGGGCCTGGAACTGCAGGCCGTCACCGGCGCCGCGCTCGGCGGGACGATGCTCAAGGGCGGCCGCGGCTCGATCATCTCCACCGTGCTCGCGGTGATCATCCTGGGCGTGCTCGACAACGGCATGTCCGGGCTGGGCATCAACCCGTTCTGGCAGAACGTCGCCCACGGCGCCCTGCTGGTGATCGCGGTCGTGCTGCAGCAACTGCGCAGCGGGGAGCGTCGCGTCGGCCTGCCCGAGTAGCGCGGGCGGACGGTGGTGAGCGGTCCACGGAGCCTGCACGCGCGCATCGTCGACGAACTGGGCAGGCTCATCGTCGAAGGCGTCCTCGGGGACGGGCAGCCGCTCGTCCCCGAGGAGCTCGGGCGCCGGTTTTCGGCGTCGAGGACGGTGGTGCGCGAGGCACTACGGGTCCTGGAGTCCAAGGGCATGGTGACGGCGCGGCCGCGGGTCGGCACGTGGACGCTGCCGCCCGACGCGTGGGACGCGATCGACCCGGACGTCATCGCCTGGCGCGTCAACGGTCCCGACCGCCCGCGGCACCTGCAGGAGCTGCTCGAGCTGCGGCTGGCGATCGAGCCCCAGGCGGCGCGGATGGCGGCGCGGCACCGGCGTCCGGACGAGCTCTCGGCGATGGCGGCGGCCTACGAGCTGATGGCGGACGCGGTCGAGCGGTCCGACGCGGAAGCGTTCGGCGAGGCCGACTCCCGGTTCCACGCGGCGCTGATCCGCGCGTCGGGGAACGCGCTCATCGCGCAGCTGCAGGTCCCGGTCGTGGCGGCGTTGCGGGCGCACGGTGAGCCGATGGAGCTCGTCGCGCACTCCCGCGTGCTGACGCTGGTGCTGGCGAAGGACGCCGACGGCGCCGAGTCCGCGTCGCGCCGGTTGCTGGAAACCGTTGCGCCGTACCGCTCACCGGCACCTTGACACGTCCAGCGGGAAGCGCTTCACTCGCTGCGGATGACCGCCGCCATGACGTGCTGGAACATAAGGGGCTTCGCCCAGCCGGGGGCTCCGCCACCCGGGCCCCCGCAACTGATCGTGGAGGAGGACGCTTAGATGCGTTTCCCGGGTATTCGTGGCTTCGGCGTGCTCGCGGCCGCGGCCGTGGCGGGGAGCCTGCTGACGGCTCCCGTCGCCACCGCCGCCGTTTCCTGCGCCGTTTCGGACGAAATGGTCGCCGCGGGCAACTACTGGGCCGCGAACGGGACGAACCCCGATCCGGCCGACTGGCAGAACGCGACGTTCCACGTCGGCAACCTGGCACTGGTCCGGACCACCGGCCAGTCCAACCACAAGACGTACCCGTGGGCGCAGGCCAACGGCTACCAGCTGCCCTCCGACCCGAAGCGCCCGTTCTTCCCGGACGACCAGGCCGCCGGCGAGGCGTACCTGGACCTCTACACGTACTTCCACCCGGAGATCCCGCTCGACTCGATCCGCACCCGGATCCAGGCCGAAGTGGCGTCGGTGCGGGCGGGCCACCGCGACTACTGGAACTACGTCGACGCGCTGAACATGGCGATGCCGTCGTTCGCCCGGATGAGCCTGATCGACCACGATCCGTCCTATTTGGACGCCATGGACAGCTTGTTCCGGTCGGCGGAGCACAAGCTGTTCAACGAGTTCACCGGGTTGTGGTACCGCGACGAGCGCTTCAAGGGCTCGGGCGTGTTCTGGTCGCGCGGCAACGGCTGGGCGCTGGCGGCGCTGACGAAGGTGCTGCAGGTCCTGCCGGCCGACGACTCACGCCGTCCGGAATACCTGCGGGTGTACCGGAAGATGGCGGCCACGCTGGCTTTGACGCAACGCCGTGACGGCTTCTGGAACTCGGACCTGCTGAACCCGTGGGACCACGGCGGCCCGGAGACGAGCGGCACGGCGTTCTTCACCTTCGGCATCGGCTGGGGCATCACCGCGGGCGTCCTCGACGCGGCTCGCTACCGCCCGGTGGTGGACAAGGCGTGGACGGCGTTGTCGACGAAGGCCCTGCAGGCGGACGGCAAGGTCGGCTTCGTCCAGCCGGTGGGCGACCGCCCGGCGACGGCTCACGCGGCCGACACCGCGGCTTACGGCGTCGGCGCGTTCCTGCTGGCCGGCCAGGAAATCGCGAAGCTGCAAGGCTGCTCGGCCGAGTAGGCCTACTTCAGGCAGTCCCCGGGTTCGCCGCGGCGCAGGGCCGGGTCGGACTGGGGGAAGGTGCGGGCCACGCCGGGGCCGGACGACCGGTGCTCGAAGCGGACCGTCACGCGGCCGTGGCCCGCGCCCTGGACCCAGCCCGTGCCGAACTCCTCGTGGACCACGTCGTCGCCCTGCCGCCACTCCGACGGGGCGGAGGGAGCCGGCGCCGACACCACCGTCGACGTCGAGGGCGCCGCCGGGGCCGCCAAGGTGAACAGCGCGTCCTGGTGCGGTACGGAAAGGCCGCTGTAGGCCACCCCCGCCAGGCGGATGCCGCCGAACTCCGCCGGGTCCAGCAGCAGGCGCTCCGCCGTCGCGGCCAGCTCGGCCAGGTCGTCGGTCGGGGCCGAGATCGTCTCCGAGCGGGTCACCGTGTGCATGTCGGTGTGCCGCAGCTTGATCACGACCGTCCGCGCCACGCGCTCGGCCTTGAGCAGCCGCTGGTGCGCGCCGACGGCGATGCGCCGGACCTCCGCCTTCAAGGAGGCCAGGTCCTTGATGTCGGTGTCGAACGTCGTTTCGGCGCTGACCTGCTTGGTCTCGGCGCGCCCGGCCACCGGGCGGTCGTCGGCGCCGGTCGCGAGGCGGCGCAGGTCGCGGCCGACCACACCGCCGAGCGTGGCGACGGCGTCCTGTTCGGACAGTGCCGCCAGCTGCCCGAGCGTCTGGACGCCGATGAACCGCAGCTTGCCCTCCGCGACCGGGCCGATCCCCCACAGCGCGCGCACCGGCAGCGGCGCCAGGAACTCCCGCTCGGTGCCCTGCGGCACGACCAGCAGGCCGTCCGGTTTGGCCTCGTCGGACGCGATCTTCGCGATCTGCTTGCCGTTGCCCGCGCCGATCGACGCCACCAGGCCGGTTTCCGCGCGGATCGCCGCCCGCAACGACTCGCAGAACTCCGTGACCGCGGCCGGCGAAGCACCGACGAGCGACGGTGGTTCGGCGAAAGCTTCGTCGAGCGAGATCTTCTCCAGCACCGGCGCCACCGCGGAGACGACGGCGAACACGTCCTGGCTGAGCCGTTCGTAGACACGGAACCGCGGCGGCACGATGACGCCGTTCGCCGGCAGCAGCCGCCGCGCCTGGGCCATCGGCATCGCCGACTTGATGCCGAACGCGCGGGACTCGTAGCTGGCACCGGCGACGACCCCGCGGGGGCCGAGGCCGCCGACGAGCACCGGGCGCCCGGCCAGCGTCGGGCGGGTGAGCTGCTCGGCCGAGGCGTAGAAGGCGTCCAGGTCGAGGTGGATCACCCAGCGAGCCACGTCAGTCCTCGCCGGTGGCGTCCAGCAGCTGGTGGAGCGCCTGGGTGTAGCTCTCGAACGCGGCCCGCCCACGGCCGGTCAGCCGGACCAGCGTGACCGGCGTGCGGTGCTCGAACGCCTTGGTGATCTCGACGTACTCGGCGTCCTCGAGCTTGCGCAGGTGCGTCGAGAGGTTGCCGGCCGTCATGTCCAGCAGCTGCTGCAGCCGCGGGAAAGTGATCTGGTCGCCGGAGCGCAGGCCGGCGAGCGCGACGGTGACCCGCAGCCGGGCCTGGGCGTGGATGACGGGGTCGAGCTGGGGGAGTTCGCTCATCGGCGCTTCTCGCGGACGAAGTACACGATCGAGGCGAGCAGGAACCCGCCACCGCCGCACACCGTGAGCACGAGGAAGTTGTGCGGGTAGCCCACGAGCACGCTCAGCGCCGCCGACACGATCACCCACGCGCCGAGGCCGTACATCAGCTTGTCCTGCCAGACCATGCCGCCCGCCAGGTACATCACGCCGGTGATCAGCAGCCAGGTGCCCGACCACAGCAGCGACACCTGGTCGGCCGAGAGCACCTGGAACTGCGTGATCCGGATGTCGACGACCATCAGCCCGATCGAGGCGAGCGCCCAGCCGTAGCCGTACATCGCGCCGACCGTGCGGGACGGCCCGCGGATGCCGCGCCCGGTGCGGATGCTGGCGTACGTCGTGTAGGCCATGGCGCAGAGGAACAGCACGGGGACGACGATGGCGCCGGCGACCCAGCCGGGCACCGCCACCCAGGACCGCGTGGTGAGGTAGGTGAACCCCCAGCCGACGATCCAGGCGAAGGCCCAGGCCGCGAGCATCCGCGCCGGGCCCCCGCCGAATTCGCGCTGGTTCCGCCGGGACTGCTGAGCGATCAGGTTCAGCGACTCCTCGGCCGACATCGGCTCGTCTTCCACCCGGTCCGCCCTCCTCCCGTACGTTGCACGGAAGCTACTGTGCCATTCGTTGCCAATCCGGCCACAGCCACGGCCGAATCGGCCCGTGCCAACGGGCACGTACCGCTCGGGGGTGGCCTGCTTCTGGCCGGATTGACACCACGCACTCAGAGCCTGGCCGTGTCCAGCCGGAAGCGGCGCACGACCACCAGTGCCGGGAGCACGAGCCACCCCGCCAGCACGAGCACCGCGACCCACGTCCCGGACGCGTGCGTCAGCGGGTCGAGGCCGACCCGGCGCAGCCAGTACGTCGGCACGAAGTGCGCCACCGTCGCCATCCAGCCGGGCAGGATCTCCAGCGGGATCCACAGGCCGCCGAGCATGCCGAGCGGCATCATCAGCGCGCCGGTGACCGCGCCGACCGTGTCGCCCTTGCCGAACAGGCCGATGGCCAGGCCGAGGACGGCGAACGGGAGCGTCGCCGCCCACAGGAACACCAGCTGACGGCCCCATTCGGCGGCGGTGAGCGGTTCCCCCCGCAGGAAGCCGACGAAGAAGATCGCCAGCAGCACCGGCAGGGCGACGGCCATCGCCGACGCGACCTTGACGGCGAGGTAGCCGGGGCCGCGCATCGGCGTCAGGCGGAGCTGGCGCTGCCAGCCGTCCGTGCGTTCCTGCGCCACCCGGGTGCCGGTGAACAGGGCGCCGCCGCTGGCGCCGTACGCGGCCATGCCGATCATCGTCTGCGTGCTCGAGTGCAGGCCGTTGTCCAGGACGTAGTCGCCGAAGATGGCCCCGAAGAGCAGGTACATGGCCACCGGCATGCCGATGGTGAAGATCGTGAACTGCGGGCTGCGGACGATCCGCTTGATCTCGAGGGTCAGGTAAGTGGTGTTCACGCGGCGGCCTCCTCGGCGGTGAGCGCCAGGAAAGCCTCTTCGAGGCCCAGCGCGGTGATCTCGATGTCGGACGCCAGCGGGTGCGCGGCGAGCAGGGCGCGGATGGCGGCGTCGGAGTCGGCGCAGGCCAGCTCGGCGCGGCCCGCGCGCAGCTGGACGCTGGTGACGCCGGGCAGCACGGCCAAGCCGGCTTCGGTGGCCTCGGGCACGACGGCCTTGAGCACGCGGCCGGACACCGCGGCCCGGACCTCGGCGACCGGGCCGTCGGCGACGACGGCGCCGTGGCGCATCAGCACCACGCGGTCGGCGTAGTCCTCGGCCTCGGCCAGGTAGTGCGTCGCGAACAGCACGGTCCGGCCGGTCGCGGCGAACTCGCGGATGGCCGCCCAGAACGCGCGCCTGCCGTCGACGTCCATCGCGGCGGTCGGCTCGTCGAGCACGAGCAGCTGCGGGTCGCCGGCCAGCGCGAGCGCGAACCGGACGCGCTGCCGTTCGCCGCCGGAAAGCTTGCCGCAGCGGCGTTTGACGAGGTCCGTCAGGCCGGCGCGGGCGAGCACCTCGGCCGCGGGCAGCGGCTTCTCGTGCGTGGAGACGACCAGGTCGACGATCTCGCCGACCGTGACGTCCGGCAGCAGCGCGCCGTTCTGCATCATCGCGCCGACCAGCCCCCGGTCGACGGCTTCGCGCGGGCTGCCACCCGCGACGATCACCTCCCCCGCGTCCGGCCTGGTCAGCCCGAGCAGCATGTCGACGGTGGTCGACTTGCCCGCGCCGTTCGGCCCGAGCAGCGCGACGACCTCGCCGCGCGCGACCTCGACGGTCACGCCGCCGACCGCCGTGACCCGGCCGAACCTCTTGGTGAGGCCGTTGAGCGCGAACGCCGGTCCCCCAGTCATGGCGTCCTCCTTTCGTGGACTTTGCGTTTCAAACCTGACCCGCACTTTGTAACACAAAGTCCACGCGCCTTCAAAGCCCCCGGCGCCGGAAAGCACGAAAAACGGGGTGCCGGGCACTGTGCCCGACACCCCGTTTTTTTCGGGTTTTCGCAGGTCAGCCGGTGAACCGTCCGGCGACCAAGCCTTGCGTCGCCGCGACATCGGCCTTGGCCGCGGTCGGCGCCGGCGGCGTCGGCTGCGGCAGCGGGGCGCACTCGACGTCGGCCGTGCGGCCCGGCTTGCGGACCGGGAGCGCGCCCGTCGCCAGGTAGTCGGCGATCTTGGTGTCGACGCACGCGTTGCCGCGCGGGGTGATCGCGTGGCTGGTGCCGCCCGGCTCCGAGATCAGCGAAGCGCCCGGGAACCGGCTGCGGACCTCGAGGCTGCCCTCGAACGGCGTCGCCGCGTCGAGCGTCTCATCGATCATCAGGACGCTCTGCACGCCGCGGCCGTCGATCTTGGCCGGCTTCCCGGCCTTCGCCGGCCAGTACAGGCAGGGCGCGTTGAACCAGGCGTTCTGCCAGGTGAAGTACGGCGCCTTGGTGAAGGTCCGCCAGTTGTCGCGCTTCCACTGGTTCCAGCTCTGCGGCCACTGGACGTCGGTGCACTGGACGGCGAGGTAGACCGCGTAGCCGTTGTCGTCGCCGCGGCCGCCGAAGGCCTCGAACAGCGTCTTCCAGTTCTGCCAGTCACCGTTGTTGACGAACCGGGACAGCGCGTCGCCCAGCAGCGTCCACCGCAGCTGGTAGTAGCTGGCCTGCTGGATGACGTCGAGGATCTCGTCCGGGCCGATCACACCGCCGGCCGGGGTGAACTGCGCCTTGAGCAGCTGCTCGTTGACCACGCGCTGCACCGCGGACTGCGTCTTGCCGAGGTGGTAGACGTCGTCGTGCTGGGCGAGCCAGCCGAACCAGATGAGGATGTTCTTGTCGAACGCGACGTCCTGGTTGAGGTTGTCGCCGTACCAGACGCCCCGCGGGTCGACGGTCGAGTCGAGCACCATGCGGCGGACGTTCTGCGGGTACAGCGAGCCGTACACCTGGCCGAGGTAGGTGCCGTAGGAGTAGCCGTAGAAGTTCAGCTGCTTCTGGCCGAGCGCCTTCCGGATCGAGTCCATGTCCTGGACCGTGTCCGTCGTCTTCATGTTCTCGAGGAGGGCCTTGGAGTTGTTCTTCGCGCAGGCCTCGGCATACCCCTTGGAGCGGTCCAGCCAGGTCTTCTCCAGCTGCGGGGTGAACGGCACGTACTGGGGACGGTTGTAGTCCATGTAGTTCGGGTCGCAGCTCAGCGCGGGCTTGCTGGAACCGACGCCGCGCGGGTCGAAGCCGACCCAGTCGTAGGCGTCCCCGGCGTGGTTGGGCACGCGCGGCCCGCGGGTGGCCAGCAGCAGGCCGGACCCGCCGGGCCCGCCCGGGTTGGTGAGCATGACGCCCTGGTACTGCGCGTCGGCGACCTTGTGCTTGACGCGGCTGACGGCGAGCTGCACCTGCTCTCCGGCCGGCTTCCGGTAGTCGAGTGGCACCCCCAGGAACCCGCACTCGGCCCCGGCGGCGACGAGCGTCGGATCGGTGCACGCACCCCAGGCGATCGACGCTTCCTTCGCCGGCGCGGCATCCGCGGCCGGCGCGGCCACGAGAGCCGACGCCACCGCGGCGGCCGCGACCACGGCGAAAACGCTACGTCTCACTGTTTTCTCCCTTTCCCCTGCGACTTCGGGCGGGTGAACCCTAGTCCCGCCCGCGCTTTTCGGGCAGGGCCTGAAGGGCAGGGCCCTACTAAAGGTGGAAATCGGGTGCGCCCGGCGTCCGCCGGTTGTTCCTGTGCCAAGTGACTACCCGTGGCTTTGCAGGATCCCGATCAGGAGGAGAACCAGCGCGAGAAGGAAGAGCACAGCGAAGGCGATACGTACCTCCCGGCCGGTTCCGGGTTCCTTCCCGGGACCGGGCTCCGAAGCACGGCGAGGTGCCAGGCCGACCGGCAGCTGGGCGTTGCCGGTGGCCCGCGACCGACTCGCCGCTTCCCGGGCGGGCTGCTCCACATCCGCCGCGGACTCGGGTTCTCGGGCCTTCTCGTGCACTGGCCGCGGTTCGGAGGAAACCACCGGCACGGCTCCTCGCGCGTGCCCGGCGAGCCAAGTTCCCGCGGCCGTGCTGACTTGACGGCTGTCGTCTTCCGCCAGCCGCCGGATCTCCGCCGCCGTTCGTTCGCGCACCAGGTCGTTCCCGACCCGGTGCAGCCGCTTCAACCCCTCCAACGCGTTCAACCGGTCCGAAGCGATCGGGCTCGCCAGCCCGTGCCGCAGGTACTCCGGCAGCGTCCACCGCGGGTTGCGCGCCAGCACGATCCGGCCCTCCACATCGGACTGGTGCTTCGGGCGCTGCCGCGGCATCTCCGCCACCACCCGCTCGTGGACGTAGCTGTACAGCTCGTCGACCGTGACGTCCCCGTCACCGTCCAGGTCCGCGCTGCCGTCGCGCAGGCCCGCCACCAGGTGCCGGGTGAACACCGACCGAGCCGCCGAACCCACCACCGCGTCGCCCTCGAAGGAATACTGCGTCGCGTCGGACGCTGTCAGCACCGCACGGCCGCGACCTTGAAACCGCTCCAGCGTGTGCACGTCCGTGCCCGCCTTCGTCAATTTCCCGGCCGGGAATGCGCCGCTGTAGCAGCAGTCCAGTATCAGTACCTTCTGCCGCGAAGCGCAGCCCGCCATCGCACGGTCGATCAGCTCCGCCGCCAGCGCCGTGAACATCAGGCTGTCCCGACGGGTGTTCGCCATCGCGAGGTACAGACTGCCGTCGTCGTCCTTGACGCCGTGGCCGGTGAAGTACAGCAACGTCAGCTCGTCGCGGTGGCGGTCGCGGTAGAATTCGCCGACTGCTTCGCCCACCACGTGGTGGGGCCGGTCGACCAAGGTCGTCACCTCGAACCCCGCCACCGCCGGGTCGCTCAGCACCGCCGCCAACTCTCGAGCGTCGCCGCCCGGCGCGGTCAGGCGGCGCAGGGCCGGGTCTGCGTACGTCTCGGTCGCGATCAGCAGAGCGTGCCGGCTAGGCATGGCGCCGGACGAAGGCGTCGATCAGCTCCTGCCGCTCCGCCGACGTCGCCCGCTCCAGTTCCACCGTGTCGCCGTCGATCGTCACCTTGATGCGGTGCTTGCCCGCCTGGCGGCCGAGCCACTCCTTCAGCGTCTCCACCAGCCCCGGGAACACGCCGCCCGCCGCGCTGAAGGCCACCACCAGCGAGCCGATCGTCACCGGGTCCGCCGCTTTCGCGCCCGGCGGGAGCTCGCCGGGCGTGGCCCGCAGGTCCACGTCCAGCTCGCCCAGCTCGGCGCGCAGCCGGCGGGCGAGCCGGTCGAGTTCCTCCTCGTCGGCGCCGCCCTCCGCTTCCAGCCGCACCAGCGCCCGGGTGTCCGGTTCGGTCATGCGCGCCATGGTGCGCCCCGGGCAACCGCGGAAACAAGGTCCGTTCGGGCAGCGTCAGGCGCGGATTTCGTTGAGGTAGTTGTAGATCGTGTAGCGCGTGACGTCGAGCCGCCCGGCCAGGTGGTCCACCGCGTCCTTGATGAGGAAATAACCGGCCTCGTCGAGTTCGCGCACCACCGCCGCCTTGTGCCGCTTCTTCATCAGGTCCACCGGGATGCCGGCCTTGGTGACCGCCCGGTCGACGAGGAACCGCTGCAGGCTGTCGACGTCCGGTGGGAAAGTCTCCGGCTCGCCGTTGCCGCCGGCCGAAGCCGACGCGTCGACGCTGTTGACGCACAGGCAGCCGACCGCCACCCCGTCGGCGTCGCGCAGGAACAGCGTCGACGAGCGGATCGGCCGCCCGTCCGGGCCGTGCGTGCGGTAGTTCGTCAGGTCCTGCGTGGTGCCACGGCGGACCAGGCCGAGCAGCAGGTCGGTCATCGGGCCGCCGACGCTGCGGCCGGTCAGGTCACCCGCGATCGCGACGATCGAGTCCGGCAGCCGGCTCAGGTCGTGCAGCAGCACCTCGTTGCCCGGTCCGAGCATCGCCGCCAGCCCCGGGATCGCCGGCACCAGCGCGGTGAGCACCTCGTGCGTGGTCGCGCCCGCGGCCGGCACGACCAGGGGCTCCCGCGGCGCCGTCAACGTCTCCAGCGCGGACCGCAGCAGGTCCGCCGCGGCCGCCGGCGTCGACGCGTGCGGCGACAACCGGACGTGTTCGGGCCGCACGGTCGCCGCTATCCCGGCGTTGGCCAGCGCCGCGCCGACCTGCTCGGCGGGGTGGCCGGGCAGCGTGAACGCGAGGATCCCGGCCCGCCGGTCCACCGCCGACACCACCTCGGCGCCGCACGAGGCCAGCACCTCCTCGAACGAGGTGATCCGCTCGGCGATCCGCGCCGCGATGGCGGCCACCCCGGCGTCCTCGACCAGCTCGAGCGCCTCGGCGAACGCGCCGGAGGTGATCGGGCTGAGGTTGGAGATCGACCACGCCTGCGCGGTGCCGTCGGGCGCGTGGATCTCGTCGTCGAACAGGCCGGGGTCGCGCGCGCCGGTCCAGCCGGACAGCACGGGGTCCATCCGCTCCAGCGCGTTGTCGCTCAGCACCGCGAAGCCGGTGCCCCAGCCCGCGCGCAGCCACTTCTGCCCGCCGACGACCAGCACGTCGGCGACCTCCCACGGCGCCTCGATCACGCCGAAGCCCTGGATGCCGTCGACGACCAGCAGCCGGTCGCCGACGACGTCGCGCAGCGCGGCCAGGTCGGCGCGGAAACCGGTGCGGAAGTCGACCGCGGAGACGCTGACCGTGGTGATCTCCGGCGTCAGCGCTTCCGCGACCCGCTCCGGCGTCACGTAACCGCTGGTCAACCGGCGCACGCGCAGCCGGCCGGCCTGCTCGGCGCGGGCCCACGGATAGGTGTTGGCCGGGAACTCCGACGCCGACACCAGCACCTCGCCCGAGCTGTGGAACGCGGCCTGGAACAACCCGAGACTCGTGTGGGGCAGCAGCACGGTGTGGTCGGTGTCCGAACCGGACAGCCGCGCGGCGGCGGCCTTGGCGCGGACCTCCTGCCGCATCAGCTCGTCCACAGTGGACGGACCGGCCGTGGTGGCCTGGTCGAGCAGCGCGGCCGTGGTGTCGAGCACCGCGTGCGACGGCGGGCCGAAGCGGGCGAAGTCGAGGTAGCCGGCGGGCTCGTCGAACTGGAGCAGGTACCGGGGCGAAATCCGCGTCACGCGAGGATCCTCGCCAGGAACTGCCGGGTCCGCTCGTGCTTCGGCGCGCTCAGCACCTCCGACGGCGGCCCGGTCTCGACGACGGCGCCGTCGGCCAGGAACACCACCTCGTCGGCGGCCTCCGCGGCGAAGCTCATCTCGTGCGTCACGACGACCATCGTCATCCCCTCCCCCGCCAACGTACTCATCACTTCCAGCACCTCGCCGACCAGCTCCGGGTCCAGCGCCGACGTCGGCTCGTCGAACAGCATCAGCTTCGGTTTCATCGCCAGCGACCGCGCGATCGCCACCCGCTGCTGCTGCCCGCCGGACAGCTGCGCCGGGTAGGCGTCACCGCGGTGCCCGAGCCCGACGCGGTCGAGCAGCTCGAGCCCCTGCTCCCGGGCGTCGTCCGGCTTGAGGCCGAGCACCCGGACCGGGCCCTCGACGACGTTCTCCAGCGCGGTCCGGTGGGCGAAGAGGTTGAACCGCTGGAACACCATGCCGATGTCCCGGCGCTGGCGGGCGACGTCGCGCTCGCGCAGTTCGTACAGCTTCCCGCCGCGCTGCCGGAAGCCGATCGGCTCCCCGTCGACCCAGATCTGGCCGGCGTCGATCGTCTCCAGGTGGTTGATGCAGCGCAGGAACGTGCTCTTCCCGGCGCCGGACGGCCCGAGCAGGCAGACGACCTGTCCCTTGTGGACTTCGAGGTCGATGCCGCCGAGGACTTCGGTGTGGCCGTAGGACTTCTTGACGCCGACGGCGCGCAGCAGCGGCTCAGACACGGGCACTCCTCACCAGCGGCACGCCGCGCAACGCCTTGCCGGCGCGGGACAGGGGCCCGCGGTCGGCCTGCCCGAACGAGCGTTCCAGGTAGTGCTGGCCGACGCCGGCGACGGTCACCACGACCATGTACCAGACGGCCGCGGCCAGCAGCGTCTCCATCACCAGCAGGTTGTTGGACGAGATGTTGTTGGCCGCGTGGATCAGCTCGGTCACGCCGATCACCGACGCCATCGACGTGCCCTTGAGCATGTTGATGAAGTCGTTGCCGGTCGGCGGGATGATCACGCGCATGGCCTGGGGCAGCACGACCCGGCGCAGCGCGGCGGCCGGCGTCATGCCGATCGACTTCGCCGCTTCCGTCTGCCCGCTGTCGACGCTGTTCAGGCCCGCCCGCACGATTTCGGCCATGTACGCGCTTTCGTTGAGCGCCAGGCCGAGGAACGCGGCGGTGAACGCGCTGATCAGCACATTCGTCTGCTCGTGGACCAGGAAAGGGATGTCGATGACCGGGAAGACGAGCGCCAGATTGTACCAGAGCAGGATCTGCAGCAGCACCGGCAGCCCGCGGAAGATCCAGATGTACCCGGCGGCGAACCACCGGGCGACCGGGTTGGCGCTGCGGCGCAGCAGGGCGATGACGATGCCGAGCACGATCGCGACGGCCTGGGACAGCACCGCCAGCACGACGGTGTTGAGCAGGCCGGTCGCCATCACCTTGTAGAAGACGAAGTCCGGGACCTGGTTCCACTCGATCTGCGCGTTGCCGAGCGCGATGCCCAGCAGCACGAGCAGCGCGAGGATGATCGCGGCGGCGACCCAGCGGCCCCAGTGCCGGAGCCGGACGATGGGCAGTGGCTCAGGACCCGCCATTGACCGCGGCCTCCTTGATCGCGCCCTGCTCGACACCCCACGCCTGCAGGATCTTGCCGTAGGTGCCGTCGGCGATCAGGGCCTGCAGCGCCTTCTGCACGGAGTCGCGCAGCGGCGCGTTCGCCTTGGTGACGCCGATGCCGTACGGCCCGCCCTCGATCGGCTCGCCCGGGACGACCTCGAAGAACTTACCCTCGCCCGCGGTGCGCGAGATGTACACGGCGCTGGGCAGGTCGTTGAGGATCGCGGCGACGCGACCGGTGCGCAGCTGGTTCTGGTTCTGGTTGTCGCTGTCGGTCGCGGTGACGTTCACCGCGGGCTTGCCCGCCGACGTGCACTTGGCGCTCTGCGCCTCGGCGAACTTCTGGTGGCTGGTGCCCTGCACGACGGCGACGTTCTTGCCGCACAGGGCGTCCGGGCCGGTGATGCCGTCCGGGTTGCCCTTGCGGGTCATGATCGTGATGCCCGAGGTGAAGTAGTCGACGAAGTCGATCTGCGCCTGGCGGGCCTTGGTGTCGTTCATGCCGGCCATCGTCAGGTCGATGCGGCCGGACTGGAGGCTGGTGATCAGCGAGCCGAACGCCATGTCCTGGTGGGTCACGGTGACGCCGAGCTTGGCGGCGACCGCCTTGGCGAGGTCGACCTCGTAGCCGACCGGGGTCTTGCCGTCGGCGGCGTAGAAGTTGTTGGGCGCGGACTGCAGGTTCGACGCCAGGTGCAGCACGCCCGCCTGCTTGACGTTGTCCGGCAGGGCGGCGTTGAGCTGCGCGTCCTTCTGCACGCCCTGGACGATCGCGGCGGTGTCCGGGATGCCGGACGCGGGCGCGCCGGCGGCTTGCGACGTCCCGCCCGCGCCGTCCGGACCCCCACCGCAGGCGGTCACCAGGACGGCCAGGCTCGCGAGCAACACCGCCTGCGCGGCACGTGAACGGGACATAGCGGACCTCCACTGTTCGGCTGGCCGGAACGGTACAACTCGTTGTTGAAGAGGTCAACTGGCTGTTGAAATCTGGTCCGGTGCTAACTTGCGCGGATGAGCCTGCGGATCGGCATCCTGGGTGCGGCCCGAATCGCCCCCACCGCCCTGGTCAAGCCCGCTTCTTCGCACTCCTCGGTCACGGTCGGCGCCGTCGCGGCGCGTTCGCTCGAGCGCGCGCAAGCGTTTGCGGCCCGCCACGGGATCCCGCGGGCGCACGGGTCGTACGAGGACCTGCTGGCCGATCCGGACATCGACGCCGTCTACAACCCGCTCCCCAACGGCCTGCACGGCCGGTGGACGCGGGCGGCGCTGGAGGCGGGCAAGCACGTGCTGTGCGAGAAGCCGTTCACGGCGAACGCGGCGGAGGCCCGGGAGATCGCTTCGCTGGCTTCTTCGTCGGACCGCGTCGTGATGGAGGCGTTCCACTACCGCTATCACCCGCTGGCGCTGCGGGTGGAGGAGATCGTGGCGTCCGGCGAGCTGGGCGAGCTGGCGCGCGTCGAGACGGCGGTGTGCTTCCCCCTGCCGAAGTTCTCGGACATCCGCTACGACTACGCGCTGGCGGGCGGCGCGACGATGGACGCGGGCTGCTACGCGGTCCACATGGCCCGGATCTTCGGCGGCGTCGGGACCCCGTCGGTGGTCTCGGCTTCGGCTCGCCTGCGGTCCCCGCGGGTCGACCGGGCGATGACGGCGGAGCTGCGCTTCCCGTCGGGTCACACGGGCCGGGTGACGTGCTCGCTGTGGTCGTCTTCGCTGCTGCGGCTCAGCGCGAAGGTGATCGGCTCGAAGGGGTCGATCGCGGTGTTCAACCCGGTGGCGCCCCAGGCGTACCACCGGTTCCGGGTCGACGTCGCCGGTACGCGGCGCACGGAGAAGTTCCCGCGCCGCGCGTCGTACGCCTACCAGCTGGACGCGTTCGCGGCGGCGGTCCTGGAAGGTGCCCCGGTGAAGACGTCGGCGGCGGACGCGGTGGAGACGATGACGGTGCTCGACGAGATCTACCGCGCGGCCGGGCTGCCGCTGCGCGAACCGAGCTGAGCCCGGACGTCGGCGAGGGCGAAGCCGAGCAGGTTGAGCCCCCGCCAGGCCCGCGGCTTTTCGGCCCGCGGGTCGTCCGCCGCCAGGCCGATCCCCCAGACCCGGTCGACCGGGCTCGCCTCGACGAGCACCCGCTCGCCGGTCCCGGCCAGGTAGTCCCCGAGTTCCGGGTGCTGCGCGAACTTGGCGGCGTTGCCCGCCACCACGATTTCCCGGCGGTGGGCGACCCAAGCCGCTTCGTCGAACCGGCGCACCTGGCGGCCGAAGTCCTTGGCCTGCTTCGGGTGCACCGCGGTCAGCACCCGCGCGGCCACCTCCTCGTCGCCGAAGAGCAGCGCCTTGCGCCACATCATGTAGTGCTCGGCGGTGGCGAACCGGACGTCGTCGAGTACGAACGGCGCCGGCCACCACTGGCTGAAGCACCCGGAGCCGACTCCGCCGCCGCGAGGCGGGCGATGGCCCCAGAAGCAGAGGTACTTGAACCGCTGACCCGCGTCGAGGGCGCGGGTCAGCTCCTCGACGCTGCGCGGCTGACTGCTCATGGCGCCAGTTTCACGCACGTACCGGCCGCTCCGCACCCGAAATTCGGGGCGGAACGGCCGGCGCGCCGGGTCAAGCTGCCACGTAGTTGCCGCTCAGGATGAGCAGGACCTGGATCGTAATGCCCGTGCCGTAGTAGTCCGTCGCGTCCGGGGACCACGACGAGACCGCCGTCCACAGCTTGTCCAGCCACGCCTGGCTGCCCGGGTCCGCCATCGCCGCCACCGCGAACGGCGCCGTGAAGCACGGGTGCTGGCCGCTTTCGGTCTTCGAGCCCGACAGCGAGTAGCCGCTCTGGATCTTCGCCGGGTCGCTGCCCGTGGCGGACTTGATCCACGTCGTCATCTTGCGGACCTGCGCGGCCGCGGCGCTGTTCGGGGCCGTGATCGCGTCGACGCCGAGGCGCCACGGGTCACGGCACGCGTTCCAGCTGTACTTGCCGTCGTACGGGCCTTCCAGGAACTCCGCCGGCGCCGGCTTCGGGGTCGAGTTCGTGTTGACCACGAAGTCCGGCAGCAGGCCCGTGTTCGGCGCGTACTGCGACTGCAGCTGGCTCACCGCGGTCTCCGACCGGGTCCGGACCGACGTCCAGAAGCTGTCGCCGGTGGCCGTGGCAAACGCCCGCAGGTGCCCGGGCATCCAGTCCGACGAGCGCGAGCTGTTCTTGTACTCCGCGTCGTTGCCCCAGTCGCCGAGCAGCGTGAACTTCGTGGTGCCATTGACCTCGGACTTCTTGATGGCGTTGATGATCCGGACAGCTTCGGCCTTGTAGTTGACCGAGCCCGTGCTGCCCCACTTCTTGTCGGCGATCAGCAGGCCGTACGCGATTTCGAGGTCGCCGTCGGTGGCCGAGTCGCTGCCGTTGACGCTCTTGCAGTTCGCGTCCTGCTCGGCCGCGTGCAGGTCCTTGTTGTTGACCGACGGGTGGGCCTTCACGAACTTCAGGATCCCGTCGACGATCGAGCGCGCCTGCGTGTCCTTGTCCGCCATCATCGCCGAGATCGTCAGGCCGTAGCCCTCGCCCTCGGCGACGAACGAGTGGTCGGCGTCCTTCGACAGCACGGCGTAGGTGCCGCTGCCGCACTTGTTCGTGAGGAAGTTCTTCTTCCAGAAGTCGTAGTACTTCTGCAGCGCGGCATCCTGGGTGGCCTGCGAGACGGACGGCCGCAGCGTGCCCGGCACGTACGGGGTGCCCGCCGCGGACGCGGTCGTCGGCACGCTCAGCAGCCCGGCGGCCAGCGCGGCCGAAGCCACCACCGCCCGGACGATCTTCTTCATCGCTCCTCCGTAAAGACATCGTTGGCTGCGGCGAGGGCGATGTGAGCGTGCCAGAAGGTTCAAGACCTGGTCAAGACTGTTAGGAAACTTTCCTTACTATGACCGTGAGTGGTCTCACCAGGACCCCGGCACCCGGACGGACTAGCGTGGGTCCCATGAAGCTCGACGACCGCGGCCCCGACTTCCGCACGTTCTGGACCGAACGCCGGCTGGCCACCCTCACCACGGTCCGGCCCGACGGCACGCCGCACGTCGTCGCGGTCGGCGTCACCGTGGACTTCGACGCCGGTCTCGCCCGCGTGATCACGTTCGCCTCCTCGGTCAAGGCGCGGCTGATCCGGGCCGCGGGCGCCGACGGCGTCCCCGTCGCGGCCTGCCAGCTGGACGGCCCGAAGTGGTCCACTTTGGAGGGTCGAGCGGTGCTGCGCGACGACCCGGAGTCGGTGCGCGACGCGGAAAACCGCTACGCCGCCCGCTACCGCCAGCCCAAGCCCAACCCCCAGCGGGTGGTCCTGGAGATAGCCGTCACCCGGGTACTCGGTAACGTCTCGTGAGTGTCAGGGCGGTTCCACCCGCCCTGAACACTCACGAGGCGCGGGCGTGCACCAGCCGCGTGTACTCCGCCAGCAGGGTGGCCAGCTCGCTGTGCTCCCCCGCCGATGCCAGCTGCTGGTGACCCACCAGCATCGCCATGCCCAGCGACGTCAGCGTCCGCGCGAGGTCGCCGTCGCCGACGATGCCCTTGACCGCCTTGCCGACCGTGCGCACCCGCGCGGAGTCGACGCGTTTCTGCGCCGCCCGCACGGTTTCGTCGTTCGCCGCCCACGCCCGGATGGCGGCTTCGGCCTCGTGCGGCAGCCCGAGCGTCAGGTCCATCAGCGCGGCGAAGTCGGCCGACGGACCGCCGCTGCCGAAGTTCCCTTCGCGCAGGATGCGCACCTGCCGGTTCTCCCAGTGGTCCAGCAGCTGCTCGACGAACCCCGGCCAGCCGCCGAAGTGGTGGTAGAACGACCCGCTCGTGACGCCGAGGCCGCGGCACAGCCGGCCGACGTTCAGCTCGGTGAACCCGTGCTCCGCCAGCACGTCCAATGCGGCCGCGAAGTACGCGTCCCGCGTCACCGGGGGCATCAGACGTTCCGGTCCCGGTCCCGCCAGTACGGTTCGCGCAGCGAGCGCTTGAGGATCTTGCCGGTCGCGTTGCGCGGCAGCGCTTCCACGACGTCGACGCTGCGCGGGCACTTGTAGTGCGCCAGGCGCTCGCGGCAGAACTCCATGAGCTTGTCGGCGTCGAGCTGGTCGCCGGCCACGACGGCCTTGACCTGCTCACCCCACCGCTCGTCCGGGACGCCGATCACGGCCACCTCGGCGACGCCGGGGAACTCCGCCACCACGCGCTCGACCTCGGGCGAGTAGACGTTCTCGCCGCCGGTGATGATCATGTCCTTGACGCGGTCCTCGAGGAACAGGAACCCGCCGTCGTCCAGGCGCCCGACGTCGCCGGTGCGCACCCAGCCGTCCACGATGGTCTCGGCGGTCGCCTCGGGCTTGCCGAGGTAGCCCGCCATCCGCTGCTCGGTGCGGATCCAGACCTCACCGGTCGCGGCGTCCTCGAGGGTCACCGGGTCGACGATCCGGATGTCCACTCCGGACAGTGCGGTGCCCGCGGAAGCCAGCCGTTCGGGCCGGGACGTGTCGCGGTGCGCCTCCGGGTCCAAGGCGGTGACCGCGCCGGACAGCTCGGTCATGCCGTACACCTGCGCGAACTTCACGTCCGGCCAGGCGGCGAGCACGGTGCGCAGCAACGGGAGCGGCATCGGCGAAGCGCCGTAGCAGAGGTACTTCAACCGGGAGAACGCCTTGAGCGCGTCTTCGCCGGCCTGCGCGATCCCGGCCACGACGGCGGGCACGAGGAACGCGTGCGTGATCCCGGCCCGCAGCGCGGCGAACAGCGAAGCCGCGTCCGGTTCGCGGGTCAGGTAGGACGGTTCGCCGTAGAGGAACCCGGAAACCGCGTAGCAGCTGCCGCCGACGTGGAACAGCGGCATCGCGACGAGGTTGACCTCGCCCGGGCCGATCGGGAACGCGGTGCCGGCGGCGAGGCCGTGGGCGATGACGCCGCGGTGGGTCAGCACCGCGCCCTTGGGGAAGCCGGTGGTGCCGCTGGTGTACATGATGAGCACGCCGTCGCCGGGGTCCACTTCGGACCCCGCGTGCGGCTCCGCGGAAGCCAGGAAGGGTTCGTACTCGTCTTCGTCCCCGCCGACGACGACCACGCGTTCGAGCGCGGGCAGCCGGTCGCGGACCGCGTCGAGCGCGGGCCGCAGTTCGGCGCCGACGAAGACCACCTTCGCGCCGGAATCCCCTAGCACGTAAGCGAGTTCGTCCCCGGAGAGCCGCCAGTTGACCACGGCGTTCGCGGCGCCGATCCCGGCCGCGGCGAAGGTCGTCTCCAGGCAGGCGGGGTGGTTCTTGTCGACGAACGCGACGCGGTCGCCCCGGCCCACCCCGGCGGCCGCGAGGGCACCCGAGAGCCGCCGGACGCGCTCGTCCAACTCCGCCCAGGTCCACGCCTGGTCACCGAAGCGCAGCGCGGTGTCCGCCGGACGTTCGCGCGCCCAGTGCGCGAGGAGCTCGCCGAACAGCCGGACCCGGGGGCGGACGTCGTGGGGCATGGCGGGTTCCCTCCGGCCGGCGCTGGACCATAGACCGGTCTATGGTGCGCCGCGGCCCGCCGGGCGTCAATACCCGGCGGGCCGGCGGCTTTTCACGCGACAGCAGTACCTTCCAGCTCCACCAGCAGCGTGGGAATCGCCAACCGCGTCACGCCGAGCATCGTGGTGGCGGGCGCGGCCCCGGCCGCACCGAGCCGGCCCGCGAGCACGCCGTAGTGCTGGAAGAGCAGGTCGACGTCGGTCGTGTAGACGGTCAGCCGGACGAGGTCGCCCAACGTCATCCCGCCCTCGCCGAGCACCGCCTCGAGGTTGTCGAGGCTCAACGCCAGCTGCGCCGCGAGGTCGCCGTCGTGCTGGGGTTCGCCGTCGCCGTTCATCGCGGTCTGCCCGGCGCAGTACAGCGTCCGGGCGGGCCCGGTGACGAGTTCGCCCTGGTGGTAGCCCAGCGCGACCGACCACGGCCACGGGTTGACCGCCGTTCGTTCCACAGCCACTTCACTCCATCCGTTCGTAGACAGTGCGAAGAGCCTCGCAACCAATACACGACATCCTGTGTCGTGTATTGGGCTACGGTTTCCGCGTGCGCGCCGACCGGCTGGTGTCCCTGGTGCTGCTGCTGCGCCGGCACGGCCGGCTGTCCGCGGCCACACTGGCGCGCGAGCTGGAGGTGTCGACCCGCACGGTGCTGCGCGACATCGAGGCGCTGTCCACGGCGGGCGTCCCGGTCTACGCCGAGCGCGGGCGGCACGGTGGTTTCGCGCTGCTGCCGGGGTTCCGGACCGAGCTCACCGGCCTGACCCACGACGAGGCCCTCGCCCTGCTGATCGCCGGCTCCCGCCGCGGCGCCCCGGCGTTCGGCCTCGGCTCGGCGCTGGCGTCCGCGATGCTCAAGGTGGTCGACGCACTCCCCGAGAGCCAGCGCGACACCGCGGCGAGCGTGGCCGAGCGGCTGCTCGTCGACCCGGCGACCGACCTCCTCGCCCGCCGGCCGGCCGCGGAGGAGGTACCCGACGAGATCGTGGCCGAGGTCCGGCGCGCGGTGTTCGCCGGCCACCGGCTGCGCATCCGCTACGCGGCCGTCGACGAGCCGCCGAAGTGGCGGACGGTGGACCCGATCGGGCTGGTCACCGTGCGCGAACAGGGTTACCTGCTGGCCACGCGGTCCGGCGAGGACCGCACCTACCGGCTGTCCCGGATCCACGCGGCCGAGGAGCTGGACGAGCCCGCGCAGCGACCGGAGCGCGTCGACCTGGACCGGGCGTGGCAGGAGCGCAGCACGCGGTTCCGCACCGGCGGCGAGCAGGTCACCGTGCTGGCGAGGGTGGCCGCGGCCCGGCGGGAGGAGCTGACGGCGACCGCACTGACCGCCACCGAGCCGGCCGGCACCGGCGGCTGGGTGCGGCTTTCGCTGGCCTTCCAGGACCGGCGGCACGCCGAGTGGGCGCTGTGGCAGCTCGGCGTGGACGCGGAAGTCCTTGCACCGCAGTGGTTGCGAACCGCGTTGCACGACCGGGCCACGGCGATCGCCGGGCTTTACGAGACCTAGCTAATGTCTGACAATGCCTTTGTCCAGGTGACCACGGCGTGGAGGACGACCGCTGACCGATAGGCGATGGCGAGCTTGTCGTAGCGAGTGGCCACCCCGCGCCACTGTTTGAGCAAGTTGAACCGTCGTTGGATCACATCGCGCCCTCGGCAGTCGACCGAGTCGAAGGCGGGTGCGAGCCCGGCCGCGTCCGCCTCGGCGGATCCGTAGGTGCCGCATGAGGTGCGGGAACATCGACGAGTCCCCGGCCTGGCCGGGCCCGATCAGACTGACCAGTGGTCGGCCGTTGCCGTCGACGAGATGGTGCACCTTGGTGCTCCACCCGCCGCGGGAACGGCCGATCGCATGCTCAGGCGGCTCGGTCAGCAGATCCGTGTAGTTCGACCCAGCCCCCTGTGGGACGGGTGATGCTGGTGGCGTGCTGATGCGCCCGCGCGATCGTGGAATCCACCGACACCGACCAATCGATGAGGTCGGCTGCGTCGGCGTCGGTGAGCAGGCGCCGCAGGACGGTGTCCCAGGTTCCGTCGCCGGCCATCCGGCGATGCCAGGTCCAGATCGTCTGCCACGGACCGAACACCGCTGGCACGTCACGCCAGGCGATCCAGCACCGATAGCGGTAGATGATTCCTCGACCATCGCCCGCGCATCCGAAAACGGAAGCCTGCGCTTACCGGTACGGACCGGAAGAAGATCCTCGATCCAGCCGAAACTTTTGTCAGACGAGACCTAGTACTGCAACGGCAGTTAGGTGAGTGGGTAGCCTCGTCGTTTGTAGTGGCTGAGGCGAGCTTGGTGTTGTCGTCGACGGCGGAAGCGGGACCAGGCCCAGATGTGGTCGGCGGCGTCGGCGACACGCAGCACCAGCTTGATAAGCAGACGCCTGATCTCCGGTAGCGTGAATCCGATCATGCCCGGCTCGGCGACGCCGGTTCCCCTTTTGCGACAAGGGATCGGGAGACCGCAAGCCAGGCGTGAGCGAGCATGGCCAGGGTGATGTGGGCATACCAAGCCCGCCAGGACCGGACCTGGTAGTGGTCGAGTCCGGCTTCGTTCTTGGCTTGCTGGAAACACTCCTCGATCCGCCAGCGAGTCCCGGCGATCCAGGCCAGGTTCAGCAGGCTCGAACGGCGAGGTCCGTAGCAGACGTAGTAGGCGATCTCGGTCGGGTCTGAGAGTGAGCGGCGGGCGAGCAGCCAGTGTCCACGTCCCGGCTGCCAGCCGATCCGGATCGGCACCCGCGCCCAGTCGTACTCGCGGGGCCCGTGCGCCCCGGCACCGACCGACAGCCGCCGCCACGACCGAGCGGGCAACTGCGCGATCAGTTCGTCGGCGCGGGCTTCGCGACCGCCGGTGGAGACCAGGGTGTCGTTGACCTTGGTGGCCAGCACGTGCGCGGCGTCGTGGGCTTCCAGCCACAACCGCAGGTACTTGACCTGCCCATAGGCCTCATCGGCGGTGATCCAGGTGAACGGCACCTTCGCGGCGAATGCCCGTGCCAGCATCGCCATGGCTTGGCGGGGTTTGGTCTCGAACTCGGTCCCGGCCGGAATCCCTGCTCGCCGGCACCGATCCTGGTCGGCAATCCACGGCTCGGGCAGATAGAGCTCCCGGTCGATCAGTGCATGTCCGCCGGCACCGGCATAGGCCAGGAAGGTGCCGATCTGGCAGTTCTCGATCCGTCCGGCGGTGCCGGAGTACTGCCGCTGCACGCCGGCCGACCGGGTGCCTTTCTTCAGGAACCCGGTGTCGTCGACGATCAGCACGCCACCGGGTTCGCCGAGATGCTCGATCACGTAGTCCCGAACGTCGTCGCGGACACCGTCGATGTCCCAGTCCGCCCAGCGCAGCAGCCGCTGCATCCCGTCCGGCGAGACCTCACCGGCCTGCTCGGCCAGCGTCCACCCGTTCTTCCGCTCCAGACCCGCGACCAGCCCAGACACATACTCCCGCGCCCGACCTCGAGGTTCCGACCGCGCGAACCGGCCCGCAATCCGCTCATGCACCCGGTCCAGCTGATCCATCACCACATCGACCACCACCAGGATGATCTACCACAACACCACTAACTGCCGTTGCAGTACTAGCCGTCGAAGCGGAGCCGGGCGGTTTCGATGTCGCCGAGGTAGCGCTGGGTCCAGCCGCACATGCTGTCGACCGTCGCCCGCAGCCCCTGCCCCGGCGCGGTGAGCGTGTACTCGACCCGGGGCGGGACGGTCGGGAACACCTCGCGCTCGACCAGCCCGTTGCGCTCCAGCATGCGCAGGTTCTGGGTCAGCATCTTGTGGCTGATGCCCTCGACCTCGTTCCGCAGTTCGCTGAACCGCAGGGTGCGCTCGCCGAGCGTCTCGATGATCAGGAACGCCCACTTGTTGGCGACGTCGGAGAAGATCTCCCGCGCCAGCGAATCCGCGCGGGAAAGGTCCGCGTCCTGCTTGGTCACCACCTGGTTCCCCCGTCACCGAAAAGTGCCTTCTTCCGCATGGACCAAAACTCTCCTACGGTTCCTGGGTAACCACAAGTGACCACGGAGGAAAGATGGCTGTCACCCTCGTCAACCCGCCCGAGCTGCCCGCGGTCGACCCCTACCACCAGGTGGCGATCGCCGAGGGGACGAAGCTCGTCTTCGTCGCCGGGCAGGTCGCCTGGGAAACGGAACTCGACCTGGCCGCGCAGGTCGAGCAGTGCTACGTCAACGTCGCCGCCGCACTGGCCGCGGCCGGCGCCACCTTCGACGACGTGGCGAAGCTGAACTTCTCCGTCGTCGACTGGACACCCGCGAAGATGCCCGCCCTCCTCGACGGCATCGCCCGGGGTGCCGCGAAGGTCGGCACCACCGCGAAACCGCCGGCCACGCTCATCGGCGTCGCGGCGCTGGACGTCCCCGAGCACCTCGTGGAGATCGAAGCGACCGCGGTGCGTTAGGCGAACAGCGCCAGCATTCCCTCGGCCGACCGCACCACGACGTGGGCCGCCGTCCGTTCCGCGTGGGGGCGGTCCGGGCGCTCCGCCTCGTGACGCCAGCGCCGCAACGCGTCCAGGCCCGCGTCGTAGATCTCGCCCGGGTCCGCGTCCGGTTCCAGGCCCAGCCGGTCGGCCGGGGCCGTGCCCTGGGCGCCCAGCAGGCGGACCGCCTCCTCCGCGGGGTCGCCGGACAACGCCGTCCGGCCGCCGCGGATGTCCGCGATCAGGCGCAGCTCGCGGAAGTCGTGGGCGGCCGCCGCGAAGCGCTCCACCCGGGACACCAGGCGGTCGCCGCCCGGGCGGGGCTGGGCCGCCAGCAACGCTTCGAGACGAATCACCGCCGTGCGGGCCTTCAACGCCTCCGCCCGCGCGACGAAACAGCCCGCGAGCGTGTCGCGCAGCTCGCCGAGCCCGCTGCGGCGCACCAGTTCCGCCGACAGCTTGACCCGGTCGTCGCAGCCGGTGCGGATCAGCGTCAGCGCCAGGCGGACGCCGAACATCCCGAAGCGCACCACCAGCGACCGCCGCGTCTCCACCGGGATCGGACCCGGGAACGCCGGGTCGGTGAACGAATCCACCGACAGCACGTGGCGTTCCAGCTCCTCCCGCGGCACGGCCGCGAACGCGGCCAGGAGGTCGAACTCGTCGTCGCGCAACGACCGGCCGCCGTACGCCAGCTGGCCGGCCACCGCGATCACGCCCAGGAACCCCGTGCACAGCGGGTCTTCGCGCCAAGCGCGGCGCGCGAGCTGCTTCGCGGTCAGCAACGCGTCGATGCGGCCCGCGCCCACCTCGTCGGCCCGGGACAGCACCAGCACCGAGTTGACCGCGCTCTGCCGCGCGAACGGCGAGCCGCCCGGCGGGTGCGCGGCGGCGAGTTCGTCCGGCTCCAGGTGGCGGACCAGCCGGACGGTCGCGTCCGGGACGTCGTCGGCCGGGCCGGGGTCGTCGAGGAGCACGAGGTCGCGCAGCGCGCGCGTCGGCCATTCGCCGAGCGCCGCGGCGAGCGTCGACTTGCCCGACGAAGGCGCGCCGGTGAACGCGACGCGCAACGGCTGCTCCAGCCGGTTCAGGCAGTCGTGCAGGAGCGCCGAAGCCCGCGGGTCGTCCCGGTAGAGCCCGGCCGCGGCGGCCAGCAGGTCGCGGACGTCCCGCGTCACGCCGAAAGCTCCCGCCGCTGCCGTCCGGCGATCGTGCCGAGCTCGCCCGCACGCTGGTGCAGGCCGGCCAGCCGGTCGATCTCACGTCTGATGTGGACGGTCCGGCGCTCGCGTTCGGCGGTGCCGGCCATGATCGTCTCGCGCTCGTGGGTCAGCTCGTCGGCGAGTTCCTCGGCCAGCCCGGTGAAGTGGTCGCGCAGCCGGCGCTGCACGAGGCGGATCGAGTCGCGGCATTCCTTGCTGAAGCGGATGAACACGTCGTCGACGTGCCGCTGCGCCGCCTGCTTGGCCACGGCTTGACGGCGCTGCAGCCGCATGCCGCCTTCGTCCTTGATCGTCTTCGCGGCGAACGCCGCACCGGCGCCGATCGAGACGGGGTTGATCAGCGGCAGCCCGGCGAGGCTGGTGACCAGGCCGAACATCAGCACGCCGCCGTACGACCCGCGCAGGCCGGTGAAGGCCTGCTGCCCCACCTTGAACTTCTCGATCTTCGGCCGCCGGACGTCGTCGAGGCCCTCCACGCCGGATCCGTCGAGCCGGAGGTCGGGCAGCGCGCGGTCGTACTGCGCGCCGAAGCACGCGGCGACGGCTTGCGCGATCCACTCCGCCCGGTCGGCGAGCCACGTGTAGTTGACGTCGACGGCTTCGGCCAGCGCGTTGTCCAGCCACGGCGCGAATTCGTCCCAGACCTTCGCCGGGTCGCCCTCGTCGAAGGTGCGGTCGATGGTGTTGACGATCTTGCGGGTCCGTTCGCGCAGGTCGTATTCGGCGTCCGACAGCAGATCGGTGATCTCGTCGGAAAGCAGGTTCTGCCACTTCGTGTTCTGCCGCCGCAGGTCGTCGGCACGCCGTTGCGCGCGCTGCAGCAGCGCGGCCTGCCCGAGCCCGGCGTCTTGGGCGACCGTGTCGACGCGGTCGCGCAGCGACTCCACCAGTTCCGTGGCGGCGGCCCGGACGCCCACGGCGGCCAGCAGCGCGCGGGACTGCTCCGCCGGGCGCGCGGCCTGTTCGGCGATCCAGTTCAGCAGCTCGGGAAAACCGGAGCGGGCGTTGAGATCCGCGTCACCGGCCTTCGCGGCGGCTTGGCGGACGACGGCCGAAACCGGCTGGACGGGGGCGTCGATGCCGGCCTCGGCGAGCATCGCGCGGTTGCGCTCGGCCACCGCGCGCCAGCCCGGGGAGGCGTCGATCTTGGTCAGCGCCACCAGGACGTGCGGGCACCAGGTGCGCACGTGCCGGGCGAGCGCGAGTTCGGCGGGGCTCAGCGGCGCGGTCGCGTCGGAGACGAGGATCACCGCGTCCGCTTCGGCGAGCAGGTCGAGGGCCGCGGCGGTCCGCGGTGACCGCGGGTCACCGACCGGCGGCGTGTCGACGAGGACGAGCCCGGCCGACAGGAGTTCGCGCGGCACACCGACTTCGACGCGGCTGAGCGTGCCGGCGGGGCGGGCGCCGAGTTCACCGGTGAGCCGTTCGACCGCGACGGGGATCCGTTCGAGGGAACGGCCGACCAGCGTCGCGGCGGGTTCGGCGGAGTAGGCGATTTCGGTCGGCACGGCGGGGGTCGGGGCGTCGCCGACCGCGCACACCGGCGCGTTCAGCACCGCGTTGAGCAAGTAACCCTTGCCCTGTTTGGGAAAGCCGAGCACGCCGAGCCGGATCTGCCCCGGCGGGGCGTCGCGGCGTCTGCGCAGGCGCTCGGCGAGATCGGCGCGGCCGTGCGTGCGGCACGCGTCCATCGTCTCGTTGAGCACTTCGAGCCAAGCGGGGGCGGTCACAGCGAAGGAGTGTCCCCGGTTTACTCCCCGTGCGCACACCGGGTGCCCGTCCCGCGGTCGCACCCAGACCGCGGGACGGGCACCGGTGACCGGTTCGGGGCTCAGTGCCCGATGTGGAGGTCGTTGCCCGTGGCGACGTCGCCGAGGTGCAGGTTGCCCAGCACGTTGTGGCTGGTGTCCGCGACGTCGGAGACGACGTCATGCACCGCGGAGCTGTTGCCGCTGGCCAGCTCGCCGACCTGGCCGAGGGCGTTGTGGTCGACGTTGATGCCGGTGGCGTTCGTCACGGCACCGGTGACGTCGCCGACACCGTGGACGGCCGAGGCGACCTCGCCGGTGACGTGCTTGACGTCGATGTCCGAGGTGCCCTTGAGGACGCCGGTGAAGTCACCGATGTGGCCGGTGACCGCGCCGACGGTGCTGTTCAGGTCACCGCTGACGTCGCCGATGTGCGTGGTGGTCTCGTAAACCGGCGCGGTCGCGTTGTTCGACAGGTTGCCGACGACGTCGCTGCCGAGGTGCGCGACCTCGCCGGTGGCGCCGACGACCGCGCTGTGGTCGACGTCGGTGACCGAGTACACGAGGTTGCCCGCGACCTGGACCGCGTCGAGGCTGGAGCCGAGGTCGCCCGCGGTGCCGAAGGCGCCGGTCGGGTCGCCGGCCAGGGCGGTGACGCCGGCGGCCGTGGTGGTGAGGTCGTTCACGCCGGGCAGCGCGCCGACGCCCGGGACGGCGGCGGGCAGGCCCAGGTCGCCGATGGCCGGCAGCTCGGTGCCGAGGTCGCCGACACCCGGCAGCGCCGAGGTGGCCGGCAGGCCGAGGCCCGCGGTGAGGGCGGTGAGCTGGTCGATCGCGCCCTGGATGCCCGGGGCGTCGGTGCCGACGCCGGACAGGCCGCCGATGGCCGGGAGGCTGTCCACGGCGGGGAGGCTGTCGACCGGCACGAAGTCGAGCACCAGCGGGATGACCTCGTGCACGTCGGCGGCGCTGACGTCGCCGAGACCGGCGGCGGCGAGCACGCCCTGCGGGTCCGTCCCGAAGGCCGCCAGCGCGGTCGGGTCGTTGAGCAGGTTCAGCGCGAAATCGTGCAACGTCTGCACGGAGTCCATGGGGTTTCTCCTGGTCCGGTGGTTCGGGGGACGGCATCGGCCGCAAGGACCGCTGCTCTCCGTCATCAAGGTAGGGAGCCGACCCCCCAGCGCACATCGGGGATCACTCCGAGTCGCAGTCCGGTCAGCCGATAGGGGATCGATATGTCATCGTTAGGGAGTTAGGGGCTCATCCGAGACGCGCTCAGTTGGGTTAAATCCCCCCAGGCCCTTGATTGACTAACCCGTTTGGGTGAGGATGCCCCGAGCCCTAGGGGGATTCCGTACCCCTGATCAGCCCCCGCGAGGTGAGGAGGAACCGCCGTTGCCCTACGTCCTCGGGATCGATGTGGCACAGGCGCGGACCCACGCCGCGACCTGCCGCCGTCAAGGCACCGGCTGGGGCGAGCCCGAACCCCTCTGGCTGGGCGAACGGTCCCCGGCCGCGGCGTCCGCGCTGTTCCTGGACGACGAGGGGTACCTGCTCACCGGGGACGCGGCCGCGCAGGCCGGCGCCCGGGTCCCGTCCCGGCTGCTCACCGGTTTCCACCGGCGGATCGGCGATGACGTGCCGATGCTCGTCGAAGGCGAGGCGTTCCCGCCCGAGACGCTGACCACCGTGCTCGTCGAGGGGATCGCCGAGCACGCCGCGGACCTCTTCGGCGGGCCACCGGACCACCTGGTGCTGACCCACCCCGGCGACTGGGGCGGCTACCGCCGTGACGTGCTGCGGCGGGCACTGGCCGGCGCCGGGTTCACCGCCGTCACGCTGGTCCCCGGCTCGATCGCCGCGCTCGGCGCGCACCTGGCCGTGCCCGGCCCCGGCGCGACCGCGGCCGGGGTGTGCGAGTTCGGCGCCGACGGCGTGAGCGTCACGCTGGCGACGGCGACCGCCGCCAGCGGCTGGCAGCCCGGCACGAGCGCCGAAGGCGTGGCCCCGGCGGCCGCGCTGAGCACGCTGTTCGCCCTCGCCGGCGCGGCGTCGACGTCGCCCCGGGGGCTCGCCGGCGTGGTGTTCTGCGGCGACGTGCCTCCGCACGCGCTGCCCGCCCGGCCGCCGTGCCCGATGTTCGCGGGACCGGTTCCGCCGGCGACCGCCGCGCTCGGTGCGGCCGCCCTCGCGGTGCTGCGCGCCGAGGGCCGCGGCGGTCCCCTGGAACCCCCGGCCGTCGAGACCACCCTGCTCCCCCAGGTGGACACGCTCGGTGAGCTCGGCGAGCGGCCGCCCCGGCCGCCGGTCGACATCACGCCGTTCGAACTGCCCGAGCGCGCCACCCCGATGAACCTGTTCCGGCGGCGGCGCCCCCTCGCCGCCGCGATCCTGCTGCTCGCCGCCGGCGTCTCCGCCGGCGCGATCACTCTCACCGCCCGTGAAGCCACCGCGGGCCCCGGCACCTCCCCCGCTCCCTCCCCCGCCCCGAGCCACTGCGCCCGCCCCGGCGCCCCCTCCGGTGAAGGTCACTGTTGAACACTCTGCTCACGCAGGTTTCCCCGCTCCACACCGTTCCCGCGCACCCGGCGGCCCGGCAGCTCCTCGACCGGGTCGCGGCCGAACCCGCCGAACCGCTGCGGCTCGCCGTCGTCGCCCCCGGCGGCTACGGCAAGAGCGTCCTGCTCGCCGCGCTCGATCGCTGCTACCGCGAGGCGGGCGTCGACGCCGTACTCGTCGACGACGCCGACCGGCTCGGCCCCGACCAGCTCGAGGACCTGCTCGCCGGCGCGGACGGCCCGATCGTCGTCGCGCACCGGCCGGCCGCGGTGGCGCCCGGCTGGACGCTGCTGCAGCTCGGCCCGCTCGGCGTCGAGGACATCGCCCGGATGATGACGGCGGTGACGGGTTCGCCCGCCGACGCGGACTCCGCGGCCGAGCTGCACGCGCGCAGCGGCGGCGTGCCGAGGCTGGCCGAGCGCGCGCTGCTCGGGCGGCTCGAGGAGTTCCGGCCGGAGCTCGACGAGCTCGACGACGCCGTGCTGCGCTACCTGATCGCGGCCGAAGCGGGGGCGGGACGCAACCTGGACCTGTTGTCCGCGTTGCTCGACCGCGACCCCGACCAGCTCCCCGCCGTCGTCGAGGGCGCCCGCGCGACCGGCCTCCTCGCCCCGGACGACACGCTGCTGCCCCTGGCCGCCACCGCCGTCCGCGACTTCGGCCCGCCCGCCCGCCGCCTGGCGACGGTGCAGCGGCTGGTGGAGCTGCAGCTGGCGAACGGCCTGCCGGTGCTCGACCTGGCACGGTCCCTGCTCGGCACGGGCAGTTCCGGCGCGTCCGCGGCGGCGGCCTTCGCGGCGGCGGCCGGCGAAGCGCTGCCGTCCGACGCGCGGCTGGCGGTCCGGCTGTTCGAAGCCGCCGCCGAAGCCGGCGACCGCTCCCCGGCGGTGACGGCGGGCTGGGCCCGCGCGGCGGCGTTGTCCGGCGACCTCGACACGGCATTGCGGCTCGGTGACGGGATGCTCGGCGCGACCGACGCGGAGACCCGCGCGGCCGGCGCCGCGATCGCCGCGACGGTGCTGGCGCACCGCGGCGAGCTGGCCCGCAGCGCGGAGCTCTACCACTGGGCGGCCCGCACGGCCGAGCTCCCCGCGACGAGCTGGGCGGGCGCCGACGCGTTCGCGGCCATCGCCCTCGTCGGCACCGGCGACCTCCCCGGCGCCCGGCAGTTGTTGGACACCCCCGCCCCCGGCGTCGCTCCGACGTTGTTCGCGGGCGCGGCCACCCGGATGGCGGGCGGCATCGCGGATTCGGTGTCCGGCTACGCGTCGGAAACGTTGTCGACGTTGCTGGGCGCGGCGGCGATGCTGGAGCCGGCCCTGGGCGGCACGCTGCTCCCGGACAGCCCGGCCGCGCTCGCCGCGCTGGCGGCGTTGCACACCGGCGAGCTGGCGCTGGCGGAGTCGGTCCTGACGCGCGCGCTGGAGGGCCACACCGGCGGCAACCTCCTGGAGTCCCGCCATCGCCTCCTGCTCGGCTGGGTGGCGATGACGGCCGGCGACCTCGCCAAGGCGGCGGAACACCGCGACGCCGTCGCCGGCCGGCCCCTGGAAGCCCGCGACGAGCTGTTCTTCGCGACGTTGGACCTCGGCTTGGCCCGTCGCGCGAGCGACCTGGTCGGCTTGCAGCGGGCGTGGAACCGCGCGTACCAGGCGTCGATGCGGCAGCAAACGGACCTGTTTTCGCTGCTGCCACTGGGCGAGCTGGCGATCGCGGCGGCCCGCACGGGTGCGTTCGCGAAGCTCGCACCCCAGCTGGAGCGCGCCCACGCACTCCTGTCCCGCCTCGGCGAACCTCCACTGTGGACGGTGTCGTTGGTCTGGCACGAGCTCCACGCGGCGATCACGCTGGAGGACGCGGAGTCGGCGAAGGCCCACCTGGCAACGTTGACGACCCACGCCCACTGCGGCCGCCACCCCCGAGCCCTCGCGACGGCGGCCCAGTGCTGGCTGGAGGTCCTGAGCGGAACGTTCGCCCCGAACCCGATCGCCGCGGCGGCCGCGGAACTGCACGACTTGGACCTCCGCTGGGACGCGGCCCGCTTGGCCGGCCAGGCGGCGATCCGCACGTCCGATCGCAAGGCGATGGTGCAGTTGCTGGAGGCGGCCCGGCAGTTCCAGGGCACGGCGGCCCGGCGTGATCAGGGGACGACGGAGCCGGCTGCGGCTGGGACCGGTTTGGCGGCTTTGAGCGAGCGGGAGCTGGAGGTGGCCCGTCTTGTCGTGGAGGGGCTGACGTACAAGCAGGCGGGGAGCAAGCTGTTCATTTCCGGGAAGACGGTGGAGCACCACATGGCCCGGATCCGCGGAAAGCTGGGGGCGGCGGACCGGCGGGAGCTGCTGGCGACGCTGCGGGAGTTGTTGTCACGGCCGGACGCGCCCTGAGCCGCACCCGCTGAGCTTGCAGGGCCCCTGACGGGCGGCTCGCGCGAGCGCTGCCAGCGGTACGGCGGCAGGCCTTGGTCCACCGACCACGCCCTGGCGCCGACTACGCAGCGCGGTGCAGCTCGACCGCGGGCAGCGTCCCGCGGCCAGCCTCGGCTCGGGGAGGTGCGGCGTAGCTCCACCACGCTGGTGTCGCGCGGCCAGACGCAAGGCGGTGCGGGCGCGGCGGGCCCCACTCGCACGGATGCCGTGCGGTCAGTAGCGGCTGGGCGGGTGCGGGGCACCTCCGACCGCGCGCGTGCCGTGTGGTCAGTCGCGGCTGGGGCGGGCACGGCGCAGCTCCAACCACACCGGCGTCACGCGGGCACGAGGCAGCTCCCACCGCGTCCACGTCTTGCGGTCAGTCACGGCTGGGCGGGCACGGCGCAGCTCCAACCACACCGGCGCCACGCGGGCACGAGGCAGCTCCCACCGCGTCCACGTCTTGCGGTCAGTCGCGGCTGGGGCCGAAGCGTTCCGTTCGGATGCGGTGCGGGTCGTGGCCGAGGGCCAGCAGGATGTCCGCTGCCGTTTCCACGAAGGCCGTCGGGCCGCAGATGAACGCTGTCGCGCCGAATTCGGCGGGCCAGGCTGCTGTGTTGAGGGTCGCCACGTCGATCCGGCGGGGGATGCCCGGGCGGCCTTCGGGGAGCTCGCGGGTATAGACGTACGTGATGTCCAGGCCCGCCACCGGGGTGCGGAGCTCGTCAGCGTAGTACTGCTCGGCGGGGGTGCGCAGGGAATAGATCAGCTTGAACGGGGTGCGGACGCCCGCCGCGCGGCGGGCGCGGATCATCGACATCAGGGGGACGATGCCCGAGCCGCCCGCGATGAGGAGGACCGGTTCCGGGTTCGTGGGGCGCCACGCGAACCAGCCGCCGATCGGGCCGCGGATTTCGACCGGGTCGCCGATCGCGTACGGGCCGGTGAGGTGCTCCGAGACTTCGCCGTCGGCGACGCGCTGGACCGTCAGTTCCACCCGGTCGCCGTTCGCGGGGGTGGCGAGGGAGTAGCTGCGCTGGGCGCGGTAACCGTCCGCGGCCGTCAGGCGGACGTCGACGTGCTGGCCCGCCAGGTGTCCCGGCCAGCCGGGCAGGTCGAACACGAGCGTGCGGGCCGTCGGAGTTTCGTCGCGGAATTCGGCCAGGCGGGCGACCCGCCAGGCTAGTCGCCCTGATACCGCTGTTCGCGCCATGGATCCCCGTAGTCGTGGTAGCCGACGTTCTCCCAGAAGCCCGGCTCGTCCCGGGTCTTCAGCTCCAGCCCGCGCACCCACTTCGCGGACTTCCAGAAGTACAGGTGCGGCACGAGCAGCCGCGCCGGGCCGCCGTGCTCGGGGGTGAGCGGCTTGCCGTCGTACTCGTAGGCGATCCAGGCCTGGCCGTCGAGCAGGTCGGCCAGCGGCAGGTTCGTCGTGTAGCCGCCGTAGGAGTGGACCATGACGTAGTCGGCCTCGGTGTCGAGCCCGCCGACCAGCGTGTCGACCGCGACGCCGCGCCAGCGCGTGTCCAGTTTGGACCACTGGGTGACGCAGTGGATGTCCACAGTGGGTTTTTCGCTCGGCAGCGCCAGCAGCTCGGCCCAGCTCCACGTGTGCTTGTCACCCTTTTCGGTGGTGACCGCAAACTCCCACGTCTCGGTGCGCACGCGTGGCGTCGGCCCCGCGGACAGCACCGGGAAGTCCTCGGCCAGGTACTGACCGGGCGGCAGGCGCGGGTCGCCGCTGCGGGCCCGGCCCTGGAAACCCGGTGTCACGACACCCATGCGGCACTCCCTTCGCGGTCCCGCCGAGCCTACGCCCGGACCTGCAGCCCGAGCGACGTGACGAGCACCGCAGCCTGTTCGGGTGACACGATCGTGCCCGCCAGCTCGGCGTTCAGCGGGTCGAGGGCCGAGAGGTCGCTGCCCCGCAGCTCGGCGCGCGGCAGCTTGACCGCGTGCAGCATCGCCGCGGACAGGTCGACGTCGGCGAACACCGCACCACCGCAGTCGGCCCCGGTCAGGTCGGCTTCCCGCATCCGCACGCCCTGGAAGCTGACCGAACGCAGGTCGGCGCCCGCCAGCCCGGCGAACGACCAGTCGCCGCCGATGACCCGCAACGGCCGCAGCTCGCACTCGGCGAACGTGGCGCCGACGAGCTTGCAGCCGGTGAACTCGGCGTCGAAGAAGTTGCACCGCTTGAAGGCGCAGCCGGCGAACGACGAGTCCAGGTGCCGCGACGCGTTGAAGCGCACGTTGCCGAACACGCAGTCGGTGAACACCGAGTTCCGCACGACGGCCTCGGAGAAGTCGACCTCGTGGAACTCGCACCGCACGTAGTGGCGTCCGGTGATCTCCTCTCCGTACCAGTCGTCACGGGAGAACCGCTGCTCTTCGACGGGATCTTGCGTGGCCTCGGACACCCCGTCAGGCTAACGGCAGAGCCGAGCCCGAAGGAGCCGCGCATGCTCGACGCCGAGGACGTCCGGAAGGCCGTGCCGATGGCGGCCGCCGTCGACGCGGTGCGCGAGGCGTTCCTCGACCTTGCCGCCGGTCGTTTCGCGGTGCCGCAACGGTTGTCGTTCGGCGGCGGCACGACGCTCGTGATGAGCGCCTGCCACACCCCGTCGGCCACGACCGTCGTGAAGACGCTCAACCTGGCCGCCGGGCGCACCCCGATGATCCTGGGCACGCTGGTCTGGAACACCGCCGATGGCCAGGTGGTCGCCGACGCGGTCGAGATCACCACGCTGCGCACCGGCGCCGCTTCCGGCGTCGCGACGGACCTTCTCGCCCCGGCCGGCGCGACCAAGCTCGCCCTGCTCGGGACCGGCGCGCAGGCCGCCGACCAGGTGCGTGCGGTGGCGGCGGTGCGCCCGGTGCGGCACTTGGCCGTGTTCGGGCGCGACCGGTCGCGCGCGTCGGCGTTCACGGCTCGGCTGGGTGCCGAGTTCCCGGACGTGGCGATGCGGGTCGCCGGGAGCGCGGAGGACGCGGTGTCCGACGCGGAGATCGTCTGTTGCGCTACTTCGTCGAGTACTCCTCTCTTCGCTGTCGACGCCTTGCCCGACCGGGTTCACGTGAACGCGATCGGGTCCTACCTGCCGTCCATGCGGGAACTTCCCGCCGAGTTGCTCGCCACCGCCGGGTGCGTGGTCGTCGATCAGGTCGAGGCTGCGTTGGCGGAAGCCGGTGAGGTGATCCACGCGGTGGAGACCGGGCTCCTCGGCCGTGGGCAGCTGATCGAGCTGGGCGACGCCCTGCGGGAGCGACCGGTGGTGCGCGGGCGGACGGTGTTCAAGTCCGTCGGTCTCGCCGTGCAGGACTGGGCTGTCGCCCGGCTACTCGGAGATGCGCACGCTTGAACGGCCGAATGGGCTCACCACCCGTGTTCGGAGCGGAGCAGAGAGCAATAGGGAGCGGCCAAACGGCGCAATCTGGGCCTTGGAGCGTTTGATCGGTCACCCGATCCGGGAATTTTCGCGACATGTCTCCTTGGCGAACCACCACCAGACGGAACACGGCCGTGCGGGTCATCACGGCGATCGGCGCGATCTTCGCGGGGATCGAAGTTCTCTACATGATCATGGTGCTCGCCGGCGCCAACGCCGGCAACGCGTTCTTCGTTTTCATCAAGTCACTGGCGGTTCCTCTCGCCTTGTTCTTCCCGGGGCTGTTCCCGGTCAGCAACCCGAGCCTGGCCGTCATCCTCGACTTCGGCCTGGCCGCGGTGTTCTGGCTGGTCGTGACCGGCATCATCGCCCGCTTCGCCGGACGGTGACGGTCGGCGGGCTGCCGACAGGTACCGCTGTCGGACCACCCGCCGTCGGCATCCGCAGTGTCTTTCGGCGACACTGGATGGATGAGCGACGGCAGGTGGTTCGACGGCTGGTCTGAGCTGGCCGGGCTGGCCGCGGCCGGGCGTTCGCTGTTGCCGAACGTCCCGGTCACGCCGGCCGCGCTGGCGCGGACCGTCACCGAGCAGCTCGTCGGACGGCGCCTGACCGCGAAGGTCGACAACCGCGAGGTCGGCCTGACGCTCACCGAACTCGACTACCCGGCCGGCAACCTCCGGCTGGCCACCGGGCGGATCGGCGACGTCCGGATCGTCGCCGAGGACGTCGACTGGCCCGAACCCGAAGGCGGCAGCATTCCGCTGCGCCGGGTCACCGTGCTCGCCGAAGACGTCCGCCTCCGCTCGCTGCCCACGCCGGCCGCCAAGCCCGCCCGGGTCGAGCTGCAGATCGCGGTTTCCGCGGATGTGCTGCGAGAACGGGTGGCGAAAGTCCGCCCCGGGATCGTCGCGGCTCCGGCGGGAAGCGGGCTGCTGCAGATCCACTGGGCGAAGCGCCCCCTCTGGGGCCATTTGACCCTGCGCCCCGAGGTGGGCGACGACGCCGTCGTTCTCGTGCCGGAGACCCTCCACATCGGACAACGACGACTACGGCCGCCACGGCGTTTCCGGCCCATCGTGCTTCCGCTGCCGGAACTGCCGCCGGGGATACGGCTGACGAAGGTGGAGCCGCGGCAGGACGAGCTGGTTCTGCACACCGTGGCGGAGGAATGGCCGGAACGGCTTTCCCGCATCCCCTTGCCCGACTTGCTGAGCTGGCTGACGACGGCGGCTGTGACGCTGACCCTGCCCAGACTCGGCGGTCGTTCATGACTCTCCTTTGCTTGTGGTGAGCCGGTGGTGGCTCTCACTGGCCAACGTACTCGAACGTTCGTTCGAACACATCACTCACACGGGTAGAGGTGGGGAAGTGTTGCGGGGTAAGGGAAAGGTCGCACGGGTCGCGGGTTTGGATGGGTGAGAGGGCGGCTGAGTAGCCGGGTGGGCGGGTTGGCCGCCGGTGGCATCGCGGCCTCCGCGGGCCTCCGCGGGCCTCCGCGGGACTGCGAGGTGGCGGGGTTGCGGGGTTGCGGGGTTGCGGGGCAAGGGAAGCGGTGCGGAACAACCGCGGGACAACTCGGATGGCCGGCTAGTGCGGGAACTTGGCCAAAGCAGCGAATCAACGGCAAACAGCTCGGGTCGTCGGCCGAGTACAGGAAGCTTGGCCAGCGACGCAAAACCGGGCCAGCTCGGGCGGCTCGCCAAGTGCGGAAGCTTGCCAAGCCAAGGCAAACCAACCGCGCGACAACTCACGTGATCAGCCGGGTACGGGAACCTGCCCAAAGCGACGCCGGTCGGCTCAAGCGTCGCGATCCCGCAAGTACCGGGTGTGGTCCGCCTGCCGGTCGATCTCCGTCGCGTAGAACCGCTCAGCCACCCGGTGCGCCTCCGCCTCCAGCAAACCCAACTGCGCCACCAGCTCCTCCCCCGCACCCACCCGCCGGGCCGCGAACCACCACGGGAGGTTCAAGTACGTCTGGACCGACAACGGCAGGTCCGTCCCCGCCAACCGCACCACCGCGTGCTGCAGGTCGGGGTCGGCCGCGAGCCGGTCCGGGTGGGAAAGCAGGTCGGAAAGGACCTCCGCGATCCGGCGTACAGCGTCGACACTGGACGCAGGCAGCCGGGAAGACTGCGCGTCAACCGAAGAAACCAGCGTCTCCAAAGAAGACCGCAGCGAAGCCGACGTATCCGGCACCAGCCGGACCTTCTCACCCGGTGCGAGCAACGCCCCAGCCAAGTACAACGCCACCACCACGAACGGCCAGAACCACCCGACCACCCCGGTCAGGTACAGCACGACTCCGACCAGGCCGCCGACGCAGCCGGTGAGGTTCTTGGTCGAGCCCAGGTAGCGCAGCATCATTGGTACCCGCGGATCTCCTTGAACACGTCGGGCAGCTGCGTCTCGCGCCCGTCGAACACCTTGCCGCCGGTCAGCGTGGCCACCTGGGTCAGCTCGTCGCTGCTGCCTTCGCCGAACAGCACCGTGAACACCGGTACCCGCTTGACCGACGGCGGGAGCGTGCCGAACGTCAGCTGGAAGTCCGCCAGGGACGAGCCGTTCGCGTTCTCGCCGTCGGTCATCAGGACGATCGACGTGAACCGGTCCGGGTCGCGTGCCTGCAACGGTTCCAGGTCCCGGTAGGCCTGCGACAGGCTGTCGTAGATCGCCGTGCCGCCGCTCGCCGGCAGGCCCTCCGCGAACGCCTTGATGCGCGCCAGTTCCGCCGCCGGGTTCTGCTCCGGCACGGTGAACGTCGTGACCCCCGACGGCCGCGTGCTGAACGGCAGCATCATCACCTCCTCACGGCTCCGGAACCGCCGGTACCGCCCGGTGAGCGAGTTGTCCGCCCCGGTCAGGCCGGCCAGCGCGGAGCGCAGCGAGTCGATGCGGTCGCCCTTCATGGACCCGGACGTGTCGAGCACGTACAGCGTCCGCGACGGGCGGCGGATCTTGTCGAAGTACGCCTGGAGCAGCGCGTCCATCGCCTGCTGCGTCGCCGGGAACGGCAGCTCGACGAGGTCGCGCGCGGCGAACTGCTGCCCCAGTGCGACACCCGGGACGACCGGGCGCCGCTGCGTCGTCTCCATGATCCGCTTCTGGACGTCCGGGGTCCGCAGGTAGTCCGACAACCGCTGGTGCGCCGAGCGCGCGTCGGAATTGGCGTCCGACAACAGGGTCAGCGGGTAGTCGGCCGTGACGACGCCGTCGCTCGGGTAGATCAGCGTCAGCGGCTCCGGCAGTTTCCCGGACGCGTTCGCCGACAGCAGGACGGACTCGTAGTTGATCAGCCCGTCGACCTTCTGGCCGGGGTCCTGCCCGCTCGCCCGCCGCGTGTACGCGTCCGACAGCCAGCCCGAAGAACCCGCCGAAAGCGCCTGCGCGCTGAAGAACTGCGTCAGCTGCGGCGTCACCGACGCGATCTGCCGGGCGTCGATCGCGTTGCCCGCGCCGGCCAGCGCCGAAGCGACGCCGACCAGTGCCGAGAACCCCGAGTTCGACGCCGACGGGTCCGTCATGCCGTAGCTGAACGCCTTCTTCCCGGCCTGCGCGGCGATTTCGCCCCAGCTCACCGGCTTCCCCGCCCAGCCGAGCCGCTGCACCACCGACGTCGCCAGCCCGAGCACGACCGGCGAACTCATGATCTTGACCTGGTTCCCGAGCCGCTTCGCCGCTTCGGGGATGCCCGCCGGGTAGCGGTTCGACGAGAACCAGACGGCGTCGTACTTCCCGTCGACGCTCCCGTTCGCCAGCGCTTCGGCGCCTTCCAGCGTCCCGGTGAAGGTGAACTTGACCGTTACGCCGGTGGCGCGAGCGGCTTCGTCGAGCACCGGCTGCAGGTCCGCCAGCTCGCTGCCGGCCAGGATCCGGAGGGTGCCCGGCTCTGGATCGCCCAAGGGGGCGGACGAAGAGTCCGAACACCCCGCCAGCAGCAGCACACCGAGGGCGAGCGCCCCCAGCTTCCTGATCATGCTTCCCCCTCGTGCGAACGGCGCAGGTGGTCTTCGGCGCGGCGGATCTCGCCGGACAGCGACTCGACGGTCGCCGCCATCGAGCGGACGGCGTCCGCGCGGAACCCGTCGATCGCGTCGATCGAGGCGTAGATCCGGTCGAACGACCGCCGGATCGTCTCGGTCGCGACCGCCGGGTCGCTGCTCGCTTTTCGGATCTCCGCGGACTGCAGGTCCAGCAGCTCGGTGTTGGCGCGGATCAGCCCGTCGGTGGTGGCCTGCAGCGCGGCGACCTCGTCCAGGACGTCCCGCTGGCTCGCCAGCGCGCCGCTGACCAGCAGGGCGACCCGCAACGCGGACACGGTCACCGACACCGCCCGTTCGACGCCGCGGATCAGCTCGTCGTTGTTCTTGCGCACCAGGTCCAGCGCGAGGTAGCCCTGCGCGCCGACGGCGAGCTGGGTGAGCAGGTCCTGGTGCCGCTGCCGGATCGGGTACAGCACGTCCCCGCGCAACGCCTGCGCGCGCACCGGGTCCGTGAAGTCGAAGACGGAGGCCTGGCGCTCGATGGCGCCGTCGACGGCCTCGGCGAAGGCGGCCGCTTCGGCCAGCTTCCCCATCACCTTCCACAGCCGCTCGCGCTCGCCCTTGATCGCCGCGTTGTCGCGGCGCAGGACGTCCTGGCGGCCGCGGAGGTCGACGACGAGCGCGTTGACCGGCTCGTTCGCCGCGCGGTAGTGGTCCAGGGCCCGCTTCGCGCCCGCGGCGACCGGGAACATCCCGAGCAGCTTCCGCCCGGTCAGCGGCAGCTTCGCCGGGTCGAGTTCGGCGACCGTGCGGCGCAGGCCGGCCAGGCTCGTCGTGACGCCGTCCTGCGGGGACGCCACGCTGCGCATCGACCGGTCGAGCATCGTCCCCGCGACGCCCGCGGCGGCCCGCATGTCGGCCTCGCCGACGGCCAGCAGCTCGTCCAGCAGGTCGGTGAACTCCGGCGACCGGACGTCCAGCGCCGCCAGCCGCGACGCGAACCCGCCGGCCCGCGCGGTCACGTCGGCGCGGGTGCCTTCGCTGAGCGTGATGAGGCCGGCGGCGCGCTCGACGGGGATCGCGGCGACCGGTTCGGGCGGGCTGAGCGCGAAGTCCACGTCAGTACTGCTTGCCGACGGCGTCGAGCAGCCGCTCGAGCGTCTCGAACGAGGGCGGTTCGACGGCGTCCACCAGGTCGGCGGGCACGTGCGCGGGCGCGGCGACCTCGGCGAACAGCTTCGGGTCGGTCGTGCGGAAGCCGAAGGTCGCGGCGAGCTTGCCCAGCTCGGGGTCGGTGGACAGGAGCTGCCCGACCTTGTCGCCGTCCGGGTTCAGCGGCACCAGCGTGTGCTTCGAGTACACCGTCGGCGCGGTGTAGAGCAGCCGCATGTCCGGCCGGATCGAGCCGTCGCCGCGCACCACCCGGTCCACGAACTGCGACTCGTAGATCAGCGCCAGCGGCGTCTTGCCCATGCCCGCCGACAGGTAGTCCTCGAACGGCCCTTCGGTGCTGTTCTGCGTGTACCCCTGGTCCAGGAACAGCTTCGACACCGGCGGCAGCACCTTCGCCTCCTGCTCGGGCGTGCTGACGACGGCGTTCCCGTTGGCCACGAAGGAAACGATCGACAGGTACATCGCCGCGGAGTTCGACTCGCGCGGGTCGGTCGTGGTGACGAGGACGTTCTTGCGGGCCGGGTAGGCGGTGTTGCCGGGCAGCTGGTCCCAGCGCGTCCCGGCCTTCGCCAGGTCGAGGTACTTCGCGATGTCGAGGACGTCGTAGTCACCGGCGCCTTTGTGCACCACGCCGTTCGCGCGCAGCAGCGCCACGATCGGCTCGAAGCTGGCCACCGCCATCGGCGACTGGAACGGCGTGTACACCGTCGTCACCTTGCGGTCGCGCTGGATCTTCTGCGCCGCCGGCGAGGACGACGGGAACGCGAACGCGTACTTACCGAGATCCACGCTCGTCGCGATCTGCCGCGAGCCCGCGGTGTCCACTTCGACCTTCAGGCCGTGCCGCGCGAAGGCGTCGACGACGCGCCGGTCGGTGAAGAACGCCTGCTTCTCCGAGCCGATGGTGCCGCGCACCGTGGTGAGGTCGCCACCCTGCGCGGCGCCGTCGCCGCGTCCCCAGATGATCACCCCGACGACGGCCAGCACGAGCACCACGGCCAGTCCGATCGACACCCGGCGTTTCACGAGCCACTCCCCTCGACGGGCTTTCGCTCATTGGACGCGGGAGCGGGCCCGTTCGAAGTGAACGGCGGGTGAAGGAACGGTCTCAGGTCACCGGGAACCAGGTCCCGGACGCCCATTCCGTGTCGCCCCAGGCCTTCCGCTCGTCCGGCCGTGGGTCGAGCACCAGATCGGTGTCTTCCCGGAAAACCAGCACCGGGCGGAGTTCGGGGCCGTAAGAAGGCCATTCGGGGCCGTCGGCGTCGGCGACGCCGTCGCGGATGAACCGCACCCAGGCCCGGTGGATGAGCAGCGCGGCGCGCTCCCGCTTCGGGTTCACGTCGATGGCCTGGTCGAACAGCGGCATCGGGACCTTCCACGCCATGGTGGTCTCGGTGCCGTGGCCGCCGTCGAGCTGCTCGGGCACGCCGGGCGCGGCGATGTCGATGCGGTAGCGGAACACGGGCGCGTGCGCGGACTGCGCGTCGGCGAGGCGCTGCGTCGGGATGCCGTAGCGCTCGTCGCCCATCGCGGCGATCTTCGCGGACTTCAGGTCGGGGACGCGCCGGAGGTAGGTCTCGAGCAGGTGCGAAGCCCGTTCCTCACCGAGGATGCCGCTCAAGATGCCGCTCGCGGGCGCCGTCGCGACGTCGTCGCCGAGCATCAGCGCGTACGTGCTGCCTTCGTTGCTGTTGCAGCCGATCAGCAGCGGGACCCCGGCCGCGCTCCCCCGCCGGATCGGCTCGATCGGCACCTCGGGCAGCACCCGCGGGTGCAGGGTCGGGCGCCAGAGCCACAACGCCTGCAGCCCGGTCAGGATCCGCTCCTGCGCCTCGACGAACTCCTTGGCGGGCAGGGACCGCAACGCTTCGGCGTCGTGGCAGCCGACTTCGTCGAGGAGCCGCTTCGCCAGCGCCGTGCCGGCCTCCGGCGTCGCCACGTGGTCGGCGCCGCCGCTGCTGCTGATCCCCTGGGCGAACAACCCCGCGCCCAGCGGGCTGCCCATCAGGTTCCCGAGGCTCTTCGCGCCCGCCGAGACGCCGTAGACGGTGATCCGCGCCGGGTCGCCGCCGAACGCGAAGACGTTGCGGCGCACCCACTTCAAGGCCTCGATCTGGTCGAGCAGGCCGCACACCCCGGCGTCCGCTTCGGACTCGCCGAAGATCCCGGCGAGGTGCAGGAAGCCGAGCGAGCCGAGCCGGTAGTTGATCGTGACGACGACGATCCCGGCGCGCGCGAACTCCTCACCGTCGCCGAGCTGCTCGCCGTGCCCGACGCGGTAACCGCCGCCGTGCAGCCAGAACAGCACCGGCCAGCCGCCTTCGGGCGCGGGCCCTTCCGGCGTGCAGACGTTGAGGTACAGGCAGTCTTCGTCGCACACCGCGGACGGGTTCATCGGGTCCGGCGACTGCATCGCGTGCGGGCCGTACTCGGTGGCGACGTGCACGCCACCGGACAGCGACGGCGGCCGCGGCGCCTTCCACCGCAGCTCGCCGACCGGCGGGCGGGCGTACGGGATCCCGCGCCAGACGCGGACGCCGTCTCCCGCCAGCCCCACGAGCGCCCCGAGCTCGGTCGTGACCGTCGGGACGGAGACCATCAGAGCGAAGCCTGCTCGACCGTCGGCAGGCAGACCTCGAACCGGGTGTTCCCGGGCTCCGACTCGACGCGCAGGTCACCCTGGTGGCGTTCGACGACGATCTTCCACGAGATGTCCAGGCCGAGCCCGGTGCCTTCGCCGACCGGCTTCGTGGTGAAGAACGGCTCGAAGATCCGCGGCTTGATGTCCGCCGGGATGCCCGGGCCGGTGTCGCCGATCTCCACGCGGACCTGGTCGTTCTGGCCCCAGGTGCGCAGGGTCAGCGTGCCGTCGCCCTGCATCGCGCCGATCGCGTTGTCGATGATGTTCGTCCAGACCTGGTTCAGCTCGCCCGGGTAAGCGGGGATCTTCGGCAGGCTGCGGTCGTACTCCTTGACGACGCGGATGTCGCCGATCTTGCCCGAGAGCATCACGAGCGTGGAGTCGAGGCCGTCGTGGACGTCGACCCACTGGTGCGGCGCGCGGTCCATCTGGGAGTACTGCTTGGCCTTGCCGACCAGCGCGGAGATGCGCGTGGTGGAGTCCTCGATCTCGCCCATCAGCATCTCGGTCTCGAGCGCGTAGGCGAGCCAGCGGACGGCGCCGTCGATGAAGGTGTCGCCGACCTGCTCCAGCACGTGGTCCAGGTCGGGCGTGGTCAGCCCGGCGCGGACGTAGATGTCGGCGAGGTCCCAGCCGCCGTCGATGCCCCGCTCGTCGAACCAATCGGTGATCTCGTCCTCGCGGTCGGCCTGTTGCATCGCGGTCAGCTTCGGCGCCTGCGCGACCTGCTTGACCAGGCGTTCCTGGACGTCGATGAGCTGGTAGAGCAGCTCCGGCTCGATGTCCTTCTTCGCCAGGAAGGCCAGCTTGTGCCGCATGCCGGCGACGCGCTCGCGCAGGGCGGACGTCGCCCGCACGGCGGCCGCCGCCGGGTTGTTCAGCTCGTGGGTCAGGCCCGCCGACAGCTCGCCCAGCGCCAGCAGGCGCCGGCGCGAGCCGATCACCGTGTCGCTGTTGCGCCAGCCGAGGTACATGCCCTCGAGCAGGTGCGTCGCCATCGGGAACCACCGGCGGAACTCGAAGGAGAACTCCTTCGAGGGCAGCGTCAGGAACGTGACGTCGGAGAGCGCGCGCACCGTCGCGTTGTAGGTGTGCTCGGTTTCCTGGTGCACGAAGAACTGCGTCGCGCCGAAGTAGGCGCCGCGCTGGTCGGACCGGTTGGTTTCCACCTCGGTGCCGCTGACCAGCCGCGTCATCCGGATCGCGCCGGTGAGCAGGACGTAGAAGCAGGTCGCTTCGCCGCCTTCGCTGATGACGGTGGAGTCGCCCTCGTACTCCTCGAGGACCGCGTTGCCGGCGATCCAGTCGAGCTGCTCTTCGGAAAGGTGTTCGAACAGGAAGAGCCCGCGAAGCTCGTCCCGCGGCAGTGCGCTCATTGTTCCTCCAGGTACCGGTGTACCAGCGTCACGGCCATCGCGCCCTCGCCGACCGCGGAGGCCACCCGCTTGACCGACTGGGACCGCACGTCACCGGCCACGAACACGCCGGGGATCGAGGATTCGAGGTAGTGCGGATCACGGTCGAGGGTCCAGCCCGCCGGGCGCTGGCCGGCGGTCAGCAGGTCGGGGCCGGTGCGGACGAAGCCGTACTCGTCGCGGTGGATGGTCTCGCCGAGCCAGTCGGTGCGCGGCGCGGCGCCGATGAAGATGAACAGGTGGCCGGAGTCGACCGTCTCGGTGACACCGTTCTCGCACAGCGTGATCCGCTCGAGGTGCTCGTCGCCGTGGGCCTGCTTGACCGTGGTGTGCGTGCGGACGTGGATGTTCTCGATGCCGGCGATCTGCTCGATCAGGTAGTGCGACATCGACGCCTCGAGGGAGGCGCCGCGCACCAGGATCGTGACGTCGCTGGCGTGCCGGGAGAAGAACACCGCCGCCTGCCCGGCGGAGTTGGCGCCGCCGACGATGTAGACGTGCTCGCCCTTGCACTCGGGTGCCTCGGTCGCGGCCGAGCCGTAGTAGACGCCGCGGCCGGTGAGCTCCTCGATGCCCTCGGCCTCCAGGGCGCGGTAGTTGACGCCGCTGGCGAGGATCACCGAGTGCGCGGCGATCTCGCTGCCGTCGCCGAAGGTGATCACCCGCGACGAGCCGCGGGCCTCCAGGCCGACGACGTCGCGCGCGGTCAGCACCTCGGCGCCGAACTTCTGGGCCTGGCGGCGCGCCCGGTCGGTCAGCTGCGCGCCGGAGACGCCGTCGGGGAAGCCGAGGTAGTTCTCGATGCGCGAGCTCGTGCCGGCCTGGCCGCCGGTGGCCTTTTTCTCCACGAGCACCGTGCGCAGGCCCTCGGAAGCGCCGTACACCGCGGCGCCGAGGCCGGCCGGGCCGCCGCCGATCACGACGAGGTCGTAGAACTCCTGCGCCGGCCGGGTCGACAAACCGACCGCGTCGGCGATCTCGCCGCCGGTCGGCTGCTTGAGCACCTTGCCGTCCGGCGTGACGACCACCGGGATGTCGGCCTCGGTCGCCTCGGCGGCCTGCAGGATCCGGCACCCTTCGTCGTCCTGGACGGAGTACCAGCGGTACGGGACGGCGTTGCGGGCGAGGAAGTCGCGCAGCTCGAAGGACGGCTGGCTGTACCGGTGGCCGATGAGCTTGACCTCTTCGACCGGCTTGTCGCCGACCGCCTTCCAGGTCTCGACCAGCGCGTCGATCACCGGGTAGAGCTTCTCCTCCGGCGGGTCCCACGGCTTGAGCAGGTAGTGGTCGACGTCGACGACGTTGATCGCCTGGATCGCGGCGTCGGTGTCGGCGTAGGCGGTCAGCAGGGCGCGGCGGGCGTGCGGGAACAGGTCCATCGCCTTCTCGAGGAAGGCGATCCCGTCCATCTGCGGCATCCGGTAGTCGGCGAGGATGGCCGCGACGGCGTCGCCGCGCAGCTTGATCTCGCGCAGCGCTTCGAGCGCGTCCATGCCGGAGTCGGCACGGATGACGCGGTAGTCCTTGCCGTAGCGGCGCCGCAGGTCACGGGCGACCGAGCGGGACACGGCGGGATCGTCGTCGACGGTCATCAGGATCGGCTGGCTCACGCCTTGCAGCCTACGGCGCCGCGCGGCCGGCTGGGGAGGACCGGCGTTTCGGCACCTGGACCCGCTCCAGGTCCTCGGCCACGACGATCTCCCCGTCGAACTCGGCTTTCGCCTCCTCCAGGAACCGCGCCGGGTCGGGGTAGCGCTGCGAGAAGTGGGTGAGCACGAGCTGCCGGACGCCGGACTCGGCGGCGACCCGCGCCGCCTGCTGTGCGGTCAGGTGCCCGAAGTCACCGGCGAGCTTGGTGTCCTCGGCGAGGAACGTCGCTTCGATCACCAGGGTGTCGGCGTGCTCGGCGAGCGCGTACACGGCGTCGCACAGCCGGGTGTCCATGACGAAGGCGAACCGCTGGCCGAGGCGGGGCGTGCTGACGTCGGTCAGCTTCACGCCGTCCAAGTGACCTTCGCGCTGGAGGCGGCCGACGTCGGGGCCGGTGATTCCGTGTTCCTCCAGTTTCCCCGGCAGCATGGTGCGGCCGCCGGGCTCGGTCAGGCGGTAGCCGAACGCCTCGACGGGGTGGCTCAGGCGCCGGGCCTCGAGGGCGAACTTCCCGCCGGCGATCGGGCCGTCTCCGGCGATCGGGTGCTCGCGCAGGTCGGCCCGCTCGTAGAACGCCGTCGCGTGCCGCATGCGCTCGAAGTAGTGCGCGCCTGACGCCGGAAAGTGGGCGTGGACCGGGTGGGCCACGGCGTCCAGCGACAGCCGCTGGATCACCCCGGGGAGGCCGAGGCTGTGGTCGCCGTGGAAGTGCGTGATGCAGATGCGGGTGATGTCCGTGGCGGCCACGCCGGCCCGCAGCATCTGGCGCTGGGTGCCTTCGCCGGGGTCGAAGAGGAGGCCCTCGCCGTCCCAGCGCAAGAGGTAGCCGTTCTGGTTGCGGAGGCGCGTGGGCACCTGGCTCGCGGTGCCCAGCACCACCAGTTCGCGGGTCGACACCCCCGCACGGTACTCAGCCGGCGAGCTTCCGGAGCCGGAACGCGAGAACCAGCAGCACGATCCCGTAGGTCAGCGCGTAGATGCCGACGAGCAGCGCGACGCCGTACGCGCCGGCGATCGGGTTGATCACGATCAGGATGCCGGCGAGCACGGAGATCGCGCCGGCCAGGATCAGGAAGGCCTCGCCCTGGATCTGCTTGCGCAGGCGGATCGCCGCGGCGATTTCGGCGATTCCGGTGACGATCGCCCACAGGCCGACCAGCAGGGCCAGCAGCAGGACGGTGATGCCCGGCCAGACGAGGACGAGGATCCCGGCGACGATGCCGAGCGCGCCGAGGACCCCGTAGGCGGCGCGGTGCCCGGCGTCACCCGGGCGGAAGGCCTGCATGAGGCCGCCGATGCCGTCGACGATCGCGTAGACGCCGTAGAGGATCGCCAGGACGAGGACGGTGGCGCCCGGCCAGATCAGCGCGAAGAGCCCGAAGAGCACGGCGAACCCGCCGCGCAGGGCCACCAGCGGCCAGGCCCGGCGGGGTTCGACGACGGAGAACGCTGCGAAGGAGGTCATCTGCCGCTCCCGGATCGGTTGGGGACCCCAGTATCGCGACGACCACCCGCGCGCGGCGCCCCGAACAACCCGTTCGGGGTAACTCCACTGTGGACTTGAAGGACCGGCGTGCGCCGCGGCCGCCACCACGGCGCACGCCGGTTGCTCAGGGGTAGCTCACCAGGTTCGACGGCCGGGTGCCGTCGGGGGTGATGTCTCCCGTGTTGTTGATGACGTGGTTGATGCGGCCCTGGGTGCCCAGGGAAACGGTCACCATGTCGTGGAACCGGACGTTCGGGTTGGTCGGCGCCTCGTACGCGTGCGCGCTCACGACCGAGGGGTTGGTGCTGAAGAAGCAGTAGCTGCCCAGGCCCCACGCTTCGTGGCTGGTGACGTTCGGGCCCACCTTGTACGCGGAGTAGCCCGGCGTGGACCCGTTCATCCAGCTCGCCTGGTCCGGCACGTCGTAGGGCATCTCGTTCTGGAAGAAGTACGTCCGGCCGCCGTTGCCGTTCCAGACGACCTGCGTCTTCTGGTAGTGCTCGACGAACAGGCCGTACATCGTCACGTTGTTCCCGTTGACCGTGAGGCCGTTGTCGGCCGTGTTGGTGGTCCAGCCGACGTTGTTGCCGTTGTCGGCGTGGTCGGCGCGCCAGATCCACATGTGGTCGCCGATGACGTTGCTGCTGTTGACGACCAGGCTGTTCGTGGCCTTGCCGACGGCCGGGCCGCCGATCCGGAAGAACACGTCGTGCAGCGACGTCGGGTCGGCCGCGTGGTTCGCGCTCGAGCCGGCCGGGCCGACCTGCATGAGCGTGGCCGAGTTGGTCGTGCCGGCGTCGATCAGCAGGCCGGCGACCTTGACGCCGTCGACGTCGTCGACGTTCATCGCGGTGACGCCGCCGTCCGGCACCAGCGTGGCGATGCCGAGGCCGAGCACGACGGTGTCCGGCCGGGTGACGTGCAGTGCCTGGTTCAGGTGGTAGACACCGGGCGTGACCAGCAGGTTCTTGCCCGCGGCGAGCGCCGCGTTCATGTCCGCGGCGGTGGCGCCGGGCTTGGCGATGTAGAACTGGCCGATCGGCAGCGACGTGCCGGGCGCGGTGCCGTTCGCCCAGCTCGTGCCGGACGCGTTGGTCTTCACGCCGGGCACGAAGACCTGGTAGTTTCCGGCGCCGTCGAGGTAGAGGAAGGGCTTCTCGCGCACGACCGGCGTCTGGGCGACCGTGGTGTAGGGCGGGCTCGGGAAGGTGTTCGCCGGAGCGCCCTGGACGCCCGCGAAGACCATGTTCCAGTTCGAGCCGTTCCAGCTGCCGAACTGCGAGTTGCGGGAAATCCACTGCTGCTGCGAGCCGGAGCGGACCTGGCCGTCGATCTTCGTGTCGGAGATCCAGCCGCCGCTGGCCCAGCCACCGTCGTCGAGCTGCAGGTCACCGCGGACGTGCATGCGGCGGTACGGCGCGGCCTGGCTGACCGCCCACCGGTCGGCGCCCCCGGTCGGCGTCACGGACAGGTTTTCCGCGCCCCGCCAGAAGTTCTGGGTGGCGTTCTGCGGCGGGAACCAGTCGGCCTCGACGTGCACGGCGCCGTTGACGGTGACGGCGTCGGGGCTCAGGCCGAGGCCGAGGACCTGCGTGTAGAAGCCGACGTTGACGTCGTTGGCGTAGGTGCCCGGCTTGAACATCACGGCGTAGCGCTGGCTGCCGAACTGGTTGCGTTCCTGCTGGCTGAAAATGCTGTTAAGCCGGCTTTGGATGGTCGAACTCGGCATGGACGGGTCGAAGATCACGACGTTCGGCCCGAAGTCCGGCTGGCCCGGCGGCTGGCTGGTGTTCACGGGGGTCAGCATGAAGGACTGCGCGGTGGTGCCGTTGCAGGCGTACTGCTGGAGCTGAACCGAGTCGGCGACGGACGCGCCCGGGACGTCGAGGCACTTCCCGCTGTTGCGGCTGACGAAGTGGTACCGGCCGCTGCCTTCGTCGACGGCCTGCCACTGCTGGTTGGCCCCGTTCGAGTAGGACCACAGCTGCACCAGCCCACCATCGGCGGTGGAGACGTTCGTGACATCCCAGGCGGCGGCCGGGTTGGTGCGCGCGTTCACCCGGAAGTAGCCGTCCCCGGTCGACTGGAACTGCCACTGCTGCGAGCTGCTCTGGTTGCAGGAGTACTGCTGGACGACGGTCCCGTCGGCGGTGCCCGCGGCCCGCGCGTCCACGCACTTCCCGCTGTTGACGGCAGCCACGGTGTACCAGCCGTCGGGCGCGATGGCGGCCTGAGCGCTCGGCGCCGCCACCGCGCTCCCGACCAGGACCGACGCTGCCGCGAGCAACGTCATCACCCTCTTCATGCGAAACCTCCTCCGCCGCGTTCGCGGCATCCATCGAGCAGGAAACGGCAGAGGCGTGCCCGGTCTGGGTAGACGCGGCGTAACGGGCGGGGACCTCGGCGTCACAACCGCGCAAAATGTAACGGGGGCCACACCGGGAGTCAATACACGACTAAAAATAAGGTGTGAAAGTGCAGGTCAGGAGCTTGGGGCGGGTGTAGGTACCCCCGCGCGGAGGGGGTACTGGCGGGGTGTAATGTATGGGCATACGAGATGCGGAGTTCACCTTCGCCTCGGGGCTATGGCGCAGCTGGTAGCGCACCTCACTGGCAGTGAGGGGGTCAGGGGTTCGAGTCCCCTTAGCTCCACAGTGACGAAACACCGCCCACTGGATATGAAGATCCAGGTCGGGCGGTTTTTTCGGTCCTGCGAACTTTGAGTTTCGTCCAGAAGAACTTCAGCTACCGGCGGGTAGCTGGGGCAAAACTGGGGCACCGCGCCGACGGCGGCGAAATGGGGTCACCAAAAGTGCCCCAGCAGCGTCCCCCGAACAGGTGGATCACCAAAGGTTCTCTGACGCGCACCTCCGCAGCGTCGACCGCAACCTTCAGCATCTGTCCCGAGCCAGCCTCGATGCGGTTGGCCGTAGATCATCGTCTTTCTGTCTCCTCCGATACGCCGGAGCGGAGTTAGCAGCGACCACCACCCGTCGCGCGCTTCGAGGCCACCATGCAGAACGACGCTGATCTCCTTCGCCACCCCGATGCCGTAGCGCCCCAGCCACCGAGACATTCCGAGCCCGCCGACTCCCCCACCGGCGACACGGGCCGTCTTCTGTACACACCGGCCGCCGCGGCCGAACGGCTGACCGTCGGCGAGTCGTGGCTCCGGCGCAAAGCCGGCCAGCGCATCATCCCGTGCACCTTTGTCGGCAAGCACCTGCGCTTCACCGACGAGGACCTCCGGGCCATCGTCGCCGCCGGCCGCCGCGGACCGAGCCACCGGAACCAGCCTCCGAATCGACCCGGCCGACGCCATCGGACTCGTCGCTAGCACCCGATCCGGTCGCACACCGAGGTTCTTCGCCGAATCAGCTTCCTCTCTGTCGCTTATGGAGCGGTCCTGGACACGCACCACCACGCGACCCCCTCACCACAGCGCAGGAGTTCACCGTGCCCTGGACCGAACCCGCCGGCGACGACACCTGGCGACTCCGCTACCGCCGCACCGACGGCACCAAAGGCGCCATCTCCGGCTTCCCCACCCCCGACGCCGCCGACGACCACATCAGCACCATGCTCCACGAACAACGCACCGGAACCTGGATCGACCCCGAAGACGGCCGCACCACCATCACCCAATTCGCCCCCGTCTGGCTCGACTCCCTCGACATCGACCAACGCATCGAAGAGAACTACCGCAGCTTCCTCAAAGTCCACATCCTCCCCCGCTGGGGCAACACCGCCTTCGCCGAACTCACAAACCTCGGCATCCGCACATGGGAGAAGAAACTCCGCGCCTCCGGGCTGGCCAAGACCACGGTCGACAGCATCATCAAATGCTTCTCGCCCCTACTCTCCGACGCAGTGCCTGAGAAGCTGATCGCCGCCAACCCCATCGTCGCCCGCCGCCGCGGACGACGCCGCCGAGCCCAGCGCACACCGCGCAAGATCTGGGGCGAGCCCGCCGAAGTCCTCCACGTCGCTGACCAGGACGCCCTCAAGTACGGGCCGTGCGGGGCGGTCCTCGTCGTCACCGGCGGTTGGACCGGAGCCCGCTGGGGCGAACTCACCGGCCTCGACCGCAGCAACATCCAGCTCTACGACGACGACACCGGCTTCATCACCCTCGATCCCGACGTCGGTGCCCTCCACGAGCCCTGCGCCGGCCCGCTCTACCTCGGCCACCTCAAAACCGACGAGTCCGAACGCACTATCAGCCTGCCCCCGTTCCTCGTCCGGCTCCTACGCTGGCACCTGACCACCCACAACCACCGCCAGGTCTTCGTCACCCCGAACCTCGAATGGCACCGGCGTAGCAACTTTTCCCGCCGAGCCTTCCGCCCCGCCGCCGACGGCAACCTCCACATCGCCAACCCCGCCATCCGCCTTCAGCCGGCGAAGCCCGGCCTCACCTTTCACGGCCTCCGACACAGCCACAAGACCTGGATGATCGACGACGGCATCCCCGAAATCGCCCAAGCACTCCGCCTCGGCCACATCCTCCAAGACAAAGTCCAAGAAACCTACTCCCACGTCGCCGCCGCAGTCGAACAACGCCTCCTCGACAGCCTGCAAGCCCGCTGGGACAAGGCAGTCGCCGACTCCAAAACCACAGCTGCAGACGCACTGTGGCGCGCATTAGCATGAGACGTTCAATCGGGTCGATATGGCTATGTAAACTTGTTTCGATTAATCCACAAACACTGACCACAATCAGGCCCTGATAGTGTCTGCAAAACAATTTTATTCAATGTAGTCACCTCAAGGAGTACCGATGGTCAGAAGTTCCTCGTTGAGATACTGGACGACCTCGACGGCGGTCCGGCCACACACCATGCCGTTCAGCCTCGACGGCACCAGCTACGAGATCAACCTATCCGACGAGAACGCTGCCGCCCTGCGAAACGAACTCGGCTACCACGTCGCGGCGGCGCAGAAGACGGGCGGCCGCAAGGTTCGCGTCGCTGCGGCCCAGGCACCCCCCAACAGCCCCGTTAACAGTGAACGCAACCGAGCCATCCGTGCACGGGCGAACGATAACGGCTACGAGGTCTCCGATCGAGGTCGACTCTCATCCGAGGTCATCGCGGCCTACGAACGGGCACAGGAACAGCCGCCAGCGCCAGCCCGCGAGCGTACGCCGCACAACAAACTTGTCGCCCGGCAAGAAATAAAACTTTCGCTGGAGCAACGAAAAGGCATCCGCCGCCGACAGTACGCGCCGTGCAGTCCGCGGCAGATGTCCGTCCCTAGCACCGTCAGAGTCCTCTGAACCAGGCGGTGGTAATGACATCGGACCCCGCGCACCGGTGTTCGGCGAGGGTCACCTGCGAAGCAGCCTTACTGTCATTCAGAGCACGACCGCGATGAGCCTGTCGACGGTACCAACTTGGTTAAAATTCGCCTTGCTTGTAACGCAAGGCCGACGCGCGGCGACCTCATACTCTGTCAAAGATTGCCACGCGGCGGAGGTGAGCGTGCACGAAGACATCTGATCTCCCGTGCGAGACCGTTGGGCCGCGCTAGTGCCACTTGTCCTGCAGTCGGGCAACCCGCGCGACCGAAAGGTCACGTTTCGGCGACGCTGGAACTTCTTCACTAACCCGGATGTGGCCGTTGCGATCACAGGCATGCGCGGCACGGGGAAGTCGACGTTGATGAAGGCGATCCGCGGACGACTACGAATCGACATCTACCCCACTTGGGAGGAAAGTCCCGACGCCGAGCGGGATCGCTTCGTAGCAGTAACCAAAGGCGGAAAGAGGCAAATTCAGTCAGTTGTCGTTCCCGGCCAAAAGGACTCGACTCAAGGTGCAAGCACCCTACGTCGCTATTTTTTCGAGGGCAAGGCCCCGGACGGCGTGGTACATGTCGCTTCCTGGGGATATAGCACCATCTGGGACTATACCGCCGAGAAGGTTGCGATCGCATCAGCGGCCAATGGCGGCCAAGGGACCGGCGACACAGACCTGACACGTACCCGCGATTACAACCTCAAGGGCGAATTAGACGACTTTCGTGAGACCAGCAGCCTCCTGAAGGTAAGCTGGCGCGGAAAACGAAACCCTCTATGGCTAATCATTGCGGTCTCGAAGGTCGATCTCTTTCAGGACACGGATTCCCTCAAACAGGTCGGCCGACACTACCTACCAGCTGAGCGCCCGGAAGATGACAGCCCCTTCGCTCGCGAATTGCGATCCCTCGTAAACAATTTGGGTGAACAGCGTTTCGGAGCCCCCGGACGGTTGCGCATTGCCCTGGTGCCAGTGGTGTCTTTCCCGGAGGACTACCCCGTGAGCGACACTACCGTGCCTTCGACAGGCAAGCCAGACGTAGTCGCAGCACTCCTGACCAACTTCGTCAACACACTCTGGGAGCTCAGTGGTGATAGACAAGCTTGATCGCGGCGAGCTGGGTGCGGAGTTGGAGCATGCCCTCGTCCACGCGGAAGCCATACTCCTGGCCGTAGACCAGGCAACATGGCGACTGAGTGCCCTACGCGCGGCACTGATAGTCAACACTGTCGGCGGGTTCGCCGCAGCAGGCGGCATTCTGGCTGTCGGCACAGGAAATATTGCACGTATGGCCGCCAGCCTTATAGCGGCGACTACGATAGCAAGCCTCGCCATGTTAAGCTTGACCCTTATGCGCATGGCTCGCGCCCGCATCCGCGACATCTCGGTGATGGTAGCCCTTTCCCGAACCGTGCGCGATATATTCCCCGCCGTGTCGCAAGACGAAAAATGGTCCGAACTACGACTCGCGACGACTCGTGCGCGGATGGCACGATTTCCAATCTCAGGTAAGTCGCGATGAGCGCGGAATCTATATGGACTCACGTAGGTCGTCTCGCCGATGTGCTTCAGATCTTGACCGTGGTGGGCGGCCTCGCCTTCGTGGCACTCGCCATAGCAGGCGTGGATGTCCTCGCGGACCCTAGTAACCAGACACTCTTGCTTGCTGCCGTAGTTCTCGGCCTCTCAGCTCTCTTGGCCCTCGGAACCGGCGTAACTCGAGCGCAACTGTCTGATAGTGGCTTCCGAGAGGGCGACCGGACGACAAACCAAGTACTTTACGCGACTAGTGCAGTATTGTTCGCATTGTCGGCAACGGCAGTTTCTCTATTGATTTTTCGTGAGCCGCCAACTGGTGCTAGCACCTGTCTCACGGGTGTTTGAGGTTAACATAATGCTCATCACCGCCATAGTGACGCCATAGAAATTCTACATGAATAATGATCTGAGCTTGAGTTGACGGTCAGCCTGCTTCGCAAGCTTTCGCCCCCGACCAGGCTCGGACAATATCCGCACGGACTCTCATGCCTCACGACCTGCGGATGTCCACCACCGTGGCCCTGCGAGCGAGACACGGTGGACGACGAATATGACCACCCAGGATACAGGACTCGTTCGACGTCGATCACCGCCGCCACCTCACGCCGCCAAGCCGATCCAGGTCAGCAATCCGGGGGCATTGACTGAGTAATGTGTCGTCACTCTTTGACACGGTCTCTCCCGCGCAGACACCAGAGACAGCCTCCGCACCCTGCGGATTAAAAGCGCGCGGGTTCAATCGCGATGATCTTGAAACGGTCTTCGATCGCAGGGCTTCTACCTGCGGTTTCCTTGCGTCCAAGATCATCTTTGTATTTGCCAACGGTCGATCTGGGCTCCCGGCCGCCGACGAGCTCCAGTTCGCCGGCTGGGTGCTGCTGCCCGAAGTCGCGGCGCTGCCCGCGGTCGGCATGCTCATCCCCGGCACGGCCGTGCCCGAACCCGTGCTCGACCACCAGGGCGAGCCGATCGTCGGCATGATCCGGTGGGCCGGCGAGGCGAACGGCTCGACGGCCAGAGCGCGCGATGTGGCGTCTTGCTGGGGACGATCTGACCTGGCAGCAATGCCGCACCGTTGCCAAGGCCAGTCGCTCGGCACGCACTCGCGCACCGGACGCCGCTCGCCTCGCTGGGGAACACGACGTCATCCGTCTTCTTGCCGAGTTTCATCGTGGCAGGCCCGCTCGGCGGAGTATCAGGCAACGAGCTGGAGGGAGGTCCCACCTTGGCGGGTCCCATCGAGATGTTCGATTCGGAGATCGACGTCGTCCGGATTCCGCGGCCGCGGAGCATTCTGCGGCTGCTGCTCGGTCTCGTCCGTCTGCGCAGCGACCGGCTGAAAGCCAGCGATCGCGGCGCAACGATCACCGAGGTCGCCCAGGTCTTGTCTGAGTCCGGCTACGGCGGACGGGTGACGAGCCATTCCCCGGACGGTGACCGCTGGTCGGTTACCGTCCCCATCCCGGTCACGGATCCGCGGGCGGGGATACATGCGGACGTCCGGTGAGCGAGGATCACCCGGCCGCTGCTCCTTACGGAGACGAGGCAGTCAAAGCGCTGGCCGCCCTGCATGGCGACCGTTGGGCGTGACCCGTTTTGACGGACATCTGAGATCAGGGGGCGTGAGCCCCCGGAAGGGATGTCCCTCATCATGGAGACCATGGGCAAGGCGAAGCCTCGACCTCGTCGTTCGTTCACGCGGGAGTTCAAGGCCGAGATCGTCGAGCTGTGCCAGCGCGGCGACCGTTCGGTGGGGCAGGTCGCGAAAGACTTCGACCTGACCGAGACCGCCGTGCGGCAGTGGGGCGCCCAGGCCGAGCGGGACGCCGGAACCCGCACCGACGGACTGACCAGCGACGAACGGGACGAACTGGCCAGGTTGCGGAGGGAGAACCGCCGACTGTCCGAGGACGTGGAAATCCTCAAACGAGCGAGAGCTTTCTTCGCGAAGGAGATCCGGTGAACGTGTACCCGTTCATCGAGGCGGAGAACGCTGCCGACAGTGGCAACGTCAAGCGTGCGTGCACCCTGTTGAAGGTCTCCCGAGCCGCCTACTACGCCCACCGCTCCGCCGAACCATCCCACCGCGCACGCCAGGACATCGAACTGACCGAGGAAATCGTCGCGATCCACGACGAATCGAACGGCACTTACGGAACACCTCGGCTGCACGCCGAACTTCGCCACCGCGGTCAGCGGCATTCCCGCAAGCGTGTCGCCCGGCTCCTGCGCGCCGCCGGCCGCGCTGGGCGAGCTCCGAAGCGGTGGCGCACCACCACCGTCCCCGCCCCGGCCGCGAGCACTCCGGCCGACCTGATCAAACGAGATTTCTCGTGCAGAGCAAGCGATGTCAACACGCGTTGGTGCGGCGACATCACCTACATCCACACCTGGGAGGGCTGGCTGTATCTGGCCACCGTGATCGACCTCGACTCCCGCCGCGTCGTTGGCTGGGCCACCGTTGATCACCTGCGCACCGACCTCGTCGCCGAGGCGCTCAGTAACGCCGTCGCCCAGCGGCGGCCGGAATCCGGAGTGATCTTCCACTCCGATCGTGGCTGCCAGTACACCTCCACCCAATTCGGTGCTCTCGCCGAGGACCTCGGCGTGCGTTTATCGGTGGGACGTAAAGGACAGTGCTGGGACAATGCCGTCGCCGAATCGTTTTTCGCTACCATCAAGAAAGAATTGATCGACCGACGCGGCTGGCCCGCCCGGATTGCCGCGCGCAAGGCGATCTTCGGCTACATCGAAGGCTGGTACAACACCCGCCGGCTGCACTCCAGTCTCGGCTACCTCAGCCCCAACACCTACGAAGCCACCCACTGGGTAGCCTGACCACCTTAACGACCCTGTCCGTCACAACGGGTCAGCCCCACACCCACCGCTTTGAGGACAGGCCCTAGCTTGAGTTTTAACGTCTGAGTGGCCGGCGGAGACCCCGCTGATCATGAGTGAAGCCCCTGGTCGATCATTCCTTCTTGCGACAGAAGGAAGATCGAACCAGGGGCTTCAGTTGATCAGCGGGGTCTCCGCCGGTGACGGCAGTGCGGCCGGGGAGTTGTCCGTGCTCCGGCAGGAGTTCTACCGATGTCTGACCCGGCGGGCGGACGCGTTGTTCGAGCTGACCGAGGCCGTATTGTGCTCGGACGGGCCGGTCCGGTCGATCGCGGAGCTGTCCCTGGCCGGCGAGCACCGTCGTGGCCACGGCAGTGGCTATGCGGCGCTGGCGCGCGGACGTGTCGACATCGATCGGCTACGCACCGCGCTGAGCGAGGTCTCCCTGCCGCGTGCCGCGGACGGGCGGCTGGTGCTGGCGGTGGATGTGACCTGCTGGCTGCGTCCGGAAGCCCACACCTGCCCGCAGCGGATCCTGTGTCACACCTACGGACGCGGCAAAGACCAGCACATGATGGTCCCAGGCTGGCCCTACTCTGTGATCGTCGCGCTCGAGTCCGGGCGCGGTTCGTGGACCGCGCCGCTGGATGCGGTCCGGCTCACCCCCGGCGACAACGCCGCGAACGTGACCGCCCGGCAGATCCGTGATGTCGTGGACCGGCTGGTCGCGGCCGGGCACTGGCAACCAGGAGACCCGCAGATTCTGCTGGTCGCCGACGCCGGCTACGACGGCCCCCGCCTGGCGCACGTGCTGGCCGATCTCCCGATCACCGTGCTGGTGAGAATGCGCACCGACCGGGTCCTGCATCGCCCGGTCGGCCCGCAGCCACCGGCCACCCTGGGCAGACCCCGGCGCCACGGCGCCGAGTTCGCCTTCGGCGATCCAGCGACCTGGGGTGAGCCTGATGTCGTCACCGACACCACGACCCGGCTCTACGGTCCTGCGTTGATCCGGGCCTGGGACCGGCTGCACCCGCGGTTGACCCACCGCATCGCCTGGGCCGGCCACGGCGGCCCTCTGCCGATCATCGAAGGCACCGTGATCCGGCTGCAGGTCGAGCGCCTGCCTTCCGGCGCGATCCCGAAACCGGTGTGGCTTTGGCACTCCCGCACCGGCCTCGGTCAGGCCGAGGTCGATCTGGCCTGGCAGGCGTTCCTGCGCCGGTTCGACATCGAGCACACCTTCCGCATGCTCAAGCAAACCCTCGGCTGGACCACCCCGAAACTCCGTGGGCCCGAGGCGGCCGACCGCTGGACCTGGTTGCTGATGACCGCTTACACCCAGCTGCGCCTCGCCCGTGATCTCACAGCGGATCTGCGCCGGCCCTGGGAGAAACCCCGATCATCCGGTCGGCTCACCCCGGCCAGGGTCCGCCGGGGGTTTCGGAACCTGCGTCCACAACTTGGCTGTCCGGCCAGTGTCCCGAAACCTTCACGACCCGGTCCCGGACGTCCCTCCGGAACGCCCAACCACCGGCCCGCGTCACGCCACGACGTCCACACCGTCACCAGCTCGAACACCCGAAAACCCAGACGCGGCAAGAACACCAAGTCGAGCAACCCACGACCACGCCGAACAGGTTAAAACTCAAGCTAGGCAGCTCTCTTCCTTACCCGGCATTACCTGCTGCTCGACCGGCGTCGACCACCGTACCCGGTAATCGACGCGGCGCAATCGAATTACCCGGTCAGCTCGGGCGGGGTGCGGGAACCGCGATCGGCGGCACACCACTGCGGCGCCACGCCCACTCCAGGGTCATGACCGTCGAGTCCAGCCAGGCTGGTCCAGTAAATATGCAGGGAGGGTTCGGAATCCCGAATCTCGATCCGATCCCATGTTATCGGCAAATCGGCCGGATAATTGTTAAGGTGAGTTCCGTTTGTTGACCGATGGGAATAGTGCTCATCACCTGTCCCTGGCTTCAGGGTAGGAATCCTGGCCATACTTCGTGGTACGACAGGTAGTGCCCCGTGGTCTTCATCACGGAGCACCGCCCTGCCAATCAACGACTCCTGCTCGTTGCGTCAGCCCCAGTTGATGCTGGCGCCCGTGACGCGGAACGTGCACTCGTTCTGGTCACTTCCCGGCCCGTACTGCCAGTTGCCGTAGATGTCGCCCTGGAGTTGGCAGGTGAGCTTCAGGCGCCACTTCTGGCGGCCGTGGCCGACACAGTTGGTCTTGCCCAACGTGTTGAACCACTGGTTGTGGCATGTGAGGCCGCCGCGGCTTTGGGTCGAGGACCCCGACATGATGGTCACGCCTCCGGTCGGCGGGGACGTGGAATCCGCCAACGCCGGCAGGCTCGTCCCGCCACCGATGGCGGCGACCGTGATTGCGACCAAACCCATCCTGCACAAAACGTTCATTCTTCTCTTCCCCTTAGTTTCCGAAAAGCCCGCACAATGCGGGCGATTGCGCGCGTGATTTCGACGCGAGTAAGGCGTACTTCGCCGCGCCGAGTGGTCGTCACCAGTTGCACCTGCATTCTGCGAATTCGGTGCAGATCATTGTCGCAATTGCCATTCCGGCATGTTGCGAGTGGGAAGTTTCCCCCTTTTTTGTTGTAGTTTTGGTCGCGAATCTTTGGCCCTGCGTCGTCTGAGTGACATCGGCGGGGGAGGTTGGGCCCCGTTGCTCGCGGATCAGCGCAATAGCCATGGTGCGGGCCCGTTCGAGGGAAAACCTTGCGAAAACCTTGAACTCGCAAGCCACTCTGGTATCCCGGAATCATCACAGGATGCGGGGTCAGGATGTGAGCATGGCGGAGTTCCGGTTGCTGGGCGGCGTCGAGGCACTGCAGGGAGACGAACTGGTCGACCTCGGGCACTCTCGGCAGCGTGGTGTCCTGGGTGTGTTGTTGGCCGAAGCCAACAGACCCGTCACTGTTGAACGGTTACTGGACCGCGTTTGGGGTGCGCACCAGCCACGCCGGGGTCGGGCGACCCTCTACAGCTACCTGAGCCGCCTGCGCACGGCGCTGGCAGCGTTCGATGGTGTCCGGCTGGAGCGCCGTGCCGGCTACCGGCTCGTCCTTGACGACCGGACCGTGGATCTGCACCGATTCCACGACCTGCTCGCCCGGGCCAGAAGCGCCCAGGACGATGAGCAGGCCGCGGTGTTGTTCGAGCACGCTCTGGCGTTGTGGAAGGGCGAGGCTGTGCCGGAGTTGGACACACCCTGGGCGATCGAACTGCGGGCCACGCTCGATCAACTCCGGCTGGCCGCCGAACTCGACCACGCCGATGTCGCGTTGCGTCACGGCCGACACAGCGAGCTGCTACCTGACCTGATCGACCGCGCGGCCCACCACCCGCTGGATGAACGGCTGGCGAGCCAGGTCATGACTGCTCTGTATCGCAACGGACGCCAAGCTGACGCCCTGGAGCACTACCAGGCCGTGCGGGAACGACTGGCCGAGGAACTGGGCACCGACCCCAGTTCGTCTCTGCAGCAGTTACACCAACGGATCCTCACCGCCGATACCACCCTCGTGCTCACGTACCCCTCGACTGCCGCAGACCGGCCTGTGCCACGGCAGCTCCCGCCAGCGCCGCCGCACTTCACCGGGCGTGCTCCTGAGCTGGCCGCCCTGTCCAAGGCTCTGGACACCGTCGGAAATGCCGCGACGGTCGCAATCTCCGCGGTCGGCGGATCGGGCGGGATCGGTAAAACGTGGCTGGCTTTGACGTGGGCACACCGCCATGCCGACCGCTTCCCGGACGGGCAGCTGTTCGTGGACCTGCGTGGCTTCAGTCCGGAGAGCGACCCGATGGACCCCGCTGTCGCGGTACGCGGGTTCCTCGACGCTCTCGGCTTCAGCTCCGACCGTATTCCAGCGGACCCGCACGCCCAGGGCGCCTTATACCGAAGCCTGGTCGCCGACAGGCAGATGTTGATCGTGCTCGACAATGCCGCCACCAATGACCAAGTTGGCCCGCTGCTACCCGGCGGCAGCACCTGCACCGTATTGGTGACCAGCCGCCACCGCCTACCCAGCCTGATCGCCACCAACGGTGCCCAACACCTGCACTTGGATGTTCTCTCGGATGTCGAATCGCGCGCGCTGCTGAGCGGCCGACTCGGCAAACGGCGGGTATCGGCCGAACCCCGCGCGGTGGATGAACTGATCGCGTTGTGCGGCGGGTTCCCGCTGGCGTTGGGCGTCCTCGCAGCGCAGGCCCACACCCATCCCACCGCGCCCTTGAACGAATACAGCACCGAATTGCGCGAGCTTGGCGTAGACGCGTTGGTCGACGACGACCCGACTGCCAACCTGCCCACCGTGCTGTCCTGGTCCCTCCGCGGTTTGACTGCCGAGCAGCGCCAGGTGTTCGCGTTGTCGGGCATCGCTCCCGGCCCGGACATCGCGCTGCCCGCTGTCGCGAGTCTGACCGGCCTGCCCGACGCGGAAGTCCGCAAGATGCTGCGCCGGCTGGAGGATGCATCCCTGATCGAGCGGACCAGCGACGGCCGTTACCACATGCATGACCTTATCCGCGCCTACGCCAGCACGATCGCCAGTGACCTAACCGAAGTCGAACGAGAGACGGCACTACGCAGAGTCGTGGACTTCTACCTGCACACGGCCTTCCGCGCACGCCACCTCCTCAATCCCCGCCCCGATCAGTCCCCGCAACTGACCCCGCTGGCACCCGGTGCGCGCCCTTGTCCGCTCCCCGGTGCCGCGGCGGCGACCGCATGGTTCGACGTCGAACACTCCTGCTTGCTCGCCGCTCAAGACACTGCCGCGATGCGTCGGTGGGACGACATCGTGTGGCAACTGGCCTGGACACTGATCACGTTCCATGACCGGCGAGGACTTCTGCACGACGCCCAAGCCGTGTGGCGAACGGCAGTCGACGCCGCAGAACACCTTCCCGAGCCTGCGAACCAGGTCTTCGGACACCGGCGCTTAGGCCTCATATACGCCTTATTGGGGCGGCACGAGCACGCCATCGAGTGCCTGAATCAGGCTCTCAGCCTGGCCGAACAACTCCACGACACGACCCTGCAGGCCCACACACATTTCGATTTCGGGCGCGCCTACGGGCAGCGAGGAGACGACCGGCAGGCCCTGAGGCACGCCCGCCACGCACTCGAGCTCTGTCGCGTACTAGGCGAGCAGGCGTGGGAAGCCGACGCGCTCAACGGCGTCGGCTGGCACGCCGCCCGGCTGGGCGACTACGACACCGCTCGCGAGCACTGCCAGGCTGCCCTCAACCTGCACCGGAAGCACAGCAACCCCGCCGGCGAGGCAGCCACGCTGGACAGCCTCGGCTACATCGAGCACCACAGCGGCCACGATGCCCAGGCCGTTGACCTGTATCGCCAAGCCGTTGATCTGCTTCGAGACCACGGCAACATTTACGAAATCGCCAACACCCTCGACGGGCTCGCTCGCCCACAGGCGGCGCTCGGCGAGCACGGTTTAGCACGCTCAGCGTGGTTAGAGGCCCTGCAGCTATACCAGCAGCAAGAACGTCACGTCGACGCCGCCCGGGTACAACGACAACTGGAAAGCCTCGGTTAACCAGATTACTCATCAGCAACCTCGAGGGTATACGGAATTGTCGTTGACCAGACGAGTCCGCCCCGACGCTCGCTCCCCAGGGCCACGCCGTCGAGCCCGCCTTCGTCCCGCTGGCCGATCGGCTCCGACCAGTCCGTGTTCGGCGCTGACGCGGCCGTGCTGGTCAAGACGCACGGCGTGGCCACGATCTCCTGGCCCCCGGGCGGCGTAACTGTGGCCGGCCGCGGTGACGACCTAGCCACGCATCGGGTTCTTACTGTGCTGGCGTCGCCGTCGATGCACCTTTAGCTCCACTCTCGCAAAACCCCTTCGTTTCAGCCCCCGCGGGCTGACCGGAGGGGTTTTCCGCGTTCCGGGGCCGCGGTCAGTCGGATTCGAGGATCTCGGCCAGCCGCAGCGTGTCTTCGAGGTAGCGCTCGTACGGGAATCCGGCGGCGATGAGCCCGGCGCGGAACTCGTCGTAGAGGGGCTTCCCGTTGACCTGGAACGCTTTCCGGCCGGTTTCCGTGAGCGTGACCAGACGCCGTCGGGCGTGGGCGGGGTCGACCACGACCTGGACCAGGCCGTCCGCCTCCAGGGTGCGCAGGGAGCGGCTGATCGCCGGGTCCGAGACCGACAACGCCTGGGCCAGGCGGTGTTGCGTTGCCGGCTCGATGTCCTCCAGCGTGCCCAGCAGCCGGATCTGGCTGTACGTCAAGCCGTCCTCGCCGTCGGTGCGGCGGCGGGCCGCGTCGCCCAGCAGCATGACCACGCGGTGCAGCAAGTCTGCGAGTCCTTCGTCCACGCCGTCAGCTTAGCAGAGTGTTGACTGGTTAATGTTAACCATGCAAGACTCGTGGCATGGACACCTTCGGTTACTTCGCCCAGTCGGCTTTTCCCCTGGTCTGGATCGTGGTCCCGGCCATCGGGGCCTACCTGCGAGCCCGCCACGTCACCTCGGCCCGGGAGCGGCTGGAGATCTGGCAGCGCTGGTGGGCCATCGGCGCCTTCGGCATCGGCAGTCTGTGGATGACGGTGGCGTTCCTCGCCTTCCCGGACGTGATGGCCACCGCCATCGGCTTTCCCCGGACGCCGTTCCTGTTCGAGATCGCCTTCGCCAACCTCGGGCTGGCCGTCATGGGCTTCCGCGCGGCTTCGGCGTCAGCGCGTGAGCGCATCACCATCGGGCTCGGCGGCGGCATGTTCCTGTGGGGCGCCCTCGCCGGCCACGTCTACCAATGGTTCGCGGGCGGCGACCACGCTCCCGGCAACACCGGCGGCGTGCTCGTCAACGACCTGCTGATCCCGGCGGTCATGATCGTGCTCGCCGTGCGTTCGCGGCGCCTGGCGCCGGTTGCGGTCTGAGCTACCGTGAAAACCCGGCACAGCAACGAAACCGGCGAAGCGCGAGCGGTCGCAGCCGATCGGCTCACGACGTTCGTCGACGCGGTGATCGCGATCGCGCTCACCCTGCTCGCCCTGGACCTCCCCGCCCCCACCGGCGACACCACCGACGCCATGCTGAGCTCGGCTTTGGCCCACGGCAAGGAGTACCTGGCCTTCGCGCTCAGCTTCACGGTGATCGCCGCCCACTGGCACGCGCACCACGAGATCTTCCGCTACGTCGGCTCGCTGAGCGGGCGCCTGACCAGCCTCACCCTGGCCTGGCTGTTCATGCAGGTCCTGATGCCGTTCGCCACCCGGCTGCTCACCGCCGACGGCGCCTTCCCGCCGCGGTTCAGCTTCTACGCGCTCGTGCAGGTCCTGGCGTCCGCGACGTTCGCGCTCATCATCCGGGAGATCCGGCGCGAGCATTTGCACCGCTCGGACGTCACGCCGCCGGAATTCGCGCAGAGCCTCGTGCGCAGCATCTGCCTGGCCGCCGTCTTCGCGGTGTCCGTTCCCGTCTCGTCCCTGATCGGCGGCACCGGCGCGTACCTGTGCTGGCTCACGGCGCCGGTCGTGCTCGCCGTCGCCCGTCGCGTCCAGAGCCGGGCGGTGCAATGACCGCCGTGCCGAGGCGGTCCACCTCGGCCAGGCACACCCGGACCGCTTCGACGGCGCCGTACGCGATGTCGGGCTCCTCCCGACGATTCGCGACGACCGTGAACCGCCCGTCGCCGACGGAGCGCACCCACGGGCCGGGCACCCGGTATTCGTCCGCGGTCGGCCGGAACGACATCCGGAACAACGACGTGAACGGGTGCATCCGCCGCAGCCGCGGCTCCCGCATCGCCGCCTCGATGAATTCGCCCAGGCCGAACTGCGGGTACGCGCGGTACAGCTGCCACGTGAACTCGGTCCGATCGCCGCTCTCGTACGCATCGGCGACGGCCACGAAGTCGGCGAACGGCCACGCGGCGGCCAGCTCCCGCGCCGTGGCACCGCCGAGCCAGGTCGCGGCGGAGCCGGTGACCTCCGCCAGCTCGGCGGTGGACAGCCGGCTCAGAAAGCTCCCCCGCAGCTTGTGCCGCACGCGGAACAGACGCTCCCGACGGAGCGGCATGACGGACACGGCGCGGTCGCGTCTGCTCACCGTGGCCGCGAAGCCGCCGAAAGCGCCGGGAGCATCCGTCATGTCGATCGCGCAGTCAGGGCACGCGGCGCGGAGCACGGCCTCGAGGCCACCCGCGTCGATCAGGTCCTGGTGAGGCACTTCCTCCATGGTTCGAAGGTACCCGTAGCCGCGAACGCCGCTGAGTGCGCTGAGGCGGGAACCCCGACACCTCCCGTCCAGGCGCGGGTTCCCCGGACCCGGCCCGGCTCGAACGGGCTGCCACCCTCACGTGCGACGGGCAGGACGCACCCGTACCGGGTAGCGACGCGATGCACGACCTCGTGATCCAGGCCGTGCGGATCGCCCGCACCTCACCCGACGCCTACCTCCGGTACCCGCGTCGAGGTGCAAGTCGTTACGGCCGGTTCGCTGCCCGCTTCACGGTCTTGATCACCGGTGCCGTCTCGATGTGGGTGATGGCCGTCAGCCCGGCCAGCCGGCCCGTCAAATACCGGTACAGCGCCTGCTGGTTCGCGCACACCACGCTCGCGTACAGGTTCGTCGGCCCGGTCGTGGCGGCGGCGAACGCGATCTCCGGATGCCCGGCCAGCGCCGTGCCGGCCTCCTCCAGGAAAGCCGGGGCGACCGAAAGCCAGAGCATCGTTCGGGGGCCGACGCCGAACATCGTTCCGTCGACGTCGATGTCCAGGTACAGCACCCCGCGCTCGCGGAGCTCGGTCATCCGGCGGCGGACCGTTGTCGGGGACCAGCCGGTCAACGCGGCCAGGCGCTCTGCCTCGGTGCGGCCGTCGGTGGCCAGGGCGGCGAGGAGTTTCCGATCTCCGTCGTCGAGCCGTACCGGGCCCGGGCGGTGCGGTAGCGGGGGCGGGCGCAGGCGCTCGATCGTCTCCTCGTCCAGCGAGCCGAGCTTGGCGACCAGACTGTCCGGGCCGCCGTAGAACGCGTGCAGCACCGAGTGCGCCGTCACTCCCTCCACGCGTGGGGTGCGCGGCAGCTTGGCCAGCAGCAGCGCCTCGCTGTCGGCCTCGCTTTCGGTGCGGACCGTGCAGGTGATCTCCGTGCCGCCGGAGGTGATGCTCACCCAGGACGTGTCGGGACGCCGGGCCAGCGCCTCGGCGACCGGGACCGACGCGGACGGCGCGCAGCGCACCCGCAGGAACCACAGCACCGCGCCCAGTGCGGCCGGGTCGACGCCGCCGAGCACGCGCACCGCGCCCGCCGACCGCAGGCGGGCGTACCGGCGGGCGATGGTGCGATCCGACACGCCCAGGACCTCGGCGATCCTGCTGAACGGCGCCCGGCCGTCGACCTGCAGGGCGTGCACGAGCCTGCGATCCAACTCGTCGTATTCCACCGCGTCCAAGCTAATCAGTGTCGGATACCGACGCAATCAAGCGGGTTTCTGGCGCGGCCCGCGTCGGCGGGCGGAGTGTCGCTTCAGTCCTGATCGACACAACCAGGGGAGAACTCATGGACACCGATGTGCTCGTCGTCGGCGCGGGCCCGACCGGTTTGACGCTGGCCAACGAACTGCGGGTGGCGGGGGTTCCGGTCGTGCTGGCCGACAAGCTGTCGCAGCGCAGCACGTTGTCCAAGGCGGGTGGCGTGCAGTCGCGCACGCAGGAGGCGTTCGACCAGCGCGGTCTGCTGGAACCGTTGCTGGCCGACGGGAACCACCCGGTCGGCACCGCCCACTTCGCCGGCATCACGCTTCCGCTGACCCGGGACAGGCACGCCCAGCCGTGGCGGTCCATCCCGCAGGTGGTGATCGAGGAATTCCTCGAACGGCACCTGGCCGCGCACGACATCCACGTCCGGCGTGACCACGAACTGACCGGCCTCGCCCAGCACGAGGACGGGGTCACCGCGACCTTCGCGAGCGGCGAGGTCGTCCGCTCCCGTTACCTGGTCGCGGCCGACGGCGGCCGCAGCACCGTGCGGTCGCTGCTGGGCGCGGAGTTCCCCGGCAGGCCGGGCACGATGACCTCCGTCGCCGCCGACGTGCGGTTGGGTGGCGCCGGCCAGGCGATGACGCACGCCCGCAGCGAGGACGGGCACTGGGTGTCGGTGTTCCCGCTCGGCACCGACACGCGGGGCAGGCCGCTGCGCCGGCTCGCGCTGGGCGGGCCGGGCCGGTCGCTGCCCCGGGACGTCCCGGTCACCGAGGAGGAGATCCGCGAGGGGCTGCGCGTCGTGTTCGGCTCGCGGGTGGAACTGCTCGAACTGCGCTACGCCCGCCGCATCACCAACGCGGCCCGGCAGGCCGCGCGGTACCGGCACGGGCGGGTGTTCCTGGCGGGCGATGCCGCCCACGTCCACCTCCCGATCGGGGCGCAGGGCATGAACACGGGGATCCAGGACGCGCTGAACCTCGGGTGGAAGCTCGGCGCCGCCGTGCGCGGCTGGGCGCCGGAGCACCTGCTCGACACCTACCACGCCGAACGCCACCCGGTCGGGGCCGCCGTGCTGCGCAACGTCCAGGCGCAGAGCCTGCTGATGGACCAGCAGGGCACCGGCGACCCGGACCTGGCGGCGGCCAAGGGGTTGTTCGCGGCGCTGGCCGAGCTGCGGGAGGTGCAGTACCACCTCGACGACGTGTTGTCCGGGATGGGCATCCGGTACCCGATGCCGGGCAGCGACGACCAGCCGCTGGTCGGTCTTCCCGCGCCGGATCAGCACCTCGGTCCGGTGCGGTCGCACGAACTGCTGCGGTGCGGGCGGGGGCTCCTCATCGATCCGGCCGACAGGTTCGGTGAGGTCGCCGGCCGTTGGCGCGATCGGGTGGACCGCGTGGGGCAGGGCACTGATGCCGAGCCGATGCTCATCCGGCCGGACGGGTACGTGTGCTGGGCCGGCGACCCGGACGGCCTTCGAGCCGCGCTGGGCCACTGGTTCGGTAGCCGGAACTTGCTCTGAGCTGTATGCGCTCAACGATCCGAGAGCTCCGAGTCCGGAGGCGTGGAGTCCAGTTCGATCTCGGGCCACGCTTCCGGCGCGGGGCCGAACGCGCGCCGGGCGGCGCGGACCGCCATCGCGGCGACGGTGGCGTTGGCGCCACCGCCGATCGCCGCGCCGATGCCGAACGGGGCCACCCGGCCGAGCACGATGATGCCCTGCTTGGTGCCGTACTCGGTGACGAAGTTCTTGCCCAGGACGCCGTTGATCTGCTTCAGCGTCGTCGCGGGCACCTTGCTGACGAGCTGACGGGCCCAGTGCTGACCGGTGCGCTCGGCGGCCTTGCCGGCGATGGCCGAGGAACCCGACTGGCCGAGCAGGATCCCCATGGCGACCGAGAGCACGAACAGCGTGCTCAGCTCGAGCGAAGAGAAGGCCTCGCCCGCCGACAGCGCCAGTGTCACGCCGGTGCCGACGGCGGGCGCGGCCGCGGTGGCCCCGACCGCCGCCCCGGTGCCCGCCGGCGCGCTGACGTACATCCGCTCCAGGGTGCGCACGACCTCCGCCGGTGTCGCGTCCGGGTTGCGCCGACGGGCCCGGGCGATGTTCTTGCGCACCAGGGGTCTGGAAGCCGATTGCCGCCCAGTCTCGCACCCGCGCCACGGGCCGGACTCAGCCGCGTAGGGCGCTGCCTGCCTGCCAGGCGCTCCAGCTGATCGCCCAGTCGCCGTGGCCGTTGTTGATGGACAGCTGCGGGCCACCCGAGTTGGTGACCTCCACGACGTCGCCGACGTTGAAGTTGTCGAAGAACCACTTGGCGTTCTCGGTGTTCATGTTGAGGCAGCCGTTGGAGACGTTGGCGCTGCCCTGGACGCCGACCGTCTTCAGGTTCTCGTGGAGATATTCGCCGTCGTTGGAGATCCGGACGTTCCAGTTCTCCGGGGCGCTGTAGTAACCGGGGTCGCCCTCGCACACGCCGTAGCTGCAGGAGTCCATGATCTTGTGCTCCTCCTTCCCCAGCACCGTGTGGGTGCCGTTGAAGGTGGGCGTCGGGCCCCGCGGCGGGGTGTCGGCGGTCTTGCCCATGCTGGTCGGGGCGGTCTTCACCAGCTGTCCGTTGTGGTACGCGTTGATCTGGTGCGTCTTGCCGTCCGCCTTGGCGATCCAGGAGTCGTGCACCTTGTACGTGGCCGAGACGTCCTGGCCGCCGTACACGCCGCCGCCGATCGGGGTGCCGAAGGTCGTCGTCTCGAGCTTCACCGTCGAGCCGGCCTTCCAGTAGTCCTTGGGCCGGTAGTGCACTTCGCGCTTGCTCACCCAGTACCAGCCGCCGTCCTGCGCGGGCGACGACGTCACCTTGAACGACTTCTCCACCGTCGCCTTGTCGGCGATGTCGTGGTCGAACTTCAGGCCGATGATCAGGCCGACACCGACATCGTTCGACGCCGGCTGGAAGAGCGCCGGCGTGGCGATCCCGGACGGCTTGATGGTGTGGACCTCGCCGCGCTGCTCGGTCGTCGCGCCCGCCTGGTTCACCGCGGTGGCGACCACCTGGTAGGTGGCCCCGTAGCGGAGGCGGTCGTTGCTGGTCCAGGTCGTCTTATCCGGCGAAAGTTCGCCCTTGACGCCGTTCCCGGTCTGCGGGTTCGTGACGGTGACCGCCTGCAGCGTGCCACCCGACGCCCTGACGACGATCGGGTCCTTGGGGCTCAGCTGGTCCCCGCCCTCGAAGGCCACCGTCGACGCCGGCACCCCGGGTGCCGTCGCCGTCCCGGCCGGTCCGGCCGCGCCGACCGGTTGCGCGGTCCCGTCGGTCTGTCCACTGCACGCCGCCAGCAGGAGGGCAACCAGGCCGAGCCCGGCGATACGGATCGATCTCACGAACCACCAGACGTCTCACGCCGCCCGAAGTTGTGTAACGATCCGGACCAGTTTGGTGTCGATCGATACCGTATCGAGTGATTCGCCGCTGGCAGCGTCCGGCCATGACGCCGAATCGCCGTTCGCGCTGGGACTTCTCCTGCGGCGCGCGCACTGGCACGCCGCCGCGGTGATGTCCGAGGCGCTGCGGCCGCTCGGGATCGAACTGCGGCACTTCGCCGTGCTGATCGTGCTGGTCGAGCGCGGCCCACCCTGCAGCGCGACCTCGGGGCGGCGACCGGGTCCGGCAAGGCGGGGATCATGCGCGTCGCCGATGATCTGGAACGCAAGGGGCTGGCCGCGCGCAAGGCCGTCCCCGGGGACCGGCGGGCGCGGGCCGTGGAGACCACTCCCGAGGGACTGGAGCTCTTCGACGCGGCGCACGTGGCGGCCGAGCCGCTGGCCCGGCGCCTGGTCGCCGAGCTGGAACCCGGCGAGCCCGAACGGCTGGCGGATCTGCTGACCCGGTTCACCCCTCCCGAAGTAACGAACCGGGTGGGAGGCCTACGCTGGACGTCTACGAGGCGGTCGAAAGCCGGCGGGCGGTGCGCGGGTTCACCGACCGGCCCGTGCCGCGGGCGACGGTGCGGCGGGTGCTGTCCGCCGCGGCCCGGGCCCCGTCCGGCTCGAACCTGCAGCCTTGGCGGAGCTACGTCGTGACGGGGGCGCCGCCGGCCGAACTCAAGAAGCGCACGAGCGAGCGGCTGGCCGCCGGTGATCCCTGGGACGAGCCGGAGTACGAGATGTACCCGGCCACCCTGAAATCGCCGTACCGCGAGCGGCGGTCGGCTTTCGGCGAGCAACGGTACGGCGCCCTCGGCATCCCGCGGGAGGATCTCGAAGCGCGGCAGCGCGCCGCTTCCGCGAACTGGGACTGCTTCGGCGCCCCGGCGGCGCTGTTCTGCTACCTCGACCGCGACCTGTGCCGGCCACAGTGGTCCGACGCGGGCATGTACCTGCAGACCGTGCTGCTGCTGCGCGCGGAAGGACTGCACAGCTGCCCGCAGATGGCGTGGGCGAAGTTCCACGAGACCGTCGCCGGGATCGTGCGCCCGCCGGCGGAACTGCTCCTCTTCTGCGGCCTGTCGATCGGGCTCGAGGACCCGTCGGCGGATCGCGGCCGGACGGGCCGCGCACCGCTCGGCGACACGGTCACCTTCGTCGAGGACTGACGAAGCGGCCAAATCGGACTTCGAGGCGCCGCAACGGGGTTGATACTCGTGTCGGGTCGGACCTACTCTTCAGCGTCGATGATGGCCGAGGAGGATCCATGCGAGGCGTCACCCGTAGCCACTTGGTGATCATCTCTTGTGCACTGTCCGGTTTGCTCGTCGCGACGGGCCAGGCGGAGGCGGCGCCCGCGCACCCGCCGCGGTACTCCCCCGGTGCGCCGGGGGCCGGGGATCCGTACTTCCCCGACATGGGCAACGGCGGCTACGACGTCGGCCACTACGACATCCGGCTGGCGTACCGGCCCGACACCCAGGCGATCGACGCGACCACGACGATCCTCGCCACGGCCACCCAGGACCTCTCCCGCTTCGACCTGGACTTCCGGGGACCGCTGACGATCAGCAAGCTCACGGTCGACGGCCTGAACGCCGCCTACACCCGCAGCGGCGCCCAGGAGCTGGTCATCACCCCGCCGTACGGCCTGCGGAAGGGCAGCCCGTTCGTCGTCTCGGTGAGCTACGCCGGCGTCCCGCAGAAGATCGACGACCCCGCCCTCGGCGTCTCCGGCTGGGTCGCCACCAAGGACGGCGCCGTCGCGCTCAACCAGCCGATCGGCGCCGCGACCTACTACCCGGTGAACGACACCACCGACGACAAGGCGACCTACACCCAGACCATCACCGTCCCGGCCGGACTGACCGTGCTGGCCAACGGCGACCCCGGGCCCACCACCACGCGCGATCACCGGACCACCTTCCGCTGGAGCATGAACCGGCCGATGGCGAGCGAGCTGAGCATGCTCGCGATCGGCCGCTACGACGTCACCCGCGGCGTGACGGCCGGTGGCCTGCCGAACATCACCGCGATCGGCCAGTCGATCGACACGAAACCCGGTCAGGGCAAGGTGTTCAACCAGACCACGGCGCAGGTCGTCCAGTGGGAGTCCTCGGTGTACGGGCCGTACCCGTTCGACTCGACCGGCGGCATCCTCGCCGACGTCGGTGTCGGCTACGCCCTCGAGACGCAGAGCCGGCCGGTCTACGACCAGGACACCAGCGACGTCGACGGCGATCTGCTCGCCCACGAACTCGGCCACCAGTGGTTCGGCGACAGCCTCACCCCGGTGCACTGGTCGGACATCTGGCTCAACGAAGGCTTCGCGACCTACTCGGAGTGGCTCTACCAGGAGAAGTTCACCGGCGTCCCCGTGCACCAGAGCTTCGCGAAGACCTACGCCGAAGAGAAGGACTGGAGCGGCAAGGTCGCCGATCCCGGCCGTGACCACATCTTCGACGACCTGGTCTACAACCGCGGCGCGATGACCCTGCAGGCACTGCGCCTGAAGATCGGCGACCGCGCCTTCTTCCAGGTGCTCACGCAGTGGCCGACGGTCAACCGGTACGGCAACGTCTCGACGCGCGACTTCATCCGGTTCGTCGAGCGGCTGACCGGCCGCGACCTCGGCTCGTTCTTCCGCACCTGGCTCTACCAGCCGGGGAAGCCGGCACTCTGACCCCGTGAGCCAGGTGTGGTGTCGGGGAGGTCGGTCAGCCGGGTGATGGGTGGCTTGCCTCCGGTGGGTGAGTGGGGTCGGTGGCGATGGTGGAAGTGCAGCGATGTTCGCCGACGTAGCGCCGGCCGCCGCCGTCGGGGATGGTGCCGAACTTGGTGACGTCGACGTGGATCAGCGAGCCGGGGTGGTCGTGTTCGTAGCGGCGCGGAGGCTCGCCGGTGACCCGGTCGAGGCAGGGATGGCGACCCGGCCGGCGATCTCGACCGGGCCCAGCCGGTTGCGCCGGCGCAACTGCACTGTCCGGCGCACCATCGGAGCGGCTGCTGCGGCCGGTCATCCCGGTCACGCCTTCGGTGCGGTGGCGGTCGGCCCCTTCGCGGGTGGTTTTGGCGGTGACCATGAACATCTTCGCTGCCGCTGTTCAGGTCCAGCCCTGCTTGATGACCAGGCGGGCCAGTCGCGGTCGGGTGCGTGGGGTCAGGGTGGCTCCCCGGACACCACAGCTAGGCATCGGCCAGGTTCGCGAGAGCGGTCCTCACCGCCTTCGCCTCCGGCGCCTTCAGTTCGTCGAACACCGTCAACGCCTCCGACAGCCGGGCGACGCCGTCCGCGACGTTCTCGGCTCTCAGCGAGCATCGGCCCAGACCTTCGAGCGCTCGTCCTTCCTGCAGGCGGATCCCGATGGCCCGCGACCGGTCGAGCGCCTGGCGGTAGAACTCGCCGGGGTCGCCCGCTTCGGGCCAGGCCAGGGCGAGGCCGCCGAGGTTGTTGAGGTTCTCGGCCTGCCACGCCCGGTCGTCGCTGAACAACGCCCGGGCGCGTTCCAGGTACATGAGCGCCAGCCGGAAGTTGCCGCCCGCGTGGTGCAGCCGGCCGAGGTTGTTCAGGGCCACCGCTTCCCGGGTCCGGCTGTCCAGCCTGCTGTAGATGAGCTGCGCGCTGCTGTAGCAACTGTCCGCCGTACCGTAGTCACCGCGCTCGAAGTGCATGCGGCCGAGGTTGTTGAGGGCCCGCGCCTCCGTGTACCGGTCGCCCAGTTCCCGGGACAGGGAAAGGACTTGCCCGAAGATCCCGATCGCGCTCGCGTAGTCTCCGCGGACGCCGTACGTGCAGCCGATGCAGAGCAAGCTCAAGGCTTCGCCGAGCTTGTTGCCGAGCTCGACGTACAGCGCGAGGGCCCGCTCGCCGTCGGCTCGGGCGGCGTCGTGCCGGCCGAGCCGGAACTGCACGCTCGCGAGGCTGCCGAGTGCGCCCGCGATGCCGAACGGGTTCTCCAGCTGTTCGTACAGCGCGTGGGCGCGGGTGAGGTACTCGATCGCTTCCGGGTACTCGGAAAGCTCCATCCGCGCGAACCCGATTTCGGTCAGCGCCGCGGCTTCGCCGAGCCGGTCGCCGGATCGGGCGGACAGCTCCCGCGCGCGCATCAGGTCCTCGACCGCCGCGGGGTGGTCGCCGAGCAGGCTCCGCACCCGGCCCAGATCCGCGCGCGTGGCCGCTTCGTCGGTGAGGTTGCCCGCCGCTTGTTCCGCGGCCAGCACGGCCTGGTCGAGCCGGTGGGCGTCGTGCCAGTACCCGTGCTGCTCGAGGTACGGGTGGAGCGCGACCGCGAGTTCAGCGGCCCGGTGCAGGTGGTCGTGGACCGCCGCGTAGGTGATGCAGGCACCGAGGTTGGCGCGTTCGGCGCTCAACCACGCGATCGCCTCGGCTTCCGACCCGAATTCGTGCGTCCCCGCCGGCGGCTCGGCGGCGATCTCCGGCCGCGGGCCGCGGGTGGCGACGAACCGGGTCGCCGACCGGACGGCGTGGAGGTAGTAGTCGAGCAGGCGGTGCAGGGCCTTGTCGTCGCCGTCTTCGGTGCGCAGGGTCAGGCTGTAGGCCCGGGTCAGGTCGTGCAGGCGGTAGCGACCGGGAGCCACTTCTTCCAGCAGGTGGTTGAGGTACAACGCATCGAGGCGTTCGCCGGTCGGTTCCGGGTCTTCGCCGTCGAGCGCCGCGGCCGCGAGCGCCTCGATCCGGGTGCCGGGGTGCAGGCCGAGGCGGCGGAAGAGCCGTTTCTCGTCCGGGCTCAGGTCGCGGTAGGAGAGGTCGAACGCCGCGGCGACGGTGCGGTTGCCCGCGCGCAGCACCGTGATCCGGTTGCGGGAGCACCTGAGGTCGTCGGCCAGGTTCTCGGGCGTCCAGCAGGGGTGGTTGCGCAGCCGCCCGGCCGTGAGCGTGATGGCCAATGGCAGGTACCCGCACATCGCCATCAGCTCGGCCACGGCCCGGGGATCGTGCCGGTGCGCACCGGTGTAGCGCTCGAACATCGCGGCGGCGTCCTGGGGCGGGAGGGTCTGCAGCGAAACCGGGCTCGCGTCGGCGACGGACTCCATCCGGCGCCGGCTGGTGATCAGCACGAGACTTCCCGGGCTGCCGGGCAGCAGCGGCCGGACCTGCTCGTCGCCGACGGCGTCGTCGAGCAGCAACAGGATCTTCCGCCCGGCCAGCTTCTCGCGCCACAAGCGGGCACGATCGTCCAGGCCGGCGGGGATGTCGATCGCCGGGACGCCCCAGAGGAGCAGCAGCGAGGCCAGGGCGTCCCCGGGGTCCACGGGTGCCTGCCCGGGGCTGTGGCCGTGCAGTTCGAGGAAGACCTGGCCGTCGGGGAAGTAGCCGGCGAGCTGGTAGGCGGCGCGGACCGCGAACGTCGTCTTCCCGATGCCCGGCATGCCGTCCACGACGTGGACGGCCATCCCCAGGGTGCCCTGCCCCGCGGCGGTGGACACGGTCGCGGTGAGCTCGGCCAGCTCCCGGTCACGGCCGGTGAAGGCCGGGAGGTCGCGCGGGAGCGTGGAGCGGCCGCTCACCGGAGCCGGGAGGTGCGCCGCTTCCGCCCGCCGCGGCTCCGCTTCCGCCGGGACGGGCTCTTCGGCGGCCGGCGGGTACGGGTGGTCCGGCAGGCTGATCCAGCCGACGGTCACGGTCTCCTTCACGGCCACCTGCACGGGCCGGAACGTCGAGGCGTCCACCACCGTGCTGCTGCGGACGACTTCGTCGAAGAACCACGTCGAAGTGATCAGCGCGAGCGTTCCCGGCGATTCGGCCAAAGCGATCTTGAGCTGCGGAGCATCAATCAGGCGAAATGTCTGATTGATCGCGGGGCCGGTCGCCCCCTGGTCGTCATAGGCGACTTCTCCCGCGTGAAGCGCCATTCGCAGCCGGATCCGCTCCTCCGCCCGGTGCGCGTCATTGTGCTGCCGGAGTTCCCGGGCGAGAGCCGCGGAAAGAACCTCGACGAAAGGACCTTTGAGCACCTGCGCCGGTACGAGCACGAGGGTTCCGTCGCCGGTGCTCTCGTGCTTGCAGTCGAACCAGGGTACGCCGGCCTCCTTGAAGGCACGACGCAACGCGAGGTCGAGACCTTGCCGGACCACCAGCCGGTGCGGCGTGGTCCTCCCCTGGTGACCATATCCTTCGATATCCACCGCGAGCACCGTGCGATGGACGACCAGTCGTGAGTGCTCCATTTCCCCCCACACACACTTGCCCTGGATTCGAGGGTATGGACGCGCCCGCCGGGGCGGCAATCGCGAAGTCGCCGAACGGCGCGTCGGGGCGGATGAATGGTCAATTGGCCGATGGACAGCAATTCCGCCGGGCCCAGCCGGGCGGGTTTTCGCTTTGCCGCTCCCCCCTTTCTCTCCACTTTGGACTCGGTTGCCCACGCGCGCGGCGGTTTCGCCGTGGCTTGCCCGGGGCTAGACTGGGTGCACCAGCCGCGCCGACGTCGATGTCGGGCGGCGGCGCGTTCCGCCCCAGCCCCCGGCGGTGCCACCAAAGTGGTCGAGACCGGCGGAGGATTCGATGATCACCGCGACGTTCCGTGGAACGGCGTTCCCATGCGTGCTGCCGCCCCGCTGAAGCGGGACCCGGGGCCGCCCGACGTCACCGGGAGCACGGGGCTCACCCCTGAGCAGCGGTACCGCGGCGCCCGGGTGGTCGCCTCGGCCGCCACCGATGCTCGTGACTGCGCGTCGCTGCTGGCCACGCTCGGGCTCAAAGCCGCCGACGGCGTCGTGGGAGCGAGGCGGGGCCATGAGCACTGAAAACGGCCTGCACCTGGTGCCGAGCTACCGGGCGGAGTCGACCGTGGCGACCCTGACCGGGACCCTGACCACGGCCAGTTACCCCGAACTGCGCGACGGGGTGCTCAAGGTGGCCACGGACGCACCGGAGAGCGTCGTCGCCGACATCCGGGGGCTCGAAGTCGGCGACCACCTGTTGCTGGGTGTGTTCGCCGTGATCGCCGCCCGGATCGGGGACTGGCCGGGGCTGCCGTTCGCCGTGGTCACCGACCACGCGGACCACGTGGCGCGGCTCGTGGCCCGTGCCGTGTCCGTCCACGCCGATGTCGGCGCGGCCGAACGGGCGCGCATCCGGCCGGCCCGGCGGCGGGCCATCCAGCTGCTGGCCTCGTCGCCGGGGGCGTCCGCGGCCGCGCGGGCGTTCGTCGAACGGACCTGCTCGCTCTGGGGCGTGCGCGAGCACATCGAGGACGCCCTGCTCGTCGCGACCGAACTGGTGGAGAACGCGGTCGTGCACACGGATTCGCGCCCCCGGCTGCGGCTGGAGCTGCGGCCGGGCACCCTGACCGTCTCGGTCGCCGACGACGATCCGCGGCAGGCGGTGCTGCTCGAACGCCCCGCGGAACGCGGTCTCGGGCTCCGGATGGTGGCGCACACCGCGCACGTCTGGGGGTGCAGCCGCTCCTGGGCCGGGGGCAAGGTCGTCTGGGCCGTGCTGACGCCCAGCCGGCGACGTCGCCGCGTGACCGGGGAACGAGCCGACGGGCACGACGCCGGGGAACACGGTCCGGTGTCGCGCCACCCGGCCGATGGATAGCCGGCCGCCCGACGCGCGGCCGCCGGACCCGCGGCCCGGTCCGGTGCTCGCCCGCGGCATCACCCTGGAACCGGCGCGGCGGCCCGCCAGCACGCTGGTGACCGTCACCGGGGAGCTCGACCTCTCCGGCTACGGGTTCCTGCGCGACGGCCTGCTGGAGGTGGCCGCCGACGGTCCGCCCGGGCTGATCGCCGACGTCGGCGGCCTGACCATCGGCGAGCTGGCGCCCGCGACGGTCTTCCCCCTCGTCGCCCGGCGGCTCGGGCACTGGCCCGGCATCCCGTTCGCCGTCGTCACCCGGCAGCGGGACCACCTGCGCACCTTCCGCCGCCACGGCACCGACCGGCACGTCGCGGTCCACGACGACGTCGAGACCGCCGAACGCCACCAGGAGATCCCCGCCCGGCGGTCCGCGCGGCAGGAGTTCCCCCAGACCGTCGAGGCGGCGACGCTCGCCCGCGGCTTCCTCCGGGAGTGCACGACGGACTGGGGCGTGCCCGGACTGACCTACGACGGGCTGCTGGTCGTGGGCGAACTCGTCGACAACGCGCTCCAGCACACGAGATCGGCGCCCGACGTGCGCCTCGATCTGCGCGGGAAGCTGCTCACCATCGCCGTCGCCGACGACAACCCCCGCCCGGCGGTCCTCCTCGAACGACCGGGGCTGCGCGATCCCGGCATCGGCCTGCAGATCGTCGCGCAGACCGCGCGGCGGTGGGGCAGCAGCACCCGGTGGTCGGGCGGAAAGGTGGTGTGGGCGACGCTCGCCCCCGCCGCGAACCCTCGACCCGGCACCGACGACGGGTGACCGGCGGCGCCGGTGCTGTGTGCAGGGTCGGGTTTGGCGGTTGTCCTCGAGTGACTCGTGGCTGCATGTCCGGCGTGGCTCCACCACCTCACCGCTGCCGGGAAAGCTCTGGTAGCTCTCTGCGGCGGAAAAGGGCGGTGAGAACCGGTGACCGGACCCGAGGACGTCGCGGATTCGGTACCCCGCCTGCTGTCCGCGGTCCTCGCCTCCCTGCGCGACGGCAAGGACTCCGTGAACCCGCTCATGCGCGTCTGCCAGGCGTGCGTTTCCCTGCTGCCCGTGGACGGCGCGTCGATCTCGATCATGCTGGGCACGCAGCACCGGCAGAGCCTCTACGCCAGCGATCCCGTGGTCGAGCACCTGGAGGACGTCCAGTTCAGCCTCGGCGAAGGCCCCTGTTTCGCGGCGTTCGACACCGGCCGTCCGGTGCTGGTGCCGAACCTGGCCGAGCGGGTGGACCACACCTGGCCGATGTTCGCGGCCGAGGTCCCGCCGGAGCAGGTCGGCGCGATCTTCGCGTTCCCGCTCCGCCGCGGGCCGGCCAGGTTCGGCGCGATGGACATGTACCGGCGCACGCCGGGCTGGCTCTCACCGGCCGATCTGGCCACCGCGCTGCAGATCGTCGACATCGCCACCAGCGCGCTGCTGGCGGTGTCGGCCACCGGGCCGGAGGGCGAAATCAGCGAAGAATGGCTCACCGAGCTCGTCCGCGACCGGACGGTGGTGCACCAGGCGACCGGGATCGTCGTCGCCGAGTTCGCGATCTCCGCCGAACAGGCACTGGCGCGCCTGCGGGGCTACGCCTTCGCCAACGGGCGCCGGATCCAAGGCCTCGCCGAAGACCTGGTCGCCGGCCGGCTGCACCCCAGAGTGATCGACGAATGACCGCCCACCGCCCTCCGACCCGGCTGCCCCGCCCGCGCCCGGCCGGTATCGTGACCCAGGGGAGATGATGATGAACACCCCACCTGCTGGGAGTGCCCCCACTCGCGAGCAGCAGTTGGTGCGCGCCTTCGTCGACATGGCGGACACGCTGGTCGACGACTACGACGTGGCCGACCTGCTGCACCGTCTCGCCGGTTACTGCGTGACCCTGCTCGGCGCGAGCGCGGCCGGCCTGCTGCTGTCCGACCAGCGGGGCAGCCTGCACGTCGTGGCCGCGTCCGACGAGCGCACCCGGCTGCTGGAGCTGCTGCAGCTCCAAGCCGGCCAAGGGCCCTGCCTGGACACCTACCGCACCGGCGTTCCCGTGCACGCCGACGACCTCACCAGGGAGCGGGACCGCTGGCCCGTGTTCGTCCCGGAAGCCCTCGCCGAGGGTTACCACTCGGTCCAGGCCATCCCCCTGCGCCTGCGGCGCCAGGTCATCGGCGCGCTCAACCTCTTCGGCCGTGACGCCGCCCTGGTGGGGCAGGAGAACCTCGGCGTCGCCCGCGCACTGGCCGACACGGCCACGGTCGGCATCCTCCAGGAACGAGCCATCCGCCGCGGCGAAGTCCTCACCGAGCAGCTGCAGACGGCGCTCAACAACCGGGTGATCATCGAGCAGGCCAAGGGCGTGCTCTTCCACGCCGGCGGCATCCCGATGGACCAGGCCTTCGAGCTCCTGCGCACCTACTGCCGCAGCCACAACCTCCGGCTGAGCACGATCGCGGAGGAACTGGCCCGCGGCTCCCTCGACCCCCGCACGATCCTCGTCCGGGAGCACTGACCGAGCCGGGTCACCCACTTTCCGCGTCAGCCGCGGCTCCGTAGCGTTCCAGGCATGACCCCACAGCACGCGCTCTGGCTGCCGCTCTTCGACGACCTCGCCGATCCCGCGCTCGTCGCCCGGCTCGCCGCCGAGGCGGAAGAGGCCGGGTGGGACGGGTTCTTCGTCTGGGACCACCTCCGGTGGCGTGCACCCGTTGCCGCCGTGGGCGATCCGTGGATCACCTTGGCCGCGGTCGCGTGTGCCACCTCGCGGCTGCGGTTCGGGCCGATGGTCAGCGCCCTCAGCCGGCGGCGGCCCGTCAAGCTCGCGCGGGAGACCGCGAGTCTCGATCGGCTCGGGGGTGGGCGGCTCACGCTCGGCGCCGGGCTCGGGAGCGATCGGTTCGGGGAGGAGTTCTCGCGCACCGGTGAGGAGTGCGACGACCGGGTGCGCGCCCGCATGCTCGACGAAGCGCTCGAAGTCCTCGCCGCCGCCTGGTCCGGGGAGGTCGTGCACCACCGCGGTGAGCACTACACCGTGGACGGCGTCCGGTTCCTGCCGACGCCCGTCGGGCGGATTCCCGTCTGGGCGGCGGGTTTTCCCGGCAAGCTCCGGCCGATGCGCCGGGCCGCGCGGCTCGACGGGTACTTCCCGGTGAACCTCGGCTCGGCCGGCCGCTTCGCCGAAGCCGTCGGCCAGGTCGAGGCCCTGCGCACCGGCGGCGGGCTGTTCGACTACGTCGCCGAAATCCAGCCCGGCGAGGACAGCGCGCCCTACGCGCGGGCGGGCGCGACCTGGCTGCTGACCGGCTTCGCACCCGAATCCCTTTCCGTGGACCACATCCGCGGGGTGCTGCGCGACGGGCCCCGCTGAGCCGGCGTCACGAGCGGAGGACGAACGCCGCGACGTCCTGGCCGAGCCGGCGGCCCGCGTCGTGGTCCAAGCGGGTGTGGACGCCCGCGACGAGCCGGCTCAAGCCCGCTTCGTCGGCCACGTCCTGGAACGTCGTGAAGTGGCGGACCACGCCCGGCAGGGCCTCCGACGTCACCGCGAGCGCACGGCGCGGGCCGTACTCCTGGCTCAGGATCAGGGCGCCCGCCTGGGAAATCACGCTGTGGGCGCCCGGGTACGCCGGGTCGGCCGGGGTCGTCGCGAGGCTCGACCAGTCCGCGATGCCCCGCGTGGCCGGGTTCCCGTCGTCGCCGGCCAGGCGGACGGCGGTGATCGGGCGCCAGATCCGGTGGTGGTACTTGGCTTCGTAGAACGCGATCACCGCGTCGGCGAAGGCCAGGTTCAGGCGGGCGAACACCCGGGCCGCGACGACGAGACCGGTGCGGGAGCCGCCGGCCACCGACTGGGCGATCTCGTTCCAGTAGTTCCAGATCGGGGCCGCCCAGAAGCGGGCTTGCTCCGTCTCGCCGTCGGTCCGGGTGGTGCTGGTGTCACGGCCCGCCGCGGCGACCTCCCGCAGGGCTTTCGCATACACCGCACCGGAAAGCGCGGGGTAAGCGCCCGGGCGGAACCGGTTGGCGCGGTCGAGCACGAACGGCGTCACGGCGGCCCAGTGCGTGAACGCGGCGGGGGCGAACGCCGGCGGCGTCGGGCGGTACTCCCCCGGTGCGGTGCCCGGCGGCAGGACCGGCGGGACCGCGGCCGAGCCGTCGTTCGCGCGCAGGCCGAGGAGCAGGCGCGCGACCAGGTGGCCGGCGCGGGCACCCGCGTCGCGCCCGGCCGGGGTCAGCCGGGCCAGCTGGCCGGACAGCAGGTTCGCGAGCTCCGCGGACCGCGCCGGGTAGAGGGCGGCCAGGACGTCGTGGGCGGCCTGGGCCGCCGCCGCTTCCGGGGCCGCGTGGGGCGGGGCGTCGACGGTGAACAGGTACGGCCGCCCGGTGCCGGTGGTCGCGACGACCGCGTCGTGGATCGCCGCGTGCAGCAGGGCGAAGCCGCGGGTCGCGTGCACCGTCGCGGGCTGCAGGCCGGGCGTGCGGACGATGGTCAGCAGCTCCCGGTTCCAGGCCAGGACGACGTCGGCGCCACCCCGTGCGGGTGACGCCGTGGCCGGTGCGGGCAGGGCGAGTGCGGCCGCCGCCGCTCCGCTCGCCACGAGCAGGTTCCGGCGCGACATCGATGTGGTCATTTCGCTCCCCAGGTCGTCGGAGGGTCCGCTCACCGATACGGCCACGGGTTACGGCGTAACCCGGGCGCGTATCCCTCGATGGCGGGAGAATCCGGCGGGGAGAAGGCGGGCGGTGCCGGTGGCACAGCGGTTCCGGCGCAAGCGCGCCGAACAGGACGAAGCGGGCGCGGCGCCGCGCCCGCGGCTGCACGCGGTCGGCGCGGACGTCTACCCGGGCTGGGAGGCGGTCTACCGCGACAACGTCGACCGGGTGTTCCGGCTGATGTTCTCGAAGGTCGGCAACCGGCCGGACGCCGAAGACCTCACCACCGAGGTCTTCCTGACGGCGTTGCGGCCGTTGCGGGTCTCGGCGAGCGTGGGCGAGGTCCGGGCGTACCTGCTGGCCACCGCGCGCACGGTGCTGGCCGGGCACTGGCGGCGCACGCTCGGCCGGGAGATCACCACCCTGGACGAGGAGCACGACGTCGCCATGTTTGAAGCAGGCACCGTGGACCCGCGCATCCTGGTCCGCGCCGAAGCGATCCTCGCGCAGCTGCCCGAGCGCTACGGGCGGATCCTGCGGCTGCGGTTCCTGCAGGCCTGCTCGCTGAAGGAGGCGGCGGAGCAGCTGGGCACCACCGTCGGCAACGCGAAGGTGCTGCAGCACCGGGCGCTGCGCCAGGCGGCTCAGCTGGCGGAAGGGATGGACACGTGAGCACTCGAGGCGTCCGCCGGTTCGTCAAGGACCTCCTGCGGCGGCGACGGCCGCACCCGTTCGCGGCCGGGCCGGGCGACGAAGCCGAGCTGCGGACCGCGGTGCTGCTGCGCGCCGCCCGGCCCGGGGGTGCCGCGGCGAGCGAGGAGTTCGTCGCGGACCTGCACCGGCGGCTCGCCAGGGAGTTCGAGGAGCCGGCGCCGGCCGGCAACCGGCGCCGGTTCATCCAGGTGTCCTCGGCCGCCGCGGTGGCGGCCGCGGCGGGTGCCGGCGTCGAGTACCTGGTGACGGCCGGTGCCGGACCGGCGGCGGAGGACACGTTGCGGCCGGAGAACGGCGAGTGGCGGATCGTCGTCGCGGGGCACGACCTGCCCGAGGGCGGGGTGCGGCCGTTCGACTTCGGCGCGGTGGCGGGGTTCGTGCACCGCTCCGGCGGCGAAGTGCGGGCGGTGTCGGCGACCTGCACGCACCTCGGCTGCCGGCTGAACCTGGACGCACCGGCGCGGCGGCTGAACTGCCCGTGCCACCGGACTTCGTTCGCCGTCGACGGGGCGGTCCTGATGCACCAGCTGCCGGTGACGCCGCCGCCGTTGCCGCACCTGGTCGTGCGGGAGAGCGGCGGTGTGGTCGAGGTGCTCGTGCCGACCGAGGGGACGTGACGCCGGCGGATTCCGGGCGTGCGAGACGATGGGCACGTGGCGAGAACCGTGGTCGTGGCGCTGGGGCTCGTCCTGATCGCGCTGGGGGTCGCCGCCGGGGGCGCGCTCCTGCTGATCGCCGGTCTGGCGAGCGGTGGCCGCGACTGGACCGGCTCCGGGGCGATGTTCACGGCGGCCGCCGTCGCCGTCGGGTGGACGGTGCTGGCCGGCGGGCTCGCGGTCTGGTCGGCGCGGCGCCGGGCGAGCTGGGGTGCCGGCCTGGCCTGCGTCGTGCTGGGCTTGGCGCCCGCCCTCGTGGTGGTCTTCCGCTGAAGCTCAGCCGGTCAGGACCCACTCGATCTGCTCGACGGTCGGCGTCTCCACCTCGAACAGGCACTGGAGCTGGAAGCCGTCGGCGGTCGCGGCCAGGCGAGCCGCCTCGGCCGGGGGCAGGACCTCCGCCAGCCGCTCGCGCAGGCGGGCGTTCGACAGGCGGCTGGCCTGGCGGAACTCCTCGTGCCTGGTCCCCAGCGCGTACAGCTCGTAGGCGACCACGCTCGTCGCCCGCTGCTCGGTCAGCTGGTGGTGGATCAGCTCCGCCAGCCGGGGCACCACGTTCTCCGGGCTGGTGCCGTCCAGCCACTCGCGCAGCGTGTCCGTCCGCAGCCGCAGGACGCGGGAGCCGACCTCGAACAACAGGGCGGGCACCGACGGGAAGTGTTCGGCCGCGGCGCCGTCCGGGAGACCCGCTTCGGCCGTCACCGCATCGGCCGTGACGCTCGCGATGCCGCCGCGCTGCGCCAGCCGGACGGCGGCGTGCACGAGCCGCTCCCGCCACTCGGGGTCGATCGGCGTGTTCTTCGGGTGCACCAGCAGCTCCCCCCTCCTGACCCCGAAAGCATGACACCGTCGCGTGTCAAGGGGCCAACCGGGCTAGGGCGTGTCTGGCAAAAGGATTCGCTGGTTGCCGGGATACTGCCGGTCGTGTCGCGGTTTCAGGTGCTTCCGGATGCTCAGTGGGTGGTGATCGAGGGGATCACCCACCGGTATCGGTGTGGGTCCCGTGGCGGGATGCGGCTGCGGTTTTCGGACCGTGGCAGACGATCTGGACCTGGCACCGCCGGATGACCGGTGACGGCACCTGGGATACCCCACTGCGGCGCCTGCTCACCGAAGCGCGGGCGCATCAGCACGCCACCGACATCACCCGGCCCACAGGGAGCTGGGTCGAACTACACGGAACTGCTGACCGAGCCGCCTGACCACGCCATCGGCCGCTCCCGCGGCGGCGGGAGCACCGAAGTGCACCACCTCGTCGACGGCAACGGCCGACCTCTGGTGGCGTCGGCCGGACCGGCCAGGCCGGTGACGCACCGATGTTCCCGCACCTGATGCGGCACCTGCGCATCCGCCGAGCTGGACGCGGTCGCGCCCGGACCCGGTCCGACCGCGTCCGCGGCGACAAGGCCTACTCCTCGCGCGCGATCCGCGGGCATCTGCGCGGCCGCGGTATCACCGCCGCATCCCTGAACCCGCCGATCAGGCCGGGCATCGCCAACGCCGCGGTTCCCGCGGCGGACGTCCACCCGCCTTCGACATGGAGGACTACCGCGGTCGAACGTCACTTCACCCTGCTCGAACAATGGCGCGGCCCGGCCACTCGCTACGACAAGCTCGCCATCGTCCACCGATCAGCCGTCGTTCTCCACGCCGTGGTCACCTGGACCAAAGCATGGTCAGACGCGACCTAGAGCCAGTCGTGCTCACGCGCGTAGCGGGCCGCTTCGTGACGGGTGCGGGTCTGGGTCTTCTGCATCGCGTTCGACAGGTAGTTGCGGACCGTGCCCTCGGCGAGGTGCAGCCGGGCCGCGATGTCGGCCACCGAGTAGCCGTCGCGGGTCGCGCGCAGGACGTCGAGCTCGCGGTCGGTCAACGGGCAGTCGTCGACGACGGCGAGGGCCGAGACGTCCGGGTCGATCCAGCGCTTGCCCGCGTGCAGGGTCTTGATCACCGACGTGATGTGCGCCGGTTCCGCCGCCTTGCTGACGAAGCCCTGGACGCCGAGCTTCAGCGCCTTGCGGAGCACGCCGGGGCGGGCGTGCCGGGTCAGCATCAGGATCACCTGGCCGGGATGGGCGCGGCGGATCCGCTCGACCGCGCCGAGGCCGTCGACGCCGGGCATTTCGAGGTCGATGACCAGCACGTCCGGCCGATGCTCCAGGGTGGCGGTGACCGCCGATTCACCGTCTTCGGCCTCGGCCAGCACCGTGATCCCGCCTTCCAGGGGCAGCAGCGCGGCCAGTGCCTTGCGGAGCAGGGCTTCGTCGTCGGCGAGCACCACCGTCGTCATCGTCGGGCCTCCTTCGGCGCGGGGAAGGCCGCCGCGGTGCGGAACCGGCCGTCGGAGTGCGAGACTTCCAGCTCGGCGCCGTGCCCGGCCAGGCGGTGCCGGAGGACCGCGAGCCCGCTCAGCTCGAGCGGGCCGGTGTCCGGGGCGCCGTCGTTGACGATCGCGATCCCGCGGCGGGTCAGCGTGATCCGCACCTGGCGGGCCTCGGCGTGGCGCAGGATGTTGGTCGTCGTCTCGCGCAGGACCTGGCCGAGCAGCTCGCTCGCGGCGTCGTCCACTTCGGACTCCCGCTCGACCCGGACGTGGATCCCCGCCGCCTCGAAGAGGTTCTTGGCGTTCTCCAGCTCGGCGGACAGGTTGAGCCGCCGCTGGGCGTAGGCGAGTTCCTTGGTCTGGACGATGGTGTCGCCGACCAGGCTGTGCACTTCCCGCAGCTCCTCGCGCGCCCGGTCGGGTTCGCGGTCCAGCAGCTTCTCGGCCAGCGCCACCTTCAGCTTGACGACGTGCAGGGTGTGGCCCTGGATGTCGTGCAGGTCGCCGGCGAAGCGCACGCGTTCCCGGGTGACGGCCAGCTCCGCTTCCCGCTCGCGGGACTGTTCCAGCTCGGCGATCAGGTCGAAGAAGCGCTGGCTGGCGAACATGAACGCGGTCGAGAACAGCATGGCGAACGCCGGGACGGCGGCGAACTGGAACAGCCGCCAGCCGATCCGGTCGTCGTGCACGAGTGCGTTCGTCGCGCCCAGGGCCGCGATCAGGGCGGCCAGCCCGCCCAGCGCGGCGAGCCGGTGTCGCGGCAGCGGCGGGATGAGGTACGAACCCACGACGGACAGGCCGAAGAACGCGGCGGTGTCGTCGGTCAGCGCCCCGGCCAGCCAGACCACCGCGGTGACGACCAGGCTCGGGCGCGCGACGCGCAGGTAGTCCCCCGCGGTCCAGCGCTCGGCCGTCGCCAGCGCCGCGACCAGCCCGACGACCTGGATCACGACGTGCCACCAGGACCGGGCGGTCAGGAACAGCAGCAGCAGGCCGACGATCACCAGCGGCGGGACGGTCGTGATCAGGTTCAGCCGGCGCAGGCGCTCCTGGACGCCCCCACCCGTCCAGGAGCTCCGGCGCGCGATCATCGGTACCTCCACGAACCCGAGCGTAACGGGATCCGCGGGCGCCACCAGTGACACTGCGTCATGTATCCGGGTGACGTCGCCTCACTGCCGGGCGGCGCCGATCCCCGCTGGAATTCGGGGCATGTCCACGACACCCGTCATCGACGTCGATCGCCTCACCCTCACCTACGGCGGTTTCCCCGCCGTGAAGGACCTTTCGTTCCAAGTGGACCGCGGGGAGCTGTACGCCCTGCTCGGCACCAACGGCGCCGGGAAGACCTCGACCCTGGAGACGGTCGAAGGCCACCGCGCGCCGACTTCCGGTGCCGTGCGGGTGTTCGGTAAGGACCCCCGCGACCGCGCCGCCGTCCGCCCGCGGATGGGGATCATGTTGCAGGAGAGCGGGTTCTCCGCCGACCTGACCGTGCGCGAGACCGTCTCGCTGGTCGGGCGGCTCACCGAACGCCACGACGACGCCGGGCGCGTGCTCGGCGTGGTCGGCCTCACCCGCAAGGCGAGCACCAAGGTCGGGCAGCTCTCGGGCGGTGAGAAGCGGCGGCTCGACTTCGCCACCGCCGTCTACGGCACGCCGGAGCTGGTGTTCCTCGACGAGCCCACCACCGGCCTCGACATCCAGTCGCGCGACGCGCTCTGGGACGCCGTCGACCGGCTGCGCGAGGACGGCTCCACCGTCGTGCTCACCACGCACTACCTCGAGGAAGCCCAGCAGCGCGCCGACCGCATCGGGCTCATGCACCAGGGCGCGTTCCACCGCGAGGGCACGGTCGCCGAGCTGACCAGGACGCTGCCCTCGACCATCCACTTCGGACTCCCGGCGCACGCGCCGTCACCGCCGCTGCTCGCCACGCGCGGCGCCGACGGCAAGTTCCTCGTCGAGACGTTCGGCCTGCAGAAGGACCTCCACACGCTGCTCGCGTGGGCGCAGGACCAGGCCGTGGAGCTGCTCGACCTGCAGGCCGGGCCGACGCGCCTGGACGACGTCTTCCGCGCCATCGAAAACTCCGGAAAGGACGAATGATGTTGACGATCGCCCGCGGCGAGCTGATCCAGCTCTTCCGGAACCGGCTCGTCCTGGTCACCGCCCTGGTGCTGCCGGCCGCGCTCAGCGCGTTCTTCATCGCCCGGCACGACGTGTTCGCCGAGGTGGGGAGCCTCGGCTACATCGCCACGCTGACGTTGTTCTTCGTGCTGGGCATCGGCCTCTACACCACGACGGTGACGACGCTGGCCGCCCGCCGCCAGAACCTGTTCCTCAAGCGCCTGCGCTCCACCGCGGCGGGCGACGCCGGGATCCTCGGCGGGCTGCTGCTGCCGGTCACCGTGATCGCGGTGGTGCAGATCGCCGTGCTGCTCGCGGTGCTGGCCGTGGTCACCGGGAAGCCGGCGAACCCGCTGCTGCTGGCCGCGGCCGTCGTGGCCACCGTGGTCATGATGCTCGCGCTCGGCCTGGCCACGGCCGGGCTGACGAACTCGCCCGAACACGCGCAGGTGACGACGCTGCCGATCAGCCTCGGCGTGATCGCGGTGGCCGGCTGGGTCGGCCTCACCGGCACCGGCGAGCTGACGCTGCTCAAGCGCCTGCTGCCCGGTGGTTCGGCGGCCGAGCTGGTGCTCGACGCCTGGAACGGCGGCCGCCCGGTCGCCGATTCGCTGGTCCTGTTCGCCCCGACCCTGGCCTGGGTCGTCGTCGCGGTCGTGCTGGCGACGCGGCTGTTCCGCTGGGAACCGCGCCGCTGACCGCGGTGCGAACGAAAGGAAATCCGATGCGCAAAACCTTGCTGGCGGCCGCGATCGCGGTGGTGGGCGCGACGATCGTCGTCCCCGCCGCGTCCGCCGCGCCGAACACCTTGAGCTGGGGACCGTGCCCGGCCGGGGCCTTCCCGACGCCCGACCTGCAGTGCACGACGATGAAGGTCCCGCTGGACTACGGGGACCCGGGCGGAAAGGCGATCGACGTCGCCGTGTCGCGCCTGCCGAGCAAGAACCCGGCGAAGCGGCGGGGTGTGCTGCTGACCAACCCGGGCGGGCCCGGCGGCGGGGGCCTGGACTACCCGCAGCTGCTGAAGTACGTGAAGCTGCCGCAGGACGTGCTCGACGCCTACGACATCGTCGGCTTCGACCCGCGCGGGGTCGCGCACAGCACGCCGGTGACGTGCGACCTGACGCCGGAACAGATCGCCGTCGGCAACCTGCCGTACGCGAAGGGCCCGGCCGACGTCGTCAAGCAGGCTCAGCTGGCGAAGGCCGAGGCGAAGCAGTGCGCGGACGCGAAGACCGGGTCGATGCTGCCCCACGTCACCACGGCGAACACCGCGCGGGACATGGACCGCATCCGCGCGGCGCTGGGTGAGTCCACGGTGTCCTACCTCGGCGCGTCGTACGGCACATACCTGGGCGCGGTGTACACGTCGCTGTTCCCCGAGCGCAGCGACCGGTTCGTGCTGGACAGCAGCCTCGGGCCGGGCGGCTACGACATCGAGGCGATGCGCGGCTTCGCGCGGGGCATGGAGGACCGGTTCCCGGACTTCGCGAAGTTCGCCGCGGCGCACCCGGAGTACGGGCTCGGCCGCACGACCGCGCAGGTGACGGCCAAGTTCTACGAGCTCGCGACGCGGCTGGACCGCAACCCGGTCGAGGGCATCACCGGCTCGGTCTTCCGCGGCCTGACGTTCGAGGGCCTGTACTCGACGGACCTGGCGCCCTTGGCCGCGGACTGGCAGGGGCTCGAGCAGGGCCGGGCCCCGAAGCCGCCGGCGGAACCGGTGACGGGCGTGGAAAACCTGCTGGCGTCCCGCTTCGCGGTGATCTGCGGCGACTCGGCGTGGCCGCGGTCGATCGCGAGCTACCAGCTGGACGTGGCGATCGACCGCGTCCGGTACCCGATGCTCGGCGCGGCGGGCGCGAACATCGCGGCGTGCGCGTACTGGGCCCCGCCGGCCGAGCCGCGGGTGCGGATCACCGGCCGCGGCCCGGCGAACGTGCTGATGGTGCAGAACGAGCGTGACCCCGGGACGCCGTTGTCCGGGGCCCGCAAGCTGCGCGCGGCGTTCGGCGACCGCGCCCGCCTGATCACGATCGACCAAGGCGGGCACGGCGCTTACCTGTTCGGGCCCAACACGTGCGGGAACACCCTGGTGACGGGGTTCCTGGTGAACGGGCAGCGACCGGGCGACACGCACTGCGCCGCGGAAAGCTGAGGCACGCCAGGAGGTCGTGAGTGTTCAGGCGGTTCTGACCCGCCTGAACACTCACGACCGGGTCAGCCGAACACGAACCAGAAGAACGACGCCGTCGCCTTCTTGCCGGACGCGTCGGTGACCGTGACCGTGACCTGCCTGCTGTCCGCGCGGGACGGCGTGCCCGACACGACTCCGCTCGCCGGGTCGAGGGTCAGGCCCGGGGCCAGCGCCGTCGACGACCAGCGGTAAGGCGTCGTGCCGCCGGACGCCGCCAGAGGCACGTTCGCCGGCTGGCCGACCCGGCTGTTCTGCGTGCCCGGGTTGGTCAGCTTCAGCTCCGCCGAAGGCCCGCCGGTGACCGTCAAGCTGTAGTGCGCCGTCTGCGTGGACTTCGCGCTCCGGCCCGAGATCGTGACGTCGTACGTCCCGGCCGGGGTGCTCGCGCTCGTCGTGACCGTGAGCGTCGAGTGGCCGCCGACGTCGACGCTCGACGGGCTGAACGCTGCCGTCGCGCCCGACGGCAGGCCCGAGGCCGTCAACGTGATCGCGCCGGACGGCGGCGGGGTGTCCCCACCCGGCAGGTGCGGGGCGATGTCCGCCGCGTAGGTCGACACCCGCGCGTACACGGCGTACCAGTCGCACGCCGTCGACATCCACGAGAACACCCCGACGACGGTGTTGCCGACCAGGTACGGACCGCCGCTGTCGCCGACGCACGCGCTCGCGTGGTGGTCGGCGTAACCCGTGCACAGCATCGACGGCGTCTTGTACTGCTCCTGGCCGTGCGGGTCGGTGAACCGGCCGCGGCACGCGCTGTCCGCCGCCACCGGGATGTCGGCCTGGCGCAGGACGTTGCTGTAGGTGTTCGCGCCCGTTTCGCCCCACCCGATCGAGAGGCCCTTCGTCCCGGCCGCTTCCAGGCCCGGATCGGTGTTGAGCTTCGGGTACGTGATCCCGGACGGCACCGGCACGTCCCTGTCCAGCGTGACGACCGCGACGTCCGCCCCCGCGCTCCAGTCCGAGTAGTCCGGGTGGACCCACTGGGCCGCGATTTCCGCGGTGGTGCCGGTGTTCTGCGTCAGGTCGTCGGCGCCGTAGACGAACCACTTGTGCCCGGGCTTCTCCAGCAGGCAGTGCGCGGCCAGCAGCACCGTGTGCGGCCCGAACAGCGTGCCCGTGCAGGACTGCTGCCCGGGGAACGCCGACCCTTCACGCCGCATCGAGATGATGAACGGGTGGGCCGCCGTCGTCGTGGGGGTGCCGCCGACGATGCCCGAGGACGCGGGAGCGGCCGCGGTGACCGTCGTGCTCACCGCACTCCCCGCCGCCACACTGCCCGAGGACGGCGAGGCCGACAGCGTGAAGTCCCCCGAGGGCGGCGGGGTTTCGCCGCCGCCGAGCAGCTTCGCGCCCAGCGCGTCGGCCTTGGGCGACCCCCAGCCAGTGCACAGGTCGTAGCCGGTGCCCGCGTTGTACGTGCCGTTGCCGCCCGAGGTGACGTCGTGGAACGTCGAGGCGTAGTCGGCCGAGCCCGCGATCTTGTAGATGTCCGGGTTCAGCTGCCCCAGCCGGGACTTGCCGCCGCCGAGGGACTTCTGGTTCAGCATGGCGACGTACCCCGCCCACAGCGGGGAGGACAGGCTCGTGCCGCCGACGTCCTGCCAGCCGCCGTTCATGTACACCGAAAGCGCGCCGGCGCCGTAGTCGGCCAGGAGCGAGACGTCGGGCACCGAGCGGTACTGGTTCGTGCCCGGCTGCCAGTCCGGGCGGGCGTAGATCTTCGAATAGCCGCCGCCCGAACGGGTGTTGCCGCTGCTGCCCTGGTTCCAGCACGACTCCGCCTGCCAGGTCCCCGCGCTGTCGGACGTCCGCAGCTGCGTACCGCCGACGCCGGTGAACAGCGGGTCGCTGGCCGGGTAGTCGGCCTGGATCGTGCGGTTGTCGCCCTGGTAGCCGCAGCCCGTGCCGCCCCAGTCGCCGGACGCCGAAAGCATCGTGACGCCTTGCGCGGCGAGCTGCGTGTAGGAGTCGTGCGAGGCCGCGATCGGGTCCGACTCGCACACCTCGCCGTTCAGCCAGGACCCCGACAGGATGGTGATCTTGTTGTCCGACGCGATCTTCGCCATCTCGTGCACCCACGCCTGGTCGGAGTTGGGCGCGGAGTAGACGACCTGCTTGGCCTTCGGCGCGGTGGCGGCGACGGCCTGGATGTCGAGGGTGACCTCCAGCTGGTCGCTGCCGGGGTTCGGCACGCCGCCGTCGACCTTCACCAGCTCCGGGGTGACGGCGGGCTGCTTGAAGTACTGCGTCCAGGCGTCGATGTCGGCCTGCTTGAAGGTGTCGAACTCGATCAGCCCGACCGTCTCGCCCGAGCCGTCGTAGCCGCCGGACAGCCCGCCCATGCTGTACGCGGTCCGGAGCTGGGCCGGGGTGTAGCCGCCCGCCGGCCCGGCGGGTCCCGCGGGCCCGCTCGCCCGGTGCGCGGCCGGCCGGTTCGTGAGGCCGGTGACGCCGCGGACGATCGTCGCGACGCCCGCCGGGACCGCAATGCCCTTGGTGGCGTTGAAGAACCGCTCACCGGTGGCCGAGCGGAACCCGGAAACGGACGTGCCGAAAGCGCTTTCCACCGCCGACGGCGGCCCGGACGCGGTGACGACCTGGCGGTTGCCCGTGACGTCCTCGACGCGCAACCCCTTGCCGGACAGGTACTCCCGCACCTGGTCGACCGACGACGGCGCCGGGCCGAACCGCTCGGTGTACTCCGCGGCGCTCAGGTAGCGGTGGTACACCGGGGAAGCGGGGTCCGCCGTGGCGGCGACGTACCGTTCGGCCCCGGCCGCGTCACGCGGTTTCAGCGCGACGGAGACGGTGAGCCGCCCGGGCAGCGCCGAACCGTCCGCGGTGGCGCCGGCCGGGACGGCGGGCGCCGTGCCCAGCGGCACCAGCGGGGGTGGCGCGGCCGCGGCCGGCGGTGGGGAGAGGGCCGCCGTCGCCAGGAAGGCGGCCACGAGCAGAGAAGGCTTTCGCATGTGCTGCTCCGGGAGGTGAGGAGGGAATACCGCACCACGCACGCTAAGAACGACGTCGCCGGTGGCTCCAGCGGAAGTGGAAACCCCGCCGGGGCCCCGGGAAAGCCCCAGGTCGGGCGCCCGCGTCCACAGAATTGCCGCTACCACGTCCAGCTGGTGCCGACGATCCCGGCGCGCAGGTCGCGCGCCGCGAGCGTCACGGCGTGGTCCGCACCCAGCCGCAGCCGTTCGACGTGCCGCCGGGGCGCGGCGAGGTCGCGCTGGACGAACCGGCGCACGCACGACGGCGCGTCCCGGCCGAACCGGAGTTCGCAGGTGTAGAGCGGTGTCGGCCGGGTGAGCCTGCGGTGGTAGCCGTGCACGGCGCGGCCGGGCGGGAACACCAGCTCGTACTCCACGGCGGCGACGTCGCCCTCGGCCAGCTCGCGGTCGAAGACCAGCTCGCCGACGAGCAGCCCGGTCGCGGTGTCGGCCCGGGTGCGGCCGAGCCGGCAGCAGTGCCCGGCGGCGAACCGCGGCGCGCTGCGGGCGAGGTCTTCGGTCTGGTAGTAGGTCAGCATCCGGGTCACGCCGTCGACGGCCGCTTCGGCGACCAGCCGGACGTGCAGCCGGCGCTCCTGGCGTTCGTCGACGACCAGCCGGTCGTGCACCGACCAGAGGCGCAGCTGGTCCTCCGGCGGCGGCTGGAGCTCCAGGGACACCGGCCGGACCGACGGCCACAGCCGGCGCCGTTCCCGCAGCGGCGTGCGCGGCAGCGGGGGCAGCCGCCGCTCGGCCGGGCCCAGCAACGCCGTGAGCGCGCCCGGCGCCAGGCCCAGCACCTGCTCGAGCTCGACGACCGCCCGCACCGACGTCTCGCGCCCCGGCCGGGAGCGCCCGTGCCGCCAGTACGCGAGCGCGCTGCGCGAAACCGGCACCCCGCGCGCGGCGAGGTGCTCGCGCAGGCGGTCCAGGGTCAGCCCGGCGTCGCTGATGGCGGCGTCCAGCGCGCCGGCGAACGATTCGTCCACGGCTCCCACTGTCACGCCCGCGACGGTGGCCGGACCAGCGCCTTTCGTCGGTTCCGAAACCCCGCGCGGGTGATCATCCTGGAGGGGTGACTCGGTCGCTTCCGGGATCGTTCGCGGTCACGCTGGACACCGCGATCGACGAATCCGGGCTGTCGCTCGATCGGCTCCAGCACCACCTGGCCGCGCGGGGCGTGCGCCTGTCGCGCTCGGCGCTGTCCTACTGGCGGCGGGGCCGCTCGCAGCCGGAACGCGAGACGTCGATGGTCGCCGTCACGCACCTGGAAGCGGTGCTGGGCCTGGCGGCGGGCACGCTGACCTCGCGGCTCGGGCCCAAGGCCCCGCGCGGGCGCTGGCTCGGCGAGCCCGCGTGCCGGATCGAGCGCCGCCGGCTGTGGCCGGAGCTGCGGACGCTGGCCGGTGAGCTGAAACCGCCGCCGGACGGCCAGCTGTCGTTCTGGTCGATCCACGACCGGATGCTGCTCGACGAGCACGGCTGCGAGCGCGCGCTGCAGGTCCGGATGGTCGCCGAAGCGGCCGTCGACGGCGTGGACCGGCTGATGACCTACTACCAGGCGGACGGGCCGCTGACCGCCGACCCGGCGTACCACCACGTCCGGTTCGCCCGGCTCGGGCGGGTCGGCGTGGACCGGGGCACCGGCATGGTCGCCGGCGAGCTGCGCCTGGACCACCCGCTGGCGCTGGGCGAGGTGGCGGTCGTGGAGTACGAGATCCGGTTCCCGCCCGGGCCACCCATCGACCACTACCACCGGCGGTTCACCCGCCCGGTGCCCGAGTACGTCTGCCAGGTGCACTTCGGCCCGCGCGTACCCGGCAGCGTCCGGTCGTTCGAGCAACGCGGGCTCGGCGGCCCCGAACACCCGGGCACTCCGCTGCCGGTCGGCGCCACGCACGTGGCCACGCTGGCGCTGCGCGACGTCCGCCCGGGCATCCGCGGCGCCGGCTGGCGGTGGTGAGCGCAATTCTGTGAACGCCCCGGCCCGACCAGGGGTTTCGGGTCGCCTCGCACGGGTCGTCCACAAAGGTCTGGGCCATTCGCGATCTCGCTCCTACCGTCACGGCGCGTATTCCTCCTCCCCCGCACCGGAAAGGGGCACCACCATGCGCCGACCCCTGCTCGTCTTCGCCGCCGTCCTCGCCTTCGGGATCTCCGGCACCGCCACCGCCACCGCGGCACCTGCGCAGCCGACGTCGATGGCGGCCGAGTTCGGCACCGTGCCGGCCGCCGCCACCGCGAGCACGATCGGGGACATCTACCCCGCGAAGTGGCGCAACGTCCCGCAGGACTCCGTCGTCGACGACTGGAACATGTACAACCGCGAGTGCGTCTCCTGGGCGGCCTTCAACATCGACCGCCACGGCGAAAGCGCGAACAACTACGGCGACGCGAAGTACTGGGACGACAACGCCCGCAACGACGGCTACCGCGTCGACAACTCGCCGAGCGTGGGGGCCATCGCCCAGACCGACAACGGCACCTACGGGCACGTGGCCATCGTCGACAGCGTCCACGGCGGCACGGTGACGGTCGAGGACTACAACTGGGCCGGCGACGGCCACTACCTGGTCCACGACGTCAGCACGTCCTCGTTCCGCTACATCCACTTCTACGGCTGAGGCACGCCAGCCGGTCGTGAGTGTTCAGGCGGGTCAGAACCCGCCTGAACACTCACGACCCCTGGGTCAGGCGATGCCGGTCGCGAACACGTGCAGGGCCGGGTTCGACGGCAGCGTCACCGCCACCACCTCCTTGCCCGCGGTCAGCGGGACGGAGTTCGCGAACACCCGGTACGGCGTCGTCGGGTAGGCCGGGCCGGTGCGGGTGTTCTTGCCCAGGACCGTCGCCACCGTCGTCGCGCCGTACTGGGCCGGGTCGGTGCAGCACCAGTTCGGGACGCCGACGTCGGCCTGGCTCGTGGTGCCGTCCGCGTACTGGACGAACACCGTGCCCTTCGCCGTTCCCGTGCCGGTGCCCGCGAGCACCAGCTTGGCCCCGGTGCCGCGCACGGCGATGGTCTGGCCGGCCGCCACGGCGTTGTCCGGCTGGCCGGTGCCGGTGGCCGCGGCCGGCCAGGTCAGCGTGGCGCCGTTCGCCGTGAACGCCGCTCCCGGTTTCAGGCCCGCTTCCGCCAGGCCCTCCGCGCGGAAGCTGCTGCCGCCGCCGTCGAGGTCGCCCGCCGTCGCGTGCGCCGCGTCCGTGACGCCGACGTTCCCGTAGGCCGCGGCCAACGACGCGAACGGGACGGTGACGGTCACCGAGTCGACGGCCTCGTGCGCACCCAGCCTGGCCTGGTACGACGCGGTCGCCGTGACCTGGTAGTCCGCCGGCTTCAGACCGGCGTCCGGAGTCAGCTTGACCGGGACCCGCACTGTCTGCCCGGGCAGGACGAGCTTCGGCGCGGCGGGGACGTCGGCGCGGAAGCCGTTGCCCTGCAAGGACAGCCGCACGTCCCGGACCGGCAGCGGGGTGCCGTTGGTGAACCCGAGCGTCCCGGTCACGGCCTGGCCCGGCGCGGCCACCGGCGGCACCGCCAGCGTCACCGAGGCGTTGTCGTCCGCGGGGAAGAAGCCGCCGACCGCGCTGGTGCCGGACAGCCGGACGTCCTGGCGCTCGCCCGCGCCGAGCTGCCCGGTCTTGACGCGCACGACACCCTTGCCCGCCGGGTCGTACCACCAGCCGGACGGCGCCTGGTCGAGGTCGGCCCTGCTCCCGTACTGCCGCAGCACCGAAGCACCCGCCTGGACGACGGCGGGCTTCGATCCCGTGTGGACGGTCAGCAGGTAGTTCCGCACGGCCGGCTTGCAGGGGTAGGTGCCGGTGCTCGCGCCGATCCCGACGCTCACCGTGCCCGGGCCGGACTTCGGCGCGTCGACGGTGAACGTCTGCTTCGCCTGCTCACCGCGCTGGTAACCGCGGGTCACGCCGTCGTCCTCGGCGAGCGTGAAGCTCCCCTGGCCCTGCGGGTAGACGTCGAGGTCGAGCTCGCCCTTGTCGCGGGTCTGCCACGACTTCGTGCCCTCGGCCCACATCGGGACGACGGCCCCGGCGCGGACGAACAGCGGCAGCGTGTCGAGCGGGGCGTCGTAATCGTCCACTGTGGTGGGTCCGGTGTAGGTCTTGCCGCTCCAGTAGTCCACCCAGGTGCCCTTCGGCAGGTAGATGCCATTGCGCACGCTGGCCTTCTCGTACACCGGCGCGACGAGGAAGTCCGTGCCGGACAGGAACTCGTACTTCGCCTTGTCCGTCCAGACGTTCGGGTCGTCGGGGTATTCGAGGGCCAGCGGCCGGACCTGGCCGACGCCGGTCCGGTGCGCCTGCGCGGAATAGCTGTAGGTGTAGGGCAGCAGCCTTTCCTTCAGCAGCAGGTACTTGCGGTTGATCGAGGTGTAGGGCTCGCCCTGGCGCCACGGCTGCTTGTCCGACGACGCCCAGCCGTCCATCGTCATCGCCGCCGGCAGGAAGGTCTTCCACTGCAGGTCGCGGACGTAGGTCTGCGGGCTGCCGCCGAAGATGCCGTCGATGTCGCCGGTGTTGTAGGCGATGCCGGACGTCGTCGCGCCCGCGTACGTCGGGATCTGCCACTTGATGTAGTCGTAGGAGCCGGCCTGGTCGCCGCTCCACAGCACGCCGCAGCGCTGCGCGCCGGCCCAGCTCACCGGCTGCCAGACGAACCCGCGCGCGTCGCTGTTGTCCTCGATGCCCTTGTGCGCGGTGTCGCAGGCGTCGAGCGCGAACTGGTAGCCCGGGCCGACCCAGGCGACGTCCAGCTTGCGCACCCGCACGCCGGCCTTGACCTCTTCGGCCTGGTTGGGCACGCCGTTTTCGGTCCAGAGGCCCAGCTGCATGGTGTTCTTGCGCAGGCCCTCGCCGGTCTGCTGCAGGTTTTCGTAGCCGCAGCCGTAACCGTCGTTGACCAGCATCCAGCCGTTCGGCATGCCGTTCTGCGTGTAGCCGTCGGCGATCTTGACGGCGTCGAGCGTGTGCCGCTCGCCGCGGTTCGCGTTGTGCAGGTAGCAGTCGGAGTCGCCGGTTTCGAGCCCGTAGATCGGCGGCAGGAACGGCTTCCCGACGAGGTCGGTGTACCCGGAGACGACGTCCTTGAGCCCGGCGCCGACGACGTAGGTGGCGTCGAAGCGCCGCTCGTCGTGCGTGGTCTTGACCGGGGACGTGAAGGAGTAGCTGCCGGGGGCGAAGGTGTTGCGCAGCACGCCGTAGCCCGCGGTCGAGGCGTAGAACGGCTGCGAGTTGGGCGCGCCGCCGTCGTTCCAGTTGTCGTCGGCGAAGATCTTGATGGTCTGGTCGCGGTGGCTGAACCGGCCGTTCTGCTCACCACCGCCGACGAACTGCTCGGCCGCGGTCCGCGCAAGGGTCTGCGTGGTCGTGGTGCCGGTCCAGGACAGCGGCGCGGACTCGGCCCACCGCTGCGTGCGGTCGGCGCCGTCGTAGAGGGCGAACTTCAGCGGGTGCTTGTAGGCCCGCAGGGTCGCCTTGGGCGTCGAAATGGCCCAGTAGGCGCCCTTGTCGACGCGCCGGGGTGTCGCGGGGGCCGTGGTCTTCGGCAGGACGATCTTGTCGCCCGCCGGGTCGGTGAACGTCCCGTCGGGCGCGAGCCAGACCCGGACGGCGCTCTCGGCCGGGAAGCTCACGCGCACCGCCGCGGCTCCCGACTTCAGCGTGACCACCGGGCCGTCGGCGGAGATGCCGGTCAGGTCGCCGAGGCTGCCCGACGGCGAGTCCGCGTACGCCGCGCTGGGCGCCAGCCCGAGGGCGACGATCGCGGCGAGACAGGGTAGCGATTGCGCAAGTCTGCTCATTAACGACACCTTTCGCGCACTAACACGCATGATGTGCTCTGTATAGCGCACGCTTCGCGCAGTGTCACCCGCCGAAAGGTGCACAAGCTGAAAGGCCGTCCCCGGCGTCGATGCAGGACGGGGGAAGGTCGAGCCCGGCGGGTCCACCTGGTCGGCAACGACTTCCGGCGCCAGGCCGATCCGGGGACTCGCACCGTCATGAACGAGTCGTTCACCTCGTCAGATGCGGTGAAAGGGTCGTTCATGACGACCGGCCCGGGGTGAAGTGCTCGCAGCTCGGCTCAGGACCAGGCAGTCCGGCGGTGCACCCCTGCCCGAGCCCCGGCCGCCGGCGAGAAGCCGGGCTCAGACGGCTTGGACCGCCACCCCGGCGGCTTCGAACGCGCGCAGGGCGTCCGGGTCGGCGTCGGTGTCCGTCACCAGCGCGTGCACCTGCGTCGTCTCGCAGATGCGCGCGAAGGCCCGGCGGCCCAGCTTCGAGCCGTCCGCCACCGCGACCACGCGCTCGGCGCGCTCGACCATCAGGCGGTTGATGCTGGCCTCGCCCTCGTGGTGGGCGAACGCGCCCGCGTCCGGGTCGAACGCGTCGACGCCGAGGAACAGCAGGTCGATCGTCAGCTCGCTCAAGACCCGGGTGGCCAGCGGGCCGCTCAGCTCGAACGACTGCGGCCGCGCGACGCCGCCGGTGACGACGATCTTGACGTTCGGGCGCACCGCGAGCTCGTGCGCGATGTTCAGCGCGTTCGTGACCACCGTCAGGCCCGGTGCGTCGCCGCGGCCGGAGAGGTCCGGGCGGATCGCCAGTGCCCGCGCCACCCCGGCGGTCGTGGTGCCGCCGTTCAGGCCGACCACCATGCCCTTCGCGGCGAACGCGGCCGCCGCGGTGCTGATCCGCTGCTTCTCCGGCACGTGCCGCGCGGTCTTGTAGCGCAGCGGCAGGTCGTAGGCGAGGTCGTTGGCGACCGCGCCGCCGCGCGTGCGCGTGAGCAGCTGCTGTTCGGCGAGGTGGTCGAGGTCGCGGCGGATCGTGGCGGCGGAGACGTCGAGCTCCGCGGCCACGTCCTCGACGTCGATCTTTTCCCGCTGCCCCAGCATGTCCAGCAGGGTGCTCAAGCGTTCGTGCCGGGCCATCGCGGTACTCCCTAGTTCACTCTCGGCGAGCAGTATGCTGCATCGCCGCTTTCCGCCGCGCCCCGGCACGCCGCCACCGCTACTTCATCCGGAAGTCGTATGCCGACGGCAGCGGATCCGCGGAGAGCGCTTCCCAGGTGTCCGAAAGGGACAACTCGCCTTCCCGGATGTTCGGGATTTCGAAGCCCGCGTCGAACACGGCCTTCGCGCCCGCGCGATCCCCGGCGGCGAGCCGGGTGTGCGCCGTCAGCAACGCGAGCCTGCCTTCGGGTCGCCCGGGCAGCAGGGAAACCGGGGCGTGCCCGGCCGCCAGCTGCGCCGACAACGCCTCGGCCAGCAGCGGCCGCACGTCCGGTGCCAGCGCCAGGGCACGCCGGAACAACCGGGCCGATTCCTCGGGATCGGTGGCGGCGACGGCGAGGTTGCGCAACGCCCAGGCGTTCTCCGCGGCTGCCACCGACGCACGCCACGCCTCCTGGGCCGCTTCCCGGTCGCCGGCCGCCCAGCGGGCCACGCCGCGGTGGTACCACGTCAGCCAGGTGTCCGTCGTGTACTCCAGCAGCTCGGCCCAGTACCGGTTGACCAGCGTCGACGGCGGCGGGACGCGCGGATCGCCCTGCGGCGTCTCGCCGTCCAGGAGGTCCAGCCACGGCCGCTGCTCCGGCCCCAGCGTGTCCTTCGGGAACGGCGTACCGGGCAGGCAGGCCACCATGCGGAGGGTTTCCAGCGCGCCCCAGCCCGAGCCGGTGGCCAGCGGTTCGCCGGGCTCGGCGTCCGCGATCGCCCGCCACGCGCGGTGGCGCGCCTCGAGCACGGCCACCGGCGGCAGCCTCGCGGCGACGGCGTCCGTGGCGGCACGCCAGTTTTCGCCGTGCACCGCGGCCGGGTCCGCCGACACGGGCCCGTACGCCTCCAGCCAGTCCCAGGCCTCGCCCGGTGGCAGACGCAGGTGTTCCAGCTGCGTGCGGGCCAGTCCCGCCTGGATCTCCAGGTAGCCCGTCCCCGCGCCCGGCGCGAGCCACTCCTGCCAGTGCCGCCCGCCCGCGGATTCGCCCCACCGGAACAGTTTCCGGCCGCGCAGCCGCGCCGTGGACGCCTGGCCGAGGCCGGCGCCGGTCTCGTCGACCGCCGCGATCCACGGGCGATCCGAAGCCACCTCGAAGAAGTAGTCCGCGGCCGTGCCGCCCCGCGCCGGGTACGTCAGCTCGCCGGGGACGCCGACGAGGTCGAGCCGGCCCGAATAGCCGTAGTGCCAGGCCTGGTCCGCGGGCACCAGCACCCGCGTCGACGGCGTCTGCGGCACGGCGGTGTTGGACCACCAGTAGACCGGCACGTCGTGGGAGTGCGGGTTGCGGATCCGCACGCCGACGAGTAGCTGCTCCGAGTCGTCGGGCAGCCAGAAGTCCAGCTGGTACGGCAGGTCCCGGGTGCGCTCCCACTCCCACAGCCGCAGCACGGGCGTGCCGTCCGGGCCCTCGACCGCGGCCGCGAACATCGGCGCGCACGTCAGCGTCGTGTGCCCGGTGCTGCCGAGGTTCCACTCGACGCCGCCGGCGAACCACGCGTCCCGCAGCGCGAGGTTCGCGGGCTGGAACACCGGGTTTCGGTACAGCAGCTCGCGCCCGGACGGCTTGTGCACCAGCGACCAAAGCCGCCCGCCCAGTGACGGCAGGACCGTCGCGCGCAGGTGGTCGTTCTCCAGCACCAGCGCGGGCAGTTCGCGGACGGAGCGTTCGCGCGAGTAGCCGTCCTGCAGCCGGCACGGCAGCACGGTGCCGAGCCGCCCGTACGCCAGCCCGGCGGCCAGGTCGGCGGGCAGCTCGTCCACATTGGACACCGAGGCCACGGCTTCCGGCGGCACCAGCGGCGGCAGGGGGTTCTCCGGCCCCAGCTCGGCCGCGGGCAGCGTGAGCGACGTCCGGCGCAGCTCGGTCATGCGTCCGGCAGCCTTTCCCCGGTGGCCGCGTCGAACAGGTGGACCGCGTCCGGCTTCGGCGCCAGCGTGATCGGCTCGCCGCGCCGCCACGGCGCCATGCCCGGCGTCCGCACGGTCAGCACCCGCTCCCCCGCCCGGCAGTACAGGTACTGGTCGCTGCCCAGTTCTTCGACGACCTCGACGACCGCCTCGTAGCCGCCCTCGCCGAGAGTCCAGCCCTCGGGCCGGACCCCGACCACGAGCCCGGGGCCGGTGAGCGCCGAGCGCTGCGCCGGGGTCAGCGGCACGGTCGCCTCGTCCACCGAGGTCTCCAGCAGGTTCATCGACGGCGAGCCGATGAACCCGGCCACGAACACGTTGGCCGGCCGTGAGAAGAGGCCGATCGGGGTGTCGCACTGCTGCAGCACGCCGTCGCGCAGGACCGCCACCCGGTCGCCCATGGTCATCGCTTCGACCTGGTCGTGCGTGACGTACAGCGTGGTGATGCCCAGCCGCCGTTGCAGCGACGCGATCTGCGTGCGCGTCTGCACCCGCAGCTTGGCGTCCAGGTTGGACAGTGGCTCGTCCATCAGGAAGACGCTCGGCTCGCGCACGATCGCACGGCCCATCGCGACGCGCTGGCGCTGCCCGCCGGACAGCTTGGCCGGCTTGCGGTCCAGGTACTCGGTCAGGTCGAGCAGCGCCGCGGCTTCGGTCACCCGCCGCTCGCGCTCGGCCTTCGGCAGCTTCGCCAGCTTGAGGTGGAAGCCGATGTTCTCGCCGACCGACATGTGCGGGTAGAGCGCGTAGTTCTGGAACACCATCGCGATGTCCCGGTCCTTCGGCGCCAGCTCGGTGACGTCCCGGTCACCGATGTGGATGGAGCCTTCGTCGACGCCCTCCAGCCCGGCCAGCATCCGCAGCGTCGTCGACTTGCCGCAGCCCGAAGGGCCGACCAGCACGAGGAATTCGCCGTCGGCGACGTCGAGGTCGAAGCCGTCGACGGCCGGGCGGTCCACTCCGGCGTAGAACCGGGTCGTGTCCCGGAAACTGACGGTGGCCATCTGCTCCTACTTTCCGGCGCCGAGGGTCAGGCCGGTGATGATCCGGCGGGCGAGCACGAGGTACAGCACGAGCATCGGGAGCACGACGATCGCCACGCCGGCGATCAGGCCGCCGTACTCCGACTGGTAGCTCGCCGCGCCGTAGAAGGTGAACAGCGCGCGCGACAGCGTGAAGTGCGCCTGGTCCTTGAGGAACACGATGGCCAGCAGCGTCTCGTTCCACAGGCCGATCGCGTTGAGCGTCAACGCCGTGATCAGGCCGCCGCGCGCGAGCGGCAGCATGACCGAGAAGAACGTCCGGGCCGGCGAGGCGCCGTCCAGCGAGGCCGCTTCCTCGAGTTCGTCCGGCAGCGAGCGGAAGAAGCCGGTCAGCAGGAACACCGTGAACGGGATCGACAAAGCGACGTACAGCAGAAAGAGCCCGTACTCGTTGTCCAGGTGGATCCGGCTCAGCACCACGAACAGCGGGATGATCACGGTCTGGAACGGCACGCCCATGCCGATCGCGACGACGTTGGTCATCGGCCCGGAACCGCGCACACCGAGCCGGGTCAGCGCGTACGCGCAGGGCGCGGAGACCGCGACGGTCGCGACCGTCGCGAGGCCGACCAGGACCACCGTCGTCACCACGGCGTCGCCGAAGCCCGCGTTGGTCCAGGCGTAGATGAAGTTCCGGAACGGCTTGCCGACGTGGAACCACTGGTACGGCAGCGCGAACGGCTTGGTGAAGATCTCCACCGGCGTCTTGAACGCGGCCGTGAGCAGCCAGTACAGCACCAGGACGTTGCCCGCGGTGAACGCCCAGACGAACACCGAACCCAGCAGCCGCAACGGGCTGAACCGGCGCGAGCCCGGGGCCGGCTTCGGTTTGCGCGGCGCCCGCCGCACGACGTCAGAACTGGATCGCGTCACGGCGCATCACCCGCCTCAGCAGCACGACCAGGATCGACACCAGCGCGATCATCGCCACCGCGCAGGCGCAGGCGGCGCCGAAGTCCGGCGTGCCGTTCGAGCCGAAGGTCCGGTCGAACACGTAGATGCCGAGCGTCCACGCCTGGTTCGGCGGGGCGTACGTCCCCGGCCCGGCCAGCACGAACACCAGCTCGAAGATCTTCAGCGCGTTGATCGTCCACAGCACCCCGGCGACGCCGACGACGTCCCACGTCATCGGCAGCGTGATGTTGCGGAACTTCTGCCACGGCGACGCGCCGCCGAGTTCCGCGTCCTCGTAGAGGTACGGCGGGATCCGGTCGACCGCGGCCATCAGGATGGTGATGTAGAAGCCGGAACTGGCCCAGATCAGCGACGCCGTCACCACGCCGGTCACGTTGGCCGGGGCCAGGAACTTGGCCGCGTCCGCGCCGACGTGCTCCAGGACGTAGTTCGCCAGCCCCTGCTTGCCGGGCTGGTACTTGAACACGAACCCGAGGAACATGCCGAGCGCCACCGGCGCGACGATGTTCGGGAAGAACAGGACGGCACGCACGACCTTGCCGCCGCGCATGTCCCGCAGCACCATGGTGAACAGGAACGCGAGCGCGAACGTGCCGACGCCGCCGGCGAAGACGTACACCAGCGTGTTGCGGAACGCGTACTGGAACGAGTCGCTCGCCCACATCTGCGTGTAGTTGGTGACGCCGTTGGGCTTCGGCGTGTCCCCCGCGCCCGCCCAGCTCGTGAAGGACAGCACCACCGTCCCGAGCGTCGGCAGCACCAGGAAAGCCAGGTACAGCACCAGCGCGGGCGCGGCGAACGGCCAGAACAGCCGTTTCTTGCGGCGCAGGTGCGCGCCGCCGGCGGCACGGGCCCCCTGAGCCCGTGCCGCCGTCGTCGTGGTGAGCGTGGCCATCAGCCCTGGTTCTTCCAGAAGCCGGCACCCTTGGCGGCGAGCTGGTCCACGAACTGCTGCGGGGTCAGCTCGCCCTTGAGCAGCGCGGTGTCGGCCGGGTCGAAGACGTCGGTCTGCCACTTGCCGCCGGCGATCCCGTCGATCCCGTCGTACTGCAGGACGTGCTCCTTCTTCGGGTCGTCCAGCGCGGCCTTGACCTGCTTGAGGTCGTCCGGCACGGCGAGGTCGGCGCGCGGCACGAGGTTGTCGGCCACCGCCGGGATGCCGGACAGGATGTCCTTGTTGAGGAAGTAGGCGATGAACGCCTTGGCGGCCTCGGCGTGCTTGGCCTTCTTGGTCACGGCGAAGCCGATCGACATCTGTTCGACGGTGTCGTGCGTGGCGCCGGCCGGCATCGGGAACTGGAAGGAGCCGTAGTTGATCTTCGTCCCGGCTCCCTGCTTGTCCAGGTACTCCCGGGTCTCGCTCGGCGCCCAGGTACCGACGTAGAGGTAGCGCGAGTCGCCGTCGGCCCAGCGCTGCTGCACCTGCGGGAACTTCGCCGCGTCCCAGCCGTCGATGAAGTACTTGGGCAGCTTCGCGGTTTCGGTGGCGGCCTTGAGGAAGCCCGGCTCGGTCTTCCACGCCTGGCCGGTCTTGTCGGTGGCGGCCTTGTTCAGCCCGCCCGCGCCGACGTACCGCTCGGCGAGCTGGGTGAAGAAGTACATGTTGTAGAACGGGATGTCGCCGTCCTGGCTGATCGCCGCCTTGCCGTCGGCCTTCGCCTTATCGAACAGCGCGACCAGGTCGTCCATCGTCTTCGGCTGCTGGACGTCACCGGCGGAGTCCTTGTTGAACCACCAGGCGCTGGACTGCACGGTGTAGGGGACCATGAAGTTCTGGCCGGTCTTGTCCTTGTTCTGCGGGAAGTCGTAGGAGCTCTTCGACAGCACGCCCCGGACCGTCTTGTCGCCCTCGCCGACCTTCATCGCGAAGACGTCGTCGAGGCCCTGCGTGCCGCCCGGGGTCATGATGGCCGCGCCGACCTTGCTGACGTCCTGGTCGAACAGGTCCGGGACCGCGTCGGTGTTCAGCGCGGGCACCAGGTTCTGCGTGTAGGCCTTGCGCCCGAGCCACTGGACGTTCACCTTGACGCCGGTCTTCTCCTGGAAGCACTTGAACGCCTTCTGCAGCACCTTCCCCTGCGGCTCGTCGGCGGTCCACATGGCCCAGTAGGTGAACTCCTTGTCCGTGGCCGGCTTGACCGCGGCCTCCGGACAGGGCGCGTTCAGGTACTGGTCGACCCCGGGCAGGGCGTTCTCGCCGGTCCCGCCGCCGGTGTCCGCACCCCCGCCGCACCCGGCCAGCAGGAGGGACACCCCCGCCGTCAACGCCATGAGCTTGCTCCGCCGCATTATCGCCACCGCCCACATCGATGAGGAACACGCCTTCTGCGCGTTGCTGCGCAGTTTTAACACCTTTCGAGCACTTGTCAACACCGAGTCGCCGCCGCCGCGCATCAACCAAACTCCGAGGTGCTCGGGTGATCAGGCACGTAACCACACCTCGGGACATGCTCGCACCTCGACGCATTCACTGCGTGTAAGTGATCGATTGACACGTTGACGTTGCACAAACTTGCATCTACCGTGACGGGTGTTGCGCACAACCGGCACGGATGGGGAGTTCATGAGCGGGACCTTCATGGCTGCGGAGATCGCCAGCCAGCCCGGCTGCTGGCGGGAAGCGGGTGCGCTGGCCGCGGCGAACGACGGCCGGCTGCCCCCGGCGGGCGCCCGGGTGGCGATCGTCGGCTGCGGGACCTCGTGGTTCGTCGGCCAGGCCTACGCCGTCCTGCGGGAAGCCGCCGGGCTCGGCGAGACCGACGCGTTCGCCGCGTCCGAGTTCCCGGTCGGCCGCGCCTACGACCACGTGCTCGCGCTGACCCGCTCGGGCACCACGACCGAGGTGCACACGCTGCTCGCGAAGCTGCGCGGCCGGACGAAGACCACGGTGATCACCGGCGTGCCGGGCGAGGTCGCCGGCACCGCCGACGCCGTCGTCGACCTGTCTTCGGTGGACGAACGCTCGGTCGTGCAGACCCGGTTCGCCACCACCGCGCTGGCGATGCTGCGGGCGCACCTCGGCGAGGACCTGACCGACGTCGTCGCGCAGGCCGAGCGGGTGCTGGCCGAGCCGCTGCCGGACGAGCTGACCGGCGCGGGGCAGTTCAGCTTCCTCGGCACCGGCTGGTCGATCGGCATCGCGAACGAGGCCGCCCTCAAGTTCCGCGAGGCGTGCCTGCTGTGGACGGAGTCGTACCCGGCGTGGGACTACCGGCACGGCCCGATCAGCATCAGCGAGCCGGGCCGGGTGACCTGGATGTTCGGCGCCGCGCCGGACGGGCTCGCCGACGACGTCCGCCAGGCCGGCGGCACGTTCGTCGAAAGCGGGCTCGACCCGCTCGCCGACCTCGTCCGGGCCCAGCTCGTGGCCGGGGCGATCGCCCGCCGGAAAGGCCTCGACCCGGACAACCCGCGCAGCCTGACGCGGTCCGTCGTCCTCACATGATCGTCACCGTGACGCCGAACGCCGCGCTCGACGTCACCTACACGGTGGACGGACTGGTGCCGGACGCCGTGCACCGGGCGCGCGACGTCCGGCACCGCGCGGGTGGCAAGGGCGTCAACGTCGCCCGGGTGCTGCACGCGCTCGGCGTCGACGTGCACGCGATCGCCACCGCGGGCGGGGCCACCGGCTCCGAGCTGGCGGCGGAGCTCGGCGCGGCCGGGCTGGCCGCGGAGCTGGTCCCGATCGGCGGCGAAACCCGCCGGACGACCACCGTGCTGTCCGCTGTGGACGGTTCGGTCACGCTCTTCAACGAACCGGGCCCGGCGGTGACGGCGCCAGAGTGGGCGCTGCTCGCCGAGCGCGTCCGCCGTCGTGAACCCGAGGTGCTGGTCTGTTCCGGCAGCCTGCCGCCCGGAGCACCCCCCGACGGCTACGCGCGGCTGATCGCCGGCCGCCAGTCCGTTTTGGACACTTCCGGGCCCGCCCTGCTGGCGGGGCTGGCCGGGCGGCCCGCCGTCGTCAAGCCGAACGCCGAAGAACTGCGCGAGGTCACCGGGCTCGACGACCTCGAGCAGGCGGCGCGCGAGCTGATGCGGGCCGGAGCGGGCGCCGTCGTCGTCTCCCTCGGCGCCGACGGGCTCCTCGCCGTCACGCCCGCGGGTACCTGGCGCGCGACGCCGTCCGGCGCGCTCACCGGCAACACCACCGGCGCGGGGGACGCGGTCGTCGCGGCCCTCGCACTCGGGTTGAGCCGGCGTGAGCCGTGGCCGGAGATCCTGCGGCGGGCCGTCGCGCTGTCCGGCGCGGCGGTGCTCGGGCCGCTCGCCGGCGACGTCGACCTCGCGCACTACCACCGTGAGCTGGCCGCCGTGCGCGTCCGGCCGGAACAGGAGTCCTGATGCCGCTGGTGCGCACCGGCGAGATCGTCGCGGCGGCCGCGGCCGCCCGGCGGGGCTGCGGCGCGTTCAACGCGATCCAGCTCGAACACCTCACCGCGATCACCGAAGGCGCGGCGCTGGCCGGCGCGCCGGTGATCGTGCAGCTCAGCCAGAACGCCGTGCGCTACCACGGCGCGCTGGCGCCGATCGGCGGCGCCGCGCTGGCCACGGCCCGGGTGGCCGAGGCGCGCGTGGCCGTGCACCTCGACCACGCCGAATCCCGCGACCTCGTGCGGGAAGCCGTCGGGCTCGGGTTCGGCTCGGTCATGTTCGACGCGTCCAAACTGGACTACGCCGACAACGTGCGCGAGACGCGGGAAGTCGTCGCGTTCTGCCACGACCACGGCGTCTGGGTGGAAGCGGAGCTCGGCGAAGTCGGCGGCAAGGACGGCGTGCACGCCCCGGGCGCGCGCACCGACCCGGACGAGGCGGCGGAGTTCGCCGCGGCGACCGGCGTCGACGCGCTGGCGGTCGCGGTCGGCAGCTCCCACGCGATGCTCACCCGCGATGCCGCGCTGGACTTCGACCTCATCGCCCGGCTGCGTTCGCGCGTGCCGGTCCCGCTGGTCCTGCACGGCTCGTCCGGCGTGTCCGACGACGGCCTGGCCGAGGCGGTCCGGGCGGGGATGACGAAGGTCAACATCGCGACCCAGCTCAACAAGGTCTTCACCGCGGCCGCCGCGGGCGACTGGCGCACGCACCCCGAGCGGGTGGACCCGCGCCGCTACCTGGGCGCGGGCCGCGACGCGGTGACGGCCGAGGTCCGCCGCCTCCTCGGCGTCCTCGGCTCGTCATCGCTTCGCCGGACCTGACTCAGCCGAGGGTCCAGTGCTGGCGGTCCGCGGCGGCCTGCTGGGTGACCGCGGCACCGTCCGAAGTGGACGCCGTGGTCAGCAGCAGGCCACTGTGGACGGACGCGAACGCGTAGGTCCCGTCGGCCTGCCGGGTCGCCTTCCAGTGCTGGTTGGCCCCGCCCGTGCAGGTCCACTGGATGATCGCCGCGCCGGCCGTGGTGGCGCCGCCGTCGACGTCCGCGCACAGGCCGGACTCGGCGTTGCGCAGTTCGTAGGAGCCGTCCGGCTGCGCGGTGAACGTCCAGCTCTGGTTGGCACCGCCGTTCGCGGTCCACGTGACCAGGTGCGTGCCCTTGGCGGTGCTGTGGCTCGGCACGTCGAGCGCCTTGCCGCCCACCGCGAGCGTGTGCGTGCCGGTCAGGACGGGCGCGGTGCCCACCGCCGTGATGGCCAGCGTCTGCTGGGCCGCGGTGCGCCCGCCGCCGACCGGGCTGCCCGTGGTGTCCGTCCAGTGGCGGACCGGCGTGGTCTCGGCCGGCCGGGCCGCGGACATGCCCAGCACCAGGCCGCTGTAGCGGTTGACCAGCCGGTACGTCCCCGACGCACCGGGGATGACGAACCACTGCTGTCCCACCCCGGAAGCGGACGTCACCGTCGGCGCGGTCCCCCACGCCCGCGTGGCCGACGACGTGGCGGCGACGCCGAGCAGGCCGCCGCTCCCGGCGTTGGTGATGCGGTAGGCACCGTCGCCGGTGCCGGTGAACGACCACGCCTGGGCGGCCGAACCGTCACCGGACGCGACCGACGTCGTCGCGGAACCGCTCTGGGCGAGCACCCGGCCGTCACCGGTGGCGATGCGGTAGGTCTTGGCCGGGTCGAACGGGACCGCCGCCCGGGCCGGGTTGTCGATCGAGACGTTGACGTACTCGCCGGAAGCGCCGCCGGAGCAGCCGAAGGAGCAGTACGCGCGGAAGTTCTTGCCCACGACGGCCGAGCCGGTCTTGTTCACGCCGTCGACGAACCACCGGTACCACGACGCGGTGTGGTAGCCGCCGGTGCCGCCGATCGGGTACCACTTCTGCGTGGCCAGGTCGTCGGTGGCGTAGTACTGCTGCGGCGCGTTCCCGCTCTGGTCGACGGCCTGCGGCTCGCCGATGTACAGGCCGAGGTAGGCGTTGTAGGTGATGTCCATGACGAACAACGGCGAGGTCGCGGGCATCTTGCCGGCCGCGATCTGCTGGTCCGCGGTGCCGGTGTTCGCGGGGCTGTACTCCTTCGCCGCCGGGGTGTACCCGGTGGCGCTGTCCGGGCCGACCGGCACCTGGTTGCTTTCCTTGCCGCCGACACCGGGCTCGGTCCAGGCCCCGCCGTACCACTTGCGCCACGACCCCGGCGCCATCTTGGCCGAGATCGGCGCCCGCGCGGCGTGCGCGTAGAAGGCCTTCCAGCCGCCGTTCTTGTCCACGACGCGCGAGCCGTAGAAGACGTAGAAGTAGCCGGACGCGGTGTCGACGTAGAGCCGCTGGTCGCCGTCGCCGTAGTAGTAGGTCTGGTTCGGGAAGGCGGCGGCGTCCCCGCGCTTCGTGCTGTACGGCGAAGTCAGGACGTGCGCCTCGATCCGCCAGGTCTTGCCCTGGTCGGTGGAGACCGCGTAGTCGACGGCGTCGTAGTGCAGGCCGTCACCGAAGGGCTGGGGCGTGAACTCGTTGTGCACCAGGCCGTACCAGTCGCCGGTGTCCGGGTCGACCCAGGTGCCGACGAGGTCGCAGAAGTTCTTCTGCGAGTAGCTCGACCCGGACGGCGGGTTCGTCGACTCCACCCCGGTCGGGCTGGTGTTGCAGCGTTTCGTGGTGTCGTTGTTGCGATCGGCCGGATCCGCGGGGTTCACGGCGTCGCTGACGGCGTTCCTGGTGAAGCTGTCGAAGTCGCGCCCGCTGTAGAACTCCCACTCGCGGGGTTGCGTCGCGCCGTAGAGGGCCGCGGACTGCTGGAAGTAGAAGGTGCCGTCCTTGTCGAGGTACGGACTGGCGGGCGAGTCGGTCGGCGTCGACCACGAGCCCGTCGACTGGACCGAGACGGTGTACCCGCTGGTGGGCGGAGCGGCTTCGGCGGGCGCGGCCGTGCTGACCAGCACGGCGGCAGCGACCGCGACGGCGGCGCGTCTGCGGCGCGAGCCTGGTGACGAGGCAGGGTGCATGGGAACTCCTCGATCTCGACGTGGGTGGACTCGCCGGGCGCCGGGTGTTCGCAGTGTGCAGGATGTTGTTCGATGTTGCAAGATACTGTGGTAGTTCGTTCATGATCGCGCATCGCGCAGGTGGCGGGCCTCCGCGGGTTTCGAGGACACTGGGAATCCGGACGGCCGCGGAGGAGAAGAGATGAGCGACCCGAGCACCCGGCGATTCCTGCACGGGGCGGCGGAACTGCTGCTGGCGGGCCCGCAGTGGCGGGCGGGCGAGCGGATCGACCTGCGCGTCGTCGAAGGCGGCTTCGCCACCGTCGTGGCGCCGGACCTGCGGGTGGTGGGCGGCGACCTCGTCACGCCGGAGACGCGCATCGCCCTGCACGGCCGGTCCTTCACCGAGGTGGCGGCGGAGGCGGGGATCGAGGCGGGCGCGCCGGCCGGGGTGTACGGCGATGGCCCGGGCGTCGGCGTCGAGGAGGTGCTCGCGCTGGACCCGGCCGCCGTGGCCGTGGTGCTGCGGGCCTTCGCCGACGGCGACCGCGCCTTGCGGGACTTCGCGCCGGAGGTCGTGCCGATCCTGTGGCCGGAGCACTTCGACGTCGCCGGCACGCTCGACGACGTCGACTACGGCGTCTCCCCGGGCGACGGTCACCTGGCCGAGCCGTACGCGTACGTCGGCCCGTTCGAGAAACGGGAAGGCGCGTTCTGGAACGCGCCCTTCGGTGCCGCGCGGCCGCTCGCCGAGCTGGACGGGGCCCCGGCGATCAAGGCCTTCTTCGACGAGGGCCGCGCGGCGTCGGTCAGCCCTGCGCGGTGAGCTCCAGCAGGCGGCCGGTGAGGTCGAGGTGCTCCTCGACGCTGCTGGTCAGGTAGCTGATGTCGACGAAGACCTCGTCCGGCTCGAGCACCGAAACGATCTTGACGACGGACTCGGCGACGAGCTCCGGCTTGGTCTCCGGAGCCGCGTTCACGCGCAGCGCGACGCCGAGCGTCCCCGGATCCCGGCCGGCCTGCTCGGCACCGGCGCGGAGCTTGGCGAGGGTGTCGGTCAGGACGTTCGCCGGAAACGCCTCGGGCACCGACCAGACGGGCAGCCACCCGTCGGCCCGCTCGGCGACGCGGCGCAGCGCCTTCTCGCCGAACCCGGCCAGGTGCACCGGCGGCTTCCGGACCGGCTTGAGGTCGACGTGGCTCTCGGCGATCGTGTAGCCGACGCCGGTGTGGGACACCAGGTCCTGGCTCCACCACTTGCCGAGCAGGTCGAGCAGGTCGTCCAGCCGCTTGCCGCGCTCGGACATCGGGATCCCGACGGCGTCGTACTCGTCCGGCGACCAGCCGATGCCGAGCCCGGGCAGCAGGCGCCCGTTGCTGGCGACGTCGAGGCTGGTCAGCAGCCGCGCGAAGTTGGCGGGCTGGTACTGCGTGGCGTTGATGGTGCTGGACCCGAGGATCGCCGTCTCGGTCACCGCGGCGGCGACCGCGAGCGCGGTGAACGGGTCCTGCGCGGTGTGGAATTCTTCGGGCATGGTGTCGGAACCCGGGTAGGGCACGACGGGGGCGACGGGCGAGAGCAGCCGGTCACCGACCCAGAGACTGGCCGCCCCGGCCCGCTCGGCTTCGCGCGCGTACCGCGCGATCCCACCCGGTGTGGCCGCCGCCTTGCCGAAGACCGGAAGGCTGAAACCAAGACGCATTGATTCTCCCCTGAAGAGCCAACGGACCGTACTGGTCCTGGTGCCACTAGTACTCGCATCTGGTTGCGTGTTCAAGCAGTTCCAGGGGATTCCCGATCTTGAAAGGCCGGCGTGGCGGCCGGGTCACGCCGCGCGCTGGTGGACCGCCTCCGGTTGCTCCGCCGGACGGGTCGCCGTTGCCAGCACCGCGATCGCGGCCAGCGGCACCACCAGCAACGCCAGTGCCGCGCTGATCCCCCACGTCTGCGCCAGCCAGCCGAACAACGCCGGCCCGGCCAGCACTCCCGCCTGGTGCAACGTCGAATACCGCGCGATCGCCAGGCTCGTGTTCCCGCCCGCCCCATGCCCGACCGCGCCGGAGATCACCGGGATCACCACCGCCAGGCCGCAGCCCTGGACCGCGAAGCCCGCCAGGCCGATCCACGGGTCCGGCGAAAGCACCGCGACCAGCACGCCCGCCACCGTCGCCGCCATGCTCCAGCGCAGCAACGACACCGGGCCGAGGATGCGGTGCGCGCGGTCGCCGAACACCCGCGTGAACGTCTGGGCCAGCACGAACACGAAGTACCCCAGCGAAGCCACTTCGACGGCCGCGCCGCGCTGCTCGCGCAAGAACACTCCGGACCAGCTCGAAACCGCGCCTTCGCACAACGCCGCCGCCGCGCCGAGGGCGCCCAGCACCAGGACCCAGCGCGTCCAGCCGGACAGCAGCCCCACCGGCTTGCGCGGTCCGCGTCGCACGGTCTCCGGCAACGCGTGCCGCCCGGCCACCAGCGCCAGCACGCACAACACGGCCGCGACGACGCCGAAGTGCACGCCCAGCGGCACTCCCGCCCGGATCGCGCCCAGCGAACCGAGCGAGCCCACCAGCGCGCCGGCGCCCCACACCGCGTGGAGGCCGCTCAGGAACGGGCGGCCCCCGGCTCGCTCCAGTTCGACGCCCTGGGCGTTCATCGCCACGTCGAGCAGGCCCGCCAGCAGGCCCCACCCCAGCATCGCGGCCGCCGCGGCGACCGGGCCCGACGTCACCGTGACCAGCACCGGGCACCACGGGACGAGCGCCGCCGTCCAGCGCAGGACCGTGCGCGTGTCCAGGTGCGCGGACAGGTGCCCCGCCACCTGCATCGCGATCAGCACGCCGACCGTCTGGAACAGCAGCACCGCGCCGAGTTCGGCGAAGTCCAGGTCCAGCGCCGTGCGCAGCTCCGGCACGCGCGTGAACCACGTGCCCAGCATGACGCCGACGACGAAGAACACCGTGGCGACGGCGGTCCGTTCCCGGCGCAGGGGAAGAACGGCGCTAGTCATCGGTTCCGGTGCCGTGCTCGAGGTCGCCGTAGCCCTGCTCGCCGGTCCACGTGCCGACCGGGACGTGCGCGTTGAACGGCGCCCCGTCCTCGCGCCGCATCGCCGGGCGCCGGTGGGCCAGGTGGACGAACACGTCGTCGAACTGGATCGCCGTGCCCGCGGTGGCGACGCGGTAGAGCATGTCCTCGTCCTCGCCGCCCCAGCCGCGGTAGCGCTCGTCGAGCCCGCCGACTTCGGTGAACAGCTCCGGGGTGAGCCACAGGCACGCACCCGGCACGTCCCGCAGCAGCAACCCGCGCGCGCCCGCGAGCGGGACGTCGGCGGAACGCCCGGCGCAGCGGTCCTCGATCAGGCGGTCGCTCGCCTGCGCGTCCAGCGACAGCATTTCCGTGTGCGGCAGGTGCGCGTCGTGGCCGTGCTCGGCGAAGCGCGCGTGGTTGCGCCGCAGGAAGTCGCGGTCGACCAGGATGTCGGCGTCGAGCAGGCACAACGTACGGGCGGCGCCGAGGGTGTGGCGGACGCCCGCGTTGACCGTCCACGACTTGTTGAACAGGCCGTGCCCGGTGACGTGCAGGTAGTGGTCGGCCAGCGGCTCGATCCGGTCCCGCCACCGGGGCTTCTCGTCGAATTCCACCACGGTCACCCGGTAGTCCGACGCGGGCATCGTCTGGTCGCGCAGGGCGAGCAGGCACGCCATCAGGTTGCGGATCCGGCCCGCGCCGTCGCGGTCGGAGATCGGGACGACGACGAGCACCTCGTCTCCGCGCCCGTCCGGACGGTTCGGCGCGCCGGCGGCGAGGCCGGTCAGCCGCTCGACGTCGGCGGTCCGCGCGTCGAGCGTGTAGTCCGGGCCGCGGAAGTAGTTGATGTAGACGTTGTCGTCGGCGACGTCGGCCCGGGCGGCCAGTTCCCCGGCCAGGGCCGGGTCTTCCTCGAACAGTTCCGCCACCCGCGCGGCCAGGGCGCGCTCGGCGTCGGCGTCCGTCGGGTGCGCGACCAGCCGCCGGTAGGCGAGGTCGCTCCCCAGCCGGGTGCCGATCGGGCCGGCCACCGCGCGGTAGAAGCGTTCGCTGTGCATCCAGTAGTCCGCGGCCACGTCGGGCACCGCCGGGTCGAGCGTCAGGACGACGTAGCTCGTCACGCGCGCGGCGAGGTCGCCGGTCGCCGGCTCGGCCCGCCGGTAGGGCGAAACCGCCGCGAACGTGCCGTCACGCCCCGGGCGCGTCGGCTCGATCCGCATCGGGTTCGCCGCCCGCAGCTCGCACATCGGGCTGCAGTCACAGGGGTGTGGTTGCACGGGGAAGCCGCCCTTCGGAGCCGGAGGTGTGGCGGACCAGGGCCGGGACCAGGTCCGGCCAGTCCACTTCGGACAGTTCGTGGCCGGTGCGGCCGAGGATCCGCAGTGCCGCGCCGGGGATCGCCGCCGCCAGCGCGTGCGCGTGGGCCACAGGGTGGATCGGGTCGTCGGCGCCGTGCACCACCAGCGTCGGCGCGGTGATCCGGCCGAGCCGGGGCCGCCACGGCGCGCCGTGGTCGAGGTAGGCGTGGTTGCCCGCGGACTCGAGCGTGCCGCCGGCGCGGGCGAACACCCGGGCCGCCACCCGCCGGTGCGCGTGCTCGTCGAAGTCCCGCCCGGCGAGGAGCCTCGCTCCCGCCACCAGGTGTTCGACGACCGAGTCGCGGTCGGTCCAGTCCGGCGGCTCGACGTCGGCCAGCGCGGTCAGCACGCGCAGCGCCGGCGGCGGCAGGTCGGGGCCGTCCGCACCCTCGCCGGGGCTGGTGGCCATCAGCGTCAGCGACGCGATCCGCGCCGGCTCGGCCAGCGCCGCGACCTGCGCGATCATCCCGCCGAGCGAAATCCCGACGACGTGCGCGCGCTCGACGCCGAGCGCGTCGAGCACGCCGAGCGCGTCCGCGGCCAGGTCCCGCAGCTCGTAGGGCGGCTCGCCGGGCGGGTAGTGCACCGACCGGCCGGTGTCGCGGTGGTCGTAGCGGATGACGTACCGGGACCCGGCGGCGAGCAGTTCGCAGAACCCGGCGTCCCACGCCAGCATCGACGCGCCCGACCCGGCCACCAGCAGGATCGCCGGGTCCGCCGGGTCACCGAAGGTCTGCACGCAGAGGTCGACGCCGTTGGCGCGCACGACCCGGTCGCGCCCCGGCACGTCCACCACGAGCGGCAGGTCGTCGAGCAGGTCGCGGAACACCGCGGCGTACGCGGCCCGCTCGGCGGGCATGCCGTGGGTGCGCCGGACGTGCTCCCGGCCGTTGCGCCGCAGCCGCCGGGCCAGCACGTCGTCGTCGAGCAGCCGCCGCACCTGGGTGCGCAGGCCGTCGCGGTCGGCGAACACCAGGCCGGTGGCGTCGTGCTCGACCAGGCACGTGTTGCCGGGGATGTCCCGCACGACGACCGGGCAGCCGACGTCCATCGCTTCGAGCAGCGCGTTCGGGCTGCACTCCGATGTCGAGGTGTTGAGCACCGCGGTCGCCTCGCGCATCGCGGCGTGCAGGTCGTCGCGGTCCAGCGCGCCGACGTACCGCACCGCCGGGCTGTCCCCGCAGCGCCGCCGCACCATGGCCTCGTAGTCCTCGTCGTAGGAGACGCCGGCGATGACGAGCCGGACGCGCTCGTCCTCTTCGTGCAGCCGCTTGACGCAGTCGATCGCGAACAGCGGGTCCTTGACCGGCCGCAGCCCCGCGGGCAGGAGCAGCAGCTTCGCGTCGGCGCCGACGCCGAGCGCGCGGCGCAGCGAGTAGTCCGACGGCGTCGTCTCGACACCCTGCGGGATGCACCGCACCTTGTCGGCGACCTGCGGCCACAGCTCGCGGCTGCGCCGGACGAAGTCGTCGTTGAACGCGACCAGGCCGGCTGCGCGCTCGACCGCCTGGGTCATCACCTGGTGGAACACCGGTTCCAGCGCGTACTCGTTGAGGTCCGTGCCGCCCAGGACGAGCACGTACGGGAGGCCGATCTCGAGGAACGTGCTGCCGCTCAGCAGGGCGTGCGTGCCGACCATCGCGAGCACGTCGCCGTCCTCGGCCACCGCGGACACGGCGGCCTCGTGGGGCTCGAGCCGGACCGCGTGCCCGCCGGCGGACAGGTGCCCGGCGATCCGCCGCGTCGTCGTGTCACCACCACTGGCCGCGGGGCTGTGGAGCAGGGCTAGCAGTTTCATTTCACCACCCCAGTCGGGAATTTCACCACTCGGAGAGGAAGCTGCGGATCAGGGTGGCAGCTCTTCGTCAAGGGGAACGTCTCCTCGATTGCCCGTGCGAAACGCACGTCTCGCGGGGTGCGTCGGATAGGTTCCGGAGGTGCTGATCGACGATCTGACCGCCGCGCTGCCCGACGACCGGCTGGTCCGCGACCCCGACGTCGTGCGGAGCTTCGCCCACGACGAGGCCGAATGGGCGCCGTACGCGCAGCCCGCCGTGGTCGTCCGGCCGCACACGGCCGAGGAGGTCCAGGCCGTGGTCCGGGCCTGCCTGCGCACCCGCACCCCGCTCGTCACCCGCGGCGCCGGGACCGGGCTGTCCGGCGGGGCGAACGCCGTCGACGGCTGCGTCGTGCTGGTCACCGACCGGCTCACCGCCGTCAAGGAGATCAACGAGCCGGAGCGGTACGCCGTGGTCGAGCCCGGGGTCGTCAACGAAGACCTGCGGGCCGCGTGCGCCGAGCACGGCCTCTGGTACCCGCCCGACCCGGCCAGCTCGCCGTGGTCGACGATCGGCGGGAACGTCGCCACCAACGCCGGCGGCGTCTGCTGCGTCAAGTACGGCGTCACCCGCGACTACGTGCTGGGGCTGCAGGTCGTCACCGGCACCGGCGAGCTCGTCCGGCTCGGCCGCCGCACCGCCAAGGGCGTCGCGGGCTACGACCTGACCGGGCTGCTGGTCGGCTCCGAGGGCACGCTGGGCGTGGTCACCGAGGTCACCGTCCGGCTGCGGCCCGCCCGCGCCGCCGAGCGCACCGTCGCCGGCTACTTCGGGTCCACTGTGGACGCCGGGCACGCGGCCGCCGCGATCGCCGCGGCCGGCGTGCTGCCTTCGGCGCTGGAGCTCGTCGACCGGCACTGCCTGGCCGCGGTGGACGCGTGGAAGAACATGGGCTTGAGCGCCGACGCCGAAGTCGTGCTCCTCGCCCGCACCGACGCACCGGGTGCCCTCGGCGAGCACGAAGCCGCGGAGATCCTGGCGTGCTTCGAGCAGGCCGGCGCGACGTGGGCCGCGCAGTCGACCGACCAGGCCGAGGCGGACGCGTTGTTCGCCGCGCGCCGGCTGGCCTACCCCGCGCTGGAACGGCTCGGGCCGCTGCTCACCGAGGACGTCTGCGTCCCCACCCAGGCCGTGCCCGAAATGCTCGCCCGGATCGACGCGGCGGGGCGGCGGCACGGCGTGCACATCGCGAACGTGGCGCACATCGGCGACGGCAACCTGCACCCGCTGCTCGTCACCCCGGCCGGCGACGACACCGCGCGCGCCAACGCGCAGGCCGCGTTCGAAGACATCATCGCCGACGCGCTCGACCTCGGCGGCACGGTCACCGGCGAGCACGGCGTCGGCCTGCTCAAGCGGCCCGGGCTGGCCCGCGAGCTCGGCCCGGAGGTGCTGGACCTGCACCGCGCGATCAAGAACGCCCTCGACCCGCATGGGATCTTCAACCCCGGCAAGGTCTTCCCCGAAGGGACACCCGCATGATCGTCCGCACGCCCGCCGGTCAGGTCCGCGGCGAAGCCACCGCCACCGGCTTCCGCTTCCGCGGCATCCCGTACGCCGCCGCGCCCGAGGGCGCGCTGCGGTTCGCCCCGCCCGCCCCGGCCCCGGCCTGGGACGGCGTGCGGGACGCCCGCGCCGCCGGGCCCACCGCCCCGCAGCGGCACCGCGAGATCCCGGGCCTCGACCTGTCGGCCGTCGTCGGCGACGGCTGGCGGCCGGGCCCGGAGTACCTGACCGCCGACGTCTGGACGCCGGACCCGGGCGCCGGGAACCTGCCGGTGCTGGTGTTCCTGCACGGTGGCGCGTTCATCGGCGGCACCGGCTCGGCACCCGTGTACGACGGGACGGCGTTCACCCGCGCCGGCGCGGTGCTGGTCACCGTGCAGTACCGGCTCGGCATCGACGGCTTCCTCCCGCTCGGCGGCGCGACCAACCTCGGCCTGCGCGACCAGCTGGCCGCGCTGCGGTGGGTCCGGGACACCATCGCCGCGTTCGGCGGCGATCCCGGCAACGTCACGCTCTTCGGCGAGTCCGCGGGCGCGATCAGCGTCGCCTGCCTGCTCGGTTCCCCGCTCTCCGAAGGACTTTTCCGCCGCGCGATCGTCCAAAGCGGACACATGAACCTGGTGCGCGGGCGCGCGGAGCTCGACCGGCTCACGAAGACCGTCTCGGCCGGGCTGGGCGTCCGACCGACCGCCGCGGCGTTCCGGGAACTGCCGACCGAGCGGCTGCTCGGCGCGCAGGACGCGCTCCTGAAGCCCGGCGGCACGCCCGACCTGCGCGACACCGGCGGCCGGGACCACGGGTTCGGCCTCAGCCCGTTCCTGCCCCTGGTCGGCGACGACGTCCTGCCGGTCCACCCCGGCGAGGCGATCCGGGGTGGCGCGGGCGCGGGGGTCGACCTGGTCGCGGGTGCGTGCCGCGAGGAGATGCGCCTGTACTTCGGCCCGAGCGGCCTGCTCGACGTGCTCACCGAGGAGCAGGCGGTGGCCATGCTGTCGGCGTCGCACCCGGACGCGGCGGGCGTGCTCGGGCGCTACGGCCTCGGGGCCGGCCGGACGGCGGGCGAGGTGTTCGTCGAGGCCATGACCGACCTGGTCTTCCGCGACGGCGTCGCGGAGCTCGTGGCCGCACACCAGGGCCGGTCGTTCCGGTACGACTTCGCGTGGCAGGCGCCGAAGCTCGGCGCCTGCCACGGCATGGAACTGCCGTTCGTGTTCGATTCCCTGGCCGCCTCGACGTCGTTCACCGGGCCCGGTGCCCCGGCGGAGCTGGCCCGCGAAGTCAACGGCGCGTGGGTGCGCTTCGCCGCCACCGGCGACCCCGGCTGGGGCGCGGAACCGGCCGTCCTGGGCTGAAGCAACCCCTATCCCCGTTCGGAGAAAACCCTTACAAATGCCGGGTCAACCCCTGTTCTGGTCATTTCCCGGATAGGAGCCGGACATCTTGACACGGCGAACGACCGTCAGGCATCGTCGAAGAGACGCAGGCCACACTTCCTGCTTTTCCTCCGCGTAGACGAGCCCACGGAGAATCAATCATGACGAATATCAAAGTGACGCTTTCCGGTGGTCCCGCCGAGCTGATCGAGCGGCACCGTGAATGGACGGTCGGCAGCATCGGCGAAGTCGCGAAGGTCAGCTTCGGCGCCGGCTACGAGCACTTCTCCCACGAAGGCGAGTTCACGACGGGCACCGCGGGCGACCCGGTACCGGTGTTCGCCTGGTGCGGGCGCACCAGAGTCGCCGAGTGACCTGCGTGCGGTGTCTCCACCCGGATCTCCACCCCGCGGAGGTCCTCTTCCACCCGTGACCGGCGTTAGCTTCCTCCTCGTCGGGTGCCGCAGCGAGCGGCACCGGGGGAAGGGGAATCCGCGATGGGTGAAGTACTCGGTTTCATGCTGCTCCGTTTCGCCATCATCGGCGGCGGGATCCTGTTGTTGATCCTGCTGCTCGGCGTGGTCGTGTTCGCGCTCAAGAAAGCGGGCCGGTACGACCGGGCGAAGGAGGTCGGCGGTAAAGCGCTTCGTTACCGATCCGGCCAAAAGTAGGCCGCCGCCGCAGCGTCACGCAACCGTTGTCGCGGGCCGATCCGGCCGTGGCTGTGGCCGGATCGGTAACCAACGGCGCAGTCCTGAACGAGCGCGGAAAATCGTGACCGTCAGTCGTGGTCGAGGCCGTGCCGCACGGCGTAGCGCATGGCCTCGATCCGGTTGCGGGCGCCGATCTTGGCGAACGCGTTGTTGATGTGCGTTTTCACGGTCGTCTCGGCGACGAACAACGCGGCCGCGATCTCGCCGTTGCTCAGCCCGGCGGTGATCAGGCCGAGCACTTCGGCCTCGCGGGCGGTGAGCCCGTCCGGCGGGCTTTCCCGGCGCGGGGCGGCTTTCCGCGCGCCCGGGCCGAGCAGCGCGCCGGCGACCCGGTGCGAGACCTCGGCACCGAACGTCAGCTGCCCCGCGGCCACGGCCCGCAGCGCGGCCCCGATTTCGGCGCGGCCCGCGTCCTTGGTCAGGTACCCGCGCGCCCCGGCGGCCACCGCGCCGGCGATCGAGGCGTCGTCGGCGTACGTCGTCAGCACCACGACGGCGACGCCCGGGTGGTCCCGGGTGATCCGCCGGGTCGCTTCGACCCCGCTCAGCACGGGCATGTTGAGGTCCATCAGCACGACATCGGGGTCGAGCCGCGAGACGAGTTCGAGCGCCTGCGCGCCGTCCGCCGCGGTCCCGGTCACCTCGACGTCGTCGAGCAGGTCCAGCAGCGCGGCCAGCCCTTCGCGCACGGCCTGCTGGTCATCGGCCACGATCACCCCGATCGGCCGCGGCTCGCCCATGGTCCCCTCCCGCGCCGGTTCCACCGGAAACGCTACCACCGGCCGGGCCGGGTCCACTGTGGATGACAATGGCGGGATGCCGACTCGTGAACACGTGCGAACCCATGGATGGCGCGTGGCGCTCGTGGCGGCGGCGATCGCCGTGGTCCCCTTCGCGCGGAACGACCCCTTCGCGGCGGTCTTCGGCCTGCTCCCGATCCTCGTCTGGGCGTACTCGCCCCGCTCACCGTGGACCGGCGTGGTCCTCGTGGCCCTGCTGGCGTGGTTCGTGCTCCCCCGCGAACTGGACGCGACCGGCCGGTGGGTCCCGGCGGCGATCGAGGTGTACTGGCTGTACCCGCTCGTGGCCGCGGTCGCGTGGGCGGCCCTCGAACGGCGGAACTTCGGGCGGCTCACGGCCGTGGTACTCACCGGGTTCGCCGTCACCTGCGGGGTCCTGGTCACCGGCTGGCAGGCCGCCCCCGGCGCCGAAGGCGTGTCGCCCGGTCCACCGGGGCTGCGGATCGCGCAGGACATCGGCTGCGGTTCGGGCGGCTGCTGGCGTGTCCTGACGGCCACCGGCGACCGGGCTCCGGAAGTGGTGGCCGGGTACCTGACGGCCAAGAACTTCACGCCGGCGCCGGAGAGCGACATCACGCGGGTGCCCCGCTTCTGCCGGACGGTCGGGCTCCTGGTGACCCACCAGACGTGCGCCGAGGTCCGCCCACTGGGGCCGGCCTCGGCGCGCGTCGAGTGGTACGTCGACTGAACCCGGTCAGCCCGGCGCCACCGCCCGGCCCGTCGACGGCGAGATCATCCCCGCGCACAGACCCCGGCTCGCCAGGTTCTGCGCGATGCGCGGGATCGCCGTCAGGGTGTTGGCCGGCCATTCGTGCATCAGGATGATCTGGCCGTTCTGCAGCCGCCCGTTGGCCTGGACGATCGCGTCGACGCTCGCGTTGTTCCAGTCCTGGGAATCGACGTCCCAGATGATCTGGCGGAGGCCGTACTTCGCTTCCACCGCCTGGACCGTCCCGTTCGTTTCCCCGTAGGGAGGGCGGAACAGCCGAGGCGTGCCGCCGCCCGCGGCCGCGATCGCCTGCTGCGTGCGGGAAATCTCCGAGTCGACCTGGGCCTGGCTCTGCTGGGTCAGGTGCGGGTGCGTGTAGCTGTGGTTGCCCACCCACATCCCCGCGCTCACCTGCGCGCGGACCTGGGCCGGGTACGCGGCCGCGTACTGGCCCTCGTTGAACATCGTGGCCCGTAACCCGTTCTGCCGCAACGCGTTCAGCAGCGCCGGGGTCTTGCCCGACGACGGTCCGTCGTCGAACGTCAGGCCGACGTACCCGCCGCACGCCGCCGCCTGGGCCGGCGCACCCGCGCACACGCTCGCCGCCGCCAGCACCGCGGCGGTCAGCACAATCCTCGTGGCACGCATCATCAGCCCACCGTCAGGTTCGAGTTGCCGCTGCTCTGGTAACCCTCGGTGGCGAGGATCATGTAGTAGTTGAAGCTGCCCATCCGCATGCCGTAACGGGCCCACGCGTCGAAGTGGTTGCCGGTGGTGATGGTGCCGCCGGTCTTCTTCTGCTGCCGGACGCTCCAGTACTGGTTGAACGTCTTGGTCCCTTCGACGGACGGCGCGTTGTAGCGGGTCGTCTGGTAGATGTCGTAGGTCCCGCCGTCGCTGGTCACCGTCCCCTTGTACGTCCCGGTGGGCCGGTAGGTGCCCCAGTTGTCGACGATGTAGTACTCGACCAGCGGGTTGGACGTCCAGCCGTAGAGCGCCAGGTAGCCGTTGCCGGAGGGGTTGAAGCTGCCGGAGTAGTTCACCGTGCGGCGGCTGCCGTTGCTCCAGCCCTTGCCGCCGACGAAGTTCCCGACGTTGCTCCAGTTCATCCGGTAGTTGCCGCCCGAGCCGAGCGTCATGCTGACCGAGCCGCCGCCGTCGGTCCAGAACGAGTAGTAGTACCCGTTGTTGTTCCCGGTCTGGCTGGTCGTGATGACGGTGTCGGCCCTGGCGGTGCCGGGCAGGAAGGTGGCGATCAGCGCCAGGACGGCCCCACCGGCGAACACCCTGCCGCGGCCGCGTTTCTTGGTGAGCATGCTTCCTCCTCGTCGAGGACTGGGGATGGCGAAAGCATGCGAGCTGCACCGGCGGTGGGGCAATAACTTTCGGAAAGTTTCGATGCTCCCGCGGCCCGGTCTTTCCGTCAACCCCTATGAATTCAGGGGGAATTGCCGCGCCCGGAAAGCGCTAGCGTCGGCACCGCACTGTTTTCTACCCAACGGGGGGTTCCACGATGAAACGCATTGCGGCGACGGCGGCACTCGGACTGGCCTTCGCGGCCCTGCCCCTGGTGGCCGGCCCGGCGTCCGCGTCGGAGTCGGTCACCTGCGGCAACTACACGACGCAGGGGGCGGCCGGGCCCAGCGCGCGCGACTACCACTGGGGCAACTGCGGTTCCGCCGCCACGAAGATCAAGGTCTATTCCCTGACCTACGGCGGTGCGTTCAAGACGCTGGTCGGCGAAAAGTGCGTCGCCGCCGGCACCGCGGCCCTGATCGGGCAGACGACGCAGTACCTCGTGTCGTCCTACACCGGCGAGGACACCGGCGCGGCCTGCTGAACCGGTGCGGGGCGGGCCACCCGGCCCGCCCCGCACTCCCCTATTCGCGCAGCCCGATCGCGTCGATCGGCCTGGCGCGCAACGCGACCCTCGTCGCGACCCCGATCGCCACCATCCCCAGCAGCACCGCACCGCCGGTGATTCCGAAGTAGACGGACAGCGGGCCGGCCGGCAGCGGGGTTCCCCGCAGCCCGGCGTTGAGCAGCGCGAGCGGCACCACCGCGACGAGCGTCCCGAGCACCACCGCGATCCCGACCGTGGCCACCGCTTCGAGCCGCATCATGCGGGTCACCTGGCGGCGCGTCGTGCCCACCAGCCGCAGCAGCGCGAATTCGCGGCCGCGTTGCGCCGTCGTCAGCACCAGCGTGTTGGCCACCGAAATCGCCAGGTACCCCACGATGACGCCGACCGCGACCAGGTTCAGGTAGAACTGCGCCTGCCGGTCGCCGCCCTCCGGCGCGGACGCCGACGCCGCCGGGGCCACCACCAGACCCGGGTACGGCAGCGCGCGCAGGGCCGAGGCCACCGCTTCCGCGTCCGCCCCCGGTTCGCGCCGGACCAGCACCGAGTCGTCGAGGCGGCCGCCGGTGTGCTGCCGCGCCAGCTCGACCGGCAGCACGAAGTCGCCGAACGCGAGGTCGTGCGTGTACGTCGCCACCACCCGCAGCTTCGCCGGCACGCCGTCGCCGAAGTAGAACTCGACCTCGTCGCCGGGCTTCTTGTCCAGCCAGTCCGCTTCCGAGCGGCTCAGCGCCACCGCGTCGCCGGTCAGGTCGGTGAGCCGCCCGGCGTCGACGCCGAGTTCGAGCGCGCCCCCGGCCTGGTCGGCCGCGAGGCCCTGCGCCGGCTTCCGCTGCACCTCGACGCTGTCTCCCACGGTGGACGCGGTGAGCACGGACGTCCGGACCACCGGCGTCGCCACGGCCACGCCCGGCACCCGCCGGACCGCCGCCGCGACCTCGGGCGAGACCCCGCCCGGGCCGGCCAGCACGTAGTCCGCGGTCGTCGACCGCTCCGCCTCCTGCCGCGCGGCTTCGGTGCTCGACGTCTGGCTGTAGAACGTGGCCAGCGCGAACGCCACCGCCAGCATCAGCGGGGTCACGGCCGCGGCCACGCGCCGGGCGTTGGCGTGCGCGTTCGCGCCCGCCAGGTACCCGCTGATCCGCCAGACCCGCGCCAGCACCGGCACGAGGAACCGCACCACCAGGCCGGTCACCTGCGGGCCGACCACGGCCAGCCCGATCACGACGACGAGCGTCGACATCGTCGAGGTGGCGGTCGCCACGTCACCGCGCAGGAACAGCGGGACCAGCGCGCCGCCGAAGCCGGCGAGCACCAGGCTCCAGCCGGTGATCAGCCGGGCGCGGCCGAGCTCCCGCCGTTCCACCGCGGCCTCGGTCAGCGCCTCCACCGGGTTGATGGTCGACGGCCGCCGCGACGCCGCCCAGGCGGCCAGCCGGGCCGCGCCCAGGCCGAGCAGGAGCGCGGCGACGAGCGGGATCGGGCTGATGGCCAGGCCGAAGTCGGCCGGGACCACGCCGATCGCGGCGAAGGCGTCCCGCAGCCCGGACGCGACCGCGAGCCCCAGCACGCTGCCGAGGACGCCGGCGGCGAGCGCGATCACCGTCGTTTCGGTGCCGATGAGCTTGCGGATCTGCCGCGGGGTCGCCGCGACCGCGCGCAGCAGCGCGAACTCCCGCCGCCGCTGGTTGATGGTCAGGGCCAGCGTGCTCGCGACGACGAACACCGCGACGAGCAGCGCGAAGCCGCCGAACGAGCCCGCGATCGCCAGCAGCAGCGTCCGCGTCTGGCTGACGTCGAGGAATTCGACGCTGCTGCGCTCGACGCCGGTGGTCACCTCGGTGCCGGGCGCGACCGCGCGCACTCGCTCGGCGAGGGCCTCCGGGGCGACGCCGGGGTCGGCCAGCACGCCGATCGCGTGCGCCTGCCCGGGCCGTCCGGCCAGCTCCACGGCCTTCTCCGGGGTGAAGAACACCGCCGGCTGCCGGGCCATCGCGTCGACGATCCCGCTCACCCGGAACACCGACGGCGTCGAGCGCGTCGCGATCCGGACCTGCCCGCCGACGCCGACCCCGGCGTCCCGCGCCAGCGCGGCGTCGAGCACGACTTCGCCGGGCGCCCCGGGGGCCTGGCCGCCGCGCAGGGTGAAGGGCGCCAGCACGGCCGCGTCCCAGTTGTGGCCCAGCGACTCGGCGCCGCCGAGCACCCGGCCGTCGCCGGTCACGACCCGCGCCGGGAAGCTCTGCTCCGCCACCGCCGTGCGCACGCCGGGGAGCCCGGCGATCCGCCCGGCCAGCTCGGCCGGGACCGCGGGCTGCTCGCCGACCTGCTCGAACGAGAGGGCGTCGGCCCCGGGCGGCCGGACGGTCTGGGCGCCGCCGACGACGACGGCCGCGGCGGCGTAGCGCTGGGTGGGGACCCCGGCGCGCAGGCCGGATTCCATGAGGACCCCGCAGGCCGCCACGAGGGCGGTCCCGCACAGGATCGCGACGAAGGCGCCGGCGAACCCGCCGAGCCTGCTCCGGATCGTCTGCCAGGCGAGGGACAGCACGCTCACCACTCCCCGAGGTGCGTCATCCGCTCCGCGACCCGCTCGGGGGTCGGGTGCGGGAGGTGACCGGCCAGCTTGCCGTCGGCCAGGAACAGCACGCCGTGCGCGGCCGAAGCCGCGACCGGGTCGTGGGTGACCATCAGGACGGTCTGCCCCATGCCCTCGACGACGTCGCGGAGCAGGTCCAGCACCTGCCGCCCGGTGCGGGTGTCCAAGGCGCCGGTCGGTTCGTCGGCCAGCACCACCTCGGGCCGGGTGACCAGCGCCCGCGCGATCGCCACGCGCTGCTGCTGCCCGCCGGACAGCTCGGCCGGCCGGTGCTCGAGCCGCTTCGCGATCCCCACGCCCTCGACGACCTCGCGCAGCCACCGCGGGTCCGGCTTCTGGCCGGCGAGCCGCAGCGGGAGCGTGATGTTCTGCAGCACGTTCAGCGCCGGCAGCAGGTTGTAGGCCTGGAAGACGAACCCGATCCGGGTGCGCCGCAGCCGCGTCAGCTCGGCTTCCTTCATCTTGCCGATCTCGGTGCCGCCCAGCAGCACCCGCCCGGACGTCGGCCGGTCCAGGCCGGCCGCGCAGTGCAGGAAGGTGCTCTTGCCGGAGCCGGACGGCCCCATCACCGCGGTGAACGTGCCGCGCGCCACTCCCGCCGACACGCCGTCGAGCGCGGTGACGGCGCCGTCACCGGAGCCGTACACCTTCCGCACGCCGGCCAGTTCCACGGCATACGCTGTCGTCATCGAAATCCCCTTTGCTTGCCTTGCACCGAAAACTAGGCGGGCGGGGCCGGGAGCTCGATCCCGTGGACGGGTGGATCCGGGGTAGCGCCAGCACCACCACGGCGGTGGGGTGGGACACTGGCGGCGTGACGACCCGCCTGCGCGCGTGCTGGTCGGCGGTCCGTTACCTGGTGGTCGGCGCCGGCACTTCGATGCTGTCGATCTTCGCCGTCGCCGGCCTGTTCGCCGTGCTGCTGCTGTGCCCGTTCGGCGTCGGGATCCCGTCGGTGGCCCCGGCGATCCGGCTGTCGCGGTGGCCGGTCGGGGTCGACCGCCGCCGGGCCGCGCGGGCGCTCGGTGCCCCGATCCCCGAGCCCTACCGCGACGGCTCCCCGCTGAAGGACCCGGCCACCCGCCGCGACATCGCGTGGCTGGCGATCCACGCCGCGACCGGGGTGTTCCTCGGGACGTTGGCGGTCGGGCTCCCGCTCGGCGTGGTCCAGCAGCTCGTGACGGCCTTCGTGTGGCCCGCGGTGCCCGGCGGGATCGAGGGGTCCGTCGGGCTGGTGGTGAACTCGTGGCCGCGCGCCGGGCTGACGCTGCTCGTCGGCGCCGCCTTCGCCGCGTTGACGCTGCTCCTGCCCCGGCTCGCGCGCTGGCAGGCCCGGACCGCACGGTCGTTGCTCGCGCCCGGCCCCGGCGTGGTCCTCGCCGACCGGGTCGCCGAACTGACCGCGACGCGGGCGGCGGCGCTGGAGGCGCACGGCGCCGAGCTGCGCCGGATCGAGCGCGACCTGCACGACGGCACGCAGGCCCGGATCGCGGCGGTCGTGCTGCAGCTGGGCGTTGCCGGCCAGCTGTACGACCGCGACCCCGCCACCGCGCGCGAGCTGCTGGTGAAGGCCCAGGACACGGCGACCGACGCGCTGGCCGAGCTGCGCACGGTGGTCCGCAGCATCCACCCGCCGCTGCTGAGCGAGCGCGGCCTGGCCGGCGCGGTCCGCGCGCTGGGCGAGCGCAGCCCGGTCCCGGTCACCGTCACGGTTTCCGACGACACCGGCCGCCCGGCCGCGGTCGAGGCCGCCGCGTACTTCGTCGTCGCCGAGGCGCTGGCCAACGTGACCAAGCACGCCGACGCGTCCCAAGTGGACATCACGCTGAGCGGCCCGCCGGGCTTGCTGTGCCTGGAAATCCGCGACGACGGCCGCGGTGGCGCGGACGAGTCCGCCGGGAGCGGCCTCGCCGGGATCCGCCGCCGCGCCGAGGCCTTCGACGGAACGCTGAGCCTGACCAGCCCACCCGGTGGGCCGACCGTGCTGCGAGTGGAGCTGCCATGCGGGTCGTGATCGCCGAGGACGACGCGCTGCTGCGCGAAGGACTCGCGCTGCTGCTGAAGACGTCGGGCATCGAGGTGGTCGCCGCGGTCGACAACGCGGAGGACTTCCTCGCGTTCGTCGAAGGCGACCGGCCCGACGCCGTCGTGATGGACGTGCGGATGCCCCCGACCCACCGCGACGAAGGACTGCGCGCCGCCGTGCGGGCCCGGGAGATCCACCCGGGACTGCCGGTGCTGGTGCTGTCCGCGCACGTGGAGACGAGCTACGCGGTGGAGCTGCTCGCCGACGGCGTCGGCGGGGTCGGCTACCTGCTCAAGGAGCGCGTCGGCAAGGTCGAGCGGTTCATCGACGCGCTCCGGCGGGTCGCCAAGGGCGGCACGGCGATGGACCCCGAGGTGATCGGCCAGCTGATGGCCCGCCGCCGGGCCGCGGACCCCCTGGCCGCGTTGACCGCCCGGGAGCGCGAGGTGCTGGCGCTGATGGCCGAGGGCTACAACAACGGCACGATCGCGGAACTGCTGGTCGTCAGCGACGGCGCTGTCCTCAAGCACATCCGCAACATCTTCGCGAAGCTCGGTCTGCCCTCGGACGAAGGCGGGCACCGGCGGGTGCTGGCCGTGCTGGCGTACCTGCAGCGGGATGCGGGGTAGCGCAGGCACCACCCCGCATCCGGGTGCTGACGGCATCGATCCCGGCCCGCCGGATCCCTAACGTTTCCGGCATGACCGAAACCCGCCCCACCACCACCGCCGCCCCCATCCTCCTTTGGCTGGTCCTGCTCGTCAGCGGAGCCGCGAACGCCGCGGGCCCGCTGATCGGCCTCGACTTCACCATCCGGATGGTGGCGGGCGGCATCGCGATCGTCGCGATCGCGGGCTTGATCACCTACTACGTCCGGCGCCGGCGGGGGTGAACCACCAACGCCGCGGCGAGCACCGGACCCGGCGTCGCCCCCTCACCGTCCGCAGGGTCGCCGCGGCATCGCCATCACCGGCCTCACCCACTACGTCCGGCGCCGTAAGGCGTGAACCACCAACGCCGCGGCGACCAGCGCCGCGGCCGGCCAGAACGGGCTCGCCGCGGCCCCGGCGAGCACCGGACCCGCCGTGGCCCCGGCGTTGAACGCCGCGGTCGCGTACGACCCCTTCATCGTCGGGGCGCCCTCGGCCAGCCGCAGGATCCGGGCGATCACCGTGCCGCCCACCGCGAAGGACAGCGCGCCTTGCGTGAAGGCGAGCGTCACGAACGCCGCCGGGACGTGTGCGGTCAGGGCCAGCGCGACCCACCCGGCCAGCAGGAGCGGACCGCCGACGGTGACGACCCGCCCGGGCCACCGGTCGGCGAGCCGGCCGGCCGCGGTGATCCCGGCGAAGCACCCCACCCCGAAGGCACCCAGCACCACCGGCACCGGGGCGACACCGGCGGCCGCCGGTGCCAGGTAGGTGAAGACGCCGAACGTGGCCGCGTTGACGAGCGCGCCGGTCAGCAGCACCCCCGACAGCGGCCGCAGCTCGGCCAGCTCGGCGCGGAGGCCGGCCGGCTTGGGGCCCGCCGCCGTGTCGGGGATCCACCAGAGCGCCGCGAACGCGGGCAGGCACAGCAGCGTGACGGCCCAGAACGCCGGCCGCCACCCGAGCAGCGCCCCGCCGGGGATGCCGACGACGCACGCCACCGTCGTGCCGCCCAGCAGGACGGCGAGCGCCCGGCCGGGCCGTTCCAGGGCCGCGGCGACGGTCAACGCGACGGCGAGGAACCCCGCGTTGGCGACGGCCGCCACCACCCGCGTCGCGACGAGGACGCCGAACGACGTCGTGAGGCCGCCGACGACGTGCATCGCGACGAAGACGGCGAGGAAGCACACCAGCGCGGTGCGCCGCCGCCACGACCGCGAAAGCGCGGCCACCACCGGCGCTCCGGCGACCATCCCGGCGGCGAAGGCGGACGTCAGCAGCCCGGCTTGCGCGAGCGAGACGTCGAAGGCGGCGGCGATGCCGGGGACGAGCCCGGCGAGCATGAATTCGGACGTCGCCATGGCGAACACGGCCACGGCGAGGAGGTACAGAGGCACGGAAGCTCCAGGGAACACGAGATCGACAGGACGATTTCGTGGTCACCCGGTGACCCGGGAACGGGAAGTTATCGGGCCGCCGGGAAGACCGGCAGCCCGGCCTTGGACGCTTCGGGGCTCGACACGGCACCGAGGTTACCCGACCGGCGCCAGGGGGCCGGAATCGCGTCCGAAGCAGCGGAAAACAAGAGCATCCGCCAATTTGCCCGACGAATCTCCGCCGTTTCTGCCACGGGTAGCGAAATGGCGCGCGACTCCGATGTCACCCATGGAGTCGTAGACCCAGGGGGGAACCACGATGCCGTACTTGCGCATTCATTTCACCGAGGTCGATCTGGGCCGCACCCGGCTCGCGTCGCGGATCGACCACATGTGGGAGATCGTGAACGCGGTGCAGCTGTTGCAGCACCGGGAAGGCGGCCTGTACTTCGACGGCTGGCGGCGGCGGGTCCGCCAGGAAGCGTTCGCCGAACCCCGGCTGCAGCGGCTCCTGCACACGCTGCTGCCCATCGCCCCGCACGCGGAGTACTTCCCGGATTTCCTGACCCCGGCGGGGGAATTCGACGATCTCGACGACGCGCTCGACGCGGTGGTGTCCGTGCCGAAACCGCGGCTGCGAAGGGAAATGGCTTTGCTGGGCGGCGAGTCGGCGCCGCTGCGCGCCATCGCCGGCGGCGGGGCGCCCGCCCTGCGCGGACTGCGCGCGGCGCTGGGCGGGTTCTACCGGGTGGCCGTCCAGCCGCGGCTGGCGGTGGTCGAAGCCGCCCGGCACGCCGACCTCGCCCGCCGGCTGCACACGCTCGGGCACGACGGCGTCGAGGCGGTGCTGACCGGGATCACACCCGGTGCGGTCTGGGAGCCGCCGGTGCTGAGGCTGCCCTACGTGGTCGACAGCGACCTGCTGCTCGCCGGCCGCGGGCTGCGGCTCGTGCCGTGCTACTTCTCCCTGCAGCGCCCGGTCGCGCTCGCCGACCCCGCACTGCCCCCGACGCTGACCTTTCCCTTGGACCCCACCACCCGGCTGCTCGCCCCGGAACACCGCCCGGGCGACCACCTCGGTGCACTGGTCGGCACCACCCGCGCGGCGATCCTGCGGCTGGCGATGGACGGCTGCAGTTCCCGCGAGCTGATCCGCCGCACCGGCGTGGCCCCGGCGACGGTCACCCACCACACGACGATCCTGCGCGACGCGGGCATGATCGCCACCCACCGGGACGGCACCGTGGCGTCGCACCACATCACGCCGCTGGGCCTGCAACTGCTCCACCGATCCGGGTGACGCGCACGCTTTCGACGGACCCGCGCCGAGCAGCCGATGGGGAGGCCGGTCGGCCGCCACCGGCATCAGCGGCGCCACACGCACCGGCCCGCGACCCCACCGCCACCGGCGCGGCGAGCAGGTCAAGCTCCTCCCGCGGGTCCCGGTCGTCCACCACGGCATCGGCCGGCCCCCCGGCTCCAGAGTGCGCACCTGCTTTCGACGGACCCGCGCCGAGCAGCCGGCGGGGAGGCCGGTCGGCCGCCACCGGCATCGGCGGCGCCGCACGCTCCAGAACGCGCGCCCCCTTTCGACGAGGATCGAACGCCCCGTACCGGCCGCCTCCGCGAGGGGAGACTCCAGGCGTCCCGACCGACGACCCCTGCCGAACAGGGGGAGAAAGGACCGGAGAATGCGGATCACACGGGGAATCACCAGGGGCGTCGTCTACGGCGCCATGATCCTTTCCGCGCTCGTCGCGGCACCGGCGGCGCAGGCGGCCACGCCGGCGGCCCACCCGGGCACCGCCTCGGCGGCGAGCGTGCCCGACCGGCGGCTGCACCCGCCGGAGGTCAGCCCGGCGGTGTCGTGCGGGTACTACTCGGGCAAGGTGGAAACCGTCCGGGGCAACACCGGCAACCGCGTCCGGGAAGTGCAGTGCCTGCTGCTGCACTGGGGGTACAGCGTGGGTTCGTCGGGCGTCGACGGCGACTTCGGCCCGGCCACGGAGTCGGCCGTGAAGGCGTTCCAGGCGGACACCTACACCGTCTGCGGCCCGCCCGGCCTGGTCAGCGACGGCCGGGTCGGCACGCACACCTGGAGCGCGTTGCGCGCCCCGGACAGCTGCCCGACCGAGTAACCGGCACCGGCCCGGCTCCCGCCCCGAGGCGGAGCCGGGCCGGCCCGGCGGTCAGTCCCGCTGCTCGTCGAGCACGCCGACCTGGTCCGGGTCCTCCGGCGCGGGCATGTGCCGGATGCTTTCGCTGCCCTTGTGGTCGTGCGCGCGCTCGTACCGGGAATCCAGTACCCGCCCCAATTTGTGCGCCGCACCGGCGTAGGCATCGTCCACAGTGGCCGCGTGGTGGGTGACCGCGATCGGCTGCTTGCCGCCGGGGCGCGCCTCGATCACGCACTTCTTGTCTTCCGGTTTGCCGCCGCCGTCTTCGCTCAGGTGCACCTCCACCCGGGTCAACCACCCGCCGAACCGGGAGAGGTTGTTCTCCAGGTCGGTGCTGACGAAGCCGGCCAGCCGCTCGCCGCCGTGGATGTTGTGGTCGGTGTTGACCTGGATCTGCACGAGCACCCTCCAAAGCGGGACAGCGATGATTACGGTCAGTACCACGGGAGCGAACGCCTCAAACCGTCTTCGCCGAACGCCCCACGCGAAGCGCCGTCACCGAATAGGATCGGCGCGGCCCAGCCCGGACGTCCCGACCTCCGGCGGCGAACGGTGGAGGACAGGCATGTCGCAGTTTTCGTTGACGATCATCGAAATCATCCCCCGGGTGCTGCTGCTGGTCGTGGGCCTGCTCGGCTTGGTCTTCTCGGTCAAGGGCCGCGCCAAGGGGGTGTCCGGCCTGATGGTGGCCGCCTTCGCCGTCATGCTCGCCACGACGGTGGCGGGCATCGCGTGGCAGTTCGTGGCGTTGGACGCGGCGACCTGGAGCCGGTCCGAGCACCTCTCCGTCGCCGACATCCAGCTGATCTTCCTGGTGGTGGGCATCGTGTTCGACGTGGCCGCGGCGCTCTCCTGGCTCCTGGTCGCGATCGCGGTCGTCAAGGGCGGCCGCCCGGCCGCCTTCGCGCAGCCGTACCCGGGTCCGGCCGGCTACCCGGTGGCGCAGCCGGGCTACCCGCACCCCCAGCAGCCGCCGAACTAGGCGTCCCGGTGCCCGGCCTCGTCGAACTGGCCTACACGACCGGCGGCGGCGTCGTCGGTGCGGCGCTGACCAACTACTTCGCCAAGGTCCAGGACCGGCGCGGGCTGCGCGCCGAGGTCCACCGGCAGCTGGCGGCGGTCCGCGAGCTCAGCGGCGGCATCCGCGGCGTGGCGATCGGCGCGGCTCCCCCGGCGCCGGGGGACGCCCGTCAGGCATCCATCGCCGCCGAGCTGGGTATCGCCGCGCTCCTCGAGGACGGCACGGACGCCCGGAACGCACTGCGCGCGGCCCTCGCGGACCTGCTGACCGCCGCCCTCGTCGCGGGCGTACCCCGCCGGGTGGCGGACTTCGCCGGCGGCGCGCACGAACGCCTCTTCGAAAGCGAGCTGGCGCGGACGATCGACCGCCGGGCCGGCAGCGTGCTCGGCGCCGAGGCGGACCGGCTGGTCAGGACGGCGCAGGAGTACCAGACGGCGGCCGCGGCCCTGCTGCTGGCGGTGCTCTGGCGCCCGTGGCGGACCCGGCCGCGGTTGCGCCGCCGCATCGCTGCGCTGCGCGCCGAGGTGGGATCGCTGCACCTGCTGCAACGGCAGGCGATCGCGGTGCTCACGCGGCCGGAACACGCGGCCACGCTGTACGCGCGGCTGGACCCCGACGGGCGACGCTGGGAGACGTGGGGGCTCGAGCCGCCTTCGCACGCTTGAACCGCAGCCGGAACAGGGCGCCACCCGCTACGAGCGGCCCGGCCCCGACCGACGCTGAGCCTCGAGCGCCTTCACCCGCCTGCCGGAACACCTGCGGGCTCCGGCCCACCACCCGCTCGACCGCAGCCGGCACACCACCACCCGAGGTCAGCCACCGCCCGAAACTCGCCCGAACACGTGCGGCCTCCACCCCACCGGCCGCTCGACCGCAGCCGGCACACCACCACCCGAGGTCAGCCACCGCCCGAAACTCGCCCGAACACGTGCGGCCTCCACCCCACCGGCCGCTCGACCGCAGCCGGCACACCACCACCCGAGGTCGCCCGCCGCCCGAAACTCGCCTGAACACGTGCGGCCTCCGGCCCACCACCCGCTCGACCGCAGCCGGCACACCACCACCCGAGGTCGCCCGCCGCCCGAAACTCGCCTGAACACGTGCGGCCTCCGGCCCACCACCCGCTCGACCGCAGCCGGCACACCACCATCCGAGGTCGCCCGCCGCCGCCCGAAAACTCGCCCGGAACACCTACGGGCCCCACCCCACCGGCCGCAGCCGGCACACCACCACCCGAAGTCACCCACCGCCGTCCGAAAGCTCACCCCGAACACCTACGGACCACACCCCACCGGCCGCAGCCGGCACGCCGCCACCCGAAGTCAGCCGCTGCCCGAACGCCCGTCCCCGAACGCCTGCGGACTCCACCGCCTGACCGCAGCCGGCACGCCACCACCCGAAATCACCCGCCCGCCCCCGCCGCCCGGAAACTCGCCCGGTACGCCTGCGGGCTCCTCCCCACCACCCGCTTGAACCGCTCCCGGAACGCCGTCGGCGACCCGAACCCCACTTGCCCCGCGATCCGGTCCACCGGCTCGCCCGTCGCCTCCAGCAGGTGCTGTGCCCGCCGCACCCGGGCGCGCAGCAGCCACTGCAGCGGGGTCGTGCCCGTCTGCTCGCGGAACCGGCGGTTGAGCGTGCGCGTGCTCATCCCCGCGTGCCCCGCGATGCCCGGCAGCGTCAGCTCCGCCGCGCAGTTCTCCTCCAGCCACGCCAGCAGCGGCTCCAGCTCGGACCCGCGCGGGGCCGGCGGGGTGTCGTGGACGATGAACTGGGCCTGCCCGCCCTCCCGTTCCAGCGGCATCACCGACATCCGGGCCGCGGCGGCCGCCACCGCCGAACCGTGGTCGCGGCGGACCAGGTGGAGGCACAGGTCGAGGCCCGCCGCCGCGCCCGCCGAGCTCAGGATCCGGCCGTTGTCCACGTACAGCACGTCCGGGTCGACCTCGACCGCCGGGTGCAGGCGGGCCAGCTCGGGGGCCGCCGCCCAGTGGGTCGTCGCGCGCAGGCCGTCCAGCAGGCCCGTCTCCGCCAGGATGAACGCGCCCGAGCAGATCGACGCGATCCGCGCGCCCCGCTCGGCCGCCGCGCGCAGCGCCGTCACCACCGGGGCCGGGACCGGCGGGTTCGCCGAGCGGCCCGGGACGATGACCGTGTCCGCGGTCGCCAGCCCGGTCAGGTCCCACGGCGGCCGCAGCGTGAACGCGCCCGCGTCCACCTCCGGTGCCGGGGCGCAGATCCGGACCTCGTAGGCGGGCGAGCCGTCGAGGAGCCGGGTTCGCGAGAAGGTCTCGATGGGGGTCGCCAGGTCGAACGGGACGACCTGGTCCAGCGCGAGGACCGCCACGATGTGCATGGTCCCCACGATAGATCGTCCACTAAGGACGGAGACTGCACAGCATCAGGTTCGCGAAGTGCTCGCCGACCTGCTCCCCCGACAGCTCGCCGTCGGCGTGGTACCACATGCCGAGCCGGTGGATGGCGCCGAAGTGGTAGTTGATCACCAGGTCGGCCGGGACGTCGGCGCGGAAGGTACCGGTCCGCTGCCCTTCGGCGACCAGGTCGCGCACGCGCTCGTGGTAGGTGCGCCGCTCGGCGCGCACCTGGACCTGCTTGGACTTCTCCAGCAGCGGGAACGACTGGAAGAACACGGTCGCCGCGTCCAGGTCGGCGATGCTCGTCACGACGACGTCGACGATGATCGCGTGCAGCCGCTCCGGCAGCGGCAGGTCCGACTCCGCGATCGTCACCATCCGCCGCGTCTGCATCCGCAGCATCGCCACGTAGATCTCGAAGAGCAGGTCGTCCTTGGACTCGAAGTAGTGGTAGAGACCACCCTTGGTGACGCCGGCGGCTTCGACGATCTCGCGGACCGTCGTCGCCTCGAAGCCCTTCTCGGCGAACAGCCGGACCGCCGCCCGCACGACCTTCTCCCTGACCGTCATGTCGCCACCCTATGTGAGCGGGGGGCCGGCCCGCGGCACCGCCGCGAACCGGCCCGTTCCTCACTTGCTCAGCAGGTTCACCTGCTCCGGGGTGGCGCGTTCACCGGTGTACGCCGTGATGGCCCCGGTACCCCGGTCGGTGACGGACGGTGGCTGGATGATCGCCGTCGTGGTGTCCGGGTTGATCTTGAAGACGTACGCGCCGGTGTACCCCGCGTGCGATTCCTTCGAGAACCCGAACGGGGTCAGGCCCGGGCCCTTGAGCGACCCGGAGCTCATCGCGTCGACGAGCTTCTGCCGCGTCGGGTCCGGCCCGGCGGCCTTGAGCGCCTGCCCGAACGTGTAGGCCTGCACCATGCCGAACAGCACGGTGTTCGTGAACGGCTCCTTCGGGATGTACTTGTCGTGGAGGCCCTTGAAGTAGGCGACCCACGGGTCCGACGTCTGGGCGACGTCCGGCAGGTAGCCGGTGCCGATCAGGCCGGCCAGCAGCTGCCCGCTGGAAACGCTGGCGCCGCCGCGCTTGGCGAAGTCCTGCAGCAGCCCGGACAGTGTCGCCGGGTCCGCGCCGATGCTGCTGACGACGAACTGCGGCTGGTAGCCGATCTTCGCCGCGGCCAGGATCGACAGCGCGGTGAACGCCGGGATGCAGGCGCAGACGACGACCTCGGCGCCGGCCGCCTTCAGCGCGGACAGCTGCGGCGTGACGTCGGTGTTCGCGCTGTCGTAGCCCTGCCGGACGACGGTCTGGTCCTTGACGAACTGGTCCAGCCCGGCCTGCGTGTCGCGGCCGACGTCGTCGTTCTGCGTGAAGTAGCCGACCTTCTTGCCCGCGAAGGTGTTCTTGATGTACTGGCCCTGGATCTTGCCCTCGCGCGTGTAGTCCACCTGGTACCCGAAGGTCATCGGCGCCTTCTGCGGGTTGTCCCAGGCGAGCGCGCCCGACGACACGAGCAGGTCCGGCACGCCCTCGGCGTTGAGGTAGTCGACGACCTTGGAGTGCGTCGGCGTGCCCAGCCCGCCGACGATCGCGAACACCTTGTCCTGCAGGACGAGCTTCTTCACCACCTCGACGGTCTTCGTCGGGTTGTAGCCGTCGTCCTCGACCTTGTAGTCGATCTTCCGGCCGTTGATCCCGCCGCCGTCGTTGATCGCCTGGTAGACCGCGCGGGCGCCGACGGAGATCTTGCTGTACCCCGGCGCGGCCGGCCCGGTCAGCGGCTGGTGCGTGCCGATCACGACGCTGTCCTTGGTGACGCCGACGGCGGAGTCCGCGGCCTGCTGGCCGCCGCCGTCGCTCTCCCCCGCGCCGCCGCACGCGGTCAGCGCCAAGGCGAGGGCGAGGAAACCCGCGCCGTACCTAGTGGTTCTCATGGTTCTCCTTCTTTTCGGCGGGCTTGGGGAGGAGTGTGCGGAGCCGCTGGAAACCGCCCTGGATGCCGCGCGGGAAGGCGAGCACGACGACGATGAGGATCACGCCGTACACCGCGAGCGGGAGGTTGTTGGCGACGTCGGTGTTCAGGTGCAGCACGTCGGCGAGGTCCTCGGACCAGGCCTGGAAGTACACGAGCGCGACCGCGCCCCACAGCGCGCCCCACAGCGACCCGAGCCCGCCCAGCACCACGGCCGCCAGCAGGCTCAGCGACAACGCGGGCGTGAACGACCCCGGCGCGGCGGTGCCGAGCAGGAACGCCTGCAGGCCACCGGCGAGCCCGCCGCACACCGCGCTGACCAGGAACGCGAGGATCTTGGTGCGCCCGACGGCGATCCCGCTCAGCGACGCGGCGACCTCGTCGTCGCGGACCGCGCGGAAGTCGCGCCCGAGCCGGCCGCGGACGATGTTGACCACCAGCACCAGCGCGATGAGCACGCTGAGCCAGACGATCCAGGTCTGCCAGCGCAGTTCCGGCACGAGACCGACCACACCGGACGGTCTGCTGTGGACGGTGAAGCTCAACCCGTTGCTGCCGCCCAGGAAGTCCGGGAACTTGCGGGTCAGCGCGGGCAGGCCGACGGCCAGCGCGAGCGTCGCGCCGGCGAGGTACGGCCCGCGCAACCGGGCCGCGGCGGCGCCGGCCAGCAGCCCGGCGAACCCCCCGGCCGCGCTGGCCAGCAGCAGGTCGGCCCACAGCGGGAACGACGGCACCTTGTTCACCAGTAGCGCCACCGTGTACGCGCCGATGAACATGAACGCGCCGTGCCCCAGCGAAACCTGGCCGGTGAGGCCGGTCAGCAACGTCAGCCCGGCCACCGCGATCAGGTAGTAGCCGATCGTCGCGATCCGCAGGTTGGTGAACTCGTCGGTCACCAGCGTCAGCACGACGACGACGGCGAAGGCCGCCAGCGCGAAGAGGACGTGGCGGACCAGCGGCGGCAGCGTGCGCTTCTTCCGCACGGCCGGCGCGGTGGTCCGGGGAAGACTGGTGCGCACGCTCATACCCGCCTCGCCTTCGCCCGGCCGAACAACCCGCTCGGGCGCACGGAAAGCACGATCACCAGGATCGCCAGCGCGGCGATGGTCACCATCTCCGGTCCCAGGTAGCCGGACACATAGGACAGTCCGACGCCGAGGACGAACCCGCCCGCGATGGTGCCCAGCGGATTGTCGAGACCGCCGAGCACCGCCGCGGTGAGCGCGTAGACGAAGACACCGTCCAGCACGTTCGGGAAGAGGAACGGTGGGGTGGCGAGCAATCCGGCCAGCGAGCCGACCGCCGCCGCCATGCCCCAGCCGACGGTGAGCATCAGCCCGACCCGCACGCCGAGGGTGCGGGCGACGTCCGGCGCGAAGGCGGCCGCCCGCATCCGCAACCCCAGCGGCGTGTACTTGAACACGACGAGCACGAGCGCGGCGATGGCGAGCACGATCAGCACGACGAACAGGTCGTTGGCGGAGAACCGGCCGCGGAAGTCGAAGGCGTAGGGGAACGCCAGCGGCTCGTTGGACCAGATCATGCCCGCGATCGCTTGCAGCACCAGCAAAAGCCCGAGCGTGACGATGATCGAACTCAGCTCGGAGCGGTGCCGCAGCGGCCGGATCAGCAGCCGTTCGGTGGCGACGCCGAGCACGGTCCCGGCGACGATCGCGACGGCGAAGCCGAGCCAATAGCTGCCCGTCGCCTTGGTCACCGAGTACGCGAGGTACGTCGAAATCAGGGCGAGGGCGGGTTGCGCGAAGTTCACCACCCGGGTGGCCCGGTAGATGATGACCAGTGCGAGCCCGAGCGCCGCGTACACCGCGCCGGCCGAGATCCCGCCGAGGGTCAGATCGAAGAAGTCCTGCATACCGGACCGGTCACCTCCTGCTGGGTGGATCGGAAGCCTCAGAAACCGAGGTAGGCGTGGCGGAGGCCGTCGTCGGCCAGGAGTTCCGCCGCGGTGTCGACGGCCACGACCCGGCCGAGCGCGAGGACGTACCCGCGATCGGCGATGGACAGCGCGCTGTGCGCGTTCTGCTCGACGAGCACGACGGTCAGCCCGGTCGAGGCCCGCAGGTCCCGCAGGATCCCCATGATCCGCGCGGTGATCAGCGGCGCGAGCCCCAGCGACGGCTCGTCCAGCAATAGGAGCCCGGGCCTGCTCATCAGCGCGCGGCCGATGGCGAGCATCTGCCGTTCGCCGCCGGACAGCGTCGACGCGAATTTCCCCGAACGTTCCCGCAGCGGCGGGAAGAGCTCGTAGACCTCGTCACGCGCGGCCGCGCGATCGGCGCGGTCCCGCCGCCACAGCGCACCCAGCCGGAGGTTCTCGTCGACGGTCAGCTCGGTGATCACGCCGCCGCCTTCGGGCACGTGCGCGACCCCGCCGCGGGCGATCCGGTCCGGCGCCCGGCCGGTGAGTTCCTCGCCGTTCCAGGAGATCCGGCCGGCGCGGGCGGGCTGCAGGCCGCTGATCGTGCGCAGCAACGTGGTCTTGCCGGCGCCGTTCGCCCCGAGCACGGCGGTGATCCCGCCCCGCTCGACGGTGAGGCCGACGCCGTCGAGCGCGTCGACGGCGCCGTAGGCCACGGAAAGGCCGTCGATCTCAAGCACCGGGCGCCTCCTCGGCGGGGTCGCCGAGGTAGGCCTCGGCCACGCGGGGGTCGGCCTGGATCTCGGCCGGGGTGCCCGCCGCGATCACCTCGCCGAAGTTCAGCACCACGACGCGGTCGCAGACCTGCATGACCAGGTCCATGTGGTGTTCGACGAGCACGACGGCCATGTGCCGCCGCAGCGAAAGGATCAGTGTGGAGAGCTCGACGAGTTCGGCGGCCGAGAGCCCGCTCGCGGGTTCGTCGAGCAGGAGCAGGTCGGGTTCGGCGACGAGCGCCCTGGCGAGTGCGACGCGTTTTCGCACCCCGTAGGGCAGAACGCCGGGAAGCCGGTCGGCGAGGTCGGCGATGCCCAGTTCCCCGAGGGTCGCCCGCGCCCGCCCGGCGAGGTCGGCTTCGTCGCGCGCGGACCGCCCGGCCCCGACGAGCGCGGGGAGCACCCCGGTGCGAGCGTGCCGGCCCGCGCCGGCCATCACGTTCTCCAGCACCGTCAGCCCCGGGAAGAGCCCGAGCCCCTGCAGGGTCCGCACGATCCCGAGGCCCGCCAGGTGTTCCGGGCGGTGCCGGACCAGCGGCTCCCCGCGCCACAGCACGCGCCCCGCCTGCGGCCGCACGAACCCGCAGACGACGTTGAAGAGCGTCGTCTTGCCCGCGCCGTTCGGCCCGATGACCCCGACGACGGTCCCGGCGTCGACGCTCAGCCGGACGTCGTGCAACGCGGTGAGCCCGCCGAAGCGCACGGTGAGGCCGTCGACCACGAGGAGGTCCTCGCCGGGCAGCGCCTCGCCGGAACCCGCCTCGCCAAGAAGTGTCATCGATGACTCTCCTGTCTCACCATGTGGATCAGGCCGTACCGCGCGGTCGGTATGAAGAGGGTGGAGGGCAGCGGCGGTGAAGTCAAGGTGCGAACCACCGAAACCGGGCGCTCCGGGAATTTTCACAAAGCGCGCGCTTAGTGGTATTCGGTACCGGGGAGTAACGGCAGCGCGGGTGAAGTCGGGGCGGCGCGCGGGTTCGGGTCCGAGGTGCCGGGTCGCCGGGGGTGGGCGGGTCGCGAATGAGTCATTCGGGACCACTGAGGCCGCGAATGAGTCATTCGCGGCGCCTGTGGAGCTCCCGCCGGGCGGTCGGCGCCGGCTGCCTGGCGCCGGAGACTCGCGGCCCCTTACCCGGCCGCCTGAGCGGCCGGGGCCGGTCAGCCCGGCGGCCCCGCCGGGGCGGCGGCTGGCCGTAGGGCGGTAGCTGGCTGGCAGGCGGGCGAGCGGCGGCGAGCGCGAAACGGGCAGGCAGGCAGCTCGCGGCGGGCCGCAGCTAGCAGACGGGCAGCTGGCAGGCGGGCGGCTGGCCGCCGGGGCGGCAGCTGCCAGGCATGCAGGCGAGCGGGCGGCGGCGAGCGCGAAACGGGCAGGCGGGCAGCTAACGGCAGGCGGCAGCTCGCGGCGGGCCGCAGCTGGCAGGCGGGCAGCTATCGGCGGGCACGCGGCTCGCGGGCAGCTGGCGGCGGAGCAGCTGGCGGGCACGCGGCACGCGGGCAGCAGGCAGCGGCACAGCGAAGGGCGGGCGGCCGGCGGGCGGCTAACGAGCGGCGGCACGACGAAGGGCGGGCACGCCTCAGCGCACCCGCCCTTCCAAGCTCCCCGGCCTCAGCCGGTACTGGCCTGCGGAGCGATCATCGAAGATGCGTCGATCTTCGTCTGCACCACACCCAGCTGCTGCAACAGGTCCGGCACCCGCTGGATGCGCCGGGCGTCCAACGTGGACCCGAACGCCGGCATCACCATCAGGCTCGCGATGTCCTGGTCCACCCGCGCGTTCCGCACCACCAACGGCTCCACCCGCGCCCGGTCCACCGCCGCACGCGTGGCGTTGAGCATCGCCCGCTGGAACGCCGCCAAGGTCTTCGGGTGATCCCTGGCCCACTTGGCCGTGGCGCCGTAGCCGGTCAACGGGAACGCCTGCGTGCTGCCGCTCGCCGCGTCGATCACCGGGTACGCGCCGGCCGTCTTGGCGGCCTGCGTCAGGAATGGTTCCGGCTGGTAGGCGGCGTCGACGCGGCCCTGGGCCAGTGCCGCGCCCATCTCCGGCAGGGGCATCGGGACCCACGTCACCTTGTCCGCGTCGATGCCGTGGTCGCGCATCACCGAGCGGGTCAGGACGTCGGAAGCCGCGTTCTTCGAGCTGATCGCGATCCGCTTGCCGCTCAGGTCGTTGACCGTCTTCACCGGGGAGTTCGGGACCGTGACGACTTCGTTGCTGCGCGGGCTCGCCGAGGTGGCGTCGGAGATCAGCTTCAGGTCCGCCGTGCCGCTGCTCTTGGCCAGGAAGAACAGGGTGTACGTCGAGAGCGCGAGGTCGTCCTTGCCGTCCACCATGCGGGTCAGCGTGTCCTGGCCGCTGGCGCCGATGTCGGTCTGCACCTCGAGGCCTTCGGCCTTGAAGTAGCCGCCTTCCTGCGCCAGCCACAGCGTGGCGAGGTCGACGGTGGTGAGGATCGCGACCCGGATGGACGGTTTTTCGACGCCGCCGCCGGTCTTCGTCCCGCCGAGCTGGCTGCACCCGCTCAGCAGCAGGGCGGCGGCGGCGAACACGGCGAACCGGCGGGTCGAGGCGCGTCTGGGCATGGCACTCCTCGGGAATGAATCCTCGTGCGTGGGGAATCCGGCTCGTAAAGCCGTGGTCCGCGGACTGTAGATGACGATTTCCGCGCCCGCAATCACGTTGCCGAGAATTGCGACCGCGGTGATCACGTGCGGAAACAAACCAACGAGGAGCTCGCACACAGCGTGATCGTCGTCCGCCATCCGGCCGAGCGCACTGCGACGTCTGATCGTCACCGGTACTGCTCCGAAGGCGTAAATCGCGGACGCCGTAACGAAGCGGATCACCACGGAGACTCTGGGCGGCAAAAGAGGGTGGAAACGATGAACGAATGGAAGTACCGGCCGCCGCTGCTCTCGCCCCGGTTCGGCCACGAGGTGGCGGCCGTCGGGGACGACCTCTTCGTCCTCGGCGGCACCGACGGCGAAGTCGGCTACAGCTCGGTCGAGACGCGCCACGCCCGCGGCGACGGGGAGTGGCACTACGTCAGCCCGATGCCCGTCGCGCGGGGGAACTTCGCGGCCGGGGTCGTGGCCGGGATCGTCTACGCCGCAGGCGGAACCGGCCCCGGCGGCAGCGCACTGGACGCCGTCGACCGCTACGACCCCGAACGCGACGAGTGGGGCCCGGCGCCCGCGCTGCCCGTCCCGCTGGCCGCCGCTTCGGCCGCCGGGCTGGACGGCCGGCTGTACGTCGCGGGCGGCGTGGTCGGGGACGCCGATCCCGCGGAGCACGCCACCGACGCCGTCCACGTGCTGGACCCGGCCGGCCCCCGCCCGCACTGGGTGCCGGTGGCGCCGATGCCGACCCCGCGGGCGCGGTTCCGGCTCGTGGCCACCGCGACGCACCTGTACGCGATCGGCGGCCTGCCGAGCCGGAGCCAGGACGCGCTCGCCTCGATCGAGCGCTATTGCCCGGAATCCGACCGCTGGGAAGCCGTGGCCCCGATGCACAAGCGCCGCGGCGCGCCCGGCGCCGCCGTGGTGGGCAACCGGATCGTGGTCACCGGCGGCGGTCCCGCCCCGGTCGGGGACCCGACGGCCCGCGACCGCACGGCCGAGGTCTTCGACGCCGGCACGGGTTACTGGCTGCTGCTGGGCACGCTGCTCCCCCACGGCCGGGCGTCGCTGGTGTGCGCGGCGGCGTCGGCGCACCGGATCCTGGCGATCGGCGGGAGCGCGAACACCTACGGCAGCGTGGTCACGATCCCGGACGTGCTGTCGCTGAAGCTGCCTTGACCGCGAACCGGCGCAGCCCCGGCGTACCGGCGCCGACGGCCACCACCGCCGCCACGCACAGCAGGCCGCCGCTGACCAGCGCGAACGTCCCCGACGTCACGCCGGCCACCAGGCCGCCGCGCAGGTTGCCGACGTCCGGGCCCGCCTGCCCGACGATCTGCTCCGCCGCCGCCACCCGGCCGAGCAGCGCGTCGGGGGTGTTGAGCTGGACCAGCGCGCCGCGGGAGACCACCGAAACCGTGTCCGCCGCGCCCGCCAGCACCAGGCACGCCAGTCCGAGCCACGGGCCCGGCGCCAGCCCGAACGCCGTCAGCGCGACGCCCCACGCGGCCGAGCCCGCGAGCATCACCCGGCCCGGCCGCGGGAGCCGGGTGAACGCCCCCGAGAACACCGACGCCACCACGCCGCCGACCGCGATGGCCGACAGGAACAGGCCGAGCGTGCGCGGGTTGCCGCCGAAGTGCTCTTCGTTGACCAGCGGGAACAGGCTGATCGGCATGGACAGGACGGTCGCGGCGAGGTCGGTGAGCAGCGCCCCGCGCACGACCGGGGTCCGCACCAGGAACGCCAGCCCGTCGAGCACGCCGCGCAGGCCCGGGCGCGACAGCTCGCCGTCGGGCCGCATCGCCGGGAGGCCGAAGAGGCCGTAGAACGCCAGGCCGAACGTGAGCGCGTCGACGACGTAGCAGCCGCCGACGCCGAGCCAGCCGAGCAGGAGGCCGCCGAGCGCCGGGCCGAGCAGCATCGAGCCCTGGAAGGCGATCCGGTTCAGCGCGAGCCCCGCGGGCAGCTGCTCCGGCGGCAGCAGCCGGGGGACGAACGTGCGCCCGGCCGGCCCGCCGCCGGCGACGAAGCAGGACTGGACGCCCACCAGCCCCAGCACCCCGAGCACCGGCACCCCGCCCACGAACCCCTGCACGGCCAGCAGCACCGAGCAGCCGGCCTGCCCCGCCGTCATGACGATGGCGAACTTCCGGCGGTCGACGCGGTCCACGAGCGTCCCGGCGAACAGGCCGAACACGATGACGGGCAGGGCCTGCGCGAGCCCGACCGCACCGGTCCAGACGGTGCTCCCGGTCTGCTCCCAGACCTGGAACATCACGGCGACCAGCGTCATCTGGGCGCCGAAGCCGGAGAACACCCGGCCCAGCCAGAGCCGGCGGAACGCGGGCGACGCGCGCAGCGGGGTGATGTCGACCAAGGAGCGAAGCACGGGCCGAATCGTAACAGCGCTTATACGTCTGCCGGGCGCGGTCCGGGGAAGTGGTTTGAAAGTCGCGTCGGGCAGCATCGGCCGCACCCCGAACGCAAGAGGAGTCACCATGAAAGCCGGTGCAATCCACGCCGTCATCGGCACGGCCGTCCTGGGGGCGGTCGTCCTCGCACCCCCCGCCGAAGCGGCCGGAACCGGCGCCCAGGTGGTGGCGGCGAGCTGCACCGCGGGCCCGTTCCGCGGCACCGTCTCGGTCACCTACCAGCCGGTCGGCACGACCGAGTACCACCCGGGCGTCGCCACCATCGGTGGCGGCCCGTACATCGGCGACTCGGCGACGTTCACCCTCGACGTCTCCTACGCCGGCGCGGGCACCACCACGTCCGTCTACACCGGGACGTTCACCGGCACGGCGGGCACGAAGCTCAGCGTCCACCTGCCCGACGACGTCAAGGTCCCGCAGGACGTCCCGAGCTACGCCTCCGTCGCGTTCGACGGCGGCGCGAGCCCCTGCACGGCCAGGGCGGAGATCAGGTAGGCCGAGCGCAGGACGGCGTCACGCAGCAGCGCGGCGCTGTCCTGGGCCCGCGCCGGGGTCAGCACGAACCCGGCGCTCGTGTGCTCGCCCCAGCCGGTCATCACGTGCGGTTCGCCGAACCCGCGGATCGGGCACGGCAGCGGGGGCGCCGCCGGTACGTGCGCGTCGCTGACCAGCAGGCTCACGTCGGCGCGGGCCGCCTGCTCGGGCACCGCCCGCGCGGCCCGGTCCGGCGGTGCCTGGTGCGCGACGACGAGTGCCCGCGGGACCCCCAGTCCCGCGGCCACCCGCCGCTGCGCCAGCCGGTAGGCGACCAGCGCGCCGAGCCCGGCCCCGAACAGCACATGTGCCCCGGCGAGCACCCCGGCCAGCTCCGCGGCCAGCGACTCGACGAGCAGCCACATGTCCCGGTACGGATGCTCGTCGTGGCGCTCGCCCCGCCCGGGCAGCTCGACGACGTGCACCGCGATCCGCGGGTCGCGCCAGGCCCGGTAGCGCCCGGCGGCTTCGCCGGTGTCCGGGAAACAGACGAACAGCAAGCGCTGCGGATCATCGGTGTCCACCCGTGGCCTCCCTTCCGGCGTGTCCACAGTTAGGGTCGGCGACGGCACTTCCGTTCCGCTTCGGTCCGCCTTCTGGGGGCAACACGTGCGCTATCGCCTGCTCGGGCCGGTCACGGTCCTCGGCGCCACGGGTGCGTTCCGGCCCGGTGGCCAGAAACAGACGTCCGTGCTGGCCGCGCTGCTGCTCAACCCGAACCGCGTGGTCACCGAAGACCGCCTGATCGACCTGACCTGGGGCGAGAACGCGCCGCCGAGCGTCCGCGGGCGGCTGCAGGTGCACATCTCGGAGCTGCGGAAGCTCCTCGGCCGCGACGTCATCGTGCGGCGCGCGCCCGGCTACGTCATCGAGGTCGGTCCCGGCGAGCGCGACCTCGACGTGTTCGACGACGAGGTCGCCCAGGCCAGGGCCACGGCCGGGCCCGAGGCCGTCGCGCACCTGCGGGCGGCGCTCGCACTGTGGGAGGGCACCCCGCTCGGCGGCGTCAGCGAAGCGCTGACCGAGCACGAGGGCCCGGCGCTGGCCGAGCGCCGGCTCGTCGTGCTGGAGGAGCTGTACGAGCAGGAACTGGCTTCGGGGCGGCACGCCGAAGTCGTCGGCGAGCTGCGGCAGCTCGTCGAAGAGCACCCCTTCCGCGAACGGCTGCGCGCCGCGCTGATGCTCGCGCTGCACCGCTGCGGCCGCACCCCCGAAGCGCTCGAGACGTACACGCGGGCGCACGACCTGCTCGTCGACGAACTGGGCATCGAGCCCGGCCAGGCCCTGCAGGACCTGCGGATGCGGATCCTGCGCGGCGAAGGCGAACCCGAGCCGGCGCCCGCCGCGGCCCCGGTCGCGCCGCGGCCGGCCGAGCTGCCGCTGGACGTCCGCGGGTTCGCCGGCCGCGCGCCCGAACTGGCCACGCTCGACGAACCCGGCGACGTCTGGGTGCTCACCGGCACGGCGGGCGTCGGCAAGACCGCGCTGGCCGTGCACTGGGCCCACACCGCGCGGGCGCGCTACCCCGACGGCCAGCTGTACGTGAACCTGCGCGGCTTCGACGCCGACGACGAGCCGCTCACCCCCGCCGCCGCGCTCGCGCAGCTGCTGCGCACCCTCGGCGTCGACCTGCGGGACGTGCCCCCGGGCCTCGACGACCAGAGCAAGCTCTACCGCTCGCTGCTGGCCGACCGGCAGGCGCTCGTGGTGCTGGACAACGCCCGTGACGCCGCCCAGGTGCTGCCGCTGCTGCCGTCGTCGGGCCGGGTGCTGGTGACCAGCCGCCACCGGCTCGACGAGCTGGTCGCCCGCACCGGCGCGCGGTCGCTGGGCCTGGCGCAGCTGCGCGAGGACGACTCGCAGGCGCTGCTGACCGCCCTGCTCGGTGACCGGACCAGCGCCGAGCCGGAGGCCGCGGCCGAGCTGGCCCGGCTCTGCGGGCACCACCCGCTGGCTCTGCGGATCGCCGCGGCGAACACCGGCGTCGCCAGCATCGGCGAGCTGGTCGAGGAGCTGCGCGGCGACCCGCTGGCCCAGCTCGGCTTCGACGGCGCCGAGGAAAGCGCCGTCGCCAAGGCGTTTTCGGTGTCCTACCAGGCCCTGCCGACCGGGCTGCGGCAGGCGTTCCGGCTGCTCGCGCTGGTTCCGGGCGCCGACTTCACGCCGATCGCCGCGGCCGCGCTGCTGGCCGTGCCGCCCGACGAGGCCGCGCGCCGGCTGCGCGGGCTGGCCGCGGCGAACCTCCTGGAGGCGCACGCGCCCCGCCGCTTCCGCTTCCACGACCTCGCCCGCCGCTACGCCGAGCAGTGCGTCCGGGCCGAGGAGGACGAAGCCGCGCGCGAAGGGGCCTGGGAACGGCTGTTCACCGGCTACTGCGCCGCCGCCGACGCCGCGGTCGCGCTGCTCGGCGCCCGGATCGTTTCGCTGCCCCGCGAAGACGCCCCAGCGGCGCCGAGCCCGATCGCGTTCGCCGACGCCGCGGCCGCCGTGGCCTGGCTCGACGTCGAAGTCCCGAACCTCTCGGCGGCGCTGCGGCAGGCCGCGACGCGCGGGCCGTACCCCGGCGCCTGGTACCTGGCCGACGCCCTGCGGCGGTTCTTCCACGACCACGGCCGCCGCGCGGAGTGGCTCGAACTGGCCCCGATCGTCCTGCGCGCGGCCCGCGACCACGGCGCCCGGCCGGCCGAGGCGCTGGTGCACCTGTCCATCGGCGGCGCGTACTTCCGCGAGGGCCAGCACGAAGCGGGCATCCGGCATTCGGAGAAGGCGGTGCTCGCCAGCCGGGAGTGCGGCTGGCGCGAGTGCGAGGCGACGGCCGTCGCGAACCTGGGCTCGATGCTGGAGTGGACCGGCCGGCTGTCGGAGGCCGTCGAGCACAGCCGCCGCGCGATCCAGCTGTTCCGCGAACTGGCCAACCGGTCCGGCGAAGCGCTCGCGCTGAACTCGCTGAGCTGCCACTACCGCCAGCTCGGCCGGCTGGAGCAGGCGGAGGACTGCCTCGTCGAGGCGATCGCGCTGGCCCGCAAGGAGGACCTGGCGTTCTGGGCGGCGGCGAACCTCGCCGACCTGGGCTGGGTGCTGCTCGCCACCGGACGGCTGGCCGAGGCGGGCGAGGTCCTCGACCAGGCCCTGGCGGCGTTCCGCGACCTCGGCACGAGCTTCGGCGAAGCGACGGCGTTGAACGCGGTGAGCGCGTTGCAGATCGCCCGCGGCGACCACGACGAAGCGGCCCGCACCGCCCAGGCCGCGCTCGACTGCGTCCGCCGCGACGGCGACCGGCAGGTCGAAGCGGCCGCGTTGATCGCGCTGGGCCGCGCGGAGGAAGGCCGCGGCGACCTGCCCGCGGCGGAGCGCGTCCTGCGGGAAGCCCGGGAGCTGACGGCGGAGTCCGGGCTGCGCGGCCAGCTGGCGGAAGCGGCGGCGACGTTGTCCCGGGTGCTGGCCGCAGGCGGCCGCGCCGGCGAGGCGGGCGAACACGCGCGGGCAGCCCTCGACGCGGCGCGCGCGGGCGGGTTCCGCGTGGTCGAGGCGGAGGCACTGCTGGGGCTGGCCGCGGTCGAGGTCGCGGCGGGCCGGTCGACGCTCGCCGACGGCACGGCGCGGGAGTCGCGCTCGCTCTACCGCGCGGTGGGGCACGTCACGGGCGAGGCCGTGGCCGCGGAATTCCTGGCCGGACTGCCCGGGCGCGCCACCGGCTGAGTCGCGGTCGATGCTGTGCCGGGTGCCGCGGCGCGACATACTGAAGGCATGCCCCGTCCGAAACACGTCCCCGCGAGCGATCTCCGCCTCCCGGACGCGCTGCAGCCGGGGCGGCCGAAGGGCGATCAGCTCCGCGAAATCCTCGAAACCGTCGCGACGGAGGCGGGCCCCGGCCGGCTGATGCCGTCGGAGCGGTTCCTCGCCGAGCACTTCCAGGTCGCCCGCGGCACCGTGCGCCAGGAGATCAACCGCCTGGTCGCCGACGGCGTCCTGTACCGCCAGCACGGCACCGCGACCTTCACCGCGGATCGCCAGGCGGCGCACATCGACATGCTGACGTCGTTCACCGAGGACATGAAGGCCCGCGGCGTCGTCCCCAAGACGAAGGTGCTGCACGCCGAGGTGGAGAGCGCGAACCAGCGCATCGCCGGCCGCCTGAACGTGCCACCGGGCGCGCGGGTCTTCCGGCTGGAGCGGCTCCGGTTCGTCGAAGACGAGCCGTTCGCCGTCGAGCGCACCAACCTCTCGGTCGACCGCTTCCCCGGCATCGAGCTGTTCGACTGGGAAACCGAATCACTGCACCGCACGATCGAGGAACGCTGGGACGTCCGCGCCGAGTGGAACGACACGGCGATCTCGGCGGTCCTCCCGAACGCCGGCGACGCGACCCTCCTCGGCATCGAAGCCACCCAGCCGTGCCTGATCATCGAGGGCACGCTGCACGACCAGAGCGGCGGCGTCATCGAGGCGGGACGGTCGCTGTACCGGGCCGACCGCTACACGGTGTTCACCCAGGCCCGGCGCAGCCACGCTTCCTGACCGGCCGGCCTAAGCGGGGCTGAGCCGGTGCGCCCGCAGCACCTTCAGGCAGTGCTCCACCAGCACGTCCGCGGCGTCCGGGCCGAACAACGTCACGTAAGACTCGTAAATCCCGTTCCGGTGCCCTTCGGCGTCCGGCAGGTACCCCAGGTATCCGTCCGTGTAGCCGATCACCCGCGTGTGCCGGAACGGGCTCCCCCGCCGGATCCGCAGCCCCAGTGACGCGAACAGCTCGAACGGCGTGTGCAGCCACGCGATGTCCCCCAGTGACACCACGCTGACCGGAACCTCCGCGCACCCCGTCGGCCGGTCGCTCGCCGCCATCGCCGCGAGCATCGCGCAGCCCTCGTAGCGGGTCTGGGCGATCCGGACCGCCGGGTGGTCCTCGCCGTGGTGGGCCAGCTCCCGCTGCCACTCGGCCTCGGCCGACTCGCGCAGTTCGACGCTGTCCTCGATGGACGGGACGTCGCGGTAGGGCAGGTGCAGCGACGAGCGGGTCAGCCGGACCGGACCGCTCGCGCCGATCGCCGACGCCGCCGCCAGGGTGCGGGCGATCGACGTCGCCAGGTGGCCGCCGAGGGTGCGGACCTCGGCGTGGTCGCGGCCGCGCCGGACGAAACGGGAGCTCGCGTCCCCCGCCGCACCCTGCAGGAACGCCGCCACCGGGCGGCCGATCAGCGCGGCCAGCTCTCTTCGGGTCGCGCCCGGCCAGTCCGCCGACCAGGCCAGGTTGTCCGGGCCGAGCACGGTCGGGTGGCTGGCGTAGTCGAACAGCAGCGCCGCGGGCGTGCCGTCGTCGCGGCTCAGTTCGAGCACCCCGAACGACGTGTCGTGCGGCCCGTCCGGCCGGTAGCGGTTGCCGCCGACGGCCTCGGTCGCCCCGTCGTGCCAGCGCGCCCGGACCCGCGAGCGGCAGGCGTGCAGCCGCAGCGCGGCGCCGGTGACCTTCTCCGCCATCCGGCCGACCAGCCCGGGATCGCGCTCCCCCGGCAGGCCGGGGTGCAGCGGGCCGGTCCAGCCCTCGGGCCCGGAATGCGTGTGCGACGCGCAGACGAGCACCCGCTCCGGCGCGATGCCGACCGCCGCGCCGACCGCGTCGGCCAGGGTGCGGGTGAGGCCGGCGTCGACCGCGAGCGCGTCCAGCGTCACCCACACCACACCCGGGTCGTCCTCGGTGGACAGCCAGATCAGCGACGCTTCGAGCTCGTCGTGCGTGCCGGTCGCGACGCCGTGCCGGGCCAGGTAGCCGCCGAGCGGGTGCCCGGGCCCCGGGGTGATCCGGACGTCTTGCGCGGCGAGCAGGAGTGCGGCGGTCACCAGGTCGATTCCAGGACGTCGACGACGCCGTCGCGGCCGGCAGCGCGGGCCACCCCGGCGAGCTCGGTGACGTCGCCGGTCGTGTGCAGCAGGACCTCCAGCAGCATCGGCAGGTTCAGCCCGGACACCAGCTGGATGCGCGGGTGCCCGGCGGCGAGCACGCGGACGGCGTTGAACGGCGAGCCGCCGTGCAGGTCGGCCAGCACGAGCGCGCCTTCGGCGGCGCCGGCCAGCGCGAGCACCCGGGCGCCGAACTCCTCCGGGCTGTCGCGCGGGCTCAGCTCGCAGACCTTCAGCCGCGCCTGCGGGCCGAGGATCATTTCGGCGGCCTCGCCGACGCCGGACGGCAGCCGCCCGTGGCCGGCCAGGATGATCGGGACGGACATGGCTTTCCCCCTAACTCTTCGCCGGAGCCGACGGCGCGAACCAGCCGAGCCACCCCAGTGCGACCCCGGCGACGACGACGATGCCGATGACCCAGACCGGCCGCAGCCGCATTTTGGCCGTCATGAGGTACACCCCGGCGGTCACCAGCACCGGCAGCAGGAACGGCAGCAGCTCGTCGAGCCGGTCCTGGATCGCCACCGACTGGGTCACCGGCTGCCCCTGGACCGTGGTGGTCTGCCGGTAGGTCAGCGTGGTGACGACCTTGACGATCGACGGGATGAACCCGCCGAGCACGACGAACCCGAGCACGGTCGCCCCCTGCGCGACGCGCGCGAGCGCCCCCGCGGCGAGGTGCCCGGCCAGCCGCTTCCCCTCGCGGTAGGCGAACCCGAACTGCCAGCGCCGCACCAGCGCGTACGGCACGAGCACCATCACGGCGGCGAACGCGGGGCCGAGCCAGTTGCCCTGCAGCGCCCACGACGCGCCCATGGTGAAGACGATGCTGTTGTACAGCGCGAAGACGACGGTGTCGCCGATGCCGGCCAGCGGCCCCATCAGCGCGACCTTGGTGCTCGCCGCCGATTTCGGCGTCCCGGCTTCTTCCAGCGCGACGCTGGAGCCGAGGATCAGCGGGCCGCCGATGAGCACCGAGGTGTTGAAGAACTGCAGGTGCCGCTGCAGGCCGGCGACGTAGTCGGCCTTCTCCGGGTAGAGGCGGCGCAGCACCGGTTCCATCGCGTACGCGAACCCGAGCGCCTGCATCCGCTCGTAGTTCCAGGAGATCTGGCTCGACCAGAAGTAGCGGCGGAACACCCGCCGCAGGTCCTGTTTGGTCAGCCGCGGGTCGACCTCGGCCTCTTCGGCGGGCTCGGGCACGGCGATGGCCGGCTCGTCGCGCTTGAGCGTCACGAACAGCATCGCGACCGCGACGCCGACTAGCGCGATCCCCAGCACCGGCAGCTTCAGGTAGGCGAACCCGACGAAGCCGATCAGCAGCAGGTACCAGTACCGCGACAGCTCCATCATGCCGAGCAGCAGCGCGAAGCCGACCGCCGGCAGCAGCGACCCGGCGAGCGTCATGCCCTGCACGAACCCGGCCGGGATGCTCGCGGTGATGTCCTTGACCAGGCCGCCGGACGCGGCGAGCGCGGCCAGGAACGTCGGGATCGCGCGCACCGCGACCCACGGGACCAGGCTGACCCAGTGGATCGTCGCCAGGCCGCGGGCGTTGCCCTCGGCGGCGTAGGTGTCGGCCCGGTGCACCAGCGCGGTGGTGACCATCTTGCCGACCGGGTCGAGCGCCGAGAGCAGGATCGCGGCCGGCAGCCCGACGCCGATCCCGACGGCGACCTGGGCGGACGTCCCGCCGGCGGCGCCCGCGGCCAGCGCGGTGCCGACGATCGCGCCGGTCTGGTAGTCCGGGATGGTCGCGCCGCCGTAGGTGTAGACGCCGAGCGCGGCGAGCTCGAGCGTGGCGCCGATCATCAGGCCGAGCAGCGGGTTCCCGGTGATCAGCCCGGCCACCGAGCCGGCGATCAGCGGGCGCTGCGCGTAGATCAGGAACGGGCCGAGCCCGTCGTAGGTGCAGTAGATCGCCCAGATGGTCAGGGCCAACGCGACGAGCATGCGGGGCTAGAGCCCTTTCCGGTCGAGCAGCGGGACGAATTCGGCCGGCTTGTCCTGCGGCATCAGCTGCGTGACCAGCGGGACCCCGGCGGCGAGCCGGCGGTAGCCGCCCGCCTCGTCCGCGGTGACCGCGATCGAGCGGGTGACCATGGTGTACGCGGTGCCCGGCCGGGGCGCGACGTTGCCGACGTTGACGACGCCGGGCCGCAGCCCGCCTTCGACGAGGCGGAAGGCGTCTTCGGGGTCTTTCGCGATGATCATGACATCCCCGTCGAGCGGCACGGTGAGCGCCGCGGCCACCGACAGCACGGCGGTGGGCAGGCCGCGCGCGGCTTGCGGGAGCAGCACTTGCTGCAGGTCGTCGGCGGCGACGTCGTCGTTGCAGACGAGCAGGCGGCGCACGCCCAGTCGGCGGGTCCACGCGACGGTGACCTGCCCGTGGATCAGCCGGTTGTCGATCCGGACGTGTGCCCCCGCCATGTTTCTCCTCCCGGACGGCAGGAGACATACTGGTTCGTACCAGTATCTGTGTCAACTGCCGGTGACCGGCCTTCGCGCGGCCGACGGAAGGACCCCTCAGACCTTCCGTCGGCCCACGAGCGCGAAGCCTCCCCGTGCGTTACCCGGACCCTCCCATAAAGGTATATACCAGTATGGACGTCCGTGATCGACTGTCAAGAGCGAAAACGCGAAAATTATTCGACCGGGCGGCCGATCGAAACAGGCGCGGGTGAGCGGTTCACCCGGAGCTGTCCGTTCTTGTCAGTGACACCCCGCCGAGCTCCTCTTATCATTCCCATTGGTCTAGACCGCACTTCCTCGTCCCCTGCCGCACCGGGAAAGGCGGAACCCCCGTGACCGCGAGAACCCTGCGCCTCGCCGCGCTCAGCACCGCGCTCCTGTTCGCCACCGCGCTGCCCTCGGCCGCCGCGACCGACGGCACCGAGCAGCTGCCCGGCCACCTCCGCACGCCGTCGGCTCCGGTCGCGGCGCCGCGCTCGGCCGTCTGCGACGGCGACGGCGTCAGCGGCAAGCGCGTGCAGGCCCTCTACGTCCGCGGGAACGGCCAGGCCGACCGGTACGCCCAGTTCGCCGGCCAGTTCCAGACCTTCGCGAGCCAGATCGACGACGCCTTCGCCGAGGCCGCGTCCCGGCTCGGCGGCGGCGTCCGGCACGTCCGGTACGTGACCGACGCTAGCTGCCGGGCGACCGTCGGGAACGTCGTGATCGCCCAAGGCGACATGGCGACCGTCGACACGATCACCAACGCCATCAAGGCCCAGGGCTACAACCGCGCGGACCGCAAGTACGTCGTCTGGTACGACAAGGACGGCTGCGGCCTGGCCTTCGGCAACGGCGGCAACGACAGCCCCGGCCCGGGCAACCCGTACAACGCTGGCCCGCACTACGCGACGGTCGGCACCGGCTGCTGGTCGTGGCAGGCGACCGGGCACGAGCTCCTGCACACCCTCGGCGCTGTCCAGGGCAGCGCGCCGCACTCGAGCGCCCACGGTCACTGCTGGGACGACGAAGACATCATGTGCTACGACGACGGCGGCCTGCCGAACCCGCCGGGCGGCCTGGTGAAGGTCTGCCCCGGCGCCCCGGAGAACCAGCTCGACTGCCTGGGCGACGACTACTTCAACACCAACCCGGCGGCCGGCACGTACCTGGCGACGCACTGGAACGTCGCGAACAGCGCGTACCTGATCGCGAGCGGCAGCCCCTACCCCGCCGGGACGATCACCGGCCTCGGCGGCAAGTGCGTCGACGTCAGCGCGTCGAACACCGGCAACGGCACGGCGGTCCAGCTGTGGACGTGCAACGCCACGGCGGCCCAGCGCTGGACGAAGCAGAACGGCACGCTCCGCGCGTTCGGCAAGTGCCTCGACGTTTCGAACAGCGGGACGGCCGACGGCACCCTCGTGCAGCTGTGGGACTGCAACGCCACCGGCGCGCAGACGTGGCAGGCGCGAACCGACGGGACCCTGCTGAACCCGCAGTCGGGCAAGTGCCTCGACGCGACCGGCGGCTCCCCGGCCGACGGCACCCGCCTGCAGATCCGGACCTGCGCGGCCACCGCGAACCAGCGCTGGCAGGGACCCGCCTGAACAATTCGGGAGAACCGCGCAACCTGGCCGGGTCACCGTCGTTAACGCATCGTCTGCATGAGGGAGGGGAAGGCATGCCGGCCGTCACATCGAACATCGTCCCGCTCCGGCACGCCCGGCCGGGTGTGGTGGCGTACGTGAAGACGCCGGCCGAGTGGTTCGTCGCGAACAGCGGCTGGATCCAGGGCCGCGACGGCGTCGTGCTGATCGACACCTGCGGAACCGAGCAGGCGACCCTGGAACTGGTCCGCGACGTGCGCAAGTACGCGGGCGGCCGCGAGCTCACGGTCGCCATCACGCACGCGCACGGCGAGCACCACAACGGTCTCGGCGTCGCCCTGCGCGACGGCGGGACGGCGCTGGCCGCGCCGGGCGCGCTCGACCTGGTCAAGGCCGGGCCGCAGACGTACGGCAACGTCTTCACCTACACCGGCTGGGGCAACCTCGAGCCCCCGGAGCCGGAGTCGGTCCACCCGGTCACCGGCTGGCGCCACGTCGACCTCGGCGACGCGGCGGCGGACGTGGTCGCGGTCCCGGGCGTCGCGCACACGGCGGGCGACCTGGTGGTCCACGAGCCCCGCTCGGGCACGCTGTTCACCGGCGACCTGGTGGTCATCGGCGACACCCCGGTGGCGGTCCACGGGTCGATCCCGGGCTGGCTCGACGCGCTCGACTGGCTCCAGGACACGTTCCGCCCCCGCACCCTGGTCCCGGGCCACGGCCCGGTGGCCAACCCGGGCCACACGGCGTTCCACGCGATGCGCGTGTACCTGGAGTGGCTGCTGGAGGTGACGGAGCGCCAGACGGACTTCACGAGACTGGCGCGGCAGGCGTCGTTGCGCTGGCCGTCGTGGCGCAACCCGGAACGCCACATCGGCAACCTGATGCGCGCGTACGCGGATCAGCACGGCCGCAAACTGGACGTGGACCTGGCGATCGACGCGATCCTGGCGGCGGCGGGCGGGCGGATCGACCTGGACTACCTGCTGGACCGGGAACCGGTCCGCCAGATCTCCTAGGACCCGCGCCGAGGTGGTCTCCGTCGCGTACACGTGCCGGAGGCCGCTTTGAGGTTGACAAGAAAAGCGTGGGCCGTGTCGCCGACATCAGGGCGGCATCCTTCGCCAGTCAATCAATAAGCATCTCGGCACGAACAAGCGCCCTGACCTCGGCACATTTTTTTGCGAGGTTGTCAAGCGCTCCCCTGAAGTCGGATTTCCCCATCGGACGTCCTTCGGCAACCTCCTTTGCTTGCCACCGTATCGACGACGTGATGTCTTCCGTCTTGGTGAGCATGCTGCTCAGAATTTTTTGCACCTCTGGCGAGCAGATCATCTGAAGTCTAGTTTTCCCTTCCATCATGGCTTCATAGAGTCGACACAGCTCTCGAGACCGATCCGGAAGTCCGGGCGCCATCTCCGGCAGGTCGACAAACCCCATGATGAGAGCCAGCTGCCGCCAACTGTAAAACGAATCCAAGAACTGATAGTAGGCGGTCAGCCTCTCCGTTCTCCACTCCTTGAGCGAGTCATGCTTGAGCTGCAGTTTGAACCGCTCCATTTCGCGCTCATGTCGAATGTCTTCGCGCTCACGCTCCCGATTCCACCGCTTGTCTTCACGCTTACTGGCGATGATTTGCCCACCCCAGCTACCGGCCAGCGCACCAACGAAACCCAACACAGCGGACCACCAAGTCATGGCAACAAGATTACGAGATTGCCGGCCTGGACGACCCGGACAGCATCAGCCGATGCCGGCCCACGTTCCCAAGCAGACTAGGACCCCGCGCCGCCCAGGCTCTCCAGCAGGGTTCGCAACGTGCCGGCCAGCTCCTCCCGCTGGTCGGCACCCAGCGCGCCCAGAATCCGGTGCTCGGTCTCCACGTGCTCCGGCAGCGCCCGGTCGATCAGCTCGCCGCCCGCGTCCGTCAGCGCGACGCGGACTCCGCGGCCGTCGGTCTCGTTCGGCGTGCGCTCGACCAGGCCGCGCGCCTCCATCTTGTCCAGGCGCTGGGTGATCGCGCCGGACGTCACCATCGCCGAGCGCATCAGCTCCGTCGGCGTCAGCCGGTACGGCGGGCCGCTGCGGCGCAGGGTCGCGAGGACGTCGAACGTCGCGCGGTCGATCCCGTGGCGGGCGAACGTGCGCCGCAGCTCCGCGTCGACCAGCGCGTTCAGCCGGGAGAGCCGGCCGATCACGCCCATCGGGGAGACGTCGAGGTCGGGGCGCTCGGCGTGCCACTGCTCCAGGACGCGGTCCACGTGGTCGGCCATCGCCCCAGCGTAACCGATGCCTTAGCGGTAAGTGAGCAGTAGCCATTTAGCTTAGCGCTGAGGTAATCTACCTTAGTGCTAAACAAACTGCTCCTCACCACCGCGCTGGCCCCGGCGATCTGGGGCTCCACCTACCTCGTCACGACCGAGTTCCTGCCACCCGACCGCCCGCTGCTCGCCGCAGTGATCCGCGCGCTGCCCGCCGGACTGCTCCTCGTCGCGCTCACCAGACGGCTGCCGAAGGGCGACTGGTGGTGGCGTTCGCTCGTGCTCGGCACGCTCAACATCGGCGCCTTCCTCGCCCTGCTGTTCATCGCCGCCTACCGCCTGCCCGGCGGCGTCGCCGCCACCCTTGGCGCGCTGCAGCCGCTGATCGTCGCCGGCCTGTCGGCCGGCCTGCTCGGCGAACGCCTGACCCCGCGGACCGTGCTCGCCGGCATCGCCGGGGTCGTCGGCGTCAGCCTCCTGGTGCTGCAGTCCGACGCCCGCCTCGACGCACTCGGGGTAGCCGCCGCGGCCGGCGGCGCGATCGTGATGGCCACCGGCGTCGTCCTCAGCAAGCGCTGGACGTCCCCGGCACCCTTGCTGGCGACGACCGGCTGGCAGCTCGTCGCGGGCGGGCTGGTCCTCGTGCCGGTCGCACTGGCCGTCGAAGGCCCGCCACCGGCATCGCTGTCCGGCGCGAACCTCGCGGGCTACGCCTACCTCTCACTGATCGGCGCCGCGTTCGCGTACGCCTTGTGGTTCCGCGGAATCCGCGCGCTGACGGCCACGCACGTGACGTTCCTCGGCCTGCTGAGCCCGGTCGTCGCCACCCTGCTCGGCTGGCTGGTCCTCGGCCAGCGCCTGACGCCGTGGCAACTGCTGGGCGCGGCGATCGTGCTCGCCGCCGTGGTGACCGCCCAGCGCCGGGCTCAGCCGTCGCCGGGCAGAAATTCGACTTCGGCGGTGAACTCAAAGCAGCGGAGAGCAGCACCGAGGCTGCGATCGACGCCGCACCGCAAGCCGACGAACCCCCGTCGGACAAAGACGCCGAAGTCGCGGAGGAGGACACCGATACGGACAGTGGACCACCTCCGCGCTCGGAAAGGGTCAAGTCCCTGATCGTCGATTTGCAGCCCACCGGACTGGTGATGCAATCGTGGATCACGATCGAATCGGCGATCGGCCTTCTGTACGAAAAGGTGTTCGGCGCAGTCCGGGACGGCAAGCCCAACACTGCGCTCCGTCAGATCAACCAGCTGATCCCGCACCTGCCGGAGGATGCCGTCGACAGCATCCAGCGCATGCGGAAGATTCGCAACGAAGTCGCCCACGGCAACGCTCAGGTCGAAATGGGTGAAGCCATCGCCTACGCCGAAACCGCCGCCACTCTCGTGAACCTCATCGACTACATCGAACGCTCCACGCCGAGCCCGTAGGCGAACCGCGGCCCGGCCTCCGGCACCACCGGCGTGTCCCCGAGCAACGCACACCCCGGAACACCAGCCCCCGCCGGAACCGGCACCGCCCGGCCGTCCACCGGCGGCCCGCACGCCGTCAGTCCCCACACGAGCAGCACGCACACCATCACCCGCACGATCGGCTCACCCCGATCCGTCTCCACCACTCCCACCGCGCACACGGCGCCCGTCCCACCCGGGTTCAGGTATTTCCCGCGCTCCCACCGGATCGGAGGAACGGGGGGAAGACGCGAAGGAGTCCCCCGATGGCGTACCGGTCCGAAGGGCCGCTCTTGGCTAGGCTGAGCGGGTCAAGGGGAGGCGAAGTGGACACCACGACCCTGCTCTCAGCGGCCGCGCGCGGTGATCAGGCGGCTTGGGACGCGCTCGTCGCGCGGTACTCGAGCCTGCTCTGGTCGATCGCCCGCGCGCACCGGCTTTCCGACGCCGACGCGGCCGACGTCGTCCAGACCGTGTGGCTGAAACTGGTCGAGAACCTCGGCCGCATCAAGGATCCCGAGCGGCTGCCCGGCTGGCTGGGCACCACCACCCGGCACGAGTGCCTGCGCCAGCTCCGCCGCGGCGAGCGCGAACGCCCGGCCGACGACCACGTCTGGCAGAACGAACCCGCGCCCGGCGAGGCGGTCGACGCGGCCGTGCTGCTGGCCGAGCGCGACGCCACGCTCTGGCGCGCGCTGGCCACGTTGTCCGAGCAGTGCCGACGGCTGCTGCGCGTGCTCATGGCCACGCCACCGCCGTCGTACACGGAGGTGGCGGCCGCCCTCGAAATGCCGGTCGGCAGCATCGGCCCGACGCGGCAGCGCTGCCTCGGCAAGCTGCGCGAGCGGGCGGACGCGGCCGGGCTCGGAACGGCGGACCGGACATGACCGACGACGAACTCATGGACGTCCTGCGAGCGGCCGCGACCCAGGCCGATCCCGTGCCGGACCTCGTGCTGCGCCAGGCCCGGGCGGCGCTGTCCACCCGCGACCTCGACGCCGAACTGGCGGAGCTGGCCTTCGATTCGGACCTGGTGGAAGCCGGCGCGGTCCGCGCGGACGGCGAAGACGTCCGGCTGCTGTCGTTCGAGTCGGCCCGGGTGACGGTCGAACTGCAGGTGGAGTACGGAAGCGGCCGAGTGTCGCTGCGCGGCCTGATCACCGGCGCGACGGGCGACGCGGTGATCGAGGTGGCCGGCGAAACGCACCCCCGGCCGATCGGCCCGGAGGGCTGGTTCACGGCGGCGGGTCTCCCCCGCGGCGCGACCCGGGTGTCGGTGACCACCGCGGACGGCACGACGGTCACCACCGGCTGGGCGAGCCTCTAAGCGCCCGGCTCCCGCACACCCGCCACGTACGGGACGGGCGCCTCCCCGTTGAGGTCCTGCACGCGGACCACGACCGGCTCCTCCGCGCTTTCCGGGTGGAGCACCGCGTGGGCGGCCTCGAACGCGGAGCCCCCCTTGGCCATGACCGCCGCGATCTGGCCCGTGACGATCGCGGCCGAGAACGAGGTGCCGCTCCAGACCGCGAAACCGTTGTACCCGGCCGGCCGCGTCGGGTAACCCGGCCGGAAGTACGGGCCGAGCACGTCGACCCCGTCGGCGTAGGCGGACACCCAGGGCCCGTAGTTGCTGAAGTCCGCGACGAGCGGCTTGTTCGAGTCCTGCGACGCGTCGGCCGAGCCGACCGCGATCACCTGGACGTGGCTGCGATCGGCGCTGCCGGGCACCTTGGCCTCGAACTTGGTCCCGGCCGGGTAGACCAGGTGCCGGCTCGCGCGGTTCCCGGCGGACGCGACCACGACCGAGTCCGGGGGCAGCCTGCGCAGGGCGGCCTCGATCGCCTTCGGCGGCTCGTCCTCCCAGGTCGCGCCGGAGAAGGAGAGGTTGATCAGGGTGATGCCCTCCTCCCGCAGCTCGTCGATGGCGTTGGCGACCGCGAGGTCTTCGAGCTCACCGCTCTGCTCGTCGATCACGCCCTTCATCCGGACGCGGACCTCGGGCGGCACCTGCTTCAGCAGCACTCCGGCGACGAACGTCCCGTGCGCGGCCGAACCGACCGGGTTCTCGTCTTCGCCGCGCACCACCCGGACGGTGTCCTCCGGGTCGAACACCACCCGGTTGCCGAGGTAGGGGTGCGGACGGCCCTCGTGCAGCACGACGCCGGTGTCGATCACCCCGGCCAGCGGGGGAACGTCCGGCGCGAGGACCGGGTCCAGCGTGTGGTTCGTGGGTTTCGGCCGCAGTTCGCCCCAGATGATGCGGTCCAGGCCGAACAAGTGGTTCGGGCTGGCTCCGCGGTTTCCCAGCGCGGCCAGCACTTCCGGTACCGGCCGGGTGCCCGCGAATCGGCGCACGGCCCCCGGTGCCCCGGCCGGGTGATAACCGAACCCTGCCAGTTCGGCTCGGATCGCGGCACAATCGTCCGCATGGACCAGCAGCTCGCCTGCTCGATGGCGGTATCGCGGCATGTGTCCCCCTCGATCATGGGTGAACGGGTCGGCAACTCGATCCGCGAGCCCTTCCATCTGATACACACCGGCGGGGGCCGGCACAAGCCGTCATGAGCGACGCGCTCGGCAAGGCCGTCGCCGCCGCGGATCTCGCGTTCACCGCGCCCGCCAAGGCGCGGGTGCTCGCCGAAGCCGCGCTCGCCGAGGCGGACGGGCGGGCCGAGGCCGCCGCGGTGGCCGAGCACGCGCTCGGGCTCGCCGGGGTGTCCGTGGGCCGGCTGGCCGACGCCGAGACGCGGTTGCGCGCCGCGCTCCGGCTGGCCGACGGGGCCGGGCTGCGGGAGCGGGCCGCGCAGACGCGCGGCGTGCTCGGCTACGTCCTCACGCTCACCGGCCGCACCGCCGAAGCCCTGCGCGAACTCGACCGCGCGATGCCGGAACTGACCGGGCAGGCGTCCGCGCGGCTGCGCATGCAACGGGCCGTCGTGCTCACCGAAATCAGCCGGTTCGGCGACGCCGCCGCGGGGTTCGCGGACGCGCTCGAGACCCTCCGGGCCGCCGGTGGCGACGACCTGATCGAGGCGACGATCCGCACCAACCGCAGCATCGTGCTGGCGCGCCTCGGCGACTGGCGGGGCGCCGAAGACGACCTGCGCCACGCCGAACGCGGGTTCGCCGCGACCGGCCACATCGGACGGACGGCGATGGTGTGGCAGAACCGCGGGCTGGCCGCCACCGTGCGCGGCGACGTCCCGGCCGCGCTGACCGCCTACGACGAAGCCGCCGCGCGCTACCGCGAAGCGGGCACCGATCCCGGGCTGCTGCCCATCGAACGCGCCGAAGCCCTGCTCTCGGTACGTCTGATCGCCGAAGCGCGCGAAGCGGCGACGGCCGCCGTCGCGGACTACGGACGCCGGCGCAACGCCGTCGACCTCGTGCAGGCGCGGCTGCTGCTGGCGAAAGTCGCGTTGCTCGACGGCGATCCCGGGACTGCGTTGCGCGAAGCTTCGCTGGCGCGGCGGTCCGCGGTGCGGCAGGACCGGCCCGGCTGGGCGGCGCTCGGCGGTTACCTCGCGCTGCGCGCCCGCCGCGACAGCGGCCTGCGGACCGCGGCGATGCTCCGGTCGGGACAGCGGACGGCGGCGGCGCTGACCGACGCGGGCTGGGTGGTGCCCGCCTTGGACGCGCGGCTGATCGTCGCGGCGCTCGCGCTGGAGCTGGGCCGCGTGGAGATCGCGCGGACCGAGCTGTCCTTCGTCGGCCGCGCCGGGCGCGGCGGGCCGGCCGAGATGCGCGCCCGAGCTTGGCACGCGACGGCGTTGCTGCGCCTGGTGCACGGCGACCGCCGGGGCGCGGACGCCGCGTTGCGCGCCGGGGTCCGGGTGGTCGACCGGTTCCGCGCCGGGCTCGGCGCGAGCGAGCTGCGCGCCCACGCGTCCGGGCACGCGAGCGAGCTGACCGGGCTCGGGTTGCGGCTCGCCGCCGAAGCGGGCCACCCGGAAGCCGTGCTGCGCTGGGCGGAGTGGCGGCACGCCGGTGCGTTGCGGCTGCGGCCCGCTCGGCCGCCGGACGACGAGGGCCTGGCCGCCGACCTCGCGGCGCTGCGCCAGCTCGCCGTCGACCTCGCCACCGGGACCGGCGACCCGCGGACCCTGCTGCGCCGCCAAGCCGAGCTGGAGAAGGCGGTGCGCGACCGCGCCCGGCACGCCGCCGGAGTGTCCACTTCGGACATCCGGGTCCCGTCCCGCGCGGAGCTCGCCGAAGCGCTCGGCCCGGCGACGCTCGTGGAGTACGTGGAGCTGGACGGGCGGCTGAGCGCGCTCGCCGTCACCGGTGGCCGGCTGCGGCGGTACGCGCTGGGCCCGGCGGCCGAAGCCGCGGAACGCCTGGACGAGCTGCGGTTCGCGGTGCGGCGGGCCGCGTTCGGCCTCGGCTCGCCCGGCGGCCTCGTCGAGCGGACCGCCCGCCGGCTCGACGAGCTGCTGCTCGCCCCGCTCCCGCTCGGCGACGGCCCGCTGGTCATCGTGCCGACCGGGCGGCTGCACGAGCTGCCGTGGCCGGTGCTGCCGGGCTGCCGCGGCCGTCCGGTGTCGCTCGCGCCGTCGGCGGCGCTGTGGCACCGCGCGGCGACCGCACCGCGGGCCGAGGGCGGCGACCACGTCGTCGTGGCGGGTCCCGGGCTGCCGCACGCCGCGGCCGAGGTGGCCGCGCTGGCCCGCCGCTACCCGGGGGCCCGCCGGTTCACCGGCCGCACCGCGCGGGCCGAGCCGGTGCTCGCCGCGCTCGACGGCGCCGCGCTCGGCCACATCGCGGCGCACGGCCGGTTCCGCACCGACAACCCGCTGTTCTCGTCGCTGCGCCTGGCCGACGGGCCGCTCACGGTGTACGACCTGGAACGGCTGGCCCGTCCGCCCCGCCACGTCGTGCTCTCGGGCTGCGACTCGGGCCGCTCCGCGATCCACGCGGGCGACGAGCTGCTGGGCCTGGCCTCGGCGCTGCTGGCGCTGGGCACGACGAGCCTGGTGGCGACGGTCCTCCCGATCCCCGACGACGCCGGCCGCGCCCTGATGGTCCGCCACCACCGCCACCTCGCGGCCGGCCTGCCCCCCGCCGCGGCCCTCGCCCGCGCCCAGTCGGAGCTGCCCGACTCCCCCGCCGCCACGAGTTACGTCTGCTACGGCGCCGGCTCGTAAGTGTTCAGGACGCTGAACACTCACGACAGCCACGCACGGGCCGGGTCATGATGGGAGCGTGCGGATCACGGCTTGGTGGCGCGGCATCAGCCCGCGGCGACGTCTGATGCTCAGCAGCGTCGCCGTCGTCGTGGTGGCCGTCGTCGTGGTGGCCGCCATCGCCACCTCCGGCACCAGGACCGCGCCGGAGGCCGGAACCCCCGACCAGGCCAAGCCCGGCCCGGTGCTGCTCGTCCCCGGCTACGGCGGCGGCCAGGGCGCGCTGGACGAGCTCGCCGCGCGGATCCGGCAGACGACCGGCCGCAGCACCGAGGTGCTCACCCTGGCCGGCGACGGCACCGGTGACCTGGCCGAGCAAGCCGGCGTCCTGGCCGAAGCCGTCGAACGGGCGTACGCGCAGGGAGCGCCTTCGGTCGACGTCGTCGGGTACTCCGCGGGCGGGGTCGTGGCCCGGCTGTGGGTCAGCCGCGAAGGCGGCGACCACCAGGCCCGCCGGGTCGTCACGCTCGGCGCGCCGATGCACGGCACCGGTCTCGCCGCGGCGGGCGGCGCGCTCGTCCCCGGCGGCTGCCCCACGGCGTGCGTCCAGCTGGCACCGGGCAGCGCCCTGCTGCAGGAGCTCGCGAAGGAGCCGATCCCGGCGACCCTGCCGTGGCTTTCGCTCTGGACCGAGCAGGACGAGACGGTCACCCCGCCGGAGTCCGCCCGGGTCGACGGCGCCGTCAACGTCGCCCTCCAGCAGGTCTGCCCGGGCAACGGCGCCACGCACGGCGACCTGCCCACCGACCCCGCCGTCACCGAAATCGTCCTGCAGGCCCTCGGCACCACGCCGCTCGAAGCGCCCACGGACTGCCTCAGCTCGTGACGTCCTTCGTCGCGAAGTTCGCCCACGCCGCCCCGAAGAACACGACGATGTAGCCGGCCTGCAGCAGCATCCCGTGGTCGATGTTGCGCCACAGCACCGGATCGCGGAAGAAGTCGATCCAGGACAGCCAGTAGTGCGTCGGCAGGTAGGGCTTCACCGACGCCGCCGCGTCCAGGGTCTCCAGCACCGAGCTGGTGATCAGCACGGCCAGCCCGCACAGCGCGGCTCCCAGCGCCGAGTCGCTCACCGTGGACAGGAACATCGTGATCGCGGCGAACCCGAGCATCGACACGACGATGTAGGTCACCGCGCCGAGCAGCCGCAGGCCGAGCCCGGACGAGCTGAGCGACTGTCCCGACAACGACGTCACGCCGGCCGGCTGCCCGCCCGGGCCGGCGACGCCGGGGTTGCCGCCGGTGCCGAACAGGATCACGCCGAGCACCAGCGACGTCAGCACGACGATGACGATGGCCGCGGTCACGTAGACCGCGATCGCGATCATCTTCGCGCTCAGCAACCGGGTCCGGCCGGCCGGACGCGCCAGCAGGTAGCGCAGCGTGCCGCCGGCCGCCTCGCCCGCGATCGAGTCGCCCGCGACCACCGCGACCGCGATCGGCAGGAACAGCGGCAGCACCAGCGCGAGCGCCGCGGCCGGGAACAGCGCGCCGTCGCTGACCACCGCCGACAGGAACGCCCCGCCCTGCCCGGGTGGCGGCGCGAAGTCGGCCGTCGCCAGGAAGACGCCGACGACCGCGGGCAGCAGGCACAGCAGCAGCACGCTGACCCACACGCGCGGGCGCAACGCGAGCTTCCGCAGTTCGACGCCGATCACCCGGCCGCCCCGAACCGGTCCGAGCCCGGACCCGTCACCTCGAGGACCACCTGTTCCAGGGTCCGCTGCTCGGCGTGGATCGACGTCACGCGCACCCCCGCTTCGACGAGCAGCGCGTTCAGCGCCGCCGGGTCGGCGTGCCGGATGACCAGCCGGTCGCCGTCGCGGGCTTCGAGCTGCCCGTCGAGGACCGCGGCCGCCGCGGCGGGATCCGGCGTCCCGACCAGCACCCGGCCGGTCTCGGCCCGCAGCGCGACCAGGTCCTCCTCCAGCACCAGCCGGCCGCGGTCGACGACGCCGACGCGCGTGCACAGCTGCTCCACCTCGGCCAGCAGGTGACTGGAGAGGAACACCGTCGTGCCGCCCGCGTTCAGCTCGGTCAGCAGCTCGCGGATCTCCTTGATGCCCTGGGGATCGAGGCCGTTCGTCGGCTCGTCCAGGATCAGCAGCCGCGGCTTGCGCAGCAGCGCGCCGGCCAGCCCGAGCCGCTGCCGCATGCCCAGCGAGTACGCCTTGACCGGCCGCTGGTCGACCCCGCCCAGCCCGACCCGCTCGAGTGCTTCGTCGATGCGACGCCGTCGCGTGCGCCGCCCGCCGCCGCGCCCGGCCGCGTCGAGCAGGGCCAGGTTCCGGCGCCCGGACAGGTGCGGGTACGCGGCCGGGCCTTCGACGAGCGCGCCGACCTCGGGCAGCACCTCGGCGACCCGCTTCGGCACCGGCTTGCCGAGCACCTCGATCTCGCCGCTGGTCGCGTAGACCAGGCCGAGCAGCATCCGGACCAGGGTAGTCTTGCCCGAGCCGTTCGGGCCGAGGAAGCCGTAGCGGTCGCCCTCGCGGACGTCGAGGTCGACCGCGTTCACGGCGACCGTGCGCCCGTAGGCCTTGGTGAGCGCGTGCGTGACGATCATCGGCCGCCCCGCCGCAGCCGGGACAGCTCGTCCGCGACGGACTTCAGCACGTCGGCCGTCACCGTCCCGGCCAGCAGGTAGGAGCGGCGGGAGACGGCCGAGCGGACGATCGCCAGCGACAACGGCGTGATCGACAGCTGCACCACGGTCCCGCCGGCCAGCTTGACCTGCACCCCGCCCGCCTTCCCGGCGGCGTCCCCCGCCGCGTTCGCCACCGCGCGCGGCACGGCGATCACCGCGAAGGACGCGAGCCCCTTGCCGTAGAGCGCGGCGCCCTGGACACCCCCGAAGTCCGACGACGTCACCGGCCGCCCGGCGAGCGCCGGGGGCAGCGGCACCTGGTTGAAGGCGCCGAGCGTGTCCGAGACGTCCGGGGCGCTCGCCACGGTGAACCCGGACCCGAGCACCGGCCGCGGCGCCTCGACGACCGGCGTCGTCTGCGCCAGCTCCTGGAACCCGGTGACGAGGATCGGGGCCCGCTGCCCGCGCGCGGTCACCTCGACCCGCACCGGCAGCCCGGTCGCCGGGTCCGCCCAGAGGTCGACCTGGCCGATCGTCGTGTCGGGGTCGGCGGGGACGAGCCGCAGCCCGGACGCGGCGACGCCGGCGACGTTGCGGCCCGGCAGCGCGCTCACCGGGTCGCCCGGCGCGGCGCGCAGGATCCGCCGCGCCAGCTCGGGCGGCAGCAGGTCCCCGGCCCGCGGGAGCCGGACGGCGGGTTCGCCGATCAGCTCGGTCAGCGTGTTGTCGCCGTAGTCCCAGGTGTATTCGCCGTCGGGCAGCCGGTAGAGGTCGTGCTCGCCGGCGGTGCCGAGGATGTCGACGCGGTAGCGGTCGGGCCCGGCGTACCAGACGCGCATCGGCGTCCGCATCGAGAAGAGCGCGGTGACGGCGGCGAGGTTCGGCAGCTCCGGCAGGGCCAGCGAGCCCGCGCTTTCGGCGTACCCCTGGTACGGCCGCCCGGCGGAATCGAGCACCAGTGTGCGCAGCCGGGCCGGGTCCACCGCGGCCCCGGCCGGCGAGAGCGCGGAGACGACCGAGGGCACCGAGACCAGGACGGCGGCCACGGCGGCGACGACGGCCCACCGGCGCCGCTTTTCCCACCGCACCACCGAGGGCGTCATCCGGCATCACCTCTGCGTCCTTTGTACGCCATGGCGGCTGGGGTCGAGGGGTGACGAACCCCGTTCATGCCGCCGTCCTGAGCTGGTCCCGCCCCGGACTTCGCGCCCGCCCGCCCGCTTCGCGGGCTGTTCGACGTGCCCGCGGCAATGAACGGACCCCTTTCGATGGCTCATCTCGTCATGCCCGGCGAACCCGATCGCCGGTTGTTCTCGCCACACTCGCGCCAAGCGGTCCCCGCCGGCGACGGCCTGTCCGCCGACGCGGCCCGGCACGCGATGGCCGCCGGCGCCGCGCTGCTCTGGCGCGGCACCTACCCGGCCGCGCGGCAGCTGCTCGACGCCGTGCGGCGCAGGCTCCCGGCGCCCCCGCCGCCGGACGACTTCGCCCGCTACCGCGCCGGCCGCGCCCACCGGGCGAAGCTGCTTTCCCTGCTCCACGTCCCCCTCGAGCCGGGCCACGTCGTGCCGCTGCGCCGCGCCCCGGACGTCCGCGCGGCGTGCACCGCCGTCTACGGGCCCCTCGACGTCCCCGCGGCGGTGCCGTTGCGGGAGCTGCTCGGGGTCCTGGGTGCCGCCGAATGGCGCCGGACGGGCATCGCCGTCCCGGCACTGGACGCGCGGATCCACCCGCACCACGGCGTCTTCGCGCCCCTGCGCCCGGAGTACGTCGACCTGGTGGCGGAAGCGCCGTTGCCGGGCACGGAGCTGGCCTTCGACATCGGCACCGGCGTGCTGGCCGCCGTCCTCGCCCACCGCGGCGTCGAGCGGGTGGTGGCCACGGACACCTCGGCGCTCGCGGTCGCCTGCGCCCGGGAAAACCTGACCCGTCTGGGCTTCGGCGCCCGCGCGGAAGTGGTGCGGACGGACCTGTTCCCGCCCGGCCGCGCCACGCTGGTGCTGGCGAACCCGCCGTGGCTGCCGGGCCGCCCCCGCACCCCGCTCGACCACGCAGTCTACGACCCGGGCCACCGCATGCTGCGCGGCTTCCTCGACCGCGCCCGCCGCCACCTCGCCCCGAATGGCGAGGCGTGGCTGGTGCTGTCCGACCTGGCCGAGCACCTGGGCCTGCGAACGCGCGAGGAGCTGCTCGGCTGGATCGAGGCGGCAGGCCTGCGGGTGGTGACGCGGACGGGGACGCCGGCCCGGCACCCGCGCGCGCTCGACCCGGCGGCCCCCCTGCACCGGGCCCGGGCCGCGGAGATCACGTCCCTCTGGCGGCTCGGCCACAAGCAAATCAGTCCACAGTAGACAAGCCCGCGACCGCCGCCACGGCTTCCCGCGTCTCCCGGACGTTGTGGGCGCGGAACACCGCCGCCCCCGCGTGCGCCGCGATCGCCGTCGCCGCGAGGGTGCCCGCCAGGCGGTCGCGGGCTTCGACGTCGAGCGTCTCGCCGATCAGGTCCTTGTTCGACAGCGCCACCAGCACCGGCCAGCCGGTCGCCACCAGGCGGTCGAAGTGGCGGAGCAGCGAAAGGCCGTGGCGGGTGCTCTTGCCGAAGTCGAACGTCGGGTCGACGAGCACCCCGCCGCGCGGGACGCCCGCGGCGACCGTCCGCTCGGCCGCCGTCGTCAGCTCGGCGACGACGTCCGCGACGACGTCGTCGTAACGCGGCCAGAACGGGCGGTCCGGGGTCGGCGCGGGGTACGGGTCGGTCCGCAGCGGCATGCCGCCGACGTGGGAGCAGACGTAGCCCGCGCCGAACTCGGCGGCGATCTCGACCAGTTTCGGGTCGGCGCCGGCCCAGGTGTCGTTGAGCAGGTCGGCGCCGGCCTCGCAGACCTGGCGGCCGACCTCGTGCCGCCACGTGTCGACGCTGATCACCAGCCCCGGGTGGCGCTCGCGCACCTCGGCGACGAACGGGACCACGCGCCTGCTCTCTTCGTCGACGTCGATCTCGGGGCCCTCGCCCGCCTTGACGCCGCCGATGTCCACGATGTCGGCACCGGCCGCGACCGCGCGGTCCACGGCTTCGCGCGCCGCGTCCTCGGCGAAGGTCGCGCCCTGGTCGTAGAACGAGTCGGGCGTGCGGTTCACGATGGCCATGACCAGCGCGCGGTCGCCGGGCATGCGGCGGCCCCGGAAGACCACCTCCGGCCGGTGTGACGTCATGCTCTTCACCCTGCCAGGTCACGGCTGGGTCCGAAACGCCGCTCCCGGGGTCCCGCGCCGGTTATCCTCGGCGCAAACCGAGCAGGGGGAACCATGAGCACGACCAGCGAGGGCCCGGCCCGCAGCGAAGCCGAGGCGATGATCGCCGAAGCCAAGAAAGCCCTGTGGGTGATGGTGGGCCTGCTCGCCGTGCTGTGGGCGGTGCAGATCTTCAACTCGCTCGGCGACTACGACCTGAGCCAGGAGTTCGGCATCGAGGCGCGCGACCCGGCGTCGCTGCCCGAGATCTTCAGCGCGCCGTTCATGCACTCCAGCTGGGGCCACATCGAAGGCAACTCGGGCCCGCTGTTCGTGTTCGGCTTCCTCGCCGCCTACCGCGGGGTGAAGAAGTGGCTCGGCGTGAGCGTGCTGATCATCGTCGCGAGCGGCCTCGGCGTCTGGTTCACCTCGCCGTCGGACTCGATCACGGTCGGCGCCAGCGGCCTGGTGTTCGGCTACTTCGGCTACATCATCGTGCGCGGCCTGTTCGACCGGCACCCGATCGACATCGTGATCGGGCTCGTGATGGCGTTGTGCTTCGCCTACCAGTTCACGTCGCTGCTGCCCACCGACGAGCGGGTCAGCTGGCAGGGCCACCTGTTCGGGTTCGCCGGCGGCATCATCGGCGGCTGGCTGTTCCGCGACAAGCGGCCCAAGGCGGTCGCCGCCCCCGACCCGGCGACCGCCCTGCTCCCCAAGGACCTCAGCTAGGCGGTTCGAGCTCCGCCTCGACGGCGATCGCGACGTACCGGCCGATCATCGCGCGCGGCGCCTTCACGCCGAGCGGCGCGCGGTCGAGCGTCCCCGTCGCGCGCACCCGCGTCCCGTCGGCCTCGACGGCGAGCGTCAGCGGGCACGACGTCCCGCGCAGCCGCAGCTCGCCGGTCACTTCCCAGCCCTCGGCGTCGCGCCGGACGCCGGTGGCCGTGAACGTCAGCTCCGGGTGGGCACCGCTGTCGAGCAGGTGCGGCTTCCGCAGGTCGGCGTCGCGGCGGGCTGAAGCCGAACACCGCTTCGGCGGCGATGTCCTCGCCCTCACGCCGGGTTTCGCACCCGACGACTTCGGCACGGCTGAGCCCGCGGCCTCGGGTCGACGAGGTGCCGCCGCGCGAGCCGGTCGCGCACCGCCGCCCAGCGGGTGTGGTCCGCGCCGGTGGCCGAGGACGCGTCGCCGGGCGTCTCGATCGCGACCCGGGCACCCGCTGTGAGGTCGCTGTGCATCCGGCTCCGCGCGCTGCCGATCCGGCCGCGGTGTGGTGATCTGGAGGGGTGGCGATCAAGGTTCTCCGGCCGGCCGCGCTGGCCGCGGCGGCGGTGCTGGTGCTGGGCACCGGCCTGGCCGTCGGCGCGGACACGACCGCCGACGACGCCTACGCCGCGGGCTCACCCGCGCCCGCCGGAACCACCGTTTCGGCGGTACCGGCGAAAACCGTTTCCCCGGTCGGCGCATTGTTCGCGAACGGCAGCCATTTCTGCTCGGCGAGCGTCGTCCACTCCGATTCCGGGGATCTGGTGCTGACGGCCGCGCACTGCGTCCAGGACGGAATGTCGTTCGCCCCCGGTTACGCCGGTGGTGCGGCGCCGCTGGGAATGTGGCCGGTCACGAAGGTCACCGTCGCGGCCGGCTGGACTTCGTCGGCCGACCCGGATCTCGATTTCGCGTTTCTCACCGTTGCGCAGCCCGGGAACCCGGCTTCCCTGGAAAGCCTCACCGGCGCGAACGCGCTCGGCGTGAATCGCGGGTTCGACCACCGGATCACCCTCACGGGCTACCCCGACACGGCCGATTCCGCGGTCGTTTGCGACGGCACGAGCACCCGCTCGGACACCTACCAGCTGCGGATCGCCTGCCCCGGTTTCCCCGACGGGACCAGCGGCGGGCCGTGGGTGACCGGCGGCGAGGTCGTCGGCGTCATCGGCGGTTACCAGCTGGGCGGCGACACCCCGGACGTCTCCTACAGCGCGTACTTCGACGACGACATCGCGAAGCTCTACGCCACGGCCACGGGCTGAAAACGCGGACCGGGCCCGTGTCCCTGGCGGAGGACACGAGCCCGGTTCACCTCTCGCGAACCCTCAGCAGGTCACGATGAGCCCGGTGAGCGCCGAGCACGTCTTCGACGCGCTGTCGTTGGCGGGGTTGGGATCGGTCGGCGAGCTCGCCGTCCGCTGCGCCGTCGTGGTGTACGAGCCGAGCGCGAGCAGGCCGCCGTTCGTCGAGAACTTCGCCGTCGCCGAGGCGCCGCTGGCCAGGGTGGCGACGTCGCAGTTCACGTTCCGGGTGGTGCCGACGTGGACGCAGCCGGTGCCGCCGGCGTAGGACAGGGCCGAGGCGTACGTGGCCCCGACGCGGATCCCGGTCGCAGTGGCCGGGCCGTTGTTCGTCACGGTCACGGTGTAGTCGATGCGCGCGTTCAGCCCGCCGTGCCCGGTCGCGGCGAGCGCGACCTTGACGTCGGCCTGGGTCGACGGCTGGCCGACCGTGATGAGCGGCCCGTCCAGGGTCTCGAAGGAGTAGTTGTCCCCGACGAACTGGTGCTGCAGCGTGAACTGCCCGGGCGCCGCGGTGTCCTTGACGCGCAAGGTCCACACCGTGGTCTTCGTGCCGCCCGCCTCGAGGTCACCGAACGCGGCGCGGTAGCTGCTGCCGGCCTGGAAGCAGCCGACCGCCGTGGTGTTGGTGCAGGAGACGACGTCGACGACGTCGGTGATCGCGGTCGGGTTTCCGTAAATGGCACCCTTCGCGAAAGTCACCGTGAAATCGCGGTCGTTGTGAATGGTTTGCGTGATGGTGAACGTCTGCCCCGGCAGCACCGTGGTGGCACTCACGGAGACGGCGCTCGTCGGCGTGTCCGCCTGCGCGGCGGGCGCGATTGCGAAAAACGCCGTGGCCAGTGCGGCCACCGCGGACAGGATCGTGGTCCGTCGCCAGCTTCGTTGCATAGTCGTGTTCTCACTGTTCGGGTCCGGGAATACCGCTCTGACGGGTGGCTCGTGGTCTTTTCGGGGACGTCCGACGCTGATCAGTCGCCCCGATCCCGGAATTCGTTACCGCCCCCTGTCCGCCTTTACCACCGTCCGGCCGCGGCGCGGCACCGCCATCAGGAGGGACGCCAGCGGCCGTTCATCTCACCCGGACGGGGCGGCGGGCCCGGCAGATCCGGGCCGCCGGCCGCCAGTCCTTCGACGAGCATCGCGAGGTAGCGCCGCCGCAGCTGCGTGGTGCGCTCGTGGTCGTCGACGCGGATGGCGGCGCAGCACTCGAGGACCATGCCGAGGTCTTCGGCGACGGCGTCGTGGCGCAGGCGCCCGCTCTCGCGCGCCCGCTCGACCAGGTCCCTCGTCAGCTGGTTCGCGCGCTGGGCGTCCGCGCCCATGTCGGGCGTGGGGGTGAAGGTGCCGGCGAGGTGCACGGTCAGCGAGTGCACGTCGGCGTCCACGACCCGGCCGAGGAAACCGGTCAGCGCGGCCCAGCCGTCGGGCTCCCCGGCGGCGGCTTCGGCTTCGCGGATGTAGGTGCGGAGGCCGTCGTGGCATAGCCGGCAGAGCAGCACCTCCTTGCTCGGGTACCGCCGGTAGAGCGCGCTGATGCCGACGCCGGCGCGCTCGGCCACGTGCGAGATCGGCGCCTTCGGGTCGACGAGGAAGACCTGGCGGGCGGCATCGAGGATGACGACGTCGTTGCGGGCGGCCTGGCCGCGGCGGCCGGGCAGGGCTGTCTCGGGCATGGGCCGAGATTACCACTGGAACGGATCGTTCCGCTCTGCTAGAGTTCGGAACGAAGCATTCCGTTCCAGCCTTCGAGGAGCCAGCCATGACCGTCCGCCCCTTCCGCGCCGAGATCCCCCAGCACCGGCTCGACGACCTGGAGAACCGCCTGCGCGGAGCGCTGTGGCCGGACGACCTGCCCGCCGAGTACGGCGTCACGAACGAGCGCGTCCGCGCGCTGGCCGAGCACTGGCTGAGCGGCTTCGACTGGCGGGCGTTCGAGGCACGGCTGAACGCGTACCCGCAGTTCCTGACGGAGATCGACGGCGAGACCATCCACTTCCTGCACGTCCGCTCGTCGCGGGCGGACGCGACCCCGCTGGTGCTGACGCACGGCTGGCCGGGCTCGATCGCGGAGTACCTGGACGTGATCGGCCCGCTGACCGAGCCGGAGTCGGCCGACCAGCCGGCGTTCCACCTGGTGATCCCGTCCCTGCCGGGCTTCGGCTTCTCGGGCCCGACGAAGTCCGCGGGCTGGGGCACCCACCGCACTGCGGCGGCGTGGGCCGAGCTGATGAGCCGCCTCGGCTACGAGTCCTACGGCGCGGCGGGCAACGACGCGGGATCGATGATCTCGCCGGAGATCGGCAGGCTGGCGCCGGAGAAGGTCGTGGGCGTGCACGTCACGCAGCTGTTCTCGTTCCCGTCCGGCGACCCGGCCGAGATGGCGGACCTGAGCGAAGCCGACCAGGCCGCGCTGGCGCACTTGCAGTGGTTCTACGACACCATGTTCTCGTTCAACTCGCTGCACAGCCAGCAGCCGCACACGCTGGCGTTCGCGCTGGCGGACTCCCCGCTCGGCCTGCTGGCGTGGAACGCCCAGCTGTTCGGCGAGCACCTGGACGCGGACTTCGTCCTGGCGAACGTGGCCCTGTACTGGCTGACCGGCACGGCCGGTTCGTCGATCCGGTTCTACTACGAGGACGCGCACTCGACGGCCCACCCGGAGGGCCCCACGACGGTCCCGACGGCCCTGGCGATGTTCGCGGGCGACTTCCAGTCGATCCGCCGGTTCGCCGAGCGCGACCACGCGAACATCGTGAGCTGGAACGCCTACGACACCACGGAAAAAGCAGGCGGCCCCCGAGACGCGGCCGGTCACTACTCGGCCCACGAAGCCCCGGAGGTCCTGGTGGCGGACATCCGCCAGTTCTTCGCGAGCCTCCGCCCCCAGACGTCCTGGCCGATCCTGACCCAGTCCCACGACGCCCTCCGCACGGCGATCGAGGGCGTCACGGACTGGACGGCCCCGACCCCGTGCGCGGCCTGGAACACGACCCAGGTCCTCCAGCACGCAGCGGGCGACCAGCTCGGCTACGCGGCGTTCATCACGGGTTCGGGCGGCCCGGACTTCGACCCGTTCTCCCCTTCAGGCGCCCTCGACGGCAAGCCGTCCGACTTCTTGGAGCCCACCCTGGCCGCCGCCGCCGCGGCCTTCGCCACGGTGAGCCCGGAGGCAACCGCGGTCCCGACCCCGCTCCCCCAGGGCGCCCTGCCCGCGTCCGTCGCGGTCGGCGCCGCAGCCCTGGACGCGGCGGTCCACGCGTGGGACATCGCGAAGGCGTCGGGCCAGAAGTCCCCGCTGACCCCGGAGCTGGCGGAGTCGCTGCTCCCGGTGGCCAAGCAACTGGCCGAGCCCCTGCGCGGCTTCGCCTACGCGGCAGCGTTGGAGGGCCAGCCCACCGACGACGCGGTTTCGACCCTGCTGCGCTACCTGGGCCGCAACCCGGAGTGGACCGCCTGACGGCGACGCGGTGGCCCGCCAGCACTGACGGGCCCACACCCACCCGCACCTCCCGGCTGCCCAACCCGGCCGAGGCCCAGCCGCACAAGCTCAGCCAGCCCCGACCGGATCGAGCCACCTCCACCACCGCTTCGGCATCCCACCCCGCCAAGGCACCAACCGCACAACCTCAGCCCACCCATTCCCCGACCGGCCGAGCCAGCTTTCCCACCAACACAGGCTCAGCCGGGCCCGTCCCCACCGACCGGCCGAGCCAGCACTCCCACCAACACAGGCTCAGCCGGGCCCGTCCCCACCGACCGGCCGAGCCACCGCCCCACCACTCCCGCATCCCCTCCCACCGAGGCACCGGCCGCACAAGCTCGGCTCGCCCTATCCCGACCGGCCGGCCCGCCGCCCAACACCCCACCCCGCCGAGGCGGCCGCCCCACACCGGCCGGCCCCCTCTCCAGCAACCAGCCCGCCGCCCCGACAGCCCCGCCCACCGGGCGCTCCGCTTCCCGCCGACCGGCCCCCGCCCCGACAGCCCGAGTCCGCCAGGGCGCCAGCACCATCCGCTCAGCCCCGCTCCGCAGCCAGGCCGCCGCACCCCAGCCCACCCCGCGACCACATCAGTGCGAGACCAAGCCCGCCGGCAGACCACCCCCGTGGCCCGCCGGCGGGCTCGCGCATGCAAAACCCCATCCCGGACCAAAGCCCCCCTTCCCGGCCGGCCCACCACCCCGAGCCCACCGCCAAACCCGTCCTTCGTCGCCTCCCCACACCGGCATCCCTCGGTACCGTGAGCCGCATGATGCGCAAGGCGGTCGCTGTCCGGCGAGAGGAGATCGTCAAAGCCGCGCTCCAGCAGATCCGCGAGCGAGGGATCGCCGGTGTCCGAGCCGCCGACGTGGCCAAAGCTCTCGACGTCAGCACCGCGCTGGTCTTCTACCACTTCGGCACCCTCGAAGCCCTCATCATCGAAGCCTTCCGCCAAGCCACCGAAACCGCCCTCGCCACCCTCCGCGACGAACTGAACCGGGGCGGCGGAGTCGAAACCCGCCTCAACGCCGTCCTCACCCTCTACGGCCCCGCCAATCCCGCCCACAACTGGCAGCTCTGGATCGAAGCGCAAGCCGCCGCCATGCGGGACCACGAACTACGAGCCGTCCTGCAACGGCTCGACAAAAGGTGGCGGGACGCCGTCGTCGCGCTGATCACCGAAGGCGTTGCCGCCGGGGTCTTCACATGCGAAGACCCGCACGGCGCCGCGTGGCGCCTCACAAGCCTGCTCGACGGGCTGGCCGTCCAGGTCGTCGCCCGGACCGGGACCGTCACCGAGGCCGACTGCGCCCGCTGGGTCGGACAAGCCGTCGCACGGGAACTCGGCTCGTGACCGCCCTGCTCGAAGTCGCCTGGACCGATCCCGTCACCGGCTGCCGCGGGTACCTCGTGATCGACCGGCTCGTGCGGGGCGTCGCCAGCGGGGGCCTCCGGATGCGCCGCGGCTGCAGCCTCTTCGAAGTCCGCGGCCTCGCCCGCGGCATGACGCTCAAAGAGGGCCTCAACTACGACCCCGCCGGCCGGTACGTCCCCCTCGGCGGCGCCAAGGGCGGCATCGACTTCGACCCGTACGACGAGCGCGCCCGCGACGTCGTCGCCCGCTACCTGCACGCCATGCGGCCGCTGATCGAACGCTACTGGACCATGGGCGAAGACCTGGGCCTGCGCCAGGACGTCATCGACGGCGTCATCGCCGAGATCGGGCTGCTCAGCCCCGTCCAGGCCGTCTACCCGCTGCTCGAAGACCGCGAAGCGGCGACGGCCCGGCTCGCCGACGCCTTCCGGATCGAAGTCGGCGGGCTGGGGCTCGACGAGCTGGTCGGCGGCCTCGGCGTCGCGCAAGCCACGCTGACCGGGCTCGAACTGCTCGGCCACACCGGGCCGCGCCGGGCCGTCGTGCAGGGGTTCGGGTCGATGGGCGGGGCCACCGCCCGGTTCCTCGCCGAGGCCGGGCTGCCGGTCGTCGGGGTCTCGGACGTCCGCGGGGTCGTCGCCAACCCCGCCGGGCTCGACGTCGAACACCTGCTGCGGCACCGCGACCGCTTCGGCGGGATCGACCGCGACCACCTCAAGCCCGGCGACGAGCTCCTGCCGCCGGAAGCGTGGCTGGACGTACCCGCCGAAGTGCTGGTGCCGGCCGCGATCTCCTACTGCGTCGACAGCGACAACCAGGCCCGGATCGGCGCGAAACTCGTCGTCGAGGCCGCGAACATGCCCGTCACCGCGGACGCCGAAGCCCGCCTCGACGCCCGCGGCATCCCGGTGGTCCCGGACTTCGTGGCCAACTCGGCGACCAACTCCTGGTGGTGGTGGACGCTCTTCGGCGACGTCGGCGCGGACGCCGGTGAGGCGTTCGACAAGGTCCGCGGCCGCATGCGCGAGCTGGTCACCGCCGTGTTCGAGCTCGCCACCCTCGACGGCCTGAGCCTGCGCGCCGCGGCCTTGCGGCTGTCCGAACGGAACCTCGAGGCCATCCAGGCCCGGTACGGCGCGGGAACGAATCCACCCGCAAAGTAGTTGAGCGTCGTATGAAACTCGGCATCTACAGCTTCGGCGACCGCACGCCGGACCCGCACACCGGCGACCAGCCGTCCGTCGCGCGGACGCTGGCCAACACCCTCGAGCGGATCAAGCTCGCCGACGAGCTGGGCCTCGGCTTCTACGGCCTCGGCGAACACCACCTCGACCAGTACGCGATCTCGAACCCCGGCACCGTCCTGGCCGCCGCGGCGAGCGTCACGAACCAGATCACGCTGAGCTCCGCCGTGACCGTCCTCAGCACCGAGGACCCGGTCCGCGTCTACCAGCAGTTCACCACGCTCGACCAGCTCAGCCACGGCCGCGCCGAGCTGCTCGCCGGGCGCGGGTCGTTCACCGAGTCGTTCCCGCTGTTCGGCAACGATCTCGGCGACTACGACGACCTGTTCGAAGAGAAGCTCGCGCTGCTGCTCCGCATCGACCGCGAAGACCCGCTGACCTGGTCGGGCAAGTTCCGCCCGCCGCTGGACAACGCGCGAATCCTGCCGCGCCCGTACCACAGGAGGCTGCGCATCTCCATCGGCACCGGCGGCAACCCCGAGTCGTCGATCCGCGCCGGGCTGCTCGGCCTGCCCGTCGTGTACGCGGTGATCGGCGGCCGTCCCGAGCGCTTCGCCCCGCTCGTCGACCTCTACCGCCAGGCCGGTGAGGCCGGCGAGCACGAGCGCGAAGACCTGCACGTCACCATGGGCGCGATCGGTTTCCTCGCACCGAACTCGCAGGACGCCAAGGAAACGTTCTACCCGTACTGGCTCGAGACCATGAAGTACGGCGCTCGCGCCCGCGGCTGGGCCGTCCCGACCCGCGCCGAGTACGACCAGTACACCCACGAAGCCCAGGCGTTGTTCGTCGGCAGCCCGCAGGAGATCGCCGAGCGGCTGATCGAGGTCGGCAAGCTGACCGGCGCCGACCGCTACGCGATGCAGATGGACTGGTCCGGCGTCCCGCACGCCGAAGTCATGAAGGCCATCGAACTGCTGGGTACCGAGGTGCTTCCCTTGGTGGAAAAGGAGTTCTAGACGTCGTTCGCGGCGATGTAGCCGAACGTCATCGCCGGGCCGATGGTCGAGCCCGCGCCGGCGTAGCTGTGGCCCATCACCGCAGCGCTCGCGTTGCCGGCCGCGTACAGGCCGGGGATCACCGTGCCGTCCGGGCGCAGCACGCGCGCCCGGGCGTCCGTGCGCATGCCGCCCTTCGTGCCGAGGTCGCCGGGAACGATCCGCAGCGCGTAGTACGGCGGCGCCCACAGCGGCGCGAGGCAGGAGTTGGGCAGCACCAGCGGATCCGTGTAGTAGTGGTCGTACGCGCTCGCGCCGCGATGGAAGTCGGTGTCCACGCCGGACCGGGCGAGCCCGTTGAATCGGTCCACAGTGGACTTCAACGCGGCGGGCGGCACGCCGATCTGCGTGCCGAGACCCTGGATCGTCGACGCCTTGAACACCGCGCCCGCCGCGTACCAGGAGTCCGGGAACGGCAGCAGCGGCAGGAGGTCGCGGAACAGGTACCGGTTCCGGTAGTTCTGGTCGACGATCAGCCACGCGGGGATGTCCGGCGCGGCCGGGTTCTTGTCGTACATGGTGTGCACGACGTCGCTGTAGGGCCCGGCTTCGTTGACGAACCGCTGTCCCGCCTGGTTGACCAGCAGCCCGCCGGGCAGGGTCCGCTCGGCCAGGCAGAAGTACGGGTCGCCGGGAACCGGGATGGCCGGGCCCCACCACGCGTCGTCCATCAGGTCGAGCGCGGCGCCGGCGCGCTGGCCGGCGCGGATGCCGTCGCCGGTGTTCTCCTTCGCGCCGACCGTCCAATCCGTACTGATCGGCTGACGCTGGTACTGCGCGCGCATGCCGGCGTTGTGCTCGAACCCGCCCGTGCCGACGATCACGCCGCGCCGCGCCCGGACCAGCCCCTGCGGCACCAGAACCCCGGTGACCGCGCCAGCTTCGATGTTCAGGTCGACGAGCGGGGTGTTCAGCCACACCGGCACGTTCGCCGCGAGCAGCCCGGCCCGCAGCCCGGCGGCGAGGGACTGCCCCATGGTGAGCGGTTTCTGCCCGGCGATCGCGGCGGCCGTGCCGCGGGCCAGGCAGGCGGCGGCGACCGCGGCACCCTTGGCGTTGACCGCGGCGAGGTTGAGCCACTTGTAGTCCGTGCTGAACACGACCATCCCGGCGGGCGTGGCCAGGTAGGGCGGGTTCAAGTGCGCCAGTTCCGCGCCGAGGAGGGTGCCGTCGAACTGGTCCGGCTCGATCGAGCGCCCGTTCGGCAGTCCGCCGGGGAGCTCCGGGTAATAGTCGCTGTAGCCGTCCATGAACCGGAACCGCAACGGGCTGTTCGCCAGCACGAACGAGATCATCGCGGGACCGTTGCGCAGGAACGCTTCCTGGCGCGCGGCCGGCACATCGGGCCCGACGACGGCGGCGAGGTACTGCGCGGCCTTCGCCGGCGTGTCCGGAACACCGGCGGCGAGCAGCACGGGGTTGTTCGGAATCCAGATGCCGGCGCCGGAGCGGGCCGCGGAACCGCCGAACGTCGGCGCCTTCTCGAGCACGACGACGCTCAGCCCGCGCTTGGCGGCCGTCAGCGCGGCGGTCATGCCCGCCGCGCCGGAGCCGACCACGACGACGTCGTACTCGCCCACCTGCGCCGCGTTCGCGGGTGAAGGCGCGGCGAGCGCGGACGTCGCCGCGAGGCCGGCTCCGGCGGCGGTGCCGCGCAGGATCTGGCGGCGGGTCAGGTCGGCATCCATGACGCACTCCTCGCTCGCGGAACGGCGAAGGTCATCGTGTCGGCACGGCCGCGAAACTGAAACATGTTCTACCCGCTTGGAGCAGCCTCGGCCGTCGCCGTTCGGCCAGTGGCCCCAACCCGTGAGGACATTCGCCGCAAACGAAGTTGACGCCTGTCTCAACTTACGGCTAACTTGAGGACAGTCTCAATTTTCGCTCACCTGGAGGTTCCCCTTGACCAAAGTGATCGCCGTCCTGGGTGTCGGCCCCGGGCTCGGCCTGTCGATCGCCCGCCGCTTCGGCCGCGAAGGCTTTACGACGGCGCTGGTTTCCCGCACCGCCACGCGGCACGACGCCTACCGCGAGGCACTGGCCGGGATCCCCACGCACACCTACACCGCCGACGTCACCGACGAAGCGCAGCTCCGGGACGTACTCGTCCGGATCACCGCCGACGCCGGCGAGATCGACACGGTGTACTTCGGCCCGGCCGACGCGACCGCCGGCCCGGGCATCAAGCCGCTCACCGAAGCCGGCCCCGAGGACCTGCGCACGCCGTTCGAGAACTTCATGCTCCCGGCCGCGAACCTGGTGCGAGCGGCGCTGCCGCCGATGCTGGAACGCGGCTCGGGCGCCCTGCTCTTCGCCGGCGGCCTGAGCGGCAAGCACCCGATGCCGATGCTGGGCACCCTCGCCCCGGCGTCGGCGGCGCTGCGCATGTACGTCCTGACGCTGCACGCGGCCCTGCGCGAAAAGGGCATCTACGCCGGCACCCTCACGATCGGCGGCCTCATCGAGCGCGGCGACATCCACCGCGTGTTCACTTCGCAGGACCACGGCTTCACCGCCGGGACACTGAACCCGGACGACATCGCCGACAAGGCGTGGTCGCTGTACACCGAGCGGACCGAAGCCGAAGCGGAGTTCAACGCGATGGCCGCGGTCTAAGCCAGGTAACCGAGTTCCGGGTGGGCGGCGGTGTACGCGTCGAGCAGCCGCCGCGCCACTGACACCGAGTCGATCAGCGGGTGCAGCGCGAACGCCCGCAGCGCCGCCTCCCGCGAACCGGTCGTCGCCGCCTCCAGCACCGCGCGCTCGACGGCCTTGATCGCCGTCACCAGGCCCAGTGCGTGGCCGGGCAGCGGTGAGACGGCGAGCGGGTGCGCGCCGTTCGCGTCGACGACGCACGGTACCTCGACGACCGCGTCTTCCGGCACGCCCGGGAGCGCGGTTCCGTTGCGCACGTTGAGGATCAGGTTCGCGCGTTCGCCGAACGCGATGGCGCGCATCAGCGCCAAGGCGACGTTCTCGTAGCCGCCGCCCTCGAGGTCGTCGCGCTCGCCGTCCCGCGTTTCGGCCATATAGGTCGCTTCGCGCTCCAAGCGCGTGCGGTCCCACGACGCCAGCGAGGGTTCCGCGTAGAAATCCCGTTGCTGCTCGAGGAGAAGCGCGCCGCGGGACGCCGAGCCGGCCGCTTCCCGCGCGAAGTAGTAATAGTGCAGGTACTCGTTCGGCACGGCCCTGAGCGCGCGCAGCCAGGGCGCGCCGAAGAGCTTCCCCTCCTCGAACGACTCCAGCGCCCGGGCGTCGGCGAGCAGCCGCGGCAGGACGTCCTCGCCGCCGACGCGGACCGCGCGCAGCCAGCCCAGGTGGTTGAGGCCCGCGTAGTCGAACCACGCCGTCGCCGGGTCGATGCCGAGCGCGCCGGCAGCGCGGCGGCACAGCCCCACCGGCGAATCGCAGATGCCGATGACCCGGCCGCCGAGGTGCGCGGCCATCGCTTCGGTGACCAGGCCCGCCGGGTTCGTGAAGTTGATGACCCACGCGCGGGGCGCCAGCTCGCCGATCAGCCGCGCCAGCTCGACCGCGACCGGAACCGTCCGCAGGCCGTAGGCGATCCCGCCCGCGCCGACGGTTTCCTGGCCCAGTACGCCTTCCGCGTGCGCGAGCTGTTCGTCCAGCCGCCGGCCGCGCAGCCCGCCGACCCGGATGGCCGAGAACACGAAGTCCACATCGGACAGTGCGGTGGCCAGCTCGGTCGTTACCCGCACCCGCGGCGCGCCGGGCACCCCGGTGGCCTGTTCGGCGAGGACCCGTTCGATCGCGGCGAGCCGCCCGGCGTCGACGTCGTGCAGCACCAGGTCCGTGACGCCGCCGTCGCGCAGCAGCGCGCCGTGCACCAGCGGTACGCGGAACCCGCCGCCGCCGAGGATCGCGAGCCTCACCGCAGCACCTCGACCCCGGCGTCGGCCAGCCTGGCGCAGGTCGGTCCGTCGGCCCCGGCGCTGGTGACGACGACGTCGAGCGCGTCCGGCCCGCAGACCTTCGCCAGGCCCGTCCCGGGGAACTTGCCCGCGTCGGCGAGCAGCACCACCCGGTCGGCCGCGGCGACCATCGCGCGCTTCACCGGCACTTCGACGACCGTCGAGTCCATCACGTGGCCGTCGCCGCGGACGCCGCTCGCGCCGAGGAACACGGTGCCGGCGCGCACCTGGCGCAGCGCGTCCTCGGTCAGGAACCCCACCATCGAGTGCTGCCCGCGCCGGACGACGCCGCCGAGCAGGACGAGTTCGACGTCGGCGGCGTCCTTCAGCTCCTCGTAGACGGCGAGGCTGCTGGTGATCACGGTCAGCGGGCGGTCGCGCAGGTGCCGCGCCAGCCGGTGCGCGGTGGTGCCGACGTCGAGGAGCACGGTGTCGCCGTCGGCGACCAGCGCGGCCGCGCGCCGGGCGACGGCTTCCTTCTCGTCGGCGTGGTCGGCGGCGGGCGCGAACGGCTCGCCGTCGCCGGCCGCCGCCATCGCGCCGCCGTGGACCCGGGTCAGCCGGCCTTCGCGGTCGAGCCGCACCAGGTCGCGGCGCACGGTGGCGTGGCTGACGCCGAGCCGCTCGGCCAGCACGCCGACCGGCGCCGGGCCCTCCGCGCGGAGGGCCCGCAGGATCAGCTCGTGGCGCCGCTGGGGCAACATCCGGCGACCATAGCAGTCAAACTCGCGCACTTCCCGGTCAAGAATGCGCAGATCTTGCGAAAACTGCGTGGTTGACGCACTCTCGTGCGCACAGTTGCGCAAAACTCGTGGAGGCGCCCGTGCCGGCTGAGCCCGTACCCGAGACCGATGTCTTCCTCTCCGGCCCGCTGTTCTTCGACCTGGTGTTCACCGGCCTCGAACAACCACCGGCGCCGGGCACGGAGGTGTGGACGGGCGGGATGGGCTCCGGACCGGGCGGGATCGCGAACTTCGCCGTCGCGCTGAGCCGCCTCGGCCTGCGGACGTCGCTGGCGGCCGCGTTCGGCACCGACGTCTACGGGCGTTATTGCTGGGACGTCCTTTCGCGGCAGGAGCACATCGACCTGTCCCGCTCGCGGCAGTTCCCCGAGTGGCACTCCCCCGTGACGGTTTCCCTCGCCTACGCCGGCGACCGCGCGATGATCACCCACGGCCACGCGCCGCCCGTCCCGGTCGCGGAGCTGGCGGGCTCGCCGCCGCCGAGCCGCGCGACGGTCGTGCACATCGGCCTCGACACGGCGGAGTGGGTCCACGACACGCACCAGGCCGGCAGCCTCGTCTTCGCCGACGTGGGCTGGGACCCGTCCGAGGCGTGGTCGGCGGCGCTGCTCGACCAGCTGGGGTGCTGCCACGCGTTCCTGCCGAACGACGTCGAAGCGATGGCCTACACCCGCACGGCTACCCCGGAAGCGGCGCTGGCGAAGCTGGCGGACCTGGTCCCGATCGCGGTGATCACCCGCGGCGGCGACGGCGTGCTGGCGGTCGACGGCACGACGGGCGAAACGGCGGCGGTCGGGGCCCTGCCGGTCGACGTCCTCGACGCGACGGGCGCGGGCGACGTCTTCGGGGCGGGGTTCGTCGCCGCGACGCTGACGGGCTGGCCCCTGGCCGAGCGGCTGCGCTTCGCGTGCTTGACGGCGAGCCTGTCGGTCCAGCACTTCGGGGGCGCGCTCGCCGCCCCGGGCTGGCACGAGATCGCGCAGTGGCACGCGCGGCATCGGCGGCCGGACTTCGGGTTCCTGGACGAGGTGCTGCCGTCGGAGACGGTGGCGGGGATCCGCCGCGGCCCGGTCACCCTCGGCTTCGGCGAAGACGGCTGGCGTTGACCGGACCTTCCGGACATACCCGTGCTCGGTCCGCGCGCTCCCGCGGATTCGTGCCACGATGGGAAAAGAGCCCGGTCGAAGGAGGTCCGCAGTGCCCGGTTGGGACGGTCGTGGCCTGCCGCCCGTGGCGCGGGAACGCGTCGAGCGCTTCGCCGCGTCCGGCTTGACGACGTCGCTGCTGAGCGTGCCCGGCGCGGTCGGCGCCGAAGTCGCGGGCTTCTCCCCCGTCGGCGAGGTCATGGGCTGCGTCGTGCAGCGCGCCGGCTGGCCGGGAGCCGCTTCCTGGGCCGCCGCCGACCAGGTCGAGCTGCTTTCCGGGGCGCTGCGCGAGGGCTACCGGATCGCGCTCGACCGGCTCGGGCAGGAAGCGGAAGCGATCGGGGCCGACGGGGTCCTCGGCATCACCCTCACGCTCACCTCGCTCGACGACGTCATGCGGGAGTTCACCGCGCTGGGCACGGCCGTGCGCGCCGACACCCGGCAGCGGCCGGGGCGGCTGTTCACCACCGAGCTGCCGGGCCAGGACGTCGGGAAGCTGATGCAGGCCGGCTGGGTGCCCGCACGCCTGGTGATCGGCGTCGCCGGGCGCGCGAAGTACGACTACAACATGCAGAACCAGACGTCGGTCTGGGCCGGCAACACCGAAGTCGACCTGCCCACCCACGTCGTCAACGAGGTCCGCGGCGCGGCTCGCGCGGAGTTCGCCCGCGGGATCCGCGAAAGCGGCGCCGACGGCGGCATCGTCTCCCGCCTGACGCTGCGGACGTGGCCGGTGCAGGAGATCGCGGTGGCCGGCATCGCCACCGTGACCGGCACCGCGATCGCCCGCTTCCACCCCGGCCGCGCCGCACCGACGAGCGCGCTCAAGATCCTGCCGTTGAACCGTTCCTGAAGGAGGCTTCGTGACCACCGCGGACCCCGCCGCGCAGCACATCCCCGAGGATGCGATGCGCCGGCTCGCCGAAATGCGGCCCGGCGGGAAGGCCGGTCTGTTCACCTCCGACCTGAGCGTCAACGAGTTCCTCCTCGTGCGCGAAGCCGGTTTCCGGCCGCTCGGGCTGGTGCTCGGCTCGAGCGTCTACCACGTCGGGTTCCAGGTGGGGCGGTGGAACAAGAACCAGGAGCTGGACCGGCTTTCCCAGGCGATGTACCACGCCCGCGAGCTCGCGATGGCGCGGATGGAGGCGGAGGCGGACGTCCTCGGCGCCGACGGCATCGTCGCGGTCCGGCTGGAGATCGAGTTCAAGGAGTTCGGCAGCGACCTCGCCGAGTTCATCGCCGTCGGCACGGCGGTCAAGGCCGACGAACCCGGCGAGTGGCGCAACAACACCGGGAAACCGTTCACCTCGGACCTGTCCGGGCAGGACTTCTGGACGCTGGTGCAGGCCGGGTACGCGCCGCTGGGCATGGTGATGGGAACGTGCGTCTACCACATCGCGCACCAGCGGTTCCGGCAGCTGGTCGGCAACATCGGCCAGAACGTCGAGATCCCGCAGTACACCGAGGCGTTGTACGACGCGCGCGAGCTCGCGATGTCGCGCATGCAGGCGGAAGCGGAACAGCTGGCGGCGGAGGGCATCGTCGGCGTGCAGCTGCTTTCGCTGCCGCACCGCTGGGGCGGGCACACGACGGAGTTCTTCGCGATCGGCACGGCGGTCAAGCCGTTGCGCGCCGACCACCGCATCGCCAAACCGCAGCTCGTGCTGCCCCTCACCGACTGATGGGCGCCGAGCTGGACTTCCACCTGGTGGCTGCGGCCCTGCGCACGGACCGCGCGGACGTCGAGTCCTACCAGCGGGTCCTGTCCGAGACGCTGGGCAGCGCGCTGCCGCCGGGCATGGTGGAGATCGACCGGCGGCGCACGTTCGCCGACCGCGTCGCGGGCCGCACCGGCCAGGCGGTCGCGGTGCGCGTCACCACGCCGGACCGGGTCCTGGTCCTGACGGCGGCCCCGCACGGCGGCGTCGCGGCGGAGATCCACCAGGTGGTCCGCGGCGTGGTGATCAGCCGCAAGGAAGCCACGGTCGACGACTGGCTCGCGGCACTGGCGCGGGAGCTGACCGCGTTGGCGGAGAAGGACGCGAAAGCGCGGGACGCCCTTTCGCGCCTCCTCGGCGGTTAGGAGCTGTCCTGTAAATCATCGGAGCCGAAGTACGATCGCGGCGATGGTGAGTTCAGCCTGGCAGTAGGCGGCGCGTTTTGCGTAGCGGGTGGCTAGGTCACGGAACTGCTTGAGCCGGTTGAAGCAGCGTTCCACCACGTTGCGCTGCCTGTAGACCTCGGCATCGAAGGCTGCTGGTCGCCCGCCGCGGAAGCCTTGGCGACGGCGGGCGATCTGGTCATCGCGCTCCGCGATCACCGTCTCCGGCCGGCACCGCGGACGCCCAGGCCCGAGCCGGGCGACACTGATGCCATCCAACAGCGGCGGCGACTGCGGGTTGTCGCCGGCTTGGCCTGGGGTGAGCAGGATCCGTATCGGCAGGCCCCGCCCCTCGACGGCGAGGTGGATCTTCGTGCTCAATCCGCCGCGGGACCGGCCGAGTCCTTCCCCATCGCAGGCGAGGGCTTCGATCCCGTCGCCGCAGCCCCATTTTTCCGGGCGCCCGCAGCATGCTGGTGCGCCCGGACCACGCTGGACCCGACCGAGATGATCCACTCCAGGTCGCCGACGGCGTCGTCTTTGACGATCACCCGGTCGAGGATCTTGTCCCAGGTGCCGTCTTCGGTCCACAGCCGCAATCGTTCGTGCGCGGTTTTCCGCGGTCCGTAACGGTCGGGCAGGTCTCGCCACGGCGCGCCGGTGCGGAGTTTCCACAGGATCGCGTTGATGACTTGGCGGTGATCCCGCCACCGCCGGCCACCGCTTTGCTGAGGCGGCGGCAACGGCTCGATCACCGCCCAGGCCTCCTAGCCCAGCACCCGCCCCAGGAAGCCGCGGACGTAGCCGGCGATCGCGTCGAGGTGCGTCTCCAGCGCGAAGTGCCCCGCGTCGAGCAGGTGGATCTCCGCCTCGGGCAGGTCGCGGGCGTAGGCGCGGGCGCCGTCGGCGATGAAGATCTCGTCGTTGCCGCCCCAGACCGCGAGGAGCGGGACGCCGCTGGTGCGGAAGTACTCGTGGAACTTCGGGTACACGCCGATGTTGTGGTGGTAGTCCGCGAGCAGCGCCATCTGGATCTCCGCGGCGCCGGGGCGGTCGAGCAGGGCCTGGTCGTGGATCCAGACGTCCGGGCTGACCAGCGACGGGTCGGGTGCGCCGTCGAGGTACTGCGCCTTGGTGGCCTCCAGCGTGACCATGGCCCGCAGGTCGTCCTCGGTCAGCGTGCCCGCGGCGAGTTTCTGCGGCAGGCCGGCGCCCAGCCCTTCGACGTAGGCGTTGCCGTTCTGCGTGACGATCGCCGTCACCCGCTCGGGGTGGCCGGCCGCGATGCGCAGGCCGACCGGGGAGCCGAAGTCCTGGATGTAGAGCGCGAAGCGGCTCAGGCCGAGCTCGTCGAGCAGGCCGAGCGTGAGGTCGGCGAGTGCGTCGAAGGTGTAGGTGAACTCGGCCACCGAAGGGGCGTCCGACGCGCCCGAGCCCAGGTAGTCGGGCGCGACGACGTGGTAGCGGTCGGCCAGCGCCGGGATCAGGTGGCGGAACATGTGCGAGCTCGTCGGGAACCCGTGGAGCAGCACGATCGTGGGCGCGTCCGCGGGCCCGGCCTCCCGGTAGAACAGCCGGTGCCCGGCAACGGTGGCGTGGCGGTGGTGCACGGTGACCATCAGTGTCTCCTCACGTCTCATGGTTACTTTTTTATTTATCCATGAGACAGGTAGGCTGTCAACGGGCACGGGAAACTGGGCACCGGACTCGGGAGGCGAACGTGGTCACTGCGGCACCCGGCGAGGAGCGCTCGCCCGCGCTGGCGCTGGTCAACACCCGGCGCTTGAGCGCCACCGGCGAAGTCGACGACCTCGCCGGACCGCGCGGCGCCGCCGGCTGGCTGCGCCGGCACGACCTGGTGGCCGCGGACCTGGGCCCGGCCGACGTCGCCCGCCTGGGCGAACTCCGGGGCGCCGTCCGCGAGCTGCTGGCCGCGCTGGCGGAAGACCGCGTCCCCGACGCCGCCGCCGTGACGGCGGTGAACGCGGCCGCCCGCGCCGACGCCGCCGCGCCCCAGCTCACCTGGCGGGACGGGCCGCGGCGCGAGTGGCGCAGCACCCGGCCGGGCACCGTCGACGAGGCCGTGGCGGCACTGGCCCGCGACGCGATCGACGTCGTCGGCGGCGACCTCGGCCGGCTGGTCCGCCCGTGCGAGGCCCACGGCTGCGTCCGCTTCTTCTTCCGCGAGCACGCCCGCCGCCGCTGGTGCTCCACGACCTGCGGTGACCGGGTCCGCGCGGCCCGGCACCAGCGCCTCGTCGTCGAGCAGCGGGAGGCTTCGGCCGAGTAGCGTGACGCCTATGGACTGGACGCTCGAAGTGGTCGTGGTGCCGGTGTCCGACATCGACCGCGCCAAGGCCTTCTACGCCGATCAGCTCGGCTTCAAGCTCGACCACGACGTGGCGCCCGCGGAAGGCGTCCGGATCGTCCAGCTGACCCCGCCGGGCTCGGGCTGCTCGGTGGTGATCGGCAAGGGCGCGGTCCCGGACATGCCGCCGGGGTCGATGAAGGGGCTGCAGCTCGTCGTCAAGGACCTCCCGAAGGCGCACGCGGAACTGCTCGAACGCGGCGTGGACGCCGGGGAGATCCAGGTCGTCGGCACGGGCCCGTGGGACGGCAAGGCCGACCTCGACAACGTGGGCTTCGTGAACTTCACCGACCCGGACGGCAACGCCTGGGCGGTCCAGCAGATCTCGTCCCGCCGCTAGTCGACCAGCGCGCCGCAGCTGACGTTGACCGTGGCCGCCGTCATCGTGCGGGCCCGGTCCGACGCCACGAACGCCGCGACCGCGCCGACGTCGGCGAGGGTGGCCGCGCGGCCGAGCATCGTCTGGCCCACGATGCTCTCCTCGATCTTGTCGCGGCCCGGGAACCCGGCCGGGAGCACCTCGGTGATGCCGCCCGTCCGCAGCGTCACCGTCCGGATCCCGTGCGGCCCCAGCTCGGCGGCGAGCTGGCGGCGCATCGCCTCGAGCGCGTGGAAAGCCACCTGCAGCCCGCCGACGGGGAACTCGCGCACGGGGTCCCCCGCGCCGCCGAACAGCAGGATCGCGCCCGAGCGCTGCGGGATCATGTGCCGCGCCGCCGCCCGGGCGGTCAGGAACTGCGTGCGCACGGCGGTCAGCACCGGCCGTTCGTAGTCCGCGAGCGCCATGTCGGCCAGCGGCGTGCCCTGGACGTCGCCGTGCGCGATGAGGTTGAACGAAACGTGCAGCCCACCCCGCGCGGCGACGGCGTCGGCGTGCTCGTCGACGGCCCGCTCGTCGAGCGCGTCGACCTCGGCGGTCTCGGCCGCCCCACCGGCGTCCCGGATCCGCCCGGCGACCTCCTCCAGCCGCGCGAGGGTCCGCCCGGCGAGGAAAACGGTGGCGCCCTCCTCGGCGAACGCGGCGGCGACGGCCGAGCCGATCCGGCCGCCGGCGCCGTAGACGACGGCGTTCTTGCCTGCGAGCAGGGTCATGGGTTCCTCCCTTGTCCGGGTGTGGTCACCGGTGCGTCGAACGGGCGGACCCGGAATCGACACGGGAGGCTCAGGCGGGGCGCGGCAGGATCGCGTGCCCGTGGACTTCCTTGGCCGCGAGGTACCGGACCGTCTCCGTGCTCGGGTCCGGCTGCACCAGCTGGCGCATCTCCGCTCTGATGCCCGCCGCTTCGAGCGCCGAGATCTTGTCGGGGTTGTTGGTCAGCAGCTGCACCGAGGTGAGCCCGAACTGCGTCAGCAGGGCCGCCGCAGCCGCGTAGGACCGGCTGTCGGCCTTGTACCCGAGTTCGGCGTAGCTCGCGAAGGTGTCCAGGTTCTTCCGCTGCGACAGCTCGTACCCCGCCGCTTTCGCGAACAGGCCCGCGCCGCGCCCCTCCTGGTCGAGGTACACCAGCACGCCCGAGCCGTGCCTCCGGATGATGCGGAGGGACTCCTGCAGCTGCCACCGGCAGTCGCAGTTCGTGGACTCGAAGATTTCGCCGTAGAGGCACCGGGAGTGGACGCGGACGGGACACCCGTCCGACGGCTCGCCGTAGACCGCCGCGCTCGGCGGGTTCATCCACTCGGGCCCGCCGTCGAGGACGATCGCGCGGAACGCCCCCTCCGCTCCCTCCAGCTGGTGCACCACTGCTCCGGTCACGGGGTCTCCAGGCTCTGGTCGGTCTCGAGGGTGCGCTCGACCTCCTCGAGACCCGGCATCGAGTCGGCGATCTCGTCGAGAGTCGGGTTCGTCGCCATCGCCGCGATCGCCCAGTGCAGGGCTTCCTCGCGGCTCCGGCCGGCACCCTCTTGAATGAGTTTTTGGATGAGCGCCGCGGAAAAAGCTTCGCGGACGCCTGGTGCGTCGTCGAGCGGGACCGGCGGGCCCTCGATGTCGCGGGAGATCACGCTCGAGCGGATACTACAACCAAAATTCTCCACGACACAGACGGCGCCCACCCCGAGTGCGAGCAGCGACCGGGCGAGGTCGTCGAGTGATTGTGGACTGTCCGGATCGGACAGCAGCCGGCGCAGCTCGCCTTCGCGGCCGACCAGGTAGTCGACCCCGCGCAGCAGCCGGTAGAGCTGCTGCGGAGCCCCGCGGGGCGGCGAAGCCTGCAGCAGCACCAAGGGTTTCCGCGGCTGCGCGGCCGCCGACGAGAGCGCCCACTTGATCGTGTCCATCGGCGGTTCGAGCGTGACGAGCACGGCGTCCGCTTCGGCCATCGCGTCCCGGACCCGCGGCGCGCGCAGGTCCTCTCTGGACAGCGAGACGTCGTCCTTGTTCATCCAGCCGAGGTACCGGGTCTCGCCGGTCTGGCTGACGAGCACCAGCGCCCGCGGGTTGGCGACGCCGGGGGTCTCCTTGACCAGCGCGGTCGACAGGCCTTCCTTGCGCATGAACTGCAGCAGGTCCTGGGCCTGGGAGTCGCCGCCGATCGCGGTGACGAGCTTCGCGTCGAGGCCGAGGCGCCGCCCGGCCACCGCGAGGAGAAGACCCTTGCCACCCGGGTGCACGTCGAAGGACTGCGCTTGGACGGCTTCGCCGACGTCGGGCAGCTCGTCCGAAACCACGACGTGGTCGGTCACCGCGCTGCCGACCACCACGACGGACCCCACGGTGTCGACGGCGGGCTCGGCCACCACCGGCTCGACGTCGTGGGCGCAGCGTTCGGCCAGCACGCCCAGGGTCCGGGTCTCGATGGAGCCGCGCAGGCTGCGGACGGTCGGCGGCGGGTACTCGCTCGAGACGCCGACCAGCGCGTGCAGGGCGTCCCACCCGTCGGCCAGCGCCCGGCGGCGCTCCCCCAGGTCGTCGGCGTACAGCCGCTCGACCTCGGGGCGCTCGCCCACGCGCGCGCGGAGGACACCGAGGGCCAGCGCGGCGTCGGCGATCAGGAGGTCGGCCGGGTCGAGCGCGGCGACGGCCGCGGTCACGACGTCGACGATCGCTTCGCCCTCGGACGCGCCGGTCTCGCGGACGCGGCGGCGGACGGCGGGGAGTTCGGCGAGCAGCCGGACGTCGACCTCGGTCGCGTCGAGGCGCTCGACGGTGAGCCCGCTGCGCGTCCTCAGCTTGAGGAAGACGCTCCGGACGCCCTCGACGGTGGCGTCGTATCTCGCCATCGCCTCAGCCTACCCCTCGGATGTCACTTGCCCTTCTCCGCATGGCACTTGCGCGTCGCGGTCCCGCCACCCGTCGCAACCCGGCCGCGAAGTTGCTCCATTCGGTCCGTTTGGGTCCGGCGTTCGGCGCTCGCTGATCACACAAAGGGCGTCGACCTGGGACCACTTCTTGATGTCATCGCATTGTCAATTGACATCGTTACAGGGCAAATGCCAACCTGAAGTGGCGCCACCGACCTTCGGGAGGTCGTCATGCAGCTTCAGAACACCTCGCTCAACCTGCGGAACGCGACGTCACGCCCCGCACGTGTCACTCGGGTGGCATTTGCCGGGCTGATGGCCGCCGGCGCCTTCTTGAGTGGCTGTGCGGTGCCCGCGCGCAACGTCGTCCCCAGTGGTGGGGACCGGGTCGTCGTGGTCGTCAGCGGGACGGCGAACGAGCCTCGGGCCGCCGTCGGCGATGCCGTTCTCGCCGTGCTGCGTGACGCCGCGAACAGCGGGAACGTCTCGCAGCAGGGCTCGGGCAAGAGCAGCGTCGTGCTGGTCTCGGCCGCCGACGGCGGGGACCGGCGCTCGGTCGTGCTGACCCCGCGGCGGGCCGACGGTTCCCTGGAACACGGCCTTTCGCGGCCGTCGCTGATCGACCGGAACGTGGCGAGCGCCGTCGACGCGATCAGCGCCACCGCGGCGCGCAAGAGCGGGCTCGACCTGCTCACCGGCATCGCCGACGCCGTCCGCGGGGTGGCCGCCGGGACCCTGGTCGTCGACAGCAGCGGCCTGAGCACCGGCGGCGCGTTCGACCTCCGGCAGGTCGGCTGGGCGGCCGACCCCGCGGCCGTCGCCGGGCAGCTGACCGCCGCCCGGCAATTGCCGGGGCTGGGCGGCTGGCACGTCGTCTTCACCGGGCTCGGGTCGGTCGCCGGGCCGCAGCCGCCGCTGCCCACGCCGGCGCGCGAGCGGCTCGCGGCGTACTGGCAGGCGATCTGCCGGGCGGCCGGTGCGGCCGCCTGCGACGTCGACCAGAGCCGGGTGCCGGCCGAGCCGTCGCGGGCCACCGCGGCGACGCCGGTCGTGCCCGTGCCCGGGGTGACATCGGTGACCGGCCCGCGGGGCGAGGTCACCACCACGGTTTCGGACGCCGCGCTCGGCTTCGCCGGGGACTCCGCGGTGCTCTCCGAATCCGCCGGCGACCTGCTGCGGTCGCTGGCGGGCAGCATCACGGCCGGCCGCACGAGCGCGCCGGTCACCGTCCGCGGCTTCGCGGCCGACCCGCCCGGGTCGACCGACGCGGGGCGGCGGGAACTGGCGGAACAGCGAGCGCGTGCCGTCGCCGGCGCGCTCACCGGGGCCGGGGTGACCCAGCGGGTCGACGCCACCGGCACCGGCACCGAACCCGGGGTCACCGCGATGACCGGCGGGCGGTTCGACGAAGCGGCGGCGGCCCGGATGAGGCGGGTGGACATCACGTACCAGGGCCCCGGCCCGAGCACGTAGACCGACCAGGAGGCACGGCCATGACCAGCACCGACCAGACGAGAAACCTGCCGCTGCCCCAGCCGCGGCCCCGCGCCGAGACGCCGGCCGGCGACCTGCTCCTCGCCCGCGTGCAGGAGCTGACCTACCGGTCCACCCGGGCCATGGACGGCCACGTGGTGGGCCCGCACGGGCAGAACCTGACCGTCGGCGAGGCGCAGGCCCGCGCCGAGCTGATCGACCGGCTCATCGAGCTGGAGCAGCTGCGCGGCAGCCTGCGCCACCGCCGCGTCGGCCGCGTGACGCGGGTGCTGACGCTGCTCACGGTGACGGTGGTCGACCTGCCGATCATGTTGTGGCTGGCCAGTTCCGTGTTCAACGTCGACTGGAGCGACCCGCTCGGCCTGCCGCTGGCGATCAGCATCGTGATCTCGGTGCTGGCCACCGGCGGCGCGGCGACGGCGTTGCACCACCTCGGCCACAACCAGCGCCAGCACAAGAACGCCAAGCGGCAGCTGGATTGGCCGAAGCTGTCGATGGGGTCGAAGCTCAGCCTCGTCACGGTGGGCCTGCTGGTCGGGCTGATGGGCGTGGTGATGTTCGTCCGGGTCTACACGGAGGGCGTGCTGTCCGGCATGAACGACCTCGCCGTGCTGATGGCGGTGCTGGTCGCGCTGGTGATGGTGGTGTCGGCGACGCTGGTGTTCTGGACCGCCTTCCGCGACGGCTCCCTTGAGCAGGACGACCTGCGCCACTACAGCGACAGCGTGCGGCCGTTCCTCACGGCGAAGCGCGAGTACGAGGACCAGGCCCACGAGCTGAGCTGCCAGTACGACCTCCTGCGGCGCCAGGCGGGCCGCGCGGAGGAATGACCTCGGGGGAACCCGGGGACCCGGGCCGGCGGGAGGGCTACCCGCCGGCCCGGGTGACGTCGAAAGCCAGGTCCGCGGCCGCCGCCGGTGTGGTGAACGACCCGTTCACCTCGCCGGCCGTCAGGGTTCCGGCAAGGTCGCGGTGGCGGGCGGGTTCGGCGGCCGACGTGCGGATACGCCCGGGCTCGCCGCACCAGACCCAGCCCGTCACACCCGTCACGCCCCCTCCGGCCGGACATGAACCGAAGGGCCCGACCGGGTCGTTCGCCCTGATCCCGGGTTTCGGGACGTCATGAACCGCCGGACCGGCGTGGTCAACGGCGGCCCGACCACCGTCTTGGGCTTCCCTTCGGCGACCTGCAACACCGACTTTGCCGGGATGCTGACGCCGGACGTCAGGGACGGGGTACGCCCATCGGGTTCGGCACCGGGACCACGCCGCTGTCGATCACCGCCCGGCTGAGCGGGACCGCCAGCTCCAGCGCCCGCTCGAAGTCGTCCCCCAGCGCCGCCACCGGCGCGGCCGCCAGCCGATCCGTGTCTTCCTCGACACGGCGGCGCAGGTCCCGGCCCGCGTCGGTCAGCCGGCCGGCCCCGTCGAGCACCCCGCGAGCCCGCAACCGGTCCACCGCCGCGTCCCACTGCTCGTCCGACCACCCCCGGTGCGGCTGGACGTCCGCCCGGCCGAGCCCGCCATCACCGATGTGAGTGAGCGTCGTCTCCAGCCCGCTCAACCCCGCGTGCACCGCCGCCAGGACGTGGCCGTCGCCGCGGTGCTCGCGCAGGATCGTCGTCGCCAGCCAGAGCGCCGCCGCCGGGTCCGCGGGCTTCGGGACCGCCGCCCACGCCGCCGCCAGCGGACGGCCGCCGAAATCGCACGCGCCGACCGCGCGCCACAGCAGCGACGCCAGTTCCGGCGCCGCGGGCACCGCCGTCGAGACCGCGTCGATCCGCGACTCGAGAACCGCCGCGGGCGAGGCGAACGACCACGCGTCCGGCAAGGCCCGCGCCACCATCGCCGGCGCGAAGCCGAACAACACCGCCGCCGCCGGTTCCGGGCCGATCGGCCCCAGCGGCGCCAGGCGGCCCGCGAAGTACCCCATCCAGTACCCGCGCAGGCCTGCAGCCTTGGCGGCCGCCGCGGTCTCGGGCGCGAAGTAGACGACGGCGTGCAACGGTTCCACGGCCGCCCAGAGCCGGCGTGCGGTCATGCTGCTCCTCACGGGGTCAGCCGGTGCAGGTCACGCGGGAACAGCGTGACCTCCCGGACGTTGGCGGCGCCGAAGAGGCGCGCGGTCCAGCGTTCCAGACCGATCGCGAACCCGCCGCGGAACAGCAGGGCGAAGCTGTTCGAGTAGCCGGGCCGCGCCGGGTCCGGGTGCGTGGAGAACGGCCGGTTCGCCATCGGGTAGCCGGTGACGAACAGGAACTCCGAGCCGTGCTCCCGCAGCGCCCACTCGGACAATGCGCGTTCGTGCGCGGGCGAGAGATCCGGCTCGTCGGCCGGCACGCCGAGGAAGTCCAGCGCCTCGGCGAAGTGGATCTCCGGGATTTCGGCGGGGACGGGGACGAGGTCGCCCGCCATCCCCGCGAGCACGTCCCGCAGCACCGCCCTGACGTCGTGGTGGTCACGGATGAAGCCCAGTTCGGCGTCCAGGCTGGTGTACTGCGCGAGGTAGGCGGGCCGGCCGAAGTAGCCGATGCCGAAGACGTTCGCCCCGGACTCGGTCGCCGACGCCACGATCTCGGGCGTGTGCACCTCGCTGTCCACTGTGGACCGGAACCCGCGCACGGCGGCCGCGGACGCGGCGCGTGGTCGAGGATCGTCGGCAGCGAAGCGGTGACGACGGGCCGGTAGAGGTCGAACGGCGGTGGCCTCCTTCAGCGTACGACGCTCCCGCAACCCCGTCGGGCGGTTTGTCCACAAGCCGCACCGGTTGTGGACAAACCGCGGTGGAGAGCGGCAAATCGGGCTCCCGGTCGGCGGGGGCCGATAAACTGGACCGGGGACGCCCCGGGCGGCTCTCTGAACCCGTGCGCTCCCGGGGTTACTCGGCTCCATCAGCGCGTTGCCGGAAACGGTAACCCGCCCGCGCGGCGACCGCCTCCGAATCTCAGCCCCACGCCACCGGCAGCTCCCGCACCCCGTACACGAGCGTGTTGTGCTTGAACGCCAGCGACTCCCGCGGCACCGCCGGCCGCAGGCCGGGGACGCGGCGGAACAACCGCGTCAACGCCTCCTGCAGCTCGACGCGCGCCAGCTGCTGGCCGACGCACTGGTGTGCGCCGAAGCCGAACGCGACGTGCGTGCGCGGCGATTCGCGATCGAAGTCGAGCTTGTCCGCGCCGGGGAACAGCTCCTCGTCGCGGTTCGCGGAGTTCAACGCGGCGACCAGCCACTCCCCCGCCTTCACCGCGCGCCCGCCGACCTCGACGTCGGAAGTCGCGTACCGCAGCACCCCGAACTGCACGACCGAGAGGTATCGCAGCAGCTCCTCGACCGCGCGTTCCGGCTTCGCCAGCACGACGTCCCGCCCCTCGGGCTGCTCCATCAGGACCAGCGCGCCGAGCGCGATCATGTTCGCCGTCGTCTCGTGCCCCGCCACCAGCAAGCTGAGCCCGAGCACGACGAGCTCCTCCATCGACAGCGGGTCGCCGTCCGACTCGCCGCGGGAAATCAGCCGGCTGAACAGGTCGTCCCGCGGATTCCGCCGCTTGTCGGTGAACAGCTCGGCCAGGAAGGCGGAAAGCTCGTCGTACGCCTGCTTCCCTTCCTCGGGGGTGGCGTCGGTGCTGACCAGCAGGCCGCTCTGCCGCTGGAACCGCGAGCGGTCCGCGTACGGCACGCCGAGCAGCTCGCAGATCACCAGCGACGGGATCGGCAACGCGAAGTCCGCCACCAGGTCCGCCCGTCCCGGCTTCGCGAGCATCGCGTCGAGGTGGCTCTCGACCAGCTCCTGGACGTACCCGCGCAGCGCCTCCACGCGCCGCACGGTGAACTCCGCGATCACCTTCTTGCGCAGCCGCGAATGCGCGGCGCCGTCGAGCTGGATGATCGACCCCGGGCTGACCTCCTCGTCGAGGTCGGCGTTCGGGTTGACGTGCACCGAAGACGCGCCGCGGGAGCTCAGCGCGCGGTCGGCGAGCACCGCGCGGACGTCCTGGTAGCGCGTCACCAGCCAGGCGTCCATGCCCGCCGGGCAGCGGACCTGCGACGTCGGGTCGGTTTCCCGCAGCTCGGCGTAGCTCCCGGGCGGGTCGAACGGGCATCCGGCCGGTCGCGTCGTCGGGAGGGCCGGGGTTGCGGATGCTGCCGTCACGGCGGATCACACCTCTCTGCCGGTGGACTGGTCTCCCTTCCACCATGGAGAGAACCGGCGCCCCCGTGGGGGTTCCGGCCGGCTTGCGACCCGGATGGCCTAGCGGGCCCCGTACGCGCCCCCGTTCACGTGCACGACCTGCCCGGTGATGTGCCCGGCGCCCGGCGCGGCCAGGAACACCACCGTTTCGGCGACTTCGTCCGGGGTGCCGGCCCGCTTGTCGAAGGCGACGGAGACGCGGGCGTTCACCCATTCTTCGGAAACCGTGCCGTGGAAGAACTCCGTGTCGAGGGTGACGCCCGGCGCCACGACGTTGGCCGAGCCGGCGGCGCCGAGCTGCCGCGCGAGGTCGGTGTTCCACGCCTCGATCGCCGCTTTCGCCGCGCCGTAGGAGCCGGAGCCCTGCTTCGCCGCGATCGAGCCGAGGGTCACCACGCGCACGCCGTCCGCGAAGCGCGGCTTCAACGCCGTCGTGACCAGGACCGCGGAGACGACGTTGGCCTCGAAGTTCGCGCGCCACGCGTCGGCCAGCCCGGCCAGGTCGCCGGGCGCGGGCGCCTCGCGGACCCGGTCGGTGTTGCCGCCGGCGTTGTTGACCAGGACGTCGACCCGCTCCGGCAGCTCGGCCAGGGCGGCCTGCACCGCCGCCGGGTCGCTCGCGTCGAAGGCCACCGCCCGCGCGCCGATCCGCTCCGCCGCGGCTTCGAGCACGTCCTTGCGCCGCCCGGTGACGGTCACCCGCTCGCCCGCCGCCGCGAACCGGGCGGCGATCGCCAGCCCGATGCCGGTGCCGCCGCCGGTGACCACGATTTCCCGCTGTTCGCTCATGCCGCCATCTTCACCGAGGAAAGCGCTTACCCACCACCGGGTTCCCAGCGACCGGGACACGGAACGGGTGTTCGTCAGGAAAGTTTACGAAGGGGGTTGACGCGCCGCCACCGCCCGGCGAACCTGGGAGCCACGCCGCAGTCATCGTCCGTCCCGTCCCCTCCCGGAGGCAGCATGACCCGGCGCGCGCTCGTGCTCGTCGTGACCCTGTTCCTCGCCCTGGCCACCGCGCTCACCACCGCTGGCACGGCGAACGCGGCCACCACGCAACCGACCTTCCTCACCTTCTACGGCTGGTGGGACAACACGCCGCCCGGCGGCGACATCTCCTACCCGCGGATCCACGACACCGCGGGCGGCAAGGGCAGCTACGCCGACCCGATCACCTTCGCCACCAGCAGCGACGAACTCAAGCCCGGCACCAAGGTCTGGGTGCCGCGGGTCAAGAAGTACTTCATCATGGAGGACGGCTGCGACGAGTGTTCCGACGACTGGAACAGCCAGGGCCCGAACGGCGGACCCGGGCTGCGCCACATCGACCTCTGGCTCGGCGGCCAGGGCGGCAGCGCCTTCGACGCGATCGACTGCGAGGACGCGCTCACGCACTACAACCCCGACAACACGCCGGTGATGGAGCCGGTCGTCGTCGACCCGCCGTCGAACGAGCCGTACGACGCGACGCCGATCTTCAACACCGGCACCGGTGAGTGCTGGGGCGGCGCGCAGCCGAACACCACGGTCGGCCAGTACCGCAACGCCTCGACCGGCACCTGCCTCGAAGCCCCGGGCAGCGGCACGACGCTGAAGGTGGCCGCCTGCACCGGAAGCGCCGCCCAGCGGTTCACCTTCCACGGCGCGTTCCTCGTCATCAACGACAAGTGCGCGGGCATCTCGGGCAGCTCGATCGTCCTGCAGACGTGCAGCGGCGGCCCGGCCCAGCAGTGGTCGATCAACCCCGACGGCACGATCTCCGACATCCAGACGAGCAAGAAGTGCTTCCGCGCCTCGGGCACCACGCTCACCGCGGGCAGCTGCTCCGGGACGCAGGCGCGGTGGACGTTCACCGCGGCGGGCAGCACCTCGGGCCTGAGCGTGACGCCGTCGTCGGTGTCGGTCGCGCCGGGCGCGTCGGCGACGGCCACCGTGACGGCCACGGACGCCGTCGCGCTGTCCGCGAGCGGCGCCTCGGCCGGCGTCACCGTGTCCTTCGCCCCGGCGTCGGTGCCGGCCGGCGGCAGCTCGACGGTCACGGTGGCCGCCGCCGCCAACGCCGCACCCGGCTCGGCGACGGTCACGATCACCGGCGGGACGAACACCGCTTCGCTGGGCGTCACGGTCACCGGCGGCGGCACCGAAACCCTGCTGTCGCAGGGCAAAACCGCGACGGCGTCGTCGACCGAGTCGGCGTCCTACCCGGCGAGCGCGGCCTTCGACGGCAACCTGACGAGCACGCGCTGGGCGTCCAAGGAGGGGTCGGCGTCGGAGTGGCTGCGCGTCGACCTCGGCGCCGCGAAGGCGATCTCGCACGTCAAGCTGAACTGGGAAGCCGCGTACGGGAAGGCGTACAGCATCCAGACCTCCGCCGACGGCACCACCTGGACGACGATCTACAGCACGACCACCGGCAACGGCGGCGCGGACGACCTCACCGGGCTCTCGGGCACCGGCCGGTACGTGCGGATGAACGGCGTCACGCGCGGCACGGCGTACGGCTACTCGCTGTACGAGATGCAGGTGTACGGCACGGCCTGAGTTGCCGGATCGGCAACACGATTTGCCTCTTCGGTGACGTCCTCCGCATGCTGGGGACGTCACCGAGGAGGAACCATGGCCCACGCGCACGACCAGCCGATGATCGTCGAGAACATGCTCAAGCAGGAATTCTGGGAGGAGATGTACCAGCGCGACGAGCACCGGATCTGGAGCGGGAACGTCAACGCGAACCTCAGCTCCGAGGTCGCCGGGCTGACCCCCGGGCACGCCCTCGACCTCGGCTGCGGCGAGGGCGGCGACGCGATCTGGCTGGCCAAGGCGGGCTGGACGGTCGACGGCGCCGACATCTCGACCGTCGCGCTCGCCCGCGCGGAAGAAGCGGCGAAGGAGGCGGGCGTGACCGTCCGCTGGCTGCACCGCGACATCCTGAAGTGGCAGCCGGAAGAGCGGTACGACCTGATCTCGGCGCAGTACATGCACCTGCCGCCGGCTCTGCGCCGCGACGTCTTCACCGCGGCCGCGGCGGCGATCAAGCCGGGCGGGTCGCTGCTGGTCGTCGGGCACTCGCCGAAGGCCATGCGCGAGTTCGACGGCCAGAAGCCGCCGGAGGAGCTGTACTTCGAGCCGGAGGAGATCACGGCGTTCCTGGGCGACCCGTGGCAGTGGGTCGTCGAGACGTGCGAGACGCGCGGCGAGGGCCACCACACGGACGCCGTCTACCGCGCGAAGCGGCTGGAGGCATGAGAAAGGCCCCCTTTCACGCGCCCTCGACGCGTGTGAAAGGGGGCCTTCCGGCTTTGATCAGGCGAGCTCGAGGCCGTACGCCTGCAGCTCCAGGGTGAGCGGGTAGAAGTAGCTGGTCACGGTGTCGCCGCCGGACAGCGTGCCGAGGCCCTTGGAACCGTCGTACGCCGGGCCACCGGAGTCGCCGTGGTCGGTGTGCGCGGTGGTGCCGAACTCGTGGTTGAGCACGCCGACGTCGAAGTTGACCGACTCGTCGACCGAGGTGACCTCGCCGCTGCCGCCACCGGTGGTCGAGCCCTGCTTCTCGATCTGCTCACCGACGGTCGGCTCGGCCGCGGAGGTGATCTGCTGGCCGGTGTTGATCTCGCCGGGGCCGGAGCCGTTCGGGCGGGTCAGCAGGCCGGAGTCGGCACCGGGGCAGTCGCTCTCGACGACCTCGGCCCCGGAGACGTCACCGCCGGACCAGGTGCCGCCGAGGTTGGTGCAGTGGCCCGCGGTGAGCAGGAACGGCTCGCCGCCCCGGGTCACGTTGAAGCCGAGCGAGCAGCGGCCCTGGCTGTTCTGGATGGCGTCGCCGTCCTGGATGTGCAGCTCGAGCTTGCCGGTCCGGTGCTCGACGCGGACGCTGTCGCCGTACTTCGCGGCGGCCGCGGACACCTTGTCGGCGGTCTCCTTGCTGGCCGCGTCGTAGACCTTCACCACGACCTGGTTGGTCTTGGTGTCGATGCCCCACGCGGTCTGCGGCACGTTCTTCACCGCGTCCAGCTGGTTCTTGACGCCGGTGAGCGCGGCGAAGGTGTGCTTGACCTTCTTGGCACTGAGCCCGGCCTCCTGCACCTTCTGCAGCGCGGCGTCGTCGACGACGTTCACGACGGCCTTGCCGTTCTCCAGGTAGACACCCCCGGAGGCGGCGCCCAGCGTCTGCGCGACCTGGGTGGCGTTGGTGATGGCGTGGGCCTGCATCTCGGCGAAGGCCAGTGGGGACGCGGTGGCCGCCGACGCGCACACGCCGCTCGTCAGCGCCGCTGCCGACAAGACGGCGAAGGTCTTGAGAGCGGTCTTCCGGGGAGTCATCAACTTCCTCCAGTTTGCCGGTTCGAAGCCTGCGCCGGTCACTTTCGTTGCCAAGCAACCAACGCAACACCGACGAAGGTTGGTTAATAACCAATAGAATCGGACATACCTCTCCTTCTGGACCCGTACGGCCCAGCGCCACTCACGCTTTCGGCCCAGCCGGCGGCCTTCGCGACGGTCAGTGGGCGAGCGACGCGGCGGCCGGGCTCCCCCGGAACGTCATGAACGAGTCGTTCACCGCGCCCGACGCCCTGAACGAGTCGTTCAGGCCATCCCAGTAGCCGAGTGCAGCTCTCGACCCGCGCCCCGCTCCCCGCTCACCCGCCGGCGCGGCGGTGTCCTGCACGAGCACGGGCGGCACCGCCCACTCGCCGGTGCGGGCTCCCCGGAACGTCATGAACGAGTCGTTCACCGCGCCCGACGCCCTGAACGAGTCGTTCATGGCATCCCGCGCCCGCTCCGACCCGAACTCGCCGCCTCGGCGACATCCCACACGAGCCGTTTCAGGGCACCCGGACCGCCCGCCCCTCAGCCCTTCGGCCAGCGCACGTGGTCCTCGTACCCCGGGTTCTTCCGCAGGTACCCCGCGATGAACGGGCACACCGGCACGATCGTCCGCCCCGCCGCCACCACGTCGTCCAGCGCGCCCGCCGCCAGCACCTTGCCCAGCCCCTTCCCGGCGAACGCGTCGTCGATCTCCGTGTGCGTGAACACCGTCAGCTCGCCGCGCCGGTCGTAGAACGCCATCCCCGCGAGCTTGTCGCCGACCCACACCTCGTAGCGGCTTTCGTCCGGGTTGTGGGTCACTCGGGTTTCCTCGGTCATGCGCTCTCCTCGCTCGGGGTTCGTCCCCCATCGTGCGATGGCCGCCCAGCCGGTGCTGACCGGGTCGTGACCCCCGCTGGGCCGGCCGGGGGACGCGTCCGGCCCGTTCGTGTGCAACCCGGCCGCGGGCCTTGGCGGGCACCGGCGTCCTTTGGTTGCCTCACAGGGTGCCTGAGCAGCCCTTCGTCCTCCCCGAGTTCTACCTCCCCCACCCCGCCCGGCTGAACCCGCACCTCGAAGGCGCGCGCGTGCACAGCAAGGCGTGGGCGGCCGGGCTCGACATGATCGACGTGCCGCAGCACGGCACCGTGATCTGGACCGAGCACGACCTCGATTCCCACGACTACGCCCTCCTCTGCGCCTACACCCACCCGGACGCCGGCGCCGAAGAGCTCGACCTGATCACCGACTGGTACGTCTGGGTCTTCTACTTCGACGACCACTTCGTCGAGCTGTACAAGCGCACCGGCGACATCGACAGCGCGCGCACCTACCTCGACCGGCTCGAGCGGTTCATGCCCGCCGACGGCGAAATCACCGCGAAGCCGGAGAACCCCGTCGAACGCGGGCTCGCCGATCTGTGGGCCCGGACCGTGCCGCACCGGTCGGCCGGCTGGCGGAAGCGGTTCATCGACAGCACGAAGGCGCTGCTGGACGAATCGCTGTGGGAACTCGCGAACATCAACGAGGGCCGGCTCGCCAACCCGATCGAGTACGTCGAGATGCGGCGGAAGGTCGGCGGCGCGCCGTGGTCGGCGAACCTGATCGAACACTCGGTGCACGCCGAAGTGCCGGCCGAGATCGCCGCGACGCGGCCGCTGGAAGTGCTGCGCGACTGCTTCGCCGACAGCGTCCACCTGCGCAACGACCTCTTCTCCTACCAGCGCGAGGTGCAGGACGAAGGCGAGCTGTCCAACGGCGTGCTCGTGCTCGAGGAGTTCCTCGGCATCCCGACCCAGCAGGCGGCCGACGCCGTCAACGACCTGATCACCTCGCGGCTGCACCAGTTCGAGCACACCGCGCTCACCGAGGTCCCCGCGCTGTTCGACGAGCACGGCGTCGACCCGGCCGCCCGCGCGGCGACGTTCGCCTACGTCAAGGGGTTGCAGGACTGGCAGGCCGGCGGGCACGAGTGGCACCTGCGCTCCAGCCGGTACATGAACGAAGGGGCGCTGACCGGCCCGGAACCGGGTGCCGTGACCGGTCTCGGGACGTCCGCGGCGCGCATCTTCGCGTCGGTGCTCGCGACCGCGCCGCAGCGGCTGCGCGCGTACTCCCACACCCCGTTCGGCGAGGTTTCGACGCCGCGGCCGTCGTTCGAGGTGCCGTTCCCGCTGCGGCTCAGCCCGCACCTGGAGTCCTGCCGCAGCCGCAACGTCGACTGGGCGCGGCGGACCGGCTTCCTCGACGGCGTCGTCTGGGACGAGCGGAAGCTGCGCGCCGCGGACCTGCCGCTGTGCGCGGCGGGCATCCACCCGGACGCGACGGCGGACGAGCTGGACGTCACCAGTGACTGGCTCACCTGGGGCACCTACGCCGACGACTACTACCCGGTGGTGTTCGGCCCGACTCGCGACCTCGCGGCGGCGAAGGCGGCCAACCTGCGCCTGTCGGCGTGCATGCCGCTGGACGGCTCGCCGGCGCCCGCTCCGCTGAACGCGCTCGAGTCGGGACTGGCCGACCTGTGGGCGCGAACGGCACCGGCCGACCGGCTTCCGGTGCGGCGCGCGGTCGACACGATGACGTCGAGCTGGCTCTGGGAGCTGGCGAACCAGGCGCAGAACCGCATCCCGGACCCGATCGACTACATCGAGATGCGGCGCCGGACCTTCGGCTCGGACCTCACCGCGGCTCTCGCGCGCCGGGGCGCCGTACCGGCCGAGCTGGCCGGGACCCGGCCGGTGCACACGCTCGAAAACAGCGCCGGCGACTACGCCGCCCTGCTGAACGACCTGTACTCCTACCGGAAGGAGATCCGGTTCGAGGGCGAGCTGCACAACGGCGTCCTGGTGGTCCGGAACTTCCTGGACTGCACCGAGGACCGCGCCTTCGCCGTGGTCGGCGACCTGGTCCGGGCCCGGCTCGCCGAGTTCCGCCACACGGCGGACGTCGAACTGCCCGTGCTGCTCGCCGGCCGCGGCCTCGCCCCGGACACGCTCGACGCGTACGTCGAGCACTTCCGGAACTGGATGGCCGGGATCGCGCACTGGCACGAAAGCGTCGGCCGGTACACCGACACCGAACTCGGCCACCACCCCCGGCTCGGGCAGCCGACCGGGCTCGGCACGTCGGCGCTGCGCATCTCGTCCCTGCTCCCCGCGGGCCGCTGACGTGCCGACCGACAAGCAGGTCCGCGTCGCCGAGCTGCTGCACGAGATCGGCATGCACCGCGAAGCCGAACAGGCGCTGCGCACGGACCTCCGCGCGAGGTGGCGCCGGGCGCGCCGGCGCCTCCGCCTGCGGTGGGCCAAGCGCCGTCAGCTCGCCCGGCGCTAACGAGCCGTCACTGGGCAGCGTTGTTCGCGCCACTCCGCCGGGCGTCCGCGCCGCCCGAAGGCGATACTCGACACCGTGAGCGGCTTCAACCTGCGATTCCTCGGCCATTCGACCGTCCGGCTGGAACTCGGCGGCCGGGTCGTGCTGACCGATCCCGTGCTCACCGCCCGCGTCGGCGGGCTCACCCGGGTCGTCCCGCCGCCGCCACCGGAGACCTACGCGGACGTCGACCTCGTGCTGCTCTCCCACCTGCACGGCGACCACCTCCACCCGCCCTCCCTCAAGCTGCTCGGCCGCGGCACCCGGATCGTCGTCCCGCGCGGGGCCGGGGCCTGGCTCACCAAGAAGGGCTTCGACCACGTCGAAGAGATCGCGCCCGGCGAGACCCTGACCGAAGGCGGGCTGACCGTCACCGCCACCGAAGCCGTCCACTCCGGGCACCGGTGGGGGCCGCGGCTCACCCACGGGCCGCAGAGCCCCGCCGTCGGGCACCTGATCAAGACCGCGGAGACGACGGTCTACAACGCCGGCGACACCGACCTCTTCGACGGCATGGCGGGCTTCGGGCCGGTCGACGTCGCCCTGCTGCCCGTCTGGGGCTGGGGGCCGAACCTCGGACCCGGCCACCTCGACCCGGCCCGCGCCGCGAAGGCCGCCGAACGCGTGCGGGCCCGCGCCGCCGTGCCCGTGCACTGGGGCACCCTCGCCGTGCCCGGCCTGCGGCGGACCGCCCGGATGCGCCGGCTGCTCGCCGACCCGCCACGGGTGTTCGCCGCCGAAGTGCGCAAGCACGGCATCGCCACCGAAGTCCTGTTCACCGAACCGGGCGCCGAAGTCGCGCTCCCCGCGCGTGAGGACCGCACGTGAACTGGACCGACCCGGCCGCGCTCGGCTACCCGGCCGTGTTCGGCGGTGTGCTGCTCGGCTCGATCATCCCGATCGTGCCCACCGGGGCCGTGGTCGGCGCCGCGGCCGCCGTCGCCACCACGACCGACCACCTCTCGCTGCCGCTGGTGATCGTCCTGTCCGTGCTCGGCGCCTACCTCGGGGACGTCGTGACGTTCGGGATCCCGCGCCTGGGCAGCGAAGCCGCGTTCCGCTGGATCAGCCGCCGCCAGCCCGCCGAACGGCTGGAGAAGGCCCGCGACCAGTTCACCCGCCGCGGCTGGCAGCTGATCGTGATCGGCAGGCTCGTCCCGGCCGGCCGGATCCCGGTGCTGCTCGCGGCGGCCGCGTTGAGCTACCCGTGGCGGCGCCTGCTGCCGGCCGCGCTCGTCGCGTGCGTGCTCTGGGCGACCGCGTACAGCCTGCTCGGCATCCTCAGCGGCGGCATCTTCGACTCCCCTCTCGTCGCGACCCTGCTGGCGACGGTGCTGGTCCTGCTGGTCACCGTGGCGCTGAACCTGGTCTCCCGGTGGCGGCGCAAGACCAAGGAGCGAGTGTGACGACGACCGCGCCGAAGGGCAGGCTGCTGCGCGGTGGCCGCGCCGTCGCCCGGATCCTGCTGGTCTGGGCCGCCGTGACCGGCGCGCTGCGGCTGCTCGACGTCCTCCTGCCCGGCTTCCGCATGACGCACTGGTGGCAGCCGACGATCTGCGCGCTGCTGCTCGGCCTGCTCGCCGGCGTCGGCTGGCCGCTCGTCATGCGGATCGCCTACCCGCTGGCGTTCTTCACCTTCGGCCTCTTCGGGTTCCTGCTGCTGGGCGCGGGCACGCTGGCCGTGTTCAAGACCGTGCCCGGCGTCGAGATCGCCGACTTCCGGACGGCGGTCATCGTCACGGTGGCGATGGCCGGCGTCGGGGCCGTGATCTCCAGCCTCCTCGCGATCGACGAGGACGAGATCTTCTTCCGCCGCGCGAACCGCCGCCGCCGTCGCCACGCCGCCACGCCCGGCGACGCCGACCAGCCGCCGGGCGTGGTGTTCCTGCAGATCGACGGCCTCGGGTTCGACACCGTCCGCCGCGCGATCCGCGACGGCGACATGCCGACGTTCGCCGCGTGGCTCGCCGAGGGCAGCCACGCGCTGACGCCGTGGCACACCGACTGGAGCTCCCAGACCGGCGCGAGCGTCTGCGGCATCCTGCACGGCTCCAACCACGACATCCTCGGCTTCCGCTGGTACGAAAAGGACCGCGACCACGTGATGGCGTGCGCGCACCCGACCGACGCGGCCGAGATCGAGCGGCGCCACTCCGACGGCCGCGGCCTGCTGTCCGGCGACGGCGCGAGCCGCGGCAACCTGTTCTCCGGCGACGCCGACCACGTCAGCCTCACCATGAGCTCGATCCCGGTGCTGGTGCCGAAGAAGCTGCTGCGCCGCCACCGCGACCGGTTCGGCGCGGGCTACTACGCCTACTTCGCGAACCCGGTCAACGCGTTGCGCACGTTCGTCGTCGCGCTGGCCGACGTCTTCCGCGAGATCACCGCCGCGGTCCGCCAGCGCCGCGCCGGCGTCGTGCCGCGGGTCCCGCGCGGCGGCTGGTACCCGCTGGCCCGCCCGGGCACGACGGTGATCGCGCGCGACGTCGTCGTGTCGGCGATCCTCGGCGACATGCTCGCCGGGCGGCCGGTCGTGTACGCGGACTTCCTCGGCTACGACGAGGTCGCCCACCACTCCGGCATCGAGCGCTTCGACACCCTTTCCGTGCTGCGCTCGATCGACCAGCAGATCGCGCGGCTGCACCGGGCTTCGCGGCTCGCCCCGCGCCGCTACCACGTCGTCGCGCTGTCGGACCACGGCCAGACCCAGGGTCAGGCGTTCTCGCAGCGGTTCGGCGAGACGATCGAGGCGTACGTCGGACGGCTGTGCGGCGGTTCGCCGTCCGCTCTCGCCGGCAACCGACGCCAGGCGGAGAGCTGGCAGATCAACGCGGCGCTGGCGGAGGCGACGAAGAGCGGCGGCCTGATCGCGCGCCGGCTGCGGGCCCGCGTCGAGGACGCGGAGTGCGCCGACGACCGGCCGCGCACGACGTCCGGTTCCCCCGGCGCGGTCACCCGGGTCGCGCCGGGCGTGGTCGCGGTCGTGTCCGGGCACGTGGCGATGGTGTCGTTCACCGAGCACGAGGGCCGCGTCGAGCTGGAGACGATCGAGCGCGAGTTCCCCGACCTGCTGCCCTCGCTGGTGGACCACCCCGGCGTCGGGTTCCTGCTGGTGCGCAGCCGCGAATTCGGCCCGGTGGTGCTGGGCCGCGACGGCCTGCACCGGCTCGCGACCGGCGTCGTGATCGGCGAGGACCCGCTGCTGCCGTACGGCCCGCACGCGGCGGACCTGGTCCGGCGCGTCGACACGTTCCCGCACTGCGCGGACGTCATGATCAACAGCCGCTACGACCCGGACTCGGACCAGGCGTCCCCGTTCGAGACGCACGTGGGCTCGCACGGCGGGCTCGGCGGACCGCAGCAACGCGGCTTCGTCGTGTACCCGCGCGAGCTCGGTTTTCCCGGTGCGGTAGTCGGGGCCGAGGCCCTGCACCGGGTGTTCCGGGGGTGGCTCACGGACCTGGGTCACCCCGCCCCCGTTCCCACCGCTGTTTCGGAGGTCGTTTCGTGAGTCTGACGGTGTACGGCGCTTCCTGGTGCCCGGACGTCAAGCGCAGCCGCGCGCTGCTCGACGGGCTCGGCGTCGAGTATTCCTATGTGGACGTCGAGGCCGACGCGGCCGCCGAAGCCCGCGTCCGCGAGCTGCAGGACGGCGCGCGCCGGATCCCCACGATCGTCTGGGACGACGGCAGTTTCCTGGTCGAGCCGTCCGACGACGAGCTGAGCGCGCGCCTGTGAAGCTGCTGCGGGAAGTGCCGCTGGGCACGCGGGTCGTGGTGCGCTACCGGATCGAGGGCGGGCTCACCGACGCACTCGGCGAGCTGGTGGCGCGCGACTCCACGACGTGCACCGTGGAGACCCGCCGCGGTCCGGTCGTGGTGGAGTTCGCCGCGGTCACCCTCGCGAAACCCGTCCCACCACCCCCGGTGCGGCGCTCGCGCTTCGACGAACTGGTGGCCGAAGCCGCCGCGGTGCCGGTCGACGGCTGGGACTTCTCGTGGCTCGACGGCCGCGCCACGGAGGCCCGCCCGTCGTGGGGCTACCAGCGCCTGCTGGGCTCGCGTCTCGCGGCGGTCCGATCGGCCCTGGACTGGGAAACGGGCGGCGGCGAAGTCCTCGACGGCTGCCCTTCGCTGCCACCGCTGATGATCGCGACCGAGTCGTGGCCCCCGAACGTCACCCGAGCCGCGGCCCGCCTGGCGCCCCGCGGGGTGGCGGTGGTGTCCACTTCGGACTTGCCGTTCGCCGACAACGTGTTCGACCTGGTGTCGAGCCGCCACCCGGTGACGACGCCGTGGCCGGAGATCGCCCGCGTCCTCCGCCCGGGCGGCACGTACTTTTCCCAGCAGGTCGGCCCGGCGAGCGTGTTCGAGCTGGTGGAGTTCTTCCTGGGCCCGCAACCGCTCGAGGCCCGCACCAGCCGCCACCCGGACCACGCGATCGCGGCAGCGACGGCGGCGGGCCTGGAGGTGGTCGACCTGCGCTCGGAGTCCCTGCGCACGGAGTTCTTCGACATCGGCGCGGTGGTTTACTTCCTGCGCAAGGTGATCTGGATGGTGCCGGGCTTCACGGTGGAGCAGTACCTGCCGAAGCTGCGGGACCTGCACGAGCTGATCGAGCGGGACGGCCCGTTCGTGGCGCACACGACCCGGTTCTTGATCGAAGCCCACCTGATCGAGTGATGAACGGACGTTCGAACGCCGGTAATCTTGGTGCGTGGACAGAGAAGCGGTGTGGCAAGCGGACGCGGAGGCCTTGGCCGACCGTCTCCGTGGGCTGCTCACCGTGGTGCGGTCTGCCGAGGCGGAAATCGGGACTCTGCTGGTGGAGATCGAGTCGCGTGGTGTGATGGAGCTGTTCGGGTACCGCTCGGTTGCCCGGTTGCTGGAGCACCTCGCGGACATTCCCCATACGGCTGCTCAGCGCACCGTCGCCCGAGCCCAGGCCCTCACCTCTGCGCACACCCTCGACTCGCCGCCCGCTCTCGCCCCCGCCACCGGCGCTGCTGCTTTGACGGGCGCCTTGAGCACCCCGATGATCGACACCATCATCGGGGCCGTGTCTCGGATCCCCCTCGAGCATCGCGACACCGCCGAACAGGACCTGCTCGCCTTCGCCGCCGACGCAGACCACAAACAAGTCGCCGCCCTCGGCGCCCGAATCCTGGCCCACCTCGATCCCGACGGCACCGAACCGGTCGATGTCGAGCCCGCCACCCCTGCCCGCGAACTCTCGTTACGCCGCAGGCGCACCGGCACCTGGGAACTCACCGGCCGGTTCGACGACGAAACCGGCACCCGAGCCAGCGCCCTACTCGACGCCCTCGCCGAACGCCGCACCGCCGACGAAGGCGGAGACTTCCGTTCCCCGCAGGAACGCTACGGCGACGCCTTCTCCGACGCCATCGACCTCGCGCTCAACTCCCCAGAGCTCCCGACTCAGGCCGGTGAACGCGCCCACGTCCTAGTCGCCGTCTCCCTCGCCGATCTTCAATCCGGCCTCGGCCACGCGACCCTGGGCGACACCGGCCTGATCTCCGCGGTCGAAGCCCGCATCCACGCCTGCGACTGCAAACTGATCCCGTCCGTTTTGGGCGCTACCAGCGAACCCCTGGACCTGGGCCGAGCCCGCCGCCTGATCTCACCCGGCCTCCGCCGCGCCCTCTTCCTCCGCGACAGAGGCTGCGCCTTCCCCGGCTGCCACCGCCCACCCCGGCACTGTCAAGGCCACCACATCCGCCATTGGGCCAACGGCGGCCCCACCGATCTCGCGAACCTGGTCCTGCTCTGCGCCCACCACCACCGCCTGATGCACCGCTCGGGTTGGCAGGTCCGCCTCGCGGCCGACGGCCACCCCGAGTTCCTACCTCCGCGATTCCTGGACAAACGCCGAAAACCCAGGCGCAACAACCTGCATCAGCCACTGCCCTTCGCGGCCTGAGACAACCGAATATGGGAAAGGCCCGCAGCCATTGGCTACGGGCCTACCCCCACGTCTCCACCTGCGCTCCCACGTCTCCGCCTCACGCCCCAACACCGCTGCCTCCACGCCTCATCACACACATCTCCGCCGCCCCACCTTCCTCCGTCTTCGCCTCCGCGCGCACGCACACCACCGCCTCCCCCACACCTCCTCCGCCTCCCCGCATCTACATCTCCGCGCACCCACCTCCCCGCCTACGCCCCCACACCTCTGCCTTCACCTTCACCCTCGCCCCCACACCTCTGTCTCCGCCTGCACCCCCACACCTCTGCCTTCGCCTTCGCCCCAAACCTACCTCAGCCTCCCCAACGGCTCGGTTCCGCTTCCGCCTCGCCCCCGCGCATCTCTCCGCCTCCGCCCGCCGGGCCTCCATGCGCCTGCACCTGCCGCTTCCGCTTCCAACACCCACCCCGCCGCCGAAGGCCAGCCGACTCCAGACCCACACCACCTTCCGTTCGGCGCCCACCCGATTCCGAGCCCAACACCGCCCCTCCACCGAGAGCCCGCCGGCTCCAGACTCACCATGTTCCGTCCGGCGCCCAACCGAGCCACCCCTCGCATCGCCCGCCCGGCCCGAACTCCGCAGTGAACGCCACCCGCCAGACCTTCCCCGCCTCCGCGACCACCCGGCCAAAGTCACCATCGGCCGCCGAACAACAAAGCCGCATCCTCACCGAACTCCGGCCCGGCCCGGCCCGGCCCGGCCCGGCCCGCAGAGCAGTCAGCCGGTGAACACGCCGGCCCGGCGTAACACCACCAGCCGTCAACGCGCCCGGACGATCGCCGTCTCGACGCCGTCCAGCAGCAGCTCCACCCCAGCCTCGAACGACAACCGCGCCTCCCGCTCCAAATACGGCTCCCCGGAAGGCTCCCCCGAGACCGAAGCACCCAACCGAGCCACCGTCGGGAACCGCGCCGTCAAATCCGGCACCAACTCCCCCAGCAGCGCCGAACGCGCGTACCACCAGTCCTCTTCGGACTGTCCCGTCTCGGTCGCCGCCTGGCGGGATTCCGCTGCCGCCTGGACCGAGCCGCGGACGATGTTGAACAGGGCCGAGACCACCCAGCGGACCCTCGGGAGGGGGAGGCCCGTCGATGCCAGTACCGACAGCAGCGTCTCCTGGACGTGGAACTCGCCCGGGCCCAGTACCGGGCGGGCCGGGGACACCTGCAGCAGCCACGGGTGCCTCAGGTGCAACGCCCACAGCTCGTCGGCCAGTGCCACCGCCGCCGGGCGCCAGCCGTCGTCGGCCGGGTACGACGACGGGAGCTCCGCCAGCGTGCGGTCGTACATGAGGTCGACCAGTTCCGTCTTGCCCGGCACATACGTGTACAGCGCCATCGCCGTGCGGCCGAGGCGCTCGCCGACCGCGCGCATCGACAGGGCCGGCATGCCGTCGGCGTCGGCGATCTCGATCGCCGCCGACACGATCGCCTCGACGGACAGGCCCGGTTTGGGCCCGGGGCCCGTGCGCGGGGCACCCACCCGCGGTCCCCACAGCAGCTCCATGGAACGGCGGGCGTCGCCCTGACCCGCGAAGACGACCACCTTGCCGACTCCTTACACCCTAAAGTAATGTACGATCGGGAATCACTTTACAGCCTAAAGTATCAAGAAGGACGGTATGACTTCACCCAGGCGGGCCGCCGACACCCACGACGTGATCGAGGTCCGGGGGGCCCGGGAGAACAACCTGACCGGCATCGACCTGGACATCCCGAAGCGACGGCTCACGGTGTTCACCGGCGTGTCCGGCTCCGGCAAGTCGTCCCTGGTCTTCGGCACCATCGCGGCCGAGTCCCAGCGGCTGATCAACGAGACCTACAGCGCCTTCCTCCAGTCGTTCATGCCGAACATGTCGCGCCCGGACGTCGACCTGCTGGAGAACCTCAGCGCGGCCATCGTCGTCGACCAGGAGCGGATGGGCGCCAACTCGCGCTCCACCGTCGGCACCGCGACCGACGCCTACGCGATGCTGCGGATCGCCTTCTCGCGGCTCGGCGAGCCGTACGTCGGCACGTCCGGCGCGTTCAGCTTCAACCTGCCCGAGGGCATGTGCCCGGCCTGCGAGGGCCTCGGCCGGGTGTCCGACCTCGACGTCGGCGCGCTCCTGGACTTCGACCTCTCCCTCAACGAAGGCGCGATCCAGGTGCCGGGCTTCACCCCGGACACCTGGTACGTGCAGACCTACCTCTCCTCCGGCTTCTACGACCCCGACGCCAAGCTCCGCGACTTCACGCCGGAGCAGCTCGACGCCTTGCTCCACAAGGACTCCTGCAAGGTGAAGGTCGGCAAGACCAACGTCACCTACGAGGGTCTCGCGGTGAAGGTCCGGCGGCTCTACCTGCACAAGGACGTCGAGTCGCTGCAGCCGAAGCTGCGCGCGTTCATCGAACGGGCCGCCACCTTCAAGACCTGCGGCGAGTGCGGCGGCGCGCGGCTGAGCCAGGCCGCGCTCTCGGCGAAGATCGACGGCAAGAACATCGCCGACTGCGCCGCCCTGCAGATCAGCGACCTCGCCGACTTCGTCCGGGACCTCGACGCGCCGTCGATCCGGCCGCTGCTGGGCAACCTGCGCGACACGCTCGACTCGCTGGTCGAGATCGGCCTCGGCTACCTCTCGCTCGACCGCGAGTCCGCGACGCTCTCCGGCGGCGAGGCACAGCGCGTGAAGATGGTGCGCCACCTCGGTTCCAGCCTCACCGACATCACCTACGTCTTCGACGAGCCGACCGTCGGGCTGCACCCGCACGACATCGAGCGGATGAACAACCTGCTGCTCTGCCTGCGGGACAAGGGGAACACGATCCTGGTCGTCGAGCACAAGCCGGAGACGATCCGGATCGCCGACCACGTCGTCGACCTCGGGCCCGGCGCGGGCACCGACGGCGGGCGGCTCTGCTACACCGGTGACCTCGACGGCCTGCGCGCGTCCGGCACGCTCACCGGGCGCCACCTCGACCACCGCGTCACCCTTCGCGAGCACGTGCGCGAGCCGGCGGGCCACCTGCGGATCACCGGTGCGAAGCTGCACAACCTGCGTGACGTCAGCGTGGACGTCCCGCTCGGCGTGCTGACCGTCGTGACCGGCGTGGCCGGGTCCGGGAAGAGCTCGCTGATCCACGGCTCGCTGGCCCACCGCGACGACGTCGTCGTGGTCGACCAGTCCGCGATCCGCGGGTCGCGCCGCTCCAACCCGGCCACCTACACCGGCCTGCTCGACCCGATCCGCACCGCCTTCGCCAAGGCCAACGGCGTCAAGGCGAGCCTGTTCAGCGCGAACTCCGAAGGCGCCTGCCCGAAGTGCAAGGGGCTCGGCGTGATCTACACGGACCTGGCGATGATGGCCGGCGTCGCGTCGGTGTGCGAAGAGTGCGAGGGCCGCCGGTTCACGCCGCAGGTGCTGACGTACGAGCTGCGGGGCAAGAACATCAGCGAGGTCTTCGGGATGTCCGTCGCCGAGGCGCGCGAGTTCTTCGCCAGCGGCACCGCGCGGACGGTGCTCGACCGCCTCGCCGACGTCGGCCTCGGCTACCTGCGGCTCGGCCAGCCGCTGACCACGCTCTCCGGCGGCGAGCGGCAGCGGCTCAAGCTGGCGATCCGGATGGCCGAAAAGGGCTCGACGTACATCCTCGACGAGCCGACGACCGGCCTGCACCTCGCCGACGTCGACCAGCTGCTCGCGCTGCTGGACCGGATCGTCGACGCGGGCAACACGGTGATCGTGATCGAGCACCACCAGGCCGTGATGGCCCACGCCGACTGGCTTATCGACCTCGGCCCGGGTGCCGGCCACGACGGCGGGCGCGTGGTCTTCACCGGGACGCCGGCCGAGCTGGTCGCGGACGCGTCCACCCTCACCGCCCGCCACCTGCGCGAATACCTGGGGAAGCCGTGACCGCGACCGGGCTGCTCGAAGTCATCGCGGTGCGCCGCCCGACGCCGCGCACGGTCCGCGTCACCTTCACCGGGCACGGCCTCGACGAGCTGGAAGCGTGGCCGGACCAGCAGCTCAAGCTCCTGTTCCCGCCGCCGGGCCGCCCGGTCCGGCTGCCCGCGGCCGACGGCGACGTCCTGCGCTGGTACCAGGCGTACCTCGAGATCCCCGAGGCGGAGCGGCCGGTGATGCGCAGCTACACGGTCCGCGACCGGGCGCCCGCCACGATCGACGTCGAGTTCGTCCTGCACCCCGGCGCGGACGGCCCGGCCACGGCGTGGGCCCGGACGGCGGCACCGGGCCAGGTCCTCGGCCGCTACGGCCCGGACGCGGCCTACCGCCGTCCGGTCCCGGTGGCCGGCACGGTGCTGCTCGCGGGCGACGAGACGGCGTTGCCCGCGATCGCCACCCTGCTGTCCGAAGTGGACAACGCGGTGGCGTTCGTGGAAGTCGCGGACGCGGCCGAAGAGCAGCCGCTGCCGAACGTCCGGTGGCTGCACCGGGGCGGCGCCGAGCACGGCAGCCGCTTGCTGGAAGCGGTGCGCGACACGGCGTTGCCGGCGGGCTCGGCGGCGTGGCTGGCCGGCGAGGCGTCGGCGGTCCGCGCCCTGCGACGGCACCTCGTCGAGCGCGGCCTCGACAAGAGCGCGATCGAGTTCACGGGTTATTGGCGGCGCAAGCTGACCCAGGACGACGCCCCGACCCCGGAGGATCTGGCCGACGCGCGGGAAAAGCTCGGTGGCTGAGTCGCGTCACCAGGTGACCGGCAGGCTGTGCACCCCGTACACGAGCATGTCGTCCTTGAACGCCAGGTCCGCCACCGGCACGGCGAGCCGCAGGTCCGGGATGCGGCGGTACAGCGTGCCGTAGACTACCTGCAGTTCCACCCGCGCCAGCGTCTGGCCGAGGCACTGGTGCACGCCGTAGCCGAAGGCGACGTGGTGGCGGGCCTCGCGGGTCACGTCGAGGCGGCCGGCGTGCTCGAACACCGCTTCGTCGCGGTTCGCCACGTCGCCCGCCGCGATGATGCCCTCCCCCGCGCGGATGACCTCGCCGCCGACTTCGATGTCTTCGGTCGCGACGCGGCGGCGTCCGGTGTGCGTGATGTTCAAGTAGCGCAACAGCTCTTCGACCGCGCGGCGCAGCAGGCCGGCGTCGCCGTCGCGCACCAGCGCCAGCTGGTCCGGGTGTTCCAGCAGCGCGACGGTGCCGAGGGCGATCATGTTCGCCGTCGTCTCGTGGCCCGCGACCAGCAGCAGCTGCCCCATGGACGCGACCTCTTCGGCGGTCATCCGGCCGGTCGCGTACTGCGTCGTCGCCAGCTTGCTCAGCACGTCGTCACCCGGCGCCGCGGCCTTCCGCTCGACGAGCCCGCCGAGGTACCCCAGCAGTTCTTCGGTGGCCTGCACGGCTTCCGCCGGGGTCGCCGTCCGCGAGACCATCACCTTCGTGATGTCCTGGAACAGTTCCCGGTCCTCGTACGGCACGCCGAGCAGCTCGCAGATGACGAGCGACGGCACCGGCAACGCGAACGCGGGCACCAGGTCGACCGGCCTCGGGCCGGCCAGCAGCCCGTCGACGAGGTCGTCGACGATGCGCTGGATCGCCGGGCGCAGCGCCTCCATCTTCTTGACCAGGAAGTCGCCGGTCAGCAGCTTGCGCTGGGCCGCGTGCTCGGCGCCGTCCATGGTGATGAACGACTTCGCCCGATGCCGCCGCGCCGCCGACGCCGCGCTCTGGTGCGGATAGCCGGGCCGGTCCGAGTCGGCGCTGACCCGCGTGTCGCGCAGCACCGAGCGGACGTCGTCGTAGCGGGTGACCAGCCACGGCGTCTCGCCGTTCCACAGCCGCACCCGGGAAACCGGCGGCAGCTCGCCCAGTTCGGCGGGCGGGTCGAAGGGACACCGCCGGGTCATCGGAAACGCGGGCACACCGTCCACCGGATACCTCCCGGAGCTGCCGGAAATTTACATAGCCATGCTAAGCATCTTCCGGCAGCCCCGCCACCCCGCTGCGCCATCCGGGGCGTTCGCCGTCGCCCGGACCCCGAAAGCCGGGGGTCAGGCGAACACCAGCGACACCAGCTCGTCGACGAACGGCTCCACCAGCTCGGCCCCCGTCCGGTTCAGCGCACTGTGGAACAACGCCACCCGCCCGTGCGCGCCGACGAACACCACCGCCGCCGCGCGACCGGGGGTGACGCGCAGTTCGTGCCCCGCCTCGACGCAGCGCACGAACCCCGCCGTCAGCCGGTCGATCACGTCCAGCAACGGGCCTTTCGGGCGGGATCCCGGTTCCAGCTCGGACGCGCCGTTCGCCAGCATCAGGCGGTAGTGCCCCGGATTCCGCATCGCGAAGGCGCAGTAGGCGTGAATCTGTGCGCGGATGCGGCCGATGACGTCGGTTTCGCCGAGCGACTCCTCGGCGACGCGCATCGATTCGGCCAGCCGCGCGTATTCGTGGTCGAGGAGCCCGCGCACCAATTCCGCACGATCGGAGAAATGCTGGTAGATGCTCGCCGGTGCGATGCCGACCGCCCGCGCCACACCGCGGATCGTCAGCCCGTCCTCGCCGCCGAGCTCGGCCAGCAACCGGCCCGCCGCTTCGAGGATTTCCCCGCGCAGCCGTTCGCCTTCGCCCCAGCGGTTCCTCGTTCGGCCGATTCCGGCCGCGACGCTCTCCGGCACCCGCACATTCATACGCCCGGGTGAACCGGGGCCGTATTCCGGGGTGCCGGAAACCGCATTCCGAATGGTCAGGAAACCAGCGCGGGGTAGAGGCCGGGGAGCTCACCGGACAGCCCGGCGCGCACGTTCCGGGTGACGTCGTCGGCGAGCACCTCGAACCGGCCCGCTTCGACGCCGTCGAGCGCGAGGCCGGCCACGACCGCCGGGTCGACCTTCGGGCCGTCGACGTGCTTGGCCATGTCGGTGTCCATGTAGCCGACGTGCAGCGCGGTCACCTGCGTCTTCTGCGGCGCCAGCTCCAGGCGCAGCGCGTTGGTCAGCGACCAGGCCGCCGACTTCGCCGCGGAGTAGGCCGCGACCTGCGGTGCGGTGAACCAGGAAAGCACCGACAGGACGTTGAGGACCGCGCCGCCGCCGTTGCGCTCGAGGATCGGCGCGAACTCGCGCGTCACGGCCAGCGTGCCGAAGTAGTGCGTGTCCATCTCCAGCCGGATGTCTTCCAGCTTCCCGCCGAGCAGCGTCGACCCGGTGGACGAGCCTGCGTTGTTCACCAGCAGCGTGACGTCGCCCGCGCTCGCGGCCGCTTCCCGGATCGACGCCGGGTCGGTCACGTCCAGGCGCAGCGGCACCACGCCCGGCAGATCGACCGACTCGGGGTTCCTCGCGGCGGCGTAGACCTTGGCCGCGCCCCGCGCCAGCAGCGCTTCGGCGAACTTGCGGCCGAGGCCGCGGTTCGCCCCGGTGACCAGCACGACCGCACCCTTGATGTCCATGACGAGCTCCTCTCGCACCTGGCTTGCTTTTTGCAAGCTAGCTGAAGCCGACCCTACGGCGTAAACTTGCTCGGAGCAAGCCAGGTAGGAGGGATCACAGCATGAGCCGCCGCACCACGTGGGAGGACAACGCCTGCCCGATCGCCCGCGCCGCCGACATCCTCGGCGAACCGTGGACGTTGCTGATCCTGCGCAACGCGACCGCAGGCACCACCCGGTTCGAGGACTTCCGGAGCCAGCTCGGCATCGCCGACAACGTCCTGACGACGCGGCTGGCCAAGCTCGTCGAACGCGGCCTGCTGACGAAGCTCCCCTACCGCGACGGCGGCCGCACCCGCCACGAGTACCGGCTCACCCAGGCCGGTTCGGACGCGTTGCCGGTGCTGCACGCCCTCGGCGCATGGGGTGACGCGCACACTTCGACGACGAGCGCGTACGGCCCGATGAAGCTGGTCCACGCCGGCTGCGGGCAGCTCACCCGGCCGGGAGCGACGTGCGACGCCTGCGGAAAACCGCTGGTCAGGGACGACCTGACGTGGCGCGGCTCATGGCTGAGCGAGGGCGAGATCCCGCTGGCGGATCCCGTCGGCTGAGCCGGTCGGCGCATCCTCGTATGCGCGTTCGCGCATGTCAAGACTCCGCCGTGGTTGGTAAATCACCGTTCGCCACGCAGTACGAAAGTCGGGTCACAAGAGCCGGGCGATTTTGTAAGTTCGACACCCAGCGCGCGCAAACCCGGCAAATTCCCCACGGCAAGGAGTCGTCCCGATGTCCAGGAAGTACCTGCTGCCCGGCGCCGCCGTCGCGCTGGCGATGATCGCGACCCCGCTGACGGCCGGCCCGGCCTTCGCTGCTCCGGAAGCGGCCACGGTCGTCTACTACGACACCTCGGACGCCCCCACCTTCCGCGATGTGATCAACGCGGGCGCGGCGAACTGGAACGCGGCGGTGTCGAACGTCAAGCTCGAGGAGAGCTCTTCGGGCGCCACGCTGCACTACACCGAAGGCAACGACCCGCAGGGCTCGTACGCCCAGACCGACGGCCACGGCAGCGGCACCATCTTCATCGACTACACCCAGGCCGAGCAGTACAACCAGACCCGCATCGCGGCCCACGAGACCGGCCACGCGCTGGGCCTCCCGGACCACTACGAGGGCCCGTGCTCGGAACTGATGTCGGGCGGCGGCCCCGGCCCGTCCTGCACGAACGCGAACCCCAACTCGGAGGAGTCCTCGCAGGTGGAATCCCTGTGGGCCAGCGGCTTCGCCGGCGCGCGCAAGGCGCCGACCCGCGTCTACGAGGTGACGATGCCGGTCAAGTGACCAGCAGCTGACGTCGTCGGGGGAGGCCGCACCGGGTACGCCCGGTGCGGCCTTCGTGCGTCGGCCCGCGATCGTCCGCCCGGCCGGAACTGTCGGGGGTGGCGGCTAGGTTCGGGGGCATGCTCACCACGCTGGCCGTCGCGAACTACCGCTCGTTGCGCGATCTCGTGCTGCCGTTGTCCGGGCTGACGGTGGTCACCGGCCCGAACGGCAGCGGCAAGTCGAGCCTCTACCGGGCGCTGCGCCTGCTGGCGGACGCCTCCCGCAACGGCGCGGTGGCGGCGCTGGCCCGCGAAGGCGGCCTGCCGTCGACGCTGTGGGCGGGCCCGGAGGCGGTCGGCCGCGCGGTGCGCGAAGGCCGCGCCCCGGTCCAGGGCACGGTCCGTTCGAAGGCGGTCGGCCTCCGCTTGGGCTTCGCGGGCGACGAATTCGGCTACGCCCTCGACCTCGGCCTGCCGGTCCCGGGCGAGACGGTGTTCAACCTGGACCCGGAGTTCAAGCGCGAAGCGGTCTGGTCCGGCCCCGTCCTACGGCCCGCTTCCCTGCTGGCGGACCGGGCGGGCCCCATGGTCCGCACGCGCGTCGCTTCGGGTGGCTGGGGTCCGGAGCAGTTCAAGATCCGGCTTTCGGACAGCATGCTGAGCGAGTTCGCGGACCCGCGCGCGTGCCCGGAGCTGCTGGTCGTGCGCGAGCGCATCCGGTCGTGGCGCTTCTACGACCACTTCCGCACGGACGCTTCGGCCCCGGCCCGCCAGTCCCGTGTGGGAACGCGCACGTTCGTGTTGTCCCCCGACGGCGCCGACCTGGCGGCGGCCCTGCAGACGATCATCGAGGTGGGCCGCGCCTCCGAGCTGGCTTCCCTGGTGGACGCGGCGTTCCCGGGGTCCCGGCTCTCGGTCGTGTCGACGGACGGTTCGCTGTCGGTCCGGTTCCACCAGCACGGGCTGCTGCGCCCGTTGTCGGCGGCGGAGCTGTCGGACGGGACGCTGCGGTACCTGCTGTGGGTGGCGGCCCTGCTGACCCCGCGCCCGCCGGAGCTGCTGGTGCTGAACGAGCCGGAGACGAGCCTGCACCCGGACTTGCTCCCGGCGCTGGCGGCGTTGATCGCTACGGCGGCGAAGGAGGCGCAGGTGGTGGTGGTTTCGCACGCGTCGGCGTTGATCCGGGCGCTGTCCGAGGTGGCGGAGGTCGGGATGGTGGAGCTGGAGAAGGAGTACGGGGAGACGAAGCTGCTGGGGCAGGGACGGTTGGACCGGCCGTCGTGGCACTGGCCGGCCCGCTGAAGAGGTGCCGCCGATGTCATGAACGAGTCGTTCATGTCGTCCGGCGCGATGAACGAGTCGTTCATGACATCGCAGCGCGCGGCCGGGGTTGCTTGCGGCCCCGGCAGCTCGGCTCGCCACCCGCCCCGACCGCCGGTGAAGGCGGGCCCAACGGCCCTACTCCCCCGGCGAGCCGAGCCCGATCGTGGACGGGCACGTTCCCCGCGCCCGAAAGCTGCCGATCATGCGGTTTCCCGCTCTCGCCACCGGACTCCTGGCCGCCGCTGTCCTGGTCGGTGCCTGTTCCGCGACGCCCGCCGCGCAGACTCCGCGACCCGTGCCGACCACGGTCACCGCGGTGCCCGTGACCGTGACCGTGACCGTCACCGAGACCGCGACCACCACGGCCACCGCGACGGTCACCACGACCACCACCGCGCCGGCGCGCAAGGCGCCGACCACGCGTCCCAAGGCCGAGGACTGCCGGACCGGCAGCTGCCTCAACGCCGCGCGCGGGCTCACCCAGGAGCAAGTCCTGCGTGAACGGGACGCCTGGCTCGCCACCCACCCCGGCTGGTGCGCGGCCGGCGTGACCGGGGCCGTCGCGCCCTGCTGATCACTCCAGCAGCCAGGCCAGCGAGCCGTCGGCGGCCATCGCCGAGACCGCTTCCGCCACCGAGCCCGGGTCGGACGACGGCAGCACCAGCAAGTTCTCCGCGTAAAACCGCGTGGGCCGCGGCTGGTTGCCGAACCAGTGGGTGGTCTCGAGGTCCGCCCACCCCAGCGTGACCGCCAGCTCCTCCGGTGAGAACACCCGCAACGGAAACCGCCGGTCGCCGCGGGACAGAACGCCGTCCGAGTACGACCACGCACCCGCCGGCCCCGGCCCCGCCGAAAGCAGCCAGTCGAACCGGCCCTCGGCCCCCAGCCGGCCGATCTCCTCCTCCGCCGCCGAGCGGGTCACCTCCGGGACCACCACCACGTTCGCGTCGTAGTAGTAGTGCCGCGGCTCGTCCTCGACGACCTGGACGATCCGCGTCGAGTCGAACAGCATCATCGGGAAACGCCGGTCGCCGTGCGCCAGCTGGGCGTGCAGCACCACGCCGCGGTCGGCTGCCAGCAGCCAATCACGCCAGTCGAAGTCCTCCGGGGTGAGCAGCTCCCACGTCACCGGCCGCGGGTGCTTTCCCGGATCTCCAGCGCGAACGGCGTCTGGATGTCCTGCGCCGGCACTGCCTTGTCGCCCGTGATGCGGCGGTGGACCAGGTCGATCGCCGCCTCCGCCAGCGCCGCCTTGTCCGGGGCGATCGTCGTCAACGACGGCAGGGAGAACGCGCTCTCTTCGTTGTTGTCGAAGCCCACGATGGCCACGTCCTCCGGGACCCGCAGCCCCAGCTCCGCGACCGCGCGCATCGCGCCGATCGCCAGCAGGTCGTTGAAGCAGAACACCGCGTCGGGCGGGGACGGCAACGCCAGCAGCGCCTTCATCGCCGCCGAACCCACCGAGCGGTGCCACTTCTCCGCCGGAGCCACCAGAGCGTCCGAATAGGACAGTCCCGCGTCCGAAAGCGCCGCCTCGTAGCCCGCCAGGCGCTGCGAAGACGTGCCACGGGCGGGGTTCCGGCCGATGGCCGCGATCCGCGTGCGCCCCAGCGAGGCCAGGTGGGACACCGCCGTGCGGGCGGCCAGGACGTTGTCGATCGCCACGTGGTCGATCGAGACGTCCACCGCGTGCTCGCCCAGCATCACCAGCGGGATCTCGCCCGGGGACGGGAAGTCCGCCGCCTCCAGGGCTTCCGGGTGCACCAGCGCGCCGTCTACGAGGTGCGGGCCCAGCGACGACAGCGTCTCGCGCTCCCGGGACCGGGTGCCCTGCGTCTGTTCGATGAGGACGCTCCACCCGCGCTTCTGGGCCGCCGTGATGACCAGGCCGGCCAGTTCGCCGAAGTACGGGATCGACAGCTCCGGCACCATCAGCGCCAGGAACCCCGTGCGGCCGCGACGCAGGTTGCGCGCCCCGACGTTGGGCCGGTAGCCGGTCGCCGCCAGGGCTTCCTCGACCCGCCTGCGGTTCTCCGGCTTCACGAACGCGTAACCGTTCACCACGTTCGACACCGTCTTCACCGACACTCCGGCGAGCGTGGCGACGTCTTTGAGCGTCACGGTCACGGGCGGCTCCTTCTCAGGTGGTGAGCACGCAGCATAGCGAGGATTTGCCGGTTTACAACGTTGTTCCAACGATGTAAAAAGTACCTCAAGGCTCCCGCGGTGACTCCGATCACCCCGGTGAGCGGGCCCCACCGTCGCTGCCCGAGGAGTCACCGTGCCGCTGTCCACCCGTCCCCTCCTGATCGCCGCCACCGCGGCCGCCGCCGCACTCGCGCTCACCTCCTGCACCAGCCGGGAAGAGACCCCCGCCGCCCCGTCCAACGGCGGTGGCCCCGCCGCCAGCGCCCAGTCCGTCGCACCGAGCGCCGACGGCTGCACGCTGGAGAAGACCGGTTACCCCAAGGTCGACCTCAAGACGGCGGTGGTCGGTTTCTCACAGTCCGAAAAGGAAGCCAACCCCTTCCGGATCGCCGAGACGCAGTCCATCAAGGACGAAGCCGCCAAGCTCGGCATCGCGAGCGACAAGCTGCTGGTCACCAACGCCCAGAGCGACCTGAACAAGCAGATCAGCGACATCAAGTCGATGCTCGACCGGGGCGCCCAGCTGCTCGTCGTCGCGCCGCTGAACTCCGACGGCCTCCAGCCCGCGCTCGACGCCGCCAAGGCCAAGAAGGTCCCGGTCGTCACCATCGACCGCAAGGTGACCTCGCAGCCCTGCACCGACTACCTGACCTTCATCGGCTCCAACTTCGTCGAGCAGGGCAAGCGCGCGGCGCAGGAGATGGCGCGGGTCACCGGCGGCACCGGCAAGGTCGCGATCCTGCTCGGCGCGTCCGGCAACAACGTCACCACCGACCGCACCTCCGGCTTCAAGGACGAGCTGGCCAAGACGGCCGGGCTGGCCGTGGTCGCCGAGCAGACCGGCGAGTTCGACCGCTCCAAGGGCCAGGCCGTGATGGAGCAGCTCATCCAGAGCCACCCGGACATCACCGCCGTCTACGCCGAGAACGACGAGATGGGCGTCGGCGCGGTCAACGCGCTCAAGACCGCCGGCAAGACCCCGGGCAAGGACGTCAAGGTCGTCTCGATCGACGGCACCCGCAACGCCGTGCAGCTCATCGCCGACGGCAGCTACAACGCCGTGATCGAGTCCAACCCGCGCTTCGGCCCGCTGGCCTTCCAGACGCTGCAGAAGTTCGAGGGCGGCGAGGCCATCCCGGCGAGCATCGTCATCACCGACGACCAGTACGACGAGACCAACGCGGCCCAGAAGGTCGGGAACGCGTACTGATGACGGCAGCCACCGAAGAGGACGTCGCCATGACGACCGCACCGGTGCTCGAGGTGGCCGGGGTGACCAAGCGGTTCCCCGGCACTCTCGCGCTCGACGACGTCAGCTTCGCGCTGCGGCCGGGCGAGGTGCACGCGCTGGTCGGCGAGAACGGCGCCGGCAAGTCCACGCTGATCAAGGTGCTCACCGGCGTCTACCAGCCCGACGAGGGCGAGGTGCGCCACCTCGGCGAGCCGGTGTCGTTCAAACGCCCGATCGACGCGCAGCGCGCCGGGATCTCCACGATCTACCAGGAGGTCAATCTCGTCCCGCTGATGAGCATCGCGGGCAACGTCTTCCTCGGCCGCGAGCCGCGCACGAAGGCCGGCCTCGTCGACTGGTCGAAGATGTACGCCGACGCCCGCGAGCTGCTCAAGGGCTACGGCATCGACGACGACGTCAAGCGCCCGCTGCACACCCTGGGCGTCGGCGCGCAGCAGATGGTCGCGCTCGCCCGCGCGGTCTCGACCGACGCGAAGGTCGTCATCATGGACGAACCGACGTCGTCGCTCGAGCCGCGCGAGGTCGAGACGCTCTTCGAGGTGCTGAACCGCTTGCACGCCGAAGGCATCGCGATCGTCTACGTCAGCCACCGCATGGACGAGCTGTACCGGGTCTGCGAAAGCGTCACCGTGCTGCGCGACGGCCGAGTCGTCCACAGTGGACCGCTCAAGAACCTGCCGCGCATCGAGCTGGTGTCCAAGATGCTCGGCCGGGAGATCAAGCAGATCCGCGAAGAGGGCGTCACGGCGTTCGGCGAGGAACACGACGTCGACCGCGAGCCGCTGCTCAAGGCGGAGCACCTGGCCGGCATGCGGAAGCTGCACGACGTCTCGGTGAGCATCCGGCCCGGCGAGGTCGTCGGCCTCGCCGGCCTGCTCGGCTCCGGCCGCAGCGAGACCGCACGCGCGATCGTCGGCGCGTTCCCGCTCGACGGCGGATCCGTGCTGCTGGCCGGGAAACCGCTCAAGAAGGGCAAGATCAAGGCCGCCATGCGCGCCGGGATCGCGTTGCTGGCCGAAGACCGCAAGACCGACGGGATCATCCCGAACCTGTCCGTGCGCGAGAACATCGTGCTGGCCGCGCTGCCGACGCTCTCGCCGTTCGGCATGGTCAGCAAGTCCAAACAGGACAAAGTCGTCAAGATCTTCATGGAGCGCCTGCGGATCAAGGCCGCCAGTCCCGAGCAGAAGGTGTCCGAGCTCTCGGGCGGCAACCAGCAGAAGGTGCTGCTCGCCCGCTGGCTCGCCACCGGCCCGAAGATCCTGCTGCTCGACGAACCGACGCGCGGCATCGACGTCGGCGCCAAGGCCGAGGTCCAGGCGCTGATCGACGAACTCGCGCAGGAAGGGCTCGGCGTGCTGCTCATCTCGTCCGAACTGGAAGAGCTGATCGACGGCTCCGACCGCGTGGTCGTGCTGCGCGACGGCTCGGTCGTCGGCGAGCTCACCGGCGACGGCATCACCGAGGAGAACGTCCTGACCGCGATCGCGGCCGAAGCACCCGGGGGTGACAACGATGTCTGAGGCCACCCTGACGAGAACCCCCGACCGCGCGAAGGTCACCGCGTGGCTGCAGAACTACGGCGTCTACCTGGCCGTCGTCGTGCTGCTGCTGTTCAACGTGGTCTTCACCGAGAACTTCCTGTCCGCGGCCAACTTCCGCACCCAGCTGGTGCAGGCGGCGCCGGTCTGCATCGTCGCGCTCGGCATGGCGCTGGTGATCGGCACCGAGGGCATCGACCTGTCGGTCGGCTCGGTGATGGCGATCGCCGCCGCGCTCATCCCGCTCTACCTCGGCGCGGGCCCGCTGACGGCGATCATCGTCGCGATCATCGCCGGGATCGTGTCCGGCCTGTTCAGCGGCTACCTCGTTGCGTACCTCGGCATCCAGCCGATCATCGCGACGCTGGCGCTGCTGGTCGGCGGGCGCGGGCTCGCGCTGGTGATCGCCCACGGCCAGCTGATCCAGGTGCGCAACCAGGACTTCCTGGAGCTGGGCACCGGCGACCTGCTCGGCGTGCCGGTCATGGTCATCGTCGCGGGCGTGCTCGCGGTGCTGGCCGGGCTGGTCGTGCAGCGCACGACGTTCGGGCGGCACCTGGTCGCGGTCGGCGGCAACCGCGCCGCGAGCACCCTGGCCGGGCTGCCGGTGAAGCGCGTGCTCATCAGCGTCTACGTCATCTCCGGGGCGCTGGCGGCGATCGCCGGCGTGCTGGCCACGTCCCGGCTGGGCGCGAGCGACCCGAGCGACGTCGGCCTGCTCATGGAGCTGTCCGCGATCACCGCGGTCGTCGTCGGCGGCACGCCGCTGACCGGCGGCCGGGTCCGCGTGCTCGGCACCGTGTTCGGCGCGCTGCTCATGCAGCTCGTCCAGGCCACCCTGATCAAGCACAACCTGCCGGACTCGACCGCGCAGATGGTCCAGGCGGCCATCATCGTCGTCGCGGTCTACGTCGCGCGCGAGCGGAGCAGCCGATGACCGCCACCCAGACCCAGGCCCGCAACGCGGCCTTCGCCGGTGTCCTGCAACGGCAGGGCGCGGCCGTCGTGCTCGTGCTCGGCGTGGCCGCCGCGTGGTTCGCCTTCCCGCACTTCGGCACGGCGGACAACCTGCGCAGCCTCGTGCTGCAGGGCTCGTTCCTCGCGGTGATCGCGCTCGGCATGACGTTCGTGATCATCTCCGGCGGCATCGACCTGTCGGTCGGCTCGAACTACGCGCTCGGCGGCGTCCTCGCCGCGTACGGCGCGCAGTACGGGCTGGTCGTCGCGATCCTGCTACCGCTGGCGGTGTGTTCGCTGATCGGGCTGATCAACGGCCTGCTCATCGCCCGCACCGGGATGGCGCCGTTCATCGTGACGCTGGCGTCCCTGCTGTTCGCCAGGGGACTCCTGCTCGCGCTGACCTCCGAAGGCGCGACGACGTACAAAGTGGACCCCGGCTCGGCGTTCCTCTGGCTGGGCCAGGGCACGATCTTCGGCGTCGGCGTCCCGGTGTACATCACGCTCATCCTGTTCGCGCTCGGCGGCCTGCTGCTGCGCCGCACCCGGTTCGGCCAGTCGGTGTTCGCCATCGGCGGCGCCGAGCAGTCCGCGCTGCTGATGGGCCTTCCGGTGGCCCGCACCAAGATCAGCCTCTACACCCTCAGCGGCGCGCTCGCCGGGTTCGCCGGCGTCCTCACCGCCGCATACCTGCAGTCCGGCGTCACGGTGATCGGCGTCGGCACCGAACTGGACGCGATTTCGGTCGTCGTCATCGGCGGCACGCTGCTCACCGGCGGTGCCGGGACGATCATCGGCACGCTCGTCGGCGTGCTGCTGCGCACGCTGATCCAGAACGTCATCAACCAGATCGGCACCCTCGACTCCAACTACCAGACGGTGGTGAGCGGGGCCTTCCTGCTCGTCGTCGTGGTGATCCAGCGCCTGCTGGCGCGTTCCCGAACCCGCTGAGCCCCTTCCCCCTCATCAGGAGGTCTCAACGATGTTCAGCCTTGCCCGAAAAACCCGGAGATGGCTGACCGCGGCCGCCGCGTTCGCGGTCGCCGTGGCCGGCCTCGGCACGGTGCCGGCGGCCAGTGCCGCGGACGCGCCGCAGTGGCAACGGCTCACCCCGCCGCTGTCGACGCCCTGGACGCAGGACGTCTCCCCCGCCAACGCCCTGCCCGACTACCCCCGGCCGCAGCTGACCCGCGACAAGTGGCAGAACCTCAACGGTGTCTGGGAGTTCGCCAAGGCGACCCCGGGTGAGGCCGCGCCGGTCGGCAAGACGCTCGGCGAGCGCATCCTCGTGCCGTACCCGGTCGAGTCCGCGCTGTCCGGGATCATGCGCCACGAAACGAACATGTGGTACCGCCGCACGTTCGAGGTCCCCAAGAACTGGCAGGTCGGCAAGGGCGGGCAGCGGCTGCTGCTGCACTTCCAGGCCGTCGACTACGACGCCACCGTGATCGTCAACGGCAAGACGGCCGGCCGCCACACCGGCGGCTACGACGCCTGGTCCGTGGACGTCACCGACGCGCTCACCACGGGCAGGTCGCAGGAGGTCGTCGTCGGCGTCGCCGACCCGAACGACCAGGGCGGGCAGCCGATCGGCAAGCAGCGCCAGCCCGGCGACGGCATCTTCTACACGCCGTCCTCCGGCATCTGGCAGACCGTCTGGCTGGAGCCGGTGGCCTCCGCGCGCATCGACCGCCTCGACGTCACGCCCGATGTGGCGAGTGGCTCGGTCACGGTGAACGCCGTGGTCGGCGGCCCGGTCAAGCAGCGCGTCGAAGCCGTCGCCTACGACCACGGCCGCCCGGTCGGGCGCGTGTCCGGCGACGCGAACAAGCCGTTGAAGCTCAAGGTGGACCGGCCGCACCTGTGGTCGCCGGACGACCCGTTCCTCTACGACCTGCGCGTCAAGCTCTCCGGCGGGGACGAGGTCGGTTCGTACTTCGGCATCCGGTCGATCAGCGTCGGCAAGACCGCCGACGGCAAGCAGCGGATGCTGCTCAACGGCAAGTTCGTCATGCAGGTCGGCCCGCTCGACCAGGGCTTCTGGCCGGACGGCATCTACACCGCGCCGACCGACGCCGCGCTGAAGTTCGACCTGCAGCAGGAGAAGGCGCTCGGCTTCAACATGGTGCGCAAGCACATCAAGGTGGAGCCGGACCGCTGGTACTACTACGCCGACAAGCTGGGCCTGATGGTCTGGCAGGACATGCCGGCGATGAAGGACGACGTCGAGCCGTCGGCGGCGTCGCGCGTCAACTACGAGTCCGAGATGAAGCGGATGATCGACCAGCACCGCAGCTTCCCGTCGATCGTCACGTGGGTGCCGTTCAACGAAGGCTGGGGCGACTACGAAGTCGGCCGGATCGCCGACGAGGTCAAGTCCTGGGACCCGTCGCGGCTGGTGAACGCGGAATCCGGCGTCAACTGCTGCCGGTCCGAACCGGACAGCGGTCGCGGTGACATCTACGACGACCACACCTACACCGGGCCCGGAACACCGGTGCAGACCGGCACCCGGGCGGCGGTCGACGGCGAGTACGGCGGGCTCGGCCTCAAGGTCGCCGGGCACGAGTTCGACCCGGCGGGCAGCTTCGCCTACGAGATGGAGCCCGACAGCGCGACGCTGACCCGGCGCTACGGCGAACTCCAGCAGCGCCTGCTGCTGGTCGCCCAGCGCTGCGGCGTTTCGGCCGGCGTCTACACGCAGACCACCGACGTCGAGAAGGAGGTCAACGGCTTCTTCACCTACGACCGGCAGGTGAAGAAGATGGACTTCGCGGCGGTCCGCGCGGCGAACTTGGCCGTGATCAAGGGCGCGACGGGTGCTCCGGTGACGTCCGGTCCTCCGGTGCCCGCGGGCACGCCGGGGATCGACGGCATCGCGGCGTACGGGTTCGACGAGAACACCGGCACGACGGCCGCGGACTCGGTCGGCGACCACGACGCCACGCTCGTCGGCGGCGCGTCCTGGACGGCGGGCAAGAGCGGCTCGGCGCTCGCGGTGAACGGGTCGGGCCAGTACGCCGACACGGGCGCCGCGCTGGTGAACACCGAAGGCAGCTACAGCGCGGCGGCGTGGGTGAAGTTCAACGCGGTCGGCGACGGCTTCCAGACCGTGGTGAGCCAGGACGGCGACAGCACCAGCGCGTTCTTCCTGCAGTACTCGGGCCAGGACCACCGCCTGGCGATGAGCTTCGTCGGCACGCGGGCCCTGGCGCCCACGGCCCCGGAAGCGAACCGCTGGTACCACGTGGTCGGCGTCCGCGACGCGGCCGCGGGCACGCTGAAGCTGTACGTGGACGGGCAGCTGGTGGCCACGAAGAGCGTCTGCCTCGGCGACGCTTCGACGGGCCACACGGTGATCGGCCGCGGCAAGTACGGCGGCGGCCCGGTCGACTTCCGCAACGGCGCGGTCGACCAGGTGCACGTCTACGACCGGGCGCTGTCCGACGCGGACGTGAGCGCGTTGTACGGCAGCGGCAAGTAGGCAGCTCCCTCGGATCCGGGGAGGCCGGTCGGCCGGCCTCCCCGGATTTTCCGTTCCCTGCCCAACCATCCAGCCCCTTTGCGCGTGTGGTTGCCGAAGCCGCCGTACCCGGCGGCTCAGGGGAGGAAAGCAGGGGGTGAGCCTTTTGGGCTCCAGGATGACGAGAACCGCGAGAGCGGGGATCACGGCGGCGCTGCTGGTCGCGGGCACCACCGTGGTCACCGCGGCGCCGGCGTCGGCGACGATCCTCACGTCGATCAGCTCGACGTCGTGGTCGTACACCGACTCGGCCCAGCCGAAGAAGAGCTTCGTGAACCCGGCCGGCAACGCGCCGGTCGGCGCGAAAGTCACAGCCGACGGCAAGAAGCACGTGTCGAAGTCCTACTTCACGTTCGACCTCACCGGACTGCGCGGCGCGAAGGTGCTTTCCGCGCAGCTGTGGGGCCGCGAAGCCACGGTCGCCGACTGCTCGGCGCCCCGGGCGACCGAGCTGTGGGTGACGGCGCCGTCGGCGAAGCCGCCGACGTGGGAGAACCAGCCCGCGGAGCTGAGCAAGCTCCCCGGCCCGGGCTCCCTCGACGTCTGCCCGTCGGACTACCTCGACTGGGCCGCCGCGCCGACGCTGCAGCAGGCGATCGACGCCGGCCGCACCTCGCTGACGCTGGTGTTGCGCCTGCCCGACGGGCAGCAGCACAACCCGCGGTTCGGCCGGACCCAGCAGCCGTCGCTGACCATCAGCCTCGAGAAGAACCAGGCACCCGCCGCGGCCACCAACCTGACCACGCGCGGCAAGGCCTGCGCGGAAAGCCCCACCGTCGGCCTCGGCGACACGCGGCTTTCCGCGGTCGTCACCGACCCGGACAGCTACCAGGTCGGCGCGGAGTTCGCCTGGTGGCCCGCCGGCCACCCGGACCAGCGGCAGACCACCGAACTCGGCAAGTACTGGACGCCGGGCTACCCGCTGTGGACCGAGCTCGGCCAGGACCGCCTCGCCGACGGCGTCACCTACGACTGGCAGGTCCGCGGGACCGACGAGCTGACCGCCGGGCCGTGGAGCGGCACCTGCCGCTTCACCACCGACTTCACCCCGCCCACGACGGCGCCGCTGGTGACGTCGACGGACTTCCCGGGCGACACCGCGCCGGCCGGCGGGGTCGGCGTACCCGGCGCCTTCACCTTCGACGCCCGGGGCGACCAGGACGTCGTTCGCTTCGCCGTCGGCGAGTCCGTCCCGCCGCAGTACGTGACCGCGGACAAGCCGGGCGGCACGGCGACCTACACGTTCACCCCGCGGACCGACGGCCCGCAACGGCTGCTCGTGCGCGGGGTCGATGCCGGCGGCAACAGCACGCCCAGCACGACCTACCGGTTCTGGGTGGGCAGCAACGGCCCGTCGATGGCCTGCGCCCCGGCCCAGGCGTTCCTCGGCGAGACGCGGCAGTGCACGTTCAGCCCGCACGGCACCGACGGCGCCACCGAGTACCTGTACCGGATCGACGGCGGGCCGGAGGCCACCCTGCCCGCGGGACCGGACGGCACCGCCTCGTTCACCATCACGCCGACCGACGCCGCCAAGGGCTACCGCGTCGAGGTCCGGGCGCGGATGACCAACGGGAACCTCTCCGCCGACCGGACCACGCAGATCGCGGTCGACCGCGGCCTGCCGGTGATCGACGCGCCGCCGAGCCTGATGGCCGGGCAGCCCGCGGTGTTCACCCTGCACGCCACGCTGCCGGGTTCGGCGACCTTCACCTACGACTGGGACTACGGCACCCCGGTCACGATCCCGGTCGGCCCGGACGGCACGGCCCAGGTCACCATCACCCCGGCCGAGCAGGGCCAGCACTGGCTGCACGCGCACACGACGACCGCGGCCGGGCTGGTGTCGGCGCAGGACGAGGTCAACGTCACCGCCGTCACGAACGGGCCGAAGGTGACGAGCGCGGAGTACCCGGAGTACGCGGTCGGCGGCTACGTCACGACGCCGGGCACCTTCACGTTCTCGTCGCCGTTGCCGGGCGCGGTGAGCTTCACCTACCGCCTCCAGGGCGCGGAGCCGGCCACGATCCCGGCGGGCCCGGACGGGACGGCGAGCGCCGTCCTGACCCCGCTCACCGCGAGCTCGCAGTACCTGGAAACGACCACGACGTTCGCCGACGGCACGGTTTCGGCGGGCAGCTACTACTGGTTCTCCCCGCGGTCGGCCGCCCCGCCGCTCACCTGTGACGGCAGCGGGTCCCTGCGGCCCGGCCAGGTGGTCCACTGCACGCTGACGCCGGTCCAGCCGGGTCTGGCGTCCTACGGCTACAGCGTGGACTCCGGTCCGGCGGTCACCGTCGGTCCGGGCGCCGACGGCACCGCGGCGTTCGAGTTCACGGTCCCGGCGGACCGGACGCAGTACGTGCTGCGGCTGGAGGCCTGGAGCGCCAACGCGGCCGGGCTGCGCACCGACACCTCGTACACCGCGTACTGGGTGGACGAAACCGCGGCCGCCCGCGGCACCAAGGCGGTCTGAACCCGGACGTGACGGCCACCCGCCGTGGTGGCCGTCACGTTTGACCTGGAGCGCGCTCCAGCCCCTAGCGTCGTGCACGCAACGACCTGCTGGGGAAGGAACCCGCCATGACCGACGAGCGCTTCGAACTCGGCCTGAAGACCCTGTCCGCCATCGACGGCGAGAGCGGGCAGCGCGTGCTCGACAACCTCGCCGACGTCTCCCCCGCGCTGGCGGAAGCCGTGGTGTCGTGGGGTTTCGGGGAGATCTACGCGCGGCCGGGACTCGCGCCGCGCGACCGCCAGCTGGTGACGCTCGGCATGCTCACCGCGCTGGGTGGCTGCGAGCCGCAGCTGGAGGTGCACGTCAACGCGTCGCTCAACGTCGGGCTCACGCCGGCGGAGATCGTCGAAGCGCTCCTGCACTCCGCGGTCTACTGTGGATTCCCGAAGGCGCTGAACGCGACCTTCACGGCCAAGAAGGTCTTCGCCGAGAGGGGGCTGCTGCCGGTGACGAGCGCATGAGGGTGGTCCTGTTCGGCGCGACCGGCATGGTCGGCCAGGGCGTGCTGCGGGAATGCCTGCGCGACGAACGGGTCGAGGCGGTGCTGGTGGTCGGCCGGTCCCCGGTCGGCACCAGCCACCCGAAGCTGCGCGAAGTCGTCGAGAAGGATCTGTTCGCGCTGGAGCCGATCATCGGGTACGACACCTGCTTCTTCTGCCTCGGGGTGTCGTCGGTGGGCGTGGCGCCGGAGGAGTACGAGCGGATCACCTACCAGCTCACCCTTTCGGTGGCCCGGAAGCTCCCGGACGGCACCACTTTCGGGTACGTCTCGGGCGCGAGCACCGACAGCACCGAACGCGGCCGCGTGCGCTGGGCCCGCGTCAAAGGGGCGACGGAGAACGCGCTGGCGCGGCTGCCGCTGCCGCTGCGGACGTTCGCCTTCCGCCCCGGCTACATCCAGCCGCTGCACGGCATCACGTCGAAGACCCCGCTGTACCGGGTGCTCTACCGCGTCGCGATGCCGCTGTACCCGGTGCTGAAGCGGCTGTTCCCGCGCGCGGTGACGACCACGGAGGACATCGGGCTCGCGATGCTGGCGGTGGCTTCGTCGGGATACGAGAAGCCGATCTTGGAGAACGCCGACATCACCGCCCTCGCGCGACGAGACCGGCCAGCAGGTTCGTGAGGCTCTCCGCCACCACCGCTTCGAACCCCGGCGCGCCCCCGGCCTCGGCCGTCGCCAGCGCCACCGCCTCCGTCGGGTTCGCGTAAGGCCACGCCCCGGACACGACGACCACGACCGCGCGGGCGAACACCCGGGCCGCTTCCGCCGACAGTTCGGGGACCTCGGCGCGCACCAGGGACGCCAGCCGGTCGAGGTTCGCGGCCGCGCGCTGCTTGAAGCCGCGGGCGAAGTCCACGGAGATGTTGCGTTCCAGCACCGGGGCCATCGCGCTGATCAGCTCGCACAGCAGCGGCCGCTCGGCCAGCGTCGCGGCGATCGTCCCGGCGATCCGCTCCGCGCGCGCGAAGGGCGGGCCCGGCAGCTCCCCGAACGCGAGCTCGTCGAGCCACGCCGTCCACAAGCCGTCGAGCACCTCGAGGAAGATCGCTTCGCGGCTGTCGAAGTAGCGGAGCACATTGGACTTCGCGAGCCCGACGCGGCAGGCCAGCTCCCGCAGGCTGGTCTCGGCGACCGGCCGCTGCGCGAGCAGTTCCCGGGCGGCGGCGAGGATCGCGGTGCGGCGCGCCGCGACCTGCTCGGGACGGCGGGCGCGCTGGAATCCGGCGCTCATGGCGCCGACGGTACCGCTCAGTCGCGGTGGGCGGCCGGTTCCGCGCGGCGCGACTTGACCCGGCGGTAGCTCCAGATCAGCAGCGCGAACAGGATCACCGACGACAGGATCAGGCTCGACCCGGTGCTCCAGCCGCCGAACGGCAGCGACTTCACCAGGCCCCAGACGATCCCCGCGGCCAGCAGCGCCAGCCCGGCCAGCACCGAGCCGGCGATCCGCAGCGGCGAGGACACGCTGTCCTCGGCCGCCTTCATCGCGCGGTCGCGGACCGGGTCGACGTACTTCTCGAGCGCCGGGAACTCCGAAGCGAGCAGCAGCAGCCCGGCGAGCACGAGCAGCAGCCCGGGCCCGGGCAGGACGAGGAGCAGCACCCCGACCACCAGCAGGACCACGCCCGCCGTCGCTATCGAGATGCGCTTGGCCTGTTTCCCGATGCCCACGCCACCACTCCCGTCGTTTCGCCCGATTCTTCCCGTCGCGGGCGCCGCCTGCCACTCACGAGCGCGGATACCCGCGCGAGGGCGACCGCAAAGCCCGCCGCGGCCACCAGTCCGAGCGCGGCCACCAGACCCGGCCAGACGTAGAGCACCTGGGCGTAGGTCCCCTGCCGTCCCGCGAAGACCACGCCCAGCAACCGGGGCAGGAACGCGAGCACCACGAGCGGCACCAGCGGCGGTGCCACGCGCCACCACCGGGGCTTGCGCCGGGCCCGCCGGACACCGAGCACGGCCAGTCCCACCGCGAGCAGCGCCAGGGCCCCGAGCACCCGGTCGGCGGTCACCCCGGCGGGCAACGACACCGCGGGCGCGCCACCGGTCAGCAGGTCCGCGAGGCCCTGGGCCAGCAGCTCGGCCTCGTTGTCCAGGGCCATGCCCATGTTCGTCACGACGGCGATGCCGTAGCCGCCGGGCAGCAGAACCTGCGCCGCGGTGTGGGAGAACCAGTCGCCGGTGTGCGAGACCCGGCCGTCCCGGACCGTCCAGCCCAGCGCGTAGCCGCGGCCGGGAGCCGGGGTGTGCGCGAGCGCGTTCGACGCCGGTGAGAGCGCGCCACCGCCGTCGCGCTGGGCGAGCAGCCACTTCGCCAGGTCCTCGGCGGTGCTCAGGACGCCGTGGCTGCCGCCGGTGAACCAGTCCGGTTCGGCTGCCGGGACCTCGATCCCGAAGGCGCGGACATACCCCTCGGTGCCGGCCGGCGGCGTGTCGACGGTGGTACTCGCCGTCATCCCCAGCGGCCCGAACACCCGCGTGCGCAGGTACTCCGCGAACGGCTGCCCGGCCACCACCTCGACGATCCGGGCGGCCACCTCGTAGTTCGGGTTGTGGTAGTGGAATTCGGCTCCCGGCTCGCTCGCCAGCGGCGCCGCACGCAGCCGCGTCACCGCTTCGGCGAGGGTGCGCGGCTGCGCGAGCTTGAGGTCGGGGAACGCGGAGTCGGCCATCCCCGACGTCTGGTCCAGCAGCATCCGGACGGTGATCCGGGCACCCCGCGGGTCGGCGAGGCGGAAGTCCGGGAGGTACCGCGTGACCGGCTCGTCGAGCCCGATCCGGCCGGCGTCGACCAGCTGGAGCGCCGCGAACGCCGTCATGGACTTGCTCACCGACGCGATTGGCAGCCGGGTCGCCGCGGTCACCGGCGCGCCCGCGGCGTCGTGGCCGTAGCCCGCGACGCGCACGACATCGCCGCCGCGGGTGACGGCGACCGCGGCCCCGGGCAGGCCGGTGTGGTCGAGGTAGGCGCGGACGTAGCCGTCGACGTCCGGGGCCGGCGTCGCGGCGGCCGGGGTCGCGGTGGCCGGCAGCAGGACCGCCAGCAGAAGGAAAAGCCTGGTCATGCGGGTAAAACTAGGGATCCCGCCGGCCGGCCACCGCTGCCGGACGACGTCGGCGACCCCCTACTTTCGGCACCTCCTTGACGGCCTCCGCCTACCCTGCCATAGTCAACAAATCGGTTGATAAACAGATTGGTTGATAAAGATGGCGCTTGACGAGGCGGGACTGGACCGGGCGTTCACCGCGCTCGGCGACCCGGTGCGCCGGGCGCTCGTCGCCCGGCTCTCCCGCGGCGAAGCGACGGTCAACGAGCTGGCCGAGCCCTTCGAGATCACCAAGCAGGCGATCTCGCGGCACATCCAGGTGCTGGAACAGGCCGGCTTGATCACGCGAAGCCGTGACGGCCAGCGCCGGCCGTGCCACCTCGTCCCGGCCGCCCTCGAAACCCTCACCGGCTGGATCGACACCTACCGGCTGGCCACCGAACGCACCTACCGGCGGCTCGACGCCGTCCTGGAGACCCTGGAGGAAGCAGAATGAGCACCACCATCACCGCGCAGCCCGGCACCCCGTTCATCGAGCTCACCCGCGAGTTCGCGGCTTCGCCGGACAAGGTCCTGCGCGCCCACACCGACCCGGAGCTCGTCGTCCGCTGGCTGGGCCCGCGGGGCATGGAGATGGAGCTCCTCGAGTTCGACGCCCGCTCGGGCGGCGGCTACCACTACGTCCACCGCGACGACCGCGGCGAGTACCGCTTCCGCGGCGTCTTCCACACGGTGAGCGCCGACCGGATCATCCAGACCTTCGAGTTCGAGGGCGCGCCCGGCGAGGTCTGCCTGGAGTCGCTGTCCCTGATCGACCTCGGCGGCCGCACGCGGCTCGAGAGCCGTTCGGTGTTCCCGTCGGTCGAGGCCCGCGACGCGGCCGTGGAAAGCGGCATGAGCACCGGGATCACGCAGTCGTACGAGCGCCTCGACGAGGTGCTGGCGTGACGACGGTCGCGAGCTTCTGCATGTCACTCGACGGGTTCGTGGCGCGGCCCGACGACAGCGTCGGGCCGCTCTTCGACTGGTACACCGCCGGTGACGTCGAGCTGCCGATGGTCGGCTACCCGATCACGTTCCGCGTCGCGACGTCGAGCGCGGGCTACCTGCGAGAACTGCTGGATTCGGCGCGCCACAGCGCTTTCGTCTGCGGCCGCCGGGTGTTCGACCACACCCACGGCTGGGGCGGGAACCCGCCCGGCGGCGGGAAGGCGTTCGTCGTCACGCACCGGCCGCCGCCGCCGGACTGGTCCGCGGAGAACCTGGCGCCGTTCACGTTCGTCGGCGACGTCGCCACGGCGATCGAGCGGGCGAAGGCGGCCGGGAACGGCGACGTCGGTGTCTCCGGACCGGACATCGCCCGGCAGTGCCTGCGCCTGGGCCTGCTGGACGAGGTGCGGATCGACCTCGTCCCGGTGTTCCTCGGCGAGGGTGTGCGCTACTTCGACGACCTCGGCGGCACCGGCGCCGAACTCGAACGCGTCGAGGTCGTCGCCGGCGACGGCGTCACCCACCTGCGGTACCGGGTGCACTACCCGTCCTGAGTGGACACTTCCGCCAGCAGCCGGTCGAAGGGCACGAAATCCGGCTCGGCGACGGCCGCGGGACGCCCCGCGGCCAGCGAAGCCAGCTCCGCGCCGGCCTTCTCGACCCGCCGTTGCAGCGCGCCTTCGCCGCCGCCCCAGTCGGACGAAGCCGCGTACACGCCCGTCGCGACCGGGTCCGCCTTCAGGTACCCGAACAGCGGGCGCAGCTGGTAGTCGAGCACCAGCGAGTGCCGCTCGGTGCCGCCGGTCGCGCCGAGCAGCACCGGCTTGCCCACCAGCGAATCCGCGTCGAGCACGTCGAAGAAGGACTTGAACAGGCCGCTGTAGCCGGCCGTGAACACCGGCGTCACCGCGATCAGCGCGTCCGCGCCGGTCACCGCGTCGATCGCGGTGCGCAGCTCCGGGCTCGGGAAGCCGGTGAGCAGGTTCTTCGTGACGTCGAGGGCGATGTCGCGCAGCTCCACGACGGTCACGGAGACCGGTTCGCCGGCCGCGGCGACGGTCGCCGCGGCCAGCCGGTCGGCCAGCAACCGGGTCGACGAGGGCACCGAAAGCCCCGCCGTCACCACCGTGAGCTTCATGCCTCGCTCCCGACCAGCGTCGCGGCCTTCAGTGACTCGTGGGTCGGCGCGTCCGGGACGTGGGCCGGGCGCAGCGCGTCGAGTTCCTTGCGCAGCACCGGGACGACGTGCTCGCCGAGCAGGTCGAGCTGCTCCAGGACGGTCTTCAGCGGCAGGCCGGCGTGGTCCATCAGGAACAGCTGGCGCTGGTAGTCGCCGAAGTGCTCGCGGAAGGTCAGCGTCTTGTCGATGACCTCCTGCGGGCTGCCGACGGTCAGCGGCGTCTGGTCGGTGAACTCCTCCAGCGACGGGCCGTGCCCGTACACCGGCGCGTTGTCGAAGTACGGCCGGAACTCGTTCCACGCGTCCTGCGACTTCGGCCGGATGAACGCCTGGCCGCCGAGGCCGACGATGGCCTGGTCGGCCTGGCCGTGGCCGTAGTGCTCGAAGCGCTGCCGGTAGAAGGCGATCAGCTGCTGGAAGTGCTCCTTGGGCCAGAAGATGTGGTTGGCGAAGAAGCCGTCGCCGTAGTACGCGGCCTGCTCGGCGATCTCCGGGCTGCGGATCGAACCGTGCCAGACGAACGGCGGGACGTCGTCGAGCGGGCGCGGCGTCGAGGTGAAGCCCTGCAGCGGCGTGCGGAACTTGCCCTGCCAGTCCACGACGTCCTCGCGCCAGAGCTTGTGCAGCAGCGCGTAGTTCTCGATGGCCAGCGGGATCCCCTGGCGGATGTCCTGGCCGAACCACGGGTAGACCGGGCCGGTGTTGCCGCGGCCCATCATGAGGTCGACGCGGCCGTCGGCGAGGTGCTGAAGCATCGCGAAGTCCTCGGCGATCTTCACCGGGTCGTTCGTGGTGATCAGCGTCGTCGACGTGGAGAGGACGATCTTGGACGTCTGCGCCGCGATGTGGCCCAGCATCGTCGTGGGCGAGGACGGCACGAACGGCGGGTTGTGGTGCTCGCCGGTCGCGAAGACGTCGAGCCCGACCTCCTCCGCCTTGAGCGCGATCCGGACCATCGCCTTGATCCGCTCGTGTTCCGTCGGCGTGCTGCCGTTCGTGGGATCGGTCGTGACGTCGCCCACCGTGAAGATTCCGAACTGCATGACCTGCTCCCTTCGCGAGCACCATCTTACATGCGCGTTCAACTACTTCCAAGCAAGACATATTCCGCCCGTCAATGCCGTAGAGGGCACCAAGTAAGGTCAACGACATGGACGCGGAGCTCGGTCGGCTGGGTCTGGCAGAACGTTCGGTACGCCTTCTCACGGGCCGCGACATCTGGGGTTCGATCACCCCACTGCTCGCGCCCCGGCGGAACCTGGTGGCGGCCTTCGGCCACGTCGGGCCCGGCGCGGCGGCGTTGCTGCCGCTGGAACCCGGCGACACCCTGATCACGGACGCCAGCCTGGACACGGTGCTGTCCGGTGCGACGAGCCCGCACGCGCTGCTGCACTGGGTCAAGGCGGGCGTGATCGTGCACTCGCTGCGCGGGCTGAACGCCAAGCTGGTGATCGCGGAGGACGACCCCTCGTTCGTGGTGGTCGGCTCGGCCGACGTCACCGCGGCCGGGCCCCGGCAGCTGTTCGAGGCGGTCACGCTCTCGCACGAGAAGCACACCGTCGAGGAAGCCCAAGAGGCCTGGCTCGACTGGTGCGACCTCGCGGGACCGGCCCTGACGGCGGGGGACCTGGAGCCGCTGCTGGAGCAGTACGGCGCCGGCAAGCTCGTCACCGCGCCCCGCACCGCCCCGAGCCGTCCGGCGCCGGCCGCCCGCCCCGTCGTGACGAGCCGCCCGGCGACCCCCGTCCGGCCCGCCGCCCCGGCCCCGCCGCCGTCCCCGGTCCGGCCCGCCCCGCCGGCACCGTCGCCGGTCCGCCCCGCCGCGCCCGCTCCGGTCGCCGAGGTCGCGCCGCCCTCCCCGGCTCCGGCCGAGCCGGCCGCGGAACCGGTTGCGGCACCGGCCGTCGAGCCCGGCGAGACCGCCGACACGCCGGACACCGCGGAGACTCCGGAGACCCCCGCCGACGTCGACCGGCCGAACTGGCCGCGTCCGGCCGAGCTCTACCTGGTCAGCCTCGTCGAAGGCGGCGAGCCGTCCGCCGAAGCCGAGTACCGGCTCGAAGAACTCGCCCGCGACTACACCCACCCCGGCGAGAACGGCGAATCCCCCTTCCGCGTCGAACTGTTCTGGGCCGACGACGGCCAGGGCCAGGACCCGCCGCGCACCCTCCGCGCCGGCGTGCACGTGATCCGCGTCTACAGCCAGAAACAGGGCCGTGCGCTGGTCGGGTCGCGGATCGAGGCCCCCGGCCTGGTCCTGCACGCCTACGCCGACGAGTTCGCCTACCCCCGGCGCACGTACTGCTACATCCTGACCCGCGAGTCGTCGGCGCGACCGGCGTTCGGCGACCTGCGCAAGGCCCTCGTCGCGATCGGCGAGAAGCCGAATTTCCGCAACAGCTTCCAGGTCCCGCGGAAGATCGAAGCCCTGCTGGGCCTGTGGCCCGACCTGGGCTACGACCCCCGCTAGCGGGCCGCCCCCGCCACTCCGGGACCGGGAGCGCGCGGAAGTTGTCGGGGTGGGCGGATATCCTGCACTACGGTGCAGGCGAGTCCGCACCACCACCAGCACTTTTCGCGAGCCACGATCCGGGAGAACGACCCTGTGACTGCCGAGACCTTGTACGGGGCCGACGACCTGACGCATCTCGAGGGTCTCGAAGCCGTCCGCAAACGACCCGGGATGTACATCGGCTCCACCGACAGCCGGGGCATCAACCACCTCTTCTCCGAGGTGGTGGACAACTCGACCGACGAAGGCGTGGCCGGGTACGCGACGAAGATCGTCGTCACGCTGCACGCCGACGGCAGCGTCCAGGTCGACGACGACGGCCGCGGCATCCCGACCGGCACCCACGCGAAGTCCGGTTTGTCCGGCGTCGAGCTGGTGCTGACCCGGCTGCACGCCGGCGGCAAGTTCGGCGGCTCCGGCTACAAGACCTCCGGCGGCCTGCACGGCGTCGGCGCTTCGGCGGTCAACGCGCTGTCCCACCGCTTCGACGTCACGGTGAAGCAGGACGGCAAGGTCCACCAGATGTCGTTCAAGCACGGCATCCCCGGCACCTTCGACGCACCCGGCCCGAAGGCGAAGTTCACCCGCCGGTCCGGGCTGAACCTCGTCGGCAAGATGAAGCGCGGCGAGCGCGGCGGCACGTCGATCCGCTACTGGTACGACGCGCGCTACTTCGAGTCCGGCGCGGCGCTGGACGTCGAGGGCGTGCGGACCAAGCTGCGCAACACCGCGTTCCTCGTCCCGGGCGTCACGTACGTGCTGCGCACCGCGATCGAAGACACGATCAACGAAGAGACGTTCCACTTCCCGCACGGCCTGGTCGACATGGTCGACTTCCTGACGCCGTCGGGTGAGAAGCCGGTCTGCGGCACCCTGCTGATCACCGGCGAAGGCACGTACAAGGAGAACGCGGCCGACGCCGCGGGCGTCATGCAGTCCAATGTGGAGCGCCACGCCGAGGTCGAGGTGGCGCTGCGCTGGGGCACCGGCTACGAGCGCACGGTCGAGTGCTTCACCAACACGATCCGCAACGTCCACGGCGGCACCCACCGCCGCGGGTTCGACCGCGCGGTCGCGAAGGCGTTGCAGGAGGCCATCTCCAAGACCCGCGGGCTGCTCAAGCCCAAGGAGGACATGCCGACGATCGAGGACGTCCTCGAGGGCATGACGGCCGTGGTGCACGTCCGGCTGCCGGAGCCGCAGTTCACCTCGCAGACCAAGGACGAGCTGTCCACCGCCGGCATCACCCGGGTGCTGCAGGGCATCGTCGACAAGCACGTCAAGGCGTGGACCGAGGACCGCAAGACCAAGTCCGAGGCCAAGGTCGTGCTGCAGAAGGTCGTCGACGCCTCCCGCGTCCGGCTGACCCAGAAGCAGCAGAAGGACGCGGCCCGGCGCAAGACCGCCCTCGAAGGCGCGGCCATGCCGCCCAAGCTGGTCGACTGCCGCACCACCGGCGTCGCCCGCAGCGAGCTGTTCCTGGTCGAGGGCGACAGCGCGCTGGGGTCGGCGCGGATGGCGCGCGTGTCGGAGTACCAGGCGCTGCTGCCGCTGCGGGGCAAGATCCTGAACGTGCAGAAGGCGTCGCTGGGCGACACGCTGAAGAACGCCGAGATCGCGTCGATCGTGCAGGTGCTCGGCGCGGGCACCGGCCGCACGTTCGACCTCACGACCATGCGCTACGGCCGCGTGATCCTGATGGCGGACGCGGACGTCGACGGCTCGCACATCCGCACCCTGCTGATCACGCTGTTCGCGAAGTACATGCGCCCGGTGATCGAGGACGGCCGGCTGTACGCGGCGATGCCGCCGCTGCACAAGCTCGTCACGAAGGGCCGCAACCCGGAGACGCACTTCACCTTCACCCAGCAGGAGATGGAGTCCAAGTACGCGGAGCTGGAGCGGGCGGGCAAGAGCATCGTCACGCCGGTGCCGCGGTTCAAGGGCCTCGGCGAGATGGACGCCGACGAGCTGTGGGACACCACGATGAACCCGGCCAGCCGCTCGGTCCGCCGGATCACCATGGACGACGCCGAGGCCGCCGAGGGCGCGCTGGAGCTGCTGATGGGCGAGAAGGTCGAGCCCCGGCGGAACTGGCTGGTCGCCTCCTCGGACCGGATCGACCGCGACGCCATCGACGCTTAAGTTTTCTCAGCTACCAAGGAGTTCTGCCGTGGCACGCCGCAAGGGCACCACCACCAAGGTCGATCCCAGCGCGTTCGACTCCGCCGGCGCGAACGTCTTCGACAACTCGCTGAAGACGGAGATCGAAGACTCGTACCTGGAATACGCGTACTCGGTCATCCACTCGCGCGCTCTGCCGGACGCGCGCGACGGGTTGAAGCCGGTCCACCGCCGCATCCTGTACTCGATGAACGAGAACGGCTACCGCCCGACGCACGCGTACGTGAAGTCGTCCCGCGTGGTCGGCGACGTGATGGGCAAGTACCACCCGCACGGCGACGTCGCGATCTACGACGCGATGGTCCGGCTGGCCCAGGACTTCTCGCTGAACGTCCCGCTGATCGACGGCCACGGCAACTTCGGTAGCCCGGACGACGGCCCGGCCGCTTCGCGGTACACCGAAGCGCGGATGTCGCCCGAGGCTATGCAGCTGGTCGGCGAGCTCGGCGAAGAGACCGTCGACTTCCGGCCCAACTACGACGGTTCGCTGCAGGAGCCGTCCGTGCTGCCCGCGGCCTTCCCGAACCTGCTGGTCAACGGCACGTCCGGGATCGCGGTCGGGATGGCGACCAACATGATCCCGCACAACCTCGGCGAGGTCGTCGCGGCGGCGCGGTGGCTGATCACTCACCCGAGCGCGACGCTCGACAAGCTGATGGAGTTCGTGCCGGGCCCCGACCTCCCGACCGGCGGCAGCCTGCTCGGCCTGGACGAGGTCCGCCGCGCCTACGAGACCGGCCGCGGCGTGGTCCGGATGCGCGCGAACTGCGAGACGGGGCCCCTCGAAGGCAGCCGCGGTCGGCAGGCGATCACCGTCACCGAGCTGCCCTACGGCGTCGGGCCGGAGAAGGTGATCGAGAAGATCACCGACGAGGTCAACAAGTCCAAGCGGCTCACCGGCATCGCCGACGTCAAGGACCTCACCGACCGCGAGAACGGCACGCGGCTGGTCATCGAGTGCAAGGTCGGCGTCAACCCGCAGGCGCTGCTCGCGGACCTGTACCGGCTGACGCCGCTGGAGCAGTCGTTCGGCATCAACAACCTGGTGCTCGTCGACGGCCAGCCGCAGACGCTGGGGCTGAAGGAACTGCTGGAGGTCTTCCTCCGCCACCGCTACGACGTCGTCACGCGGCGCACGAAGTACCGCCGCCGCAAGCGCGAAGAGCGGCTGCACCTGGTCGAGGGCCTGCTGGTCGCCCTGCTGAACATCGACAAGGTGATCCGGCTGATCCGCGAGAGCGAGAACGCCGCGGCCGCGAAGGACGGCCTGATGCAGCGGTTCAAGCTGTCGGAGATCCAGGCGACCTACATCCTGGACACGCCGCTGCGCCGCCTCACCAAGTACGACCGCCTCGAGCTGGAATCGGAGCAGGACCAGCTGCGCGAGGAGATCGCGGAGCTGAGCAAGATCCTCGACGACGAGTCGGTGCTGAAGAAGCTCGTCTCGGCGGAGCTGGCGAAGATCGCGAAGGACTTCCCGACCGAGCGCCGCACGTCCCTGATCGACGGCGACCTGAAGGAGGTCCTGGCGGCGTCGAAGCCTTCGGGCCCGCTGGAGGTCGCGGACGACCCGTGCCAGGTCATCCTGTCGGCGACGGGCCTGGTGGCCCGCACGGCGGCGGAGTCCGAGGAAGCGACCGAGACGCGTCGCCGCAACGGCCGCGTGAAGCACGACGCCGTCTCGGCGGTGGTCCACACCACGGCCCGCGGCCAGGTCCTGCTGGTGACCAGCCGCGGCCGCGCGTTCAAGACGGACGTGCTGCCGTTGCCGGTCCTGCCGGAACAGGCGGGCACGGTCTCCCTGCGCGGCGGCATGGCGGCCCGCGAGCTGGTCCCGCTGGAGAAGGGCGAGACGGTCATCGGCATCGCCCCTCTCGGCGACCAGGCGGCGGGCTCCCCCGGCCTCGCACTGGGCACCCGCGCGGGCGTGGTGAAGATCTGCTCCCCGGAGTGGCCGGTCCGCTCGGACGAGTTCGAGGTGATCAGCCTCAAGGACGGCGACGAGGTCGTCGGAGCCACGTGGCTGAAGGACGGCACGGAGACGCTGGCGTTCGTGTCCTCGGAAGCGTCGCTGCTGAAGTACGCGGCCTCGTTGGTCCGCCCGCAAGGCCTGAAGGGCGGCGGCATGGCGGGCATCAACGTGGGCGCGGGCTCGGTGGTCTTCTTCGGCGCGGTCCGCACGGACGACGACGAACACGGCGAGCCCCTGGTGATCACGGCGACGGGCCAGAGCGTGAAGGTGACGCCGTTCAGCGAGTACCCCCCGAAGGGCCGGGCGACGGGCGGCGTCCGAGCCCACCGCTTCCTGAAGGGCGAAACAGCGGTGCAGGTCGCCTGGATCGGCCCCCGCCCGGCCGCGGCGGCCCGCAACGGCGACCCGGTGGAACTCCCGGAGACCGACGTCCGCCGCGACGGCTCCGGCCACGCCCACCCGGGCCCGGACGTGGTGGGCCACCTGATCGAACGAAGCTGACGCCCGCTCGTGAGTGGGAAACCAGGGTTGGCACCCTGTTTCCCGCTCACGAGCCGGGCCGGGAACGCTTCTTCTGCTCGCGGCGGATCAGGTAACGCCAGAGAGCCGCGAAGAAGAGCCACGTCAGCACGGCACGCGCGGCCGCGCTGATGATGTTCTCCGCGGAGAAGCTCCAGTGGTGCAGGCCGGCCTTCACGAGCAGATCGGCGCCGAACACGATGGCCTGGAGCAGCAGGAAGGGCCACCACACCAGGGTGCGCACGTAGCCGCGGCGCTTGATCGCCTCGACGTCGACGCCTTTCATGCCGGCGAGTCCTCCCGCAGGCGAAGCAGTGCCTTGCTCAGCCGGACGCGTTCGTGGAGGAACACCCCGGCCACGATGACGATCCCGCCCGCGCCGAACAGGCCGACCACGTTGCCGAGCACCGCGTTCAGCGCGCTGAACCCCGCGGCCGGCGCGCAGGCGATGACCGTGCTGCGGCGACGGCGGCGGTGCTGGGCCAGCTGGTAGACCGCGAGGCGCGTCGCCGCCGCGTACAGCCGGGAGTCCGGGGGCACCCGCCCCGAACGGCTGGCCCGGAACTCGGGCCAGGTCAGGTCTTCCGCGCAGGCGCGCCACATCTCGCGTTCCGTGCGCGTTATCGCCGGCCCCAGCACCGCGCCGAACACCGTGCCGGCGCAGAGGCCGGTCAGCACCGAGCCCCACCACGGACCGTCCGGCCACACCACCGTCACGCCGAAAAGCGCCAGCCCGGCGGCGAACAACCCGCCGGTCAGCAGTCCGAGTGCCCAGGCTCGCCGCGCTCCCCCTCGCGTCTCCACCCGTCCATCTTCGGGCGCTCCGGAGCCACCCGCGCGCTGACTACGCCGGACGGCCCAGCCGCCTCAGGTTGCTCCCGGCGTAGATCATCAACGACTTCGCGTCCCGCGCGAGCTGCTCCACCCGGTACTCGGCCACGTACCCGTTGCCCCCGAACAACTGCAGCTGGGCCACTGGAACCGGCCGATCTCCCGGCCCCACAACCGGCGGCTCTTCGCGTACACCACCACCGTGTCCGCGTACGGCCCCGTTCGTGAGGAACGTCGGTCAGGCCCAGCGAAACACCCATTGCAGGCGAAGAGGACGACGACGAAGGAGCCAGCAGCCGGGAAACCGCGTCCGCCGCCATCACGTCCAGCCCGAACGCCGCGTACAGCTTCCGGATGATCTCGTACGGCGGCAGCGAACCGCTCTCCAGGGCGTGCAGGTGCGGCCGGATCGCCTTCGCGATGAAGTCCCGGATCGAATCGCGGACCGGCAGGTCCGTCTCCGACCACTCGATCACGGCAGTCTCGCCGCGATGTCGTCGATCTCCCACGGGCCGTCCGTCTCGATCACCTTGACGTCGTGCCAGCCCGCCAGCTCCGAGATCGCGCCGCCCTGGACCGCGAACACCTTGCCCGTCAGCGGGCACTTCTCGGCAGCCAGGTAGGCCACCAGCGGCGAGATGTTCGCCGGCGAGAACGCGTCGAACTCCCCCTCGGAAACCGGTTCGGCGAAGATCGCCCCCATGCCCGGGGTCGCCAGTGTCAGCCGCGTGCGGGCGATCGGGGCGATCGCGTTCACGCGCACCCCGTAGCGCTCCAGCTCGGCCGCCGCCACCAGGGTCATCGCCGCGATGCCCGCCTTCGCCGCGCCGTAGTTGAGCTGGCCCGCGTTCGGCAGGGTCACGCCGGACGCCGACGCCGTGTTGATCACCGACGCGGACACCGGCGAACCCGCCTTCGACGCGGACTTCCAGTACGTCGCCGCGTGGTGCAGGACCGCCGCGTGGCCCTTGAGGTGGACCGCGATCACGTCGTCCCACTGCTGCTCGGTGATGCCGGCGACGAACGCGTCACGCAGGATGCCCGCGTTGTTCACCACGACGTCACGCTGGAGGTGTTGGCGACCGCCGAACCGCCCAGCTCCCGGATTTCGGACACCACCGAAGCAGCAGGCCCGGCGGAAGAGCCGGTCCCGTCGTTGCCGCCACCGAGGTCGTTCACGACCACGGAAGCGCCTTCCCGGGCGAACAACAGCGCGTGCTCGCGGCCGATCCCGCGGCCCGCGCCGGTGATCAGCGCGACGCGCCCGTCCAGTGACCCCATCAGTTCTCTCCGATCTCGGCGAGGCCGTCCTTGATCACCAAGGTGTCGCCCATGGTCGTTTCGAAGGCGTACGAACCGGAACCCGCCGCCCAGATCGCCGTCGACAGGTCGCGGCCGGGCAGCACCGGCGAGGCGAACCGGACGGCCAGCCGCCGCAGCCGGGTCACGTCGGCGCCCGCGACTTCGGTCAGCACCGCCCACGACGTGAACGCCATCGTGCACAGCCCGTGCGCGATGATCCCCGGCAGCCCGGCCGCCTTCGCGACCTCCTCGTCGAGGTGGATCGGCATCGGGTCGCCGGCCGCCGGGCCGTAGCGGTGGGTCTGGTCGTCGTCGACGTGCTGGCTCACCTTCGCCACCGGCGCCTGCGAGCGCAGGGCGTCGGTGAACCGGTGCGCCGGCCCGAGGGTGCCGCGCTGCTCGCCGGTGTCGAAACCGCGCACGAAGAACGTCACGTGCTGCTCGTTGACCAGCTCCCCGGAAACCGACCGGCATTCGAGGTACACGGTCGCCCGCGTGCCCTTCGGCAGGCCCTCGTAGCCGGTCATCTTGGCGCGCGACACCAGCGCATCGCCGGGCCGGATCGGTCGGTGGAAGCGGAAGTCCTGCTCGCCGTGCAGCACCCGCCCGAACAGCGACGGCGGCACGACCTCCAGCGCCGGCTCCAGCAGCGACTGGAACACCGGCACGATCGCGAACACCGGGCTCGCGACGTCGCACGCGCGGTGGGCCGGGATCGGGTCGTTCGTCGCCGCCGCGTACTCGGCGAGCCGCTCGCGCGTGACGTCGAACCGCACCGGTTCGGTCCACTTGCCGAGCCCGGCCGGGTCGAACTTCACGCGACCAGCGCCTTGAACTTCTCGAGCGACTCGTCGAGGTTCTTCTTCCCGTCCTTCTCCACGGCCTTGCCGAGCGCGCCGACGATCATCTGGCCGGCGAACTCCGCGTCGATGGTCGCCGCCGAGCCGGCCCCGGCCGCCGCCACCGAAAGCGAGAAGCTGATCTTCACCCCGGCCATGCCCGTGCCGGAGATGACCAGCCGGTTCGGGGCGTCGTACTCGTCGACGGTCCACGTGATGGTGTTCGCCATCCCGAGCATGGTGACCACTTCGGACACCTGCGAACCCCGGGAGAACTCCGCGGGGACGTCCCCCTTCCACTTCGTGTGGATGGTCAGCCACTTCTCGAAGTTGTTCGGGTTCGAAAACTCCGCCCACACCTCGTCCGGCGCGGCGGGCAGTTCGACGGTCGCGCTGATCCGGCCCATGGTTTTTCTCCTAAGCTCGCTGGTAGGCGGTGACGACGGCGGCGCCACCGAGTCCGATGTTGCGCTGCAAAGCCGCGCGCACGTCCGGGACCTGGCGCTTTTCCGCGTCGCCGCGCAGCTGCCAGGTGAGTTCGGCGCACTGGGCGAGCCCGGTGGCGCCGAGCGGATGCCCCTTCGAGATCAGGCCGCCTGACGGGTTGACCACCCAGCGCCCGCCGTACGTCGTGTCGCCGGCGTCGACGAGGTGCCCGCCTTCGCCCTCTTCGCAGAGCCCGAGTGCTTCGTAGGTCAGCAGTTCGTTGGCGGAAAAGCAGTCGTGGAGCTCGACGACCTGGAAGTCCGCGGGCCCGAGCCCGGCCTGGTCGTAGACGCGCAGCGCGGCCTGCCGGGTCATGTCGTAGCCGGCGATGTTCTTGGCGCTGCCGTCGAAGGTGCTGCGGAAGTCGGTGGTCAGCGCCTGCCCGGCGATCTCGACCGCGCGCCCGGCGAGGTCGCGGGATTCCACGAAGGACTCGCTCGCCAGTATCGCCGCGCCGGAACCGTCCGACGTCGGCGAGCACTGCAGCTTGGTCAGCGGGTCGTAGATCATCCGCGACGCCAGGATGTCCTCGAGCGAGTAGACGTCCTGGAACTGGGCGTACGGGTTGTGCACCGAATGCCGGTGGTTCTTCTCGCCGATCTTCGCGAAGTGCTCGGCGGTGGTGCCGTGCTTCCGCATGTGCTCCCGGCCGGCGGCGCCGAACATCCACGGCGCCGGCGGGAACAGCACCTCGGAGATCTCGGCGAGCGCCTGGAGGTGGTTGCCCAGCGGCTGTTCGCGGTCGTCGTAGGTCGACGCGAGCGAGCCCGGCTGCATCTTCTCGAAGCCCAGCGCGAGACAGCGCGGTCGAGCCGGTGGAGCAGTTGTTGTTGACGTTGACCACGGGGATCCCGGTCATCCCCAGCTCGTAGACCGCGCGCTGCCCCCGACGTCGACTCGCCGTAGACGTAGCCGACGTAGGCCTGCTCGACGAAGTCGAACGCGACCCCGGCGTCCTCCAGCGCCTTGGTCCCGGCCTCCCGGGCCATCTGCGGGTAGTCCCAGCCTTCGCGCCGCCCGGGCTTCTCGAACTTCGTCATCCCGACGCCGACCCTGCGCCCCCGCACTTTCACGTGAAAGTGCGGCTTGGGCTAGCCCAGGGGGGCGACCGGACCCGGGTAGCGAGCCGGGTCGAGGCAGCTGCCGAGGCCGTCGACGACCGAGCAGAAGCCCGGCGGCCGCACCGGCGTGTACCCGGCCGGGACGCCGTGGCCGGCGATCAGCTGCCGGTAGGCCGCGACGGCGTCGGTGGGCCGCCGGGTCAGCGCCGGGTCACTCGAAGCGTCCACTGTGTACAGCCCGAACCGCGGCTGGTAGCTGCCCCACTCGTAGTTGTCGGTGAGGCTCCAGTAGTTGTAGCCGATGACGTTCATGCCGTCGGCCTTCGCGCGCTGCACCCAGTAGATGTGGTCGCGCAGGTGGTCCGAGCGCGTGTAGCCGTCGGGGCGCGCGTTGCCGTTGTCGGTCGGCATCCCGTTTTCCACGACGTAGAGCGGCAGGTCCGGGAACTTCCGCGCGTAGTACCGCAGGGCGTAGTAGATGCCGTCCGGCTGCGGCGTCACCTTCCAGAACTCCCCGCTCGCCGCGTGGACGGCGCTGAGGTTGTCGAGGCTCGCGCCGTAGTAGTAGTCGAGGCCGGCGAAGTCGAGCTTGTCGCGCACCCGGTCGAGGAACGACGCGTCCAGGATGCCCTGCGCGGCCGGGATGTAGGCGGTGTTGCTGGACACGAGCGCACCCGGGTCCAGCGAATGGATCAGGTCGTAGGCCGCGCGGTGCACCGTCACCAGCCGCGCCTGCGCCCACGGCAGCTTCCACCCGGCGAGCCCGCCGTTGGTGGTTTCGTTCTGCAGGTAGACGGTCGGCTCGTTGATCGTGATCCAGATCGCGCCGAGCCCCTGGTACCGGTCCACGACGCGGCGGGCGTTGACGAGCCAGGCCTCGACGGTGCGGTCGGAATCCCAGCCGCCCTGGTCGGCGACCCAGCCCGGGTAGACCCAGTGGTCGAGGGTGATCATCGGCCGCATCCCCGCGGCCACGACGCGGCGCACGACGTCGTCGTAGTACGCGAGCTCGGTCTCGTCGACCTGGCCGGGGCGCGGCTCGATGCGCGCCCACTCGACACTGAAGCGGAACACGTTCACGCCGAGCTGCTTCGCGCGCTCGATGTCCTCGGCGTAGCGGTGCCGGAAGTCGACGGCGTCGCGGTAGGGCTCCTTGATCGACGACGTCTTCGCCTGCTCGTAGCGGCGCCAGTTGCTGTCGGGCGCGGAGCCTTCCGACTGGTACCCCGAGGTCGCGACGCCCCAGAAGAACGCCGGCGCCGCGACCGCGGGCGCCGCCCCGGCGAGCAGGCCCGCCAGCAGGGCCACCACCACGAAAACCACTCCGCGCCGCATCGCACCCTCCGAGCGTTCATGAAAGAGCTTCATGTTAGCTAGCGGGTGACGCACCGCACATCCCCCGATGGACGGAACACGCGAGCAGTGGAGCGGGGCCCAGACGACGACCGGCGTGGGCGCCCGCGGAAACGCTTTCCGCGGGCGCCCTCCGCACGCCGCGCGCTAGGCGACCTTGAACGACTGCGCGGCGCCGCCGTCACAGGCCGACTGGACCAGCTGGACGGCGTCCGCGGTGGACGCGCCCGGCACGGTCAGGCACTTGCCGCTGTGGCGGGCGACGAAGTGGTAGTACCCGCCGCCCTCCGGCACCGGCTGCCACTGCTGGTTGTTCCCGCCGCTGTAGGACCACAGCTGCAGGCCGGCGTTGTCCGTCGTCGCCACGTTCGTGACGTCGATGACCTCGGCCGGGTTGGTGCGGTTGTCGATCCGGTCGTAGCCACCGCTGGTCGGGGCGAACTGGTACTGCTGCGCGGTGGTCCCGTTGCAGGTGTACTGCTGGATCACGGTGCCGTTGGTGCTGCCCGCGGCCTTCGCGTCGACGCACTTGCCGGACGCCTTGTTCGTCACCGCGTACCAGGCCGCCGGGTCGATCGTGCCGTCCGGCGGCGGGGTGGTCGTGCCACCGCCGCCGAGCCACTTCAGGCCGTCGAGCAGGAACCGGTTCTGGTCGGCGCTCTCGAACGTCGAGGACAGCGCGGTGTTCGTGTCGTAGTTCATCGCGTTGTGGCCGAAGTTCGAGTAGATCATCTTGTAGCTCTTGTTCGTCCACGAGATCGGGTAGTACCCGCTGTACCAGGTCTGGTTCGGGTCGGTGCCGATCGGGAACGTGGACGAGTCCATCGACGCCAGGATGCTGATGTTCGGGTTCTGGCGCAGGTCGTTCTGCCAGGCGTACCACTCGGACGTCGAGGACTTGATGGTCGCCGGCAGGTTCACCGTCGACGGGTGCGTGCGGTTCTCGATCTTCAGCGTCTCCGGCGTCGGGCCCCACGTGTTCGACGTGAAGCGCCCGGTGCCGAGGAAGTCGTTGTGGAACCAGTCGGCGTACGACGGCGTCGAGCTGTCGTTGTAGGCGGTGACGTGGAAGCCGTAGAACGCGCCGCCGGCCTGCATGTACCGCTGGAAGCCCTGGAACTGCGCCTGCGACTGCGGCTGGTCGTCGAGGAACATGACGACCTGGTACTGGCCCGGGGTGATGGTCGTGAGCTGGTTCCAGTTGTTCGTCGCGGTGTAGGTGAAGCCGTTGGCCGCCGCCTGCTGCGGGAACCAGACGTTGGCCTCCTTCTCGAAACTGATGTGCGCGGCGTCGTAGGTGCCGCTGTAGAAGGCGAGCACCTTGAACGGCGTCGCGGCTTCCACGGCCGGGCCGGCGAAGCTGAGCCCGAGGCAGGCGGCGAAGAACGCCAATATCCGGAGCAGCGGGCGGCGGGTTCTGGACGGCATGCGGGGACCTTTCCGTTGGGGGGACGGGGAATCACCAGGGGCGGTGCAGGTAGCGCAGCCCGAAGCCGAAGGGGAACAGCGCGGGCTTGCCGTCACCGACGTTGATCGGCTGCTGGTCGGCGCTGCGCATCCAGGTCACCGGGAGCTTGCCGGTCGGGTTGTAGTCGCCGAAGAGCACGTCGGCGACGCCTTGTCCTTCGCTGCCCGGCAGCCACGACTCGACGAGCCCGGCCCAGTCCGGCAGCTGCGCAGCGATGTCGAGCGGGCGCCCGGACACGAGCACGGCCACCGTCGGCACGCCGGAGTCCTTGAGCTTGCGCAGCGTGGCGAGATCGGTCTCGTCCAGTCCCATCCCTTGTGGACGGTCGCCCTTGCCTTCGGCGTAGGGCGTTTCGCCGATCACCGCGACGGCAACGTCGTAGCTGCCGTCGATGCCGGTGCCGTCCTTGGCGTAGGTCACCGCCGAGGACTTGCTCTCGATGCCCTGCAGGATCGTGGTGCCGGGGATGACCGGGCCGCTGGTCCCCTGCCAGCCGACCGTCCAGCCGCCGGACTGGTTGCCGATGTCGTCGGCGCTCTTGCCGGCCACGAAGATCTTCTCGTGCCGCTTGGCCAGCGGCAGCACACCGCCCTCGTTCTTGAGCAGCACCTGGGATTCCCGGACCGCCTGGCGGGCGAGGTCGCGGTGCTGCTCGCTGCCGATGGTGCCCAGGAAGCGCCGGTCGGTCAGCGGGTGCTCGAACAGGCCGAGCTCGAACTTCTTGGTGAGGATGCGCTTGTTCGCGTCGTCGATCCGGGACATCGGCACGCGCCCGTCCTGGACGAGGGTGCGCAGCGTGTCGATGAACTTCTGCCACTCGAAGGGCACCATCACCATGTCGATGCCGGCGTTGATCGAGGCCTCGACCTCTTCGGGGGTGAACCCGCTCTTGCCGTCGATCTTGTCGACGCCGTTGTAGTCCGAAACGACGATGCCCGAGAAGCCGAGCTCCTTCTTCAGGACGTCGTTGATCAGGTACGAGCCGGCGTGCATCTTGACGCTGTTCCAGCTGCTGTAGGAGATCATCACCGAGCCGACCCCGCGCTGCACCGCGGCCTTGAACGGCGGCAGGTGGATCGCGCGCAGCTCTTGTTCGCTGATCTCGGTGTTGCCTTCGTTGACGCCGCCGGTGGTGCCGCCGTCGCCGACGTAGTGCTTGGCGGTGGCCAGTACCGAACCCGGCCGGTCCAGGCGCGTGCCCTGCAGGCCGGTGATGATCGACGTCATCTCGGTGGCCAGCTGCGGGACCTCGCCGAAGGACTCGTAGGTGCGGCCCCAGCGGTCGTTGCGGGCGACGCACAGGCAGGGCGCGAAGTCCCAGTCGATGCCGGTGCCGGACACCTCTTCCGCGGTGGCGCGGCCGATCTTCTCGACCAGCCGCGGATCGCGCGTCGCGCCGAGGCCGATGTTGTGCGGGAAGACGGTGGCGCCGTAGAGGCCGTTGTGGCCGTGGACGGCGTCGACGCCGTAGATCAGCGGGATGCCCAGCGGCGTGGCGAGCGCGGCTTTCTGGAAGCCGTCGTACATGTCGGCCCAGCTGACGGGCGTGTTCGGCGTCGGCTGCGAGCTGCCCCCGGAGAGCAGCGAACCGAGCCGGCCGGTGGTGACGTCCTCGGGGCTTTTGACCCCGAGGCGTTCGGCCTGCATCATCTGGCCGAGCTTGTCGTCGAGGCTCATCCGGGACATCAGATCGGCGACGCGGACCTTCACCGGTCGCCGGGAATCCTTGTACGCCGGGCCGTTCCCGGCGAGAGCGGTGGTTTCCGAAGCCAGCAGCAGCCCGACGGCGAGCGCGCCGATCCCCAGCCTGCGTCCGAGGCCCATGCCGGTCCTCCTCGTCGAGAGACCAAAATTCACGCCTTGAATTAATGCATAGGCGTTGCCGGTTGGTCCAGACCTCTGAGTGAACTCGGGTGCCGCTGAGCGGGATCGTTGGTTGCGGTCAGTATCTGACCTAATTCGCTTCTACGGTGTGCCCATGACACGCGAAACCGACGAACTGCTCGCCCTCCTCGCCGAGGTCCGCAAGCGCTTGCTGATCCCGGTCCGGGACCTCTCGGACGCCGACGCGGCCCGCCGCACCACGGTCAGCACCCTCACCCTCGGTGGCTTGATCCGCCACCTGGCGACGGGCGAACGCCTCTGGCTCGAGATCCTGCGCAAGGGCGACGGCGAGCTGCCGGAGGGGATGCTGGACACGGCGCAGTACTCGATGAGCGAAACGCTGTCGTACTGGCTGAAGGAGTACGCGACGGCCACCGCGGAGACCGACGCGTACGTGGCTTCCCTGCCGTCGTTGGACGTCGAGGTGCAGTTGCCGACGACGCCGTGGTCCCCGCCGGAGCCCCAGTTCTGGTCGGCACGGCGGATCGTCCTGCATCTCATCCACGAGACGGCCCAGCACGCGGGTCACGCCGACATCCTGCGGGAGTCCCTGGACGGCGCGAACTCCACGGCCCAGCTGGCGTGACCGGCCGGGCGTAGGCTGGCGGCCGATGCCGGAAACCCGCCACCGCAGGCCCGAAGGCCGCACCCCCGAGGGGAAGGGCTGGCTGCCGCACGGCTTCCACCTCGGCACCCACCGCCACGCCGACGGCCAGCTCGTGTACGCGGCCGCCGGCGCCTTCGCCACGACGACCGAACGCGGGACCTGGGTCGCCCCGGCCAACCGCGTCGCGTGGACACCGCCGGGGTTCGACCACTCCCACCGCTGCTACGGCCGGACCGACTTCCGGCTCGTCGTCATCCCGGCCGACCTGTGCGGCGAGCTCGCCGGGCACCCCAACGTGTTCGCCGTGAGCCCGCTCCTGCGCGAGGTCATCCTGGCGCTCACCGACCCGCGGGAAAGCCGCCCCGGCGCGCACCGGCGGCTGCGCGCGGTGGTGCTCGACGAGCTCGCCGGGCCGCCCGAGCTGGCCCTGCACCTGCCGGAACCGCGGGACGACCGGCTGCGCGCGGTCACGGGTCTCCTGCACGCCGATCCCGCGCGAACCACGACGCTGGCCGAACTGGGCCGGACGGCCGGGGCGAGCGAACGCACCCTCAGCCGCCTGTTCCAGGCCGAGCTCGGGATGGGCTTTCTCCGCTGGCGCACCATCCTGCGCATCCACCACGCCCTGGTCCACCTCACCGAAGGCCGGTCGGTCACCGCCACCGCGACGGCGTGCGGCTGGTCCAACCCGTCGAGCTTCATCGACGCCTTCACCGAGGTCGTCGGCCAGACGCCGGGCCGCTACCAGGCCGGGCTGGACCGGCGGCGCTAGTGTCCTGAGTCTTGATCTCGTGGTCAGTGCCTGAAGTGCCGTGACGCCGACCCACGACTACGTGCGGCACGGCACCACCAGCCTTCACCCCGACCAGCGCCTCCTGGCTCAACCTGGTCGAACGCTGGTTCGCCGAGCTGACCAACCGCAAGCTCCGTCGCTCGGCGCACCGCAGCGTCACCGAACTCGAAACCGATGTCGACGCCTTCACCGAGGTCGTCGGCCAGACGCCGGGCCGCTACCAGGCCGGGCTGGACCGGCGGCGCTAGGTTGGCGGGTTTCCGGTATCCGTTGTCCCGTCACCGGTGGGGCGCGCCCCCGGCCGGAGCCACAGTGGAGTCATGACTGAACACACCACCGTCGTCGTCATCGGAGCCGGGGTCGCCGGGCTCACCCTCGGGAACCTCCTGCTGCGCAGCGGGATCGGCTGCGTCGTCCTGGAAAAGCACAGCCGCGAGTACGTCGGGCGGCGGCAGCGAGCCGGGACCATCGACAGCCGCGGCGTGCGCATGTTCCGCGAGTGGGGCCTCGAGGAGGTCTTCGCGAACGACGCCTTGCCGGACGTCGAGGCCGGCTTCTTCCTCGACGGCGAGGAACTCTCGATCGACTTCGCCGGGGACGAAAGCGTTTTCTGCCCCCAGCAGGTCCTCGTCCGGAATCTCACGGACGTCTTCCTGCGCGCGGGCGGGGATCTCCGGTTCGAAGCCGACGACATCACATCGCCGGCTGCGACGGCGATCGCGGGATCAGCCGGACGGCCTTCCCCGACGGCGTCCTCACCCGGTACTCCCGCGAATACGGCTACGCCTGGCTGAGCGTCCTGGCCGAAGTGGCCGCCGCCCCGTCCGGCATGGCGATCCACGCCCGCGGCCTGGCGGGGATGATCCCCCGCGGCGCGCACGCCAGCCGCGTCCACCTCCAGTGCCCGCCCGGCGACGAACTCGCGCACTGGCCGGACGAGCGCGTCTGGAGCGAGCTGAGCGCCCGCTTCGGCCGGCCGGTCACGCCCGGCCGGATCGCCGAGAAGAGGCTGGTGCCCCTGCGCAACGTGGTCCACAGCCCGATGCACCACGGCCCGCTGTACCTGCTCGGCGACGCGGCCCACATCGTCCCGCCGATGAGCGCCAAGGGAATCCACCTCGCGCTCTTCGACGCCGAGGTCTTCGCGAACGCCGTCGTCCGCCGGGCGCAGGAGGACGACCCGAGCCTGCTCGGCGGCTATTCGGAGACGTGCCTGCGCCACGTCTGGAACTACCAGGCCTTCGCGGCGTGGCTCACCGACGTCATGCACGACGCCGGAGATCCCTCCTACGCGGGGGAATTCCGCAAGCGGACCGCCCGCGCGGAGCTGGAGCGCCAGTTCACTTCCCCCGCCGCGGGCCGCCTCTTCGCCGAGTTCCTCGCCGGCGTGAGTTAGCGGTCCGAGCGCAGGGAAGCCGGGTCGAAGGACTCCCAATACGCGTCCTCGTCCTCGACGTTCGAAGCCGCCGGAGCAGACGGAGCCGCATCCGAAGGTGCCGCGCCGAGGCGCTCGGCCCGCAGGCGCTGGAACTCCTCCACCGTCATGCCCGGGTCGTCGTCCTCGGCCCGGGCCGGCGCGGGCATGCCCGTCATCTGCTCGATCATGTACGTCATGTCTTCGCCCAGCAGCAAAGCGACCCGGTTGTAGGCGTCCTGGGTCGCCTCGCGCATGGCGGCCCGCGCGACCTCCACCACCCGCGGCGCCAGCTGCTCGCCCAGGTTCACCGCGGAAGGCGCCAGCCACAACCGAAGCAGCTTCCCGCGCGCGTCGACCGTCGCCTCGACCTGGCCGTCGACGTCGTGGGCGGTCCCGGAAGCGGCGGCCATCAGTTCGTCCACTTGGGACATCGCCGCTTCGCGCGCCCGGGCCTGGGCGATCAGCTGGCGGGTCGTGATCACCGCGTCATCTCCCGTACGTGTAGGTCTCGGCGTCCGGGTCGTCGTCCGGGATCGGCTCGTAGCCCAGCACTTCCAGCTGCGACGCGTCCACCACCGGCGCCAGCGCGTGGTACATCTTGTCGCCCGCGCGGCGGGTCGCGCGCTGGGCCAGCTCGAGGATCTGGTCGGCGAGCACCGCCGAGCCGTGCCGCAGCGTCGAGCGGTGGATCGTCAGCCCGGTCAGCAGCCCGCCGGGGGCCACCTGGACCTCGATGGTGCCGTCCGGGGACGACGCCTTGCCCACCACCGGGCCCGAGCGGGCGAAGCGCGCCGAAGCGTCGGCCTCCGCGCGGTCCGCCTGCTCGGCGATCCGCGCGGCCGCCAGGTCGATGTCGAAGTCAGCCACGACTCACCCCGTCGGCCGGTAGAACCCGATGAACGACTGCCCGGCGTTCGTGGTGCGGATCTTGCTGATCTGCACCGGATCCCCCGCCTCGACCATCTGGCCGTCGCCGATCACCATCGCCACGTGGCCGGACCACACGACGAGGTCGCCGGGCAGGAGCTGGTCGATCGAAGGCACCTCGGCGCCGACCGTCTGCTGCGCCGCCGTCCGCGGCAGCTGCAGGCCCGCGTCCTGGTACGACGTCATGGTCAGCCCGCTGCAGTCGAGGCCCTGGCCGCGCGCGGTGCCGCCCCAGACGTACGGCACGCCGAGCTGCGAAAGGGCGTTGCGCACGGCCTTCGCCGCCGTCTCGTTCGGCGCCATGACCTGCTTGCCGCCGGGGAGGTTGATCGCGACGCCGGAGCCGGGCTGCGGCGGGATCGCGACCGGCAGCCGGGGCTTGTGCACGGCACCGCCGCCACCGCCGCCGCCTCCCCCACCGCCGCCGTCCGAGCCGCCGCCGGAGTAGCCGCTGTCGCTGTTGAACGACGACCCGACCTTCGTCGACGACGCGCTGCTCGACGACGTCGTCTGCTCGCCGCCGCCCAGCCGGGTGCCGATGTCGGTCAGCTGGGTGATCGTCTGCTCGCTGAAGGTCGCGGCCTGTCCGGTGAGCTGGCTGATCTTCGTCTGCAGCTTCATCAGGACGTCGCGCGACGCGGCGGCGCGGCTTTCCGGCGGCTGGATCGACTTCACCGCCGCCAGCGCCTTCATCGACGCCGAGATCTCCTTGATGATCTGGTCGCGGACCTGGTCGTTCTTGATCTCGCCGACGTGCAGCGCCTCGGCGGCCTCGGTGACGGCCTTCTCGATCTCGGCGCTCTCGTCCAGGAGGTCCTGGACCTCTTTTTCGAGGCTCTGCGACGTCGCGGTCGCCCGGTCGGTCGTCGAACCCGAGCTGGCCGAGGCCAGGTTGACGCGCTGCTCGCCCGCGACGTCGCGGGTGCGGCCCACCGACGTCTGCAGGGCGTGGTGCGCGTCCCGCGCGCCGCCGATCGCGGCCGGGTCGTGGCGCACCTTGTCGGCGAACTGGTTCGTGGTGTCCAGGCCGTGCCGGACGAGCTGGTCGGCGTGGTGCTCGGTCACGCGGGGCCCTGCCCGAGCTCGGTCCCGAGTCGCCGCACGACGTCGCCGTGCTCGGCTTCGACCGCCGCGTAGTTGCGATCGGTCTGCCGGGCGGCCTCGCCGACCTGGCGCCAGCCGCCGCCGACGCGGTGCATCCGCTCCTGCAGCGCGCGCATCCGGCCGCTGTAGGCCCCGGAGAACCCGGACTCACCGCCCATTTCCGAGAAGCCGTGACCGCCGAGCGTCACGTGCGGGCCGACGTGCTTGTCGGCCGCACCCTTGACGTCATCACCGAGCGGGTCGACTTCGCGCGCGTACCGCGTGTACGCGCCGTCGTCGACGTGAAACCCCGAATGCGAACCGTCCACTGGCCCTCCCTGTCACCAGGGGTGCGACGTGCGCACGCGACCCCCGGTTCCCCTTGCTGCGGGATTCAGCCTAGTCGACGTTCCGTGCCCGCGTGGGCGAATTGCCCCGGGGTCAGCCGGTGACCTTCTTGAGCCAGTCGGGGTCCTGCCAGGACACGATCGAGCCGTTCGCGGTGACCGTCGGCGTGCCGAAGCCGCTCTGGCCGCCACCGAAGTCCTGCGCCAGCTTCGGGTCCTTCTCGATCTGCTGGAACGCGCTGTCGAGCTGCTCGTCGTACGTCCCCGCGTTGACCGTCTGCGCGAACGCCGGATCGGTGATGCCGACGTTCTTGCCGAGCTCGATCAGCTGCGCCTTGTCGTAGCCGCGCTTGCCCTCCTCGGGCTGGTTCGCGAACAGGGCGTCGTGGAACTGGACGAACTTGCCGGCGTCGGCCGCGGCCAGTGCCGCGTTCGCCGAGTCGAGGGAGTAGCCGGGCGGGCTCGAGCGCTGGTTCAGCAGCGGCACCATGTGGTAGCGGACCTGCAGCTTGCCGTCGTTGACGGCCTGCTCGACCTGGCCCTTGTACTGCTTCTCGAACTCGCCGCAGATCGGGCAGAGGAAGTCGGCGTAAACGTCGATAGAGGCTTTGGCGCCGGCCTTGCCGACGGTGACGACCACACCGTCACGCTTTTGGGTGACATCGGCGGCGAGCGAACTGGTCGTCTCGCCGGCGCCGATGATCTGGCCCTCGGTCTTGTTCCGGTCCGAGATCGTCCAGATCACGCCGCCGATCACGAGCGCGGCCACGACGACCACGGCGGCGATCCCGATGATCCACTTCCGCTTGTCCCCGGACGCGCCCCTGGCCTGGGCCACCGCCTTGGCTCCCCCGGCCTGCGCGGCCTGACGACGCTTCCGAGCGGTCCGCTCAGCTCCACCCACTGTGTATCAATTCCCTTCCGCGATACCCGAGTAGTCGGACCTGGGCTCGGTGGAGTTCCCGCGACCTCGCGCCAGCCAGCTGTCGACCGACAGCCAGGTGCGCGGCCGCGCCAGCAGCCACCCGGCGAGCAGCGCGAATCCGGAGTCGCGGAGGATCTCCTGCGGGTACTCGGTCTGCCCCGCCGCCACCTGGCCGCCGCCGCCGAAGCACCCGCAGTCGATGCTCAGCCCGCGCGCCCAGGACTGGGCGATGCCGGCGATGAGCACGACGAGCAGCACCAGCGCGGCGCCCGCGGCCCACCGGGTCGCCAGGCCCGCGAGCAGGAACAGCCCGAGCACGAGTTCGACGAGCGGCAGCGCGATGGCCACCACGTTTTCGAGTGCGTCCGGGAGCAGGTCGTACGCCTGCACGGCGATCAGTGTCTGCCCCGGATCCGCCAGCTTCAGCGCACCCGAAACGAGCCAGACGGCAGCCAGCCCGAGCCGGGCGAGCGTGCCGACGGCGTCCAGCACGGGTTGGGACGGTCGCACCACGCACTTAGGCTAACGGGAGGACCTGAGAACTTCGTGAGGGCAGGGCAGCGGCGGAGGGAGCGGCTGGATGCGGTGGCGCACGCTCCTCGCTTCGGCGTTGTTGCTGGTCACGGCGTCGGCGTGCGGGCCGGCGAGCGTTTCGCCCGGCGACTCGCTGGTCACCCGTGCGAGTGCCACGGATCACCTGACCATCGGCATCCGGTTCGACGCGCCGGGCCTCTCGGAGCACACCGTGGACGGCCGGTTCGTCGGGTTCGACGTCGACGTCGCGACTTTCGTCGCCTCGGAACTCGGGGTCGCGGCGAAGGACATCACCTGGCGCGAAACGACGCCGGCGACGCGGGAAACGGACCTCACCTCCGGTGCGGTCGACCTGGTCGTGGCCACCTATTCGATCACCGACAAGCGCAAGCAGGTCGTCTCGTTCGCCGGGCCGTACTTCACCACCGGCCAGGACCTGCTGGTGCGCCGGACGTCGGCCGACATCACCGGGCCGGAGGCGCTCAACGGGCGGCGGCTGTGCTCGGTCACCGGGTCGACGCCGGCCCAGCAGGTGAAGGACAAGTTCGCCCAGGCCGTCCAGCTGGTCGAGTACCCGCGGTACTCCGACTGCGTGACGGCGCTGCTGGCCGGCCAGATCGACGCGGTCACCACGGACGCGGTGATCCTCGCCGGGTACGTGACCCGCGACCCGGAGCTGCTGAAGATCGTCGGGAAGCCGTTCTCGGCGGAGAACTACGGCGTCGGCCTGCGCAAGGGCGACACCCAGGGCGTCAACGCGGTCGACGACGCGATCCGCAAGATGATCTCCTCCGGCGAATGGCTCCGCTCGCTCAACGCGAACATCGGGCCGTCCGGTTACCAGCTGCCCCCACCCCCCGAGGTCACCGCGAAGTGAAACTGCCCGACCTGCCGGTCCGCGCGGTCCTGCCCGACGTGCTTTCCGCACTGGACGCCCACGGCACCGCGGTCCTCGTCGCGCCGCCCGGCACGGGGAAGACGACGCTGGTCCCGCTCGCACTGGCCGAAGCGGGCGGCCGGGTCGTCGTCGCGGAGCCGCGGCGCCTGGCGGCCCGTGCCGCGGCGGCGCGGATGGCCGCGCTGCTGGGCGAACCGGTCGGCGAGACCGTCGGCTACGCCGTGCGCGGCGACCGGAAGGTGTCCGCGCGCACGCGCGTCGAGGTCGTGACGTCGGGCCTGCTGGTGCGGCGGGTGCAGGGCGATCCGGAGCTGCCGGGCGTGTCGGCGGTGCTGCTCGACGAGTGCCACGAGCGGCACCTGGACGCGGACCTGCTGCTGGCGCTGCTCCTGGACGTCCGCGCCGGGCTGCGCGACGACCTCCGCCTGCTGGCGACGTCGGCGACGGTCGCGGCCGGGCGGCTGTCGGCGCTGCTCGGGGACGCGCCGGTGGTCACGGCCGAAGCGCGGACCTACCCGGTGGAGTTCTCGTACCTGCCACCGGCGCGGGGCGAGCGCGTCGAGGCCTGCGTCGCCCGGGCGGTGCGGACGGCGTTGTCGTCGGGCGAGGGGGACGTGCTCGCTTTCCTTCCCGGCGCGGGGGAGATCGCGCGTACGTCGGGACTTCTGCGATTGTCCGAATCGGACACTGTAGACGTGCTGCCGCTGCACGGCCGGTTGTCCGCGGCGCACCAGGACGACGCGCTGCGGCCGCGTGGCCGCCGGCGGGTGGTGCTGGCGACGGCGGTGGCCGAGTCGAGCCTGACCGTCCCGGGCGTGCGCGCGGTGGTGGACTCGGGACTGGCGCGCGTGCCGCGGGTCGATCACCGGCGCGGGCTGCCCGGCCTCGCGACGGTCCGCGTGTCGGCGGCGGTCGCGACGCAGCGCTCGGGCCGCGCGGGCCGCGAGGGGCCCGGGCGGGCGTACCGCTGCTGGGCGGAGAACGAACAGTCGCTGCTGCCCGCGTACCCGGAGCCGGAGATCCGCACGGCGGAGCTGGCGCGGCTGGCGCTGGAGCTGGCGTGCTGGTCGACGCCGGACGGCAGCGGCCTGGCCTGGTGGGACCCGCCGGGCGAGGGCGCGCTGGCGGCGGGCCGGGCGCTGCTGGCGACGCTGGGCGCGACGGCCGACGGCGTCGTGACCCCGCGCGGGCGGCGGATGGCGGAGCTGGGCCTGCACCCGCGGCTGGCCCGGGCATTGCTGGACGGTGCTTCGGCGGTCGGCGCCCGGAACGCGGCGGAAGTGGTGGCCCTGCTGGATTCGGGCGGCACGCTGACCGACGTCGAGGCCGAGCTGCGCCGGCTGCGAAGCGCGAACGACGACGCCTCGCGCCGCTGGAAACGGGAGGCGCAACGGCTTTCCAAGCTCGTGACCGGCGCCGGGAAACCGGATCCGGCGCTGGTCGTCGCGCTCGCGCACCCCGAGCGGCTCGCCCGGCGGCGGCCCGGCGGTGCGCCCGTCTACCTGATGGCCGGCGGCACCGCGGCCGAACTCCCGCCGGGCAGCGGCCTCGACGCCGAATGGCTGGCCGTCGCCGAAGCCACCCGCGACCCCGGCCGCGTCCACGGCACGATCCGCCTCGCCGCGGCCGCCGACGAACGCCTCGCCGTCCGCGCCGGCTCGGTGTCCGAAGTGGACGAGGTCACCTGGGACGGCGACGTCGTCGCCCGCCGCGTCCGCAAGCTCGGCGCGATCACGCTTTCCGAGAAGCCGTTGAAGGACGCGAACGTCCACGACGCCCTCGTCGCCGGCCTCCGCGCCGAAGGCCTCGGCCTCCTCAAGTGGCGCCCGGACGCGACCCGCCTGCGCGAGCGGCTCGCGTTCCTCCACCACGTCCTCGGCCCGCCGTGGCCCGCGGTGGACGACGCCGCACTGCTGTCCGATGTGGACAGCTGGCTGGACCTCTCCGCCGCCCGGCGGAAAGCGGACCTCGCGAACATCGACGCCGGCACCGCCCTCAAGGCCCTCCTCCCCTGGCCGGAGGCGGCGAAGCTGGACGACCTCGCCCCGGACCGCCTGGAAGTCCCGTCGGGCTCCCACATCCGCGTCGACTACCGCGAAGACCGGCCGGTACTGGCCGTCAAGCTGCAGGAGACGTTCGGCTGGACCGAGACCCCCACGCTCGCCGGCGTCCCGGTGGTCCTGCACCTGCTCTCCCCGGCCGGCCGCCCGGCCGCCATCACGGCCGACCTGGCCGGCTTCTGGACGACGGGCTACCCGGCGGTCCGCGCCGACCTGCGCGGCCGCTACCCGAAGCACCCCTGGCCGGAGGACCCCGCGACCGCCGCCCCGACCCGGCACACGTCCCGCCGCCGCGGCTGACCCCCGCCGAAAGTCGGGGGCGGCGCGCGACCGACGTCCGATGCTCCCGGCACCCCGGAAACCCCAGACTCCCGGTACAGGCGAACACCGGGAGGAACCATGATCACGCTTCGCGCACTCACGAAGCGCTACGGAGAAAAGACCGTCGTCGACGCGCTCACGTGCGACGTCGGACCGGGGCGGGTGACGGGGTTCCTCGGCCCCAACGGCGCCGGGAAGTCGACGACCATGCGGATGACCGTCGGGCTCGACCACCCGCAGCAGGGCGAAGCCCTCGTCGGCGGGCGGCGCTACGCCGAGCTGCGGCACCCGCTGCGCGAGGTCGGCGCGCTGCTCGACGCCAAGGCCCTGCACCCCGGCCGTAGCGCCGGGAAGCACCTGCTGGCCATGGCGCGCAGCAACGGGATCGCGGCTTCGCGGGTCGACGAGGTGCTCGCGACCGTCGGGTTGTCGGACGTCGCGGGCAAGCGCGCCGGCCAGTTCTCGCTCGGCATGGGGCAGCGGCTCGGCATCGCGGGCGCGCTGCTCGGCGACCCCGGCGTGCTGCTGTTCGACGAGCCGGTCAACGGCCTCGACCCGGACGGCGTCCGCTGGGTCCGGCAGCTGATGCGGTCGCTCGCGGCCGAGGGGCGGACGGTGTTCGTCTCCAGCCACCTGATGAGCGAGATGCAGCTGACCGCGGACCACCTGGTGGTGATCGGCAAGGGCAAGCTGCTGGCCGACGCCCCGGTCGCGGAGTTCATCGCGGGCAACTCCCGCACGACGGTCTCGGTGCGCGTCCCGGCCCCGGCCGAACTCACGACCTTGGACGCCCGGCTGCGCGCCGAGGGCGGCCTGACCCACCCCGGCGAGCCGGACGAGCTGGTGGTGGACGGCGTCGACGTCACCCGCGTCGGCGACCTGGCGCACGAACTGGGGATCCGCCTGCACGGCCTCGCCGAACGGACGGCGTCGCTCGAGCAGGCGTACATGGAACTGACCGCTTCTTCGGTGGAATACGGGGTGTCGGCATGACGACGGCGGTGCGCGGCGCGGCGGCTTCGGAGTGGACGAAGTTCTGGTCGGTCCGGGCCACGTGGTGGTGCCTGGTCTCGGGAACGGCCCTGATGCTGGGCTACGCCACGCTGTCGGGAATCGCCCAGCGCTACAACGACGACGCACTGGGGGCGAACACGATCGCCCTCGGCGGCGGCTTCTACCTGACGCAGTTCGCGGCGATCGCCTTGGCCACACTGTTCGTGACGAGCGAATACACCGGCGCCGGCATCCGTTCGACGCTGCTGTGGACCCCGGTCCGCCCGCGGGTGGTCGCGGCGAAGGCGGCGGTCCTGCTCCCGGTGCTGTCCGGCTTCGGAGTCGTGCTGGCGTGCGCGGGAATGGCACTGGCCAGTGTGGTGAAGGACGGCTACGGCCTGCCGACGTCGTTCGAAGGAGCGTTCACGACGGCCTCGGGCATGGGCGGCTACTTCGCCCTGCTGGGCCTGCTGTGCACGGGCGCCAGCTGGGCGCTGCGCAGCGCGGCGGGCACGCTGGTGTCGGTGATCGTGCTGCTCATCCCGCTGCCGCTGATCGTGGCTTCGCTGGGCCTGCCGGAGCTGGTGCCGTACTTCCCGGGCATCGCCGGCCTGAACGCGATGGTGGAAGCGGGCCACCCCAACCCGATCACGACGACCCCGGCCCCGTACGCCCCTTGGGTGGGCCTGCTGGTGTGCGCGTGCTGGACGGCAGTGGCGCTGGCGGTGGGGACCGCGGTGCTGCGCCGCCGGGACGCCTGAGCGCGCGCACGAAAAAAGGGAGGACCCACCGGGTGGTGGGCCCTCCCTGGTTTGGCCAACGAAAGAGGCCAACAAAAGGAGCCGGATCTGCCAGCGATCAGCAAAGCCGCCAGAGACGATGGCGACCACGGGATCGACTGCGCATGACAACTCCTTTTGTCGGAACAGGCCGAACCGATCGGCCTTCGCTCTCTATAATCCAGATGCGACGGGCATGGAGGCAAGCCGAAGAGCGAGCGTTCTTGTGTCAACTGCCGAACTGATCCTCGCCGCTGTCACGACGATCATCGGCGGCCTGATCGGGCTCGCGGTCTCGTATTACTTCTTCCGCGTCGGCGGGGCCGCGAGGCTCAAGGTCGTCACCGGGCTCGACGAGGTCGCCCGCATCGATCCCGCCACCATCGGCGTGCAGGTGAAGATGAAGATCGGCACCACCGACATCTCGAACCTGCTGGTCCTCGAGGTCTCCGTGGAGAACCGTGGTGCGAAGGACCTGGTGATCGAGGGCGCGGACGACCCCGCCCAGCACGACCTCCGCCCACGCATCGAGCTGCCCGAGGGCTTCCGCGCCCTCGCCGATCCGTGGAACCCGGACGGCGCCCGGCCGGAGGCCGACGTCCGGCTCGCCCGGCAGCTCCGCGATTCCCGTCAGGTTTTTTACGTCCACATCCACCGCCTGGCTCGCGGCGCGACCGTCCGAGCGCGAATAGTCTGCACCCAGAAAGGTGAGCAGAATTCCGGACAAATTGTGGACACTTCGATGCAGTTCAGCCCCGGCTTCTTCCCCGACGTCGACATCAAACCGGCGGGTTTGCTCGAAAAAGCCCGCCAGTGAGAAACTCCCGGACGCGGGCAACCGGACTCACCCCACCCCGATCCCCGCCAGGATCTCCCGGGCACTCTTCACCAGTGACCCCCGGGAAGCCGGCACCGAAGCCCCCGCCAGCGCGCCGAAGATCGTTCCCTCCATCCAGTCCACCACCACCCCCGCGTGGCGCACCGGGTCCGCTGATCCCGCCGCCGCCAGCACCTCCGCGGCTCGGCGGCGGATCAGCGCCCCGCCCGAGTCGTACTCCGCGCGCAGCTCGGGCCGCCGCGTGGCCTCCAAAGCGAACTCGTACCGCGCCAGCATTCGCGTCCGGCCAGAAGTGATCGCCTCGAACGCGTACCCCGCGATGAACTCCGCCAGGTCGCCCGAGGACGCCGAAACCTGGTCCAGCTCGACGATCCGCGCGAAGGCCAACGACAGCAGCGCCGCCCGCGTGCGCGCGTAGTACGACGTCGAACCCACCGGCAGGCCGGCCGCGCGATCGACCGCCCGGTGGGTCAGGCCGCGCATGCCGTCCGCCGCGATCACCTCGATGGCCGTGTCGGCGATCACCTCGAGACGTTCCACCCCCTCACTCTACAGGTGTAGAGTCCTCTACACCTGTAGAGGAGGACGTCATGCACGCAGTGGTCGTCGGAGGCGGGATCGGCGGGCTGGCCGCGGCCGCCGGATTGCACCGGGTGGGCTGGCAGGTCACCGTGCTCGAACGAGCACCGGAGTTCGGGGACGTCGGCGCCGGGATCTCGCTCTGGCCGAACGCCCTGCGCTGCCTCGACGAACTCGGCGTCGACCTCGGCGAGCGCCTCGCCCCGCAGCGCGACGGCGGGTTCCGCGACCGTCGCGGCCGCCGGCTCACCCGCTGGGACTCGGCCGCGTTCGAACGCCTCCACGGCCGCCCGCTCGGCGCCGTCCACCGGCGTGACCTCATCGGCGCGCTCAAGGACGCCGTCCCCGCCGGCAGCCTCCGGACCGGCGCCGAAGTCACCGAAGTCCGTGAAGACGGACTGGTCCGCTTCGAAGGCGGCGAAATGCAAGCCGACCTGGTCGTCGCCGCCGACGGGATCCGCAGCCGCGTCCGCCACGCGCTCTTCCCGCACCACCCGGAGCCCGTCTACTCCGGCAGCGCGGCCTTCCGCGGTGTGGCACGGCTTCCCGGCACCCGGCTCAGCACGAGCTTCGACCGCGGCACCGAGGTCGGCGTCCTACCCCTCACCGGCGACGACGTCTACTGGTGGATCTGTTACGTCACCGAGCCGGGCCGGCACCCGGGCAAGCCGGACTTCGGCGACTGGCACGACCCCATCCCCGCCCTGATCGACGCGACCCCGCCGGAAGCGTTGCTGCACCACGACCTCCACCACCTCGGGACGCCGCTGCCGACCTACGTCCGCGGCCGGATCGCCCTGCTCGGCGACGCCGCGCACGCGATGCCGCCGTTCCTCGGCCAGGGCGGCTGCCAGGCCCTCGAGGACGCCGTCGTGCTCGCCCACGCGATGTCCACAACGGACGTCCGAAAAGGACTCACGACCTACGACGAAGAACGCCGTCCACGCAGCCAGGAGGTCGCGAAGGAATCCGTCCGGATGGGCAAGCTGGGACCGCAGCTGACCCATCCGGTGGCGACGAAGCTGCGCACCGCCGCGGCGAGGCTGCTCCCGGCGAAGGCGGCCGTCCGGATCGGCGCGGGCATCACGGGGTGGCGGCCGCCGCGTCTCCCCCGACCAGCCCCGCCTCGTACGCCGTGATCGCCGCCTGCACCCGGTTCTTCGCGCCGAGCCGGGTCAGGATGGTGCTCACGTGCGCCTTCACCGTGCCCTCGACGACGAACATCTTCGCCGCGATGTCCGCATTGGACAGTCCGGAACCGAGCAGCGTCAGCACTTCCCGCTCACGCGGTGTCAGCACGCTGATCCGCTCCCGGGCCGCGGCCGCGCGCGTCAGCCGACCGCCGGACAGCCGCGCGATGACCCGCTGGGCGACCTTCGGCGAGAGGAACGCGGCCCCGCCGGCGACGGCGTGGATCCCGGCCAGCAGCTCGCGCGGATCGCCCGACTTCAGCAGGAACCCGCCCGCGCCGAGGCCCAGAGCGCGTTCGATGTACTCGTCCTCGCCGAACGTCGTCAGCATGATCACGCCGGTCGAGGGCAGCAGCTTCCGGATCTCGGCGGCCGCGCCGAGGCCGTCCAGGCCCGGCATCCGGATGTCGAGCAGCACGACGTCCGGGTGCGTGGCGAGCGCCTGCGACACCGCCTCGCGCCCGTCGCCGGCTTCGGCGACGACCTCGATGTCCGGGTCCGCGCCGAGGATCGCCGCGACCCCCGCCCGCATCAGCGCTTCGTCGTCGGCCAGCACGACCCTGATCACGATGCCCCCTCTTCGAACCAGTCCTTCGAAACCAGGTTCCCCTCGGCGAAGCACAGCCGGTAAGCCGCGTAGTCGTCGTTCAGCCACGACCGCCCGGCACCGTAGTACTCGCACGCGGTCCCGGGCACCGGCGGCGGCTCGCCCCGCGTGGGCCGCGCCGAGCGCTGGCGTTCGGGCAACGTCAGCTCGGCCCGCGGCTGCCCGATCCGCAGCCGCTGGTAGGCGCCGCCGGGCAGCTCGGAGGAGTTCCACTGGTAGAGGAACGCGATCCCGCCGACCGCCAGCACCACCCCGAACAACGCGAGCGGCACGACGACCGCCTGGACGAGGCTGCGCCGCACGTCCCGGCGCGCCAGCTCCAGCGCCCGCGCCGACGTCGACTGCCCGACCTCGTCGTCCGCGGCCTCGCGCAGCTCCGGCGTCTCCTCGACCGGCGCGGCGTCGTGCGGCAGCGTGGCGGTGACGGCGAACCCGCCTTCGTGCGGCCCCGCCCGCAGCGTGCCGCCGACCAGCCGGACGCGCTCGCGCAGGCCGATCAGCCCGCGCCGCCCGGACGCTGCGCCCGGTAGCGGCCCGGCGGGTGGCGGCGCGTTGACGACGCTCACCTCGGTCACGGCGCCGGAGCTCGTCACCCGGACCACGGCCGCGGCGCCCGGCGCGTGCTTCGCCACGTTCGTCAGCGCTTCCTGGACCACGCGGTGGGCGGCGCGGGCGACCATCGGCGGCGCCTGCGCGCAGTCCACCGTCGCATCGATGAACAGTCCCGACGCGCGCGCCCGTGAAATCAGCTCACCGAGGTCGCCCTGCACCGGTTCGACCGGCGCGGCGTCCTCCCGCAGCACGCCGATGATCTCGCGCAGCCGCTCGGTCGCGGCCGCGGCGCCGGCCCGCAGCTGCGTGGCCGCGTCGCGCTGGGTGCCGTCGAGCCCGGCCGCGACCTCGAGCGCGGCGGCGCGGACGGCGATCAGGCTCAGCTCGTGCCCGAGCGAGTCGTGCATGTCGCTGGCGATCCGGGCGCGCTCGCGCAGCCGCGCCTGGTCGGCGACGAGCCGCTGCCTGCTCTCCATCTCCTCGGCGCGGCGCCAGCCGGTGCGTGCGAGCTCGCCGCGCACCCGGACGTACCGGCCCAGCAGCCACGGCGACAGCCCGGCGAACACCAGGATCGCGACCATCGCGGCCCAGTCGCCGATCCCGTCCGGCCCGACGAGCAGCGCCAGCGGCAGGCCGAGCACCGTCACGGCCGCGCCGATCAGCAGGCCCGGCCGCGCCCGGTCCATCCGCAGCCCGGCGAGGTAGCTCATCGCCACCAGCACGAACACGACCCAGACGGCCACGCGGTCGCCGTACGGGAACGGCACGGCGAGCGCCCCGGCCAGCGCGATCCCGAGCGAGACGACGGGGTGGCGGCGGGACGTCGCGACCGTGCCCGCCACGACGGCGAGCCCGCCGGCCAGCTCCCAGTACGACCGGCTCTCGATCGTGCCCGCGACGACGACGAAGCCGAGGAACAGGCCGAGCCCGACGTCGAGCACCACCCGCCACCTGCGCTTCGTCACCTCCCGCACGGGATCGAAGCTACAAGGCGCGCCCGCGGGCGACCACTGCCGAAAGTCAACCTTTCAGCGTGTCGAGGAAGGCCAGCGTCTGCGGCCAGGACAACGCGAACGCGTCGGCGTTCACCGTCGTCCCGTGCCGCGAGGAGTCGCTGAACCCGTGCTCGGCGCCCGGGAAGTGCTGGCTGAACGTCGCGCCCCGCGGCCGCGACTGCAGCGCCGTCTGGAGCCGGGCGAACGTCTCGTGCGAGACGACGGTGTCGGCCTCCGGGTAGGCGACGAGCACCGGCGCGGTGATCGATGTCGACAAAGCGACCGCATCGAGTTCGTGGTTCGGCGGCGCCGGGACGCGGATCGTCGGGTGGTAGGCCACGACGCCGGAAAGCCGCTGGTCACGGGACCCGAGCAGGAGCGCGAACCGGCCGCCGAGGCACCAGCCCATGACCCCCGCGGACGCGCAGCCCAGCTCGCCGAGCAGGTGGTCGAGCAACGCGGTCTGCTCCGCCAGCGCGGTTTCGTCACGCAGGTCGCCGAGCTTCGCGCCGAGGTCCTCGCGGGAGGTGTTGTCGGTGCTCGCGCCGTGGAAGACGTCCCAGGCCAGCGCGGTGATCCCGCGGCCGGCGAGCTCGTCGGCCCAGGCCCGGACCTGCTCGCCGATCCCGGTGATCATCGGCAGCAGCAGCATCCCCGACGCCGACCCGCCGTCCGGCCTGGCCAGGTACGCGGAGAGTTCGCCGACACGGACGGTGGACGTCTCGAAGGTCATGTCCGCATGATGCATGATGATCCACCATGGCCGAGCGCACACTCGCCGATCAGTTGGGCGGCTCCCTCCCCGAAGGCATCGAGGCCCTCGAAGCGCACGAGCGCCAGGACCTCGCCGACGCCTTGCGCGACGCGCGCCGCCGGCAGGCGAAAGCGCTCGCCGAAGCCGGCGAGGAGGGCCTCCGGTACGTCCCGGCGCTGCTGCGCGGCGCGGTCCGGAAGGCGGTGGGCCTGTGACCGCGGACTACGCCTCGCGCGCGGAGATCCTGAAGCTGGCCCGCGTCCTCGACGTCGAGCCGGCGCGGCTGGACTACCTCGCCCGCGTCGACGCCGACGACCTCAAGGCGTTCCGCGGCCAGGTGACCGACACGCTGTTCGACGCGAACAGCGCCGTGCTGCAGCGGATGGCGCTGGCGGCGCGGCTGCTGCCCGGCGCGGTGCTCGCCAAGATCGCCGAGAAGGTGTTCGGCCCGCTGCTGTGCGCCCGGATCGCCGGGCTGGTCGACGTCTCCCGCGGCGTCGACGTCGCCAAGCGGCTGCACCCGCGGTTCCTCGCCGAGGTCGCGGCCGAACTCGACCCGCGGCGGGCGAGCGCGATCATCTCGCGCATCCCCCTGGACACCGTGCTCGCGGTCGCCGCCGAGCTGGCGCGCCGCGAGGACTGGATCACCCTCGGCCGGTTCGTCGGGCATCTGCCCGACCCGACCGTGCGGCAGGCGCTGGAGCGGATCGACGACCCCGGCCTGCTGCGGATCGCGTTCGTGCTCGACGACAAGGGCCGCATCGACCACGTGGTCGGCCTGCTGCCCGCGCACCGGCTGGGGCGGCTGATCACCGCGGCGGGCACCGACGAAGACCTCCGGGACCCGGCACTGGACCTGCTGACGCACCTGAGCGCCGAGCGCCGGGGCACGCTGGCCCCGATGCTCGGCGGGCTCCCGGACGGGTTCCGGGAACGCGCTCAGGCGACGATCAAGAAGATCCCGTAGCCGACGATCGCCGCGCAGAGCACGAAGCAGATGACCGCGCCGGCCAGCGGACCGCTGCCCGAGCCACCCGCCTCGCGGGCCGAGTCGCGCTGGGAAAGCCCGACCACCCCGAAGGAGAAGAGGCTCGTCAGCACGACGACCGAGGCCAGCGCGACGACGAAGACGAGACCGAGGGAACTCCAGTCGATGTGCACGGCGCTCCTCAGACGTTGGCCGGCTGCACGCCGGGCTCGGACTCGGAAATGGAGTCGGCGCTGACCGGGTTCCGCTTCGACGCGAGGTAGATGCCCACCGCGACGACGACCCCGGCGAGGCCGATCAGGACCGTGCCCCAGGTGCCGAGCGTCGAGACCTCGGCGGCGACGGCGCCGACGATCGCGGCGGCGGGCAGCGTCAGCGCCCAGGCGAGCACCATCTTGCCCGCGACGCCCCAGCGGACTTCGGCGAGCTTGCGGCCGAGGCCGGAGCCGATGATGCCGCCCGAGCAGACGTGCGTGGTGGACAGCGCGAAACCGAGGTGCGCCGAGGTGAGGATGACCGCGGCGGCGCTCGTCTCGGCCGCGAAGCCCTGCGGCGTCTGGATTTCCGTGAGCTTCTTGCCCATCGTCTGGATGATCCGCCAGCCGCCGAGGTAGGTGCCGAGCGCGATCGCGGTGCCCGCGGTCAGGATCACCCAGAGCGGCGGTCCCGAGTTCGGCGCGAGCGAGCCGGACGCGATCAGCGTCAGCGTGATGACGCCCATGGTCTTCTGGGCGTCGTTCGTGCCGTGCGCCAGCGACACCAGCGAAGCAGAGGCGATCTGGCCGGCCTTGAACGTCCGGCCCACCGTGTCCTGCTTCGCCCGCGCGGTGATCCGGTAGACGAGGAAGGTGCCGAGCGTCGCGACGATCCCGGCGACGATCGGCGAAGCGAGCGCGGGGATGAGGACCTTCTCGACGACCTTCCCGAAGTGGACGGCGTCGGAGCCCGAGGCGATCCAGGTGGCGCCGATGAGCCCGCCGAACAGGGCGTGCGACGAACTCGACGGCAGCCCGATCAGCCAGGTCAGCAGGTTCCACACGATGGCGCCGACGAGCCCGGCGAAGATGATCACCGGCGTCACCTTGGTGTCGTCGACGATGCCCCCGGAGATCGTTTTCGCGACCTCCACCGAGAGGAACGCGCCGACGAGGTTCAGCACCGCGGAGACGCCGACGGCGACCCGCGGTTTGAGCGCCCCGGTGGCGATGGAGGTGGCCATCGCGTTGGCGGTGTCGTGGAAGCCGTTGGTGAAGTCGAAGGCCAGCGCGGCCACGATCACCACCAGCACGATCAGCGAGAAGTCCATGCCCGGCTCTCTCTCCGTAGCTGTTCTTCGGCAACGCTACTGATCCACAAGACCGCCGCCGATCCCTGACGTGTGACGGCTCCTTGAACTCTCGATGAACCGGGGTGGGGCCACCCCCACCAAAAGGCCGGTGGCCCGGCCCAGTGCCCGCGCGGATCTCGCCTGAAACCCTGGAACCGGGCGAAAGGGGCACCGATGAAAGCGATCCTGGCGACACTGGCGTCGGCCGTGCTGTTCTTCTTCGGCACCGGGCTGGACCCGCTGCCCGAACTGGCGTGGCTGGCGCCGTTGCCGATCCTGCTGCTGGCGCCCCGCGTCCACGGCGGGGTCGCGCTGGCAAGCGCTTTCACCGCCTACCTCGCGGGCAGTGCCGGCAGCTGGAGCTACTTCTGGCACTCCCAGTCGGTCCCCCGGCCCGCCGCGCTGGCGATCCTCGGCGGCAGCGCGGTGCTGTTCGCGCTGTCGGCCGCGCTCTTCGGGCTGCTGGTCCGGCGTGGCCACGGATTCCTGGCCGCGCTCGCCGCACCCGCGTTGTGGACCGTCGCGCTCTACGTCGTCTCGCTGCTCAATCCGACCGGCCTGATGGGCACCTTCATGACGACGCAGGCCGACCGGCCCTCGATCGTGCGGATCGCCGCGGTCACCGGCGGCTGGGGCGTGGAGTTCCTGGTGCTGTTCGTCCCGGCCGCCGTCGCCGCGGCGCTCGCACCCGGGCTGCGCGGCCGGACGCGGCTCGTACCCGTCGTCGCGCTGGCCGCGATCGCCGGCGGGCTCGCGTTCTGGAGCACGCCACCGCTCACCGGGCCGTCGACGCGGGTCGCCCTGATCGCACCCGGGCAGAACCGCTGGGCGGTCGACGTCGCCACCCGCGACGGCCAGGCGCTCCTCCAGTCCTATGTGGACCAACTGGGCCGGTTGCCGGCAGGCGTCAAGGCCGTCGTGCTCCCCGAAGCCATTTTCGCGGTGGACCGGACCAGCCGAGCGAGCCTCGTCACGGCGCTCACCGAAGTGGCCCGCGCGAGGGACCTCGACGTCGTCACCGGCGTCCTCGACAGCACGCCGGACGGCCGGTTCAACGCCGCACTCGCCGTGGCCCCGTCCGGCGCGCCGGTCGAATACCGCAAGTGGCACAACGGGGATTCGCCGAACCTCCGCTCCGGCACCGAGCTGACCCGGTTCGCCGGGATCGGCCTGCTGGTGTGCATGGACGTCAACTTCGCCGACCCGAGCCGCGGTTACGGCGACGCGGGCACCGGCCTGGTCCTCGTCCCGGCCTCCGACGAAGACGTCGACGGCTGGGCCCACAGCCGCACGGCGCTGCTCCGCGGCGTCGAGAACGGCTTCTCGGTCGCGTGGAGCGCGGCCCGCGGCACCCCGATGCTCGCCGACGCCCAGGGCCACGTCCTGGCCGACGCGCACACCGGCGGCAGCCCGTTCACGGTGGGCGTCGCAGACGTCCCGAGCGGGGCGGGGAAGACGCCGTACGCCCGCTTCGGCGACTGGTTCGCCTGGCTCTGCGGCCTGCTCGCGGCGGCCGGGATCGCGGCCGCCGTCCGCAAACCGTCGTCAGACCTGGAGCGCGAGCCCGTTGCGTAGCACCTTCGCCCACGCCGGGTCGGTGCACAGCGTGCAGCCCGGCCCGAAGAAGACGCCCTTGGCCCGGGTGTCACCCGCCAGCCAATACCGGAACCACGCGGTGATCGCGCCGCGGAAACCACCGGCGTCGCCCACCGCGGTGAAGTGGGTGGCTCCGGCCAGTTCGCCGTAGACCGCGGGGACGTGCGACGCGGCGTAGTAGCGCGGGATGACCAGCAGTCCCGGCACGACGATCACGTCGAGCTGGCCGCCGAGGAAGAACACCGGGCCGTGCAGCGCCGGAACGAATCCGAGCGGCCCCGGCTCGAGCGGGACGGTGGTGGTGATCAACGGGTCCGCGCCGGCGGCGATGGCCCCGCCGCCGCCCTGCGAGTGCCCGGTCGCGCCGATGTGCGCGGTGTCGATCCGGCCGAAGTACCGGCTGCCGGGCCGCGCGTTCTCCGCCACGAGCGTCCGGGCGCCGGCCAGCATTTCCACACCGCTCCCCGAGCTGGGCGTGTCGGCGGCCGCGACGACGAACCCGTACGACGCGAGGTGGCGCAGCAGCGGCGCGTAGATCGCCGGGGTCGCGCCCGTTCCGTTGCCCCACACGATGACCGGGTGCCGGTCGCCGCCGAGGTCGGCGGGCCGGAAGACGGTGTGGGTCCCGTCGAGGGCTTCGCTGACGACCGCGAAGGGACCCGGCTGGCCCCAGTGCACCGGATCCGCCAGCGCCTGCTGGGGCGCCACGAAAAGGGCGGTCAAAATGGCCACGAGCCAGAGACGTCGCACGGCTCCTCCTGTTTCGCCGGTGGACCAGTCCCTCTGACCATCGGCCAGGAGCGCCGTTCTCTTGGTTGTCACTTGTCACAACAAACGGCCACCATCTCTGAGCGTTGTCCCAGGTCGCCACTCCGGCGCTGTGACCGATCATGAGCTGCATCACTTACTGATGGGTAACTGGAGGCAGTGGAATGCGGGTCACCAAAGGCGGTGCCAAGCGGATCCTCACAGCGGTCGTGGCGGCGGTCACCCTCGGCGTCGCCGCCCCGGCGGTCGCCGAAGCGGCGCCGAGCAGCGGCTGGAACGACTGGGGCTGCCGCCCCTCGGCCACGCACCCCCAGCCCGTGGTCCTGGTGCACGGGCTCGGCGCGAACGACACCGTCAACTGGTTCTTCCACGCGCCGAAGATCGCCGCCCAGGGCTACTGCGTCTTCTCCCTGACCTACGGCACCGGGATCCTCCCCGGCGTCGGCGGGCTGGCCCCCATGCGGGACAGCGCCGGCCAGCTCGGCCGGTTCGTCGACAAGGTCCGGGCGACGACGGGCGCGGCGAAGGTCGACATCGTCGGCCACTCCGAAGGCAGCACGATGCCCGCGTACTACCTGAAGTACGGCGGCGGCGCGGCGAAGGTCGCGAACTTCGTCGGCTTCGGCGCCAACTACCGCGGCACCACGCTCGGCGGCCTCGACGCCCTCGCCAAGGCCCTCCTCACGACCGTCCCGGGCCTGGACCTGGTCCTCAAGACGGCGTGCGGCGCGTGCAAGGAGTACCTGGCCCCGTCGGCCTTCCTGGACGACCTCGCCCGCGGCGGCGTGCACGTCGCCGGACCGGCGTACACGAGCATCGTGAGCAAGTACGACGAGGTCGTGACGCCGTACACGAGCGGGATCCTGAACGAGCCGGGCGCGAAGGACGTCGTGCTGCAGGACTTCTGCGCGTCCGACGCTTCGGGCCACCTGAGCCAGGCGATCGACCCGAACGTCACCGGCCTGATCCTGCACGCGCTCGACGCGAGCTACCTTCCGAAGTGCACGCCGTTCACGCTTCCGCTGTGAGCGGGTTCTGCCCGAGGAAGCGCCGCCCGTTCTCGGCGGACTCGCGCACCGCGGCGAACCCGTAGCCCACCATCGCCGTTTCGTAGGCCTCGACGGCCTCGAGCAGCGGAGACCCGGCCAGCGCGGCCGCCAGCACCGCACCATCGCGCAACGCGGTGTTGGCGCCCGCGCCGCCGGCCGGGCTCATGGCGTGGATCGCGTCGCCGACGAGCGTCACGCGTGAAGGGGCCCACCGTGCGATCGGGACGCTCGTGCGGATCGGCTGCGGGAACGTCGCCGGGACGTCCCAGTGCCCGATCATCGCGCCGGCCAGCGGGTGCCAGCCGTCGACCAGCCCCAGCGCCAGCTTCCGGAGGTCGCCGGGCGCCATCGCGGCGAGTTCGGCCTCGTCGTGCCCGACGACTTCCCAGCGCGCGCCCACCGAACACGTCATGTAGCTCTCGGCGTCGCGCAGCCGCAGGTCCGGCACCAGCCGCGCGCAGGCGTCGGCGACCGGTCCGGGGTAGTCGACCGGGGCGAACCCGGCCATCGTCCGGTCCGGCCCGACGATCATGGTGAACACCGCGAACATCTCCGGCTCGAACAGCGCCCGGGTCTCCGGGGTGAGCGGGATCCGGCCGTAGAGGTGCACGAGCCCGGCGTCGACGACCTCGGCGTGCGGCAGGTACTGCCGCCGCACCGGGGAGTTGATCCCGTCGGCCCCGACCAGCAGGCTGCCGCGGGTGGAAGTCCCGTCGGCGAAGTGCGCGGTCACGCCGTCGTCGTCGGTTTCGTAGTGCGTGAACCGCTTGCCGTAACGGACTTCCTGGCCGTGCAGCAGGATCTGCCGCAGGGTGAAGCGGTTGACGTTGAGGTGGGTTCCCTCGTCCGCCAAACGCGTGACCAGGCCCAGCCGCTCGTCGTAGACGTTGGTGTGCGGCCGCGCCCGGCCCGCGGTGGCGTGGAAGAGTGCGTGCAGCTCCGGCGGCAGCACCTCGCGCAACGCCGAGTCGCCGACGTCACCGATGTGCAGCCGGTAGCCCTGCTTGCGCGCGCCCGCCGATTCGTCGCGTTCGTGGACCTCGCAGGGGATTCCGGCCCGGCGCAGGCCGTGCGCGAGGCTCAAGCCACCCAGACCGGCCCCGATGATGATCACCGACACAGCTGTCCCTTCGTCGCTTCCGAGGAAGGGACGCACAGGTGAGCCTGGCTGCGCCGCCCGGACTAACCCATACCGGACTGTGTCTTCGCGCGTCCTCGCTTTCGACGTTAGCGCACGCGATCTCCGGCGCGCCACACCGAGTTCGTGAGCGGCACCCCCGGCCGGTACGCCAGGTGCGTCACCGAAGGCGCGTCGAGGACGTGGATGTCCGCCCGCGCCCCCGGCCGCAGCACGCCGACGTCGTCGCGGCGCAACGCCTTCGCGCCGCCCGCGGTCGCGGCCCAGACGGCCTCCTCGATCGTCATCCGCAGCTGCAGCACCGCCGTCGCCACGCAGAACGCCATCGACGTCGTGTACGAGCTGCCGGGGTTGGCGTTGCTGGCCAGCGCAACCGTCGCCCCCGCGTCGAGCAGCCGCCGGGCCGGCGCCATCGCCTGCCGGGTCGACAAGTCGCACGCGGGCAGCAGGGTCGCCACGGTTTCCGACGCGGCCAGCGCCTCGACGTCGGCGTCGCTGAGGTACGTGCAGTGGTCGACGCTCGCCGCGCCGAGCTCCACCGCGAGCCGCACGCCGGGTCCCTCGCCGAGCTGGTTGCCGTGCACCCGCAGGCCGAGCCCGCGTCCGGCGGCGGCCTTCAGGACCCGCGCCGACTGGGCTTCGTCGAACGCGCCGGTCTCGCAGAACACGTCCGCCCAGCGCACGCTTCCCGCCACCGCGTCGAGCATTTCGCCGCACACGAGGTCCACATAGGACTCCGCGTCGGCGCCCGGCGGCACCAGGTGCGCACCGAGGAACGTGACTTCGTCGGCCACCGCACCGGCGATCCGCGCGCTCCGGGCTTCGTCCTCGACGGTCAATCCGTAGCCCGTCTTGGTCTCCAGGCACGTCGTCCCCTGCCGGGCCGCTTCGTCGACGTGCCGGCGCAGGTTGGCCGCCAGCTGCTCGTCCGACGCCTCCCGCGTGGCGCCGACGGTGATCGCGATTCCCCCGGCGGTGTAGGGCTTCCCCGCCATCCGGGCTTCGAACTCGGCGGTGCGGTCACCGGCGAAGACGAGGTGCGTGTGGCTGTCGACCCAGCCCGGCAGCACCGCGCGGTCTTCGACGTCGACGCGCTCGTCCGCGTCCGGTGCGTCGGACGCGCTGCCCACCCAGGCGACGCGCGAGCCGTCCAGTACCAAGGCCGCGTCGGACAGCCGGCCCAGCTCGGGGTCGTTCGTGGTGAGCTCGCCGATACCCGTGATCAGGACTGCCACAGTGCCTCGATCTCCTTCGCCAGCAAAGTTTCCGGTCGTTCGATCAGCTGGTGCGCGCCTTCGCGCACGACCTCGCGGCCCGCCACGACGACGTGCCGGACGTCGGCGCCGGACGCGGCGAACACCACGCCCGAGGGCTCGATCCCGGCCGTCCGCACCGAATCCAGGGTCACGGTGACGAGGTCCGCGCCCGCCCCCTCGGCGAGCGCGCCGACCTCGGACCACCCGGTCGCGGCGTGGTCGGTGCCCGCTTCGAGAAGTTCCTCGGCGGTGAACCGGCCGCGTTCCTCGCTGGCCAGCCGGTCGTCCAGCTCCAGCGCGCGGGTTTCTTCGAAGGCGTCGACGACGGCGTTGCTGTCGCTGCCGACGCTCAGCCGCACCCCGGCGTCCCGCAGGGCGCGGGCGGGGCCGATGCCGTCGCCGAGGTCGCGTTCGGTGGTCGGGCAGAAGCAGGCCCGCGCCCCGCGCAGCCGCTCGATGTCCGACGCCGTGAGGTGCGTGGCGTGCACGGCGACCAGCCGGTCGGTCAGCACTCCGCGCTCGTGCAGCAGTTCGGTGGGCGTGCGCCCGTACGCGGCCAGGCACTGCTCGTTTTCGGCCCGCTGCTCCGACAGGTGGACGTGCACCACCCGTGGACTGTCCACAACAGACAATTCCTCGGCCGGAACCGCGCGCACCGAATGGATCGCGGCGCCGACGCGGAACAGCTCGTCCTCCCGCAACGACGCCACCCGTGAAGCCCACGCCGAGGCCGAGCCGTCGGAGAACCGCCGCTGGACCTCGTCGGGCTCGACGCCGATGCCGCCCGCCAGGTAGCACGTGTCCAGCAGCGTCAGCCGGATCCCCGCGTCGGCGGCGGCCTGCCGCAGCGCCGCCCCCATCGCGTTCGGGTCGGCGTAGGGCTTCCCGCCGGGCGCGTGGTGCAGGTAGTGGAACTCCCCCGCGCTGGTGTACCCGCCCAGGACCATCTCGGCGTAGACCCCGCGCGCCAGCCGGTAGTAGGTGTCGGGGTCGAGCCGGGACGCGAGCGCGTACATCCGCTCCCGCCACGTCCAGAACGTGCCGCGTTCGTCGTGCGTCCGCCCGCGCAGCGCCCGGTGGAAGGCGTGCGAGTGCCCGTTCGCGAACCCCGGCAGCGTCAGGCCTTCGAGCACGGTGCCCGTGCGCGGCGAATCCGGGGTCACGCCCGTGATCCGGCCGTCGGCAACGTCGATCCGCACGCCGGACGCGATCCCGGCCGGCAGCCACGCCTGTTCGCACCAGAAAACTGTCGGTGCCTGACGATAGGCTGGAGACGGGGGGCGCCCCCACGGGCCGGAGGTCATCGCGCCAGCCGTTCCAGGATCGTGGCCAGCGCCGCCGCGCCCGCTTCGACGTCGGCGGTCTCGGCGAACTCCTCCGGCGAGTGGCTGATCCCGGTCGGGTTGCGCACGTAGAGCATCCCGGCCGGGACGAACCCGGCGAGGATCGCGGCGTCGTGCCCGGCGCCGGTCGGCAGCTCCGGCGGCCCGCCGAGCCACCCGCCGAGGTCGTCGCGCAGCCGATCGTCGAACACCACATCGTCCGAATAGGACTCCCGGGTCACCTCCACCCGGCAGCCTTCTTCCTCCGCCGCCGCCTCGGCCGCCCGCGTGATGTCCTCGACCAGTGCGGGGGTCGCGGTCCCCGGCACCCGCGCGTCGAGCCACAGGTCCACAGTGGACGCGATGACGTTGGTGCCGCCCGGCGTCGGCACGAGCCGCCCGACGGTCGCCCGCGCGTCCGGCACCGCGCGGGCCAGCCGCCGGACGGCGGTGACCGTCGCGGCGGCGGGCAGCATCGGGTCGGCCCGGTCGGCGAGCAACGTCGCCCCGGCGTGGTTCCCCTGCCCCGCGAAGGAAAACCGCCACCGCCCGTGCGCGATCACCGTGTTCCCGACCGCCACCGGAGCGCCGAGGTCGATCAGCCCGCGCCCCTGCTCGACGTGCAGCTCGACGAACTTCCCGACCAGCCCCAGCCGTTCGGGGTCGGCCCCGATCAGGGCCGGGTCGAAGCCGGACCGCCCGGCGGCCTCGGCGAACGTGACGCCGTCGGCGTCCCGCAGCCCGCGTGCCTTGTCGGCGTCGATCGTGCCGGTGAGCAGCCGCGAACCGAGGCACGGGACGCCGAACCGGCCGCCCTCCTCCTCGGTGAACACGACGACGGCGAACGGCTTCCCCGGCCGGAAACCCCGCGCCTGCAGGGCTTCCACCGCGGCGAGCGCGCTGACGACGCCGAGCGGGCCGTCGAACGCGCCGCCGCCGGGCACCGAGTCGAGGTGGCTGCCGGTGACGACGGCGTCCGGCCCCGGCGGCCCCCACCACGCCCAGATGTTGCCGTTGTGGTCGGTGTCGACGTCCAGCCCGAGCCCGAGCGCCCGCTCGCCGAACCACGCGCGCAGGTCCTGCTCGGGCGCGTCGAAGGCGTGCCGCGAGTACCCGCCGCGTTTCGGGTCACGCCCGACGTCGTCGATTTCCGCGAGCAGCCCGGAGGCCGTCACGCCTGCTCCCGCATCGGCACCCGCACGCCGCGCTCGTCGGCGACTTCGTTCGCGCGGTCGTACCCGGCGTCGACGTGCCGGATGACGCCCATGCCCGGATCGTTGGTGAGGACGCGCTCCAGCTTCTGCGCGGCTAAGCCCGTCCCGTCGGCGACGCTGACCTGCCCGGCGTGGATGGACCGGCCCATGCCGACGCCGCCGCCGTGGTGGATCGACACCCAGCTGGCGCCGGACGAGGTGTTGACCAGCGCGTTCAGCAGCGGCCAGTCGGCGATCGCGTCCGAGCCGTCAGCCATGCCTTCGGTTTCGCGGTACGGCGAGGCGACGCTACCGGAGTCGAGGTGGTCGCGGCCGATGACGACCGGCGCCTTCAGCTCACCGCCGGCGACCATCTCGTTGAACCGCAGGCCGGCCAGGTGGCGTTCGCCGTAGCCGAGCCAGCAGATCCGGGCGGGCAGGCCCTGGAACGCCACGCGCTCACCGGCCAGCTTGATCCAGCGGGCGAGGGATTCGTTCTCCGGGAACAGTTCCAGCATCGCGCGGTCGGTCGCGGCGATGTCCTCGGGGTCGCCGGAGAGCGCGGCCCAGCGGAACGGGCCGTTGCCCTCGCAGAACAGCGGGCGGATGTAGGCGGGCACGAACCCGGGGAAGTCGAACGCGCGCTCGCAGCCGCCGAGCTTCGCCTCGCCGCGCAGGGAGTTGCCGTAGTCGAAGACTTCCGCGCCCTTGTCGAGGAACCCGAGCATGGCGTCGACGTGGTCGGCCATCGACTCGCGCGAGCGGTCGGTGAACTCGTCCGGCTTCTTGGCCGCGTAGTCGTGCCAGTCCTCGACGGCGATGCCCTTGGGCAGGTAGGAAAGCGGGTCGTGTGCGGACGTCTGGTCGGTCACGATGTCGACCTCGACGTCGCGGCGCAGCAGCTCCGGCAGCACCTCGGCCGCGTTCCCGACGACGCCGACCGACAGCGGCCGCTTCTCGCGCTTGGCTTTGGTGACCCGGGCGATGGCGTCGTCGAGGTCGTCGGCCACCTCGTCGAGGTAGCGCGTCTCGACGCGGCGGTGCGCGCGCTGCGGGTCGCACTCGATGACGAGCGCGACCCCGTCGTTCATGGTCACCGCGAGTGGCTGCGCGCCGCCCATCCCGCCGAGGCCGGCGGTCACGGTGAGGGTGCCTTTCAGCGTCCCGCCGAACTTCTTCTTCGCCACGGCGGCGAACGTTTCGTACGTGCCCTGGAGGATGCCCTGGGTGCCGATGTAGATCCACGAACCCGCGGTCATCTGCCCGTACATCGTCAGGCCCTGCTGCTCGAGCCGGCGGAATTCGGGCCAGGTCGCCCAGTCCCCCACCAGGTTCGAGTTCGCGATCAGCACGCGCGGCGCCCACTCGTGCGTGCGGAAGACGCCGACCGGCTTGCCGGACTGGACGAGTAGCGTCTCGTCGGTGTCCAAAGTGGTCAGTTCGCGGGTGATCGCGTCGAAGCTGGCCCAGTTGCGCGCGGCCTTGCCGGTGCCCCCGTAGACGACCAGGTCCTCCGGCCGCTCGGCGACGTCGGGGTCGAGGTTGTTGTGGAACATCCGCAGCGCGGCTTCGGTCTGCCACGACTTGGCGGTGAGCTGGGTGCCGCGGGCGGCACGGACTACGCGGGACATCAGACCTCCAGGTAGGGCGCGTGAGTGTTCCGGGCGGCGGCGAGGACGGCGCCGGAGCGGACGAGTTCTTCGGCGGCCGCGATCTCGGGCGCCAGGTGCCGGTCGGGGCCGGGGCCCGCGACCTTCGTGCGGAGCAGGTCCCGGACGCGGCCGGTGACCGGCGACGGCTCGAGCGGCGCGCGGAAGTCCAGCGCGCGGGCCGCGGTCAGCAGCTCGATCGCGAGCACGGTGGTCAGGCCGTCGACGGCCTTGCGCAGCTTCCGCGCGGCCGACCAGCCCATGGAGACGTGGTCCTCCTGCATGGCGCTGCTCGGGATCGAGTCGACGGACGCGGGCACGGCGAGCCGCTTGAGCTCGCTGACCACGGCGGCCTGCGTGTACTGCGCGATCATGTGGCCGGAGTCGACGCCGGGGTCGTGCGCGAGGAACGGCGGCAGGCCGTGCGAGCGCGCCTTGTCGAGCATCCGGTCGGTGCGGCGTTCGGCGATGCTGGCGACGTCGGCGATCGGGATGGCCAGGAAGTCCAGCACGTACGCGACGGGCGCGCCGTGGAAGTTGCCGTTGGACTCGACGCGGCCGTCGGCCAGCACGACGGGATTGTCCACAGCGGACATCAGCTCGCGCTCCCCGACGAGCTCGGCGTGCGCGAGGCTGTCGCGCGCCGCGCCGTGCACCTGCGGGGAGCAGCGCAGCGAATAGGCGTCCTGGACGCGGTTGCAGTCCGGGCCGCGGTGGCTCTCGACGATCTTCGAGCCCTGCAGCGCCTGCCACATCCGTTCGGCCGACAGGGCCTGCCCGGGGTGCGGCCGCAGCGCCTGGAGGTCGGCGGCGAAGGCGCGGTCGGTGCCGAGCAGCGCCTCGACGCTCATCGCGGCGGTCAGGTCGGCGATGTCGAAGAGCCGGTGCAGGTCGGCGGCGGCGAGCAGGAGCATGCCGAGCATGCCGTCGGTGCCGTTGGTGAGGGCGAGACCCTCCTTCTCGGCGAGCACGACCGGCTCGATCCCGGCGTCCTTCAGCGCTTCGCCGGCTTCGACGAGCTCGCCCCGGTACGTCACCTGTCCCTCGCCCATCAGCGCGAGCGCGACGGCGGCCAGCGGCGCGAGGTCGCCGGAGCAGCCGAGCGAGCCGTACTCGTGGACGATCGGGGTGATGTCGGCGTTGAGCAGGGCCGCAAGCGTTTGCGCGGTGCCCGGGCGGACGCCGGTGTACCCGCTGGCGAGGGTCCGCAGCCGCAACAGCATCAGCGCGCGGACGACCTCGGCCTCGACGGCGGGTCCGGCGCCGGCGGCGTGCGAGCGGATCAGGCTGCGCTGCAGCGCGGTCCGGCTCTCGACCGGGATGTGGCGGGTGGCCAGCGCGCCGAAGCCGGTCGAGACGCCGTAGGTGGGCGTGACGGCGTGGGCGAGGTTCTCGATGTGCTGGCGGGTCGCGGCGAGGGTCTTCTCGGCCGCGTCCGTAAGCCTGACCGGCGCGTAGCCACGGACGACGTCGACGACCTGGGCGGCGGTGAGGGGTTCGAGGCCCAGGAGCACAGTTTCCGGCATGGGCTCATTGGACATCGTCCTTCCCGCTGGTGGGATGGCCCACGGGGTGGTTCTGTCTGGTATCCCAGACGCTAGGGTCGGGCCATGGGTGACAGCAGCGAGGTCCCGGCGCTGCGCCGCGGCCTCGCGGTGCTGCGCCTGCTCGCGACGCGCCCCGGCCCGGTGACCGCGGCGGCGATCGCGCGCGAGGCGGGCCTCCCCCGCTCGACGACGTACCACCTGCTCAACGAGCTGGAAGCCGCCGGCTTCGTCGTCCACCTGCCCGCCGAACGCCGCTACGGCCTGGGCATCGCTGCGTTCGAGCTCGGCTCGGCGTACCTGCGGCACGACCCCCTCGAGCGGCTCGCCGGGCCGTTGCTGCGCAAGCTCGTCGACCGCGTCGGCCACACCGCGCACCTCGGCGTGCTGCACGGCAGCGAGTCGCTGTACCTGATCAAGGAGCGCCCGCTCCGCCCGGAGACGCTGGTGACCGAGGTCGGCGTCCGCCTGCCGGCCCAGCTGACGGCGTCCGGCCGCGCGATCCTGCGCCACCTGCCCGCCCCGCACGTCCGTGCGCTGTTCCCTTCGGCGGCGGCGTTCGTGCTCCGCACGGGCCGCGGCCCGGGAACGCTGGCCGACCTGCGCCGCACGCTGACCGCGGAGCGCCGCCTCGGCTGGTCGGTCGAAGACGGCCACGTCACGGCGGGTTTCGCCTCGGTGGCCTGCCCGGTCTTCGACCACGGCGCCCGCCCGATGGCGGCGATCAGTGTCACGCTGCGCCACCACTGCGCGGCGGACCCGTGCGAGGAGACGTGGCCGGAGCTGGCGACCGAGGTGGCGGCCACAGCCGCCGAGCTGACCACCCGCATCGGCGGCCACCCGGTCGCGCCGTAACGCCGTCCTGATCGCCTTCGATCCCGTGGTGTGCTCGTCCCACCCGCGCAGTGGGCGTTGTGGAAGCAGCGGCCTCGGATCGTCGTGTACTGCCTGGCGAGCGAAGCCCTGGCCGTAACACTCGCGTTCCGGCCGTCACCGGTCGCCGTCGACCTGCGTTCGCTGACCGTGCTCGGCGCCCTGCTGGCCCTCGGGGTGATCCAGGCGGAGGCGGGCCGCCGGGTCGAGCGCAGCCAGCGCCGGGCGGCGAAGACCCCGCACATCAACATGACGTCGGTCTGGACGTTCGCCGGCGTCCTGGTGCTCCCCCCGCTGTTGCTCGCCGTCCTGGTCGGCGGCCTGTACCTGCACCTGGCGCTGCGCAGCTGGTACCGGCTGCAGCGCGTCCCGCCGTCCCGGACGTGCAGCAACGCGGCGATCATCCTGCTGTCCTGTTACGCGGCCCAGGCAGTGCTGGACCTGACCGACGTGGCGGACGTCCGCGCGGCGGTCACCCGTGGCTGGACCGGCGCGTGGCTGGTCGCGGCGGCCGGGGCGACGTTCTTCGTGGTGAACGCACTGCTGGTGCTCCCGGCCCGCCGGATCGTCGGGCGGTCGGTGGTCGAGCTGTTCGGCACCTGGTCGGACAACGGCCTGGAGGCCGCGACGCTGTGCCTGGGCGCGTTGAACGGCCTCGCACTGGCGACGTTGCCGGGCATGGTGGTCCTGGTGCTGCCGCCGGTGCTCCTGCTGCACCGGTCAGTCCTGGTGAAGCAGCTGGAGGCGGCGGCGCAGCGCGACGAGAAGACGGGCCTCTACACCATCCGCAGGTGGCGGGCCCTGACCGAACGGGCGCTGGCGGACGCGGAGCGCCACGGCGGGACGGTCGGCCTGCTGATGCTCGACCTCGACCACTTCAAGCAGGTCAACGACACGTACGGCCACCTGGCCGGCGACACGGTCCTGTCTTCGACGGCCGAGGCGATCGTCTCGGCGGTCCGCGGCCGCGACGACGCGGTGGGCCGGTTCGGAGGCGAAGAGTTCGTCGTCCTCCTGCCGGGAACCGGCCGGCCGGATTGCGGCGCGGTGGCCGAGCGCATCCGCCGGGCGATCAGCGTCCTGACCGTCCCGGTGGGACAGTCGTCGATCACGGACCTGTCGGTGTCGATCGGCGTCGCTGTCTACCCGCAGGCGGGCAGGTCACTCCAGGACCTCTTGGACGCGGCGGACGCGGCCCTCTACCGGGCGAAGGAGACCGGCCGGAACAAGGTGGTCCACGCGGCGGACCTGCGCTGAGGTCAGCGCTCCCGCCACAACCCGGCGTCGAGCCCGAGCATGTCGAGCAGCTCAGCACACTCCCGGGAGTTGGTCGAGTGCCCGGCAACGGTAACGAGAGCCCGAGAGTGCTCCGCGGCGAGCCGTTCGGCCTCCTCGGCCCGCAAAACCCCCATCCGACTGTCTTCATCGTGGGCGCTGGTGCTGCCACTGTGCCGTGCCCAGGTCATCGGGCCACCTGCTTCCAGCCCCACGGGTGCGGGGCCAAGGTCGGGCCCTCAGCATGACACTCACAAAAACTTCACCCGCAAGTGGGCCCCGTCACACCGTATAGCGCACGAGAGAACACGGAGAGCAAACAGCCCAACGAGGTGCCCCGGACAGCGCAAGAAGGTGGTCCAGCTCACCCCAAACCAGTAAAACTGTCTGCTTCCGGCGGGGAGGACAGCGCATGACCAGCAACCCGGACGGCGGCCACGAACACGCGAACAACACGGGCCCGGTCGACGGAAACGTGATCCAGGCCTGCCAAGTCGGCGTGGTGAATCTTCATCCCACCCGTGAACCCGATACGCCCGCAGCAGAATCGCCACCCCCGACGTGGACTCCGCTGAAGGTCCTCAAGGCAGCCGGAGTGGCCGTCCTGATCCTGGCCGGCTCGTCATTGCTCCCGAGTCCTCCTGACCCGGACGCGATACCGCCCGAAAACGGAACCCGGCCAGCAGGATCAAGCAACGAAGCGGTCCTGACGGCAGTCCAGGCCGGCCTCGCATCGTGCGCCCGAACCCAGGTCCTCCAGCAGGCGAACTGCCCCCAGAAGATCGACGACCCGACCGGCCAGGCCACCGACGTCCACTGGACCCTCCACGGCAACCCGATCGGCGGAACGTACGGACCGATCTGGAACAACGACCGCTTCTACGTAGCGGGCTACGCGGTCATGACGGTGACGTACACATCGCCTTACCGAGTCCCGTCCCCCCAGAGCTTGACGATCCAAGAGGTCCCCTACCGAGCAGAAATAACGTGGACAGACAACAAACCAACGGTCACCGACCTCCGCCGCTACGACAAGATCGACAACAGCCGAGTCACGAAGAAAGACCCAGCCCTACCCCCAGCACAGCTGGCCTCAGCCCTCCGAACGGCGTTCCACAAGTGCGTCGCAGCCAAGCGGTCCCCCATGCCCCCACAGTGCCCCTCATCCCCGACGGCACAACCAAGCGACCACGCCACCTGGACCCTGAACAACGACCCCCTCCTCGGCACCAAGCAAACCTTCGACCCCAAAACCGGCCTGACCCACATAACCGGCAGCTACTCGACAACAGCCACCACCCAAAACGACTTCCTGGGCATCCACTACAGCGCGACAACAACCGACTCAGGCACCTACGACGCCTCACTCACAGCAACCGGCCCCACCCCGGAGATCCTCCAAATCAAGTCCCTCTGAACACCCCCCCCACCCCCCACCCACCCCCCACCCAACCCGCACCACCAGCGGGGGCAAGGGGCGGCAGCCCCAGGAAGGGGTCCAGGGGGCGAAGCCCGCCTGGCGGGGGTCTGGGGGTTCGACCCCCAGAAAAACACCCGAGAACGAGAGAAGGCCCAAGCCCCGAAGGGGCGTAGGCCTTCTCGCAGTGGAGGTGCCGGGAATTGAACCCGGGTCCTCTGGCGTATCAACAGGACTTCTCCGTGCGCAGTCCGCTACGTCTCTACTTGGCCCCCTCGGTCACGCGAACAAGCCGAGGTGACGAGCCCAGCCACTGTTTGCTTCACGGCAGTTCCCCGTGGCCGGGACTGCCGCTGAGCCTCCTAGCTGATGCCGGTACCCGGGCCGGAGGCGAACCCGGGCCGACAGAGACGCACTCGCTCAGGCGGCGAGGGCGTACTCGCGCTGACTGGAGTCGGCGCTTATTTGGTTGCGATGACGCTTACGGTGGTCTCTCGCCTGCACCGGCACGCTTCTCCTGAATCAACGTCCAAAGTCGAAACCGTTCACCCCCTTGGTGGGACACAACCTGACCATCATAACGCGTCCCGCCACCTCTTTACTCCGGTAGGGCCAGCCCTACCGCGAGGATGCCCGCGCGCACCATGTCGGCCGCTCGCCTGGCAGGTGATGCTTGAGCGAGACAGAAGGGAGCCGGTTATGGTGAGCGACAGGCGGGATCCGCCGTTCGGTGGTTCGGTGGTGTTCCTGCTGATGAACCTGCCGCTGGGGGTGGTGGCGTTCGTTTTGCTGACGTCGTTCACGGCGGCCGGCCTGGGCACTGCGGTGGTGTGGGTGGGTGTGGGTCTGCTCGCGCTGCTGGTCCTGGCCGTGCGGGGGGCCGCGCGGCTGGAGCGTGCCCGGGTGTACGCGCTGCTGGACCGGTACATCGATCTGCCGTACCTGCCGCTGCCTGCCGAAGGTCAGAAGCTCCGGTGGAAGGCGCGGTTGAAGGACTCGTCGACGTGGCGTGACCTGGCGTACTTCTTCGTCCTCTTCCCGCTCGGTCTGGTCGAGTTCGTGCTGGTGACGGTCTTCTGGTCGACGAGCCTGGCGCTGGCGGGGCTGCCGATCTACTTCCGGTGGCTGCCCGGCGGCGCGTACTACTTCCCGGCGGATGACCTGCGGTGGCTGACCGTGGACTCGACGCTGGAAGCGTTACCGTGGGCGGCGCTGGGGGTGCTGTTCATCGCGTTGTCGGTCGCGCTGACGAAGGCGCTGGCGGGAACGCACGCCCGGCTGGCGAACGCGCTGCTGGGACCGACCGTGGCGCAGCGCCGCCGGATGGAGCGCTGGTGGGAAGACGCGGAAGAGAAGAACCTGGTGGCGGGATGACCGAGGCAGCACCGGTGGAGCACTCGCGGCCGCACCCGGCTCGCACGATCGTGTACATGATCGTCAGCTTCGTCTTCCGGATCCTGCAGTTCGTGCTGATCGTGACCGGGCTGGCGGTGGGGGTCGCGACGGCCGTGGTGTGGATCGGGTTCCCGATCCTGCTGGCGACGACGAGCTTCATCCGCTGGTCGGGCGACCGCGAGCGGGGCTGGCTGGGCACGATGCTGCGGGTGCCGTTGCCGCCGGCGCAGCGGCGGCCGTACGAAGAGGGGCAGCCGCTGCTGCGCCGCTGGGTGGTGCGGCTGAGCGACCCGACGACGTGGCGTGACCTGGCGTACCTGATGGTCGCGTTCCCGCTGGCGTGCGTGGAGCTGGGGATCGCGCTGGCGTCGATCGTGCTGCTGCCGATGGCGGTCTGGGTGACGCCGTGGCTGGGCTGGCTGCACGGTGAGCTGGGGCTCGCGCTGCTGGGACCGGACCGCACGAAGCGGCTGGAGCAGAAGGCCGAGCGGCTGCAGGCGTCGCGAGCACGCGGTGTCGACGCGGCCGAAGCCGAGCGCCGGCGCATCGAGCGCGACCTGCACGACGGCGCCCAGCAGCGGCTGGTCGCGGTCGCGATGAGCCTGGGCCGGGCGAAGGCGAAGTTCGACCACGACCCGGAGTCGGTGCGGGAGCTGATCGACGAGGCGCACGCGGACGCCAAGCTCGCGGTGTCCGAGCTGCGTGACCTCGCCCGCGGCATCTACCCGGCCGTCCTCGGTGACCGCGGGCTCGACGCCGCGCTCTCGGCGCAGGCGGCGAAGTCGCCGATCCCGGTGGACGTGCGGGTCGACGTCGAGCCCCGCCCGCCGGCGGCGGTCGAGACGACGGCGTACTTCATCGTCGGCGAGACCCTGACGAACATCGCGAAGCACGCCGGCGCGACCGAAGCGGGCGTGAAGGTGTGGCGGACCGACGACCACGTGGTCGTCGAGATCACCGACAACGGTCACGGCGGCGCCGAGGTGCGCCCCGGCGGCGGTCTGGCCGGCCTCGCCGACCGCGCCGCGACGATCGACGGCGTGATCACGGTCGTCAGCCCGGTGGGCGGGCCGACGGTGATCCGGGCTGACCTCCCCTGCCAGTGGTGAATAGGCTGGACCCCGTTCATCCACGAGCTTGGGGGCCGGATGCGGGTAGTCATCGCCGAAGACGCCGTCCTGCTGCGGGCGGGGGTCATGCGCCTGCTCGCCGACGAGGGCATCGAGACGGCCGCGGCCGTGGACAACGGCGACGACCTGCTCGGCGCGATCAAGGAACACCGCCCTGACCTGGCGATCGTGGACGTCCGCATGCCCCCGACGTTCACCGACGAGGGCCTGCGCGCGGCGCTGGCGGCGCGCAAGGAGATCCCGGGCCTCCCGGTGCTGGTCCTCTCGCAGTACGTCGAGGAGTCGTACGCGGTGGAGCTCCTCTCGGGTGGCGCGGGCGGCGTCGGCTACCTGCTGAAGGAGCGCGTCGCGGACGTCGCGGACTTCCTGGACGCGGTCCGCCGGGTCGCGAACGGCGGCACGGCGATCGACCCGGACGTCATCGCCCAGCTGATGGCCCGCGGTCGCCGCAACCCCCTGGACGCGCTGACGGCCCGCGAGTCGGAGGTACTGGGGCTGATGGCCCAGGGCCTGTCGAACACGGCGATCGCGAATTCGCTCGTCGTCTCGCACGGCGCGGTGGAGAAGCACATCGGGAACATCTTCTCGAAGCTCGGCCTCGAGGCGAGCGCGGAGGAACACCGCCGCGTCCGGGCAGTGCTGACGTACCTGGGCCGCTGACCCGGGGTTCTGGTCCGTCAGACGAGGACTGTGCAGGGGGAGCCGTCATGAACACCGCTTCGCGCAACCACGACTGCCGGGCCGGCCAGGAGTTCCGGGACGGGATCGACCTCCCCGGCTGGGAAGAGCAGAGCGTCTGGGGCTGGGACCCGCCGGCCGGCAGCTTCTTCGCCCAGCTGTGGCGCAACGGCAGCACCGGCGACGAGCCCGACATCTGGATCAGCGGCGTGGACACCGTGTTCCGGTGGCCGTCCGGCATCGTGCTCGAAATCGTCGAGCGGACACCGGAATCCCCGGCAAAGGTGGTGGCCGCACTGGGACTCGCCGCCCCGCAACCGCGGCTACGCGACGACGCCGAGGTCATCGCGCTGCTCCGCTCCGCCGTGGACCGGGAAAAGACCGCCCTCCGCCGCGGCGCGATCCACGCGCTCGGGTGGACGCAGGGCTTCGCGAAAACCACCCCCGTCCTTCGCGGCGAATGGCGCGGCCCCCGGCCGACGGCCGCGGAAGTCGAAGCCGAACACCACCTGGTCACCGGCGCGCTGCACCGGCCGGGCGGCGACCGCGACTTCCTCTCCGGCGTCGACGCCTCCCTCTGGTGGCTGCTCACCCGCGGCTCCGACACGTGGTTCCTCTGACCCGCCGCCACCGTGCGGACTTGCCCCCGGAGCCGACGATCAGTGACCAAAAGTCCCGTAGGGTGGACTCACGGTCACCCGTTCCGCGGGCGGCACCCCCAGCACCGCTCACCTACCATGAGCGGACCCGCCGGCGAGAGGAGCGAGCAGATGACCGATGAAGTCCGCTTCTTCGGCGGCCCGCTCGACGGCCGCGTCCAGGAGCTCGGGGACGCCGAGCCCGTTCCCGGCACCGTGATCCGGCACATCCACCTGCACGGCGGCCCGAAGATCGAGACCCGTTACGAGCTCGGGCAGACCGATCACGGCTGGGAGTACCGCGTCGCCGCGACGCAGCACGAACCCGAGCCGGACGGGCTGAGGTAGGGAGAACCCCCGTATCCGGCGGGGGTGAACAGGACCCCGAAGACGCCGGTCAGCACCGCTGTCCCGGAACCCCGGACCGGCCAAGCTCAGCAGCATGCAAACGAGCCGGGACCGCTTCCTCGACGTCGTCCGGGCGGGGGCCATCCTCGCCGTCATCGCCCAGCACTGGGTCATGCCGGTGCTCTCCTACTCCGACGGCCGCCTCGCCACCGGGAACGCACTCGCGACGCCGGGGTGGTGGATCGTCACCTGGCTCAGCCAGGTCATGCCGCTCGTCTTCTTCGCCGGCGGCGCGGCGAACCTGATTTCCTTCCGCCGCGCGGAATCCACGCGGACGTGGCTCGCCGCCCGCATCAAGCGGCTGATGGTGCCGGTGCTGCCGTTGATGGCGGTCTGGCTCGTCGTCCCGGACTTCCTGCGCGGCCTCGGTGTCCCGCCGCAACCGCTGCAGGTCGGCAGCGCGATCGCCGCGCAGCTGCTGTGGTTCCTCGCCGTGTACGTGCTCGTCGTGCTGCTGACGCCGCTGATGGTCGCCGCGCACCGGCGCTGGGGCCTGAAGGTTCCGCTCGTCATGGGCGCCGCGGGCATCCTCGTCGACGTCGCGCGCTTCAACGACCTCGGCTACATCGGTTACGCCAACGCGATCTTCGTCTGGGTCGCCGTCCACCAGCTCGGGTTCCACTACGTCGAAGGCCGCCTCGGCACGCTCACCCGCCGCGCCGCCCTCACGCTCTCGGCCGCCGGCTTCGGGATCACCGCGCTGATGGTCGCGTTCGGCCCGTACCCGGCCAGCATGATCGGGATGCCCGGCGCGCCGGTGTCGAACATGAGCCCGCCGACCGTGCTGCTCGCCTTCCTCGCCGTCGGCCAGATCGGCCTGCTGCTCGCCTTCCGCCCGCAGCTCAACGCGCTCGCCGAACGTCCCGGCATCGGCCACGCGCTCAGCTGGCTCGGCGCGCGGTTCATGAGCGTCTACCTCTGGCACATGCCGGCGCTGATCGTGGTCGCGGGTGTGACGGTGTACGGCCTCGGCTACGAAACCCCGGCGCCGGGAACGCTGCTCTGGCTGGTCATGGCGCCCGCGTGGTTCGCCGTGTGCGGAATGGTGCTGCTCGGCCTGCTGCGGCTGTTCGCGCACTTCGAGATGCAGCGCGACACCGGTGAGATCACCGCGAAGCTCCCGCAGCTGGTCGTCGCCGGGCTCCTGGTTTCCGGTGGCCTGCTCGGGCTGGCCGCGCACGGGTTCGCGCCGCTTTCGGACGGCATCGCGCACGGCCCGGTGCCGTGGGTGGTCCTCGCGACGGCCGGGTTCCTCCTAGCGGGCAAGCGGATCCCGGTGACCGCGCTCGGCACCCGCTACCTGGGCCGCGCGGTCGCGGTGAGCGAGCGGGTCGCGCTCAAGCGTTGAGCAGGCGCAGCGGGGTGTCGTGCAGGACCGCACGCAGGAACGGCTCGCCCAGGCGATCGTCGGCCGCCCAGCCGGCGATCGCCTGCAGCTGCGTCGCGTAGGAGTACGGGATGTTCGGGAAGTCCGTGCCGAGCACGACGCGGTCGGCGAACTCCGCCAGCCGCGCCGTCCAGTCCGGTGGCAGCGGCGACATCGCCTCGGCGAACGGGACGCCCACCATCGTCGTGTCCAGGTGCACCCGCGGGTACTTCGCCAGGAGCTCGAAGGCCGTCCCGAACTCGGGCATCGCCGAGTGAGCGAGCACGGCCGTCAAGTCCGGGTGGCGCGCCAGCACCTCTTCGAAGACCGACAACCCGGTGAAGTCACCACGCAACGGTCCGTGTCCACAGTGGACGACCACGGGGACACCGGCGTCGGCGAGCGCGCCCCACACCGGCTTCAGCAGGTCGTCGCGCGGGTCGTACGCGCCCACCTGCACGTGCGCCTTGAACACCCGGGCGCCGGCGCGCAGCGCACCGTCCACAGCGGACCCGGCGCCGGGCTCGGGGTAGAACGTCCCGGTCGGCACGGCGTCCGGCACCTGCGCGGCGAACTCGAGCGCCCACGACGTCAGCCACTCCGCCATCCCCGGCTTGTGCGGGTACACCAGCGGCGCGAACCGCACCACCCCGAGCGACCGCAGCGTCGCCAGACGCTCCCCTTCGGACGTCCGGTAGTGCACCGGCCACTCGGTGCCGTAGTGCGTCGAAGCCCGGTCGAAGTACGCCCAGACCTTGTCCATCACCGGTTTCGGCAGGAAGTGGACGTGCAGGTCGACCAGGCCCGGCAGGCCCAGCGACGCCGTCCACGCGGCGACGTCGGCATCCGAAGCCGGGCCCGCCGTCACTCCGTGAACCGGCCCTTCAGCGCGCGGCCCATGGCCTTCCTGATGTCCCGGTCCGCGTCGCGCTTGGCGAGCGTCTGGCGCTTGTCGTAGGCCTTCTTGCCCTGGGCCAGCGCGATCTCGACCTTGACCTTGCCGTCCTTGAAGTACATCGACAGCGGCACCAGGGAAAGCCCGCTCTCCTTGGTCTTGCCGATGAGCTTCTCGATCTCGCGCCGGTGCAGCAGCAGCTTCCGGGTCCGGCGCGGGGTGTGGTTGGTCCACGTGCCCTGCGTGTACTCCGGGATGTGCACGTTGCGCAGCCACACTTCGCCGTCGTCGACCGTCGCGAACGCGTCCGCCAGGGACGCCTTGCCCTCGCGCAGGCTCTTCACCTCGGTACCGACGAGCACGAGACCGCACTCGTAGGTGTCGATGATGGAGTAATCGTGCCGCGCCTTGCGGTTCGACACGATCACCTTCTGGCCACGTTCCTTGGGCATACGACCACTCTACGTGATTCCGGGCAGGACAAGCAGCCGGTTAAACGCTAGTGCCGGACGTACAGGCGCAGCGTGACGTAACCGGTGATGGCGGAGATCACCACGGACACCGCAAGCAGGATCGGCGCCACCGGGAACAGCAGCTCCAGCATCGTGATCTTCGGGAACACGTCACCGGTGAAGACCGAATCGAGGAAGCCGGCCTTCGTGATGATGAGCATGATGATCCCGAGGATCGCACCGACCGCGCCGGCGACCACCGCCTCCAGGAGGAACGGTAGCTGCGTGTACCACCGCGTCGCGCCGACCAGCCGCATGATGCCGACCTCCGTGCGCCGCGTGAACGCCGACACCTGGATCGTGTTCGCGATCAGCAGCAGCGCCGCGATGGCCATGATGAGCGCGGCGCCGAACGCCATGTTCCGGACGCCGTTGAAGGCGTTGAACACGCGGTCGAGGAACTTCTTCTGGTCGTCGACCTTCCGCACGCCCGGCTTGGTCGCGTACTCCTGCACGATCGAGTCGCTGCGGTCCGGGTCCTTCAGCTTCACGTGCAGCGACGCGGGCAGCGACTCGGGGCCGGTCAGCGCGATCAGCTCCGGCTGGCTCTCGAAGATCTTCTTGAACCGGTCGTAGGCCTGGTCCCGGTTCTCGAACACGACCGACTCGACGCCGCTGTTGCTCTGCAGGTCCGACCGCAGTGACTGGCACAGCGCCTGCGCGCAGTTCTTGTCCGTCGTGCTGATGTCGTCGGTGAGGTAGACGGAAACCTCGACGTCGGCGAGGAAGTTGGACTTCATCTTGTCGATCGTGCGCACGGCCAGCAGGCCGCCGCCGAGCATGGCGAGTGACACGGCCGTGGTCAGCATCATCGCGATGGTCATCGTGATGTTCCGGCGCAGGCCGGTGACTACCTCACTGAAGACGAAACTGGCGCGCATGGCGGGTGCAGGTCCTTGGGGTCGGGGTCGGTGCGGGGTGGGCGGGTCTCAGCGACCGATGCCGTAGACGCCTCGGGCGTCGTCGCGGATCACCCGGCCGAGCTGCAGCTCGACGACTCGGCGCCGCATGGAGTCCACGATGGAGTGATCGTGGGTCGCCATCAGGACGGTCGTGCCGGTGCGGTTGATCCGCTCCAGCAGCAGCATGATGTCCTGGCTGGTGTCGGGGTCCAGGTTCCCGGTCGGCTCGTCGGCGAGCAGCACCAGCGGCCGGTTCACGAACGCGCGCGCGATCGCGACGCGCTGCTGCTCACCACCGGAGAGCTCGTTCGGCAGCCGGTCGGCCTTGCCATCGAGCCCGACGAGCTCGAGCACCTCGGGGACGACCTTCTTGATGGTCGGGCCGGGCTTGCCGATGACCTCGAGGGCGAACGCGACGTTCTCCGCGACGGTCTTGTTGGCCAGCAGACGGAAGTCCTGGAACACGCAGCCGATGGTCTGCCGCAGGCGGGGGACCCGGCGGCGGGCCAGCTTGGCGACGTCGAAGTTGGACACCATCACGCGGCCCTTGCTCGGCGTCTCTTCGCGCAGCAGCAGCCGGAGGAAGGTCGACTTCCCCGATCCCGAAGGACCGATGAGGAAGACGAACTCACCCTTTTCGATGTCGACGGACACCCGCTCGAGCGCGGGCCGCGTCGAGGTCTTGTAGACCTTGGAAACCTCTTCGAGCCGGATCACGATTCGGCATACTACCCACCGGTCTCGTGAAGCCCCGGTTGCCCGGTCCACCCGGGTGGAGCAGCGGGCGTTCGCGCACGGTGAGCGGTCGCGCGAACACCCCCTGCGCCGATCAGGCGTTGGCGGTCTGCTTGCGCCAGCGGATGCCGGCGTCGAGGAAGCCGTCGATGTCGCCGTCGAGCACCGCGCTCGGGTTGCCGACCTCGAACTCGGTCCGGAGGTCCTTGACCATCTGGTACGGGTGCAGCACGTAGGAGCGCATCTGGTTGCCCCAGCTGGAGCCGCCGTCCTTGAGCGCGTCCATCTGCTTGCGCTCTTCTTCCTTCTTGCGCTGCAGCAGCCGCGACTGGAGGACCTTCATCGCGGCCGCCTTGTTCTGCAGCTGCGACTTCTCGTTCTGGCAGGAGACGACGATGTTCGTCGGGATGTGCGTGATGCGCACCGCGGAGTCGGTCGTGTTCACGCTCTGCCCACCGGGGCCCGACGAGCGGTAGACGTCGACCCGGATGTCCTTCTCCGGGATGTCGACGTGGTCGACCTCTTCGACCTCGGGCAGCACCTCGACGTGCGCGAACGACGTCTGGCGGCGGCCCTGGTTGTCGAACGGCGAGATCCGGACGAGCCGGTGGGTGCCCTGCTCGACCGAGAGGGTGCCGTAGACGTAGGGGGCGCTGACCGTGAACGTCGCCGACTTGATCCCGGCCTCTTCGGCGTAGGAGGTGTCGTAGACGTCGGTCGGGTAGCCGTGGCGCTCCGCCCAGCGCAGGTACATGCGGAGCAGCATCTCGGCGAAGTCGGCCGCGTCGACGCCGCCGGCTTCGGCACGGATGGTGACGACGGCGTTGCGGTCGTCGTACTCGCCGGAGAGCAGGGTGCGGACCTCGAGGCCGTCGATGGACTTGCCGAGGTCGGCGAGCTCGGTCTCGGCCTCGCCCATGCTGCCGGCGTCGCCTTCGGCCTCGGCGAGCTCGTACAGCACGCCCAGGTCGTCGAGCCGCTGGCGCAGTTCGGAGACCCGGCGCAGCTCGCCCTGCCGGTGGGACAGCTGGCTGGTGACCTTCTGGGCCGCCTCCGGGTCGTCCCAGAGGGTCGGGCTCGAGGCCTGCTGTTCCAGGTCGGCCACCTGGGCACGCAGCGCATCCAGGTCCATCACCGACTCGATTTGCGTCAGTTTGCCGGTCAGGTCCTTCAGTGCCGCGTCGAACTCATCACTCACGTTTGTCAAGGTTACGGCAAAACCCACGACCGGTTGCGAGGACCGGTCGTGGGCGCGCGAACCTCAGGCCGCGGGGATGGCGTCGAGCAGCTTCAGCGCGGCCTTGGCCTGAGCCTGGGCGAACTCGGCGACGGCCTTTTCGTACGGCCCGTCGGCCGCCTTGGTGGCCGCCTTGGCGTCGTCGAGCTGCTGGCCGTAGCTGGTCCGGGCCGACTCCAGCAGCGACTGGCGCTGCTTCGCGGTCAGCGACCCCGCGTGCACGAGCCGCAGGATCAGCGGGCTGCGCAGGTGGTCGGGACCGGCCTCGGACGTCAGCCAGGCCTTGAAGGCCTTCTTGCCGGCGGCGGTGATCAGGTACTGCTGGCTGGAGCGCGGGCCCTGCTTGCCGAGCCGGACGAGACCTTCCTTGGACAGCGCCGGGAGCTCCCGGTACACCTGGCTGCGGGTGACGCTGAAGAAGGCGCCGAATCGCTCACCAGCTCCCGCGACGAGCTGCCCGCCGGTGGCGGGACCGTCGTGGAGCAGACCGAGCAGGGCGGCGGCTGTTGCATTCAATTCGGACACGTCCCCTACATTCCCACTTATCGGCCCCTGTGTCCACAGTGGTCAGCGGAGCTGTCCATTGTGGCTAGTGAGATCCCCTCGTTCGGCCCAATGCGACCAGGTCCACTGTGGACCGCGGACACGCAGCGCAACCATGGCCGCGGTTCTTTGGTCCAACCAGCCGCACGCGAACGGCCGCGGAACGGCCAGGCAGGTGAGTCCGGCAGTCGGTTTTCCCCGGCTTGGCCGAGAGCGGACACGCACCGCAACCACCCCGCTGCGAGCGCCGCATCGCGGAATCCGCAGTTTTCCGAGCGTTTCGCGGGAAAGTCGCAGCGGAAGTTGTGCGGATATGACAAAAGAGGCGCGTTCCCGGATTTCCGAGAACGCGCCTCTTCGTGGTAGCGGGGACAGGATTTGAACCTGCGACCTCTGGGTTATGAGCCCAGCGAGCTACCGAGCTGCTCCACCCCGCGCCGTTGTGGTACTTGAATAGATTACACGGGGTCGCCAACGGCTTTGCACCGGGGTCCACCAAGCGGCTGACCAGGCGTTACTCCACTCCGAGCCACCGGCGTGCTCCACTCAGGACCATGGCGAGCCCGTCCTCGAACCGCGAATCGACGTCGGCCAGCAGGTCCCCGGCCTCTTCGCTGCGGTAGCGCTCGTCCAGTTCGCCGGGCTTCGGGTAGACGGCCTGCTCTTCGATGGTGAACCCGACGACGTAGCTGTACACGGTGAACAGCGCCTGAGCGGCCCTGCGCCCGTCCAGCCCGGCGTCGATGCTGCGGCGCAGCGGACTGGGCGGGACCGATCCGGCGTCCCCGAGGTAGGTACCGGCGAAAACCTTCCCGCCGTCGCGGTAGGACAGCATCATCCGCCGCAGCGCCCGCGCGCTGTGCGCGACGGCGTCCCACTCACCCAGCCCCGCCGGCGGCAGGCGGTCCTCGGCGGAATCGCGGTACATCTGCGTCGCCATCTCGTCGAGCAGCTCCTGCTTGTTCTTCAAGTGCCAGTAGAGCGCGGGCGCCTTGACGCCGAGATCGGCCGCGATCAGCCGCAGGGTGAGGCCGTTGAGTCCGGCCTCGTTGAGCAGCTTCAGCCCCGAGCGTGCGATGTCCTGCCTGGTCAGGGCCATGTTTCCGGTTCTCCTCGCGGTGCTGCTTGACAGTTTAACGATGTTAAGGGCATCCTCGGGTCAGGTCAATTTAACGTTGTTAAGGAGCTGGGGATGGACGAGCTGACCGCGGACGTGGTCGTCGCCGGGGCGGGCCCGACCGGGCTGATGCTGGCGAACGAACTGGCACTGGCCGGAGTGGACGTCGTCGTGCTGGAACGGCTGGCCGGGCGCACCGGGCTGTCGAAGGCGCTGAACCTGCAGCCGCGCACGGCGGAGGTGCTGGACCTGCGCGGCCTGCTGGGCCGGGCGGAGCAGCGGTCGTTCACGACCGTGCCGGAAGGCCACTTCGCGATGATCCCGGTCAGCTACGCGGGCTGGGACACGCGCCACCCGTACCAGCTGGGCATCCCGCAGGCGCAGGTCGAAGCGGCGCTGGAGGAGTGCCTGGCCGAGCAGGGCGTGAAGGTGCTCCGCGGGCACGAGCTGACCGGCTTCGCCCAGGACGAGGGCGGCGTGACGGTCACGGCGGGCGACGTCCGGGTGCGCACGGCGTACCTGGTGGGCTGCGACGGCGGCCGCAGCGCGGTGCGGAAGGCGCTGAACCTGCCGTTCGAAGGGTTCGAAGGCCGCGGGCACGGCGTCTCGGCGGACGTCCTGTTCCGGTCGGCGCCGCCGGGCGCGCCGACGGAGTGGCGGTCGATGCGGGACCTGGTGCGCTCGGCGGCGTCACCGGGATCGTTCGTCGGCCTGATCCCACTGGCCGAGCCGAACCTGTACCGCCTGAGCTACGGCGACCGGCTCAACCGCCCGGCGGACCTGCGGGCGAAGGTGACCGACGACGAGGTGCGCGAGGTGGTCCGCGGCCGGTTCGGCGACGACGTGGAGATCGCCGAAATCCGCTGGGCGTCCCGGTTTTCCGACGACGCGCGCGTGGCGGGCCGCTACCGGGTGGACCGGGTCTTCCTCGCCGGCGACGCGGCCCACACCCACTTCCCGGCCGGCGGCCAAGGTCTGAACCTCGGCGTCCAGGACGCGGTGAACCTGGGCTGGAAGCTGGCGGCGGAGCTGAAGGGCCGCGCCCCGGCGGGCCTGCTGGACACCTACGAAGCCGAACGCCGTCCGGTGGCGGAAGCGGTGCTCGCGAACGTCGCGGCCCAGACCGCGTTGATCCCCGCGACGCCGGAACAGGGCGCGCTGCGGCTCCTCTTCCAGGACCTGACGGCGATCCCGGCGGTCCAGCACCGGCTGTCCGGAATGGTCTCGGGCCTGGACATCCGCTACCCGTCGCGAGAACCCCACCCGGCGGCGGGATCGCGCCTCCCGGACTTTCCCCACGGCGACGGCCACGTGAGCGACCTTTTCCACAAAGGAAAGTTCGTCCTGCTGAGCACGACGTCCGTGGTGCCACCGCATCCGGACGTGGTCGTGGCCCGGGTGGCCGCGCTCCCCTGGCCCGACCTGACGAGCGTGCTGGTCCGCCCGGACGGTTACGTCGCGACGACAACGGATTCGGTGGGCGACCGGCTCGCCTGAAGAAACTCGTCTGAAAAAAAGAAGAGGCGTGGCCATCGGCCACGCCTCTTCTTCCAGTAGCGGGGACAGGATTTGAACCTGCGACCTCTGGGTTATGAGCCCAGCGAGCTACCGAGCTGCTCCACCCCGCGTCGTGAGACCTACCCTACGCCACCCTTTCCCGGGGGTGCAAAGCAGGTGCCACTTCGGTAACTGACGTCACCCTCCAGGCTGCGTGGTGGACGGCGGAGCGCTGCTGGACGGCGCCGCCGGCTTCGCTGCCTCGTACGCCCTCGCGGCCGCGTCGAGCGCCGCGAGCGCCGCACCCTGGTCGGCGAAGTTGCCCGACTGCTGGGCCGCCTTCAGCTTCGCGATCGCCGCCTGGATGTCGGTGACCGCCTTGTCCAAGGCCGCGTTCCCGCCACCGGTGTTCGGCGGGTTCGTCGTCGGCGCCGTCGGCGTGGTGGGCGGTGTCGTCGTCGGCTGCCCCGCCTGCGGTGGCGTGGTGGTGGCTTCGCCGGTGCCGGCCCCGAAGACCTGGTCGAGCGCTTCCTGCAGCGTCGCCCCGTAACCCACCTTCGGCCCGTACGAAACGAGGACGCGGGCCAGCTGGGGATAGCTGTTCTGGTTGCGCTGGCGGATGTAGACGGGTTCGACGTAGAGGAAGCCGTCCGCGACCGGGAGCGTGATCAGGTTGCCGTAGATCGGGATGACGTTGGGGTTGTTGAACAACGTCCGGTCCTGCGCCACCCGTGGATCGCTCTGGAACCGGTTCTGCACCTGCACGGGACCGTCGACCTGGCTCGCCCCGGTCGCCGCGCTCGGTAGCTGCAGGACGCGGATCTTCCCGTAGTCGTTCGCGTCGGACGACACCGACATCCACGACGCCAGGTACTGCCGCTGCAGACCGGTGAGCGAGCTCGTCAGCTGGAACGTCGGTTTGTTCTGGCCCGGGGTGTCGGCGAGGACGTAGTACCCGGGCTGGTTGGCCGCGCCCGCCGCGGCCGGGTTGGCGCCGCCTTCCGCCGTCGGGTCCTGCGGGACGCTCCAGAACGCCTGCTGCGAGTAGAACTCCTGCGGGTTGCTGACGTGGTAGCGGGACAGCAGTTCACGCTGGATCTTGAAGAGGTCCTCCGGGTAGCGGAAGTGCGAGCGCAGGTCCGGAGAGATCTCGGAGCTGGGCTTCACGAGCCCGGGGAAGACCTTCTCCCAGGCGTTGAGGACCGGTTCCTTGTCGTCGATCGAGTACAGCGTCACCGTGCCGTTGAAGGCGTCCACGGTCGCCTTCACGGAGTTGCGGATGTAGTTGATCGAGCTGTTGGCCTGGCGCGCGACGCCGTTGAGGGAGTCGTTCGTGGCCGCGCCCAGCTGCGTCTGCTGGGCGTACGGGAAGTTGTTGAGCGTGGTGTAGCCGTCGATGATCCACTGGATCTTGCCGTCGACGACGGCCGGGTACGGGTCGCCGTCGAGGGTCAGCCACGGCGCGACCTTGCTGACGCGGTCGCGCGGGTCGCGGTTGTACATGATCTTGGAGTTGTCGCCGATGGCGTCGGAGAACAGGATGTTCCGTTCGCCGTATTCGGCGGCGAAGGCGAGGCGGTTGAACCAGTTGTCGACCGAGACGCCGCCGGTGCCCTTGTAGGTGTAGCGGTCGGTGGCGGTGTCGTACTCGCCGGGCGCGTTGCCCGTGGTGCCGCCGACGATGGCGTAGTCGGACTCCGCGGCGGACAGCTCGCCGTAGTAGATGCGGGGTTCCTTGACCTCGATGCCGGGCTGGCCCGCCCCGGGCGAACCGGCGCCCCCCGGGTTCTGCGTGTCGCTGGTGGTGGCGATCGGATAGCCGCCGTCGGAGTTGGCGTCCTTGACCGCGCGGTCGATGGTGTTGGCCGGCGCGGCGACGAACCCGTTGCCGTGGGTGTAGACGAGGTGCTTGTTGATCCAGCTCGTCTGGTTGCCGGTCAGGCCCTCGGTCTTGATCTCCTTGGCCGCGACGATGTAGTCCTGCGTCACGCCGCCGACGGTGTAGCGGTCGATGTCGAGCTTCGCCGGGAAGCCGTAGAAGTTCTCGCGGCCGACGCGCTGGGTGAAGGTGTCGGAAAGGATGTTCGGGTCGAGCAGCCGGATGTTGGACATCGTCCCGGTGTCGGCCTTCAGCTGGTCCGGCGTGGCCGACGAAGCGCCGTTGTACTGCTGGTACTGGACGTCGGTGAGGCCGTACGCGCGGCGGGTGGCGTCCATGTTGCGCTGGATGGACGTCGCTTCCTTCTCGTTCGCGTTCGGCTTCACCGAGAACTGGTCGAGGATCGCGGGCCACGCGACGCCGACGAGGATGCTGGACAGGATGAGCAGCACCAGCGCGATCGCCGGGAGCTGCAGGTTGCGCAGGAACGCGCCGGCGAAGAACGCGACCGCGCAGATCACCGAAATGCACAGCAGGATCAGCTTCGCGGGCAGGACCGCGTTCAGGTCGGTGTAGGTGGCGCCGATGAACAGCGGGGCGCCGCGGTCGGACAGCAGCAGGTTGTAGCGGTCGAAGAAGTACTCGGCCGCCTTCAGCAGCACGAAGAGGCCGACGGTGATGGCGAGCTGCGCGCGGGTCGGGCCGGCCAGCTGGCCGCCCTTGCCGGCGAGCCGGATGCCGCCGAAGACGTAGTGCGAGATCAGCGCGCCGAAGAAGGAGATGACGACGGTGATGAACAGCCAGCCGAGCAGCCAGTTGTAGAAGGGCAGGTCGAAGGCGTAGAAGCCGACGTCGTTGCCGAACTCGGGATCGGTCTGGCCGAAGGAGGTGCCGTTGAGGAACAGCTGCACGACCTGCCAGTCGCCCTGGGCCGACAGGCCGGCGATCAACCCCGTCAGCACTGGGATGCCGATCCCGAAGAGCCGGATGCGGGCGACGATCGCCGAGCGGTAGCGCGCCAGCGGGTCGTCCGCGCCGGAGATCGGGACGAACACCGGGCGGGTCCGGTAGGCGATCATCAGGCTGATCGCGAGCGCTCCGCCGACGAGCAGGCCGACGGCGAAGAACAGGATGACCCGGGTCACCACCTGGGTGGTGAACACCGATCGCGCCCCGACTTCGCCGAACCACAGCCAATCGACGTACGTGTCGAGGAGGCGGGCCCCGAGCAACAGCGCCAGCACGATCACCGCGGCGATGATGAGGAGGATCCGGCTCCGCCGGGACAGCTTCGGCAGGCTCACCGGGGGCCGAGTCGCCACGGCACACGCTCCTGTCTTCGTCAACACTTGAACAGGGGCGCGTGCGCCCCCTGATTCCCTAACTCTACGGATGCCCCGTGAAGTTCCCGGGACCCGCCCAAACCGGACTCGCGAAGATCGCGCGCCGGCCGGCCTGACACCATGTGCGCATGGCAGCAGACGAAGCGCGACAGGCCGGCGTGGCCGCGCTCGCTCGTGAGATCGAGGAGTTCATGGCCGCGGGTGGCTGGGACCAGCCGCCGCAGCTGTTCGCGCTGGTGCCGACGGCGGCGCTGCTGGACGAGCAGCCGGAGCTGGCCGGGCAGCTGGACCGGGCGAACCCGCTGACGCCGGTGGCGCAGGAAGCGCTGCCCGACGGCGACCTCGCCGAGGCACTGGGCCGGATCGCGTGGCCCGATCTGGTGATCGGCTGCGCGCTGGCGCAGGAGATCATCGTGCTGCCGCCGGGCTCGGAGTCCGAGCTGCCCGACGTCGCCGAGGCGGACGCGGAGAGCCTGCGCCGCGCGGCCGCCGACCACCCGCAGCGCACGGAAGCCCGCCTGGTGGCCGCGGTCCTGCGCGACGGCGAAGGCGCCTGCGTGATGCGGCTGCGCGGCGTCGGCACCGAAGAGCCGCTCGACGAGATCGTCGAGAGCCCGGACCTGGCGCCGAACCTCCTCGAAGCGCTCAAGGCGACGCTGCTCCCCTAGCAGGCGGCCGTCGGACGGCCCGCCTTCAGGTTGCCCAGCTGGGTGAGCGCGTCGTCCAGTGTGGACACCTTGATGAGGTTGAGCCCGGCCGGCGCGTTGGTCTTCGCCTCGGCGCAGTTGTGCTCGGGCACCAGGAAGTCGGTCGCCCCGGCCTCGCGCGCGCCGACGACCTTGAACGAGATTCCCCCGATCGGGCCGACCTCGCCGGTCTCGGAGATCTCGCCGGTGCCGGCGATGTGCCGCCCGGCGGCCAGGTCACCGGGCTGCAGCCGGTCGATGATCGCGAGCGTGAACATCAGGCCCGCCGACGGGCCGCCGACGTCCTGCAGGGAGATGTTGACGGTGAAGGGCGCGTCGGCCCGGTCGACCGCGGTGAGGCCGATGAAGCCCTCCTTGCGGTCCGGGCGCGCGGCGAGCGTGAGCGGCACGGTCCGTTCAGGCTGGCCGTCGGACTGGAAGGTGATCTGCACGGTCTGGCCGGGCAGCGTGCCGGCCAGCGCGTTCCGGACGTCGGCGGCCTCGACGATCTTCTTGCCGTTGACGGTGATCAGCTTGTCGCCGGGCGAGAGCACGTGGTCGGCGGGGCTGCCGGAGACGATCTGCTTCGCCAGCACCTTGACCGGGTAGCCGAGCTTGCGCAGCGCCGCGACCTGCGCGTTCGTCTGCGAGTCCTGCAGCTGCTGGATGTTCTCCTGCTTGACCTGTTCGTTGGTCTCGCCGGGCTTGAAGTACTCCTCACGCGGTGCGAGCGCGTAGCGGCCGCTGGCCCAGAAGCCGAGGCCCTGGAAGAGGGTGACGCCGTCGTGCAGCGAGACGGTCGTCATCCGCAGCTCGCCGGTGGTCTGCTGGGTGTCGTGACCGGTGACCTGGATGACCGGGTTGCCTGCGGCGTCGCGACCCAGCGTGTCGTAGGTCGGGCCCGGGCTGATCGCGACGTACGGCACGGGCACGACCGAGCCGAGCACCACGAAGATCAGGAACAGCGAGCCGCTGACCACGAGAGTCCAGCCGCGGCGGGTCATCCGCCGGGCCTCGCCGGCCGGTTCCGCCGCCGGTTCCGGCGCGCTCTTCGCGGGGGCGGTCTCCTCGGAGGACTTGGTCACGACCGACAGCGTACGGTGACCGCGTTCGCTTCTCGGTGAAGGCCACGCGACGGGTCCGGTTCACGCCCTCGACGGCCGCCGACCCGCGTACGGTGGACACATGAGCAAACCCCCGTTCGGCTTCGGACCGTCCGATCCCGACAAACGAGGTGAGAACGACCCCTCGGAGCCTTCGGGCGCCGAGGCCTTCAACCAGCTCGGGCAGATGCTGAGCCAGCTGGGCCAGATGCTCAGCCAGGCCGGTACTTCCAGTGGGCCGGTGAACTACGACCTCGCCAAGCAGATCGCCCTCCAGACCCTCGGCAGCGCCGGCAACACCGGCCAAAGCCGCCTCGGCTTCAGCGGCGGCGACGACGCGAACGCCGCGGTCCGCGACGCCGCCCACCTCGCCGAGCTCTGGCTCGACGCGGCAACGGTCTTCCCGGCCGGCGCGACGTCGACGGTCGCCTGGTCTCCCCGCACCTGGGTGGAGAAGACGCTCCCGACGTGGCAGCGCCTCTGCGACCCGGTGGCCCAGCAGATTTCGGGCGCGTGGATGCAGGCGTTGCCCGAAGAGGCCAAGCAGGCCGCCGGCCCCCTGTTGCAGATGATGGGCCAGATGGGCGGCATGGCCTTCGGCTCCCAGCTCGGCAACGCGCTGGCCCAGCTGGCCTCGGAGATGCTGACGGCCTCCGAGATCGGCCTCCCCCTGGCCCCCGCCGGAACATCGGCCCTGCTGCCGGCGAACATCGAGAAGTTCGCCGACGGCCTGGAGCTGCCGAACAGCGAGATCCTGGTGTTCCTGGCCGCCCGCGAGGCCGCCCACCAGCGCCTGTTCACGCACGTCCCGTGGCTGCGCCAGCGCCTGCTCGCGACGGTCGAGGAGTTCGCCCACGGCATCACGGTCGACACGTCGGCCCTGGAGTCCCTGGCCGGCCGCATCGACCCGTCGAACCCGGCGAGCATCGAAGAGGCCATGTCTTCGGGCCTCCTGGAGCCCCAGACAACGGACGAGCAGAAGGCGGCCCTCCGACGCCTGGAGACGCTGCTGGCCTTGGTCGAAGGCTGGGTGGACGTGGTGGTGGCCGAAGCGGTCGGCGACCGCCTCCCGGGCGCGGACGCCCTGCGCGAGACCCTCCGCCGCCGCCGCGCAACCGGCGGCCCGGCCGAGCAGACGTTCGCCACCCTGGTCGGCCTGGAGCTCCGCCCCCGCCGCATGAGGGACGCGTCCAACCTGTGGAGCCTGGTGGGCGACCGCCACGGCGCCGAGAAGCGCGACGGCCTCTGGTCCCACCCGGACCTGATGCCGACAGCGGAGGACCTGGACGAGCCGATCGACTTCGCGGACCGCGTGGGCGAGAGCGGCTCGCTGGACGACCTGGACCCGATGGCGGAGCTGGAGCGCACGGAGCGGGAGGAGCGGGAGAAGAAGAACCCGTCACCCAAGCCTGACTCCGCGGCCGCGTCCGACTCCGACACTGCCGCCGGCTCCGGCTCCGGCTCCGACAAGGCCCCGGACACCGACCCCGACTCCGACAAGGGCGGCCAGTCCTCCTGAGCCGACCCCGGCGAGGCTGACCGGCCCTCCAGAGTTAAGCCCGCGAGGCCGACCGGCCCTCCCGAGCTAAGCCCGCGTGGCCAGCCAGTCCTCCCGAGCTAAGCCAGCGAGGCCGGCCAGCCCTGCCGAGCTAAGCCCGCGAGACCGGCCGGCCCTCCCGAGCTAAGCCCACAAGGCCGGCCAGCCCTCCCGAGCCGGAAGTCCGACCGGGCGCGATCGCCCTAGAGCTGTGGTCCAGAGGGCCGGTGACCTGCGCAGCGGGTCACCGGCCCTCTGCGTTTACCACCGTCCCCATCCAGCACCGTCCGGGCACCCCTCGGGTCCCATCCACACCTCCCGCGCGCCGACCTCAGCCGCCCCACCGCAGCCACCGCCCCGCCCTGCGAGCTAAGCCCGCGGGTCACGGCCCTCTGGCATCCACCACCCTCGCCAGCCAGCACCGTCCGGGCACCCCCGGGTCCCAACCGCACCTCCCGCGCGCCGGCCTCAGCCACCGCACCGTCCTCCCGAGCTAAGCCCGCGGGTCACCGGCCCTCTGGCATCCACCACCGTCGCCAGCCGGTTCAGCGGGGCAACGCCCCGCCACCCAGCACCGCCAGGCGCCCCGGGTCCCGCCCGCACCTCCCGTGCACCCAGCAGGCACCACCACCAGCCGGCCCGGCCGCCCAAGCTCCGCAGCCACCAGCCGACTCGGCCACTCAAGGCCCGCAGCCACCCGCCCGGCCCTCACCCGTCACCAACCACCCCACTCACCCCTCCCAGCGCCCCGAAACCAACCGGGGCAACCCACGAACCCGCAGGTCACCCCGGCCACCTCACCGCTCAATCCTCGAGGGAAATCCCCCACCCGGCGGCCGCCGACAACCCCTCCAGGTATCCGATTGCCCGCTCGGTTTTCGGATACCGCTGCACCAACGCCCAGAACGCCGCGTCGTGCCCGGGTTCACGCAGGTGCGCCAGCTCGTGCACCAGCACGTAGTCGAGCACCCACGGCGGCACCTTCCGCAGCCGGTCGCTGACCCGGATGGTCGCGTCGACCGGTGTGCAGGACGCCCACCTCGTGCGCATCGGCGGCACCCAGCGGACGCTCGCCGGCCTCGCGTCACCGCCCAGGTACTTGCCCGACAGCAGCGCGCAGCGCGCGAGCAGCGCTTCGTCCGACGTCTTCGGGGACGCCGGCCGACGTGGTTCCGAGCGCTGCAGTTTGCGCTCCATCTCGGCGACCCAGTGTTTCTCCTCCGCCCTGGTCATCCGCGCGGGGATGAGCACGACGAGCGTGTCGTCCTTCCAATACGCGGTGACCGTCCGGTGCCGGCGCTGGCTGCGCCGCACTTCGACCTTGTGTCCCGGTGTGTCCGACGAGGGGTTCGCGTCCCCTCGGCCTCTCAGTGAAGGCATGCGTGCTTCGACCACTCGACAACGGTAAGGCCAGGCACCGACAACTCCGAGAGACTTGCGGTCACAGACCCGAGTTGTCCACAGCCCTCTCCACTTGTGGACAACTCGGCCGATCCGGCGTCTTCCCGAGCTTTCCGGTCGGTCCGGGGTGCCATCCTGCGGACATGCTCCTCACCACCGCGGACATGCCCCCGGTCCTCCTGCCCACCCATCCCGCCCTGCTCCCGGGCCTGACCGTCCTCGAACGGGGCCCACGCGAGATCCAGATCGGGCTCGACCCGCGCCACGGCGTGATCGTCGAAAACCTGGCCCCGGAACTCACCGCACGAATACGCGCGCTCGACGGCAGCAAGCCCGTCGAGCGGCTCCTGCTCGCCGAGAGCGAACACCGTGACCAGCTGCGCACACTGCTGCGGCAGCTGACCGCGCTCGGCCTGGTCACCGACGCCGGCCGCCCCGAAGGCCCGGGGCTGCGCGGCGAAACCGGCCTCTGGTCGCTGCGGGCCCGGCATCACCAGCTCGCGCTGGCGGAGCGGCGGCGCGCTGCGGCGGTCACGGTGCACGGCAACGGCCGGGTGGCGGTCGCCGTGGCCGTCCTGCTGGCCAACGCCGGGGTCGGGCACGTCGAGCTCCAGCAGTCCGGCGCGGTCACCGAGCACGACCTTGGGTCGGGCTTCACCACCGCGGACCTGGGCCGGGCCAGGCGGCAGGCGCTCGCCGACCTGCTGCACCGGGTCGACCCCGAGGTCCGCGTCACGCGCCTGCACGACCGGTACCCGGACCTGACCCTGCTCACCGACGCCGTCGTCCCCGCGCCGGAGGCCGTCGCCGAGCTGATGGAGGACGGCGTCCCGCACCTGCCGGCGCGCGTCCGCGACGGCACCGGCATCGTCGGGCCGCTGGTCGTGCCGGGCCGCAGCTCGTGCCTGCGCTGCGCCGACCTGCACCGGACGGACCTCGACCCGTGCTGGCCCCGCGTCGCCGGGCAGCTCGTCGGCCGGCACCAGCGGCCCGACCTCGGCGCGGTCCACGCGTGCGCGTCGCTGGCCGTCGCCCAGGCCATGCGGCTGCTCTCCCCCGCCGCGCCGGCGCCGCCGGTGTGGAACGCGACGCTCGAGATCGACGCCTTCGACGGCCGCATCCGCCACCGCGGCTGGCCACCCCACCCGAGCTGCGGTTGCGGCGCGCGACCCCCTACGACAGGAGACGTAGGCCACTAAGACCGCGCGAGCAGGCTGCGCACTCCTGTGCACGCAAGGCAGAATCGCGGGGGTGACCGACTTCCGCGACCCGGGCGACCGCGACACCGCGATGCCGCGCAAGGGTGCCGCCCGCACCGCCAAGCTCGCCAGTCTCCCGCTCGGCATCGCCGGCCGGGCGGTCGGCGGGTGGGGCAAGAGGCTCGCGGGCCAGAGCGCGGAACAGGTGAACGCGACGCTTTCGGCCAAGGCCGCCGAGCAGCTGTTCGAGGTGCTCGGCACGCTCAAGGGCGGGGCGATGAAGTTCGGCCAGGCGCTGAGCGTGTTCGAGGCGGCGGTGCCGGACGACATGGCGAAGCCCTACCGCGAGGCCCTGACGAAGCTGCAGGCCGCCGCGCCGCCGATGCCCGTCCGGCAGACCCACCGGGTGCTCGCCGAGCAGCTGGGCCGCACCTGGAGCAGCCGGTTCGCGTCGTTCGACGACGAGCCGGCGGCGGCCGCGAGTATCGGCCAGGTCCACCGCGCGGTCTGGCACGACGGCCGCGAGGTCGCCGTCAAGGTGCAGTACCCGGGCGCCGACGAAGCGCTGCGCAGCGACCTGCGGCAGCTGCAGCGGTTCAGCCGGCTGTTCCAGGCGTTCGTGCCCGGCACCGAAGTCAAGCCATTGCTGGCCGAGCTCGCCGAGCGGATGAACGAGGAGCTCGACTACCAGGCCGAGGCGCAGCACCAGCGCGCCTTCGCGAAGGCGTTCGACGGCGATCCCGGCATCCTCGTGCCGCGGGTGGTGGCGAGCGCGCCGAAGGTCGTCGTGACGGAGTGGGCCACCGGCACACCGCTGTCCAAGGTGATCGCGGACGGCGACCGCGAGACCCGCAACCTGGCGGGCCGGCTGCTGGCGGAGTTCCACTACTCCTCGCCCGAGCGCGTCCACCTGCTGCACTCCGACCCGCACCCCGGCAACTTCATGATCACGGCCGACGGCAGGCTGTGCGTCATCGACTTCGGCGGCGTCGCCCGGCTGCCCGAGGGCATCCCCCGCCACCTGGGCGAGATGACGCGGCTGGCCCTCGACGGCGAGTCCGCGGACCTGATGCGCCTGCTGCGGGAGAACCGCTTCATCCGGCCGGACAGCGACCTGACCGCGGACGAGGTGCTGGCGTACCTCGCGCCGTTCACCGAGCCGCTGGCCGAGCCGACGTTCCACTTCACCCGCCGGTGGATGCAAAAGCAGGCCTGGCGGGTGGGCGACAGCCGCGGCAACGACTTCCGGGTCGGCCGTTCGCTGAACCTGCCGCCCGAGTACCTGATGATCCACCGGGTGACGGCGGGCTCGACGGGCATCCTCTGCCAGCTCGACGCGGAGATCCCGGCACGCGGCATCGTGGAGCGCTGGCAGCCGGGTTTCGCCGGCTGAGTTGTCCACAGGCGGGGCCGCGAAGGGGTGGTTGCCGCCGAGTTGTCCACAGGCGGCGGGAAGGCTGTTCCACCCGGTTGGCGGAGCCGTCATGCTCGATGCATGGCTGCTACTCAGTGCACCGACCCACTGTCCCTCAGTAACCCCGGCACGTGCGAGGTGATGAACCTCGAACAGTTGCGAAGGGCCGGGGTGTCCGATCGAAGAACCAGGCGGCTCTGCGGCCCCGGCGGGCCGTGGCGCCGCCTGCACCCCGGCGTCGTCCTGCTGCGCAACACGGCTCCGACGCGGCAGCAGCTGCTGCACGCCGCGCTGGTGCGGTACGGGCCGCAGGTGGTGATCACCGGTGCGGACGCGCTGCAGGCCCACGGCGTGAAGTGCCCGCCGTCGGAGGAGATCCGGCTGCTGGTGCCGGATCATTGCCGGGTGGTGGCGTGCGAAGGCGTCCGCGCGGCCCGCACGGCCCGGCTGCCGTCCCCGGTCCGGGTCGACGGCCTGCCGTTCGCCCCGCCGGCCAGAGCAGCCCTCGACCTGGCACGAACGGAGCCGGATCCGGCGCGGATCCGCCACCTGCTGACGCTGCCGCTCTACTGGGGTCTGTGCGACCGCCAGGAGCTGGTGCAGGAGCTCGACACGGGCCCCCAACGCGGCACATCGGCGGTCCGGCGGGTGCTGCGTGACCTGGACGAGGGCCCGATCCAGGCGCACGGCCTCGCTACCCGAGTCCTTGAGACAGCCCGCCTCCCACCGCCGAACTGGGACATGACGATCTGCGACCGCCGAGGCCGCCGCATCGGCCAGGCCGACGCATGGTGGGACGAGCAAGGCCTGGCCTGGCAGTACCGCTGCGGCCCCGGCCCCACCGGCGGCTTCAGCCACCTGGCCCTGGCAGCGACGGGCATCGTCCTGGTCCGCTGCACGGTCCGCCAGCTGCGCCAGGTCCCCCACGAGGTAGCCCAGGAACTGGCCCGGGCGTACGGCGAAGCGTCCCGCACACCTCGCCCCCGGGTCCGCGCCATCCCGATGTCCACCTCAGGCGACGCGGCCTGACACCCCCGGCCCCACCGAACCCGACCACCCCACAGGAGGCCAGATCGAGCACGAACACGCCCCACCCGGCCACCCATGCGGCTCTCGACCACCGAGCCTGCCCGCACCCGCCAAGCCGGCCAGCGCCCACCCAGCCACCGGCCGACGGCCCGCTCCAACCGGGTGACTCGCGCCCCACCGAGCCCCGCGCCCGCCAACCCACCGAAGGCCCGAGCACCGACCACCGAAACCAGGCGCGACCGACTCGTGCCCGGGCCGACCGACTCCTCAGGAGGCTGAATCGATCACCAATACTCGTCGGGCAGCTTGCCCTCGATGTCACGCACGTGCTGCCGAGCGCAGTCCGGGCACAGCCACCGCAGCCCGCCGCGCTCGCGCGTCGAGACCCATGCGAGTGCCGTAGCCGGATCGTCGTCCGAACGACGGCGACCGCAGCGGGTGCACGCCGGCGACTCCGGGGCGCTCACCGCGACCGTCCACAGTGGATTGCTTTGGCGCCGAACAGAAAAAGGTCGTCCCGGTGGGCGAGGAAGTCCGGGCTCCGCGGGTCGGTCAGCGCGGCGACAGCCTCGCGATCGTCGGCCGCAAGCCACTCCCCGACCGACTCGGCGAGCCACTCGACGCGCTGCAGCACGTACTCGCGCAGCCGGTCCGAACCCGGCGCCGGGTGGTCGATGAGCGCGCCGAACGACTCGACGTCCCCGAGTCCGGCTTCGCGAAGCGCGCGGGTCCAGCCGTAGGGCATGGCGACGCTGCCGTCGGTCTCGGTCCGCATCCGGGCGAACCACTCGCCCCGCGCGGCGAGCAGGCGTTGCTCGAGTCCGGGCCGGCCGACGCCGAGCTCCCAGGGCAGGCATCGCAGGTCGAGGCCGCCTTCGGCGATGGCGAGCACCCCGCCCGGCCGGAGCAGACCGGCCAGCGTGCGGAGCGCGGCCTGCTGGTCGCCGACGTGGTGCACGACGCCGGCGGCCCACACGAGATCGGCGGCGGGCACCTGCCCGGCCAGGCCGGGATCGGCGAGGTCCGCACGCCGGGCGACGACGTCGACGGCGCCGCCGGCTGCCTCGGTGACCGCCCGCTGGGCCTCGGCCAGCAGTTCCGGCGTCGCGTCGACGAGCACGACGGTGCCCCCGCCCGCGCGGGCGAGCTCGCGCGCAAAGAGCACGCTCATGCCGCCGGCCCCGGAGCCGACGTCGACGACGGTCGGGCGCGCACCGACCGCGGCGAGCAGCCGCCGGGCGACGGGCGCGAGCGCTTCCGCGTCGAGTGCGTCGGCCATGCGCAACTGGGCCAGGCGGTCGGCCCAGTCGATGTCGTGGTGGGTGTGTCCGGACATCAGCCCATTGAACACCAGCGTTCTCGCCGGGGAGCCGGACGAAGCGCGCGCGAAGGCCCCCGCCACCCGAAGGCGGCAGGGGCCCTGCGCTCAGTTCTGGTCCTGGTACCGCTCCGCGCGTCGGGCCGCCCATCGGGCTACGCGGCTCCACCGGCGGACGGCGCGTGCGCCACCTCGGGCCCGCTGGGCGCGGACCCCCTCTTCGAGATCCCGTATTCGGGCCCTCGACAGTTCTTCGTAGAGCAACATCTCGCTGATCTCCTCGATCTCGGTCTTCGTCAACTGCAGCGGTTCACCGCTGGTGTGTGCTTCGTAATCCCTGGTCGTGACCGGTTCGACGCTCATGCGGCGGCGCTCCGGTGATCGCCGCCGGCCTTGGCCGCGGCGGGCTCGACGGTGGCGTTCTTGCGCGGACGGCCACGGGGCCGCTTGCGCGCGATCACGACGCCGCGCTCGAAGATCTCGCCACCCCAGACGCCCCACGGCTCACGCCGGGCCAGCGCGCCGGCCAGGCAGGCCTCGCGCACCGGGCAGTCGGCGCACTGGGTCTTCGCGCGCTCGAGCTCGGCCGGGGACTCCGCGAACCAGAGGTCCGCGTCGCCCGAACGGCAGGGCAGCGCCACGTCGGGGACGGCGATCGGGTCGAGCAGGTCGGCGAATATTGCCTCACCGGAGGTGTAGGCGACGGCCGATGACATGGTGGTTCCTCCTTGTGTCGTACGGGATTGCGAGTGGGTGCTTGAGCTGGGCAACGCTGTTCCTCTTGGGGTTGTGCAGCCAAAAACACGAAGGCCGCGGATCCGGGTTTTCCGGTTCCGCGGCCTTCGTGAGCCTCGTGTCCTGACTAGGTCAGGAACTTCGCTCCCGTATCGACAACGGAACACGGAACTGCTTGACGGTCGGCAGATCAGCCTGCGGGTACGCGGCGAGAACGCCCTGCGTCCCGAAGACGACGACACCGGTGGCCCAACGCCGCTCGACACGGCGCATGCCACGGATCCCGTGCGCGCTCACGGACACACCGGTGCCCGGGCGCTGAGCAGCCGCAACTTCCGCGGCGCAGGACAGACGGGTGCCCGGGTTCGTGAGCGTCAGGTTGATGGTCATTTCACCGGCACCTCCTTCTGTACTCTGCACACGCGGCCGCCGAGCGGCGCTGTCAACGTGGATCCCCAGCCGAGCCCTTCGGGCTCGGTACTGGCAGGTTATTGCTCCCCACCACACCGAGGCAACTCAATTAACGGGAAAATCCTCGAAGATACGAAGATCGCCCCTGAGCAGCGGGTTCGCCGCGTCGATCATGGCTCGGACGCGGTCAACACCGCATCGGCGCGGACCCACCACCCGAGGCGCGCAGGTCGGCCGCAGGAGCCGCGCACATCCCGCCGCGAAGCCACTACCGAGCGACGCGCCCGCCGCGCGAACGACGCCGGACAAGCCGCGCGGCCGCACGAACAACACCCGCACGCCGCGCACACGACACCGGCACCCCGGCAGCCACACGAACGGCACCCGCACGCCGCGCGCGCGAAGCCGGGCACCCCCGCAGCCCCACGAAAAACACCCGCACGCCGCGCACACGACACCGGCACCCCGGCAGCCACACGAGTCACGCCGACCGCGCCCGCGTGCCCGGCCCACCGGGGCGAGCCGCGCCGAGCCCGCGTCCCGGCCGCGTCCACCCCATGGCGCGAGCCCCGAGAGGGACCGGCGCCAGCCGGCTCAGGACTCCGTCGACGCCCGGACCACCCCGAGGATCTCGGTGCCGAACCGCTCGAGCTTCGTCGCGCCGATGCCCGAGATCGTCACCAACCCGGCCTCGTCCGTCGGGCGCTGCTCCGCGATCGCCATCAACGTCGTGTCGGTGAACACGACGAACGCCGGCACCTTCAGCTCCCGGGCGCGCTCGCCGCGCCAGGACTTCAGGCGCTCCAGCAATCCTTCATCCACTGTGGACGGACACCGGCCGCAGCGGCCGAGCTTGACCTCGAGGGTCTCCAGCAGGGGGCCGCCGCACACGCGGCAGCGGGTCTTCACCGGGTTCGCCGCCATCGGCTTCTGCTGGGACCTCGCCGCGCGGGCGGCCGGGTGGTCCTCCGGGATCAGGCCGTACAGGAAGCGGCTGCGGCGGCGGTTGCGCCGTCCGCCCGGCGTGCGGGCCAGGGCCCACGACAGCCACAGGTGCTCACGGGCGCGCGTCACACCCACGTAGAAGAGACGGCGCTCCTCCTCGATCGCGGCCTCGTCGTCGCCCGCGTGGAGGATCGGCATCGTGCCCTCGGCCAGGCCGACCAGGAACACCGCGTCCCACTCCAGGCCCTTCGCCGCGTGCAGCGAAGCCAGCGTCACGCCCTCGACCGTCGGGGGGTGCTGGGCCGCCGCGCGCTGGTCGAGCTCCGCGCAGAAGCGGGGCAGGTCCGCGTCCGCGACCGTCGAGGCGAGCTCTTCGGCCAGCTCGACGATCGCCAGCAGCGCGTCCCAGCGCTCCTTCGCCGCGCCGCCGGCGGGCGGGGACTCCGTGAGGCCGACGCGGGCGAGGACCGACCGGACCGTCGTGACCAGGTCGGAGCTGACGTCGCCGCTCGCCGCGCGCAGGGCCGACATCGCCTGGCGGACCTCGGTCCGGTTGAAGAAGCGCTCGCCGCCGCGGACCAGGTACGGGATGCCGGCGTCGGACAGCGCCGACTCGTACGCCCCGGACTGGGCGTTCACGCGGTAGAGGATCGCGATCTCGCTGGCCGGCACGCCGCCGTCCAGCAGCTCGCGGATGCGCCGCGCGACGGCCTCCGCCTCGACCGCCTCGTCGTCGAACTCGGCGAAGCGCGGCTCCGGGCCCGACGGGCGCTGGCCGATCAGCTTCAGCCGCGAGCCGGCCGGGCGGCCGCGTGCCGCGCCGATCACGCGGTTCGCCAGCGAGACGACCTCGGGCGTCGAGCGGTAGTCGCGCTCGAGGCGGACGACGGTGGCCTCCGGGTAGCGCCGCGTGAACTCCAGCAGCGCCTTCGGCGACGCGCCGCCGAAGGAGTAGATGGTCTGGTTCGCGTCGCCGACGACGGTCAGGTCGTCGCGGCCGCCGAGCCACGCGTCGAGCAGGCGCTGCTGCAGCGGTGTCACGTCCTGGTACTCGTCGACGACGAAGCAGCGGTAGCGGTCGCGGAACTCCTCGGCGACGACACCGTGCTCCTCCAGCACCGCCGTCGTGTGCAGGAGGAGGTCGTCGAAGTCGAGGACCTGCGCCGCGTTCTTCAGCTCTTCGTATGTCCGGTAGACCTCGGCGATCTGCGCGGCCGGCGCCGGGATGTCCCGCTGGGCGCGCGCGGTGACGGCCGGGTAGTCGTCCGGGCTGACCAGCGACGCCTTCGCCCACTCGATCTCGCTCGCCAGGTCGCGCAGGACCTCGACCTCGGTGCCGAGCTTCGCCCGGTTCGCGGCCTGGCCGACGAACCGCAGCTTGTTGTCCAGCAGGTCCCACGGCCGGTCGCCGACCACGCGCGGCCAGAAGTACCGCAGCTGGCGGCGGGCGGCGGCGTGGAACGTCAGGGCCTGCGCCGCGTCGACGCCGAGGCCGCGCAGCCGGGTCCGCATCTCGCCCGCGGCCCGCGTCGTGAACGTGACGGCAAGCACCTGACCTGCGGAAACGTGCCCGGACCCGACCAGGTGGGCGATCCGGTGGGTGATCGTGCGGGTCTTGCCCGTGCCGGCTCCGGCGAGCACGCAGACCGGCCCGCGGGGGGCACTGGCGGCGGCATGCTGCTCGGGGTCGAGACCGTCGAGCAGGCGGGAGCGGCCCTTCGGGGAAAGTACGCCAGTCACGTCCCGCATCCTCGCAGAGGGGGACGGGGAATCGGGGCAGGGGCACGCGGCCGTATCCTGGTCATATGGCGGGACAGCAGGACAAGGAAGCGGCCAAGCAGGCCAAGAAGGAGAAGCGCGCGGCGAGCAAGGCACGCCGTGGCCAGCTCTTCGAGGCCTTCAAGATGCAGCGCAAGGAAGACCCGTGGCTCATCCCGTGGATGGCCGGCTCGATCGTCGTCGTCGCCGGCGTCCTGTTCGGGATCGGGTTCTTCTTCGACTCGCAGTGGGTGCTGCTGCCGCTGGGCATCGTGCTCGGCGCCCTGCTCGCCATGGTCATCTTCGGCAGGCGCGTCCAGAAGACGGTCTACTCGAAGGCCGACGGCCAGCCCGGCGCCGCGGCGTGGGCGCTGGAGAACCTCCGCGGCAAGTGGAAGGTGACGCCGACCGTCGCGGCGACCACCCAGCTCGACGCGGTGCACCGCGTGCTGGGCGGCCCGGGCGTGGTGCTGGTCGCCGAGGGCGCGCCGCACCGCGTGAAGACACTCCTCGCCCAGGAGAAGAAGCGCGTGTCCCGCCTGGTCGGCGAGACGCCGATCTACGACGTGATCATCGGGCACGAAGAGAAGCAGATCCCGCTGAAGAAGCTCCAGGGCTACCTGATGAAGCTGCCGCGCAACCTCAAGCCCGCCCAGGTCGACGCGCTCGAGGCGAAGCTCGCCGCCCTCGGCAACCGCGGCGCGGCGATGCCGAAGGGCCCGATGCCGGCCGGCGCGAAGATGCGCAACGTCCAGCGGACGATCCGCCGCCGCTGACCCCCGCTCACGACGAAGGCCCCGTCCGCGACCCGGACGGGGCCTTTCTCGTGAGCGGGTTCAGCGCAGCCGGACGACGACGGTGCCGGTCAGCCGGTCGAGCCAGCTGCGGCCGTCGGCGTTGCGGACCGCCGCCGGGATGATGAAGAACGTCAGCACCGCCCGGACCAGCGCGCGCGGCGGGCCGACCAGCGCGGCGCCGTCGAGCCGGGCGACGCGGATGCCGACGACGCCCATGCCGGGGGTGAAGCCGAAGAAGCCGGCCGAGACGACCGAGATGATCGCCCAGACCCCGCCGGACCAGAGGTTGAACACCTGCATCGCGGCCGGGTCCTGCAGGCTCGGGTGCAGGAAGATGGCCGTGACCAGGGCCGCGACCGCGAGGTCGACGATCAGCCCGAGCAGCCGGGCACCCCCGGTCGCCGCCGAGCCGACGCCCGATTCGGGCAAACCGAACTTCTCACCCGGCCAGCGCGCGCCGTCTCGAGCCTCGGCCTGCCCGCCCTCGCCGGTGCCGGGCAGCCATTCACCGGTCCATCTCGCCACCCGTCCAGGGTATGCCGGTGGCGCGGACCACGTTCGCCCTGGTCGGATAGCCGGTATCCACCCACCCGTTAACACCGGCGAAACATACGGGTGACGGTCGGGCAACACCGCGCTTTTAGCGTGAGCCGAAGAGAGCACTGCCGTACGAGCTCGAACGAGAAGGAGTCACCGAGGGTGCCCACTACTCCAGACGACATCCAGCGCCTCATCGCCGACCAGGACGTCGAGGTCATCGACGTCCAGTTCTGCGACCTGCCCGGCGTGATGCAGCACTTCACGGTCCCCGCCAAGGCCTTCACGGAAGAAGCCTTCGAAGAGGGTCTCGCGTTCGACGGCAGCTCGGTGCGCGGCTTCCAGTCCATCCACGAGTCGGACATGCTGCTCCTGCCCGACGCGGAGACCGCGCGGATCGACCCGTTCCGCAAGGCGAAGACGCTCGCGCTCAACTTCTTCGTGCACGACCCGTTCACGCGCGAGGCGTACAGCCGTGACCCGCGCAACATCGCGCGCAAGGCCGAGCAGTACATCGCCGAGTACGGCGTCGCCGACAACGTGTACTTCGGTCCCGAAGCCGAGTTCTACATCTTCGACTCGATCCGCTTCGACTCCGCCGAGCACGCCTCCTTCCACGAGATCGACTCGGTCGAGGGCTGGTGGAACACCGGCACCGACGAGGTGGGCGGCAACCAGGGTTACAAGACGAAGTTCAAGGGCGGCTACTTCCCCGTCCCGCCGGTCGACCACTTCGCCGACCTGCGCGACGACATCGTCCGCAACCTGACGAACATCGGTTTCGAGATCGAGCGCGCGCACCACGAGGTGGGCACCGCCGGCCAGACCGAGATCAACTACAAGTTCAACACGCTGCTGCACGCGGCCGACGACCTGCAGCTGTTCAAGTACATCGTGAAGAACACGGTGTTCGCGGCGGGCAAGACGGCGACGTTCATGCCGAAGCCGCTCGCGGGCGACAACGGCTCGGGCATGCACTGCCACCAGTCGCTGTGGAAGGACGGCCAGCCGCTGTTCCACGACGAGTCGGGCTACGCCGGCCTGTCGGACACCGCGCGCCACTACATCGGCGGCCTGCTCAAGCACGCCCCGAGCCTGCTGGCCTTCACGAACCCGACGGTGAACTCCTACCACCGCCTGGTCCCGGGCTTCGAGGCCCCGGTTTCGCTGGTCTACTCGCAGCGCAACCGTTCGGCGTGCGTCCGCATCCCCATCACGGGCAACAACCCGAAGGCCAAGCGCGCCGAGTTCCGCTGCCCGGACTCGTCGGGCAACCCGTACCTGGCCTTCTCGGCGATGATGATGGCCGGCCTCGACGGCATCAAGAACAAGATCGAGCCGCCGGACCCCATCGACAAGGACCTGTACGAGCTCCCGCCGGAGGAGGCCAAGGACGTCAAGCTGGTCCCGGGCGACCTCGGCACGGTGCTCGACACGCTCGAGGCGGACCACGAGTACCTCCTCGAGGGCGGCGTGTTCACGCCCGACGTGATCGACACGTGGATCTCGTACAAGCGCGACAACGAGATCGACCCGCTGCGCCTGCGCCCGCACCCGTACGAGTTCAGCCTGTACTACGACGTGTGATCGATGCGGGGCTTCGACCAGGGTTTTCCCCGGTCGGAGTCCTCGCCAGGCCGCCGGCTGACGGCGGCCCACCAGACACGGGACGGCGGTCGAGGGGAACACCCCGACCGCCGTCCCGTTCTTTGTGCGCTTGCCGCCTCGCGCGGCGTCGTTCCGGCGGGACACATCGTTTGCGTGCAGCAGCATCCTCGGTCATGGGCAACGTGCGTGCCTTGCAGGTCCAGCCACATGATGCGCAGACCCAGTGTCGTGAAGCCCAGGCTTTCGTACAACGAGATCGCCGGCGTGTTCGTCTCCACCACCGCGTTGAACTGGAGCGCCGCGAAGCCCGACTCGCGGGCCCACGTGATCATGTCCGTGCACCGAGTCGCCCTCGGTGAAGACCACAACCCGGGCGGGGGCCGGGAGCAGCCAAGAAAGACGGGCCGCTTCCGAGGAGAGCGCCGGGTCGTACGGCATCGTCTCCTGCGCCGTGGCGACCTCGGAGATGATCGGCCAGATCGCGTGCCAGTCAGCGGAAACCGCGGGACGGATCATTCCGCCGTCGACAGCACGCGCAGGTCCGCGCCCGCCGCTTCGAAGCGGCCTCTCGGGTCCGGGACCAGCTTGCGGAGTTCCAGGTCCATCAGCCCCAGCGTGCAGCTGATCTCCGCGGCCAGTGTGCCGTCCAGCTTGTAGATGTTCGAGTCCATCTTGAACGTCTTGCCGCTGCCGAACTTGACGTCGCACGTCACGTCGACCTCGTCGCCCGCGCGGAGTTCGCGGCGGAACGCCACGTTCGTCTCCAGCAGTACCGATGCCACGCCCGGCATGCCCTTCAGCGCGCCCGCCTTCTCCAGCAGCTCCAGGCGGGAGACCTCGCCGTACGAGTGGTAGACGGCGTGGTTGAGGTGGCCCAGGGTGTCCAGCTCGTAGTGCCGGACCTTGATCCGGGTCCGGAACGGCTCGCGATCGGTCACCAGGCCACTGTAGGTCAGGCCTCGTAGAACAAGTGCTCCACCACCGTGTGCGCCCGCCGCGTGATGCGGCGGTAGGTGTCGAGGAACTCGCCCGGGTCGGCCGTCGCCGGGTGCCCGAGGACCCTGGCCACCGCGGCCAGGTCGCGGCCCGAGCCCGGGACCTCGTCGACCGCCTTGCCGCGCACCAGCATCCCCGCGTTGCGGACTCGGGTCGCCAGCAGCCACGCCTCCCGCAGCGAGTCCGCTTCGGACTGCTGGGCCAGGCCCGCCTCCGGCAGCACCGCCAGCGCGTCCAGCGTCGACGTCGTCCGCAGGCCGGGAACCGAGCACGCGTGCTGGAGCTGGAGGAGCTGGACCGTCCACTCGACGTCGGCGAGGCCGCCGCGGCCCAGCTTCGTGTGGCGGGTCGGGTCCGCGCCGCGCGGCATCCGTTCCGTCTCCACGCGCGCCTTGATGCGGCGGATCTCCCGCGCCTTCGTCGCGTCCAGGCCGTTTTCCGGGTAGCGGATCGGGTCGATCATCGCGATGAACCGCTCGCCGAGGTCGTCGTCGCCGGCGATGAAGCGGGCGCGCAGCAGCGCCTGCGTCTCCCACACCTCGCCCCAGCGGGCGTAGTACGCGCGGTACGACTCGAGCGTGCGCACCAGCGGCCCGCTGCGGCCCTCGGGCCGCAGGTCGGCGTCGACGACCAGGGCCGGGTCGGAGCTCGGCGCGCCCAGCATCTTCCGGACGCTCTCCGCCACCGACGACGCGAACTTCACCGCGTCGGCGTCCGAAACCCCTTCGGACGGCTCGCACACGAAGAGGACGTCGGCGTCGGAGCCGTAGCCGAGTTCGGCGCCGCCGAGGCGGCCCATGCCGATGACCGCGATGCGCGCCGGCGTCTTGCCCAGCTCGGCCTGGCGCTGGCGGAACGCGGCGGCCAGCGCGCCCTGCAGCACGGCCACCCAGACGCTCGACAGCGCTTCGCAGACCGCGGGCACGTCGAGCAGGCCGAGCAGGTCCGCGCAGGCGACGCGCAGCAGTTCGTGCCGGCGTAGCGAACGCGCCGCGGCGACGGCCGCGTTCACCCCGGGCTGACGGCGGACGGTGGCCCGCAGCGACGTCGCGACCTCGGCGGGCGTGCGGCCCAGCAGCCGGGCCGGGTCGCCGAGCAGGCGCAGCACCTCGGGGGCGCGGACCAGCAGGTCCGGCACCAGCCGGGACGTGCCGAGCAGCAGCGCCAGGTTCTCGACGACCGTGCCCTCGTCGCGCAGCACCCGCAGGTACCAGGGCGTGTCCTGGAGCGCCTCGGACACCTTCCGGTACGACAGCAGCCCGCCGTCGGGATCGGGGGTGTCGGCGAGCAGGTCGAGCAGCACCGGCAGCAGCGCCTGCTGGATCGCCGCGCGGCGCGAGACGCCCGATGTGAGGGCCTTGATGTGCTGCAGTGCCCCGTCGGGCGCGGTGTAGCCGAGCGCGGCGAGCCGGCTGGCGGCCTGCTTGGTGGTCAGGCGCAGCGCCTCGGTCGGCACGTTCGCCACGGACTGCAGCAGCGGCCGGTAGAAGATCTTTTCGTGCAGACGGCGGATGCCCTGGCCGTGCCGCTTGAACTCCGCGAGCAGCGCGTCGCCGGGGCTCTTGCCCCCGGCCGGCTTGATTCCGCTGGCGCGCGCGAGGATCCGCAGCTCGGCGGTCTCCGACGCCGCCGGGAACAGGTGCGTCCGGCGCAGCCGCCGCAGCTGCAGGCGGTGTTCGAGCATCCGCAGGAACTCGTACGACGCGCCCAGCTCGGCGGCGTCCTGGCGGCCGACGTAGCCGCCTTCGCCGAGCGCCGCGAGCGCGTCCATCGTGGACGGCGAGCGCAGGTCCGCGTCGATCCGGCCGTGCACGAGCTGCAGCAGCTGGACGGCGAACTCGACGTCGCGCAGGCCGCCGCGGCCGAGCTTCAGCTCGCGCTCGGCGTGCTCGGACGGCACGTGACCCTCGACGCGGCGGCGCATCTGCTGCACCTCGTCGACGAAGTTGTCCCGGTCGGCCGCGGACCACACCAGCGGCGCGACCATCTCGGCGTACTGGCGGCCGAGCTCGGCGTCGCCGGCCACCGGCCGCGCCTTCAGCAGCGCCTGGAACTCCCACGTCTTGGCCCACTTCTGGTAGTAGCCGTGGTGGCTTTCCAGGGTGCGCACGAGCGCGCCGGCCTTGCCTTCGGGGCGCAGCGCCGCGTCGACCTCGAAGCACGCCTTGCCGACGACGCGCATCATCGTGCTCGCCAGCCTCGTGGCCACGCCGAGGTCGCCTTCACCGACGAAGATGACGTCGACGTCGCTGACGTAGTTGAGCTCCCGGCCGCCGCACTTGCCCATGGCGATCACGGCGAGGGTGCCTTCGACCGGCTTCCTGACTTCGGCTTCGGCCGCCACCAGCCCGGCGGCCAGCGCGGCTTCCGCGAGCTCGGTCAGCTGGGCCGCGACCTCGGCGTAGCTCGGGTGCTCGAGCCCGGCCTCGACGAGGTGGCCCAGGTCGGCGGCGGCGATGCCGAGCAGCTGGCCGCGGTAGCCGATCTTGAGGGCCTGCTCGGCTTCGAGCCCGGTCAGCACGGCGTCGTCACGCAGCAGCGCCGCGCGCAGGGCTTCCCGGTAGCAGGCGGAGTCGGTGCACTTGTCGGCTGTGAGCGAGTGCCACTGGTCGGGATTCGCGGCGAGGAAGTCGGCGAGCGCGCTCGACGTGCCGAGCACGCCGAGGAGCCGGCCGCGGAACGTCCGGTTGGCGCGCAGCTGCTCTTCGAGCCGGCTCCACTCGGTGTCGTCGGCTTCGCGGATGCGGTCCAGACCACGCAGCGCGAGGTCCGGGTCGGCGGCGCGGGACAACGCCGCGAGCACGTCGGTCGCCGCGGCGACCGGGCCGGCGTCGTCCCACCAACCGGCCGCGCGCAACTGACCCTCGGCACGGGAATCGGTGAAGCCGTACCTCGCCGCCGAAGCGGTCGTTCGCGCGCGGTCTGCCATCACCGAACACCGTAGCCGGGGAATCCGGCTCAGGCGGCCAGGCGGCCCGGTTCGGTATCGGCGGGCGTCGGCTCCGGCACCTGGAAGCTGTGCGCGGTCACGGGGTGGCGGCGCGAAAGCAGGTAGATGCCGACGCCCACGCCGAGGCCGGCCACGCCGACCGCGATGGTGCCCGCGTTGCCGAGCGAAGCGATCTTGCCGGAGATCGCGCCGACGATCGCGGCCGCGGGCAGCGTGAACAGCCACGCGACGACCATCCGGCCGGCCATCCGCCAGCGGACGGGTGCTTCCCGGCGGCCGACGCCGGAGCCGACGATGCCGCCCGAGCAGACGTGCGTCGTCGAGAGCGGGAAGCCCAGCCGCGACGAGATCAGGATGACCAGCGCCGAACTCGTCTGGGCGGCGAAGCCCTGCGGGCCCTCGATGTCGGTCAGGCCCTTGCCGAGGGTGTGGGTGATGCGCCAGCCGCCGAGGTACGTGCCGGCCGCGAGGGCGCACGCGGCGCTGATGATCACCCAGACCGGCGGGGCGGCACCCGACGGGAGGCTGCCGGCGCTGACGAGCGTGAGCGTGATGACGCCCATCGTCTTCTGCGCGTCGTTCGTGCCGTGCGCGAGCGAGACCAGTGACGCCGAGACGATCTGGCCGACCTTGAAGCCGCGCGTGGCCGGGCGGCCCCGGACCAGGAACCGGTAGACGAGGTAGGTCGCGACCATCGCGACGAGACCGGCGATCACCGGGCTCGCCGCCGCGGGCACGAGGACCTTCTCGACGATCTTTCCGAAGTGGACCGAGTCGGCGCCGGCCGAAACCCAGGTGGCGCCGATCAGGCCGCCGAACAGCGCGTGCGACGAACTCGACGGCAGGCCGACGAACCACGTCACGAGGTTCCAGACGATCGCGCCGATCAACCCGCCGAAGACGATCGACGGGCCGATCTTCGTGTCGTCGACCAGGCCGCTGGAGATCGTCTTGGCGACCTCCACCGACAGGAAGGCACCGACCAGGTTCAGCACCGCGGAGATCGCGACGGCCACCCGCGGCCGGAGCGCGCCGGTGGCGATCGACGTCGCCATCGAGTTCGCGGTGTCGTGGAACCCGTTCGTGAAATCGAATACCAAAGCCGTGACGACCACGATCACGACCAGCAACGAGGGCTCCACCCCGACCTCCGAACGCCCTTGTGGGGACTCTTCCCGCAAGGTACCTGACGGGTGACGCCTGGCGTTAACAGGCCGTAGCTGTTTGTGACATCCGCCGTTAAGCCAGCGGTAACCGGCGTTGACTCTCGGCGGCGGGCTCGAGGTCACCGGCGGCCAACCGGACGAACCGCTGCGCGAACGGACGCCAGGTTTCGGCGATGTCGGCGTGCACTGTGGTCAGCACGTCGCGCTCGAGTGAGCCCGGACGAGCGAATTCCGCCTCCTGCGGGCTTTCCGCGGCCCAGCTCTCGACGACGGCGGGCGTCGTCTCGATGTGGAACTGGACGCCGTAGACACAACGGCCGAACCGGAAAGCCTGGTTCGTGTAGCGCGGAGCGGACGCGAGCAGTTCGGCGCCGGGCGGGAGCCGGGTGATGACGTCGTTGTGGAACTGCAGGACGTCCTGCATCAGCGGCAGGTCGGCGAAGAGCGGATCGGTCCACGCCGCGTCCTTTTTGGCGACGAGGTGCGGACCGACCTCGGGCCCGTCCACCCCGGCCTCGACGCGGCCGCCGGTCGCGACGGCCAGCAGCTGCGCGCCGAGGCAGATCCCGAGGGTGGGGAGCTGTTTCGCCGCCGCCTTCGACAGCAGCCGCCGGATGTCGGCGAGCCAAGGGTGCTTCGCGTCGTCCTCCGCGCCCATGCCGCCGCCGAGGACGACGACACCCCGGTAGCCGTCGAGGTCCGCGGGCAGCTCATCGGTCGGCGGCAGCCGGACGTCGAGTTCCGCGCCGGCTTCGGTCAGCCAGTCGCCGAGGGGACCGAGCGGATCCGACGCGTCCGGCTGGATGATCAGCAATCGTGTCACGGTTTCCAGGGTAGGTCAGCAGGCGCAGCGGATCCCGGGGGCCGCGGTCCCTTCAACGGGGTAGCCGGCCGCGATCCAGCTCGTGATGCCGCCGGAGAGCCGCTTTACCCGGAACCCCAGCTGAGCCAGCTTGAGCGCGCCCTTGGTGGCGGCGTTGCAGTGGGTGCTCTCGCAGTAGCAGACGTAGACGACGTCGCGGTCGAGGTGCTCCGTGCTCTCGGCGGTCAGGTCGCGGTAGGGCAGGTTGACCGCGCCGGGGATGCGCGCCTGGGCGAACGCCTCGGGCGCGCGCGTCTCGACGATCACGTAGCCGTCCGTGTGGCCGGCTTCGAGGTCGCGGACGAGGTCGTCGGGGTCGACTTCGAACGCGAGCTCGGCGCCGAAGTAGGCGGTGGCGAGTTCCGGCGCCGGGGCGGGGACGGTGAGGGTGCGTGTCATGAAGAGAATCCTGCTGGTGGCGGGGCCGCGGACACAGAGGAGAATCGGGGCGGGAACCCCGGTGCGCCGGGGATTTCCGCGTTCTGGCCGGGCACAGCAGGGAGAATCGCGGTGGACCTCGACGACGTCGATTGGCACCTGCTGGAGCTGCTCCAGTCGGACGGCAGGCTGAGCTTTTCGGAGCTGGGCCGCCGGGTGTCGCTGTCGGGCTCGGCGGTGACCGAGCGGGTGCGCCGGCTCGAGGAGCGCGGCGTGATCACCGGCTACACGGCGCAGGTGGACACGAGCAAGCTGGGACGGCCGATCGAAGCTCTGGTGCGGGCCCGCGTGCGGAGCCTGGACACCCCGCGCTTCCGGACGGCGGTGCTGCCGCTGCCCCAGGTGATCGCCGCGGACCACATCACGGGTGACGAGTGCTGGATCCTGCGGGTGCTGTGCCGGAGCACGGGCGAGCTGGAGGAGCTCGTCGAGAAGGTGCAGCGGTACGGCGAGACGACGACGTCGCTGGTGCTGTCCTCGCCGCTGCGCCGGCGGCCGGTGTCGCGGGCATGAAAAAAGCCCCGGGAGAACCAAAACTGGTCCTCTACCGGGGCTCTTCCCAAGTAAGTTCGGCGGTGTCCTACTCTCCCACAACCCTTCGGTTGCAGTACCATCGGCGCTGTCAAGCTTAGCTTCCGGGTTCGGAATGGGACCGGGCGTTTCCCTGACGCTAAAACCACCGAAACACTCCGAAACAACACACACCGTCACCGGCGTGGTGCTTCAGAACCGTAGAGTGGATGCGCAACATCTTCGTAGACAAGTCCTCGGCCTATTAGTACCAGTCAACTCGACAACACATTACTGTGCTTCCATTTCTGGCCTATCAACCCAATGGTCTCTTGGGAGCCTTAACCCACAAAAAGGGGTGGGATACCTCATCTTGGAACAGGCTTCCCGCTTAGATGCCTTCAGCGGTTATCCCTTCCGAACGTGGCCAACCAGCCATGCCCTTGGCAGAACAACTGGCACACCAGAGGTTCGTCCGTCCCGGTCCTCTCGTACTAGGGACAGCCTTCCTCAAGTATCCTACGCGCGCGGCGGATAGGGACCGAACTGTCTCACGACGTTCTAAACCCAGCTCGCGTGCCGCTTTAATGGGCGAACAGCCCAACCCTTGGGACCTACTCCGGCCCCAGGATGCGACGAGCCGACATCGAGGTGCCAAACCATGCCGTCGATATGGACTCTTGGGCAAGATCAGCCTGTTATCCCCGGGGTACCTTTTATCCGTTGAGCGACACCCCTTCCACCAGGAGGTGCCGGATCACTAGTCCCGACTTTCGTCCCTGCTCGACATGTCTGTCTCACAGTCAAGCTCCCTTGTGCACTTGCACTCAACACCTGATTGCCAACCAGGCTGAGGGAACCTTTGGGCGCCTCCGTTACTCTTTAGGAGGCAACCGCCCCAGTTAAACTACCCATCAGGCACTGTCCCTGAACCAGATCATGGCCCGAGGTTCAGATTCCCAATTCGACCAGAGTGGTATTTCAACAACGACTCCACAGTAACTAGCGTCACCGCTTCACAGTCTCCCACCTATCCTACACAAGCCGAACCGAAAACCAATACCAAACTATAGTAAAGGTCCCGGGGTCTTTCCGTCCTGCCGCGCGTAACGAGCATCTTTACTCGTAGTGCAATTTCGCCGGGCCTGTGGTTGAGACAGCCGGAAAGTCGTTACGCCATTCGTGCAGGTCGGAACTTACCCGACAAGGAATTTCGCTACCTTAGGATGGTTATAGTTACCACCGCCGTTTACTGGCGCTTAAATTCTCAGCTTCGCCATTACTGGCTAACCGGTCCTCTTAACGTTCCAGCACCGGGCAGGCGTCAGTCCATATACATCGTCTTGCGACTTCGCATGGACCTGTGTTTTTAGTAAACAGTCGCTTTCCGCTGGTCTCTGCGGCCACCCACCCCTAGCCTGCAAGAAGCTTCAGGATGTTTGGCCCCCCTTCTCCCGAAGTTACGGGGGCATTTTGCCGAGTTCCTTAACCACAGTTCACCCGATCGCCTTGGTATTCTCTACCTGACCACCTGTGTTGGTTTGGGGTACGGGCCGTGCATGCACTCACTAGAGGCTTTTCTCGGCAGCATAGGATCACTCTACTTCGCCTCAAACGGCTACGCATCACGTCTCAGAGTATATAAAGCACGGATTTGCCTATGCTTTCTCCTACACGCTTACACCAGGACAACCATCGCCTGGCGGAGCTACCTTCCTGCGTCACCCCATCGCTTGACTACTACGAAATCAGGTCCCACGCTCCACACACCACCATCCACCCGAAGGCTTCAAGCAATGGCTTTGGGTGGTTAGTATCAAACGCCTCGTCATGGGCGCACATGCTCGGGTACGGGAATATCAACCCGTTGTCCATCGACTACGCCTGTCGGCCTCGCCTTAGGTCCCGACTTACCCTGGGCGGATTAGCCTGGCCCAGGAACCCTTGGTCATCCGGCGGCAGAGTTTCTCACTCTGCATTCGCTACTCATGCCTGCATTCTCACTCCCACACCCTCCACGACTGGCTTCCGCCGCCGCTTCCCTGGATGCAGGACGCTCCCCTACCCATCCACACCACTAGACAACACCCTCAAGGAGTGAAGCCGATGTATTGCATGAATGACACAGCTTCGGCGGTGTGCTTAAGCCCCGCTACATTGTCGGCGCAGGACCACTTGACCAGTGAGCTATTACGCACTCTTTCAAGGGTGGCTGCTTCTAAGCCAACCTCCTGGTTGTCTGGGCAATCCCACATCCTTTCCCACTGAGCACACACTTAGGGGCCTTAGCTGGTGTTCTGGGCTGTTTCCCTCTCGACGACGAAGCTTATCCCCCGCCGTCTCACTGCCACGCTCTCACACTACGGTATTCGGAGTTTGGTTGATTTCGGTAACCCGGTAAGGCCCCTAGACCATCCAGTAGCTCTACCCCCGCAGAGAAACACGTGACGCTGCACCTAAATGCATTTCGGGGAGAACCAGCTATCACGGAGTTTGATTGGCCTTTCACCCCTACCCACAGCTCATCCCCTCAGTTTTCAACCTAAGTGGGTTCGGGCCTCCACGACGTCTTACCGTCGCTTCACCCTGGCCATGGGTAGATCACTCCGCTTCGGGTCTAGACCACGCGACTCAATCGCCCTATTCAGACTCGCTTTCGCTACGGCTACCCCACACGGGTTAACCTCGCCACGCAGCACTAACTCGCAGGCTCATTCTTCAAAAGGCACGCCATCACCCAAAGGCTCTGACGGCTTGTAGGCACACGGTTTCAGGTACTCTTTCACTCCCCTCCCGGGGTACTTTTCATCTTTCCCTCACGGTACTCGTCCGCTATCGGTCTTCAGGAAGTATTTAGGCTTACCGGGTGGTCCCGGCAGATTCACAGCAAATTCCACGAGCTCGCTGCTACTCGGGAACACCAAACAAACAATCAACGACATGTTTTCGCGTACGGGGCTCTCACCCACTCCGGCCGCCCATCCCAAGGCGTTCCACTAACACGCGCGATCATTCCGAGGACTGTCAGATCCTCGACGCTGGGTCCCACAACACCGCACATACAACGCCTGACAGCTTGACATATGCACGGTTTAGCCTCTTCCGCTTTCGCTCGCCACTACTCACGGAATCACGGTTGTTTTCTCTTCCTACGGGTACTGAGATGTTTCACTTCCCCGCGTTCCCTCCACACACCCTATATATTCAGGTGCGGGTAACACCACATCACTGGTGCTGGGTTTCCCCATTCGGAAATCCTCGGATCACAGCTCGGTTGACAGCTCCCCGAGGCTTATCGCAGCCTCCTACGTCCTTCATCGGCTCCTGAAGCCAAGACATCCACCATGTGCCCTTAACAACTTGACCACAAAGATGCTCGCATCCACTCTACAGTTCTCAAACACCACACCAGAAACAAACAGCGTTCCAGGGCTGTGACGCCCTGAGGCGTGTTGCCTCAGGACCCAACAGTGTGCACAGTGAACAACCACCCTCCAAGGCGCCGGCCCCCCGTTCCACGACCATCCGAAGACGACCAGTACTAGGCAAGGCATTGCCAACCAAGAGTGACCATAACCAATAGTTCCACAATTCCTTGAGCAACCACAGCAACACCACAGTCGGGTGTTAAACCCTGGCCACCCCACGCTCTTGATCCGGGTATCCCGGGAACGTGGATGTGTTGTGCTCCTTAGAAAGGAGGTGATCCAGCCGCACCTTCCGGTACGGCTACCTTGTTACGACTTCGTCCCAATCGCCAGTCCCACCTTCGACCACTCCCTCCCCGAAGGGTTGGGCCATGGGCTTCGGGTGTTACCGACTTTCATGACGTGACGGGCGGTGTGTACAAGGCCCGGGAACGTATTCACCGCAGCGTTGCTGATCTGCGATTACTAGCGACTCCGACTTCACGCAGTCGAGTTGCAGACTGCGATCCGAACTGAGACCGGCTTTAAGGGATTCGCTCCACCTCGCGGTATCGCAGCCCTCTGTACCAGCCATTGTAGCATGTGTGAAGCCCTGGACATAAGGGGCATGATGACTTGACGTCATCCCCACCTTCCTCCGAGTTGACCCCGGCAGTCTCCCACGAGTCCCCGCCATAACGCGCTGGCAACGTAGGATAAGGGTTGCGCTCGTTGCGGGACTTAACCCAACATCTCACGACACGAGCTGACGACAGCCATGCACCACCTGTACACCAACCACAAGGGAAGCCCCATCTCTGGGGATGTCTGGCGCATGTCAAGCCCAGGTAAGGTTCTTCGCGTTGCATCGAATTAATCCACATGCTCCGCCGCTTGTGCGGGCCCCCGTCAATTCCTTTGAGTTTTAGCCTTGCGGCCGTACTCCCCAGGCGGGGCGCTTAATGCGTTAGCTACGGCACGGACAACGTGGATGTCGCCCACACCTAGCGCCCAACGTTTACAGCGTGGACTACCAGGGTATCTAATCCTGTTCGCTCCCCACGCTTTCGCTCCTCAGCGTCAGTATCGGCCCAGAGACCCGCCTTCGCCACCGGTGTTCCTCCTGATATCTGCGCATTTCACCGCTACACCAGGAATTCCAGTCTCCCCTACCGAACTCAAGTCTGCCCGTATCGACCGCACGCTCCACGTTAAGCGTGGAGATTTCACGGCCGACGCGACAAACCGCCTACGAGCTCTTTACGCCCAATAAATCCGGACAACGCTCGCACCCTACGTATTACCGCGGCTGCTGGCACGTAGTTAGCCGGTGCTTCTTATCCAGGTACCGTCACTTGCGCTTCGTCCCTGGCGAAAGAGGTTTACAACCCGAAGGCCGTCATCCCTCACGCGGCGTCGCTGCATCAGGCTTGCGCCCATTGTGCAATATTCCCCACTGCTGCCTCCCGTAGGAGTCTGGGCCGTGTCTCAGTCCCAGTGTGGCCGGTCACCCTCTCAGGCCGGCTACCCGTCGTCGCCTTGGTAGGCCACTACCCCACCAACAAGCTGATAGGCCGCGGGTTCATCCTGCACCGCCAGAACTTTCAACAACCTTCCATGCGAAAAGTTGTGATATCCGGTATTAGACCTCGTTTCCAAGGCTTATCCCGGAGTGCAGGGCAGATTACCCACGTGTTACTCACCCGTTCGCCACTCATCCCCACCCGAAAGTGGTTCAGCGTTCGACTTGCATGTGTTAAGCACGCCGCCAGCGTTCGTCCTGAGCCAGGATCAAACTCTCCAACAATGAACAGTTTAATCGAGGCAATTCAATGCTCTCAAAGGAACCTCATACGAGGTTCAATACATAAGCTCTACTGGCTTAGTTCACTAGCACACTGTTGAGTTCTCAAGCAACACACTCTGGACTCACCGCCTTATCAGCGGCTATATCCTCGGCAGTTGTTCCAAGCGATATTCACAAGCTTTTGGTCGAGCATGCCTCAGCCCACGATGTTAGTCGTAGGGATTCGGCGGCCGCTCGTGGGCCGACGCTGAACGTTACCCGGTCCGATCCGCGGTGTCAACCCGCTCGTCCCGGCCTGGTCTCCGGGGCTTGCGGCCCCGGTGTGACCCGGTGTTCCTGGCGACGAAGAGAAGATTACATGCCCCGGAACCAGGCCAAAACAGGGGGGTCACTTAACGCCATTGCCGCAGGTCAGAGCGTGTACGGACAGCTACGGCGCCGCCATCGGCAGGTACCGCGGCGGAACCCGCGCCGGCACGACCCGTTCGAAGTCGGCCGCGAGCGCGAGCATCCGGGCGTCCGACCACCGGGCACCCATGAACGAGATACCCACCGGGAGGGCGCCGGCAAACCCCGCGGGCACGGTCACGTCCGGGTAGCCCGCCACCGCGGCCGGGGTCGAGGACGGGATCACGTCGCTGTCGCCCACCGCGCAGTCGGTCTCCCACGCCGGCGGGTTCGTCGGCGACGCGATCGCGTCCAGGTGGTACTTCGCCAGCGTCTCGTCGAGGGAGCGGCGCGCGAGGTCCGAGAGCTCGGCGCGGCCGGCCAGGTAACCCGGGTCGGTCGGCGGCGGCGCGGCCAGCGCCTCCTCGAACAGCTCCTGCCCGGCGAAGCAGGTCTGCTCCAGCGGGTCCGCGCGGTTGTAGGCGATGAGCTCGGCGAGGTTCCGCGGCCCGCGCGGGCGGGTGGCCAGGTACTTGTCGATGTCGCGGTGGAACTCCGTGAGCAGCGCCGGGAACTCCAGTTCGCCGAGCCGCGCCTGGTAGGGCGGGGTCACTTCGACGACCGTGGCACCGGCCTTGACCAGGGAATTCCGTGCGGACGTCATGATCGCGTCCGTCTCGGAGCCGAGCACCGGCAGCCGCCACAGGCCGATCCGCGCGCCGCGCAGGACACCCGGGCGAAGCAGCTTCGCGTAGTCCGTCGGCTGCGACTTCGGGTACTGCGCCGTCGCGGGATCCGCGGGGTCGCGGCCCTGCAGGACCGACAGCGTCAGCGCGACGTCGACGACGTTGCGGGCGATCGGCCCGGCGGTGTCCTGCTCGGCGGAGATCGGCACCACGCCGGTGCGGCTGACCAGGCCGAGGCTGGGTTTGTGGCCGACCGTCGAGGTCATCCCGGCGGGGCACACGATCGAGCCGTCGGTCTCCGAGCCGATCGCGACCTGGGCCAGTGACGCGGCGACGCCGGCCGCGGACCCGGCGGACGACCCGCACGGGTTGCGGTCCAGCACGTACGGGTTGTTCGTCTGACCACCGACGCCCGACCAGCCGGACGTCGGCTTCGCGGCGCGGAAGTTCGCCCATTCGGACAGGTTCGCCTTGCCGAGGAGCACCGCGCCGGCGTCCCGCAACCGGGTGATCAGCGTGGCGTCCTTCGCCGGGTGGCTGCGCAGGGCCCGCGAGCCGGCGGTGGTGTCTTGGTCGCGGGTGTCGACGTTGTCCTTGACCAGCACCGGGATGCCGTCGAGGGGGCCGCGCAGGTGGTGCGCGCGACGCCGGGCGTCGCTCGCGGCGGCCTGGCTCAGTGCGGCCGGGTTGAGCGCCAGGACGGCGTTGACCTTGCCGTCGATCCGGCGGATGCGGTCGAGGTAGGTGCTGGTCAGGCCCACCGCGGTGAGCCGGCCGGACGCCATCCGCGCCTGCAGGGCCGGGATGTCGGCCGAGTCGAGGTCGAAGCGCGCCGGGGCCGGGGCCGCGGTCGCGGGTGCGCCCGTGACGAGCACGAGTGCGGCGGCCAGGATCGCGAGGAACACCGGCCGCCGCCCCATCAGAGCACCGGGAGGAGCGTTCGGAGTTCGTACGGGGTGACCGCGCTGCGGTAGTTGTCCCACTCCACGCGCTTGTTCCGCAGGAAGAAGTCGTACACGTGCTCGCCGAGCGCTTCCGGCAGGAGTTCGGACTTCTCCATCTCCGCCAGCGCCTCCCCCAGGTTCTGCGGCAGCTGCGAGTACCCGGCGGCGCGCCGCTCGGAGTCGCTCAGCTGCCAGATGTTGTCCTCGGCAGGTGGCGGCAGCTCGTAGCCCTTCTCGATCCCCTTCAGCCCGGCGGCCAGGATGACCGAGTACGCCAGGTACGGGTTGCACGCCGAGTCCAGCGTACGGATCTCCACCCGTCGGGATGACGCCTTTCCGGGTGAATACATCGGGACGCGGACGAGCGCGGAGCGGTTCGCGCGGCCCCAGGAGACCGTCGTCGGCGCTTCACTGCCGCTGATCAGGCGTTTGTAGGAGTTCACCCACTGGTTGGTGACCGCGGAGATCTCCTTGGCGTGGTGGAGCAGGCCGGCGACGAACGCCTTGCCGGTATCCGACAGCTCGTGCGGGTCCTCGGCGTCGTAGAAGGCGTTGCGATCGCCTTCGAACAGGCTGATGTGGGTGTGCATGCCCGAACCGGGCTGGTCCGTGAACGGCTTCGGCATGAATGTCGCGCGCACGCCCTGGGTCAGCGCGACCTCCTTGACGACGTAACGGAACGTCATCACGTTGTCGGCCATCGTCAGCGCATCGGCGTAACGGAGGTCGATCTCCTGCTGACCCGGTGCCCCTTCGTGATGGCTGAACTCGACCGAGATGCCCATCGCCTCGAGGGTCTCGATGGCGTGCCGGCGGAAGTGCGTCGCCGTGGCGTGGCTGGCCTGGTCGAAGTAGCCGCCGTTGTCGGCGGGCTCGGGCTCGCTGCCGTCGTCGGGCAGGTTCGCGAGGAGGAAGAACTCGATTTCGGGGTGCACGTAGCAGGTGAAGCCCGCTTCGGCGGCCTTCGAGAGCTGACGCCGGAGGACGTGCCGCGGGTCGGCCCACGACGGTGAGCCGTCCGGCATCGCGATGTCGCAGAACATGCGCGCCGAGTACGGGCCGCCGTCGGGGGTCTCCCACGGCAGGACCTGGAAGGTGGCCGGGTCGGGCTTGGCGACCATGTCCGATTCGTAGACGCGCGCGAAGCCCTCGATGGCGGAGCCGTCGAAGCCGATTCCCTCGTTGAACGCGCCTTCGAGCTCGGCCGGCGCGACCGCGACGGACTTGAGGAACCCCAGCACATCGGTGAACCAGAGACGGACGAAACGGATGTCGCGCTCCTCGAGCGTGCGGAGCACGAATTCCTGCTGGCGATCCATGGCCGCACCCTAACGACAGCGTGTTAACGGGATGTTTCACGACGCGCCGAGGGTGACGAAGTCACGTCGCGAGCACCGGAACGGGGTTCTTCGCCCGCGTGATGGCCAGGGACGCCGCCGACGCGATCACCGCCAGTACCGCCGCCGCGTACCAGGCCACGTTGTAGGTGCCCAGCTGGTCGCGGACCAGGCCCGCGGCCGAGGCGGCGAACGCCGCGCCGAGCTGGTGGCTGGCGAAGACCCAGCCGAACACGATCGGGCCCGCGTCGCCGAACGCGCGGACGCAGAGGGCGACCGTCGGGGGCACCGTGGCCACCCAGTCGAGGCCGTAGAACAGGATGAACGCCCACATGCTCGGCTGCACCGAGTCCGTGAACAGCTGCGGGAGCAAGGCCAGCGAAAGGCCCCGCAGCGCGTAGTACACGCCCAGCAGGATGCGGGGGTCGACGCGGTCGGTGAGCCAGCCCGAGAAGATCGTGCCGACCACGTCGAAGACGCCGACCAGCGCCAGCAGGCCCGCCGCGGTCGTCTGGGGCATGCCGTGGTCGTGGGCCGCCGGGACGAAGTGGGTGCCGACCAGGCCGTTCGTCGTCGCGCCGCAGATCGCGAAGCCGACCGCGAGCAGCCAGAACGTGCGGGTGCGGGCGGCCTGGCGCAGCACCGAGAGCGCCCTGCGGACCGAGCCGGTCTTCGGGGCCGGGCGGGTGACCTCCGCGTCCGCGGGGGCGCCGTACGCCGTGGTGCCGAGGTCGGCCGGGTGGTCGCGGATGACCAGCAGGACCACCGGGACCACGGCGAGCGCCGCGATCGCGATGACCAGCGACGCCGTCCGCCACCCGGACGTCACCGCGAGGTTCGCGATGAGCGGGAGGAAGATCAGCTGGCCGGTGGCGCCCGCCGCGGTCAGGACGCCGGTGACGACGCCGCGGCTGCGGACGAACCAGCGGGCCGCCACCATCGCGGCGAACCCCATCGCCATCGAGCCGGTACCCAGGCCGACCAGGACGCCCCAGCACAGGATGAGCTGCCAGCTCGCCGTCATGAAGACCGTGCCGCCCGCGCCCAGGGCGATGACGAACAACGCCGTCGCCGACACGCGGCGGATGCCGAAGCGCTCCATCAACGCGGCCGCGAAGGGCGCGAAGAGGCCGAAGAGCACGAGGTTGACCGAGACGGCCGAGCTGATCGTGGCCGTGGACCAGCCGAACTCCTGGTGCAGCGGGTCGATGAGGACGCCGGGGGCGGCGCGGAAGCCGGCGGAGGCGAGCAGCGCGACGAAGGCGGCGCCGGCGATCGGCCAAGCGCGGTGCAGCCTCGGGGCGGGACGGGTCTCGACAGTCACCCGGCCAGTTTCACCGCGCGCGCGGGACGCCGAAAGTGGCCGGGAGGACATCCTCCGCAAGGATCGGGCCACGACTACCCTCGCGGCATGCCCCGCTTCGCCGTCCTGCTCGTGCTCCTGCTGACCGCCGGCTGTACCGGATCACCGGACACGCGCGGGCCCTTCCCCGCGGGCGCCGACCTGGTCCGCGCCGCCGCGACGTCGTTCGCCGAGGTCCGCAGCGTGCACTTCGCGGCCGGCGTCAACGGCGTGCTCCCGGGCTTCCCGCTCCGGCAGATCGAGGGCGACGCGACCCTCGACGGCGGTGGCACGGCGACCGGCACCGCCGACGTCCAGGACGGTGACGGGCACACGAAGTTCCGCTTCACCGTGCGAAAAGACCAGGTCACGACGGATCCCGACGTCGGGCGCCTGCCGGAGATGTACACCGTCGGGGCGTTCCTCGGGCCGTCCGCCGGGCTGAAGCGGCTCCTCGACGGCGTGACCGACGCGAAGACCGAGGGCCGGGAGAACGTCGACGGCGCCGCCGCCCTGCGCGTCGGCGGCAAGGTGCCCGCGGTGGTCGCGCACGGCGTGTTGCCGCAGGTGAGCGAGGACGTCATCGTCAAGGTGTGGGTCTCGGCCGACGGGCCGCGGCGGTTCACCCGCCTGTGGGCGCAGATCCCGCCGGCCGGCGACCACCTCAGCCCTGTGATGATCGAACTGTCGCTGACCAGGCAGAACGAGCCGGCGGACCTCGGCTAGCAGCGGGTCCCGGCGGGCGGCGGCGTGCCGTCCACGAGGTAGGCGACGCCCGCCCGGTCGACGCACGCGTTGCCCTGCAGGAACACCGTGTGCTGGACGCCTTCGTAGGTGAGCAGGACGCCGTCGAGGTCCTTCGCGAGGTCCACGCCCTGCCGGTACGGCGTCGCCGGGTCGTGCGTGGTCGAGACGACCAGCGGCTTCGGGAGCCCGGGCGCGCGCGGCGGGTGCTCGGCCGACGTCGGCGGAACCGGCCAGGTCGAGCAGATGTCGAGCTCGCTCGTGTCGGGCGTGCCGCCGGCCAGGAACGGGGCCCCGGCCAGCATTTCCCCGTGCGCGCGGTCGATCGCGGCCCGGTCGGTCACCCGCTGGTGGTCGACGCAGCGGACGGCGAAGTACGCGTCGATCGCGCCGCTGTAGCGGCCCTCGGGATCGCGCTGGTAGTAGCCGTCGGCGAAGGCCAGCAGCGTCCGGCCGTTGCCCTGGGCCACCTGCGCGAGCGCGGCTTTCAGCGCGGGCCAGTCGCCGCGTGCGTAGAGCCCGCCGAACGTGCCCGTGATCGCGTCCTCGAACGACAGCTTCCGGGTCCCGGCCGGGAGGGGCTTCGCGACCAGCGGACGCACGAGCCGCTGGAACGCTTCGGTACTGCCGGCGAACGGGCACGCGCACCAACGGGTGAACTCGGTCAAGGCGTCCTGGAAGCCCGCGGCCTGCGTGACCAGTGAGTCCACCAGGCTCTGGGCGGGGTCGACCGCCCCGTCGAGCAGCAGCGCGCGGACGTTGCGCGGGTACGCCTCGGCGTAAGCCGCGCCGATCTGCGTCCCGTACGAGTAGCCGAGGTAGGTCAGCTTCTCGTCGCCCAGAACCGCGCGAAGGACGTCGAGGTCGCGTACGACGTCTCGCGTGCCGGCGTTCGCGAGGAACTCTTTGCCGTACTTCGTCGCTTCGACGCACTTCGCGCCGTACGCGGTCGTCTCGGCGAGCTGTCTTTTCACCCCATCGGGCGACGAATCGCTCTCGATGTCGGACGCGCGGTCCGCGTCCTGCTCGGCGTCGGTGCGGCAGGTGATGCGCGGTTCGCTGGTGCCGACGCCACGCGGGTCGAAGCCGACCAGGTCGAAGCGGTCGAGCAGGGGCGCGGCGGCGGGCGTCTTCGCGAGCGACGCCGCCGTCGCCGTCCCCGAGCCACCGGGTCCGCCGGGGTTGACGACCAGCGAGCCGATGCGCTGCTTCGCCGCCTTGTGCCGGAGCAGGCCCACGCGCACCGTCTCCCCCGACGGCTTCGCGTAGTCCAGCGGCACGGTCAGGTGCGCGCAGTCGAGCGCGTCCCCGCACGGGGTCCACGTGAGCGTCTGCCCGGTGAACTTCCCCAGGTCGGGAGCGGGAGCCGGGGGCGGCGGCGCGGGTGCCGGAGCACTCGTGCACGCCGCCAGCAGCAGGACCGGCGCCAGCGCCGCTACTGCCCGGCGCACCGGGTCCCGTCCGGCGGCACCGTGCCGTCGACCAGGTAGTCCGTGCCCGCCTCGTCCACGCACTTCACGCCCTGCAGGAACACCGTGTGCTGGGTGCCCTCGAAGGTCAGCAGCGCGCCCTTCAGGCCCTTCGCGAGGTTGACGCCGGCCTGGTACGGCGTGGCCGGGTCGTTCGTGGTCGAGATGACCAGCGTCTTCGCCAGGCCTTCGACGTTCGGCACGTGCGGCTCGGAGGTGTTCGGCACCGGCCAGAACGCGCACGCGTCCCGCGCCGCCGAAGCCGGGCGGCCGTCGTCGAGGAACGGCGCCACCTTCACGTACTCCTCCTGCGCCTTGAGGATGACGGCCGGGTCGGTGACGCGCGGGTCGTCGACGCAGCGGATCGCGGTGAAGGCGTCCTGCGTGGTGCCGTACCTGCCGTCGGTGTCGCGCTCGTTGTAGATGTCCGCGAGCTTCTCCAGGGTCGCGCCGCGCTGCTGCTTGAGCTCGTTGAGGCCGGAGTTGAGGGTGTCCCAGAGGCTCTGCTGGTAGAGCGCCTGGATGACGCCGGTCGTGGCGTCCTCGTAGGAGAGCTTGCGGCCGTCGCCGACCTCCACCGGGAAGTCGATCAGCGGCCGGACGAGGTCCTGGAACGCCTTGACCGCGCCGTTCGCGTCGCCGCCGAGCGCGCAGTCCTGCTGGGCGGTGCACCACTTCGCGAACTCCGTGAACGCCTTCCCGAAGCCCTGGCCCTGCGCGACCAGCGACTCGACCGCGTCCTGCTCCGGGTCGACCGCGCCGTCGAGGATCATCGCGCGGACGTTCTTCGGGAACGCCTCGGCGTAGGTCGACCCGATCCGGGTGCCGTAGGAGTAGCCCAGGTAGGTGAGCTTTTCGTCGCCGAGGACCGAGCGGAGGACGTCGAGATCCTTCACGACGTCCCGGGTGCCGGCGTTCGCCAGCATCCCGGTCCCGTCTTCGGTGCGCTGGGCGCACTTCGCGGCGAAGTCCTTTTCCTGCGTTTCCTGCTTGACCACGCCGGCGGGCGAGCCGTCGGTCTCGCTGTCGTCGGCGCGGTCGGCGTCGCGCTCGGAGTCGGTCAGGCAGTGGATGGCCGGCTGGCTCGCGCCGATGCCGCGCGGGTCGAAGCCGACCAGGTCGAAGCGCTTGCCGAGGCCGGTGCTCGCGGTCGGCTTGACCAGGCCGGCGGCCGCGACCATGCCCGAGGCACCGGGGCCGCCCGGGTTGACCACGAGCGACCCGATCCGGGAGCCGGCGTCCGACGCCTTATGGCGGAGCAGGCCCAGCGTGATGGTGTCCCCCGCCGGTTTCGCGTAGTCCAGCGGCACGGTCAGCCGGGCGCACTGGACGTCCTTCGCCTGGAAGGCCGATCGCGAGTCCTCCGACGTCGCGTAAGGTGCGCAGTCGGCCCAGGACAGGCTCTGGCCGTAGAACCGCTCCAACCCGGCCGGCACCGGTCCGGACGGTGGGTGCGACTCCGTCGTCGGCGCGACCGGCGCCGGCTTCCCGGAGGACGTGCAGGCGGCCAGCGAGGCCGCGATCAGCACGGATGTCGCAATTGCGGTGATCCGGCGACGACCGGACCTGGCGCTGGGATGAGGGAACACGGTTGGATCGTCCCATCCGGCCGCGGAACTCGAACGCACCACCGCCACGTTGGGTGGGGCAGGCCGGTCGAGCGAGAGAGAACGGGAGACCAGGGGTGGCAGCACTGATCAGCCGGGTGGGCAAGAAGCTCCGCCGGATCATCCAGCGGCCGGGCAGCGTCGAGCTGACCCGCTACGAAGCACTGCTGCCCGCGGTCGAGAAGCTCGAACCCGAGCTCGAGAAGCTCTCCGACGAGGAGCTGACCGAGCGGGCGGGCAAGCTCCGCGAGACGCTGAAGGACACCGCGTTCGGCGACAACCACCTGATCGAGGTGTGCGCGCTCGGGCGTGAAGCCGCCCGGCGGGCGCTCGGCGAGCGGGCGTTCGACGTCCAGATCCTCGGCACGATGGGCCTGCTCAGCAAGCACGTCGTGCAGATGGAGACCGGTGAGGGCAAGACGCTCGCCGGTGCGCTGGCCGCCGCCGGCTACGCGATCCGCGGGAAGCGCGCGCACGTCGTCACGGTCAACGACTACCTGGCCCGCCGCGACGCCGAGTGGATGGGCCCGGTGTACGCCCTGCTCGGCGTGTCGGTCGGCTGGGTCGAGCCCGCGCACTCGCGCGAGGAGCGCAAGGTCGCCTACGCCAAGGACGTCACGTACGGCGCCGTCGCCGAGATCGGCTTCGACGTCCTGCGCGACCGGCTGGTCACGAACGTGGACGACCTCGTCCAGCCCGACCCCGAGGTCGCGATCGTCGACGAGGCGGACTCGGTGCTGGTCGACGAGGCCCGCGTCCCGCTGGTGATGGCCGGCTCGATCGACCACACCGACGCCGACGAAGAGGTCGCGAAGGTCGTCCGGCGGCTGCGGCTCAACCTGCACTACGAAACCGACAGCGAGGGCCGCAACGCCTGGCTGACCGACGCCGGCGCGTCCGTCGTCGCGAAGTCACTCGGCCTGGAGGTCGACGACCTCTACGGCGAGACGGCGTCCGACCGGCTCCCCGCGGTGAACGTCGCCCTGCACGCGCACGCGCTGCTCACCCGCGACGTCGACTACCTGGTCCGCGACGGCAAGGTCCAGCTCATCAACGCCGCCCGCGGCCGCGTCGCCGAGCTGCAGCGCTGGCCGGACGGCCTGCAGGCCGCCGTCGAGGCGAAGGAGCAGGTCACCGCCACCGACCGCGGCGAGATCCTGGACTCGATCACCGTCCAGGCGCTGCTGGCGCGCTACCCCGAGGTCGCCGGCATGACCGGTACCGCGGTCGCCGTCGCCGAGCAGCTGCGCGAGTTCTACGAGCTCGAGGTCGCGGTCATCCCGCCGAACACCCCGAACGTCCGCGAGGACCTGGAGGACCGCGTCTTCGCGTCGCCGTCGCAGAAGCTGCGGGCGATCGAGGAGGAGATCCGCACGGTCCACGAGACCGGGCGGCCGATCCTCGTCGGCACCCAGGACGTCGCCGAGTCCGAAGAGCTGGCCGAGAAGCTGGCGAAGGTCGACCTCGAGTGCGTCGTGCTCAACGCGCGCAACGACGCCTCGGAGGCCGCGATCATCGCCGAGGCCGGCAAGAAGGGCGCGGTCACCGTGTCCACGCAGATGGCCGGCCGCGGTACCGACATCCGGCTGGGCGGCACCGACGGCGCGACCCGCGAAGAGGTCGTCGAACTGGGCGGCCTGCACGTCATCGGCACCGCGCGGTACCCGTCGAGCCGCCTCGACGGGCAGCTGCGCGGCCGTTCCGGACGTCAGGGCGACCCGGGCAGCGCGATCTTCTTCGCGAGCCTGAACGACGAACTCGTCCTCTCGAACGCGCCGGACGTGCCCGAGGGCATCGTCGACGACGAAGAGACCGGCGAGATCACCGACGGCGCGGCGCTGCGGCAGCTGAACCACGCGCAGCGCGTCGCCGAGGGCGTCGACCTCGAGATCCACCGCAACACCTGGCGCTACACGCGGCTGATCGAGCGGCAGCGGCGTGACCTGCTGGTGCACCGCGACAAGGTGCTTCGCACCGCGTACGCGGCGGAGGCGATGGAGAAGGCGCACCCGGAGAAGTTCGGCGAGCTGAAGGAGAAGCTCGACGACCAAGAGAAGCTGGAGCAGATGTGCCGCGAGGTGCTGCTGTTCCACGTCGACCAGCTGTGGTCGGACCACCTGGCGTACCTGACCGACGTCCGCGAGAGCATCCACCTGCGGGCGCTGGCGCGCGAGACGCCGCTGGACGAGTTCCACCGCGCGGCGATCCCGGAGTTCCACAAGATCATCGGCGAGGCCGACTCGCGGGCGGCGAAGACGCTCGAAGAGGCCGAGCTGACCGACGAGGGCATCGACCTCGGCGAGGCCGGCGTGCGGCGGGCGAACACGACGTGGACGTACCTCGTGCACGACAACCCGTTCGATTCGGACTTCGAGCAGACCATCAAGAAGGTCCGGAGCATGATCAAGCGGAAGTAGCTCTTCGCGGGAAGCCCCCGTCCGGTTCGCCGGGCGGGGGCTTTTCGATTTCGCCCACATTCGCTCGGCTTGCCGGGTGGCCGTGGGCCAGAATGACGGCATGTCGCAACTGCGCATCGCGCTCGCCCAGGTCAACCCCACCGTCGGTGACCTCGACGGCAACGCCGACCTGCACGTCGACTGGACCCGCCGGGCCGCCGAAGCCGGTGCGCACGTCGTCGTCTTCCCCGAGATGTCCCTGACCGGCTACCCGGTCGAAGACCTTGCGCTGCGCCGGACCTTCGCCGAGGCTTCCCGCCAAGGTGTCGAGTCGCTGGCGCGGCGGCTCGACGAGGCCGGGTGCGGCGAAGTGCTGACCTACATCGGGTACCTCGACGTCGACGAGGTCGGCCCGCGCGACGCGGCGGCCGCGCTCTACCGCGGTGAAGTCGTCGCGCGGCAGTTCAAGCACCACCTGCCCAACTACGGCGTGTTCGACGAGCACCGCTGGTTCAAGCCGGGCACCACGCTCGACGTCGTCCGGTTCCACGGGCTCGACATCGGCATGGTCGTCTGCGAGGACATCTGGCAGGACGGCGGCCCGATCTCGGCCCTGGGCCGCGCCGGCGTCGACCTCGTCGTGGCGCCGAACGCGTCGCCGTACGAGCGCTCGAAGGACGAGCAGCGGCTGCCGCTGATCGCGCGCCGCGCCGCCGAAGCGGGGGCGCCGCTGGTCTACACCAACCAGGTAGGCGGCCAGGACGACCTCGTGTTCGACGGCGACTCGCTCGTCGTCGCGGCGGACGGCGCGGTCGTGGCGCGCGCGCCGCAGTTCGTCGAGCACCTGCTCGTGCTGGACATGGACCTCACCGCGGGCGGGCACGCCGGCGACGGCGAGCTCGAAGGCCTGCACGTCCGGCGCCGCGTACTGAGCGCGGAACCGCTGCCGTCGTACGAGCCGACCGCCCGGCCGGTCATCAGCGAGCCGCTTTCGGACGAGGCCGAAGTGTGGCACGCGCTGGTCGTCGGGCTGCGCGACTACGTGCACAAGAACGGCTTCTCGTCGGTGACGTTCGGCTTCTCCGGCGGCATCGACTCCGCGGTCTGCGCGTCGCTGGCGGCGGACGCGCTGGGCGGCGACAACGTCTACGGCGTCTCGATGCCGTCGAAGTACTCCTCGGGCCACTCCAAGGACGACGCGGCCGACCTGGCGCAGCGGATCGGGGCGCACTACCGCGTCGAGCCGGTCGAGGACATGGTCCGCGTGTACGTCGACCAGCTTTCGCTGACCGGCCTGGCCGAGGAGAACATCCAGGCGCGCACGCGCGGCATGCTCCTGATGGCACTGTCCAACTTGGACGGTCACCTGGTGCTGGCCACCGGCAACAAGACCGAGCTGGCCGTCGGGTACTCGACGATCTACGGGGACGCGGTCGGCGCGTTCGCCCCGATCAAGGACGTCTTCAAGACGCACGTGTGGCAGCTGGCCCGCTGGCGCAACGCCGAAGCGGTGAAGCGCGGCGAGACCCCGCCGATCCCGGAGAACTCGATTTCGAAGCCGCCGTCGGCCGAGCTGCGGCCGGGGCAGGTCGACACCGACTCGCTGCCGGACTACGCGCTGCTCGACGACATCCTCGACGACTACGTCGAGGGCGACCGCGGGTACGCCGACCTGATCGAGGCCGGGTTCGACGCGGAGACCATCGACCGGGTGGTGCGGATGGTCGACAAGGCCGAGTACAAGCGGCGCCAGTACCCGCCGGGCACGAAGATCACGTTCAAGGCCTTCGGCCGCGACCGGCGGTTGCCGATGACCAACCTGTGGCGCGAGGGCAAGGCCTAGCTGTGATGTCCAGGGACGTTGTCCCGAGTTGAGGTGACGACTCGCGCGCCTGATCGTGGAGCAGGGCTGGACCTGCACGGCAGCGGCGAAGATGTTCATGGTCGCCGCGAAAACCGCTCGCAAATGGGCGCAGCGCTACCGCAACGAAAGCGCGGCTGGGATGGCTGATCGCAGCACAGCCCGACCCGCACACCCGGGCATCTGGTCCACCGCATCGTGCGGTTGCGGTGGCGCATGCGGCTGGGCCCGGTGCAGATCGGCGGCCGGCTCGGCTTGCCCGCCTCCACGGTGCACGCGGTGCTGACCCGCTGCCGGATCAACCGGCTCTCCCGGATCGACCGGGTCACCGGCGAACCACTGCGCCGCTACGAGCACGACCATCCCGGCTCGCTGCGGCATGTCGATGTCACCAAGTTCGGCAACATCCCCGACGGCGGCGGGCACCGGTTCGTCGGCCGCGCCCAAGGTGACCGCAACCGGGCTGCGACACCCGGCAAGCCCCCGCAACCCCAAGATCGGGACTGCGTTCGTGCACACCGTGCTCGATGACCACTCCCGCGTCGCCTACGCCGAAATCCACGCACCCGGCCCTACCGGCCTCAAAAAACGGCAAGATCGAACGCTTCCACCGGACCCTGGCCGACGGGTGGGCCTACGCCCGCTCCTACCCGTCCGAGACTCTGCCGCGGGCAGCACTACCGGGCTGGCTGCACTTCTACAATCACCACCGCCCCACAGCTCGACCGGCGGCAAGCCGCCGGTCACCCGACTGACCAACCTCCCCGGACACCACACCTAGCTGAGGGCGACCTGACGGCCGTCCGGGGTGCGCAGGGCCGCTGTGAGGGACGCCTTTTCCGTGCGGCGGACCAGGAACTCCAGGCCGAGCGCTTCCGTCGCCGTGTGGACCGAGGCCGGGTCCGGATGGGTGGCCGTCACCATCAGCAGCGGCAGGGACGGCAGGCCGCGGGTCGTCGGGTGCGGGGTGCTGCCCCAGTCGATCAGGAACGGGCGGAGCGAGCCCGGCGCGGTCGGCGGGGTCAGGCGCCAGTGCAGCGTCTCGCCCCCGGCCGTCTCGCGGGACATCTCCCGCGGGTCGCCCGGGTCGAAGCCGCGGGCGCGGGCCGCCGCGATCGTCGCGTCGAGGTCGGGGGTGCGGACCGCCCACGCGACCAGCGCCGGCTCGGTGAGGGCGTCGATGCCGAACGGGCGGGGCGCGAGCGGCTCCGGCTGCGCCGGGTCCGGGCCGATCACCTCCAGGTACATCCCCGCGCCGAGGTCGGCGAGGTGGTTGGCGGTGCCGAGGCCGGTGTGGCTGCCGCCGGGGGCCGGGGTGACCCCGGTCAGGTCGGCGACGCGGGCGACGGCGGCGGCGAGGTCGGGGCCGGCGTAGACGAGGTGATCGAGCACGGCGCCATCATCCCGCGCCGACCGCGCTCGCCGCATCGACCATTCCGCGGCCGTAGTACGTCGTCCCGCCCGCGATCGGCGTGCAGACGGCGTCGGGGCACGGCAGCGGCGTCGCCGTGGCGTACAGGGCCTGCTTGACGCGCTCGGCGCTCCACCGCGGGTGTTCGCTCGCGATCAGGGCGGCGACGCCGCTCGCGTGCGGCGCGGCCATCGACGTCCCGCTCGCCGACCGGTATTCGCCGTTCGGCCAGGTCGACCAGACGCGCGCGCCGGGCGCGGCGACGCTGATCCGCGACGCCGAGTAGTTCGAGAAGCTCGCTTTGACGAGCTTCTCGTCGAGCGCACCGGTGCCGACGACGCCGGGCAGCTCGTGCGGCAGCCGCGTGCACGTCGGGTCGATCGCGCGTTCCACCGGGGTGCTGTCGGCCGGGCTTTCGCGGTCGGCCGAGCGGGTGTCGAGGTCGATCCCGGCGTTGCCGGCCGAGGCGACGACGAGGACGTTCCGGCGCTGGGCGTACGCGACCGCGCGGCCGACGGCGAGCTTCGCCGCGGCCTGGTCCGGCTGGTCGTCGCAGTTGTAGCGCCACGGGATCGAGCGGTAGCTGTTGTTGGTCACGGCGAACCCGTGCTCCGCGGCCCAGACGAACCCGCAGACCATGCTCTCGGCCGTCTCGGTGTCGTCGAGTTCGGCCAGCTTGACGGCGGCGATCCGGACGCCGGGAGCGACCCCGACGACGCCGGTTCCGTTGCGGGCGGCGGCGATCGTGCCGGCGACGTGCGTGCCGTGGCCGTCGAGCGTGGGCCGCCAGGCGCCGGGGCTCCGGTCGGCCCAGCCGGCCAGGCAGGACACGGAATCCTTGCGGTCGAAGGCCGGCGCGAGGTCCGGGTGGGTGTCGTCGACGCCGACGTCGAGCACGCCGACGACGGTGCGCTTGCTGCCTTCGGTGACCGCGTGCGCTTCGGGCAGGTGCAGCGCCGGGACGTCCCACGCGGTGCCTTCGGGCGGGACCTGACCGGAGTTCGGCGAGTTCGGGCCGGTGTAGCGGACGTCCTTGCGAGGCGCGAAGAACTCCTTCGGGACCTTCGCGGTGCGCGTCGCGCCGACGGCGTCGATGCCCGGTGTCGCACGGACCTTCGCGGCGAAGTCGTCCTTCGCGGTGTACGCGACGACGACGCCGATCTGCGGGTAGCTCGCGACGACCGTGCCGCCGGCGTGCTTGATCACCTGCTCCGCCCACCACGTGTGGTGCGTGACGACGACGTGCGGCATGACCAGCGGGTCCGCGGCCGCCGGAGTGGCGATCAAGCCGAGCAGCACTGCCGTCACCAGGATCAGTCGCCGCACACGTCCTCCTCGGAATCGCCCGAACCGAACTTAGCGGTCGATCGCGGCGGCGGTACCCCTCTTCGGTCGTAGGCTGATCGCATGACGACCGGCTTCACGGTGTTCGACACGGCGATCGGGGTCTGCGGGCTCGCGTGGCGCGACGACGTCGTGGTCGGCACGTCCCTGCCCGAAGGCAGTGGCGCGCGGACCCGCGCGTGGCTGCTCCGGCGGTTCCCGGACGCCGTCGAGGAGCCGCCGCCCGCCGCGGTCCGGGCGGCGGTGGACGGGATCGTGGCGCTGCTGGGCGGCGCGCGGCCGGACCTGGCCTCGGTGGCGCTGGACCTGGCTTCGGTGCCGGAGTTCCACCGCCGGGCGTACGAGGTCGCGCGGACGATCCCGCCGGGCAGGACGCTGACCTACGGCGACATCGCGCACCGGCTCGGGCAGCCCGGATCGGCGCAGGCCGTCGGGCAGGCGATGGGGAACAACCCGTTCCCGATCATCGTGCCGTGCCACCGGGTGCTGGCCGCGGGCGGCAAGGACGGCGGCTTCTCGGCGCGCGGCGGGGTCGGAACGAAACGCCGGATGCTGGTCATCGAAGGCGCGCTGGCGGACGAGCCCACGCTGTTCTGAAAACCGTGAAGGCCACCTTCACGGCTCCAGGTGGCCTCCACGCGGTTCGTCAGGCGGGCTGGGGCGTCCAGGGCTTGATGAACGGGGACTCCGGCCAGCCCTCGGCCGCCGCCATCAGCGGCATCGCCGTGCCGCCGTCGACGTGCTCGCGGATGATGTCCGCGTGGCCCGCGTGGCGGGCCGTCTCCTGGATCAGGTGCAGCAGGACCCAGCGGACCGACCAGGCGTCGACGTCCTTCGGGAACCACGGCACGTCCTTCGGCACCGGGACCGCCTGGCCCAGGTCCTCGATCCCGCCGATGACGTCGGCCGTCCGCTTCGCGACCTCGTCGTAGCGGGCCAGCACGCCCGCCAGCGTCTCGTCCTCGCCCAGCCGGTGCGCCGACTGGTACTCGGCCACGCTCTCCGCGAACGGCTTCTGGGGCACCTGAAGGATCGTGTCCAGCCAGCTGTTCTCGGTGGTCGCGACGTGCTTGATCAGCCCGCCCACCGACAGCGAGCTCTTCGTCGCCGCGAGCCGCGCCTGATCGTCGGTCAGCCCGTGTGCGGCCAACCTGAGCACGTACCGCTGCTGCTCCAGGAAGCTCAGCAGCCCGTCACGCTCGTCGGCCACCGGACGCACGTTTCCCGCCATTTCGATCCTTCCGCAAAGGGACACCTGCTCCGGATCGTGCCACCCCGCACCGGCGTTCCGGACCGGAACGGCGCTATCGGTGCGCGTGCCGGGGCGCAGGCTTGACGAAGGCGTACGCGCCGCCGATGCCGTACAGCGCGGCCCGCACGACCAGCTGCACCCGCGTGAAGACCCCTTCGTAGGCGTCGAACTGCCGCGAGAGCACCACCCCGAGCCAGGTCGCCATCACCACGACCAGCCCGGCGACCGCGAGCGCCCGCCAGCCCGGCGGCCACCACAGGATCAGGCTGATCACGCCGGCCACCAGCACGACGCTGAGCAGCGACGAGATCAGGTCGCTCCGCTCCGGGTACGCGGCCTGGACCAGCACGACCAGGCCGAACACGCTCACCGAGACGGAACTGAGCCGCGCCGACCACTGGACCGGGCCGAGGCGGTGCAGCGGCGGGCCGGCGAGCAGGAACGCGACCCCCGAGACGGCCAGCAGGACCCGGAACACCGGTGGGCCGGCCAGCAGCGCCTCCACCGGGTCGTGGACCGGCGAGACGCCCGTCGGGAGGAAGAACTCCAGCAGCCACCCCGAATACCCGAGGACGGCCACCCCCATCAGGAGGGCCGAGGCGATCCGAGCCGTGCGCACGAGGCACACAGTAAGCGAAGGGCAGCGACCCGGCGGTGTGACGCTTGCCGGGTCGCCTGACTCGCTACGCCTGCGGACGGACGAAGGGGAAGAGGACCGTCTGGCGGATCGACGCCCCGGTGAGCATCATCAGCAGCCGGTCGACGCCCAGCCCGAGGCCGCCGGACGGCGGCATGCCGTGCTCCAGGGCGAGCAGAAAGTCTTCGTCCAGCTCCATCGCCTCGACGTCGCCGCTGGCCGCGCGCAGGGACTGCGCTTCCAGCCGCCGCCGCTGCTCGATCGGGTCGGTCAGCTCCGTGTAGGCCGTGCCGACCTCGGAGCCGAACGCGATGAGGTCCCAGCGCTCGGCCAGCAGCGGGTCCGTCCGGTGCTGGCGGGTCAGCGGCGAGACGTCGGTCGGGTAGTCGGTGTAGAACGTCGGCAGCACGGTCGCGCCCTCGACGAGGTGCTCGAACGCCTTGAGCACGAGGTCGCCGTGGCTCGGGTCCTCCCCCACCGGCACCCCGGCGGCCAGGCAGAGCCGCCGCAGCTCGCCCACCGACGTCCCGGAGTCGATGCGCTCGCCGAAGACCCGCGAGACGGCTTCGTGCACCGGGATCACCGGCCAGTCACCGGAGATGTCGTGCTCGACGACGTTGCCGTCGGCGTCCGGGCGCCGCACGACCTGGGCGCCGTACGCCGCTTCGGCCGCGTGCTGGACCAGCTCGCGGGTCAGCGTCCGCATCGTGTCGTAGTCCGCGTAGGCCTGGTACGCCTCGAGCATCGTGAACTCGGGGTTGTGCGTCGCGTCGACGCCTTCGTTGCGGAAGTTGCGGTTGAGCTCGAAGACCCGCTCGACGCCGGCCACGCACAGCCGCTTGAGGTACAGCTCGGGCGCGATCCGCAGGTACATCCGCATGTCGTAGGCGTTGATGTGGGTGACGAACGGACGCGCGTTGGCACCGCCGTGCACCGTCTGCAGCATCGGCGTTTCGACTTCGAGGTAGTCGGCGTGGTGCAGCCGGTCGCGCACCGCGCGGACCACGGTGGAGCGCAGCCGGAGCATGTTCGCCGAGTCCGGGTTGACGGCGAGGTCGAGGTAGCGCTGCCGCACCCGCGTCTCCGGGTCGGTGAGCCCCTTCCGCTTGTCCGGCAACGGGTGCAGGCACTTCGCGGTGACCGTCCACTCGTCGACGAGCACCGAGAGCTCGCCGCGCTTCGACGTCACGACCTGGCCGCTGACGCCGACGTGGTCGCCGAGGTCGACGCCGGTCCGCCAGCGCGTGAGGTCGAGCTCGTCCACCCTCAGCATCAGCTGGATCTCGCCGCTGAAGTCCTTGACGCGGGCGAAGCACAGCCCGCCGAGGATGCGCAGGTTCAGCACGCGCCCGGCGATCCGGACCCGGTGCCCGGTCGTGGTGTCCGGGGCCAGGTCGCCGAACTTCCGCACGACGTCGCCGATGTGGTCGTCGCGGCGGAACCCGACCGGGTACGGGTCGATCCCGGCTTCGCGCAGCTTCGCGAGCTTGGCGATGCGGACGCGGACCTGTTCGGGCCGCCGCACCTGCTTCGGGACGGGCGTCGCCGCCGACTCCTCGATCTCCTTCGCGCGGGCGACGAAGTCGTCGCCGACCGTCTCCAGGCGCAGCGACCGCGCCCGGCCGGTCGGGACGAACCCTTCGAGCGCGCCCGCGACGATGCCGACGCGCGGCAGCCGCCGGGCCGAGGAGTAGCAGAGGAACCGCGGCACCCAGTCCGGGCCGTACTTGGCGTTGGACCGGTACAGCGACTCGAGCTGGAAGAAGCGCGAGAAGACGCTCAGGATGCCGCGCCAGGCCCGCAGCACCGGGCCGGCGCCGATGCGCTCACCCTCGGAGAACACCGCGCGGAACATCGCGAAGTTGAGCGAGATCCGCTGCGCGCCCAGGTGCTGCGCGGCCGCGACGGTCTCGGCGATCATGTACTCGTTGAGGCCGTTCTCGGCGTCGCGGTCGCGGCGCATGAGGTCCAGCGAGAGGCCGCGGCGGCCCCAAGGGACGAACGAGAGCAGGCCGCGCAGGTCGCCGCGGGCGTCGTAGGCCTCGACCATCACGCTGCGGCCGTCGCTGGCGTCGCCGAGCCGGCCCAGCGCCATCGAAAACCCGCGTTCGGTCTCGGCGCCGCGCCAGGCCTGGGCGCGGGCCAGCAGGCCGGCCATTTCGGCTTCCGGGATCTCGCCGTGGCGGCGGACCCGCGAGGTGTAGCCGGCGCGCTCGATGCGCTTCACGGCCTGGCGGACCGAGCGCCGCTCCGGGCCGGCGAGGCTGAACTCGCGGACGTCGAGGACCGCTTCGTCGCCGATCTCCAGCGCCCGCAGGCCGGCGTCGGTATACGCTTTCGCGCCGCTCTCGCTCGCCCCGAGCACGCCGGGGGTCCAGCCGTACCGGCGCGTTTCGTCGAGCCACGCGCGGACCGCGTCCGGCCACGCCTCGGGGTCGCCGATCGGGTCGGCGCTGGCGACGCTGGTGCCGCCGAGCACGCGGTAGGTCACCGCCGCGCGCCCGTTCGGCGAGAAGACGACGCTCTTGTCGCGCCGGGTCGCGAAGTAGCCGAGGGAGTCGTCCTCGCCGTGTTCGGCCAGGAGCTCGCGCACGCGCAGCTCCTCGTCGTCGGTGCGCAGGCGGCGGCTGCGGACCCCGCGGAAGAGCATGTACAGCGCCGCCGTGACGACCGCCGTCGCGCTGAGGTCGATCAGGACGTCCAGCCAGCCCGGGCCGTCGCCGACGCCGATCCGGCGCAGCTGGAGGTTCTCGCCGGTGGCGTGGTTCACGACCCAGGCGAAGCGCTCCCACGTGTCACCGAGGTGCCCGGGAAACGCTTCCGCCAGCCCCCAGCCGACCAGGATGACCGCCGCGAACCCGCCGAACAGCACGGTCAGGCCGTCCCGCCAGGCACTCGGCGCGAGCCGGGCCGGGAACGCCGGGCGCAGCGCGAGCAGAAGCACGATCAGGCCGATCGAGACGACGTCGGCCACGGTCAGCACCCACAGCTGCGCCGGGATGTGCCGGACCTGCTTCGGGCCGAGCGTCAGCAGCTCGGGTGACCACAGCAGCGTCGCCTGCAGGGCCAGGGTGAGCACCAGGCCGCCGACCTGGAACAGCACCAGTGTGTACAGCGCCGCCGCCTTGCGACGGCGCAGCGCCCCGCCCAGCACCACGAGCAGCAGCACCATGACCAGGCTCGCGCTGGTCGGCACGCTGAGGCCGGAGAACGCCATGTCGATGGCGTTGAGCAGGCGCCCGTGCGGGCCGTTCGTGAAGAGGAGGATCACCGAAAACACCGCGGCCAGCTGGACCACGGTCGCGACGATGCCGCCCGCCTTCGCCTTCCACACGGGCAGGCGCGGGCGTGTGCTCGCGAGGGTTCCCATCGTTGCTTTCGTCGCCTTTCGCGGCCGATCGGTGCTCATACCGTCTTCTTGACGTCAGTGAACACAGGTTGGTTGTCCCCGGGCATCAACCTGAAGGTTGACGGTGCGTCGTCCCCGGGGGTGTGAAGCTGGTCCCACGAGGTTGGGGGCCCGCACGCGCGCGTGCCACGCTCTGAGACGCCCCTGCTCCACGACCCGGGGACCTCACCGAGGCCTCGAGGGAAGGACGGTCGACGACGATGTCTGCCACGGTGCCCTTCGGGGCCGAGCCCCGAACCCCAGCCGGAGGGCAAGCCCCCCTGGACCCCCCGAGCGCGAACGGGCCCGCCGAAGAAGCGGCCCCCTACGGCACCGGACCCGGTACCAAGCCGGCGACGGGCCGCAAGGTGCGCGTGCACCACCTGCGTGAGCTCAAGGAACGCGGCGAGCCGTGGCCCATGCTCACCGCGTACGACATGTACACCGCGGCGCTCTTCGACGAGGCCGGGATCCCCGTGCTGCTCGTCGGCGACTCCGCGGCCAACAACGTGTTCGGCTACGACACTTCGCTGCCGGTGACGGTGGACGAGCTGCTGCCGCTGGTCCGGGCCGTCACCCGGTCGGTCAAGCGGGCCCTCGTGGTCGCCGACCTGCCGTTCGGCTCCTACCAGCTCTCGCCGCAGCAGGCGCTGGAGACGTCGGTGCGGTTCATGAAGGAGGGCCGCGCGCACGCCGTGAAGCTCGAAGGCGGGCGGCGGTTCGCCGCGCACGTCGAGGCGCTGACGTCGGCGGGCGTGCCCGTGATGGGCCACATCGGGTTCACCCCGCAGAGTGAGCACAACCTCGGTGGCTACCGGGTGCAGGGGCGCGGCGAAGCAGCGGACGTGCTGCTCGCCGACGCGCTGGCGCTGCAGGAGGCCGGGGCGTTCGCGGTGGTGATGGAGATGGTGCCCGCCGAAGCCGCGAAGCGCGTCACGGCGGAGCTGAAGATCCCGACGGTCGGCATCGGCGCAGGCCCGGACTGCGACGCCCAGGTGCTCGTCTGGCAGGACATGGCCGGGCTCCGGCGCGGCAAGGCGCCGCGGTTCGTGAAGCGCTACGCCGACGTGGCGACGGTGCTGCAGGACGCGGCGACGGCGTTCGCCGAGGACGTGCGCCGTGGCGAGTTCCCGGCGCCGGAGCACGCGTTCCACGACTAACCCCGGTTCCTGAACCGCTCGGCGAGGGCCGGGTCGTTCTCCCACCACAACCCGGTCGCGGGCGCTTCGTCCAGCTGGACGTCGATCTGCTTCGCGCGCCGTTCGTCGTCGCGGGCCCACCGGACGAACAACGCGACGACGAACGGCAAGCCGGCGACGTCACCACCGATCCACAGCACCCCCGCGCCGATGATCTGGTCGGTGCGGGGGTCCGGGCCGTGGCCGGGGTGCGCGGCCGCGTAGTGCGCGGGCGCGAGCAGCGGGCCGAGCCACAGGACGAGACCGAGCGCGCCGTCGAAGATCACCTCGGTGAACGCGATCCACACCGAGACCAGGTGCGGGTCCGCCCGCGGGGTCGGGTCGAGCCCCAGCCGCGTCCAGAAGTACGTGAAGCCGGACAGGACGAGCGCGAGCCGGACCAGGCCATCCGCCACCGCCGAGCGCAGCGTGAGGTCGTAGAGCGGGGTCAGGTAGAGCACCAGGACCGGCACGACCAGGGTGAGCGTGACGACCGGCGGGAATGTCAGCGCCCGCGCCACCTTCCCGCGGCCGTGGCGCCGCAGCCGGACCGCCGGCCGCGTGTCGAGCAGGAGGCGGATCGGGGCGCCCAGCGCGAGCAGCAGCGGCGTGACCATGAGCAGCGTGACCGTCTGGACCGCGCGGACCCAGAAGAAAGTCCGGTCGTAGACCGCCAGCGGCGAGCACGTGACGACGAGGATCGTCGCGAGTCCGGTGAGGAACGCCGTCGTGCGGCCCGGCGGCCAGTCGAGGCGGCGGGCCGCGCGGACGTAGAACGTGCCGAGGACCAGTACGCCGAGGACGGCCGGGGCGTCGAGCGTCAGCGGCACGTCAGACGGCGAAGAAGATCAGGCTGCCGATTCCGGCGAGCACGCAGTAAATGGCGAACGGGGTCAGAGTGCGCGTTTCGAAGTATCCGGTGAGGAACCGGACAGAAATGTACGAAGCGATCCCGGCGATGACGCTGCCGACGAGCGCGGGGCCGAGCGAAGCGTGGTTCTCCGGGGCGAACAGCGTCGGCATCTTGAGCACGCCCGCAGCGAGGATCACCGGCGTGGCGAGGAGGAACGCGAAGCGCGCCGCGTCTTCGTGACCCAGGCCGCGGCGCAGGCCGGCGACCATCGTGATGCCCGAGCGGCTGATGCCGGGCAGTAGCGCGAAGATCTGCGCCGCGCCGATCAGGACGGCCTCGCCCACCCCCAGCTTCGCCAGCCGGACGTCGGTCTTCTCCTCGACCGTGACCGCCCGCATGACGAGGGTTTCTTCGGCCGAGAAGTCCACCGTGTCGTCGTCGCCCGGCGGCTTCTTGTGCGAGAACTTCTCGGCGGCGTAGAGCACCCCGCCGTTGAGCGTCAGGAAGATCGCCGCCGGGACGGGCTTGCCGAGGAAGTCGCGCAGCAGTCCTTCGAACAGCAACCCGGCCAGCCCGACCGGGATCGTGGCGAGCACGAGCAGCCACGCGAGGCGCTGGTCGGGGGTGCGGACCTCGCGGTGGCGGATCGACGTCCACAGGCCACCGATGATCCGGATCCAGTCCTTGCGGAAGAACAGGACGAGCGCGAGCGCGGTGGCGACGTGCATCGCCACGAGCACCGCGAGGTACGGCGAATCCTTCCCGATGCTCAGGTCCCGCTGCCACTGTCCGCCGAGCCAGGCGGGCAACAGGATGCTGTGGCCGAGACTGGACACCGGAAACAATTCCGACACCCCTTGCAAGGCGCCGACGACAATCGCCTCGACATAGGTCACCGCGGACATTCCGTGCCTTTCCGTCCCCTTTTCGAGCAAGGCCGACACCGGAAAGTACCGGCCCATTCGTTAACCCCGGGCAAGGGGGATGGGCGCACTCAGCGTCCTCACAGCGGGCGTTCACATGCATGAACATCAATCATGTTCTTGACTGGTGTTCGGCTCGTGGCTTAGCGTTTAGCCCGTCGCCGCCACGACGCAACGGAACGAACCTCGACGAGGAGGACGGGAATGCGGGTGCGGATCGCCGGCCGTCGTGACCACCCCGACGGCGCCTCTCTTCGGACCACGCTTCCCCGCGGCGGCTGACGCCCCCCGAGCGGGAGCCCGCTCAGCCCGGCGGCGGGGGCGGGCTCCCACCTTTCCTGGTCGTCGTCCCGGCCCCTGGCGGCGGGGTGTCGGGGCGACGGCCGGGGCCCTCCGGCACAGTGACGGGCATGGACGAGCTCTACCCGCCGATCCCCCCGCGCGCCGAAGGGTTCCTGGACGTCGGCGACGGCCACCGGATCCGGTGCCAGGAAGCGGGCAACCCCGGCGGCAAGCCGGTGGTGGTCCTGCACGGCGGCCCCGGCAGCGGGATCGCGCCGATGGCCCGGCGCCACTTCGACCCCGCGGCGTACCGGATCGTCCTGTTCGACCAGCGCGGGTCGGGGCAGTCGACGCCGGGCGCGGACGACCTGCGCGCCAACACCCTGTGGCACCTGGTCGCCGACATGGAACTCCTGCGCGAACGCCTCGGCATCGACCGCTGGCAGCTCTTCGGCGGCTCGTGGGGCGCGACGCTCGCCCTCGCCTACGCCGAGACGCACCCTTCGCGCGTCAGCGAAATCATCCTGCGCGGCGTGTTCACCGTGCGCCCGAGCGAGCTCGACTGGATCTACCGCGGCGGCGCGGCCAACCTGTTCCCGCGCGAGTGGGAGGCCTTCCTCGCCCCGCTCCCGGCTTCCCTCCGCGACGACCCGCTGGCGGCGTACGCCACGCTCCTCGAAGACCCGTCCGAGGAGGTCCGGCACCGCGCGGCGATCGCGTGGAGCACCTGGGAGGGGGCGACGGTTTCGGTGGTGCCGCAGGACTCCTTCGTCCGCCAGTACGCCGAACCGGCGTTCGCGCTGACCTTCGCCCGCCTCGCCGTCCACTACTTCCGCCACGGCGCCTGGCTCGCCGACGGCCAGCTGGTCCGCGACGCGGGCAAGCTGGCCGGCATCCCGGGCGTCATCGTGCAGGGCCGCTACGACACGGTGTGTCCCCCGATCACGGCGTACGAGCTGCACCAGGCGTGGCCGGGTTCGGAGCTGAAGCTGCTGGAAGGCGCCGGCCACGCGGTGACCGACCCGGGCGTGCTCGCGGCTCTGCGGGCGGCGACGGACTCATTCCGCCAGTAGCACGGCGAACACCTTCTCCAGCTTGCGCTTGACGACGGCTTCGTCGGCGCGGGCGAGCTCGGTGCTGCCGATGAGCGTGCGCAGCACCCAGAACCCGGCGATCACGGACAGGACCAGCGCCGGACCTTCGGTGCCCGCCGTCGCCGGGAGGACGTCGGTGAGGTGCTTTTCGACGTGCCGCTCGATGCCCGCGCGCAGGATTTCGGCGGCGCGCGGGTTGGGCGCGGACCGCAGCATCAGCAGGAACGGGTCGAGCCGCCCGGCGTCCGGGCCGGTCCGGCGCACGAGCGCGGCCGCGAGGTCCGCGGCGAGCGTCGCGGGGTCGTCGGTCAGCACGGTCCGCTCGGCCATCGCCGCCTCTACGACCTCGGCGAAGAGCCCCTCCTTCGAGCCGAAGTAGCGGTTCACGAGCATCGCCGTGACCCCGGCGGACTCGGCGATCTCGCGCACGCCGACGCCGTCGTACCCGGCGCGGGTGAAGGCTTCGAGCGCGGAGTTCAGGATCGCTTCGCGGGTGGCGGCGGCGTTGCGGGCTCTCATGTATACGAGTGTAGACTTGGTTCGTAAGTATACGAGTGTAGACATGATGGGAAGTGCACAGTGGACCTCGAATTGGCCGGCAAGCGAGTTCTGGTCACCGGTTCCAGCGCGGGTCTCGGCGAGGCGATCGCCCGGCTGCTGGCCGCGGAAGGTGCCTCGGTGGTGGTGCACGGCCGGGACGCGGCCCGCACCGGAAAGGTCGCTGAAGAGATCGGCGCGGCGGGCGTGGCACTGGGCGACTTGTCGACCGACGCGGGCGCCGACGCCGTGGCGGCGGCCACCGGGGAGGTCGACGTCCTGGTCAACAACGCCGGCGCGTACGACCACCTCTCCTGGACCGAAGCGACGCCGGAGGCCTGGAGCGCGATGTACCAGGCGAACGTCGTCTCCGCGGTGCGGATGGTCCACCGGTTCGTGCCGGGCATGCGCTCGCGCGGCTGGGGCCGGGTGGTCCAGATCGGCGGCGGCCTGGCGATCCAGCCGATGGCGACGCAGCCGCACTACACCGCGACGCTCGCCGCGCGGCACAACCTCGCGGTGTCACTGGCCCGCGAACTCGCCGGGACCGGCGTGACGTCGAACGTCGTCTCCCCCGGCGCGATCCTGGTGGACTCGGTGCGCGAGCTGCTCACCGGCATCGCCCCGGACCACGGCTGGGGCAGCTCGTGGGAGGAGATCGAAGAGCGCGCGGCACAGGAGCTGGTACCCAACGACGTCGGCCGCTTCGGCCGCCCCGAAGAGATCGCGGCCGCGGTCGGCTACCTGGTGAGCCCGGCGGCGGACTACGTCAGCGGCGCGACGATCCGCGTCGACGGCGGCACCATCCGGTCGGTCCACTAGATGTGACGTCCGGGGAGGTCGGTCAGCCGGGTGACCGGCGGCTTGCCGCCGGCTGAGCTGTGGGGTCGGTGGTGATTGCAGAAGTACAGCTAGCCCGGTAGCGCTGCTCGCAGGGATAGAAGCGGGCGTAGGCCCATCCCTCGGCCAGTGTCCGGTGGAACCGTTCGATCTTGCCGTTGGTCTGCGGCCGGTAAGGCCGCGTACGTTTCGGGGCGATCCCCAGCTTGGTGCAGGACGCCGCGGTCGGTGGACCAGGCCACTGCCCGGCGCGCGGTGGCGGTGGCTGCGGTTTCGTCGGTGTGGATTTCGGCGTAGGCGACGCGGGAGCGGTCATCGATGACGGTGTGCAGCATGCCGGTGCGGGGCGTGCGGTCGGCACCGCGGGGCAGCCCGGGGTGGCGCGTTTGTTGCGCTCGCCTTGGCGCGTCCGGCGAAGCGGTGCCCGCCGCCGTCGGGGATGTTGCCGAACTCGGTGACATCGACCTGGATCAGCGATCCGGGACAGGCGTGTTCGTAGCGGCGCAGGGGTTCGCCGATGACCCGGTCGATGTGGGTGAGTCGGTGGATGCGGGCAGGTCGAGCCGGCCGGCGATCTGGACCGGGCCCAGCCGGTGCCGCCACCGCAGTCGCGCGATCTGCCGCACCAGCACGGGCGAGGTCTTGCTCGGGCTGTGGTGTGGGCGGCTGCTGCGATCAGCCATCCCGGCCCTGCCTTCGGTGGTGTAGCGGTCGGCCCACTTCGCGGCGGTCTTCGCAGCGACCATGAACATCTTCGCCGCGTCGGTGCAGTTCCAGCCTTGTTCGACGATCAGGCGAGCGAGTCGCAAGCGGGTGTGTGGGGCCAGGGTGGGACACGAAGGCCTCCGGTGGGTGAAGCGGTTCCCGGACAGCTCCACTTCACATCCGGAGGCCTTCACCTGTCTGCACGACAGGCCGCCGCAGGTCGCCTCGACCCGGGACAACGTCCCTGGACATCACCACTAGAGCCGCCCGCCCGACGCCGTGTCGCCCGACAAGCGCTGGGCCAGGTACACCGGGACCGTCGAGGCCACGATCAGCACCGCCGCCACGACGTTCACGATCGGCGCCTGGTTCGGCCGGAACAGGTTGTTGTAGATCCAGATCGGCAGCGTCTCCATGCCCGTGCCCAGCGTGAACGTCGTCACGATGATCTCGTCGAACGACAGCGCGAACGCCAGCAGCCCGCCGGCCAGCAACGCCGAGCGCAGCATCGGGAACGTCACCAGGCGGAACGTCGTGAAGCCCGTCGCGCCGAGGTCCATCGACGCTTCCTCCAGGTTGCCGCCCATCCGGCGCAGGCGGGCGACCACGTTGTTGAACACCACCACGATGCAGAACGTCGCGTGCGCGATGATCGCCGTCAGCAGGCCGAGGTCGATGCCCAGGATCGTGCGGAACGCGTTGTTCAGCGCGATGCCCGTCACGATCCCGGGCAGCGCGATCGGCAGGATGATCAGCAGCGACACCGGGTTGCGGCCGAAGAACCGGTAGCGCTGCAGGGCGAACGCGGCCATCGTGCCGAGTACCAGCGCGATCGCCGTCGCCGCCAGGCCGGCCTCCACGCTCGTCCACAGCGCGTGCCGGGCGCCGTCGTTCGAAGCCGCGCGGCTCCACCACTCCAGCGTGAAGCGGGTCGGCGGGAAGCCGAACGTCGTGTCCGCGTTGAAGGAGTTGAGCAGCACCACCACCAGCGGGAAGTAGATCACCGCCAGGCCGAGGCCCAGCGCCGTCCACAGCAGTGCCCGAGACGTCCGCACCGAGGGCTCCTAGAGGTTGTCGAGCGCGCCGGTGCGGCGCACCGCGGCCAGGTACACGAGCATGATCACGACCGGCACGGTCGCCACCGTCGCCGCGAACGGGAGGTTGTTGGCGGCGCCGATGTTGTCGTAGACGACGTTGCCGAGCATCTGCGACGTGCCGCCGACGATCTTCACCGCGATGTAGTCGCCCAGCGACAGCGAGAACGTGAAGATCGAACCGGCCACGATCGCCGGGAACGTCAGCGGGAGGATCACCGAGCGGAACGTCCGGAACGAACGGGCGCCCAGGTCACCGGAGGCGTCCACCAGCGAATCCGGCAGCCGGTCGAGGCCCGCGTAGATCGGCAGGATCATGTACGGCAGCCACAGGTAGGACAGCGTGATGATCGTGGCCGTGACGCCGTACCCGGGCGAAAGCCAGCTCAGCGCGCCGTTTCCGGACAGCATCGAGCGCCACGCGTACGCCTTGACGAGGTAGCTCGCCCACAGCGGCGTCATCACCGCGATCACCAGGATCCGTTGCGCCCGCGGCGAAGCGAGCTTGGCCATGGCGAACGCCATCGGGAACGCGATCACGGCGTCGATCACCGTGACCAGCGCCGCGATCCCGACCGTGCGGAAGGTGATCGTGCGGTACACCGCGTCGCTGAACAGCGTCTTGAAGTTGTCCAGCGACCACTCGATCGCGACCTGGCCGGTGAACGCGTCGGTGTGCCAGAACGCGGTGACGAACAGCGCGGCGAGCGCGCCCAGGTAGGCCAGGCCGAGCCAGAGCAGCGGCGCCGAGAGCAGGAAACCCAGGCGAAGCTTGGGTTTCCGGTAGAAGAAGGCCGAGAGCGCGGTCATGTCACCGTCAGCCCTTGATCTCGGTCCAGGCCTTTGTCCACTCGCCGTAGTCCTTGCACTTGACGTCCGTGCGGCCGTCGAGGCACTGCTGGATCGGCGTGGTCCAGTACGCGATCTTCGACGCGTAGCCGGCGTCGTTGGCGTGGTAGGTGTCGCAGAGGGTCTTGTCGGTCATCTCCGCGCACGCCTTGGGGTTCGCCGGCGCCTCGCCGAAGTACTCGGCGACCTGGGCGTTGACCTTCGGGCTGACGATGTAGTCGAGCCACTTGTACGCGCACGTCTTGTGCGCCGACTTCGCCGCGACCATCCAGGTGTCCGACCACCCGGTCGCGCCCTCGCTCGGCACGGCCGACTCCAGCGGCGCGCCCTCGCCCTTGGTCAGGTTGACCGTGACCTGCCAGGCGGTGCCGACGACGGCGTCGGCGTTCTTCAGCGCCTGCGACTCCTTGAGGTAGTCCGACCAGTACTCGCTCACGAGCGGACGCTGCTGCTTGAGCAGGTTCACCGCGGCGGTGAACTGCTTGTCGTCCAGGGCGTACGGGTTCTTGATGCCGAGGTCCGGCTGGTGCGCCATCAGGTACAGGGCGGCGTCGGCGATGTAGATCGGCGAGTCGTACGCGATCACCTTGCCCTTGTAGGGCGAGTTCGCGTCGAACATGACCGACCACGACGTCGGCGCCGGCGTCACCTTGTCGGTGCGCCACGTCAGCAGGTTGGCGCCCCAGCCGTGCGGGATGCCGTAGGACACGCCGCCGACGCTGTTCCACGACTTGTCCTTGAGGAACGGCTGGACGTCGGCGTAGTTCGGCACCAGCGCGGTGTTCACCGGCTCGGCGTCCCCGGAAGCGACCAGGCGCAGCGACGCGTCACCGGACGCCGAGATCACGTCGTACTGCCCGGTCTTCATCAGCGTCACGGCTTCGTCGGACGTGCCGAACGGCTTGACGTTGACCTTGCAGCCGGTCTGCTGCTCGAACGGCGTCACCCAGTTGACCTTCGGGTCGTTCGAACCGTTCTCCGCGTACCCCGGCCAGGCGAGCACGTTCAGCGCGCCTTCCGGCTGCCCGAGCGCCTTCAGCGCTTCCAGCTTCGGCGGGGTGAACCCCTGCGCGCCGGGCGGCGCGGCCGAGTTCGAGCCCGACGTGCCACATGCAGCCAACAGCAGGCTGGCGCCGAAGAGCCCGGCGAGCCGCGTCTTCCTGTTCTTCATGGCAACCCTTTCGAGGTACTACTGGACTTGAAAGCTGTGTTCGTTCCGCCAGCTGAGGCGGACGCGGCCGTCCGCGAAGGCGCCTTCGGTGTTCTGCTGGACGACCGAAAGCTGTCCGCCGGCGTCGAGCGCGACCGCGTACCGCACGGTCGCGCCGGCGTACACGACGTCGGTGACCGTGCCGGTCGCGCTGGTGTCCCCCACCGCGGCGGGCTCGGACAGCTCGCCGTCGATGCGGATCTTCTCCGGCCGGATGCTGAACAGCCCCGGCCGGCCGATGACGGTTTCGGCCCCGCGGCCGCCGAGCAGGTTCGACGTCCCGACGAAGCCGGCCACGAACGCGCTCGCCGGGCGCTCGTAGACCTCTTCGGGCGGGCCGACCTGCTCGATCCGGCCGTCGTTGAACACCGCGATGCGGTCGCTCATGGTGAGGGCTTCGTCCTGGTCGTGGGTGACGAAGACGAACGTGATGCCGACGTCGCGCTGGATCTGCTTGAGCTCGAGCTGCATCGCCTGGCGCAGCTTGAGATCCAGCGCGCCGAGCGGTTCGTCGAGCAGCAGCACCTTGGGCCGGTTGACCAGCGCGCGGGCGAGCGCGACGCGCTGGCGCTGCCCGCCGGACAGCTGCGCGGGCTTGCGCGAGCCGTAGTCCGCCAGCCGCACGGTCTTCAGCGCTTCGAGCGCGCGCTCCCGGCGTTGCTGCTTCGGGACGTGCTTGACCTTCAGGCCGTACTCGACGTTCTGCAGCACGGACATGTGCGGGAAGAGCGCGTAGTCCTGGAACACCGTGTTGACGTCGCGCTCGAACGGCGCCAGCCGGCTGACGTCCCGGCCTTCGAGCTCGATGGTGCCTTCAGTGGGCAGCTCGAACCCGGCGATCATGCGCAGCACCGTCGTCTTGCCGGAGCCGGACGGGCCGAGCATCGAGAAGAATTCGCCGGGCGGGATGTCGAGGTCGACGCCGTCGACCGCGTGGACGTCGCCGAAGTGCTTGCGCAGCCCGGAAAGCCGGATGGCCGGGCCCGTGCTTCCGGGCGGCGCGGGCTCGTCCCGCGTCTCGGACGGTGCTTGGTTGGGCATCGCGAGCCTCACAGTGCGCTCATCACGTGCTTGACGCGGGTGTAGTCCTCGAGGCCGTAGAGCGAGAGGTCCTTGCCGTAGCCGGACTTCTTGAACCCGCCGTGCGGCATCTCGGCGACCAGGGGGATGTGCGTGTTGATCCAGACGCAGCCGAAGTCGAGCTTCGCCGACAGGCGCATGGCGCGCTGGTGGTCGCGGGTCCAGACCGAGGACGCGAGCCCGTACTGCACGGCGTTCGCGGCCTTCAGCGCCTCGGCTTCGCCGGAGAACCGCTGGACGGTGATGACCGGGCCGAAGATCTCTTGCTGGCTCAGCTCGTCGTCCTGCCCGAGCCCGGAAACGACGGTGGCCTCGTAGAAGTAGCCTTCGTCGCCGACCCGATGGCCGCCGCAGTGGACGGTGGCGTGGCCGGGCAGCCGGTCGATGAACCCGGCCACCTTCGCGAGCTGGTCGGCGTTGTTGAGCGGGCCGAAGGCGACGTCTTCGTCGTCGGGCTTGCCGGTCTTCGCGGCCTGCGCCTGGCGGGTGAGGGCGGCGACGAAGGTGTCGTGGACGTCGTCGGCGACCAGCACGCGGGTGGCGGCGGTGCAGTCCTGGCCCGCGTTGAAGTAGCCCGCGGCGGCGATGGCTTCGGCGGCGGCTTCGAGGTCGGCGTCGCCGAACACGATGACCGGCGCCTTGCCGCCCAGCTCCAGGTGCACGCGCTTGACGTCGTTCGCAGCGCTGCGAGCCACCTCGATGCCGGCGCGGACCGAGCCGGTGATCGACACCATCGCGGGGATGTCGTGCTCGACCAGCGCGCGGCCGGTGTCGCGGTCGCCGCAGATCACGTTGAAGACGCCCGGCGGCAGGAACTCGCCGGCGATCTCGGCAAGCAGCAGCGTCGACGCCGGGGTGGTGTCGGACGGCTTGAGCACGACGGTGTTGCCGGCGGCGAGCGCGGGCGCGATCTTCCAGATGGCCATCAGCAGCGGGTAGTTCCACGGCGTGACCTGCGCGCACACGCCGACGGGCTCGCGGCGGACGAAGGACGTGTGGCCTTCCAGGTATTCGCCGGCCGAGCGGCCTTCGAGCACGCGCGCGGCCCCGGCGAAGAAGCGGACCTGGTCGAGGACCATCGGGATCTCTTCGGCCGTGGTGAGCGCGATCGGCTTGCCGGTGTTCGCGGACTCGACGCGGACGATCTCGTCCGCGCGGGCTTCGAGCGCGTCGGCGATCTTGAGCAGCGCGAGCTGGCGCTGGGCGGGCGTCGTCTCGCGCCAGGTCTCGAACGCGGTCGCGGCGACCCGCAGCGCGTGGTCGACGTCCTCGGGCCCGGCGATCGGGGCGGTGCAGTACGGCCGCCCGGTGACCGGGTCGACGATCTCCGCGGTCCGGCCCGATTCGGACTCGACGTACGCGCCACCGATGTAGTGCTTCAGCTCCTGCACGGTTGTCTCCTCGGTGCTGGCGGGGCTAAAACATATAAGTCCATATGTAATAGGACAAGAGGATCAGGCAAGATTGGTGCGAACGGGTAGTCGCCGACGCGAAGGGGCACGATGCGCCAGGGCATGTCGCACAGCGCGCGGTCCGCCATGTTCGCGCCGCTCGGCCAGGTCGGGCGGGCGGAAGCGGTGGCGGCGCGGCTGGTCGACGCCATCACGCTCGGCTTCCTCGCCGACGAAGAGCAGCTGCCCAGCGAGGCCGACCTGGCCGCGCAGTTCGGCGTCTCGACCGTGACGGTCCGGGAAGCGCTCGTGGCGTTGCGGCAGCAGGGGCTGGTCGAGACGCGCCGGGGCCGCAGCGGCGGCAGCTTCGTCCGCGCGCCGGCCGACCCGCCGTCGGACGCCTGGCGCGCGCGGCTGCGCGAAGTGTCACTGTCCGACCTCCGGGACGTCGGCGACCACTACCTCGCGATCGCCGGCGCCGCCGCGAAGCTGGCCGCCGAACGCAGCTCCCCGGAGGACATCGCCCGGCTGCGGCTGGCGACCGACGACCTCCGCACGGCGCACGGCATCGACTTCACGCGGGCCGAGCGCCAGTTCCACCTTGAGGTCGCCGCGGCCGCGCAGTCCCCGCGGCTCACGCACGAAGAAGTCCACCTGCAAAGCGAATTGGGCGGCCTGCTGTGGCTGCCGTTCGAACCCGGGGCACACTCCTGCGCGGAGCACGCGGCGATCACCACCGCGATCGACGCGGCCGACGGCGAATTGGCCCGCAAACTCACCGAGGAGCACCTCCTCGGCGCACTCGACCGGCTCGCGGACGTGCACCTCGGCCTGCTCGCCCCCTAAACTCCGCATTACTCCGCGCATCGAGGTGAGCACCGTGAACGACACCCGCACGCTGGCCGGCGACGAGGTCGTCGAGCAGGTCTCGGCGTTGGTGGAAGGGGTCTTCGAACGCCTGAAGCCCTTGCACGCGGCGGCCGAGTCGGTGCTGGCGGAAGCCCCGTCGGCGGCGGCCCTGCACCGGATCCGCCCCCAGGTCACCGAAGCCCTGGGCGGCCTGATCATCGGCGCCGGGTTCGTCAGCGCGCCCCGCGTGCTCACCGATTCCGAGTTCGGCTTCGAGTGGTGGACGGCCGGTTCGCCGCCGTCGCAGCTGTTCATCAGCCTGGACCCGGCCGCGGAGAACTTCCTGGACTACACGCGCCAGTCGTGGTTCACGGTCCCGCGCGACACCGGGCGGCGGCACATCAACGGCCCGTACGTGGATTACCTGTGCACCGACGAGTACACGCTGACGTTCACGATCCCGGTGATGCTTTCCGGGTCGTTCGCGGGCGTGGTGGGCGCGGACGTCTACGTGCGCGAGTTCGAGCGGGCGGTGCGGCCACGGCTACGCGCGCTCGGCCGCGGCGCGGCGCTGCTGAACGCGCAGGGGCGGGTGATCGTCTCCAACAGCGTGCGGCAGCCGACGGGCTCGCTGGTGCGGGAGGCCGGCGTCCCGGCCTGGTGGTCCGCGGGCGCGGAACCCGGCCCGACGCTGCGCCGCTGCGGCGACTCCCCCATCGTGCTCGTGAGTGAGAACCAGGGTTAGCACCCTGTTTCTCACTCACGAGCCTGGAGCGCGACCCAGAGTTCCGCGCGGACGCCGGGTGAGTCCAGGTCCCGGCCGAGCAGCTCCTCGGCCTTCTTGATCCGGTTCCGCAGCGTGTGCCGGTGGACGCCGAGGCGCGCGGCGGCGACGTCCCAGTGGCCGTGGTGCTCGAGCCAGCAGCGCACCGAATCCACCAGGTCGCCGCGGCCGGTCTCGTCGTGCTCCCGCAACGGCGTGAGCAGCCCACGCGCAAACGCTTGCGCCACCGCGGGTTCGATCAGCGAGAGCAGGCCGCGGCCCGTGTGCTCGGCCGCCGACACCAGGAACTTGCCCTCCGCCTCGGCCACCCCGGCCGCCAGCTCCGCCTGTTCCAGACCGGCCGCGAAACCCGCCGGGGACACCGGCCCGGCCAGCCCGCCGTGCAGGCCGCCGATCCGCAGCGCCGCGTCCGTCACGACGTCGGGCGCGCCGAACGCGACCACCGACGGACCCCGGCGCGCCGCGAACACCGGCTCGCTCTCCAGCGCGCCGAGCAGCTTGCGCCGCGCGGCGGGCGCGCCCGTGAACGCCAGCACCGACCACGGCGCGGATGGCGGCTCGGCCCCGGACGCGGTCAGCACCCGCAGCGCCAGCTCGTCCTGGCCGCCGACGAGCAGCTCCAGCACCCCGGTGCGCAACGCCTGGCGCGCCGCGGCCTGCGCGCGATCCTGTTCCAGCGCCAGGGAAAGCACCGAAACCGCCGTGTTGACGATGTGGTGCCCCGCCGTGTCGAGCGACGCCCCGACGGCGAGCACCCGGCGTGCGCTCGTGTCGAGCGTCTGCAGCACGACTTCCTGCCCGTCGAGGACGACAACCCGTGTGCCGGTGCGAAGGCGCTCCAGCTCTTCTCGCAGCGAAGCGCCGTACGCCCGCGCGTTCGCCGGAGCGGCCTCGACGACCGTGGTGCGCTCGAAGAGCAGCACCCAGCCGTCGACGAGCTTCGCCAGCTTGCGCAGCACCCCGGCCGGGCCGCCCTTGCCGACCGCCGTGCGGGTCAGTTCCTGCTGGGCACGGCCGATCCGGACGGTCGCCGCGTACTCGTCGGCCGCCACCGCTCGCGAAACCGCGCGCGTGATCGCGATGAACGGCGTCTCGCGGGGCACCTCCAGCACCGGCAGCCCCACCTCGGCCGCCGTCGCCACGAGCGACCGCGGGACGGCGTCGTGGCTCAGCCCGACGCCGAAGCCGAGCCCGGCGACCCCCGCGGCCACCAGCCGCCGCACGTAGGCGGGCGACGTCTCCTCGTCCAGGGCCAGCCCGGTGGTCAGTAGCAGTTCGCCGCCTTCGAGGAACGCCTGCGGATCCGTCAGCTCCGTCGGGTGGACCCACCCGATCGGGCGATCCAGGAGATCATCGCCGGTCAGCGCCCGCAGTCCCAGCGGGCGCTCGGCGGCCAGTCCGGCCAGCGTGAGTGCCACAACGGACAAGTGTACGCGCCGAATTGGCCAGAACGGCCAGCTGACGGCGGTCGCCGCGGCACTCATCCTGAGGACGTCCCCCCGTCCGCGTCCGCAGGAGCACGCCGTGACCGCAAGCACCACCGCCGAGCCGCAGGCCCCGGCGCCCCGGCAGCGCAGGCTGCGCACCGAGATCCCCGGCCCCGTCTCGCGCGAGCTGCAGGAGCGCCGAGCGAACGCCGTCGCCGCCGGGGTCAGCTCGGTGCTGCCCGTCTACGTCACTTCCGCCAGCGGCGGGCTGCTCACCGACGCCGACGGCAACGTCCTGATCGACTTCGGCTCCGGCATCGCGGTGACCAACGTCGGGCACTCCGCGCCGGCCGTCGTCGACCGCGTCCGCAAGCAGGCGTGCTGGTTCACCCACACCTGTTTCATGGTCACGCCGTACGAAGGGTATGTCGAGGTCTGCGAGGCACTGGCCGAGCTGACGCCGGGCGACCACGCGAAGAAGTCCGTGCTGTTCAACTCCGGCGCCGAAGCCGTCGAGAACGCCGTGAAGATCGCGCGCACGGCGACCGGGCGCCAGGCCGTCGTCGTGTTCGACCACGCCTACCACGGCCGCACCAACCTGACGATGGGCATGACCGCGAAATCGGTGCCCTACAAGCACGGCTTCGGCCCGTTCGCGCCCGAGGTCTACCGCGTGCCGGGCTCCTACCCCTACCGCGACGGCCTGTCCGGCCCCGAAGCGGCCGCGCTGGCCATCGACCGGATCGAGAAGCAGATCGGCGGCGACCAGGTCGCCGCGGTGGTCCTCGAGCCGATCCAGGGCGAGGGCGGGTTCATCGAGCCCGCGCGCGGCTTCCTGCCCGCGATTTCCGCGTGGTGCCGCGAAAACGGCGTCGTGTTCGTCGCCGACGAGGTCCAGACCGGCTTCTGCCGCACCGGTTCCTGGTTCGCCTCCACCGACGAGGACGTCGTGCCGGACCTGATCGCGACGGCGAAGGGCATCGCGGGCGGCCTGCCGCTGTCCGCCGTCACCGGCCGCGCGGAACTCCTGGATGTGGTGGCGGCTGGCGGTTTGGGGGGCACCTACGGCGGCAACCCCATCGCCTGCGCCGCCGCGCTCGGCTCGATCGAGACGATGAAGAACGAGGACTTGGCTTCGTCGGCGAAGCGCATCGAAGGCGTTGTGCTGCCTCGGCTGCGTGCGCTGGCCACCGAGACCGGTGTCATCGGCGACGTCCGCGGGCGCGGCGCGATGCTGGCCGCGGAGTTCGTGCGCCCGGGGACCACCGAACCCGACGCCGACCTGACCAAGCGCGTCGCGGCGGCCTGCCACCGGGCCGGCGTGGTGGTGCTGACCTGCGGCACCTACGGCAACGTCGTCCGGCTGCTGCCGCCGTTGTCCCTGTCCAACGACCTGCTCGACGAGGGCCTCTCGGTCCTCGAGCACGCTGTCCGCACGGAGGCTCTCGCATGACTTTCCCGTTCTGGGTCGCCGGAAAGCCGGTGACCGGCGGCTCGACCGCCGACGTCCGGCACTCCTACGACGGTTCCTCCGCGGGCTCGCACTTCGTGCCTTCCGCCTCGGACGTCGAGGCCGCGGTGCAGGCCGCGCACGACGTCGCCGACGAATTCGCGACGCTGCCCGCGCACGTCCGCGCCGGCGCGCTGGACCACGTGTCCCGCGCGCTGGGCGAGCGGTCCGAAGAGATCGCCGCGTTGATCACGGCGGAATCCGGCAAGCCGCTGAAGTGGGCACGCGGCGAGGTCGGCCGCGCGGTCTCGACGTTCCGCTGGGCCGCGGAGGAAGCGCGCCGGTTCTCGGGCGAGCTGCAGCGCCTCGACACCGACCCGGGCGGCACCGGCCGGATCGCCCTGGTGCGGCGGGTGTCCCGCGGCCCGGTGCTCGGCATCACGCCGTTCAACTTCCCGCTCAACCTGGTGGCGCACAAGGTGGCGCCGGCGATCGCGGTCGGTGCGCCGATCGTGCTCAAGCCCGCGCCCGCCACGCCGCTGACCGCGTTGCTGCTGGGCGAGATCCTGGCGGAGACGGACCTGCCGGTGGGGTCGTGGTCGATCCTGCCGGTGGACAACGAGACGTCGTCGCGGCTGGTCGAGGACCCGCGGCTGCCGGTGGTGTCGTTCACCGGCTCGGTCCCGGTCGGCTGGGCCATCCGCGACCGCGTCCCGCGCAAGCACGTGGCGCTGGAACTCGGCGGCAACGGCGCGGTCCTCGTCTGTCCGGATTGGACGGACCTCGACTTCGCGGCGCAGCGGATCGCCACGTTCGCGATGTACCAGGCCGGCCAGTCCTGCATCTCGGTGCAGCGCGTCTACGCGCACGACTCGGTGTTCGACGCGCTGGCCGCGAAGGTGCTCGAGCAGGTCGAGGCGCTGCGGACCGGCGACCCGCGCGCCGACGGCGTCGACGTCGGCCCGCTGATCACCACCGACGCGGCTTCGCGCGTCGAATCGTGGGTGTCGGCCGCGGTGGAGGCGGGCGGCCGCCTGCTCACCGGCGGCGGGCGGTCGGGCGCGACGGTCGAGCCGACCGTCCTGGCGGACGTCCCGGAGGACGCGTCGGTGATGGCCGAGGAGGTGTTCGGGCCGGTGGTTTCGCTGGTCCGGGTGGCTTCGGTCGCCGACGGCGTGTCCCGGATCAACGCCTCGCGCTTCGGCTTGCAGGCGGGCGTGTTCACGCGCGACCTCCCGACGGCGTTCGAGGTGTCGGCGGCGCTGAAGGTCGGCGGCGTGCTCGTCGGCGACGTCCCGAGCTTCCGCGCGGACCAGATGCCCTACGGCGGCGTGAAGGACTCCGGCGTCGGCCGCGAGGGCCCGGCGTCGGCGATGGCGGACTTCACCGAGGAGCGGGTGACCGTCCTGACCGGACTGACGCTCTGAGCTACCGGCGCTTCCCCCACCGCTCGTCCTCCGGTTCCTCGCCCCGCCCGAGCGCTTCGAGGTAGGCGCGGTCGGTGGCGAAGCGGGCCGCGATCTCCGGTCCCGTGGCGACGGCCCCGTGACCGGGGATCAGGACGTCGACGTGCTCGGCGGCCTTTTCGAGCACGTCGAGCGCGGCCTCGTAGGCGGCCTGCTGACCGGAGCGGCGGGGGTCGAGGAGCGGGATCAGGACGTCGGAGAGCATGTCCCCGGCGAGCAGCACGCCGCGGTCCGCGAGCAGGAGCGCGGCGTGCCCGACGGCGTGCGCGTCGTGCTCGACGACCTCACCCGGGACGGGGTTGCCGTCGGCCGGCAGCGGGGTGAGGAGCGCGATGACGTCGAGCGGGACACCGGTCGCGGTCTCGGCGGCCATGGCCTGCGCCCGTTCCCGCACTTCCCCGGCCATCCGGGCGCAGGCGGCGGTGGCGTAGCGGGGGACGTCGCCGAAGCGGGGGTGCCAGAGCAGGTGGTCCCAGTGGGGGTGCGTGCAGAACCCGGCGACCACGGGCGCGCCGAGCCGGTCGAGGTCGTCGGCGAGCTCGTCCAGCTCGGCGCCCTCGATGCCGGGGTCGACCACGAGCAGGCCGTCGTCGGCGCGGATCACGGTGGTGTTGCTCCAGACCCAGGTGCTCTGCCGCACCCAGACACCCTCGGCCACTTCGTTCAGCATCGGCCCACGGTGCCAGGCCGGCGCGCGCGGCGCAATGGCACCGGAGTGCACGGTGTGGACGGCCCGCCGAGCCCGTAGGCCGCGGCCCGCCACACGAAATCGCCTGCTTCCTCGCGCGCCGGTTGCGGATCCGGCTCAGCCCGGCACGGCCCCGCGCTGCCGGCGCCAGCGGGTGCCGCGAACGCGGAGCTGACCCGGGTGGACGGCCAGGCGATCGGGCGCTCGAGTTCGCCGGGCCGCAGCCGACCTGGAAGTTCGGGCCCGAGTCCGCGGGGAGCCGATCGCCGGCCTGGTTCGACGACGACTTCGACCTGTTCCCCGCCGCCCGGGCGTTTCTCGCGTGTCTCGAAGCCTGGCTGCGGGCTTAGCCTTGACCCAGCGCAGCCGTCAACGCGGCGTGCGCCTCCACCAGCGAAGGTCCGTACCAAGTCAAGTGCCGCCCCGAGACCAGCACGTACCGCGCGTCCGGGAAGTGGTCCGGACCGTCCTCCTCCGTGAACAAGTACGGCTCGTCCGGCAGCACCAGCAGATCGGCGTCCGCCCTCAAGTGCGCCCGCAGCTCCTCCACGTCCGGCCGCGGGTAGCGCTCGCCGGAACCCGCATACACGTTCGCCACCCCCACCCGGCGCAGGACGTCGCCGCCGAAGGTGTCGCGGCCCAGGACGATCCACGGTTTGCGCCAGACCGGGACCACCGCGTGGAACCGCACCGGCGCGGTCTCGCGCCAGACCTCCTCCGCCGCGACCAGCCACTCCGGTTCGTCCAGCTCGCACGCCTGGGTGAGGATCCGGCGCAGCGAGCCCAGCGCGGCGGGCACGGACGCCGCCGCGGCCATCACCCAGACCGGGATCCCGTTGGCGCGCAGGCGTTCCACGTCCTCCGGGCGGTTCTCCTCCGAGTTCGCCAGCACGAGGTCGGGCGCCAGGTCCAGGACCCGGTCGAGCTTCGGGTACTTCGACCCGCCCACCCTCGGCACGTCCAAAGTGGACGGGTGCGTGCAGTAGTCGGTGGCGCCCGCCAGGCGTCCGGGCGCGCTCACTTCGAGCGCTTCGGTCAGCGACGGCACGAGCGAAACCACGCGTGCGGCCGGACCGGACAGCGGGACCGGCTCCCCGAGGTCGTCGACGAGGTGGGTCATGCGCGTTCGAACGACACCTTCCGCTGCTCGACGTCCACCGCGGTCAGCCGGACGCCGATCCGCTCCCCCGCGGTCAGCTTCTCGCCCGCGCACTTCGCCATCACCGTCGGGTCTTCGACGAGGATCTCCGCCTTGTTCTCGTCCGCGCGCAGCACCACCGCGCTGAACTCGCCGCCGACGTGCTCGGCCAGCACCCACGCCTCGACCTGGTCGATGCACGCCCGCTCGACCTTCGCGGCGAGCGTGTCCGACGCGCTCATCCGCTCCGGCACGTCCGCCAGCGCCGCGCGCACCCACGCCGGGACCTCGCGCCCCGCCGAAACGGCGAGGCAGATCTCCGTCGCGAAGCGGTCCACCAGCCGCCGGATCGGGGCCGTCACGTGCGCGTACGCGCCGCCGATGCCCGCGTGCGTCGTCAGCGCCGGCAGTTCGCCGTCGAACGCCGTGTAGCCGGCGCCGCGCAGCAGCCGCGTCGTGTCGGCGTAGAGCGCCATCGAGGCCGGCTGCCCGGGATCCAATCGGGACAGGAACTCCGAGACGGTCGCTTCCGGCGCCCAGGCGATGCCCAGCGCGTCGGCCGAGCGGCGCAGCCAGTCGACGGCCTCGGGTTCCGGGTCGGGCAGCGTGCGCAGGACGCCGACCCGCGCGTCGATCATGATCCGCGCCGCGGCCATCCCGGTGAGCAGCGAGATCTCGGCGTTCCAGGCGTCGACGACCGTCCGCGGCCGGCGCGCGAGCACCCAGCCGCCGTCCGGGTTGCCGCTGATCTCCTGCTCCGGCAGCTGCAGCTCGACCGCGCCGCGGCGCACGGCCAGCTCGCGCCGCCGCCGGCCGAGCTCGGGCAGCGCCGCCACGGACGGGTGCGGGTGACCGGCGTCGAGCGCGGCCTGCACCGTCTCGTAGTCGAACTGCTCGGTGGACCGGACCAGCGCGCGGCGCACCCGGGTGGACGTCAGCTCGCCGGCGTCGTCGGTCTCGATGGTCCAGAGCACCGCGGGCCGGACCTCGCCGGGCAACAGGCTCGCGGCGCCTTCGGACAGCACCGGCGGGTGCAGCGGGACGTTGCCGTCGGGCAGGTAGAGCGTCTGCCCGCGCAGGCGCGCTTCGCGGTCGAGCGCGCCGCCGGGCGGGACGAACGCGGCGAGGTCGGCGATCGCGTAGTGCACGCGGAAGCCGCGCGTGGTCTTTTCGACGACCATCGCCTGGTCCAGGTCCTTGGAACCGGGCGGATCGATGGTGACGAACGGCAGGTCGGTCGCGTCTTCGCGAGGCTCGGCCAGCGGGTCGAGGACCGCCGCCTCCGCTTCGGCCAGCACGTCGGGCCCGAACGACTCCGGCAGCGAAAACTCGGCGCGCAGGGGCCCGAAGTCCCCGCCCGCCGAGTGTGTCCTGATCACCAGGGGAGGCACCCCCCAACCCTAACCCCGGAAGGGGCCGATGATCGCCCGATCGGGCGCGGGCCGGTCGGGTGTACGTTGTCCGGCAATAATGAAAACCGTCATCGTTATCAGAAGGGTGCCCGACAAGTGAAGATCGCGTTCGTCGGCAAGGGCGGCAGCGGCAAGACCACGCTCTCGTCACTGTTCGTCGCGTACCTCGCCGACGCCGGCCTGCCGGTGCTGGCGATCGACGCCGACATCAACCAGCACCTGGCGGTCGCGCTCGGCGCGACCGAGGAAGAAGCACTGGCCTGGCCGACGCTCGGGGACAACATGGCCCTGATCAAGGACTACCTGCGCGGCGACAACCCGCGCATCCCCGACGCGGCGTCGATGATCAAGACGACCCCGCCGGGCCGCGGCTCCCGCCTGGTCCGGCCGTTCGAGGACAACCCGGTGTTCGCGACGTGCTTCCGGCAGCTGGGCGGCGTCCGGCTGGGCGTCACGGGCCAGTTCGACGAGGACGACCTGGGCGTCAAGTGCTACCACTCGAAGGTGGGAGCCGCGGAGCTGCTGCTGAACCACCTCGTCGACGTCGACGGCGAGTACGTCGTGATGGACATGACGGCGGGCGCGGACGCGTTCGCATCAGGGTTGTTCACGCGGTTCGACGTGACGTTCCTGGTGTGCGAGCCGACGATCCGCAGCGTGGGCGTGTACCGCCAGTACGCGGACTACGCGCGCGACTTCGGCGTCCGGCTCGTGGTGGTGGGCAACAAGGTCACGGACGCGGAGGACGTCGAGTTCCTGCAGGACCAGGTCGGCGACGCCCTGCTGGGCTGGCTGTCGGCGTCCGGCCACGTCCGCGCGGCGGAGCGCGGCGCGACCCGCCCGATCACGGAGCTGGAGCCCCGGAACCTCTCGACGCTGCGTTCGATGCAGGCGACGGTGGACGCGGAGCACCGCGACTGGGCCCGCTACCAGCGTCAAGCGGTCGAGTTCCACCTGCGCAACGCCCGTGCCTGGGCAGGCGCCGACCTGGCCGCGCAGGTGGACCCGGAGTTCGTCCTGGGACCGCGGCTGCCGGTCTAGTCGTCGTCGTCGGCGGCGTCGGCCTGCCGGGTCCGTTCCTTGGCGATGTCGAGCGCCCGCCGGGCGGTGGCCTCGTCGGGGTAGGGCCCGAGCAGGTCGACGCCGCGGCTGCGCTCGAGGTGCTCGACCTGGTTGGTGCGGGTGTTGTAGTACCACCCCTGGTCGGGGTTCGGGTCTTTGGACATGTCCCCAGCCTGGCAGGTGCTCGGTCGGCTGTCAGCGCTTGTACTTGTAGGGAATCTCGGTGGGTTGCCCGGTGGGGCCGAAGTCCTGGGGTTCTTCCTGCTGGTTTTCCTGCTGTCCGGGCAGCTCGTCGAACCACCCGCGCGGAGTCCCCCGTGGTGGGGTTTCCGACTCGGAGCGGGTGGTGGGTTGCGGGAGCGGGGCGTCCTTGCCGGGGAAGACGGGCCGCGCGGCGGCCGGTGGGGCCGGGGGCATGGTCCCGGGGCCCGGGAAGACGGGGCGGGCGGGCGCGGCGTGGCGGGCGGGGAACGGCTGGGGGGTGGACTCCGGGCCCGGGAAGACGGGCTTGGAGCGGGAGGGCTGGGGCGGGTTGGTGGCCGGTGCTTGCGCGGGTGGCGGGCCCTGGGGGGTTGGCGGCGTTTGGGCAGGGGGCGGCGCTTGCCCGGGCTGCGGCCCTTGCTGGGCAGCCGGGGCTTGAACCGGAGGCGGTGCCTGCATGGGCGGGGGCCCCTGCGGCGTGGCAGGCGCAGGCGGGGGGCCCTGCGACGTGACAGGCACGGGTGGCTGCGCGGGCGATAGCCCTTGCGGCGCGGCAGGCGCGGGCGACCGCCCTTCCGGCGTGACAGGTGCTCGAGCCGGAGTCGGTGCTTGCCCGGACAGCGGTCCCTGCTGGGCACCCTGGGCTTGAGCCGGAGCCGGTGCCTGCCCGGACGGCGGTCCCTGTGCGGGCGGCAGGCCCGGTGAGCCAGCCGGCGCAGAGGTCGGAGCTTGCGCTGACGGCGCCCCTTGCGGCACGGCCGGCGCTTGCCCGGGAGCCGATGCCGACGAGGGCGGCGGTCCTTCCGGAGCGGCTGGCGCTTGCCCGGAAGTCGATGCCGATGAAGGCAGCGGCCCTTCCGCGGCGCCCGCCGCTTGAGCTGGAGTCGGTACCTGCGCACTCGGCGGCCTTTGCGGCACGACCGGCGCTGATGTCTGCGCTGCAGGCGGGCCTTGTGGGGCAGCCGGCGTCGGAGCGGAGACCGGTGGTTGCACAGGCGGCGGCCCTTGCGTGGAGGCCGGCGCGGGGGCCGGCGCCTGCGCGGGGGGCGGCCCTGGGGGCGTGGCCGGTGCTTGTGCCGAGGTCGGCGCTTGTGGGTCGGCCGAAGTGCTCCCCGGGAGCGGAGTCGCCTGCGTCGAGGCCGGATTGCTCTCGGGCGGCGGCTCCGAGGAAACCGGGGTGGGGTCGGCCAATCCTTGTGCGTGCGCGGCGCCGAGTCCCTGCGGCGGCGCCGGGGGGTGGTCCGAAATCGATCCATGCGCCTGCACCGGGCTGGCCGCAGGCTCCTGCGGCTGACCGGAAGTCGGTCCCTGTGCCTGTGCAGAACCGGCAACCGATCCCTGGGGGTGCGCCGGGGTCGCAGGGCCAGGCGCCGGGTTGCCGGAAAACGGCGGGTCGGCGCTCCCCCACGGCGGCCTGGGCAGGTGCGAGCCGATCACCGTCGGCGGAGCAGCAGGCTCGCCGGCTTGTGACTCCGCACCGGCAACCGGCCGCTCACCATCCGAGGGCAGTTCGTCGGCCTGCTCCGGAGCCGAATCCTCGGACGAGTCCACACCGGCACCCGGCGTGGCGACCTGGTCATCAACCAACGAGGCCGTAGACGGCGCACCGGACGTTTCCTGCTGCACGTCGGCAGAAGGCGGCTGCGAGACTCCAGACGCCTCAGCCGCGACGGGCGGCTCGGGCGAAGTCGACTGCTCCACCTCGGCGGCCTGCTGTTGCTGGGCGGTCGCGGGCCGCTCCGGTAGTGCCTGCGACGAGCCCGCAACCGGCTCAGGCTCAGTGAACGGCTGAGGCACAACGGGCTGCTCCACCTCAACCGACGGTGGCGGTGCGGCCGGTGGCTGCGGCACAGCGAGCGACGGATGCGGCGCAGACCGCTCCGCCTCGGCGGACGGTTGCGCCACGGGAGACTGAGGCTCCGTCACCGCAGGCTGCTCAACCTCAGCGAACGGTTTTGCCGCGGGAGACGGAGGCTCCGGCACCATGCGCTGCTCCGCCTCAGCCGACGGTTGCGGTGCGGCTGGCGGCTGCGGCGCCGCGGGCTGCTCTGCTTCAGCGGACGGTTGCAGCACAACTGGCGACTGCGGCTCGGCAAGCGGCGGCCGTGGCGCAGCGGGCTGCTCCGCCTCAACCGACGGTCGCGGTGCGGCCGGCGGCTCCGGCACCGCAGGCTGCTCCACCTCAGCCGGCGGTTGCGGCACAGCGGGTGGTTGCGGCCCAGCAGGCGCCGACTGCCGCGGTGCGGCAGGAACCTGCGGCTGCCCCTGAGCCACGCCAGCCCGCATCGTGGGCGGCCCGGCCTGGAAATCGGGCGGAACCGGGTGGACCGGCATCTCCCCCGCCGCCGAAGGCGCGACACCAGGCGAAGGCGGAGCCGCATGCCGAGGCGAAGACGAAGACTGCGGCCCCTCCTCCTCCGGACGCCCCCAAGGCACCTGCTGCTCAGGCGTCCCCGGCGGCTGCGCCACCGTCCGCCAAACCGGCGCCGGCCCGATGTTCATCGGAGCCGGTGCCCCTGGCGCCGGACGCGCCCCGGGAGGCGGCGGAGCCGGACGCGCAACGGGCTTCGGAATCGGGTCCAACGACGACACCAGCACCGTGGTGTTCAGCGGGTCGTCGACCTTCCGGCCACTCCGCTCCCGGTAGACCATCTCCCCGTCGGCGTCCATCTCCACCAGGTAGCCCGCCTCCGCGAGCTGCTCCTCGTCGAGGTCCGCCAGCTTCTCGTACCGCGAAGGCACCACGCGGTAGATCGGCCACGCCAGCCGCGCGTGCTCGGCGTGGAACTGGGCCAGCAACGCCGCCATCTGGTGCTGCCACGGGAGGGACATCCCCTCCGCCAATGACCTGGGCAGGACGACGTACCCCGCATCCACGCCCGGGTAGCCCTGGCTCAGCTGGTCGGCCAGCGGCGTGCTCGACGCCGGCCGCGCCGATTGGCGAGGGGGCTGGGGCGCGCCGAACAGCGACGCCGGGTCCTGGGGCTCGCCGCCGCCGGACTTGCCTCGCTTGCCGAATTTCCGTCCCACGTGCTCATCCTCTGCCAGCTCGCGGCCACCTGCTCGTGGAAGCGCCGCGACGTCGGGTGAATCGGCCGGTTCGTGTCAAGGCCCTCTGCGATCCATGCTAAACGCCGGGGCGGACCGCCTGCGGAACCACTTCCGCCTCGTCGAACTCGAACGGCCTCGTGTGCACGGGCACGCCGGTCTGCTGGGCCTCGACGACCTTGCCGTCGCCCAGGTACATCATCACGTGGTGGATGCTGTTCGGGTCCGACGGGTCGGTGGCCAGGAAGATCAGGTCGCCCGGCTGCGCCTCGCGGACCGGCAGCAACGCGCCGGCGTGGTACTGGTCGCGGGACACGCGCGGCAGGATGATCCCCGCCGACTCGTACGCGCGGAGCATCAAGCCCGAACAGTCGTACGAGTTCGGGCCCGTCGCGCCCCACACGTACGGCTTCCCCTGCTCGCCCAGCGCGAAACTGATCGCCTTCGCCGCGGCCTGACTCGGCGGCAGCAGCTGGCCGAGGCCCGTCCCGCAGGCGACGACGTCGACGACCTGGCCGACGTTCTCCACCAGCGTCGCCGCCATCGGCTCCCACTTGTGGTAGCGGTCCGGGAAGCCCGAGCGCTCGACGGCCTGCGCCGCGTCGCCGGGGCGCTTGTTCTCCCAGTCCGGGACCGCGAGCAGGACGTCGTAGAACTTGTTGACCTCGTACGTCGGGTCGGTGACCTGCGCGACCGTCCCCCAGCCCATCGACGGGCGCATCTGGAAAATGCCGAGGGAGTCCCGGTCGCCGTAGGTGAGGTTGTGCAGCCCGGATTCGGTCATCCCGGCCTGGATCGCGACCTGCCACGCGCGCGGCGCCAGCGAGCGCTGCTTTCCGACCGAGATGATCACCGCGACGATGCCGCGCTGCTCGTCGTCGAGCTTGGACGCGTCGACCGTGCCGCGCTCGCCCTGGCCGGGCTGGGTCGGCCCGACCGAGGCGTCGCAGCTCATCAGCGACATGCCCCCCGCCTGGGCCTGCTGGTTGTCGATGACGACCTTCGCGGCGACCGCGGTCACGACCAGTGCGCCGATCGCGACGAACACGATCAGCCCCAGCCACAACCCCAGGCGCCGCACGCTCAGCTCGCCTGGTCGTAGTCGGCGACGCGCCAGCCGGCGTTGGTGCTGATGACCGTCATGGCGAGCTTCGGCCCGTCGGTCGGGATGGTCAGCTGCACCGAGTTCGGGTAGGACGTGCCGACGACCGGCTCACCGGTGACCTTCGTCGCCGGGATGTTCGCCGGCTCCACCGTGCCCATCACCGGCAGGTACTCCTCGGTGGTGAACGGCTTCAGCTGCGCGAGCCACTGCTCGGACGTCATGCCCGCCGGGTGGTTCACCCAGGCCGCGGCCCACTCCTTGGCGACGCGGATGGCGTCGGCGTTCGGCGGGGCCGGGGTCGGCGTGGCCAGCGGCGTGGACAGCCGCGTCGGCAGGTTCGACGTCGGCACCGGCGCGGCGACGCCCGGCGCGGTCTTGGTGACCGACGTCGTCGTCCCGGTGGCGGGCGAGGCCTTGGCCTGCGGCTTGCCGACGACCTTGGGCAGCACGATGCCGAGCGCGGTGATCAGGATCGCGAGGAACACGAGCGCGCCGATGAGGTGGCGCGGCGAGCGCAGCGGCCAGCCCCACAGGCGCCGGTAGACCGCGGCGCGGCCGCGGTTGGTGCGGATCGGCATCGGTCACCGCCCCATGACGTGGTCGGTGTCCCGTGGTTCCTCGCGGACCTCGATGCCCCGCGAAGGCCGGTACAGCACGAACACGGGCTTGCCGGCGACGACTTCCGGGTCGACGCGACGCGGCTGGGCGCGCACACCCGGCGCCCGGGGCGCGTCCTGCGCCGGGTAGTCGCTGAAGCCGGATTCCGGCGCGCGCAGGTCGGACGGCACGACGACGGGCTCGGGCTCGTCGTTCCACCGCCGGTCGGCCACCGGCGAGGTGTCGACGCGCCGGCTCTCCTCCCGCGTGGTCGGCCGGCCGTTGGACCCGACGACGACGTAGTCGCCCGGGTCGCCGTTGGCCGGGTTGTACTGGCCGAACACCGGCGAGCCGGGCCGGCCGCCCGAGGGCAGCGCGCCCGCGGATCCGCCGCCGCCGACGGCTCCCGGCCAGGCCCCGGACCAGGCCGCGGCCGGGCGGGCGGCGCCCGAAGTGTTGTCGAGCCGCTGGGCGTTGGCGAAGATCGTGGCCTCCGGCCGGAACCGCCCACCCCCGGCGGTCGCCCCGAGCGGCCCGCGCTGCTCACCGTCGACGACGTCGTCGGTGTCCCGCACGTTCTGCCAGAACTCGTCCTGCGGCGTCGGTCCGGTCTGGCGGCGCTTGAAGCGGGAGAAGATCCCGCCCCCGGGCGACGGCACGGCGGCGCCGACCATGCTGACCGACATCTCGACCATCTGCCAAAGGCGGCGCACGGGCCGCCCGACCATGAACAGCAGCACGGTGATGAGCCCGGCGAGGACCATCTGCGTGAGCATGTTCAGCGAGTTGCCGGCGTCGAAGATGGCCTGCAGCAGAAGCGCGTGCACGCCGGCGAGGACGGAGAGCACGACGAGGTTGAACGCGACCCCGCCGGCGACCTTGAGCACGCGGCGCAGGATCTCCGGGTGCAGCAGGGCGACGAGCCCGATCAGCGGCGCGGTGAGCGCGAAGAGGCGGATCAGGACCTGGGCGAGCAGGACGCTCGCCTTGGCGAGGAGCTGGAAGAGGGAGTAGACGAGGGCTTGGCCGAGGGAGAGGAAGCCGGCACCGGTGCGGCCACCGGCTTCGCCGGTGAAGTAGCCGGTGGCGGGGCCGAGCTTGGTGGAGATGTCCTTGTAGGCGTTCTTCTTGCCGTCGATGACGGCCTGGTTGCCGTCGTCACCGTTCACCAGCTGGTTGCGGGTGAACGCCTGGGCGTCGAGCAGCGGCTTGCCGTACTGCTCGGCCTGGGGTGCCGACGGCGTCCCGAACTCCCCGCGGAGCCAGTTGTTGTAGACGATCTGTGTGTGGAGCTGGGTCGGCAGGATGTCCCGGACGATCCGGTCGCCGCTCTCGTCGACGAACCCCGCCTGGATGTTCGTGGTGGTCTGGACGATCGCTTTGTCGATCGGGTCGAAGTAGCGCAGCATCGCCAGTGACGACGCCGCCAGCCACACCCCGGCGAGCGCGTAGAGCGCCCGTTTGCTGACCGCGGCCAGGTCACCCCGCCAGATGTTGCGGAACATCATGATCGACAGGATCAGCGCGACCAGGCCGAACAGCTGGGCGTAGATGTTGTTGTAGACCTTCTCGGCGCCCGACTTCACGGCGTTGTAGATCGGGTTCAGCAAGCCGCCTTCGAGCACCGTGTAGTGCAGCGAGTTGGTGGCGCCCACGATGTTCTTGCCCAGGTTGAACAGCTGGTTGCCACCCCAGGTGTCCAAAGTGGACCCGGCCGGGGTGAGGTTCAGCGCCGAGCAGTTGGTCTCGAAGGTGTTCCAGACCATGCCGGCGTAGCCGTAGTCGATGTAGGCGCTGTTCGGTTCGCCGTGGCCCTCCGGCGGGTCGAGCGCGCCGACCATGCCCGCGCCGGGGCGTTCCGGGTTCGGTGCCTCGCCGCAGGCCGCGGCGCTGGCGGCCGGGGCCGTGGCGATGGCTTGCAGGCCCAGGACCAGCATGACGGCGAACATGGTGGCCTTGCGGCTCGGCACGCGCCGGGCCGGCGGGCCGTCCTTGATCCGGCGCTTCAGCGCCCGCCATCCGGCGGCCAGCGTCAGCAGCACCGCCAACGTCAGCAGCGTGTTCATGCCGCACGCTCCGCGGTCGCCCGCGTGGCCGCGCCCGCCGGCCGCCGGCCGGGGCCCACGCCCCGATCCGGGTGCACGCCTCGTTCCCGGGCCGCGTTCATGCGGCGTCCCGGCCGGTGCCGCCCTTTCCGCCCGTGCGGGCGTGTTGCTGCTGCCCGTTGGGCGGCTGGACCCCGCCCTCCACCTCGCCGGTCTCCGCGGCCAGTGGATCGGGCGCGCCCAGGAGGTTCTCGTCGGCCAGGCCGACCTCCAGTTCCGCCGCCAGCTCGAAGTCCTGCTCCAGCTCGATGTCGTCCTCCGGCGGGACCGCCACGTACGGCTTCTTCTCGTCCGCCGGCAGCGCCAGCTCGTTGCCCGGTCGCCGCGAGGGCGCCGCGTCCTTCGAACCCGGGGTCGTGTCCATGACCGCCCGCAGGTGGTCTAGGTGCGGGCCGGAGAAGTCGACGCGGATGCGCTCCACTCCGCCTGCGCCGTCGCCGAAGATGAACTGGCGGGGCTCCACGTCCCGCTCCAGGCCGCGCTGCTGCGCGCCGGGACGACGGCCCAGGGCCGCGACGACCTGCTCGTAGCCCACTCCGACCGGCACCTTCAGCAGCCGCAGGGCGTCGGCCTGGGCGTCGTCGTCGTCCAGCCGCCCGACGAACACCGAGTCCAGCAGGGTCACGAAACCCTGGATCTTCAGGAAGTCCGCCGGGATCTGGGACGACAGCAGCACGCGGACATTCCACTTGCGCGAGTCACGCGCGAAGCGGTTCATCAGCACCCGCCCGGTCGGGACCTCGGACAGGAAGAACGCCTCGTCGATCCAGACGCCCTTGCGCATCTCCTTGGGCTTCTCGTACACCGACCGCTGGGTCAGCCACGCCGCCAGGTTCAGCATCTCGACGCCGAGGGACTCCGCGTCCGTCCAGTATTCGCGGGGGACGCCGTCCTTCGGCAGGGTCAGGCCCGCCATCGTCAGGACCGTCAGGCGGTCGTCACGGGTTTCCGAGTACGGGTCCGCGTCGGTCTCCGGGATGAGCAGCGCCATCCGCTCGCGCATCTCGTCCAGGAAGTCCGCGACGACGCCCGCGTGCTCGTGGTGCTCGCTCGAATCCCGCCTGAGCGCGTCGATCACCTGGCCGGGATCCGCGTCGAAGCGGCCGCCGACCGTGCGGACCGCGCGCAGCAGCACGATCCGCGTCTGCGCCATCCGCGACACCTCGTACGGCAGCACACCGGACAGGACGTCCAGCACCAGACGGCGCCGCGTCGCGCCCGCGAGGGCTTTCTCGCGGCGCCAGGAGCGCTCGGGGTCGTCCTCGTCCATGAAGTGCTCGATCAGCGGCTCGGCGACCACCCGGTACGGGTTCAGGATCCCCGGCTGGGCGTTGAGCAGGTTGATCGGGCGCGCGTACGGCCGCAGTTCCGGTAGGTCGCACAGCCGCGACAGCGGGCCGGACGGGTCGAGGATCGTCCAGCTCGCGCCGGCCCGCAGCGTCTTGTAGACGATGCCGCCGCCGAGGAACGACTTGCCGCCACCCAGGCCCGCGACCATCGCCGTCAGGCCGGAACCGTCGCGGATCTCCTGAGCCATCCACGGGTCCCAGGCCACCGGGCGGCGCGTCGCCGTGCACGTCTCGCCGAGCAGGATGCCGCGGCGGTCGCCGACCTCCGCCGTCGCCGTCGGGACCGCCGAAGCGCTCCAGACGACCGAGCCGCGGCGCATGTACGCCGCCGAGGCCAGCGGCTCGCCCGGGATGAACTCCCTGGCCAGCGCGTACTGGGCTTCGGGGTGTTCGATGGCGATCTTCGGCTTGTACAGGTCGAGCAGCTGCTGGGCCAGGCGCAGCGCGTCGCGCTCGGTCGGGCCGGACACCGCCAGCCGCCACCAGGAGCGCACGCGGGTGGCGAGCGCGGTGAAGCCCGACGTCATCTCGTCGTCGATCTCCAGCACGCGCCCGGCCTGCCGGGACAGCGACTGCGGCGGCTCGAGCTCGTGCTCGTCGGTGTAGTGCTTGACCTGCGAGCGCACCTTGTTCATCTGGCGCTGCAGCTCGCCGGCCACCTCTTCGGGGCGCCGGACGTAGATCCGCGCGGACACCTCGACGGCGGCGGGCAGGCGGTCGGCGTGCTGGATCCACGGGTCGTCGACCTCGGGGATCTGCAGGCCGTGCATCTGCCCGACGGTGAGGACCGCCAGGTGCCGCGAGACGCCGGCGTTGGAACCGGTGCGGCCGCGGACGGTCACCGTCGGCGCGTACGGCTCGGCGTAGAAGTCGGCGGCGTCGGTGAAGCTGGCCAGGTCTTCGGGCTCCCAGGCCGCGCCCGGCACGGCGGGCATGTTCCGCGGCGCGGGCAGGCCCAGGGAGCACGAGCGGTGCATCAGCCAGGACATCTCCTCGGCGTGCACCGGGCGGCCTTCCAGCCCGGCGCTGCCGATGACCTGGTCGAGGTGCTCGACCTCGGAGTCCAGCGCGGTCAGCTCGGCGTCGACGGCCTCGGGCAGGATCTTGCGCAACACCGGCGCGGCGCGCTCGACCGCGCGGTCGACCATCCGCCGGGTCTGCACCTGGACCCCGATGTAGACCTCTTTTTCGGCCATCGAGCGGCCCATGAGCTGCTGCTGCTCGCCGATCAGGTAGTCGTCGAACGACATCGCGCCCGGGACGTCGGAGGGGCGGCCGTGCGCGTTGTAGACGTGCGCCTCGGCCCACATCCGGATCGGGTACGGCCGGTTCGTCACGCGCAGGTGCAGCCAGCGGCCCTGCAGCTCGGCGTACTGGCCGGCGATGGCCGCGATCAGGTCGCGCCGCTGCGAGTCCGAGCGGAACGACCAGCGCTGCGGCGCGAGCCGGTACCAGGCGTAGACCTCGAACCCGGTGCGGACCAGGTGCCCGTCGATGCTTCGCACCGCGATCGACGGGGTATACGCGGGGATCGCCTGCTCCCCGGTGAGGCGCCGGGCCTTGCCACCCGAGCCGTTCCGCGACGCGCGGACCTGCTCGGGCGGTTGCCACGCGCCCGAGTGTGCGTCCCGACCCCGTTTTCCTCGGCTATCGCCGCGACCGAACAACGACTACCTCCCGGCCCGGGCCGCGTTGCCGCGGCCCCGGCGCGCTCGTGGTGCTCCCTGGTGAACCGGCGCGGCGGCGCGGCGCGCCCCCGTCGAGGGTGGCGTGGGCGGCGCGGCACCCGGCTGGCCGCCGTGGTGCTGGTACTGCCGCCTCCGGCGGTGCTTCGGCAACGGGCGTTCGGCCCGCACCCGGACCCGGCTGGCGCTCACCGCACCGCCCGTGCCCGTGGTCAGTTCTCTCGGGGTGTTGAGCTCGCGGCCCGCCATCGCGACCACGGTGCCCAGCGGGCGCTCGTGGCTGATCTTGGCGGTCAGCAGCCGGGTGACGACGATGGTGGCGACGAACGCCCACGCCGTCGAAAAGAACCCGAAGCTCCAGCCCGCCCAGCGTTCGACGCCGAGCACGACGAAGAACGTCGGGATGCCGATGAGCCAGGCGACGTACCGGGCTCTCCAGGGAAAAGTCGCCTTCGGGGGGCCGAGCCACACGGCGTCGACCCGGTAGACCTCGTCATCCGTCCTGATGCGCACGCGGGCCCCGCCTCAGCCGGTGAACAGGCCGGCGATCCACTGACCGACGTTGACGCCGGCGCCGCTGACCGCGAGTCCGATGATGGCGAGCGCGATGACCACACCGGCGAGGCGGCGCATGACACCGGCGTTGTCGCCCTTGCCGCCACCGAGCCAGAGCAGGAGGAGCGCTACGGCCAGCAGCACCAGGGGAATGATGTTGTCGATCAGCCAGGTGCGCACGTTTCCCGTGCCCAGCTCGCCGGCGGCCAGGGTGGTCAAGGTCGTCATCGCGATACTCCCGGTGCGCGGTGGGGGCCGCGCGGTTCTGGCTCAGGCGGTGCTTCGAACAACATCATGGGGGCTACGAGGGGTAGTGGTCAAAGCGCGCTGCGTGAATGCCGGCTGCCTCTTCAACCGGCGCGGTGCGCGGGGCACACGAAAACTCCACGCCCACCATCATCGCGGCAAGGGCCCTCGGGTTGAACCCCGGCCACCCATACTTCTCAGTGTGCTGACGAACTCACCCCTATGCCCGGGATTTGCTCACTGTGGGTACTGGCGCCGTGGCCTTCGTGAGGCCTGGAACAGTGTGACATGACCCGAACGGCCGTGTCGCACGAGTCCGTTCCGTGACGGCCCCTCGGCCGGTCGGCGGCCATATCGATCTTGAACCCCCGCGCTGTCCGTCACAGGCCGCTCAGAACTTCACAAGTTTTTCACTACATAGCGTGATCTTGATGTGCTAAGGGCGACGCTTGGCGAAGACCCCGTCCGGGAAGGCACCGGCCTCCACGACGAGCCGGCTGAGCCCGCGGCACAGCTCTTCGAGCCGGGCGGTCCGCTCGGCCCCGAGGTGCTCCCACGGCCCCCGCGCGGCGGCCTCGGTGGCGACCTCGACGCGGTCGCGGACGGCGGCCCCCTCGTCGGTCAGCAGGCTCTCGGCGTCCAGGAGCCCGCGCTCGACGAGCCGGGCTTCGGCGGCGGCCCACTGCTCGTCGCTCCAGCCGCGGGTCAGCTTGGCGGTGGCGGTGAGGAAGCCGCGGCCGGTGGCCACGTGCGTGACGAGCGCTTCAACGCCGCTGAGGCCGTTGAGGACGAGCGCGGCGATGTGGCCGTCGCCGCGGTACTCGCGGATCAGGGTGACGGCGTGCCAGAGGACGAGGTGCGACTCCCCCGGCCAGCCGAGCCCCGCGTGCGCGGCGTAGAGCGGCCGGCCTTCGGCGGTGCACCCGGCGGCGGCTTCACGCGCGAGCTCCGCGGCTTCGGCGACTTCGTCGCTCTTGACGTGGTCGCCGAGCAGCCGGGTCAGTGCTTTGTCGACCCCGTCGACGCGGGCTTCGAGGACCTGCTCCGGCGTCGCGAGGGTCCAGGCGCGCGGGATCACGCGCGCGACGACCTCGGGGTTGAAGTTGTAGAAGGTGGCCGCGACGACCTCGGGCCCGACCGCGCCCATGGCGGCGGACCGCCCGGCGAAGTACGGCATCCGCCCGGGCCGGAGCCCGGCGCCGGTGAGCGCTTCGTCCACCTCGGGAGCGAAGTACGCCAGGGCGTGCAGGGAATCGAACGCCGACTTGAACCGCTTCTCGTCACCCGCCATAGCGGCACCCTACTACCGGGTAACCGCTGCCGGCACCCCTCGGTCGTGAGTGTCCAGGGCGGTCAGAACCGCCCTGGACACTCACGACGGGCAGTGGGGCGGACGAGCCGGCATGTAAGCCGGATCCTGTTCCCCGGTCGCCTTGCGGCTTCCGGGGCGGCGGCCATCCATCTCGGCCTGCCGTCGCCGGCAGGCTCCAGCGGCCTACCCGCAGACTCGGACGGGCCGTCCTCGAACGCCTGCGCAGGAGCTCGAGAGCTCCCTCTTGGCCTTGCTCCGGGTGGGGTTTACCTAGCCGTCCCGGTCACCCGGGACGCTGGTGGTCTCTTACACCACCGTTTCACCCTTACCCCCGCCCGAAAGCGGGGGCGGTCTGTTTTCTGTGGCACTTTCCCGCGGGTCGCCCCGGGTTGCCGTTAGCAACCACCCTGCCCCGTGGAGTCCGGACTTTCCTCGGGCCGGGTCACCCCGGCCCGCGACCGCCCTGCCAGCTCGTCCGCAGGCCGAATCGTAGCTCAGCAGCCGGCCGCCGCCTCGCTGTGGTGGCGTGGGCGGACCACCGCCGGCGCGGGGTGCTGGCGGGCGAGTTCGGCCGTCCAGTGCAGCACCGCGGCGGGGCTGTCCAGGCCGATCAGCCCGACCAGCTTGCCGTGGCGGACGAACCCCGTGATCGGCCGCGTGCCGGCCACGGGGCTCTCCAAGAGGACGGTGTCGGCGCCGAGCTCGGGGCGGCCGGCGACCTGGATGCGGACGCCGTGCTGCTCGGACCAGTAGCGCGGCACCGGCGTGTACGGACGCGAGCCCTGCGGGCCGGCGAGGAGGTTCTCGGCGGCCGCGCGGCTCATTTCGACGGCGTTGAGCCAGTGCTCGTCGCGCCGCGGCGTGACGTCGTAGCGGAGGTTGGGCCAGCGGGCGACGTCGCCCGCCGCGACGATCGTCGACGAGCCGACGACGTGGCAGGTGGGTTCGCAGACGACGCCGTCGTCGAGGGGCAGCTTGGCGCCGCGCAGCCAGGACACCGCCGGGACGCTGCCGACGGCGACCACCACGCACGCGACGTCGAGCGCGCGGCCGTCGGCGAACTCGAGCCCGACCGACGTCGGCCCGGGCCGCCAGCGGCGGATCGTGGTGCCGAGTTCGAGGTGGACGCCGCGGGCCGCGTGCAACGCCGTGAGCCAGTCGCCGATGTCGGGGCCGAGGACGTCGGCCAGCAGCGGGCGCGACCGTCCGAAGAGGACAACTCCGCGACCGGTTTCGCGGAGGCTGGAAGCGACTTCGCAGCCGATGAAGCCGTCGCCGATCACCGCGACCGGGCCGGGGTTGCCGGTCAGCGCCCGCTGGAGCGCGACGGTGTCGGAAAGGGTGCGGACGACGACCACGCGCTGGTGGCCGTGCGGCGCGCCCGGCATGCGGCGGGGTTCGACGCCGGTGGCGATGACCAGGCCGTCGTAGCGGAGTTCCTCGTCGCGCAGGTGGACGACCTGCCGGTGCGGCGACAGCGCGGTGACCGGCGTGTCGAACCGCCATTCGGCGTCGACTTCCAGGGGGTCGGCGAGGAGGGTGTCGGCGCGGCTGACCGCGCCGGTGAGGAGTTGCTTGGACAGCGCCGGCCGGTGGTAGGCGATGCCGGGTTCGGCGCCGAGGACGACGACTTCGCCGTCGAACCCGAGTTCGCGCAGCCGTTCGGCGGCGCGCAGGCCGGCCAGTCCGGCTCCGGCGATGACGATGCGTTCGGTCATCAGATCGCTCCCAGCAGGTGGATGGCTCGCATGGGACAGGCGCGCGCGGCCGCGCGGACGTTCGGGACTTCCCCCGCTTCGGGGCGTTTCTCGTACTCGAGCCGGCCGTCCTGGCCGAGCTGGAACACCTGCGGCGCCTCGCTCTGGCAGACGCCGTAGGCGTGGCAGCGCCGGCTGTCGACGTCGACGCGCAGGGCGGCCGGCTCCGGCTCGGGCGGCGTGACCAGCCCGGCGCGGGCGAGCAGCGCGGGCGGCAGCACCCGCAGGACCGACAGCAGCACCGGCGGGACGAGCAGCGTGATCCCGGCCAGCCAGACGACGGCCAGGTGCCCGCTCGAGACGGCGCCGAGCCAGGCGTGCACGGCGAGCAGGCCGATGGCGAGGTAGCCGGCCTGGTGGAAGCGCAGCCACCGCCCTTCCCGCGCGCGGCGCAGGCCCGCCGTCACGGACACGGCGATCACCAGCTCCAGGCCGGCGATGCCGAGCGCGTGGCGCGGGGTGCCGTCGTAGAAGGGGAGCAGGAGGTCGGCGACGCCGAACGGGTCGTCCTCGAGGAAGAGGAAGGTCAGCCCGTGCAGCGTGCCGGTGGCGAGGGTGAACGCGGCGAGCAGGGTGTGGCCGGTGCGCAGCGCGTCCCGGCCGCTGAACCGGCGGACCCAGCCGGTGGCGGCGAGCACGCCCCAGCACAGGGTGAGGCACATGCAGAGGTAGGTGAGGCGGCCGGAGAGCGCGGCCGCCTCGGCGATCCCGGTGTCGTGCGGCGACACCGGGATCAGCGCGGCTGAGGGGGACATGGAGCGGCTTACCTCCGGGTGCGCGGCGGGGTCCTGCCGGGAGTTCCGAGCAGGCGGAGCAGGCCGAACGTGGCGACGGTGGCGAGGGCCACGAGGACGGCGGCGGCGGCGAGGTCCCCGCCGCCGAGGGTGTCGTCCTCGGTGGCGGAGACGAGCAGGGACGTGGTTTCGGCGAGCCCGGTGCTCTCCAGGAGCGTCAGGTGCCCGAGCGCGGTGTCGACGGCGGTCTGGGCGAACGCGCGGACGTCGTCGTCGCGGGTGCCGGCGCGGACGTCGGAGGCGAGCGCGAAGAGGCTGCCGTACTCGGCGCGGAGCCGGTTGACGTAGGCGCGGTCGAACGCGTCGCCGCCGGCCGCGGCGAGTTCGTCCGCCCAGGTGCGCTCCTGCTCGGTCGGCTCCCCCGGGAGGGTGATCGCGAGCCGGTCGGCCACCGCGCCCAGTGCGACGTCGAGGCGGGCCTGGTCGTCGGTGATGCGGACGGCGACGGCGCGGACGCGGCGGTTGGTGGCCCGCTCGGCGGCCAGCCTGCTCGACGGCCCGGCCCACAGCGTGTGCTGCTTCAGCCGGGTCAGCAACGCGCGGTCGGTCTGCTGCAGTTCGCCGGCCGACGCCGGGAGCGCGCAGCCGAGCACGAGCGCGGCCGCGGCGGCCAGCAGCGCCACGAATCGGAGCGGCATCCCGGTGTCCCTTCGCGAAGGAGGCTTCGCAGTGAGCTACGGGAGAAAGGTGTGATCCGGTTCTCGCCGTCACCTTTTAGTGACCTGTGACGTGCATCACAAGACACATTCTGAACCGATCTTGAACGGGTGTCGTTTGCGGCCGTCGCTAATGGGGCACCGAAACTAATGCATATGGCCTATTAAGTTGTTTTGCGCTACGCTCCGATGGCCCCACGGTCCGCCAGTCAGGTGAGGTTGCGAGCTTTATGGAAGCACTGGGCAGAGAAAGTCGCGGCCACGTCGGTTACGCCTCGTCCGGCACCGCGGTCGACGCCGCGCCCGACCCGGCGGACGATCTCGTCCCGTTGCTGTACAAGGACTTCCGCGCCACCTTGTTCGCACAGGTGCTGTCCCTGACCAACCACGACCGGCAGTGGACCGAGGATGTGGTGCAGGAGACCATGATCCGCGCGTGGCAACACTCGGACACCCTCGAACGCGAGCCCGGAATGCTGCGCGGCTGGCTGCTCACGGTGGCCCGCCGGATCGTCATCGACGGCTGGAGAAATCGCCGGGTCCGCCCGCAGGAGGTTGCTCTGGACATCCCGGAAAACGCCGAGTCCGCCGACCGCGCGGACAGTTCGTTAGCCGCACTAACGATTACTCGGGCATTGGGGGAACTGGACGCGAAATACCAGTCCGTCATCTACGAGACCTACCTCGCCGGAAACACCGTTCGGCGGGCGGCGGAAATTCTGGGAATTCCCGAAGGAACCGTGAAATCGCGGTTGTACACGGCGATGCGGCAATTGCGGAAGACGCTCGGTGAAGTGGCGGCGCGATGACGGGGAAGCACCGGGACGCCGCGGCGCACGGGCTCGGCGTCCTCGACGACCCGGCGGAGTTCGAAACGCACCTGCGGGGCTGTGCCCGCTGCCGGGTCCGGGTCACCGAGTTCCGGTCGGTGGGCGAAGCGCTGGCGGAGGCGGTCCGGCTCGGGTACCTCCCCCGCGGCGGCGCACCGGCGGCCGGCGTTCCGGAGCGACCGGCCGGAGCCGGCTACCCGCTGCCCGACGGAAGTGCCGGCGGGGAAGACCGGTTCGCATCGGCTGCGTCCATCGGCTCCCCTGCTCGTGTCGTGGGCGGGTCCGGCCGCGCTCCGCGGGATCTCCCCTGGTCGGCCGGATTCCAGTAGTCTGCCCCAACCCAACATGAAAGTCCTTACGGTGGATACCGAAGTAAATCCCGAGCACCCCGTCAGCGGGGCTTCGGTACCGAAGCGTCCCGCCCCGCGGCTCCCCGGCCGCGAACCCGAGCTCAGCCGTCTGACCAGCCTTTTCCCGGCCGCACTCGGCGGCCGCGCGGCCAGCGCCGTCCTGGTCGGCGAGTTCGGCATGGGCAAGAGCGCCACCCTCCACACCGTCGCGGCGCTGGCCGCGGACGCGGGCTTCACCGTCGCGATCGCCACCGGGTCGCGGCTGGAGAGCCACCTGCCGGGCGGGCTCGCCCGCCAGCTCGCGGACGCGCTGAGCGCCCCGGGCACGCCGCGCCCGAGCGCCACCGAGCTGTGCGGACCGGCCGGGGAGAGCGAAGCGCTCGAACTCTTCTTCGGGCTCGTGCGCGAGGCCGCCGGCCGCGGCCCGCTGTTCCTCGGCATCGACAACGTCCACCTCGCCGACGCCTGGTCCATGCGGTGCCTCGCCTACATCCGCAACCGCGTGCTCGACCTGCCGGTGCTGATCATCCTGACCGCGCTGACCGGGCACCCGCCGCACCACGAGGTCGCGCTGCTGGAGATGGCGGGCTGCACGCCGGCGTCGATCACCCTGAACGGCCTCGGCGACGCCGCCGCGGCCGAAATCCTCGGTCTCGCCCCCGGCGAGCTCGCCACCGCCTGCCGCGAGGCGACCGGCGGCAACCCGTACCTGCTGCAGGCCCTGCGCCCGCGGCTGCTGCCCGGCGCGGACCCGCACGAGCTCGGCTCGTCGCTGATCGGCCAGGTGCTCCACACGCGGATGCAGGAGTTCCCGCACGCGGCGGAGATCCTGCACGCGGCGGCCATCCTCGGCGAGGACGCCGGGTTCGACCTGCTGGCCCAGCTCGCCGGCGTCGATGAGCTCGACGCGCTGCAGGCGATCGACACGATGGTCCGGCTGCACGTGCTCACCAACAGCAACCAGCCGGTGCTGACCTATTCGTTCGTCCGCAACTCCCTGCTCAAGGACATGCCGCAGACGACCCGCGCGGTCAACCACGGGCGGGCGGCGAAGCTGCTGTCGGAGACGGGCGCGCCGGTCGAGCGCGTCGCCGCGCACCTGCTGGAAGCGACGTCGATCCGGATCCCGTGGGGCGTGGACGTGCTGCGGCTGAGCGCGCGCGACGCCGTGTTCTCCGGACGGCCCGAGCTGGCCGCGCGGCACCTGCGGCGGGCGCTGGCCGAACGGCTGTCGTCCGGGCGCCGGGTCGCCGTGCTGCTGCAGCTGGCGCACGCGGAGTTCCAGGTCGACCCGCCGGCCGCGGCGAAGCGGGTGCGGGAAGCCGTCGACACGATCGGCAACCGCGAGACCGCCGCGGTCATCGCCACGGCGATGCTGCTGTCGCTCTGCGGCGGGCAGGACGCCCGGCTCGGGATCAGCGCGGCGGGCCAGATCGCGGCGCGGCTCGACGCCGGCGGCCCGGACGCCGTGTGGCCGCTGCTGTGCGTGACCTACCTCGCCGAGGCGGGCAGCCGGCTGGGCCCGCCCCCGGAGTTCCGCGACTTCGAGGAGCAGTGGGCGCCGCTGACCGACCCGGCGGCGCAGCGCAGCCGCTCGGCGTTGCTGGCGCTCGACGCCGTCCGCAGCGGCGAGTCGGCGCAGGACGCCCTCGGCCACTTCGCGGACGCGCTGTCGCTCGCTGAGGCTCCGCCTCAGGCCGGGGGCTCCGCCACCCGGAACCCCCGAAAGCAGGGGTCCGGCGACGACAGCGAACTGTTCGAGCAGCACTACTTCTTCACGCTGGCGACCGCGGTGCTCGCGGACGAGCCCGCGCACGTCGACCGGCTGTGCCGCGCCCTCGACGTCGAGCGCGAGCCGTGGGACGTGCACGTGCCGCACGGCGCGCTGCCCACCCTGGCCCGCGGGATCGCGCTGCAGGCCAGCGGCGACCTGCAGCGCGCGAGCGTCCACTTCGAATCGCTGCTGCGCCGGTTCGACGAGCGCGGCGGCACGACGACGTGCCCGGTCGGCGTGCTGTGCGCGGCGAAGCTCGTCGAGTGCTGGGTGGACCTCGGCCGGTTCGAGGCGGCGACGTCGCTGCTGGACCGGATGGACTTCGTCGCCAGCCAGGGCCTGTTCACCCACACCTACCTGCTGTACGCGCGAGGCCGCCTGCGCGTCGCCACCGGGTACACCCGGTTCGGGTTCGAGGACCTGCTCAGCTGCGGGCGCCGGCTGGCCCACCACGGCATGCGGTTCCCGGGGTTCGTGCCGTGGCGCGCGCACGCCGCGCGGGCGGCGCTGGCGCTCGGCCAGGCCGACGACGCGGCGCGGCTGGCGGAAGAGGACAGCACGGCGGCGGCCCGCTGGGGCGCGGCGCGGCCGCTGGGCACGGCGCTGACGACGTTGGGGCTCGTGCGCGAGGACGACGAAGCCGAGCGCGCGCTGACCAAGGCGATCACGACGTTGCGGACATCCCCGGCGCGGCTGCAGCTGGCGACGGCGTTGACGGAGCTCGGCAGCCTGCAGGCGCGGCACGGCCAGTCCGAAAAGGCCATCGAAACCCTGCGGCAGGCGGTGGAGCTGAGCGAGCACTGCGGCGCGCGCCCGCTCGCCCGGCGCGCGGCGGAGGAGCTGCGCTCGTCCCGGCGTGCGCTCACCCCGGCCAAGGACAACGAACACGGGTTGACGCGGCAGGAAAACCGCATCGCGGTGATGGCCGCGCAGGGCCTGACCAACCGCGAAATCGCGACGGCGCTGCACCTGACCCGGCGCACGGTGGAGCTGCACCTGTCGGGCGCGTACCGCAAGCTCGGCATCCCCGGCCGCGCGGAACTCGGTGGCGCGCTGGCCAAGTCCCACCGTGCGGACGCGCGTTGACCCGTCTCCGGGTCGTTGCTCTACTCGGGCCATGTCGTACGAAGAGCCGTTGAAATTCGCCTACTGGGTCCCGAACGTGAGCGGTGGCCTCGTCACGTCCGACATCGAGCAGCGGACGGACTGGGGTTACGAGTACAACCGGCAGCTGGCCGTGCTGGCCGAGAACAGCGGGTTCGAGTACGCGCTTTCCCAAGTTCGCTACACCGCCAGCTACGGTGCCTCCTACCAGCACGAATCGACCGGGTTCAGCCTGGCCCTGCTGCTCGCGACGCAGCGGCTGAAGGTGATCGCGGCCGTCCACCCGGGTCTGTGGCACCCGGGCGTGCTGGCGAAGTTCATCGCCAGCGCCGACGTGATTTCCGGCGGCCGCGCGGCGGTCAACGTGGTCAGCGGCTGGTTCAAGGGCGAGTTCACCGGCCTCGGCGAACCGTGGCTGGAGCACGACGAGCGCTACCGGCGGTCGGAGGAGTTCATCCGTGTCCTGCGCGAACTTTGGACGAACGACCACGCGGAGTTCCGCGGGGACTTCTACCGCATCCACGACTTCGACATCAAGCCGAAGCCGGTGGCGGCCCCGCACCCGGAGATCTTCCAGGGCGGAAATTCGACGGCGGCTCGGAAGCTCGCCGGGAGCGTGTCGGACTGGTACTTCAGCAACGGCAAGGACTTCGACGGGTTCAGCGAGCAGGTTTCCGAGGTTCGCGGCTACGCGGCTTCCGCGGGCCGGACTGTCCGGTTCGGACTGAACGGGTTCGTGATCGCCCGTTCTTCCGAGAGCGAGGCCCGCGCGGTCTTGAAGGAGATCGTCGCCAAGGCCAACGTCGAGGCGGTCGAAGGGTTCCGGTCGGCCGTGGCGCAGGCGGGGAAGTCCACTTCGGACTCGAAGGGGATGTGGGCGGACTCGGAGTTCGAGGACCTGGTGCAGTACAACGACGGGTTCCGGACGAAGCTGATCGGGACGCCGGAGCAGATCGCCGACCGGGCGATCGAGTACAAGAAGCGCGGGGCGAACCTGTTGCTGCTCGGGTTCCTGCACTACCTCGAGGACGTCGAGCACTTCGGCAAGGAGGTGCTGCCGGTGATCCGGGCCAAGGAGCAGGACCTGGCGCGAGGTGCGGCGACGCCGGAGCCGCTGGGGGTCTGAGCGCTCGCGGGGGCGCCCCCCGTTTTCCACGCTACCCGGGAGCACCGACAGAACCGGGCCGCCACCACTCCGGCCGCCGCCGTGGTCAGGCGGGGCGCGTCGGCGGGCGTCGATTAGCGTGAGCACGTGAACTTCTGGGCAGGGGCGGGCAGCCTCGCGCTGCTGGCCGTCGTGCTGGTCTTCGCCATCGTCCGGCCGCGCGGGTGGCCCGAAGCCGTCGCCGCGGTGCCGGCCGCGGGGCTCGCCCTGCTGCTCGGGCTCGTGCGACCCGAAGCGGCCGGCGACCGGGCCGTCGAGATCCTCCCGACGCTGGGCTTTCTGGCCGCCATTCTCCTGTTGTCCTTTTTGGCCAGTGTCGACGGCGTCTTCAGCTGGCTCGGCAACCGCCTGGCCGAGGCGTGCCACGGCAAACCGCGGCGGCTGCTGGTGCTCACCTTCGCCGCCGCGGCCGGGGTGACCGCGATCCTCAGCCTGGACGCCACCGTCGTCCTGCTCACCCCGGTCGTCCTCGCGACGGCGAAGAGCCTCGAACTCCCGCCCCGCCCGCACGTCTACGCGTGCGCGCACCTGGCCAACTCCGCGTCGACGCTGCTGCCGGTGTCCAACCTGACGAACCTCCTGGCGTTCGCCGCGTCGGGGCTGACGTTCGCCGGGTTCACCGCGCTGATGGCGTTGCCGTGGCTGGTCACGATCGCCATCGAGCTGGCGGTGTTCCTGCGGTTCTTCGCCGCCGACCTGCGGCCCCGCGAGACCGCCGAACCGAAGCAGCACCTCGAAACGCCGACGTTCGCACTGGTCGTCCTCGTCCTGACGCTGGTGGGCTTCGGCGTCGGCCAGCTCGGCCACGTCGAACCGGTGTGGATCGCGGCGCTCGCGGCGCTGATCCTGGGCGTCCGGGCACTGGCGAGGGGCAAGATCCGGCCGTGGCAGCTGGTCACCGAGGCCTCGCCGCAGCTGTGCCTGTTCGTGCTGGGCCTGGCGGTCGTGGTGGAGGCGGTGTCGGAGCACGTCCTGGGCGGCCTCCTCGGCGACCTCCTGCCGACGTCGACCGGCCTGCCGGACCTCCTGATCGCGGCCGGGGTGGCGGCGCTGCTGGCCAACCTGGTCAACAACCTGCCGGCGACGCTGATCCTGCTGTCGGTCCTCGGCCCGCACCCGGCCCCGGGCGTGCTGCTGGCGGTCCTGCTGGGCGTGAACATCGGCCCGAACGCGACCTACCTGGGTTCACTGGCGACGCTGCTGTGGCGCCGGACGCTCCCGGCACCCCCGTCGGCCCGCACCTTCCACGCGCTGGGGATCATCACGACGCCGTTGTGCCTGGCCGCGGCGACCGGGGCGTTGTGGCTGAGCCTGAGCCTGGCGAGCTGAGCCGTGGTCGACATGTCGCTGAGCCTCGAACAGCTCGAGGGCCACACCTGGGACGCTCCGCCCGCTGACTCGACCCGGCTGGTCCGGACCGCGCACGAACTCCGGCGCAAGCCGGTCGGTGACCTGGGCGCCGAGGACCTGCGGCTCCTGCTGCTCCAGCACGTGGGCATCGAGCTGCTGGTGCCCCTCGCGCTCGACTTCCTGGAGCGGGATCCGCTCGCCGAAGGCGACTGCTACCCCGGTGCCCTGCTGGTCGCCCTGCTGAAGGTCCCGCCGGACCACTGGCGACCTCGAGAACTCCACCGCGTGTCGAGGGTGGTCGAGAACCTCGACGCGCCGGAGCGCGTCCAGCGGCAGATCGACGCCTTCCGCGCCGCGAACAACCCCTGACTCAGCTGGGCATCGTGATCGTCTGGCCCGGCTTCATCGTCGCCCCGCAGTCGTCCAAAGGCCCGCCGAAGCGGTCCGCCGCCACCGCCGGGATCGTCTTCGCCGCGTAGTCCTGCGCCGCCTTCAGCTTCGCCGGGTCCGTCACCGCGTCGCGGCGCACCCAGTCGCCGTTGCGCAGGCCTTCGATCGGCGAGCTGTAGATCAGCACGTAGTCACGGTCCAAGCGCGGGTCCAGAGCGATGCCGTTCCCCGCCGCCCAGGGGCCCCACGAGTGGATGAACGTCGGCTTCACCGTGTCGAACACGTAGTTGCGCAGGCCCGCCAGGTCGTTGTCGTGGACCAGGTCCGCGATCGGCTTGTTGACCAGGCCCGCCATGTCGACCAGCTCCAGGCGGCTGGTCATCGACGAACCACCGAGGTCCGGCAGCAGCAGCGACGCCTTCTGGATGCCCAGGATGTCCGCGTACGTGTTGAAGCCGCGGCCGAAGCGGTCCGCCACCAGGCACGCCGTGATGTTGGGGTTCTTCGCGAACTTGTCCGCCGCCGACGCGAAGCCGATCGCCGACGGGATGAACGCGCCCACCAGGACGACGACCACGCCGACGCGCAGCAGGGCCTGGCGGTGGCGCAGCAGCTCGCCCGCCGACAGCGTGCCCGCGATGACCGCCAGCGGCCAGATCGGGCTGGCGAAGCGGTGCTGGTACATCCAGTCCGGGACCATCACGCCGTACGCGACGATCCCGAGCCCCAGCGGCACCAGCAGCGCGATCAGCGAACGCCGCCACGGGGCCTTGACCAGCGCGAACGCGAGCACGAGCGCCAGCACGGCCACGCCGGCCCAGCCCGCGTAGCCGACCAGCTCGAAGGGGCGCTTCACCGCGTCGAAGCCCGGCAGGCCCTGCTGCTTCGCCACCGACGGGTTGGCCAGCAGCCGCCCGAACTCGGCGTGGCGCCAGACGACGTACGCGCCGAACGGCACCGCGAACGCCGCCACCGACAGCAGGGCCAGGCGGAAGCTCTTCCAGAACAGGCCGCCGCGCAGCAGGAACAGCGCCGCCAGCGGGTACGCGCCCGCGTAGATCAGGCCTTCCGGCCGGGTCAGCGCGGCGAACGCCACCATGACGCCCGCCCAGATCGCGACCTTCGGGGTCAGCAGGCGGTCGTTGCGCACCGCGATGAACAGCGTCACGCCCAGCGTGACCACCGCGAACGCGAACAGCGAGTTCTCCAGGCCGGACACGACCCAGATGACGAACGACGGGATCGTCGCCAGCGTCAGGCCGGCGATCAGCGTGGCCAGCCACGCGAAGCGGGTGAAGATCTGCTTCGCGGCGAAGTGGCACGCGGTCAGGATGCCGCCGGTGAACAGCAGGCCCAGCACCTTCGGGAACAGCACGTAGTCGGGCAGCCCGAAGAGGGAGCCGTGGTCGAAGAGGCCGACGAGCTTGCCGAGGCCGAGCAGCACCATCCACGTCGGGTCGGAGAAGCCCTCGACCGGCGGGGCGCCCGGCTGCAGCACCGGGCCGAGGCCGTCGGCGAAGCTGCGGGCGTAGGAGAACGTGATGGCGGCGTCGTCGACGATCCAGTGGCCGTAGCGGATCGCGTGCACGGCGACCGCCGCGACGCCGGTGAGCACGGCCAGCACCGGCGCGAGCCGCGCGCCCCAGCTCCGCGCGGTCGTCGCGGGCACGGGGTCCTCGGGGACGTCGCTCGGAGAGGTCTCGGTGAGTGCGCTAGCCGTCATGTCCTCGTCACTGTTCCGCCCGCAGGCTTCTGCCGGTGGGATACGCGCGAGCCGGCGCCCCCTGAAGTGGGTCGAGCTGGAGACCCGCCACCGCGGCGACGCGGTCGAGACACTGTAGCCAATACCCCATCGGGGGTCGGCCACGCGTCGGCATTGAGCGTGATCCACCCCACATTCGACCGGTCAGGACAAGTGCGAGGTGTCGTTGACGAGGCGGACCGACGCGTTGCCGTCCGGGTAGAACTCGACGATCGACAGCGACGCCAGGTCCAGGTGCAGCCGGAACAGCAGCTGCGGGCCGGCGTCGAGGCCCATCCGCAGCAGCGTCTTGATCGGCGTCACGTGGCTGACCAGCAGCAACGTCCGGCCGCCGTGCTCGGCGATCAGCTCGTCGCGGGCCTTGCGGACGCGCCGGTGGACGACGTCGAAGCTCTCGCCGCCCGGGGGCGGCACCGCGCTGTCGCCCAGCCACGAACCGTGCAGCTCGGGGTCGCGGTCGGCGGCTTCGGCGAACGTCAGGCCTTCCCAGTCGCCGAAGTCGGTCTCGATGAGGCCGGGGTGGGTCTCGACGCGGCCGCCGAGCGCGTCGGCGACGGCCTGCGCGGTCTGCTTCGTGCGGGTCAGCGGCGAGGAGATGATCGGGACGGCCTCGCCGTCGACGACCAGGCCGTCCATCGCGGCCAGCCGCTTCGCCGCCGCCGCGGCCTGCGCGCGGCCCAGTTCGGTGAGCGGGACGTCGCCGCGGCCGGAGTAGCGGCGCAGCGCCGACATCTCCGTCTGGCCGTGGCGCAGCAGGAGCAGCCGGGTCGGCGTGCCCTTCGCACCGGTCCAGGCCACCGTCGCGCGGTCCGGCTTGCGGGTCGGCAGCTTCGGCGGCTTCGCCGTGGCGGGCTTGCCGGCGGCTTCGTCCATGGCCTCGTTGGCCAGGCGGTCGGCGTGGGAGTTCTGCGCGCGCGGGATCCACTCGTACTTGACGCGCGTGAACCCGGCGGCCAGCTCCTTGGCCCGCTCGGCCAGCGGCTGCATGTCCGGGTGCTTGATCTTCCAGCGCCCGGACATCTGCTCCACCACGAGCTTCGAGTCCATCCGGACGTCCACAGTGGACGCACCGAGCTCGGCCGCGGCGGCCAGCCCGGCGATCAGCCCGCGGTACTCGGCGACGTTGTTGGTGACGACGCCGAGGCCTTCCTTGCGCTCGGCGAGCACCTCTCCGTCGGCGTCCTTGACCACGGCGCCGTATCCGGCGGGCCCGGGGTTGCCCCGGGATCCGCCGTCGGCCTCGATGACGACGTGCGAGGTCACAGACCCGACTCCACGGTCCGGACCAGGATCGCGCCGCAGTTCTCGCACTGGATGACCTCGTCCTCGGGCGAGCCCTTGATCTCGTTGACGGTGTTGCGGTCCATCTCCAGCTGGCAGGCACCGCACCGACGGGCGCGGAGCAGGGCGGCACCGATGCCCTTGTGCTCACGGACCCGCTCGTACAGCTTGAGCAGCGGCTCCGGGAAACGCGGCAGCAGCTTCGCGCGGTCCTCGTCGCGGCGGGCGCGGATGGTGTCGAGGTCCTTGAACGCCTCGTCGCGGCGGACGATCGCGGCGGCGACCTCGGCTTCGGCCTTGTCGACCTCGGCGCCGGTGCGCTGCGCGTCCAGGCCCAGCGCCTCGCGCTGCTCCATCAGCTCCAGCAGGTCGTCCTCGAGCGCGCGCTGGCGCCGTTCCAGCGTCTGCAGTTCGTGCTCGATGTCGGTCATCTGCTTCGAGTTCACCGAGCCGGACGCGAGGAGCTTGCGGTCGCGGTCCTCCCGGGCGCGCACCGACTCGATCTCCTTCTCCTGCCGGGCGACCTCGCGGTCCAGGTCGGAGGCGGCGGTCTCCACCGAGACGAGCGCGTCGCGGCGCTCGCGGGCGAGCTTCTCCCCCGCGTCGATCTCGGCCAGCTCCGGCAGGGTGCGGCGGCGGTGCGCGGTGCGCGAGAGCTCGGCGTCCACCTTGGCGAGCTCGAGCAACTGGCGCTGCACGGCGGGTTCGGCCTTCACGGTGCTCCTCTTAATTCGATGTGCGCTCGGCGCGGACGTTCCACGGGTCGGTGCACCGCGTGGAGACGCAGATGTCGACGTTACCCGCAAACGCTCGCGCCACGACCGCCGAGGCTTGCCCGCACCACGGCCATTCGCTGGCCCAGTGGGTCAGCCCGACCAGCGCGGGCACCGGGTGCGCCCCGGCGAGGTGCTCACCGGCGGGGTGATGGCGCAGGTCGGCGGTGACGTAGGCGTCGACCCCGGCCGCGGTGGCCTGCTTCAGGTAGGAGTCGCCGGCCCCGCCGGAGACGGCGACGGTGCGGATCAACCGGTCCTCATCGCCCGCCCCGAGCACCCCGGGCACGGTCTCGGGCAGCGCGTCGGCGACCCGCTGCACGAACATCGCGAACGGCTCGGGCTCGGGCAGCTCGCCGAGGCGGCCGATGCCGGTGACGCCGTCGGCGTTGGGCGCGAGCGGGCCGGTCACGCGGAGCCCGATCGCCTGCGCGAGCGCGTCGGAGACACCGGGGTCGGCCGAATCGGCGTTGGTGTGGGCGCAGTAGAGGGCGATACCGGCGCGGATCATCCGGTGCACGAGCGCGCCCTTGGCGGTGTCGGCCGGGACGCCGTGCACCCCGCGCAGGAGCAGCGGGTGGTGCGCGACGATCAGCTGCGCGCCGAGGTCGGCGGCTTCGTCGACGGTCTCGGCGACCGGGTCGACGCAGAAGAGCACGCGCGTGACGGGCTCGGCCGGATCGCCGCAGACGAGGCCGACGGCGTCCCACGACTCGGCGAGCGCGGGCGGGTAGGCCTGCTCCAGCACGGTGATGACTTCGGAGAGTGCGGGCATCCCGGGATCTTCGCATGTACGGTCGTGCGCCATGCGGGTACTGGCTGTGCTCTTCGCGGTGGTGTCCGGTCTTCTGGTGGCGGCGCTCCCGGCGTCGGCTTCTCCCCCTGGCTTGTGGCGGCTCACCGACCTGGCCGCGCAGCGCGTGGAAATAGCCGATCAGGTGGCGGCGGCGAAGTACGGAACGCCGTCACCGATCGACGACCCGGTGCGCGAACAGCAGATCTACGACTCGGTTTCGGCGCGCGCCCCGGGCCTCGGCCTGGCCCCGGCGGACGCGGTGCGGTTCTTCCGCGCGCAGATCGAGGCGAACAAGGTGGTGCAGCGCGGGCTTTACACGCGCTGGGACGCGCACCCGGCGGAAGTTCCTTCGCCCCGCCCGGATCTCGCGGTGATCCGCCCGGTGATCGACCGGCTGAACACGGGGTTGCTGACGGAGCTGGCGGCGACTTCCGCGGTACGGGCGGCGCATTCGTGCCCGGCGCGCCAGCTGGTGGCGGCGGGGGTGACGGACGTCGTCCACCACTTCGACGCACTGCACACCCGCGCCCTCGGCACGGCGACGTCGGCTACCTGCTTGGGCTGAGGGGCCCTCGGCAGCGGCTGCCTGCGCGAGCCGGGGAGGCGCCCCGGCGGCGTCTGGCCGCCGCCGCCGTGAGCGCCGCGTGGGGCGTCAGTTGCAGTTGCCGCAGCAGCCGCAGCCCTGACCGGTGCACTTCGAGCAGCATCCGTGCATGATCGCTTTCCTTCCGGTTCGCGTCCTCGCGTGATCACGCTAAGTGCCGGTCGCGGGCCGCGGGTACCGCCGAGCGAGCGGGTGACGGGGTGAACCAGCCGGTTACGCAGGCGAAGGGGGCATTCCACGAAGGGTCTCGCACTGGGCGGCCAGGGCCGGATGAGTCCGGCCGACGCTGATCCGCATCGCCCGCCGGTAAGCCAGGTCGCACTCCCAGCAGGTTTTCAGCGGAGGCCTTCGCGCGTAGTTCTCAAAGACGACCTCGTGCTCCTCGCCGCACAGCGTGGTGAGGATGCCGTTGCCGAAGTCGATATCGGCAACCCAGTGCCAGATGTCGTCGAGGCTGGCTGGATCCGGGCCTTGTCCAGGTAGACGATCAGACTCACCGGAGCACCGCCTCAAACTCGTCATGACGTCTTGATAAGACAACGGTCACACGCGATCGTCGACTGGTCAAGACGAGTTGACGAGTGGAGAATGTTCCGCATGGTGGACCGTACGAGTGGAGTTCCCGCGTTCCGGCAGGTCGCGACCGATCTTCGCCGGAAGATCGATGCTGGCGAATACGCGCCTGGAGCCAAGCTTCCGAGTGAACGCGAGCTGATCGACACCTATGGCGTTTCGCGGCCGACCGTCCGTGAGGCGGTGAACCTCCTGCGGTCCGAAGGCGTGGTGGACGTCGAGCACGGCCGTGGCGTGTTCGTGCGCCCACCGTCGAACATCCAGCGGCTCGCGCGCGCCCGGCTTTCCCGTGATGCGCGCGAACGGAACGAAGGCGCGTTCATGGCCGAAGCGAAGGCGAAGGGGTTCACCGCGGCGAGCAACGTCAAGGTCCGCTTCGAACGCGCCGACGAACGGGCAGCCGGATATCTGCAGGTACCGGTCGGAACCGACGTGACCGTAAGGGATCGGGTGATGCGGGCCGACGGACTGGTGGCTCAGCTCGCGGTGTCCCGGCTGCCGCGTGAACTGACCCGGGGCACCGCGATCGAGAAGATCAACACGGGCGACGGCGGAACTTACGCTCGCCTCGAAGAGGCGGGGCACGTGATCGGCTCGTTCGCCGAGCACGTGGGCGCCCGGATGCCGACTCCGGACGAAGTGTCGCTGCTCCAGCTCGCCGGCGGCGTCCCGGTCCTGACGGTCACGCGCGTGGCCTACGGAACCGGTGGCAGGGCACTGGAGATGAACGACATCGTGCTCCCGGCCAGCCTCTACCAACTGTCGTACGAGTGGCCGGCGGACTGATCGAGACCGCCGAGCGAGCGGGTGACCGGGTGAACCGGCCGGTTACGCTCGCGCACGTGACCCACATCGTCTTCGTCTGCTCCGGCAACATCTGCCGCTCCCCGATGGCCGAACTGGTGTTCCGGGCCAAGCTCGAAGAAGCTCACCTCGGCGATGCCGTCCGCGTCACCAGTGCCGGTACCGGGCCGTGGCACGCCGGGGAACCCGCCGACAAACGTGCTCGCGCGACGCTGAAAGCGCACGGCTACCCCACCGCGCACGTCGCCTCCGAAGTCTCCGGCGAAGACCTCGCCGCCGATCTGCTGCTGGCCGCCGACGAAGGGCACGCCGAGTTCCTGCGGTCGCGGGTCGAAGACCCCGCCAAGGTGCGGCTGCTGCGCTCGTTCGACCCGTCCGCGCCCGAAGGCGCCGAGGTCCCGGACCCCTACTACGGCGGCGACGACGGCTTCGAGGACGTCCTCGGCATGGTCGAACGCGCGGTGCCCGGCTTGCTCGACTGGGTCCGCGCCGAGCGGTGACCGGCGTCACAGCCGATCTTCGTACGGTTGCGCGGGGCGCGCCCGATAAGCCCTCCGGCATCGTCGTCGATGAGGGGAAAACGCGTGCTCAAAAGGATTTCGGGCGTTTTGGCGCTCGTGACCGCGGCCGGCTTCGTGGCCGCCGGTCCGGCCGGAGCGATCGCCGGGGGAAGTCAAGCCGCCGAAGGAACGTATTCGTACGTCGCCAAGGTGAACACCGCCGGGCGGGGCTGCACCGGGGCGCTCGTCGCGCCGCAGTGGGTGCTCACCGCCACGACCTGCTTCGGCGACGCCGCGACGCCCGCGGGCCCGCCGCCGGCCGCGGCCACCGTGACCGTCGGGGGCCGGACCACCGCGGTCGCCTCGCTCGTGCCGCGGCCGGACCGGAACCTCGTCCTGGCCCGGCTCGACGCGCCCGTCTTCACCGTCGCGCCGGTCGCCCTCGGGACCTCGCCCGTCAGCACCGGCGAAACCCTGCGGCTCGCCGGCTACGGCCGGACCGCGACCGAATGGGTGCCGGACCGGTTGTCGACCGCCCCCTTCACCGTCGCCTCGAGCACCGCGACCACGCTGAACGTCACGGCCGACGCCACCACCTGCAAGGGTGACGCGGGCGGTCCGGCGCTGCGCGAGACCGGCGGCGTGACCGAGCTGGTCGCGATCAACAACGCGTCGTGGCAGCACGGCTGCATCGGCGAGACCGAAACGCGCAACGGCACCACGGAAACCCGGCTCGACGACCTCACGGACTGGGTGCGCGCCCAGATCCCGCCGTACGCGATCCGCAACTTCAACGGCCTGTGCACCGGCGCCGGCACCCAGGTGACCACCGCGGCGTGCGCGGCGGACAACGCCGGGCAGCGGTGGACGCTCCCCGGGGACGGCACGGTCCGCACCGCGGCCGGCCTCTGCCTCGCCGTGACCGGGACGTCGGTCGTGACCGCCGCCTGCACGGGGGTCCCGGAGCAGCAGTGGCGCTTCCCCGGCGACGGCACGCTGCGGACGGCGGCCGGCACCTGCGCCGACATCGGCAGCAACGCGGCGGGCGCGGCGCTGCTCGTCACCGGCTGCGTCGCCGGCAACCTGAGCCAGCAGTGGTTCCTCAAGGGCGACGGCACGCTGCGCAACCACAACGGGCTCTGCGCCGACCTGGGCTCCAACGCCGAGAAGACCCCGATCACCGTCGTGACCTGCGGCGAAGGCCTGGTCAGCCAGCGCTGGGGCCTCCTGGGCGGCACGCTCGTCAACACCAACCGCCTGTGCGCCGACCTCGGGTCCGACGCCCCCGGCACGCGGGTGATCATGGTCGCGTGCCGGGCGGGCGCGGTCAGCCAGCAGTGGTTCCTCAAGGGCGACGGCACGCTGCGCAACCACAACGGCCTGTGCGCCGACCTGGGCTCCAACGACCCGGGCACGCGGGTGATCACGGCCGCCTGCGTCGCCGGGAACCTGAGCCAGCAGTGGCGGCTCGACCGCTGAGTCCCGTTCGTCCCGGCCTCCGTCACAGGTGGCGGAGGCCGGGACGCGGCCGGGCCGGGGCACGGCCTACCGTGGTGGGGTGCGGTTGCGGTTCCTGCTCAAGCCCGGGTGGCTGGCTCTGACGGCGGTGGTGTTCACCTTCGCCGTCTGCTGCTTCACGCTCCTGTCGCCGTGGCAGTTCAGCCGCAACACCGAACGCGAGCAGCAGAACTCCGCGCTGGAGACGTCGTTCACGGCCGCGCCGCTGCCGCTGACGCAGCTGCTGCCGCCGGGGAGCGTGATCGGCCCGCAGACCGAATGGCACCTCGTCTCGATCACCGGCCGGTACCTGCCGGACAAGGAGGTCGTCGCGCGGCTGCGGACGGTGCAGGGCGAGGGCGCCTTCGAGGTGCTGACGCCGTTGCAGACCACCGACGGCACCGTCGTGCTCGTCGACCGCGGCTACGTCCGGCTCGACAGCAAGTCCGGCGCGCTGCCGTTCGCGCCGCCGCCACCCGGCGTCGTGACGGTGACCGCGCGGGCGCGCGCCGACGAAACGGACCCGAAGAACCGCGACGCGTTCGCCGACGCCTCGACTGGCGGGCGGCTGCAGAGCTACGTCGTCGATTCGCGGGTCGTCGCGCGGGCGGCGAAGCTCGACATCCGGCCGGGCTACTTCCAGCTCGACACCGGCCAGCCCGGCGTGCTCGGCGCGCTGCCGCTGCCGCAGACGGACTCGGGACCGTTCCTGTCGTACGCGCTGCAGTGGATCGCGTTCGGCGCGATGGCGCTGCTCGGCTGGCTGTACTTCACCGTGCGCGAGCTGAAGCCCGGCGGCGCGCTCGATTCGTCGCCGACGCCGGCGCGCCGCAAGTCGGTCGCGGAGATCCTGGCCGAGGACGAACTCGCCGAAAGTGGCCATCAGAAGTAAGCCGGAAATGGCCCTTCGGCGCGGCCACTTGCCCGGGTGACACTGCGGGCATGCTGATCCACCCTTGGGACGCCGCCGACGACTCCGAATGGCGGGAGTGGCTGTCCTCGCACGACTTCGGCCAGCTGATCGCCGGCGGCACCGGGCGCGACCTGCCGGTGGTGACCCCGGCGCACTTCGCGTTCGACGGCGACCGCACGGTCGTCACGCACCTGGCGCGGCCCAACCCGATCTGGCCGCTGCTGGAGGAGCACCCGCGGGCGCTGCTGACGGTGGTCGACGACTACACCTACATCCGCGCGGACTGGAACACGACCGCGGACCCGGCGCGCGGGGTGCCGACGTCGTACTACGCGACCGTGCAGCTCGAGGGCGACATCCGGCTGGTCGACGACCCGGCGGCGAAGGCGGCACTGCTGGACGAGCAGCTGCGGCACTTCGAGCCCGACGGCGCGCGGGCCGCGGTCAGCGCCACGGAGGCGCCGGACAAGCGGCTGCTGCCGGGGATCCGCGGGATCGAGTTCACGATCACCGGCGTCCGGGCGAAGTTCAAGTTCGGCGGCAACAAGACGGCCGAGGACCGGGACCGGATCGGCGCCCGGCTGACCGAGCGCGGCGGGCGGCTGGACACGGAGGCGGCGACGCAGCTGCGCCGCCGCGGCTGAGGGGACGCCCCCTCAGCCGCGTTCGGTCAGTCGCCTTCGGGTCAGCCTCCGCAGGCCGCGACCGGCTGCACGGCCAGGTCGCCGTCGATGGTCTCGCCGGTGGCGTGGTTCAGCGCGTGCACGGTCATGTGCTGGACCCGGCCGGGCTGGTTGACGGTCGGGTGCTGCTCCCGGATCCCGGCGGGCGTCGAGACGTCGTCGCCGGTGAAGAAGACCAGGCCGTTGTCGGCGAAGGTGATCGTCCAGACCTGACCGGCGACGTTCGTGTGGATCTCGAACTCCTCGCCGACGACGAACGAGCCGCCCGGGCCGTCGTCGTCGTGCTTGGACCTAAGCGTCCACGAGGTGCCCATGCTGCCGACGCTGTCGGTTGTGCCGCGGCGACCAAGCACGAGCGGCCCCCGCCCTATCCCTGGAGGCGGCCCCTAGGCCAGTCTATCGGTGCCCCACGACAAAACTGCCCCAGCGCAAGCGAAGCCGCCCGGTTGTCCACACCCGGCCGCCCCTGTGGACAGCTCAGCGCGAGCGGCGCCGCAAGCCCGCCACGACGGCCAGCACCACCGAGGTCACGGCGGCCAGCCAGCCGACGACCCGGGACAGCTCGACGGCCCGCGTCACGTGACCGGCGTCCGGGTTGCGCCCGACGCCGAGGACCGGCAGCTCGGCCACGCCGTGCGGGTACACCGTCCGGCCGCCGACGCGGACCTCCAGCGCGCCCGCGAACGCCGCCTCGACGCGCCCCGCGTTCGGGCTCGGGTGGGCGATCGTGTCGCGGCGCCACGCGCGCCAGGCGCCACCGGCCGAGCCGCCGACGACCGGGGCCGCCAGGACGGTCAACGCCGCCGCCACGCGGGTCGGGACCAGGTGGACGAGCTCGTCGAGCCGATCGATCGCCCAGTGCCCCCGCCGCCCGACGCGGGCCCGGCGCAGCAGGCTCACGGCGCGCGCCCCGGCCAGCCCGGGAACGCCCGCGAGCGCGCCCCACACCAGCGGGGCGACGACGGCGTCGGAGGTGTTTTCCGCCAGCGTCTCGACCGAGGCGCGGGACAACGCGATCGCCCCGAGGCCGTCGGCGACCCGCGGGTCCAATTCGGACAGTGTCGTGCGCGCCGGCTCGAAGCGGCACTCTTCGAGGTCACGCGCGAGTTCGGTGCCTTGCACGGCCAGCCCGGCGGCCCCGAGGACCGCCCACGTCGTGACGGCCGTCGCCGAGGCTTGGACGAGCGGCCGCCCGCGACCGGCCCGCTCCATCAGCACGCCACCCACGACGGCGGCACCCGCGACGAGAGCGCCACGGCCGGGGGTGAGCCGCCGGAAAGCCGTGACGGGCGGACGGCGGCGGGGGTCGCCGAGGGCGCCGTCGGCCGCCACACCCAAGACCAGTCCGATCGCGCGCGCCGCGCTCACCCGTGCCCCCCGGCGGAAGAAAACTGCAGTTCCTGAGGAGGCTACTCGACCCCGGAACCCGCCTCGCGGCGTGTCCGCCTGCCCCACCGGCTCGCACGACGACCACCTGCACTCGCCTCGCGCGACCGCCGCCCGGCCGATGTCCGCCTCGGCTCACGCACCGCACGACGACCGCGGGACCCACCTCATCGGCGCCGCACGACCGACCGCCCGGCTGCGACACGAGCGTCCGCCTCACCGGCATCCGGACGACAGCCCACCTTCACCGACCGACCGGCCGCCGCACGAGCACCCGCCTCACCGGCTCTCCGGCATCCGCACGACGGTCCACTCCCACCAACCGCCCGAGCACCCCATCTGGCCCCGCCTGGCCGACATTCGCACGACAGTCCACCCGCCGGCCTCGGGCTACTCCACCAGGGCCGCGATCTCCTCCCGCGCCTGCACCACGATGTCCCGCATCGCCCGCTCGGCCCGGTCCGCCTCCCCCGCCGCCACCGCCGCCGCCACCTCCAAGTGCAGCGCCACCGCCTCGGGCTGCGGCTCCGGGGGCATCAACCCGTGCCCCGTCCGCCCCGTCAGCACCTCCGCCACGACCTCCGACAGCTGCGCGAACATCGGGTTCCGCGAAGCACTCAGCAGCAGGTCGTGAAAAGCGATGTCGAACTCGAGGAAAGTCGGCAGGTCCCGCGCCCGGGCAGTCCGCGCCAGCCGCTCCCCCAACGCCCCGAGCCGACCTCGCTCCTCCGGCGTCGCCCGCAAAGCCGCGTACCGGGCCGCGCAGGGTTCGATCGCCGACCGGAGCTCGTTCAGCGTGGCCAGCGCCGCCGGGCGGCCCGGCCCGTCGAGTTGCCAGCGGATCAGCCGCGGGTCGTAGTGGTTCCACTCCGCCGTCTCGCGGACGGTCACCCCGACCCGGCGCTTGCTGCTCGTCAGCCGCATCGTCTCCAGGACCCGGACGACCTCGCGGGCCACCGTCCGCGAAGCTCCGAAGCGCTCTTGCAGCTCTTCGGAGCGCAAGACGGTGCCCGGGGGCAGCGATCCGTTCGCGATCGCCGCGCCCAGCTCGTCCAGTACCTGCTCGTGCCTCACCTCACCCAACCTAGTCATCTGACTCGATTAAGTAGTACTTCATCTTGAATAAGTAGTACTTTTGAGTTTGACTCTCCTGGGCACAACGACGTGGGAGGTGCGGATGACCGTCATCGTGGTGATGGGGGTGTCAGGCTCCGGGAAGACGACGATCGGGACCGCGCTCGCGCGGGCGCTGGACGTCGAATACGCCGAGGCGGACACGTTCCACCCGAAGGCCAACATCGACAAGATGACCGCGGGGCACCCGCTGACCGACGAGGACCGCGCCCCCTGGCTCGAGGCCATCGCCGGCTGGATCCGGGAGCACCAGGCCGCCGGGGGTGTCGTGACGTCGTCCGCGCTCAAGCGCCGGTACCGGGACGTGCTGCGGACCGGCGGGAACGTCTGGTTCGCCCACCTGCACGGGGACCGCGAGGTCCTCGCCGAGCGCATGCAGTCGCGCTCGGGTCACTTCATGCCGGTGTCGCTGCTGGACTCCCAGCTCGCCGACCTCGAACCCCTCGAGCCGGACGAGCCCGGCGCGATCTTCGACATCCGCGAGTCGCCCGCCGCCATCACCGACGCCGCCCTCACCGCTTTCCGGGAGCGCTCATGACCACCCTCGCCGCCGCCTGGACCGGCCACGACACCCGCCTGATCGCCGCGACCGTCGTCGCGATCGCCGTCATCGTCGTGCTGATCACCAAGGTGAAGCTGCACCCGTTCCTGTCGCTGGTGCTCGGCTCGCTCGTGCTCGGGCTGACCGCCGGGATGCCGGTCGACAAGCTGCTCAAGAGCTTCACGACCGGCGTCGGCAGCACGGTCGCGTCGGTCGGCATCCTGATCGCGCTCGGCGCGATGCTCGGCAAGCTGCTGGCCGACTCGGGCGGCGCCGACCAGATCGTCGACACCGTGCTCGGCAAGGCCCGCGACAAGAGCCTCCCGTGGGCGATGGCGCTCGTCGCCGCGCTGATCGGGCTGCCGATGTTCTTCGAGATCGGGCTCGTCATGCTGATCCCGGTGGTGCTGCTCGCGGTCAAGCGCACCGGGAAACCGTTGATGCTGCTGGGAATTCCCGCGGTGGCCGGGCTTTCGGTGCTGCACGGCCTCGTCCCGCCGCACCCCGGCCCGCTCGCCGCGGCGGGCGCGCTGAACGCGAACGTCGGGATCACGCTGGCGTTCGGCCTGCTCGTCGGCATCCCGACGCTGGTCATCGCGGGCCCGCTGTTCGGCAAGCTGGCCGCCCGGCTGGTGCCGGACGCCGCGCCGCCCGAGCGCCTGATTCCCGAGCGCGCGGACACCGGCAAGCCGCGCCCGAGCTTCGCCGCGACGCTCACGACGGTGCTGCTGCCGGTCGTGCTCATGCTGGCGAAAGCGCTCTCCGACATCCTGCTGGCCAAGGACAGCCAGGCCCGCAAGATCCTCGACTTCGTCGGCGACCCGCTGATCGCGCTGCTGGTGGCGGTCCTGGTCGGCATGGTGCTGCTGGGCCGCCCGGCCGGGCTCGGCCGCGACAAGCTGTCCACTGTGGTCGGTGACTCGCTCGGCCCGGTCGCGGGCATCATCCTCATCGTCGGCGCGGGTGGCGGGTTCAAGCAGACCCTGGTCGACGCCGGCGTCGGCGACGTCATCACCGGCCTGGCCAAGGACGCGAACCTTTCCCCGCTCCTGCTCGGCTGGCTGGTCGCGGTGGCGATCCGCCTGGCCACCGGCTCGGCCACGGTCGCGACGGTCTCGGCGGCGGGCATCGTGGCCCCGCTGGCGGCGGGGATGGACCCGTCGCAGAGCGCACTGCTCGTCCTGGCGATCGGCGCCGGGTCGCTGTTCTTCTCGCACGTCAACGACGCCGGGTTCTGGCTGGTGAAGGAGTACTTCGGGCTCTCGGTGGGCCAGACCCTGAAGAGCTGGTCGGTGATGGAGACGCTGATCTCGGTGGTGGCGATCGCCCTGATCCTCCCCCTCTCCCTGCTGGTCTAGAACCGCACTTTCACGTGAAAGTGATCCGGAGGACGCCTCCGGATCACTTTCACGTGAAAGTGCGGCGTTGACATGTGACCTTTTGGTCACCTATCTTGAGGACGTGCAAGACGACCTGGTGTTCAAGGCGCTGGCGGATCCGACCCGCCGGTTCCTGCTCGACCTGCTCTTCGAGCGTGACGGCCGCACGCTCACCGAGCTGGAGACCCAGGTCGAGATGACCCGCTTCGGCGTCATGAAGCACCTGAAGCTGCTGGAAGAAGCCGGGCTCGTCGTCACGCGCAAGGACGGCCGCGAGAAGCGGCACTTCCTGAACCCCGTGCCGATCCGGCAGATCCACGACCGGTGGATCGACAAGTACACCGAGCGCCACGTCACCGCGCTGCTCGACCTCAAGAACGAACTGGAAGGCGAAGAACCATGACGACCACCGTGCAGGTCCACCGCGTCTACATCAAGGCCACCCCGGAGCGCATCTGGGAAGCCATCACGAAGCCCGAGTGGACGCAGAAGTACGGCTACACCGGCCTCGCCGACTTCGACCTCAAGGTCGGCGGCAAGCACCGCACCCGCCCGACGCAGGCGTTCATCGACGCCGGGTTCACCGGGGACCTCGTCGACGGCGAAGTCCTCGAAGTCGACCCGCCGCGCAAGCTCGTCATCACGTGGAAACTGCTGATGGGTCCCGAAGGGATGGGCGCCGAGCCGTACACGACGCTCACCTACGACATCGAGGCGACGAAGACGGCCGGCACCAGACTGACCGTCACCCACGACGTCACCGGCGCGCCGCTCACCGCCGACATGGTCGCCGGGGTGCACGAAGACGTCAACGCCGGGCCGGGCGAGAACGCCGGTGGTGGCTGGGACTGGATCCTCTCGGACCTCAAGTCCCTGCTGGAGACCGGCGAAATCCTGGTGCCGTAAGGGGGTCTGGCGGGACCTGTCTCGCGCCGCTTCGAGACAGGTCCCGCCAGGGTCTTCAGACGCGCTGGGTCGCCGCCTTCAAGGCCGTCTTCGCGGCCTCCGGCGCGCCCAGCGTGTCGAGTCCGAACAAGGCCGCCCCCACCACGGGGTTCACGTCGACGACGCGGACCACCGCGCGCGGCGCCACCTTCAGGCACCGCTTCTCGATCTCCGCGATCACCGGCGCGCCGATCCCGGTCAGCACGCCGCCGCCGAGGACGATCTCCGGGGCTTCCCCGGTCAGGTCCAGCTCGCGGAGGATCACCGCGGCGAACACGCCGACCTCCTCCACGAACCGCGTCACGACGTCCTGCGCGACCTCGTCGCCGGCCGCCGCCACCTCGAACAGCAGGGGGCACAGCCCGTGGATCGACGCCGCGTCGATCTCCTCGAAGTGCAGGCCCTGCACGACGTCCAGCAGCGTCGGCTTCCCGAAGTACGCCGCCACCGCCGGCATCAGCGCGGTCCGCGGGCCGCGGCCGTCCTCGGCGCGCACGGCCCACCACAGCGCTTCTTCGCCGAGCCGGTAGCCGCCACCCCAGTCGCCGGAGATCTTGCCCAGCGCGGGAAAGCGGTGGACGCGGCCGTCCGGGCCGACGCCGGCGCCGTTGATCCCGGCGCCGCACACCACGGCGACGCCCACCCCCGCGCTGCCCGCCCGCAGCAGCGCGAGGGTGTCGTTGCCGACGGTCAGGGTGTCGCTCCAGCCGCGCGCCGACAGCGCCGCGTGCAGCGCCTCTTCCTCACGCGGGAAGTCCAGCCCGGCCAGGTACGCGGAGGTGTGGACCGCGGCCGGCCGTTCCCCGAAGTCCGGAAAGGCTTCCAGCACCAGGGTTTCCAGCGCCGTGACGCAGGCCGCGACGCCGACGTTCTGCGGTGACGCGCCGGGCCCGCGCGACTGGCCCAGCACGACGCCGTCTTCCGAAATCACGAGGACCTCGGTCTTGCTGTTGCCGCCGTCGACAGCGATGATGGCAGGCTTCATCCGCGCGCCCACGGCAGGTATTCACGGTTGATCTGCACCAGCGAGTCGGCGAGCTGGTCGGCCTTGGTGTACTGCCCGACCAGCGGGTGCGCCAGCAACGCGTCCGCCACGCGGTCGCGGCCGCCCTTGATCGCCGCCTCCAGCGCGAGGTACTCGTACGATGTCGTCGCCGCGATGAGCCCGGCGAAGCGCTGCTCCACCGGCGGTTGCGCGATCGGCGCCGCACCCTTCGAGTCCACAGTGGACCGAGCTTCGATGACGGCGTCGTCCGGCAGGAACGGGAAAGTCCCGTCGTTGCGGACGTTCACCACGTGCTCCTCGGCCGGCCCGCCCGCGGTCAGCGCGTGCACCAGCTGCACCGCGGCCTCCGAGTAGTACGCGCCGCCGCGCTTCTCCAGCGACTCCGGCTTCGTGTTCTGCTCCGGGTCGAGGTAGATCTTCAGCAGTTCTTCCTCGACGTCGGACACGACGTCCGCGCGCGGCCGTTCGGTGCGCTGCTTGGTGACCTGCTCGTCGTGCGCGTAGAAGTACTTCAGGTAGTACGACGGCACGACGTTCATGCGCCGCAGCCACTTCTCCGGCACGCTGACCTCGTTGGACAGGTAGTCCAGGTGCTGGTCCAGCAGCTCGGGCAGCCGGTCGACGCCGTCGACGAGCGCGCCGCGCTCCCAGCTCAGGTGGTTGAGTCCGGTGTGGACGAGCTTGACGTCGTCCGCACCGACGCCGAGCAGCTTCCCGAATTGGCGCTGCAGGTTGATCGCGACGTTGCACAGCCCGACCGCGCGGTGGCCCTCGTTGAGCAGGGCGCGCGTGACGATGCCGACCGGGTTCGTGAAGTTGACGATCCACGTGTCGTCACCGGCGATCTTGCGCACGCGGTCGGCGATGTCGAGCACCACCGGGACCGTGCGCAGCGCCTTGGCGAGGCCGCCGGCGCCGGTCGTCTCCTGCCCGACGCAGCCGCAGGCGTGCGGGAACGTTTCGTCCGAGCGCCGCGCCCGCTGCCCGCCGACCCGCAGCTGGATCAGCACCGCGGACGCGCCGTCGACACCCTCTTCCAACGACTGCGTGGTCCGCACCCGCGCCGGGTGGCCGGCGTGGTCGAGCAGGCGCTGGCTGAACCCGCCGACGGCGTCGACGCGGTAGGCGTCCGGGTCGACCAGCACGATCTCGTCGACGTCCAAAGTGGACCGGCGACCGGCGATCCCGTCGATCAGTTCCGGCGTGTAGGTGGACCCGCCACCGACGACTGCCAGCTTCATCCCTTGACTCCCGTGAATGTGATGCCCTTGACGAACGACTTCTGGGCGAAGATGAACAGCACGATGACCGGCGCCATGATGAGGGCCGTGGCGGCCATCGTCAGGTTCCACTCGACGTGGTGCATGCCGCGGAAGGACGCGATCGCCAGCGAAAGCGGCCAGTGGTCGCGGTTTTCCCCGGTGTAGAGCAGCGGCCCGAAGTAGTCGTTCCAGGTGAACAGGAAGCAGAACATCGCGGTGGCCGCGATCCCGGGCTTCGCCATCGGGATCAGCACCCGGTACATCGCCTGGAACTCGTTGCAGCCGTCGATCTTCGCCGCTTCGATGTAGTCCTTCGGAATGGTGAGGAAGAACTGGCGGAGCAGGAAGATCGAGAACGCGTCGAAGAAGAAGTACGGCACGATCAGCGGAACCAGCGTGCCGGTGAGGCCCATCCGCACCCACAGGTCGTACAGCGGCACGATGGTGACCTGCGGCGGCAGCAGCATCGCGGCCACCGTCAGCATGAAGAACAGGTTCTGCCCGCGCCACCGCAGCTTCGAAAGCCCGTAGGCGGCCGGGATCGCCGACAGCAGCGCGCCCGCCGTCGCCACGGCCGAGTACAGCAGGCTGTTGCCGAAGTACGACAGCAGCGGCGCCTTCCGGAACACCTCGACGAAGTTCTCGAAGTGCCATTCGGTCGGCCACAGGCTCGCCGTCATCGCCTGGTCGCTCTTCATCACCGAAGTGAGGAAGACGAACAGCAGCGGCAGCATGAAGATCACGCCGAGCGCGATCCCGACCGCGTGGGTCGCGATGTAGGAAAGCCGCTTGTCCCAGTTGCGCTTGAACCGCACCTTCGGCGGCACGCCCGCATCGCGCTGCGGCGCTTCGGCCAACGCGGTCATGCGCCCTCCTCCTGGTGCTGGGACTTCCGCAGCTGCCGCACCAGGATCCAGGTGAACCCGGCGCTGACGATGAACAGCAGCACGGCCATCGCGGCCGCGTAACCCATGTTGAAGTAACGGAAACCCTGGACGTACAGCCAGATCGGGTACGTCAGCGTCGAGTTCTGCGGTGCGCCGATGAGCTTCGAGTTGCCGGCGACGTCCGCGGTGCCCGCGCTCGCGGAAGCCGCGACGATCGCCTGCGTGAAGAACTGCAGCGCGTAGATGATGGAGTTGACCACGCCGAAGAGCAGCACCGGCGAGATCGAAGGCAGCGTGACGTGCCAGAACCGGCGGATCGGGCCGGCGCCGTCGAGCTCCGCCGCCTCGTACTGCTCGGTCGGGACGTCCAGCAGCGCGGCGAGGATGATGATCATCAGCTCGCCGGAGCCCCACAGCGCGAGCAGCGTCAGCGCGGGCTTCGACATCTCCGGGCTGTTGAACCACAGCCCGCCGTCGATGCCGACGAGCCGCAGGAACCGGTTGACCGGGCCGAATTCGGGGTTGAACACGAAGACGAACGCCAGGGTCGCCGCGGCGGGCGGGGCGAGCGTCGGCAGGTAGCAGAGCGTGCGGACCAGGCCGACCCCCGACTTGAGCCGCGAGATCACCGACGCGACGCCGAGGGAGAACACCACGCGGCAGACCGTCAGGATGACCACCAGCCACAGCGTGTTGTACGCGGCCGTGCCGACCAGCGGCTCGGTGGTGAACATCCGGACGTAGTTGTCGAAGCCGATGAACACCGGTGGGTTGATCAGGTCGTACCGGGTGAAGGAGTAGTAGACCGTGGCGATCAGCGGGTAGCCGAAGAAGATCAGGAACCCGAGGAACGCCGGTGCCATGAAGAAGAAAACGGTCCGGCGGCGCTTGGCCCGGCGGGCCCCCGCCCGCACCTTCGCAGGTGCGGACGGGGAACCTTCGGTGGTGACGGGAAGAGCGGTGGAGGTCATCCGCCCGCGCCCTTCTGCTTGAGCTCGTCGTTCACCTGCGCGTCGACCTTCGCCAGGCCCGCGGTCAGGTCGGGGATCGAGCCGGCCTGCCACTTCTCCGCGAAGTCGTTGACGGCCTTGAGGTGCGCGTCACCGATCGGGGTGGTCTGGTTGGCCACCAGCTTTCCGCTGTCGTAGATGTCGAGGAACGTCTTGAACTGCGGCTGCAGGTCCAGCTTCGGCGAGGTGAGCGAAGCCTTGGTGCTGGGCACGTTCTTCAGGCCGTTGGCCATGTCCACCAGGGTGTCGGTGTCCAGCGTGGCCTGCTTGATCAGCTCCCACGCGGCGCCGGGGTTCTTGGCGCCCTTGGGGATCGCGATGATCGTGCCGGTGGTGAACCCGCCGCCGTAGCGGTCGGCCATCGAGTCGAGCACCGGGAACGGCGCCGTCTGGTACTTGATCTCCGGCGCCTGGTCCTTGAGGAACGCGGTGCGGAACTCGCCGTCCATGATCATGGCGAGCTTGCCCTTGTGGAAGCCGTGGTCGGCGGAGTACTCGTCACCGAGGCCCGCCTTGAACTTCTCGACCTTGTCGTGGCCGCCGTAGAAGTCGATGAGCTGCTTCTGGAACTCGAACATCGCCTTCCAGCCGGGGTTGGTGGCGAGGTCCGACTTGCCGTCCTGCCCGAGGAAGGTGGCGCCGAAGTACTGCGCCCAGTACTGGGCCTGGTTGGCGTAGAACGGCATCGAGGGCAGGAAACCCGCGACCTTGATCGAGCCGTCCGGGTTGAACTCGGTGAGCTTCTTGGTGTCCTCGAACAACTCCGACAGCGTCTTCGGCGGCGAGGTGATGCCCTTCGACGCGAACATGTCGGTGTTGTAGTACATCCCGTAGACGTCGGCGAGCATCGGCATCGCGCACCGCTTGCCCTGGTACTCGGTGTAGTTGCGGACGGCTTCGGGGATCTGGTTCAGGTCGATCTTGTCGCGCTCGATGTAGGGCTTCAGGTCCTGGAAGCTGCCGGTGGAGCACCACGCACCGAGGTTGTCGGTGTAGAAGGAAATCGCGACGTCGGGCGGGTTGCCGCCGCGGATCGACTGGGTGAGCTTGTCGTCGTCCTGGTTGCCCTCGTGCTTGATCTCGATGTTCGGGAACTTGGCCTTGAGCTTGTTGAGCCCCGCCGTCACCACGCCGTACTCGCGGTCGGTGAACTTCGAGTACACGGTGATCGTGAGCTTGTCGTCCTTGCCGGGCGCGGCCGCGGCGTCACCCCCGCTCGGGGCGGCGGCGCCGGAACAGGCGCTGGTCAGCAGGACGGACGCCGCGGCGGCGGCCGCAAGAAGTGCGCCGCGACGGGTCCGGGTGGTAGGGGGCATGGCCCTCCTCCTCATCGGTTGGGGCTACTGGAGTCGGGGACGGGTGATGTCGCCCTCGGGCCTGCGCGACCCGAGGAGCGTGGGGGTGACGACGCCGAAGACGTCCTCACGGGTTGTGGCGAGTGCGGACTGCAGCGCGCCCGCGCGGACGGCGTTGCCCTGCACCGAAGCGCAGCCGACGGGCGTGCGCGGCAGGACGAGTTCGTGCAGCTTTTCTTCGACGAGCGCGGCGAAGTCCTCGCCGCCCGCGCGGCTGGTGTCCCCGCAGAGGAGCACGAGCTGCGGGTCGGCGACCGCGACGAGGTTGGCGACGCCGCCGGCGACCCGCTTCGCCAGGTCGTGGCGGAACGGGTGGCGCGGTCCGGTTTTCGCGACGGCTTCCCAGGCGGTGCCGGCTTCGATCCCGTGCGCGGCGGCGAGCCGGCAGATGGCGGGCGAGTCGACCAGGTTGCCGAACCGGGCGCCGGCCTCGGGCCAGACGTCGCCGGTGTCCACAGTGGCCGGATCGGGTACGCGCATCCAGTCGATCTCGCCGCCACCGCCGGTCGCGCCGCGCAGCAACCGCCGTCCGATCACGACGGCACCGCCGACGCCTTCGGACAGCCAGACCATGACGAAGTCGTCGACGTCCTGTGCCTGCCCGACGCTCATCTCCTCGACGGCGACGAGGTTGACGTCGTTCTCGATGGTGACGTCGACGCCGAGCTCGTCGGACAGCTTCTGCGGGACGTCGAAGCCGAGCCAGCCGGGGATGTGCGGCGCGGAGGACAGCAGGCCGGTCCGCGGGTCGAACGCCCCCTGCGCGCCGATCACGACGTGGGCCAGCCGGTCCCGGGTGATCCCGGCTTCCCCGGCGACGTGGCTGAGCGCTTCCCCGAAGGTCCCGACGACGTCGGCCCCTTCGTGCACGGGCAAGGGAGCCCGGTACTCGGCGAGCACGACCCCGGCGACATCGGCGACGACGAAGTCCGCGAAGTGCGGCGTCAGATCGACGGCGGCGACGAAGGCGAGGCTCCCGTTGGCCGCCCAGAGCTGGGCCCGCGGCCCGCGTCCACCGCCCCGGACGCCGGCCTTGACGACGAGGTCGTCCAGCTCCAGCCGGGTGAGCAGCTGCGCGGTGGCGGGCTTCGAGAGTCCGATGGCGAGCTCGAGTTCGGCGCGGGTCAACGGGCCTTCCCGAAGGAGGACCTCGATGGCGGCGCGATCGTTGATCTCGCGCAGCATCCGCGGACTACCGGCTCGCACTCGTCGCTCCCGACTTAATTAGGATACTTTACAGACGGTTTCCGGGGACTGTAGTGAGCCCGGGCACAGCCGTCAACGGTCTCTTGAAACGGGCGGGTAACGCTTGGGCGGGCCGGTAGGCCACCTGGCGGAGGTGTGCACGGGGCGCAACGAAAACGGCCCCGGCGGGTAGCCGGGGCCGTTTAGGTGGTCGCGTTGCGTCGCGGGGCGGTTACGCAGGCGTCTCGCGGGCCGCCGGGATGATCCCGACGACGGCCTCGGCGATCTTCGACCGCCCCTCGTGCGCGCGAGCGCCGGTGATCGTGTCGACGATGAACTCCTTCGCCTTCTCGGCGACGCTGTCGACCAGTTTGCCGAACTTCTCCATCGCCATCACCAGCGCGAAGAACTTCGGCCATCGACCTGTTCGGGGGCGGGCGATCGATTTTCGGGCGTGCCCGCCGGCTCGACCTCGGTGCCGATCCGTTGCGCCGGAACTTCGGCGTGCGCCGCACCGGCGGCAGCACGGGCCAACCACTCCGTCAGGTCGAGCCGCAGCAAATCCACGCTCGCTTCCTGCGCGGTGCGGTTCCGAGGGTTCTTGCGGTCGGGCCTGCTCAGGTCAGACGAAGGTGCGACATTCCGCCACGCTGGTTGCCGTCAGCGGCCATGCCGCGAGCGATCGGGTGAAAAACGGGGGTGCACCGGCCAGGCACACCCCCGCACTCACTCCTCCGCGTCCGCCCACGCCTTGAGCATCACGCGGGCGATCGACGAGTTGCCCGGCAGGATGATCTCCGCCGCGCCGCCGGCGATCGGGGTCGGGCGGGCGCCCTCGTTTCGCAACTGGCTGTTCTCGAACGCCGCGCGCACCTCCTCGCGGGACACCCACAGCGCCTCTTCGATCTCGCCGTCCGCCGGGACCAGCGGCAACGACCGATCGGCCCGGGCCGTGAAGCCCAGCATGATCGAACGCGGGAACGGCCACGGCTGGCTGCCGAGGTACCGCACGTCCGAGACCGTTGCCCCGACCTCTTCGCTGATCTCCCGGACCACGCAGGCTTCCAGGGACTCCCCCGCCTCCACGAAACCGGCCAGCACCGAATAGCGGCCGGTCGGCCAGATCGGCTGGCGGGCCAGCAGCACGTGCGAGCCGTTCGTGCCCTCCAGCGAATGGACCAGGCAGATCACCGCCGGGTCCGTGCGCGGGTACTCCTCGCGGCCGTCGTTGGTGCACTTGCTCGCCCAGCCGAACTGGATCAGCTCCGTCGGGTGGCCGCAGCGGGTGCAGAACTTGGCTTGACGGCGCCAGAAGCGCAGCGCCTGGGCCGTCGTGAACAGGCCCGCCGACGTGTCGTCCAGCAGGTCGCCGTAACCGCGCAGCTCGACCCAGATCTCGCCGTCGGCGCGCGGGACCTCCTCGACGAAGCCCCAGCTGCCCGCCATCTTCACCGTGTCGGCTTCGCCGGACGGGCCGCCCGGGAGCGACCAGTAGTCGACGTCCTGCCACTCGCCGAGGAACACCGCGTCCGCCGGTGGTGACGAGCCGAAGTCGACCGCCTTGCGGAACGACAGCGTCGACGCGCCTTCGACGACCGGCGTGCGCCCGGCGTCGTCCAGCAGGACGACCCGGGCGTCGGGCCAGCGCGACAGCAAGCGCGAAGGGTTGGTGCGCAAGCCTTCCTGCCGGTCCACAGTGGACCTGGAGAGGGTGGGCAGATCCCCCAGTGCGAACGGAACGGACATCAGGCGGGCTCGCCCACCACGACGTCGCCGAGCGCGAGGAGCTTGCTCTCCAGCACCGCCGCGTCGCCGACCACCACGCCGGTGAACCGCTTGGGGGCGAAGAACTTCAGTGCCGCTTCGGCCACCTCCTCGGCCGTCACCGCCGCCACCCGCGCCGGGTGCTCGTTCAGCCACTCCAGTCCCAGCCCGGTCGAAGCCAGCGCGAGCACCTGCCCGGCCAGCCCGGACTGCGACGACGTCGACGTCAGGAGCGAGCCGATCGCGTACTGCCGCACCGATTCCAGCTCGTCGCCGGCCGGCGGGACCTGGCCGAGGCGGCCCAGCTCGTAGCGGGTCTCCAGCAGCGCCGGGGCGGTCGCGTCGGTCGCGGTGTCCGCGTCGACGTTGACCACCGCGGTGCCGTCGGTGAACTCGAAGCCCGAGTGCGCGGAGTAGGTGTACCCCTTGTTCTCGCGGATGTTCTCCACCAGCCGCGACGAGAAGTACCCGCCGTAGGCCAGGTTCGCCAGCTGCAGCGCCGCGTAACCCGGGTCGGTGCGCGGGACCGTCTGCGCCGAAAGCCGGATCTGCGACTGGACGGCGCCGGCGCGCGGCACCAGCAGCACGTTCGGCCCGGTCAGGTCCGGCAGCGCCGGGAGCCGGACGGCGGCGCGGTCGGACGCCCAGCCGCCGAGCACCTTCTCCAGGTCACCGATCACCGTGGCCGGGTCGAGGTCGCCGACCAGGACCAGCACCGCGCCGCGCGGCAGCACGGACGCCTGGTGCAGCGCGCGGACCTGCTCCGGCGTCACCACCGCGACGTCTTCGGCCTTGGGGACCTCGCGGGTGGCCGGGTGGTCGCCGTAGCGGTGCTTCTGCAGCGCCTCCCGCGCGATCGTGCGCGGCTGCGTGCGCGAGACGGCGATCCGCTCGACGAGCCGCTCCTTCTCGCGGGCGATCTCGTCGTCGGCGTACGTCGCTCCGGTGAGGACGTCGCCGAGCACGTCGAGGAACGTCGGGAACTTGTCGGCGAGCGCGGATCCGGTCAGCACCAGGCGTTCCGGGTCGACGCCGGCGCCGATGTCGCCGCCGATCAGCGCCAGCTCGGCGTCGATCTCGATGCGGTTGCGCCGGGCGGTGCCGGTGAGGATCGTCTCCGCGAGCACCTCGGCGGTCGCCGGGTGCAGCGCGTCGTCGCCCGCGAACGGGATCCACAGCCGCGCCTCGACCATCGGCACGGTCGCCTTGCGCACGGCCACCACGCGCAGGCCGTTGCTCAGCTCGGTGTCCACATGGGACAGGTCGGCGGCGGCGCGCTGCGCGCCGAGCGGGGGCAGCGGGCGGGGACCCTGCGCGGTGCGGCCGATCTCCTCCGCGCTGCGGTGCGTTGCCGAAGTCACTGCTCGTTGTTCCCTTCCGAAGCGGGCTTGACCACCAGCACGGCGCGCGCGTCCGGGCGCAGCGCCTTCGCCGCCGCCGAAACGGCTTCCGCGGTGACGGCCGACATCCGGTCCGCCAGCTTGTACACCAGCGACGCGTCGCCGTAGAGCAGCTCGAACGAGCCGAGCGCCAGGGTCCGGGACACCAGGCGGTCGTGCTCCGAGTGCAGGCTCGCCGTCCAGCGGGCCGTCACCTTGCGCAGTTCCTGCTCGTCCGGTGGCGTTTCGGCGAGTTTCTCGAGCTCGTCGTCCAGCGCGGCGAGCACGCGCTCGCGGGGCACCTCGTGCGGGTGGATGAGGGTGATGGTGAACGTGTCGGGGTCGCGGGCCTCGAACGGGCCGAACAGCCCGGCGCCCGCGCCGATGTCGACGACGAGGGGCTCGCGGTGCACCAGCCGCTGCTGGAGGCGGGAGCCGTCGCCGTCGGTGAGCACGCCGGCCAGCACGAGGTAGGCCAGGTAGCTGTCGACGTCGTTGATCGGGTCCGGCATCCGGTAGCCGATGCCGAGCGCGGGCAGCGGGGCGTGCGGGTCGATCGTCTCGCCCTGCAGCTCGCTGGTCGGCAGCGGCTCGGCGAACGACGGGCGCTCCGGCGCGGGCCGGTGCGGGACGTCGCCGAAGTGCTTCCCGATCAGCTCCTTGGCCGCGCCGACCTCGAAGTCGCCGGCCACCGTGAGCACGGCGTTCGCCGGCGAGTAGTAGGTGTCGAAGAACGCGGCGCAGTCCTCGACCGTGGCGCTCTCGAGGTCCTCGAAGCCGCCGTAACCGTTGTGCGCGTTGGGGAACGTCGAGTACAGGACCGGCGGCAGGGTGATCCACGGGAACCCGCCGTAGGGCCGGTTCAGCACGTTCAGCCGGATCTCTTCCTTGACGACGTCGATCTGGTTCGCCAGGTTCTCCGCCGTCAGCTTCGGCGCGCGCATCCGGTCGGCTTCGAGGAACAGCGCGCGCTCGAGCGCGGCGCTGGGCAGGACCTCGAAGTAGTCGGTGTAGTCCGGGTGGGTCGACCCGTTGAACGTGCCACCGCTGGACTGGACGTGGCGGAAGTGCGCGAGCTTCTCGAGGCTTTCGGAGCCCTGGAACATCAGGTGCTCGAAGAGGTGCGCGAAACCGGTGCGCCCCTCCGGCTCGGAGCGGAAACCCACGTCGTAGTGCACGCTGACGCCGACCACCGGCGCGGTCGCGTCGGGGGCGAGAACCACCCGCAGACCGTTGTCGAGGGTGTATCGGACGAGCTCGGGATCGGCCATGGCCCCACCCTACGACGGCGGAGCGGATTGCGGCGTCCGGCCTCGTGAGTGGGAAACAGTGTCCTGACCCTGTTTCTCACTCACGAGGGTGCGGAGGTGGGCGCGGCGGGCACCGGCGAACGCGCCCGCGAGCGCCGCCGCGAAGGATCCGGCCTGGTCAGGGGTGACGTCGCCGGCGTGCCAGTACACCGGCGGCGGGTGCGGGAGCGCCGCGAAGGCGGCCACCCACGGCGCCAGTTCGCCCAGAGCTGACGCGTACGGGAGGCCGCGCGAGAAGACGAGTTCGCGCTCGGGCTTCGTGAGGTCCTTCGGCTTGGCCGACGCCAGCGCTTCGGCGACGCCGCGCAGGCGCCGGGCCACGTCGGTGCCCGCCCGCCGCCGCGCGGGCAGCGCCGCCGACGTCACGACGGCGGTGGCCCCGGCCAGGGCGAGGATGACGCCGAGCTGGGCGTAGCCGGCGGTCAGCGCCAGCAGCACGGTGAGGAACACGCCGTAGACCACGATCCGGCTCCCCGCCCGGCCGAGGCGCCGGGGTTCCGGGGCGAACCAGCCGCGGCGGACGAGGTCGGCGAGCAGTTCGCGGTCGACGTCGAGGTGACGCCGGCGCAGTTCGGCGACGGTCCCCGCGTCCTCGGCGGCTTCGAAGACGGCACGTTCGAAGGCGGTCAGGTGCTCGTCGGGCGGGTTGCGGCGGGTCAGCCGCCAGTCGCCGTCCTCGGCGCTCACCCACAGGTAGTTGCGGACGGCCAGGTCGAGCACGGTCGCGGCGACGTCGGCGGGCCCGGTGCGCCCGTGCAGCAGGAGGCCGGTGTGGCCCGGCAGCACACCTTCCGGCGACTCGAACTCGCCCCCCGCCGTCACTTTCACGTGAAAGTGCCCACCTGGGGGCCGCACTTTCACGTGAAAGTGCCGCCGGGCGCCCCAGACCAGGGTGGCGGCCAGCAGCAGGAGCGCGGCGAAGCCGGCCCAGGCCCAGCCGACCGGGGCGGTGAGCACGAACGCGCCGGCGATCGTCTTGGCCGGGACCACGACGGCGTTGGCCGGCACGGTGCCCGCGGGCAGCTCGACGGTCGCCGTCATCCGCGCGCCCGCGGCCAGGTTCTGCTGGCTGAACCGGGTCAGCCCGGCGTGGTCGATCTGCGCGGCACCGCACGAGAAGTCGGAGTCCGGCGGCCCGGCGAGGCAGTCCACGGCGGTCGGGATCTTCGGCGCGGCGAAGGAGGCGCGGAGGAACTTCAGCTCGGTGCTCCAGCCGCCGGCCAGCTCCCAGGTGACCCGGTCGCCGGCCACCGCACCGTCCACTGTGTACCGGACGATCGAGGTGCCGGCGGTGAGGTGGACGGTGAAGGCGTCCTGGTCGACGCTCGCCGTCCCGCTGCCTTCGAGGACGACGTCGCGGACCCGGTAGAGCCGGTCCCGGTGGTGGGGCGCGGCGACGCGCAGCGCGACCCGGCGGTCCATCGTGACGCCGGTGGGCACGGAGATCGCTTCGGCGACCGACAACGAGCCGTCGTGCTCCAGCTTGAGCTGGAGCACGGCGCTCTGCGGCAGGGCGGGCAGCGGTGGCTGGCCGACCGGCGCCGCGGTGAGGAAGAGCGCGAGCGCGGCCGCGGCGAGCACGGTCAGCGGGCGGTGCGGCCGGACGCGGTGAGCAGCCCGTCGAGCGCGGTCAGGAACGACGGGAAGTGCGCGCCGAACCGCCGCAGGTCGGGGTCGGCCTCCATGCCGCCGTACCAGTACAGCCCGGCCGAACCGTCCGCTGCCGGGTTCAGCCCGGCGAACGCGCCGAGCCAGCGTTCGGTGTCGCCGAGCACCACGGCGTAGGGCAGCGACCGGGAGAACACCAGCTCGCGATCGGCGGGCGGGATGTCCTCGGCCTTGGCGGTGTGCAGGTAGTCGAGCAGGCCGCGGACCTGACCGGCCAGCGCCCGGCCGCGCGCGGTGCGGGTCGGCAGCAGCGCGGCCGCCGCGACGACGCCGAGCCCGGCCAGCGCGACGGCGACGCCCAGCAGCGCGTCCCCGACGGTGAAGGTGAGGACCGCGGTGGCGGCGAGCCCGAGCGCGAAGATCCCGGCTCCGAGCCAGGTCAGCCGTCCGCGCGCGCTGCCGGGACGCCGGGAGAACCAGCGCTTGGTGACGACGTCGGCGTACATCGCGTCGCTGATGCGGCGCAGGTCGAGCCCGCCGCGGGCGCGCAGCTGCGACACCAGGACGGTGTCGGTGCCCTCGGGCAGCAGGGTTTCGTAGACGGCGCGCTCGAAGTCGTGGAGGTGCTCGTCCGGCGGGTTGCGGCGGGAGATCTGCCAGTCCGGTCCGTGGGGGCCGGGGATTTCGGCCAGCCAGAGGTAGTTGCGGACGGCGAGGTCGACCACGGTGGCGCTGATGTCGACGACGTCGACGGTCTCGTCGACGACCGTGCCGACCTGGCCCGGCAGCACGCCGTCCGGACTGGCGAAGAAGACGCGGTCGCCGTCGCGGAGGAGGACCTCGACCGGGCCGGTGGCGGTGCGCAGCGCACCGGCGTCCTGCTTGCGCCGCCGCCACACGAAGATCCCGGCGGCGACGAGGAGGACGAGCAGGACAGCGAAGACGGCACCGGTCAGCGGGGTCAGCGCGAAGGCGTTGGCGAGCAGGCCGATATCGGCGAACTTCGCGGTGGCCGGCGCGGTGCCGGCGGGCAGCCCGACGAGCAGGTCGACGCGGTCACCGGGCCGGACGTCGTTCTGTTCGAGGCGCACGACGCCGGTGTGGTCTAGCTCGGCGAGGGTGCAGCGCTGGCTCGAGCCGACGGGGCCGGCGAAGCAGTCCACCGGGGACAATTCCGGCGAGGGCGCGAGGAAGGACGCGGTGAGCTTGGTCAGCGGGGTGTCGAAACCGCTCGCGACCTGCCACCGCGCCTGCTGGCGGCCACCCTGGTCGGCGATCGCGCCGTCGACGAGGTAGGTGACGGTGCCGGTGCCCCCGGTGAAGGTGAGCACGAGCTGGTCACCGGTGAGCTGGCTGCTCGCGGCGCCTTCGGCCTTGACGTCGCGGACGGCGAAGACGCGGTCCTGGTCGTCGCTCGCGGGCACGCGCAACGGGACGCGGGAGGTGAGCTGCTTGCCGCCGGGGACGGTGACCTTTTCGGTGACGGAGAGGGAGCCGTCGCGGAGCACCTTGAGGGCGACGTCGGCGACCGGGCCGTCCGGTGGCTGGAGGTTCTGGCCGTTTTCGCCGTTTTCGCCGTTGAGCTGCTGGGGTTTGGGCACCAGGTCACTCGGCTGGTTGGGCAGGCTGGGCCCGGCGTTCTGCGCGGCCGCGCTCCCGGCGCCGAGTACCCAGGCCACGACGACGACCGCGGCCGTGGCCCCCCATTTCATCGACACAGCACCACACCCTAGAGCACTCGATCTATGCTGACGCCCGGAACGGCGAGATCACCGCAGGTACGCCGCTTCCGACGGGGAAAAGTCTTGGGGGGTTCCACTCGATGACGCACGGCCCGCAGGGTCCTGGTCCGTTCGACCCGCGCCGCCCGCCACCGGGGGCCCGGCCGTTGCCGCCGCCGGCTGCGAGGCCGTTGCCGCCGGGGAGGCCGGGAGCGGGTGGACAGCCTGGGTCTGGTGGCGCGCCCGGGCAGCCGCCGGCCGGTGGGCCTGGGCAGCCGCCGCACCCCGGCAACCACCCCGGCGCACCTGGGCAGCGCCCCGGCTCAGCCGGACAGGGCCCGCAGAACCCCGGCTCGGCTGGGCAGGGCCCGCAGGGCCCCGGCGTACCCGGGCAAGGCCCCGGCGGACCTGGGCACCCGCCGCAGCATCCCGGCAATCCCGGCGTGCCCGGGCAGGGCCCCGGCTCAGCCGGACCCGAGCACCCGCCGCAGCATTCCGGCAACTCCGGCGCACCTGGGCAGGGCCCCGGCTCAGCCGGACAGGGCCCGCAGAACCCCGGCTCGGCTGGGCAGGGCCCGCAGGGCCCCGGGCAGCAAACAGCCGGCGCGCCAGGTCATCCGCAGCATCCCGGCAACAACCCCGGCGCACCCGGGCAAGGCCCGCAGAGCTCAGGCGCACCCGGGCAAGGCCCCGGCGCACCCGGGCAGCGGGCCGCCGGTGCACCAGGCCACCCGCAGCAAGGCCCAGCCGGCACGCCTGGTCAACCGCCGCGCTATCCCCCGCCGCCGCAAGGGACTGGGCGTCCGCAAAGCACCGCGCCCTACGGGCCGCCGACCGGGCCGAGTCCCGTTCCTCCCTTCGGGTACCCCGCGCCGCCGCCCGCGCGGAGTCCGCTTCCGCCGCCCGCCGCCGCTCCGGCCGCCTTCGTGCCCGGGTACGCCGCGCCGCCGCCCTACGCTCCCTACGGCACTCGCTTCGGGCCCTACCCCGCCAAGAAATCCAACACCGGGGTCATCGTCGCCGTCGCGATCTTCGCCATCGTCGCCGTTGCCGGGGGGCTGGTCGCCGCCGTCGCGCTGATCGGGGGCGGGCACACGCGGCACGTCGCCGACGCCGGGTACTCCAGCACCTACCCGACCAGCACCGAGGAAACCACCGAGACGACCGAAACCACCACGTCGTCGTCCTCGACCACCGAGGCAACGACCCGGACCTCCGCGCGCGAGACGCCGACGTCGCAACCGCCGGCCGGCCCCCGCTCGGTGGTCGCCACCGGGAACAACCCGCTGTTCGGCAGCGCGAACTACGGGCTGCAGAACGTCTCGTGCTCGCTGAGCCGCTGGGCGACCGACCAGAACAGCGCCACGAAGTTCTTCCAGTCGGCCATCACGTGTCTCGACGCGATGTGGTCGCGCATGCTCGGCGGCGTCGACCTGCCGTTCGAATCGCCGAACCTGGCCGTGCCGCGGTCGCTTTCCGAGTCCTCGACGCCGTGCGGCAGCGGGGGCACGACCACCGGCGTCACGCCGTTCTACTGCCCGAGCAACAACACCATCTACATGCCGATGGACAGGATCGAGATCGACGTCTGGGGCAACCACCCGGGCCCGTACCTCTCGATCCTGGCCCACGAATACGGCCACCACGTGCAGAACATGGCCGGCATCTCGGAGGCGTACGGCAACCAGCGCTACGACGCCGGCGCCGACTCGGCGGCGGGCCTGGAGCTGTCGCGGCGGATGGAACTCGAGGCGCAGTGCTTCTCCGGCATGTTCCTCGGCTCGGCGTCGGTCTCCGGCGGCTCGGTCGACAAGAAGATCTACAACGAGGCCTGGAACGCCCAGGACCGCGGCGACGACTACGCCCGCAACGGCAAGCGCGACCACGGCAGCGCCAAGCACAACATCTCCTGGTGGCAGCACGGCGCGACGACCAACCGCAACCAGCAGTGCAACACGTGGCTCGCGTCGTCGGGAGACGTTTCCTGAGCCGGTGACCGATTTCCGCGCCGTGTTCGAACGAGCTTGAACCCTCAGCTCGGCGGCGTGAACGGGTTGGCGGGCAGCCCGGACGGCGGCGTGTCCGCGTCAGCCGAGGACGCGGGCGCGGGCGCCGGCCAAGGCGCCGGCGCGAACCCCGGCCCCGTCGCGGCGGACGGCGTCCCGTACCCCTGGCCCCGCGCCGCCTGCACGCGGGCCGTGTACGCCTGGACCGCGCGGGCGTGGTCGCGGTTGCGCCGCTCCGCCAGCACCGCCGCCAGGAACGCCCACGCCGGCACCCCGGGCGGCACCGGCGTCCCCAAGGCCTCGCTCACCTGCCGCGCGAGGCCCCAGCCCAGCGCTTGCGCCGCTTCCGGGCGGAGCTGGGCGAAGCGGGTCAGGAACTGGCGGCTCGCCAGGGCGAGGTCGTCCGGGAGCCGCGTCAGGTCGAGGTGGGCCGCCCAGCCTTCGAGGCCCGGGGGCATCGCCATCGCCGGGTGGCCGGTCGTTTCGGGGACGCGCTCGCGGACCACCAGCGTCCCGGCCAGGAAGTCGCCCACCCGGCGGCCGTCGGACGAGCAGAGCGACACGATCACCGCGACCGCGCCGAACAGGCCGAGCGTCCAGAAGTCGACGACGAAGCCGGCCAGCCCGCGGACCAGGGCGTGCCGGAAGCGGATCGGGCCGCCGTCGACGCGGACCACGCGCAGGCCGACCGCCATCTTGCCGAGCGAGCGGCCGCGCGAGAGCGTCTCGGCCAGCACCGGGTAGCCGACCAGGATCAGCACCACGATGACCAGGATCAGCGTCACCGCGAGGGCTTCGTCCTCGCCCGGCACCGTCAGCGTGAGCACGATGAACGCGGCCAGCAGCAGCGCGAACTGGATGAGGACGTCGAGCGCCATCGCCAGCGCCCGGCTGGCGAGCTTGGCGACGCGCAGGTCCAGGACGACGGCTTCGCCGGTGACCAGCTCGGATTCCTCGTGCACGCGGCCCAGCGTATCGACGGATAGGGTGACGGCGTGGATGTGGACGTCTTCGTCGCGGCGCACGCGGCGGAGTGGAACCGGCTCGGCGAGCTGACCCGGCGCGGCGGCAAGCTGACCGGCGCCGAGGCCGACGAGCTGGTGACGCTCTACCAGCGGACGGCGACGCACTTGTCGATCGTCCGGTCGGTCGCGCCCGACCCGGCGCTGATCGGCCGGCTTTCCGAGCTGGTGGCGCGCGGCCGGTCGGCGATCTCGGGGTCGCACAACCCGGCGTGGCGCGAGGTCGCGCTGTTCTTCACGCGCCGCTTCCCGGCCGCGGTGTACCTGTCGCGGCGCTGGTGGATCCCGGCCGCGCTGGTGTCGATCGCGGTGATGGCGGTGATCGCGGTGTGGGTGGCGGGCGATCCCCACGTGCGCGCGTCGATCTCCACGCCGGACGAGCTGCGTGAGCTGACCCGGCCCGGCGGCGAAGCGGAGAACTACTACTCGACGGGCCCGGCGGGCTCGTTCGCGGCGCGCGTCTGGACGAACAACGCGCTGGTGGCGGCGAACTCCCTGTTCCTCGGCATCGCACTCGGCATCCCGGTGATCGGCGGCCTCTGGCTGAATTCCCTGAACGCGGGCGTGATCATCGGCGCGATGAGCGCGGCCGGCCGCGGCGACGTGATGATCGGCCTCCTGCTCCCCCACGGCCTGCTGGAACTGACGGCGGTCTTCGTGGCGGCGGGGACGGGCCTGAAACTCGGCTGGACGGTGATCGACCCGGGCCGCCGTTCCCGCAGCGCGGCACTGGCCGAACAGGGCCGGTCGGTGGTGGTGATCGCGCTCGGACTGGCGTGCGTGCTGCTCGTGACGGGCATCATCGAGGCGTTCGTGACGCCGTCGGGCTGGCCGACGTGGCTCCGGGTGGGGATCGGCGTGGTGGCCGAGGTGGCTTTCCTGGTTTACGTCTTCACGCTCGGGAGACGGGCGGCGAAGGAAGGCGAAGTGGGCGATCTGGATGCCCGGGACGCCGGGGACCTGCTTCCCGAATCAGGGTAGGCGTTGTCACAGAGGATCCTGCTCGTGCCCGAACCGATCAGCGTAGGTTTTGTCGGCGTGAATGACCGACCTTCGAGCTATCCCCACCCGATTGAGATAGATCCGCCCTTCTTCCTCGCCTGATTCCTCTTGTCGCGCAGCCGGCAATCCTTGCCGCACCTTTTCCTGCAGGTGGTGAATCGACTCGATTCCCACCTCTGCAAGCTCTTCGATGAATTCGGAAATCCAGCTCAGCTTGACCTCAGCCCGATCGGGGAAGCTCCTGTCCAGGTAAGCTTGCATCGCGCTTAGGTCGAGTCGACGGTCGCGGCCGTCCTCGAGCGCATCCGCCACGATCTCGACAGCTTCGTCCTGCGACCTCCTGGCCGCACTCAGCAAAGCCTGAAACTGGCGGTCCGCCACGTAGAGCAGTCCGCTCAAGGCATGGAAATCCTTGCGCAACTCCTGCGGAATACTGCTTTCACCCTTGTAAGCGAGATGATGAGACACGTTCGCCCACGCATCCATCAGAAGTGTCCGGCACTGTATCTCGAACTTCCGCTCCTTAATACGGTCGTACCGCCGCCCGTGGAACTCGGGCCGCAGCCTGCAGATGTAGTGCTGGGACATGTACCCGAACGAGGCCACGTCAGCACTGCTGACTTTGTCCTCCACATCGAGCACATCGAACTCGTCGTGGATGATCTTCGCGAGCTTGGGCAGGTCATCGGTGAAGAGGCAGACCACCCGCAGGCCCACCAGGTCCTCGGTATCGCCCATCGGATCCCGGTACTTCTTGCGCTCGATCTTCTCCAGGAAGCTGCCCCGCTCCTTGACCCGGCCCGTGATCGAATGGATCTTGATTTCCCGCAGGTCATCGGATTCGCGCAGACCGTGCAGCGCCTCTTCTTTCAGATCCTCCAGGTCCTTGATCAGTGAATCGTAGAGCCTGCCCGGATCAAGATCAGGAGAATCGCTCACCCCGGTATGGTACCCGCCCCGAAAGAATCAAGACTCAACACAGGCACGACCCCTCGAAGGCGATCGACGATCCGTCCTCCAGGCCCGCCGACCCGACGAACCGCGCCTCGAACTCCCCCACCTCGGTCAACGTCAGCTTGGGACTGGCCGCCGACCCGTCCGCGCCCGTCTTCACCGTCACCGTCTCCCCACCGCCCTCGAACACCAACGCGCTCTTGGGACGCGCCGCCCGCACGAAGAACGTCACCGGCACGTCCGCCGCGGGTTGGCCGTTCTCGCCGATCACCCGCACCACGAACGGCGCGCCCGGGTCCTTCGAAGCCAGCCGCTGACCGTTCCCCGACAGGATCGCCAACGTCCGCCCGCCCGCGGCCCACGTGTTCGCGATGCCCGTCAACGAACAGACTTCCTGGTACAGCCGCGCTCCCACCGAAGCGCTCTCCGCCGTCAAGCACCGCGCCGTCGCCACGTTCGCGATCTCCACCAGACCCGGCAGTCCCGCGACCCGCCGCCACGCCTGGTGCTTGTCCGCCGCGTCGCACGCGGCCAGCTTCACCGCGACCCCGTCCACCGGGCTCGAAGCCGTCAAGCACTGTCCACTTGAGACATTCGTGAAGTGCTGCGAACCGTACGTCCACGCAGCACCCGCGTCCCCCGCGTCCGCCAGCACCGGCCGGCCGGAAACGACCGCCAGTGAGAGCTTGCCGCCACCGTCGGCGAGGTACAGCGGAGTCCCCTCGGAGACCGGCGCCGAAGCGAGTGCCAGTGCCACCGCCATGAGCTTGAACATGCTTCGGGCTTAACAGGCCGAACGGACGTTCACCACCGCAACCACCCGTTAGAGCCGGCCCGCCGCCTTCAGCGCCAGATAGCGGTCCGCCAGCGCCGGGGGCAGCTCCTCCGGGACCGCGTCCACCACGCTCACCCCGTGCCGCCCCAGCCGCTCGGTCACGCGCTGGCGCTCAGCCACCGTCCGCGACGCCGCCGCCGCGTCGTACACCGCTTCCGCGTCGCCGCGGGCGGTCAGCATCTCCGCCACCCGGGGGTCCGCCACCGACGCCACGATCAGCTCGTGCCGCGCGGTCAGCGAGCTCAGCACCGGGAACAGGCCCTCCTCCAGCGGCGCCGCGTCGAGGCCGGTCAGCAGCACGACCAGCGCCCGGCGCCGGGTCCGCTGCAGCACCTCCGCGACCATCCCGCGCGCGTCCGTCTCGATCAGCGACGGCTCCAGCGGCGCCATCGCGTTCACCAGCGACGTCAGCAGCGCCGCCCCCGACGAGCCCTGCACCGCGGCCCGCAGCCGGCGGTCGTAGGCCAGCAGGTCGACGCGGTCGCCCGCCCGGGAAGCCAGTGCGGCCAGCAGCAACGCCGCGTCCATCGCCGCGTCCAGGCGAGGTGCGTCGCCCACGCGGCCGGCCGAAACGCGGCCCGTGTCGAGCACCAGCACCACGTGCCGGTCGCGCTCGGGGCGCCACGTCCGGACCATGACGTCGGCCGCCCGCGCGGTCGCCCGCCAGTCGATCGAGCGGACGTCGTCGCCGATCACGTACTCGCGCAGCGAGTCGAATTCCGTGCCCTGGCCCCGGATCAGCACCGCGTTGCGGCCGTCGAGCTGCTGCAGCCGCGCCAGCCGCGACGGCAGGTGCTTGCGGCTGTGGAACGGCGGCAGCACGCGGACCGTCCACGGCACCTCGTGCGAACCCTGCCGCGCGGCCAGGCCCAGCGGCCCCACCGACCGGACCGTCACCCGCGCCGCCGTCCGGTCACCGCGCCGCGTCGGACGCAACGCCGTCACGAAAGCCCGCCGCTCCCCCGCCGGCACCTTCACCGCGTGCCGGTCCAAGGCACCCGCCGAAGGTGGCCACGCGTCGCGCAGCGCTCCCCGCACGGTCCGCCCGCCGGGGTTGGCGACCACCAGCGTCACCTCGCACGGCTCCCCGAGCCGGACCGAAGTGTCGCCGGAGCGCGAAAACGTCAGCGCCCGGACGCTGCCCGCCAGCACCAGGTCGACGACGACCAGCACCAGCAGCACCCCGCCGACCGCCAGCAGCCCGGCGTCCGACGGCGCCAGCAGCCCGACCACCAGCGCGCCGAAGAGCGCCAGCAGCCCGAGCCTCCCGGTGACGGCCATGTCAGCGCGGCACGGGCACGGACGCGAGCACGCGGTCCAGCACGCCGTCCGCGGTGACGCCCTCGAGCTCGGCTTCCGGCCGGACGTCCAAGCGGTGCCGCAACGCGGGCCGCGCGAGCGCCTTGACGTCGTCCGGGGTCGCGTAGTCGCGTCCCGCCAGCCACGCCCAGGCCCGGGTGACCGCGAGCAACGCCGTGGCCCCGCGCGGCGAAACGCCGATGCGCACCGACGGCAGCGACCGCGTCGCCCGGCACAGGTCGACGACGTACCCGATCACCTCGGGTCCAATGGTGACGCGAGCGACGGCTTCGCGCGCGGCCGCCAGTTCGACCGCGCCCGCGACCGCCTTGAGCCCGGCCGCCGCGAGGTTGCGCGGGTCGAAGCCCTGCGCGTGGCGCCACAGGATGCCGATCTCGTCCTCACGCGAGGGCGCCGGCATGGTCAGCTTGAGCAGGAACCGGTCCAGCTGCGCCTCCGGCAGCGGGTAGGTGCCCTCGTACTCCACCGGGTTCTGCGTGGCGATCACGATGAACGGGTCCGGCAGCGGCCGCGTCTTGCCGTCGAGCGAGACCTGCCGCTCCTCCATGGCCTCCAGCAGCGACGACTGCGTCTTCGGCGGCGTCCGGTTGATCTCGTCGGCGAGCAGCAGGTTCGTGAACACCGGCCCCTCGCGGAAGGAGAACTCCCCGCTGTGGGCGTCGTAGACGATCGAGCCGGTGACGTCGCCGGGCATCAGGTCCGGCGTGAACTGCACCCGCTTGGTCTCCAGGTCCAGCGCCGCGGCCAGCGCCCGCACGAGCAGCGTCTTCGCGACGCCGGGGACGCCTTCGAGCAGCACGTGCCCCCGGCACAGCAGGGCCAGGATCAGCCCGGTGACGGCGGCGTCGTTGCCGACGACGGCCTTGCCGACCTCGGCGCGCAGCGCGATCAGCGCGTCACGGGCCCCGGTCGCGTTCTCGCTGGTCAAGTTCGCCCTGCCTCTCGTTCCACCCTGTCCAGTTCGCCCGCCAGCCGGACCAGCCCGGCGTCGCCGGTCACCGGCGGGCCGTAGAGCACCGCCCCGACGTCGTTCGCCGCGCGGCCGGTGCGCTCGGCCACCGAGGCCACCAGCGCCGCCGGGTCGGCGTCGCGCGGCAGGCCCAGCGCGGTCCGCAGCCGGGTCCGCGCCGCCTTCCGCAGCGTCTCACCCGCGTGGTCGGCCGCCTTCGCCCGCCGGTACAGCCGCGCGCGCCCCTCGGCGGTTTCGGCCGCGCGGACGACGATCGGCAGCGGCTCGGTGACCACCGGGCCCAGCCGCCGCGCCCGCCACAGCGCCAGCAGCGCGACGGCGATGCCCGCCTGCGCGACGCCGTAGTACCAGCCGGCCGGGATCAGGTCGAAGATCGACTTGCGGGTGTCGTCCAGCCCCGGGTCCGAAACCGACGGCAGGTACCAGACCAGCCGCGGGTGCGTCCCGAGCAGGTGCAGCGCCAGCGCCGCGTTGCCCTCGTCGGCGAGCCGCGAGTTGGTCAGCGGCGCGGCCGAGCCGAGCAGCGTCGTCGTGCCGCCCGCGTCGGCGAGCTGCAGCAGCGTGCCGCCGCCGTCTTCGCCGGGGTAGCAGGATCGCGCGCCCGGGGACGCGTACCCGGTGCCGCCGAGGGTGACGTCGCCCGCCGCGACGGCCGCGGCGACCGTGCACCGCGGGCTCAGCGTGGCCACGTCGCTGTCGCCTTCCCGGCGCACCAGCGGCAGCGAGTCGTGCAGCGTCGGCGTTCCCGGCGTCACCAGCACGACGTCGGCGGAGCGCTCCCGCAGCGCGTCGAGCCGCTTCGCGGGCACCAGGTCGGGCTGGGTGACGAGCAGCGTCGCGTTCTCGCCCGCCACCTCGTCCGCTTCGGCCATCGTGTGCGCGGTCCGGACGTCCACGCCCTGGTCGCGCAGGAGCTTCGCGAGCGCGTGGGCGCCGCCGGGTTCGTAGGAGCCGGGTTCGAGCGCGCCGTGCGTCTGCTCCCCGCGGCCGAGCAGGAGCAGCGCGCCGGCGGCGAAGATGAGGGCGACGAGGGCGAGGGGGATCCGGGCCCCGCGCCAGATCCGGCGCACATCCGGCGAGACCGAGGTGCTGCTCATACCGCGACCGGCCGCTCACGGCGGCACTGCTCGTCCAGCTCGGTCAGCGTCCGGTACGCCGTTTCGGTGCCTTCGCGGCCGCCGTAGTGGACGTCGTCGAAGAGCCGTGCGCCCGTGCGCAGCGCGTCGGCCACGTTGGGCAGCAGGGCACCGGCCTCGGCGGCGGCCTCGTCCGCCGTGCGGCCGGAGCGGGTGTCGAGCAGCGCGCGCTCTTCCAGCGCCCGCACGACGGCGCGGAAGCGGTCGCGCACGGCGTCGTCGTAGCGGCCCGCCGCGGCGGCCTCCGCGGCCGAGCGGCGGTAGTCGGCGGCGTTCTTGCGCTGCCCGCCGAAGACGACCCGGTCGGCGCGGGCGGTGCGGGCGACCTTGCCGGTGCGCAGCCGGACCACGACGACGAGCACGATCAGCAGCACGAGGACCAGCAGCAGCCCGAAGGGCCCGCCCGGGACGACCGACGACATGCCCCGAAGCAGCTTGTCGACCTGCTCGCCGAGCCACTGCCCGACCTGCTCCAGGAAGCCCGGCTGCGCGTCGCGGTACTTCGGGTCCGACAGCTCCTCCGCGGCGGCGCGGCGAGCCGAGTCCCGGTCGATGTCGACCGGGACGTCAGTGAAGAACAGCGTCACCACGCCTGCGGGGGCTGGACCCCGGCCGCGCGCGCCAGCGCGATGTCCATGCCTTCGCGGCGCATCCGCTGGTCGAGGTAGACGATCGCGGTGACCAGCGCGACGAACGGGATCGCGATCGTGCCGGAGACGATCTGCCCCGCGGACTGCAGCAGCAGCTCGCCGGTGCCCGGCACGGACACCTTGCCCGGGTTGAGGAAGCCGTCGAACACGCCGGTGCCGAGCGCGAACGGCAGCTGGATGATGTTTTCGAAGAACGACTCGATGATCCGCGCCAGCACGAGCACGCCGAACACCCGCCAGAACGAGCCGCGCACCAGCTTGACCGACCGGACGAACGCCTCCCGGAACGTGCCGCGCTCGAGCACCAGCGCCGGGGACGCCAGCGCCCAGAACACCCAGACGAGCACCCCGGGGACGATGCACAGCATCAGGCCGATCGTGCTGGTCAGCGCGTAGACGAACGCCACGCCGAGCAGCGGCAGCAGCCGCGGCTGGACCTCGCGCCAGGCGCTGCCGAAGGAGACCTCGCGGCCCAGCGCGGCGCGGCCCACGACCGCGGCCATCAGGCCGGTGGTGAACGTCATCAGCAGCGCGGAGATGAGCGACGCCGGCAGCGCCACGATCAAGAGGTCGCCGAAGGTGCCGAAGAGGGCGTTGCGCAGTTCTTCGTCGGTCGCGCCCGGCCCGAGTTCGGCCGTCGAGGCCAGGCTCTCGAGGTCGGCGTAGAGGAACTTCTGCGCGACGAAGGTCAGGGCGGCGCTGATCACCGCGACCACCGCGCCGATGCCCAGCACGAGCAGCGGGTGCCGGCGGAGCGTCGTGATCGCGCCGTCGAGGATGTCGCCGATGTTGAGCGGCCGGAGCGCGATCACGCCCGGCTTGCCGAGCCCGTGCGGGTTCCAGCGCGGCTGCGGCGCGTACTGCGGCGGCGCCTGCCACCCGGGTGCCTGCTGCTGCCAGCCCGGCGGCGGCGTCGGCGGGGCGGGCGGGGTGTCCGGCGCCTGCCAGCCGCGCGGCGGCGTGGCCGGTGACGCGGTGTGATCTTCCGACGGCTTCGGCTCACCCGATCCGGGCGCCTGAGCTGCGGGCACGCCCTGGCTCGGTGTCGGCGTGTCGGCGCCCTCTCCGCCGGACGCGCCACCGGTGTCTGTCATCGAAGCCCCTCGCCTGCGGTACCTGCTTGCCGACACTCTCTCAGAGGCGGTTGTACCCGGCCAGACCTGGGGTGACGTCCGGTCGCCGTGACACCACGCGCACGGACGGGTGCGAGACGGCCCGTTCCCCCGATATGCTGAACCGCGGGATCGGGTACCCCCGGTCCGTACCGAGACCCTTCGGGACTGCCTAGTGACGCAACCGCCCCACGGCCAGGTACCGCCTCGCGGAACCGTTCAGCCGCCGCCGGTGCCGGGTGCGCAACCGGATCTCCCGTGGCTGGGCCAACCGCACACCATGGCCGCACCGAAGCGCCGCTCGCCGGCGGCGGTGATCGGCGTGTGCCTGGGCGCGGTGGCCGTGCTGGTGCTCGGCCTGGTCGCGATCGTCGCGCTCAACCGCACCGAGACGCCGCTGGCCAACCCCAGCTTCCGGGACGCGCCGTCGTCGCAGGACAGCCCGGCCCCGCTGCCCCCCGGCGGCGCGGGCGCCCCGGCCTCGGCGTCGACGCCGGCGTCCGAAACGCCGTCGCCCAGCGCGACCGGGCCGCAGAAGGTCCTCAAGCTGGCCGACCACCCGATCCTGCAGGACCCGAACGCCGGTCTCCAGAACCGCGTGTGCACGCTCCCGGCCTGGCAGAGCACCCAGGAAGGCGCGGAGGCGTTCTTCACCGCGGCGAGCAAGTGCCTGGACGCGGCGTGGGGCCCGTTCCTCGAGGCCTACCACCTGCCGTTCACGCCGCCGGCCCTGCACTTCCCGACCGGCGCGAGCTTCGAGACCGAGTGCGGCACCATCCAGGTCGGCATCGCGACCGCCGCGTACTACTGCGAAAACAACCTGTACGTCCCGTTCCGCGGGCTGCAGACCGACCAGTACGGCAACAACCCCGGCGTCTACCTGGCCCTGTTCGCCCACGAGTACGGCCACCACGTGCAGGAAGTCGCGGGCCTGATGGACGCGGCCTGGCAGAAGATCTACGAAGCCGGCCAGAACAGCCCCGCCGGGCTGGAGATGTCCCGCCGCAAGGAACTGCAGGCCCAGTGCTTCTCGGGCATGTTCCTGGGCGCGCACGTCGACCAGGGCGGCACGATCAGCCGCGACATGTACAACAAGGCGTGGAACGACCAGGAAACCCGCGGCGACAACACGTCCCGCAGCCACGACCACGGCACGAACGCGCACTACGCGGCGTGGTGGCGAGCGGGCGCGACGAGCAACCGGATCTCCGACTGCAACACCTTCGCAGCGCCGTCGTCCGAGGTCAGCTAGCGGGGTTTCGGCCGCGGCCCCGGCGAAGTCAAATCAGCCCGCCGGATCCGGCCCGCCCACACGTCATGAACGAGTCGTTCACCTCACCAGACGACATGAACGACCCGTTCATGACATCCACCGCAGCCCCGTCGCCTGAGGTCAGCTGACGGGCTTCGACGGCCAGGCCACAGGCGCTGCAGGTGACCGGCTCGCCCGCCCGTCTCGAATGGGTCATTCAGGACCTCCGAAGACCTGAATGACCCATTCAAGACGTGGGGCGGACCGGAGCCGGTTTCGAGCGCAACGGGATGCTCAGCCACAGGTAGCCGAACATCCCGCCGGCGAAGCACGCGAACACCAGCAGCGCGAGCCCCAGCGGCCGGCGAGCGTCCGAAGCGCCGATCGACGTGTCGGCCGCGTGGACCGCGACCGGGCCCTGGTCCGGCAGCGTCTCCGGGACGGCGACCTCGACGCGCTCGCCTTGCCCGTGCCCGCAGCCGTTCAGCGTGCCTTCGTGCGCCTTGCCGGCGACGGTGAACTTGACCGTCTCGACGGCGTCCGGTTTGTCGCACGCCGCGGGCTTGGTGACCTCGGCCTGCACCGGCGCGCCGAGGCTGTCACTGGTGATGCCCAGCAGCCCCGGCCCGGCGAGCCAGGCGAGCAGCACGACGAGCACGCCCGCCGCGGCGGGGATCGCCACCGTGGGCCACGTGAGGGCGAGGGATCGCGGGGGCACCCGGCCATGGTTCCAGATTCCGCGGCCGAAACCCAGGTGCCGTCACCGCTGCTCGATCTTCTCCGCCTGCGTGACCTTCTTGACGTAGAGGAGCTTGTCGCCGGGTTCGATGGCGTCGGCCTGTGGGGCGTCGACGCGGTAGAGGACGCCGTCGCGGACCAGGCCGAGCACGAGGTCGGGCAGGTGCCGCGGCGAACCGCCCTCCTCGGCGGGCTCGACCGCCCGCTCGGCGATCGCCAGGCCCGACTCCGGGGTCAGCAGGTCCTCCATGATGTCGACGACCAGCGGCGTCGACGTCGCCATGCCGAGCAGCCGCCCGGCCGTCTCGCTGGAGACGACGACCTGGTTGGCGCCCGACTGCTTGAGCAGGTGGACGTTCTCCGCCTCCCGCACCGACGCCACGATGTGCGCCTTGGGCGCCAGCTCGCGGGCGGTGAGGGTGACGAGGACCGCCGTGTCGTCCCGGTTCGGGGCGACGACGACCGCGCGCGCGTGCTGCACCGCGGCGACGCGCAGGACGTCGGAGCGGGTGGCCGAGCCGTGCACGGCGACCAGGCCCAGCGCGCTCGCCGCGTCGAGGGCCTGCTGGTCGGTGTCGACGACGACGATCTGGCCCGGGGCGACGTTCTCGTCGCCGAGCAGCGCGTTGACGGCGGACCGGCCCTTGGTGCCGAACCCGACGACGACCGTGTGGTCGCGCACCTTCGTCCTCCACTTCTGGATCTTGAACGCCTGGCGGGAGCGCTCGGTGAGCACTTCCAGGGTGGTCCCGACCAGGACGATGAGGAAGAGCACCCGCAGCGGCGTGATCACCAGGACGTTCACCAGCCGGGCGGACGCCGTGGCCGGCGCGATGTCGCCGTAGCCGGTGGTCGAGAGCGAGACGGTGGCGTAGTACAGGCTGTCCAGCAGGGACAGGCCGTCGCCGTTGGTGTCGCGGTACCCGTCGCGGTCGACGTAGACGATGATCACGGTGGCCAGCAGCGCGAGCAGCGCCCCGATGATCCGCTTCACGATGGACCGCAGCGGGCTGACCGTCAGCTCGGGCATCCGCAGGACGCCGACGAGCTCGTGGTCCGGCCGATCGGTGAGACTGCCCAGCGGCAACCGCCTCAGGGCCTTCATGCACCGGCTCCCAGCGGCTGGTGTCGAGCGTCACTCACGCCCGGAGGATAGCCCAACCGGGTGGCGGACCGCCGCGTGGAACGCGACGATGCCCCCATGGCTACCTCGCAACGGCCCGCGCACCTCTTGGCGGGGGCACTGGGCTTCATGGGCGTCCTGCACTTCGCCGTGCCCAAGCCGTTCGACGGCCTGATCCCGCGTTCCCTGCCGGGTTCGCGGCGGGCGTGGACGTACGGCTCGGGGGTGGCGGAGCTGGCGGTCGCGGCCGCGGTGGCGACCCCGCGCACGCGCCGGCTGGGCGGGCTGGCGGCGGCGTTGCTGTTCCTGGGGGTGTTCCCGGGGAACGTGAAGATGGCGGTGGACGCGAAGACCCCGCCCCAGCGCGCGATCGCGTGGGGGCGGCTGCCGCTGCAGTGGCCGCTGATCGCGTGGGCGCTGAAGGTCCGCGACCGCGGCTGACGCCGTGCACGTCGAAATCACCGAGGTGCTGGACGGCGGCCTGGTCCGCTTCGCTTCGCCGCTGGGCACCGCGAACGCGGCCTGGCGGGGCACGGAGCCGCCCCGCGTCGGGCGGGTTCACGTGGAGCTGGACTTCCCGGCGTCGCTCCGGACCTGGGCGGTGGTCCCGGCCGGCGCGCCCGAGCTTCGCGGCACCGGCGACCAGGTCCGCGTCACGGCCCGGGTGGCCGCGTACACCCCCGAGGACGGCGTGCTCACCCTCGAGCTGGGTGACAGCGTGGTGCTGGCCGAACTCCCCGCACCCGCACCGGAAATCCGGCCCGGCGGCTGGCTGCGGGTGACCGCCGGCCGCCTCGACCTCTACCCGGTCGACCTGTAGTCACTCCTGCGGGATGTCCCGCAGCAGCCGGCGCAGGCCTTCCGTGTCCAGCAGGTCCGCCGGGCGGATCGTGCGGTTCGCCCGGACGTAGTGGAACGCCGCCCGCACCTGCTCCACCGGGACGTTCTTCAGCGCTGCCCAGGCCATCCGGTACGCCGCCAGCTGGACCGCCAGTGCCGGGATCCTCGACTCGGGCGGGACCGAGCCCGTCTTCCAGTCCACGACCTCCCAGTACCCGTCGGCGTGCCAGAACACCGCGTCCATGCGGCCGCGCAGGGTGATGCCCTCGACGTCGGCCGAGAACGAGACCTCCACCGCCTCGGGGACCCGGTCCGCCCACTCGCTCTCCTCGAACGCCTCCCGCAGCTCCTCGAAGTCCGCGTCCGGGGCTTCGTCGAAGTCGGCCGCGCCGGGGAGGTCGTCGATTTCGATGAGCTGGTCGCCCCCGAAGCGGCGCTCCAGCCAGCCGTGGAACTCCGTGCCGCGGCGGGCGAAGCTGTTCGGCTCCGCCGGCAGCGGGCGGCGCAGGTCGCTCGCCAGCCGGGCGCTGTCGTCGGCCAGCGTGACCAGCTGGCTCACCGTGAGCCGCGACGGCAGCGGGACCCGCTTGACGTGGTCGTCCTTGCGCGCCCACTCCTCCAGCAGGACGTCGGTGTCGGTCAGCCAGCCGTCCGGGTCGTCGTCCTCGTCGTCCGCCGGCGGCTCCTCAGCGTCCGAAGTGGACATCGCCTCGGACACCAGCTCGACCCCGGTCTGCACGCCGGTGCGGCGGTCGGCCAGCGGGTCGACCGGCCACCGCGACTTCCGCGAGTCCGACACCAGCGGGTTTTCCTCGTCTGACGCCGGTTCCGGCGCCCAGTCGGTCAGCCGCCCGACGCCGGTTTCCCGCAGCACGCCGGCGATCTCGGTGAGGAACTCCGACGGCCCCTTCGCGCGGCTGCTGCTTTCGTTCCACCAGTGCCCGGAGACGATCAGCGCGCGCTCGGACCGCGTCAGCGCCACGTAGCAGAGCCGCCGCTCCTCGGACTGCTCCCGCTCGACGAACCCGGCCTCGTGCAGCTCCAGTCCTTCTTGGACTTCCTTGCGGTCGTAACCCTCGGCGACGCGCAGCTCCGGCAGGTCTTCGGCGTCACCGCGCAGCACGGCGGGCAGCGACGTCGCGGTCCGCAGCCACGACGACGACCGGCGACGCCCGGGGAACACCTCGTGCACCAGGTGCGGGACGGCGACGACCTCCCACTCCAGGCCCTTCGACGAGTGCACGGTGAGCACCTGCACCCGGTCCGGGACGACCTCGACCTCGCCGGGGGTGAGCCCGTCTTCGGCGTGCGCGGCGGTGTTCAGGTAGTCCACAAAGGACAGCAGGGTCGCCGTCGGCGCGGTCTCGGCGTAGTCGGTGACGACTTCGGCGAACGCGTCCAGGTGCGCGCGGCCCGCGGAACCGGGGCGGGCCAGCGATTCGACGTCCAGCAGCATCGTGCGCTCGACGTCGGCGACGAGCTCCGGCAGCGACTGGTCGAGCCGCCGCCGCAGCGCGGCCAGCTCCCAGCCGATCCGCCGGATGCGCCGGTAGCCCTCCGCCGAATACCGGTCCGCCGCACCGGGTTCGTCGACGGCGTCGATCAGCCCGGCCTGCTCGACCCGCTCGACCACCAGCTCCGGGGTGTCGGACTTCTCCGGGCTGGACAGCTCGCCGGCCCGCCGCCACAGCGCCGCGACGTCGGCGGCCGCGAGGCGCCAGCGCGCGCCGGTCAGGAGCCGGGCCGCCGCGCTGCCCGACAGCGGGTCGGCGAGCACCTTCAACGTCGAAACGAGGTCGGCGACCTCGGGTTCGTCGAGCAGGCCGCCGAGCCCGACGACCTCGACCGGCAGCCCGCGCGCCCGCAGTTCGGCGGCGATCGGGGCCATGTCGGCGCGGCGCCGCACGAGGACGGCGGCGGTCGGCGGCTTCCCGGTCTCCTCCTGCACGGCGTACCAGCGCCGCGACAGCGCGTCGGCGACCCACTCGCGTTCGGCGCGGATGTCCGGCAGCAGCGCGCACGCGATGTCCGCCGCCCCGGCGCCTTCGCGGGCCCGCAACCGTTCGACGCCGAGGCCGCGGGCGCGCAGCGGTTCGGCGATCGCGTTCGCGAGGTCGAGGATCTCCGGCGGGTTGCGGAAGCTGGTGAGCAGCCCGAATTCGTGCGCGGGGACGAGGCGTTCGCCGTCGAAGCGCGGGAAGTCCGAGGTGAACCGGGGCAGGTTGGCCGCGCTGGCGCCGCGCCAGCCGTAGATGGCCTGCGCCGGGTCGCCGACGGCGGTCACCGGCATCGGCGGGTTCTCGACGCCGCCGAACAGCGCGCGCAGCAGGACGCGCTGGGCGTGCCCGGTGTCCTGGTACTCGTCGAGCAGGACGGCGCCGTAGCGTTCCCGTTCGCCGCGCACGACCGACGGGTAGCCGCTCGCGAGCTGCGCGGCGAGGGACATCTGGTCGGCGAAGTCGAGCGCGCCTTCGTTGCGCTTGCGGCGGTGGTAGTCCTCGACGAGTGGCAGCAGCGCGAGCCGGAAGTGCTGCGCCGCCATGATTTCCGTGAGCTTCTGCGGCAGCCCGGCCCGCTGTCCCTTGGCGCGCGGCGCGTTCTCGATGATCCGGCAGAGCCACTTCGTGTACTCGGCGAGCTGCTCGGTGGAGACCAGGTGCTCGCCGAGTTCGCCGGCGAGGGCGAGCACGTCGGCGGTGACGGTCGGCGGGACGCGGTCGGTCTCGAGCTCGTTGTCCCAAGTGGACACGACGCGGTGCGCGATCTGCCACGACGACGTCTCGGACAGCAGCCGGACACCGGGCTGCACCGGCAGCCGGAGGCCGTGCTCGGACAGCATGCGCCCGGCGTAGGCGTGGTAGGTGAGGACGGTCGGTTCGCCGGCGACCACCGTGGACCGCAGCCCGCCGGTGGGGTCGAGTCGGTCGAGGAGGCCGGACCCGGCGAGGCGGCGCAGCCGCGCGCGGACGCGTTCCCCGAGCTGGCGGGCGGCCTTGCGGGTGAAGGTGAGGCCGAGCACGCGGTCGGGGCTGACGATCCCGTTGGCGACCAGCCAGACCACCCGCGCGGCCATCGTTTCGGTCTTCCCCGCGCCGGCCCCGGCGACGACGAGCGAGGGTTCGACGGGCGCGGCGATGACGGTCGCCTGCTCGGGGGTCGGCCGGTGCAGCCCGAGCGCGTCGGCGAGTTCGGCGGGCTCGACGGGGTTGGCGACGAGGAGCGGGCTCACTTCCCCACCCCCCGAGCCGCACTTTCACGTGAAAGTGCAGCTTTGTGCCGCAAAGCCGCACTTTCACGTGAAAGTGCGGCGGTGGCTGAGGCGGTCACGGGCCTGGTACCTGTCGGCCTTCGGGGCGCAGGGGGCAGCAGCCGCGGGCCGGGCAGCGGTCGCAGTCCGGGTTCTCCTGCGCCTGGTAGTCCGGCCCGGCGGCCGACGCCGCGGCGTCGCGGACCAGCTCCAGCCACTGCTTGCCGCCGACCTCGTCCAGCGGCGGCTGGGACCGTTCGGTGGCGCCGGTCTGTTTGTTCGCCTTCGCGACGTAGACCAGCTTCGCGCCGCCGGGTTCGTTGCTGCCCTTGATCGCTCCCAGCAGCACCGCGAGCTGGTACGCCGCCAGCTGCGGGTGCGCCTCGGCGTCGGCGCCCGAAACGGGCACCTTCCCCGTCTTGATGTCGACGATCACCGGCCGCCCGTCGGCGTCGAGCTCCACCCGGTCGACGCGGCCCCGCAGCAGCACCCGGACCTCGTCGGCGCCACCGGCCGGCAGCTCCACCTCGATGTCCTGCTCGACGCCGGCTTCCTTGAGCTCCGCCCGGCTGCGCTCCAGCCACGTCACGAAGTTCTGCAGCATCTGCTCGACGCGCCGCCGTTCCCGCCGCGAGAACCACGGCGCCCCGGCGTCGACCCGCACCCAGGCATCGTCCAAAGCGGACTGCAGCTCCGCGTCCGTGCGACCGGACGCGACCGCCTGCGCCAGCCCGTGCACCAGGGTGCCGGTCACCGCGGCCAGCTGGGCCGGGTCGCTGCCACCGTGGCGCTCGATCATCCAGCGCAGCGGGCACTTCGTCAGGATTTCCACTGTGGACGGTGAGATCCGGATGAGGTCGCCGGGCGGGTGCACCGGGACGTCGGTGGACGCCGGGAGCAGGCCGTACCACGTCGACGGGTGCGCGCCCGGCACCTTCGCGTCGGCCAGGCGCGCCAGCTGCTTCGCCGCCCGGCGCCGGCGTGCGGGCTCCGCCTTGTCGTCGCAGACGACCTCGCGCAGCTCCCCCACCAGCTCGGCCAGCACCAGCGACCGCCCCGGCGGCTTCATCCGCGAGTCGAGACCGCCGTCGTCGGCGCCGTTCTCCTCCAGGTCGTCGAGGAACCGGGACGGCTGCTCGTCCTCGCCCGAAACCGCGGTGACGAGCAACGTCTGCTTCGCGCGGCTCATCGCGAGGTAGAACAGCCGCCGCTCCTCGGCGAGGATCGGGGCGGTCTGGGACACGGCGTCGTCGTCGACCCCGGCCATCAGGTCCTTGAGCCGTTCCACGCCCAGCACGGATCCGCGCAGCCGCAGGTCCGGCCACGCGCCCTCCTGGACACCGGCGACGGCGACGACCGTCCACTCGCGACCGGCGGCCGAGTGCGCCGTGAGCAGCGAAACACCGTCGCCCGGCACAGCGGCCGGAGCGAGCGTGTCGCCCGCGATCCGTTGCGCGCCAAGGTAGTCCGCGAAGGACGCGACACTCGCGCGCGGCAACCGGTCGACGTACCGGCCGGCGGCGTCGAACAACGCGACCACGGCGTCGAGGTCGCGATCGGCCTGCGCGGCCAGCGAACCGCCGCGCTCGACCTGGCGCAGCAGCTTGTCCTGCAGGCCGCTTTCCCGCCACAGCTGCCACAGCACCTGCTCGACGCCGTCGCCTCGGGCCACGGCCTGGTGCGTGACGCGCAGCAGCCCGCCGACGCGCCGCACCGGCTCGGCCTCGGCGTCGGCCAGCCCGGCGAGGACGTCCCCGCCCCGCAACGCTTCCACGAGCAGCTCATCGCTCGAGCGCTGCCCGCCGCCGGCCAGTTCGAGGCGGCGCAGACCGCGCCGCAACCGCCGCAGCGCCAAGGGATCCGCGCCGCCGAGCGCAGACGACAGCAGCATCTCCGCGAGGTCGACGTCGAGGAGTTCCGGTGCGGGCGCGAGCTTCAGCACGGCCAGCAGCGGACGCACCGCGGGCTGCTTCGCCAGCGGCAGTTCCTCGGTCGCCGACCCGATCGGTACGCCGGCGGCGCGCAAAGCGCGTTGCAGCACCAGGAAAGTCCGCGCCGGCGACCGGACGAGCACCGCGATCTCCGACCACGGAACGCCGTCGACGAGGTGCGCGCGGCGCAGCTGGTCGGCGATCCAGCTCGCCTCGGCGGCGGGCGTCGGCATCACGCGGACACGCACGTTCCCGCCGGTGGCGCCCTTCGGCGGGACGATCTTGCGGTGCTGCGACGCACCCGGCAGCGTCGCGCCGATCTTCGCCACCGCCAGGCGCACGGCCGGGGCCAGCCGGTGCGACGTCGTGAGCGTGACGGTCCGGCTGCCGTCCGGGTCGGCGTCGGCGAACAGGCTCGCGTCCGCGCCGCGGAAGGAGAACACGTTCTGGTCGGGGTCGCCGGCCACGACGAACTCGGCCGCGGTGTGCCCGATCACCCGGACCAGGCTGGTCTGCAGCGGGTCGAGGTGGTGGGCGTCGTCCACGAACAGGTGCCGGACGCGGGTGCGCTCGCGTTCGCGCAGCTCGTCGTCGTCCTCGAGGGCGAGCAGCGCGGAGGTGACCAGCTCCGCGGCGTCCAGCGCGGGCGAGCTCGCGACGCCGAGCGCGTTGCCGCCCGCACCCTGCAGCTGCGTGACTTCTTCGTACTGGGCCCAGAACTGGCCGGCGGCGATCCACTCGTCACGGCCGCGGCGGCGGCCCAGCTCGGCGAGGTCCTCCGGGCCGAGCCCGCGCTCGGCCGCGCGCATCAGCAGGTCGCGCAGCTCTTCGGCGAAGCCGGGGACGATCAGGGCGGGCCGCAGCGGTTCCGGCCAGTACTCGGCTTCTTCGTCGAGGTCACCGGCCAGCAGTTCGCGCACGACGACGTCCTGCTCGGCGCCCGCGAGCAGGCGTGGCGGCGGGAGCTCCCCGGCCATCGCTTCCAGCCGCAGCAGCGAGTAGGCGTAGGAGTGCACGGTGCGCACGAGCGGTTCGCGGACGGTCCGGGGCAGCGGCCGCGCCTGGTCCGGGTCGGCGGTGAGCCGGCGCGTGATGTCGGCGCGCAGGGCGTCCGCGGCCTTGCGGGACGTGGTGAGCACGAGCACGCTCTCGGGGTCCGCGCCCTCGGCGATGCGGCGGGTGGCGGCCGAGGCGAGCAGCGACGTCTTGCCGGTGCCGGGCCCGCCGAGCACGCGGCGGAACCCACCGGGTGCGGAGAGCACGCGCCGGGCGCCTTCGCCCCAGGTGAACGTGGGTGCGTCGGGGACCGGCGTGCGCACCAGCCGCGCGTCCGCCTGCGCCGTTCGCCTCCCGTTCACCCCGCGATGGAACCACGTCCGGAGTAGTGGGTGCGGCACCGGCACGGCTTAGCGGCGGACGGCCACGAAAAGTGTCGTACCCATCCGGCAGAGTGTCGGTATGGACGACGTTCTGCACGAGCGCGTGCGGGAGATCATCGAGTCGGTGCCGGCCGGCTCGGTCGCGACGTACGGCGACATCGCGGCGCTCGCCGGCGCGCCTTCGCCGCGGATGGTGGGCGCCATCCTGGCCGAGGACGGGCACGACCTGCCGTGGCACCGGATCCTGCGCGCGAACGGGACTCCGGCGCCCCACCTGGTCCACGACCAGCTGGAGCGGCTGCGGGCGGAAGGGGTGCTGGCCGACGGCCAGCGCGTGGACCTGCGGAAGTACCGCTGGAAGCAAGGAGGTGACGAGGATCCCGGTCCGGAAGGGCTGTTCTGACCACTGTTGCTTAGGTTAGCCTCGCCTAATGACGACGCAGGCGGAGCGCACCACCCTGACCTACCACCGGGCCTCGGTCACGGTGGCCCGGCCGCTGTCGCCGCACCTGGTGCGCGTGACGCTCGCCGCGGAGACCTTCCGCGACCTGGTGCCGCAGGCGCCCGACCAGTACGTGAAGCTCTTCTTCCCGCTCGCCGGGCAGGAGGAGCCGGTGCTGCCGGAGACCGCTTCCGACGTCATGTCCTGGTACCGCACGTACCTGGCGATGCCGGACGACCTCCGACCACCGATGCGCACGTACACGGCCCGGGCGATCCGGCCGGACGCGGCGGAGGTCGACATCGACTTCGTCCTGCACGGCGACGAGGGCCCGGCGTCGGCGTGGGCGTCGCGCGTCAGGCCGGGCGACCAGGTGGCGTTCATGGGCCCGCACGGCCTGTACGCGCCCACGCCCGCCGCCGACTGGCAACTGCTGGTCGGCGACGAAACGGCGTTGCCCGCGATCGGCGCGATCGTCGAGCAGCTGCCCCCGGGAACGCGGGCGTCGGTGTACGTCGAGCTGGCGGACCGGGCGGACCGGCAGACGTTCGACACCTTGGGCGCGGTCGAGGTGCACTGGGTGCTGCGCGACTCGCGTCCGCTGGGTGAGGCGTTGCTGGAAGCCGTCCGCGGCGCGACGTTCCCCGGCGGGACGCCGTACGCGTGGGTGTCCGGCGAGGCGGGCGTGGTGAAGCTGGTGCGGCGGCACCTGGTGCGGGAGCGCGAGGTCGACAAGCGGGCGATCTGCTTCACGGGCTACTGGCGGCGCGGGCTGAGCGAGGAGGCCGCGAGCCGCGAAGCGGTCCGGGCGGCCGAGGCCGGCGAGGTCCCGGCCGAGGAGGACTGACCTCGTCGGTGCCCCGGCGAGGAGCTGCGCGAGGACAACTCCACGCTGGCCGGCTGCCGACGCCCGGGGGCGTCTTCAAGACGTACTGAGCGAAGCTCTGCCCCGGCGGCTCAGTGCTGACTGTCGCCGAGGGTCGTGACCAGCAGTTTCACCAACGCGCCCAGCCGCTGGCGGTCCGGCTGCAGGGTCGATATCCCGGCCTCCTCCAGCGGTGCCGCCGTCACCGGACCCACGCACGCGACCACCACCGGCCCCCGGAAAGCGGCCACCACCGCCTCGTACCGCCCGTAGGACCGCGCCAACGAAAGGAAGTTCGCCGCCGCGGGAGCGCTCGTGAACGCCAGCGCGGCCACCTCCCCCGCCACCGCCGCGTCGATCAGCTCGTGCACCGGCGCCACGTCCGCCGGCGAATGCCACCGGTACGGCTGCACCTCCACCAGCGATGCCCCGGTCAACAACCCCGTGTGCTCCGGCAACGGCGTCCCGTGCAGCTGGACGGCCACCCGCGCACCCTCGACACCCGCCGAAGCCACCGCCCCGAACAGCTCCGCGTTCGACTCCGACTCCGCCGAAAAGAACTCCCGCAGCCCGGCACCCCGGACCGCACCGACCGCCTTCGGACCACGGGCGTAGATCCGGGACTCCCGAAGCCGCTCCAGCAGCGGCTCGCGCAGGCCCCAGCCATCGGCAGCGTCGAGCCAGCCGCGGAAGCCCGCGCCCGTCGTCACCACCGTGAACGCGACCGGCTCCGCCAGGACCGCTTCGGTGGCCGACCGCAGCGCGGGATCCGACTCGAGCGGGACGATCGTGATCGTCGGCGCGTGGCGGACCTCGGCGCCGTAGCGTTCGAGGGCCGCGATGAAGTCCTCCGCCCGGCGTTCGGCCGTGACGCCGATGGCGATGCCACTCAGCTCACCCATAGATCGCGCCCATCTCCTCGATCGCTTCCGCCAGCTCCGCCCGCAGGTCCGCCGGTTCGAGGACCTCCAGGTGCGGCCCGAAGCGCAGCAGCTCGCCGATGGCCGGTTCGCCGCGCTCCACCGGCAGCTCCACGGTGAGCCAGCCGTCCGCGTCGGGTTCGCCCACGGCCGACCGCAGCGCGCGGGCCCCGGCCGGACCCGCGTAGAACGGTACGAGAGCCTGCGCCCGCGGCGACAGCCGCACCACGGCCACGCGCGGGAACATCCGGCGTTCGAACTGCTCCGACCACTCCTGCCAGTACCGCGCGAGGTCGAAGCCGGCCGGCCGCTCGAACACCTCGCCGAGGTCCTCCAGCGCCTGCACCCGCGAGATCCGGTACGTCCGGTCGGTGCCTTCGCACCGCGCCGCGAGGTACCAGTTGCCCGCCTTGAGGATCAGCCCCAGCGGCTCGACGTCCCGCTCGACGACGCGCTGCCCCCACCGTTCGTAGCGGATCCGGATCCGGTGCGACGACCACACCGCGTCGGCGACGGCGGACAGCGCCGGCAGGCTCTCGATCCCCCGGTGCCAGCCGGGGACGTCCAGGTAGAACCGCTCGGCGACGCGGCCGGCCCGGTCGCGCAGCTCCGACGGCAGCGCCGCGTACAGCTTGAGCTGCGCCGCCGCGAGGACCGTCCCCAGCCCCAGCTCGGCGGCCGCGACCGGCAGCCCGGCCAGCGACAGCGACTGCGCCTCTTCCTCGGTCATCCCGGTCAGCCGGGTGCGGTAGCCGTCGACCAGGCGGTACCCGCCGGTCCGCCCGCGGTCGGCGTACACCGGGACACCGGACGCCGACAGCGCGTCGATGTCCCGGTAGATCGTGCGCACCGAGACTTCGAGCTCTTCGGCCAGCTCCTCGGCCGTCATCCGGCCGCGGTTCTGCAGCAGCAGGAGGACGGACAGGAGGCGGCTCGCGCGCATGCCGCCGATTCTGGCAGAAATACCTGACACAAGCTGACAGGTATGTCCGGCAGGGTGACTTCCATGAACGAGTTCATGACGAAGAACTGGGAAGAGAAGATCGTCAGCGGCACCGAAGGCGGCCCGCGGGTGGCCTACGCACACGTCACGTTCGCGTACGAAGGCGTCATCGAGGGTGAATCGATCTGCGACCTTCTGCTGTACTACGCGGGCGAAGGCTACGACAGCGGGCAGACGACGTCGCCGAGCTTCGAGCGCTTCGAAGGCAAGGTCGACGGTCGCGAAGGGACGTTCATCGTGCGCCACGAGTACACGTTCGACGACAAGGGCTTCACCTCGACGTTCAAGGTCGTCCCCGGTTCGGGTACCGGCGGACTGGCCGGCCTGACCGGCAGCGGGACCGCCGGCGGCGCGACCGGCGTGGACAAGGTGGGCTACACGTTCGAGTACGCGTTCTAGGAGTCGCAAGTGGACCGCCGCCAGGTACTCGCCTACCGCATCGCCGAGCACGGCCTGCACCGCACGGCCGGCGACGTCGCCGACCTCGCCGTCGTCAAGGCCGGGCTGCAGGACAGCATGCGCGACACCGCGCTGCTCGCCCTCGTGGCCCGGCTCGACGGCGAAGTGTCCCCAGTGGACGATCCGCGGCTCGTGCTCGCCTGGACGTTGCGCGGCGCGCCGCACTTCCACCTGGACCTGGCCGGGGTGACGCGGGCCCTGGTGCCCCTCGACGACGCGGACGCGCTCGCCCGGATGCTGTGGCAGCGCAAGGAACTGGCGGCGACCGGCCAGTCGGCGACGGAAGTGGTCTTCACGGCGGCGGCCGCGCTGCGCAAGGTCGTCACCAAGCCGATGACGAAGGGCGCGGCGAGCACCGCGGTGACGAAGGCGCTGCCGCCGTCGTTCTCCCGGTGGTGCCGCGGGTGCGGCGCCACCCACATCCAGGAACAGCTGATGCGGATCGCGGCCCCGCACGCGGGTGTCCGCCTGGTCGCGGGCGCCTCCCCGGCGACGCTGGCGCCGCTCGAAGGACGCGGCCGGCTGCGCCGCACCCCGGACCCGGCGGCCGCGGCGAAGGTGGTCGAGGACTACCTGCGGCTCAACGGCCCGGCGTCCCCGGGTGAGGCGGCGGAGTTCGTCGGGACGGCCAAGGCGGTCGTGGACCGGACGTGGCCGGCGGACCTCGCCGAGGTGAAGGTGGACGGACGGCGGAAGTACCTGCCCGAGGCGCAGCTGGCCGCGTTGGAGAACCCGCCGGAACCCGACGTGGTGCGGCTGCTGCCGCCGCTGGACCCCTTCATCCAGGCCCGCGACAAGGCCCTGCTGGTCCCGGATCCCGCGCGCCGCAAGGAGGTCTGGAAGATGCTGGGCAACCCCGGCGTCCTCGTGGCCGACGGCGACATCGCGGGCACCTGGCGCACGAAGGGCAGCGGCGCGAAGCTGACGTTCACGGTGACGGCGTTCGACCCCCTCCGCCCGGCGGTCCGCGAGGACGCCGAAGCCGAAGCGGCGCGGGTGGCGGCGGCGCGGGGGTTCGAGAAGCACGCGGTCACCTGGGTGGGCTGAAGCGCGGCTCCAGCCCACCCTGAGCGCGGTCACCGGGCGGCCGCGTCGATGTCGCCGTACGCCGTGGTCGCGTGGATGGTCAGGGCCGCCGCGCCCTCGGTGTTCTTGAGGGAGTTGCGGATCCGGCCGTACGTCGTGCCGGCGTCGAGGGACGCGGACACGCCGGCCGCCGCGCCGACCGTGATGTCGCCGGCCTGGGTGCTCAGGACGAGGTTGCCGCTCACGGCCTCCGCGATCCGGATGTCGCCCTTGCCGGTGGTGATCTCCGCCGGGCCGGTGAGGCGCCCGACCGAGACGTCGCCGGCGTGGGCGGTCAGGTGCAGGCTCGCGGCCTCGTCGAACACGGCCTCGCCGTGCGCGCCTTCCACGGTGACGTCGCCGAGGCGCCCGACGCCCCGCAGCGCGACGCCGGCGGCCCTGGCCCGGACGTCCGAACCGGCGGGCAGCTTGACGACCACGTCGAGGGAGCCGGACGGGCCGAAGTACTGGTTCCCGGCCGCGCCTTCGATGCGCAGGACGCCGTCGGCGAAACCGACCTCGACCTGCGAAGCGGCCTTCACGTCGCGGCTCTTGGCGGGGTCGGCGGGGCGGACGTCGACGGTGGTCTCGCCCGGCTCGGCGGCGACGAACCGGACGCGGCCGGCGGGGATGTCGAGGACGGTGGCGATCGGGGCGGTGGTGGCGAAGTGCTGCATTTCGGGGCTCCTGAGTGGCTCTGTTCCGGTGATGAAGCCACTTTCACCGGGGCCGCTGACACCGGGTGGCCACCGCGCTGACACGCCCGCTGACACGCCGGTCAGGCCTCGACGGCCAGCCGGTACCCCCGCTTCACCACCGTCTGGACGACCTTCCCGCCGCCCAGCGCAGTCCGCAGGCGGCCGATCGCCGTCTCCACCGCGTGCTCCTCGCCGCCGCCCGGCAACGCCGAGATCAGCTCGCGGCGCGACACCACCCGGCCCGGCGACGCCGCCAGCGCGCGCAGCAACGCCATCGGTGCCGGTGCCACCTCGCGCCAGTCACCGTCCACGATGGCCGCCTGGCCGCGCAGTTCGATCTCCCGGCCGCCCGCGAGGAACCGCGGCGACCGCGTCACCAGCGTCTCGGCCACCGTGCGGGCCAGCGCGCCGATCCGCGCCCGGTGCGGCTGGACCGTCGGCACCCCCAGCGCCGCCAGCGGTCCCGCCGTGATCGGGCCGACGCACGCCGCCACCACCGGGCCCGACAGCGCCGCGACCAGGCCCGGCAGCCGGCCCGTGCGCCGGGCCAGCGCCAGCAGCGAAGCCGCCGCGGGCGCGCTCGTGAACGGCAGCGCGTGGATCGAGCCGTCCAGCACCCCGTCCAGGAGCCGGTCGACCGGGCCCGGGTCCACCGGGCCGACCCAGCGGTACACCGAGATCTCGATGACCTCCGCCCCCGCCGCCCGCAGCGTCTCCACGAAGTACGGCAACGGCTCGCCGTGCAGCTGCACCGCGATCCGCTTCCCCGACACGTCCGCGGCCAGCAGGTGCTGCAGCAGCTCCGCGTTGCTCTCCGACGCCGGTGAGTACGCCTCCGTCAGCCCCGCCGCCCGGATCGCGCCGGTCACCTTCGGGCCGCGGGCCAGCAGGGCGCACTCCGCAAGGCGCGAGAGCAGCGCGTCGCCGAGGCCCCAGCCTTCGGCCGCCTCGAGCCAGCCGCGGAAGCCGATGCCCGTCGTCGCCACCACCGCGTCCACCGGCGCCTCGAGCAGCCCGGCCGTCGCCGCGTGCAGCTCCGTGTCGTCGGTCAGCGGCACGATCCGGATCGCCGGGCCGTAGCGGACGCCCGCCCCCTTGCGCACCAGAAGCGCGCCGAGCTCGTCAGCCCGGCGCGCCGCGGTGATGCCGACCACGAACCCGGTCAGCGGGAGGACATCGGTCACGGGCTCTCCACTTCGACCACGCCCCCTCGCACGCGCACCTCGTACACCGGCACGGACACGTCCTCGGCGTCCAGGCACTGTCCACTGTCGAGCGCGAACCGTTCCTTGTAGACCGGCGACGCGACGACCGGGACGCCACCCGCGTCCCCGACGATCCCGCGGGAGAGCACCGCCGCGCCGCTGCACGGGTCCCAATTGGACAGTGCGTACCAGCGCTCGCCCGGCAGGCGGAAGATCGCCACCTGCACGCCGCCGTCGAGCAGCGCCGCCACCCCGGCGTACTCCGGGACGGCCTCGGCGGCGCAGACCGCCGTCCAGGTTCGCTCGATCGACGTCGTCATCGCCGCACCTCCGGGACACCCAGCATGACCGGCACCTTCTGCTCGCGCTCCGAGCGGAACGAGATCGCCGGGTCGGGCGTGCCCGGCGCGTTGACGAACGACGAGAACCGGGCCAGCTTCTCCGGGTCCTCGAGGACGCCCTTCCACTCGTCGGCGTAGTTGTCGACGTGCTTGGCCATCGCCGCGTCGAGGTCTTCGCAGATGCCGAGGGAATCGTCGACGATCACCGCGCGCAGGTGGTCGAGGCCGCCGTCGAGCTCCTCGATCCACGGCGCCGTGCGCTGCAGCCGGTCGGCGGTGCGCACGTAGAACATCAGGAACCGGTCGATCGTGCGGATCAGCGTCTCGGTGTCCACATCGGACACCAGCAGGTCGGCGTGCCGGGGCGTGGTGCCGCCGTTGCCGCCGACGTAGAGGTTCCAGCCGTTCTCCGTGGCGATGATCCCGAAGTCCTTGCTGCGCGCCTCGGCGCACTCCCGCGCGCAGCCCGAGACCGCCGACTTGAGCTTGTGCGGCGACCGCAGCCCGCGGTAGCGCAGCTCCAGCTCGATCGCCAGCCCGACGCTGTCCTGCACGCCGTAGCGGCACCACGTCGACCCGACGCACGACTTGACCGTGCGCAGCGCCTTGCCGTACGCGTGCCCGGACTCGAAGCCCGCGTCCACCAGCCGCCGCCAGATCAGCGGCAGCTGGTCCACGGTGGCGCCGAACAGGTCGATCCGCTGGCCGCCGGTGATCTTGGTGTACAGCCCGAAGTCCTGGGCCACCTGGCCGATCACGATCAGCTTCTCCGGCGTGATCTCGCCGCCCGGGATCCGCGGGACGACCGAGTACGTGCCGTTGCGCTGCAGGTTCGCCAGGTACCGGTCGTTGGTGTCCTGCAACGTCATCTGCTCGCCACCGAGCACGTGCCCGTTGCCGAGGGTGGCCAGGATCGACGCCACCACCGGCTTGCAGACCGCGCAGCCGCTGCCCGAGCCGTAGCGGCCGATCAGCTCGCTGAACGTCGTGATGCGCGTGGCCTGGACGATCTCGAACAGCTCCGCGCGCGACTGGGAAAAGTGCTCGCACACGGCCTTCGACTGCTCGACACCGGCCGCGCTCAGCAACCGCCCGAGCAGCGGGACGCACGAGCCGCACGCGGTGCCCGCGCGGGTGCACGCCTTGAGCTTGGGCACCGAGTCGCAGCCGTCTTCGTGGATCGCGCGGGTGATCGCGCCCTTGGACACCGCGTTGCACGAGCAGATCTGCGCCGCGTCCGGGAGCGCGTCGACACCCACCGCCGCGCCGCCGCCCGCCGGAGCGAGGATCGCGCCCGGCTCGGCCGGCAGCGGACGGCCGACCAGCGCGCGCAGGGTGTTGTACTCGGTCGCGTCGCCGACGAGCACGCCGCCCAGCAGCGTCTTGCCGTCGTCGGTGACCACGAGCTTCTTGTACGTGCCGGCGACCGCGTCGTTGACGGCGACTTCCAGCGCGCCCTCGGTGCGGGCGTGCGCGTCACCGAACGAAGCGACGTCGACGCCCATCAGCTTCAGCTTCGTGGACGTGTCCGGCTCCGGGAACTCGCCGGCGCCGCCGGTGAGCTGCGCGGCGACGATCTCCGCCATCGCGTACCCGGGTGCCACGATGCCGTAGACGCGGCCGTCGACCGCGGCGCACTCGCCGATCGCGTACACGGCGGGATCGCTGGTGCGACAGGACGAATCCGTCAGCACACCGCCGCGCGGACCGACGTCCAGACCGGACTGCCGGGCGAGGTCGTCCCGCGGCCGGACACCGGCGGAGAACACGACGAGGTCGACGTCGAGTTCGGTGCCGTTGCCCAGCTTGGCGAGCAGCCGCGAGCCGTCGGCCTCGATGGCGTCGGTCGACGTTCCCGTGTGGACGGTGACGTCGAGGTTGGTGATGAGCCGCCGCAGCAGCGAGCCGCCGCCCTCGTCGACCTGCAGCGGCATCAGCCGCGGCGCCATCTCGACGACGTGCGGCGAAAGACCCATGTCCCGCAACGCCTTCGCGGCCTCCAGGCCGAGGAGGCCACCGCCGATGACCACGGCGGACCGCCGGCCGCGGCCGGGCTTGTCGACGGCCGCGGCGCGGATCGAGTCGAGGTCTTCGATGGTCCGGTAGACGAAGCAGCCGGGCAGGTCGTGGCCGGGTACCGGCGGCACGAACGGCCGCGAGCCGGTGGCCAGCACCAAGGCGTCGTACCCGACCGTGGCACCGGACGCCGTGGTGACCGTCTTCGCGGTCCGGTCCACCGAAACGGCCAGCTCACCGAGCCGGAGGTCGACGTGCGGGTCGCCCGCGTAGTCCGAGCCGGGCAGCGCGAGCGCGGCCGGGTCCCAGGTGTCCACGTAGGACGTGAGCGCCACCCGGTCGTACGCCGGGCGCGGCTCCTCGGACAGGACGACCACGTGCCAGTTCCCCGAAGGGTCTTCCGCGCGCACCGCCTCCACGAGCCGGTGGGCGACCATGCCGTGTCCGGCGACGACCAGGGTGGGCATCTCAGACCTCCGCTCCCGCGAGCGCCAGACCGCGCTCACTCGTGGGCTGTTCGGCGGGCTTGCGCAGGTAGACCGCCCAGGTGACGGCGAAGCACAGCCCGTAGAAGACGAGGAATCCGATGAAGGCGGGGACACCGCTCTTGGCGTCGGCGAACGACTGCCGGAAGGCGAGGTTGATGAACAGCCCGCCCTCGGCACCGATCGCGCCGGCCAGGCCGATCAGCGCGCCCGACAGGCGGCGCGCCTTGAGCAGCTCGGCCGTCTCTTCGGCGCCGTTCGCGATCGCCACCTTCGCCTTGGCGCGGAAGATCGCCGGGATCATCTTGTACGTCGAGCCGTTGCCGACGCCGGTGAGCACGAACAACACGATGAACGCGACCGTGAACAGCGCCAGGGACTTCGAGGTCGAGGCGACGATCAGCACGACCGTGGCCAGCGCCATCCCGATGAACGTGAAGAAGGTGATCTTGCCGCCGCCGACCCGGTCGGCCAGCCAGCCGCCGGTCGGCCGCGAGAGCGAGCCGAGCAGCGGGCCGAGGAACGTCACCGCGGCCGCCTGCAGCGGGGTGCGGCCGAACTGGTTCTGCAGCACCAGGCCGAAGGCGAAGCTGTAGCCGATGAACGAGCCGAACGTGCCGACGTAGAGGAACGACATCACCCACGTGTGCGGGTCCTTGACGACCTCGCGCATCGCCTTGGTGTCGCCCTTCATCGTGGCGAGGTTGTCCATGTAGAGGTACGCGCACACGGCGGCGACGACGATCAGCGGCAGGTAGACGAAAAGCACCACCCGCGGCGCGGTCGCGCCCGCCGTGCCGATCACCAGCAACCCGACGAGCTGGATCGCGGCGACGCCGAGGTTCCCGCCACCGGCGTTGAGGCCGAGGGCCCAGCCCTTGTGCTTCTCGGGGTAGAAGGCGTTGATGTTCGTCATCGACGACGCGAAGTTGCCGCCGCCGACGCCGCCGAGCGCCGCGACCAGCAGGAACGTGCCGAGCGACGTCCCGGGGTGCAGCACGACGGCCGCGAGGACCGTCGGGATCAGCAGCAGGACGGCGCTGACGATCGTCCAGTTGCGACCGCCGAACTTCGCCACGGCGAAGGTGTAGGGCAGCCGCATCAGGCCGCCGATCAGCGTCGGCGTCGAGACGAGCAGGAACTTGTCGGCGGCGGAGAACCCGTAGTCCTTGCCCATGAACAGGACGATGACCGACCACAGTGTCCAGACCGAGAAGCCGATGTGCTCGGCCAGCACGGAGAACCAGAGGTTGCGGCGGGCGATCTTCTTGCCCTTCGCCTCCCAGAACTCTTCGTTCTCCGGTTCCCAGTGCTCGATCCAGTGCTTTCCTTGGTGTACCACGGCGTTCTCCTCAGAGCGGGTCGGGTCGGTCATTGCGCCGCGAGCCAGTTGGCGATGCCGCCGACGGTGTCGGTGCACCCGCCACAGCCCGTCGTGGCTCGCGTGGCCCGCGCCAGTGCGGGAGTGTCGGTGGCGCCGCCCTTCCAGGCTTCGATCAGGCGGCTCTTGGTGACGTTGTTGCAGCGGCAGATCACCGCGGCGGCGGGCAGGTCGGCCGGGCTGGCGGCCGGGGTGCTGCCGGTGGGCAGCGCGCGGCCCAGCAGGACGGCGAGCCGGTCGTCGGGCAGCAGCGTGCCGCGGTCGTGGAACTGGGTGATGGTCGCGGCCGCGTCGGGCAGCCCGAGCAGGATCGCGCCGGCCACGCGGTTTTCGCGGACGACGAGCTTGCCGTACCGGCCGCCGGTGGGGTCGTTGAACGTCAGCACCTCGGCGTCGGGGGTACCGGCTTCGAGCTGCGTCTCGCCGAGCGCGGCGAGGTCGATGCCGCGGGCCTTGAGCCGGGTGACGGCGGTCGTGCCGCGGTAGCGGGCGGCCGCGTTCGTGCCGGTCAGCACGTCGGCCAGGACCTCGGCCTGTTCCCACGCGGGCTGGATCAGCCCGGCCGGGGCGCCGGGGTGGCGCGCGCAGTCGCCGAGTGCGTGGATGCGGCCGTCGCTGGTGCGCAGGGTGTCGTCCACGAGCACCGCGCCTTCGACGTCCAGCCCGGCTTCGGTGGCCAGGCGCGTCTCGGCGCGGACACCGGCGGCGACGACGACCAGGTCGGCCGGGACGAGGGTGCCGTCGTCGAGCTTGAGCCCGTCCCCGGGGAGGTAGCGGGCGGCGGTGGCGCCGAACTTGAACGTCACGCCCATGTCGGTGAGCCGGCGGGCCAGCACGTGCCCGGCGGCCGCGTCGAGCTGGCGTTCCATGACGTGGCCCAGCGGGTGCACGACGGTGACCTGGTTGCCGCGCCCGGCCAGGCCGCGGGCGGCTTCCAGACCGAGCAGGCCGCCGCCGAGGACCGCGACGGGCGCGCCGAACCGGGCCGCTTCGAGGATCTTGGCGCAGTCGTCGAGGCTGCGGAAGGCGACCACGCCCGGCCCGGCTTCGAGACCTTCGACCGGCGGGATCCACGGGTTGGCGCCGGTGGCGAGCACCAAGGCGTCGTAGTCCACGCACGCACCGTCGGCGAGTTCGACGCAGCGCTTCTCGCGGTCGATGCGGACCACGTCGACCCCGAGCCGCAGGTCGATGTTGTGGCGCGCGGCCCATTCGTCGTCGTGCAGGCGGACGCTTTCGGCGCTCATCCCGCCGGCGACGACGGCCGAGAGCAGCACCCGGTTGTAGGCGGCGTGCTTCTCGGCGCCGAGCACGGTCAGCCGGACACGTTCGGCGATCGGGTCGCGGCGGCGGATCTCGTCGGCCAGGCGGGCACCGGCCATGCCGTAGCCGACGATGACGACTTCACGGGGGGTCATGCGGCACCATCCACTGTAGACAAGGAAACGGCACACACCTTGAACTCCGGCATCCGGCTGACCGGATCGAGCGCGGGGTTGGTGACCAGGTTCGCGCGCTGCTCACCGGGGAAGTGGAACGGCAGGAACACGACATCGGGCTGGAGGCTCTGGACGAACCGGACCTTCGCGATCGTCTCGCCGCGCCGGGACCGGACCCGCGCGGGATCGCCTTCTTCCAGCCCGGCCCGCTTGGCCGTGTCGGGGTGGACCTCGACGAACGCCTCTGGGACGACGTCGTTCAGCTCGTCGATCAGCCGGGTCTGCGCGCCCGACTGGTAGTGCTGGAGAACGCGTCCGGTGGTGGCCTGCAACGGGAACTCCTCGTCCGGCAGTTCGGCCGGGCCGGTGTACTCGACCGGCACGAACCGCGCGCGGCCGTCCGGGTGGGCGAAGGCGTCGAGGAACATCCGCGGGGTACCGGGGTGGTCGTCCGCCGGCACCGGCCAGTGCAGGGCTTCGCCGTTGCGCAGCCGCTCGTAGCTGACGCCGGAGTAGTCGGCAATGCCGCCCTTGGACGCGATCCGCAGCTCCTCGAACACCGTCTCGGCGTCGACGGGGAACCGGTTTTCCGGCTGTCCCAGCCGTTTCGCGAGTCCGTTGAGGACGTCCAGATCGGACCGGACACCGGGCGGCGGGTCGAGTGCCTTGCGGCGCAGCAGGACCCGGCCTTCGAGGTTGGTGAGCGTGCCGTGCTCCTCGGCCCACTGGGTGACCGGCAGGACGACGTCGGCGAGGGCCGCGGTCTCCGACAGCACGAAGTCGGCGACGACCAGGAAGTCCAGTTCGGACAGCCGATCTTGGACGCGCTGCGAGCGCGGCGCCGAGACGACGACGTTGCTGCCGAACACCATCAGCGCCTTCGGGCCGCCGTCCTGGCCGAGCGCCTCGAGCAGTTCGGTGGCCGAGCGGCCGGGGCCGGGCAGGCTATCGGGGTCGACGCCCCACACACCGGCGACGTACTCGCGGGCGGCCGGGTCGTCGAGCTTGCGGTAGCCGGGCAGCTGGTCGGCCTTCTGGCCGTGCTCGCGCCCGCCCTGGCCGTTGCCCTGGCCGGTGAGGCAGCCGTAGCCGGCGCCGTCCCGGCCCGGCATGCCGAGCGAAAGGGCGAGGTTGATCCAGCCGCCGACGTTCGCGGTGCCGGTGGCGTGCTGCTCGGTGCCGCGCGCGGTGAGGATGTAGGCGTTGCGGGCCCCGGCTAGTTTCTCCGCGGCGAGGCGCATGTCGGCGGCCGACACCCCGGTGACGCGCTCGGCGCGTTCCGGCCACCAGGACGCGACGATCCGCCACACGTCCCCGAAACCGTTGGTGCGAGCATCCACATAGGACTGGTCGAGGTGACCGCCTTCGACGACGGCGTGCAGGATGCCCAGCGCCAGCGCGAGGTCGGTGCCGGGCCGGGGAGCGAGGTGCAGGCTCGCCAGCTCGGCGGTCGGCGTCCGCCGCGGGTCGACGACGATCAGGTCGGTCCCGCGCAGGTGCTGGGTGAACGGCGGCATCGTCTCGGCCGGGTTCGCCCCGGCGAGCAGCACGACGTCGGCCCGCTTGAGATCGGTGACGGGGAACGGCATCCCGCGGTCGGCCCCGAACGCCTTGATCCCCGCGGCGGCGGCCGAGGACATGCAGAACCGGCCGTTGTAGTCGATCTGCGAGGTGCCGAGCGCGACGCGGGCGAACTTCCCGAGCAGGTAGGCCTTCTCGTTGGTCAGCCCGCCGCCGCCGAAGATCGCGACGCCGTCCGGACCGTGTTCGCCGGCGATCCCGGCCAGCTTGCGCGCGACGAAGTCGAGGGCGAAGTCCCAGCTGACGGGCTCGAGCCCGCCGTTGACGCGCAGCAGCGGGGTGGTCAGCCGCTTCGGCGAAGTGAGGAGGCTGCCGGAGGTCCAGCCCTTCTGGCAGAGGCCGCCGGCGTTGACCGGGAAGTCCCGTGGCGTGACGCGGGCACCGTCGAGGCTCATCCCGCACTGCAGCGCGCAGTACGGGCAGTGGGTGTCGACCTGCGGCACGGGCACCTCCTCGGCGGTTCGGGAATGCCCTGACGCTAAGGAGGCCGTGTTACTCGGAATCGACCGAATGTTTCAGGCAGTTGACATTGCGGCGGTGCGCCCGCAGCCCGGCCGGTGAGATCCGCGTCCACGGACCGGGAGTCGGGAGGTCAGCGGCGCCTCCCCGGCCGTGATGGCGACCTGGCGACCTCGGTCACAGCCGTCCTGCTCGAACAGCCGCCGCTCGAACCTCCACGGCGAGGGGTTGAGCGGATCGGGCAGCGTCCGCGCGGCGAACCGCCGATCGACCCGCGACAGCACGGCGCCGACCAGCGCCCGGTCCCGGCGCGGCAGGTCGGCCAGCACCCGAGCGAGGAGCCGGCGAGTGCCGACCGGGTCGCAGTCGGGGTGCGGGGAGGCCGGCAGGGCGGCCGGGTGGCGCGGTCCCAGTCTTCGAGCAGGTCGGCCACGGACCCGGGAGAGCCGCCCGCGGCGGCTTCGGCGAAGGCGAGCTGCCGCTGCGCGCGCCGGGAGAGGTGGGGAATCTTGGCCGGCGGCGGTCCGGCGACGTCGAGTCGCTGGGTGCGGCGCAGGCTTGCCGACCGCCTACGCGGCATGGCCCTTTCGGCAGCGGCTGCTCATGAAGCCAGCATCCCAGGCGGCCGGAGCCCGTCACAAGACAGATCGCGCCGGGCACCCGAGGCGCGATCCCGCGGCGAGGGGCCGGCCCGCCACTCTTACAAAACCCCGCTCACCTCGCGAGCCGCGGCCCGCAACCCGTCCAGCGAAGCCTGCGTCGAGCGCGGGTTCAGGGCGTTCGCCGCCAGCCGGAACAGCACCGCCCGCAACAGCAGCTGCGGCCACTCCGGCAGGTGCGCCCACCGCTCCAGCAGCTCCCGCGTCGCCCCGCCCCACGCCAGCGCGTCCACCGCGACGATCGCGGCGCCGTACTCACCCGGGCGGTAGTACGGCACGAAGTCCACCAGGCCCGGTGCCCCGGTGCCGTCGAACAGCAAGCCCGCCAGCAGTTCGCCGTGCGCCACCTGCGACGGCAGGCGGATCGGACGGCGGGCACCCGCCAGCACCTCGAACCACCGGCCGCCCTTCGTCTCTTCCAGCGGAACCTCGAGTTCCTCCCACGCCACCCGGTCGGCGATCGCGTCGACGTCGCGGCGGGTGGCCAGGAACTCCGGCCGGGGCAGGCCCAGCGTCGCGCGGTGGAGCTTCACCGCCGCCAGCACCGACGCGTCGCCGCGGTGCTCGGGCGTTCCGGAGACGAAGCGGGACGCCGTCCAGCCGCCGACGATCCAGCGGCCGTCGCTGGAGCCGACCGGCTTCGCGACCCGCAGGCCCGGCTCGGCGATGTAGTCGAGGGCGCGGGCGGTCCACAGCGTCTTCGCCTTGTCGGTGACCGGCTTGAGCACGAGGTCGCCGCAGCGCCACGCCGTCGAGTCCGGCAGCGGTTCGCTGGCGTCGTCCAGGCCGCCGAAGGCCGAGCAGACGTGCGACGGAGGGCGTTCGAGGGTTGACCGCACGAGTCTTGACGTTACCCGGCCGGGTGGTCCACGTTCGAGAAGACGCGCTGGTCACACAGTGTTTTGCGACTCGGACGAAACGACGCGAAGGCCGCCCCCGGAAGCCGGAGGCGGCCTTCGCGAAAAGCCACTGTCAGTAGGTCGGCAGGCTCGGATCGATCTGCTTCGCCCACGCCAGGACGCCGCCACCGAGATGGGTCGCGTCCTTGAAGCCGGCCGCGTGCAGGGCGGCGAGTGCCTCCGCCGAGCGGGCGCCCGACTTGCAGTGCAGGACGATCGGCTTGTCCTGCGGCAGTTCCGCCAGCGCCTCGCCCGAGAGGATGCGGTCCTTCGGGATCAGCGTCGCGCCCTTGATGTTGACGATCTCGTACTCGTGCTGCTCGCGGACGTCGATCAGGGCGAAGTTGTCGCCGTTGTCGAACTTGGCCTTGAGCTCGGCCGGCGTGATCGTGCTGCCCGACGCGGCTTGGGCGGCCTCGTCCGAGACGACACCGCAGAACGCCTCGTAGTCGATCAGCTCGGTGATCTTCGGGGTCTCCGGGTCCTTGCGGATCTTGACCTCGCGGTACTTCATCTCCAGCGCGTCGTAGCTGATCAGACGGCCGAGCAGCGGCTCGCCGATGCCGGTGAGCAGCTTGATCGCCTCGGTCACCATGATCGAGCCGATGGACGCGCAGAGCACGCCCAGCACGCCACCCTCGGCGCAGGAGGGGACCATGCCCGGGGGCGGCGGCTCCGGGTAGAGGTCGCGGTAGTTGAGGCCCTTGCCGTTCGGCGCGTCCTCCCAGAACACGCTGACCTGGCCCTCGAACCGGAAGATCGAGCCCCACACGTACGGCTTGCCCAGCAGCACGGCGGCGTCGTTCACGAGGTAGCGCGTGGCGAAGTTGTCGGTGCCGTCGACGATGAGGTCGTACTGCTCGAAGATCTCGAGCGCGTTCGACGAGTCCAGCCGGTCGGTGTGCAGGTGCACCTTGACCAGGGGGTTGATCTCGGCGATCGACTCCTGCGCCGACGCGGCCTTGAGCTTGCCGACGTCGGACTGGCCGTGGATGACCTGGCGCTGCAGGTTCGACTCGTCGACGACGTCGAAGTCGACGATGCCGAGCGTACCGACGCCGGCCGCGGCCAGGTAGAGCAGCGCGGGGCTGCCGAGGCCGCCGGCGCCGATGACCAGGACCTTGGCGTTCTTCAGCCGCTTCTGCCCGGTCACCCCGACGTCCGGGATGATCAGGTGACGGCTGTACCGCGCCACCTCTTCCTTGGTGAGCTCGGCAGCCGGCTCGACGAGCGGCGGCAGTGCTGACATGGGTCCTCCATCTCGCGCGCGGTTCGCGTCCATCCCACTATGCACAACACGCGCAGGCAAACAGACCTTCCCTGATGCCAGATGCTGGGACGGTCTCAAAACTTCTTTCGGGGGTTCCGGGTGGCGGAGCCCCCGGCCCGGGGCGGAGCCCCGGATGTCACGGAGTGGGATTCGGCCAGGCGTTGGGGGTGCAGACGCGCCCGTCCTTGGCCACTTTGCCCTTGTCGCCGCCGGGGATGTCGTTGAGCATCGAGACGTAGTCGTCGGAGACGCCGAACGACTGCTGCATCATCACCGGCGCCGGCTGGCCGTTACCACCGCAGCCGACGTGCTGGTTGCCCAGTGCGTGGCCGACCTCGTGGTTGATGGCGTACTGGCGGTAGCCGGTCATGTCCGCGTAGAACGCCTTCGCGCCGCGCACCCAGCGGGCCAGGTTGATCAGCACCCGGCCCATGCTCTTGCGGTAGCAGGACGCCTCGAAGGTGATCTGGAAGCCGCACGCGTCGGCGCGGTGCGTCGTCTCCGGCGTGGTGAGGCTCACGCGGAACGACGGGTTCGGGAAGTTCGCGTCGACGCGCTGGAGGGCGATCTTGCCGTCCCACGTCCAGCTCTTGGGATCGGACAGCGTGCCCTGGACCGCGGCGGCGAAGGCGTCGTCGCCGGCGTAGCTCGAGGCGTCGATGCCGTCCTCGACCTCGACGGTGTAGGTGTAGAGCTTGCCGCTGCCGACCTTGGGGCCGCTGCCGGGGACCACGTGCCAGCTGCCCCGGCCGGCCTGGGTGAACGGGCTGCCGTTCGGCAGGTCCGCCGTCGGGACCTTGAGGTCGACCGGCTTGGCCGGGTTCTCCGGGATGCCCGCTTCGCCCTCGCCGTCGATGGCGCCGCCGGCCGCGTCGCCGCCCGCCGACTCGACGCCGGGCGCGGCGCTCTGCTCGGCGATCGGCTGGGCCGGGCTGGTGGCCGTGTTGACCACGACGAGCACGGTCAGCACGACGAGGATGGGCAGGGCGTAGACGCGCCAGCCGTAGGTCTTGGTGAGCTTCGCGAGACCGGACTTCGGCGGCGCTTCCTTCGGCTGCTCGCGCGGCGTCTCGACGTGGGGCTTCCAGGAGGCGCTCAGCGGCTCGGCGCTGGTCCGCCGCCCGCCCGGGCGGTAGCGGTCCTCGGTGACGCGCTGCGCCGGCGCCTTCGACGACGGGCGGTACTGCCCGGTGCGCGGCGACTCCTCGGGCTCCGGGGTCCGGCGGCCCGGCGCGCGGTGGGGAGCCCGCCGATCGTCGCCTCGCGCGTCCTGCTTCACCCGGTCCACCGCACCAGGGTGCCACAGCGCCACCGAACCGTTATCGGCGACTGGCTGACCACGCAGGGGTTTGTCCTCACTCGATCGGGCTACCAGGTACCGGCTTCGACGTGCTCCCACATGCCCAGAACGGCCTTGGCGACGACCACCGGACGCTCCATCTGCGCCACGTGCCCGGTCCGCGGGAGCACCAGCAGCCGCGCCCGCGGGATCGCCCGCGCGGTCCGCACGGCCCGCTTCACCGAGATGACGCGGTCCTCCCGGCCCCAGACCACCAGCGTCGGCGCCGTCACCCGCGGCGCGACCGACCACAGCGACGCCTTCCCGAGCGTCGACCAGGCCCGGAAGATGGCGAACGTGCTGCGGGCCATCGCGGGCGCCGCCCAGGTGAAGCCGGCGCGGGCGCCGTGCTCCTCGGTGAGCTCGTCGAGCCGGCTGTCCGGGAACCTCGACGGGTCCGCGAAGCAGAGCTTGATGACCTGTGCGGCGCGTTCACGCGGGCCCAGCGCCGCGAGCTGGGCCCGCACGCGGGCGCCGACCAGCGGCAGGTAGGCGAGCGCCATCCGCGGGTCGGACAGCCGGCGCGGGTCGGGCCGCCGGTCGGGGACCGCCGGCGAGATGAGCGTGAGCGTCTTGACCAGCTCCGGGCGCCGCGCGGCGACGAGCAGCGCGATCGCCCCGCCCATCGAGTTGCCGAACAGGTGCACCGGCCCACCGACCGCGGCCGAGACAGCCGGAGCTTCGCCCCGGGGCGGGGACTCCGCCACCCGCGCCCCCGAAAAACCGGTTTCGATGTGCCGCGCGACCACGTCGGCGTGCGCGTCGAGGGTGAAGTCGAAGCCCGCTTCGGGCTCGGAGTAGCCGAATCCGGGCAGGTCGGGGGCGGTGCCGCCGGCGACCGGGGCGAGCAGCGCGGCCAGGTCGGTCCAGTTCGTCGACGAGCCGCCGAGGCCGTGGACGTACACCGCGGGCACGCCGTCGGGTCCCGGCGTGCGGCGGACGTGGAGCCGCGCGGTCCCGACTTCTTCGAAGGCCGCCGGCCACGGCGGTTTCAACGGCTCGAGAGACGGCAATTCCCTGGTCGACAGGGGCACGTGCGTCAGCGGCGCCCGCGCGGTCACGGCGGTGTTCACGGAACCAGGATGCCCGACCCGTGGCACGGCATACATACCGGCGAGTAATCTTCAGGACGACTTCACGCGGTGGCGACCCCGCCCGTCGAAGGTGTGAAGACGGGAGGATGAGCATGACGGAGATGACGCGGCTGCAGCAGCGCGGGGTGCGGCTGCCCCGGACGGAGCGCCGGGCCCAGCTCCTCGCCGCGGCCCAGCGGGTCTTCGCCGAGAACGGCTACCACGCCGCCGCGATGGACGAGATCGCCGAAGTGGCCGGTGTCAGCAAGCCGGTTCTCTACCAGCACTTCCCCGGCAAGCTCGATCTGTACATCGCGCTGCTGGAGAGCCACGTCGACGAGCTGGTCAAGCGCGTGCAGACGGCGCTGGACTCGACCACCGAAAACCGCCAGCGCGTCCCGGCGACGGTCGGGGCGTTCTTCGACTTCGTCAGCGAGGACGCGGGCGCGTTCCGGATGGTGTTCGAGTCCGACCTGCGCGGCGAGCCGGCGGTCCAGGAAGCGGTCGACCGCGCGACGTCGGCGAGTGTGGACGCGATCACGGAGACGATCACGGCGGACGCCGGCCTCGACGAGGACAAAGCGCGGCTGCTGGCGGTGGGACTGGTCGGGATGAGCCAGGTCAGCGCCCGGTTCTGGCTGCAGCACCACCAGTCGATGAGCCAGGAGGAGGCGGTGGCCCTGACGGCCAACCTCGCCTGGCGCGGCATCGGCGGCGGCTTCCCCCTCAAGGACTCCTGACCCGGCACTTTCATAGGGAAAGCTCCGCTTTGCGTCGCAAAGCGGAGCTTTCCCTATGAAAGATGCGCTAGTGGCCGCGGGTGACGGCGGTCCGGACCAGGGTGGAGATGCGGCGGGCGACCTCGAAGGGGCGTTCCTGCGGGAGCATGTGACCCGCGCCCGGGAACCGGACGAACTCCGCGTGCGGCAGCTCGTCCGCGATCACCTTCGCGTGCGCCAGCGGGCACAGCCGGTCGCGCTCCCCCGCCAGCACCACCGACGGCACGTCGCACAGCGCGCCCAGCCCGCCCACCCCGCGGTGGGCGGCGATCGCGTCCAGGAACAGCCCGGCGCTCGCCGGGTGCGCGCACAGCAGCTGCTCGACGACGCTGTCGACCTGCGCCCGCCCCGGGCGTGCCCCGAAGACGAGCTGCCGGGCGCCCGAGCGGACCATCGCCGGCCGCAGCCGCAGCGTGTCCGACCGCAGCCGGGCGAGCAGGCGGGCCACCCGCGGCTCGAACCGCGTCACGCCGCGGCCGACCAGGCCCGGGAACCCCAGCGTCAGCTGGTCCATGTCCCCCGACGACGTCGCCACGAACGCCGCGCCCGCCAGCCGCTCCGACACGAGCTCCGGGTGCCGTTCGGCCAGCACCATGAGCGTCATGCCGCCCATCGAGTGCCCGGCCAGCACGAGCGGGCCCGACGGGACGCGGTCGGCGATCAGCTCGGCGAGGTCGTCGGCCAGCCGCGAGATCGTCGCCGAACCGGGGCGCGCGTGCGCCGAACCGCCGTGGCCACGCAGGTCGTAGCGCAGCACGCGCACGCCGGGGTCCAGGTGCGGCAGCACGAAGTCCCACGTCCGGTGGTCCTGCGTCCAGCCGTGCACCAGCACCAGCGTGACCGCCGAGTCGGCCGGGCCCGACTCCTCGACGTGCAGCGCGGCGCCGTCGCTCGCGACGAACCGGTGCCCGATCGAGGGGCCGCGCAGCCGCGACGCGGTCGTCACCGGCCCGCCGGGAGCAGGAACGACTTGCGCCAGAAGTACTTCCCGGGCAGCCCGACCAGGCCGGACTCCTCGAGGAACGGCATGATCTTCTCCCCCGCCCACGCGATCGTCCCCTGCCAGTGCGGGTTGTTCAGCGCCGCTTCGACGCCGTCGCGCGGCCGGATGCCGACCGCCTTGTAGACGTTCGGGTTGATGAACGCCCGCGTCACGAAGTACGAGATCAGCGCGATGATGAACTGCTGGTAGGCGATCTCGGCCTTCGACAGCTTCGCCATGCCGCGCGTGACCTCTTCGCGGGCGAAGGTGACGTGCCGGGCCTCTTCGAGCACGTGGATCCGGTTGACCATCCGGACCAGCGGCTGGACGCCTTCGTCGTTCATCTGCTCGCGCTGCAGCCGGTCGAGGACCTCCTCGGCGACCAGGATCGCGCCGTAGCGCGCCGGGCCGTAGGAGATCGACGGCATCAGCTTCGCCAGCTTCCGCAGCCACGGCACCGGGCCGTAGGCGGGGCAGCCGATCCGCGACGCCATCCGCGCGAACATCGTCGAGTGCCGGCATTCGTCGGCGATCTCGGTGAGCGCGAACTGGGCGTGCGCGGACGTCGGGTCCTGCTCGTAGACCTCCTTCAGCAGCATCTGCATCAGGAGGATTTCGAACCACAGCCCGGTGGTCGCGACGCTGGCGACCTCGTGCTTGCCCAGCTCGATGCGCTGCTCCGGGGTCAGCTCGTCCCACAGCTTCGTGCCGTACAGCGAGGAGCGTTCGTCCAGGATGAAGCGTTTGCCCTCGACCAGCGGCGCGGTCCAGTCGATGTCGACGTCGGGGTCGTAGAACTTGTTCGCCGACGACTTCAGCAGGCGTTCCGCGGTCTTGTCGCGGTCCGGTTCCTTCAGCGTCCGCGTCATTGCCGACACCCCTTCCGCAATGTGTAACTTGAGGTAACAGTTACCTGTGCGTAGCATGACCTTCGTGATCGAACGTGTCAAGCGCTCCGGCAAGCAGTCCAGCAAGGCCTCGCGTGGCGAGGAGACGACCGGCGACGCCCGGCGCGATCGCTGGCGCAAGCACCGGATCGCGCGGCGCAAGGAGTTCGTCGAAGCCGCGTTGCGGGCGCTCGACACGCACGGCCCCGACCTCGGCATGGAGGACGTCGCCGCGGAGGCCGGCGTCACGAAACCGGTGCTGTACCGGCACTTCGACGACAAGGCCGACCTCTACGTGGCACTCGGCCAGCGCGGCACGGAGATCCTGTTCGAGCGGCTGATCCCGGCGATCAACGCCGAACTGGCGCCGGTGCCGCGGATCCGGATGGCGCTCGACGCGTTCTTCACCGTGATCGAGGAGCACCCGAACCTGTACCGGCTGCTCGCGCACGGCCGCCCGGAGAAGCCGGTGTCGTCGGACGTCGTGGCCGAGGACAAGGAGCTGATCGCCTCGGCGCTGACCGCGCTGCTCGGCGACTACATGCGGATGTTCAACATGGACTCCGGCGCGGCCGAGCCGTGGGCGCACGGCATCGTCGGCATGGTCCAGAACACCGGCGAGTGGTGGCTGGACCGCCGGTCGATGGGCCGCGACTCGGTCGTGGAGTACCTGACGCAGATCATCTGGGCGGCCATCGACGGGCTGAGCCGCCAGCACGGCGTCGTCATCGACCCGAACCAGCCCCTGGAAGCCAACAAGGTGGTCCAGCTGGGCCGCGCCGAAGCGGTGGAGGAGACCTCATGAGCGAGCACGACGAAGACGGCTACAGCGGCGAAGCGACCCTCGTGGTCGACGGCGTATCCGTGTCGACGACGGTGGAGCTGCGCGGCTACTTCCAGCCGATCGACGGCTATTACCGCTGGTACGGCCGGGTGGCGGTGAACGAGGAGCTGACCAAGCTCGCCGGCGGCAAGAAGAAGCCGGTGTCGATCCAGGCGGGCGAGTACACGGCGGACGGCGAGCTGTCCGACCCGGACCCGTGGGGCCGCTACCGGATCATGGGGACGAGCACCCCGCCGTTCCACGTCCCGACGTCGCTCGAAGAGCTGAACGCGTAACGGCGAGGCGCTCGCGGGCCTCAGGGCAGACGCGGGCCGGGCAGCTCGACGCCCGGGATCAGGCCGTTGGCGATGTCGGTGGCGCGCCACTTCCGCACGGTCAGCTCGACGGCCGTGACCGGCGCGTCGAGGAACGGCGCCGCCTCCGGCACCTTCGCCACGAGCAGCTCGCGCACCCGCGCGCCACCCTCGGCGCCGACGACCTCGGCGAGCGCCTGGGCCTGCAGGAACGGCTGCATCGGCGAGCCGGTGGAGACGACCACCGAGACGACCGGGTTCTCCCGGATGGCGGCCAGCGTCCGGCCGCGGTCCTCGAGGACGAGGTTCAGGGTGAACTCGCCGCTTTCGGCGAAGTACACCCCGCCGACCCACGGCCCGGTGCTGCCCGAGGTGGCGAGGAACAACGACTTGTGCGCGGAGAGCGTGCTCCGCACGAGGTCCGCGACGGCGGACTGCTCGAGAGTGGTCACCGGCCGAAGCTAGGTGGTGGGAAACCGACACACCAAGCGAAACACCACAATCCGGTGAACCGCGGCATGCGAAAGGCCGTCACGGGCTCGCGCCGGCAACGCCGGGTCAGGCGCCGGGCGCGGCCGCCCCCCACCGGCATCGCGGCGCCCCCTCCACCCGAGCCGCCGGCAGCAGCTCGCCCGCCCCGATCCACGGCGCAGGCGCCGAGGGGGCCACTCGACCGGCCGACCTTCGACGCGCGAACCCGGGCATACGAAAGGCCACCCCGGGCTAACGCCAGGTCAGGCACCGAGCGCGGCCGCCCCCCACCGGCATCGCGGCGCCCCCTCCACCCGAGCCGCCGGCAGCAGCTCGCCCGCCCCGATCCACGGCGCCCACCACGGCGCAGGCGCCGAAGGGGCTACTCGACCGGCCGACCTTTCGACTCCCGAACCCAGGCAGGCGAAAGGCCACCCCGGGAACGTCCCGGAGTGGCCTTGGCCGCGAGGGATCAGTCGCCGACGCCGAAGCCGACCTTGCGGACGTCGGACGGGGCGATCTCGACGTACGCGATGCGGTCGGAGGGGACGATGTACTTGCGCCCCTTCTCGTCGCTGATGCGGAAGAGCCCGTCACCGGCCGTCAGGGCCTCGGCGACCAGCTTCTCCACCTCTTCGGGAGACTGGCCACTGGACACCACCAGCTCGCGCGGTGTGTCCTTGATGCCGATCTTGACCTCCACGTGGGACCTCCGCTGGAAATTCGTAAGGGATGTGCTCGGCAAGGCTAACCGAACGGGCTCGTTCCGGTGGCGCATGACCGCGCCTGACCGCGTCGTCAATTCCGGGTACTCCATCGGGGTCAGCCCAGGCCGAGCGCCTGCATGCGCTTGGTGTGCCCCTGCTGCAACCGCCGGAACAGCGCCGCAATTCCGGAGAGGTCGCCGGAGCCGCCGATGATGAGCTCGGCCAGGCCGTCGCGCTCGGCGACGACGTACTGGGCCTGGGTCAGTGCCTCGCCGAGCAGGCGGCGGCCCCACAGGGCGAGTTTGTCGCGGGTCTTGGGGTCGGCTTGGATGCCGGCGGCCACTTCGCGCTCCGCGAACGCCGAGTGGCCGGTGTCGGCGAGGACGGTGAGCACCAGGTCCTTGGTCTCCGGGTCGAGCCAGCTGGCGATCTCGCGGTAAAGGTCCGCGGCCAGCCCGTCGCCCACGTAGGCCTTGACCAGCGATTCCAGCCACGACTTCGGCGGCGTCGAGGCGTGCCAGGCGTCGACCTGGGCCACGAACGGCGCCATCGCGTCCTCGATCTTGACGCTCTGGGCGGCCAGGTGCTGGGCCAGCAGCCCGTAGTGACCGATCTCGGCGGCCGCCATGGTCGCCAGGGCGGCGCGCCCGGCCAGCGTGGGGGCGGTGCGCGCGTCCTCGGCCAGCCGGTCGAAGGCGGAAAGTTCGAGGTAGGCGATCACACCCAGCAGGTCGACTACGCCTTCGCTGATCTCTTTCGGGTCGGTCACGGCGGCCAGGGTATCGCCGAAGCACCCGGACGTGCCGCGACGAGACCGATCCCACTGGCTCCGGCGCGGCGGGTACTGTCGAAAAACCGCTGACCAGGTACACTGTCTTTGATAAAGAAGCTTCCGTACGTCATACCGACGTCGGGAAACAGGCAGGTCACGTGGCTTGCCGACGTACTGCAATGTGCGTGCACGCCTCTTCCGGCATTCCCGGGACGGACCGGTTCCGCGCTCCAGTTCAGCGCCAGGGACCAGGGTTTACTCCCGGTCGAGTGTCGAGCGGACCCACGGCTGTGCGCGCTGGTCACGAGAGAGGCGATCACCCTGACCGCAGAAATTCCCACAACCGAACAGACCCCCGCCGTCGCGCTGGAGCACAGCGAGACCGGCCCGGCCGCGCTCGACACCTCGCACCCGCTGCAGGCGGGCGTCGAGGTCGAGCCCGAGAACCCGACCTTCGCGTCCTTCGGCGTCAAGCCGGAGATCGTCAAGGCCCTGGGCGAGGCCGGCATCGAGCGCACCTTTGCGATCCAGGAGCTCACCCTGCCGCTGGCGATGGCCGGCGACGACCTCATCGGCCAGGCCCGCACCGGCATGGGCAAGACGCTGGGCTTCGGCGTCCCGCTGCTGCACCGCGTGCAGGTGCCGGGCGACGGCACCCCACAGGTGCTGGTCGTGGTGCCGACCCGCGAGCTGTGCATCCAGGTCGCCAACGACCTCAAGGGCGCCGGCAAGCACCTCGGCATCCGCACCCTGGCCATCTACGGCGGCCGCCCCTACGAGCCGCAGATCGAGGCCCTGCGCAAGGGCATCGACGTCGTGATCGGCACCCCGGGCCGCCTGCTCGACCTGGCCGAGCAGCAGCACCTGGTGCTCGGCAAGGTCCGCGGCCTGGTGCTGGACGAGGCCGACGAGATGCTGGACCTGGGCTTCCTGCCCGACATCGAGCGCATCCTCCGGATGGTGCCGGACGAGCGGCAGACCATGCTGTTCTCGGCCACCATGCCCGGCCCGATCATCACGCTGGCCCGCACGTTCCTGCGCCAGCCGACCCACATCCGCGCCGAAGAGAACGACGCGAGCGCGATCCACGAGCGCACCACCCAGTTCGTCTACCGGGCGCACTCGATGGACAAGCCCGAGGTCATCGCCCGCGTCCTGCAGGCCGAGGACCGCGGCCTGACGATGATCTTCAGCCGCACCAAGCGCACCGCGCAGAAGGTGGCCGACGACCTGGTCGAGCGCGGCTTCGCCGCCGCCGCCGTGCACGGTGACCTGGGCCAGGGCGCCCGCGAGCAGGCGCTGCGCGCGTTCCGCTCCGGCAAGGTCGACGTCCTGGTCGCGACCGACGTCGCCGCCCGCGGCATCGACATCGACGACGTCACGCACGTCATCAACTACCAGTGCCCGGACGACGAGAAGACCTACGTCCACCGCATCGGCCGCACCGGCCGCGCGGGCCGGACCGGCGTCGCCGTCACGCTCGTCGACTGGGACGAGATGCCGCGCTGGAAGCTGATCTCGGACACCCTCGGCCTCGACAAGCCGGAGCCGGTGGAGACGTACTCGTCGTCGCCGCACCTGTTCGAGGACCTGGGCATCCCGGAGGGCACGAAGGGCCGGCTGCCGCTGGCCAACCGCACCCGCGCGGGCCTGGCCGCCGAGGAGGAAGAGGACCTGGGCGGCAAGAAGCGCGGCCCGCGTGGCCGGGGCAAGGCCGGCGAGGCCGCTCCGGAAGAAGCGCCGCGCAAGCGCGCCCGCGCCCCGCGCAAGCGCACCCGCGGTGGTTCGCGGGCGGCCGAGGCGATCGAGTCCGCGGACAACGCCGCCACGTCCTCGGAAGACGCTCCCGCCGGCGAGGGGCGGAGCCGTTCGCGGCGCCGCACCCGCACCGGCAACGCCCCGGAAGCGACCGGCCCGGCCGTCGAGAAGGAAGCCGGCGAGAACGCCGAGCGCCCCGCTCGTCGGCGCCGCCGTCGCCGCCCGGCGGCCACGTCTGATACACCTGCGTCGGCAGACTGAGGCCTACGCACGGGGGTCGGGTAAGTGAGCGAAGACGAGAAGGCGCCCGAGAGCGCGCCTGAACCGGTCGAGCCCGCGGAAGAACCGGCCCCCGAGTACGGCTCCGAAGACGTCCTCGAGGACGTTCCCGCACCCGCGCCCGCTCCGCGCGTCAAGGCACGTCGTTCGCCTTGGAACCGCGGACGGGACCGGGTGCTCGCCGCGGGTCTCGCGGTGGCCGTGGTGGCGGTCGCGCTGGTCATCGGCGCGACCAGCGACAGCGCGGCCACCGACCACACCGAGGCGGCCCCGCCCCCGCCGTTGCCCGCGGCCCCGGACAAGGTGCCGGGCTCGCTGGCGGAGCTGTGGAGCGCCCGCAGCGGCGCGACCCCGGTCCCGGTGGTGGCGGGTGACGCGGTGGCCACGGCCGACGGCGGCGAGGTCGCCGCCCGCGACCCGCTCACCGGCCAGATCCGCTGGCACTACGCGCGTGACCGGCAGCTCTGCACGATGAACGAGACGTGGGGGCGGCTGAACGCCGTCTACCACAAGGACGTCAACTGCAGTGAAGTGACGCAGCTGGACCCGGCCACGGGCCGGATCACGGCGCAGCGCAACGGCAACGCCGAGCTGGGCACGCAGCTGGTCAGCGACGGCTCCCACGTGACGGCGACGGGCAAGAAGCTCCTCGACACCTGGCGCGACGACCTCGTGAAGAGCGCCGAGTACGGCGAGGTCCCGGCGCTGGTCAACGCGGGCAAGCAACCGCGCACGGGCTGCACGTACGGCACGGTGGCGGCGTCGTCGGGCAAGGTCGGCGTGATCGAGCGCTGCCCGGGCGACCCGGCCGACCGCCTGACGGTCTACAAGGCGGCCCCGGAGAAGGACGACGAACCCCAGGTCAGCTTCAGTTCGGTGCTGGCGGGCAAGCGCGCCCGCGTGGTCGCGATGTCGGGCGAGCTGACGGCGGTGGTGCTGCCGGACCAGAAGCTCCTGGTGACGTACAACGGCGACGGCACCCAGCGCGCGGCATATCCCCTGGACGTCCCGCCTTCGGACCTGGCCCAAGACCCGCCGGCGGGCGTCGAGGCGACCACCCGGACGGCGGCGAACGTGTACTGGTTCAGCGGCTCGAAGGTGCTGGCCCTGTCCCGCGACGACCTGTCCCCCCGCTGGACGCTGGGCAGCGCGATGGGCCCGGGCATCACGTTCGCGAACCAGCTGGTCATCCCCATCAAGGGCGGCCTGGCGGTGCTGAACGAAAACGACGGCTCGACGATCCGGACGGTCGGCGTCGACCGCCGCGGCTACACCGGAGCAGTCCGCCTGGGTGCGGCCGGGCCGGTGCTGCTGGAGGAGCGCGGGGACACGCTGACCGCGCTCAAGTGAGCCAGAAGAGGGTCACCGCGGAGGCGGCGAAGAGGACGACGGCGATGCCTGCCCCGGCGGCCGCTGGACCGTTCCGCCGGTCGGCGACACGCTGGGCGAGCAGGGCGAGGGCCGCGGCGATGGGGTGGCCGACGAGGAGCGTCGCCCCGGGGCCCGGAGCGCCGGTGTAGAGACAGACGCCGGCGACGACCAGGACGCCGAGGGCGAGCACGGTCAGGCCGGCGGCGAGGGAGCCGGTGAGGCCTCGCCACCAGCGCCCACGTTCTTTCGCCGGGGCGGTGGTTTCTGCCGCCTCGGGTTCCGGTTCGATGGCCTCCGACGTGGCCGGATCCGGTTCGATCCACTCGGGCGCGACCGGCTCTTGCGGCACGGTGCGCGCTTCAGCCCGGTCGGCGGCGGACAGCTCGTGCGGCGCGGCCTCGGCCTCCGCGGCACCCGCAGCGGGCAGCGCGTGCCGCGCGGTCTCCGCCTCGGACGCAGCAGCTTCACCCTCGCCGACGGTGGGCAACTCGTGCCGCGCGGTCTCGGGCTCCGCCGCACCGGCAGCAGCCAGCTCGCGCGGCGTAGTCACCGCTCCCGCCACACCGGCGGCGGGCAACTCGTGCGGCGTGGTCCCGGCCTCGGCCGCACCGCGCGCAACCCGCCCCCGCGCCACCTGCTCCGGCGCCGCAGCACGCTCCTCGCCGACGGTGGGCAACTCCTGCCGCGCGATCTCCGCCTCCGCCGCACCGGTCGGAGCGCCAGCCTCGGCCGCACCGCGCGCAACCCGCCCCCGCGCCACCTGCCCCGGCGCCGACGCGCGCTCGTCGCCCCCGTCGGACTCCACCCGCTGCGGCGGCGCGGGCGTACCTGCCGCCAAGGGGAGTGTCGCCAGCTTGTCGGTGTCCGGTGAAGCCACATTCCCTCCCGTTCAGGGCGCGAGCAGGTCCCACGGCTGCAACTGCTGGGCCGTCTCCTGGCCCGCCGCGCAGCTCGGCCTGAAGTCGCACCAGGCGCAACGCCGGTCCGGGCGGGCCGGGAACAGCACGTCCCCGTCGCCGCCCGCTTTCAGGGTATCCGTGGCGAGCCTGAGGTCTCCGGCGGTCTCGTCGGCGCGTTGGAGGTGGCGCCGGAGGCTTTCCGGGGTGTGCTCCGCCGCCGCGATCGTGCCCGTCGGGAGGTGGTGCAGCTCGACCGTCGTGCACGGCATGCGCAACGTCCGCGCCGCCGCCACCGCGTACAGCGCCAGTGCCTGCGACGCCCGTGCTTCGTACTCGTCCGGGGGACGGCGGCCCGTCTTGTAGTCGACGATGACCAGCTCGCCCTCGCGCGCGTCGATGCGGTCCGCGCGACCCTCGATGATCATCGACGGCCGCTCCCCCGGCACCGGGCTGACCGGCGCCGACACCCAGCGCTCCAGGCCGGCCGGCTCGTGCGTGACGTCGTTGTCCTCGACGTACTCCGCCACCCAGCCCTTGGCCCGCGCCCGGTAGCGCGCCGCCTGCTCCTCGCTCTCGAAGCCCGCGTCCTTCCAGAACTCGGCCACCAGCGCCACCGCCCGCTGCGGCACCCGCTTGAGCACCGGCAGGTCGAACAGCGCCCGCAACGCGTTGTGCACCACCGCGCCGAGCGTGCTGTGCGCCCACGGCCCGGTGCGCTGCGGCGTCGGCCGGTCGAGGTAGGCGAGACGGTACCGGCGCGGGCAATCGTCGAAGGTCGCCAGCCGCGCCGGCGAGACCTTCGTGAGCCGAACCGGTTGCGCGACGCCGAAGTCGAACCCCATCTGCTCCTTCACGCCGCCCACGCTACGCACCAGCACCGACACTTTTTTCGGGGGCTCGGGTGGCGGAGCCCCCGACCTGGGGCGAAGCCCCAGATGTCACCGACACTTTTTTCGGGGGCTCGGGTGGCGGAGCCCCCGACCTGGGGCGAAGCCCCAGATGTCACCGACACTTTCCGCGCGGGGCGAGGCCACCCCGCGCGGAAAGTGCGGCTACCGCACCACCAGCACCGTGTGCGTCCCGCCGGAAACCGCCATCGGCCCCGCCGCGCGGATCGCCCGCCCGTCCAGCAGCACCACCCGGCCCGACGGCACCAGCAGCGATCCCGACGTCCCGCGTGGCGCGGAAACCGTCAGCGAGAACACCGAACCCCGCTGAGACCACGAAGCCGACAACGCGCCCTTCGGCGTCGGCACCGCTCCCCGCGCCCACTCGACGCCGCCCGGGTTCGGCGCGACAGTCCACGTCGCGAACCCCGGCGAAGTCGGGGCGACACCCAGCAGGTCGTTGGTCAACGCCGGCACGACACCGGTCGACCAGCCGTGCGCCGCCGACGTGTAGCCCTGCTCGTAGTGCGAGCCGCCTTCGCCGATGCCTTCCCACGCCGTGATTCCCGGGTCGTGCGTGGCCATCCAGCCGTACATCCGCTTGATCTGGTCGATCGCCGACGCCGCCTGCCCGGTCCGGAACCGCGCCTGCAGCTCCGGGAACGACGTGAACGCGTACACGCGCTTCGTGCCGTCCGACACCAGGGTGTCGTTGTCCATGAACGGGTTCCCGTACGGCAGCGCACCGGCTGCGAGCCGCGCCAACGCCGAGGAAGCCTGCTCCGGCGAAGCGATCCCGACCAGGATCGCGTGGCTGTTGCCGTCCTGGCCGTGCCGCACCGCGCCCGTCCCCGAGTCGAGGTACGCGCCCGCCGCCGGGTCCCACAGGTACTGGTTCACCGCCGCCGAGACGCCGGACGCGCGCGAAAGCCACCGGTCGGCGTCCGCGGGGTGCCCGGTCGCCCGCGCCAAGCCCGCCGCGCCTTGCAGCGCCCGGACGTACAACGCGTTGTAGTACGTCACTTCGCCGGTGCGCGGCAGGAACGCGTAGTCGCCGTAGCCGCCGGTGCCGTTGAGGCCCTTCGCGAGCAACCCGCGCGAATCGGTGACCGACGGATACCAGCTGTCGAGCGTCTTCACGAGGTGCGAGTAGTACGAAGCCGCGTACGCGGTGTCGCCGGTGTAGAGCACGTAGTCCCAGCTCGACGTCACCCACCAGAGCGGGTAGTCGAACAGCGGCAAGGTGTAGTTGTTGATCGACGCCGGCGGGATCCAGCCGTCCGCGCGCTGGTGGTCGGCCAGATCGGCGAGGACGTTCTTCGCCGCCGTCCCGTCCTGGTGCGTCAGGTACTGGGTCAGCCCGGAGACCGCGACGTCGCCGACGTACGGGTCCCGGTCCCGCTTCGCGCCGTCGTGCAGCACGAGCTTTCCGTCCAGCGACGGCGAAAACGCGCCGCGCGGGTCCACATCGGACTCGCGGAACGTGTCCATGCCCAGCTCGTTCGTGTAGGACGCGGCGTACCAGTAGCGGTTCAAGGCGTCGTCGGACGACTCGAACCAGCCGCGGTAGCTGGCCGGCGTGCCGAGGAACGGCGTGAAGTCGAGCGAGACGCCGCTGATCCGCACCTCACCGGACGGCTGGGTCAGCGGCGCGTCCGACGCGAGCGCGTCGAGGCTGATCCGCAGGTAGCGGAAGCCGCGCAGGCCGTCCGCGCACACCTGCGTGCCGCTCTGGCAGCCCTTCGCGTCCCGCCAGACGGCCGGCGTCGCGGGCACGGCGATCTGGTCGCTGCCCGGCCCGCCGGCGAAGTCCGACCGCGAGAAGTCGGAGCGTTCGCCCAGGTACTGCTGGGTTTCCGAGGTCGACACCCGGATGCCGGGGTGGTTCGCCGACGCGCCCGCGAAGGCGATCTTCGGGTAGCCGGCGACGACCTTGCCGAAGTCGACCACCGCGACCGGCACCGGCGGGTCGGCGACCAGGCCGGGCCAGACCTCGGCGACGCGGCTGAACTCGCCGGACGGCGTGTTCTGGTCCTTCGTGACGGTGATCCGGACCTGGGTGGTCGCCACCGCCCGGTCGAACCGCACCGCCCGCTGGACCGCGGTGTTGCCGGTGACCGTGGCCGCGGTCCGCCACGCGCCCGCGTCCAGCACCTCGACGGTGTAGTCCTGCGGCACACCGTCCACACTGGACAGCAGCGTGACACCGGGCAGCGTGACCGGCGCGGCCGAGGTGATGGTCAGGACGTCCGGGTAGGCGCCGATCGTGTCGTCGTTCCAGAACGTGTCCGGGTTGCCGTCGACGGCATTGCCCGGGTCGTACGTGCGCGGCTGCCCGTTCCCACCGTTGTTCGGCGCGTGGAACGACGACGCGGCGGCCGTCGTCCCCGCGGGCCAGGCCGGCTTCGGTGGCGGCGCCTGCCGCTTGAACGTCGCGACACCCCGCCCGAGCAGGCCGTCCGGGTTGGTGACGTCGCCGGTCGTGGACAGCACCTTCACCGGCCGGACGTCCCGGCTCGACGGCGCGACGACGTACTTCTGCCACCCCGGCGCGGCGTCGGCGGGGGCGGCGACCACGCCGCTCGCCACCAGCACCGTGACCGGGAGGAATGCTCTGAGCCACTTCATCGAGGCCTCCGAAAACCGACACAGGGCGATTGAATCGTTTCAAGCGCTGAGCTGAGGTTCAGGCTGCGCGAGTGGTGCCAACGATGTCAACGAACGCGGGAGTTCCTGTCCGGCAGGACAACCCGAAAGGCGGGAGGTCAGTTGCCGCCGGCGATGAAGCCGCGCACGGAGTTCGCGACGAGCTCGACGGCAATGGCCGCGAGCAGCAGACCGGCCACCTTGGCCAGCAGCGTGATGCCGCTTTCCTTGATCAGCCGGATGACGACGCCGGAGTAGCGCATGCAGATGTAGATCACGAAGTGCGTCATGACGATCGCCGCCGCCAGCGCGATGTACGCGCCGATGTGCCCGTCGGCCTGCCGGACGAACACGATGGTCGCGGCGATCGCGCCGGGCCCGGCCAGCAGCGGCGTGCCGAGCGGCACGAGCGCGACGTTGACGTCGTCGGCGGCCGCTTCCGGTTCGTGGCCACTGCCGGTGAGCAGCTGCAGCGCGATCAGCAGGAGCAGCAGGCCGCCCGCGCCCTGCAGCGCGGGGATGCCGATGCCGAGGTAGGCGAGGATCGCCTGGCCGGCGACCGCGAACAGGCTGATGACCAGCAGCGACACCAGCACGGCCTGCCGGGCGGCGCGCGCCCGCGTCGCGACCGGCTTGCGGCCGACGAGGCTGAGGAACACCGGCACGGTGCCGGGCGGGTCCATGATGACGACGAGGGTGATCGTCGCGCTCATGAAGAGCTTCGCGTCGAAGACGTCGGCGAGCGCCATGTCAGCCCTTCACGACCTGGTACCCGGTCGCGCGCGCCACGAGCTGCTCCAGCTGGCCGGGGTCGGTGGTGCACGCGCCGAGCGGGATCGTCTTGTTCGTGCCGTGGTAGTCGCTGGACCCGGTGACGAGCAGGCCGAGCTCGCCGGCGAGCGCCCGGGTGCGGGCGCGCGTCGGCTCGTCGTGGTTCGGGTGGTCGGCCTCGACGCCGGTGAGCCCGTGCGCGGCCAGCCCGGCGAGGGTGTCCTCGCTGATGGTGGCGCCGCGGCTGAAGGCGAAGGGGTGCGCGATGACGGTGACGCCGCCGGCCGCGCTGATCATGTCGATGGCCTCTTCGACCGGGGTGTCCCGGCGGGCGACGTAGTAGCCGCGGCGCGGGCTGAGGTAGTCGGCGAAGGCCTCGTCGACGGACTTGACCAGCCCGGCGCGGACCAGCGCCTGGGCGAGGTGGGGCCGCCCGGGCGGCGAGTCCTCGGGCAGCAGGCCGAAGATCTCGTCGGCGTCGATCGGCAGGCCGTCGGCGGCCATCCGCTCGGCCATCCGGCGCAGCCGCGTGCGGCGCTCGACGCGCAGCCGGGTCTGCTCGGTGACGACCGGCTCGGACGTCGGGTCGAAGAGGTAGGCCAGCAGGTGGACGCTGATCTGCCGCCCGGTCGCGGGGTCGATCGACACCGTGGAGAGCTCGGCGCCGGGCACGAGCGTCAGTCCCGGCGGCACCGCCTCGGCGGCGGGCGCCCAGCCCGCGGTGGTGTCGTGGTCGGTGATCGCGACGACGTCGAGCCCGGCGTCGACGGCCGCGGTGACGAGCCCGGCCGGCGTGTCGGTGCCGTCGGAGGCGGTGGAGTGGGCGTGCAGGTCGATGCGCATCGTGTCCATTGTCGACGATGCGCTGCGTCACACGCTCGGCGGGATGAGGCTAGCCGACGGGCTTCTTGCCGCGGGCGGCTCGCTGGGCCTTGATCATGGAGAAGCGCTCGGCCTGCTTCTGCTTGTCGCCGAAGACGAGCTCCGAGATCGTGTCGTAGAACTCTTCGGGCCGCGGCAGGAAGTCGATCTTGTTGAGGGCCTGGATCTGACCGGCCGACTCGACGACCATCGTGCCGTACCCCATCATGCGGCCGGTGGCGGTGCGCACGTAGCTGAGGTCGGTGACCTTGCTGATGGGCATCATCAGCACCTTGGTCGTGAACACCCCGGTGGTCATGACGAACCGCTTGTCGGTGACCACCAGCCGCTCGACCCACCACTCCATCACCACGTAGGCGAACCGCAGCACGACGATCAGCGCGACGTACCAGAGGATGTTCTGGCCGATGTAAAGCGCCGGTGGCAGCAGGTAGGACACCAGGACGCAGATGGCCAGCAGAGCGGCCGCCTCGAAGGTGTCCCACAGCAGCACCGCCCAGTGGCGGCGGATCCGGATGACCCGCCGCTCGGTGTCGAGGAGGTACTCGTCGGGGTCGCGTGGCGCGAACATGGCTCGAGGGTAGCCCCCGATCAGCCCTTGAAGACGTTGCTGACGAAGGTGATCACCGATTCGGCCGAGTCACGGAGGAACTGGATGATGTTGCCGACGAGGCCAGCGGCCTGCCCCGGCTGGGCAATGACGAAGAACAGCACCAACGCGATACCGGCGAGGCCCGCAATCTTCTTCACGTTCACCGCGATCAAATCCCGTCTCTTACGGTGACACCGGACAACAGACTTTTACGTTGTACCGCACTCAACTGGCACACGGGAGGTAAGTCCCGCGCTTGGGTCAGCACGCGGTCCGAAGTGTACCGCACGGCTACTCTCCGTGTACAGGACATCCGTTTTCAGTTCGGTCACGTCTACCGTTGGGGCCATGGAGGCTCCCACCAGCACCACGATCCGCTGCATCGGCGGCATAGCGTTCGACGACCACGGCCGACTGCTGCTCATCCGCCGGCGCAACGACCCCGGTTCGGGTCAATGGTCCCTGCCGGGTGGCCGAGTCGAACCGGGCGAAACGGACGAACAGGCCGTGATTCGCGAGCTTCGCGAAGAGACGGGATTGGACGTGATTCCGGGCACAGTGATCGGCAGCGTCCGGCGCGGGCCGTACCTGATCTTCGACTACGCCTGCGCGGTCACCGGTGGAGAGCTCACGGCGGGTGACGACGCATCCGACGCGCGTTGGGCCGATGCGGCAGACCTTTCGGACATGGAGGCGGCCGGGGAGCTGGTGGATCTCCTATACGTGACGTTGCGTGACTGGAACGCCTTGCCGCGTGCTTGAGCGCTCCTCGGCGGCGGCCGTTGGGGTGCTGGGAGGGGCCGAGCGCTCCGGAACGAGCGCGGAGCGGGTCCGGACGTCATGAACGAGTCGTTCATGACGTCCGGCGAGGTGAACGACTCGTTCATGACGTTGCGGACCGGCCGGAGGGCTAGAGCGGCAGCCAGGTCATCCGCTGCCCGTGCGGGGCGGTGCGGGCCAAGGCGTGGGCCTCCGCCTTCCCGTCCTCCCACCGGACCACGCCCAGCGTCGCCAGCCCGTCCCCGCCCGCGAGGTCCGCCCGCCCGGGCAGAACCTCCTCGAGACCGGCCCCGTAGAACTCCTCCGACACCCACCAGACCGGCCGGGAAGCCGCCAGCGAAGCCAGCTCCGAGACGAACTCGGCCCGCCGCGAAGCCCCGAAGTACGCCAGCACGTGGCTGGTCAGCACCACCAACGGCCCGTCCAGCGACGCGGCCGCCGCGGCGAAGTCCGTGACCCCGTCCCCGGTGATCAGCCGCGGCCGGTGCTTGGCCTGCTCGGCCGCCGCCGTGCGCAGCAGCCTGATGCGGTCCGGCTGGTCGGCCCACACGCACGCCTCGAGCCACGCCAGCTCGTCCTCGTCCGACAGGTCCACCGGGGCCCGGTCGAGGCCCGCCCGGTCCGTCACCGCCAGCTTCTTCGGCAGCTTCGGCGCGACCGCGCCCGGGGCCAGGTCCAGTGCGCAGTGCAGGCCGACCGCCGACTTGGCCGGGCCGGCCGTCAGCTGCTCGCCGCCGTCGCACTGGTAGCGGTAGCCGAAGCGGTCCATACCCAGCAGGAGGCCCGCGGAGCAGCCGACCTCCAGCAGGGCGACCTTCCCGCCTGCTTCGCGAGCCGCCCGCGCCACGCCCGGGTACAGCAGCGCCGCCCGGCGGACCTCGTTCGTCTGCGTGTACCGCGACGAAATCAGCGCCCGCGCCTTGTCCGCGCGCTCCAGCAGGAACGACCGGAACAGCGGCCACGTCTCCGAGTCGACGCCGTCGAAGCCGCCCAGCGAGGGGTAGTAGCGGGACAGCGGGTGGATCGGGTCGGCCTGCACGAGGCGGTGCGCGGTCGCCATCAGCAGCGTCGCGCGCACCTCGCCGTCGCGCGCGACCGACAGCAGGCCGGCGACGTCGTCGTCCTCGGCCGCCTGCCTGGCCAGGTGCTCGTACAGCGGCGAGACCCCGCGGGCCTCGACTTCCGCGAACGTGCGCAGTACGTCCTTGATCGCGTCCAGGTCCATCAGAGCCTCATTCGTGCGGCACCGGCCGGCCCGGCTGCTCCCCGCCCCGAGTTTCCCCGTAGGAGCGCTTCGGCACCATCACCTTCCGCCGGAAGGTGCACACGATCAGGCCGTCCTGCTTGTACCCGCGCGTCTCGACGTACACGACGCCGCGGTCGTCCTTCGACTTCGACGGCGTCTTGTCGAGCACCTCGGTCTCGCCGTAGATGGTGTCGCCGTGGAACGTCGGCTTGACGTGCTTGAGCGACTCGACCTCGAGGTTCGCGATGGCCTTGCCGGAAACGTCGGGCACGGACATGCCCAGCAGCAGTGAATAGACGTAGTTGCCGACGACGACGTTCTTGCCGAAGTCGGTCGTCTCCCCGGCGTAGTGCGCGTCCAGGTGCAGCGGGTGGTGGTTCATCGTGATCAGGCAGAACAGGTGGTCGTCGTATTCGGTGACCGTTTTGCCCGGCCAGTGCTTGTAGACCGCACCGACCTCGAACTCCTCGTAGTACCGACCGAACTGCACTCGTCTTCTCCTGTCCCGCGTAACACCGCGTGAGCCTGGTACGACACGCATCCGTAGTGAGGAGTACCCTCAACCATCGGTTCTCGTGCGTCAACGCGAGCCCCACCACTCTGCACCCGGCCCGAAGGAGGTGAGGAACCCGATGAGCAGTGGCGATAGTCCGCTCCCTAGTAGTCCCAGCGTTCCCACCTCACGGGTCGTCTCCAGGTAGGCCTTCTTCCACCCCTCGGGAACGCTGGTGTCGCCGGGCGGACGTACTCCGCCCCTGGTCAGTCGTCTCGCACGACCACGCACGACGCCCAGGAGATCCCATGCCTGCCATTCCCTCGCTCGGCGGCCTCCGCGGCCGCGGCAACAAGGGCGCCGTCCCCGTCCGGCCCGTCCCGGTACCGCTGTCCGCCTACGTCGTCGACTGCGCGGTGTACGTCGCGGGCGAGCGCCTGCCCGGCCGCTGGACGCACATCGAGGCGATCAAAGAGGTCCGCAAGCGCCACGAAGGCTTCGTCTGGATCGGCTTGCACGAGCCGGACTCGCAGCAGATCCAAGGCATCGCCGAAACCTTCGGGCTGCACGAGCTGGCGGTCGAAGACGCGCTCGAAGCGCACCAGCGGCCGAAGCTCGAGCGCTACGACGACACGCTGTTCCTCGTGGTGAAAACCGTCCGGTACGTCGAACACGAGTCACCCACAACGGCGAACGAAATCGTCGAGACCGGCGAGCTCATGGTGTTCCTCGGCCGCGACTTCGTCATCACCGTGCGGCACGGGAACCACTCCGGGCTGGCGCGGCTGCGCCGGGAGCTGGACGACGACCCCGAGCGCCTGCAGCTGGGCCCGGCCGCGGTCGTGCACGCGATCGCCGACCACGTCGTCGACCACTACCTCGACGTCACGGGCCGGATCGAGAACGACATCGACGTCATGGAGGCGCAGGTCTTCGCGCCCCGATCGCAGGTCAGCGCCGAGCAGATCTACCTGATGAAGCGGGAGGTGCTGGAGCTGCGGCGCGCGGTGATGCCGCTCGCGACGCCGGTGCAGCGCCTGGCCGAGGGCTACACGCGGCTGGTGCCGGACGAGGTCCGCTCGTACTTCCGCGACGTCGCCGACCACCTCACGACCGTGTCCGACCGGGTGGCGGCGTTCGACGAACTGCTGTCCACCCTGGTCGACGCGACGGTGGCGAAGATCTCGCTGCAGCAGAACACCGACATGCGCAAGATCACGTCGTGGGCGGCGATCATCACCGTGCCGACGATGATCGCCGGCATCTACGGGATGAACTTCGACTACCTGCCCGAACTGCACTGGAAGTTCGGGTACCCGCTGGTGATCACCGTGATCCTCGGCATCTGCCTGTTGCTGTACCGAATATTCCGGAAGAACGGCTGGCTCTAGGTCCCCTTTCTTTCCACCGGAATCAGTGCAGGAGAATTCGTGATGCCCCGGATGCTGTCCAACCTCAAGTTCTGGGCGCTCGCGCTCAGCGTGCTCTGGATCGTCGTCATCACTTTCGTCATCGTCGCCGACCCGGGGTTCGCGCACGGCATGAAGTAGGGCCGCGGCGTCGTACCCTGGGTGCGTGCCGAAAGCGCTGGTCGTCTCCGACGAGGTCGACGAGCGGTTGTGGACCAACGCGGTCCGCACCGTCTCCGTCGACCTGGTCATCGGCGCCGGCGACCTCCCCTACGACTACCTCGCGTTCCTGGCCGGCGCGCTCGACGTGCCGTGCGTGTTCGTGCCCGGCAACCACGACCCGGACCTGAGCGGCTACACCCGCTACGGCGGGCTGTCCATGAAGGACGGTTTCCCGACGGTCTGGCCGGGCCCGGCGGGCGGCGTCAACGCGGACGGCCGGGTCGTGGACGTCGCCGGAATCCGGTTCGCCGGGCTCGGCGGCTCGATCCGCTACAACGACGGGCCGAACCAGTGGACGCAGCGCCAGCAGGCGCGCCGCGCCCGCGGCCTGGTGCGGCGCGCTCGCCGGCGGTCCCGTCGTGACGGCCGTGCCGTCGACGTCCTGCTGACGCATTCACCGCCGCTCGACCTCGGCGACCGGGCGGACCCGCCGCACCGCGGGTTCGCGTGCCTGCACCGGACGATCGACGCCTTGCGCCCGAAGTGGTTGCTGCACGGGCACATCCACCCCCACGGCGAGCCGGTGCCGGACCGCGTCGTCGGCGAAACCCGGATCCGCAACGTGGTGGGCCACCGGATCATGGAGTTCTCATGAAAGAAACGGGGTTCCCCCGCGCCGACGCGGAGAACGACTTCCTCCGCGCGCGCCGGGGCCAGGTGCTTTCGCGGCTCTCGACGTGGCTGCGCCGCGAGCCCGACGACGTCAACATCATGCTGCCGTTCCACGAAGTCGTGGAGGCGCTCGGCTACCTCGGCGAGCACCGGATCGGGCTGCGGGTGATCAAGCTGGACTCGATCGCCGGCACGGTCGACCGCAGCCGCGACTTCGACCGCCGCTTCCGCCCGACGTCGGCCCGCGTCCGCGAACGCTGGGAGCGGCTCGCCCTGGCGGCGCGCCGAGGCGAAGAAATCCCGCCGATCGAGGTGTACCGCGTCGGCGAGCTGCACTTCATCATCGACGGCCACCACCGGGTTTCGGTCGCGATCGCGCAGGGACTGTCCACAATAGAGGCAGCGGTGACGGCGGTCCGCACCAAACTGGACCCGAGCGGCATCCGCCACCGCGGCGACCTGATCGTCAAGGACTACCGGCGCCTGTTCCTGGAACGGGTCCCCTTGACGGGCCACGCGCGCGCGTCGGTGATCGTGTCGGACCCGTGGGACTACGCGAAGCTGGGCGAGCACGTGGAGGCGTGGGGCTTCCGGCTGATGCAGGACGAGGGCCGGTTCTGCGACCGGGCGAGCGTGGCGCAGCGGTGGTTCGAGGAGGAGTTCGTCCCGGTGGTGGCGATGCTGCGCCAGGCCGGCCTGATCGGCGACCGCACGGACGCGGAGGCGTACATGTGGGTGGCGGCGGAGCGGTACCGCCTGATCCGGACCCACCGCTGGGACGACGAGGTCATCGAGACGCTCCGGTCCCGGCGGCACTAGAACCTGGTTGCAAACCCAAGAAAAAACCCGACCCACGAAGGGGTCGGGCGGTGTGTAAGGCCAGTTTACACGAAGACGAAGCCGCGCCACCACCACCTACGCGGGTGACGGGCTCACCACCCCGAAGGTTTCGTCAGGGTGGTGATTCGCGCCGGCAGCTGCGCGTTCGTCAAGTCGGCCGCGGCCAGTTGCCACCACCAGTGGCCGCCGACCCCCTCGCCGGCATCGGCGCTCGACGCCCCCGCGACGTAGTTGCGGGTCGGATTGACCACACCGACGGGCACCAGCGTGCGGGCCTGCGCGACCGGGAACGCGAGATCGCTGTCGTTGCTGATCACCACGACTGCGTCCACGCGCTTGTGCAGCAGGTCCAACAGAAGGTGCGAAGCCACATTGACGTCCGATCCCTTCTCCTCGCGACGGGCCACCGACACCATGAACCGGGCATCGGGAACCGGCCGCTCGCCGGAGTCCTGCACCACGATCGGCCACGCCGCGGTCGTCACCACCGGCTTCCCCTTCGGCCCCTTGACCGCCAGCGGCGCCGTGGCGACCCTGTTGACGTAGCGCCCCAGTTCGACCACGTCGACCGACTTCGCCGCCACCAGTGCCCGCAGGTACACGTTCTGGTCCCGCGAACCGGTCTGGTGGCTCGCGCCGCTGATTCGCGCGGTGCAGAAGACCACGCGCTCGACGTGAGCAGTGGACCAGCCAGAGTGCCGCGCGATCAGGTTCTCGGCCAGTCGACGTACGTCGAGCCAGCGCCAGCCTGCTACACCCGAGCCTCCCATGATGCCGCGGCCGCCGTAATACAGATTGTAACCGTCGACATAGATTCCAACACGTACAGTAAGACACTAACGGCAATCCCCACTGCGGCCGTGAGGAGTCCTCTAGAAGTCCAGCCCCGGCGTCAGCGCCAGCTGCCGCACCTGGGCCGCCGTCAACGTCGGCTCCGGGCGCTGCTCCGGCAACCTCACCCCCGACCGCTCCAGCACGCCGCTGTTGTTCGACCAGAACTGCACCTGCGCGTCCGGTCCCGCGCGGGCCACCCGGTGGGTCACCACGTCACCCGACCGCAACGTCGAGAGCCACATCAACCCCTGCGGTGTCGGTTCCGTGCGGCACGAGAGTTCCTCCGGCGCGCCGCACGGTGGGCCGCCCGAGCTCCCCGGCAGCATCAGCACGTACACCGACCCCGAGCCCTCCGCGTCCGTCACCCGGACGCCCATGTGGAACAACGCCTCCCGCGGGGCTTCGCCCGCCGCGTCGGCGATCAGGTGGAACGGGTCCTCGGGCGGGGTCTCGCCCGGGATCGTCAGCCGCGTGATCTGCGCGTCCGGGGACACCAGCGCGCGGATCGCGCGACCCACCACACAGCTCAGCCGGTCGACCAGCGCCTCCCGCGTGTCCGACGCGGTGGGGCACGGGACGTTCGCCACCGAGCCGCGGTGCGGCAGGACCACCACCGCCAACCCCAACGCCAGGACCACCACCGCCAGCGCCGCCGCGCCCGTCAGCAGGTGACGGCGGCGAGCCGCCCGGGCCGCCGCGAGGACCGCCTCGCCGGACAGGCCGATCGGGGGCTCGTCTTCGGTCACGTACGCCGTCAACACCGAGCGGACGTCTTCCATCACCACTCCTCGCTCGTCGGCGCCGGCAGGGCCGCGCGCAGGGCTTCGACCCCGCGGGCCGTCTGGGACTTGACCGTGCCTTCGGCCACGCGCAGCAGCGCCGCCACCTCGGCCACCGGGAGGTCCTCCAAGAACCGCAGCACGACCATCGCGCGCTGCCGCGGCGTCAGCCCGCCCAGTGCCCGCTCGACGTCGAGGCGCAGCGGCGTGTCCCGGCCCGGTGGGGCCGCCGGCTCCGGCACCGCCGACGTCACGTACTCCCGCCCCGATTTCCGCCGCCCGGCCAGGAAGAGGTTCAGCAGGATCCGGCGCGCGTACGCGTCGGCCGTGTCCGGCCGCACCCGGCGCCACCGGCGGTAGAGCTGGACGAACATCGCCTGCACGAGGTCTTCCGCGCCGTGCCAGTCGCCGCACAGGGCGAACGCCACCCGGCGGAACCGCTGGACCCGCGCGGCGAAGTACTCGCTGAAATCGGAATCTCCCGACGCCCCCACCCGGCCTCCTTAGCCCGTTCAGTCTTACTAGTGCGCGAGGGGCCGGAAAGGTTCAAGCGTCCCCCGTGCGAGCTACGCGCGGGTGTCCACCGCGTGGGGACGATTCCGGGCCGCCGGATCCCTAGCGTTCTTCCCAGTCGCGGCACGTCGGTGCGCGAATTCGGCGAAGGAGTCCTGATGAGGCTGCTCTGGCAGTTGCTCGCGGTCGCGGCGATCGCCTTCCTCGGCGGCCAGGCCGTCAACGTCGTGGCCGGGAACCCGTGGCTCACGCTCGTCCTCGGCGCGCTGACCGCCGGGCTCGCGGTGCTGGTCTACCGGTGGGTCGTGGGGCGGGCCGAGCACCGCCCGGTCACGGAGCTGGCCAGGCCGTGGCCGTCGGCACCGAAGGCCCGGGCAGCGCGTCCCCCGGCGGCAGCGGACGCGGCCTCGCGGGTCTCCGCGAACGCGTCGGCCTCCTGGGCGGCGACTTCAGCGCCGACCACCACGGCACCGGGTTCCTCGTGCACGCCCGGATCCCCACCGGGAACCGGGCGTGACCGCGCGGATCCGGGTCCTCGTCTGCGACGACCAGATGCTGATCCGCACCGGCCTCGTGACGATCATCGGCGCGCAGGCGGACTTCGAGGTGGCGGGCGAGTGCGGGGACGGGAAGGCCGCGGTCGAGCTCGCCGGGCGGGTGCACCCCGACGTCGTCGTGATGGACGTGCGCATGCCGGTGCTCGACGGCATCGAAGCCACCCGCCTGCTGGCCGGGCCCGGCGTCGCGCACCCGGTCAAAGTGCTCGTGCTGACGACGTTCAACCTCGACGAATACGTCTACGAAGCACTGCGCGCGGGTGCGAGCGGGTTCCTGCTCAAGGACGCACCGCCCGAGCACCTGCTGCACGGGATCCGGACCGTCGCCGCCGGTTCGGCGCTGCTCGACCCCGAAGTCACGCGGCGGCTCGTGGGCCGGCACGCCGCCCGGATCCGGCCCACCGGCACCGCGCCCGAGCACCCGCTGACCCCGCGCGAACTCGAGGTGCTCCGGTTGATCGCGGACGGCATGTCGAACGCCGAAATCGCCGCGAAGCTCTTCATCAGCCCGGAAACCGTGAAGACCTTCGTCTCGCGCATCCTGACCAAGCTCGACCTGCGAGACCGCGTCCAGGCGGTCGTCTACGCCTACCGCCACGGCTTGGTCACCTGACGCGCCGAAGCGGGCCCCCCGAAGGCCCGCTTCGGCGCGAAAGGGTCTTACATGTGGACGGCGCCGGGAGCGGCTTCGCCCTTCGGGACGCCCGGGCGCAGCAGCAGCCCGCTGAGCACCGCGCCGACCGCGAAGATCACGGCCGCCCAGGTGAACGCCGTCGTGTAGCTCTCGATCGACGCCTCGGCCGCGAGCTGCGGGGTCGGGACCTTGCCCGCGAGGTAGGCCGTCGCCGCGTTGCCGGCCAGCGTCGACAGCAGCGCCGTGCCGATCGAACCGCCGACCTGCTGCATCGTGTTGACCGCGGCCGACGCGACACCCGCGTCGTGCGCCTCGACGCCGAAGGTCGCGACGCTCATCGCCGGCGCCATCGCCAGGCCGATGCCGAAGCCCATCACCAGCAGCGGGCCCAGCACGCCGGAGGTGTACGTGCTGTCGAGGCCGATGCCGCTCAGCCAGAACAGGCCGACGGCGGCGATCGCCATGCCGGTCGGGACCAGCGGACGCGGGCCGAAGCGGGGCAGCAGCACGGCCGTCGCCGTCGTCGCGGACAGCATCAGCGTGGCGACCATCGGCAGGAAGCCGACACCGCTCTCGATCGGCGTGAACTGCAGGTTCTGCTGCACGTAGAACGTCAGGAACAGGAAGATCGCGAACATGCCGATGGCGAGCAGGAACATCGCCAGGTACGAGCCGCCGCGGTTGCGGTCGAGCAGCACGCGCAGCGGGAGCAGCGGGTGCGAGACGCGCTGCTGCAGCCACACGAACACGCCCAGCAGCACGACACCGGCGGCGAGGAAGCCCCACACCGACACGGCGGACCACGAGTCCGACTCGGCGTTCGCGAAGCCGTAGACGAGGGCGAACAGACCGGCCGACGCCGTGACCGTGCCGGGCAGGTCGAGCTTCGGGCGCGGGCCTTCGGTCTCCTGACTGCGCAGCAGGATCGAGCCGCCGACGAAGGCGACGACGGCGAAGATGATGTTGACGAACATGCACCAGCGCCAGTCGAGGTACTCGGTCAGCACGCCGCCGAGCAGCAGGCCGATCGCGGCACCGCCACCGCCGATGGCCCCGAAGACGCCGAACGCGCGGCCGCGCTCCTTCGGGTCGGTGAACGTCGTGGTCAGCAGCGAAAGCGCGGCGGGCGCGAGCAGCGCGCCGAACACACCCTGCGCGGCGCGCGCGATCAGCAGCATCTCGATGTTGGCGGCCGCGCCCCCGAGCGCGGACACCGCGGCGAAGCCGGCGAGGCCGACCAGGAACGCGTTCTTGCGGCCGAAGACGTCGGCGAGCCGGCCGCCGAGCAGCAGCAGGCTGCCGAACGCGAGCGCGTACGCGGTGACGACCCACTGGCGGGCGTCGTTGGAGAAGCCCAGGTCGACCTGGGCCGACGGCAGGGCGATGTTCACGACGGTCGCGTCGAGCACGACCATCAGCTGCGCGATGCCGATCATCACCAGGATCAGCCACCGCCGGCTGTGGTGGGGGTTCTCGGCGGCGCGCGCGTCCCCCGGCGGCGCGACGGCGAGAGTGGATTCGGACATGGGTGTCCCCTCACTGGGAGTGATCAGGAAGCTATGTGGAGTAGGTATCTCCCCTTACGCGACCCAAGGTACACACAAACCGGAGATGGTGCCTCTACTTTGTGAGCTAGACTGAGGGAATGACACGGGACGCAGGTCCCGCCGCACCGGCGCGGCCGCTGCGGCGCGACGCCGAACTCAACCGCCGCCGCATCCTGGCGTCGGCCCGCGTGGTGTTCGGCCAACGCGGGCTCGAAGCCACGCTGGACGACATCGCCCACCACGCCGGCCTCGGCGTCGGCACGGTCTACCGCCGGTTCCCCAGCAAGGAACACCTGGTCGAGGCGATGTTCGCCGAGCGCATGGAGGAAATCGGCGATCTCGCCGAGGAAGCGCTGAAGGCCGAAGACGCGTGGCAGGCGTTCGTCGACTTCACCTGGAAGTCGATCGAGCTCCACTCGGGCGACCGCGGGCTGCGCGAGATCATGCTGTCCAACAAGTTCGGCCACGAGCACGTCGCCGAGGAGAAGGCCCGCATGGTGCCGTTGATCACACGGCTCGTCGAACGGGCCCAGGAGGCGGGCGGCCTGCGCGCCGACTTCTCCCCGACGGACATCCCGCTGCTGCACATGATGATCGGCTCGGCGATCGAGTTCACGTCGGCGGTGGAGCCGGATCTGTGGCGCCGCTGCCTCGCGATGCTGCTCGACGGGCTGCGCGCCGAGCCGGGCAAGCCGTCGAAGCTGCCGCGGCCGCCGCTCGGGGTGGACGAGGTCGACGAAGCCATGTCCTGCTGGCGCCCCTGAGGGTCAGCAGTTCGGCGCCCGGGCCCCAGTCGCCGTCACTCGGACGGGATGACCGCCCACATGATCAGGTAGGCCACGAACTGCGGCCCGGGCAGCAGGCAGGACAGCACGGCCAGCAACCGGACCGTGCCGGGCTTCATGCCGAACCGCCGCGCCAGGGCCGCGCAGACGCCGCCGATCATGCGGCCGTTGCGGGGGCGGGACAGTCGCTGGGTGACCGGTGCGCTCATCGTCGTTTCCTTTTCCTCGAAGTTCCGATGACTCCACTTCACCACCGGAGTACCCGCTTCCGCATCGCTCGCGGGAAGGATCGCTCCCTTAGGGGACGGCAAAGCCGAAAAACATTCGTGAGTCCGGCGAAATCACTGCCGCCCGGCCCGGATCGGCCTGAACTGCGGGTTTGCCGGTGGACACTCCGAAAATACTGAGAGATGTCCCCGTCAGGGCTGGTTTTCCGGCCCGATGTGGTGATACTTGCTCCCCGTGTACCCGCTTGCGAAAAGCTTGGCCGTCGCGGTGTTCTGCGCCCTGCTCATGGCGGGGTGCGCGACGACTCAGGCCACCCCCGAACCCGACCACTCCGGCCCGTCGCCGCTCACGGCGTCCGCCGCGCTCGGCGACTTCGGCAGCGTCGACTACTGCAGCCTGCTGAACGTGGCCGAGGTCGCGCCGGGCGCGGTCGCCGTGCCGACGTTCGAAACCTGCCAGGCGACCCGCGGCGCGCAGACCATCCAGCTCGGGCCGCTGGCGTTCGACTCCGACCCGAACATCAAGCCCTACGCCTACGCCGGCCCGGTGCCCGACGGCGTGGCGATCCAGCAGTCGGCGTTCAACGACCGCAGCGCGTGCACCCGCGCGATCACCTTCGCCGACGGCAACCGGCTCGACCTGTCGGTCACCGACCCCGGCAGCGACCAGGCCGCGCGCTGCGGCGTCGCGGACGCCGCCGTCGGTTCGGCGCTGGCCGCCGTCACCGCGAACAAGGTCGGCAGGCTGACGTTCCCGGACCGCTCGTGGGGCCGGGTGGCGCCGTGCGTGCTGCTCGACAACCACGACCTCGACGCCGCCGCCGGCCCCGGCAGCAAGCCGACGACCGGGCTGTCCGGGCACAGCTGCATCCGCGGCAAGGTCAGCCTGAAGCTGACGATCGAGACGGCGGAATCCCCCGCGCCGCCGGAAACCCTGGGCGGCCGCCCGGCCCGGGTCCGGATCGCGGGCGCGTTCTGCCTGGTCGACACCACCCAGCCGGCCCCGGGCCCGCCGGGCCGCCGCGAGCTGGCGGAGATCAGCGTGGTGGAGACGGCCGGCACGGCGAACGACGCCACCTGCGCCATGGCCCGCACGGCGGCGACGTCGATCCTCCCGCGCCTGCCGACCGCCTGAACGCCGTGAAGGCCGCCCCGGAACCCCGGGGCGGCCTTCACGGTTTCGTAGCGGCTCAGTCCTCGTACGTCAGGTTCTTGCCGTTCGAGGGGTCGAACAGCTTGATCTTGTCCGCGTCGTACCAGACCTCGAGGTCCGCGTTCTCCGCCGCGGACGACTCGGCCGACAGGCGGGCCACGATCTGGGACTCCGAGCCCGGGACGTCGGACGAACCGCTGTCCGCGGCCAGTTCCGCCAGTTCCTCGGACGTCGCCACGTCGCCCTCCAGCGTGAAGTGGGCGAACTTCTCCGAGCCCATCGACTCGAGCACGTCGATGTGCGCGGTGAACGTGCCGCCGCCCGACTTCTGGCCGGCTTCGACCAGCGCCGCGTCCTCGAAGTGCTCCGGCCGGATGCCGACCAGGACCTCCCGCGGCGCGTTCGCCTTCTCCACCAGCTGCCGGATCCGGTCCGTCAGCGGGGTGGTGCCCAGCGCGCTGCGCAGCTCGTTGTTCTCCAGCGTCGCCGGGACGAAGTTCATCGACGGCGAGCCGATGAACCCGGCCACGAACAGGTTCGCCGGGTTGTCGTAGAGGAACTGCGGAGCGCCGATCTGCTGCACGTACCCACCGCGCAGCACCACGACCCGGTCGCCCAGGGTCATGGCTTCGGTCTGGTCGTGCGTCACGTACAGCGTGGTGGTGCCGAGCTGCTTCTGGATCTTCGACACCGACGTCCGCATCTGGCCGCGCAGCTTGGCGTCCAGGTTGGACAGTGGCTCGTCCATCAGGAACGCCTTGGGGCTGCGGACGATCGCCCGGCCCATCGCGACGCGCTGGCGCTGGCCACCGGAGAGGTTGGCCGGCTTGCGGTCCAGGTGCGCGGTCAGGTCGAGGATCGTCGCCGCCTCTTCGACCTTCGCCCGCACCGTCTTGTCGTCCACCTTGGCCAGCCGCAGCGGGAAGGCCATGTTCTCCCGGACGCTCATGTGCGGGTAGAGCGCGTAGGACTGGAACACCATCGCGATGTCCCGGTCCTTCGGGGCCTTCTCGTTGACGCGCTTGCCGTCGATGCGCAGCTCGCCCGAGGAGATGTCCTCCAGGCCCGCCACCATGTTCAGCGTCGTCGACTTCCCGCAGCCGGACGGGCCGACCAGGATGATGAACTCGCCGTCGGCGATGGTGATGTCCACTTCGGACACGGCGAGGGCGCCGTCGGGGTACTTCTTCGACACCTTGTCGAGCACGATCTCTGCCATAGCGCTACCCCTTCACCGCACCGGACGTCAGCCCCGCCACGATGCGACGCTGGAAGAACAACACGAACACAATGATCGGGATGGTGATCACGACCGCGGCCGCGCTCACCTGGCCCGTCGGGTCCTCGAACTGCGAGGACCCGGTGAAGAACGACAGCGCGGCCGGCACCGTGCGCGACGCCGTGGTCGACGTCAGCGAGATGGCGAACAGGAAGTCGTTCCAGCAGAAGATGAACACCAGGATCGCGGTGGTGAACACGCCCGGCGCGGCCAGCGGCGCGATCACCTTCCGGAAGGCCTGGGCCGGCGTCGCGCCGTCCATCTTGGCCGCTTTTTCCAGCTCCCACGGGATTTCCCGGAAGAACGCCGACAGCGTGTAGATCGACAGCGGCAGCGCGAACGTGATGTAGGGCAGGATCAGCCCCGGCCACGTGTCGAACAGCGCCAGGTTCCGCTCGATGTTGAACAGCGGCGTCACCAGCGACACCTGCGGGAACATCGCGATCAGCAGCGAAAGCCCGACCAGCAGCTGCTTGCCGGGGAACTCCAGCCGCGCGATCGCGTACGCGGCCATCGTACCCAGCACCACCGCGATCACCGTCGAGATGATCGCGATGCCGATGGAGTTGACCAGCGCCAGCAGGAACTCCGACGTCTGGAAGATGTCCGCGTAGTTCTGCCAGGTCCACGACTGCGGGATGAACGACCCGTCGGTCAGCGTGTCCTTGGTCTTGAACGACAGCGAAACCACCCAGAGCACCGGCACCAGCGCGAACACCAGCACGAGGATGTCGACCAGGCCCCACCTGAGCTTGCGGCCCGTCGTGACGGTTCCCATCACCATCAGCGCTTACCCCCGTCGTCCGAACCCGGTGCGGCCGTGCCGAACACCTTGATGAAGATGAAGGCGATGATCGCCACGGTGATGAAGATCAGCACCGCCATCGTCGACCCGATCCCGAGGTTGAGCCCCTTGACCAGGTTGTTGTAGGTCTGCATGGAGACCGACCCGGTGTCCTGCGCGCCCGAGGTGAGCACGTAGATGTTGTCGAAGATGCGGAACGCGTCGAGCGTGCGGAACAGCAGCGCCACCAGGATCGCCGGCTTCATCACCGGCAGCATCACCTTCGTGAAGCGCTGCCACGCGCTCGCGCCGTCCATCGACGCGGCCTTGAGCAGGTCGTCCGGCACCAGGGCCAGGCCCGCCATCAGCAGCAGCGCCATGAACGGCGTGGTCTTCCACACCTCGGCGCCGATGATGATGAACAGCGACGGCCACTGCTCGGTGAGCGGTGCCGCGTCGGCGGCCAGCCAGTTCGCCAGGTAGCCCGTCTTCGGCGTCCACGCGTAGTACCACGAGAACGCCGCGACGACCGTGACGATGCCGTACGGGATCAGCGCGACCGTGCGCACGAGCCCGCGGCCGACGAGCGTCCGGTGCATCACCAGCGCCAGCGCCATGCCGAGGACGAACTCGATCGCCACCGACACGACGGTGAGGAACATCGTGGTGCCGAACGCCGTCCACCAGTACGAATTGGACAGCACGGCCCCGTAGTTGTCGAAGCCGACGAACTCCTGCTGCGCGGGGAACCTGAGGTCGTACCGCTGCAGCGACAGCCAGATCGAGTAGAGGATCGGGTAGCCGGTGACCGCGATCATCACGAAGAACGCGGGCGCGCACAGCCAGAGCCCGAGCCGCCGCTCGGCCCGCTTCCCCTCGGACAGGGCGGGTTTGCCCTTCTTGTGGGACACGGGTTCCTGGGCGGCGGTGGCCCCCGCCGTGGTCGGGTCCTGGACGGTCACGGGATCACTCCCTTCGACTGGAGCGCGTCGTTGAGCTGTTCGCGGAGCTTGTCCGCGGTGACCTTCGGGTCGATTTCCGCGGGCGGGGAAAGGACCTTCGACATCACCGTGGACAGGTTCTGGTAGGCCGGGGTCAGCGGCCGCACCGCGGAGTCCTTGATGGCGGCGATGATCGAGTCGCGCATCGGGTACTTGAGCGCCATGTTCGGGTTGTCGGCGCTCGCCGGCTTCGACGGGTCGAGCGGCGTGTCGTTGCGGTACACCGATTCGATGGTCGGCGGGACGCCGTCGTTGATCGCCGAGAACTTCTGGTTCTCCGCGTTGCGCAGGCACAGCGCCGCTTCGAACGCCTCGGGCTTGTGCGCCGACAGCGAGCTGACGCCGAGGTCGTAGCCACCGATCGTGGTCTTGGCCGGCGTGCCGGCCTTCGCCTCGGGGTAGACGGCCCACTTCATGTGCGAGACGTCCTGCGGCTTGTCCTTGGCGTAGGAGGCGTAGACGAACGGCCAGTTGAGCTCGAACGCGGCGTCACCGCGCTGGAACGCCTGCCGGACGTCGTCCTCCTTCGAGTTGGTCAGCGACGGGTCGGTGATGCCCGACGACGTGACCTCCTTGAGCAGGGCCAGCGCCTGCACGGCGCCGTCGTCCATGACGACGGACTTGCCGTCGTCGGAGATGATGTGCCCGCCCATCGAGTTGACCAGCGTGTTGTAGAAGACGACGAGGCCTTCGTACTGCGCGCCGGTGAAGACGATGCTGTACGGCTTGCCCTGCGCCTTCAGCTCCTTCGACTTCGCGATCATCTCCTGCCACGTCTTCGGCGGCGTCGGCGTGATCCGGTCGTCGTACCAGAGCAGCTGGACGTTGGTGTTCTTCGTGGCCGCGTAGAGCTTCCCGTCGTAGGTCGCTGTTTCCAGCGGCCCCTGCAAAACGCCCTGCGTCGCCTCGGCCTTGTTCCGGCCCGTCCACTCCTCGACCCAGCCGGCTTCGGCGAACTCCGAAACCCAGGTCACGTCGAGGCCGAGGACGTCCATCGCGGTGTCGCCCGCGGCGAGCCGCCGGGCCATCTGCAGGCGCTGGTCGTCGGCGCCCCGCTGCAGTTTGTTGTAGACGATCTCGTAGCGCCCGCCCGCCGCCTGGTTGCAGTTGTCGACGACTTTCTGGAAGCTGTCTTCGGGCGCGTAGTAGACGTTGATCTTCAGCCCACCGCCCGATCCGCAACCGGCCAGCAGACCGGTCACCAATGCCCCTGCCCCCAGCAGGACCGCGGCACGGCCGGGCGAGCGTCCCCGTTCGCCCGCGCCGATCCTCTTCCCCATAAGGCCTCCTCACCCGCGTGCACGCCGGTTACCGCGGTACCCGGTGGGCACCGCGACGCGATGAGGCGAACCGCGCCAGCACCCCGACGTGCTAGTGCTCGGGCCGCCGCGCTGGTTGGGCGAGGCCGCCCGACTGGTGTCGGACAACTTATGCCGGGCGATCACACCCCGCAAGCAGTATCGGTAACGATTCAGCCCACCGCGCGTCGAATCGTGATTTTTCCCTGGTAGGGGCGGAGTTTTTAGGGGTTCGGGTTCAGGGGTTCGGCTTGAGCGCGAGCTTGGCGAGCAGTTCGCGCGCCTGTTCGGCGGACCGCGGCTGGCACAGGACGTCGTACCGGCCGGCGACGAGCTGGCTCGCCGAGGAGAAGTCCCGCCGCCCGCGCGACATGCTGTACCCGATGGCGGCGAACATCAGCCCGGACAGCACGCCGAGCACGAGCCCGGTGAGCACCTGCAACGCGAAGCCCTGGTTGACGAACAACCCGAGCAGCAGCCCGGCGAAGATGCCGAACCAGGCCCCGGACACCCCGCCGGCGGCGAGCACGCGCCCCCAGGTCAGCCGCCCGATGACGCGCTCGACGAGCATCAGGTCGACCCCGACGATGGTGACGTCGGAGACGGCGAACTCGCTCTCCGCGAGGAAGTCGACGGCCTGCTTGGCTTCGCCGTAGGTCGCGTACGACCCGATCGGCCAGCCGGTCGGCGGGGTCGGCAGCCGTGGCAGGTTGCCGGGCGACCGGCTCCCGCCGAAGGGACTACTCACCATCATCACCTGCGCACTCGTGGTCTCGGGCGTCCATCTTGTCAAGAACGCCCGGACCGTGCGAGCCGCTTACCCCGAAAGGCCGGACACTGCCCCATGTCGACAAGTCGCTTCGCACTTTCCCTATGAAAGTGGCGCCGGAGGGCGCCTCCCGCGCAGCTTTCGTAGGGAAAGTGGCGGCCTCAGGAGCGGGACTTGTACTCCCGCAGCAAGCCGCGGCTGATGATGGTCTTCTGGATCTCGCTCGTCCCCTCGCCGATCAGCAGGAACGGGGCCTCGCGCATCAGGCGCTCGATCTCGTACTCCTTCGAGTACCCGTAGCCGCCGTGGATGCGGAACGCGTCCTGCGTGACCTCCGCGCAGTACTCCGAAGCGATCAGCTTCGCCATCCCGGCCTCGACGTCGTTGCGCTCGCCCGAATCCTTGAGCCGCGCCGCGTTCACCATCATCAGGTGGGCCGCTTCGACCTTCGTCGCCATCTCGGCCAGCTTGAACGCGATCGCCTGGTGCTCGGCGATCGCCTTGCCGAACGTCTTGCGCTGCTGGGCGTACTCCACCGCGAGCTCGAACGCGCGGATCGCGATGCCGCACGCCCGCGCCGCGACGTTCACGCGGCCGACCTCGACACCGTCCATCATGTACGCGAACCCGCGCCCCGGCGCCTCGCCGAGCACCATGTCCGCGCCGATCCGGTAGCCGTCGAAGACCGCTTCGGTCGTGTCGACGCCCTTGTAGCCCATCTTGTCGATCTTGCCGGGGATGGTGAGCCCGGGCGCCACCTCGCCGAAGCCTTCCGGCTTCTCCACGAGGAACGTCGTCAGGTTCTGGTGCGCCTTCTCCGCGCCTTCGTCGGTCTTGACCAGCAGCGCGATCAGGTTCGACGAACCGCCGTTGGTCAGCCACATCTTCGAGCCGTCGATGACGTAGCTATCGTCGGTCTTCCTCGCCTTGGTCTTGATCGCGGCGACGTCCGAGCCGAGGTCCGGCTCCGACATCGAGAACGAGCCGCGCACCTCGCCGGTCGCCATCCGCGGGAGGAAGTGCTGCTTCTGCGCTTCCGTGCCGTGGCGGGAGATCATGTGCGCCACGATGAAGTGGGTGTTGATCACACCGGAGACGCTCATCCAGCCCCGCGCGATCTCCTCGACGACCAGCGCGTAGGTCAGCAGCGACTCGCCGAGCCCGCCGTACTCCTCCGGGATGGTGATCCCGAACAGGCCCATCTCCTTCATGCCCTCGACGATGTCCGCCGGGTAGGTGTCGGAGTGTTCGAGCTCCTGGGCGTGCGGGATGACTTCCTTGTCCACGAACTGGCGGATGGTCGCGAGGATCTCCGACTGCACGTCGGTCAGGCCGGCGGTCTGGGCGAGACGGGCCATCACGGCTCCCTTTCCGGAATACGACGCCGCTCCCGGCGCTGGGTTACCGGTGAGTATGACCCGAAACCCGCGACCCTGCTATGAGGGCGCTCACGATTCCCGCCGTAGAGTGCGGCGCGGAGGGGAGCACCATGACTTATCCGCAGGACCCGAACAACCCGTACGGTCAGCAGTACGGCTACCAGCAGCCCGGTTACCCGCAGTACCCCGGCTACCCGGGCGGCTACCAGCCCCCGGTGGAGGGCTCGGGCCTCGCCGTCGGGTCGCTGGTCTGCTCGATCCTCGGGCTCGTCCTGTGCTTCGTCGTCGGCATCGCGGGCATCATCATGGGCCACATCGCCTACGGCAAGGCCAAGCGCGGCGTGGCCGACGGCCAAGGCCTCGCGCTGGCGGGGATCATCATCGGCTACATCTCCATCGCGCTGAACATCGGCCTGCTCGCCCTGTTCATCGGTATCGGCGTGTTCAGCAGCTGGCGCTAACCTTGGCTTCGCGCACGCACCGAGGGGATCCGTCATGACCGACCCGTCCGGGGACAAGGACCGCCCGGCCACCGATCCGACCGTGGCCTACGACCCGCCGCCGGCCACCGAATCGACGTCGTACGAGCCGGAGCGGTACGACCCGCCGGCCGGCGACGCCACGATCGCGGACACCACGATCGCGGACACCACCGCGACCGCCGAGCCGGCCGCTGCCCCGGAGCAGCCCGGCCCGCTGCCGCCCGGCTCGTTCGAGACGCCGGCCGCGCACATCCCCGGCACGCCGTACGCCGCTCCCGGTCAGCCGGTGTACTCGCCGCCGCCCGGGTACCCGCCGCAGCCGTACCCGCAGTCGTACGTCACCCCGCCGCAGTACGGCTCGCCGTATGCGCCTTCGGCCCGCGGGCAGGACAACGCGCTGGCGATCGGCGCCCTGGTCTGCTCGATCCTCGGCTTCTGCTCCGGCATCACGGCGATCGCCGGGGTGGTCATGGCCCACATCGCGCTGAGCAAGACGAACCGCGGCGAAGCGGGCGGCCGCGGCTTGGCCACGGCCGCCCTGATCGTCGGCTACGTCGCCATCGCGCTCTGGGTCGGCTTCTTCACCACCCTGATCGTCCTGAGCGCGAACGGGCAGCTGACCTAGTCCGGCAGCACCGCGTCGCCGGGGCTGCGCGGCGCCGGTGTCGCGTGGCCGTTCACCTCCGGCTTCGTCTCGGCCGGCGGTTCCGGCGGCGGCGCCGCCTTCGGCGTCTGCGCGTCCAGGAACCGCAGCAGTTCCACCGGGAACGGCAGCACCAGCGTCGAGTTCTTCTCCGACGACACCTGCACGACGGTCTCCAGCAGCCGCAGCTGCAGCGCCGCCGGGGTGTCGGCCATCTGCGCGGCCGCCTGCGAGAGCTTGTACGACGCCTGCAGTTCACCGTCGGCGGAGATGACGCGCGCGCGCCGTTCCCGCTCCGCCTCGGCCTGCCGCGACATCGAGCGCTTCATCGCCTCCGGCAGCGCGACGTCCTTGATCTCGACGCGGTCGATGTGGATGCCCCAGTCCAGCGCGGGGCTGTCGATCATCAGCTCCAGGCCCTCGTTGAGGCGCTCGCGGTTGGAGAGCAGGTCGTCGAGCTCGCTCTTGCCGATGATCGAGCGCAGCGACGTCTGCGCGACCTGGCCGACCGCCGACCGGTAGTCCTGGACGTTGACCGCCGCGACGATCGGGTCGATGACCTTGAAGTAGACGACCGCGTCGACCCGGACGGTCACGTTGTCGCGGGTGATGCCGTCCTGGGCGGGGACCGGCATGGTGACGATCTGCATGTTGACCTTCTGGATCCGGTCCGCGAACGGCACGAGCACCGCCAGCCCCGGTTCGCGGACCTTCGCCCGCACCCGGCCGAACCGGAAGACGAGGCCGCGTTCGTACTGCTTCACGACGCGCACACTGGCCGCGAGCCAGGCTCCACCCGCGACGACGACAGCGCTGAGGATCTCCACCACCATGGCTGCTCCCGGGGTTGCGTTTTCCCCTGAAAACCCAGCGTACGCCGGTCGCGGCCCCGACGAAACGCGCTGGACGCGGCCACCAGACTGGGGTGGTGACCGATCTTCGCGTTCCCCCGCTGTTCGCCGCCCGGAGCCCGAAGGTGCTCGGCCCCGGGGCGGTCCCCTGGCTGGCGGAGCTGCCCCGGCTCGCCGCCCGCTACGCGCGTGAGTGGGACTTGACGTTCGAGGGCGAGGCGATGCACGGCTACGTCGGCGTCGTGCAGCCCGCGCGTCTGGCCGACGGCACGCCGGTGGTGCTGAAGCTCGGCTGGCGCGACGAAGAATCGGCCGACGAGCCGCTCGCACTGTCCACATGGGCCGGTCGGGGTGCGGTGCGGCTGCTGGACTCCGCACCGGAGGACGGCGTCCTGCTCCTCGAACGGCTCGACGCCGGCCGCACCCTGGACGACCTCCCGCTGCGCGAAGCGATCCCGCTCATCGGCGGCCTCGCGCGCCGGCTCGCCGTGCCCGCACCGCCGTCGCTGCGGCGGCACCTGCGCACCGAAGCCGGGAGCCTCGCCGAGGAGCTCCCCCGCCGGTGGGCCGAGCTCGGCGAGCCGTTCGAGCGGCGGCTGGTCGACGACGCCGTCGCGATCTGCCGCGAGCTCGGGCCGGGCGCGGGTGACCGGCTGGTGAACGAGGACCTGCACTTCGAGAACGTCCTCGCCGGTACGCGCGAGCCGTGGCTGGTCATCGACCCGAAGCCGCTCGCCGGCGACCTCGAGTGGGGTGTCATCCCGTTGTTCTGGAACCGCTTCACCGAGTCCACACTGGACGAACGGTTCGCGCTGATCGTCGCTTCACTCGAACTGGACGCCGCGAAAGCGCGGGCTTGGACGCTCGTGCGGGCCGTGCAGAACTGGATCTGGATGATCGAGGAGCTCGCCGAGACCGGCGAGGAGAGCGACGACCCGGCCTTCGTCACAGTGCCGGAAATCGCTGTCTGGGCAGCCAGCCGATAGTGTCAGCGCCATGGCCGCGGTCAACAGGGTTTTCGCTGCTCAGCTGTCCGGCTTGTCCGTGTTCGGCCCGGACGGCGAGTCGATCGGCCGGGTCCGCGACCTGGTGGCCGGGCTGCGGCTCGACGCGCAGCCGCCGCGGATCCTCGGGCTGGTCGTCGAGCTGAGCACGCGGCGGCGCGTCTTCGTGCCGATGCTGCGGGTCACCGGGATCGAACCGACCGCCGTGACGCTCGCCACCGGCTCGGTCAACATGCGCCAGTTCGTCCAGCGGCCCAACGAGGTCCTGGTGCTCGGCCAGCTGCTCGACGCGCACGCCGCGCTGACCGCGTCCGGCACGCGGATCACCGTCGTCGACGCCGGGATGGAGCCGACCCGCACCCGCGACTGGGTGCTGGCCAAGCTGGCCATCCGGGAGCGGCGGAGCGGGCTGGGCCGCCGCCGCGCGGCGATGCAGGTGCTGCCGTGGTCGGAGGTCTCCGGGCTGGGCCTGGCCGACCTCGGCGCGCAGCCCCAGGGCGCCGGCCAGCTGCTCATGCTGTTCGACACCATGCGCCCGGCCGACATCGCCGCGACCGTGCGCGACCTGCCGCTCAAGCGGCGCCACGAGGTCGCCGACGCGATGGACGACGAGCGCCTCGCCGACGTCATCGAAGAGCTGCCGGACGACGACCAGAAGGAACTGCTGGCGTACCTGGCCGAGGAGCGCGCCGCCGACGTCCTGGAGGCGATGAACCCCGACGACGCGGCCGACCTGCTGGCCGAGCTCGCCCCGGCCGACCAGAGCCGGCTGCTGGAACTGATGGAGCCGGAGGAGTCCGCGCCGGTCAAGCGGCTGCTGGAGTACTCGTCCGACACCGCGGGCGGCCTGATGACGCCGGAACCGGTGGTGCTCACGCCGGACACGACGATCGCGGAGGCGCTGGCCCACATCCGCAACCCCGAGCTGCCGCCGGCGCTGGCCAGCATGGTGTTCGTCTGCCGGCCGCCGACCGCGACGCCGACCGGGCGCTACGTCGGCGTCGTCCACTTCCAGCGGCTCCTGCGCGAGCCGCCGGCGGAGCTCGTGGCCAGCGCGGTCGACACCGGCCTGCCGCCGCTGAAACCGGGTGCCTCGCTGGCCGAGGTCACGCGGTACTTCGCGGCCTACAACCTGACCTGCGGGCCGGTCATCGACACCGAGGACCACCTGATCGGCGCGGTGACCGTCGACGACGTCCTCGACCACCTGCTGCCCGAGGACTGGCGCGAGACCGGGCTGCACGACACCATGGAGGAACACCGTGCCTGAGCTGACTCCGGGACGGCGGCTCGACCAGCCCCGCGGCCAGAACCGGTTCAGGCTGAACATCGACCCGGACACCTTCGGCCGGCTGTCCGAACGGCTGGCGCGGTTCCTCGGCACCGGCAAGTACCTGTTCTGGCAGACGCTCATCGTGATCATCTGGATCGTGCTGAACCTGGCCGCGGTGTCGTTCCGCTGGGACCCGTACCCGTTCATCCTGCTCAACCTGGCTTTTTCGACACAGGCTGCGTACGCGGCACCGTTGATCCTGCTCGCGCAGAACCGCCAGGACGACCGCGACCGCGTCTCCCTGGAGGAGGACCGGAACCGGGCCCTGCAGACGAAAGCCGACACGGAATACCTGGCCAGGGAGCTGGCGGCGCTGCGGCTGGCGGTCGGCGAGGTGGCGACGCGGGACTACCTGCGCAGCGAGCTGGACCGGCTCCGGGAGGACCTCGCCGTCCAGCCCAGGAAGGCCAAGCCGAGCCGCACTCCTACCGGCTCGTAACATGGACGGGGTGACCAGTACTCAGCAGCTCCCCAGCGTCGACGACGTCCGCAGCGCGCTGAAGAGCGTGCAAGACCCGGAGATCCGGAAACCCATCACGGACCTGGGGATGGTCAAGGACGTGGTCGTCGGCGACGACGGCGTCGTGACGGTCGGGATCTACCTGACGGTCGCGGGCTGCCCGCTGAAGGCGACGCTGACCAACGACACGAAGGAAGCCGTCGCGAAGCTCCCCGGCGTCGTCGACGTGCGCGTCGAGCTGGACGTCATGAGCGACGAGCAGCGCTCCGAGCTGCGGAAGTCGCTGCGCGGCGACGCGGCCGAGCCGGTGATCCCGTTCGCGCAGCCGGGCTCGATGACCCGCGTGTACTGCGTGGCGTCGGGCAAGGGCGGCGTCGGCAAGTCGTCGGTCACGGTGAACCTGGCCGCGTCGATGGCCGCGCGCGGCCTTTCGGTCGGGGTCGTGGACGCCGACATCTACGGCCACTCGATCCCCCGCATGCTCGGCGCGCGCGAGAAGCCGACCAAGGTCGACACGATGATCATGCCGCCGCAGTCCCACGGCGTGAAGGTGATCTCGATCGGCATGTTCACCCCGGGCAACACGCCGGTGGTGTGGCGCGGCCCGATGCTGCACCGCGCGCTGCAGCAGTTCCTGGCCGACGTGTTCTGGGGCGACCTCGACATCCTGCTGCTGGACCTGCCGCCGGGCACCGGCGACATCGCGATCTCGGTGGCTCAGCTGATCCCGAACGCGGAGATCCTGGTGGTCACGACCCCGCAGCAGGCGGCGGCCGAGGTGGCCGAGCGCGCGGGCGCGATCGCGCTGCAGACGCGTCAGCGCGTGGCGGGCGTCATCGAGAACATGTCGTGGCTGGAGCAGCCCGACGGCTCCCGCCTGGAGATCTTCGGCTCCGGCGGCGGCCGGACGGTGGCCGATTCGCTGACGAAGTCGATCGGCTCCGACGTCCCGCTGCTCGGCCAGGTCCCGATGGACCCGCGAGTGGTCGCCCAGGGCGACGCGGGCACGCCGATCGTGCTGTCCGAGCCGGAAGCGCCGGCGTCGGTGGTGCTGAACGACGTGGCGAAGAAGCTCTCGGTCCGCGCCCGCGGCCTGGCCGGGATGATGCTGAACGTGACCCCCGCGGGCCGCTGATTTTCCTGCCGGACGCCACCTGACGCACCGAAGGCCACCCCGCGGGGTGGCCTTCGGTGCGTCAGGTGGCGTCCGGGTCGATCGGGGGGCGTTCCCCCGGCTTCAGCGGCTCCGGCTGGGACTGGGTCTGCCCGACCGTTGTGCCGTTCGAGCCGTTGGTCCCGTTGCTGCCGTTCGTGATGCCCTTCAGGCCCAGCGGGTCCGCGTCGCCGTCGAACAGGTGCTGCGTCACCACGCGTTTGGGGTCGAAGTTGCGCAGCCCGCGGAGGTCTTCGAGGGGCTTGCGGAGCTGGTCGAACTCCGGGCCCATCTCCTCGCGCAGCTGTTCACGGGCACCGGTCGCGAAGTCGCGGACCTTCTTCACGCTCTTCGCCAGCCAGGACGCCGCCTCGGGGAGGCGTTCCGGGCCGAGGATGAAGAGACCGGCGATGATGAGGACGAGGATTTCGCCCCACCCGACGCTGTCGAACACCAGTCAACCTCCGCAGCTGAACCTACCCGCCCAGGGTACCCGCAGCCGGCCGTGCGCCGGCAGGCCGAACGCGGGAACTCAGTCGGAAGCCAGGGTTACGTCCACGACGAAGCTCGCGCCGTCGCGCGCCAGTGACACCGGGACCACTTCGCCGACGTCGTGCGCGCGGACCGCGACCGTCAGTTCCGCGGAGTCGCGGACCAGCCGGCTGCCGATCTTCGTGATCACGTCGCCCTCCTTGATGCCCGCGTTCGCGGCCGGCCCGCCGGGGGCGACGTTCTTGACCTGGGCGCCCATGGTGGACGACCCGGCGACCGTCGATGACGCGTTGATGCCGATGTCCGCGTGCTGGACCTTGCCGTCCTTGATCAGCGCCTTCGCGATCTTGATCGCGTAGTCGCTCGGGATGGCGAAGCCGATGCCGATGCTGCCGCCGTCCGCGCTGGACGAGCGGATCGACGAGTTGATGCCGACCAGCGCACCGGTGGCGTCGACGAGCGCGCCGCCCGAGTTGCCGTGGTTGATCGCGGCGTCGGTCTGGATGGCTTCGTAGGTGACCGGCGGGGCGCCGCTGTCGCCGCCCGCGGTGATCGGGCGGTTCAGCGCGCTGACGATGCCCGCGGTGACGGAGTTCTGCAGCGCCAGCGGCGAGCCGATCGCCATCACGGTGTCGCCGACCTGAAGGTCCGCGGACTTGCCGATCTGCAGCACGGTCGGGTTGGTGACGTTCACCTTCACGACGGCGAGGTCGGTCTTCTGGTCGGCGCCGACGAGCTTGGCCTCGGTGCGGGTGCCGTCGACGAAGATCGCGGTGACCTTGACACCCGGGTCCGCGGCGGCGGAGGCGATGACGTGCTCGTTGGTGAGGATGTAGCCCTGCGGGTCGATCATCACGCCGGAGCCCTGCTCGCCGGACTCGGCGCCGGGCTTGAAGACCTCGAGCGAGACGACGGCGGGCGCGACGCGCTTGGCGATCTCGGCGACCGAACCGGCCGGACGTTCCTTGGCGGCCTCGGCTTCGGAGATCGTGGCGGAGCCGGTGAGCTCGGTGCCGGTGTCGGCGACCCACCAGCCGACGAGGCCGCCGACCGCGCCGACGAGCAGCGCGACGACCCCGAGCAGGGCCAGCGCCTTGGGTTTGACCCGCCGTCCGAAGAGCACCTCGGGCAGGCTGAGCAGCGCTCCCGGCGGGCGCTGGGCGGGCTTTTCCTCGTCCTCGGCCGGCATCGCGGGCCCGGCGAGCACCGCACCGGCGCCCGGATCGCGCCACGGGTCGCTGGTGCTGTTCCACAGCGGCGGATCGGCTTCCTTCGGGTCACCGGTGGCTTCGCGCGGCCGTTCGAGCAGGACGCCTTCGGCCCCAGGCGGCCGCCGGAAGGCTTCGGCGAGCGACTCGGGCGCGGGCGGCGCGAGGTTGACGCCGTTGGCCTTCTGCGGGGAGTAGAGCTTGTCGAACGCCCCATCGACACCCTGCGGCCTGCCGAACACGGCGGCCTGGGCGGGATCGACGGCGGGCCGCGCGAGCGGCCGCGGACCCAGCCGGTCGGCATCACGCGCGCCGGACTGCTCGGGATTCACGTTCGGCTCGGTCATCATTCCCCGGTGCAGAAGAAGATCAGGTGGCTGGGCGTGACGATACCCAAGCCCAGTGCTCCGAGTCTGCCGGTCGGCCGGTGAAGTGGCTGTTTCTTGGCACGGGCGGCTGAGGGGCTGGGTGAGAACGCGGGGTGTGACGTGTTCGGCGACGGGCCGGCGGCAGGCTCTACGGCTCGCGGCGGTCTCAGCACCCCAGCACGTGGGCTGCGGCCGAGCGCCTCGGCAAGCACCGGCGCATCCGCCACCGATATCGGCCCGGCGACGGCCTTGATGGCCGCTGGTAGGCGCACAGCCGCGGCTCGGCACCCCAGCCCGTGAGCTGCGGCCGAGCACCCCGGCAAGCACCGGAGCGTTCGCCGCCGGCAGGCCCGAGGCGGGCGGCAGCAGGCGATGTCCTCGACAAGCCGCTACTCGGCGCCCGGCTGCCGGGCCGAGCGACACGCTCAGTGCCGTTGCGGGCTCAGCGCCGCCCGACCCATCCCGCACACGGCAAAGGCCGCCACGAGGGCTTCCTCGCAGCGGCCTCGATCAAGCCGTTCAGCGGATGCCGACGGGCACCGCGGCAGGCGAAGTGCTCACCGGAATCGACTTCGGTGCGGGCTGTGGCGGCACCGCCAGCTGGGCCGGGAGCAGGTTCGCCGGCTGCGGCGCACCGCCGCCCTGCTCAGGGCCGCCGTCGCCGTCCGCGGACGTCCCGACCAAGGCCAGCGCGCTCAGCACCAGCCCGGACACGACGACCCCCGCGCCCTGCGCGGCGCGGCGCTTGAAGCGGCCGCCGCCGAGGACGTTCGGCGACTGGCCCAGCGGAGCCGACGATCCCAGCGGCGCGACACCGCCCAGCACACCCGCGTCACGCAGGCCGGCGACCCGGTCGGGACGCTGGACCGCGACGAGCTGTCCGTCGGCCGTGATGGCCAGGTTGTCCGGGGTGCCCGGCAGCTCCGTGTGCTGCGGGATCGACTGGAGGCTCGCCAGGAACCCCGCCGACATCGAGGGGGCACCGGCGTGCCGGATCGTGTCGACCGTCTGCCGCTGGGCGCGGACCTCGGCCGCGCACGCCGGGCAGCGGGTGATGTGCGACGCCGCTCGATCGCGCGCGCCGTGCGAAAGTTCGCCGTCGACGAACGCCACCACGGCGTCCGGCAGCAGGTGCGACTCGGGGAGTCCCCAGCCTCGCGGTGCGGTCATACCGACACCTTCGCAGACTCCGGTGCGTGAGCGCGCCGACGCTCGAGCGAAGCGCGCAACGCCTGGCGGCCGCGGTGGATCCGGCTGCGGACGGTGCCGAGCTTGACACCCAGCGTCGCGCCGATCTCTTCGTACGACAGCCCTTCGACGTCGCACAGCACGACCGCGGCGCGGAACTCCGGGGGCAGCTCGTCGAGCGCCGCCTGCAGGTCCGGGTCCAGGTGGGTGTCGGAGTAGACCTGCTCGGGGCTCGGGTCGTCGCCCACGATGCGGTCGGTGTCCTCGGGCAGGCCTTCCATCCGCACGCGCGAGCGGCGGCGGGCCATGTCCAGGAAGAGGTTGGTGGTGATGCGGTGCAGCCAGCCCTCGAACGTCCCCGGCTTGTACGACGCCAGCGAGCGGAAGACCCGGATGAAGGTCTCCTGCGTGAGGTCCTCGGCGTCGTGGGTGTTGCCGGTCAGGCGGTAGGCGAGCCGGTAGACCCGGTCGCCGTGTTCGCGCACGACCTCGTCCCAGGACGGCGGCGTCCAAGCTGCCTCGTCCAGGGTCACCGGCTGAGCCCCGGCGTCGGCAACGGCGTTCTGCATAGCGGGAGCAGGCACCTCCATCTGCGTTTCTCCTGTCTGCTCCACCCAACGCGGGCTGTGGCCACGGTGTTCCCGTGTGTCTGGTTTTCAGTCTGTCGAGGTTCCTTATGGTTCTAGTGAGACTGGACTGAGAGCAGGCTGAGAAGTTCTTCCCGGGTGCTTACCAGGGAGCCTGCGAGGATTTATCGACAACCAACGCTAACCTCCGTGCGTGAACACGCCCACCCCTGCGGCCGCACCGGCCGATTCCGGGTTCGTCGACGGGTACCTGCCCGACGACGAGGTGCTGTCTTCGGCGCGGGCACGGGCCGAAGACCTGGGCTGCGTCCCGCTCAGCGCGGGCGCGGGCGCGACGCTGCGCTTCCTGGCCGCGACCCTGCGCGCGAAGGCGGTGGTCGAGGTCGGCACGGGCGCCGGCGTCAGCGGGCTGAGCCTGCTGCGCGGCATGGCCCCGGACGGCATCCTGACCTCGATCGACGTCGAGCCGGAGTACCAGCGGGCGGCGCGCGCGACGTTCCGCGAGGCCGGCTACGCACCGGGCCGCACCCGGCTGATCATCGGCCGCGCCCTGGACGTTCTGCAGCGGCTCACGCCGGGCGGGTACGACCTGGTGTTCGTCGATTCCGCGCACATCGAGTACCCGGGGTGCTACGAGCTGGGCGTGTCGTTGCTGCGGCGGGGCGGGATCATCGCGTTCCACAACGTGCTGGCCGGCGGCCGGGTGATCGACCCTTCGCACCGGGACCCGGAGACGCTGGCGCTGCGCGAGGTGGCACGGGCGTTCCGCGAGGACGACCGGCTGGTGCCGGCGCTCCTGCCGGTGGGCGGCGGGTTGCTGGTCGCGGCGGCGATCTGAGTCAGCTCGCCACGAGCTCCCGGCGCTCCAGCCGCACCCGCGTCCCGGCACCGACCGCCGCCACCGCCAGCAGGAGCCACACCACCACCAGCGCGATCAGCCACGACCAGCCCTCGTGGCCGTAGACCCACGCGCCCGCCGCACCCCCGACACTGCTGCCCAGGTAGTACGTCGCCGTGTACGTGCCGCCGACCTGGCCGCGGGCGTTCTCCGGGGCGTCGGCCGCCGCCCAGCCGTTCGCGACCGCGTGCGCGGCGAAGAACGCGCAGGTCAGCACCAGGAACCCGGCGATGACCATCGGGAGTGAGTCGGGCAGGGTCAGCGTCGCGCCGGCCGCCGTCAGCAGCAGGGCGCCGATCAGCGCGCGGCGGCGGCCGACCCGGGCGACCAGGCGGCCGGCCGCGGCGGACGACACCGAGCCGCTCGCGTAGGCGAGGAACACCAGCGACGCGATCGCCGGCGAGAGGCCGAGCGGGTCGCCGGTCAGGCGGAAGCCGGCGGCGTTGTACAGCGCGACGAACGAGCCCATCGCGAGCAGCGCGACCGCGTACTGCGCGAGCAGCACCGGCTTGCTCACCGCCGTGACCAGCCCTTGCGCGACCGCGCGGAGCTGGGCGTTCCCGCGCGGGCGCGTCCCCGGCGGCAGCGTCACGACGGTGATCGCCGAGCACACCGCGCCCACCCCCGCGACGACGTACAGCGCGCCGCGCCAGCCGAGCGGGCCCGCGGTGAACCCGCTGGCCAGCCTGCCGAGCATGCCGCCGATGGTGTTGCCGGCGATCATCGCGCCGACCGCGGCCGCGACGCCCGCGCGGCCGAGCCGTTCGGCCAGGTACGCGGCCGCGACGCCGGGGAAGCCGGCGATCGCGATCCCCTGCAGCGCCCGCAGGACGAGCAGCGCCGGGTACGTCGGCATCAGCGGCAGCAGCAGCCCGAACACGACCGACGCGATGACCGACGTGAGGATCACCGGCCGCCGTCCGACCACTTCGGACAGCGCGGCGATCGGCAGGACGGCGATGGCGAGCGCGCCGGTCGCGACGCTGACGGCGAGGGCCGCGCCGCCGGGGTCGAGGTGGTACTGCGCGGCGAGCTGCGGCAGCACCGGCTGCGGCGCGTAGAGCAGGGCGAAGGAGGAGATCCCGGCGGCGGCGACGGCGGTCTTGACTCGGCGCGTGGAAGTCACCATCTGAAAGTAAGCAGAGCTAACCAATACGTCCAATGCGTTCAGCTGGCATGATTCATGCGGTGACGTATGACTCGCTGTCGGCGCAGGTCGCGCCGCACCTGCCGCTGCTGGCCGCCTTGCGGAAGACGAGGAACGTCACACGCGCGGCCGAGCTGCTGGGCATCCCGCAACCGACGGTGAGCCGCCGGCTCGCGGCGCTGGCGAACGCGCTGGGCGCGCCGCTGACGGTGCCGGACGGCCGCGGCATCCGCCTCACCCGCGCGGCCGACCTGCTGGCGGAAGCGGCGGAGCGCGGCCTGGCGGCGCTCGACACCGGGGTCCGGCTGGCGCGGGAAGAGGTGTCCCCGGAGTCGGGACACGTGGTGCTGGGATTCCTGCACCTGCTCGGCCGCTCGCTGGTGCCGTCGCTGCTGCGCGGCCACCGGGCGCGGTACCCGGGGGTGCGGTTCACGCTCGTGCAGGGCTCGCGGCAGGAGATGATCGACCGGCTGGTGGCCGGCGAGCTGGACCTGGCGCTGCTGGCGCCGCTGCCGTCCGTTCCCGGCCTGGCTTCCGCGGGCCTGGTGGACGAGGAGATCCTGCTGTCGGTCCCGGCCGGCCACCCGTTGGCCGGGCGGCGATCGGTGCGGGTTTCGGAGCTGGCGGACGAGGAGTTCGTGCTGCTGGAGCAGGGTTACGGCGTCCGGACGTTGACGGACGAGCTCTGCACGGCGGCGGGGTTCACGCCGCGGATCGCGTTCGAGGGCCAGGAGTCGGACACGGTGCGCGGCCTGGTGGCGGCGGGCCTGGGGGTGGCGCTGCTGCCGCGGTTCGGGCCGGGCAGCCCGGCGGGGGTCGCGGAGGTGCCGCTTTCGCCGCGGCCGTACCGGACCATCGGGTTGGCCTGGCGGGCGGAGGAGCCGATGACCCCGGCGGTGAACGGCTTCCGAGACCACGTGCTGGCCGGGGTTTGAGCCGGCCCACCTACCGCCGCCGTGCCCCCGCCCAACGGCGGTTTCTGGCGGTCGTTGCACCACCACTGCTCGGTCGTGGTGCCGAGCAATCCTGTTCTGCGTTCGGCCGGACTGTCCCAACCCGGCGTCATACGTGGTCGGTCGTTGAGCTCAGCTACGGCACGATCGAGCTCGTCGGCGGTGTGCACCGGCAGATCGGTTGTTCGTGGGTCACGTGCCACTCCGACCGGTCGGGGTGGTCCCGGCGCAGCCGAGCACTGATCTGCTGGGGGGCTGCGCCGCTGATCCAGCCCATCCGGAACGACCGCCCGCAACCCCGGATCTGCGGCCGGCTTGCTCGTTTCCGGTCGCGGTCGGCGGCCACCTCGTGCGCCTGGTGAGGCCGGTAGCTGCCCTCCGGTTGCCGGTCACGCTCCAGCTCCCGGCTGATCGTCGAGACCGGACGCCCCAGCTCGGCGCGGTGGCAGCCTTCGCCGCGGCCCGCCAGTACTTCGCCGTCCGGTAGTCGACCCCGACCCGCCGCGCCGCTTCCCGGCTGCCCCCACCCTGACCCGCCAGCGCGAAGGATGACGAGGTTCGGGGCTTGCCACGCATAGACCGATCCCGGCTCATACGGTTCCTGGAAACCGCCGAAGGGCGGGGCGTCCCACGTCCGGTCTATCGGCACCGCCGGACAAACCCGCCCACGAACAGCAGGTTGTCCACAGCCCCCACGACTTGTGGGCAAACCTCAGCCCAGCGAAGCAGCCAGCTCCACCAGGGTCCGCGCCGCGAAGCCGGTCGCTCCCGGGACCACCTCGTCGTAGTTCTTCTCCGACCGGGCCGGTCCGGCGATGTCCAGGTGCGCCCACGGCAACCCGGACGTGAACTCGCGCAAGAACAACGCCGCCGTGATGCTGCCCGGGCCGCCGGGCGTCTGCCGGACGTCGCCGAACTCGCCGCGGACGTTCTCCGCGTAGTCCTCCACCAGCGGCATGCGCCACCACGCCTCGCCCACCCGGGCGCCCGCCGCGACGACCGCCTCGGCCAGTGCGGAATCCGAGGCGAACAGGCCGCCCGTGCGCAGGCCGAGCGAGACCTTCATCGCGCCCGTCAGCGTCGCCGCGTCGACCACGTAGTCCGGGTCGAACTTGCGGATCCCGTACGCCAGCGCGTCGGCCAGGACCATCCGGCCCTCCGCGTCCGTGTTGGACACCTCGGTCGTCTTGCCGCCGTAGTGGCGGACGATGTCGCCAGGCCGGTACGCCGAGCCCGACACGTGGTTCTCCGCCGCGGGCACCAGGGCCGTCACGCGGATCGGGAGGCCCAGGGCCGCGATCGCGCGGGTGGCCGCGATCACCGCGGCGCCGCCCGCCATGTCCGTGCGCATCAGGTGCATGCCGTCGGCCGGCTTGATGGACAGGCCGCCCGTGTCGAACGTGATGCCCTTGCCGACCAGCAGCAGGTGCCGCGAAGCGCCCGCGGGCTGGTACGCCATCTCGATCAGCCGCGGCGGGCGCGCCGAGCCGCCGCCGACCGCCACGACGCCGCCGAAGCCCTGTGTCGTCAGCCACTTCTCGTCCCGGATCGTCACCTCGACGTCCGGGCCGGCCACCTTCGACGCCGTGTCCGCCAGCCACGCCGGGGTCTTCACGTTCGACGGCGTGTTCGCCAGGTCGCGGGTCAGCGCCGTCGCCGCGGCCAGCGCCGAAGCGCGGGCGACCAGCTCGCCGGCGGCCGGGTCCGCGGTCACCAGCCGCACTGTCCGGACCGATGGCTTGGGGTCTTCGCCCGTCACCTTGAAGCGGTAGCCACCCAGCAGCAGCCCGAGCGCCAGCTCGGTCACGTGCTCGCCGGACGCCTCCTCCGGCAGCGCCACCTGCACCGCGCGGAACGCCTTGGCGCCACTCCCGACGTCGTCCGCCAGCGCCGCGTTCACCGCGCGGACCAGCGCCGCGCCGGTCTTGCGGTACTGCTTCGGTTCGCCGTCGCCGAGGCCCGCGACCCAGCGGGGCCCGTCGCCGGGGACCGTCTGCACGTCGCCCGCCTTGCCGGTGATCCGGACGCCGCCGACCTCGAGCGGCTCGGACTCGACGTCGTCCGCCGGCGCGGTCACGAACCGGGCCGTCGGGGTGCCGCGGCGGAGCTCCGCCGCTACCTCGATGTCGAGCAGGCTGGTCGGAACGGGGGGTAGCGGATTACGCACAGTGAGCAACCTTCGGGCGCAGAGGAACCGCGACCCCGGCCTCCGAAGGGAGACCGGGGTGCGACGGAAGGACGGTTCGAGGGAGGCTTTTTAGCCGGTGACCTCCGCCAGTGCGGCGCCGAGGTCCTTCGCTTCTTCCGCGGAAAGTTCGACGACGAGTCGCCCACCGCCCTCGAGCGGTACGCGCATCACGAGGCCCCGCCCCTCCTTAGTCACTTCGAGGGGACCATCTCCGGTCCGGGGCTTCATGGCCGCCATAGCGTGCTCCCTCCGTCTCAACCGGCGCGCCCGGGTCGCGCTCGCGTGAAAGCCAGCCGGGTCTGGTGTCCATTGTCCCTCATCAGCGGCCGGGCGCATCAGCGGACCGATCTTTTGCCGCCGTATCGGTGCTGGTATGCGGCCCGCGAGGGGTGTGAGACTGTCGGACGACCGATGTTTCCGCGCAAGGAGAAGACGTGACCACATCCGACGTCCTGCTGATCGCCGACGCCGACGGGGTGCGCACCCTCACCCTCAACCGGCCGCAGGCGTACAACTCGCTGACCGTCGAGCTGAAGGAAGCACTGCTCGCGGCGTTGCGCGAGGCGGCGGACGACGAAGCCGTCCGCGCGGTGGTGCTGACCGGCTCGGGCAAGGCGTTCTGCGCCGGCCAGGACCTCAAGGAGCACGTGGGGCTGCTGCAAGCGGGTGACCCCGCCCCGCTACACACCGTGAAAGAGCACTACAACCCGATCGTCAACGCGATCGTCTCGATGGAGAAGCCGGTGATCGCCGCGATCAACGGCACCGCCGCCGGTGCCGGGGCCGCGTTCGCCTACGCCTCCGACCTGCGGATCGCCGCCGAGTCGTCGTCGTTCCTGATGGCCTTCGCCAACGTCGGGCTCGGCCCGGACTCGGGTGCTTCGTGGACGCTGCAGCGGCTGGTCGGCTACGGCCGCGCCGCCGAGCTGATGCTGCTGGCCCGGACCGTCGACGCCGCGGAGGCGCTGCGCCTCGGCCTGGTCGGCGAGGTCGTGCCGGACGAGGAGCTGCCCGCCCGCGCCCAGAAGGTCGCGGCGAAGCTCGCGGCCGGGCCGACGGTGGCCTACGCGAAGATCAAGAGCGTGCTCAACCTGGCCGCGCAGTCGACGTTCGAGGAGGCCCTCGCCGCCGAGGACGCCGCCCAGACCGCACTCGGCGCGACCGCCGACCACACCGAAGCCGTCGAGGCCTTCGTCGGCAAGCGCAAGCCGGCCTTCCAGGGCAAGTGACCTCGTGAGTGTTCGGGGCGGTCAGAACCGCCCTGAACACTCACGAGCCCGCGCGGAAGCAGCCCTGGACGTGGTCGTCGACCATGCCGGTGGCCTGCATCAGCGCGTAGCACGTGGTCGGGCCGAGGAAGACGAAGCCGCGCTTCTTCAGCTCCTTCGCCATCGCCTTCGACTCGTCGGTGATGGCCGGCACGTCGGCCATCGTCTTCGGGCGCCGGTGCGAAGCAGGCGCGAACGACCACAGCAGGTCGTCGAGCGGGGTGTCCAACGCGGCGATCGCCTGCGCGTTCTTGATCGCGGCGAGGATCTTCGCCCGGTTCCGCACGATCGACGCGTCCTGCATCAGCCGCTCGACGTCGGCGTCGCCGAACTTCGCCACCTTCGCCGGCTTGAACCGCTTGAACGCCTTCCGGAAGTTCTCGCGCTTGCGCAGGATCGTGATCCACGAGAGCCCGGACTGGAACGACTCGAGGCACAGCCGCTCGTACAGCTCGTCCTGCCCGTGGAGCGGCACGCCCCACTCTTCGTCGTGGTAGGCCACGTAGTCCGGGGCCGAATTGCCCCAGCTGCACCTCGCGACGCCGTCGGCGCCGGCCAGCTCACTCATCCCCACCCACCGAGTAGTCCTCCGCGAACCGCGCGAACCGCCGCAGCGACTGGCGCACGCCCAGTGCGAACGCCGGGCGCACCACCGGCCAGCCGAGCCGGCCCAGCGGCCCGAACGGCAGCCGCAGGTGCTCGGCCCAGACGAACGTCGAGCGCTGCGCGCCCTTCGGCACCACCTGGAAGACGCCGGTGCCCTGCACGACGCGGCCGAGGTGCCGGACGGCGCACCGCACCGGCGGCTCCCAGCTCGTGATCTCCATCTTGTCCGTGAACCCGATGCCGGCCACGCCGGTGAACGCCGAGAGCCGCGACCCGACGCTGCGGCCGTTGCCCTCGACGACCTCGACCTCGGTGCCGAGCATCCACTCGCCCTGGCGCGTCCAGTCGGTGAGCGCGAGCCAGGTCGTCCCGGCCGGCGCGCGCACGTCGACCGACAGGATCAGATCCGTCACTGGGCGCCTTCGGGCGAACTCTCGCGCTCGCGCTCACGCTGCTCCAGCTCGGCCACGCGCTCGCGCAGCTCGTCGATCTCGACGCCGAGGCGCCGCAGCACCCAGTCCACTTCGGACATCTTGTAGCCGCGCAGCACCAGCTGGAAGCGGACCTCGGTCAGGTCCTCGCCGGTGATGTCCTCGGCGGGCAGCCGCGTCGGCGAGCTGCCCGGCGGCAGCGGGGCGAGCTCCTCACCCCGGCCGAAGACCACGGCGGCCAGCAGGAACACCACGGCGGCCACCAGCAGCATGACTACGAGGTAGATCAGCGCGGTCGTCACGCGACGATCGTGGCATATCCACCCCAGGATCGTCGCGCGAGCACGACGAGCCGCAGCGAAAGCAGCACCCAGACGACCATCAGCACCGCGCACGGGACGCTCAGGACCAGCCTCGACGCGTCGACGAACCCGGTCGTGCCGATCAGCAGCCCGACCGAAGCCAGGTTGACACCGACCGCGAGCGCGATGAGGGTGCCGCAGAACCGCGCGAGCCCGGCGCCGTCCAGGTGCCGGCTCAGCCAGCGGATGCCGAGCAGGGCGAGCACGCCGATCACCGGGACGACGAACACGGCGCCGTGGGTGACGTGCGTGACGACCTTGTACCACTCCGGGGTCGGCGTCGAGATCTTCGTCCACTCGCCGAAGGTGAGGATCCGGGCGTAGTCCCACGAAACCTGCATCACCGGGACGCCGATGACGAGCTTCCACAGCGTCCGGACGCCGCTGAGCATGCCGAGCTCGGCCTGGTAGTCGCGGGCGACGACGGCCGCCGGGCCGAAGTCGGCGACCGCGCGCCGCTCGGCGTCCTCGTCGCTCCAGCCGCCCGCGCGGTAGGCCTCGGCGGCGTCGTGCAGGCCGTCGCGGGCCTCGCCGAGCAGGTCGGCCTTGAACCGGCCGCAGCCGTGCAGCCTGCGGTCCAGGTCCCCCAGGTACTCCTCGATCATGCGCCCAGCACTCCCCCGATGACCGTCGTGAACTCCCGCCACTCGGCACGTTCGGCGGCCAGGGCCTGCTGGCCGGAGCGGGTGAGCCGGTAGGTGCGCCGTTTGCGGCCGGAGACGACGTCCCACTCGCTGGCCAGCCAGCCGGCCCGTTCGAGCCGGCGCAGCGCCGGGTAGACCGTGCCGGTCGGCAGGTCGAGCGCGCCGTCGCTGCGCAGCTGGAGCGCCTCGATGATCGCGTAGCCGTGCAGCTTCCGGCCGTCGAGGACCGCCAGCAGCAACGCGTCGAGGTGCCCGCGCAAGGTGTCCGCCTTCATAGGTACGCAGTCTACGCATCCCACCCCGGAGAGGCTATTGCCCCGGCCACGGGGACGCACCCGGGGATATCCCGGAGATGACCCGGATCTCATGGATTTGACGGCTACATGTAGCCAGCCTACGTATATAGTCGGGCGCCATGGACGCACTCCCGGTCGCGAGACTCCAGTTCGCGACGACGACTTCGATCCACTTCCTGTTCGTGCTGTTCACGCTGGGGTTGGTCACGATGGTGGCCGTGATGCAGACGCGCGCGGCGGTCGGCGGCAAGCCCGAACTGCTGCGGATGACCCGCTACTGGGGCCGCTTGTACGTCATCAACTACGCGCTGGGGATCGTCACCGGAATCGTGATGGAATTCCAGTTCGGGCTGACCTGGACCGGGCTTTCCACATTCGCCGGCGACGTCTTCGGCGCACCGCTGGCCATTGAGACGCTGGTCGCGTTCTTCCTCGAGTCGACCTTCCTCGGCCTGTGGATCTTCGGCTTCGGGCGGATGGGCAGGTGGCTGCACCTGACGCTGATCTGGCTGGTCACGCTGACCGCGTACGCGTCGGCGCTGTTCATCATGCTGGCCAACTCGTTCCTGCAGAACCCGGTCGGCAGCCGGCTCGAGGGCGGCACGCTGCACCTCGACGACTTCGGCGCGCTGTTCTCGAACCCGGCGCTGGCCGCGTCGCTGCCGCACGTCGTCAGCGCCGCGCTGGTGACCGGCGGGTTCTTCGTGGTCGGCGTCAGCGCGTACCACTTCCTCAAGCGCACGACGGAGGTCGAGTTCTTCCGCCGCTCGATGCGGATCGGCGTGGTCGCCGCCCTGATCGGCTCGATCTTCGTGGTCAACCAGGGCTTCGCGCAGTTCGGCCGGCTGAAGGTGTACCAGCCCGACAAGCTTCGCGAAGCCGCGGTGGGCGCGCCCCTCGGCGCGATGATCACCCTCGGGTTCGCCATGTTCCTCTGCGCGCTCCTCGGCACGCTGCTGCTGTTCCGGAACTGGCTCACCCGAGCCCGGTTCCTGCACTACCTGATGGTCGCGGCGATCCCGTTGCCGTTCCTCGCGTCGATCATGGGCTGGCTGGTGCGCGAACTCGGCCGTCAGCCCTGGCTGATCTGGGGGAAGCTGCGCACCGCCGACGCGGTCGCGGACGTCCCGGCCGGTCAGATCCTGTTCTCCTTCATCGCCTTCACACTGCTGTTCGCCGCGCTCGCGGTCGCCGACTGGGTGCTCATGGCGCGGGTCGCCAAGCGCGGCCCGGAGCCGGTCGAGGAGCCCGCCGAACTGCCCGTCCTGAGCGGAGTCTGACCGATGGTGACGATCTGGTGGTGCGTGCTCGGCCTGCTGACCTGCGGGTACTTCGCGCTCGCGGGCTACGACTACGGCGTCGGGATGCTCCTGCCCGCCTTCGAGACCGGCGAACGACGGCGGCGGCAGACGCTCGGCGCGCTCGGCCCGTTCTTCCTGGCCAACGAGGTGTGGCTGGTCGCGGCGGTCGGGCTGCTGTTCGGCGCGTTCCCGCACCTGGAGGGCAAGGTGTTCGCCGGGGCGTACGTCCTGGTCGTGACGCTGCTGCTCGGCCTGGTCACGTTCACGGCGTCGATGCAGCTGCGCAGCCGCCGCCCAGACGCGCGGCGCGGCGCCTGGACCGCGGGCATCGTCGGCGGCGCGGTGGTGACGGCGTTGTCGTGGGGGCTGTTCCTCGGCAACCTCGTGGTCGGGCTGCCACTGACCGCCGACGGCTCGCCGTCCGGGGACGTCCTCGCGCTCTTCAGCCCGTACGCCGTGCTGTGGGGGCTCGGGTTCGTGGCCCTGTTCGCCCTGCAGGGCGCGGCTTTCCTCGCCGTGCGCGCCCCGGCCGAGCTGACCGGGCGGGCGGTGCGGCTGGCCCGCGCGTTCACCGCGCCGGTGCTCGCGTTCCTCGTGATCGCGACGGGGTGGGGGTGCTTCACGCTCGACGGCGTGACCGCGCTCGGCGTGGGTGTGGTCGTGCTGGCCTTCGCCGCCCTCGCCGTCACCTGGCTCGGTCTCTTCGCGAAGCGGTACCGGGTCGCGCTGCTCGGCTCGATGGTCCTGGCCGCGTGCCCGGCCCTGCTCGCCGGCACGCTGCGGTTCCCCGCCGTGCTGGTTTCGCCCGGGTACGCGCTCACGGTCGAGCAGGCGGCGACGGCGCCGGGGACGTTCGCGGTGCTGGCCTGGTTCGCGCCGCCGTCGCTGCTGGTGCTGCTGGTGGTGCAGTGGCTGACCTGGCGCGCCCACCGCCATCCCGTCGACCAGCGCTCGCTGCTGCACTTCTAGGGGGAACGCCGTGCCCGCTCTACCCGGACTCCGGCGCTACCTGGCCGTGCTGGCCGCGCTCGGGGTGCTCACCGCCGCCGCGGTGCTGCTCCAGGCCGAAGGTCTCGCCACGCTGCTCACCGGCGGCGGTGTGTCACCGGTGCTGGTCGTCGCGATCGGCGCGAGAGCAATGCTTTCGTGGGGTCACGGCGTCCTCAGTGGACGGTTCGCGGCTTCGGTGCGCGGCGGCCTGCGCCGCCGGTTGCTCGATTCGCGCGCCGACCGCGCGGGTGTCGTGGCGACGCAGGTGACGCGCGGGGCCGACGCCACGGACAGCTACCTGACCGGGTACCTGCCGTCGCTGGTCGTGTCGGTGGTGGTGCCGGTCGCGGTGATCGTGCGGCTGTTCACGACGGACCTGGTGTCGGCGCTCATCGTCGCGGCGACGCTGCCGCTGATCCCGGTGTTCGCGATCCTGGTCGGCAAGCACACGGCGATGCGCACCGAGCGGCAGTGGTCGCTGCTGACCAAGCTGGGCGGCCACTTCCTCGACGTGGTGCGGGGATTGGGGACGCTCCGGCTGTTCGGCCGGGCGGCGGCGCAGGCGTCGACGGTCCGGTCGATGGCCGCCGCGCACGCCGACGCGACGATGAAGACGTTGCGGATCGCGTTCCTTTCGGCGCTGGTGCTGGAACTCGTGGCGACGATGTCGGTGGCACTGGTCGCGGTGCCGATCGGGTTCCGCCTCCTGGACGGCGGCCTCGACGCGCGGACGGCTCTCCTCGTCCTGCTCCTCGCCCCGGAGGCGTACCTGCCGCTGCGCGCGGCGGGCGCGAAGTTCCACGCGGCGGCGGAGGGGCTGACGGCGTTGCGAGAAGCCCTTGCGGTACCGGTGGTTGCTCGTCGTTCCGCGGCTTCGACTCGGCGGCGGGGTGCGCCTTCGCTGGCGCTGGAGCGGGTTTCGGTGTCTTACGACGGCGTCCCGGCGCTGTCCGAAGTGGACTTGACGGTGCCGGCCGGGTCACGGATCGCGTTGGTGGGGCCGAGCGGGTCCGGGAAGAGCACGGTGCTGGCGGTGCTGCTGGGGTTCGTCACGCCGACGTCGGGGCGGGTGCTCGTCGACGGGGTGGACCTGCGGACGCTGTCCCCGGCGGAGTGGCTCGACGAGGTGGCTTGGGTGCCGCAGCGGCCGACGCTGTTCCGGGGGTCGCTGGCGGAGAACATCGCGCTGGGACTGCCGTCCGCGGACGTGCCGGCCGCCGCCCGGGCCGCGGCGTTGGACTCGGTGGCGGCGGGCTTGCCCGCGGGGTACGCGACGCAGGTGGGCGAGCTGGGCGAGGGCTTGTCGGCGGGCCAGCGGCAGCGGGTGGGACTGGCACGGGCACTCGCGCGGACGTCGTCGGGGCTGGTGCTGCTCGACGAACCGACGACCCGGCTGGATTCGAGGACGGAGGAAACGGTCCTCTCGGCGACCCGGCGGCTGCTGCCGGACCGGACCGCGGTGCTGGTGGCGCACCGGCCGGCGCTGGTGGCGCTGGCGGACCGGGTGGTCGAACTCCGCGACGGCCGGATCCGCACGGAGGTGGCGGCGTGAGGCGCACAGCCCAAGCGCCCCAATGTGGCGTCCGGTGCGTTGGACGCAACCAACGCCACATTGGGGCGCTCTGGGCCGTGTCCACAAGGGACACCCTCCGCCTCGTCCGAGCCGCACTGCTCGGGGCCGGGGCCGAACTCGCCGCCCTCGCGCTCATGGCCACCGCCGCCTGGCTGCTCCTGCGTGCCGCCGAACGGCCGCCGCTCGGGGCGCTCACCGTCGCCATCGTCGGCGTCCGGACCCTCGCCCTGCTGCGCGGTGGCCTTCGCTACGCCGAGCGGCTCGCCGGGCACGAAGTCGTCCTGCGGTGGCTGGGGGCGCTGCGCACCCGCGTCTACCAGGCCCTCGTGTCCAGCTCACGGTTCTCCGGCGGAGACCTCCTCACCCGGCTCGTGTCCGATGTGGACGCTCTGCAGGACGCCGTCCTGCGGTGGCTGCTGCCCGCCGGGGTCGCCGCGCTCGTGGGGTCCACCGCGGTCGTCGTCGTGGCCACCGCTTCCGCCGGTGCCGCCGCCGTGCTCGCCGCCGGGTTGCTCGTCGCGGGTGTACTGCTCCCCTGGCTGGTCATCCGCACCACCGCCCGTGCCGCCCGCGAGAACGCCCCGAAACGCGCCGAACTGGCCGAGCGCGCGGTCGAACTCGTCACCGGGCACCGGGAGCTCGTCGCCGCCGGCGCGCTGGCCGAACACCGCGCACGGGCGACCAGTGTCGTCGACGGGATCGCCGTGAGCGAGCGGGCCACCTCGGGTACGGCCGCGCTGCTCGGCGCCGCCGGGGTGCTCGTCCAGCTGGGCACCGCCGTCGCCGTCGCGCTGCTGGCCGGTGCCTCCGTGCCCTGGACCGCCGCGCTCACGCTGGCCGCCATGACGAGCTTCGAGGTCGTCCTCCCGCTGGTCGGGGCCGCCCGGCGGGTGCCGGAGATCCGCGCGTCGGCCGCCCTCGTGCGGGCCGTCCTGGCCCAGCCGCCCGCTCCCGAAGGCGCCCGGACGCCGGAAAAGGGGCACTTCCGGCTCGAAAGCGCCGGCGTCCGCCACCCGGGCCGGGCCCCCTCGCTCCAGCGGATCGACCTGGACCTGCCGCCCGGCAAGCGCGTCGGGATCCTCGGCCCCAGCGGCGCCGGCAAGACGACGTTGCTCCGCCTCCTCCTGGGCAGCCAGGCACCCACCGAAGGCCGGGTGCTCCTCGACGGCCACCCGCTCGGCGAGTACGCCGACCTGTCGGGAACCATCTCGGGCGCCGAAGCCGACGCGCACGTCTTCCACGCGACCGTCCGCGAGAACCTCCTGCTCGCGAAGCCGGCCGCCACCGACGACGAGCTGCGGGAAGCCTGCGCGGTCGCCGGGTTCGACCTGGACCTCGACCGCGGCACCGGGCCGGACGGCGACGCGCTCTCCGGCGGTCAGCGGCAGCGGCTCGTCCTGGCCCGCGCGGTCCTCGCGGCCCCGCCGGTGCTGGTGCTCGACGAGCCCGTCGAAGGCCTCGACCCCGCGCACGGCGACGCCGTCCTGAAGAACGTCCTCGCGCACGCGAAGGGCACGGTCGTCCTGGTCACCCACCGCCCCGAGCACCTCGACGGCTTCGACGAGGTGCTCACCCTCGAGGACGGGCGAGCACTTCCCGCATCGGCGGCCGGTCGGCGACCCGGACGTCCGTGACGTCCGGCAGCCACTCCTCGTCGACCTGGACGAACTGCGTGAACGGCGCGTCGGCGGCCGGCACGTCGCAGCGCGCCAGCGCCGTGCCCAGGATCTGGCGGGACATCACGCCCAGCTGCGGCAGCGACCGGTTCCGGTGCTTGCGGACACCGAGGTTGACCTGGGCGAGCCCGTCGAGGCCGTAGCGCGCTTCGGCGTCGAGGAGCAGCCCGATCTCGACGCCGTACCCGGCGGCGAACGGCACCGATTCGAGGAACTCGCGGGTGCCCGCGTACTCGCCGCCGAGGGGCTGGACCAGCCCGCCGAGCGCCGGGCGCAGCGCCGAGAGCACCGGCCGGGCCAGCAGCTCGGTGACGCGGCCGCCGCCGCCGCTCTCCAGCCGCAGCGGACGGCGGTAGAACCCCTTGACCAGGTGCACGCCGGGCTCGGTGACCAGCGGCCCGAGCAGCGACGGCACGAACGCCGGGTCCGGGTCGACCAGGTCCGAGTCGAGGAAGACGACGAGGTCACCGCTGGTCGCGGCCAGCGAACGCCACAGCACCTCGCCCTTGCCGGGGACCGGCGGCAGGTCCGGCAGCACGTCCTCGCGGCGGACGACCCGCGCACCCGCGGCTTCGGCGGTTTCGACCGTGGCGTCCGTGGAACCCGAGTCCACGACGACGAGCTCGTCGACGACCGAACCGACCAGGGGGCGGACGGACGCGACGACGGCACCGACCGTCCGCTCTTCGTCGAGGGCCGGTAGCACGACGGAAATCGTCCGGTCACCCTTCGCGGTCACGATGTCCGCGGGCGTCCAACCGGGTTCCTGCCACGTACGCCGCTCGAACCAACTCACGAGTAACGATCGTGCCATGCTGGTGTCACCGCCACCGAGGAGGAGGACCACTTGATCGCGCAGCTTGTCCGCTTCGTGCTGGGGCCGCTGGCCAGGGCGCTGTACCGGCCCGAGGTGCACGGCGTGGAGAACGTGCCCACCACGGGCCCGGTGCTGCTCGCGGCCAACCACCGGGCGGCGCTCGACACCGGCGTGATCACGTTCGCGACCCCGCGGCAGGTGAAGTTCCTCGGCAAGGCGGAGTACTTCACCGGCAAGGGCCTCAAGGGCAAGCTGATGGCCGGCTTCGTCGGCGGCCTCGGCTACATCCCGGTCGAGCGCGGCAACGCCCAGGCCGGGCTCGCCGCGCTGGAAGCGGCCCGCAAGGTCCTCGACGCGGGCGGCGTCTTCGCGATCTACCCCGAGGGCACCCGCTCCCTGGACGGCCGGCTGCACCGCGGCCACACCGGCGTCGCGGCCCTGGCGCTGGCGACCGGCGCGAAGGTGGTGCCGGTCGCGCTGACCGGCACCGAGCACCTCCAGCCGAAGGGCGCGAAGATCCCCCGGCCCGCGAAGATCTCCATCACGTTCGGCAAGCCGCTGGACTTCTCGCGCTACGAGGGCCAGGACTACGCCCCGGCGATCCGCCGGTCGGTCACCGACGAGGTGATGTACGCGATCCTGGAGATCTCGGGCCAGGAGTACGTGGACACCTACCACAAGCGGCCGAGCGAAGGCGTCGCCTGAGCCGTCACTACGGCCTGCCCGCCAGCGAAAATGCGAGCAGTGCCGTGGAGGTGAAGTCGATGGCCGGCTCGTTGCTGGGCCATGAACTCAAGTCGTCGGCGTAGCGGCTTCCCTGCCCGTCGAAGGATTCATACGGACGGGTGCATTCCTTCGCGCCCGCGGGGAACGGCAGGTCGGCGAAGTTGTCGGCGCCGTTGGGGCCGTTGACGACCGCGCCGTAGAGCACCTTCGCCGGGCCGGCGAGGTTCGCGGCCTGGTGGTGCGGGCACCGCGGCGACGTCGTGCCGACGCCGACCACGAGGGAGACGCCCCAGGCGTTGGCCCCGAGGGTGAAGTCCCGTTGTTGCGCGCCGAAGGCGGCGTAGCGGGAGTCGCCAGTGACGCGCTGGTAGAGCCGCGCGGTGGCGGCGAAGCCGAAGCTCTTGCTGGCCGCGTCGAAGTCGGTGACGGCGACCGCCGTCCGGAATGGACTCCGCTTCGCCGCCTCGACGCCGGAGTCGAGCTGGCGCCGCAGGTCCGCGGCGAGGTCGCGCACGCCGAGCGCGGCGCCGGGGACGCCGGTGCGCAGCAGCCCGGCGAGGTCGGCGTGGGCGAGCGCGCTGGTGTCGTAGAGGTTCAACGTGCTCGTGTCGCCGCTGCCGATGTAGGCCTTCGCCCACTTCGCCGCGTCGCGGGCCCAGCCGTTCGCGCGCGGGTCCTTCAACGCCCGCGCCGCCAGCGCGAGCTGCGTCGCGCCCAGCTCCAAGTCGTCCGCCCAGGACGATTCCGGGTAATACGCGTGCGGGAACGCGGTGACGAGCTCGCCGACGTTCGCCGTCTGGGCCTGGGCGAACACCGCCGCGGCCTCGGTCAGGTAGTGACGAGCCAGCCGCGGGTCGCGGTGCGCGTGGACCTGCGCGCCGAGCGCGAACGCGGCGGCGACGCGGCCGGCGAGGTTGGGCGAGAGCGGCGCGCCCGCCGGGGCGGCCGGGAACACCGGGCGGTGCTTGACGAAGTAGGCCGGCTCACCGGGCTTGACGTCGAGGGCGTCGTCGTCCTGCGGGTTGCGCCAGACGTCGTGGTCGCCGAGGAAGCCGAACTCCTCGCTGCCGGTGCCGATGCCGACCTGCGCGTAGAGCGTCTTGGTCCGGCCGTCCCAGACCTTGTCGAGCCAATCGAGACCGAACCGGACCTCCTTCGCCAGCACCGGGTCCGGGTCCTCGCGCAGCACGAAACCCAGCTCCGCCAGCGAATACGCGGTGTTGGACGTGAACTTCACGAAGTCGCCGGCGTCGACCCAGCCGCCTTCGACGTCGACCGGGCCGCCCTGGGGCTTCAGCGGTTCGACGATTTCGTCGCCGCCCTCGCCGGCGAACTCCGGTTCCGCGTAGACGGTCGCGGCCCGGTCGGTCAGGTGCGAAGGCTTGCGGTCGAGCCGGCCGGGCACGACGTCGTGGCCGTCGCGCTGGGCCTGGAAGAACTCGGTGGTGGCGCGCACGTGCGGGCGGAACAGCCGGCGCGCGGTGTCGATCCGGAACGGCGGCGACGTCGCGCCCGCGGCCTTGACCCGGTAGGTGCCCGGACGGTCCAGAGTGGACAGATCGAGGTCGAACACCGCCGGGTAGCGGGCGTTCCAGGCTCCGAGGCTCGCGCCGGTGCGGCCCGTGCGGACGGGGTGCCCGCGCTCGTCGACGACGGTGAACGTCCCCGGCGCGCTCCCGAGCAGGTACGCGTGCTTCGCCTCCCCCAGCGCGTAACCGACTTGGTCCACGCGCACCTCGGCCGGGGTTGCGGCTTCGGCCGGGGCGGCGGCGAGGGGCACGGCGAGGGCGGCGGCCGTGGCGAGGGGAAGCAGGCGCATGATCGGCCTCCGCTTTGTTAGGAAAGTTTCCTATTTAACGCTAGCCTGACGGCGTCCGGGGCGTCAATATGTCCGTTTCCGCGACTTCACGGGCGATGACCTACCGTGGGGAGATGACCGAACCGCTCGGCGCGCGGATCCGGCGGTTGCGCACCGACCGCGGGTGGACCCAGCGCGAGCTCGCCGAGCCCGGCTACGACCGCGGGTTCCTGGCGAAGGTCGAGACCGGCAGCCGTCCCCCCTCGGACGAGATGCTGGCCTACCTGGCCGAACGCTTCGGGCTGACCGTCGACGAGCTGCGGTTCGGCCGTCCCCCGGGCGTCGCGGACGAGTTGCACACGGCGCTCGACGAGGGCTACCGCGACCTGGAGCAGGGCCGCGTCGCCGACGCGGAGACGCGGTTCGCGGCCGTGGCGAAGCAGGCCGCCGGCTACCACCTCGACGACGTCGAGTGCTACGCGCGGTTCTGCCGGGCCGAGGTGAAGTGGCAGCTCTTCGACGTCGAAGGTGCGCAGCAGGAGCTGGAGCACGCGGAGGAACTGGCGGCGGCCGCGCCGCCGTGGCTGCGGGCGATGATCGTGCACCGCTGGTCCGGCTGCCGGTACCTGAGCGGCGACGCGGGCACGGCGATCGCGCGCGTCGAGGCCGAGCTGGCCACCCGGCCGGCCGACCCGGACGCCGAGCTGTGCCTGCTCAGCGCGTTGATCCACCCGCTGATGGAGATGGGCGGCCTGCACCGCGCCCGCCGCGCGGCCGAGGACGGCCGTCGCCTGGCCCGGGCGGCCACCCGGCCGGACTTCGTGGCGCGCTTCCACCGGCAGGCATCGCAGGTGTGGCAGGCGATCGGGCGTGCGGACCAGGCGTTGCAGGACCTGACGGAAGCGTGCCGGCTGTTCACGTCGGTGGGCTTCGACCGCGACGCGGCGCGGTGCCGCTGGGCGCGCGGCTACCTGCTGCGGCGGGTGGGCCGCCTCGACGAGGCCCGCGCGGAGCTCACGGCGGCCCGCGACCAGCTGGCGGCGATCGGGTCCGAGGAGGGTCTCGCCGGCGCGACGGTCGAGCTGGCCGAGGTCCGCCTCCGCCAAGGCGCCCCGGACGAGGCGGCCGCGCTGGTCTCCGAGGTCTGGCCGCTGCTGACCCGGGACGTGGAGGCGCTCGGCGAGGCGACCGGGCTGCGGGGGCAGATCGCGGCGGCCCAGGGCGACCCGGAGACGGCGATCCGCCTCCTGCGCGAGGCGGCGGAGATCCAGCGGGGAGCGTCGCTGCACGGGGCCGCGGTTTCGACGTCGTTGCGGCTCGGCGACGCGCTCCGACAACGTGGTCATCTGACCGAAGCCATCGAGGCCTACCGCCGCGGCCTGGACTCGGCGGCGGGCACCGAAGGCTGATTCGCCGGACCACTGGGCTCAGTGGTCCGGACCAAAACCAAATTTCCTACCAAAGTTGGTGAATTGGTTCAGACCAGTCGCCAACCGGGCCGCTTCCTGCGGTTTCGCCCCGGACACCGTGATCTTGGCGGCACCTCGCTGGGCCATTCGGCCCATTGACCCGCGCACCACCGGAACCTTTACTCGGATGCGTCCGGCGCAATAACAGCAGTTATTCCGGCGGACACACTCCCCACGGTCCCCGGAAAGGTTCCCCCATGAGATCCCCACGAGGGCTGGCGGCGATCGCCGGCCTGGCCCTGAGTTTCGCGGTGCCGGTGATCCCGGCCGCCGCTGCCGCACCTCCCGCCGCCACCCCACCCGAGGCGCTCGCCGCGCGAGCCGCCGACCAGGCCGCCCTCAACGGCGCCGACCGGCTCGCCAAGGGCGCCGGGGAGGCCTTCGTCCGCACCGGGGTCACCCCGGGTGGCGGCGGGCTCTACTTCGCCTCCTACCAGCGCACCTACCACGGCCTGCCGGTCGTCGGCGGGGACGCGGTCGTCGTCGCCGACGGGGCCGGGCGCGTCCGCGGCACCGAAGCAGCGAAAACCGCTCCGATCACCGTCGGCACCCAGGCCACGCTGAACGCCGCGCAGGCGAGCAGGATCGCCGCGGCCAAGGTGTCCACAGTGGACAAGGCCGAGGCGCCGAAGCTGGTCGTGCTGGCCGGGGACGCCCCCAAGCTCGCCTACGAGGTCGTCGTCAGCGGCCGCACCGGCGGCCACCCGACCAAGCTGCACGTCTTCGTCGACAGCGCGACCGGCGCGGTCCTCGACACCCGGGACGACGTCCGCGAAGCGGGCACCGGCAACTCCTACTACGCCGGGACCGTCTCGATCGACACGTCCGGCTCCGGCAGCTCCTACTCGATGACCGACCCGGCCCGCCGCGGCATCGCCTGCGGCCGCGAGGGCGGCTCGATCTTCACCAAGAGCAGCAACACCTGGGGCAACGGCTCCGGCACCGACCTCGAAACCGGCTGCGTCGACACGCTCTACAGCGTCCAGACCGAGTGGAAGATGCTCGGCGACTGGCTCGGCCGCAACGGCATCGACGGCGCCGGCGGCGGCTTCCGCGCGAGCGTCGGCCTCAACGACGTCAACGCCTACTGGGACGGCTCGTCGACGCACTTCGGGCACTCGCAGGACAACCAGCGCCAGGCGACGCCGATGGACGTCGTCGGGCACGAGTTCGGGCACGCCATCTTCCAGACGACTCCGGGCGGCGCCGGTTCGGGCAACGAAAACGGCGGGCTCAACGAGTCCACCGGCGACATCTTCGGCGCGCTGACCGAGTACTACGCCAACAACCCGAAGGACACCCCGGACTTCACCGTCGGCGAGGGCGTCAACCTCGTCGGCCAGGGCCCGATCCGCTACATGTACAACCCGGGCCAAATCGGCGACCCGAACTGCTACTCGTCGTCGATCCCGAGCACCGAGGTGCACGCCGCCGCGGGCCCGCAGAACCACTGGTTCTACCTGCTTTCCCAGGGCAGCAACGGATCCGGCGGGCCGACCAGCCCGACGTGCAACAACTCGAGCGTCACCGGCGTCGGCATCCAGAAGGCGGGCAAGATCTTCTACAACGGCCTGCTGAAGAAGACCTCGTCGTGGAACCACAAGGCCGCCCGCAAGGCCACGCTCGAAGCCGCGATCGCGCTCTTCCCCGGCAGCTGCACGGAATTCAACTCCACCAAGGCCGCCTGGGACGCGGTGAGCGTCGCCGCCGTCAGCGGTGAGCCGACGTGCAGCGGCCAGCCGCCGGCCGGCAACGACTACTCGCTGACGCTGTCGCCGACGTCGGCGTCCGTCCAGCCCGGACAGACGGCGACCACGACCATCACCACCCGGGTCACGTCGGGTAACGCCCAGACCGTCCAGCTGCTGGCCTCCGGCCTGCCCGAGGGCGCGAAGGCGACGATCAGCCCGGCGAGCGTCCAGTCCGGTGGCACCGCCACGCTGACCATCACCACCTCGGCGAGCACGCCGCAGGGCACCAGCCAGGTGACGGTCAGCGGTGACGGCCCCGATGCCGACCACAGCGCGCAGTTCTCGCTGACCGTCGGCACCGGCACCCCGCCGACCGGCTGCGGCGGCCTCACCGAGTGGGACGTGGCGAAGGCGTACGTGCCCAACGACGTCGTCGGCCACAACGGTCACAAGTGGACGTCCCTGTGGTACTCGACCGGTGCCGAGCCCGGCGCGCCCACCTCGTGGGCCGTGTGGAGCGACGGCGGCGCCTGCTGATCCCGGCCGCGCGGTGGCGGGCGACTCCCCCGCCACCGCGCGGCCTACCCTGGAACGTCCACGGCGGAAAGGCACCCGAGTGAGCGAGAGCGTCGGCGAACGCCTGCGTGAGCTGCGTACCGAACGCGGGCTCACGCAACGCCAGCTCGCCGGGCCGCAGTACTCCGCGGCCTACGTGTCGTCGGTCGAAACCGGCGCGCGGACGCCGTCGGGCGACGCGCTGCGGTTCTTCGCCCGGCAGCTCGCCATCGACCCCGACGAGCTGCTCGGCGGCCGCTCCCCGCGCGAGCTGCTCGAACTGGACCTCGACCTGATCGAGACGGCGGAACGGTTCCTGGCCGGCGACGTCCGCCGCGCGGCACCCCGCATGCAGCGGCTCCGCCGGCACGCCGAACGCCTGGACCGGCCGCGGCAGGCCGGGATCGCGCTGCTGTGGCTGGCCGGGTACTCGACGGGCGACGTCCGCACGAAGTACGTCGCCGAAGCCGAAACGGCGTTGTCGGGCGAGCCGCCGCCGGTGCGCGCGATGGTCGTGCCGCTGCGCGCGGCCGTGCTCAGCGGCTGGGGCGAGGCGCAGTATTCCCTGCACCTGCTGGAAACCTGCCACGCGGAGCTGCTGCGCGACGGCTACCCGCAGCCGTCGATGCTGCTGACGCTGCGGGCCTGCCTGGCCGAGCGGCACCTGCGCCAGGGCGATCTGGAGCGGGCTTCGGAGTACGCGGATTCGGCGCTGCGGCTCACCCGGGGCGGCCCCGCGGTGCTGGCCGAGCTGACCCGCAGCCACGTCGAGGTGTGCCGCAGCCACCTCGCGGCGGACCGGTTCGCCGACGCGGCCGCGTCGGTCGCCGCGGCCTACGATCTCATGCAGGAACGGGCCCTGCACCCGGCGATGGCGCACTGCCTGCTGGCCAGGGCCCGGGTCCGCGGCCGCGCGGGTGACGTCGGGGGCGCGCTGGCCGACCTCGGCGCGGCGCGGGAGACGGCGGGGCCGGCCGACGTCCCGGCGATCACCGTCGAGCTCGCCGCCGAATACCTGGCGGCGGGCCGGCTGGAAACGGCGGCCGCGCTGCTCGACCAGGTCCGCCCCTCGGTCGGGTCGGGCACGGCGCTGGCCGCGGAACTGCGGCTGCAGCTGGGTTCGCTGGCCAGGGCCCGCGGCGACGCCCGGCGCGCGGCCGAAGACCTGCGTGCCGCCGTCGAGCTGGCCACCGGCCTGGGCGCACGCGGGGTGCTGGTCCGCGCGCTGCGGCCGTTGAGCGAGCTGCTCGGCGAGACCGGCAGGCGGGCGGAGGCGGCGGACGTGCTGCGCGACGGGCTCATCGCGCTGGGCGCGGAAGCCGACTGAGCAGGCACGACAACGTTTTCCTTTGCAGCACTAACGATTCCCGATGATCGAGATCGTCCGGCGATCGGATGGTGTCGGGGACAATCCCTACGAAAGTCGTTCCGGCACGGAACACGTCGTGAATCCCCTGCTGCGGCGGGCTTTGTACGAATTGATCCGAGAATCCGGAACGCGGCGTTGGTCCGTTCGGCGCATTGACGCCCAGATCCGCTGATCCTTTACTCGGATGCGTCCGGACGCATACCTGCTGTTAGCCCACCGGACACGTCTCCCCTCTTTCCCTTACCGGACCTCGATTCTGCCTTCGTGAAAGGTTGACCTCGATGACCCATCGTGGGTTCAGGACGGGCTTGGCGGCCGCCGCCGGGTTCGCCATGACGCTCGCGCTACCGGTGACCCCGGCGAGCGCGACTCCCCAAGCACAGCCCGCAGCTCCGGACGTGGCCGCGGCCCGCGCGGCCGACCAGGCCGCCGCGACCGGCCTCGACGCGCTCAAGCGCGGCCCGGCCGAGGCGTTCCAGCGCGTCGGCCTGACCGCCGGTGGCGGCGGTCTGTTCTACGGCGCCTACCAGCGGACCTACCAGGGCCTGCGGGTCGTGGGCGGGGACGCGGTCGTCGTCGCCGACGGGGCCGGGCGGGTGCGCGGCACCAGCGCCGCCGAGACCGCTCCGATCGCCGTCGGGACGCAGGCACTCGTCGACGCCGCGAAGGCCGCGGCCACCGCGCGCGCCCAACTGGCCACTGTGGACAGTGTGAGCACGCCGGAGAAGGTCGTGCTGGCCGGGGCGAGCCCGAAGCTCGCGTACGAGGTCGTCGTCGCCGGGCGCACCGCCACGGCACCGAGCAACCTGCACGTGTTCGTCGACGCCGCGACCGGCGCGGTGCTCGACAAGCGGGACGACGTCAAGACGTTCTCCCCGGGCGCCCGGACGCAGGCCCAGCCCGGCACGGTGAACGTCGCCGGCACCGGGAACAGCTACTACGTCGGCAACGTCTCCATCGACACGACGCAGTCCGGCAGCACGTACACCATGCGCGACCCGGGCCGCACCGGCATCAGCTGCGGCCGCGAGGGCGGTTCCGTCTACAGCGGCCCGGACAACGCGTGGGGCAACGGCACCGGCACGGACCTCGAGACCGGCTGCGTCGACGTGCTCTACAGCGTCCAGACCGAGTGGAAGATGCTCGCCGACTGGCTGGGCCGCAACGGCATCAACGGCAGCGGCACCGGCTACCCGGCTTCGGTCGGCCTGGCCGACGTCAACGCCTACTGGAACGGTTCTTCGACCCACTTCGGGCACTCGCAGGACAACCAGCGCCAGGCCACCTCGATGGACGTCGTCGGCCACGAGTTCGGCCACGGCATCTTCCAGTTCACCCCGGGCGGTGCCGGTTCCGGCAACGAGAACGGCGGCATGAACGAGTCGACCGGTGACATCTTCGGCGCGCTGACCGAGGCGTACGCGAACAACGCCAAGGACACCCCTGACTACGAGGTCGGCGAGGGCGTCAACCTGGTCGGCCAGGGCCCGATCCGCTACATGTACCAGCCGTCCAAGGTCGGCGACCCGAACTGCTACTCGTCGTCGATCCCGAGCACCGAGGTGCACGCGGCCGCCGGCCCGCAGAACCACTGGTTCTACCTGCTGGCCGAGGGCTCGAACCCGGGTGGCGGCAAGCCCACCAGCCCGACGTGCAACAGCTCCAGCGTCACCGGTGTCGGCATCCAGAAGGCCGGCAAGATCTTCTACAACGGCCTCCTGAAGAAGACCTCGTCGTGGAACCACAAGGCCGCCCGCAAGGCGACCCTCGAAGCCGCGATCGCGCTCTTCCCGGGCAGCTGCACCGAGTACAACGCCACCAAGGCCGCGTGGGACGCCGTCTCCGTCACCGCCGCGGCCGGTGAGCCGACCTCGTGCAGCGGCGGCGGCGCGGACTACTCGGTCGCGCTGAACCCGGCTTCGGGTTCGGTGCAGCCGGGCGCCTCGGCGACCACCACGCTCAGCACCGCGATCACCTCCGGCGCGGCGCAGTCGATCACGCTGTCGGCGTCGGGTCTCCCGGCCGGCGCGACCGCGTCGTTCAGCCCGGCGACGATCCAGTCCGGCGGCAGCTCGACGCTGACCATCGCGACGACCGCGTCGACCCCGACCGGCAGCTACCCGATCACCGTCACCACCGACGGGGCCACCACCGACCACACGGCGCAGTACACGCTGACCGTCGGGACGACGTCCTCGTGCGCCCCGGTGACCAACTCGACGCGTCTCGACATCCCGGACTACCCGGCGAGCGCGGTCAACAGCTCCAGCACCGTCAGCGGCTGCGCGCGCAACGCGTCCAACGCCACCAAGGTCGAGGTGCACATCACCCACACCTACCGCGGTGACCTGGTCATCGACCTCGTCGCCCCGGACGGCACCGCCTACCGGCTGAAGAACTCCAGCAGCGACTCGACCCCGAACCTCGACACCACCTACACCGTCAACGCTTCTTCGGAAGCCGCGAACGGCGCGTGGCAGCTCCGCATCCGAGACGTCGGCCCCGCCGACACCGGTTACCTGTCCTCCTGGACGTTGACCGTGTAGCAATCCCCACCCCGTGAAGGCCGCACCAGCCCGGTGCGGCCTTCACGGCCGTTCTCCCCAACCCCCATCGAAGGAACTCACCGCCATGAAGTGGAAGAGCAAACTCGGCGCCGGGGTCACCGCCCTGGCCGCCGTGCTGGGTGTCGTGACGGCTCCGGCGGCCACCGCCGCACCGGTCACCGCGCTCGCCGCGCCGGACATCTCGCTGGCCAACATCAAGACCCACCTCAACCAGCTGCAGACCATCGCCAACAACAACGGCGGCACGCGCTCGCCGCGTGGCGCGGGCTACGCGGCCTCGGTGTCCTATGTGGAGAACCTGCTCAAGAACGCGGGCTTCACCACCACGCGCCAGACCTGCACCAGCTGCATCGGCCAGTCGCAGAACCTGATCGCCGAATGGCCGCAGGGCGACGCGAGCCAGGTCATCATGCTCGGCGCGCACCTCGACTCCGTCAGCGCCGGCCCCGGCATCAACGACAACGGCTCCGGCAGCGCGTCGATCCTCGAAACCGCGCTGACGCTGGCCCGCACCAACCCGGCGATGGCCAAGCGCGTCCGCTTCGCCTGGTGGGCCGACGAAGAGTCCGGCCTGGTCGGCTCGAAGTACTACGTCAACAACCTGCCCAGCAGCGAGCGCACGAAGATCAAGACCTACCTCAACTTCGACATGATCGGCTCGAAGAACTGGGGCTACTTCGTCTACGACGACGTCGCTTCGGTCAAGGCGATCTTCGACGAGTACTTCTCCTCCATCGGCATCCAGACCGAGGGCGACAGCGAAGGCGACGGCCGCTCCGACCACGCGTCCTTCAAGAGCGCGGGCATCCCGGTCGGCGGCCTGGCCACCGGTGCCGGCGACATCAAGAGCTCGGCGCAGGCGCAGAAGTGGGGTGGCACCGCGGGTGCGGCGTTCGACAACTGCTACCACCGCGCCTGCGACACGACGTCGAACATCCCGGACGCCCCGCTGGAGAAGAACTCCGACGCGATCGGGTACGCGCTGTGGAAGCTGGCCGTGGCCACCACGCAGGGCAACGACTTCTCCGTCAGCCTGAACCCGACCGCCGGCACCGTCCAACCCGGACAGTCGCTGCAGGTCGCCGTGGGCACCGCGACGACGTCCGGCTCGGCCCAGTCGATCTCGCTGTCCGCCTCCGGCCTGCCCGCGGGCGCGACGGCGTCGTTCAGCCCGGCCACCATCTCCTCGGGCGGCTCGTCGACGCTGACCATCTCGACGTCCTCGACCACCCCGACCGGCACCTTCCCGGTCACGGTGACGGCCGACGGCGCGAACGCCGACCACACGGCGACGTTCTCGCTGGGCGTCGGGACGTCGTCGTGCGCGCCGGTGACCAACGGCTCGCAGCTGACCATCCCGGACTACCCGGGTGCCGCGGTGAGCAGCACGGCGAACGTCGGCGGCTGCGCGCGCAACGCGTCCAACGCCACCAAGGTCGAGGTGCACATCACCCACACCTACCGCGGTGACCTGGTCATCGACCTCGTCGCCCCGGACGGCACGGCGTACCGGCTGAAGAACTCGAGCAGCGACTCGACGCCGAACCTCGACACCACCTACACCGTCAACGCTTCCTCGGAAGCCGCGAACGGCACGTGGAAGCTGCAGATCAAGGACGTCGGCCCGGCCGACACCGGCTACCTGTCCTCCTGGACGCTGACCGTCTGACCCACCCCGGGGGCGGCACTTTCACGTGAAAGTGCCGCCCCCAGGTCCGCACTTTCACGTGAAAGTGCGAGTTGTCTAGACCACCCGTTCGTAGGTAGTCACCGGTTCCCCGTGGCGCTTATCTTGATCGGACACGCCGCGTTCGCCCTCAACGACGATGGGAATCGGTATGTCCGGTCGCAGAACCCGCCTGTTCGGAACCCTTCTGGCAGCGGCGCTGGCCGTCCCGCTGCTCGTGTCGGCCCCCGCGCAGGGGGCGGTGCAGGCCGACACGTGCGCGGTGAAACCGCGGCCCGCGGGCAAGGTCCTCCAAGGCTACTGGGAGAACTGGGACGGCGCCGCGAACGGCGTCCACCCCGGCATGGGCTGGGTCCCGATCACCGACGCCCGCATGGCCCAGCACGGCTACAACGTCATCAACGCCGCGTTCCCGGTGATCCGGTCCGACGGGACCGTGTTGTGGGAGAACGGGATGGACGCCGGCGTCAAGGTGTCGACGCCGACCGAGATGTGCGCGGCCAAGGCCGCGGGCGCGACGCTTCTGATGTCGATCGGCGGCGCGGCCGCTGGTATAGACCTCTCGTCGTCGACGGTGGCCGACAAGTTCGTCGCCACGGTCGTGCCGATCCTGAAGCAGTACAACTTCGACGGGATCGACATCGACATCGAAACGGGGCTGACCGGCAGCGGGAACATCAAGACGCTGTCGGCGTCGCAGTCGAACCTGATCCGCATCATCGACGGCGTGCTCGCGCAGATGCCGGCGGGCTTCGGGCTGACGATGGCGCCCGAGACCGCGTACGTGACCGGCGGCAGCATCACCTACGGCTCGATCTGGGGCGCGTACCTGCCGATCATCAAGAAGTACGCGGACAACGGCCGGCTGTGGTGGCTGAACATGCAGTACTACAACGGATCCATGTACGGCTGCTCCGGGGATTCGTACCAGGCTGGGACCGTGCAGGGCTTCACCGTGCAGACGCAGTGCCTCGACAAGGGCCTCGTGGTGCAGGGCACGACGATCCGCGTCCCGTACGACAAGCAGGTGCCGGGGTTGCCGGCGCAGCCCGGCGCGGGTGGCGGGTACATGTCGCCGAGCCTGGTTTCCCAGGCGTGGCGGTCGGTTCCGGGCCTCAAGGGCCTGATGGACTGGTCGATCAACTGGGACGGCTCGAAGGGCTGGACCTTCGGCGACAACGTCAAGTCCCTGCAGGGCCGGTAAGACCTCGTGAGTGTTCGGGCGGGTTGGAACCCGCCTGAACACTCAGGAGTCGCCGGCGGGAATGGGGTCGTCGTACTCGCCCGGCGGGCCGGCGTACTCGCGGGCGCCGTCCGGGAAGGGCCAGGGGTTCGGGACGCAGCCGTGCAGCCCGAGCGTCTGCTGCTCCATCACCGGCGCCGCCTTGCCGGGGCCGGGGCACAGCTCGTGGCCCTGCCCGAGCCGGTGCCCGGTCTCGTGCGTGACCATGTACTGGCGGTAGACGTCCAGCGGGGCCCCGTAGTTCGGCACGGCGTTGGCCCAGCGGGCGACGTTGAGCACGACGTTGCTGCCGTTGCGGCAGGACGTGTAGCTGTCCGCGGTCCCGCCGCACAGCCTGTCGCGGCTGGCGGGAGTGGCCAGGTAGATCGTGAAGTCGGCGCTGTCGGCCGGCCCGACCTGCTGCAGCCGCCACTGCCCGCCGGCGGTCCAGCCGCGCGGGTCGCCGAGGATGCCGCGGATCTTCTTCGCGAAGTCGGCGGGCCCGACGCCGTCGATGTCGGTCTCGAGCGCGATCCGGTACCGCATCAGCCGGCCCTGGGTGCCGGCGACCTCGTCGCTGCCGGGGGTGAACATCCACTGCCCGGACCCGGTCCGCGGGAAGGTGATGGCGACTTCGACGGGCGCGGCCTGCGTCACGGGCACCGCAGGCTCATCGGGCGGCGGCGGCAACGCGGTGGCCTCCCCGATGGCCATGACCACGGGCCCGGCCGCGGGCGCGGCCACGGGCTGCTGCTCACAGGCGGTGAGCACCCCGGCCACCGCCAAAGCGAGCACAGCGGTAACCGCGGCCCGTCCGGCGGTTTTGGGCATGGATCCTCCCCAGGTGCGGCTTTCACCAGGGAGTACGGGCGGGAAGCCGGAAAAGTTGCGGTGACCTGTGGCGACGGAGCGTCACCGCAGCTCAGCACCCATGGGTGTGACGACAGCCACAAAATCCACGAGAACACGAAAAGCGACAGTTGATCACTTTGAGTAACGCTCACTCGGCCCCTCGCGACTACCCCGTAGTCAAACCGCCCGAGCGAGGAGAGCTTCGACGTGTCAAGTCCGGACTGGTGGGTCACGATCGTGGCCGCGGGCGTACCCGCGGTGGCGGCCGTCAACGCGGCGATCATCGCGAGCCGAGCTTCGAAAGCCGTTCGCCGCACCGAGATCAAGGCGCAGCAGGTACGCGACCTCGAGGAGCGCGTCCACAGCAAGAAGCACGAAATCTACGAGCCCATGCTGACGACGTTCCAAAAGCTCCTGACGGAGTCGCCGCCGGTGGGCGCCGAGGCGGAAGAGGCACTCAAGCGCATCCGCGACTTCTCGACCTGGGTGCTCATCTACGGCTCCGACGAAGCGATCGCCGCTTTCCGCAGGTTCAAGCAGGGTCCCCACAACCCCGGGACCGACATGTGGCAGCTGTACGCGGACTTCATCCTCGCCGCCCGCAAGGACCTGGGGTACCCGGAAACCGGCGTCAGCCACGAACACGTCGTCGGCCTCTACAAAGCCGACGCCTGAAGCTCAGCCCAGGAACTTGCGGAGCACTTCCGTCACCTGGCGGATCTCCGCCGTCCGGACGTTCTCCTGCTTCGTGTGCGCCAGCGTCGGGTTGCCCGGGCCGAAGTTCACCGCCGGCATGCCCAGCGCCGCGAACCGCGCCACGTCCGTCCAGCCCAGCTTCGCCGCCGCGCGGCCGCCCGCTGCCTTCACCAGTTCCGCGGCCGCCGGGGCGGACAAGCCGGGGAGGGCGCCCGGGGAAAGGTCCACAACGGACAGTTCGTAGCCGTCGAAGACCTCGCGCAGGTGGCGTTCCGCGGCTTCCGGCGAACGGTCCGGGGCGAAGCGGTGGTTCACCGTCAGGACCGCCGAATCCGGGACTACGTTGCCCGCCACGCCGCCGGTGATCGCCGTCGCCTGGAGGCCCTCGCGATACGTCAAGCCGTCGATGTCGACGATCCGCGGCTCGTACTCCGCCAGCCGGCGCAGGGGCCCGGCCAGCGCGTGGATCGCGTTCTCCCCCATCCACGCCCGCGCCGTGTGCGCGCGCTTGCCGGAAAACCGCAGTTCGACGCGCATCGTGCCCTGGCAGCCGGCCTCGATGACGCCGTTCGACGGCTCGCCGACGATCGCCAGGTCGCCCGCCAGCCATTCCGGCAGCTCGCGCTCGATCCGGCCCAGGCCGTTCTTGGCCGCCTCGACCTCTTCGTTGTCGTAGAACACGAAGGTGACGTCGTGCCGAGGCGACGGCAGCGTCGCGGCCAAGTGCAGGAAGACGGCGTCGCCGCCTTTCATGTCGACCGTGCCGAGGCCGTGCAGCACCTCGTCGTCGCCGGTGCCTTCGCGCCGCGAAGGGAAGTTGCCGTTCTCCGGCACCGTGTCCAGGTGCCCGGCGAGCACGACCCGCGAACCGCGGCCGAGGTTGGTGCGGGCGAGGACGGCGTCGCCGTTGCGGACGACCTCCAGGTGCGGTGCCTGCTCCCGGAGCGCTTCCTGCACCAGCGTCGCCAGTTCGGCCTCGGACCCGGACACGCTGAAGACGTCCACGAGGGCCGCGGTCAGGTCGACAGGGTCGGCGTGCAGGTCGAGGCTCATGGCCCGCACGCTACCGTGGGGGTGTGCGTAGGTTCGCGGTCGCGGTCGGCGGCTCTCTGCTGGTCCTCGTCCTGTCCGGCTGCGGCAGCGAAGCCGGCCCGACCCCCAAGCAGGGCGGCGAGCCGGGCCCGGACGCGCTCCCGACGAAGCTGACCGCGCTGACCGCCGACCAGTGCTTTGCCAGCCCGCGCACCCAGCTGCCCAAGGGCTGTGAGAAGTACGTCACGGAGGTCGCGAACGTCCCCGGTTCGGCTCGCAAGCGCGCCGACGACCGCGACCCGCAGCTGGTCGCCGAGGCGGACAAGCTCCAGCAGGCGGTCGGCGAGTTCCGCGGCGCCGGCTGCACCACCGTCGCCGACCCGGGCGGCGCGTGCACGCAGGCGCTGGTCGACGTCGCCGCCGCGCTTTCGGGTCTGAAGAAGCAGGTAGACGCCCGGCCCACGAGTGGTTGATCCGCGTCACTCCACTACGGTGGTGGCCGTGAGCGAGCAGAGCCCGAACCCCGAAACGACCGGCGCCAGCGGCGTCGGGCTGGCCACCGTCGCGACCGACGGGACGGTCCTCGACACCTGGTACCCGCAGCCCAAGCTCGTCGAAGGCGGCAGCAGCAAAGGCACCGAGCGCCTGAGCGCGGAGAAGGCCGCCGAACTGCTCGGCGAGGCCGCCGCGGCGCTGCTCGGCCCGGACACCGACCGCGGGGTCGAGGTCGTCGCCGTCCGGACCACGATCGGCAAGCTCGCCGACACCCCGGCCGACACGCACGACCTGTACCTGCGGCTGCACCTGCTCTCGCACCGCCTGGTCCGCCCGCACGGCCAGAACCTCGACGGCATGTTCGGCCTGCTGGCCAACGTCGTGTGGACCAACCACGGCCCGTGCCCGGTCGAAGGCTTCGAGTCGACGCGGCTGCGGCTGCGGGCGCGCGGCCCGGTGACCGTCTACAGCGTGGACAAGTTCCCGCGGATGGTCGACTACGTCCTGCCGTCCGGCGTCCGGATCGGCGACGCGGACCGCGTCCGGCTCGGCGCGCACCTGGCCGCCGGCACCACGGTCATGCACGAGGGCTTCGTCAACTTCAACGCCGGCACGCTCGGCGCGTCCATGGTCGAGGGCCGGATCTCGGCCGGCGTGGTCGTCGGCGACGGCTCGGACGTCGGCGGCGGCGCGTCGATCATGGGCACGCTCTCCGGCGGCGGCAAGGAGACGATCTCGCTGGGCGAGCGCTGCCTGATCGGCGCCAACGGCGGCATCGGCATCTCCCTCGGCGACGACTCGGTCGTCGAGGCCGGCCTGTACGTGACCGCGGGGACGAAGGTCGTCGTCGACGGCAAGGTCGTGAAGGCCCTCGAGCTCAACGGCATTTCCGGCGCGGTGTTCCGCCGCAACTCGAGCACCGGCGCGGTCGAGGTCGTGCCGCGAGCCGGCACCGGCGTCGAGCTGAACGCGATGCTGCACGCCAACGACTGACGCTGCGAATTCACCTACCATTCATGGGGTGACCACCGAATCGTTGCCTCGCACCCCGGCCGAGCTGGGCCTGCCGGACGCACCGGTGGAAGCCGGGCCCGCCGATCCGGCCGCGCACCACGTGCGGGCCAAGCTCGACCGGGAGATCCGCCTCCTGCTCGCGTACGAGGCCGGGACGCGCTCCGGTGCCGATCCCGAGGACCTGCACCAGATGCGCGTCGCGCTGCGGCGGATGCGCAGCGTGCTCAAGCTGTCCGGCGGGCTGGTCGGCGACGGCGCCGAGCCGGTGCGCGCGGAGCTGGGCTGGCTCGGGCAGTCGCTCGGCGAGGTGCGTGACTTCGACGTCCTGATCGGGCACCTGCGCGAGGTCATCGCCGACTTCGAGGTCCGCGACCAGGCCGCCGGGCACCGCCTGGTCGCCCGGTTCGTCACCGAGCGCGCGACCGCGAAGCGGCGGCTGACCAAGGCGCTGACCAGCACCCGCTACTCGACGCTGCTGCGTGAGGTCAGCCTGCTGACCCGCGACCGCGAAGCACCGGCCGCGGCGGCGGCCGAGACGCACGACCTGGTCGCGGGGCTGGCGAAGCCGCACCGCAAGCTCGCCAAGGCCGTCCGCGCGCTGCCCGCCGACCCGCCGGACGACGACCTGCACGCGTTGCGCATCCACGGCAAGAAGCTGCGCTACGCGGCCGAGCTGGCCCAGACGTCGGCGAAGAAGAAGCGGGCGAAGCGGATCAAGGCCCTGATCAAGGCGACGCGCGACTTCCAGACCGTGCTCGGCGACCACCAGGACGCGGTGATCGCGGCCGAGCGGATGCGCTCGGTGCTGGCCTCGGCCGACGGCGAGGTCGGCTTCGTCGCCGGCCGGATCGCCGAGCGCGAGCTGGCCCGCCGCGCCGAGGCCCGCGCGGCCTGGCATGCCTCCTGGACCGCCGTCGACACCGCCGCCCGCGCCCTGCACGCCTGACCGGACGTCATGAACGACCCGTTCATGACATCCGGCGCGGTGAACGACTCGTTCATGACGTTCCGCCAGGCCGGACCGACTGAACGGCTTGCGAAACGCCGCCGGACCGGCGAGCCCGCACACGAGTAAGCGCGAATCCCCAGCCGCGCACGACTACCGAGATGCCATGAACGACCCGTTCATGACATCCGGCGCGGTGAACGACCCGTTCATGACGTTCCACCAGGCCGGACCGACTGAACGGCTTGCGAAACGCCGCCGGACCGGCGAGCCCGCACACGAGTAAGCGCGAATCCCCAGCCGCGCACGACTACCGAGATGCCATGAACGACCCGTTCATGACATCCGGCGCGGTGAACGACTCGTTCATGACGTTCCGCCAGGCCGGACCGACTGAACGGCTTGCGAAACGCCGCCGGACCGGCGAGCCCGCACACGAGTAAGCGCGAATCCCCAGCCGCGCACGACTACCGAGATGCCATGAACGACCCGTTCATGACATCCGGCGCGGTGAACGACTCGTTCATGACGTTCCGCCAGGCCGGACCGACTGAACGGCTTGCGAAACGCCGCCGGACCGGCGAGCCCGCACACGAGTAAGCGCGAATCCCCAGCCGCGCACGACTACCGAGATGCCATGAACGACCCGTTCATGACATCCGGCGCGGTGAACGACCCGTTCATGACGTTCCACCAGGCCGGACCGGCCAGTGAGCAGCACCGCCAGGCCTCCCGAACGGCCTGCCGGACGTCACCGGACCGGCGGGTCCCCATTCGAGTAAGCGCGAATCCCCAGCCGCGCACAGCTACCGAGACGTCATGAACGACCCGTTCATGACGTCCGACGCGGTGAACGACCCGTTCATGGCATTTCGACCGCCCCCGGGACCGGCACCGCAGCCCTAGGCTAGGGCGATGGAGACCGCGCTGACCCTGGCCATCGGCGGCGTCGTCCTGCTCGTCCTGAGCATCCTCACGGCCGGCGTCCTGGCCGGCCGCCGGGTGCGGCGCGGGCGGAAGCGCGGCCGCTACCCCTACCGTGCGAAGCCGAACGGCACCTACGACAACTCCACGCACACCGGGATGTCGTGATCAGGCGATCGACCAGACGTACCCGTCCGGCCGGATGAGCACCCTCCGCCCGGCTGAAGCCTCGTAAGCCGCGTACGCGTGGCCGCCCTCGTCGATCAGCGCGTCCGGGGTGGGGGCGCTGCCCGCCGGCAGGATCCGGTACGCCGGTTCGGCCGACGCCGGCCCGTCCCCGAACACCAGCTCCGTCGCGTGCGGGCCGCGGAACAGCTCGAACAGCCGCACGCGCTTGCCGTTCGCGTCGGACAGCGGTGCGTCCGGGGCGCGGTCGCCCGGGCGCAGCGTGCCGGTCCCCGCCGGGGACAGCGGGCCGCCGCGGTAGTTGACGTCCAGCTGCTGCGTCTCCTCGCCGCGCCGGTGGGCGTCCTCGTCGCCGTCGACGTACTTCCGCATCAGCTCCGACGAGATGCCCAGCACGCGGGCCGCGTTCGCGCGCCGCTCGGGCTCGTAGCTGTCGAGCAGCTCCGGTGATCCGTCGGCGAGCTTCCAGCCCAGGTTGTAGCCGTCCCCGATGCCGGTGTTGAGGCCCTGGCCGCCGGTCGGCGGGTGGACGTGCGCCGCGTCGCCGGCCAGGAAGACGCGGCCGTCGCGGAACCGCGCGGCCAGCCGGACGTTCGGCCGCCACACCGTGGACCAGGCCAGGTCGGACAGCCGGACCGTGCCGCCGCTCAGCGCGTCGAGCCGCGCCTGGACCGCGGGCAGCGCCGTCTCGACGTCGGTCTCGCCGTCGCCGAGCGGGGCGCCGAACTGGAAGTGCGGCGTCCCCGGCAGCGGGCTGAACATCATGCCGCTCATCGGGTCTTCCGGCGTCGCGAACCAGTGGCCGTAGGCCCGGTCGAGGCCCTCGGCGCGGACGTCGCCGAGCAGCATCCGGATCGACTCGTCCGTGCTGCCCTCGAACGCGATCCCCAGCGCCTTGCGCACGAAGCTCTTGCCGCCGTCCGCGCCGACCAGGTAGGCCGCGCGGACGGTCTCGCCCGTGCTCAGCGTGGCCGTGACGCCGTCAGCGTCCTGCTCGAACCCGGTCAGCCCGGTGTTCAGCTCGACGCGCACGCCGAACTCGGCCAGCCGGTCGCGCAGGATGCCCTCGGTCTGCGACTGGCCGAGGAACCAGCCGGTCGGGTACGGCTTCGACGGCGTCGGCTCGACCGGGTCGAACATCATCCGCTCGCCGACCACCTCGCCGCCGAGGTGGATCTTCATCGGCACCGGCGCCGCGCCGGCGGCCAGCACCGTGTCGAGCACGCCGAGGTCCTCGAAGACCTCCAGCGTGCGCGGCTGCATGCCGTCGCCGCGCGAGCCGACGAAGTACGTCTCGGCCTTGTCGACGATCCGCACGGCGACGTCGCGCCGCGCCAGTTCGATGGCCAGGGTCAGCCCGGTCGGTCCGGCTCCCGCGATCAGCACCCGTGTGTCCATGTCATCCTCTCAGTGAATTGCGATTCAGTGAATCTAGATTCAGAATGGCGCTGCTAGCGTCCCGTGTCAAGGGAGGTGCCGATGACGGCGACGAGCCGCAAGGAGAAGGCCGCGGAGACGGAGGGCGCGCTCAAGGCCGCGGCCAAGCGCGTCTTCGCGCGCAAGGGCTACCTGAACACCAAGATCACCGACATCACCACCGAGGCGGGCCGGTCCGCGGGGTCGTTCTACAACCACTTCGCGGGCAAGGAAGAGCTGCTCGAAGCGCTCATGGCCGACATCGCGGCGTCCGGGGACGAGAGCGCCGAGCGCGAAGACCACCTGACCGACTTCAGCGACCCCACGGCGGTGCGCTGGCACGTCAAGCAGTACTGGGAGTTCTACCGGGACAACGCCGCGACCATGCTGGCCCTGCGGCAGGCGGCGATGGTCAGCGAGACGTTCGCGAGCACGCTCGCGCGGTTCGGCGCGTCCCAGGCCGCCGACCTCGACGACCACCTCGCGCACATCACCCGCGCCGGGCTGAAGCTGCCCACGACGCCGGACCGCTGCGGGATGCTGATGTACAACCTCGTCGACGCCTTCGCGGCGACGTGGCTGCACGGCTCACCGCCGGGCTGGACCCCGCCGTCCGACGAAGAGGCCGTCGAGCTGCTGACCCGGTTCGTCTACCGCGGCCTGACCGGCCGGGACTACTGAGTGAGCCGCTCCACGGCGGCGTCGACGCGCTCGTCGGTCGCGGTCAGCGCGACGCGGACGTGCTTGCCGCCCTTCGGGCCGTAGAACGTGCCGGGCGCGACCAGGATGCCGCGTTCGGCCAGCCAGGCCACCGTGACGTCGGCGTCCTCGTCGCGGGTCGACCAGAGGTACAGGCCGGCCTCGGAGTGGTCGACGCGGAACCCGTTGTCCTCCAGCGCCTTCCGCAGGACGAGCCGGCGACGCGCGTAGCGCCCGCGCTGGGCTTCGAGGGCCTCGTCGTCGGTCAGCGCGGCGACCATCGCCTCCTGGACCGGGCGCGGCACGATCATGCCCGCGTGCTTGCGGATGTCGAGCAGCCGCTTGACCAGGCGGGGGTCACCGGTCAGGAACCCGGCGCGGTAGCTGGCCAGGTTCGCCGACTTCGACAGCGAGTGCACCGCGAGCAGCCCGTCGGTCCGGCCACCGGAGACGTCCGGGTGCAGGATCGACAGCGGCTCGGCTTCCCAGCCGAGGGCCAGGTAGCACTCGTCGGAGACCACGACGACGTCCCGCTCGCGCGCCCACTCGACGACCTTGCGCAGGTGCTCCACCGGGAGCACCTGGCCGGTCGGGTTGGACGGCGAGTTCAGCCAGATCATCGCCGGCTTCTGCGGGCCGAGCGCGACCGTGCTGTCGGCGCGCAGGATCGACGCGCCCGCCAGCAGCGCCCCGACCTCGTACGTCGGGTACGCCAGCTCCGGGATGACGACCAGGTCGCCCTCGCCGAAGCCGAGCAGGCGCGGCAGCCAGGCCACGGCCTCCTTGGACCCGATCGTCGGGAGCACGGCGTCCGGCTCGATGCCGGTGACCCCGTGGCGTCGCCCGAGCGCCGCGATGGCGGCCGCGCGCAACGCCGGGATGCCGTGCGTCGTCGGGTACCCGGGGATCTCCGAGACCGACGCCAGCGCGTCGCGGATGCCGGCCGGAACCGGGTCGACCGGGGTGCCGATGGAGAGGTCGACGACCCCGCCGGGATGCGCCTGCGCCGTGGCCTTGACCTCGGCGAGCGAATCCCAGGGGAAGTCGGGTAGCGCGACCGGGCTCATTCGCCCTGCGGGGGCAGGGCCTTGATGAACCCCGGGTCGTGCGCGGTCTTGCCCACCTTGGAGGCGCCACCGGGCGAGCCCAGCTCGTCGAAGAAGTCGACGTTGGCCTTGGTGTAGTCCGACCAGTTGTCCGGGACGTCGTCCTCGTAGTAGATCGCCTCGACCGGGCAGACCGGCTCGCAGGCGCCGCAGTCGACGCACTCGTCGGGGTGGATGTACAGCATCCGCTCGCCCTCGTAGATGCAGTCCACGGGGCACTCGTCGATACACGCCTTGTCGAGCACGTCGACGCAGGGCTCGGCGATCACGTAGGTCACTGCGCACTCCTGCTTTTCTCTGCAAACAGCCAGACCGTGCCGACATTACGCGGCAGCGGCACCCGTTCGGTTGGTGAGGCAAGCCTTAGCCATACCCCGGGTATGGAGCTCACCGCTCGCGGCGGCGCGGGGGCGGGGTCGCCCGGGCGTCGCCGGTGATGACGAAGCGGGGCTTGGGGGCCTCCTCGTCGGCCTTCTTCTCCCCGACGGCTCGGTTGAACCCCTCGGAGATCTCGTCGACGAGCTTCTCGTTGTGCCGCTCGTCCTTGCGCTGGATGCCCACGGCCACCTCCTCAAGAAATCCGCTCCGCGACTTTCACCGCCTCGGTCCACAATCTAGCGGTGAACGCACCCGAGACGCTCGAAATCGCCTGCAGCAGAGCATGGCCGCCGGTGGTCGAGGAGTTCGCCGGCGAGTGGCGCCTGCGCTGGGCGGACGGCTTCACCGGGCGCGCCAACAGCGTCCTCGCCGTCGGCGAGCCCGATCGGCCGGTGCCGGAGGCGCTGCGGACGGCGTGTGACTTCGCCCACGATCGGGGGATCCCGCCGATGGTGCAGGTGATCCGCGACAGCCCGAACGAGCATGCGATCGCCGCGGCGGGCTGGGTCCCGGCCACCGCCCACGGCGCCGGCCACGAGGTCGTCGTCCTGACCGCCCCGCTCGAGAAGCCGCACTTTCACGTGAAAGTGCGGCCCCCAGGTGGGCACTTTCACGTGAAAGTGCGGGATGAGCCCTCGGCGGGCTGGTGGGAGCTGGCGCTGGGGTCGGACGCCGACACCGCGGCCGCGCGCGCCGTCCTGACCGGTGGGAAGGTCGGCTACGGCGTCGCGACCGACGGCGAAGTCACGACGGCCGCGGTCCGGGGGGCGCTGGTGGACGGCTGGCTGCACGTCGGACGGCTCGCCGTGCGCCCGGAGCACCGGCGGCGAGGGCTGGCGTCGGCGCTGATGGCGGCACTGGGAACCTGGGGTGTGGAACAGGGAGCGGACCGCGCGGTGTTGCAGGTGGCGGAGGGGAACACGGGCGCGCTCGCGCTCTACGCGGGGCTCGGCTGCGCCCCGCACCACAGATACCGGTACTGGGTGCCCGCACCCGGCTCGTGCGAGGATTCGACGTCGTGAAGATCGTGGTAGTGGTCGGCGGAGTGGGCGGGGCCCGTTTCCTGCTGGGTGTCAAGGCGGCGCTGGGTATGCCGGCGGAAGGTTCCGGGGACTCGGAGCACGAGGTGACGGCGCTGGTCAACACCGGCGACGACGTCTGGATGCACGGGCTGCGGATCTGTCCCGACCTGGACACCTGCATGTACACCCTGGGCGGCGGGATCGACAAGGAACGCGGCTGGGGGCACTCGGGCGAGACCTGGGTGGTCAAGGAGGAGCTGGCGGCCTACGGCGCCGACCCGGACTGGTTCGGGCTCGGCGACAAGGACATCGCCACCCACCTCATCCGGTCGCGGATGCTGCGGGCGGGCTACCCGCTCTCGGCGGTGACCGAGGCGCTGTGCGACCGCTGGCAGCCCGGCGTCCGGCTGCTGCCGATGTCGGACGACCGCGTCGAGACGCACGTCGTGATCGACGACCCGGAGCAGGACGGCCAGCAGAAGGCCATCCACTTCCAGGAGTGGTGGGTCCGGTACCGCGCCGAGCCGAAGGCGCACTCGATCGTCGCGGTCGGCGCCGACGAGGCCAAGCCCGCGCCCGGCGTGCTGGAAGCCATCAAGGACGCGGACGCGGTGCTGTTCGCGCCGTCGAACCCGGTCGTGTCGGTGGGCACCGTGCTGGGCGTGCCGGGGGTCCGGGACGCGCTGCGCGGCGGCAAGTCCCAGGTCGTCGGGGTGTCGCCGATCATCGGCGGCAAGGCGCTGCGCGGGATGGCCGACGCGTGCCTGACCGCGATCGGCGTCGAGACCTCCGCCGAAGCGGTGGGCCGGCACTACGGCTCGCGCAAGGACGGCGGCGTGCTCGACGGCTGGCTGATCGCCGAGGGCGAGACCGCCGACGTGCCGGGCGTGACCGTCCGCGACGTCCCGCTGCTGATGTCCGATGTGGACGCGACCGCGGCGATGGCCCGCGCGGCGCTCGAACTCGCCGGAGCCCCTGTTGAGTGACCACGCTTCCGCCAAGCTGGAGATCCTGCCCGTTCCCGGGCTCCCGGAGTTCCGGCCCGGCGACGACCTGACCGGCGCGATCGTGGCGGCGGCACCCTGGCTGCGCTCCGGCGACGTCCTGGTCGTGACCAGCAAGATCGTCTCCAAGGTCGAGGGCAGGCTCGTCCGCGTGCCGACCGACCCCGAAGCCCGTGACACCGAGCGCCGGAAGCTCGTCGAGCAGGAAGCCGTCCGGGTGGTCGCGCGGATCGCGCGCACGGTGATCACCGAGAACCCGCTGGGCATCGTGCAGGCCGCGTCCGGGATCGACGCGTCCAACGTCGCCGGCGACGAGGTCGCGCTGCTGCCCGCCGACCCGGACGCCTCCGCGCTGGCCCTGCGCAACGGGCTGCGCGAACGGCTCGGCGTCGAGGTCGCCGTGGTCGTCACCGACACGATGGGCCGCGCCTGGCGCGTCGGGCAGACCGACAACGCGATCGGCGCGTCCGGCCTGCGCGTGCTGCACGCCTACCGCGGGCAGATCGACGGGCAGGGCAACGAGCTGGCCGTCACCGAGGTCGCCGTCGCCGACGAGCTCGCCGCGGCCGCCGACCTGGTCAAGGGCAAGCTCGGCGGGACGCCGGTCGCGGTCGTGCGCGGGCTCGCGATCGAGGACGACGGCTCGACCGCGCGGTCGCTCATCCGGCCCCTGGAAGAGGACCTCTTCCGGCTGGGCACCAACGAAGCCATCGCGCAGGGCCGCCGGGAAGCCGTGCCGGCCCGGCGGTCGGTGCGGCAGTTCGCGGACGAGCCGGTCGACCCTGACGCGCTGCGGCGGGCCGTGGGGTCCGCGCTGACCGCGCCCGCGCCGCACCACACGCACCCGGTGCGGTTCGTCTGGCTGCGCGACGGCGGAACCCGCGAGAAGCTGCTCGACGCGATGCGCGAATCGTGGCGGGCCGACCTCTCCGGCGACGAATTCACCGAGGAACAGATCGCGAAGCGGCTCAGCCGCGGCGACATCCTGTACCGGGCGCCGGAAGTCGTCATCCCGTTCCTGGTGCCGGACGGCGCGCACACCTACCGCGACGAACGCCGCAACGCCTGCGAGAAGACGATGTTCACGGTCGCGGGCGGCGCCGCGGTGCAGGGCCTGCTGGTCGCGCTGGCGGCCGAAGGGCTCGGCTCGTGCTGGATCGGGTCGACGATCTTCGCCGCCGACCTCGTCCGGGACGTCCTGGGCCTCGACGAACGCTGGCAGCCGCTCGGCTCGGTCGCGATCGGCGTCCCGCTGGATTCGCCGCCCCCGCGTGGCGAAGTTTCGCCGGGCGAAGGGTTGCTGGAGCTGTGACGTTGCACGCGGACGCCGTCACGACGCTGGATTCGTGGCGGCCGGCCGATCCTTCGCAGGAGTCGCTGCGGCAGGCGTTCCTCGGCTTCCTGGCCGCGCGGGAGGACAGCTGCCGGCGCTCGTGCGCGGCCGGGCACCTCACGGCGTCGGCGGTGCTGCTGGACCACACCGGCACGAAGGTGCTGCTGACGCTGCACCCGCGCGTCGGCCGCTGGCTGCAGCTCGGCGGGCACTGCGAGCCGTCGGACACGTCGCTGGCCGGGGCCGCGCTGCGGGAGGCCACCGAGGAGTCCGGGATGCCGGGGCTGCGGATCTCCGCGGAACCGGTGCACCTGGACGTCCACCCGATCACCTGCTCGCTCGGCGTCCCGACGCGCCACTTCGACGTCCGGTTCGCGGTGCACGCCCCGCCGGGCGCTTCGCCGGTGCGCAGCAGCGAGTCCGACGACCTGCGGTGGTGGCCCGCGGACGCGCTTCCCGAGGGGTCGGAAGATCTCGCCGATCTGGTGAAAGCGGCCGTTCCTGTCGGTGCCGGGCACTAGCCTGGATCGCGGACAGGGAGGGGACCACATGGCCACGCAGTTCCCCGAGCGGGTGCACTACCACTCCGGCAGCGGTGGGGACACCGGGGTGTTCGGGTACATCGTGCTCGGCTTGATCATCCTGGGCGTCATCGTGTTCATCGTCGCGGTGATCGTCCGGGTGTCGAAGATGCGCCGCGAAGAGGCGATGAAGAACAGCGGGCAGTTCCCGAACTTTCCGCCGCAGCAGGGGTTCGCGCCGCCACCGCAGGGTGCTTCGCCGCCGTCGCAAGGGTTCGCGGCGCCGCAGCCGGGGTTCGCGGCACCGCAGCCCGGGTTCGCGCCCGCGCAGCCGGGGTTCGGTTCGGTGCCGCAGCCGGGGTTCGCACCGGTGGGTGCCGCGCCGCAGCCAGGGTTCGCACCGGGGCAGGCGGGTTCCCCGCCGCCGCAAGGGTTCGCGCCGCCGTCGCAGGGTTTCCCGCAGCAGCCCGGCTACCCGCCTTCGCCGCAGCAAGGGTTCCCGCAGCAGCCGGGGTACCCGCCCGCGCCGCAGCAGTACGCGCCGCCGGGGCCGTCCTTCCCGCCGCAGCAGCAGCTGCCGGGTCCGGGCGCGGGACCGCAGAGCTGGTGATCGTCCCCTTCGACAGCAGCTCGCCGGTGCCGCCGTTCGAGCAGGTCCGGTCCGGCTTCGCGGCGCGGATCAACGACCGGAGCCTGGCCGTCGGCACGAAACTGCCGACGGTCCGGCAGCTCGCGGCCGACCTCGGCATCGCCCCGAACACGGTCGCGCGCGCCTACCGCGAGCTGGAAGAAGCGGGGCTGATCGAAACCCGCGGCCGCGCGGGCAGCTTCGTCGCGGCGTCCGGTGACCAGAGCCGCCGCCGTGCCCAGGAGGCCGCTGCGGAGTACGCGAAGATCGCTCGTAAGCTGGGCCTGGATTCCGGCGAGGCACTGTCGATCGTCCGCGCCGCACTCGACGAGGGGACCGCTTGACGTGAGTGTGCTGATGCTGCTGATCCTCCTGGTGGTGCTGGGGGGCATCGTCGGGGTGGTGCTGCTCGTCGTCAACGCGAGCAAGCCCAAGCAGCCGCCGTACCCGCCGCAGTACCCGGGCTACCAGCAGCCGGGATACCCGCCGCAGCAAGGCTTCCCGGGCCAGCAACCCCCGGGCTACCCGCCCCAGCCGCCCTACCCGCCCCAGCAACCGCCGTACCCGGGCCAGCAACCCCCGTACCCGCCCCCGCCCGGCGGCTACCCGCCGCCGCCCCCGCAGTAGCCGGCGCTCACATGGCGCGGTAGTCGCGCAGCTCGATGCGGGGCCCGAAGCGCGGCCGCGTGTGCCCGGCCGCCGCCAGGTACCGCACCGCCCGCTGGCGGTGCGGGGCGTACGGCGCCAGCAGCTCCGCCATCCCGGCGTCGTCGGTCTTCGTGCCCGCCAGCGCGTGCCCGACCATCGACGGGACGTTGTAGTCGCCGAAGCTCACCGCGTCCGGGTCGCCCCAGGCGCGCTGGGCGATCTCCGCGGCCGTCCAGACGCCGATGCCCGGCACCTGGCGCAGCCAATGCCGTCCCTCGAGCCCGCGCAGCTCCACGGCCCGCTCCAGGTGGGGCGCGACGCGGGCGGCGTTGAGCAGCGCCGTCCGGCGCTTGATGTCGACGCCCGCGCGGTGCCAGTGCCAGTCCGGCAACGAGCGCAGCGCCACCGGCGTCGGCGGCACGCGCAGGCGGTCCGGGCCCGGTCCGGGCGCCGGCGCGCCGAAGCGGCGGCACAGCTCGGCCCACGACCGGATCGCCTCCTTGCCGGCGACCTTCTGCTCCAGCACGGCGAGCACCAGCCAGTCCCACACGACACCCGTGGCGCCGAGCCGCAGGCCGGGGTTCGCCCGCCGGGCCCGCGCGACGACGTCGTGGTGCGCGACGAAGCCGGAATCGTCGTCGTCGGCCCCCAGCAGCGCCGGGACGCCGCTGAGCAGCCGGTCCTTGCCGTCGCCCCAGGCCGCGGCCTCGACGCGCCCGTCCGCGTGCCGGCGCAGCGCGAGCGTGCCGGGGCCGTCGGGGGTGTTCATCGCGAGCCAGGTGATCCCGCGCTCGTCGGTGAGGATGTTCTGCGACCCGCGGCCGCGCTTCAGCGGACTCAGGACCTTGCCCAAGTCGACTTCGAACGCGGGACGCCAGAACATCGGCTACGCGTCGCTCGAGAAGCGGATGGCGCCGTCGGGCAGCACGGTGTCAGGCCAGACGCGGGCGCCGTCGAGCAGCTCGCAGCCGGCGCCGACGGACGCGCCGTCGCCCAGGACCACGCCCCGCAGGACCGCGCCGGCGCCGACGCGCGCGCCGTGCCCGAGCACCGAACGCTCGACGATGGCGCCCTCGGAGACGGCCGCGCCGTCGAACAGGACCGAGCCGTCGATCTTCGCGCCCGGGCCGACCACGGCGGCGACGCCGATGGTCGAACCACCGGAGAGCTGGGCGTCCTCGGCCACCGAAGCGCCGTCGAGGACCAGGAAGTCGCCGGGGCGGCCGGGCAGCGCGGACGTCGGCGCGACGCCCCGCACCAGGTCCGCCGAGCCGCGGACGAACGCTTCCGGCGTGCCGACGTCCAGCCAGTAGGAGGCGTCGATGAAGCCGTGGATGTGCGCGCCCTGCTCCAGCAGCTGCGGGAACGTCTCGCGCTCGACCGACACGCGGCGCCCGGTCGGGATGGCCTCGATCACCGGGCGGCGGAAGACGTAGCAGCCGGCGTTGATCTGGTCGGTCGGCGGGTTCGGCGTCTTCTCGAGGAACGCCTGCACCCGGCCGGTTTCGTCGGTGGGCACCGAGCCGAACCGGCTCGGGTCCGGCACGCGCTGCAGGTGCAGGGTGACGTCGGCCCCGGACTCGCGGTGCACGCGCAGCTGCTCGCCGAGGTCCGAGCCGGAGATGATGTCGCCGTTGAAGACGATCACGTGGTCGGCGCGCAGCTTGTCGTAGACGTTGCGGATGGCGCCGGCGGTGTCGAGCGGTTCCTCCTCGACGACGTACTCGAGGTCCAGACCGATCGACTTGCCGTCGCCGAAGTACTCCTCGAACACCTCCGCCCGGTAGCTCGTCCCCAGCACGACGTGCCGGATGCCGGCCTCGCGGATGCGCGAGAACAGGTGGCTCAGGTAGGGCGTCCCGGCGGTCGGGAGCATCGGCTTCGGCGCCGACAGGGTCAGTGGCCTCAGCCGGGTGCCCTTGCCCCCGACCAGGACGACGGCGTCGACAGCGTCGGTTCGGACCTCGGACGTCACGGAAATCTCCTCCTGTATCACGCACCGCTGAGCGACAAGCCGCGGGAAACCCTGACGGAGGTCGCCCGGAGGGCCTACCCTAGACAGGAAACAGGCGGGCCCCTCCCCAGAGGGCCCCCGGGTCAGTCGGGAGGCCGAGGGGATGGACCCCCGCGATCGGGCGGACGCCCTGCTCGCACGAGCCCAAGCGCGTGGTGTGTTCGTCGTGACACCCGACAGCGCGACGTCACCGATGGACTCGTCGAACACCCAGCAGATCCCGCGCGCGGCGATCGACGGCCTCGACCGGAGCCGGGACCCCGACACGACGACGCAGCTGCCGGCGTCGCTGATCGAGGAGAACGACCACCCGCTGGCCGGCTCGTCCCCGACGCGCCGCCTGGAGGTCCAGGGCGGCCGCCGCCCGCAGCCGACGACGCCGTTGAGCACACCGACGCCGACCACGCCGATGCCCACGCCGCTGTCCCGCCGTCCGCAGGCCGAGCCGATCACGAGCCCGCTGAAGGAGCCCGACCCGGAGGACACCGGACTGGTGCCGACGGTCACGCAGACCAACGGCAAGTCCGACCTGTCCCGCCGGCTCGACGGGATCTAGCGGGTTTCGAGCTTCAGCCGCAGCGCGAGCCCGAGCTTCGTCGCGGCCAGCACGGGCTTCCAGAGCAGCCCCGGGTGCCGGTCGGCGAGGTACTGGTAAGCGCTCGCGTGGTGCGCGGCGAGCATCTTCTTGGACGCCTGCGAGGTCGAGTGCCCGCCGAGGTGCATGACGCCGGCCGAGGGCACGTAGACGTTGAGCCAGCCGGCCTTGCCGAGCCGGTCCCCGAGGTCGACGTCCTCGAAGTACATGAAGTACCGCGAGTCGAAGCCCCCGACGGACTCGAAGGCCTCCCGGCGCAGCAGCAGGCACGACCCGGACAGCCACTCGGCGACGCGCTCGACGGGCGTCCCGGTCTCCTGCCGGTACTGCTTGGTCCAGGGGTTGCCCGGCCAGATCTTCCCGAGCGCGGCGTGCCCGATCCCGCGGCCGAACGAGGGCAGCAGGCGGGCGGAGGGGTAGGTCGTCCCGTCGAGCTCGTGGATCAGCGGCCCGAAGGACCCGCCGCGCGGCCACCGCTTCGCGGCTTCGAGCAGCGTGTCGAGCGACCCGGGCTCCCATTCGAGGTCGGGGTTGGAGATGACGACCCACCCGTACCGGTCGTCCAGCTCGGCGACCCCGCGGTTGCACCCGGTCCCGTACCCGACGTTCTCCCCGATGCTGAGCAGGTGCACGTTCGCCCGCTTCGCGGCCTTCTCGGGAGCCCCGTCGGTGGAGACGGTATCGGCGACGACGACCTGCACGTCGCGATCGGTGGCCTTTTCGAGGGTGTCGAGGAACCGCTCGAGGGTTTCGCCGGAGAAGTACGTCACGGTGACGACGCCGATCTGGTCGCCGTAGCGGGTCTGCTCAGTCACCGGGCCATTGTCCCTTCGTCACGCAGCGCTTCCCCAGCACCCCGGCTCAGGGGCACGCTGAGAGAAATCAGCGGCTGCGCAAGTGCCGTGACCAGGCCTTCCCGTACGCCTCCCGGTGACGCTCCGCCGTCGTGGCCCAGGAAAACTCCTTCGCCCGCTGCTGCGCCGCCGTCGCCAGCTCCGCCCGTCGCCCCGGGTCGGCCAGCAGCTCGCTGATCGCCGACGCCACGTCCCCGGCGCCGACGCCGCAGTACGCCACCGCGTCCCCGCCGACCTCCGGCAACGACAGCCGCCGCGTGGTCAGCACACAGGCGCCGCAAGCCATCGCCTCGAGGACCGGGAGCCCGAACCCCTCCCCCAGCGACGGGTACGCCACCAGCTCGGAACCCCCCAGGAACCCCGCCAGCGTCCCGAACGGCAGGTACCCCGCCCGGATGACCCGCAGCCGGTGCGGCACGGCGTCCAAAGCCCGCTCGACCTGGGTGTCCCACCCCGGCTGCCCGGCCAGCACCAACGCCGGCGCGTCCGGACGCCCCGCCACCGCCCGCGCGAACCCCCGGATCAACGCCGGCACGTTCTTCCGCGGCTCCAACGCCCCCAGAAACGCCACGTACGGCGTCCGCCCCAGCCCGACGGCCGCCCGTGCCGCGGCGATCTCCGCCGGGGACGGTGGGTGGAAGCGTTCCGTGTCGACCCCGTGGTGAATGACTTCCAAAGACGCGTGCCGCACCGGGCCGACGCGGGCCAGCTCCGTCGCCGTCGCCGCCGACGGGACCACGCACAGCGTCGCGCGGCGCAGGGCCGTCGCCGTCCACGCGCGGAAGAAGCGGGCCTTCACCGACGAGTGCAGGACCGCGTCCGTGAAGAACGTCGCGTCGTGCAGCGTGACCACCGAAGCCGCCGACGTCGCGAGCGGCATCGTGTAGTGCGGGGAGTGGACGACGTCCGCGCCGAGGCGGCGGGCCAGCCGCGGGAGGGTCGCCTGTTCCCAGGTCAGGCGCGCCGTGCGGGTGGTCGTCGACGGCGAGGCCGGGACGACGCGTGAGCGCGGTGCCAGCCGATCGTAAAGCTGCAGGTCGCGGGGCTGGCAGACGACCGTGAGCCGCGCGCCGTCCGCGTCCAGGGCGGCGACCAGCGAATCCACGTACCGGCCCACCCCGCCGCGGTCCGCGGGCACCGCGGTCGCGTCGATCAGCACCCGGGGGTCATCGCTCACCCCTGCAGGGTACGGCGGCGACCCTCCGTGCTGGTGGGGAACTGGCAAACCGGGCTAGTCGTGGGCCCGCCGGTGGATCGCCCAGACGGCTTCCGCGGCGCGGCGCCAGGTGAACGCCTTCGCCCGGTCCCGGCCCGCGCGCACCAGCTCCGCCGCGCGCGACGGCGAGCCGAGCACCTCGCGCAGCGCCGCCGCCAACGCCGTGGCGTCGCCGCGCGGCACCGTCACGCCCGCGCCGCCGGCCACCTCGACCAGGGCCGGGACGTCGGTGTGCACCACCGGGACCCCGGCCGCCATCGCCTCCAGCAGCCCCAGCCCGAAGCCCTCGGCGAGGCTCGGGACCGCCAGCACGCTCGCGTGCCGCAACGCGGTCGCCAGCTCCGCGTCCGACACCTTCCCGAGCATCCGCAGCCGCTCCGCCGGGAGGCCGCGCTCGGCGGCCACCGCGACCGGGTCGACGCCGCCCCAGCCCGGCTGCCCGGCGACCACGAGCATCACGCCGTCCAGCGCCGCGACCGCGTCGATCAGCACGTCGATGCCCTTGCGCGGCTCGATCGTGCCGACCGCCAGCACGTACTCGGCGGGCAGCTCCAGGTCCGCTTCCCCGGTGGGCACCCGCACGCCGTGCGGGACCACGCGCACCGGGACGTCGAGGTCGATCAGCACCGCCAGCTCGTCGGCGACCGCCCGCGTCGGCACGACCAGCCCGGACGCCCGCCGCGCCGCGCGGGCGATCATCGACCGGTGCCAGCTGACGCCGCGCGCGGTCAGCGTCTCGGGGTGGGTCCACGGCACGGTGTCGTGCACGGTCACGCTCAGCGTCTTCCCGGCCGGGGCGCGCGGCGGCGCGAACGGCGTCGGCGCGTGCACGGCGTCGCCGCCCGGCCACCAGCGCAGGCCCAGCTGCCACGCGGCGACCAGCCCGCGCGGCGGGATCCGCAGCACCCGCGGGCCCTCGACGCCTTCGAGCTCGGCCGCGGTGACGTCGGCGTGCCGCGCGACGACGCTGGAGACCGACCAGCCCGGCGGCGCGGTCTTCGCGAGCGCGGGCAGCAGCTCGGCCGTGTACCGCCCGGTGCCACCGGGCACGGGCGCGAGGAGCTGCTCGGCGAGCACGACCAGTCTGGGCACGCGGCTATTGTGCGGGACGTGACCGCGAATCCCGCCACCACGGTGGTCGTCGTGACCTGGCGGGGTGCCGGGCACGTCACCGCCTGCCTCGACGCGCTCGCCGCGCAGACGCGTCCACATCGGACGCTCGTGGTGGACAACGCCTCCGACGACGGCACCGCCGCCCTGCTCGAAGCCCATCCTTCGCGTCCGCAAGTAATCCGCCTCCCCCGCAACACGGGGTACGCGGGCGCCCTCGCCGTCGCGCTGAAAAAGGTCGGAACGCCGCTGATCGCGTGGCTGAACGACGACGCCGAACCGGCCCCGGACTGGCTCGCGTCGCTGGAGGACACCCTCGAAAAGGCGCCGCTGGCCGCCGCGGCGACGTCGCTGCTCGTGCGGCCCGACGGCACCACCCAGTCCGCCGGGGTACGGCTGACCGCCGACGGGCACGGCGCCGACCTCACCGAGCCCGCCGGCGAGGTGTTCGCCTTCTGCGGCGGCGCGGCCCTGCTGCGCACGGACGTGCTGAGGAGCGTGCACGGCGTCCCGGCGGCCTTCTTCTGCTACTACGAAGACACCGACACGGCGTGGCGGCTCCGGCTGGCCGGGTGGGACGTCGTCGCGGTGCCCGGCGCCCGCGTCCGGCACGCCCACGGCGTCAGCAGCAAGCCCGGTTCGCCGCTGTTCCACCGCTGGAACGAGCGCAACCGGCTGCTCATGCTGCTGCGCTGCGCGCCCCGCGGCGTCGCGGTGAACCAGCTGCTCAGGTTCGCCGTGGTGACAGCGGTACTGCCGCTGCGGCCCGGGCGGCCGGCCGCGGCGAACTTCCGGTTCGGCCTGCGCTGCCGGGTGCTGGCCGAGGTGGCCGCGCGGCTACCAGCGACGTTGCTCGCGCGGCGCGAGATCGGCCGCGGCGCGGCGCTCGGCCGAGGCGCGGTCTGGGAGGCTTGGGCGGGCCTTTAAGCTGACGCCCATCCGACGAAGGAGCTGCTTTGGCGCAGGGGGAACCGCAACCGCTCGTCTCGGTGATCGTGGTGAACTACCACGGCGCCGACGACACGATCACCTGCCTGCGCGCGCTGGCCGACCACGACTACCCCGAGCTCGAGCTCATCTGCGTCGACAACTCGGACGAAGCCGCGCGCATCCGCGAGGCCGTGCCCCGGGCCCAGGTGATCGAGGCCGGCCGCAACACCGGCTTCGCGGGCGGCTGCAACCTCGGTGCGAAGCACGCGAAGGGCACCGTCCTCGGCTTCCTCAACAACGACGCCCGCCCGGCCCCCGGCTGGGTCTCCGCCGCGGTCGCCGAGCTGCGCGCCCAGCCCCGCGTCGCCGCCGTGGCCAGCAAGGTCCTCGACTGGGACGGCACCGGCACCGACTTCGTCGACGGCGGCCTGACCTGGTTCGGCATGGGCTACAAGCGCCACGCGGGTTCGCCGCTCGCCGACGTCCCGGCCGCGGAGCACGAAGTCGCGAAGGACGTCCTGTTCGGCACCGGCTCGGCGCTGTTCGTCCGCGCTTCGGTGTTCGCCGAGCTCGGCGGCTTCGACGAGCGCTTCTTCATGTTCTACGAGGACGTCGACCTCGGCTGGCGGCTCAACCTGCGCGGCTGGCGCGTCCGGTACGTCCCGGAATCGCAGGCGTTCCACCGCCACCACGGCACGATGGCGGCCGTGGACGCGCCGGAGACCGGCCGCGAGACCTTCCTCCTCGAGCGCAACGCCCTCGCGGCGCTCTACAAGAACCTCTCCGACGAGACCCTGGCCCGCGCGCTGCCCGCGGCGCTCGCCCTGGCCGTCCGCCGGGCCACCGCGCGCGGCGAGCTGGACGCGACCCAGCTCGACCTCGAACAAGGCGTCGGCCCGATCGAATCCGGCGACGTCGCCGTCCCGCGGACCACGCTGGCCGGGCTGCTCGCGATCGACCAGTTCGTCGAGCAGCTGCCCTCCTTGGCGGCGTCCCGCGCGGTCGAGCAGGCCGCCCGCGTCCGCACCGACGCCGACCTGCTTCCGTTGCTGCGCAAGGCGTTGGAGCCCGCCTACCCGCTGCCGCGCTACCTCGCCGCGCACGACATCCTCGTCGAGGCGTTCGGCATCGAAAAGGCGTTCGGGCAGCGGCGCAAGATCCTCGTGCTCACCGGCGACGCGCTCACCGAGCGGATGGCAGGCCCGGCGATCCGCGCCTGGAACATCGCGCTGGCGCTGGCCGCCGAGCACGACGTCCACCTGGTCACCACCAACCCGCTCGCCACGCCGCCGCCGGCGCCGTTCCGCGTCAGCGCCGGCAAGCACCGCGAGCTGGACGCGCCGATCGCCTGGGCCGACGTCGTCGTGCTGCAGGGTCACGTGCTCGAACTGGCGCCGTCGCTGAAGAAGCAGCACAGCGGCAAGATCGTCGTCGCCGACCTCTACGACCCGATGCACCTCGAACTGCTGGAGCAGGGCAAGGGCGTCGCCGACGACCAGCGCACGGCCGACCTCGCGGGCGTCACGAAGGTGCTGGACGCGCAGCTCGAGCGCGGCGACTTCTTCCTCTGCGCGTCCGAGCGGCAGCGGCACTTCTGGCTCGGGCACCTGGCCGCGCTGGGCCGCCTTTCGCCGCGGCTCTACGACGCCGACCCGACGACGCAGTCGCTGCTCGCGGTCGTCCCCTTCGGACTGTCGCCGGAGCCGCCCACGCGGACCGGGCCGGGCCTGCGCTCGTCGCTGGGCATCGGCGGCACCGACCACGTCGTGCTCTGGGCGGGCGGGGTCTACAGCTGGTTCGACCCGCTGACCCTGGTCCGCGCGATCGACGAGCTGCGCCGTCGCCGCGGCGACGTCCGGCTGGTGTTCCTCGGGATGAAGCACCCGAACCCCGAGGTCGCCGAGATGGACATCGGCGCGCGCACGATCCGGCTCGCGGATTCGCTGGGGCTGACCGGGAAGCACGTCTACTTCAACGAGCAGTGGGTGCCCTACCACGAGCGCCAGAACTGGCTGCTCGACGCGAACTGCGGCGTGACGACGCACTACGAGCACGTCGAGACGACGTTCGCGTTCCGCACCCGCGTCCTCGACTACCTGTGGGCCGGGCTGCCGATCGTCACCACCGACGGCGACGCGTTCGCCGACCTGGTGCGGGCGGAGAAGCTCGGTGTCGTCGTGCCGGCCGAGGACGCGTCGGCGCTGGCCGACGCACTGGAGAAGTCGTTGTACGACGAGGATTTCGCGGCCGGCTGCGTGGAGCGGATCGCCGTCGTCGCGCAGCGGTTCGCCTGGCCCGAAGCGCTCAAGCCGCTGGTGGAGTTCTGCCGCGACCCGCGCCCGGCGGCGGACCGGCTGCCCGGCTCGGCCGACCTGGTGACGACGCCGGCGGTGCGCGGGCGAGCGATGCTGCGCCGCGACGCCGACCTGGTGCGGGAGTACCTGGCCGCGGGCGGGGCGGGCGAACTGGCCCGGCGCGTCGGCGGGCGTGCGGTGAAGGTCGCGAAGCAGCGGTTGCGCCGTGGGTAGGTCCCTCAGCGTCCTCCTCGACGGCACCCCGCTCCTCGGCTCGCGGACCGGGATCGGCCGGTACACGTCCGCGCTGATCGAAGAGCTCGTGTCGATCCCCGAAGTGGACACGCGCGCGGTGGCGTTCACGCTGCGCGGCTGGCGCCGGCTGCGGCACGTGCTCCCGTACGGCGCGCGGGCCCGCGGGATGCCGGTGGCGGCGCGGCTGCTGCGGATGGCGTGGGTGCGCTCGGAATTCCCGCCGGTGGAACTGTTCGCCGGCCCGACGGACGTCGTCCACGGCACGAACTTCGTGCTGCCGGCCCGCTTCCGCGCGGCGGGAGTGCTGACGATCCACGATCTGGCCTTTTTGGACAACCCGGCCGAGCTCGCACCGAGCGACCGCGACCTGCCGGAACTGGTCCGCCGCGGCGCCCGCCGGGCCAACGTGATCTGCACTCCCACGGCGGCGGTCGCCGACGCGGTGGCGGAGCGCCTCGACGTCTCCCGCGACAAGATCGTGGTGACCCCGCTGGGCGTCAACCCGGCGTGGTTCACCGCGCGCCCCCCGGACGACGAGCGCCGCGCCCGCCTGGGCCTGCCCGCACGCTACCTGCTGTTCGCGGGCGCGGCGGGCCCGCGCAAGGGCCTGGACTGGCTGACCCGGGCGCACGACGCGGCCCCGGACCTCCCGGACCTGGTGTTCGCCGGCCCGGGCCCGTTCCCCCACGGCCCCCGGCGGTCCCAGACGGGCTATCTGTCCGATGTGGACCTGCGCACGGTGGTCGCGGGCGCGTCCGCGGTGGTGCTGCCCTCTCGTGACGAGGGTTTCGGCCTGCCGGTCCTGGAAGCGATGGCGTCGGACGTCCCGGTGGTCTGCACGGACATCCCGGCCCTGCGCGAAGTGGCGGGCGACTGCGCGAGCCTGGTCCCGTACGGCGACGTCGACGCCCTGGCTTCGGCCCTGCGCACAGCGGTGACCGACCCGCACGCGGTGGCGACGTCGGCGGCGCGCCGCACGCACGCGGCGGGCTTCACGTGGCGCACGTGCGCGGAACTGACGGTGGGCGCGTACCGCCTGGCTTCCGGCCGTCACTGACCTTTGTAGACAGCGAGGACTTCGCCGAGCGGGCCGCTCGCGCGGATCCGGCCTTCGTCCATCCACAACGCGGTCGTGCACAGCTCGTTGAGCAGCTCGTCGGAGTGCGAGGCGAAAACGAGGACCCCGGAGCGGCGGGCGAGGTCGACCAGTCGTTCGCGAGCCTTGGCGAGGAAGGCGGCGTCGATCGCGCCGAGACCTTCGTCGAGGATGAGGATCTCGGGGTCGATGGTGGTGACGACGCCGAGCGCGAGCCGGACGCGCATGCCCGCGGAGTAGGTGCGCAGCGGCAGGTGCAGGTAGTCGCCGAGTTCGGTGAACTCCGCGATGTCGTCGACCCGCTTTTCCATCTGCGCGCGGTTCATGCCGAGGAACAGGCCCCGGATCAGGATGTTCTCGCGCCCGGAGACCTCGGGGTCGAGGCCGACGCCGAGGTCGAACACCGGCGCGATCCGCCCGGCGACGCGGGTGTGGCCCCGGGTCGGCTCGTAGATGCCGGCCAGCAGGCGCAGGAGGGTGGACTTGCCGGCGCCGTTGTGCCCGACCAGCCCGACGCGGTCGCCGTCCTCGAGCGACAGCGTGATGTCCTGCAAAGCCTCGATGACCGGCGTCTTCGCGCCGGTGCCGATCTTCCCGCCGACCTTGCCCAGCACGCGTTTCTTCAGCGACCGGGTCTTGGCGTCGAAGATCGGGAAGTCCACGTAGGCGTTCCGCACCTCGATGCTCACCATGCTGCCACCCCTCCACGGCTCGGATGCGAATGCAAGTTATCATTCGCATTCACGCCATTCCTGGGAGGTATCCGTGCAGCAGGGCTTTCACCCGCCCCAGCAGGCCCGTAGCCGGGCATCGCTGGAGAAAGTGCTGGCCGCGGCCGAACACGTGCTGGCGCACCAGGGGCACGAAGAGTTCACGATCGGTGCGGTCGCCGAGCGCGCCGGGCTGTCGGTCGGCGCGATCTACCGCCGGTTCGACGGCAAGGACCAGCTCTTGTACGCCGTGAAGGACCAGCTGCTCACCCGGCTCGAAACGAACGTCGCCGAAGCACTCGCCGAGTCAGGACCGCACGACGTCGTCGCCGCCTTCACGCGAGCGCTGGCGGAGACGTTCGCCGCCCACGACCGGATCTTCCCCGAGCTGCTCGACGGCCAGCGCGCCGACGGCCGCGACCGCGGACTCCAAGCCCTGGCGGCGATCCAGCGGACCTTCGTCGAGACCGCGGGCGACAGCCCGGCGACGAGAACCGCCGCCCGGACCGTCATCGGCGCCTGCGTGCACCGCGCCGCGACCTGCCGCTACTGGCCGGACGGCCTGGACTGGACCACGTGGGCCGCCGAGACGACCAAGATGACGCTCGCCTACTTGGCGGCCGCGAAGTAGGCGTCCAACGCCTCTTCCCACGGACGCATCGGCGTCAGCCACGCCTCTTTCCACGACGACGGCGACAGCACCGAGTACGCCGGACGCGCTGCCGGGCGCGGGAACTCCGCCGTCGTGCAAGGGTGCACCCGCGCGGGGTCCGCGCCCAGCCGCGTGAAGACCGCGCGGGCGAAGCCGCACCAGCTCACCGAACCGGCGTTCGTGCAGTGCAGGATCCGGGCCTCCGGGCCGTCCCCGCCCGCCACGCGGGACGCCAGCTCCAGCAGCCCCGCGGCCAGGTCGGCCGTCCACGTGGGACCGCCCACCTGATCGTCCACAACGGACAGCGTGTCCCGCGAAGCCTCCAGCGAGGCCATCGTCTTCACGAAGTTCGACCCGGACTTCCCGTACAGCCACCCGGTCCGCACCACCCACGACGACGCCCCGGAACCGAGGACCGCGTCCTCGCCCGCCGCCTTCGTGCGGCCGTACGCCGACCGCGGCCCCAGCTCGTCGGAAGGCTCGTAGGGCACCGAACCGTCGCCCGCGAAGACGTAGTCCGTGGACACGTGGATCAGCGGCACCCGCCGCGCCGCACACGCGGCGGCCAGGACCCGCGGGCCGTCGGCGTTCACCGCGAACGCGCGCTCCTCGTCCTTCTCGGCCGCGTCGACCGCCGTGTACGCCGCCGCGTTGACCACCACCGGCGCCGAACCCGTCTCCCGCGCGCGGTCGGCCAGCGCGCCGACCGCCGCCAGGACCTGGCCCGTGGCCGTCACGTCCAGCTCCGCGGAACCCGGCGCCACCACGTCCACCGAAGAGGACGCCAGCGCGGCGAGATCCCGGCCGAGTTGTCCGGAACCACCGGGCACGAGCACCGTCAGCCGCACAGGAAAGTCCCTTACTTCTTCAGCGCGGCCCGCTCCGCCAGGGGCTCCCACCACGCGCGATTGTCCGTGTACCAGGCCACTGTCGCGGCCAGACCGTCCTCGAAGGACACGCGCGGAGCGTACCCCAGCTCCGCGTTGATCTTCGTGATGTCCACCGAATACCGGCGGTCGTGGCCCTTGCGGTCCTCGACCGGTTCGACGCTGTCCCAGCCGGCCCCGACCGCGGCCAGCAGCTTTTCGGTCAGGGACCGGTTGGTCAGCTCGGTGCCGCCGCCGATGTTGTAGATCTCGCCCGGCCGGCCACCCTCGGCGACCAGCTGGATGCCCTGGCAGTGGTCGTCCACGTGCAGCCAGTCACGGACGTTCAGCCCGTCGCCGTAGAGCGGCACCTTCCGCCCGTCCAGCAGGTTCGTGACGAACAGCGGGATGACCTTCTCCGGGAACTGGTACGGACCGTAGTTGTTGGAACACCGCGTGACGCAGACCGGCAGCCCGTGCGTGCGGAAGAACGACCGCGCCACCAGGTCCGACGACGCCTTCGACGCCGAGTACGGCGAGTTCGGCTCCAGCACGTGGTCTTCGGTCCACGAACCTTCCGCGATCGAGCCGTACACCTCGTCGGTGGACACGTGCACGAACTTGCCGACACCGGCTTCCACGGCCGCCTGCAGCAGGTTCTGGGTGCCGAGCACGTTCGTCAGCACGAAGTCCGCGGAGCCGAGGATCGAGCGGTCCACATGGGACTCGGCGGCGAAGTGCACGACCAGGTCCACGCCCCGCATGACGTCGGTGACCAGCGCGGTGTCGCAGATGTCGCCGCGGACGAAGCGCAGCCGCGGGTCGGCGGCGACCGGGGCCAGGTTGGCCTCGTTGCCGGCGTAGGTGAGCTTGTCCAGCACCACCACTTCGGCGTCACGCAGCGCCGGGTAGGCGCCGGTGAGCACCTGCCGGACGTAGTGCGACCCGATGAAGCCCGCACCACCGGTGACCAGGACCCGCATAACCCCGCCTTTCTCCGCGCCCCGGACGGGGCAATCCGCCCCCAGCCTACGGAGGTCCTACAACACCCTCAGTAGAGTCTCACTGGAGGCACACTGGTGCCCTGGGGGAAGCACGGGGTTCACAGGGGAGGAAGCGCGTGACCGAATGGCCTGCGCCGCCCGTCCCGGCGCGCCGCGGCACCGGTGCCGCGATCTTCGCGCGACGCGGTGGCAAGGTCGTCGTGTCCCTGCTCTCCGTCGCGATCCTGGCCCTGACCTGGTACGGCTGGCACTTCATCGGTGACCCGAACACCGGCCTGACCACGACGAACGTCTTCGCCGACACCGAGGCGCACGCGAAGCCGCTCGACGGCGCGATCGACATCCTCCTGGTCGGCCAGGACAGCCGCACCGACGCGCAGGGCAACCCGCTGCCCCGCGAAGTGCTGGACATGCTGCACGCCGGCGTCTCCGACGGCGAACTGAACACCGACACGATGATCCTCGTGCACATTCCCCAGAACGGGAAGCACGCGATCGCGATCTCGTTCCCCCGCGACTCCTGGGTGGAGCTCGCCGGCGGCTACGGCAAGCACAAGCTCAACAGCGCGTTCGTCTACGCGTACACGGACACTTACAAAACGTTGCAGCGCCAGGGCATGACCGACCTGAAGCAGGCCGACGCGGAGGCGAAGGTCGCCGGGCGCAAGAACCTGATCGCCACGATCGAGAAGTTCATCGGCAAGCCGGGCATGATCGACCGCTACGCCGAGGTCAACCTGGCGAGCTTCTACGAGATCACCAAGTCGATCGGCGGCGTCGAGGTCTGCCTCAACGGGCCGGTCAAGGAAGTGAAGTCCGGCGTGGACCTGCCGGGCGGGCGTCAGACCATCGAAGGCGTGCAGGCACTGGCCTTCGTCCGCCAGCGCTACGGCCTGCCCAACTACGACCTCGACCGGATCGCCCGCCAGCAGGCGTTCCTGTCCGGGCTGGCCCGCAAGGTCATCTCCTCCGACGTGCTGACGAGCCCGGGGAAGATCGCCGATCTGGTTTCGGCGGTGAAGAAGTCGGTCGTGCTCTCGCTGGGCTGGGACCTGACCGAGTTCGCCGAGCAGATGCGCGGCCTGACCGGTGGCAACATCGAGTTCCACACCATCCCGACCCTGGGCAACGCGGTGATCGGCGGCGCGGACGTGCTCCGCGTCGACCAGCCGTCGGTGGCGGCGGAGGTCGCGCGGCTGACGTCGGACGGCGACACCCCGGCGGCCCCGGCGTCGCCCCAGCTGCCGGGCGCGAAGGCCGTCACGGTGGAGCTGTTCGACGGCACGGGTTCCCCGGCGCTGACCGCGCAGACGCACGCGACGCTGCAGGGCAAGGGCTTCACCCTCACCGCGGACCAGAAGCTGAGCACCCGCACCACGACGATCGTCCGGTACAACCCGGCCGACGACGCCGCGCTGGCCCTCGTCAAGCAGGCGCTGGGCGCGGGCCTGCAGGCCGAACCGGACCGGGACGTCACCGCCGGCCACGTGCGCGTGCTGCTCGGCAAGGACTTCCGGAACTCCGCCGCCGCCCCGGGCGGCGCGCCGACGTCCACGGCCGCGAAGCCGCCGGCGTCCAGTGCGACGCCCACCACCCCCGCCGCGCCGCCGATCACGGCGGGCGACGTCCCCTGCGTCAACTAGACTGCGTACGCAGGGTGGTCGGGGGAGGTAGGCCAGGGTGGATGACGAGCAGGAAAAGCCGGACGCGACCGCCGAGCCGGTGACGCAGAGCGACGAGTGGAAGCCGTCGCCGTTTCCGCGGACGGCGCCCGCTCCGGTGCCATCGCGCGCGCGACGGGCCGGCCGGGTGACCCGCCGCGTCGCGCTCGGCCTGGTGTCGCTGCTCGCGCTCGGCGCCAGCGGCTACGCGTACGTGACGAAGGACCAGCTGCAGAGCACGGTCCCGACGACCGACGCGCTGACCCCGCGCGCGGGCGAGCCGGCGCCACCCCCGGCGGACGACGGCGCCGACGACATCCTCCTGGTGGGCAGCGACGCGCGCACGGACGCCCAGGGCAACCCGCTCCCGGCGCGGCTCCTGCGCCAGCTGCGCACGGAAGCCAACAACGGCGCGGTGAACACGGACACGGTGATCGTCCTGCGGGTGCCGAAGAACGGCGGCAAGCCGTCGGCGGTCTCGATCCCGCGTGACACGTGGACCGACGTCCCTGGCCGCGGCAAGGCGAAGATCAACTCGGCGTACGGCATCGCGAAGGCGCACTTCGCGCAGGAGCTGCGCGGTCAGGGCGAGCGCGACCAGGCGAAGATCGAGCGCGATTCGGACACCGAGGGCCGCCGCGTCCTCGTGCAGGCGGTGCAGGACCTGACGCAGGTGCGGATCGACCACTACGCCGAGGTCAACCTGCTGGGCTTCTACCTGCTGACCGAGGCGCTCGGCGGCGTGAAGGTCTGCCTGAACCACGCGACCGAGGACAAGGACTCGGGCGCGAACTTCCGCCGCGGCGAGCAGACGGTGTCCGGCGGCGAGGCGCTGTCGTTCGTCCGCCAGCGCAAGAACCTCCCGCGCGGCGACCTCGACCGGATCGTGCGCCAGCAGGCGTTCCTGTCCTCGGCCCTGCACCAGGTGCTGTCGGCGGGCACGCTCACGAGCCCGGGCACGCTGAACGGCCTGATGGACGCGGTCCACCGCGCGCTGACGATCGACCCGGGACTCGACCTGCTGCAGTTCGCGCAGCAGGCGAAGGGGATCGCGTCGGGCGACCTGGCGTTCGCGACGATCCCGGTGATCACGGCGAACGGGCGGAGCGAAGACGGGCAGAGCATCGTGGAGATCGACCCGAAGGCGGTCCGCGAGTACGTAGCGGGCTTGGCGGGCCGAACGGCGGCCCCGGCCCCATCAGGCGGCGGCTCGGGCAGCGGCACCGCCCCCACCGCGGCACCGCTGCTCCAACCCTCCCCCAGCGTCCCCTGCGTCAACTGACCCGAGCGCACTTTCACGTGAAAGTGCCGCCACCTCACACGGACTTCACGCCACTTTCCCTACGAAAGTGCCGCTACCTCACACCGACTTCACGCCACTTTCCCTACGAAAGTGACGTCATCTCACACCGAACCAACGCCGGGTGGTCGGGTGAAGTCGGCGCGGTGGTCCTCTGCCCACTGCCGGAACGTTCGCGGCGGGCGGCCCGTCACCTCGCGCACCACGTCCGTCACCAGTGACGGCTCCCGCACCGTGCGCGCCCAGGCCCGCAGGATCTCCGGCGGGACCTCGGGCGGCCAGCCCAGCGCCGTCATCCGCCCGGCCGCCTCCTCCGCCGTCAGCTCCTCGACCGGCAGCGGCCGTCCCAGGACGTCCGCGAGGGTCGCCGCCTGCTCGCGGAACGAGATCGGCTCCGGGCCCGTCAACGCGAGCGCTTCCCCGACGTGCGAACCGTCGATCAGGATCCGGGCCGCGACCGCCGCGATGTCGCGCTCGTGGATGGCGCCGATGCGCGAGTCCGGGTACGCCGTGCGGACCACGCCCTCCGCGATGTCCGCACGCCAGCCCAGGGTGTTCGTCGCGAACGCGCCGGGGTTGAGCACCGTCGAGGCGAACGGCGCCGCCGCCAGTGCCTGCTCGACGGCGTGGTGCAGCTGCGCGATCCGGCTCTGCGCGGACTCGGGTTCGAGCGTCGCCGCCGACGACAGCAGCACGACGTGCCCGACGCCGGCCGCGTGCGCCGCCTTCACGAACCCCTCGATCCCCTGCGGCCGCGTGTACAGGAAGACCGCCGACACGCCCGCCACCGCGGCGTCCAGCGTCGAGGGGTCTTCGAGGTCCGCGCTCACCTTCGCGACGCCGTCCGGCACCTCGAGCGCGGTCGCGTCCCGGCTCGCCGCGCGCACGTCCTGACCTGCGGCAACGAGCTCGTCCAGCACCGCTCGCCCGACGTTCCCCCGGGCTCCGGTGACGAGGATGGTCATGGTTGTTCCCCAGTTCCGAAATAGATTTGCTTGCAAAGCAAAGCTACTCAGCTCGGCGATCCGGTGTCAACCGGCGAGGCCCCTGGTCCGCGCTTTAGCCTTGTCCCCATGAGCCTGACCGACGAGCTGCTGCGCCCGCTGCTGGCCTCGCCCGCCCGACCGTTGATCACCCACTACGACGACCAGCTCGGCAGCCGCGTCGAACTCTCCGTGGCGACCACCACCAACTGGGCGGCGAAAACGGCCAACTGGCTGACCGAGGAGTTCGACGTCGAACCGGGCGACGCGGTGGCCGTGCAGCTCCCGGCGCACTGGCAGACCGTGGGGGTGCTGCTCGGGGCGTGGTGGTGCGGGGCGCGCGTGGTGGCCGAGGGCGCCGGCGCGCGGGTGGCGTTCGTCGGGCCGGACGACCCGGAGCCGACCGGCGCGACCGCGACCGCCGTCGTCACGCTCGACCCGATGGGCCGCGGCCTCTCGGAACCGCCCGGCGGCGGCGCGTTCGACTACCTGACGGAGTCCCGGCTGGCGGGCGACCAGTACCGCCCGCTCTTCCCGATCCCGGGCCACACGGCGGCACTCGAAGGCTCCACTGTGGACGAAGTACTGGCCGAAGCCCGCGCCCGCGCGGCGAAACTGGGCCTGTCCGGGGACGACCGCGTGCTGTCCACAAGGGACTGGGACGGTGCGGGGGGCATCCTCGACGGCCTGCTCGTCCCCCTCGCCGCCGGCGCGCACCTGGTGCACATCAGCAACGCGGACCCGGCGAAACTGGGTGCCCGCCGTGATGCGGAGCGCACCACGGCGGACCTCCCCGCTTAAGCGTTCTGCAGTTCCCCGGCTTCGGCGCGGCGGGCGCGCTTGCGGCCCCACAGCAGGTGGTCCAGGGAAAGCCGCCCGCCGTTGAAGCCGAGGGCGAGCCCGGCCAGCGCCAGCACGAGGACGAGCTCGTAGCCGCCCTGCCCGGTCAGGCCGTTGTCGATGTGCACCGACAGCAGCGCGCCGACCGAGATCACGACGTAGCCGATGCCGACCAGCGGCAGCAGGAACCCGGCGATGAACGCGATCGAGCCGAGGATTTCGACGGTCATCGCGAAGACCGCGGCGGCCGTGGGCATCGGGATGCCCGTCATCGAGAAGAACTTCGCCGTGCCGTCGATGCCGTTGTTCCACTTCTGGAGCCCGTGCGCGAGGAAGACGACCGCGACGCCGATCCTCCCCAGCAACAGGGCCACGTCCTTGAATCGTCCGAACATCGGTTTCAGCTCCCCGGTGGGTGAATTTTCAACTGACCCGCCCCAAGTTAGGGCCCCGGAACCCCCCACCGAAGCATCGGAGGGTGATCGACAGGGAACCGACAGGGACCGGAAAAGCGATTGGCGGCGGCCGCCGCGAGCGCTATCTTCGCCCTGACCTGCGCCAACGAACGTGAGGAGACCCCGATGCGCCGACAGACCGATCCGCCCGGCCTGTCACCCGCATCACAAAGGATCCCCCACGACCGTGAAAACCCTGAACATCGGCATCCTGGCCCACATCGACGCCGGGAAGACCAGCCTGACCGAGCGCCTGCTCTTCGAAGCGGGTGTCATCGACCACCTCGGCAGCGTCGACCGCGGCGACACCCAGACCGACACCCTGGAGCTCGAACGCCGCCGCGGCATCACCATCCGCTCGGCGGTGGCCTCCTTCGTGACCGGCGGCACCCGGATCACGCTGATCGACACCCCGGGCCACTCCGACTTCATCGCCGAGGTCGAGCGGGCCCTGCGGGTGCTCGACGGCGCCGTCCTGGTGGTGTCGGCCGTCGAGGGCGTCCAGGCCCAGACCCGCGTGCTGATGCGCACGCTGCGCCGCCTGGCCATCCCGACGCTCGTCTTCGTCAACAAGGCCGACCGGATGGGCGCGCGCGACCAGCTCGCCGACATTCGCGCGAAGCTGGCGCCGCGGGCGTTCGCGCTGAACGCCGCCACCTCCCCCGACGAGCTGGGCGAACTGCTGGCCGACGGCGACGACACCTTCCTGGAGTCCTATGTGGACGACCGGGCCGACGCCGCCGCCTGCCGCGCCGAGCTGGCCCGGCAAGTCGGCGCGGCCACGCTGCACCCGGTGCTGGCCGGCTCGGCGATCACCGGCGACGGCGTCGCGGACCTGGTGACGGCAATGGCCGAACTGCTCCCGGCGACCGAGCGCACCGGCGACGGGCCGCTCGCCGCGACCGTGTTCAAGATCGACCGCGGCCGGGCCGGGGAGAAGATCGCCTACGCCCGGCTGCACTCCGGTTCTCTGGCCGCGCGGCAGCGGATTTCCTTCTACCGCGGCGAAAGCGAGCTCACCGGCCGGGTCTCCGCGGTCGAAGTCGCCGGCGACGACGTGGCGCTCGCCGGGGACGTCGCCCGGGTGCGCGGGCTGCGCGAGGTCCGGATCGGCGACCGGCTCGGCACCCCGGGCACCGCGAGTGACGGCGTGTTCGCGCCGCCGAGCCTGGAGACCGTCGTCCGGCCGGTCCGGCCCGAGCAGGCCGCGGCCCTGTTCACGGCGCTGACCCGGCTGTCCGAAGAGGACCCGCTGATCGACGTCCGCCGGTACGGCCACGACGTTTCGGTGCGGCTGTACGGCGAAGTGCAGAAGGAGGTGCTGCGCTCGATGCTGGCCGACGGCGCCGGCATCGACGTCACCTTCGAGCGGACGCGGACGCTGTACGTCGAGAAGCCGGTCGCCCGCGGCGAGGCCCTCGAAGAGCTGGATCCGGAGCAGCGCCTGTACTTCTTCGCGACGGTCGGGCTGCGGGTCGAGCCCGGCCCCGGCGTCACGTTCGGCCTGTCGGTGGAGCTGGGGTCGCTGCCCCTGGCGTTCCACAAGGCGATCGAGGAGACCGTCCACCACACGCTCGGACAGGGGCTCTACGGCTGGGAGGTGCTGGACGTCGCCGTCACGCTGACGCACACGGCGTTCTTCAGCCCGCTCAGCGCCGCGGGCGACTTCCGGAAGATGACGCCGCTGGTGCTGATGGCGGCGCTGAAGGAGGCCGGCACCCGGGTGCACGAGCCGGTGCACCGCTTCGAGCTGGAAGTCCCGGTGACCGCCGTCAGCGCGGTGCTGCTCAAGCTGGCCGAGCTGCGCGCGGTCCCCGGCGAACCCGGCACCGGGCCCGGTTCCTGCACGCTGCGGGGCACCATCCCGGCGGCACACGTCCACGAGTTCGAGCAGGCGCTGCCGGCGCTCAGCCAGGGCGAAGGCGTCTTCCTCGCCGAGTTCCACGAGTACCGGCCGTACCCGGGGCCGCCGCCGGTCCGTCCCCGGACCGGCGACAACCCCTTGGACCGCAAGGAATACCTGGCGCAGGTGGCCCGGCGTTAGCGCTTGTGGGCCCAGGCCGCGCCGAAGCAGTACGCGCCGAACGCGGCCAAGCCGAGGGCCACCACGACCAGCAGCACCGGGCCGAAGGGCTGGGCGACGAGCGTCTTGAGCGCGGCGTCCAGCCCGCCGGCCTTGCCCGGGTCGGCGTTGAACCCGGCGATGGCGAGGAGGATCGCGACGATCGCGAGGACGACGCCCTTGGCGAGGTAGCCCGTGGTGCCGACCCCGCCGATCCAGCGCTTGGTCTTCCCGGGCAGCTCGTTCGTGTTCAGGTCTTCGAGGAACTTCTTCTTGACGCCCTTCACGCCGGCGGCGATCGCGACACCCAGCACGCAGGCCGCGGCGATGACCACCAGTGCCGGCCCGGCCGGCAGCTGGAGCAGCTTGGCGGTGAACTCCTGCTGGCTCTGGTTGCTCGAGCCGCCGCCCCCGCTGCCGGTGGCGATGCGGATGGCGGTGAAGCCGAGCGCGATCACGACGACGCCGCGCGCCGCGGCCCCGATCCGCTTGCGCGTCCGCTTGCCGCCGCTGACCCATTCGTAGCCGGTGGCGGCCATCAGGAACTGCCACAGGCCGAACAAGATCAGGCCGACGGCGACGATCCAGAGCAGGATCTGGCCGAACGCCGTGGAACCGATCTGCTGAAGTGCACCCTTCTGGTCGGCCTGCTCGCTGTCGCCGAAGGCGACCTGCAAGGCGAGGTAGGCGATGACGAGGTGCACGACGCCGTAGCACGCCATGCCGATGCGCCCGAGCAGTTGCGCGGTGTCGCTCTTCTCGCCTCTGTCGGCGGTGGCCTCTGTCCGGTTCATGACTTCTGGGGTACCCAGTCCGGACCGGCTTGCGCTGGGCTATGCGGCGGAATTCCGTGCGGCGATGGGAGGATCCCGGTATGGACGCGCGACTGATCGGCTACTGGTCGGAGTCGGAAGTGCACCCGGGCTCGACCGAGTACACCGAACTCGGCTTCCGCGCCGACGGGACGGGCTGGCAGTACTGGTCGAGCTGGAGCACGGAGTTCGTCGTCCACCGCTTCACCTGGGACGGCGCCGCGAGCCGCCTCGCGCTCCGGCTCGGCATGGTCCTGGACGGCACCTGGTCGCTCGACGGCGAGCGGACGCGCCACCGCGTCGAACGCCGCGAGCACGTCGACACGCGGCTCACGCTGGGCTGCTCGCTGACCGACGAGCCGAAGCTGGAGCTGGACCGCCCGATCGACGAAATGCTCGGCGGCACGCAGTTCCTCTTCGTCCCCGGCGGCGGCGCCGACCCGACGCTCGCCTAAGCGGGGCGGCGCCGGACCTCGTCGAGCCCCGTCCAGCCGCCGTTGACGGCGAGCAGCGTCAGGACCTGCTCGGCCTGTTCGGCGAACCGGGCGAGGTCGTCGTGCAGCAGGGCGGCGCGTTCCCCGTCGAGCTGGTCGACGTCGTCGAACCAGAGCGAGATCACCGAACCGGCGGTGACGGCGAGCCCCTGCGTCAACCGGAGGAAGCCGTCCGACGGCTCATCGGCGGCCGCGCGGTAAGCGGTTTCGATCTCGTCGCACGCGGCGAGCAGCTCCCGCAGCTGACGAACGGCCCCGGCCGGCGTCCCGTCCCAGGCGGCCGTCGGCCAGGCACGGTCGGACAGCTCGAGCCACAGCCGCCAGCCGGCGACCAGCTCGGCTTCGTCGTGGGGCGTCCAGGACGCCGGAACCGGCCAGTACATGCTTCGAGGGTGACACCGCCGGAGCGGAAATCCGCCCCGGCGGTGGGTTATGTCTCATGTGGCGAAACTCAGCTGATCACGGGTGGCACCGGCACGCAGGGCGGAGTCTTGGCGTGCGCGGGGTCGAGCGCGTTGAGCACCAGCCCCTGCGCGACGGGGTCGTAGGTGATGCCGAGGTGGTCGGTGAAGTCGAGCCCGCAGACGTTCTGCAGCAGGATGTTCTTGACGTTCGGTTTCGCGGGCAGGAACGCGCTCGTGTACGGCGTGACGACGTCGTCGTACCGGGTCTGGATGACGGTGTACTGGATGCCGTCGACGGTCTCGCCCCCGGCGTTCAGGTCGGCGAGGAAGTCCGACCCGACGGCCTGTTCGTTGCACGCCTGGCAGACGGTCCCGAGCGCGGCGGGCACCCCGGGGATCATCTCGAGGGTGCTGAGCAGCCCGAAGAGGTCGGTCCCGTGGTTGGACGGCGACAGCCCGACCAGCCGGCTGATCTTGTCGGCGCCGCCGAGGTACTTGATCCAGTACCGGACGTTCATCCCGCCCTGCGAGTGCCCGACGACGTCGAGCTTCTTCGCACCGGTGGCTCGGAGGACTTTGTCGCCGAAGGCCGCAAGCGCTTTCGTGGTGTCGGCAACGGGCCCGACGGTCTGCAGGAAGGCCCCGGGCGCCCCGCCGAAGTTCCCGGCGAAGACGCAGTACCCGGCGTTGGCGAGCTTCTGCGAGAGGTTGGCCCAGTTTTCGTAGGCGTTGGCGGTGGTCCCGTTGGAGAGCAGCACGGGATTGGGGTGCTGCGCGGAGGGCTTGCAGTTCCAGTCGTTCGCCCCGGGCGGCGCGATGGTGGGCGCCCCCAGCGAGTAGACCGCGGCCGTGAGGATGTTCGGCTGCACGGGCCCGGTGGGTTCCCGTTCGGCAGCCCGGCCGGTCCCCGCCCCCAGCACCAGCACCGCCACCGTGGCCGCGGCCGCCGTAAGCCACCTGCGCGTCGTTGCGCCCATCCGCTTCACCTCTCTGTGAACCGATGGTGATCCGCGTCACCGCAGGTTTAACGCGCGAGTAACTTGTCCGGACACTCCCCCTGGTGAGTGATTTTCTTTCGACGTTCGGGCTGGTAAGAGCCACTACGCAAAACGCCCCCGGCACCAGTGGGTGCCGGGGGCGTCGTTCGCGCGGGCGTCAGCCCTTGAGCAGGGCCCGGGCCATGACGACCTTCTGGATCTGGTTCGTGCCTTCGTAGATCTGCGTGATCTTCGCGTCGCGCATCATGCGCTCCACCGGGAAGTCGCGGGTGTAGCCGGCGCCGCCGAACAGCTGGACCGCGTCCGTCGTCACCTCCATCGCGATGTCCGACGCGTACATCTTCGCCGCCGAGGCCATGAAGCCCGCGCGCTTGTCGCCGCGCTCCGAGGCCGCTGCCGAGGCGTAGACCAGGTGGCGGGCCGCTTCGATCTTGGTGCCCATGTCGGCCAGCATGAACTGGACGCCCTGGAACTCCGCGATCGCCTTGCCGAACTGGCGGCGGTCCTTCACGTACGCCACGGCCGCGTCGAGGGCGCCCTGGGCGATGCCCAGTGCCTGGGCGCCGATCGTCGGGCGGGTGTGGTCGAGGGTGCGCAGGGCCGTCTTCAGGCCGGTGCCCGGCTCGCCGATGATGCGGTCCTCGGGGATCGTGCAGTTCTCGAAGTAGATCTCGCGCGTCGGGGAGCCCTTGATGCCGAGCTTCTTCTCCTTCGGGCCCACCGAGAAGCCCGGGTCGTCCTTGTGCACGACGAACGCCGAGATGCCGTTGGCCTTCTTCTCCGCGTCCGGGTCGGTCACGGCCATCACCGTGTACCAGGACGACTCGCCCGCGTTGGTGATCCAGCACTTGGTGCCGTTGAGCACCCAGTGGTCGCCGTCGAGCCGGGCGCGCGTGCGCATCGACGCGGTGTCCGAGCCCGCTTCGCGCTCCGAAAGCGCGTACGACGCCGAAGCCTCGCCCGACGCGATCGAGGGCAGCACCAGCTTCTTCACGCTCTCCGAGCCGGACAGGATGATCGGCTGCGTGCCGAGCTTGTTCACGGCCGGGATCAGCGACGCCGACGCGTCGACCCGGGCGACCTCCTCGATCACGATGCAGGCGCCGACGGCGTCCGCGCCCTGGCCGTCGTACTCCTCGCCGATGTGGACGGCGTTGAAGCCCGACTTGACCAGCGCGTTGTACGCCTCGATCGGGTAGCGCTCGTTCTCGTCGACCTCGGCCGCGTAGGGCGCGATCTCCTTCTCGGCCAGAGCCCGGACCGCGGCCCGCAGCTCCTCGTGCTCCTCGGCAAGCTGGTACAGGCCGTCGGTCACTTCGGGTCACCTTCTCTGCAACGTCGGAAGAGTTCTGTCGATGTTAGCGCTCGTTCACAGCAGGTGGCGCCCTCGTCCTTGTGTCGTTGACCGCAGAATTCGTATGGTCGAGTGATGCCGCTCACCGCGCCGACGACGCCGCCCGGTTTGCCCGCCTCCCTCGACTACCCCGAAGTCTCCGTCGGTTCGATCCTCGCCGCGGGCGCTGCCCGCTGGGGCGACCGGACCGCCTTCGAGCACGACGGCCGAAGCCTGACCTTCACCGAGACCTACCGCGCGGCCTGCCGGTTCGCGCACGCGCTGCGGGACCGCGGCATCGGCCGCGGCGACGTCGTGGCGCTGCACCTGCCGAACTGCCTCGCCTTCCCGGTCGCCTACTACGGCACGCTGCTGGCCGGGGCCACCTTCAGCCCGGCGAACCCGCTGCTCCCGCCGGCCGACCTCGCGTTCCAGCTCGCCGACTGCGAGGCCGCGGCCGTGGTGACGTTCGGCCCGGTCGCGGGCGCGCTGGCCGCCGTGGCCGACCGGATCCCGGCGCGGCTCACGGTCGTCGTCGCCCCGGCCGGTGACCTGGCCGAGGACGCCGTCGAGTTCGAGGCGTTCCAGGCCGGGCAGCCGGAGACGCGCCCCGACGTGGACACCGACGTCCACGAAGACCTCGCCCACCTCGCCTACACCGGCGGCACGACCGGCCGGTCGAAGGGCGTGCGGCTGACGCACCGCAACGTCGTGGTCAACACCCTCCAGCACGCCTGCTGGGGCTCCGGCTCGGTGCCGGCGCTCGACGAGCGGGGCGACATCACCCTCGACCAGATCGGCAGCGAGGAAGAGTGGGTGACGCGCCTGGGCACCGGCGTCGCGATCAACCTGACGCCGTGGTTCCACGCGATGGGCATCATCGGCGGCCTGAACGCGGCGGTCATCGCGGGCACCAAGATCGTGCTGCACACCCGCTTCGACCCGGCCGCCTACGTCGCCGACGCCGAACGCCTGCGCATCACGGGCATCGGCGGCGCCCCGGCGCTGTTCGCCGCGCTGCTCGCGACGCCGTCGTTCCACACGGCCGACCTGTCGTCGGTCCGCTCGATCGGCTCGGGCGCGGCACCGATGAACCACGCGATGATCAACGCACTGCGCGAGCGCTTCCCGGGCGTCGTCGTCAGCGAGGGCTACGGCCTCACCGAAGCGACGATGGGCGCGGTGATCTCCCCGACGTACCAGTCGGGCACCCGCAAGGTCGGCTCGGTGGGCGTCCCGATCTTCGACACGCAGGTCAAGATCGTCCCGGCCGAAGGCGGCGAAGACCCCCTCCCGGCGGGCGAGAAGGGCGAGGTCTGCCTCCGCGGCCCGCAGATCATGCGGGGCTACCGCAACCGCCCGGAGGAAACGGCGGACGCACTGGTCGACGGCTGGCTCCACACGGGCGACATCGGCATCCTCGACGCCGACGGCTACCTGTCCATCGTGGACCGCAAGAAGGACATGCTGCTGTACAAGGGATACAACGTCTTCCCGCGCGAGCTGGAGGAGCTCCTGGTGACGATGCCGGGCGTGGCGGCGGCCGCGGTGGTCGGCCGCCCGGACGACGAGGTCGGCGAACTGCCGGTCGCGTTCGTGGTGCCGAACGGGCCGTTGGAAGCGGACGAGCTGATGGCCGCGGTCAACGAGAAGGTGCTGCCGTACAAGCGGTTGCGGGAGGTGCACGTGGTCGAGCAGATCCCGGTGTCCGCGGCGGGGAAGGTGCTGAAGCGCGAACTGCGGGAGCAGCTGTCAGGTAACTGACCAATATCGAATACGCATCAGACCGCGGGCGGTGTAACAAAACCCGGACGGACCGCGAAGCGCTTCCGAAGCCGTGGCGAACTGCCTATCATGACGAGAACGACGGCGGCCGGGGGAATTGCATGGACCAGACGTTCACGGCGATCACTCTGCCCGAAGCAGTGCGCTGGCTGTTCGAGACCAACGGCTACGACGTCGCCGGCCCCGTCGAGTTCGACGGGGCCGCGGTCGATCTCGTCGCGACCCAGCTCTCCGGCTTCAGCGAGCAGAACGTCTACATCGAGGCCACCATCCAGCACGTGGACGGCGCGAAATACGAAGAGCTACTCGCCAAGCTGACGCGTTTCCGCACCCGACTGGGCGCGCAGCGAATGATAATTTCCCCGGCGGGGTTCGCGGCGGGTGTCAAGGAAAGCGCCGGCGCCGAGGGGATCCTCACCTTCACCTACAACGAACTGTTCGCGAACTTCGAACGAGTTCAACCGTACCTGTCCTACATCCTCGGCGATTCGCGTCAGGCGAAGACCCTGCAGGCGCTGGACGAGGTCTACGAAGAGCCGAACTTCGACGACAAGTACGGCAACCAGTGGGCGACGAAACACCTCACCGACTGGCTGCACGACGAGGACAAGGACCGGTCCTGGCTGATCATCGTCGGCGAGTACGGCACCGGCAAGACCGCGCTGACCGAGGTGCTGCAGAAGCGGTGGGCGGAGCTGTACCAGAAGGGCGACAGCCCGCGCCTGCCGTTCCGGATCGAACTCCGTGACTTCGCCAAGCAGTTCGACTCCCGCGGGCTGCTGCACCACTTCCTCGACCGGAACGAGCTGGCCCACCTCCCGGTCTCCTTCGTCGAGAGCATGATCTCCAACGGCCGCGTCGTCTTGCTGCTGGACGGCTACGACGAAATGGCCCAGTACCTGAACGTGCGCGAGCGGCGTGCCTGCCTGGAGGCGCTCGCCGACCTGGCCAGCAACGGGGCGAAGGGGATTTTGACGAGCCGCCCCAACTACTTCACCGAAGCCGAAGAGCTGCGGGTGTTCGAAGTCCTGTACCAGAAGCTGGGCTCGCACCGCCAGATCAACGTCCTGGACCGCGCCGTCGTCGAGCAGGAACGCGAGGTCGATTCGCTGCTGGAGCGGTTCGTCCTCAACCGCGTGGAACGCAGCCTGCGCGACCTGACGTACGAGCAGACCATCGAGCTGGTGCGCCGGCGCCTGAAGGACGACCCCGAAGGCGCAAGCGTCGTCACCGGGTTGCTGTCGAAGGTCTTCCGCAACGAAGAGGACCGGAACGTCTCGCTGTCCGGCAAGCCGGTGATCATCACCTACCTCCTCGACGTCGTCGAAGAACTGAAGAAGGACGACGCCGGAGACCCCGAGCAGAAGATGTCCGAGTGGGACATCTACAACCTGATCGTCCACAAGCTCATGCTCCGCGACTGGGCCCGGACGTCGACCCTGTTCCCGACGGAACGGCTGCTCTTCCTCCAGAAGCTCGCCCTGTACACGTCCACGAGCCAGCAGAAGAGCGTCAACGAGTCCAGTTTCCGCGAGGTCATCAGGACGGTCTTCGAATCGAAGATGACCAAGAAGCGGGTCGAAGGCGTCACCGACGCGGAAGACTCCCTCTTCGACGACCTCCGGTCCTCCACCACCCTCACGAGGAGCACCGACAAGGTCACCGCGCAGTGGCAGTTCTCCCACAACTCCCTGCGCGAGTACCTGCTGGCCGGCTACCTCATCGACTGTCTCGTCGACGGTCGGCCGGAGCCGCGGTCCGTCCCGGTGACGGACACCATGATCACCTTCGTCAACTCGATGCCGCAGGACAAGCTGCAAGAGGCCTACACGCAGCTGTCCGCCCTCTGGCCGTCGCGGAAGATGCACAAGGGCATCGACCAGATGCTCATCCTGCTTTGGGGCGCGAAGCGGCACAACGAGCGCAAGAACCGCAGCGTCCCCGAGAGCCTGACCGACCTCGTCGGCGACAGCCTCGACCTCTCGAACTGTACGCTCAGCGGCATCAACTTCAGTGCGGAAGACAACGTCACCCTGCGCGGGCTGAACGCGTCGAGCAGCATCATGACCGACACCGACTTCTCCCGCACGGACCTGACCGGTTCGAACTTCTCGGACTCCGCGATCGACGCGTGCGTGCTCACGAACGCCGACGTGACCGGCGCGGACTTCTCCAACCTCCTGATGCTGGACACCGAGATCACCGGGCTGGTGTGCACCGGAGCGAACTTCACCAACCTCACGAAGGACTCGACGGCGCTGTTGAAGGTCGGCAAGGACCTGCACGTGCTCGACGCGACCAGGCTCCGGGGCTACCTGAAACGGCGAGGTGCGATCACCGACCCCGTCAACCCGTACTTCATGTACTGCCTGGACCAGAACTTCGACATCTGCGAGAAGATCTGCCGCGTCCTCCTGGATGGAGCGTGGCATCAGCGCCTCGGCCTGGAGCAGCGCGGCGCCTCCGAGCGCAACGTCAAGCTGGCCAAGAAGTTCGTGCAGTTCCTGATCTCCATCGGGCACGTCCAGATCAAGAACGGCACCGGCGGCAAGCTCATCGGCACCACGCAGAGCGGCCGCCCGGTCGTAGCGCGGCTGAGCGAGAACGCCCACATCGACGAAACGCTGCTCCCCTTCTTCGAGGAGAACCTGCGCTAGCCGCGGCCTCAGTGACCGGTCTTGGTCCGCAGGGCCGCGTCCTTGTCCAGGACCAGCTTCTCCAGGTCCTGCTGGAACTTCGCCATCTTCGAGCGGAGGGCTTCGTCGGACGCCGCCAGGATGCGGACGGCCAGGAGGCCTGCGTTGCGGGCGCCGCCCACCGAGACCGTGGCCACCGGGACGCCTGCCGGCATCTGGACGATCGACAGGAGGGAGTCCAGGCCGTCCAGGTACTTCAGCGGGACCGGGACGCCGATCACCGGGAGGACCGTTGCCGAGGCGACCATGCCCGGGAGGTGGGCCGCGCCGCCGGCGCCCGCGATGATCACGCGGATGCCGCGGGCCACCGCCGATGTCGCGTAGTCCAGCATGCGCTGCGGGGTGCGGTGCGCCGAGTAGACGCCGACCTCGTACTCGACGCCGAACTCGTCCAGCGCCGCGCCGGCCGCCTCCAGGGTCGGCCAGTCCGAGTCGCTGCCCATGATCACGCCCACCTGCGGCGCCATACCCGTCACTCCCGTCAGTGGATCTCGTAGCCGTCGAGCCAGACGGCGTGGGACAGCCAGTGCGCCGACAGCAGCGCGCGGTTGCGCAGGTCCTCCATGCGCTCGCCGGTGAAGTTGACGTGCCCGAGCTTGCGCCCCGGGCGCTCCTGCTTGCCGTACAGGTGCACGCGGACCTCCGGGTACCGCGCGAACAGGTGGTGCAGCCGCTCGTCCGGACCCATCTCGGGCAGCACCGCGGCACCCAGCACGTTCGCCATCACGCACGCCGGCGCGACCAGGTCCGTGCAGCCCAGCGGGTAGTCCAGGACCGCGCGCAGGTGCTGCTCGAACTGCGACGTGCGCGAGCCGTCCATGGTCCAGTGGCCCGAGTTGTGCGGGCGCATCGCCAGCTCGTTCACCAGCAGCCCGGTGTCGGTCTCGAACAGCTCGACCGCGAGCAGGCCGGTGACGTCCAGCGTCGCGGCGATCCGCAGCGCCAGGTCCTGGGCCTCGTGCACCCGCGAATCGTCGAGCCCCGGCGCCGGGGCCAGCACCTCGGTGTTGATGCCGCCCTCCTGGACGGTCTCGACCACCGGGTACGCCGCGCCCTGGCCGAAGGGCGAGCGGGCGACGAGCGCGGACAGCTCCCGCCGCATCGCCACCTTCTCCTCGACCAGCAGCGCCGTGCCCGCTTCGAGCAGCTCCGGCACGGTCTCGCGGGCGTGCTGCGCGGTGTCCAGCATCCAGACGCCGCGGCCGTCGTACCCGCCGGTCGACGCCTTGAGCACCACCGGCCAGCCGTGGTCGTCGCCGAACGCCACCACGTCGTCCACTGTGGACACCTCGGCGAAGGCCGGGCCCGGCACACCGAGGCCCGCCATCATCTCGCGCATCACCAGCTTGTTCTGCGCGAAGCCCAGCGCCGTCGGCGCCGGCCGGATGACGTAGCCCTCCATCGCCAGCGTCAGCAGGTGCTCGCCCGGCACGTGCTCGTGGTCGAAGGTGAGCACGTCGACCGAGGCCGCGAACTTGCGCAGCGCCTCGAGGTCGGTGTGGTGGCCCAGCGAGACGTCGCCCGCGACGAGACCCGCGGCTTCGTTCTCCCCCGCGGCGAGCACGCGCAGGGACTGGCCGAGGGAGATCGCCGCCTGGTGGGTCATCCGGGCCAGCTGCCCGCCGCCCACCATGCCCACGACGGGCAGACCGGTGTGTTTGTCCATAGCCCGCTCAGCCTACTGCGCCGATTTTTGACAATCCGACCGGCAGCCACGCCGGAACAAGTGCGGTGAGCTGCCAGCTCCGGTGAGTGTCCGCCTGCTTTCGGCCGGATTGTCAAACGGTCACCAGGCCGGCCGACCGCCGGACCAGGCGTAGCTCACGCACCGCCAGCCCGAGGATCCCCGCCGCCGCCGCGAGCACGTAGACGTTGCCGAGGAGCGACCAGCCCAGGCCCCAGCCGAACTCCCGGTCGCCGCCGTTGGGCACCAGCATCACGATCTGCGAGGCGAACAGCACCGCGACCGCCGCCGCGGCCCACCAGCGGGCCTTCACCACGAGCAGCGTGAGCAACGGCACGCACCAGACCCAGTGGTGCGACCACGACACCGGCGACAGCAGCAGGCCGTAGAACGCCGTCACGAGCAACGCGGCCGCGTCCTCGCCACGCCGGTGCAGCCGCACCACCAGCCACACGGCGGGCACGGCCAGCACCGCCGCCACGCCGACCGCCACCGCCAGCGACCACGGGGCCAGCGCCGAAGCCCGGTTCACCAGCCCGTTGAGCGATTGGTTGAAGATCCAGTGCACCGACCCGACCCGGCTCGGGTCGGTCGCCGAATCCCGCCAGAACCGCGCCGCGTCGACCGGGATGACCGCGAACATCACCGCTTCGAGCGCCACGAACGTGCCCACCGCCCGCAGCCCGTCCTTCCACCGGCCCGTGAAGAACAGGTGCGGCACGAAGATCAGCGGGGTCAGCTTGATCGCCGCCGCCACGCCGATCAGCACGCCCGCCCAGCGCGACCCGCGCACCGAGAGCACCAGGACGTCCAGCACCACGAACGCCATCAGTATCAAGTTGATCTGGCCCAGGAACAGCGTTTTCCACACCGGTTCCAGCGCCAGCGCGATGGCCGTTCCCGCCGGCAGCGCCCACCGGCTTCTTCCCAGAAGCGGCGCGTGCCCCGGCGACGACGAAACCACCGTGATCACGACCATAAGACCGACCACCGACAAAACCGCGATCACGCCCCACACCAGGCCCGACGGCACCAGCGCGAGCGGCAGGAACAGCGGCGCCGCGGCGGGCGTGTAGGTGAACGGCAGCCGTACCCAGTCAGGCAGCGCGGTCAGCACGTCCCGCGTGTAGAGCGGGTCGCCGTGCAGCAGCGTCAGCGCACCCGCGCGGTACACGGCGCTGTCCGCGCCCAGGTGCCACCCGGCCAGCCAGCCGACGACCCCCAGTGCCAGGACAGCGAGCGCGAGCACCCCCGCGAGCACCCGGCCGGTGCGCGCCTCAGACGCCGGCTTCGACGTCGACACGCGCGGCCGCCTTCTTCCGCGCCCGCCGCTGCAGGCCCCAGCGCAGGATGAGCGCCACGGCCAGCACCACCGGCATCAGGATGTAGGCGTCCCCCAGGATGTTCTGCCAGACCGTCCAGTGCAGTTCGACGTTGCGCCCGTTCGGCAGGATCAGCAGCACGCAGCTGACGAACACGAACGCCGCGAGGAACGTCCCGACCCAGCGCTTCCACGCCGTCTTCGGGGTGGTCTTCGGCAGCCGCGAGACCAGCAGCACGATCAGCGGGATGACCCACACCCAGTGGTGGGTCCACGAGATCGGCGAGATCAGCAGCGTCCAGAAGGCCGTGACGAGCAGCGCGGCCAGCGCCTGCCCCTTGCGGTGGAACCGCATGAGCAGCCACAGCGCCGGGATCGCGAGCAGGAAGCCGATGCCCATCGCGGCCTTCGACGCCCACGGCGCGAGGTCGGTGGCCCGGTTCATCAGCGCGTTCAGCGACTGGTTGCCCGCCCAGTGCACCGGCCCGATCCGGCCGGTGTCGGGCAGCGTCACGGTCCAGTACTTGGCCGCGTCGTGCGAATTGATCAGGAACATCAGGCCCTGCAGCAGCAGGAACGTCGCGAAGCCGCGGATCGCGTCCATCCGGCGGCCGGTGACGAACAGGTGCCCGAGGAACACCAGCGGCGTGAGCTTGATCGCCGCCGCGACCCCGACGAGCACGCCGCCCCACCGGCTGCCGCGGGCGCCGATGACCAGCATGTCGAGCAGGATCATGGCCATCAGGATCAGGTTGATCTGGCCGAGGAAGATCGTCCGCCACACCGGCTCGAGCCCGAGGAAGACCAGGAAGAACACGATGGTCGAGCGGGCCGGCGAGGCCCACCAGCGCGGCCCGTCGGCGGACGGGCGGGGCAGGGCGCCGATCGCGATCCGGATCGACAGCGCCATCGCGCCCAGCGAGACGGCGGTGATCAGCCCCCACGAAATCTGCGTCGGGAAGGCCGCGAGCGGGACGAAGATCAGCGCCGCCGTCGGCGGGTAGGTGAACGGCAGCAGCGCCCACCACGGTTCGTTGGGCAGGGTGTTCGCGTCGTAGAGCGAGTCGCCGTGCAGCAGCGTCAAAGCGCCCGCCCGGTACACCGCGCTGTCCACGCCGAGCACCCAGTCGTGCTGCCAGCCGTAGATGCCGTAGCCGATCGCGACCAGCGGGATCACCGACAGGATCAGGATCGACCGAGGGCGGACGGACAGGCGGGCGAGTGACTTCCGCAGGGCCAGCCGGTGGTGGGAGCTGGCCGCGACTTCGCCGTCGACGTCGGTGGATACGGTCCTGGTCACCGCACCAGGAAATCATGACCGGCCCGGTCCAGGTCAGCGAGGTCCGGGCGGAAGCGGACTTTTCGGGCGTTCTACGCTCGCGCGAGCTGCGCCAGCAGGTCGCACGCGAGCTCGTGGGTGGCGGGCAGCCGCACCGCGGACACGCGGGGCTGCCCCGCGTCGGCCAGCTGCGCGTCCACCGACAGGCGCTCGTTCAGCGCCCGCCGCAGCGCCACGCCGTGCGAACCGACCCGGTCGTCCTTCGGGACCAGCGCGGCGACGACGGACGGCCCGAGCGAAGCGACGCTCTGCCCGCTGTCGAACACCGCCCGCAGCGCGTCCGCGACCAGGATCATCCCGGTCAGCCGCGGGAACCCGGCGACGGTGCTGAGGTCCAGCGAGACGACCAGGAGCACGTGCTCCTCGGCCGCGGGCCGCTCGCGCGCGGCGGCCGCTTGGTAGACCTCGTAGAGCCGGGTGCGCAGGTACGCGGCCGAGGGCAGGCCGGTCAGCGGGTCGGTGACCTCGGTGTGCACGAGCTGGTCGGTGGCGACGTCGGCCCAGGCCAGCGCGGTGGTCCGGAGCAGCCGCGACGGCGTGGCGTCGACGTCCGGCGAGACGAAGCCGTCGCCGGCGTGGTCGAGGACGGCGTGCAGCGCGGCGAGGTCGGCGAGGGTTTCCGCGAGCCCCGCACCGGCCGCCGCCCGCGCCCTGGCCAGCCCGGCCAGCGCGGTTTCGGCGGCTTCGACGCGTCCCTTGGCCATCACGGCCGCGCAGACGGCGTCGACCTCGGGCAGGGCCCAGTCGCTGGGGAACCGCCAGCCCGCGGCCAGGCTCGCCGTGCGCCAGCGGGCGCGCAACGCGCGCAGGGAGCGATCGCGCTCGGACTGGGCCTGGGGCGGGACGTCACCGGGGCCGGAGCGCGTAGCCGGAACGTCCACTGGCCCCCCATCCCTTTCGTCCGGTGCGTGTGGATCTTGATCGGTGCTTCACGGTGAGGACGTGCCTCGCCGGACCCCGTGACGCGTACTGGCGAGTTTTGTTAAGAAGCTTTTCCACGCCGACACCCGGGGGTGGGTGATTTTGCTGCGCCGTCGGAGTCAACACCCCGACCACCGCGTGACGGCCCGGGGTGGGTCAGTCACACTTGTCTCGCGCCCCGGACCGGCCTGTAATGGCAGGTCCTGGCCCTAGCCGACCGAGGAGTGCCGTGTCCACCGTTCCCGCCGATCTCAGCGGAAAGAGTGACGCCGAGCTGATCGCCGAGGTCCGCTCGGGGAAGATCGCCTCCTACGGCGCCCTCTACGAACGGCACACCGGCGCGGCCCACAACCTGGCCCGTCAGCTGGCCCGCTCGAGCTCCGAAGCGGACGACCTCGTGTCCGAGGCGTTCGCCAAGGTGCTGGACACGCTGCGTGGCGGCAAGGGCCCGGACACCGCCTTCCGGGCGTACCTGCTGACCGCGCTCCGTCACACGGCGTACGACCGCACGCGCAAGGAACGCCGGGTCGACCTCAACGAGGACATGTCCGACGTCGGCGGGGCCGCCGCCGAGGCGCTGACCGTCCCGTTCTCCGACACCGCCGTCGCCGGCCTCGAACGGACGATGGCCGCGAAGGCGTTCGCCCGGCTGCCCGAACGCTGGCAGGCGGTGCTCTGGCACACCGAGATCGAGCAGCAGAGCCCGGCCGAGGTCGCGCCGCTGCTCGGGCTGACCGCGAACGGCGTCTCCGCGCTCGCCTACCGCGCCCGCGAAGGCCTCCGGCAGGCCTACCTCCAGGTCCACCTGCAGGAGAACGCCGAGGAACGCTGCCGCGCCTGCGCCGACCGGCTGGGTGCCTGGACGCGCGACGGGCTGTCCAAGCGCGAACGCAACCAGGTCGAGAACCACCTCGACGAGTGCGAGAACTGCCGGGCGCTGGCCGCCGAGCTCGCCGACGTCAACGGCGGGTTGCGCGCGATCATCGCCCCGATCGTCCTGGGCGGCGCGGCCCTCGGCTACCTCGCCACCATCGGCGCCGCGAAGGCGAGCGCGGCCACGGCGGCGGCAGCCGGTGCGGCCGCCGCCGCGGGTGCGGCCGCCGGGGGCAAGGCCGGTGCGGCCGCGGGCGCCGCCGCGGCCGGACCCCGCCAGTTCGCCGGAGTGGCCGCCTCGGGCGCGGCGGTCGTCGCGGCCGTCGTCGTCGCGCTCACCGCCGGCGGCGGGGCCCAGGAGATCCCGGTCGCGGCCGCCGTGCCGCCCCCGGTCGTCCAGCCCGTCCAGCCACCCGCGCCGAAGCCCCAGCCCCAGCCGGTTCAGCCGCCCGCTCCGCAGCCGCCGCAGCCCCCGGCCCCGCCCGCGCCGCCCCCGGTGGAACCCGCGCAGCCGCCCGTCCAGCCGCCCGCACCCGCGCCGCCGGCACCCCCGGCGCCGTCCGCGCCGGCCCCGCCGTCGATGTCGGCGACGACCCCGCCGGACGGCGTCGAGCTGAGCCCGGGCTCCGCGACGAACCTGCCGATCACCGTCCGCAACGACGGCGGCAGCGTGTCCGAGCCGGTGGCCGTCGCGCTGAAGCTGCCGCCGGGCGTGCACGCCGTCGACGCGGCGGGCGGCGGCGCGCCGATGGCGTTCGCGCAGGGCGGCAGCGCGCCGATCTCGGTGAACTGCCCGGGCGGTGACGGCACGGTCGTCTGCAAGACCGGCAGCGGCCTGCAGCCCGGCCAGAGCGCCACCCTGAACTTCCGCCTGCGGGCCGACGACGACGCCAAGGGCGGCACGGTCACCGGGACGGTCACCGCGGGCGTGCAGGTCAACGTCCGGGTGAGCGTCGAAGTCACCGTGAAGCAGCCGCCGGACGCGGTGGTCCTGGAAGCGCAGGGCGACGGGCTGTCGGCGTTCCCGTGGACCCGCAACCCGCTGGTCTACGTGCGCGTCCGCAACACCGGCGAGACGAACAAGCCGGTCACGGTCACCTTCGACCACCCGCTCTGGCAGTGGTGGAGCTTGCGCGGCTTCCCCTGCGAGCCGTCCGGCGACGGCGCGACCTGCACGACGAAGAGCGCGCTGGCGCCCGGGCAGCACGTCAACCTGTGGGTGCGGCTGAAGGGCCGCCCCGACGACGGGCGCGTGACGATCACGGCGCAGCTCGGCAAGGCGTCCGCGCGGCCGGTGACGGTCGACTTCGGCTGCTGGCACCACTGGTGCGGCGAGGACCCGCTGCCGACGACCACACCGCCGTCGTCGTCGACCACCCCGACGAAGCCGTCGAAGCCGGCTCCGTCGAAGCCTTCCTCGACCCCGCCGACGACGACCGAGACCGAGCCGTCGGCCGAGCCCCCGGCGTCGACGACCACGTCCAGCGCGCCGCCGCGGCCGGGCACGAACCCGGGCCCGAAGCAGCCGACCGTCACCCCCGAAAAGGCTTTCGGCTGGCTCACGGGGTAGCGTCCGCGCGGTGCGCGAGCTGCTGAAAAAGCATCGCGAGCTCCTCCGCTTCGCCGTTGTCGGCGGGATCAGCTTCGTGATCACGATGTCCGTCAACTACGGCTTGAAGTTCACCGTGCTGCGGACCCACCCGGTGACGGCGCTGATCCTGGGCGTCCTGGTCGCGACGATCTTTTCCTACGTCGCCAACCGCGAATGGTCGTTCCGCACCCGCGGCGGCCGCGAGCGGGCGCACGAAGCGGCGTTGTTCTTCCTGTTCAGCGGCATCGCGCTGGGCCTGAACGCGCTGCCGCAGTGGTTCTCGCGGTACGTGCTGGACCTGCAGGCGCCGCGGCTGTCGCCGTTCGGCGTCGAGGTGGCCGACTTCGTCAGCGGCATCGTCATCGGGACGCTGCTGGGGACGGCGTTCCGCTGGTGGTCGTTCAAGAAGTGGGTGTTCCCGGACGAGTCCGGGCGGGTCGCGGCGACCCTTGAGGATCCGGACATTCAGGACCGGAAAGCCGCCTGAACCACAGGTCACCGCGGTGTGCTCCTAGACTGCGTGGTGTGACCGTTGTGGAAACCGTGCTCAAGCGCACGCCGGAACCACTGCGTTCGGTGCTGATCAAGCACCGGGAGCTGCTGAAGTTCGCGATCGTGGGCGGCACGACGTTCCTGGTCGACAACGGGGTCTGGTACGTCCTCAAGCTGACGGTGCTGGAGCCGAAACCGACCACGGCGAAGGCGATCGCGATCATCGTGGCGACGATCGTGTCGTACATCCTCAACCGCGAGTGGTCCTTCCGCACCCGCGGCGGCCGCGAACGCCACCACGAAGCAGCGCTGTTCTTCGTGATCAGCGGGATCGCGGTCGTGGTGAACCTGATCCCGCTGTACGTGTCGAGGTACGTGCTCCACCTGGAGATGCCGCACGTGACGCGGCTGGTGCAGGAGGTCGCGGACTTCGCGAGCGGGTCGATCATCGGCATGTTGCTCGCGATGTTCTTCCGGTTCTGGGGCTTCAAGAAGTGGGTGTTCCCGGACGAGCTGGGCGAGCGGCGCCGGGACAGCGACACGGTGACTCGGCTGCGCTGAGCGCTTGCCCGAGCTGATCCCGCCCGACGTCCGGTGGCACGCCGCCTGGCGGGACGCGCACGCCGAGTGGGGCCCGGGTGCGCACGAAGACGGCTTCGGCCTTCAGGCGGCCGACCGGGTCGGCACCGCCGCGGGCTTCGCGGCCTGGCTGGCGCGGCTGAACACCGAGCCCTGCACCTACCGCTGGATCGTCGAAGGCGAGCGGGTGCTCGGCGGGATCGCCCTGCGGCACGGCTTCGGTGAGTTCGTCCGGCAGTTCGGCCACGTCGGCTACGGCATCCGGCCGTCCGCGCGGGGACGCGGGCTGGCGAGCTGGGCGCTGGGCCGGATCCTGGGCGAAGCGCGCACCCTGGGCATGTCCCGCGTCCTGCTGGTCTGCGCGGCGGACAACGTCGCCTCGGCGAGAACCATCGAGCGCAACGGCGGGGTACTCGAAGCGTCGCCGGATCGCCGGGTCCGCCGGTACTGGATCGAAAACTCCTTGTCTTCCGACATGTAGTTGTCTAGAGTCATCCTCGTCAGTGTTCCTTCGTGAGGACGCCGCCCGGGTTCGGCCGGGCGAGCGGGACGATTCGAGGTGGTTTCCGAGCGCGAAGAGGTCGCACCCGCCCAGCGGGTGACGATGGAGCCTTTTCCCGACTCGACGGGACGCGTTTTTCCGCGCGTCCGCACCTCTCGTCCCTTCTGACGAAAAAAGGACTTCGTCTTGAGCACCATCGCGCCTCAGCGCGCCCGAAAAACGGCTCTCGTGGGCCTGTTCCTGTCCGTTTTCCTCGCGATGCTCGACGCCCAGGCCGTCGCCACCGCGCTTCCCCGGATCTCCGCCGAATTCGACGGGACCGGCGCCTACGCCTGGGTCACCACCGCCTACCTGCTCGCCGGCAGCGTCACCGCTCCCCTGTACGGGAAGCTCGGGGACGTCCACGGCCGCAAACGCGTGCTCCTGGGCGCGCTCGCCCTCTTCCTGCTCGGTTCGCTCGCCTGCGGCCTGGCGCCGTCGGCCGCATGGCTCATCGCCGGGCGGGTGCTGCAGGGCGCCGGTGCCGGCGGTCTCTTCGTCTCCGTCGGCGCTTCGCTCGGCGAGCTCTTCTCGCCCCGCGAAGGTGCGAAGTACTTCGGGTGGTTCTCGGTCTGCTTCGCCGTCGCCTCCCTCGCCGGGCCGGTCGCGGGCGGTTTCCTGACCGGGCTCGCCGGGTGGCGGTCGATCTTCCTCGTCAACCTGCCGCTCGGGCTGCTCGCCGTCGCCCTCCTCACGACCCTCGACCTACCTCGACGGCGGAAAGACGCGCCGTTCGACTTCGCGGGCGTCGTCCTCCTCGGCGTCGCGATCACCGGGTTCACCCTGCTCACGCCGTGGTCGGCCGGGCTCGGGACGGTCGCGGCCCTCGCGTTCGTGGTGGTCGAACGCCGGGCCGAAGCGCCCGTGCTCCCGCTCAGGCTCTTCCGCGACCGGACCTTCACCGTGTCCGTGCTGCTCAGTGTGCTCGCCGGGTTCTCGTTCCTCGGCTCGGTCAACTACATCGCCGGCTACCTGCAGGCCGACGCCGGCCCCGGGGAAGGCGGGCTGCGGCTGGTCCCGATGACCATCGCCGTCGCGCTTTCCTCCGTCGTCGCGAGCAAGGTCATCGCCCGCACCGGCGCCTACCGGTGGGCGCCGCGGCTCAGCATGGCGCTCGGCCTGCTCGCGGTGCTCGGACTGACGACGCTGCACGGGCTCGTCGAAATCCTGGCCTGCCTGGTCGTCTTCGGCCTCGCGGCCGGCCTCAACCTCCAGGTGCTGGCGCTGGCCACGCAGAACACCGCGCCACCGGGCGATCGCGGCGCGGTCGCCGCCGCGGTCAACCTCGCCCGCTCGCTCGGCTCCGCGCTCGGGCCGGTCGCGCTCGGCTTCGCCTACACCGCGGGCGCGCACGGCGTTTTCCTCGCCCTGCTGCCCGTCCTCGCGCTCGCCCTCGTCACGGCGTTCGCGCTCCCCCACGTCCCGCTCCACCGCTAGGAGAACCACGATGATCTTCGTACTCGGCGCCACCGGCAAGGTCGGCCGCGCCCTCGTCCCCGCCCTCCTCGACGCCGGCGCCGCCGTCCGCGCCCTGACCCGCGACCCGGCGAAGGCCCGGATCGACCCGCGCGCCGAAGTCGTCCAGGGCGACCTGGACACCGGGGACCTGCCCGCGCTGCTCGCCGGTTCGGACCGCGTGTTCGTGCTGACCCAGGGGCACAGCGCCGACAGGGAAGCGGCGGTCGCCCGGGCGGCCGCCGAGGCCGGGGCCACCCACCTCGTCAAGCTGTCCACCACCGGTGTCCACTTCGGACAGCCGGACCCGATCACGCGCGCCCACGCCGAAGCCGAGCAAGCGATCCGCGAAGCCGGGCCGTCCTGGACGATCCTGCGACCCGGCGCCTTCATGGACAACCGGTTCGCCTGGCGCGGCTCCATCCGCGGGGAGAACGCCGTGTACGTACCCGAAGGCGATCCGGCTTCCGCGCTGGTGCACGTCCGGGACATCGCCGCGGTCGCGACCCTCGCCCTCACGACGTCGGACCACGAAGGCGCGACCTACGAACTCACCGGCGGCGAAGCCCTCACCACCCGGGAACAGGTCGCGCTCCTTTCCGAAGCTGTCGGTCGCCCGATCGAATACGTCGAAGAACCGCGTAGCGCGGCTCGTGCGCGGATGATGCGCGAGTACGGCTGGCCCGCCCAAGCCGTCGACGGTTTCTTCGCGCTCAAGGAGGCGTCCGCCGGGCACGAACACGTCGTTTTCGACACCGTGGAACGCGTGCTCGGCAGGCCGCCGCTGAACTTCGCGAAATGGGCACGTGAGAACGCGGCCGCATTCCCCTACCCTTACAGGGGGTGACGGCGGGAGGTGACGGGATGGGCCTGCGCGTCCTGGTCGTGGACGACCACCCGCTGTTCCGGTTCGGCGTGGTGACGCTGCTGGGGAACGAACCGGGGATCGAGGTCGTCGGCGAGGCCGCCAGCGGCGCGAACGCGGTCGACGCCGCCGCCGCGCTGCGGCCCGACGTCGTCGTCATGGACCTGCACCTGCCCGACCTCTCCGGGATCCAAGCGGCCCGGCACATCGTGACGGCCAACCCGGACACCGGCGTGCTGATGCTGACGATGGCCGACGAAAGCGAGTCGGTCTTCGCGGCGATGCGCGCCGGTGCCCGGGGCTACCTGCTCAAGGACGCCGAGCCGGACGAGATCCTGCGGGCAGTGCGCTCCGTCGCCCGGCGCGAAGCCATCTTCGGGCCGGACATCGCCAACCGCGTGCTCGGCTTCTTCAGCCAGTCCGCGCCCGCGAGCGAACCGGTGTTCCCGGAGCTGACCACGCGCGAGCGCGAGGTGCTGGAGCTGATCGCGGCCGGGCACAGCAACGGCGTCATCGCGAACACCCTGTGCCTGAGCCCGAAGACCGTCCGGAACCACATTTCCAACGTCTTCGCCAAGCTGCACGTCACCGACCGCGCCGAGGCGATCGTCCGGGCCAGGGACGCGGGCCTCGGCCGGTCCTGACGGGCAGCCAACCGGGCAACATCGGGACGCCGGTCCCATGCGCCCGGGACACCTCTACGGGCACTGTGGTGACGTGGGGGGTGTACCCCTTCGCACCGTTCGAGGGGAATGGGTGACGATGTTCGAATCCGACAGGACGCCGGTGGTGGTCCGCGCCACCGATCCGATCCTGCACAACGGCGTCTGCGTGGCGCTGCGTTCGCGGGACGAAGTCCGGGTGGTGGACGGGGACGCGGCCGGCCCGGCCGTGGTCGCGCTGCTGGTCGCCGACCGGCTCGACGAGACGATGAACCAGCTGCTGTCCGCGTTGCACCACCAGGGCTTCACCCGCATCGTGCTGATCGCGGGCGAAGTCGACGACAACGAGGTCCTGAACGCCGTCGAGCACGGCGTCTGCGCGGTCGCCCGCCGCGCCGACGCCGGACCGGAGGTGCTCGTCCGGCTGATCAAGGCGGCCGCGGCGGGCGAGGGCGCCCTGCCGCCGGACCTGCTCGGCCGGCTGCTGAACCGCGTTTCCCGCCTGCAGCGCCAGGTCCTCCAGCCACGCGGCCTGCAGATGGGTGGCATGAGCAACCGGGAGACGGAGGTGCTCCGGTTGGTGGCGGCCGGGTATTCGACGCAGGAGATCGCCGACCAGCTGTGCTACTCGCAGCGCACGGTGAAGAGCATCCTGCACGACGTGACCAACCGCTTCCAGCTGCGCAACCGGTCGCACGCGGTGGCGTACGCGCTGCGGGAAGGGTTGATCTGAGCCGTGATCGTCCAGGGCTGTTCCGCTTCGCGCTGTGGGAGCAACGTCGCAGGTTGTTCGACGGCCGGGCCGAGCGCCCCAATGTGGCCGTCGGTGCGGCTGACGCACCCAACTCCGCCTTCGGTGCGTCAGCCGCAACCAAGGCCGCATTGGGGCGATAGCTCGTCACCGCACGGTTTGCGGCAAACCCGCGAGCCGCGACCCGCCCCGCGCGTGGCCGCTAGCGCGGGACTCGTTCGGCGGGCCACCGGACTTCCGGGACGTCGCTGGGCCGCGGCACCTTGAGGAAGAGGCTGAAAACGGCCGGGCGGCGGTGGGACAGCTCCAGCCGCCCGCCGTCGGCCTCGACCAGGGCGCGGGCCAGTGCCAGGCCGACGCCCGTGGAGCCGCCGCCGGAGAAGCCGCGTTCGAAGATGTGCGGGGCGAGTTCGTCCGGCACGCCGGGGCCCGTATCGCTCACCTCGATGACCACCGTGCCCTCGGCGTCGCCGCGGCGGGCGGCCAGCGTCACCGTTCCCGAACCGTGGCGCAGCGCGTTGTCGAGCAGCACCCCGATGACCTCGCGGAGCCGGCCGGGCGTGGCTCGCGCCATCAGGCCCTCGGCCACGCGCATCCGCAGGTTGCGGCCCTCCGAGCGAAGCAGCTCTCGCCACTCCTGGGCCATTTCCGGCAGCTGCGTGGGCAGGTCCACCGGTTCCGCGCCGACCTCGCGGGCCGCGCGCGCCGCCGCCAGCAGCTCGTCCAGTGCCTCCGCGAGCCGGTCGGCCTGTTCCTGGGCGGCCTTCGACTCGTCGGCCACCTCTTCGTCCGGGTGCACGGTGAGCGGTTCCAGCCGCAGCTGCAACGCCGTCAGGCGGCTGCGCAGCTGGTGCGAGACGTCGCCGACGAGCTGGCGTTCGCGCTGCACGAGCTGGGCGAGCGCGGTGCCGGACGCGTCCAGCGCCTCGGCGACCATGTCGAGCTCGCCGACGCCGTAGCGGCTCGGGTCGGGCCGGAAGTCGCCGCCGCCGAGGCGGGCCGCGCGTTCGGCGACGTGCCGAAGCGGCTTCGCCAGCCGCCGCGCCGTCGCGATCGCCACCACCGCGCCGGTCCCGATCGACAGCAGCACCAGCAGGACGACGACGAGCGTCACCGTCGTCTGCCGCTCGTGCATCGGCCCGGCGGGGACGGCGATCTCGACCTTGCCGTCGCGGGCGAGGTCGGCCGTCTCGGTGACCGTGTCGCGGCCCGGGTCGCTGCCGTAGCGCTTCTCGATCTGGCCGCTGGCCCGGACGGTGAGCAGCCCGTTCACCGGGACCGCGGCGCGCACCTGGTCGAGGTCGATCTCCTGGCCGTTGGCGATCTCGGTGTCGAGGATCGCCGCGGCCGCACGCGCGTTCTCGGCGAGGGTCTCGCGGTAGCTCGACTCGATCTGCCAGCTCGCCACGATGCCCAGCGGGATGCCGAGGACCGCCGCGGTGACGGCGACCGCGAGCAGGATGGCCAGCAGGATGCGGCGGCGCACGGCTTATTCGGCGTTGAACCGGAAGCCGACGCCGCGGACGGTCGCGATCCGCCGTTCGCCGTCGTGGGCCTTGCTGGTGCGGCCCGCGGCTTCGTCGGCGGCGATGGAGAGCTTCCGCCGCAGCCACGACATGTGCATGTCGAGCGTCTTGGACGTCTTCGACTCGAGGTCGTTCCAGACCTCCGCGAGGATCTCGTCGCGGCTGACGACCTGCCCGGCGCGGCTCATGAGCACGCGCAGCAGCTCGAACTCCTTGTTCGCCAACTGCACCTCGTGCAGGTCGACGGTGACCAGCCGGGCGCCGACGTCCATCCGCACCCCGCCCGCCTCGAGCACCTCGGGCACCCGGCGGCGCAGCAGCGCGCGGATCCGGGCCAGCAGCTCGGCGAGCCGGAACGGCTTGGCGACGTAGTCGTCGGCCCCCGCGTCCAGGCCGACGACGAAGTCGACCTCGTCGGTGCGCGCGGTGAGCATCAGGACGGGCAGCTCGGTGCCGTTGGCGCGCAGCCGCCGGCACACCTCCAGGCCGTCCATCCCCGGCAGGCCGAGGTCCAGCACGAGCAGGTCGACGCGCTGGGCGGCGGTGGCGTTGAGGACCGAAGGACCGTCGGTGACGACGTGGATCTCGTATCCCTCGCGTTCGAGGGCGCGGGAGAGCGGTTCGGCGATGGCCGGATCGTCTTCGGCAAGTAGGACCATGCTCACCTGGTCGACTCTACGACGCCGGGGCGTGAAACCATCGTGACCGTGCCTGGCTACGGAGATGATCTGGCCCTCGCCACCCGGCTGGCTGACGCCGCCGACGCGATCACGACGGCGCGGTTCCGCGCCCTGGACCTGGCGGTCTCGCGCAAACCCGACCGCACCCCGGTGACCGACGCGGACACCGCGGTCGAGGACGCGATCCGCGACCTGCTGGCGGCGGAACGCCCGGCCGACGCGGTGCTCGGCGAAGAGCGCGGCGGCTCGGCGGCGACCGGCCGCGCGTGGGTGCTCGACCCGATCGACGGGACCAAGAACTTCCTCCGCGGCGTACCCGTCTGGGCGACGCTGATCGCGCTCGTCGAAGACGGCGACCCGGTGGTGGGCATGATCAGCGCGCCCCTGCTGGGCCGCCGCTGGTGGGCGGCGACGGGCTCCGGCGCGTTCTCTTCGGACTCCTCGGGGACGCGCCGGCTGGCGGTCTCCGGCGTTTCGTCCCTTTCGGACGCTTATCTGTCCACAACGGACTTGAACTCGTGGGTCGAGTACCACTCGCGCGAGAAGTACCTGGACCTGGTGAACGCGTGCTGGGAATCGCGCGCGTTCGGCGACTTCTGGCAGCACGTCCTCGTCGCCGAAGGCGCGCTCGACGTCGCGGCGGAGTGCATCGTGAACCCGTGGGACGTGGCGGCGGCGCAGGTGATCGTCACCGAGGCGGGCGGGCGGTTCAGCGACCTGGACGGCGGCGGGCGCTACGACAACGGGAGCGCGCTGTCGACCAACGGCCTCGTGCACGACGAAGCGCTGGCGATCCTCAAGCGCTGAATGCCATGAGGGGCACCTTCATGGACTTAAGAGCCATGAAGGTGCCCCTCATGGCACATCACGAACCCGGGAGCAGGCCGACCGCGCCGCGCGCCACCTGGGCCCAGGCCAGCCGGCCGAAGAGGTAGTGGCACGCGACCTGTTCGCTGGTGAACCGCGCCCAGTCGTAGCGGTTGCCCTGCTCCCGCCAGAACACCTCCCACGCCTCGTCCTCGCCCTGCATCAGGCACCAGGCGTTGTCGACCTCGGCGCCGAGCGAAACGACCTCCGGCGGCACGCCCAGCACGCCTAACCAGCGCTGGATCGACTGGGTGTTCATCAATCCTCTTCCCCCTTGGCCTCGGCGAGGTAGCCGAGGGTCACGAGCTCGTCCGCGGCCAGCAGCGCACGGTACCGGGTACCCCCGCCGACCTGGCCGAACCAGTTCGCCGTTTCCGCGCGCCACATCGGCACCGCGCGCACCACGACGTACCGGCGGTACTCGGCGTCCAGCATCCCCGGCGGCAGCGAGCGTTCCGCGAACGGCGTGCCGTCGGCGAAGAACACGCGCCCGTGCGCCGGGCCGAAGCGGTCGAGCACGGTGTTCATCGGGACCATCACCGGCTCGCCGTGGTCGACGCTGCCCTCCGGGTAGTGGTCGCCCGGCGGCCACGCGTATTCGGGCCCGAGGTCGCTGTGCCCGACGACGAACCGGCGGATCCACACCGCCTGCGTCGCGTGGGCGTACGGCACGTACCCGTCGGTCAGGTGCCGCGGCACCGGCCGCGACGGCGCGGTCGGCGACCGGCGGAAACCCGCCGTGACGTTGGTGAGCGCCTGGTCGTCGAAGATCAGCCGGGCGTCCGGGTGGTCGTTCGGGCCGAAGCCCTCCGGGTCGTCCTCCGGCAGGGGCAGCTGCCGCGCCGGCTTGTCCATGGCGACCGGCAGGTGCCCGATCGGGAACATGTGCACCAGGAACAGCGCGACAACGCTTTCCCGCTCGGTGCGCGGCGAACCCAGCGGCGGCAACGGCGTCGGCGAAACCGGCGCGGGTGCGAGCGGCGCCGGCGACACCGGGGGCGGCGGGGCCGCGGGCATCGGCGGTGGCGGGGGCAGCGGGAACGGCGGCAGCAGCGGCGACACGGCGTGCGGCCACGCGGCGGGACTGCCCGAAGGCGGCGTCGGGGCGTCCTCGTACCCGCCGGACCCGGGCAGTCGCACCGGCCCCGTGTCGAGGTCGTCCTCGCCCGCCTCGGAAGGCTCCGTCACCCACATCCTCCGGCTCGGTAGTGCACAGTGGCCCGCGTCAGCTGAGCGCGTTGACCACGCGGGACGGGCTCGGGCGGCCGAGCCGACCCGCCATCCAGGAACTGGCCGCCACCAGCACGTCGAGGTCGACTCCGGTTTCCACGCCGAGGCCGCTCAACATCCACACGAGATCCTCGGTCGCCAGGTTCCCGGTCGCCGACTCGGCGTACGGGCAGCCACCCAGCCCGCCGGCCGAAGAGTCCACAGTCGACACTCCACATCGGAGCGCCGCCAGCGTGTTCGCGAGAGCCTGACCGTAGGTGTCGTGGAAGTGCACGGCCAAAGTACCGACATCGCCGAACAGCCCGATCAGGTTTTCCACCTGGCCCGCGGTCGCGACGCCGATGGTGTCGCCCAGCGACAGCTGCGAGCACCCCATGTCCAGCAGCCGGCGGCCGGCGTCGGCGACCTGCTTCGCCGGCACGACGCCCTCCCACGGGTCGCCGAAGCACATCGAGAGGTACCCGCGCACGTCGACGCCCGCTTCCCGGGCCCGCGTGACGACCGGCTCGAACATCGCGAACTGCTCGTCCAGCGAAGAGTTGAGGTTCTTGCGCGCGAACGTCTCCGTGGCGCTGGCGAAGATCGCGATGTGCTCGACACCGGCCTCGAGGGCCCGGTCCAGACCTTTTTCGTTCGGCACGAGCACCGGGTACCGGACGCCTTCGCGGCGGTCGAGCCCGGCCAGCAGCTGCTCGGCGTCGGCGAGCTGCGGCACCCACTTGGGGTGCACGAAGCTGGTCGCCTCCAGCGTGGTGAGCCCGGCGCCGGCGAGCCGGTCGAGGAACTCCAGCTTGACCTCGACCGGGACGATCGTCTTCTCGTTCTGCAGGCCGTCCCGCGGGCCGACCTCCCAGATCGTGACCCGCTCCGGCAGCTCGCCCGCCGCGGGGGAGCGCTCCGGCAGGCCCAGCTCGCGCGTCCCCATCAGCGGCCTCGCTCGCCGCGCGGCGGGTGCCCGCCACCCTGCGGCGGCAACGGCGTGGTCTGCTGGGCACCCGGCCGGTAGTCGTCGTACGGGTTGTCGTTGACCTCGCGGTAGATGACCGTGTGCACCTTTTCCACGTGCGGGATGTCCTCGAACCGCAGCGGCTCGTCCGACGCGGACTCGATGATCAGCGTGCCGCAGCCGAACACCCGGTCCAGCAGGCCGTGCTCGAACTGGACGCTGTTGATGCGGCCCATCGGGATGTCGATGCCGGTGCGCTTGAGCACGCCCTCGCGGGCGATGAGGCGGTCCGTCGTCACGATGAAGTGGGTGGTCCGCCAGCGCACCAGCGGGGCCAGGAACAGCCACACGATCAGCACCAGCGCGACGACCGCGATGGCGATCAGCCCGACCGTGTTCCACGGCGAGCCGGCGTCCTTCGCGAGGATCGCGAGCCAGATGCCCGCGCCCAGGGTGACCAGGAACGCGAGCGTCGGGAAGATCAGCATCTTGAAGTGGGGGTGACTGTGCACCACGACGTGCTCTTGCTCGCTGAGCAATTCGTCCGGATAAGCCACGGCGGACGCTCCCAAGGTCGGTGCGGCGGTATCGCCTCACCGTACCGGCGAGACGCTCGGCCGGTGAGTGCAACGCCCCGAGAAATCAGGCGCGGCGGACGTGCACCACGTCACCCGCGAACACCGTGTGCCGCTGGCCGCCCGCCATGTCGACCTGAAGCTGCCCGGCGGCGTCGATGTCGGCCGCGCGCCCGGTGAGCGACGTCCCGTCCGGCAACTGGACCTCGACGTCCTGGCCGAGGGTCGCACAGTGCGCCCGGTAGTCGCCGAGCAGCCCGGCCTCGGTGAGGTCGCCGGCGGCCAGCCGCCAGCGCCGTTCCAGGTCGGCGAACCCGCTGAGCAGCGCGACGGCGACGTCGGTGCGGTCGGTGGTGGTGGCGCCCTGCTCCGCGAGCGACGTCGCGGGCAGCCCGCCGGGCCCCGGCGTGACGTCGCCGAGCGGCAGCACGTTGAGGCCGATGCCGAGCACGATCGACGGCTCGGTGCCGGCGACGGCTTCGGCGAGGATCCCGGCGCACTTGGCGCCGCCGATGAGGACGTCGTTCGGCCACTTCAGCGCGGCGTCGACCCCGACGGACGCGGCGGCCGCGCGCACGGCGAGCCCGGCGACGACGGAGAGCGAGCCGAGCGCGGCGAACGGGACGCCCGGCCGGAGCGCGACGCTCAGGTACAGCCCGGCGCCCTTCGGCGAGCTCCACGGCCGGGCGCGGCGGCCCACCCCCGCGGTCTGCTCCTCGGCGAGGAGAACGGTCCGGTCCGCAGCGCCCTCCTCGACCGCTTTCCGCAGGTCGGCGTTGGTGGAGCCGGTGCGCTCGACGACGTCGATCTTCGCGTACCGATCTTGGAGCGCCTCGGCCAACCGGGCAGCGTCGATCTCAGCCATGTGTCCACCATATGGGAGTCCCCCTAACGTGCAAGCTACTCAGTCGTTCAGTAAGAGGTGCGCTCTTCTAAGTTGGACCCCGTGACGACGAAGCCGAGTTCCTGGGCCCGTGGGGCGGCCCTGCGCGGGCTCGTCGCCCTGCCGCTCGTCGCGGGCCTGGCGACGGCGGGCTGGCTGCTGGCCGACCGCTCGCCGGAACCCGCGCCCGCCCCGCTGCCGGTGGCGCGAGACGTGGCTTCGGGTCCGTCGGTCCTCGAGGTCAGCGCACCCGTGAAGGCGCAGGAACCGGGCCAGGGCGCGTCCGGCCAGGGCGGCAAGAGCCCGCTGCAGCAGTGGGCCGAGCAGCTGGCCGGCCCCCTCGACATCCCCGCGAACGCCCTGATCGGCTACGCGAACGGCGAGCTGGCGCTGCGGAAGGAAGACCCGTCCTGCCACCTCTCCTGGGTCACCCTCGCGGGCGTGGGCTCGGCGGCGTCGAACCACGGCCGCAGTGGCGGGAACCTGCTCGGGCTGTCCTCGGCGCAGGCGAAGAAGTACGGCGACGACGCGCCGGTCGCGGCCGGCCGGGCGCTCTGCGCGGGCGGCACCGACCTCGGCGCCGGCACCGGCTGGTGGAAGGCGATCGCCGCCTACCACCCGGGCGGCGACGCCGAACTGTTCCGCCAGCGGGTCCTCGGCACGGCGCAGCTGTACGCGACGCTGTCGCTGGACCCGGCCTCGGCGAGTTCGCCCCGCGTCCAGGCGACCCGCTTCGCGCTGGGCCAGCTGGGCCTCCCCTACGTCTGGGGCGGCAACGGCCCGGACGCGGGCGCGGCGGGCTTCGACTGCTCCGGCCTGACGAAGGCGTCCTACGACAGCGCGGGCGTGAACCTGCCGCGGACGGCCGACAGCCAGTTCCGCGCGCTGCCCCCGGTCCCGGCTTCGGAAGAGCCGCGCCTCGGCGACCTCGTGTTCTACGGCAGCCCGGCGACCCGCATCCACCACGTGGGCCTCTACCTGGGCAACGGATTGATGATCAACGCGCCGACCGAGGGCCAGGCCATCCAGATCCACACGTACCACTCGAAGGGCGACGACTACGCGGGCGCGGGCCGCCCGGCCTGAGGCCCCGGCGGCACGAGACCGGACTCGTAGGCGAACACCACCAGCTGCGCGCGGTCGCGGGCCCGCAGCTTGGCCATGGCCCGGTTGACGTGCGTCTTCGCGGTCAGCGGGCTGATCACCATCCGCGCGGCGATTTCGTCGTTGGACAGGCCCCGCGCGACCAGGGCGACGGCCTCGCGCTCGCGGTTGGTCAGCTCCGCGAGCCCGGCGCCGGGCACGGGCGGCTGGGTGACGTACCGGTCGATCAGCTTGCGGGTGATCGACGGCGCGAGCAGGGCGTCCCCCCGGGCGGCGACGCGGACGGCGTGCAGGAAGTCCTCCGGCCGGATGTCCTTGACGAGGACCCGGCCGCGCCGGCGCGCAGGGCTTCGAAGACGTATTCGTCCAGGCCGTAGTTGGTCAGGATGACGACGTGCACGGCGGCCAGCGCCGGGTCGGCGGCGATGCGGCAGGTCGCTTCGAGGCCGTCCACGCCCGGCATCCGGACGTCGAGGAGCACGATGTCCGGCAGGTGTTCCCGGGCCAGTTCCACGGCTTCGCGGCCGTCGGCGGCTTCGGCGACCACCTCGACGCCGTCCTCGGCGTCCAGGAGGGCCCGGAAGCCGCTGCGGATGAGCGGCTGGTCGTCGGCCAGCAGGACGCGGATCATGCCGGGTGGTCCACGGGCAGTTCGGCCTCGACGCGGAAGCCGCCCTCGGTGCGGGGAGCGGCCTGGAGGCGTCCGCCGAGCGCGGTGACGCGTTCGCGCATCCCGAGCAGGCCGACACCCGGCGCCGGCGCGGTGTCCACAGTGGCCCGGCCGTCGTCGTCGACGCGGATGACGAGCGCGCCGGGCCGGTGGTCGATCCGGACCGACGCGGTGGCCGCGGCGGCGTCCGGGCGACGTTGGTCAGCGCCTCCTGGACGATCCGGTAGGCGGTCCGGCCGACCGCCGCGGGCACGCCGGTGCCGTCGCCTTCGACGGTGAGCCGCGCGTCGAGGCCCGCGGTCCGGGCCTGGCGCACGAGTTCCGGGACGTCGTCGAGGCCGCGCGGCGGGTTCTTTTCGTCGTCGCGCAACGCCTCCAGGGTCGCGCGCAGTTCCCGTGCGGCTTCGCGACCGGCGTCCCGGATCGCCAGCAGGGACTTCGGCACGTCCTCGCCGCGCTTGTGCGCCAGGTGGACGGCGACTTCGGCCTGCACCTTGATGACGGAGATCTGGTGGGTGAGCGAGTCGTGCAGCTCGCGCGCGATGTGCAGACGCTCCTCGTCGGCCCGCCTGCGCGCGGTTTCCTCCCGGGTGCGCTCGGCTTCGTCGGCGCGGCGCTCGGCCTGGCGCAGCGCCTCCCCCGCCGCGCCGGCCGCGATCAGCCACGCCAGCTGGAGGACGTCCCGAGATCGCGTGAAGGCCTGGCTCGCGTCGGGCAGCCCGGACGCCAGGAGCGTGAGCGGGACCGCGGCCAGCATGATCACCGACGCCACCACCGCGGCGACCCGGTGCCCCGCCCGGACCGCGGCGTACACGGCGAAGAGGTAGGCCACGACGGGCACTTCGAACCCGGCGGCCTGGTAGACCAGCGCGCACCCCGCGGTCGCCCCCAGCACGACGACCGGCGCCCGCCGACGCGCGGCCAGCGCCAGCCCGCCCGCGACGAGTGCCGCGTACCCCAGCGGGTCGAGCGCCCCCGGCTGGTGGCCGGTGGACAGCCCGGCGCTCAGCAGGGCCGCCGCCACCCCGGCGGCGATCACCCCGTCCACGATCCGCGCGCGGCTCACCCCCGCACCCTAGCCGCGCGGAACTGCCGCGCAGGGAGCATTTCCCGGCTACCGCGAACGCGGTAGCGCGGTGCCGACGTCCGCACGACGACCGGCGGCGCCCGCGCGGACATGCTCGGAGACGTCCGGTCCGGCAATCGAAGGAGCAGCTCGTGGACGTCCAAGACATCGCCGCCGTCAGCACTTACGCCATGACGCCCGGACGGCTCTGGTCCCTGCTGGGAGCGGCGCTGGGCATCGCCGGCGTGCTCGCGGGCGGCCTGGCCCTCCGTCGCGGCAAGGGAGCGCTCGTCGCACTGGTCACCGGGGTGGCGGGCGGGGTCGTCGGCGGCTGGGTGGTGGCCGCCGCCGAGGGGGGCCCGGGCACCGGCTACGGGATCGTCGGCGGCTACGCGGCACTGGTGATCGGGCTGGTCGCGGTGGCCCTCGGCGGGCTGGCCGTGGCTCGCTCGCGCGGTTTTGTCGGTGGTCGCCGCTAGCGTCGGCGGCATGTACGAAGTCGATTTCACCGAGTTCCCGTCCACCTCGGCCACGGTGTCCGGGCAGTTCTTCGAGCGCGCGTTCGGCTGGAGCGTGACCCCGTACGGCCCGGACTACACCGACGTCCGGGCCCCCGGCCTCACGTTCGGGTTCCAGTCCGACGCGGCGGAGCGGACGAGCGCACCCCTGATCGCGATCCGCACCGGCGACCTGACCGCCGCCCGCGAGGCGGTGGTGTCGGCGGGCGGCGTGGTGACGAAGGAACCGTTCTCCTTCCCTGGCGGCCGGCGGTTCCACTTCCGCGAACCTGGCGGGAGCGAGCTGGCGGTGTGGTGCCAGGAGGAGTAGCCCGACGTCCGATTCCCGCCGGTGGCGCGCCCGCCGGTGCGGCACGGTGGCGGACATGCGCACCGATCCCGTCGCCGTTCTCGAAGGCATGTACGCCGCGGAGGCGGCGTCCTGACCGAGGGCGACTTCGCCGCTCTGGCCCCGTTCTTCGCCCCCGACGTCGTGCTGCACCAGGCCGCCAACCTGCTGTACGGCGGCGACTGGCGCGGCACGAGGCATGGCGGCGTTCTTCGCCGCCATGAGCCGCACCTGGGACGTCTTCGAGCTGGTGGACCAGGCGTTCCTCGCCACGACCTCGCCGCTCGTCGTCCTGACCCACGTGCACGCGCGGGCCCGCGCCACCGGCCGGGAGCTCGACTTCCCGATCCTCCGGACGATCACCGTGACCGGCGGACGCATCACCGAGGTCCGGCCGTTCTACTGGGACACCGCCGCCATCGCCGACGCCTGCGGCTGATCGACGTACCCGGCCGCCCCGCCGCCGTAGTACGTCGCCGGGTCGCCGGGGGCGAGCGGGAGGTCGAGCGCGAACCGCGTCACCAGGTCCGGGTTCGCGACGAAGTGCCGGGCGAACGACACGGCGTCGGCGATCCCCGCGTCGAGCACGGCGTTCCCGGTGTCGCGGCCGAAGCCGTTGTTGACGATCAAGAAACCGTCGAACAGCCGCCGGTAGCGGGCGAAGGCGGCGAAGTCCGGTCCGGTGTCGGGCCCGCGCAGGTGCAGGTAGTCCACGTCGAGCGCGGCGACCAGAGCGTCGTACTCGGTACGCAACTCTTCGTCCACAGTGAACAGTCCGCCGGTCCACCACGGCGACAGCCGGACGCCGACGCGGCCGTGCTCGCCGACCGCGTCGACGACTTCGGTGAGCAGCCGGCGCCGGTTGGCCGCGGACCCGCCGTAGGCGTCGGTGCGGTGGTTGAGCCGCGGGTGCAGGAACTGGCCGAGCAGGTACACGCCGTTGGCCGCGATCTCGACGCCGTCGAACCCGGCGCGGCGCGCGTTCTCCGCCGCCGCGCCGTAGTCCGCGACGGTCGCCCGGATTTCGGCGACGCTCAGCTCGCGCGGCGTCCCCGTCGAACGCCGTCCGGCGGCGGTGTGCACCGGCTCTTCCGGGTTCACCGCCGACGGCCCGGCCGGCCGCGCGCCGAGCAGGTCGGGGTGCGAAACCGCCCCGGTGTGCCACAGCTGCACCACGATCCGCCCGCCGAGCGAGTGCACGACGTCGGTGACCCGCCGCCAGCCCGCGACCTGCGCTTCGGTGTACAGGCCGGGAACGTTCTCGAAGCCGATGGCCCGTTCGCTCACCCAGGTCCCCTCGGCGACGACGAGCCCGGCGCCGGCGCGCTGCGCGTAGTACGCGACCTGGAGGTCGCCGGGTACGCCGCCGGGGACGCGGGCGCGGGTGGTCGGCGCCAGCACAACGCGGTTCGGCAGGCGCCAATCGCCCAGCTCGGCGGGGGTCAGCAAGCTCATTCGGTCACCTCTGCTTGTCGGTGTTCGTCAGCAAGGCGACGGTGGGTGGCGGCGAAAGGTGACCGATGGACGAGCTGGCGGAGTTGTTCGAGGCCGAACGCGGCCGGCTGCGCGGGCTGGCCTACCGGATGCTCGGCTCGGCGGCCGAAGCGGACGACGCCGTCCAAGAAGCGTGGCTGCGGCTCACCCGGACCGGGTCCGTCGACAACCTGGCGGCGTGGCTGACCACGGTCGTTTCCCGCGTCTGCCTCGACGTCCTGCGCTCCCGGAAGGCGCGCGGCGAGGAGCCGTTCGCGGGGGTGCCGGAGCCGGTCGACGACGCCGATCCGGCGGGGGAAGCCGAGCTGGCCGACGCGGTGGGCCGGGCGCTGCTCGTCGTGCTGGACGCGCTGGGGCCGGCCGAGCGGATCGCGTTCGTGCTGCACGACTTGTTCGCGGTGCCGTTCGACCGGATCGCGCCGGTGCTGGACCGCACCCCGGTGGCGGCGAAGAAGCTGGCGAGCCGCGCGCGGCAACGAGTGCGGGGCACGTCCCCGCTGCCGCCTGCCGATCTGGCTCGGCACCGCCAGGTGGTGGACGCGTTCCTGACCGCGGCCCGCGGGGGTGACCTCGGCGCCCTGCTCGATGTGCTGGCACCGGACGTCGTCCGTCGCGCGGACGCGGCCGCCCTGCCGCCTGGGGCGGCGCTGGAGGTGCGTGGCGCGCGGGCGGTGGCGGCGGAAACGCGGGTGTTCGGGAAGCGGGCGCGGTTCGCCGAAGCGGCGTTGATCGACGGCTCGATCGGGGTCGTCGTCGCCCCGCGGGGGCGGCTTTCGCTCGCGCTTCTGGTGGTGGTCGACGGCGATCGGGTGGCGGCGTACGAGGTGATCGCGGCCCCTTCCCGACTCGCGGCGCTGCACATCGCGGTCGACCACTCGAACAGGTGATCGATGGCTCGCAACTTGACGGGCGGCCCGTTCGCGGGCCACGATGAACATATGTTCATGAACGTGTGTTCATGAAGGAGGGGACGCGATGACCGGGATCGTCAACACCGCACAGGCCGCGGCGTGGAACGGCTACGAGGGGGACCATTGGGCGACGAATGCCGACCGCTATGACGCGGTGAACAGCGGTTTCAACGGCTACCTGCTCGATCAGGTGCACCCGGACGACCGGGTGCTCGACATCGGCTGCGGCAACGGCCAGCTGACCCGGCTGGCGGCGGCGCGCGCCCGCTCCGCGACCGGGGTGGACCTGTCCGGGCCGATGCTGGCGACCGCGCGGGCCCGGGCGGCGGAGGTGCCGAACGTGGAGTTCGAGCAGGGTGACGTCCAGGTCCACCCGTTCGCCGAAGGCGGGTTCGACTTGGCGGTCAGCCGGTTCGGCGTCATGTTCTTCGCCGACCCGGTGGCGGCGTTCGCCAACGTCCGGCGAGCGCTGAGCCCCGGCGGGCGCCTGGCGTTCCTGTGCCTGACCGCGCTGTCCGGCACGGACCTCGGCCGCCTGTTCGGCGCGATGGCGGCGTACCTGCCGCAGCCCACCGGCCCGGACGGCAGCGGCCCGACGTCGTTCGCGGACCCGGACCGCACGAAGGCGGTGCTGACCGAAGCCGGCTTTGAAGACGTGGCGTGCACCCACGTCGAGGCGGACCAGGTCTGGGGCCACGACGTCCCGGACGCGGCGGGGTTCATCGCCGGCTGGGGCCCGGTCCGCCACCACCTGGGCCTGGTCGACGGCGCGACGGCGGCCCACGCGACCGACGCACTGACAGCGGCACTGGAACCATTCGCCACGCCGGACGCGGTCCGGCTACGCGGCACGGCGTGGCTGGTCACGGGAAGGAGGTCGTGACGAGGGTCCCCGTACGATGGCGGTGATGTCACCGAGGAAAGCCGCGGCCCAGAAGGACGGGCAGTCCCTGCACGACCTCCTGGTCGAAGCCGCCGAGAAGCTGATCGCCACCCGCGGCACAACGGGGCTGACCGTACGCGAGATAGCGCGAACGGCCGGCGTCGCCGACGGCGTGCTGTACAACCACTTCTCCGACAAGGAGGAGCTGGTGGCCTGGGGCCTGGACCGGCACGTGCGCGCGGCGGAGTCGTTCCTGGGCGAGCTGCCGGTGGCGGGCGAGGGAACGGTGGCGGAAAACCTCCACCGTCACCTGGAGTACGGCCTCGGCCTGCACCGCGTGATCGTCCCGGCGTTCAGCGGCCTTTACGGCAACCCAGAGGTCCTCCAGCGCTTCGCCGACCTCGGCGAGCGCCCGGGCCACTGGCGCGACCGCCTCCTGGCGTACCTGAAGGAGGAGCAAGCCCTCGGCCGGCTCCACCCCGAGTCCGAAGTGGACGCGGCCGCGGCCCTCCTGGTGGGCTACTGCCACGAGACGGTGCTGGGCACGATCTTCCCCCACGCGAGCCGAACCAACCCGCCCGAGCCGGCCGCGGTGATCCGAACCATCCTCAACGGCATCGCCCCGTAGCTGCGCCCCGCGCTCCCTCATCACACCCCCGGGCGGCCGCGGACCCGGCCCGGCTAAACCACCGGGTTCCCGCTCGTCGTCACCTCGGGCACCTCCTGCACCACATCCCAGTGCTCCACGATCCGCCCCTCCCGCACCCGCATCACGTCCGCGATCGCGCTCCCCCGCGAATCCGGCGTCAAGCGCATCAAGCTGTGCGTGCACACCAGATCGTCCTCCGCCACCACCCGCCGGACCTCCAACCGCAACTCCGGAAAACCGGCCACGAACCGCGCCAGGTACCCGGCCGATTCCGACGCACCTCCCGGCGCGTGCGGGTTGTGCTGGACGTACTCCTCCCCCACGTACAACTCGAACGCCTCCACCGGCCGCTTCTCCTCGAACGCCGCCCGGAGGAAACAGAGGACCACTTCCTTGTTCCGCTGCGCTTCCGTCATCACTATCCGTCCTTTGTGGAGTTATCGACACCAACTCCACCATTCGCGAAACAGAAAGGGAAAGACCTGTGGACTCTGCCGCGATACTCTCCCGGTATGGACGATGTCGAGGTCCGTGAGCTGCGGTATTTCCGTGCGGTCGCCGAGGAGCTGAACTTCTCCCGCGCCGCCGAGCGGCTCGGGATGGCGCAGCCTCCCCTCTCCCGGGCGATCCGGTTGCTGGAGCGGCGGCTCGGCGTGCAGCTCTTCGAACGCACCAGCCGGCACGTGGCGCTCACGCCGGCCGGGAACGTCCTGTTCGCCGAGTCGGCGAAGGCGCTGGACGCCGTCACCGCGGCGGTGCGACGGACGCGGCGGGCCGCGCAACGGTTGCCGGCGCTCGTCGTCACCGCCAAGCCCGGGGTCGCGACCGATCTGCTGCGGCGGATCGCCGACGCCCACCCGGATCCGGTGGACATCCGGGTCAGCGGGTTCGGTGAGCAGGCCGACCTGCTGCGGGATGGCCAGGCCGACGTCGCGGTACTCGGGTGCCCGGGTGACCACGACGGGCTGGACGTCGAAGTGCTCGTCAGCGAGCCGCGGGTGGCCGCGCTGCCTTCGGGGCACGAGCTGGCTCGGCGGTCGGTGCTGGCCTGTGCCGACTTCGCCGGGCGGGCGACGCCGCGCTGGCCGGGGTCGTCCGACGCGGAGCGGGCGTACTGGTCGGGGCAGGACGTCACCGGTGGGCCGGTGACGCCGGGGCCGGTGGTGCGGGACAGCTCCCAGCTGCTCGAGGCCGTCGCGCTCGGGCAGGCGATCGCGCTGCTGCCCGCGTCGGTGGCCGATCTGCGGTCGCGGCACGACGTCGTCTACCGGCCGGTGGTGGACGCGACGCCGTACGCGCTCGCGCTCGCCTGGGCGGCCGGCGCGCGAGACCAGCGGATCGCGCGGTTCGTGCGGACCGCCGTCGAGATCAGCGAAGCACTACCTCGACCGGGAGCTGTACCGGCGGGGTGAACGAGCGGATCACCGGCGGCACCCGGACGTCGTCGGCCTCGAACGCCACCCGGAGCTGATCGACGTCGGCGTCGGCCATCAGCTCGGCGAGCTCGTCGGCGCGGGCGAGGGCTGCCGGGACGAGCTCGGGGGCGTCGTCGAGGTCGCCCCAGGCGTCCCACTGGAGCATCTCGTGCTTGTTGAGCGCGGCGAGGTCGAGCACGAGGTTGTGGCGCGCGTACGGGAGGCCGCGCAGGAACGGCGCATCCAGGTCCGGGGAGACGACCAGCCGGGCCGGGTCGAGGTCGCCCGCGCGGGCGGCCGTCCACGCGTCGGCGCCGGTCAGGAAGTGGTCGCGGGGGACGTCGAGGAGGTCGAACCCGACTTCGCCCGGCTCGGCGAAGCCCGGTTCGACCAAGTGCCAGTCGGTGCCGTCGTGGACTTCGGCGACGACGTGGTCGAGGTACCAGCCGGGCATCAGGTAGCCGGCGAAGCCGACGCGGAGCCGCGCCGGGATGCCGTGGTGGCGGGCCATCGAGACGAACAGGAGGGTGTGGTCACGGCAGCAGCCGACGATGCGGTGCAGCGGCGGGCGCGGTCCACCGGGTGGTGCCGGGTCGAGTTCGCGCAGGCGCGCGAACATGTCCGATGCGTAGCGCAAGGTGATCTCTTCGTGGCGCGACGCGGGAAACCCGTGCTGCGTGATGTCGCCGTGGGCCCAGTAATGGAACACCAACTGGAACGCGGCCGCGCGCAGAGCCGCGACGTCGCGGGGTGTCGCGTCGAGCCAGGACGCCTGCGCGCCCGGGTCCGAGAACCGGCTGTGGCTGGCGTAGAAGTCGTCCATGCGCCGACGCTAGCGGGATTTACCCGGCTTGCGCCGCCAGTTCGCCGCGGAACGTCGAGCGGTACGCGCTCGGCGACACCCCGAGCGCGGCCTGGAAGTGCTGGCGCAGGGAGGCCGCCGTGCCGAAGCCGGCTTCCGTGGCGACGCGGTCGACCGGGAGGTCGCTCTCCTCGAGGAGCTGGCGGGCGCGCTCGACGCGTTGCTGCGTCAGCCACTGCAGGGCCGAGATGCCGACCTCTTCGCGGAAGCGGCGGGTGAAGGTACGGGTGCTCATGGCCTCGCGGGCGGCGAGTTCGCGCAAGGTCAGCGGCCGGTGCAGGTTCTCCAGGGCCCACGCGCGGGCTTCCTTCGTCGACGACGTGCGCGGCTCGGGCACCGGGCGGCGGACGAACTGGGCCTGGCCGCCCTCGCGGTGCGGGGAGACGACCGTGCCGCGGGCGACTTCGTTGGCCACGGCGGCGCCGTGGTCACGGCGGATCATGTGCAGCACCAGGTCGATGCCGGCGGCGACGCCCGCCGAGGTCAGGACGTCGCCGTCGTCGGTGTAGAGGACGCAGGGGTCGACGTCGACCTCGGGGAAGCGGTCCTGCAGTTCCTCGGCGGAGCGCCAATGCGTGGTGGCGGGGCGGCCGTCGAGGAGCCCGGCCGCGGCGAGGACGAACGCGCCGGTGCAGATCGACGCGATCCGCGCGTGCTCCGGGATGCGCGCCAGCGCGCCCTTGAGCGGCGGGGTCAGCACGCGGGCCATCGGCTCGTACTCGGCCAGCGACGCCGGCACGAGCACCGTGTCGGCCTCGGCCAGCACCTCCGGGCCGCGGTCGACCGGGATGGTGAAGTCCGAGTCGGTGCGCACCGGGCCGGGCTCGAGCGTGCAGGTCACGACCTCGTACAGCGGCTCGCCCGACGCCGAACGCGCCTGGCCGAACAGCCGGTGGACGATGCCGAGCTCCATCACGAGCATGCCGTGGCGGACGAGCACGGCGACGTGGTGGCGGTCCGGGTGCACGAATGCGGCCATGGCCCGATTCTTGCACAGGTTGGCCATCGGGCCACTCGAATCGGCCCGCGAACCGCGTGACCATCGAGGTCATGAACGTCTTGTGGGTTTTCGCGCACCCCGAGCCGCGCTCGCTGAGCGGGGCCCTCCGCGACGACGGGCTCCGCACGCTGCGGGCGCTCGGGCACGACATGCGGGAGTCGGACCTCTACGCGATGAAGTGGAACCCGGTGGTCGACGCCGCCGACTTCGGGGCCGAGGCCGGGGACGGGCGGCTGGTCGTCGGGGCGACGTCGGCCCGGGCGCACGCGCGGGGCCAGCTGAGCCCGGACATCGTCGCGGAGCAGGAAAAACTGGACTGGGCGGACGCGGTCGTCGTGCAGTTCCCGCTCTGGTGGTACGGCCTGCCGGCGATCCTGAAGGGCTGGTTCGACCGCGTTTTCGTCAAGGGCTTCGGGTACGGCGTCCGCGGCGCGGACGGCCGGACGCTGCGCTACGGCGAGGGCCGGCTCGCGGGCAAGCGCGCGGTGGTGGTGCTCACCGCGGGTGCCCGCGAACCGGCCATGGGGCCGCGCGGGGTGAACGGCGCGCTGGCCGACGTCCTGTTCCCGCTGCACCACGGGACGCTGTTCTACGCCGGGATGTCGGTGCTGCCGCCGGTCGCGGTCCACGGCGCCGACCGGGTGTCCGGCGAGGAGTTCGCCGCCGCCCGCGAGCTACTGCGGACGCGCCTGAGCACGCTGGAAACGGCCGAGCCGATCCCGTTCCGCACCCAGAACGGCGGCGACTACGACGACGACCTCGTCCTGCGCCCCGACCGCGCGCCGGGCGCGGAAGGGCTCGCCGTGCACGTCAAGCGGGCAGGGTGAGGCGCTGGCCGAGACCGCCGTCGACGGGGAGGTCGGCGCCGGTGGTGAACGTCGCCTCGAAGGCCAGGAACAGCACCGCCGCCGCCACTTCCGCCGAAGTCGCGTGGCGCTTCAACGGCGTGATCTCGTCGCCGGCCGTCTTGAACTGCGCCAGCACTTCGGCCGGGACGCCGGTGACGCCCATCGTCGGCGTGTCCGTGTAGCCCGGGCTGACCACGTTGACCCGGATCCCGCGCGGCGCCAGCTCGGCCGCGTACGTGCGCGCGAACGACCGCACCGCCGACTTCGCCGCCGAGTACAGGCCCATCCCGGCGATCCCGGCGCCGGCCGCGACCGACGTCGTGAAGACGAACGAACCACCGGCGCGCACCAGCGGAGCCAGCTTCTGCGCCGTGAAGTACGCGCCCTTGGTGTTGACGTCGAAGGTGCGGTCGTACACCTCGGGCGTCGCCGACTCGTACGGCGTCAGCGTCGAAAAGCCGACGTTGACGAACACCAGGTCCACGTCGCCGAGCGTCGAAGCGGCGACCGCGCCGAGCTCGTCGACGTCGGTCAGGCGGGCCGCGTCCGACGACAGCAGGTGCGCCTTGCCCGGCAGCTTCCCCGCCAGCGGCGAAACGTCGCGGCCGGTCAGCAGCACCTCCGCGCCGCCGTCGAGCAGGGCGCGCACCACCGCGAGGCCCATGCCGTGCGTGCCGCCGGTGACGACGGCCTTCTTGCCCAGGTACTTCACCGGATCTCCTCGATGACGCTCGCGATCGCGTGCGCGCCGTGGCCCGCCGCCACCGCGCGGTCGAACAACGCCCGCAACGCCGCGGGCACCTCCGTGCCGATCCCTTGCGAACGGCTCGTCTCGACGAGCAGGCCGAGACCGGCCGCGTTGATGTCCAGCGCGGACACGTCGGTCTCGTAGTCGCCGCTGGCCACCTGCGCGCCGATGCCGGTCAGGAACCCGCCGACCGACGACAGCCAGTCCAGGGCCATCGGCGTGAACTGCGCCGGCGTGACGCCTTCGGTGCCGACGAGGGCGAGCGCGTGCAGGTAGCCACCCATCGCCGACCACATCACCCCGAGCAGCGCCAGGTCGTACAGCGCCGCCAGCCCGGCGTCCTCGCCGAGGAACACCGGTTCGCCCAGGACTTCCAGCACATCCCGCTGAGCCGCGAACGCCGCTTCCGAGCCGCTGTAGAGGATCCGCGCGCCCGGCGTCCCGATGCCCTGGGGCACCGCCATGATGACGCCGTCCACGTAGTCGATGCCCTCCGACGCCGCCCACTTCGCGACGCCGCGGGCCTGTTCGGGCGTCCCGGACGTCAAGTTCACCAATGTCCGGCCCCGCAACGCGGCCGCGTCGAGCACCGGCTGCTGGGTGTCGTATGTGGACAGACAGCTGACGACGACGTCCGCCGCCGCAGCCTCGGCCGGGGTGGCCGCCAACCGGGCGCCGCGGTCGAGCAACGGCCCCGCCTTGAGCGGCGACCGGTTCCATACCGAGACATCGTGTCCCGCCCCCACGAGCGCGCCGGCGAGGGCGGACCCCATCCGCCCCAGGCCGAGCACGCCCACCTGTTTCTTGCTTTCTCCCATGGGTTCCATGCTGCGGGCAGCGCTTTACACTGGACAAGTACCGACTAATAAGTCAGGTACCCACCAAAACGTAAGGATCCTGCATGCAGGCTCGAACGTACCGCTGCGGACTGGACGCGGCCGTGGACGTGATCGGCGGACGCTGGAAGGCCCTGATCCTGTGGGCGCTGCACGCCGAGCCGCTGCGGTTCGGCGAGCTGAAGCGGAAAGTCAGCGGGATCAGCGAGAAGATGCTCATCCAGGCGCTGCGGGAGCTGGAGGCGGACGAGGTGGTGCACCGCGAGGTGTTCCACGAGATCCCGCCGAAGGTCGAGTACTCGCTGACCGAGCTGGGTCAGCGGCTGAACACCGCGTTGCTGCCGCTGGGCGACTGGGGCGAGGAGAACATGGCCGGCATCGCGAAGCGCCGCGGCGTCACACCGGCGCCCCCGCATACCGCTTCAGCGTGATCGCGTTGCCCGCCTTGAGCGGCAGCTCCTCGATCAGCTTGCGCCACGGCAGGTACGGCAGCAGCCGGTAGTTCAGGTTGCGGAACTTCAGCCACGCGCGCGTCGGCGGGACGAACCACTTCCCGTTGCCCTCGGCCAGTTTCCGGCACGCGTCGATGACCGCCGGGCTCGTCCCCATCCCCGAAAGCGCGCGGGCGCAGCAGGCGGCGGCGCCGACCAGCGCGACTCGCAGCCGGATCTCGACGACGACGGGAGCGACGTGGCCCGGGCCGTCGGCACGGTGCACCAGGCCTGCTCCCAGGCGTGCTGCTCCAGTGGCTGATCGACCCGGACCACGCGCCGCCGGGCGCCGGCGTGATCTGCGGCCCGCACCGGATCACGCAGGCCGTCCTCGGCCGACCAGGAGCGCCCGAAGGACACGTCGGGGCGCTTGAGGCTCAGGCGGTGACCAGGTCCGCGCCGGTGAAGAACGCCGGCGCGGCCGCCATCGCGGCGTCGTCCAGCAGCACGTCGCCGGGGCGACTGCCGTTGCCCAGCAGCACCCCGCCCCAGTTCATGCCCAGGTACTCCGCGCAGAGTTCGAGCGTGCCGATCAGCGGCTGGGCCTCGCGCGCGGTTTCGCTCAGCACGCTGACGCCCCACAACGACTTCCCGCGCATCCGCGGCTTGAACTCCACCGGCAGGCGCATCCAGCCGGACCAGTAGTCGAGGTAGAGCTTCACGCTCGCCGCGACCGAGTACCAGTACACCGGCGACACGACCACGATGTCGGTCGCGGCGAAGGTCGCGTCCATCAGCAGCTGCTCGTTCTCGCCCGGCTCGGGGTGCGAACCGGCGCCGTGGCGGCGGTCTTCGAACGGCGGCAGCGGCACCTCCGGCAGCCGGATCCAGCGTTGCTCGACGTCCGGCGGCAGGGCCTTCGCCGCCCGCCGGGCCAGCATCTCCGTGTTGCCGCCGGCCCGCGCGGCGCCCACCAGGAACAGGAAGCTGCGGTCGCTCATGTCCGAACCCCTCCAGTTATTTGCATGTACATATAAAGACTGCCCATGGACTATCCTGGCGTCAAGAGGAGGGCGGGAAATGACCGTCGACGAACAGTCCTGGGGCCGCATGCTCGTGCTGCACGCCCGGATCGAGCAGGACCTCGCCAAGGCCCTGCAGCGGCGCCACGGACTCGGCCTGTCCGAGTACCGCGCGCTCGGCAAGCTGGTCGCCGGACCGCGCGGCGGCCTGCGGATGCAGGAGCTGGCCGACGCGATCGGGCTCAACCAGAGCTCGGTCAGCCGGATGTGCGCCCGGCTCGAGGACGCCGGCCTGACCATCCGCGATCTGTGCGAGGACGACCGCCGCGGCGTCTACTCGGTGATCACCGACGCCGGCCGCAAGCGCTACTCCGAAACCGAGCCGACGTACTGCGCGGTGCTGCGGACGGCGCTCGACAAGGCCGCGAGCGACCCGGAGCTCGCCGGCGCGGTGGCCGCCGTCCGCGGCGCTTGACCCTTATATGCCTCGGTGGTTATATGCAGGCATGCCCGCGAAACTGCTGACCGACGAGGACCGCCCCGCCCTCCGGCTGGAACGCCGGCTGAAGCACGCGCCCGAGCAGGTCTGGCGCGCCATCACGGACCCGGCCGAACTCGAGCACTGGTTCCCGGCGAAGGTCGACGTCGAACTGCGTGCCGGCGGCGCGATCCGGTTCACCTTCCCCGGCGAGGACACCTCGACGACCGGCCGGGTCGTCACCGCCGACCCGCCGCGCGAGTTCACCTTCGTCTGGAACGACGACACCCTGCGCTGGCTCATCACCCCGGACGGCGACGGCAGCCTCCTGGTGTTCACGCACACCTTCGGCCGCGGCGAACCGGCGATCGCGAAGCTCGCCGCCGGCCGCACCGCCGCCGGCTGGGACAGCTGCCTCGAAGCGCTCGACGCGCGGCTGTCCGGCCGCGAAGCCGGGCAGCCGGCGGACTGGCACGCCCGGATGGCGTCCTATGTGGACGAATTCGGCCTCGGCGACGGCGAAGTCCTCGCCGACGGCACCATCCGCTTCCGCCGCGACCTCGTCTGGAAGCCGGTCGGCGAGGTCCGGGCGCTGCTGCCGGACGAGCCCGGCTGGCACGTGCACCAGGATCCCCTCGACGGCACCCGCGTCGAACTCACCGAGCCACCGGAAGCCGACGTCCCCGCCCAGCTGGCCCGGCGGCACGAGCAGCTCGACAAGCTGTTCGCCGCCACCCACGGCGTCACCCTGCCGGACTGGGCACCTGACCGCGTCGAAGCCGTACGCAAGCACTACGCGGAGCGTCCGACCCAGGGTTGACGCGCCCCACCGGGGTCCGCATTACGTTCGGTGCATGCGCATCCGCGTGGTTATCGACGTGCTGGCGGTCCTCGTCCTGGCGATCGGCGCCGGCGGCAACCTCGCCGCCGGCGCGTGGACGCTGCCGCTGTGGCTGCCCGCCTGGCTCGGCTGGACGATCCTGCTGACGGGCGTCACCCCGATCCTGCTGCGGCGCTGGTGGCCACGGCCCGCGTACATCCTTTCCCTGGTGCTGACCGCGGCGGCGATCCCGATCGGCGGGCCGGTGCTGGCGGTCGCCGTGGTGGCCGCCGGCTGCGCGCTGTACACGTTCGTCGTGCGCCGCGGCAGCCGCGCGTCGCGGGTCGGCTTCGCGGCCGGGCTGCTCGGGATCGGCCTGCTCGGCGTCGTGCTGCCGAACCCGAGCACCGCGACGACGGTGAACTTCGGGGCCTCGGCGCTGATCGTCGGGTTCGCGCTCGGCATCGCCGTCCACGGCCGCCGCGAATACGCCGCGATCGAGCGGGAAAACCACGCGCGGGAAGCGGTTTCCGCGGAACGGCTGCGGATCGCGCGGGAGATGCACGACGTCGTCGCGCACAGCATGAGCCTGATCGCGGTGAAGGCGGCGGTCGGCAACCACGTCGCCCTCGAACAGCCCGACCAGGCGCGGGAAGCGTTGCGCGTCATCGAAGACACGAGCCGCGAGACGCTGGCCGAACTGCGGCGCATGCTGGGCGTGCTGCGCGACGGCACGGGCGTCCCGGCCCTGGCGCCCGCCCCGACGCTCGACGACCTGCGCACGCTCGCCGACCGCGCGCAGCTGACCGGCCTGGCGGTCGACCTGACTGTCCAGGGCCTCGACGAACTGCCGGGCGGCGTCGGCCAGTCGGTGTACCGGATCGTGCAGGAGGCGCTGACCAACGTGGTCAAGCACGCGGCCGCGACGACGTGCCGGATCCGCGTCACGGGCGGCGAGGGCGAAGTCGGCATCGAGGTCCACGACGACGGCCGCGGTGGCGACGTCGTCCCCGGCCACGGCCTGATCGGGATGCGCGAACGCGTCGCGGTCTACGACGGGGAGTTCTCGGCAGCGCCTTCCGACGACGGCTTCCGCGTGTTCGCGCGGCTGCCCTACGAAGCGGCGGTGGGCCGATGACCCGCGTCCTGATCGCCGACGACCAGGCGTTGCTGCGCGGCAGCTTCCGGGTCCTGGTGGAGAGCGCCCCGGGCCTGGAGGTGGTCGGCGAGGCGTCCGACGGCGTCGAGGCGATCGCGCTGACGCGGCGCGAGAAGCCGGACGTCGTGCTGATGGACGTGCGCATGCCGTCGATGGACGGGATCGAGGCCACCCGGCGGATCTGCGCGGAGACCGACGTCCGCGTCCTGATGCTGACGACGTTCGACCTCGACGAGTACGTGTACGCGGCCCTGCGCGCGGGCGCGAGCGGCTTCCTGCTGAAGGACACCCGCCCGGCGGACCTGCTGGCGGCGATCGAGGTGGTGGCGTCCGGGGACGCGCTGCTGGCCCCCTCGGTGACCCGCCGCCTGGTCGCGGAATTCGCGAGGCTGCCGACGGGCCCGGTGACGCGGCTGGACGGCGTGACGGTGCGGGAGCAGGAGGTGCTGACGCTGATCGCGCGCGGGTTGTCGAACGACGAGATCGCGGCGCGCCTGCACCTGGGAATCGCGACGGTGAAGACCCACATCGGGCGGCTGCTGCACAAATTGGCGGCACGGGACCGGGCGCAACTGGTGATCGCGGCTTATGAATCGGGCTTGATCCGGCCGTCGGCGCAGTAACAGTTCAGGCATCAGCGGCGCGTGTACGGTAACCGCGATCGAGCCGCGGGCGACTCACCGGCACACGAGATTTCGAGGTGCCGGTCATGAACAGTCCACCGAACAACGAAAAACTGCGGAACTCCATCACCAAAACCTACCTCGCGCTGCGCTGGGGAATGGTCGGGATCGGCCTCGTCCTGCCCTTTTTCCTGCTGGTCGTCGACCAGTGGGTCACCACCGACCCGCTCCCGGATTCGATCAGCGGCTTCTACCACACCCCCTTGCGAGACGTGTTCGTCGGCGCTCTCGCCACGACCGGGGCTTTCCTGGTCCTCTACAAGATCTTCACCCCGCTCGAAAACTGGTTGCTGAACTTCGCGGGGATCAGCGTCGTCTTGGTGGCCATGCTGCCGTGCGCGGTGCCCGACGGCCTGCCGCCGGCCGACCACACCTTCCCGACCGCGCACAAGATCTGCGCGATCATCACCTTCGCCTGCCTCGGTGCGGTCGCGATGTTCTGCGCGAAAAAGTCGCTGGACGAGAGCATGCTCTCGAAAAAACAACTGACGATCTTCCGCGTGGTCTACCCGACGATCGGCGTGCTGATGGCCGCATTGCCCGGCGTGGTCGCCCTGTTCGACGCGGCAGGAATGGCCGATCTGTTCTGGGTCGAGTCCGCCGGGCTGTGGGTGTTCAGCGCCTACTGGGCCGCGAAAACGATCGAATTCGGGATCACGGGCGCCGAAAAGAAAGCGATCACCGGCTCGGCGCGCCCGCTACCCGACCGCGCGGGTGAAGGGGGCGAAGCGCCGAGTCCGGTCGCCGGGTAACGGGCGCCCGTCCAGCACGAGACGGGGTGCCGGCGGGCCGGGGACCAGCCCGCGCTCCCGCACCCACGCCGTGAGTGCCGGGAACCGGAAGTCCGGGTCCACCCGGACTTCCCCCGGCACCGTCCGCGCCGCGCCGCGGATCAGGGCCTTGGCCTGGTCCTCCGTCTCCGCCACCACCGGGCCGAGCACCGTCACGTGGCCGAGGTCCGTGCCGAACGTGAAACCGCCCTCGACGACGAACGGCGTCCCCAGGCTCTCCAGCAGCACCGTCCGGTCCACTCCGTGAGCCGCCCGGTCGAGCGGCAGCACGTCGGCCAAGGCACCGGGTGCCGCACCCGGTCCGCCGTCATCGACAAATCGACCTACGTGGCCTTGGCAGCCGCCGTCTTCGACGAAGCCCATCGACTCGTACAGCGGGCGGCCGGACGTCGACGCGTGGAGCCACACCACCGCCTCGCCCGCCGCCGCGACCGCGTGCGCCGTGAGCGCGCGGCCCAGTCCCTGCCGCTCGTACCGCGGTGCGACCAGCACCATCGAGATCGACGCCACCGAGCCGAACGTCACCAGCGCCGCGGTCGCCGCCAGGCCGTCGCCGTCCGGGGCGGGCACGCCGAACACGCGCCCGACCTGGTGGAGCAGGGTCCACTTCGGCGGCTCGCGCGGCCACGAGCGGGATTCGGCCAGGTCGGAGCAGGTGGGCAGGTCGGCCGCGGCGAGGGTGCGGATGTCCATGGACGTTGCCTACGCCACACGCGAAGTGACCGGCAAGTAGCTAAGCTCCCGTGGCATGAGCAGTGCGACGGAGCCGCTCGGGACGCCGCCCGAGGATGAACCGGACATCCACACCACGGCCGGCAAGCTGGCCGATCTGTACCGCCGGTACGACGAGGCGGTGCACGCGGGCTCGGCCCGCGCGGTGGAGAAGCAGCACGCCAAGGGCAAGAAAACCGCGCGAGAACGGATCGAGCTGCTGCTCGACGAGAACTCGTTCGTGGAGCTCGACGAGCTGGCCCGGCACCGCTCGACCAACTTCGGCCAGGAGAAGAACCGCCCGTACGGCGACGGCGTCGTCACCGGCTACGGCACGGTCGACGGCCGCCCGGTCTGCGTGTTCAGCCAGGACGTGACAATCTTCGGCGGCAGCCTCGGCGAGGTCTACGGCGAGAAGATCGTCAAGGTCATGGACCTGGCCATCAAGACTGGCCGCCCGATCATCGGCATCAACGAGGGCGGCGGCGCGCGCATCCAGGAAGGCGTCGTCTCGCTCGGCCTGTACGGCGAGATCTTCAACCGCAACGTCAAGGCGTCCGGCGTCATCCCGCAGATCTCGCTGATCATGGGCGCGAACGCGGGCGGGCACGTCTACTCCCCCGCGCTGACCGACTTCGTCGTGATGGTCGACGAGACGTCGCAGATGTTCATCACCGGCCCGGACGTCGTCAAGACGGTCACCGGCGAGGACGTCACCTTCGAGGAGCTCGGCGGCGGCCGCACCCACAACACGAAGTCCGGCGTCGCGCACTACCTCGGTTCCGACGACGAGGACGCCATCGCCTACGTCAAGGAACTGCTCTCCTACCTGCCGCAGAACAACCTGTCGGAAGCGCCGGTCTTCGAACCCTCGGACGCGCCGGCCGGCTTCTTCGACGACGTCACCGACGCCGACCGCGAGCTCGACACGATCATCCCGGATTCGCCGAACACCCCGTACGACATGCACGAGGTCATCAACCGCGTGGTCGACGACGGCGACTTCCTCGAGGTTCACGAGCTGTTCGCGCCGAACATCATCGTCGGCTTCGGCCGGGTGGACGGCCAGAGCGTCGGCGTCGTCGCCAACCAGCCCACGCAGTTCGCCGGCTGCCTCGACATCGACGCGTCCGAGAAGGCCGCGCGGTTCGTGCGCACCTGCGACGCGTTCAACATCCCGGTGCTCACCTTCGTCGACGTCCCGGGCTTCCTGCCGGGCACCGACCAGGAGTGGAACGGCATCATCCGCCGCGGCGCGAAGCTCATCTACGCCTACGCCGAAGCCACGGTCCCGCTGGTCACGATCATCACGCGCAAGGCGTACGGCGGCGCGTACGACGTCATGGGGTCGAAGCACCTCGGCGCCGACATCAACCTGGCGTGGCCGACCGCGCAGGTCGCGGTGATGGGTGCCCAGGGCGCGGCGAACATCGTGCACCGCAAGACCCTCGCGAACGCGGCGAACGAGGGCAAGGACGTCGACGCCCTGCGCGCGGAACTGATCCAGGAGTACGAGGACACGCTGCTCAACCCGTACGCGGCGGCCGAACGCGGCTACGTCGACTCGGTGATCGTGCCGGCGCACACCCGCGGGCACGTCGCGCGGGCGCTGTCGCTGCTGCGCAACAAGCGCGAGTCGCTCCCGCCCAAGAAGCACGGGAACATCCCGCTGTGACCGGCGAAGAGCGTCCCCTGCTGCGGGTGGTCCGCGGGAACCCGAGCGACGCCGAACTGGCGGCGCTGACGGCGGTCGTCGCCGCGGCGTCGTCGGCTTCGCCCGCGGAGAAGCCGAAGCCGCGTACGTCGTGGTGGGGCGATCACGCGGCTTCGCTGCGCAAGCCGCTCCACGCCGGCGAAGGCGCTTGGCGCGCTTCGGGGCTTCCCGGCTTCTAACGCGACAGGGCGTCGAGGAAGACGGTCGGGACCTCGTTTTCCCGGACGACCCGGCCGAGCAGCGCCGCGAGCCGGTCGCGGTCCGGGGCGCCCAGACCCGCGGCCAGCTCGGCGACGCGCCGGCACGTCGCCGCGTAGAAGTCCTCGGCGAGTTCGCGGCCTTCGCCGGTCAGGACGACGTGCACGGCCCGCCGGTCGTCCGGGTCGGGCTCGCGGCGCACGAGCCCGCGCCGGACCGCGCGGTCGACCAGGCCGGTGAGGCTGGACTTCTCCAGGTGCAGTGTCGCGCCGAGCTCGCCCATGCCGTACGGCTGGGCCATCAGCACGCACAGCAGCTGGCCCTGCTGCACGGTGAGCCCGTACTCGCGGGCCGACTCGGCGTAGACGGCGTTCACCAGGAACGACGCCCGCACGAGCCCGGCCACGACACCGAGGTCCTCCCCGCTCTTCCCCATCCCCCCAGCCTACTTCGCGACGGCCTCGCGCACGGCGGGCACGATTTCCCCGGCCCACCGCGCGGCGGCGACGGCGTCGGGCGTGCTGCCGCCGGGCCCGAAGAGCACGAACCCGGCGGCTTCGTGCTCCAGCACGGCACCGGTCAGCTCCTCGATCCACTGCGCCGTCGAGCCCCCGATCCAGCGTCCGTCCTCGGCGCGCGTCTTCGGCAGCGGCGCCGCGGTGATGCGGCCGGGGAAGTTGTAGACGGTGACGATGTCCCCGGGTTCCCGCCCGGCGTCGACGGCGGCCTGGTCGATGACCGGGCGCGAGGTGCGGTACCGCTCGCTGAGCCAGTCGGCGGCGCGCCCGGGCATCCACCCGTCGGCCACGCGTCCGGTGACGGCGAGGGACTTGGGCCCGACCGAGCCGGTCCAGACGGGCGGCAGCTGTTCCCGGGCGGGTTCGAGGTTCGTGACCCGGTGGAACTCGCCGTCGAAGGTCACAGGTTCGCCGCCCCCACCGAGCAGCTTGACGAGCCGGATGCCCTCTTCGAAGGCGCGGACAGCTTGACCGGGCGTCAGCTTGGTGAAGCCGAGGCGCGCGATGTCGTCCCAGAGCCCGCCGACGCCCATCCCGAGCACGATCCGCCCCCCGGTCAGCGCGGACAGGGAGGTGATGGTGCGAGCAAGCATCGCGGCGGGCCGGGTGGGCAGGTTGGTGACGGAGACGAGCCCGGAGATCCGTTCGGTTTTCCCCAGCAGCACACCGAGTTCGGCGTAGGCGTCGAGCCGATCGGCGTAGTACGGGTGATCGGAGACGGTGACGAGGTCGAGCCCGGCGCGGTCGGCCTGGACGGCGAGTTCGAGGGTGTCGGGGATGGCCGCGGTGGCGGTGGAGACGCCGATGCCGAAGTGGGTCATGGTTCCTCCCAGTTTTAGTTCGCACTACGAACTTAACATACAGTTCGTGGTGCGAACTAACTGGCGATCACGGAGGTCCGGTCTTCGAGCCGCACGGCATCAGCCTCCAGGCACCGCCGGAAGGGGTTGTCGTTGATCCGCTCGAGACGGCTTGCCCACATGGCGCAGACCACCGCCACGAGCCCGGCCGGCACGAACGCGGCCACGGTGTACCAGGTCAGCCACAAGCCGAGGGTGATGGTGCCGAAGACCAGCAGGGGCACAGCGATCGCGCCGGCCGCCAGCCCCAGTGCCCCGGCCACGAAATCGTGTTCGGAGAACACGAAGCCGATGAGCACCATGGGGATGAAGAGTTGAAGGACCCAGCTCACCCAGGTCGGCCCCAACGGCCAGGAACCGGTCAGCACCAAGATCGAGCGGACCACCCCCGCCAGCAGCGGGCCACCAACGGCCAACCCCACCCCGACAACCGACGTGACCAACAGAGCCTGCGTGCTCCGACGCGGTTTCCGCACTGTTGGCCAATCTTGGGCGCGGATCGGCGTTTCCTTCCGCCCCGGGATGACGTAGCCGTAGATCACCGCACGCACCGGCCACCTCAGCAGCTCCACCAACCGGCGCTCGTACACCCGCAGTCCGGCCCGGGTGGCGAGGGAATCGATCCTGCTCTCGTCGGCCGCACTCGGTTCCGGCCGTTTGGCGGCTTCCCGGAAGTACTGCTCGAGGTCCAGCCGGGTGCGCAGCAAGTAACGAATCATTGCCCGCTCGGACCACAGCCGGTCGATTGCCCGCAAGGCGAGCGGGATACCCAAGCGGGAGTCGATGACGGCGACGCCCTCGGGAAGGTCGGCGAGGCTCGAACGGTCGAGCCACCAGCCGATCCGATCGGCGATGAGGGTCAGGGGACCGTCCGGCGACTCGCTGAACGGCTGCCAGAACCACCGATCGATTTCGAGACCGTCCTTCGGGACCGGTTGCCGCTTCAGTTCCTCCTCCACGTTGGGGTCGCTGAGTAGCGCGGCGAGCCACCACGCGGCCCGGAGGGCGACCGGGGAGTGGTCCCAGATGAGCTGGGCGAGGGCGGCCGCCGCGGCGGGAGTGCCCACGGTGGCCAGGTCGTCGACCGCCCACAGGTATCCGTCGGCGGCGCGGGCGATGAGGACCGGCAAAGCCAGCTCGCCCATGCCGCGCAACGCCGCCCTGCGATCCTCGTCGGCGCCGTTCCAGGTCGCCAGGGCTTCGGCGGCCTCGACCCGCCCGGATGCCGACAGCGCCAGCATTGCGTCAGCCTTGGCGTCCCCACCGGTGTTGACGATGGTGATCAGCCGCCGCAGGACCTCCTGCCCCCGCGGCCGGCCGTCGGCCGCCACGGTGCCGACCGCGGCGACGATCGCCGGCCGGTCCAGATCCGGCTTGCCCAGGCGGCCCAGGAAGTGGTCGACGACCTGCCGCGCGAACGCGCTGTCGACGCGTTTCACCTCGGCCAGGCACTCCAGGGCGAGGATCTTGTGGTGCGTCTCGGGTGAGCCGAAGATCCGGTGGATCACCTTGGTGCTGTCCTGGTTGCTCGCACCGCACCAAAGCTTCACCGTCTCCCGCCACGCCAGCGGGTCCGCGAGATACCGCCGCAGCAGGCCGTCCGAGTCGTCGGCCAGCTCGGTCGCCGCCAGGTACTCCTGCAGCGTGAGGTGACGGAAGACGAAGTCGGTCCGATTCTTGGTGAGCGACACCAGCAGCTGGCTGCGGTCGACGATCTCGTCGAGTAGGGGCTTGATGTGCGCCTGGTCGAGGTTGAGATCGGGCAGCAGCTCCCGGGTCGTCGTGTCCAGTAGCTTCTTCGTGACGGTCAGGCGGTCGTCGACCTCGGTCGTGCTTTCCATCGTGACCAGGGCGACGCGCTGCAGCACCGCCAGCTTCTCGCCGACTTCGTACACCGTAAGCGAGTCGGCCCGGCCGAGGTCGGTATCCCGACGCAACAGGTGGGTGATCGCTTCCTGGTAGAACGCCGGGCGCGAAGTCGGCAGCCGGCGGCCGGTTTTGGCGAAGACCTCGGTCTGCAGGTACGCGATCATCGTCAGCAGCAGCGGGCTGCGCGCGAGACGCATCAGCGCGGGGTTCTTCTGCAAGCTCGCGAACACCTCGGCCGCCGCCGAAGTCCCGGCGAGCCCCTCCCACTTACCCAGGAACCGGATGATCGCCGCGTCGTCGAACTCCGCCACCCGGACGACGTGGGTGAACCGCGGTCCGAGGGGCTGGCCCTGGTACACGACGTCCCGGCAGGTCACGATCACTTGACACTCCGGGTAGTCCCGCGCGAAGTCGCGCAGCATGCCGAACACGCGGTGCTGCTGGGCGCGGCCGACTTCGTCGAGGCCGTCGAGCAGCAGGGTCAGCCGGCCGTCCCGCAACGCCTGCTCCGCCACCTCCTTGACCGCGTCCCGGTGGCGGGACCGGGCGGGGTACGCCCGAGCCAGTTCGGACACCACGAGGTCGACCAGCGACGCCGAGCCGTCGTTGCACCGGTGCAGCTCGATCAAGACGGGCATCCGCTCCGTCGCGCCCGCCCGGACCCGGCGCACCCACATCAGCATCGAGTTCTTCAGCAGCAGCGACTTGCCTGCGCCGGCGGGACCGATGACGACCGACTGGGGTTGCTCGCGGATCTTCTCGTAGAGGTCCTCCCGGCCGCCCTCCCGCTCGTACTGGAGGGGGACGTAGACGCTGTCGATGTCGATCACTCGGTCGGTCACGAACCCGAGAGCGTGACGCGAATAGTCCCGCGACACGACTTCGGCGTAGCGGCGGATCAACCGCTTCCGCAGCTTCGTTTTCCGGGACAACAGCGCTGTCGACCGGTCGAACGCCTTCGCACCCGACTTTTTGAAGTACTCGCCGAAGAACTGCTTCGACGCCCACACCACCACGACCGCGACGACGAGTACGACGAAGCCGAAGGGCAGCAGGTACCGGGAAAGATCGACTCCACCGACCGTCACAGAACACGGAGTCGACCGGAGGCCACGCGGTGTTACACGAAAGCGATTGACGAGATCGTGAGCTTCCACGCTGTGTACGGACCGTCACAGGAATAGCCGTGGACCGGCGACTACCCCACGTCGTATAGTCCACGTGGAATAACCGACCCGGAGGGACCACCCATGGCCTCGGCCAAGTTGACGCCGCTCGGCATCGCCGTGCTGGAGCTGCTGCACGAGCGGCCGATGCACCCGTACGAGATGGCTCAGCTCATGCGTGAGCGGTACGTCAACACGCGGGTCAACGTCAAAGCCGGGTCGCTCTACCACACCGTGGAACGCCTGAAGCGCGACGGATTCATCGAGGTCGTCGACACGCAGCGTGACGGCAGGCGGCCCGAACGGACCGTCTACGGCATGACCCAAGAAGGGCTCGACGAGTTCAACCAGCGCGGTCGCGAGCTGCTCGGCGACCTCGTGGCCGAGTTCCCCGCTTTCCTTTCCGGGCTCGCCGTGATCGACGAACTGGGGCGCGAAACCTCGTTGATCGAGCTCGAACACCGGGTCACGCGGCTGCGCGCCGCGGTGGCCGCCGACCAGGCCGTGCTGCAGCGGCTGGCCGACGACGAGACGCCGCCGATCTACTGGCTCGACTGGCGCTACCAGTGCGACCACCGGAAGTTCGAGCTCGAGTGGACCGAGCGGCTCCTCGACGACCTCAAGGCCGGGCGGATCCCGTTCCAGGACTGCGAACAACCCAAGCTCACGCTCATCACCAGGGAAGACGACGATGAACGCCAGACAAGCTAACCCGTGGGCCGCGCTCGGCGCGCTGTGCCTCGGTTTCTTCATGATCCTGCTCGACACGACCATCGTGTCGATCGCGATCCCGACCATGCTGAACAAGCTGAACGCCGGATTGAACTCGGTCGTCTGGGTGATCAGCGTCTACCTGCTCACCTACGCCGTGCCGATGCTGTTCACCAGCCGGCTCGGTGACCGCTTCGGGCCGAAGCGGGTGTTCCTCGCCGGGCTCGTCGTGTTCACCGGCGCGTCGCTGTGGTGCGGCCTGTCCGGCAACGTCGAGATGCTGATCGCCGCGCGGGCCGTGCAGGGGCTCGGGGCCGCGCTGATGACGCCGCAGACGCTGGCGTTCATCACGCACCTGTTCCCGCCGGCCAAGCGCGGCCCGGCGATGGGCATGTGGGGCGGTGTCGCCGGCCTGGCGACGATCGCGGGCCCGCTGCTCGGCGGCGTGCTGGTCGACCACCTCGGCTGGGAATGGATCTTCTTCGTCAACGTGCCGATCGGCGTGATCGCCATCGTGCTGACGCTGCTGCTGGTCCCGGACTGGCAGCCGAAGCACTCGCACTCGTTCGACCTGCTGGGGATCTTCCTCTCGAGCGCGGCGCTGCTCTGCATCGTGTTCGGCGTCCAGAACGGCCAGCAGTACGACTGGGGCACGGTCTTCGGCGGCATCACCGTCTTCGAGATCATCGGCGCCGGCGTGCTGCTGCTGGTCGCGTTCCTGACGTGGCAGCGGTACAACAAGCGCGAGCCGCTGCTGCCGCTGCAGGTGTTCTCGAACCGGAACTTCTCCGCGGGGACGCTCACCGCGACCACGGTCGGCTTCGCGATGACCGGCATGTTCCTGCCGCTGGTCATCTACATCCAGTCGGTGCTCGGCCTGACCCCGACCATGGGCGGCCTGCTGACGGCGCCGATGTCGCTGCTGTCCGGGATCGTGGCGCCGTTCGTCGGGCGCGCGTCGGACAAGGTGAACGGCAAGTACCTGGTGGTGTTCGGCCTCGCCGCGCTCGCGGCCGGGCTGGGGATCATCGCGCTGCAGGCGACGCCGACGAGCAGCCCGTGGGCGTTCGTCCCGGCGCTGCTGGTGTGCGGGCTCGGCATCGGCTGCATCTTCTCCCCGATGAGCAACATGACGATGGGGTCGGTCGAGCCGCGGCTGGCCGGGACCGCGTCCGGCATCTTCAACACCGCCCGTCAGGTCGGCGGCGTGCTGGGCAGTGCGGCGATCGGCGTGCTGCTGCAGGCGCGGATCAGCGCGTCCATCGCGGACGAAGCGGCGAAGGCGGCTTCGCAGCTGCCGGAGCAGTACCGGGCGCCGTTCACGGAGGGAATCGCGCACGCCGCGGCCGGCACGGGTGAGTTCGGCTCGGCCGGCGGGCCGTCGCCGATGCCGGGGGTGCCCGCGGAGCTCGCCGCGCAGGCGGGGAAGCTGGCGTCCGAAGCTGTCCACAGTGGACTCACGGACGCGGCCCGCGTGACGATGCTGCTGCCGATGGGCGTGCTGCTGCTGGGGATCCTCGCGGCCCTGCTGCTGCGGAAGGTCAAGCCGCGCTGGGAAGCCCCGGCGCCGGCGCCCGAAGCCGCCGCGGCCTGAAAAACCGTGCGAGCCCCCGGTGTCGGGTGCCGGGGGCTCGCACGGACCGCGGGAGCGGTGGTCTCCGGCCCGGGATCAGCTTCGGCGCCGGGCCGAGCCGGCCCGGCGCGGCGCGCGGCGTCTCGTCCACCACGGCGACCTCGGTACCGGCGTCGATTCCGTCACGCGCACGGTCATGGCACCTCCCGCACCGATCCATATGTTGCGAGCAACAACAAAATAACTCGCCCAGGAAGTGGTGCCGGTCACAATCCGGTCACGACCGGCGGCCGGGTACCTTCGCCGGGTGCAGTTCGTCCTCGCCTCCCAGTCCCCCGCCCGCCTCGCCCTCCTGCGCTCCGCGGGCCTCGATCCGGCCGTGTTCGTCTCCGGCGTCGACGAGGACGCCGTCGCCGCCGCGCTGACCGATCCCTCGCCGTCCGAACTCGTCGCCGCGCTCGCCGCGGCCAAGGCCGAAGCCGTCATCGACAAGGTCGCCGCGGTCCACCCGGACGCCGTCGTCGTCGCCTGCGATTCGATGCTGAACATCGGCGGGCAGATGGTCGGCAAACCGGCCGATCCGGACATCGCGCGGCAGCGCTGGGCCGCGATGGCCGGGACATCCGGTGAACTCCTCACCGGCCACGCGGTCGTCCGGCTCGACGGCGGGGCCCGCTCGAAGGAGACCGCGGGCTGGGAGTCGACCACCGTCCGGTTCGGCACGCCGAGCACGCACGAGATCGACGCCTACGTCGCCAGCGGCGAGCCGCTGCACGTGGCGGGCGGCTTCACGATCGACGGCCGGGGCGGCTGGTTCGTCGAAGGGCTCGACGGCGGCCACACGAGCGTGATCGGGATCAGCCTGCCGCTGACGCGCCGGCTGCTGGCCGAGGTCGGCGTAGGTGTCGTGGATCTCTGGGAACGTCCCGCATCCTGAGAAAGGCGCCACACGAACGGGTGATCCGGAAGAGTGCTCCCTTGCCTGACGTTCTCTTCACGAGGCAAAACGAGAAATTTTCGAGCACCGGAGTCGCCCCGTGTCTTTCGTACGGACATACACCAAACCGCGGGTGTTCGCGGCCGCGGTCCTCGGCTCGCTCGTCGTCGGCGCCGCCCTCGGCGTCGTCGCGCGGCAGACCGAGGCCGGCTGGCTGACCGATCTCCTCGACCAGATCGGCACCATCTTCACCACGCTGCTGCAGATCGCGGTGATCCCGCTGGTCTTCACGGCGATCGTGGTCGGCATCAACAGCCTCCGCGGGCTCGGCGGCGGCCGCACCGCCGCGCGCCTCGGCGGCAAGACGGTGCTGTGGTTCGCGATCACGTCGTTCATCGCGTCCCTGATCGGCATCGCCGTCGGCAAGATCTTCAACCCCGGCGCGGGCGGGCTCGGCGGCGTCGAAGCGACCGCCAAGAACGCCGGCAAGGCCGCGGCCAGCGTCGACCACTGGGGCTCGTGGAGCGCCTTCGTGAACGGCCTGCTGCCGGAGAACTTCGTGAAAGCGTTTGCCGACGGCGAGACGCTGCAGGTGCTCTTCCTCGCGCTGGTCATCGGCGCGGCCGCGTACAGCCTGGGTGACAAGGCCAAGCCGTTCGTGGACTTCACGACGAGCGTCTTCGAGATCATCCAGCGCTACCTCGGCTGGATCGTCCGGCTGGCCCCGATCGGCATCATCGGCCTGATCGGCGCGGCCGTCTCGAACTACGGCGACGCGCTGTTCCGGCCGCTGTTCTCCACCACGCTCGCGGTGTACGTCGGCTGCCTCCTGGTGCTCTTCGTCGTCTACCCGATCCTGCTGCAGTTCGTGGCCAAGGTCAGCCCGCTGAAGTTCTTCGCCAAGGCGGGCACGGCGATCCAGTTCGCGTTCGCGTCGCAGTCCTCGGCCGCGACGCTGCCGCTGACCCGCCAGTCCGCGGTCAACCTCGGCGTCCAGCCGGCGTACGCGGCCTTCGCGACCCCGCTCGGCAGCGCGACCAAGATGGACGGCTGCGCGGCGGTCTTCCCGGCGATCGCGGCGATCTTCGTCGCCAACCTGGCCGGGGTGTCGCTGAACTTCTGGCAGTACGTCGGCATCGTGGTGGTCGCCGTGGTCGGCGCGCTGGCGACGGCCGGCACCACCGGCTGGCTGACGGCGTTCACGCTGACGACGTCGTTCATCGGCCTCGACGCCAAGCAGGTGGCGCTCGGCCTGGCGCTGATCTACTCGGTCAACCCGATCATGGACATGATGCGGACCGCCACGAACGTGGCCGGCCAGATCGCGGTCCCGGTGGTCGTGGCACGCGGCGAGGGTCTCCTCGACGACGACGTCCTCAACGCCCCGACCGACACCCCGCTGCACAGCGACGACGGCACCGAGGCCCGCCACACCGAGCCCGCCCCCGCCTGAACAGAAGCGCACTTTCACGTGAAAGTGTTCCGGAGGTCCGCCCTCCACATCACTTTCACGTGAAAGTGCGGGGCTTCGGGGTCAGGACGTGGGGCAGGGGCGGAGGTCGGCGCGGGTGAGGCGGATGTCGGGCCAGCCGCGCAGGTCCGAAGGCGCGGTGTAGCGGCGGGTGCAGCCGACCGGCTTGCCCGTCAGGTCGTACACCTCGCCCAGCACCGGCGACGCCTCGCACTTCGGGGTGCCGGACGCCGCGCCCGGGCAGTCGTGGCGGACCACGATCACGTCCGCGCGGCCGTCGGCCGTGACGTCGTAGAGCGACAGCGTCCCGGCGTCCGCGTAGTACGGCTTGCCCGGGTCGCGCCACACTCCCCCGCTGCCGACCAGCAGCTCGCCGTACGCGGCCGTGCCGTCGTCGCTGTCGTCGCCGACGTCGCCGCGGACCAGGCACGCCGGGGCCGAGCCGTCGACGCAGCGCAGCGAGTCCTGGTCCAGCCGCACGCCCAGCTGCGCGATCGCCAGCTCGAACACCGTGCCCGGCTCGGGGCCGACGCGCAGCCGCGCCGACCCGCCCGAGGTGTCGGTCAGCAGCACCACCGGCGTACCCCCGACCGTGACCGCCGCGAGCTGGCGGCAGGGGCCGCCGCCGCAGGTCACCGCGGGTGCCACCGGCGCCGCCGCGGGTTCGGCCGCGCCGGCGGGCGCTTCGGGACGCGGGCGCAGCGCGAACACGGCGCCGATCGCGCCCAGCGTCACCACCGCGGCCAGCACCGCCGTGAGCAGCGCCGACCGGGGCGTCCGCGCTGCCGTAGTCCGCATAAGACAGAGCGTAAGCCGGTTCGCGACGGTGTGTGGGCGACGCCCGGGCCGATGTGGCTGAAATCCCCCGGGCGTGCACCCGATCGGTGAGGGCGCGGCTCGCGCAGCGTGTCCGTCTATGTTGTCCCCGTGACCAACCCGAACCTGCCTCCCGCCCTGTACCTGCCGACCGGCCCGGCCAGCGCCGAAACCGAAGGCGCGTCGATCGAGCTGCGCCGGACGCCGGACGGCCGCACCGCGCTCGTCGCCTTCACCGCGCTCGACCGGCTGATCGACTGCTGCGGCGAGCACCAGCCGTGGGTGCTGGTGAACACCGAACACCTGCCCAAGGTCCACGCCGCGAACCCGTACGACGTCATCGTGCTCGACTCGCCGCTGCCCCAGGAGCTGCGTCACCACGTGTGAGCGTGGTTCACCTCTCACTCGACTGACTCGCGACGTCATATCCGTAGACTCCCCCGTACCGCGTGGGCGGTCAGCAATGCAGCTGTCGGGACGCAGGAGGTGCGGGGTGGCCGAGCAGGTCGGCGAATCCACCGGTGGTCCGGTGACCAAGATCCTGGTCGCCAACCGGGGCGAGATCGCGGTACGCGTGATCAGAGCGGCCAAGGACGCCGGTCTGGCCAGCGTCGCGGTGTACGCCGATCCGGACCGGGACGCACCGCACGTCCGTCTCGCGGACGAAGCCTTCGCGCTCGGCGGGACCACGGCCGCCGAGAGCTACCTCAACATCGAAAAACTCCTGGACGCCGCCAAGCGCTCCGGCGCCGACTCGGTGCACCCGGGCTACGGCTTCCTCTCCGAAAACGCGGACTTCGCCCAGGCCGTCCTCGACGCCGGGCTGACCTGGATCGGGCCGGGCCCGCAGGCCATCCGCGACCTCGGCGACAAGGTCACCGCGCGGCACATCGCGATGCGCGCGGGCGCGCCCCTCGTGCCGGGCACCAAGGAGCCGGTGCAGGACGCCGCCGAGATCGTCGCGTTCGCCGACGAGCACGGCCTGCCGGTGGCCATCAAGGCCGCGTTCGGCGGCGGCGGCCGCGGCCTCAAGGTCGCGCGCACCCGCGAAGAGATCCCCGAGCTGTTCGAGTCGGCCACCCGCGAGGCGGTCGCCGCGTTCGGCCGCGGCGAGTGCTTCGTCGAGCGCTACCTGGACAAGCCGCGCCACGTCGAGGCGCAGGTGCTGGCCGACATGCACGGCAACGCGATCGTCGTCGGCACCCGCGACTGCTCGCTGCAGCGCCGCCACCAGAAGCTCGTCGAGGAGGCGCCCGCGCCGTTCCTGAGCGACGACCAGCGCGCCCGCATCCACTCCTCGGCCAAGGCGATCTGCAAGGAAGCCGGGTACTACGGCGCCGGCACGGTCGAGTACCTCGTCGCGACCGACGGCACGATCTCCTTCCTCGAGGTCAACACGCGCCTGCAGGTCGAGCACCCGGTGTCGGAAGAGACGACCGGGCTGGACCTGGTCCGCGAGATGTTCCGCATCGCGCGCGGCGAGAAGCTGCGGATCACCGAAGACCCCGAGCCGCGCGGGCACTCCATCGAGTTCCGCATCAACGGCGAAGACGCCGGGCGCGGCTTCCTGCCCGCGCCGGGCACGGTGACGAAGTTCGTCGCGCCGAGCGGGCCGGGCGTGCGCGTCGACTCCGGCGTCGAGTCCGGCAGCGTCATCGGCGGCCAGTTCGACTCGATGCTGGCGAAGCTGATCGTCACCGGGTCGGACCGGAACAACGCCCTCGAACGCAGCCGCCGCGCGCTGGCCGAGATGGTCGTCGAGGGCATGGCGACGGTGCTGCCGTTCGACCGCGTGATCGTCGACGACCCCGCGTTCATCGGCGACGAGAACGGCTTCAGCGTGCACACCCGCTGGATCGAGACGGAGTTCGACAACAAGATCGAGCCGTTCGTGGCGCCGGACCTCGAGACCGCCGAAGAAGAGCCGCGGCAGAACGTCGTGGTCGAGGTCGGCGGGCGGCGCCTGGAGGTCTCGCTGCCGGGCGGGTTCGCGCTCGAAGGCGGCGGTGGTGGCGGCGCGGCCGTCAAGGCGAAGCCGCGCAAGCGGGCCGGCGGCACCAAGGCCGCGGTCAGCGGCGACGCCGTCACGGCGCCGATGCAGGGCACCATCGTCAAGGTCGCCGTCGAAGAGGGCCAGACGGTCGAAGCCGGTGAGCTGATCGTCGTCCTCGAGGCGATGAAGATGGAGAACCCGGTCACCGCGCACAAGGCGGGCACCGTGACCGGGCTTTCGGTCGAGGTCGGCGCCGCCGTGACGCAGGGCACACAGCTGCTCGAGCTCAAGTAGCGCGGTTCGTTACGGATGTCGTGGTGGGCCGCCCCCGAGGCGGCCTACCATCGACCACGTGACCGAAGTCCCGTCTCCGCAGCTGCGGATCAGCGACCAGAACCGCGAGTCCGCGCTGTCCGCGCTCGGTGAGCACCTGAGCGCGGGGCGGATCGACATCGACGAGTACGGCGAGCGCTCGGCGCGGATCACCGCGGCCAAGACGCGCGGCGAGCTCGGTGAGGTCTTCGCGGACCTGCCCGCGCCGCACCCCCAGTACGAAGAGGTCCAGCAGGCCATCGCGGCGCCGGAGCCGGCCGCCGCACCCGTGCCGGCGCAGCCGGGCACACCCGACAACTGGTCGCCGCCGCAGCGGTTCGTCGCCGCGATCGTGCCGCTGGCCTTCATCGCCGCGATCGCCCTGATCGCCACGGGCACGCTGGCCTGGCCGATCATCTTCGTCCCGATCGGGCTGACCGTGTTCGGCAAGTCGATGTGGGGCCACGACTGGAACCACGACCAGAACCGCCACGACCGGCACTTGCGCGACCGGGAGCGCCGGCGCGAGCTGCGCGACTCGTTCCGCGAGCACCGGCGCGGCCTGGACCGCTGAGCCCGCCGTGAGCGACATGCGCTTGAGCGACGCCGAACGCCAGGACGCCCTCGACGTCCTCGAAGAGCACGTCCGCAGCGGCCGCCTCGACATCGACGAGTACGGCTCCCGCACCGCGAAGGTCACCGCGGCCAAGCGGGTAAGCGAGCTCGTCCCGCTGTTCGACGACCTGCCGTCGCCGCGCCCGAGCGCGTTGCTGAACGGCGCTTCCGCACCGGTGGCGGCACCGGCCGGGGAAACCGCGCTGTCGCAGTTCCTGACGCGCAGCGCGGTGCCGATCGCGATCGTGCTGGCGATCGCGGTGCTGATCCTTTCGCGCGGCAGGCTGCTGATCATCTCGGTCGCGCTGCCGCTCGTGGTGGCGGCGCTCGCACGGGTCCGCCGCCCGCGCTGATCTTCCGTTCCCGGCAACCGAATCCCCGCCCCGGACGTGGAGCAGGTGCAGGTCGGGGACAAGGGAGAGACGATGAAACGCAAGTTCTGGGGGCGGGTCGTGGCGCCCGTCGTGGCCGCGCTTTCCGTGGCGGTGCTGGCACAGCCCGCGGACGCCGCGATCCGCATCGCGTGGCGGCCGACGATCCTGCCGCTGCCGTCCGGCGGTGGCACCGGCGTCCTGACCGGATCGGACGGCAAGGGCGAATACACCGGCACGTTCGACGTGAACGGCGTGCAGACGGTCGTCAGCTGGCGGAACGGGCAGCCGGTGGTGCGGGGCGTGCCGAGCGGGTACGAGGCGGCGCTCGCCGCGGACGAGAACGCCGCCGGCGTGGTGGCCGGCACGGCGCACGACTACGACACCTTCATCAGCCGCGCGTACACACTGGACGCGACCGGGTTCCACATCCGGGACGTCCCGGCGGGCTACGACTACGTCTACGGCGTCGCGATCAACGCCCGCGGCGACCTGCTCGGCCGGGCCACGCAGTTCGGCAGCGGCGGCGCCGAGGCCGCGGTGCTGTGGCGCGCGGACGGCAGCGCGCCGGTGCTCATCCCGAAGACGCCCGACACGTACTACGCGCGCGACATCGACGAGGACGGCACGATCCTGTTCGACGCGGGCAACCGCTCTGCGCTGTGGAAGGACGGCGTTCTCCGGTACCTCTCGCCGGAGCCGTCCCTGCAGGCCTGGGGCTACGCGATCCGGGGCGGCGTCGTGGTCGGGACGGCGATCCGGGGCGGCGTCGAGCAGGCGGTGCGCTGGTCCTCCGCGACGAGCCCGTGGGCCGCGCTGCCGGGCGGTGGGCGCGCGCTGAGCGTCAACAAGGCGGGCCTGACGGCCGGGCTGGTGCCGAACCCGTCGGGGCCGGTCATCGTCGGCAACGCGATCGCGTGGCGCACGACCACACCGGGCGAGGTCCGCGCGCCCAGCGGCTACTCGACGTTCGAGGCGAAGGTCGCCGCGGACGACGGCTCCCTGGCGGGCTTCGGGGCGAACAGCCCGGGGGACTCGTACGGCGTGCCGGTGGTCTGGCGCCTGGCCCCGTGACCGGTTCGGGAGTTTCCTCCGGTTCTTGATCAAGATTGCTCCGTTTGCCGGGCAACGGCCTCCCGACCTGCACCGATGTATCCGGTGCAGGTCGGGGGGAACGGAGATTCGATGAGCAGCAAGTCCTGGGTGCGCGCGCTCGCGCCCGCCGTCGCCGTAATCGCGGCGGTGACGCTGGCGCAGCCCGCCGGCGCACTGGGGATCCGCATCCCGTGGCGGCCCACCGTGCTGCCGCTGCCGGCCGGCGGCGGCAGCGGGTTCCTGACCGGGTCGAACGGGAAGGGCGAGTACACCGGCACGTTCGCGGTGAACGGCGTCCAGCAGGTGGTGAGCTGGCGGGGCGGGCAGCCGGTGGTGCGCGGGCTGCCGGGCGGGTACGAGCGCGCGGACGCGGTGGACGAAAACGCGTCCGGGGTCGTGGTGGGCACCGCCTACGACTACGAGACGAAGGCGAACCGCGTGTTCGTCCTGGACGCGACCGGGTTCCACGTGAAGGAGAACCCACCGACCTGGGAGAACCTGTACGCGGTCGCGGTCAACACCCGCGGCGACGTCCTCGCCAGGGCCAACCGCACCGGCCCGTACGCGGCGACGGTCCTGTGGCCGGCGGATGGCTCCGCACCGACGATCATCCCGTCGGGCAACGACACCTACTACGCCCGCGACCTCGACGACGACGGCACGGTCCTCTTCGACTCGGGAGCGACGTCGGCGCTGTGGAAGAACGGCGTGATCCGGCAGCTGTCCCCGAGCCCGGCGGCGTGGGCGGAGGCACTGGCGATCCGCAACGGGGTCGTCGTCGGCAAGCGGTCCTGGGGCGGCGTCGAGCAGGCGGCCCGGTGGTCGACGCCGGACGCGACGGTCGGCCTGGAGGGCGGCGCGTCGGCGGTCGGCCTCAACCAGGTGGGCTTGACTACGGGGCTGCTGGCCGACGGCACCGCGACCGCGTGGCGAGGGACGGTCCCCGGCGAAGTCAAGCGCCCGGGCACGTACCCGGTGTTCCAGGCGAGCCTCGCCGCGGACGACGGGTCCTTGGCGGGCTTCGCGACGAACGGCTCGGTGAGCGACGGCGGGGTGCCGGTGGTCTGGCACCTGACCCCCTGACCGGGCCCTGATCGCTGGGCCGGGAGCGGCCTGCTCCCGGCCTGGCTAGGCTGGGCGGAGTGGAACCGGTGGAGATCAACGCGGGCACCTACTACCTGCGCCAGCTGCGCGCCGACCGGCACCTGGACGACCGCGCGCTGCTGATGGAGGCGTTCGCCGACCCGACGCACCGCAAGTACGTGCTGAACTACCGCCTGCGCACCCTGGCCGAAGCCACCGAGTACGTGGCGCTGCGCGCGGCCCAGTGGGCGGGCGACGAGCGGTGTTCGTGGGCGATCGCCGAGCCGACGTCCGGGCGCCTGCTCGGCGAGGTGGGCCTGCGCGAGCTGAACCTGGACGCGGCGTACGCGGAGGCGACCGTCTGGGTCCACCCGGCGGAGCGGGGCAAGGGGATCGCCACGACGGCGTTGAGCGCGGCCCTGCGGTTCGGGTTCGGCGGGCTGGGCCTGACCGAGGTGAGCTACCGGTACGAGGAGAGCAACGCGGCTTCGGCGGTCGTCGCCGAGCGGTGCGGGTTCACGCCGCTGGGCCCGGAGGACGAGCGCGCGCCGACCGGCGAACGCCTGATCCGCTGGCACCGGACCGCCTGACCGCCTGCCTGGCTTGTACATCGGTTCCGTGCGTGGGACCCTCGAAAGGTCTCCAAAACGCCACACCGAGCAGCGCCGTTCACGGATTTCTCTGCGGGGAAGCCCGGCTCGCTCCCGAGCCGGGTCCAGGAAATCCCGCTGATCGGCGGATTCGCTCCCCGGGTGGCGACGGGGACCGCAGGCCGCCGTGCGGCCCGTGCGGGCAGCGGACTGCTCGCACGGGCCCCACGCGGCTCAGCTCACCGGCTCCACGATGCCCGCCCGCGCTTCCGGGGCCGCCGACCGCAGGGCGTCCGCCGCTTCGTCGCTCGGCTGGGACTGCGACTCCCGCTCCGCCTCGACCCGCGCGGTGTAGACCTCGATCTCGCGCTGCACGGCTTCGGGCGACCAGCCGAGGACCTCGCCGACCAGTGACGCCACCTGCTCCGCGCAGTCGACCCCGCGGTGGGCGTATTCGATCGAGATGCGCGTGCGGCGGGCCAGGACGTCTTCCAGGTGCAGCGCCCCTTCGTGCGAAGCCGCGTACACGACCTCGACGCCCAGGTAGTCCGGCGCGTGCTCGATCGGCTTCAGCAGCTCCGGGCGCCCGTTCGCCGCGGCCAGCACCTCGTTGACCAGCGAGCCGTAGCGGTCGAGCAGGTGCCGCACGCGGTAGGGGTGCAGGCCGTGCTCGGCGGCCACGTGGTCGGCCTGGTTGACCAGCGCGTGGTAGCCGTCCGCGCCCAGCAGGGGAACCTTGTCCGTGATCGACGGCTGCGAGCGGCCCGGCAGGTCCACCGCGGCCGCGTCGACCGCGTCCGCCGCCATCACCCGGTACGTCGTGTACTTGCCGCCCGCGATCGCCACCAGGCCCGGCGCCACCCGCGCCACCGCGTGCTCGCGCGAAAGCTTCGACGTCTCTTCGCTCTCCCCCGCCAGCAACGGGCGCAGGCCCGCGTAGACGCCTTCGATGTCGTCGTGCGTCAACGGCGTCGCCAGCACGCTGTTGACGTGCTCGAGGAGGTAGTCGATGTCGTGCTTCGTCGCCGCCGGGTGGGCGAGGTCGAGGTTCCAGTCGGTGTCCGTGGTGCCGACGATCCAGTGGTTGCGCCACGGGATCACGAACAGCACCGACTTCTCGGTGCGCAGGATCATCCCCGACTCCGACACGATCCGGTCACGCGGGACGACGATGTGCACGCCCTTGCTGGCGCGCACGCGGAACCGCCCGCGACCGCCGGAAAGGCGCTGCAGCTCGTCGGTCCAGACGCCGGTGCAGTTGATCACCGCGGCCGCCGAAATCTCGGTTTCGCGGCCGTCTTCGACGTCGCGCACGCGCACGCCGGACACCCGGTCCGCCTCGCGCAGGAACCCGACGACCTGCGTCGACGTCCGCACGACCGCGCCGTAGTGCGCTGCCGTCCTGGCCACCGTCATGGTGTGACGGGCGTCGTCCGATTGGGCGTCGTAGTAGCGGATTCCCCCGATCAGGGCGGATCGTTTGAGCGCGGGCACCATCCGCAGCGCACCCGCGCGGGTCAGGTGCTTCTGGCCGGGGACGCTGCGCGCGCCGCCCATCGTGTCGTACATCAGCAGGCCGGCCGCGGTGTACGGGCGCTCCCACACGCGGTGGGTCAGCGGGTAGAGGAAGCTGACCGGTTTCACCAGGTGGGGCGCGATCGTCGTCAGCATCAGCTCACGCTCGCGCAGCGCTTCCCGGACCAGGCCGAACTCGAGCTGTTCCAGGTAGCGCAGGCCACCGTGGAAGAGCTTGCTCGAGCGGCTCGACGTCCCGGATGCGAGGTCCCGCGCTTCGACCAGCGCGACCCGGAGCCCGCGCGTGGCGGCGTCCAGCGCCGTGCCCGCGCCGACGACACCGCCGCCGATCACGACGAGGTCGAACGTCTCCTTGCCGAGGCGCTGCCACGTCTCTTCCCGCTTGACCGGGCCCAGTCGAGCCGGGTTGGTCTCCGCTGCGTGCTGCGCCACGTGACATTCCTCCTCGTGCCGGCGAGGCTTCCAGCATCGCACGACCCGGTGATCATCCGCCTGTCCACGGACGACACGTGTGGCGTAACCCGCCACGATCTTGAAAAGATTGCGCTGGCCGGTGCTTGGAATCCGCTTCCACGCCCCGGTAACGTCCCCTCGACGTGGGTCGGCAACGGTGCCGTGGCACGCCGTGATCGACCCTGCGCAGAGTGTCCAGTGTGGAGGTGCAGCGGTGAGTGCTGGGGCAATAATCGTCTGGGAACTACTGGGAACGGCCGCGCTGATCCTGCTCGGCAACGGTGTGGTCGCGAACCACGTCCTCCGTAAGAACAACGGTCACAACGCAGGGTTCCTCTTCATCAACTTCGGCTGGGCGTTCGCCGTCTTCACCGGCGCCAGCATCGCCGCGCCCAGCGGGGCGCACCTCAACCCGGCGGTGACGCTGGGCCTGGCCATCTCGGGCAAGACCCCGTGGGCCGACGTCCCGCTCTACTTCCTCGGCCAGATGGTCGGCGCGATCGTCGGCGCCGTGCTCTGCTGGGCCGCCTACAAGCTGCAGTTCGACGACCACCCCGAGCCCGAAAACACGCTCGGCATCTTCTCCACCGCACCGCAGATCCCGAACACGGCGTGGAACCTCGTCACCGAGATCATCGGCACCTTCGTGCTGGTCGCGTGGATCCTGCTCAGCCCGGTCTTCGCCGCAGGCGACGGCGGCACGCCGAACTTCGGCAACTCCGCGCTCGGCTACGCGGGCGTCTCGTTCGTCGTCCTCGTGATCGGCACCTCGCTCGGCGGGCCGACGGGCTACGCCATCAACCCGGCCCGCGACCTCGGCCCGCGCATCGCGTACGCGTTCCTGCTCCCGATCAAGAACAAGGCCAACGCCAACTGGGGCTACTCCTGGATCCCGGTCGTCGGCCCGCTGGTCGGTGGTGCGCTGGCCGCGCTGCTCTACCTCGGCGTGCACAACCTGACCTGATCGCCCACCCAAACGAATTCCTGGAGCACACATGACTTCGTACGTAGCCGCGATCGACCAGGGCACGACGTCGACCCGGTGCATGATCTTCAACCACGAAGGCCGCGTCGTGTCGGTGGACCAGCGCGAGCACGAGCAGATCTTCCCGAAGGCCGGCTGGGTCGAGCACAACGCCGAGGAAATCTGGGAGAACACCCGCCGGGTCGCCGCGGGCGCGCTGGCCAAGGCCGACCTGACCGCGAAGGACATCGTCGCCGTCGGCATCACCAACCAGCGCGAGACCGCGCTGGTCTGGGACAAGACGACCGGCAAGCCGGTGTACAACGCGATCGTCTGGCAGGACACCCGCACCGACCGGATCGTCACCGAGCTCGGCAACCTCGGCGGCGGCCAGGAGCGCTACCGCGCCAAGGTCGGCCTCCCGCTCGCGACGTACTTCTCGGGGCCGAAGATCAAGTGGATCCTCGACAACGTCGACGGCGCGCGCGAGAAGGCCGAAGCCGGTGACCTGATCTTCGGCAACATGGACACCTGGGTGCTGTGGAACATGACCGGCGGCGCGGACGGCGGCGTGCACGTCACCGACCCGACGAACGCTTCGCGCACCATGCTGATGGACCTCGACACCCTGCAGTGGGACCCCGAGATCGCCGGCGAGATGGGCATCCCCCTTTCGATGCTGCCGGAGATCCGTTCCTCGTCCGAGGAGTACGGCAAGGTCCGCGAGAAGGGCGCGCTCGCGGGCGTCCCGATCGCGGGCATCCTGGGCGACCAGCAGGCCGCGACGTTCGGCCAGGCCTGCCTTTCGCCCGGTGAAGCCAAGAACACCTACGGCACCGGCAACTTCATGCTGCTCAACACCGGCACCGAAAAGGTGATGTCGCAGAACGGGCTGCTCACCACGGTCTGCTACAAGATCGGCTCGAACGACACGATCTACGCGCTGGAAGGCTCCATCGCGGTGACCGGGTCGCTGGTGCAGTGGCTGCGCGACAACCTCGGCATGCTCTCGACAGCGGCCGAGATCGAAGAGCACGCCCGCAGCGTCGAGGACAACGGCGGCGCGTACTTCGTCCCGGCGTTCTCGGGCCTGTTCGCCCCGTACTGGCGTTCGGACGCCCGCGGCGCGATCGTCGGCCTCACCCGCTTCGTCAACAAGGGCCACCTGGCCCGCGCGGTCCTGGAGGCGACGGCCTTCCAGTCCCGCGAGGTCATCGACGCGATGAACGCCGACTCGGGCGTGCCCCTGAAGTCGCTCAAGGTGGACGGCGGCATGGTCGTCAACGAGCTGCTCATGCAGTTCCAGGCCGACATCCTCGGCGTCCCGGTGATCCGCCCGGTGGTCAACGAGACGACCGCACTGGGCGCCGCGTACGCCGCCGGGCTGGCGGTGGGGTTCTGGAAGTCCGAAGACGACATCCGCACCAACTGGGCCCAGGACAAGCAGTGGGACCCGGCGATGGACGACGCCCGCCGCGACCGCGAGTACCGCAACTGGAAGAAGGCGGTGACGAAGACCTTCGACTGGGTGTCCGACGAGGACTGACTCCCGCTGGGCCGGGGGCGCCGCCGGGCGCCTCCGGCCTGCTGGTGCCACGGCCCGGCGGGGGTGGCTCGGCTGTCGCCCGCCGGGCGCGCGGAGCAGAGCTGCCCGCAGCCGAGTTGCACAGCCGCGCGCACCCAGCTCCGGAGTCCCGCGGCGAAGCAGGCCGCCCGCATCCGCGCCCAACCGCAGGCGCCCGCAGCCAGCTACCCAGCCCAGCCGCCTCGGCACAGCCGCGGGCCGAGCCGGCTTGCCAACCGGCCGCAGCCGCAGCACGACCGCCGCAACCACCTGAGGCGCAACTGCGCGCCAAGCGGCCTCGCCGACCGGCCGCAGCCGAGCCGGCCGCCGCAACCACCTGAGGCGCAATCGCGCGCCAGCTGCCTCGCCGACTGACCGGACCGCCGGCCGGTGCTGCCAGGCCACCGCCTCAGTGCGAGTCGCTCACTCCTCCCAGCCCTCCGGCTTGCCCGACTGCTCGTTCGGTGCGATCACCAGGAACGGCACCCCCTGGTCGTCGGTCACCTGGACCTGCCGGCCGTACGGGGAGTCGAACGGCTTGCCCTGGACCTGGCCGCCCAGCTCCGCGACCTTCGCCGCGCTCGCGTCGGCGTCCGCCACCGAGAAGTACGTCGACCAGTTCGACGGCACCGAAGCCGGGACCGAATCCGGCAACCCGCCCAACCCGCCGACCGGGCGGCCGTCGAGCAGCAACACCGCGTACGTGAAGTCGTCGTTCGACAGGTCCTGGAAACCGAACCCGAAGACCTGCTCGTAGAACGCCTTCGCCGCCGGGTAGTCGCGGCTCATGCACTCGTTCCAGGCCAGCGTGCCCGGGGCCGCCGTGACCTGGGTGCCGATGTGGTTGCCCGCCTCCCAGAGGCCGAAGACCGCGCCCGCCGGGTCGGCCGCCACCGCCATGCGGCCCTCCTTCATGACCTCCATGACCGGCATCAGGACCTGGCCGCCGGCCTCGGTGATCGCCGTGACCGTCTTGTCCACATCGGACACCGACAGGTACGTCGTCCACACCGCCGGCATCTCCTGGCCCGGCGGCGTCTGCCCGATGCCCGCGACCGGGCGCCCGCGCAGCTCCGCCATGCCGTAGAAGCCGGTCTCCTCACCGCCCGTCCGCACGTCCCAACCGAACAGCGCGCTGTAGAACGCCACCGCTTTCGCCTGGTCCGGCACCATCAGGTCCACCCAGCTGGGCGTGCCGTCCGGCCACCGCTCGTCCCGGAACACCATGTCGACTCCCGACCCTCGTGAACGCCGCCTGAGTGACGGCCGACACAGTCTGGCACCCACCACCGACAAAACCAGGGCCGAAGGACTCAGTGCCCGACGAGCTTGGCGTAGACGACGATGTTGTCGACGTAGTTGCGGGCGTTCCGGTCGAAGACGCCGCCGCAGGTGATCAGGCGCAGCTCCGGGCCGGGGGTGTCGTCGTAGACGCCCTCGCCCTCGAAGTCCTTCTTCGGCACCTGGTGCACCTTCGTCACCTCGAACGTCGCCGTGGTGCCGTCCTTGCGGGCGATCGCCACTCGGTCGCCCGCCGCCAGCTCCTTGAGCCGGAAGAAGATGCCCTTCTGGTGGTTGCCGTCGACGTGCCCCAGCACGACGGCCGGGCCGGCCTCCCCCGGCGTCGGCGCGTAGGTGTACCAGCCGGCCTGCAGCGGCGTGGTCACCGGCGGTACCTCGATCGTGTTGTCGGCGTTGAGCCCGAGCGGAACCAGCGACGAATGTGCGCCGAGCTTCGGGATGTCGATCGAGACCGGGTCGGACCTGGGCAACGACGAGACGGCGTCCGCGGCCGCGGGTTCGGGCTGGACGGCGACCGGCCGCGGGGGCGGCGGCTGGGCCGACGGCGGTTCGGACCCCCCGCCGAACACCAGCGCCACGACCACCAGCGCGGCCACCGACGCGAGGACGAGGGCGATCAAGTAGCCCCGTCTGCCCGTGCTCCTCGTCGTCATCTTCTCCCCCGTGCTTCCCTCGCCTGCCGTTCACACGTCCGGGTGGTCTCTTCGGTTGAGTCCCGACGGTACGCCGGGCGGTCAGCGCCGCCGCGCGCGCCGGGCGAGCACGAGACCGCTGCCGCCGAGCGCCAGCGCGCCCATGGCGGCCGCCGCCGCGAGCGGGGTGCCGGAGCCACCTGGGCCGTCGGTGCCGCCGGTCTGCGGCGCGCCCGTGGGCACCTTGACGACCTGCTTCTTCACCGGCAGGACCGCCAGCGTCGCGGACGACGTCTCCGGGCCGCAGTGCAGCGTGACGGCGTACTTGCCGGGCTTGACGTCCTTGACGGTGCCGGTGGCCCACCCGCCCTTGCCGAAGACGAGCGCCGCCGACCGCACGGTGACCTTCTCGGCGGGCTCACGCGTCTGGCAGGCGAAGTCCAGCTTCACCCGCGCGCCCGGCTGCGCCTGGGCCGGGGACACGGTGAGCAGCCGGGTGATCCGGGAGAACGGGCCGTCCGGGTCCACCGGCACCGCGGCCGACGGCGCGGCCGATGGGGACGGCGTGGCGGCCGGCGTCGTCGCCAGCGCGGCGCCCGGCGCGACGACGAGGAATGCGGCGGCGAAACCCGCGACAACGGCAGTCTTCTGCATTCTTTTCTCCCCTGTGGAATGGTGGCGGCTCCCGCTCGCTCACACCCCTCAAGACGTCCCCACCTGCGATCGGTTGCGCACCAAGGTCACAAAAGCGACATGAAAAAACCGCCCGGGAGCGGGGCTCCCGGGCGGTTTCGAAAAAGAAGATTCAGCCGGCCATGCTGCCGTCGCCCGCTTTCGCGGCACCGGACGGCACCTTCGCCACCTGGGCGGCCGGCACCGTGAAGTTCGTGGTGTAGGTCTGGCCGCCGCACGTGACGGTCAGCGGGTACGTGCCCGCGCCCGTGCCGGGCTTGAGTGTGGCGTCCGCGCTGATGTTGGCATCCGCGCCCATGAACGGGCCCGGAGTGTAGTTGGCGAAGTCCAGCGCCGGCGAAGAGAACTTCGGCGAAGCACCCTCGCACTTGGCCAGCGCGACGTTCGGCGCGTCGCGGACGTACTTGTCCACGAGCGACTGGTTGATCGCGGTGTTGACGTTGAGCTGCACGCTGCCGGCGGGCGCGGGCGCCGCCGCGGGACCGCTGCTCTGCGCTGTCGCGGGCGCCGCCGCTGCCGTCGCCCCGATCACCACTGCCGCAACGAAAACCACCGTCTTGCGCACCATCGCACCCTTCGCGTCCTTCAGCCTCACAACCGACAAGACGCGACAGGGCGCGACGGGTTGCCTACGGGTTTCAGTCGAGGTCGTCGTGGCGCATGAGCTGGCGCCCGGCCTCGGTGATCGAGCCCGACAGCGACGGGTACACCGAAAATGTCAGTGCCAGGTGGTCCACTGTGAGCTGGTTCTGGACGGCGAGCGCGATGGGGAGGATGAGCTCGCTCGCCTGCGGCGCCACGACGACACCACCGACGACCACGCCGGTGGCGGGGCGGCAGAACAGCTTCACGAAGCCCCGGCGGAGGCCCTCCATCTTCGCGCGCGCGTTGGTGGCCAGGGGCAGCATGATGGTGCGCGCGGGCACCTCGCCGGAGTCGATCGCCTGCTGGCTGATGCCGACGGTGGCGATCTCCGGGTGGGTGAACACGTTGGCGGCGACGGTCTTGAGCTTGATCGGCGCGACGCCCTCGCCCAGCGCGTGCCACATCGCGATGCGGCCCTGCATGCTCGCCACCGAGGCCAGCATGAGCACGCCGGTGCAGTCGCCGGCGGCGTAGATCCCGGGAACGGAGGTGCGCGAAACGCGGTCGACGGTGATGAACCCGCCGGGGCCGGGCGCGATGCCGACCTTGTCGAGGCCGAGGTCGGCGGTGTTCGGGATGGACCCGACCGTCATCAGCGCGTGGCTGGCTTCGATCACGCGGCCGTCGGCGAGGTGGATCTCGACGCCCTTGTCCGTGCGCTCGACGCGGTCGGCGCGCGCCTGCTTCGCCACGGTCGTGCCGCGCTGGGAGAAGACCTCTTCGAGCACCGCGGCGGCGTCGGCGTCCTCGTGCGGGAGGACGCGGTCGCGGCTGGACACGACGGTGACCTTGACGCCCATCTCGGTGTAGGCGGACGCGAACTCGGCGCCGGTGACGCCCGAGCCGATCACGGCGAGGTGCTCCGGCAGCTCCTGAAGCTCGTAGAGCTGGCGCCAGTCGAGGATGCGCTCGCCGTCCGGCACCGCGCCCGGGAGCACGCGCGGGGTGGCGCCGGTCGCGATCAGGACGACGTCGGCGGGCAGCTTCTCGGTGCCCTCCGCCGTGGTCACCGAGACCTTGTGGGTGGCGAGGCCGGGCTCTTCGTCGCAGAAGCGGGCTTCGCCGATGAGGACGCGGACGCCTTCGCGCTGGACGCGGGCGCGGATGTCGGCGGACTGCGCGAGGGCGAGGCCCTTCACGCGGCCGTGCACGGTCGGGAGGTCGATGCTGGTGTCGGCGAGGTCGGTGTTGATGCCGAGCTCGCTGAGGTCGTGCATCTTCGCCAGCGCGCCCGAGCTCGCGATGAACGTCTTCGAAGGGACGCAGTCGTAGAGGACGCACGCGCCACCCAGGCCGTCCCGCTCGACGATCGTGACGTCGGCCCCGTGCTGGGCTGCGACCAGCGCGGCTTCGTAGCCGGCCGGGCCCCCGCCCATGATCACGATCCTGGTCACCTGGGTCCTCCTCGATGTGCTCGCGTGCGGTGCTCTCACCGTACGCGGCGGAGGTGTCCGGACACTGAAGTGGGCGAACACGGCGAGTGCGTCCACTCGGGTCGGCGATGGGTCGCTACGCTGTCGGCGTGCCGTTGTATGCCGCGTACGGATCGAACATGGAGCCCGCCCAGATGCTGGAGCGCGCGCCGCACTCTCCGATGGCCGGCACCGGCTGGCTGGAGGGGTGGCGCCTGACCTTCGGCGGCGAGGACTTCGGCTGGGAAGGTGCCCTGGCCACCATCGTCGAAGACCCGGGAGCCCGGGTCTTCGTCGTCCTCTACGACGTGACGCCGCTGGACGAGGACGGGCTCGACCGCTGGGAAGGCGGCGAGCTCGGCATCCACTCGAAGATCCGGCTCCGGGTCCAGACCATGGACGGGTCGGTCCTGGCGTGGCTGTACGTCCTGGACGCCTACGAAGGCGGGCTGCCCTCGGCCCGGTACCTCGGCGTGCTCGCCGACGCCGCGGAGGCGGCCGGAGCACCCGTGGACTACGTCGACGACCTGCGCACCCGCCCCTGTTCGGGCATCACCGGCTGACTCCACACCCTGTGGACAACTCGGTGGACTGAGCGCTACCACGAGCCCGCGCGGACCTTCGCGGGCACCCCGTCACGCGGGTCGGCGAGCGTGTGCTCGACGGCTTCGGCCTCGCTCCGGCCAAACGTGAATGTCCTTGCGGTACAAGGAAAACACCAGGCCGCAATGGCCCGCGCGGCGGGCCGCCGACCAGTCTGCCCGCCGGTCCGCGGGCGCGCAAAACGGCCCTTCCCCCGATCGAGGGAAGGGCCGGTTCACGGCCTGTGGACAACTGGGTGAAACTGTGGACAACTCCGCTCAGGCGAGAGCCGTCAAAGCGGTGTGGACCAGGGTGCGGACCCCGCAGAGGAGGGCCCGCTCGTCGAGGACGAACGTCGGGCGGTGGATGTCCGACTGCGGTTCCGGCGGGCCGGACCAGACACCCAGGCGGGCGAACGCGCCCTGGACGTGCTCCAGGTACCAGCCGAAGTCTTCCCCGCCGGAGGACTGCTCGGTGCCGGCCACCGCGCCCTCGCCGAGGGCCGCTTCGACGCCCGCGCGCATCAGCGCGGTCGAATCCGGGTCCGAGACCACCGGCGGGACCCCGCGGCGGTAGTCCAGCGAGAAGCCGACGCCGGTCGGCGCCAGCAGGGACTCCACAGAGGACGCCACCAGCGGCTCCAGCGAAGTCCAGACCTCGTGGTCGGCGGTGCGCAGCGTGCCGCGCAGGACGCCGTCCTGCGGCACCGCGTTGGCCGCCTGTCCCGCGTGGACCGCGCCCCACACCAGGACGGTGCCCGACCGCGGGTCGACGCGGCGCGAGAGCACCGCGGGCAGCGACGTGATCACCGTGCCGAGCGCGTGGACCAGGTCGGCCGTCAGGTGCGGCCGGGACGTGTGGCCGCCGGGCGAGGTCAGGCGCAGCTCGATCAGGTCCGCCGCGGACGTCAGCGCGCCCACGCGCATGCCCACGGAACCCACTTCGAGCCGCGGGTCGACGTGCAGGCCGTAGATCCGCTCGACGCCGTCCAGCGCGCCGGCCGCGATCATGTCCAGCGCGCCGCCGGGCATGACCTCCTCGGCCGGCTGGAAGATCAGCCGCACGCGGCCGGGCAGCTCCGGCGCGCCGGCCAGGGCGCGGGCCGCGCCGAGCAGGATCGCCGTGTGGGCGTCGTGGCCGCACATGTGGGCCGCACCCTCAGTCGTCGACGCGTAGGGCAGCCCGGTCGCCTCGGTGAGCGGCAGCGCGTCCATGTCGGCCCGCAGCGCCACGCACTTCTCACCGCTGCCGATGTCGCAGACGACGCCGGTGCCGCCGGGCAGCACCCACGGCTTGAGCCCGACCGTGCGCAGCAGCGTGACGACCAGTTCGGTGGTCGCGAACTCGTGCCGTGACAGCTCGGGGTGCGCGTGGATGTGCCGTCGCCACGCGAGCAGGTCGGTCGCGTTGGCGCGCAGCCAGTCGTCGAGCCAGAACGGGCCACGCCCCGCACCAAGGTCCTCCACGGGAGCCATGCTTACGCCGGCTTCGGAAATGAGCGCCTCGGGCCCCTCCATAGGGGTCATCATGCGCCCATGGGGGTCGCCTGGAACGTCCGGTCGTGAGTCCAACACCGTCACGCCGCACCTCCTCCCGCAACACGGGTAACCCGCGCAGCGGCTGGGGTCACGCTTCGTGCCGATCGATCTGTTGTACGCATTTGCAGACGATCGTGCACCATGCAGGCGGCAAGCCGCGCCTCGAAAACGGCCGTCCTAGATGGCCGGTAGCGGATCTGCGTTGAACGGCGTGCAGTAGTTCGGTTACGCCGAACGCTTCAGGACTTCTTCGCCTTCTTCGAACGGATCCGCCGTCCCCAGACGACGATGCCGAGCAGAACGACCGCGATCAGGCCGGCGACCAGCTTGTTCTTCGTCTTCTCGGTGTTGGCCTTGTCGGTCTGGGCCGGGTCGAGCACCGGGCCCGGTGGCTGGGTCTGCGCCGGGACCGGCGCCGCCGCGTGCGCCGAAGACACCACGGTCACCGAAACGGCCGCCGTACGCACCGGCTCGGCCAGCGCGGGCGACGCGGTGAACAGCACCGCACCGAGCACTCCGACCAGGACCAGACCCCGCAGCTTCGCCATGTCATCCCTTCGCCACGACCAGGCATTCTGCCCGCGGAACGCCCGCGCGTCAGCCACCACGGGGTGGACCGAACGCGTCGAGGATCCGCTGCGCACCGAGGGTAGCCGTCAGTTCACCGTCGCGCACCGCCCGTTCGACGTCGGGAACGACCGTTCGCACGTCCGGATGCGCCGCCAGGCGACTGAGCAACTGTTCGCGCACCATCGCCCACGTCCAGTCGACCTGCTGCTGCCGGCGGCGCGCTTCCAGCTCGCCGGACGCCGAGAGCGTGTCGCGGTGCTTCTCGATCGCGCCCCAGACCTCGTCCAGGCGCAGGTTGTGCAGGCCGCTGCAGGTGAGCACCGGCGGGGTCCACGCCGCTTCGGGCCCGTAGATCATCCGCAGCGCGCCCGAAAGCTCACGGGCCGCCCGTTTCGCGTCCCGTTCGTGGTCGCCGTCGGCCTTGTTGACGGCGATGACGTCGGCGAGCTCCAGCACGCCCTTCTTGATGCCTTGGAGCTGGTCACCGGTGCGTGCGAGGGTCAGGAACAGGAAGCAGTCGACCATGTTCGCCACGGTCACCTCGGACTGCCCGACGCCGACCGTCTCGACCAGCACGATGTCGTAGCCGGCGGCCTCCATCAGCACGATCGTCTCGCGGGTCGCCCGCGCGACGCCGCCGAGCGTGCCCGACGTCGGCGACGGCCGGATGAACGCCCGTTCGTCGACCGCCAGGCGCGCCATCCGGGTCTTGTCGCCGAGGATCGAGCCGCCGGTCCGCGTGGACGACGGGTCGACGGCGAGCACGGCCACCTTGTGCCCGGCCGCCGTCAGGTCGGTGCCCAGCTGGTCGATGAACGTCGACTTGCCGACCCCGGGGACGCCGGTGATGCCGACGCGCTGGGCCCCGCCGGCCGCGGGCAGCACCTCGATCAGCAGTTCCTGCGCCTGCGCCCGGTGGTCTTCGCGCTGCGATTCGACGAGCGTGATGGCCTTCGACAGCGTCCCGCGGTCCCCCGCGAGGACCCCCTTGGCGTACGCGGTGACGTCGATCTTCCGCGGCAAGGGTCAGGACTCCTGCGCCGTCAGCTGGCCGAGCAGGTCGATGGCCGCGTCCGCGAGCACCGTGCCGGGCCCGAAGATGGCCGCCGCGCCGGCTTCGCGCAGCGCCGGGTAGTCCTGCGGCGGGATGACGCCGCCGACGACCACCATGATGTCCTCGCGGCCCAGCTCGGCGAGCTCGTGGCGCAGCGCCGGCACCAGCGAGAGGTGCCCGGCGGCCAGCGACGAGACGCCGACGACGTGCACGTCCGCCTCGATCGCCTGGCGGGCGACCTCGGCCGGGGTGGAGAACAGCGGGCCGACGTCGACGTCGAAGCCGATGTCGGCGAAGCCGGTGGCGATCACCTTCTGGCCGCGGTCGTGGCCGTCCTGGCCCATCTTCGCGACCAGGATGCGCGGGCGGCGGCCCTCGTCCTCGGCGAACTTCTCGACCAGCTCACGAGCCTGCTCGACGTTCTGCGACTTACCCACCTCTTCGCGGTAGACGCCCGAAATCGTCCGGATCTGCCCGGAGTGGCGGCCCCACAGCTTCTCGAGCGCGTCGGAGATCTCGCCGACGGTCGCCTTCGCGCGGGCCGCGCCGATCGCCAGCTCCAGCAGGTTGCCGCCGTTGCCGGCCCCCTCGGTGAGCCGCCGCAACGCGTCCTCGGTGGCCTGCGGGTCACGCTCTTCGCGCAGCCGCCGCAGCTTCTCCAGCTGCTGGGTGCGGACGCCGGCGTTGTCGACCTTGAGGACTTCGATGTCCTCATCGCCGGTGACCTGGTACTTGTTCACGCCGATGACCGGCTGGCGGCCGGAGTCGATGCGCGCCTGGGTGCGCGCGGCGGCTTCCTCGATGCGCAGCTTGGGGATGCCCGCGTCGATCGCCTTGGCCATGCCGCCGGCCTGCTCGACCTCGCTGATGTGGCCCCACGCCTTGCGCGCGAGGTCGTAGGTCAGCTTCTCGACGAAGGCGCTGCCGCCCCACGGGTCGATCACGCGGGTGGTGCCGGATTCCTGCTGCAGCAGCAGCTGCGTGTTGCGGGCGATCCGCGCGGAGAAGTCCGTCGGCAGCGCGAGCGCCTCGTCGAGGGCGTTCGTGTGCAGCGACTGCGTGTGCCCCTGGGTCGCGGCCATCGCCTCGACGCAGGTGCGCACGACGTTGTTGTAGACGTCCTGCGCGGTCAGCGACCAGCCCGACGTCTGGGAGTGCGTCCGCAGCGAAAGCGACTTCGGCGACTTCGGGTCGAAGCCCTTCACCAGCTTCGCCCACAGGAGGCGCGCCGCGCGCAGCTTCGCGACCTCCATGAAGAAGTTCATGCCGATCGCCCAGAAGAACGACAGCCGCGGCGCGAACTTGTCCACGCCGAGCCCGGCGTCGACGCCGGAGCGGAGGTACTCGACGCCGTCGGCGAGGGTGTAGGCCAGCTCCAGGTCGGCCGTCGCCCCGGCTTCCTGCATGTGGTAGCCGGAAATGGAGATCGAGTTGTACTTCGGCATGTGCTGCGAAGTGAAGGAGAAGATGTCGGAGATGATCCGCATCGAGGGCTGCGGTGGGTAGATGTAGGTGTTGCGGACCATGAACTCCTTGAGGATGTCGTTCTGGATGGTCCCCGCGAGCTGCTCCGGCCGCACCCCCTGTTCCTCGGCCGCGACGACGTAGAGCGCCAGCACCGGCAGCACCGCGCCGTTCATGGTCATCGACACCGACATCTTGTCGAGCGGGATGCCGTCGAAGAGCTGGCGCATGTCGTAGATCGAGTCGATGGCCACGCCCGCCATGCCGACGTCGCCGGAGACGCGCGGGTGGTCGGAGTCGTAGCCGCGGTGGGTGGCCAGGTCGAAGGCGACCGACAGGCCCTTCTGGCCGGCGGCGAGGTTGCGCCGGTAGAAGGCGTTGGACTCCTCGGCGGTGGAGAACCCGGCGTACTGGCGGATGGTCCAGGGCTGGTTGACGTACATCGTCGGGTACGGCCCGCGCAGGAAGGGCGCGATGCCGGGGTAGGTGCCCAGGAAGTCCACATCGGACAGGTCGGCGGCGGTGTAGACCGGCTTGACGCCGATGCCCTCCGGCGTCTCCCAGTCGAGCGCGTCCGGGCCCTTGCCGGTGGCCTCCTGCACGGCCTTGGCCCAGGCCTCGCGGTCGGCGGGCGACGGCGTGCCGAGGTCGAGACCGGCGAAGTTCGGGATGCTCATCGGGTGACTCCCAGCTTGGCGTGCAGGCCGTTGAGGACGTCGAGGGCGTCGCAGCCGGCGAAGACGTTGCCGTCCACGCCGTCGAAGGAGCCCTTGCCCGCCAGCAGTACGTGGTCGGCACCGAGCGACCCGGCGACCTCGGCCGCCTGTGCCGCGTAGGCGTCGTCGGTGCCGCAGAGGCAGGCGATCTTCGCGCCGGACGCGCGGAACGCGCCGGGCAGGTCGTCGGTCGCGCCCGGGTTGACGGCTTCGATCCCGCCGGCCTGGAACAGGTTGGCGGCGAACCCGGCGCGCGCGGTGTGCGCGGCGACCGGGCCGAGGGTGGCGAGGAAGATCTTGGGCCGCTCACCGTGCGAAGCGAGGTACGCGTCCGATGCGTCGCGGAGGGCTTCGAAGCCTTCCGCGTACCGGTGCCGCGGCAGCCCGCCTTCCACTGTGGACCCGGCCGGCTCCCGGGTGACCGGCTTCTCGGCCAGGTTCGGGAACTCGCTGACGCCGGTGAGCGGGTCGCGGCGGGTGGCGATCCGCCGGGACCGCTTCTCCCACGTCTCGGCCAGCTGCGCGGCCAGTGCGCCCGAGGAGAGCTCTTCGACCAGGCCGCCCGCGCCTTCGATGGCGGTGAACTCGGCCCAGGCCGCGTGCGCGAGGTCGTCGGTGAGCTTCTCGACGTACCAGGAGCCGCCCGCGGGGTCGACCACGCCGGCCAGCTTGGACTCCTCCAGCAGCACGGCGTGGGTGTTGCGGGCGATCCGCGCGGCAAACGCGTCCGGCTTGCCGATGGCGGCGTCGAACGGCAGCACGGTGACCGCGTCCGCGCCGCCGACACCGGCGCCGAAGCACGCGACGGTCGTGCGCAGCATGTTCACCCACGGGTCGCGCCGGGTGAGCATCGACGGCGATGTCACGGCGTGCTGGCGCATCGGCGAGGTGAAGCCGCAGACCTCGGCGACGCGGGCCCACAGGCGGCGGGCCGCGCGCAGCTTGGCGATGGTGGAGAACTGGTCGGCGGTCGCGGCGATCCGGAATTCCAGCTGGCCGGCCGCGGTTTCGGCGTCGAGACCGGCGTCGGTCAACGCCCGCAGGTAGGAGACGCCGGCGGCGACCAGCGCGCCCAGTTCCTGCGCGTCCGAGCCGCCCGCTTCGTGGAACGGCAGGCCGTCGGCGACGATCGTGCGCACCTTCGGGTACTTCGCGGCGACACGCGCGGCGAGCGCGGCGGCCGGTCCGAGGCCGGCGGGCGCACCGGACCGGGCCGCCAGCCCGATCGGGTCCGCGCCCAGCACGGCGGTGGCCTCGCTCGCCGGGATCTCGCGTTCGTCGAACAGCGCCAGCAGTTCCGCGGCGGCGGCTTCGAACTCCGCGCCCGCGTCCAGGACCACCGGCGCGAGGTCGAGGTAGACCTCGTTGAGCGCGTCGGCCAGCGCGGCCGGCGGCACGGTCAGCCAGAGCGACGTCACGCCGCCTTCGAGGTCGGCCAGGATCGCCTTGTTGACCGCGCGGCCGTCTTCGCCGGTGAACCGGGCGCGGACGTCCCAGCCGGTGCTGACCTGGCCTTCCGGCCGCGCGCCGCGCACGTAGGGCGGCAGGCCGGGGAAGCCGGTTTCGCCGGGGACGTCGTCCGCGGTGTACAGCGGCTGGATCTCGATCCCGTCGTAGGTCCGCGTGACGAGCTTGCTCTCCGGGGCGCCCGCGAAGTCCTCCGGCAGCTTGCCGCTCTTGCGCAGGACACCCGCCACGAGCTCCTGCCACTGCCCGCGCGTCGCCTGGGGGAACTCGGCCGCCAGGTCGAGTTCGGAGATCGGCACTGACTCCGGACCGGCCACTTCAGTCATACCCAGTGATGGTAGAGGCACTCGCCGCGCTCGCCCTGTGAGTCTGGTCGCGCTAGGGGTGGCGGCCCGGGGAGGTTAGGGGCCGGTGGCGCGGGTACGACACAATTGGCCCGTGCCCCCCTCCAGCGAAGAGACACGAGTGGTCGCCGGTCGCTACCGGCTGCGTTCGGTGCTCGGCTCCGGGTCGATGGGCACCGTCTGGTCGGCCTATGACGAGTTCCTGCACCGCCAGGTGGCCGTCAAGGAGATGAAGGTGCCGCCGGGCATCCCGGCGTCGCAGGCGGACGAGCTGCGGGAGCGCACGCTGCGCGAGGCCCGCGCCATCGCCGTGCTGTCCCACCCGAACGTGATCATCCTGCACGACGTCGCCCGCGAGGACGACCAGCCGTTCGTGGTGATGGAGCTGCTGCCCTCGCGCAGCCTGGCGCACATCCTGCGCGACCACGGGCCGCTGACCGTCGAGCAGGCCGCCGCCGTCGGCATCGCCGTGGCGTCCGCGCTGGAGGCCGCGCACGCCGCCGGGATCACCCACCGCGACGTCAAGCCGGGCAACGTTCTCGTCGCCAGCGACGGCCGGATCAAGCTGACCGACTTCGGCATCGCCCGCAACGTCTCCGAGGCGACCATGACCCGCACCGGGATCATGCTCGGCTCCCCCGCCTACATCGCGCCGGAGGTCGCTTCCGGCGGCGCCGTCATCCCGGCCGCCGACCTGTGGGGCCTCGGCGCGACGCTGTTCGCCGCGGTCGAAGGCGCGCCGCCGTACGACGCCGACGGCGATCCGCTGGAGACCGTCGGCAAGGTCGTCAACGGCAAGGTGCCCAAGCCGAAGGCCGGCCCGCTCGCCGAGGTCATTTCGGCCCTGATGAAGAAGGAGCCCGGCGACCGGATCACCCTGCGCGAGGTCCGCCACCGGCTCTACCCGCTGCAGTCGAAGACGCCGCTGGACCTGTTCGGGGCCGAGCTGTTCCGCACCCCGGACGGCAAGAAGACGTCCGCGCAGCCGGACGCGACCGACACGCAGGTGATCAAGACCGTCCTGCCCGAGAAGGGCGGGGACAAGGCGGAGAAGAAGGCCGAGGGCTCGAGCAGCGAGCTCGCCACCGACCCCGGCCCGCTGCCGTTCCTGCGCCCGCCCGCGCCGGCCCCGGCACCCGAGCCGCCGCCGACGGTGTTCGTCGCCCCGATCCGGCCCGCCCGCCGCGGCGCCCGGGCCACCGCGGTGCTCATCGCGCTGGCGATCCTGCTCTTCCTGGTCGCGGCCGGCGGCGGGTTCGCGCTGGCCAGGACGGTCGGCGGTCAGTCGCTGCTGCCGCCGGCGGCCGAGCCGCGGAACACGTCGAACGGCCTCACCGACGTCCCGCCGCCGTCCCTGGTCCGCCAGTCCGGCGACGCGAGCTACGCGACCGGCGAAGGCGGCCAGTTCGGCCTCGACGTGCCGCAGGGCTGGCAGAAGTTCGTCGCGCCCCACAACACCACGAAGTTCGGGGCGAGCACGGCCGTCCAGTACGTCTCCCCGGACGGCCGCCGCTCGATCCGGGTCGAGCGGCTGGCGAACTACTTCGGCAAGTTCCCGGACGACGCCGAGTACGTCGACTGGCTGAAGCAGACGTACTCCGGCGAAGGGTTCGAGCTGTTCGGCCCGTCCCCGGACGCGGGCGGCAAGGGCACCACGTTCACCTACCGCACGCTGGAGAGCGGCCTGCTCCCGGGCAACGACGATGATGGCCGCGTCACACGGGTGACGTTCATGAACCTGGTCCGGGCGGGCGACAGCCTGTGGGCGTTGTCGGTGACGGCACCGGTCGAGCAGGAGGACGCGACCCGGCGGGACGTCTTCGACCGCGTGGCGCCCACGCTGACCGTCTCGGACTAGCGCGCCCGGCGGCCTAGCACCTCGCGGGAGACGTGCTCCTGGGCGAGGTGGCGCAGGCCGGTGAAGATGCGGTCGCCCAGGACCGTCGCGATCAGGCCGGCCTCGATGATCTTGTCGAACGACGTCAGCCCGGTCACCACCTCGACGTCCAGCTCCGCGACCCGGAGCGCCAGCGCGAAGTACTCGTCGAGGCGATCGGCGAGCTTCTCGTGCCCGAGCTCCTTCGCCGTGGCCAGCGCGGCGATCAGGTTGGCCGTCGCGCGGTCCTCGGCGCCGTGCCACTTCCAGCCGTACCGCCGGGCGAGCTCCTGCAACAGCTCCGCCGCCCACTCCGCGGCCTCCTCGGACACCTTCGGCGGTTCGCCGGCCAGCTCCAGCTGGACGACGCCCATCGTTTCGTGCGGGGTCCGGTCGTCCTCGATCGCGTTCAGCACGGCGCCGACCGAGGCCAGCGGGAGGCCGCCGACGTCGGTGAGCGCCTTGATCAGCCGCAGGCGCTGGACGTGGTCCGGGGAGTACCGCGCCTGATTCGGGCTGGTGCGCTCCCCGGGCGGGAGCAGGCCTTCGCGCAAGTAGTACTTGACGGTCGCGACCGGCACCCCCGACTCGGCGCTCAGTTCGGCCATCCGCATGCGCATCCGCTCCGATCCCAGGGTCCGCCTCGGGGGCAACCCTGAAGACTTCTCAGCATGGAGAGTTTAACTTCCCATAACGGAGAGCTTGACTATCCATTCTGGGAGGGAACCATGACCATCCTTGCCGACGTCCGGAGCAGAACGCGCGGGTGGCACCAGCCGTCCGCGGTCTTCGCCGCCACCCTCGGGGCCATCGCGGTGCTGTGCGTGGCCGCGCTGGTCGTCGACCAGCGGACCCTCGCCGGGGCGCCGATCTGGGCCAAGCCGTTCAAGTTCGCCGTCTCCGGCGCGCTCTACTTCGCCACGTGGAGCTGGCTCGTCTCGCTGCTGCCGCGGTTCCGGCGCACGGCGGGGTGGCTGACGAACTTCCTGGTGGCGATCTTCGCCGCCGAGTACGTCCTGCTGACGTTCCAGGCCGCCCGCGGCCGCGCGAGCCACTTCAACATCGCGACGCCGCAGGACGCGCTGCTCTACGACGTCATGGGCAAGATGATCATCGGGCTGCAGGCCGCCACGCTGGCGCTGACCGTGCTGGTGATGTTCACCAAGCTCGAAGACCGGGCGAGCTTCTGGGCCGTGCGCGCCGGCGCCGTGCTGTCGCTGCTGGGCCTCGGGCTGGGCGTCCTGATGACGAACCCGACCGCGCGGCAGCTCGCGCAGTGGCAGACCGGCGGGCACCCGGACATGGTCGGCGCGCACACCGTCGGGCTCGACGACGGCGGGCCGGGCCTGCCCGTCCTCGGCTGGAGCACGGTGGGCGGCGACCTGCGGATCCCGCACTTCGTCGGGATGCACGCGCTGCAGGCGCTGCCGCTGCTGGCCATCGGGCTCCTGGCCCTGGCTTCGCGCTTCCCGCGGCTGCGCGACGACGTCGTCCGCGCACGGCTCGTCCTGATCGGGGCCGCCGGGTACGCGGGGCTGACCGCGCTGGTGACGTGGCAGGCGCTGCGGGCGCAGTCGATCGTGCACCCGGACGCGGCGACGCTGGGCGCGGCCGCGCTGCTGGCCGGGACGGTCGGGCTGGGTTCGTGGGCCGCGGTGCGCGTCCGATGATCCTCTTCGACCTGGCGTTCCCGCTGGCCGCGCCGTTCTGGGCCCTGCTGATCTTGGCGCCGGACTGGCGGTGGACGGCCCGGATCATGGCGTCGCCGTGGGTGCCGCTGCTGCCGCTGGCCTGCTACTTCGCGCTCGTGCTGCCGCACTTCGGCGAGTGGGGGCAGGCGATGCTCTCCCCCGACCTCGGCGTGCTGCAGGCGCTGCTGGCCACGCCGTGGGGTGCCGGGCTGGTGTGGGCGCACCTCATCGCGTTCGACCTGTTCATCGCGCGGTGGATGTACTTCGAGGGGCGCGCGGTGGGGCTTTCGCCGTGGCTCGTCAGCCCGGTCCTCGCGGTGACGATCTTCCTGTCGCCGTTCGGGCTGGTCGTGTTCCTGCTGGCGAGGAGCGTCCGGTTACGCTCGCGGCATGACTGAACAAGAGGCCGCGAGCGCCATCGCCCAGCGCACCGGCGTCGACGCGCACGACATCGCGGTGGTCCTGGGCTCGGGCTGGCGCCCGGCGGCGGACGTCATCGGGGAGCACGAGACGGAGATCCCGTTCGCCGAACTGCCCGGCTTCACCACGCCCGGCGCGGTGGGGCACGGCGGAACCATCCGCTCGCTGAAGATCGGTGACAAGAACGTCCTGGTCATGCTGGGGCGGACGCACTTCTACGAGGGCAAGGGCATCGACCCGGTGGTGCACAACGTGCGCACCGCCGCGGCGGCCGGCGTCCGGACGGTGCTGCTGACGAACGCGGCGGGCGGCCTGCGTGAAGGGTTCCAGGTCGGGCAGCCGGTGCTGATCGCCGACCACCTGAACCTGACCGCGCGCTCGCCGATCGTCGGCGCGAACTTCGTCGACCTGACGGACCTGTATTCGGCGCGGCTGCGGAAGATCGCGCGCGAGATCGACCCGTCGCTCGAAGAAGGCGTCTACGCGGGCCTGACCGGGCCGCACTTCGAGACGCCGGCGGAGATCCGGATGCTGCGCACGCTGGGCGCGGACCTGGTCGGCATGTCGACGGTCCTGGAAGCCATCGCCGCCCGCGCGGCCGGCGTCGAGGTCTTCGGGCTGTCGCTGGTGACGAACCTGGCCGCGGGCATGACCGGCGAACCGCTGAACCACCAGGAAGTCCTGGAAGCGGGCCGCGCGGCGGCCACGAAGATGGGCTCCCTGCTCCGAGACCTCATCACCCACGCCTGACCCGAGGACGGCACTTTCGGTACGAAAGTGATCCGGAGGCCGGTCCTCCGCCTCACTTTCGTACCGAAAGTGGCGCTTGGGTCAGGCGAAGGTGGGGAGTTGCGCGGCGACGTCGGTGGGGGATGGCATCGCCGCGACTTCGGCCGCCAGGGCCCGGGTCGCGTCGGCGACCGCGGTGTCCGTGAGCAGGTGGCGGGCCTTCGCGGCCACGGCTTCGCCCGTGACCTCGGTGCCGAGCAGGCGGTCGCCGACGCCGGCCGCGACGACCGCGTCCGCGTTGCTGAACTGGTCCGCGCCCTGCGGCAGCAGGAGCTGCGGGAGGCCCGCGCCGAACGCGCCGAGCGTCGTGCCGCTGCCGCCGTGGTGCACCACCAGGTCGACGTGCGGGAGCAGCTCCGACTGCGGGACCCACGACTCGAGCCGGACGTTCTCCGGGACTTCGCCGAGCGCCGCCGGATCGACCGTCGGGCCGGTGGCGACCAGGACGTCGACGTCCAAACCGGACAGACCGGCGATCGCCGCGCCGAGCACGCCCGCGTGGCCCATCGCCGTGCCGAGGGTCAGGTAGACGAGCGGCCGCCGCTTGTCCAGTACGCCCGCGGGCAGCTCGCCCGGCTCGCTCCAGCCGACCGGCCGCAACGGGACGCGGGTGGTGCGCGCCAGGAACCCGGGCTCCTGCACGGACTCCGGGCAGATGTCGATGAACGGGCCCGTGAACGCCAGGTCCTCCCCGACGTCGATCCCCAGCGTGGCACCGTGCGCGCGGATCGCGTCGCGGATCCGCGTCACCATCGGGTCTTCGCTCGACACGCGGCCGAACCCGTGCGCCACCACGGGGATCCCGGCCTTCATCGCGGCGAACGCGCCGCCGGAGTTGCCCGACTCGCTCACCACCAGGTCCGGCCGGAAGTGCTCGAACAGCGGCAGCAGGTCGGCGATGAACCGCTCCGGCATGAACTCGCCGAACACCTTCGCCACGATCGGCCCGAGCACCTCGGGCGGGACCTCGCCGGGCGGGCGCCGGGGGCCGGGCGGCCCGGACTCGGCGAAGGCCGCCCCGAACGCGTCCTTGATCGCGAGCCCGGCGGCGGCCGTCTCGAGCCCGGCTTTCGTCAGCTGCGGCAGGAAGTCTTCCGAGGTGGCGAAGACGACGTCGTGGCCCGCGTCGCGCGCGGCGACCGCCAGTGGGACCAGAGGGAACGTGTGACCGAAGGACCCCAGTGAGGTGAAGAGCAAGCGCACTCACCCGACCCTAGCCCGTAGGCTGGCGCGGTGACAGTGAATTCCACCCTGCGTGACGCCGCCTTCCGCTGGATCGCCGACGACCCGGACGACGGCTCGCGCGCCGAGCTGCAGGACGTCCTCGCGAGGGCGATGGGCGGCGACGCCGCGGCCGAAGCCGACTTGGCCGACCGGATGGCCGGGCCGCTCGAGTTCGGCACCGCCGGCCTGCGCGGGCCGGTGCGCGCCGGGCCGAACGGGATGAACGTCGCCGTCGTCACCCGCACCACGGCCGGGGTGGCCGCCTGGCTGGCCGCGCACGGGCACGCGGGCGCGCTGGTCGTCGTCGGCCGTGACGCGCGGCACGGTTCGGAGGCGTTCGCGACCGCGGCCGCCGAGGTGCTCGCCGCGGCGGGCTTCGACGTCAAGGTGTTCCCGCGCCCGCTGCCGACACCGGTGCTCGCGTTCGCCGTCGGGCGGCTCGGCGCGGTGGCCGGCATCCAGATCACCGCGTCGCACAACCCCCCGGCGGACAACGGGTACAAGCTCTACGACGCCACCGGCGGCCAGATCGTGCCGCCCTCCGACGGCGAGATCGAGCGCGCCATCCAGGCCGCGCCCGCCGCGGTGAGCGTGGAACGCGCCGCCGGCGCCGAGGTCGCCGACCTCGTCGACCGGTACCTCGACGAGGTCGCGACGCTGCCGCTCGGCGCGGGCCGCGCGATCCGGGTGGCCGCGACGGCGTTGCACGGCGTCGGCGCCGAGACGCTGCGCGCGGCATTCGAGCGGGCCGGCTTCACCGACCTGCACCTGGTGACCGCGCAGTCCGCGCCGGACCCGGACTTCCCGACCGTGTCGTTCCCGAACCCCGAAGAGCCGGGCGCGACGGACCTGCTGCTGGCGCTGGCGTCCGATGTGGACGCCGACCTGGCGGTCGCGCTCGACCCGGACGCCGACCGCTGCGCCCTCGGTGTGCGCGGGCGCGACGGGTCGTGGCGGATGCTGCGCGGCGACGAAACCGGCGTCCTGCTCGGCTCGTACGTCCTGTCCACAGTGGACCGCACGCTGCTGCCGGACCCGCTGGTGGCCACGACCATCGTGTCGTCGTCGCTGCTCGGCGAGATCGCCAAAGCCGAGGGCGCCCGCTACGCCGAGACGCTGACCGGGTTCAAGTGGCTGGTGCGCGCCGGCGAGGGGCTCGTGTTCGCCTACGAAGAGGCGCTCGGACTGTGCGTGAACCCGGGTTTCGTGCGCGACAAGGACGGCATCGCCGCCGCGACCCTGGCCGCCGGGCTCGCCGCGCAGCTCAAGGCGCAGGGCCGCACGCCGCTGGACGTGCTCGACGAGCTGGCGCAGCGCCACGGTGTCCACCTGACCGACCAGGTTTCCCTGCGCGTCACCGACCTCGCCGTCCGCGGGCAGCTGATGGCGAAGGTGCGGAAGTCGCCGCCGTCGCGGCTCGGCGGTGCCGAGGTCGGCATCGAGGACCTGCTGCCGGACGCGGATGTCGTGCGCCTGGCCGGCGACGGCGTGCGCGTGGTGATCCGGCCGTCCGGGACCGAGCCGAAGCTGAAGGCGTACCTGCAGGTGGTGGCTCCGGTCACCGGCTCGCTCGACGACGCGCGCGAGGCGGCGCAGCGGCAGCTGGCGGCGGTGCGGGCGGACGTCGAGGAGCTGCTGGCCTGATGCCGCGGCTGCTGATCGTGCACCACACGCCGTCGCCGTCGACGCAGGCGCTGTTCGAAGCCGTGCTCGCGGGCGCGACGCACCCGGACATCGAGGGGGTGGAGGTCGTCCGCCGCGCGGCGCTGGCGGCGACCGTCCCCGACGTCCTCGAGGCGGACGGCTACCTGCTGGGCACGCCGGCGAACCTGGGCAGCATGAGCGGGGCGCTGAAGCACTTCTTCGACACCGTCTACTACCCCTGCCTGGACGCGACGCGGGGTCGCCCGTTCGGGTACTGGATCCACGGCGGCAGCGACACCTCGGGGACGGAACGGCAGCTGCGCTCCATCACCACGGGCCTGGCGTGGACCCAGGCCGCGGAACCGGTGATCAGCACCGGCGAACCGGACAAAAAGACCCTCGAAGCCTGCACGGAACTGGGCGGCACGCTGGCCGCGACCCTGGTGAGCTGAAGGAACGGGGAAATAAGAAGGCCTGTCACCGGAAGCCCTGGGGGTCGACCTCCGGCAACAGGCCGTTACCAAGGGACCCACCCGAAGGCGATCGACCTTGGCCTGTGAAGCGTACTACAGACCGCCGATCATGACGAGCCGGAGGCGCGACAAGCCCCTCGCCTGGACTGTTCCGTACACCCCCAGGGCACGGACCGTCAGGCGAGAGGCGAGCCAACTGTAAACCACTGCATACGATAGCTGTCAACATGTGCGTACAGTGGTTTCCCGGCTAGAATTTTCACGGCGGAAACCTAGGGGGCGGGGATGGCACGGGAACGCACCTTCGCGGAACGGCTGAGTGCCCTGATCGAGGCGGCCCGGCTGGACGGCCGCGCGCCGCACAGCTACCGGGAGATCTCCGCCGCCGTCGAGCGCGCGGGCGGGCCGGCGATGTCGCCCGCCTACCTGCAGCAGCTGGCGACCGGGAAGCGGGTCAACCCGAAGATCCACTACGTCGAAGCGCTGGCGCGGCTGTTCGGCGTGCCGGTGACGTACTTCTTCGACGAGGAGGCGGCCGCGGCCCCGGCGGGCGAGGCCCAGCTGATGGCGATGCGGGCGCAGGAGCTCTCGCCGCAGGGCCGCCGTCAGGTGATGGACCTGCTCGACCTCGTCGAACGCTACGAGCGGGCCGAGCGCGAAGGCCGGAATCCGGAGGACACCGCGCGATGAAGGAGCGGGAACTGCGCCGCCGGTGCCGGAAACTGCTGAAGGACCTCGACATCGGCCCCCCGCTCGACGTCGAGGTGCTGTGCGCGCGGCTCGGCGAGCGGCGCGGCAAGCCGATCCGGCTGATGGCATACCCGCTCGAAGTGCCCGGCCCGTTCGGCTGCTGGATCGCGACGGCGGCCGCGGACTACATCTTCTACCAGGCCGAAACGACGAAATCCCACCAGGACCACATCATCCTGCACGAGCTCGGGCACATGCTGGCGGACCACCACCCGCACGGCGACGCCGAGCCGGCGGACTTCCTGCGCGGCCCGGCGACGGATCTCGACCCGGATGCCGTCCACCGCGCCCTGCGGCGGTCGTCCTACGATGACGCGCACGAGTGGGAAGCCGAAACGGTCGCGACGATCATCCTCGAATGGGCGTCGGTCCTGAACTACACGATCCCCCGGCGCGCCGCGGACCGGGACCTACGCCGGATCCAGGGGGCGCTCGGCGATCACCAAGGGTGGTTGTGAGCACGCTGTTCAGCCCTGTGAACGTTCTTGCGATGGTGCTGTTCGCCGCCGCGCTCGCGTGGCGGATCTACCAGGTGCAGCGCGCACCGACGGTGCCGAACTGGGCCGTGACGGCGTGCGTGGCCGGGTTCGCCGCGGCGTTCCTGCTGCAGCAGACGGCGATCTCCGACGAGGTGGACGCCCTCCTCGGCCGCGGCGCGGCCCGGGTGGCGAACAACGCGCTGCTGGCGTGCGGCCTCTGCGCGCTGGTGGTCTTCTTCCTCGGCTCCGCGCTGGGGCCCCGCCGGTACCGCCGGGTGACGGCCGAGCTGGTGCCGCTGCTGGCGGCGATCGCGCTGATGATCGTCGCGATGGCCGTGACGCCGCCACAGCTGCGCGGCCTGCCGCTGGGGCCGTCGACGGTCCACGACAGCGGGGTTGCGCTGTTCTACCTCGGCGCCGGGCTGTACCTGATCTACGGCCTGATCGCGTGCTCGGCGTGGATCGTGCGGTACCTGCGGGTGGCCGACCGGAACCTGCGGATCGGCCTCAAGCTGAGCGCGATCGGGATGGCCTGCGCGGCGGCGGGCAGCGTCTTCCGCGCGCTGTACATCGTGGTGGCGTGGGCGTTCGGGCCGGTGCTGAAGGTCCTGCTGCTGCTCGGCGTGCCGTTCGTGATCGTCGGCGGGATGCTGTTCCTGGCCGGCATGACCTACCCCGGCGTGCGAGCGCGGCTGTCGGCACTGCGCCGCCGCCGCCAGCACCGGCGCGAGCACCAAGCCCTCGCTCCACTGTGGACATTGCTGGTCCGCGCGTTCCCCAGCATCGTGCTCCGGACGCCCCCGCGCCGCGACCGGTTCTCCCCGCGCGGCGTCCACCGCGTGCACTACCGCCGGGTGATCGAGATCCGGGACGGGCTGGTCCAGCTCTCCCCGTACCTGGCGGCGGACTTCGGCGAGGTCGTGGCCACCGACCCGGGCGCCGCGGCGGCCGCGCTGAAGACGGCGCTGGAGCGGCACGCGGCGGGCGAGGAGAACGACGGCCGCGCGAAGCAGGTCCTGCCCTCCCAAGCGGACGACATCGAATCCGACGTCCGGCCGCTGCTCGCGCTGTCCGCGGCACTGGATTCGTGACGTGGAAACGCTGATCGCGGCGGGCCGCGTCCTGCCCCGGCCGTCCGCTCCGGTGCTGGACGGCGCCGTGCTGGTGCGCGACGGCGTGATCGTGGCGGCGGGCGCGCGGGCGGACGTCGTCGCTCGAGCCGCGCCGGACGCGGTGCGGCACGACTTCCCCACGGGGACCGCGCTGGCCGGGTTGTTCAACGTCCACGTGCACCTGGCTTTCGACGCGTCGCGGGAGATGCTGGCTCACTTTTCCGACGCTTCTTCGCCGCTGGAGGGTGCGCGCGCCCGGCTGACGTCGATGCTGCGCAGCGGCGTGACGACGGTCCGCGACCTCGGCGACCGCGGTCACCTCGCCGCGGCGGTGCGCTCGTCGTTCGCGGGTGCGCCGGCGCCGCGGCTGCTGGTGTCGGGCCCGCCGATCACGGTCCCGGAGGGGCATTGCCACTTCTTCGGCGGCGCGGTCACTTCGGACGCTTCGATCCGCGCGGTGATCGACTCGAACGCGGCAGCGGGCGCGGACGTGATCAAGGTGATGGCCAGCGGCGGCCAGATCACCGAGGGCGGGGCCGACATGTGGGAGTCGCAGTTCGACGCCCGGCAGCTGTCGGTGGTCGTCGCGCACGCGGCTTCGCACGGGTTGCCGGTGGCTGCGCACGCCCACGGCGCGGACGCGATCGAGGCGGCGGTGACGGCCGGGGTGTCGACGGTCGAGCACTGCAGCTTCCTGACCGGCCCCCGGACGTTCGACCGGCGCGACCCGGTGGCCGCGCGGATGGCCGCGTCGGGGATTTCGGCGTGCTCGACGAGCAGCCGCAACTGGCGGGTGATCGTCGAGAAGCTGGGCGAGGCCACGGCGGAGGCCATGTACGGGCGGCTGCCGTGGCTGGAGGAGCACGGGGTCCGGCTGCTGGCCGGGACGGACGCGGGGCTGCCGGGATCGGTGTTCGACGACCCGGTCGGGGCGTTGGAGCTGTACGAGTGGCTCGGCTTCCCCCGGCGGCGGATCTTGGAGATCGCGACGTGCGATTCGGCGGCGGGCCTCGGCCTGTCGTCGGTCACCGGCCGGCTCGAGGCCGGGCTGGCGGCCGACGTGCTCGTGGTCGAGGGCGATCCGCTGGCTTCGCTCTCGGCGTTGCGCAACCCGCTGCTGGTGCTGGCTCGAGGGCAGGCGGCTTAGCGGGCGGGACCTCCCGGCGAGCGCGAACGGACCACTCGCGCCACCGGCCCGCGACGAAAGGACCGTTCGCGCTCCCCGCCGGCGCACGAAAGGACCACTCGCGCCGCACGCCGGGCACGAAAGGCACCACTCACCCGCACAGCCGTCGCGAACGGACCACTCGCGCCACCGGCCCCTCACCCACCCGGCTCGAACCGCCCGCCCCCTCCCGCGCGTCCCCACCCCACTCACCTCACCGCGAGGCAAACTCCGCCTCGGCCCCTCCCCCGACCAGGGAACGCCCAGTTTGGTGACAGCGTTTTAAAACAGTGTTACAGTCACTGCCACCAGACCGGACAAGGAGTCCCCCATGCACGGCCCCACCCAGCTCTTCACGGTGATCGCCCTGGTCTCGCTGCCCACCGTCATGTACGGCGGCTACGCACTCATGGGCGTGCTGCGCGACCGGAAGCTCACCGACCACCAGCGCGCGATGTTCCGGGCCGGCCACGCCCACGCCGGCGTCCTGCTGATCCTCGCCCTGGTCGCCCTGCAAATCCTCAGCCGCACCACCTTCGGCGACACCACGCTCTGGATCACCTGCTTCCTCCTCCTCTTCGGCGTCCTCGCCCAGTCCGGCGGCTTCTTCCTGCACCTGCTCCCGAACAAGAACGAGCTCGGCGGCCGCGTCACCAGCGCCGGTGCCGTGCTCCTCGGAGCCGCCACGCTGCTCACCGCCTATGGGGTCGCCTTCGCCTGACGAAACCGGTCGTTAAGCTTGACGACGTGCCTGAATACCTGCCGACCGCGCCCTACAAGGGGACCCGGGACTTCCTGCCCGCCGAAATGTCCGTGCGGACCCAGGTGTTCGGTCATCTCTACGACGTCCTCGAGCGCCGCGGCTTCCTCCGCTACGACGGGCCGATCCTCGAATCCGCCGAGATCTACGAGCGGAAGTCGGGCCAGGAAATCGCCGACAAGCAGCTCTACACGCTCACCGACAAAGGCGGGCGGCGGCTGGCGCTGCGGCCCGAAATGACGCCGTCGGTCGCGCGGATGATCGCCGGGAGCGCCAAGTCGCTCTCCTTCCCCGTGCGCTGGTACAGCCACCCGAACTGCCACCGGTACGAGGCTCCGCAACGCGGGCGCGTGCGCGAGCACTGGCAGATCAACGCCGATATCTTCGGGTCGGACAGCGCCAACTGCGAGATCGAGATCTTCGAGCTGGTGCACGACCTGATGGCCGCGCTCGGGGCGACGCCGGACATGTTCGTGCTGCGCGTCAACGACCGGAACCTGCTGACGTCGGCGCTCACCGACGTCGCCGGGGTCTCCGAGGACCACCTCTCCCAGGTGTTCGCGCTCGTCGACCGGTGGGAGAAGTACCCGCGCGAGAAGCTCGCCGAGAGCGCCGGTGAGATCGGGTTGTCGGACAAGCAGTTCGAGAAGCTGGCCGAGACGCTCGGGGCGGGCGAGGCGCTGCTCGACGAGCTGCCCGCCGAAGTCCGTGCGCAGTCGAACCTGGTGAAGGTGCTGAACAGCAGCGCCAAGGACCTGGTGAAGTACGAGCCGATGATCGTGCGCGGGCTGGCGTACTACACGTCGACCGTGTTCGAGGTCTTCGACACCTCGCCGGAGAACCGCCGCGCGCTGTTCGGCGGCGGGCGCTATAGCGACCTCGCGTCGATGTTCACGCCGCAGCAGATCCCGGGCATCGGGTTCGGCATGGGCGACGTCACGCTGATCGACTTCCTCGCCACCCACGGCCTGACGCCGGCACCGCGCAGCGAGGTCGACGTCGTGGTCATCCCGGTGACCGAAGACCTCGAAGACCAGGCCCGGACGGTCGCGCGGGCGCTGCGCGCGGCGGGGCTGCGGACGTCGACGCCGATCGAGCACCGCAAGCTGGGCAAGGAACTCACCCGCGCGGACAAGGCGGGCGCGGCCGCGGTCGTGATCGTCGGCCAGGAGGACTGGGCGGCCGGCACCGTGACCGTCCGCAGCCTGGCCACGCGCGAGCAGAACCCGGTCGCGATCGCCGACGCCCCGGCGGCGGTCCAGGCGCTCCTGGCCTGAAACCGGCTCGACACCCCTGCCACGCTGGAGGGGTGTTCGACCTCGATCAGCTCACCACCGGCGACGTGCGGCGCTGGGTGGAGTTCGACGAGTCCGTCCGGCGGACCCGGTGGCCCGCCGGACGGCGCCGGCCGCCGCGGCAGGCGCTGGTCCTCGCCGCGTGCTCCCGTGACGGCTACGTGCGTGAAGCCGCCGTCCGGCGGCTCGCGGTCAGCCCGGACCCCGAGGCGCTGCCGCTGCTGCTGGTCCGCTGCGTCGACTGGGTCCGGCCGGTCCGGGCGGCGGCGCGGGCGGCCGCACTGTCCAAACTGGACGAGTCCGCCCTCCGCGCGGTGCTGCCGCTGATCGGCGTGCTGCGGCGGCGTCAGGTCGACGACTGGATGACCACGCTGTTCCGCGACAACCTGGCGGCCGCGCTCGACGTCGCGCTGGCGCTGGACGACCTCGAAAGCCGCCGCTGGGCGCACGCGGAAGCGCTCGGCCTGCTCCCCCGCGAACGCCTCCTCGGCAGCGCGCGGCGGGACCGCGACCTCGTGGTCCGCACGCTGTGCGGCACGGCGCTGCTCGACCGCGGCGAGTTCGTCGAAGAGCTCCTCGCCGCCGGGTCGCCGAAGGTCCGCACGCGCGCGCTGACGCTCGTCGACCGGGCCACCGTCGAGGCCCACCTGGCGGACCGTTCCTCGGCGGTCCGCTCGATGGCCCAGTTCCTCGTCCGCGAGGCGGGCGGCGACCCCGCCCGGTGCTACCGGGCGCTGCCGGTGTCCCCCGCCGCGATCGCGGGGCTCGGCGAGACCGGCACCGCCGCCGATGCCGCGCGACTGGAACAGGTCCTCACCGACGACCGGCCGCGGATCCGCGCGCTCGCCGTCCGCGGCCTGCGCCGGATCGCGCCGGACTCGGCGGCGGTGCGGCCGCTGCTGACGGACCCGTCGCCCGCGGTGCTCCGCCAGGTGGTGGCGTTCCTGCGCGGCAAGCCGGTCGAGGTGGCGGTGCTGCGGGAGCTGCTCGGCGAGGATCGGCCGCTCCCCACCCGCCGGGCAGCCGCATCGCTCCTGCGTGCCGGGGACACCTGGCTGCGGCTGCACACCGACCTCGCACTGCTGCGGGACGACGACCTGGCCGCCGACGCCCGCCGGGACCTGGCCGCCTGGCTGTCTCAGTCGGCCGGGATCTACACGGCGCCGCCACCGGAACTGGCCGCCGCGATCGAGGGCCTGCTCACCCGGCTGCCCGCGGAAACGGCCCAGCGGATCCGCTTCACACTCCCCCGCTGACGGCGTCGGCGCGCAGCAACGTCAGCGTGAACGTCGCTCCCGCGCCCGGCTGCCCCGCCGCCGCGATGGTGCCGCCGTGGCCGTTCACCACTTCGCGGACCAGGGCCAGGCCCAGGCCGAAGCGGCGGCCGTCGCCGTCGGAACCGCGGGCGAAGCGCTCGAAGATCCGGTCCGCCTCGGCCGCCGGGAAGCCGACGCCGGTGTCGCGGACGCGCAGCTCCACGTGCCGGTCGTCCGGGACGCCCAGCCACACCTCGATCGACCCGCCGGGCGGGGTGTGGCCGAGTGCGTTGTCCAGCAACGCCGAGAGCACCCGCCGCAACGCCGTCGGCACGCCCTGGACGACGTACGGCCGCCGCTCGCGGGTCACCGCGAGGCGGACCTGGCCCTGTCCCGCCCGGTCCGTCTCCGCCGCGACCGCTTCTTCCGCGAGCGATCCCAGGTCGACCAGCTCCAGCGACGTCCGGTCGCCCGCCTGCGCCGACATCAGCAGGTCTTCGACGACTTCGCCGAGCTCCCGGGTGCCGCGGACCAGCTGCTCGAGGTCGTCCGCGTCCCGCCCCGACGCGCGCCGGGCCAGGAGCTGCGCGCGGGTGTGCAGGCGGGTCAGCGGGGCCCGGAGTTCGTGGGAGGCGTCGGCGACGAACGTCCGCTGCCGCCGCAGCGCGTCGGCCAGCGGGCGGATCGCGCGCCCGGCCATGACCCGGCCGCACAGCACCGCCGCGAGCAGCGCGAGCACCTCCGCGACGCCGAGGCCGAACACCAGCGAGGAGCGGTCCTGGATCTGGTAGACCTCTTCGAAGTACGCCTGCGACACGACGCCGCCGCGGTTCTCCACGCGGATCGTGTACGTCATCGCGCCGATCGGCCGCCGTTCCGTGTGGACGTCGCCGGGCGAAGGCACCGTGGCCGCCAGGGAAGCCAGCGGCATCCCGGCCGGCGGCGGTCCCGCGGGCGCGTGCAGCACCGGCGTGAACAGCCAGACGCAGCCGGGCGGGGTTTCCGCCGGGCCGAGCTGGATCGTCCGGGCCAGCACCCGGTCGGCGTCGGCGTGCTGCCCGGCCAGCAGGATCCCGTACGCGATCGCGCCCGCGACCGCGACGAGCAGCGACACCACCACGGAGATCTGCGCGGTGATCGCCCACCGCGCCCGCCGCAGGGCCCGGTCCTCGGGGTCGCCGCGGGGCCTCACACCGCGCCGATCTGGTACCCGAGGCCGTGCACGGTCCGCACGACGTCCCGGCCGAGCTTGCGCCGCAGGTAGTACACGTATGTGTCCACAATGGACTCCCCGGTCGAGTCGGCGAAGACGTTGGTCCGCAGCGACGCCCGCGGGTGGATCGCCTTCGGCCGCTGCGCCAGCGTCCGCAGCAGCTCGAACTCCCGCCCGGACAGCGTGATCCGCTCGCCGCGCGGCAGCACGACCTCGTGCCGCCGCAGGTCGAGGGCCGCCGTGCCGAGCGGGAGGCTCTCCGCGCCTTCGAGGTCACGCCGGCCGAGCGCGCGCAGGCGGGCCAGCAGCTCCTCGGCCTCGAACGGCTTGACGAGGTAGTCGTCGGCGCCGGCGTCGAGCCCGCCCACGCGGTCGGCCAGCTCGCCCAGCGCCGAGAGCACCAGCACCCGCGTGGTGACGGCCCGGGCCCGCAGCTGCCGCACCAGCTCCAGTCCGTCGAGCACCGGGAGGCGGCGATCGATGACCATCACGTCGTACCGCCCGGTGAGACCCAGGTGCAGCCCGCGCTGCCCGTCGTGCGCCGCCTCGGTTTCGTAGCCTTCGTCGGCGAGCAGCTCGGCGAGCATGCCCGCCAGTTCGCGGTCGTCCTCGACCACGAGCACCCGCTGTTTCGTAGCCCCATCGTGCACGAGTCCATACTGGCAGTGATTTTCCAAATTTGAACTATCAACTTTTCCCGGTCACCGGCACCGGCTCGGCCATCAGGAGCACCTCGCTGCTCCCGTTGCGGGCATCACGCCGGTCGAGCCACGAAAGCACCGGTGCGGTCATGATCGTGGTGACCAGCGCGACGAGCACGAGCACCGTGAACAACGCCGGCGAAACGATCCCGGCGGCGAGCCCGACGTTGAGCGCGATCAGCTGCATCAGCCCGCGGGCGTTGATCAGCGTGCCGACGCGCAACGCGATCGGCTGCGGCTCCCCCACCAGCCGCGCCGCTCCCCAGCAGGCACCGAGCTTGCCGACGATCGCGACGACCACGCAGAGCACGGCGAACAGCAGCAGCTTCGGATCGGCGAGCAGCGCGAACCGGGTGTTCAGGCCAGAATAGGTGAAGAACAGCGGGAGGAACACGATCCGCCCGATCGGCATGATCTTCGCGAGCACGACGTCCGCGGCGGGCACGCGGGGGAACACGATGCCGACGCAGAAGGCGCCGAACACCGCGTACAGCCCGATGACGTCGGTGAACCAGGCGGCCGCGAACAGCGTCAGCGCCGTGATCAGCATCTTCTGGTCGGCGGAGATCCGTTCACTGCCCATCGCCTTCGCGAGCAGCCGTCGTCCGACGAGCACCAGCAGCAACGCGAACAGCAGGCCGCCGCCCACGGCCAGCGCGACCGGCCCGGCCGAGTCCGCGTGCATGCCCAGCACCACGGCCAGCAGGACCCACGCCAGGACGTCGTCGAGCGCGCCGCAGGCCAGTGCGAGCGAGCCGAACCGGGTGCCGCCGAGCCCGCGTTCGGTGATGATCCGGGCGAGCATCGGGAACGCGGTGATGGCCAGCGCGACCCCGACGAACGCCGCCGACGTCGCGAGCGAGACGCCGTCCTTGGCGATGCCGGCCCAGCTCGTGCCGAACACGGCGACGCCGACACCGAGCGCGAGCGGCACCACCGTGCCCGCGGCCGAGATCGCGCCGACCGACTTCGCCGAGCCGCGGATGCTGCGGAGGCTGAACTCGTACCCCGCGCCGAACATGTAAATGACCAGGCCGATCTGCCCGCCGACGTAGAGCAGCGGACGGATGCCGTCCGGGAACAACGCCGTCTGCACGTCGGGCAGGACCAGCCCCAGCAGGGACGGGCCGAGCAGCACGCCGGAGATCATCTCGCCGACCACCGGCGGCTGCCCCAGCCGCACCGCGAGCAGGCAGACCAGCCGGCACACGACGAGGATCGCCGCGACGGCGAGGAAGAAGGCCGGTGCCGCTTCGGTGGGGGTCATGACTTGCCTCCGGCGAAGTAGGTGGTGCACAGGGCTTGGCGGCGGGCGTCGAGGACCATGTACGTGCCGAACACGAGCTGGGTGAGGCTGCGCCAGACGTCTTCCCAGCGGTCGCGCACCGCGAGCCAGAGCAGCGGGAAGCGCTTTCGCCGGCTCCCGTGCGGGGTGAGCAGCGCCGGGCCGCGGTTGGGGATCGACCGCGTGTGCCCGGCCGTCGAAGCGAGGCTGAACCGGCGCAGCACCTCGCGCGTCACCACGCGCATGGTCGGCGGCGCCAGCCCGCGGGCCGGGCAGGCGCGGTTCTGCGCGACCCCGAACGGGATGAAGTCGTCCTTCCCGGTCTGCGCCGCGAAGTCCGGGTAGCTGAAGCACAGCACCGTGCCCGCCGGGATGGTCAGGTCCGCCAGCTCGATGTCGGCGGTGGAGATCCGGTGCGCGATGCCGAACAGCGGGTACCGGCGCAGGCCGTCGTCGATGACGCGGTCGAGGTAAGCGTCGTCGTCCGGGTGCTCGGCGAGCCGCCGCTGCGTGTCCGGCGACTTCGCGATGATCATCAGCAGGTGCGCCATCGCCTCGGACATCTGCACGACGGCCGTGTTGAAGAACGTGCCCTGCAGGTAGTACGCCTGCTCCTCGGGGGTCAGCGACGCCGGCAGCGGGTGCGGGACGTCGGCGAGGCGCCGCCGCAGGTACTTCGTCAGCCGGGCCCGGCGGCGCATGTTCCGCGGCCGCACGCACTTCAGCGCCGAGACGACGTCGTCGGCGTGCGCCACGATGAGGTCCCGCGCCTCCGGCGGGCACGGCTCCTCGAAGACCAGCTCGTAGTACAGCTCGGCCCAGATCGGCATCATCTCGTCGCGCAGCCGGACGAGCCCGGGCCCGACGCCGTCGAGGACGTGCGCCGCCACCCGCCGGGCCAGGTCCTCGGAGTCCTTTTTGGACCGGATCAGGATGTGCCGGGTGCACTTGGCGACCTCGTCGTAGCGCGGCCCGGGTTCGAGGTGCTCCTGGTGCACCTCGGGGCCGGGCGCGAGCCAGTACCAGAACAGGTCGGACAGCGCGGCACCGCGGCTGCGGCCGTTCGCCGCCGGATCGGCGTAGACGCGCCGGAAGTCCCCGACACCGACCCGCTCGCCGGGGATGGTCACCGCCTCCTGCCCGTTGACCAGCGAGAAGATCTTGTTCCGCAGCGCCACGACCCGGTCCGGCAGCCAGGCCGGCGCGCTCGCCACCGCGGCCGCCGCCAGCACCTTGCCGATCATCGCCGCACCTGGTCCGGAGTCAGATCGGCCGGGTGCCGCCCGCCGCAGAGGGCGAGCGCCTGGTCGAAGTCCTCCCGTAGCAGCTCCAGCACCTGCGTGACGCCTTCGCGGCCGCCGGCGGCCAGGCCCCACACGATCGGACGCCCGACCGCGACCGCGTCCGCACCCAGCGCCAGCGCCTTGACGACGTCGGTGCCGCGGCGGATCCCGCCGTCCACGAGCACCGGGATGGCCCCGCCGACGGCCGTCGCGATGCCAGGTAGCACGTCGATGGTGGCGGGCGCGGTGTCGAGCTGGCGGCCGCCGTGGTTGGACACGAAGATCCCGGCGATGCCGTGGTGCACGGCCAGCCGCGCGTCCTCGGCGTGCAGCACGCCCTTGATCAGCACCGGGAGCTTGGTCTTGCCGCGCAGCCACGCGATGTGGTCCCAGTTCAGCCCGGCCGACATGACGATGTCGCGGACGTGGCTGGCGTTGCCGCCGCTGCGGTTCTCCCCGATGTTGCGGAGGTTCTCGACCGCGAATCCCGGCGGCAGGTCGTGGAAGTCGTTGCGGTCGTCGCGTTCCCGGCGCCCGAGCACCGGCGAATCGACGGTGACGACGAACGCCTTCACCCCGGCCGCTTCGGCGCGTCGCACGATGGCCTCGGTGAACTCCAGGTCCGGCTGCAGGTAGAGCTGGAACCACAGGCCCGGGTCCGGGGCGACCTCGCGGGCCGCCGCGGCGACGTCCTCGATCGCCGTGGTGGCGGCCATGCTGACGACCATGATCGTGCCCGCCCGCGCCGCCGCCCGGGCCGTGGCGAGTTCGCCGTCGGCGTGCGCGAGCCGGTGGAACGCGGTGGGGGCGATCAGGATCGGCATCGACGACGACGTCCCGAGCAGCTCGACGCTCAGGTCGCGCTTGTCGCTGCCGCGCAGGACCCGCGGGAGCAGCCGCAGCTTCCGGAACGCGGATTCGTTCTCCGCCAGGGTGATCTCGTCCTGCGCGCCGCCCGCGAAGTAGTCGTAGTGCGCCGGGTCGAGGCGTTCACGGGCCGCCGCCTCGAACTCCGCGATCGTCCGCATCACATCTCCCGCGTGAAGAACGCGGTCAGCGGCTCGACGTGCACCTCTTTGTCCCACTCGTTTTCGAGGTTCTCGGTGACGTGGTGGGTGGCGACCAGCTCGCCGCGGCGGTAGTGCCGGACGATCGGGTGCAGGTAATGGCCCTCGCCGTGGTCGTTGGCCTTGTCCTGGGCGGCCCGCGCGACGAAGTCGAACGGGTCGATCTTGTCGTGGTCCGGGCCGTAGTCGAGGGTGACGACGTAGGCGTCCTCCGGCGGGTCGGCCAGCACCCGGTCCACCGGCACCTCTTCGAGGTAGCGTGCGGTGTCGCCGTCGACGACCACGACGTCGCCGAGGAAGCCGAACTGCTGGTACAGCGCGGAAGTCCGGTTGATCCGGGTGATCACGGCATCGGTCAGCGCGTCCGGTTTGGCGGGGAGTTCGGTGTTCGGCCACGGCTTGCCATGGTGGCGCTCGTTCAGCACCTTGGCCAGCGCGCGGGCGCCGTAGCGGAAGCCGTGGATGAACGCGCTGGTGGCCTTCTTGAAGTCGCGGACCTGCGTGATCGTGCCGGCGAAGTACAGGCCGGGCACGTTCACCGACTCCCAGTCCGGCGTCTGCGCGGGGAAGCGGTCGTCGATCGTGAGCTCCGGGCGGCAGTCCTCGTCGAACAGTTCCGCGTCGAAGCGGAAGCCGGTGCAGCCGATCACGCGGTCGTAGCGGATCTCCTTGATCACCTCGTCGGCGCGGGCGAAGGCGAACTTGACGTGGTAGCCGTCGGCGTCCTTGCGGACCTCGCGCACGTCGCCGTCGAGGATCGCGTGCTGCAGTTTCAGCTGGTACATGTCGAGGATGCCCGCGTTGTAGGCGCGCAGGTGCCCGACGAAGTGGGTGCGCCAGGCCAGTTTCACCGGCCGCGGCCCGCCGACGTGCACGACGGCGGCCTGCTCGATGAGGTTGTCGGCGGTCTCGAACGCGGAGTTCCCCTTGCCGAGCACCAGGACCCGCTGGTCGGTGAAGTCGGCCGGGTCGACGCTGACGTCGACGTACTGGTCGATCAGTTCGATGCCGGGGAACTGCGGGATGTAGGGCTTGGTGACGCCGGTGGCCATGATCAGCCTTCGCGCTTTGAACTCCTCGTCACCGGCGGTGAGGACGAAGAGAGCGCTTTCCGTCTCCCGGCGGATGCGCGTCACACGGGTGTCGTAGCGGACGTTGACCTGGTGCTTCGCCGCGTAGTCGGCGATGTAGCGTAGAAAGTCCGGGGCGTCCGGGAAGAGCTTTTCGCTGTAGTCGGTGAACAACACCGGGTCGTCGTCGCCGTCGGCGAGGATCGAGTTCCAGTCCATCCGCATGCGCAGCTCGGGGTCGCTGTACCCGGTGTGCTTCTTGTTGATGGAGATGAGGGTCCGGTGCCGCGGGAAGGTCTCGAAGAAGTGCCCGGGCGCGGACCCGGCCTCCAGCACCAGGTACCGGTGCCCGGCGTGCCCGAGGAACTGCCCCAGCTGCACCCCGGCCGGCCCGGCCCCGACCACCAGATAATCGAGCACTTCCTCCGCCACGACGACCTCCTGAGGCTCGGCACCGACCGCATGATCGGCGCCGAGCCTGCTCCGGAGATCTCAGAAAAGCCTCAGAGCCGCACTTTCACGTGAAAGTGCGGGTTCAGCGGCCGGCGGCGCGGGCGAGGCGTTCGGGGTAACGCTCCCCCGCGATCGCCTCCGCGGGGGCGGCCGCCTCGATCGCGGCCAGGTCGTCCGCCGTCAGGTCCAGGGCCGCCGCCGCCACGTTCTCCTCGAGGTACTTGCGGCGCTTGGTGCCCGGGATCGGCACGACGTCCTCGCCGTGGGACTGCACCCACGCGAGCGCGAGCTGCCCCGCGGTGACGCCCTTCTCCTCGGCCAGCTTCCGCAGCGCGTCGACGATCGCCATGTTGCGCTCGAAGTTGCCCTCGGCGAAACGCGGCAGGCCGCGTCGCATGTCGTCCTCGGGCAGGTCCGCCATCGACGTCACCGCGCCGGTCAGGAAACCCCGGCCCAGCGGCGAGAACGGGACCACGCCGACGCCGAGCTCCCGGCACGTGTCCAGGATTTCGCCCTCGATGCCCCGGGTCCACAGCGACCATTCGCTCTGCAGCGCCGTCACCGGGTGCACGGCGTGGGCCGCGCGGATCGTCGCCGCGCTCGCCTCGGAAATTCCGGCGTACCGGATCTTCCCGGCTTCGACGAGCTCGCCCAGCGCGCCCCAGGTCTCTTCGATCGGGGTGTCCGGGTCGACGCGGTGCTGGTAGTACAGGTCGATGTGGTCGACGCCGAGCCGTCGCAGGGACTCGTCGCAGCTCTGCTTGACGTAGGCCGCGTCGCCGCGGGCGCCCATCGCGCCGTCGGTCCACACGATGCCGAACTTCGTCGCCAGCACGACCTCGTCGCGGCGGCCGGCGATCGCGCGGCCGACCAGCTCTTCGTTGACGCCGTTGGCGTACACGTTCGCGGTGTCCAGCAGCGTCACGCCGAGGTCGAGCGCCCGGTGGATCGTCGCGATCGACTCCTCGTCGTTGTCGCGGACGCCGTACGCCTGGCTCATCCCCATGCAGCCCAGCCCCTGGGCACCCACTTCCAGTCCGCCGAGCTTCCTGGTCTTCACGCGGAGATTTCCTCCCTGCCGGGTTCCACGCCGAGCACGTTGCGCTCGACCTGGGCGTAGTTGTCGATCTTGTAGTCGAGGATGTCGAGGCAGCCCTGCAGCTCGGCGATCCGCTCGGCGACCGACCGCCGCTGCTCCACCAGGAGAGCCTTGCGGCGGCCCGCGCTGGCGACGCCGTGGCGGCGCAGCGACGCGTACTCGCGCATGCTCTTGATGGGCATTCCCGTGGTGCGCAGCTTGGTCAGGAAACCGAGCCAGTTCAGGTCGTCGTCCGAGTAGGCCCGGCGGCCCGCGGTGTCACGGGCGGGCGGGTCGAGCAGTTTGATGCGCTCGTAGTACCGGAGGGTGTCGATGGACAGTCCGCTACGTCGAGCGGCTTCCGCTATCGAGTAGCTCATGACCTCGACACTACGACCTGGAGTGCACTCCAGGTCAACTCCCGACCCTGGTCATCCATAACAGCGTTGCACTACGCTGCGTAGATGGCTCGTCCCCGCACGCACGACGAAGCGCTCCGGCTGAAGCTGCTCGACCGCGCCGGTGAGCTCATCGCCGCCGACGGGCCGAAGGCACTTTCCCTGCGAAAGCTCGCTGCCGACGCGGGCACGTCGACCACCGCCGTGTACTCCCTCTTCGGCAGCAAACCCGATCTGGTGAACGCCCTCTACACCGAGGGCTTCCGCCGCTTCGGCGCCCGGATGGCGGGCACCGAGCTGACCGGCGACGCCGTCGACGACCTCGTCGCGCTCGGCAGCGCCTACCGCGCGAGCGCGCTCGCCGACCCGCACCTGTACGGGATCATGTTCAGCCGGTCGGTCCCCGGGTTCGAACCCAACGAAGACGCCGAAAAACTCGCCCGTAAGACGCTGGAGCCCCTGGAGGCGATCATCCGCCGGGCCATCGCCGACGGCGTCTTCTTCGACGTCCCGCCGGCGACCGTCGCGGTCGGCTGCTGGGCCGTCGTGCACGGCCTGGTGTCCCTGGAGCTGACCGGCAACCTGCCGGAGGAGTTCGACGTGACCGGCTCGTACGAGCGGGCCCTGCGCGCGAACGCCTCCGGCTGGCTGCGGCCTCAGAACAGCGGCAACGACGCGTCGTAGACGAGCCGGCCCGCCGCGTCCCACGCCCGGACGCGCACCTTCGCCTCCGGCGTCAGTGCGATCTTCCGCGGCAGCCAGGCCAGCGCCATGCCGTCGGTGACCACCAGGTCGGCGCCGTTGTCGGCGTCGAATTCGAAGCCCGCCGAGATCGCCGCGGCCGGGAGCACCACGGCGACCGGGGTGCGGGCCGCCCCGGCCGGGGCACCCGACTCGGCGCCGCCGAGCGTGCTCACCCGCAGGATCCGCGCCGGGACTCCCCGGGCCGCCACCAGATCGGGGTACGCCCGGGCCCGCGTCTCCCCCGGCCGCTGGTAGTCCGGCTCCCGCGTGCAGACGATCACGCGGTCGCCGCGGCGACCCATGACCACCTCCTGGCCGGCCTCCCGCAGCAGCGGTCCCGGCCGGTAGGCCGCGGCGTCCGGGATCACCTCTTCGGCGTCGGCCAGGCAGTCACCGAGGGCCCGGCCCGCCGTCGAGGTCCGGTCGGCGGGCTCCGGGCGGTCGGTCACGGCGAGCAACGGCGCCGGGGCGGCCGGGAGGTCCACCTTCCGCGGCTGCCCCGGCCCGCTGTCGATGAGCGCGACCGCCGTCCGGTCCGGCGCGGTACGGGTGTGGGCCACGAACTGGCGGCTGACCGGCGAGAACCCGACGTCGCTCCCGCTCGACCCGCCGGGGGTCGACGTCGCGAGGCTCGCCTTCGGCCACGCCGGGTCCAGCACCCCGCCGACCAGCCCGGTCGCGCTGTGCAGCAGCAGCCCGGACCGGCTGCCCGGGGCGTACGCGGGCGTGGCGCCCGGGTCCGACAGCGTCACAGTGGTCGCGGTCGTCTCGCAGAACATCGGCTTGCCCGCGGCGGTGGCCGCGACGACGGCGTCCCCTTCGAGTTCCTCGGTGAGCAGCGGGACCCACTCCGCGCGCGGCGGCACCCGGTCGGTCTTGCCCGCCGCCTGGACCGCGGCCCAGCACCGGTCGAGCGCCGTCGTCGCGAGCTTGCCGTCGAGCGTCAGGCCACCGGGGACCGCGGGCGGCGCTTCGGCGGGCTGCCGCAGCTGCCGCGTCACGACGACCGCGCCCGCGGCCAGGACGAGCACCGCGGCCGCGGCGGCGTACCAGACGTGCTTGGCGCGCGGGGGTTTCCCGATGCCCGCGCGGACTTCGGCGCGCAGCCGGTCGCGGACGTCGCCGGGCAGCGCGCGCCGGGACGGTAGGCCGAGATCGTCGCTCATTTCCCCTCCAGCAGGGTGCGCAGCCGGGCCCGGGCCCGGGACAGGTGGGCGCGGACGGTGACCTCCGCGACGGCCAGCAACGCGGCCGCGTCGGCGGTGCCGAGGTCGCCGAGCAGGCACAGCTCGACGACCGCGCGCTGCGCCTTCGGCAGCGTCCGCACGGCTTCGACGACTTCGCGCAGCTGCCGCTCGCCGTCGAGCCGCTCGGCGACGGCGTCGGCGTGGTCGGACACCACCGCCGGGTCCGGGATCTTCCGGAGCAGCCGGAGCCGCCGTTTCGCGCCGCGGTACTCGTCGCGGGCGGCGTTGCCGGCCACGGTGTAGAGCCAGGGCAGGGCGCTGTCCCGCACGAGCGTGACGTCGGCCCGGCGGCGCCAGGCGATCAGGAAGGTGTTCGAGGTCAGGTCTTCGGCGGCGGCCCACGAGCCGGTCAGCCGGTAGGCGTGGTTCCAGACGGCTTCAGCGTGCCGCTCGAAGAGCTCGCCGAAAGCCGTTTCGTCGCCCCCGGCCGCCCGGTCCCACAGGACTCGATCACCCACCGGTACCCCCGTCGTATGGCTGGTCACACCCTTCAGTGGCCGGCACCGGGCGGGACGTTGCGCGCTATTCGCCCGGCGGGAACCGTGCGTCCGTCAGGTCGACGTCCTGGTGCTCGCCGCCCTCGAAGTCGGCTTCGCCCTCGAACCGCGCGCGGGTCAACTCGAACCGGCCGCCCGAGCGGACGCGGGTGAACCGGGCGCTCGCGCCGAAGCGCGCCCAGGTGAAGAACGCCCCCTCTTCGAAGACCGACCGGTCGAAGTTGACGGCCGAGGTGAACTCCGCGCCGAAGAAGCCCACCCGGCGGGTGAAGGTCGTGCCGCGGATGTGCACCGCGCCGACGAACCGCGCGCGGCTGAAGTCCGCGGCGGCCAGGGTGCAGCCGCTCAGCCGGAAGTCGACGAGGGTGGCCCGCTGCAGGTCGATCGCCATCCCGGGCCAGAACCCGGGTTCGTCGTGGGTCAGGTGGGTCTTGAGCAGTTCCTGCGCGGCCAGGCGGACCAGCAGCTCCGCCTCGTCGTAGTCGGGCGGATCGAGGTCCGCGGTGCCCTTCAGGCCCGCCTTCGGGCCGTCGAACGGCATCCGCAGGTAGGCGCACAGGACGTTGACGATCGTCTGGCGCTGCTTCGGGTTGTCCTGCCCGAGCCGCTCCAGCGCGTACAGCCCGCCGAGCCGCACGGGCGCCTTGTCGTTGCCGAGCTGTTCGACGGCCTTCGTGTACAGCTCGGTGACCCGCCGCTCCTCGAGGTCCCGTTCGGTCACCCCGGCGACGCGGGTGGTCTCGGCGAGCTGCAGTTCCAGGGTGCGCTGGCGGCGCGTCGCGAGCCACAGCGCGAACACGCCGCCCGCGCCCGCGCCGACGCCGAACGCCGTCTTGACCGCGTCGATGCGCACCGGCGCGGTCGGCTCGCCGGACCAGGCGAGGAACAGCCACAGCAGCCCGGCGGTGACGACCGCGACCGCGACGGCGGTCACGGCGATCCACCGCCACTTCAGGACCGGCAAGGGCTTAGACGGCGCCGTACTGGCGGTCACCGGCGTCGCCGAGACCCGGGACGATGAAGCCCGAGTCGTTGAGGCGCTCGTCGATGCTGGCGGTGACCACGCGGACCGGCAGGCCGGTCTTCTCCAGGTGCGCCAGGCCTTCCGGCGCGGCGAGCGCGCAGATCGCCGTGACGTCGGCGGCACCTCGGTCGGTGAGCAGCCGGATCGTGTACTCCATCGAGCCGCCGGTGGCGAGCATCGGGTCGAGCACCAGCACCGGCCGGTCGGCGAGCGACTCCGGCAGCGATTCGAGGTAGGGCGTCGGCTTGAGCGTCTCCTCGTCGCGCGCGAGGCCGACGAAGCCCATCTGCGCGTCCGGGATCAGCTTGTGCGCCTGGTCGGCCATGCCCAGCCCGGCTCGCAGCACCGGCACGAGCAGCGGCGGCTTCGCCAGCTTGAAGCCGTCGGTGCGGGCGACCGGCGTGTGGATCCGCTCGGTCTTCACCGGGACGTCGCGCGTGGCTTCGTAGACCAGCATGACGGTCAGCTCGTGCAGCGCGGCCCGGAACGCGGCGCTGTCGGTGCGCGCGTCGCGCATCGTGGAGAGCCGGGCCTTCGCGAGGGGGTGGTCGACGACGTGCACATCCATGCGGGTCAATCTAGCCGTTTCGCGAAGCTCTTCACCCAGCCGCGCTGCCAGGGCGTTTCGACGGCGCGTTCGTGGTAGTTCGCCCGCACCCAGGCGACGGCGTCCTCGGCCGGGACGCCGGAGAGGACGGCCAGGCAGGCCATGACGGTGCCGGTGCGGCCCGCGCCGCCGTAGCAGGCGACTTCGACGGTTTCGACCCCGGCGCGCTCGTGGAGGGCCTTGATCTTGGCGATCGCGTCCGTGCGGTCGAGCGGCAGCAGGAAGTCCGGCCAGGTGATCCACTCCTGCGGCCAGGTGATGCCGCCGCCGTGCTTGCGCCGCAACCGGTTCGTGCCCAGGTAGAGCCCGTAGTCCGGCTCGGGTTCGTCGGGTCGCGGGCGGCCCAGCCCGCGGCCGCGGACCTCGACGCCGTCGGGAAATCGCACCATCGGAGCAGTGTCCTCCAGAAGGTGGACACGGAGGGTGGTTTTCGCCGATAGGCTCCCCCGGGTGAGCGAACTGACGCCCGACCAGATGCGGGCCTCCGACGCCGACCGCGAGCGCGTCGCCCAGGTGCTGCACAACGCCCTCGCGGAAGGGCGGATCACGGTGAACGAACTCGAAGAGCGCCTGTCGACGGTCTACGCGGCCAAGACCATCGGCGACCTCAAACCGGTGACGGTGGACCTGCCCACGTCGCCGGGCGTGATCGAGCCGGCGACGTCCCGCGCCCTGGGCTTCCCCGACCAGCGCATCGGCGGCTACGCGGGCTCCCCGGTCTCGATCGGCGTCATGTCGGGCGCGGTCCGCAAGGGCAGCTGGGTCCTGCCCCCGCAGCACACGAGCTTCGCCTTTTGGGGCGGCGCGGAGATCGACCTGCGCCAGGCGAGGTTCGCGGACAAGCACTGCACGATCACGGCCATCGCGATCATGGGCGGCATCCAGATCACGGTCCCGGACGACATCAACGTCGACGTGACGGGCATCGGCTTCATGGGCGGCTTCGTGCTGGAGGACAAGTCGGGAGCGCCCCCGGCTCCCCCGACGGCACCGACGGTGAAGATCAACGGCCTGGGTTTCTGGGGCGGGGTGGTCGTGTACCGGCGGCCGGCCCAGCGGGTGGACCCGCCGCGGATCGAGAAGGGCTGACCTCGGAATTGTGACGCGCTCGGCACCCAGCGTCACACCCGATGGGGGCTCGCACTGTCGTACCCGCCGCCTAGACTCAGGCGCATGACAGCCACGACCAGCACGTCAGCGGCGCCGGCCACCCCGGCGCCACTGGCGGACGCGACTCGCGACGACGCGAGCCTGCGCCGCTTCCTGCTCGGGCTGCCCGGTGTCGACCAGGTCGGCGTCGAGCAGCGCGCGGCGGGCCTCGGCACGCGCAGCATCAAGAAGGACGCCAAGCGGTGGGCCATCGACACCGCCATCTCCATGGTCGACCTGACCACGCTGGAGGGCGCCGACACCCGCGGCAAGGTCCGGGCGCTCGCCGCGAAGGCCGTCCGCCCCGACCCCGAACGCCAGGACACCCCGCGCGTCGCCGCCGTCTGCGTGTACCCGGACATGGTCGAGACCGCCGTCGAGGCGCTGGGCACGAGCGGCGTGCACGTCGCGAGCGTCGCCACCGGCTTCCCCGCCGGCCGCACGAGCCGCGAGATCAAGCTGGCCGACACCAAGATCGCCGTCGACGCGGGCGCGCACGAAGTCGACATGGTGATCGACCGCGGCGCCTTCCTCGAGGGCCGCTACATGGCCGTCTTCGAAGAGATCCAGGCCATCAAGGCCGCCTGCGGCGACGCCCACCTGAAGGTCATCCTCGAGACCGGCGAGCTGGCGACGTACGACAACGTGCGGCGCGCGTCGTGGCTGGCGCTGCTGGCCGGCGGTGACTTCATCAAGACCTCGACCGGCAAGGTCTCCCCGGCCGCGACGCTGCCGGTCACCCACATCATGCTGCAGGCGGTGCACGACTGGCACGTCCAGACCGGCGAGCTGCGCGGGGTCAAGCCCGCCGGCGGCATCCGGACCACGAAGGACGCGATCAAGTACCTCGTCGCCGTGCACGAGGTCGCCGGCGAGCAGTGGCTGGTCCCGGACCTGTTCCGCTTCGGCGCGTCCAGCCTGCTCAACGACTTGCTGCTGCAGCGCCGCACCCAGGTGGACGGCCACTACAGCGGCCCCGACTACGTGACGGTGGACTGATGCCTGTTTTCGAGTACGCACCGGCGCCCGAATCGCGCGCCATCGCGAACCTGAAGGACCACTACAAGCCGTTCGTCAACGGCGAATTCGTCGACGGCTCGGGTGAGCCGCTCAAGACGATCAACCCAGCCACCGAAGAGGTTCTGGCCGAGGTCGGCACCGCGTCGAAGTCCGATGTGGACACCGCGGTCAAGGCCGCGCGCAAGGCGTACACGAGCGTCTGGTCGAAGATGCCGGGCACCGAGCGCGCGAAGTACCTGTTCCGCATCGCGCGGCTGATCCAGGAGCGCTCGCGCGAGCTGGCGGTGCTGGAGAGCCTCGACAACGGCAAGCCGATCAAGGAGTCGCGCGACTCCGACGTCCCGACGGCGGCCGCGCACTTCTTCTACCACGCGGGCTGGGCCGACAAGCTGGAGTACGCGGGCTACGGCCCGAACCCGCGGCCGCTGGGTGTCGCCGGGCAGATCATCCCGTGGAACTTCCCGCTGCTGATGCTGGCCTGGAAGATCGCGCCGGCGCTGGCCACGGGCAACACGGTGGTGCTGAAGCCGGCCGAGACGACGCCGTTGACCGCGCTGGTCTTCGCGGAGATCTGCCAGCAGGCGGAGCTTCCGCCGGGTGTCGTCAACATCCTCCCGGGCGCCGGTGACATCGGTGCGTCCATTGTGGAGCATTCGGACATCAACAAGATCGCCTTCACCGGCTCGACCGAGGTCGGCAAGGCGATCCAGCGCCAGGTCGCGGGGACGCCGAAGAAGCTGACGCTCGAGCTGGGCGGCAAGGCCGCGAACATCGTGTTCGAAGACGCCCCGCTGGACCAGGCGATCGAGGGCATCGTCAACGGCATCTTCTTCAACCAGGGCCACGTCTGCTGCGCGGGCTCGCGCCTGCTGGTGCAGGAGTCCATCGCCGAAGAGGTGCTGGAGAAGCTGCGCTACCGCGTTTCGACGCTGCGCATCGGCGACCCGCTGGACAAGAACACCGACATCGGTGCGATCAACTCGGCCGAGCAGCTGGCGAAGATCCGCGGGCTCGTCGAAGCCGGCGACGCCGAAGGCGCGCAGCGCTGGACCAGCCCGTGCCCGGTGCCGGACCGCGGCTTCTTCTTCGCCCCGACGGTGTTCGCGAACGTCCACCAGTCGATGCGGATCGCGCGCGAGGAGATCTTCGGCCCGGTGCTGTCGGTGCTGACGTTCCGCACGCCGGACGAGGCCGTGGCGAAGGCGAACAACACGCCGTACGGGCTTTCGGCGGGCATCTGGACCGAAAAGGGCTCCCGGATCCTGTGGATGGCGAACCAGCTGCGCGCCGGCGTGGTCTGGGCCAACACCTTCAACCGCTTCGACCCCGCCGCACCGTTCGGCGGCTACCAGGAATCCGGCTTCGGGCGCGAAGGCGGCCGCACCGGGCTGGAGGCTTACCTCGATGTCTGATCGGATTTCCGTCGCGAAGACGTACAAGCTGTACGTGGGCGGCAAGTTCCCGCGTTCGGAGTCCGGCCGGGTGTACCCGGTGACGGACGCGAAGGGCAAGTTCCTGGCGAACGCGGCCCACGCGTCCCGCAAGGACGTCCGCGACGCGGTGGTGGCCGCCCGCAAGGCATTCCCGGGCTGGGCCGCGGCGACGGCGTACAACCGCGGCCAGGTCCTGTACCGGGTGGCCGAGGTGCTGGAGGGCCGCCGAGACCAGTTCATCACCGAGGTGTCGGCATCCGAAGGCCTGGCGGCGAAGAAGGCCGAGTCCATTGTGGACACGGCCATCGACCGCTGGGTCTGGTACGCGGGCTGGACGGACAAGATCGCCACGGTCCTCGGCGCGGCGAACCCGGTGGCGGGCCCGTACTTCTCGTTCACGGTCCCGGAACCGACGGGCGTGGTGGGCATCCTGGCGCCCCAGGGCTCGTCGTTGCTGGGCCTGATCGAGGTCTTGGCCCCGGTCCTGGCCACCGGTTCGACGGCGGTGGTGGTCTCGAGCGCGGAGCGCCCGTTGCCGGCGATCACGCTGTCGGAGGTCCTGGCGACGTCGGACGTCCCGGGCGGCGTGGCGAACATCCTGACCGGCCACGCGTCCGAGCTGGGCTCGTGGCTGGCTTCCCACGGCGACGTCAACGCCCTGGACCCGACAGGAGCCGCCCCGGCGGACCGCCTGGAGCTGGCGCGCGAAGCGGCGAACACGGTGAAGCGCGTCCTGACGGTCCCGGAGGCCGAGCCGGACTGGACGACGGCCCCGGACCTGACCCGCCTGCGCCGCTACCTGGAGGCGAAGACGGTCTGGCATCCACTGGGCGTCTGAGTGCACGAACGGAGGCCACCACCCCGCACCGGGGTGGTGGCCTCCGTCGCGTTCACGGCTTTCGGCTGAAGCTCAGGTCGATCACCGGTACAGTCCCTGCCAGGTACTGAGCGTGACGCATCGGGGAGGGTGCAGGTGCCGGACGACGAAGAATGGGCGTTCGAGGCGGAGATCGACCTCTGGGACGACGGCGAGAGCCCGACGCGCCTGCCTGACGAAGACGCTGAACAGCCCGGCCTCACCGGCCAGGATCCGGATCGGATCGTGACGGTGACCGTGTCCGACGACGGTGAGGTTCGCCGGGTGGAGCTCGCCGCCGACTGGAAGGCCGAGATCGACCCCCGCGTCCTCGGCGCGAGGGTCCTGACCGCGGCCAACGCGGCGACCATCGACTCGGTGGGCCGGCGGGCGCGCGAGGTTCGCGACAGCCCGCCGTCGGCGCCGCCCGCCGACGGGGACGAGACACCCCTCACCGCGCAAGACGTCCTGCGGTTGACCGACGCCGTCGACGCGGAACTCGAAAGCTTCGCCGTCCGGGTGTCCGAAACGACCGCTGCGACGGCTTTCGCCGAGAGCGGCGGTGGTCACGTCGCCGGAACAGCCGAGAACGGTCACTACGTCAGCCTGAACCTGGACACCGCCTGGGCGTCCAGCGCCAGGAACGCCGAGGTCGAGAGTGAGTTGCTGGACGTTCTCACCGCCCTCTGCCGCAAGTCGGCGCCGCCCGGTCCGGTTCCCGAGTCCCCCGGGCGTGCCTACACCGAACTGATGGGCCTGCTGGCCGACCCCGCCCGGCTCCTGCGCCGCGTCGGGCTGACTCCGCCGCCGGGCCTGTCCGCCGGCGCCGAAGGAAGTGATCGCCGATGAGTGACGTCGAAGTCGCCCTCGAAGCTCTCCGTTCGGACGCGAACACCTGGGATCTCGCGGCCGACAACCTCAACCAGGCCCGAGGGATCGTGGCACCTCTCGAACTCACCCCGAAAGACGTCATGAGCTACGCCGCTGCCAGGGGTTTCGACCGGCGGTACAACGACATGCGCGCGAAGCTGGATCGCCTGCTCGCCCAAGGTTCGGCAAACTTCCGCGGAATCGCCGGGAGCCTCCTCGAAGGCGCGGAAATCTACGAACAGGCCGAAGCCGGGCACGCCGGCCGGCTGGGCAAGCTCGACGGAAACTGAGGAGACGGCCATGACCGCACCCGCCGGCACCGCGATCATCGACCGGACCCTCGAAGACCTGCGCGCCATGGAGGAGAAGTTCCGGGAGTTCATGGCCAAGGTCCGTGACCTCCTCGAATGGGTACCCGGCGCCCTGGAGTCCCTGATCCAGCCGATCATCGATCTGGTGAACTACGTCAACGAGAAGTTCGCCCAGTACCAGCAGGCGGCTCAACGGCTCTTCACGGACGTGGGCGATCCCGACAAGCTGAAGCAGGTCGGCCGGCAGTGGATCGAAGAGTTCTCGCACACCGTCGATGACATCGCGGGCACTCTGCACCTGGACAAGCTGAAGGCCAACATCTACTGGCAAGGCCGAGCCGCCGAGACCTACAAGGCGGCCGTTCCCGCTCAGATCGAATACCTGGATTCGATGAAGGACCTGGGCGAGCAGATGCGCGATTCGCTCAACAACCTCGCCAACGGCATCGACTCCTTCTGGCTCGCCATGAAGGTCATCGTCGGTGGCCTGATCGCCGCCATCGTGTCGGCCATCCTCACCGCGGCCACCGTCGTGGGCCTACCGCTGGCTCTCGGGATCATCGCCGGGGCGATTTCCATGGCCGTTCCCGCCATCACCGGCACGGTCATCGCGATCGAGACGCTGCTGGACGTGATCGAAACCGAGCAGAACTCCATCCAGGCCAAGGTCGACGACCTCGGCGACCAGTGGGAGCGAACCGACACCAAAACCATGTCGCATCCCGGTGACTGGCGGGTCAACTGACCGTGCCCGGCCACTCGATCGACTCGCGGGCCTACGTGTGGCTCCCGCCCCGGCTGGTCGCCAAGCTGAAGCGCACGCTGCCCCTGCTCGGCGGGCTGACCACCGCCCTCGCACTGGCCATGGCCATCGCCGTCCCGGTCATGGGCTACCGCCTGCCGACCAGTCACAGCGCCACCAACGGCATCTCCGTCATGCTCGCCATGTTCAGCGCCGTGCTGCTGCTGATGTCCGGCGTCGCGCTGCTCTTCGCGCCCGCCTGGATCGAGGTCGGGCACCACCCGGGCGGAACCGGCCACGTTCTGCGGCTGCGGCCGGCGTCCATCTCGGCCGGTCCGCTCTGCGGCGGGTGCGCGTCGATCGTCGTGCTCCCCCTGTTCTACCTCTTCTACGCGACTCCGCTGACCTGGTCCGATCCCGGTCCGGTCAACCCGCACGGGTACACGCAGATCACCTTCGGCATCTTCGTGTACCTGGTCATGCCGCTGATCGCTTTCGCGCTCGGCGTCGTCGACGCCGTGATCGGCTGGCCACTTCTGCGCCCCTCCCAGCGGACCATCCAGCGCTACGCCCGCTAGCTCATCGACACCGAGAAGTCCGTCAGCGTGAACCGCGCCTTACCCCCGCCCGTCGAGCAGAACTCGATCCCGTACCCGATCTGGTTCACCGTCGGGTTCGCCGGGATCAGCCCCTTCCCGATCGCCCACGCGATCATCGCCTTCAGGTCCACCGTTCCCGAGTACTGCGTCGTCCGCGAAACGAACGCCACGTAGCCTTCGTCCTCCGCCCAGACGTCGTACGTGAAGCCGCCCGCGGTGTACGTCGTCAGTTTGTCGCCCGCCGGGACCTGTTTGCGGTTCTCCGTCCAGACCATCAGCTCGCTGACGCCCTTGCCGTCGCCCACGCCGTTCAGCCAGAGGTCGTACGCCACGTCGTAGACGCCGATGCCCGGGCCGCGGCCGGCGAACGTCGACTTGATCACCGAATAGTCGTTGAACGGCTTCCCGTTCTGGTCGGCGATGTCCTTGTGCACGTTCGGATAGGTTTTCACCGACGTCGAATCCGGCTGGACGGAATCGACGTACCAGTTGTCGTACGCGCAGGCTCGCAGCGTTTCCGGCCCCGCTTCGCCCGCGTTCCACATGTTGTTGTGGACGTAGTAACCGCCGTCCGACCAGCCGCCGTCGGGGTCGCTCGTCGTGAACTCCGGGCTGCCGCAGTTGCGTGCCGGGGTCACCGACGGTGGGGCCGGAGTGGGGGTCGGTGTCGGCGTAATAGCAGGTCGGGACGCCGACGACGGCACCGAAGTCGCAGGCGCGAGCGACGCGCTGGACGTCGTCGGTGGCGGTGGAGCCGTGCCGGCTACCGGCGTGACACCGTCGTGGCCGCAGCCCGCGAGCAGCAGCAAGGGAATGACCAACAACGCGGTTCTTCGTCGCATTTTCCCGCCCCACGGCCAGAATCAGGCAGAACGAGGCGGAACATTAACACGGAAATCCGGAGAATCAGCTGGGTTCCAGGTCACGGGATGTGATCGGACGGCCCGGGAGTTCGGTTCCCGGCTGCGCGCTGAGGCCGTCGATCATGATGCCGACGCAGCGGCGGGCCGCCATTTCGGCGACGTCCGCGGTCTTCGCGCGCATCTGGCGCAGCAGCGTCGCGAACAGGATCGCGATGTCGCCGGCGCCGACGTCGTCGCGGAGCTTGCCCTCGGCCTGCGCGCCGTGCACGAGCCGGTCCACCACCGACAGGATCTCGTCCCGCAGCAGCCGGACCTGCGGATCGTTCTTCAGGATCACCAGCGCCCGGTGCGACACCATCGCCAGCTGGATGCTCAGCTGCAGCTCCACCGACTGCCGCAGCAGCCGCTCGAGCGCGCGCCACGACGACGTCTCCTCGGCTTCGATCCGCTTCGCGTCGATCAGCACCTGCTCGAAGTTGTCCATCGCGACCGCGCGCACCAGCGCGTCCCGGTCCGGGAAGCGCCGGTAGAGCGTGCCCACGCCGACGCCGGCGGCGCGGGCGATCTCCTCCATCGGCACCTCGGGACCGGACACGGCGAAGATGCTCTTCGCGGCGGCCAGGATCTGGTCGCGGTTGCGCCGCGCGTCCGCCCGCAGGGTGGTCTCGGGGTCTGCCGTCATGCCGTTCGCTCCTCGCTGAATCGCGCGGAGTGATTCTCGCACGGTCAGGCGGCCACGCACTGGCTCCGCGACCAGTCACCCGTTAGCTAGTGGACGACTTCCCTCCGCTTCGGTACGTTGGGGCGTAGAACCGGAATGTAATCCTCCGCATACGTTACGTCCGCTTTAGGGGGCCCGAAATGACCGAAGTCGCCGAACCCACCACGAAGGACGAAGTCTTCCCGCTGGAACGCACCTGCCCGTTCGCGCCGCCGGCGGCCTACGGGAAGCTGCGCGCGGCGGGCCCGGTCCAGCGCGTCGAGCTGCAGTCCGGCCAGGAGGCCTGGGCCATCACCCGGCTCGAGGACGTCCGGCAGATGCTCACCGACCCGCGGTTCAGCTCCGACCGGTTCAACCCCGGCTTCCCGTTCCTGACCAAGCAGGGGCGGCCGGTCCGCCGGAGCAACTTCACCGCGTCGCTGATCAACATGGACCCGCCCGAGCACGGGCCGGCCCGCCGCGAGGTCGTGGGCGAATTCACCGTCCGCCGGATGAAGGCGCTCGAGCCGCGCATCCAGCAGATCGTCGACGAGCACATCGACGCGATCCTGGCCGGCCCGAAGCCCGCCGACCTCGTCACCGCGCTCTCGCTGCCGGTGCCGTCGCTGGTCATCTGCGAGCTGCTCGGCGTGCCCTACGGCGACCACGAGTTCTTCCAGGTCCGCAGCTCGACGCTGCTCAACCGGGACGTCGACCAGGAGGTCCGGGTCCAGGCCGTCGACGAGCTGCAGGAGTACCTCGACCAGCTCGTCAGCAAGAAGGAAGCCGACCCGACCGACGACCTGCTCGGCCGCCAGATCCTCAAGCAGCGCGAGGAGCACGGCGACGCCGACCACGACTCGCTGGTCTCGCTGGCGTTCCTGCTGCTCATCGCCGGGCACGAGACGACGGCGAACATGATCTCGCTGGGCACGGTCGCGCTGCTGGAGAACCCGGACCAGCTCGAGATCATCAAGAACGACTCCGGCAAGACGCTCGACGCCGTCGAGGAGCTGCTGCGGTACTTCACGATCGCGGAGTTCGCGACCTCGCGCGTCGCCACCGAGGACGTCGAGATCGGCGGGCAGCTGATCCGCGCCGGCGAAGGCGTGCTCGGCCTCAGCTACTCCGGCAACCGCGACGAAGCCGCGTTCGAGAACGCCGACGAACTCGACCTCGAGCGCGGCGCGCGCCACCACGTCGCCTTCGGCTTCGGCCCGCACCAGTGCCTCGGCCAGAACCTGGCCCGGATGGAGCTGCAGATCGTGTTCGACACGCTCTTCCGCCGCCTCCCGGAGCTGAAGCTGGCCGCGCCGGTCGACCAGCTGCCGTTCAAGCACGACTCGTCCATCTTCGGGCTCTACTGCCTGCCCGTGACCTGGTGAGGACGCCATGACCACCGTCGAAGAGCCCGTCCACGAGTTTCCGATGACCCGCACGTGCCCGTTCGCGCCGCCGCCGGCGTACGAGGAGATCCGCGAGGAGGACGCCGTCTCGCGGGTCCGGCTGCCCGACGGCGGCCAGGCCTGGGTGGTCACCCGGCTCGAGGACGTCCGGACGGTGCTGAACGACCGGCGCTTCAGCGCCGACCGGCAGCACCCGGACTTCCCGCAGCTGGTCAAGGGCGGGTTCCGGCGCCAAGGCGACGAGCGCACCATGATCACCATGGACGCGCCGGAGCACGGGCCGGCCCGCAAGGCCGTGCTGGGCGAGTTCACCGTCCGCCGGATGGAGGCGCTGCGGCCGCGGATCCAGCAGATCGTCGACGAGCGGATCGACGCGCTGCTGGCCGGGCCGAAGCCCGGTGACCTGGTGGAAGGGCTTTCGCTGCCCGTGCCGTCGCTGGTGATCTGCGAGATGCTCGGCGTCCCGTACGGCGACCACGACTTCTTCCAGGAACACACGGCGAAGCTGATCAAGCGCTCGACGTCGCCGGAGGACCGGCGGGCGGCGTTCGACACCATCCGCGGGTACATGGCCGACCTCATCGCGACGAAGGAGGCGAACCCGCCGGACGACCTGCTCGGCCGGCAGATCGTCAAGCTCCGCGAAGACGGCACGTACCGGCGGGAGCAGCTGGCCGCGACCGGGTTCCTGCTGCTGGTGGCCGGGCACGAGACGACGGCGAACATGATTTCGCTGTCCACCGTGGCGTTCCTGCGCAACCCCGGGCAGCTCGCGGTGATCAAGGACGACCCGGGCAAGACGCTCGACGCGGTCGAGGAGATGCTGCGCTACTGGACGATCGTGGACGCGGCCACCGCGCGCCTCTGCGTCGAGGACGTCGAGGTCGGCGGTCAGCTGATCCGGGCGGGCGAGGGCGTGCTGGCGCTGGGCTACTCGGCCAACCGCGACCCGCGCGCGTTCGAGAACGCCGACGAGCTGGACATCGAGCGCGGCGCGCGCCACCACGTCGCCTTCGGCTTCGGGCCGCACCAGTGCCTCGGCCAGAACCTGGCCCGGATGGAACTGCAGATCGTGTTCGACACGCTCTTCCGCCGGATCCCGTCGCTGGCGCTGGGCGCGGACGTCGACGATCTGCCGTTCAAGGACGACGCGAACATCTACGGCCTGTACCGGCTGCCGGTGACCTGGTAGAGATCGACCGGACGGCCCTCCCACCACAGGAGAGAAGAACCATGAAGATCATCGCGGACACCGGCAAGTGCGTCGGCGCCGGTCAGTGCGTGCTCACCGAGCCCGAGCTGTTCGACCAGAGCGAGGACGACGGCACGGTCATCGTGCTGAACGAGACGCCCGAGGGCGAACTGGTCGAGAAGGCCCGCGAAGCGGTGCACGTCTGCCCCAGCCAGGCCCTCTCGCTGCAGGAGTGACGTGGCCCGGTCGTGAGTGTTTAGGGCGGTTCTAGCCGCCCTAAACACTCACGACGGAGTTATCCACCTCGGTCTTGGTCATCCACAGCTTTGCCGCGCGTGGTCGCGCACCGCTCACGCGCCCTGCGGCACACAACGCTCGACGCCACACCGCCCCGGACCCGTGGGCTGGACACCGTCGTCGATCTGGCCGTCTCGCAGGAGGCCCGAGGGCCCGACCAGCACCAGGAACTCGCCGTCCGGCACCGCGAGGTCGAGACCGTCGACGGCGCGAACTACTTCACCGCTCCCATCGAAAGCCCGCGGACGAGGTGGTTCTGCGCGATCCAGCCGACGATCATCACCGGCAGCGAGGCCAGCAGCGCCGCGGCGGAAAGCTGGGCCCAGTACAGGCCCTCACTGGTGATGAACCCGACGAGGAACACCGGCACCGTGCCGGCCCGCGCCGCTGTCAGGTTGACCGCGCAGAAAAATTCAGTCCAGGAGAAGATGACGCAGATCAGCGCGGTCGCCGCGATCCCGGGCGCGACCACCGGCATGATGATCTTTCGCAGCAACGTCGGCAGGTTCGCGCCGTCGATCCGCCCGGCCTCGATCATCTCGTGCGGCACTTCCAGGAAGAACGACCGCATCATCCAGATGGCCAGCGGCAGGTTCATCGACGTGTACAGGATGACCAGCGCCCACACCGTGTCCAGCAGCTCGGTGTTCTGGGAAATGATGTACAGCGGGATGATCGCCGCCACGATCGGCAGCATCTTCGTCGAGAGGAAGAAGCCGAGCGCGTTCGACGTCTTCTTCACCGGCGCCAGCGACAACGCGTACGCCGCCGGGATGCCCAGGAGGAGCACCAGCACCGTCGAAAGCACGGTGACGAACGCGGAGTTCGACACGTAGGGCAGGAACCCGCCCTTCAGCACGTTGGCGATCTGGTCGAACGTCGGGCTGAAGAACAGCTTCGGCGGATCGGTGTAGGCGTCGGACTCCTGCTTGAACGCCGTGAGGATCATCCACAGCAGCGGGAAGACGAACAGGATCGCGATGATCCACGTGACGACGGTGAGCGAACGGGGGCCGGCCTTGCCGCGGGCGAGCGTGGTCACTTGATGCCTCCGTCCACCGAGAACGTGCGGAACATCAAGCGCAGCGCGAAAGTCGCGACGATCATCGTCAGGATCACCACGACCACGCCCATCGCCGACGACTGGCCGACGTCGAAGCCTTCGAACGCGCGCTGGTAGATGTAGTACGGCAGGTTCGTGCTCGCGGTACCCGGACCGCCCTGCGTCATCAGGAAGATCGCGTCGAAGCTGTTCACGATGTAGATCGCGCCCAACAGCGTCGCCAGCTGCAGGAACCGGGACAGGTGCGGCAGCGTGATGGACACGAACGTCCGCCACCGGCTGGCACCGTCCACGGAGGCCGCTTCCAACACCTCTTTGGACTGGCTCTGCAGGCCCGCGAGGATGAGCAGCATCATGAACGGCGTCCACTGCCAGACGATCTGCGCCATCACCGCCGCCAGCGGGAACTCCGAAAGCCAGTCGACGTCGGTGCCGAAGACGAAGTGCAGCAACCCGTAGGTCGGGTCGAACATCGTCGTCTTCCACAGCAGCGCGCCGGCCGCGGGCAGGATCAGGAACGGCGTGATCAGCAACGTCCGGACCACGCCGCGGCCGAAGAACTTCCGGTCGAGCAGGATCGCCAGGCCGAGGCCCAGCAGCAGCGCGACCAGCACGCACACCACCGTCAGCACCACCGTGTTGAGCAGCGCGACCAGGAACGTCGTGTCGCTGAAGACGTCGATGTAGTTGTCGAGACCGACGAAGTGCCGCGAACCCGGGCGGACCAGGTTCCACGACTGGAACGAGTAGAACACGGTGAGCAGGAACGGAAGCTGCGTCACCGCGATGACGAAGACCAGCGCGGGCAGCAGCGGCAGCCGCCGCTTGGCCGCGGTGCTCAGGCCCTTCTTCTCCGCGGCCTTCGCGTGCGTCCGGGGTTGGGGCGTGTCGACCGAAAGCGTGGACATCACTGCACCGCCTTGTAGGAGTCGCCCACGGTCCGGGCGTAGTCCTGGGACTGCTTCAGCGCGTCGTCGACCGACTCGCGCCCGGCGATCGCCGCCGACAGCTGCTGGCTCACCCGGGTGCCCAGGTCCTGGAACTCGGGGATGCCGACGAACTGGATGCCGGGGTAGGGCACCGGGTTCGCCATGGCCTTCTGCTGGTTCGCGTCCGCGATCCCGTCCAATGTGGGCTTCGCGTACGCCGCGGCCGCCTTGGCGTAGTCCGGGATGTCGTAAGTGGACTGACGCACACCCGGCGGGACGCGGTTCCAGCCGTAGGTCGCCCCGACCTTCCGCACGTACGCCTTGTCGGTCATCCAGGCCATGAACTTCCAGGCCGCGTCCTTGTCCTTCGCGACCTTCGGAATGCCGAGCGCCCAGGTGTAGAGCCAGCCGCTGGCCTGGGTCTTGACCACCGGCGCCGGCGCGTACCCGGACTTGCCGACGATCTTGCTGCTCGACGGGTCTTCGTTCGTGCCCGCCATGACCGTGGCGTCGTACCACATCGCGGCCTGGCCCTGCGTGTACCGCGTGCCGCACTCGGAGAACCCGGCGCTGGAGGCGCCGACCTCACCGTGGTCGCGGATCAGGCCGACGTAGAAGTTCGCGGCTTCCGTGAACTCCGGCGACGTCAGCTTGGCGTTCCAGTCCTTGTCGAAGTACTGGGCGCCGAAGGTGTTGGCCACCGTGCTGAACGGCGCGAGGCTCTCGCCCCAGCCGGGCTTGCCGCGCAGGCAGATGCCGGCGACGCCGTCGGCCTTGTCGTCGAGCTTCGCGGCGAAGTCGGCGACCTGCTGCCACGTCGGTTTGGCCGGCATGGTCAGCCCGGCCTTCTCGAAGAGGTCCTTGCGGTAGGCCAAGAACGACGACTCGCCGTAGAACGGCACGGCGTACATCTGGTTCTCATACGACAGCGACTGCTTGATGCTGGGGATGAAGTCGCCTTCGTCGTAGCCCTGGGTGGCCGCCATGTGCGGTTCGAGGTTCTCGAGCCAGCCGTTGGCCGCCCACTGCGGGGCCTCGTAGTTGCTGATCATGACGACGTCGAACTCGCCGCCCTCGGTGGCCGTCGACGCGGTGATCTTGGCGCGGGCCTGGTTTTCCGGCAGCGAAACGAACTTGAGGTTGATGCCCGTCGCCTTCTCGAACTCCGGCGCGAGCGAGATCGCGTCCTTCATCTGCGGGTTCGACACGATCGCGATGACGAGCGTGGCGCCGCCGGTGCCGACCGAGCCGGCACCCGCGCACCCCGTGGCCGCCAGCGTCGTCGCGGCGAGGAGGGTGAGCAGCTTACGCACGGCCACCTCCGGGGAGGACCTGGACCTTGAGGCCCGCGCCGCTGCGCATCTTGGCCAGCGCGTCCGGGTACTGCTCGAGCGGCAGCCGGTCGGTGAGCAGCTCTCCGGTGTCGATCGCGCCGTCCGCGACGAGGTCGAGCGCGGCGCCGTAGCTGTCGAGCACGGCCATCGAGCCGACGATGGTGATCTCGTCGTTGTAGATGCGGAACGGCGAGAGCGCGACGCGGGCTTCGGCCGGTGCGACACCGAAGACGAGCAGCCGGCCACCGCGGCGGGTGGCGTCGAACGCCGCTTCGATGGCGGGCGCGGCGCCGGTGCAGTCGACGGCGACGTCGAACTTCTCGTCGTTCAGCTCGCCGACATCGGCCGCGGTGGCGACGGCGCCGAGCCGGGACGCGCGCGGCAGCCGCTCGGCGTTGCGGTCGACCACCGTGACGTGCGCGCCGGCCCGCTGCAGCAGCTGCTGCATGATCAGGCCCATCGTGCCGGCCCCGACGACGAGGAAGCGCTCTCCGGCTTCGACCCCGACCCGGCGCACGCCGTGCACCGCGCAGGAAACGGGTTCGACCAGCGCGCCCTGTTCCCAGGTCATCGCGTCGGGCATGCGGTAGCAGTTCGCCGACGGGACGGCGACGTACTCGGCGAAGGCGCCGTCGACGGTGTCGCCGGTGGCGTTCCAGTTGGCGCAGAGGTTGCCGTGGCCGGAGCGGCACGGGCCGCAGTAGCCGCAGAACAGCGAGGGGTCGACGGCCACGCGGTCGCCGACCTGCCACCCGCCCGGCACGTCCGAGCCGAGTTCGACGATCTCCCCGGCGAACTCGTGGCCGGGGACGATCGGGTACGGGGTGGGCGGAAAGTGCCCGTCCGCGATGTGCAGGTCGGTCCCGCAGATCCCGCAGGCCCCGACCTTGACGACCACCTCGCGTTCCCGCGGCTTCGGATCGGGCACCTCACCGATCCTGATCTCGCCGGGCCGGTCGATGATGGCGGCACGCATGCCTAGCCCCTTTCCTCGCGCTCATATGAGCGGCATTGACCTCTGGCGTCGAGAACATGTGAAGGCATTACAGGTCTGACGTGTGTGATTCGTCAACCTTTTGCAGGGATTTCTGGCTATAGTGCTCATATGAGCACGTCCAACAAACCGGTGGCCTTGACCGAAGCCATGCTGCTGGCGACCGTCGCCCGGCGCTTCTACGTGCAGGGACGCTCCAAGCTGGAGATCGCCGACGAGTTCGGCGTCAGCCGGTTCAAGGTCGCGCGGATGCTCGACACCGCCAGGGAGTCCGGGCTCGTTCGAGTGGAGTTCTCGCTGCCCGCGCCGGTCGACCTCGCCCTGTCCGACGAGGTGCGCTCGGCGTACGGCCTGCAGCGAGCCCTCGTATTGGAGCGCTCAACCGAGCGAGAACCGCGAGAGGTCGTCCGCGCGAAGATCGGGGCGCTGGCCGCCCGGCTGCTGGAGGAGATCGCCACTCCGTCCGACGTCATCGGGTTGTCGTGGGCGCGCTCGGTCAACGCGATGACCGAAGCGATCCGGAAGCTGCCGCGCTGCCCGGTCGTCCAGCTGTGCGGGGTGCAGGCGGGGGTGGACATGCGCGGCCGCTCGGTGGAGACGGTCAGCCGCGTGACGAGCGTGTCCGGCGGCGACGCCTACCCGATCTTCGGCCCGCTGGTGCTGCCCGACCGGCGCACGACGGAGACGTTGCGGCGCCAGCCCGGGATCGCGGAAACGTTCGGGCAGTTCCGGAACCTCACCAAAGCCGTGGTCAGCATCGGGGCGTGGCAGCCCGGCGAGTCGACGGTGTACGACGCGCTGGACGAGGCCGAGCGCGCGGCGATCGCGGCCCGCGGGGCGACGGCGGAGGTGGCCGCGCGGCTGTTCGACGCGGCCGGGAACGCGTTGTCGACCGGGCTGGCGCACCACGTGCTGGCGATCAGCCACGAGGAGCTGATGGCGGTGCCGGAGGTGATCGCGCTGGGCTACAGCAAGCCGAAAGCGGCGGCGGTGGACGCGGTGCTGCGGTCCGGGATGGCGTCGACGCTGATCACCGACGCGGCCGCCGCGGTCCCCCTGCTGGCGCTCGCGGCCAAGAACCCGGTCGTGAGTGTTCAGGGCGGTTAGAACCGCCCTGAACACTCAGGACAACCTGGGACGTACGGCACTCGCGGCGGCGTACCTCGCCTGGGGTAGGCGCGGCTTCCCCGGCTCCGGGGCGAAACCGGGGTCGCGCCCGATGTGCCGCCGGGCCCGGTCCGGCGAGCCTGGACGGCGTGAAGACCTCTCCCCGCTGGCGCCAGGCCGTCGTCTGGCTGCACGTCGTGTCGTCCGTCGCCTGGATGAGCCAGGCCCTCGCGCTGGTCGTGCTGATGTCGGCGGGCGCGCCCGCGATGGCCGACCGGCTCGACTCCGTCCTGCTCGCGCCGATGGCGAACGTCTCCGCGTTCACCGGCCTCCTGCTCGCCGGCGCGACGGCGTGGGGCTACTTCCGGCACTGGTGGGTGCTCACGAAGTTCGTCCTGACGCTGGTGCAGCTCTACGCCGGGATCTTCCTGCTCTCGCCGGCGCTGCGCGATTCGGCGGACACCGGCACCGTCGTCCGGCCGCAGGTCGCGGGCGCGTCGCTGATGGCGAGCGCGCTGGCGTTCCAGGCGTGGCTTTCGATCGCGAAGCCGGGCCGCAAGACGCCGTGGTCGCCGCCCGCGAAGCCACCGACCGCGCCGGCCTGGGTGTTCGTGGCGGGAGTCGGCGCGCCGGCGTTCGACGTCACCGCCGGACTGCTGCTGGGCTACCCGCTCCCGGCGTTGTCGCTGGTCACGCTGATCGTGCTCGGTTTTGAGCGGCGACGACGGCGTCGCCGTGCTCGGCGGCCCACCGCCCGAAGCCCTCGATCGGCGCCAGGAAGCTCGAGCCCAGCGACGTAAGCGCGTACGCACCTTCGCGGCGCTCGACGAGCCCGTCGGTCTCCAGGCGCCGCACGGCTTCGGTGAGCACCTTGGCGCTGATCCCGCCGATCTCGCGCCGCAGGTCGACGTGCCGGCGCGGGCCGTGGCGCAGCGCCCACAGCACCACCGGGTTCCAGGTGTTGGCGACCAGGTCGAACGCGAGCCGCGTCCGGCAGTCGGCGAGGAAGTCCATGGTTACCGTTCGGTTCCTTCCCGGGTTCCTACCGTCGTGCTGGTACCAGCCAAGCACAAGGAGGACGCATGCGGATCGGGATCTTCGGCACTGGCGGGATGGCGGACGCGCTCGGCACGCAGTGGGCGAGGGCCGGCCACGAGCTTCGGGTGAGCGGCCGGTCCGGCCCCGCCGCGTTGGCGGCGCGACTCGGCGCTTCCCCCGGTTCTTGGCGCGAGACGGCGGAGTTCGCCGACGTGCTGCTCTTGGCGGTGCCGTCGTCCGCGGTCGGCGAGGTCGTCGCGGCGGCGGGTCCCCTGGCCGGGAAGGTGCTGGTGGACTGCACCAACGACCCGGCACTGACCGGGGCACCGGTGGCGGCGCGGATCGCCACGGACGCCCACGTGGTGAAGGCGTTCAACCTCGCCCACGTCGACGTCTGGCGGATGACACCCCCGGTGTTCGGCGGCCGCCCGCTGTCGGTTCCGTTGTGCGGCGACGACCCGGCTGCGCTGGAAGCGGTGAGCACGCTGGTGCGGGACGTCGGCGCGAAGCCGGTGGTCGCGGGTGGTCTGGACCGCGCGGCCCTGCTGGAGGCCACGGCGGCGTTCGCCATCGGGCTGTGGTTCGCGGGCGAAGACGCCCAGGCGATCCTGACCCCGGTGGCGTAGCTCAGCCCACGGCGTCGACGTTCCCCGCGGCCAGGTCCGGTGCCCGCGCCTGCAGCGGCTCCCCGCCGCGGGGTACCAGCGTCACCTCGCCCGAACCGAGGTCCGTCACCACCGTGCTCAACGTCAGCAGCTCGTCGCCGCCGGTCGCGGTGCGGTGGACGTCGTTCGTCAACGTCGAGACCAGCCACTTCGCGTCCGAGGACGTCGGGGCCAGGTGCGCGCACACCTCCGCGCGGTCGAGGCTCTCCTCCCCCGCGACGTCCAGGTGCGGTAGCTGGCGGAAGTGGTTGGTGTGCCAGGAAAGCCCACTGATCACAGTGGACACCGCGGTGTCGTGGCCCGCCTTCTCCACCACCGTCACCGCCGGCGCGCCCAGCCGGCCCATCGTGTACGCGAAGCCGCCCGCCGAAGCGTGGGAACGCAGCAGGGACACCGCTTCCGGCACCGAAGTCGCGCGCTGGGCCGTGCGGGCCACGAAGTGGCGGCCGGCGCACGGCGACGGCGTCACCACGCTCACGCTGTCGATGCCCCACACCAGCCCGTGCGTCGTCAGCGTGAACGTGTTCGACGGCAGGAAACCCGGGTACCACCAGACGCACACGCCGGGCTCGCCGTCGAGCAGCAGCGTCAGCAGGCGGCCGATGCCGTCGAACACCGGGGCGCCGTCCTCGTTGTGACCGAGCAGCGACGGCGAACCCGCCCACGCGAGGTCCGTGCAGCCGGTGCCGTCGCCCGCGCCGAGGTCGCCGCGCAGGTTGGCCAGCAGCAGGTCGTCGAACGGGACGCCCGCGCCCGCGGCCAGCGCCGTCAGCTCGGCGTACGCGTCCGGGTGCTCGACCTGCGACGCCGCTTCGATCGCCCGGAACCGCACCGGCGACCGGCGGGCCCGCGCGGCGACCGGCCACGACGGCAGTCCCGCGAGGACGGTCCGGATGTCGTCGGCGGCGTACGCCCCCAGCTCGCGGAAAGCGGCTTCCCGGGGCCCCCGGACGATCGTCCAGCGCACGTCGCCGATCCGGTGCTCCCGCACTGTCGCCACCATGTGCTCACGATGACTGAGGGGTCGGGAATCCGCAACGGTCGGTGCCATCCGGGGCTTCGCCCCGGGCCGGGGGCTCCGCCACCAGGAACCCCCGAAAGCGTCAGTGGGCGCCGACCGCAATCACCCGGAGCACCGCGGCCCCGGCCTCATCCGACGCGGCCAGGTCCACTTCGGCGCTGATGCCCCAGTCGTGGTCGCCGGCCGGGTCGTCGAAGATCTGCCGCACCTTCCAGACGTCCGGCTGCTGCTCGATCAGCAGCAGGGCCGGGCCGCGCGCGTCCGGGCCGGTGCCGAGCGAGTCGTACTCCTCGAAGTAGTCCTCGATGGCTTCCTGCCACGCGTCGGCGTCCCAGCCCGAAGCCGCGTCCAGCTCGCCGAGCGGGAACCACGCCCGCCGCCCGAACAGCTCGACGCGGCGGAACAGCTCGTTGCGCACCAGGACGCGGAACGCGCGCTCGTTGCGCGTGACGGCCGGGGGTTCGGACGGCGGCCGCGTCGACACCGGGCCCTCTTCGTCCGGGTGCCGCAGGGCTTCCCACTCGTCCAGCAGGCTCGAGTCGACCTGCCGGACCAGCTCACCGAGCCACTCGATGAGGTCCTGCAGCGGCTCGGTCTTCGCCTCGTCCGGAACCGTGTGGCGCAGCGAGTCGTAGACGTCCGTGAGGTAGCGCAGCACCAGGCCTTCGGACCGGGCGAGCTGGTAGAAACCGATGTACTCGACGAAGTTCATCGCGCGCTCGTACATGTCGCGCACCACGGACTTCGGCGAGAGCTCGTAGTCGTCGACCCACGGGTGGCCCTGGCGGTAGCTGTGGAACGCGCCCTGCAGCAGCTCTTCCAGCGGCTTCGGGTAGCTGACGTTCTCGAGCAGCTCCATCCGCTCGTCGTACTCGATGCCCTCGGCCTTCATCGCGTTCACGGCCTCGCCGCGCGCCTTGAACTGCTGCTGCGACAGCACCGGCCGCGGGTTGTCCACAGTGGATTCCACAGTGGACACGACGTCGAGCGGGTAGCTCGGCGAGTCCAGTTCGAACAGGTCGATCGCGGCCAGCGCGAACGGCGAAAGCGGCTGGTTGAGCGCGAAGTCGAACTGCAGGTCGACGGTGAGCCGGATGATCCGGCCCTGCTCGTCCGGCTCGTCCAGCCGTTCGACGACGCCGGCGGCGAGCAGCGCGCGGTAGATCGCGATGGCGCGCAGGATCAGCTTGCGCTGCGACGCGCGGTCCTCGTGGTTGTCCTCCAGGAGGTGCCGCATCGAGTCGAAGGCGTTGCCCGGCCGCGAAATCACGTTGAGCAGCATCGAGTGCGTGACCTTGAAGCTGGACGTCAGCGGCTCGGGCTCGGCCGCGATCAGCCGGTCGAACGTGCTCTCGGTCCAGTTGACGAAGCCCTCCGGCGCCTTCTTCCGGACGATCTTCTTTTTCTTCTTCGGGTCGTCGCCCGCCCTCTCCAGCGCCTTCGCGTTCTCGACGACGTGGTCGGGCGCCTGCACGACGACGTAGCCGTCGGTGTCGTAGCCCGCGCGCCCGGCGCGGCCGGCGATCTGGTGGAACTCGCGCGCCTTGAGGTGGCGCTGGCGGACGCCGTCGTACTTGGTCAGCGCGGAGAAGACCACCGTCCGGATCGGCACGTTGATGCCGACGCCGAGGGTGTCGGTCCCGCAGATCACCTTGAGCAGCCCCGACTGGGCCAAGGTCTCGACCAGCCGGCGGTACTTCGGCAGCATCCCGGCGTGGTGCACGCCGATGCCGTGGCGGACCAGCCGCGAGAGCGTCTTGCCGAAGCCGGCGGCGAACCGGAAGTCGCCGATCAGCTCCGCGATGGCCTCTTTCTCGGCCTTGGTCGTGACGTTGATGCTCATCAGCGTCTGCGCCCGCTCGATGGCCGCGGCCTGCGAGAAGTGCACGACGTAAACCGGCGCCTGACCGCCGTGGAGCAGCTCCGACATGGTCTCGTGCAACGGCGTCAGCGCGTACCGGAAGGTCAGCGGCACCGGGCGCTGGGCCGACGTGACGACGGCCGTCGGCTTGCCGGTGCGGCGGGTGAGGTCCTTTTCGAAGAAGGACACGTCGCCCAACGTCGCCGACATCAGGACGAACTGGGCCTTCGGCAGCTCCAGCAGCGGCACCTGCCACGCCCAGCCGCGGTCGGGCTCGGAGTAGAAGTGGAACTCGTCGGCGACGACCTGCCCGACCGGCGCCTCGGCGCCGAAGCGCAACGCGATGTTCGCCAGGATTTCGGCCGTGCAGCAGATGATCGGGGCGTCGGGGTTGACACTGGAGTCACCCGTCATCATCCCGACGTTGTCGGCGCCGAAGATCTCGATGAGCTGGAAGAACTTCTCCGAGACGAGGGCCTTGATGGGCGCGGTGTAGTAGCTGCGGCGGCCCTGGGCGAGCGCGGTGAAGTGCGCGCCGACGGCGACGAGGCTCTTCCCGGAGCCGGTCGGCGTCGAGAGGATGACGTTCGATCCGGAGACGACCTCCATCACCGCCTCCTCCTGCGCCGGGTACAGCTCGATGCCCCGATCGGCCGTCCAGGTCGTGAACGCTTCGAACAGGGCGTCGGGGTCGGGATCCGCAGGCAGGAGGTCTGTGAGAGTCATCAGGGGTCCATCGTGCCATCCGCTCGTCGCAAAGTCGGCAGGGGCGATCGCATCACGAGTGGTAAACCCGTAGGCTTCGCGTTACCGCGCTTCGACCGGCAGATACGGTGTCGCGCGCACACGGGCGGTACTCCGGAGGGCTTAGGAATGGCACAGGACATCATCCCGATCGAACTCGGGCTGCCACAAGGCGACGTCGTCACCTTGTGGGCCCCGCGCTGGCGGGAAGACGGCGAGGAGTGGGAAGCGTTCCTCGGCGACGAGGACGACCTGTACGCCTTCCCGGACGCCGCGCACCTGGCCGCCTTCGTCCGCACGTCCGAGCGGCACGACCTGCTCGACCACCCGGCGTGGGACGCGGTGCCGTCGCTGAACGTGCCCGAGCTGATCCCGGACGAGGACCACACGTACGACCTCGTCGGCGTGCCCGAGCTCGTCGCCGAGGAGCCGGACGTCTGGCACATCGCCGAGCTGGCCGAGATCGTCGGCATCGTGCGCTCGCTCGCCGACGTCTGCGACCTCGAAGAGGTCCACGAGATCCTCGACTCGACCGAGGGCTTCTCGCTGCTCGACCAGGGCACCCTCCCGTTCACCGGGAGCGTCGGCGTGCAGGTGTGGAACGACCTGTCCGAGACGGTGTCGACGAAGTGGGACACCGTGCTGGACGCGATCGACGGCCTGGTGACGGCGCCGGACGTCGACGAGAAGGTGCTGGAGCAGACCGCCGAGGAGCTGGCGGCGTTCCACGAGGAGTCCGCCGAGGCCGAGGCCGGCGCGGAGGGCGAAGAGGACCTCGAGGCGATCGACGCCGCGGACTCGGACGACGAGGACGACGACGAAGACGAGGAAGAGGGCCCGGTCGGCTTCTGGGCCGAGGTCGGCATCGACCCGATCAAGATCATCACCTCCGGCGCGGAGTACTACACGCTGCGCTGCTACCTCGACGACACCCCGGTCTTCCTCGGCAGCGAGGGCGAGATCGACGTGTTCACGTCCGAGAAGGCGCTGGCGCGGGCCCTGGCCGACGGCAAGGACCTGGCCGACACGGACCTCGCCGACGTGTCCACGTGGGACGAGGTGCTGGCGAAGGCCACGGCCGGCGAGCTCGAGATCGAGGTCGACGCGGAGAACACGTACGTGCTGACCGGCCTCGACGCGGACATCGCGGAGGGCCCGGAGGCGATCGACCCGACGCAGCTGGAGCTGGCGGTCGAGCTGATCACGGACGCGGCCGACTGGGCGGGCGACGAGAGCGTCGAAACGGCGCTGGCGTCGAACGAAAGCCTCGGCTGGCTGGTGTCGTTCGTGCTCCGCCCGGACCCGACGCGCCTCGAGCCGAGCGCGCCGTTCGACGCGGAGCAGAGCGCTTGGCGCAAGCTCGTCGAGACGTTCGAGAACCGCCTGACGGTGGCTTGATCTTTCACTCCGGAGGCCGCTTCCCCGCTGGTTCGGGGAGGCGGCCTTCGTCGTGTCCGGGGTGCACCGGATGTCATGAAAGGGTCGTTCATGTCGTCTGACGTCATGAAAGGGTCGTTCACGACGTCGCCGCCCGGACGCGTAGCAGCGGTCCACAGGCCCAGCCGGTTGTGGACAACCCGGGTCGGCCCGGCCGCGGACGGCCGGTTTTCGTCAGTGGCCGCCGATACGCTGGAGACGGGGGGCGCCCCCGCGGGCGGGTGTCAGGACTCGTGGTGCTCCGCGCGGACCGGGACCATCGCCACCGCCAGGGCCGGGAAGATCGCCGCCACGCAGAAAGCCAGTGCGTAGCGGCTGTCGCCGATCACCAGGCCCAGCAGGGGCGGGGTCAGCGAGGCCGCGATGTTCTGGCCCGTGTTCTGCGTGCCCATCGCGCGGCCAGACCAGGCCAGGCCCGCCAGCTCGGCCGACGCCGTGAAGCCCAGGCCGTTGTCGGCCACCGTGATGATCCCCGCCAGCGCCAGTGCCAGCAGCACCAGCCAGAGCCACGAGACGTCGCCCAGTGCCACCAGCAGCATCACCGCGCAGCTCAGCACCGCCAGCTGCCGCATCGGGCGCAGGCGGCTGCCGACGCGGTCGGACCACCAGCCCGAGCCGAGGCGGCCCAGCGCGCCCAGCACCTGGACCACCGCCAGGTACCAGCCCGCCGACAGCGCGCTCCAGTGCTGCACCGACACCAGGTACACCGGCGCGAACGCCGACACCGCGAACTGCGGGACCACCAGCAGCGCGCTCGCCCCGTGCACCCGCCACAGCGTCGCGTGCCGGTACGGCGAAGGCGGCTTGACCGCGCCGGCCGCCCGAGGGGGCCGGGGCGGGTCCGTCACCAGCCACGCCACCAGCAGCGCGACGACGATCGCGAGCCCCGCCGGGAGCAGCACGGCCGCGCGGAACCCGAAGTGCGCGGCCAGCGGCGGCAGCCCCAGCGCCGCGACGCCGACGCCGAGCGGCTGGGCCGTCTGGCGGATCCCCATCGCGACGCCCCGCTCGGACTTCGCGAACCAGCCCATCACCACGCGGCCGCTCGCCGCGTTCACCGAGGCCGTGCACGCGCCGGCCGCCAGGAACACCCCAAAGAGCAGCCCGACCGAGTGATCACCGACTCCGGCGTACACCAGGAGTAACCCCGAGGCACCCAGTCCGAGAGCCATGATCAGGCGCTCTCCGTAACGGTCCGCAGCCGCGCCCCACACGATCAGGGTGAACAACAGCCCGATGCTCGGGGCCGCGACGACCGTGCCGGCCTCCGCCAGCGTGAGCCCCTCCCCCGCGCGCATCGCGGGGACCAGGAACGGGAGGCCGTAGAGGAACGAGCAGCTCGCGGTCTGCGCGGCGAGGCCGAGCGCGAGGATGAGCCACCGCCGTGAACTCGCCTGCACCCGCTCCACCGAGCCGTCCGCGACCTGCGCCATCTTCGCCACCGTCCCAAATATCGGGAAATAATTCCTACATGGTGAACGATAGTTGGCATGGCTAAGGACCGCAACCACCGTTCGGCGGCCGCGGTCCTCCCGGCGCGCGGGTCAGGCCAGCGCGGCGTACCCGGGCTTGATGACGCCGTCGATCAGCGCGATCCGCGCGTCGAAATCGATGAACGCGGATTTCATCGCGTTGATGGTGAACCAGCGGAAGTCGTCCAGGCCATACCCGAAGGACTCGTGCAGCGCGGCGAATTCGCTGGTCATCGTGCATCCGCTCATCAGCCGGTTGTCCGTGTTCACGGTCACCCGGAAGCGCAGCTTGGCGAGCAGGCCGATCGGGTGCTCGGCGATCGAGCGGACCGTGCCTGTTTGGACGTTCGACGTCGGGCAGATCTCCAGGGGGATGCGGCGGTCGCGGACATACGCGGCCAACCGTCCAAGGTGGACCGTGCCGTCCGCGTCGGTCTTGATGTCCTCGGCGATGCGCACGCCGTGCCCGAGCCGCTCGGCGCCGCAGTGCTGAATCGCCTCCCAAATGGACGGCAAACCGAACGCTTCGCCGGCGTGAATGGTGAAATGCGCATTGTTCTGGCGCAGGTATTCGAACGCGTCGAGATTGCGGGTCGGGGGAAATCCGTCTTCCGGGCCCGCGATGTCGAACCCGGCGACGCCGGCGTCGCGGTAGCGGACGGCGAGGTCGGCGATCTCGAGGGCGCGGGCGTGCTGGCGCATCGCGCAGAGCAACGTCGCGACGCGGATGCTGCCGCCGTTCGCGGCCACGCGGCGAGTGCCCTCCGTGAACCCCGCTTGGACGGCCTCGACCACCGCATCGAGTGACAGACCGCGTTCGACGAACAACTCCGGTGCGTAGCGCACCTCGGCGTAGACGACGCCGTCGGCGGCCAGGTCCTCGACCGCTTCCGCGGCGACCCTGACCAGCGCATCCTCCGTCTGCATCACCCCGCAGGTGTGCGCGAAGGTCTCGAGGTAGGACACGAGCGACCCGGAATCGGCCGCCCGGCGGAACCAGCTGCCCAGCTCGGCCGGGTCGCTGGTGGGCAGTCCGGTATAGCCGGTTCGCTCGGCCAGTTCGGCGACGGTGGCCGGGCGGAGACCGCCGTCCAGGTGGTCGTGCAGCAGCACCTTGGGCGCGCGGCGGAGCGTCTCGCCGGTCAGAACAGGGCTTTCGTCAGGCATCCCCCAACGGTAACCTCGTTGTCATTCCCCTACATGGCCGTAACCCTCAGCCTCGGGCTAACCCTGAGCGTCGAGGATCGGGCAACGAATCGGCCATCCGGGGGCAGCCTCCGCAATAGGCTCTTCACGGGGGCCATACAGACAGCAATTTTTGCAATCGATAAGCTTCGTGGCACGTCCCTCCATTTCCCCGCCGACGAAGGACACAGCAGTGACCACTGACAACCACATTGCCGCGGCCCCGTCCTTCGACCGGATGCGCAACATGCTGGTGCGCGCGGCCGAAGTGCGTGAGAGCGAGCAGCAGCAGATCTTCGACGCGCTCGACGACATCTACGCCCGCCTCGCGCCGGTGGACTCGCTGGGCGCGGTCCGCAAGCGGCTGTCCGAGCTCCCCGACCGCACCGAGGTCGGCGTGCTGGCCGAGCGCCTCGACGAGACGATGTCCCGGCTCGAGGCCCAGGACAACGCCCTCTCGGCGCTGACCCGCGCGGTGGAGAGCATCGTCGACAAGCTGGCCAAGCCGTTCGCGCAGCTCGACGGCAGGCTCGACGGCATGGCGGCGCGCCTCGAAGGCGTCGGCGGCCGGATGGACGGGCTCGAAGACAAGCTCCAGAACATCCACCGCCGGCTCGACGAGCTGGGCGGCCACCTGGACAAGCAGGACGCGAAGCTCGACTCGATCCCGCAGTCGGTCACCGGCCCGGTCCGCGAGCGGATCGAGCAGGCCGAGCACACGCTGCGCGAGCGCGTCGACGGCTCCGACCACGAGCTGCGGGGCAAGGTCGACGAGCTCAGCCGCGTCACGCAGGAGCGCGTCGGCGAGCTGGGCCGCACCACGCACGAGCGGATCGACGCGAACACCGAGGCGCTCAAGGTGGCGCTGACCGAGACCGGCGAGATGATCGACGCCTCGGACCGCCTGGAGAACCTGGGCAACCGCCTCGAGACGGTCACCACCCGCCTCGACGACCTGGCCGGCCGCCTCGACAAGGTGGAGGACGGCTTCCTCTCCGGCATCGGCGACCTCGACGGCGCGCTCAAGGCCGGGCTGTCCAAGGTCGAGGGCACGCTGTCCAAGCAGCCGGACACCGACTCGGTGGACACGCTGGTCCGCAAGAGCAACGACGAGAGCGTCCGCCGCATCGGCGGCCAGCTCGACGAGGCGATGGCGACGTTCGCGGAACTGATGCTCGGCGGCGGCCCGGCCGTCCAGCAGATCGCTCCGCCGCCGCCGGCCCCGCGCCAGCCGCGTCGCACCTCCCGCAACGGCCGCGCCCCGAAGCCGGCCGACGTCAAGGCCAAGACGGGCGAAGGCGCCGAAGAAGCCACGGAGTAACCCCAGCCCCACGAGAAGAGGCCCCCGCCGGTTCACCGGCAGGGGCCTCTTCAACGTTCCGGAGTACCCACTCCGAGCTCGCACTTTCACGTGAAAGTGCGCACCTGGAGGCCGCACTTTCACGTGAAAGTGCGGGCTGGGGGGGGTCACTCGGGTGGGTGATCATCTTCGCGATGATCGTCACACCGTGCCGCGGATCGTCTCCCGCACGATCGGCTCCGGGGCGGACGCGGCCGACGCGACCGCGAAGCAGCCTTCCAGCGCTGACAAGGCCGCCGGGACCGCTTCCGGGGTGTCCGTGTGCAGTTCCAGCAGCGGCTCACCCTCGGTGACCGCGTCGCCGGGCTTGGCCAGGCACAGCACGCCCGCCGCCGCCTGGACCGGATCCTCCTTGCGGGCCCGGCCCGCGCCCAGCCGCCAAGCCGCGACGCCCACCGCGTACGCGTCCAGGGAAGCCAGCACGCCCGAAGCCGGCGCGACCACCGTGTGGACGTGCGACGGCTTCGGCAGCGGCGCCGAAGGGTCGCCGCCCTGGGCGGCGATCATCCGGCACCAGACCTCGTACGCCTCGCCGGACGCCAGCACCGCGGCCGGGTCCGTGGAAATGCCCGCCAGCGCCAGCATCTCCCGGGCCAAGGCGAGCGTCAGCGAAACCACGTCCGCGGGGCCGCCGCCCTTGAGCACGTCGACGGACTCCGCGACCTCGACCGCGTTCCCGACCGCGCGCCCCAGCGGGACGTTCATGTCGGTCAGCAGCGCGGTCGTCGGCACGCCGTGGTCGACGCCGATCGACGTCAGCGTCGAGGCCAGCTCCCGGGCCTGCGAAAGCGTCTTCATGAACGCGCCCGACCCGAACTTCACGTCCAGGACCAGCCCGGACGCGCCTTCCGCGATCTTCTTGCTCATGATCGAGCTGGCGATGAGCGGGATCGACTCCACCGTCGACGTGACGTCCCGCAGCGCGTACAGCTTCTTGTCCGCCGGCGCGAGCCCGGACGTCGCCGCGCAGACCACCGCGCCAACGTCTTCGAGCTGCCGCGCGATCTCCGCGGTGGTCAGCGAAGCCCGCCAGCCGGGGATCGACTCGAGCTTGTCGAGCGTGCCGCCGGTGTGCCCGAGCCCGCGCCCGGACAGCTGCGGCACCGCCGCACCGCAGGCGGCCACGAGCGGCGCCAGCGGCAGCGTGATCTTGTCGCCGACCCCGCCGGTCGAGTGCTTGTCGACCGTCGGCCGGGAAACGTCCAGGGAGAGCCGCTCCCCCGACGAGATCATCGCACCGGTCCACCGCGAGATCTCCCCGGAGTCCATGCCCCGCAGGAAGATCGCCATGGCCAAGGCGGACATCTGCTCCTCGGCCACGAGACCGCGCGTGTACGCGTCGACGACCCAGTCGATCTGTTCGTCCGAAAGCCGGCCGCCGTCGCGCTTGGTGCGGATGACGTCGACCGCGGCGAAGGCGCTCACGGCAGGTCGTCCGGGCCGAAGGCGTCCGGCAGGACGTCGGACATCGGCAGGATCCCGCTCGGCGTGTCCACCAGGCACGTGGACCCGCCGAGCTCGAACAGGATCTGCCGGCAGCGCCCGCACGGCATCAGCAGGTCACCGGCACCGCTGCGGCACGCGACCGCCACGAGCCGGCCGCCGCCGGAGAGCCGCAGCTGGCCGGCCATCGTGCACTCCGCGCAGAGCCCGAGCCCGTAGGACGCGTTCTCGACGTTGCACCCGGTGACCACGCGGCCGTCGTCGACGATCCCCGCGACCCCGACGTGCAGGCCCGAATAAGGCGCGTACGCATGGGAAGCCGCTTCGATCGCCTGAGAACGCAGCGCGTCCCAGTCCACAGTGGACGTCATCAGTCCTCACCCCGCCGGTACGGCTGGCCGTCGGCCTTCGGCGGCCGCAGCCGCTGCGAAGCCACCGCCAGCACGATCAGCGTCACGAAGTGCGCGGTGTACGGGATCAGGTCCGACGGCAGCGTGTCGTTGGCGTAGTAGATCGCGTACAGCACGCCCGCGCCGACGACGCCGAGCCCGGCCGCGATCCACTGCCGCCGGAACAGCTGCACGACGACGATCACGCCGACCAGGATGACCGCGCCGTACAGCAGCGCGAGCACCGCTTCGCCGCCGCCGGAGAGCTGCAGGCCGTCCGCGTAGCCGAACAGCGCCGCGCCGCCGAGCAGGCCGCCCGGGCGCCAGTTGCCGAAGATCATCGCCGCGAGGCCGATGTACCCGCGGCCGTTGGTCTGGTTTTCGAGGTAGTCCGCGCCACCGCGCAGCAGCACCAGCGACGCGCCGCCCATCCCGGCGAAGGCACCGGAGATCAGCATCGCGATGTACTTGTGCCGGTAGACGTTGACGCCGAGGGACTCCGCGGCCACCGGGTTCTCGCCGCACGAGCGCAGCCGCAGGCCGAACCGGGTCTTCCAGAGCACCCAGAAGCTGACCGGTACCAGGATGATCGCGATCATCGTCAGCGGCGCCACCTCGGTGACCAGGCCGCGCAGGATGCCGGCGACGTCGGAGATGCCGACGCGCTGCTCCTTCTCCAGGTCGCCGAGCCAGTCCGAGAGGCCGCTCGCCGAGTAGGTGTCGAACTTCGGCACCACCGGCGACTGCCGCGGGTTGCCCGACAGCGGCTCGAAGATCAGGTTCGCCAGGTACTTCGTGACGCCGAGGCCGAGCAGGTTGATCGCGACGCCGGAGACGATGTGGTTGACGTTGAACGTCACCGTCGCCACCGCGTGCAGCAGGCCGCCGAGCGCACCGAAGACGAGCGCGGCCAGCAGCCCGGCCCACACCCCGCCGTAGTACGCGCCCCAGGCCGCACCCCACGTGCCGAGGATCATCATGCCCTCGAGGCCGATGTTGACCACGCCCGCGCGCTCGGCCCAGAGGCCGCCCAGCGCGCAGAGCAGGATCGGCAGGGCCAGGCGCAACGCCGTCTGCGCCGTGTTGGACGACGTCAGCGCGGAAACGCCGGTGGAGTACGACGCCGTCGAGAGCACGGCGATGGCGATGACCGCCCAGATGACCCCGCGCAGCCAGCCCGGGATCCGGGACCGCTTGCGGTGCACCGGCATCGTGCCGGGGCTGCCCGCGTCGGGCCGGGAAATGTCGGTGACGGCCATCAGACCGCACCCCCTTCGGCGACCGTGGAACCCTTGCGGCCGGCGAGTGCCCGGCCGACCCGGCGTTGCTCGGCGGCCAGGTCGGCGCGCCGCACGATCTCGTACGCCACGACGACCGACAGCACGATGATGCCCTGCATGATCGTCGCGATCTCCTTGGACACGTTGATCTGCTCCAGCGACACCGCGGAGGTGTCGAGGAACGCCCACAGCAGCGCGCCGAGCGCGATGCCGCCGGGGTGGTTGCGGCCCAGCAGCGCGACCGCGATGCCGGTGAAGCCGTACATCTGGGTCGAGGTGATGCCGTAGCTGAAGTCGCGGCCGAGCAGTTCCGGCATCGCGACCAGGCCGGCGACGCCGCCGGAGAGCAGCATCGCGATCAGCGTCATCTTCTTGGCGTTGACGCCGCCCGCGGCGGCCGCGGTGGTGGATTCGCCGGACGCCTTGAGCTCGAAGCCGAACCGCGTGCGGTTGAGCATGAACCAGTAGGCGCCGCCGATCAGCGCGGCGATGAAGACGAACCCGAACAGCGTGCCCGAGCCGAGCGGGATGCCCGGGATCCGGCCGGACGGCTCGATCACGCGGGTGCCGATGTTGTTGCCGGTCTGCACGCCGAACTGGTCGGCGTTGATGAGGAAGGCGATGATCCCGCCGACGATCGCGTTGAGCATGATCGTCGCGATCACCTCGCTCACCCCGCGGGTGACCTTGAGGATCGCCGGGATCGCCGCGTACGCCGCACCGGCGACGACGGCCACGATCAGGATGACCAGCGTGTGGAGCACCGGCGGGAGCTTGAGGGCACCGCCGGCGATGGCCGCGACGACCGCGGCGAACCGGTACTGGCCCTCGACACCGATGTTGAAGAGGTTCATCTGGAAGCCGATGGCCACCGCGAGCCCGGACAGGTAGTAGACCGTCGCCAGGTTCACCGTGTCGACCGCGGTGGAGCCCTTGAACATCTGGCCGATCATCGTGCCGTACGCGTTGAGCGGGTCGGCCCCGGAGATGATCAGCGCGATCGCCGACAGCAGCACGGCGAAGACGATCGCCAGCAGCGGTGGCAGCAGTTTCGTGCGCCAGGACGTCATCCTTCGTCACCCTCCCCGGCGCCGGTCATCGCCGAGCCCAGTTCCTGCGGGGTCACGGTGGCGGGGTCGGCCTCGCTGACGAGGCGCCCGCGCAGCATGACCCGGATCGTGTCCGACAGGCCGATCAGCTCGTCGAGGTCGGCGGAGATCAGCAGCACCGCGAGCCCGGCGGCGCGGGCCAGGCGGATCTGCTCCCAGATCAGCGCCTGCGCGCCGACGTCGACACCGCGCGTCGGGTGCGAAGCCACCAGCAGCACCGGGTTGCCGGACAGCTCGCGCCCGACGATCAGCTTCTGCTGGTTGCCGCCGGAGAGCGCGGCGGCCGGGACGTCGATGCCCGGCGTGCGGACGTCGTAGTCGCGGACGATCCGCTCGGTGTCGGCGCGGGCGCCGGCGATGTCGAGCAACTGTCCTTTCGAGACCGGTTCGCGGGTCTGGTAACCCAGGATCCGGTTGACCCACAACGGTTGCTGGAGCAGCAGGCTGTGCCGCGTGCGGTCTTCGGCGATGTAGCCGATGCCGGCTTCGCGCCGCGCCAGCGTGCCCGCCTTCGTGAGGTCGCGCGCTTTGCCGTCGGCGTCGACCAGCTCGATCGTGCCGCCGGAGGGCTTGCGCATGCCCATGATGGTTTCGACGAGCTCGGTCTGCCCGTTGCCCTCGACGCCGGCGATGCCGAGCACCTCGCCCGCGTGCACGGTGAAGGTGACGTCGTCGAGCGCGTTGCGGTCGGAGCCCTCGGCACCGAGCGTCAGCCCGGTCAGCCGCAGCACGTCCCGGTCGGTGACCGTGGACTCGCGGGTCTCCGGGCTGGGCAGCTCGGACCCGACCATCATCTCCGCGAGCTCGCGGGAGGTGATGGTCTTCGGGTCGGCGGTGCCGACCGTGGTGCCGCGCCGGATCACCGTGACGGTGTCGGCGATCGCGCGCACCTCGTCGAGCTTGTGCGAGATGAAGAGGAACGTGTAGCCGTCGGCCTTCATCTCCCGGACGGTCGCGAACAGCGCGTCGACCTCCTGCGGCACCAGCACCGCGGTCGGCTCGTCCAGGATGATGATCTTCGCCCCGCGGTAGAGCACCTTGACGATCTCGACGCGCTGGCGGTCGGCGACGCCGAGCTCCTCCAGCAGCGTGTCCGGCTCGGCGTGCAGGCCGGTCCGCTCCGCGAGCTCGGCCAGCCGCGCGCGGGCGGCGCGGCCGATGCCGTGCAGGCCCTCGGCGCCGAGGAAGACGTTCTCGCCGACGGTGAGGTTGTCGGCGAGCATGAAGTGCTGGTGCACCATGCCGATGCCGGCCCGGATGGCGTCCTGCGGGTTGCGCAGCTTCACCTCGTCGCCGTTGATCGCGATGGTGCCCTCGTCCGGCGGCTGCATGCCGTAGAGGATCTTCATCAGGGTGGACTTGCCGGCGCCGTTCTCGCCACAGATGGCGTGCACCTCGCCGGCGGTGACGGTGAGGTTGACGTCGGAGTTGGCCACCACGCCGGGAAAGCGCTTGGTGATCCCGGTCAGCTGGACGGCGGGGGCGCCCCGGTCGGGGACGGCTTCGGCCGGGGCCTCGGCAGTGCTCATGGGCGGGAGAATTCCATATCTCGTCCAAACGCGTGAGGGGCCCGGAGGAAAAGTTCCTCCGAGCCCCGACGCGTTGTCAGTTACTTCTGCGGCTTGTCCGAGACGGTGATGGCACCCGAGATGATCTGGGCCTTGTAGCCGTCCAGAACGTCCTTGATGTCGTCGACCTTGCCACCGGAGGTGGCGTAGCCGACGCCATCGACCTTGAGGTCGAACCGCTTCGGCAGGGTCGTCAGGTCGCCCTTGGCGAGCGCCTGGACGTAGTCGAAGACGGCGACGTCGACGCGCTTGAGCATGGACGTGATGATGACGTCCTTGTCGGCGGCGACGGTCTTCTGGTTGTACTGGTCGGAGTCGACGCCGATGGCCAGCGCGTTGCCCGCCTTGGCGGCGTCGAACACGCCCTTCCCGGAGGCGCCGGCGGCATGGTAGATCACGTCCGCGCCCTTGGCGATCTCGGCCGCGGCCTTGACGTTGCCCTTCGCCGGGTCCTGGAACCCGGAGAAGTCACCGGCCGGGGTCAGGTAGTCGTCCTCGATCTTGATCTTGGACGAAACCGTCTTCGCGCCCTGCAGGAAGCCGGCCTCGAACTTCTGGATCAGCGGGGTGTTGACACCGCCGACGAAGCCGACGTGGCAGCTCTTGCTCTTGTACGCGGCGGCGACGCCGGCCAGGAACGAGCCCTGCTCCTCGGCGAAGACCAGCGGCGTCACGTTCGGGAGCGTGATCGAGTCGTCGTCGACGATCGCGAACTTGGTGTTCGGGTACTTGGCCGCGACGACCTTCACCGACGGCGCGTACGCGAAGCCGACCGCCACGATCGGGTTCATGCCCGAGGCGGCCATCTGGTCGAGGCGCTGCTGCTTGGCCGACTCGGCCTCGCTGGCGGACGCGGTGCTCTCGTTGACCGTGGTCACGCCGAGCTCGGCCTTCGCCTTGTCGGTGCCCGCGGCGGCGGCGTCGTTGAAGGACGCGTCACCCCGGCCGCCGACGTCGAAGGCCAGGCCGATCTTCAGCGCGCTGCCGTCGACCTTGCCGCCGGCCGCGGTCGAGCTGCTGGCGGCGGCGGGCGCCGCGGGCGGCTTCTGCGCGGTGACGCAGTCGGAACCGCCCGAAGAGGCCGCGGTGTTGTTCGAGCTGCTACCACCGCTGGAGTCCTTGGCGCACCCGGCCAGGGCGAGCACCCCGGCCATGGCCGCAGCGGCCAGCGCGGTTCCACGCATGCGACGCAACGTGTTTCTCCCTCCCCGCTGATCCAGCGGATGGTCAAGGGCACGACCCGGCCCTACTGCCGGGTCGACCGCCAGACCGTACCCGGCGGACAGGAAAGCGCCATAGGAAAGGCACGCTACGTAACACAAACGTTTACTCACGAGTCGCACGCGCGACCGGGCGAGCACCCACCGTGATCAAAAGGCTCACAGGGCGCTTCTTTCGGCCGAAACCCCGCACCGCGGGACGGCCGAATTGCCGTTTGCTGTCACCCAGTGTGCCAGGCCGACCGAGGAGTGGACCACCCCGATCACTCTGTGAGACGAACCCGGATCCACTGCTGGTCCGAATCGTTCCAGTGCCGGATCGGGCGGTCACCACTCGATCAGGTGTCAGCCGGACGGGCAAGCCGGGGCCGGACCGGCGCGGTGCGTCCACAGTGGACCACCCGCGCTGTGACGACGCCCACAACCGGTGTGCGCCCAGGTGTCTGGTCCATCACAGAGAGGAACCCGGAGGTGAGCCGTCCGTCCGGGTCGGGTCTAGCATCCTTTTCATCCACGCTCGATGACCCTTGATCTCGGCATTGCCGCCGTAGTCGTCCCAGGTGGACGACGACGATCAGTGCGGACCTCACCGGTCACCCGGGCACATAGTCAGACGTTGGAGGCCGTTCACCGATGTCCACCACGGCGAGCACTGCCACCTCGGCAGGGGCGAGCGATCGGGCGGGTGCCTCACGCCGGCAGGGAACCTTCTACCGGGGCGACCCCGGCATGTGGTCCTGGGTGCTGCACCGCATCACCGGCGTGCTCACATTCTTCTTCCTGTTCGTGCACGTGCTCGACACCGCGCTGGTGCGCGTGTCGCCGAACACCTACGACCAGGTCATCGAGACCTACAAGACCCCGATCGTCAACCTCCTCGAGGTCGGCCTGGTCGGCGCGGTCCTCTTCCACGCGCTGAACGGCATCCGCGTCATGCTGGTCGACTTCTGGTCGAAGGGCCCGAAGCTGCAGAAGGCGATGCTGTGGGTGATCGGCGTGGTCTGGGTCGTGGTGATGGTCCCCGGTGCCTTCTTCATGCTGAAGCGCACCGTCGAAACGCTCTTCGGGGGTAACTGACATGGCCGACCTCGCCCTCGCGAACCCCCGCGCGCCGAAGCGTCCCGCCGCCCGCCGGAGCAACTTCGAGCTCTACAGCTGGCTGTTCATGCGGATCTCCGGCCTCGCGCTGATCATCCTGGTGCTCGGCCACCTGCTGATCATGAACATCCTCGACGGCGGTGTGCACCGGATCAACTGGGGCTTCGTCGCCGGCCGCTGGGCTTCGCCGTTCTGGCAGTTCTGGGACCTGGCCATGCTCTGGCTCGCCGAGATCCACGGCGGCAACGGCCTGCGCACCATCATCGACGACTACGCGCGCAAGGACAGCACGCGGTTCTGGCTGAAGATCGTGCTGTACGTCTCGATGGTGCTGATCCTGGCCGTCGGCACGATGGTGATCTTCACCTTCGACCCGAACATGCCCGCGAACTGACACCCGGAGACCCCCCACCATGCAGTTCCACAAGTACGACGTGGTGATCGTCGGCGCCGGCGGCGCCGGGATGCGCGCGGCCATCGAGTCCGGCCAGCGCGCGCGCACCGCGGTCCTCACCAAGCTCTACCCGACCCGGTCCCACACCGGCGCGGCCCAGGGCGGCATGTGCGCCGCGCTGGCGAACGTCGAAGAGGACAACTGGGAGTGGCACACCTTCGACACGATCAAGGGCGGCGACTACCTGGTCGACCAGGACGCCGCCGAGATCATGGCGAAGGAGGCCATCGACGCGGTCCTCGACCTCGAGAAGATGGGCCTGCCCTTCAACCGCACGCCCGAGGGCAAGATCGACCAGCGCCGCTTCGGCGGGCACACGCGTGACCACGGCAAGGCCGCGGTCCGCCGCGCCTGCTACGCCGCCGACCGCACCGGTCACATGATCCTGCAGACGCTCTACCAGAACTGCGTCAAGTACGGCACCGAGTTCTTCAACGAGTTCTACGTGCTCGACCTCGTGACCAGCCCGGACGAAAACGGCAACCCGGTCGCCTCCGGCGTCGTCGCCTACGAGCTGGCCACCGGCGAGCTGCACGTCTTCCAGGCCAAGTCGATCGTGATGGCGACCGGTGGCGCGGGCAAGATCTTCAAGACGACGTCGAACGCGCACACCCTCACCGGTGACGGCCTCGGCATCATCTTCCGCAAGGGCCTGCCGCTGGAGGACATGGAGTTCTTCCAGTTCCACCCGACCGGCCTCGCGGGCCTGGGCATCCTGATTTCCGAAGCCGTCCGCGGCGAGGGCGGGATCCTGCGCAACGCGTCCGGCGAGCGGTTCATGGAGCGCTACGCCCCCACCATCAAGGACCTCGCGCCGCGCGACATCGTGGCCCGCTCGATGGTGCAGGAAGTGCTGCAGGGCCGGGGGTGCGGGCCGAACAAGGACTACGTCGTCCTGGACGTCACGCACATCCCCGAGGAGACGCTGAACGCGAAGCTCCCGGACATCATGGAGTTCTCCCGGACCTACCTGGGCGTCGACCCGGTGAAGGAGCCGGTGCCGGTGTTCCCGACGTGCCACTACGTCATGGGCGGCATCCCGACCAACATCCACGGCGAAGCGCTGCGGGACAACGAGAACGTCATCCCGGGTCTCTACGCCGCGGGCGAGGTCGCCTGCGTGTCCGTGCACGGCTCGAACCGCCTGGGCACGAACTCGCTGCTGGACATCAACGTGTTCGGCCGCCGCGCCGGCATCGCCGCCGCGGAGTACGCGCTGGCGCACGAGCACGTCGAGCTGCCCGCGGACCCGACGGCCCTGGTCGAGGAGCAGCTCGCGGGCCTGCTGTCGGAGCACGGCGACGAGCGCGTCGCCGACATCCGCAAGGAAATGCAGCAGACGATGGACTCGCACGCGTCGGTGTACCGGACCGAGGACACGCTGAAGCAGGCGCTGACCGACATCCAGGCGCTGAAGGCCCGCTACCAGCGGATCACCGTGTCGGACAAGGGCAAGCGCTACAACACCGACCTCCTCGAGGCCGTCGAGCTGGGCTTCCTGCTGGAGCTGGCCGAGGTCCTGGTCGTCGGCGCGATCGCGCGCAAGGAGTCCCGCGGCGGCCACGCCCGCGAGGACTACCCGACCCGCGACGACACGAACTTCATGCGCCACACGATGGCCTACAAGCAGGGCACCGGCCTGGCGTCCGACATCCGGCTCGACTACAAGCCGGTCACCTTCACCCGCTACGAGCCGATGGAGCGGAAGTACTGATGACTGCGGCAACCACTGAGGATGCTCCCGCTGCTTCGGACGAGCACACGCCGATCACCGTCACGCTGAAGATCCTGCGGTTCAACCCGGAGGTCGACACGGAGCCGCACTGGGAGTCCTACGACGTCCCGGCGCAGCGCACCGACCGCCTGCTGAACCTGCTGTTCTACGTCAAGGACTACATCGACGGCACGTTCTCGTTCCGCCGCTCGTGCGCCCACGGCGTGTGCGGCTCGGACGCGATGCAGATCAACGGCATCAACCGCCTGGCGTGCAAGGTCCTGATGAAGGACCTGCTGTCGGCGTCGGGCAAGCCGACCACGATCACGATCGCCCCGATCAAGGGCCTGACGACGTTGAAGGACCTGTACGTCGACATGGACCCGTTCTTCGAGGCGTACCGGGCGATCAAGCCGTACCTGATCACGTACGGCAACGAGCCGACGCGGGAGCGCATCCAGTCGCAGGCGGACCGGGACCGGTTCGACGACACGACCAAGTGCATCCTTTGCGCGTGCTGCACCTCGTCGTGCCCGGTGTACTGGAACGACGGGTCCTATTTCGGCCCGGCGGCGATCGTGAACGCCCACCGGTTCATCTTCGACTCCCGCGACGAGGGAGCCGAGGAGCGGCTGGACATCCTCAACGACGGCGAGGGCGTCTGGCGCTGCCGGACGACGTTCAACTGCACGGACGCCTGCCCCCGAGGGATCCAGGTGACGAAGGCGATCCAGGAAGTGAAGCGCGCACTGCTGTTCAAGCGCGTCTGACCTCCGCTCCGCCCAGTTCGTTTGTCATGAGGGGCACCCCCATGGTCTTTAAGGCCATGAGGGTGCCCCTCATGGCTTTTGCGGGCCTGTGGACAACGGTGAGAGTTGTCCACAGTTCGGTAGAACGACCTGGTGCCCGGGACTCGCAACCGATCACCATGAATCCATGCCCAGACGCGGGAAGTGGGAACAGCATCCCGAACTGCTGACGCACCGGAGCCGAGAAGGCGTGATCACGGCGCGCGACTTGCAATCGCTCGGCATGGACCCGCGGACGATCTACCGGAAGTGCCTGCCCGGAGGTCCCTGGCAACGGCTACTACCCGGGATCATCCTCCTGCACAACGGCGGCGTAACCCGCCGCCAGCGAGCCCTGGCAGCCCTCCTCTACGGCGGCCCCGGGGCTATGATCACCGGCGCAGACGCATGTCGCTGGTACGACCTTCGCGTACCGGACGAGTTTCCCGCTCAAGACATCCACCTTCTGATCCCGCACGAACGCAGGGTATTGAGCTCCGAATACGTTGTCGCCGAGCGCACCAGACGGCTTCCCGGCGCCTGGATCCGGCGCGGGCTCCCCCTTGCTCCTCTGGTGCGCGCGACGACCGACGCGGTCCGGCGGATCCGTGCCGAGGAACCGATCAGCCACCTGCTGGTGGAAGCCATCCAGCATGGCCGCTGTCTGCCTGCGGAGCTGACGAGCGAACTCGATGTGGGAACAAAACGCGGCACCGCGATCCCGCGCCGGTTGCTGAAGGAGTGGACGGACCTCCGCTCGGTGGCCGAGATCCACGCCAAGAAGCTGTCAGCCCGGCTTACGACCGAGCCAACCCATTGGAACACAGGCGTGCGGACGGCCAGTGGTTTCGTCGGGCGCCCGGACGCGTGGTGGGACGAAGTCGCGCTCGCTTGGGAAATCGATTCGTTCGAATTCCACTACACGCGCCATGACTACGCCCGGACCCTCCGCCGGAACAACCGCTACGCAGCCGCTGGGATCAAGGTCGTCCAGACGCTCCCCACTCAGATCAGAGACGCCCCCGAAGAGGTGTTGCATGAGCTCGAATCCGCATACGCCGCAGCCGCTGCACGCTCGCGTCCCCCGGTCTACTTGGTGGAAGAAGAAGCCGCGTGACAACGCCATGAGGGGCACCCTCATGGACTTTAAGTCCATGAGGGTGCCCCTCATGACCGAAACTCCTACCTGACCGCGTCCAGGGCGTTGACCAGGCCGTGGCCGTAGTACGAGTTGTTCTTCGCCGGGCCCGTGCACTCCGTCTCCGTTGACGCGCACTTCACCACGTCCGCCTCGCCCGTGAGGATGCGGGCCAGCAGCTGCGGGGGAAGGCCGCGGAACTTCGAGGCCAGCAATGCCGCGACGCCCGCCGCGTGCGGGGACGCCATCGACGTGCCGCACTTCGAGCCGTACTGGCCGCCGAACACCGTTGTCGACAGGGGGCAGGCTGGGCCTTCGCCGGCCGGTGGGGCCTGGACGAAGTCGCCGCCCGGGGCCGTCACGTCGATCTCGCCGTAGTTGCTGAACGACGACTTCGTGCCCGCGTAACCCACCGACGACACCGTCACCACGCCGTCGATCGCCTTCGGCAGGATGCCGCAGGACGAGTCCACCGGGTGCGGGCGGTTCGGGTCCGTTGTCTGCTTCGTCGTGTCGAAGCCCGAGTTGCCCGCCGCCGACACGTTGAGGACTCCGTGGTGGGTCGAGAACTCGATCGCGCGGCGCACCGCCTCGTACGCGGCCGCGTCGCCCGGCTCGCGGGAGCAGAAGAACATGCCCGGGTCGATGTAGTAGCTGTTGTTCGTCACCTGGAAGCCGTGCTTGGCCGCCCACACGAAGCCGCAGACCGCCGACTCCGGGAAGATGTAGCCGTCGTCGTTGACGACCTTCACCGAGGCCAGCCGGACGCCCGGGGCGATGCCCGTGAAGCCCGCCGCCGGGTCCTTGCCCGCGATCGTGCCCGCCACGTGCGTTCCGTGGTCGGACGTCGTCGGTGCCCACGACGCCGGCGTGAGGTCCGGCGCGCCCGTGATGCAGCCGGCCGACGAAGAAGCCGAGACGGCCGCCTTCAGCGCCGGGTGGGTCGCGTCGATGCCCGAGTCGAGCACGCCGACCGTCACCGAGCGGCTGCCCTGGTTGATCTTGTTGGCCTCGGGCGCGTGGATCGCCTTCATGTCCCACTGCTGCGCCGACAGGTCACCCGCGGCGGCCGTCGACCGCGTGTCCTCCAGAGTCCGCACCGCGCCCAGCGAACGGGCGGACGCCGTCGCACCCTGAGAGGCCACGTCCTTGCCACCCGAGTAGGCCCGGTAGACGCCGATCTTCTGCTGGAAGTCCGCGTTGCGCGAGCTGGCGATCGCGACGCCGATCTCGGCGTAGTACGCGACCTTCGTGCCGCACTTGGCCGCCAGTTCCTTGTCGACGGCCGATGCGCGCGTGCCCGGCTGGTACGTCACCACGTAGGTGTACGGCGTGCTCGTCGTGTCACAGGTGACCGGCGTGGCCTCCGCGGCCGGCGCCGCGGCGAACAGGCCGCCCCCGACGGCCAGCACGAGCGGGGCCGCTATTCGGCGTAAACGGGACATTCCACCTCCAGAGTCAGTGGCGTCAACCTAAACCGGCCCCGGAGAGCGCGCCACCGACCAAAGTCAGGAGGCGGTGCGGGTGCGCACCCCGCGCCAGCCCAGCACCCCGATGATCGTGCCCAGCACGAACGAGACGACGGTCAGCACCGCGTGCACGACGAAGTACGCGGTCGGCGAGCCGTCCGCGGCCCACGCCCGGTCGCTTTCCCACAGGTTCTTGGCGAACGTGATCCAGATGATCCACGACCACACGCCGAAGGCCAGCAGGAACAGCGAGGTTCGTCGGGAAAGGCGCATGCCCCTGAGTATGCGCCGACGGCAACGGCGCTAGATTGCGTGGGTGCACTCCGCTGTCTCCCGGTCGCTCAAGGTCTTCACGACGACGCTCGCCGCCGCCCTCCTGGCCCTGGGCACCCCCGTCGCCGCGGGCGCCGCGCCGCAGCAGCAGGGCCAGTGCGCCAACCACCTCGCTCCCCCGCCGCCGGTCGACACGTCGGAGAAACCCGCGCCCGGCAAGCAGGCCCCGGCGCCGCTGGCCGTGCCCGCCGCCCCGGTCGGCGGCCCGCGGATGGCCGAGTGCGGCCTGATCACCCCGGACGGCGCGCTCAACCCGCCGGACGGCAACACCGCGGCGTCCTGGCTGGTGCAGGACCTCGACACCGGCGCCGTCGTCGCGGCGAAGGACCCGCACTCCCGGCAGCGGCCGGCGTCGCTCATCAAGACGCTGCTCGCGCTCGTCGTCGTCACGCAGCTGACGCCGCAGCAGGTTTTGGTCGCGACGAAGGAGGACGCCGAGCAGGAGTGCACCTGCGTCGGGCTGGCCGCCGGCGGCCAGTACACGGTCGACCAGCTGCTCCACGGCCTCCTGATGCACTCGGGCAACGACGTCGCGCACGCCTTGGCGACGGCGCTCGGCGGGCCGGACTCCGCGGTGGCGAAGATGAACGCGCTGGCGGCCCGGATCGGCGCGCTGGACACGCGGGCCGCGACGCCGTCGGGCCTCGACGGGCCGGGCATGTCGACCTCGGCCTACGACCTCAGCCTGATCTTCCACTACGCGATGAAGCAGCCCGAGTTCGCGAAGGTCGTCGCGACGAAGAACTTCGAGATCCCGCCGGCCGGCGGCAAGCCCGCGATCCCCATCTTCAACGACAACAAGCTGCTCGGCGTCTACCCCGGCTTCCTCGGCGGCAAGACCGGCTTCACCGACGACGCCCGCCACACCTACGTCGGCTCCGCGCAGCGCAAGGGCAAGCGGCTCGCGGTCGTGATGCTGCGCGCCGAGCAGAAGCCGACGAAGGTGGTCGACCAGGCCGGGAAGCTGCTCGACTACGGCTTCGCGCTGGAGGACGACCGCGCCGAGCCGGTCGGCCAGATCAGCTACCAGGCGCCCGCGACCAGCGCGCCCGGGACCGACCCGTCGGTGCTGGCCGACGGTGACACCGGTAACAGCGGGACGTCCGCCACGGCCGCCGGCGCCAAGGAAGACCCGTTCGGCGTCACCGGGTGGATCATCACGCTGCTCGTGTTCCTGATCATCGTCGGCGGGTTCGTCGTCGGGCACCGGCGCAAGAAGGCCGCGAACTAGCGGAACCCGGGCCCGGGCTCCGGGGTCACCTTGTCGGTCGTGATCGCGCCACCGCAGTGCCCGCAGGCCACGAACGTCTCGGCGATCTCGCCGCAGTCGTGGTGCCGCAACAGGATCGGCGGCCCCGCCGGCCCGGCGAGGTGCCGGTCGCCCCACTGCATGAGCGTGACGACGGCGCCGAACAGGTCGCGTCCGGCCGGGGTCAGCCGGTATTCGGGCACCGGGTCGACGCGGTCGAGCACGCCCGCGTCGACGAGGGTCTTCAGGCGGGCGGACAGCGTCGGGCGCGGGATCGACAGCGTGCGCGCGAACTCGCCGTAGCGGCGCACCCCGAAGAACGCCTCCCGCAGGATGAGCAGGCTCCACCGCTCGCCGACGAGGTCGAGCGCGCGCCCGACGGAATCCGCGGTGAACCGGTGGCCGAGGTCGGTCACAGCTGCTCCGTGCGGGCCGGGACGCCGAGCAGCAGCTTGCCCGGCAGCTCGAAGCTGGCCGGGTTGACCTGGAAGTGGGCGGTGGCGGTGTGGGCGTCGCGGAACCGGCGCTGCAGTGGCGAAGTCTCGTAGATCGCGGCGCCACCACCGAGGTCGTACATGCTTTCGGCGACCTTCGCGGCCGTGCGCGTGACGTGCGTGGCGGCGAGCCGGAGGCCCAGCTTGAGCGCGTCCGGCACCGGTTCGGTGCCCTGCGCGGCCTGCCAGGCGTCGTCGATGCTGGCGTAGAAGAACAGCCGCGCGGCGCGCAGGGCGGCTTCGGCCTCCGCGACGGCGGCCTGGGTCTGCGACCGCTCGGCCAGCGACCGGCTGGAGCCGAGTGGTTTCCGGGTGGCGGCCAGCTCGACGAGGTCGTCGATGGCGCCGCGCGCGTTGCCGAGCGCGGCCGCGGCGACGGACAGCGCGAAGAAGCCGAAGAGCGGGAACCGTTGCAGCGCAACGGCTTCCGGCGGCGGCCCACCCATGACCGAGAAGACGCGGTGCTCCGGGACGAACAGCGCGTCGGCGACGCAGTCGTGGCTGCCCGTGCCGCGCAGGCCGTTGGTGTGCCAGGTGTCGAGGACGGTGATCCCGGCCTTCGGCAGCGCGGCGACGTAGAGCTGTCCTTCGTGGACGAATCCCGCGAAAAGCCAGTCGCAGTGCGGGATCCCGCTGCAGAACGCCCACCGGCCGGACACGACGTACCCGCCGTCGACCCGCTCACCGGTGCCGCGCGGCGCCCAGACGCCGGCGGCGACGGTGCGCGGGTCGCCGAAGACCTCTTCGGCGCACTTTCGCGGGGCGTAGGCCGAGAGCAGGCTGCTCGTCACGGCGATCGAGACGCACCAGCCTGCCGACGCGTCCCCGCGCGCGACCGTCTCCGCGGTCTCGAGGCTGACGGCGGGCGGCGCTTCGGGCCCGCCGAGGTAGCCGGGGACGCCGCTGCGCAGGAGCTGGGCGTCGGTCAGCTTCGCGACGAGCTCGGCGGGCAGCGAACGCTGCCGTTCGGTGACCGGCGCGAGCGTTTTGGCGAGCGCGGCGCACTCGCGGGCGGCGTCCAGCACGAAACCTCCGGTTCGGATTTCTTACCGGTTCAGTTTCTTTACCGCCCTGCTCGCTGTCAAGGCTTGCGACGGCCCCCGAACCACGCGAGCAGCGCGCCGGCCCCGAACGCACCCGCGACGGCGCCGAGCCCCGGCCCGCGCTGCACGGTGACGCTCTGTTCGAGCCGCACCGGCGGCGGGGGCTCGACGACCTTGCGCTGGTTCTCCGTCGCCGTCGCCGTCCACGCCGTCACGAGCAGCAGGAAGCGGGAGACGAGGTTCGCGAACACCAGCAGGCCGATGACCGGCCCGAACAGCGCGAACGCCGGCGACTTCGTGACGCTGGCGAGGTAGACGGTGGCGGCCTGCTGCAGGATGACGAACCCGACGGCGGCGAAGGCGGCACCCTTCACGGCACTGCGCAGGGCGACGCGTTCGCGGGGCAGCCGGGCGATCACCCAGAGGAAGACGAGGGTGTTGGCGGCCAGGCCGAGCACGATGGTCGCGCCGCGGAGCAGGACGATCGCCCAGGTCTGCTGCTCGAGCCCGACGAGCTCGAGCAGGAACTGCCCGACCCCGCCGCCGACCGCGGTCAGCGCGAACGAAACGACCAGCGCCACACCGAGCCCGACCAGCGCGACGAGGTCCTTGCCGGTCTGCTTGACGAACGGCTGCGGCTTCTTCTCCTGACCCCACTGCGCGGTGAGCGCGTCACGCAGGTTCGCCATCCAGCCGATGCCGGAGTAGAGCGCGATGAGCAGACCGAAGATCCCGACCCCGCCACCGGACTTGAGCGCGGCGTCCACGATGCCCTTGACCAGGCTGCGCAGGCCTTCGGGCACGGAGTTGTTGATGCTGTCGGAGATCTGCTTGATGATCGCCGGGTCGTTGTTGACGACCAGACCGACCACCGCGAAGGCGACCATCAGCAACGGGATGACCGACAGCACGCTGAAGTAGGTGATCGCGGCGGCGTAGTGGTTGCCGTACCGCTCGGTGAAGGCTTCGTTGGCGCGGATCAGGTGATCGAGCCACGGGTATTTCCTGCGCAGGCGCGGCAGGAGCTTTTCCTTCTCTTCGTTCGGCACTGTAAAACGCTAACCACGCCCGGTGACTCCTGCAACGCGAGCGGCTCAGGTGAGGGAGGCGAGCAGGCTCGACGGGCACCCGCGGCGCCTCCTGGCCGCCGGTTGTCCACATCCCGCGGGGGTTGTGGACAACCGGCCCCGCGCAGCGCCGCGAAAGCCTGGATTGTCGGTGGGCGCCGAGCGTTGCTCGGACCGGTCGACGTCCAGGGGCGGGGTGGGCGGGTGGTCGTCGGCGTAGCGCCGGGCGAGCGTCGACTTGCCGCTCCCCGGCGGGCCGTTGAGCAGGATCAGCTTCACCGCACCGGCGGGAGGAAACCGATCCGCTGGTAGGTCTTGGCCAGCGTCTTCGACGCCACCTCGCGGGCGCGCTCGGCGCCGGCGGCGAGGACCTTGTCCAGCTCCGCGACGTCGTCCAAATAGGACTTCACGCGGTCCTGGATCGGCGTGACCCACTCGACGAACGCCTCGCCGAGGTCCTTCTTCAGGTCGCCGTACCCCTTGCCTTCGTAGGCGGCTTCGAGGTCGGCGATCGGCCGCTCGGTGAGCGCCGAGTAGATGGTCAGCAGGTTCGAGACGCCCGCCTTGTTCTCGGCGTCGAACTTGACCTCGCGGCCGGTGTCGGTGACCGCCGAGCGGATCTTCTTCGCCGAGCGCTTCGGGTCCTCGAGCAGCTCGACGAGGCCGTTCGCGGTGGACGCCGACTTGCTCATCTTGCTCGTCGGATCCTGCAGGTCGTAGATCTTCGCCGTGTCCTTGATGATGAACGGTTCGGGCACGACGAACGTCTTGCCGAGGCGGTTGTTGAAGCGCTGCGCGAGGTCGCGCGTGAGCTCGAGGTGCTGGCGCTGGTCCTCGCCGACCGGGACGGCGTCGGCCTGGTAGAGCAGGATGTCCGCGGCCTGCAGGATCGGGTAGGTGAAGAGGCCGACGCTGGAGCGGTCCGAGCCCTGTTTGGCGGACTTGTCCTTGAACTGCGTCATCCGGCCGGCCTCGCCGAAGCCGGTCTGGCATTCGAGGACCCAGCTCAGCTGCGCGTGCTCCGGCACGTGGCTCTGCACGAACAGGGCGCTGTGCTGCGGGTCGATGCCGATGGCGAGCAGCTGCGCGGCCGAGACGCGGGTGCGCTGCCGCAGCACCTTCGGGTCCTGCTCGACGGTGATCGCGTGCAGGTCGACCACGCAGTAGAACGTCTCGTGCGTGTCCTGCATCCGCACCCACTGGCGCAGGGCACCGAGGTAGTTCCCGAGGTGGAACGAGTCGGCGGTCGGCTGGATCCCGGACAGGACCCGCGGACGGCGTGCGGCTGCGACGGTCTGCTCTTCGGACACACCGGGATTCTTCCAGGCCGAGCCGAACGGCAGGCGGCGAGGGCCCTCGGCGGGCGGGTCCGGGGTGGGGGCGGGCCGGGTTCGCCGCGGACAGGCGGCTCGACGGCGACGGATGGCTCGGCAGGTCGGCGGCCCTGGCAAGCAGGCTTCACGACAGCTTGCGCGACGGGCGGTTCGACCGCGGGCGACGAACGGCTCGGCAGGTCGGCGGCCCCGGCAAGCAGGCACCTGGCTTCACGACGGCTTGCGCGGCGGACGGTTCGACCGCGGAATGGTGAACGGCTCGGCAGGTCGGCGGCCCTGGCAAGCGGGCTCGCGGCGGACGGTTCGACCGCGGTGCAGCGAACGGCTCGGCAGGTCAGCGGCCCTGGCAAGCGGGCTCGCGGCGGCCAGGCGGCACCGGATGGCTTGACAGGTGAGCGACCTCGACAGCTCAAAGGGGCGGGCTCGACCAGTTGCCACACGGACATGCGCGAGTTCCGGCCTGCGAATCCGCCGACGTGTGCGGCCGGCGTGTGCGGCGACTCCCGCAGTCAGGTGGGCGCGTGCGGCGCCGGGGTCAGGCGTGCGGGTGCTGGGTGAGGAACGGGCGGGTCGGCGTGGCCTCGGGCTCGCCGAGGACGGCCTCCGCCATCGCCGTGACCGGGCCCGGGGCTTCGGGGGCCGCCGGGGCGGCTTCGGCGACTCGGTTCTTGCGGCGCTGGCGCAGCACGCCCAAGGTCATGCCCACGATGCCGAGTGCGACCGCGACCAGGCCCACCGGGCCGAGTACGCCGAAGCTCTCCGCGGTCGTTTCGGCCTGTGCGGTCGTCGTGACGTCGGCGAACGCGCTGCCGCCGCCTGCGACGAGCAGGGTGGCCGGGATCAGCGCGACCACCGCGGCCGCGCGGAAGCCGCGCAGCGTGGACCGCAACAGGAGATGACCTGGGTTGCGCACCGGAGTGCCTCCCGCGATTGACGAGCGAAACGCTCACCCATACGAGTGAGACGCTGCGTGCTGCTGGTCAAAAAGCTACCGAGCGTGTCAAGACCTGGCGGCCCGATCGGCTCGGGGGCCGAGAGTAGCGCCCAACCAGGAACACGGTCCGGGCACCCCTGCGGTTCACGCCAACCACCCAAGTGGGTGTTGCGGAAGACAGAACGCTCGTACTCAAAGTAGAGCTTGACCGATCAGTGTCCGCTCAGCTGTCACCCGGTCGTCGCAATATCGGCTCACGCTGTGCCATTCGCCGCAGCGCTCGCTGGTCCGATCGCGTCGTCTTAATCGGAAAACTTTTCACTCAATAGTGATTGGTCTATACCTCTTGGAGTAGCCCATTCGGCTCGGTCGGACCGCGCACGACCGGCGTGATCAAGAGGAGTCCCGGATGTCGATTGCACGGTTCTTGAAGCGCACCGGAGTGGCGGTGAGCGCGCTCGCCGCGGCGGCCGCCGCCGTCGTGCTGCCGGCCACCAGCGCGTCCGCCGCGGCGGACGCCTCGTTCGTCGTCAGCGAGGCCCAGTTCAACCAGATCTTCCCCGACCGCAACAGCTTCTACTCCTACAGCGGCCTGACCGACGCGCTGTCGGCCTACCCCGGCTTCGCCAACACCGGCGACGACACGGTCAAGAAGCAGGAAGCGGCGGCGTTCCTGGCGAACGTCAACCACGAGACCGGCGGGCTCGTCTACATCGTCGAGCAGAACACCGCGAACTACCCGCACTACTGCGACGCGAGCCAGCCCTACGGCTGCCCGGCCGGCCAGGCCGCCTACTACGGCCGCGGCCCGATCCAGCTCAGCTGGAACTTCAACTACAAGGCCGCCGGCGACGCGCTCGGCATCGACCTGCTCGGCAACCCGTACCAGGTCGAGCAGAACTCGGCCGTCGCCTGGAAGACCGGCCTCTGGTACTGGAACACCCAGACCGGGCCGGGCACGATGACGCCGCACGACGCGATGGTCAACCAGCGCGGGTTCGGCGAAACGATCCGCAGCATCAACGGCTCGATCGAGTGCAACGGCGGCAACCCCGCCCAGGTGCAGAGCCGGATCGACAAGTACACGCAGATCACCGGGATCCTCGGGGTCCCGGCCGGGAGCAACCTTTCCTGCTGAGCCGGGCGCGGCGAGAAGGGCCTTCCCGGTTCGCGCCGGGGAGGCCCTTTTCGCGCCGGGCTAACCGTTCCAGGCCGGGAAGTCGACGTCGTAGGTCGCGGTGACCGGCGCGTGGTCGGACCAGCGCTGGTCGTACGCGGCCGCGCGTTCGACCACGACGTCGACGACCTTCTCGGCGAGGCCCGGCGTCGCGAGCTGGCAGTCGATGCGCCAGCCGGAGTCGTTGTCGAAGGCCTGGCCGCGGTAGGACCACCAGGTGTAGGGGCCGGGGCCTTCGGGGTCGAGCCGGCGCTGGACATCGGTGTAGCCCGCCTCGGTGTAGACCCGGCCGAGCCATTCGCGTTCCTCGGGCAGGAAGCCGGAGTTCTTGCGGTTGCCGCGCCAGTTCTTGAGGTCGGCGTTGTCGTAGGCGATGTTCCAGTCGCCGACGACCACGACCTCGCGCCCGGCCGCGGCGGCCTTCGCGCGCAGCTCGACGAGGTAGGGCAGGAACGCCGCCATGAAGCGCTCCTTTTCGTCCTGGCGTTCGGTGCCGACGTCCCCGCTGGGCAGGTACAGGCTCGCGACGACGACGCCGGGCAGGTGGACCTCGAGGTAGCGCCCGCTGTCCTCGAACTCGGGCTCCCCGAAGCCGACGCGCACCTCGTCGGGCTCGACGCGGCTGTACACGGCGACGCCGTTGCGCCCCTTGGCGGCCGACGGCGCGTGCGCCGCGAACCACCCTTCGGGCTCGACGACCGACGCGGGCAGCTGATCCGCGGTGGCGCGCACCTCCTGGCAGCAGACGACGTCGGCCTTCGTGGCGGCGAGCCACTCGACGAAGCCCTTCTTGGCGGCGGCACGCAGGCCGTTGACGTTCACGGTGGAGACGGTCAGCACGTCCTGCACGCTACCGGCCGGGCGCCCGCGTCCAGGCCGGCGGGGCCGGTCGGCGAAAACCGCTCCGCGCCGGCGCACGCGCTCTGCGAGACTGCCGCGCATGAGCCAGTTGACCGTGCTCGGCAGTTGCGGTGCGTGGCCGGAGCCCGGCCGGGCGTGCGCCGGATTCCTGCTCTCGCACAACGGTTTCCGCGTCGTGCTCGACCTCGGGTACGGCGCCGCCTCACGCCTGTTCGCGCACTGCGGCGACCGGCTGCCGGACGCCGTCGTCGTGACGCACGAGCACCCCGACCACTGCGCCGACGTGAGCGCGCTCGGACGGGCCTGGCACTACACCGGACCGCCCGGCGAGCGGCTGCCGCTGCACTGCACGCCCGGCACCGTCCGGCGGCTCGAGGCGATGGAGCCGCGGCCGCACCCGGCGGAGCTGTTCGCCGTGCACGATCTCGGCGCGCCGGCCGAGGTCGGGCCGTTCCGGCTCACGTCGTACCCGCTGCCGCACTACCTGCCGAACTTCGGCGTGCGGCTCAGCGCGCCCGGGCTCACCGTGGCCTACACCGGGGACACGGGGCCTTCGCCGGTGCTGGCCGAGCTCGGCCGGGACGCGGACCTGGTCATCTGCGACGCCACCCTCCGCACCCCACCGGCGGAGGGGGAGCCTCGCTATCTGATGACCGCCACCGAAGCGGGGTACTGGGCGGAGGAAGCGGGGGCCCGGCGGTTGCTGCTGACCCACTTCTGGCCCGGTACCGATCGCGCCGCCGCGGCCGAGGAGGCCCGGGCCGAGTTCGGTGGTGAGGTGCTGGTCGCGGAGGAAGACCTCGCGATCGCGCTCTGACCCGCACCTCGCCCACGCCGCCGCAGACGCCCGAGCCGAGTCCCGGGCGAGCTGCCAGAAGCGGACGCGGACCTCGCGATCGCACTCTGACCCGCACCTCGCCCACGCCGCCGCAGACGCCCGAGCCGAGACCGGAGCGAACTGCCAGACGCGGACGCGGACCTCGCGAACACCCTCTGACCCGCACCTCGCCCACGCCGCCGCAGACGCCCGAGCCGAGACCGGAGCGAGCCGCCAGACGCGGACGCGCACCTCGCGAACACCCTCTGACCCGCACCTCGCCCACGCCGCCGCAGACGCCCGAGCCGAGACCGGAGCGAGCCGCCAGACGCGAACGCGCACCTCGCGCACGCCTCTGACCCGCCCTTGGCTCGACACCGACACCCCAGCCGCTCACGTCGAGTCCCCGCACCAAGGCACCAGTCACCCAGGAGGACCTCGCGATCGTGCTCCGACCCCCGTCGAAGCACGTTCCCCACGCTCGATCCCACCCGCGCCGCGCCAGCACCCGACACCGTCGGCCGGCTTCCGCTGCCCGCGGAACTCCCCCTGGAGACCCCGCGGACGTCACTTCCGGCTCGTGCCGCATTCAGTTGTCGCCCGTCCCCGGGCGTTCCTCCTCTCCGGCGGACAAGCCCGCCACCTGCGCGTTTCGACCTGATCAGTTCTAGCACCCACCACCGACAAAAACGGGGCCTTGACGCCTCAAGCTACGAGTCTTAGCTTTAAAGCTATGCAGGATAGCCACAATGTCCCCTAGAGCCGGCCTGACCACCGAAGCCGTGGTCACCCTCGCCCTCACCGTCGTCGACGAAACCGGTCCCGACTCGCTCACCCTCGCCAAGGTCGCCGAACGCGCCAACGTCGCCGCGCCCTCGCTCTACAAGCACGTCAAGAGCCTCGCCGACCTGCGGCGGCTGATCGACCTCCGCGTCGTCAAGGAAATGGCCGACGCCCTCCGCAGCGCCGCGACCGGGCGCGAAGGCGGGGAAGCCGTTGCCGCGTTGGCCGACGCCTACCGCGACTACCTGCGGAAACACCCCATGCGCACCCAAGCGCTCGTCACCGCGCCGGACGCGGCCGACGTCGAACTCAGCACCGCGACCCACGCCGTCGCCGAAGTCGCTTTCGCCGTGCTCCGCCCGTTCGGCTTCGACCACGACCGGGCCGTGCACGCCACGCGCTGCATCCGCGCCGCCGTGCACGGGTTCGCCGGGCTGGAAGCCTCCGGGGGGTTCGGGCGGCCGGAAGACATCGGCGAGAGCTTCGAAGTGCTCAAGGAAATGCTCGTCCAGGGCCTCGCGAACTACGCAGAACAGGACAGGAAATGACCTTCATCCTCGCCGTGCTCTTCTTCACCGTCGGGCTGGGCGTGCTCGACGCCCGCTTCCCGTGGACGGAGGCCCGCAGATGATCGCCGGGCACTTCGGGCTGGCCGCCGCCGTCAAGGCCGGGCGGCCGGCGATCCCCGTCTGGACGCTCATGCTCGCCACCGCCTGGCTCGACGTCGTCTTCGCGCCGCTCTACCTGAGCGGCATCGAGACGGTCGACGGCGCGGGCTACGGCGGCGGCGTCATCCACGCCGACTACACGCACTCCCTCGTCGGCGCGCTCGTGCTCGCCGCTCTCTTCGGCGCGGTCGCGGGCAAGTGGCTGGGCCGCGAAGCCGGGCTGGTCCTCGCCGGCGTCGTGTTCTCGCACTGGGTGCTCGACCTCGTCGTGCACCGCGCCGACCTGCCGATCCTGCCCGGCAATGCCGGTGACCTGCCCACGTTCGGCTTCGGGCTCTGGCGGCTGCCCGCCGTCTCGGCCGTCGTCGAGCTGCTGATGCTCGCGATCGGCATCGGCCTCTACTGGCGCGCCGCCGCGAAGCGCGATCCGAAGCGCGCTCGCACGCTGGGCCTGTCGGCCGCGGTGTTCGGTGTCGCCACCCTCGCGGCCGACCTGCTCGGCGTCTGACAGTTCGAGCCCGGACGGCTCAAGTCCGGGGGATCAGCAGGTGGAGCCCTCGACGGGCTGGGTGAAGGCGGCCGCCACCCACTTGTCGTCGGCCACCTTGCGGAAGCCGTTCTGCACGCCCGGCAGGGCGTCGAACTGCGCGTCGCGCAGATATTTGCCGACGATCTTGGCGTTGCCGTCCGCCGTCTCGCGGGCGTTCAGGACGTCCGCGGTCACGGTCACCTTGCAGCCGGTGGCCGAAGCACCCGAAGCCTGCTTCCCCGTGTTCATGGCGTACACGACGATGACCAGGACGATGGCGCCCAAGATGATCAGAGTCTTCTTCGACATGCCTTCCTCCAACCGAGAACCCCGTCCTCCGCCAAGGGTAGGCAATCCTTTACCCGGACCGACAGCGCCGTACGCAGCAACCACCCGGAGGCGCCAACGAAGTCACCGCGAAGTGACGCGCTGTGCACGAAGAAAGCCCCCTTCCCGACGAATCGGGAAGGGGGCTTCTCAGCGACTGGGAACTCAGCCCTGGGCGATCTTCTTCGCCAGGTTGTCGTCCAGCGTCGCGAGGAACTCCTCGGTCGTCTGGAACGGCTGGTCCTTGCTGATGAGCAGCGCGAGGTCCTTGGTCATCTGACCGGCCTCGACCGTCTCGACGACGACCTGCTCCAGCGTGTTCGCGAAGCCGATCAGCTCCTGGTTGCCGTCCAGCTTGCCGCGGTGCTCGAGGCCGCGGGTCCAGGCGTAGATCGACGCGATCGGGTTGGTCGACGTCGGCTTGCCCTGCTGGTGCTGGCGGTAGTGCCGGGTGACCGTGCCGTGCGCGGCCTCGGCCTCGACGGTCCGGCCGTCCGGCGTGCGCAGCACCGACGTCATCAGGCCGAGCGAGCCGAAGCCCTGCGCGACCGTGTCGGACTGGACGTCACCGTCGTAGTTCTTGCACGCCCAGACGTAGCCGCCCTCCCACTTCATCGCCGCCGCGACCATGTCGTCGATCAGGCGGTGCTCGTAGGAGATCCCCTTGGCGTCGAAGTCGGCCTTGAACTCGGCCTGGAAGATCTCCTCGAACACGTCCTTGAACTGGCCGTCGTAGGCCTTGAGGATGGTGTTCTTGGTGGAGAGGTAGACCGGCAGGCCGCGGTCGAGGCCGTACTGCAGGGACGCGCGCGCGAAGTCCTCGATGGACTTCTTGTAGTTGTACATCCCCATCGCGACGCCGCCGCCCTCGGGGAACTTCGCGACCTCGAACTCCATCGGCTCGGAGCCGTCGTCCGGGGTGTAGCTGATGGTCAGCGTGCCCGGGCCGGGGACCTTGAAGTTGGTCGCCTTGTACTGGTCGCCGTGGGCGTGGCGGCCGATGATGATCGGCTTTGTCCACGTCGGCACCAGCCGCGGGATGTTCTGGATGACGATCGGCTCGCGGAAGATCACGCCGCCGAGGATGTTGCGGATGGTCCCGTTCGGGGACAGCCACATCTTCTTGAGGCCGAATTCTTCGACGCGCGCTTCGTCCGGGGTGATCGTGGCGCACTTGACGCCGACGCCGTGCTTCTTGATCGCGTTCGCGGAGTCGACCGTGACCTGGTCGTCGGTGCGGTCCCGCTCCTCGATACCCAGGTCGTAGTAGTCCAGGTTCACGTCCAGGTACGGGTGGATCAGCTTGTCCTTGATGAACTGCCAGATGATGCGGGTCATCTCATCGCCGTCGAGTTCGACGACGGTGCCCTGGACCTTGATCTTGGCCATGAGCAGCGGTGCTCCTTCCGCGGATCTTCGCGTTCTTCTTTTAAGTCTCGCCGGTAGCGGTACAAGCGTACTGCTTGACCGAGCTGGATGGTTCCAGTAGTGGCCGGTATCAAGTCTCCACCCGCCGGTTGTGGCGCAGCTCACGGGGCCGCGCCGACCGCTCGGCCCGGCCGACCGCTCGTCGAGCGAGCGTCGCGTTCCGCGGTGAACCAAGGCACGATGCCACCCGTGAACCCATCATGCGGGAGGTGACGGCCATGTCGACCCATCGGTACGCCGACTACGAAGACGACTACGAGGACTACGAAGACAACACCGACGTCCGCGACGAACGGCCGCGCCGAGGTGCCGCGCACGTCGTCAGCGCGCTGGGCGGGCTCGTGCTCACGCCGGTGGCCCTCGGGCTGCTGAGCTGGGGCGGCCTGCGCCAGCAGCAGCTGATCCAGGCCACGCTCAGCACCAACCGCGACGCGCTGGGCATCGCGCTGCTGGCCGGCGGGGCGATCCTGCTGCTGGTCGTGGCCGCGCTCGGCGCGCTGTCCGCGGTCGGCCCGATCCTGGGCGGGCTGATCTACGGCGTGCTGCCCGGCGTCGCCGCGATGGCCGTGCCGGAGTGGGGGTTCCGGCTGGTCAACCTGATGCCGAAGAGCGACATCGCGTACGGCGTCATGGACTTCCTCTTCATCGGCGCGCTGCTCGGGGTGGGCTTCCTGCTGGTCGGCAGCGGGCTGGCGAACGCACTGGTGCGGCGGCGCCGCGAGAGCTGAATCCCGCCGGTGGCAAAATCGGCGGATGGGACTGTTCACCGTCGCGGAAGCGCGTGACGAACTGGCGCGGCTGCGGCCGGTCCTCGACGAACTGGTGCGCGTCCGCGCCGACGCGGCCGAGCTCGCGGCGTCGCTGCGCCCGGGCGGCCGGGCCACTGAGCTGGGCGGGCTGCCGGAGTGGAAAGCCGCGCAGGCGCGCCTCGACGACCTCATGACGACGGTGCAACGCACCGGCGCCGAGCTCAAGGGGTTCGCGCCGCTGCTGGTCGACTTCCCGGCCGAGCTCGACGGCACCGACGTGCTGCTGTGCTGGCTCGAGGGTGATCACGAGCTGGGCTGGTACCACCGCACCGACCTGGGGTTCGCCGGTCGTCGCCGGCTGAAAACGGCTGGTGGGCCCGGCTAGGTTGGGTCGGTGGACCACGACTCGAGGGCAGCCCTCTTCGACAGCACGGCCGAGCACTACGACGAAGACACCTTCCACGCTTCGGTGGCCGAGGCGCTGGTTTCGCCGCTGCCCGGCTCGCCGGGGCTGGTGCTCGACGTCGCCACCGGGACCGGCTTCGCGGCGTACGCGGCGTTGTCGCTGAAGCCGTCGCGCGTGCTGGCTGTCGACTTGTCGCCGGCGATGCTCGCCCGCGCTTCCGCGAAGGCGCCTTCGCTGGATCCGGCCGGGGTGATCTCGTGGCAGGTCGCGCCCGCGGTGCCGATGCCGGCCGCGGACGGGTCGGCCGGCGTCGTGCTGTGCGCGTCCTCGCTGCACTTCCTCGGGGCGGTGGCGTTCGCGGACTGGCTGCGCGTGCTCCGGCCGGGCGGGCGGCTGGCGTTCTCGGTCGTTTCGGGGGCGCGGTTCAAGCCGTCGGGGCGGTTCGCGGACTTCGTGCCCCGTGACCTGTCGTTCCCGACCGACGAGGCCGGGGCGGCGGCGCTGGCGTCGTCGGCGGGGTTCGTGGACGCTTCGGCGCGGACGTTCACCATGGCTGGCGGGGATCGGGTGCGGAGCGTGTTCCTGGTGCACGCGACGGCGCCGTGAACCTCGAACGGTTCGCCGACGGGCACCTGACGGACGTCATCACGGACGGCAGCCGGGTTTCGCTGCGGCTCGAGGCCTACGTGGAGTACCGGCTCGTGCCGGGTGAGATCTCGGTCGTCGAGGTCTTCGAGCTGAGCGCCGACCCGGCCGAGCTGGAAGCGGCCGAGCCGCCGTCGGCGGACCACGCGCTGGAAGAACCGTGGAGCTGGGAACACGACGGCCTCGTGACGGTCGAGTTCATCGCCCCGCTGCGGATCCGCGTGACGGGCGCCGCCTTCGAGCTGAAGTCGCTGGGGGTCGAGCCGCGGCCGGTGCCGCCCCGGCCGGACCCGAGGCGCTGCACCTTCGAGTCCGCCGACGCGCTCGCCCTCGCGACGCGGCTGGATCCGGGCGTCGTGTGGCGCACCTACGGCGGCGACGCGGGCGCGCCCGCCGATCCCGGCGGCTGGTTCCTCCAGCGCCGGGACCGGCTGGCGAATTCGCTGACCGGCGTCTTCTGCCGGGCGACGGACCCGGTCGTGTTCGAGCGCCACGACACCGACGACGAGCTGTGGCGCGCGGTGCAACTGCTCGGGCGCCACGCGCGCCGGGTGTCGTCCGGGAACTGCGTGTTCGAGCCCGCGGACTGGGTCACCTGGGTGACCACCGGGGCGCTGCCACCGGTCGAGCGGCTCAGGCCGTGAAGTGGACCTCGCCGCGGGTGGCCGGCCCGTCCGGGCTGCCGCAGTGCTGGACGAACGTCAGGTCCACGCCGGTCGCGTCGAGGCGGTCGATGGTGAAGTCCGCGTAGTCGTCGCCGCAGCCGAAGCCGGCGGTGACCGCCCAGAAGCCCGGGGTGCTCAGCGCCGGGTCGTCCTGGCCGCGGTAGCGCGCGCCCGTGTACGTCCCGGTGTGGAGGGTTTCCCCCGCCGGGGCGCTCAGCACGACGCGCAGGTAGTCGAAGTTCGCGTCGACGTCGACCGTCAGCTTCCCGTCGCGCTGCCACACGGTGATTTCGGCGCCCGGCGACGTGTAGTGGGCGCTGCCGGTCATCGGCCAGGCGCCCGCTTCCGAGGTGTAGTCCACCGTTCGCAGCGGGTCCGCCGAAGCGACCGGGACGAGCGCCAAGCCCAGCCCGGCCGCCGCCGTCAGGACCACGCCGGCGCGATGCAGTGATTTCACGGATTCTCCCCATTTCCGGCCGCTTTTTCGCGGCGCGCCGATCATGCTGGCAGCGCGCCTGGGCGCCGTACAGGGGGTTTCTACTCAGCGGTGCAGGGACGCGCCCTTGAGGATCTTGTCGACCGCGTTCTTCGGGCCGTGCACCGCGAGCCCGGCCAGCGCCAGCTTCTCCCCCGGCACCGCGCGCACCGCGGCCCGGTTGTCGGCGTCGTTGCCCGTGTGGAACAGCTCGTCGGTGAAGATCGAAATCCGCAGGCCGCGGCCCAGCGCCCGCGTGTGCGCCGCGGTGAGGACGTCCGCGGTGCCCGAGAACACCAGCACCGGCTGGCCGAACATCGGCAGGTACCCGGTGCCGTCGGCGTCCGCGTAAGGCTCGCCCATCAGCTCCGGGGTCACGTGGGCGATGCCGCTCACCAGGAACGCGGTGACGTTCAGCCGCTGCCAGGACGCCAGGTCGTCGCGGAGCAGGACGGCGATCTTCGTGTCGAAGGAACTCATGACCGAAGACTCACCCGCCGGCCACCCGCGCGTCTTGTACGTTCTTGACATGGCGCACGTCGAAGCCTGGCGGCCGGCGGTCCCGGGGATCGCCGAGGTCTTCCACGCCCGCTTCACGACGCACGCCTACCCGCTGCACACGCACGACACGTGGACGCTGCTGATCGTCGACGACGGCGTCATCCGCTACGACCTCGACCGCCACCACCACGGCGCGCTCGGGCCCGCGGTGACGCTGCTGCCGCCGAACGTCGCCCACGACGGGCGGGCCGCGACCAGCCACGGCTTCCGCAAGCGCGTGCTGTACCTGGACACGTCCGTTCTCGGCGACGACCTGATCGGGGCCGCGGTGGACCGGCCGAGCCTCGCCGACGACCTGCTGCGCACCCGCATCCACCAGCTGCACGAGTCCCTCGCCCACCCCGGTGACGCACTGGAGGCCGAGAGCCGGCTCGCGCTGGTGGCCGACCGGCTGCAGACGCACCTGGGCCGGCCGGCGCGCTACGAACCGAAGCGCGGGCTGGCCGACGAGCTGAGGGACCTCCTCGACGCGAAGCTGCCCGAAGCGCTGACGCTCGCCGAAGCCGGCGAGACGCTCGGCGCGCACCCGGCGTACCTCGTCCGCTGCTTCGGCGCGAAGTTCGGGCTGCCACCGCACCGCTACCTGACGGGCCGCCGCGTCGACCGCGCGCGCCGCTTGCTGCTCGACGGCGCGCCGGCCGCGGAGGTGGCCACGGCAGCCGGCTTCAGCGACCAGGCCCACCTGACGCGGCACTTCAAGCGGTACCTGGGTACGACCCCATCGCGGTACCCGAAGGCTCGTTGACCTGCGCGGCGACTGTGTCAAGATGACGGGCATGCTGCGCGAACTGCACCTCACCGGCGACCCGGCGGGCGACAAGCTGCTCAACGAAGACCCGTTCGCCCTGCTCGTCGGGATGCTCCTGGACCAGCAGTATCCGATGGAGCACGCGTTCGCCGGCCCGCGGAAGATCGCCGACCGGATGGACGGCTTCTCGCTGGCGAAGATCGCCGCCACCGATGTCGAGGCGTTCGTCGAGATGTGTGTGGTGCCGCCGGCCATCCACCGGTACGGCGGGTCGATGGCGCGCCGCGTGCACGCGCTCGCGGAGCACATCATCGAGCACTACGACGGCCGGACCGAGGGCATCTGGCTCGACGGGCGGCCGAAGCCGGACGGGCCCGAGGTCCTCAAGCGGCTGCGGGCGCTGCCCGGGTTCGGGGAGCAGAAGGCCAAGATCTTCCTGGCCCTGCTGGGCAAGCAGCGCGGCGTCCAGCCCAAGGGCTGGCGCGAAGCGGCCGGCGCGTACGGCGACCGCGGCTCGCGACGGTCGATCGCCGACGTCACCAGCGCCGAGACCCTCGCCGAGGTCCGGGCGTTCAAGAAGGCCGCCAAGGCCGCGGCGAAGGCGGGCTAACGCACCCAGACGCGCAGCGGGCCCAGCGGCCGCGCGCCGTGGTCGAGGGCGTGCCGCAGGGTGTCGCCGTGTTCGTAGCCGACCACCGGGACGCCCGGGAACGCCGCAGCCACCGCCGCGACCGCGCCCGGCCAGGCTTGCGGTGCGCCCGAGAAGTTGGACAGGCCGGCCACACCGTCGCCGCGGTGGGCCACGACCTGGTTTTCGCCGTGGGACAGGACCGCGACCGAGGCGTCGAGCGGGAAGTCGTGCCCGGTGACGCGCCGCCAGCCCGGTTCGGGGACGCCCGGGCCGCACGCGAGCCACGTCGCTTCGAACAGCACCGAGAAGCCCGGCAGGTCCAGGGTCGCGAAGCTGTCCTTCACCGAGCAGCCCGCGGAATCGTCGATGTACGGGAGGACGTCGGCGGCGGTGGCGTCGCGGGTCAGGGTGACCGCGTCCGGGTAGTACGCCCGCGTGCGCGTGGGGCTCGTCCACGCCCGAGCGCGGAACTGCCCACCGCACACCAGGTCGCACCAGGACGCGTTCTCCGCGACCGTCCACTTCAGACTCATCGAGGCCCTCTCACACCAGTCCGGCGAGTTTGTAGAGCACCAGGCTGCCCGCCACCGCGACGTTGAGGCTGGCGCCGATGCCCACCATCGGGATTTCGACGACGGTGTCGAGCAGGTCGAGCACCTCCGGCGGGATGCCGGTCTGCTCGTGGCCGAGCACGGCGATCGTGCGGCCGCGGGCCATCGGCAGGTCGGCCAGCCGCACCGCTTCCTCCGCCAGCTCGACGCCGACCACCCGGGTGGCCGCCGCTCGTTCGCGGTCGAGCCAGGCCGGTGGGTCGTGCACCCAGTGCACGCATGCCGGGCGCCGCAACGTGTTCCCGCGGCGCAGGGCCTCCGGGACCCACGGGAACCTCGGCACGGCCAGGCACGCGCCGACCGCGTCGCACGTGCGCAGCAGCGTGCCGAGGTTCGCGCCGTGCAACGGCCAGAGCGGGGCGGCCACCAGGTGGCCCCAACAGGGATGCGCTTTGCTCCGCCGGGTCTGCCGCAACTCCCGTGGGGTGCGGACCCGGACCGAGGGGCTCACCGGCGCCGAGGCGCGGCGCCTCCGATTTCGCTGATCACGCCCCGGATCCTAACCCGTTCGCCGGGACCGGGCGCCGGTTTTCGCTCCTACCCTGGATGCGGAGGTGAAACCCCATGCACGCCACAGCAGGAGACGAAATCCGGGTGCACGGCCGGACGGTGGGGTCGGCCGGGCAGCACGGCGAGATCCTCGAAGTCCGCGGGCCCGACGGCGCACCGCCCTACCTGGTCCGGTTCGCCGACGGGCACGAGGCGCTCGTCCACCCCGGGCCCGACTGCGAAGTCCAGGCCCGCGCCGATTAACCGACCGCGACCTGTTCCCGGGGCTCGCGGACCCGCCCCCACGCCAAGCCCACCAGCACCAGGGCGACGAGGGTGAGCGCGGCCGCGATCTCGGGGAGCAGCAGCGGGCCGCCCGAGCTCAGGACCGCGCCGCCGACGATGCCGGACAGGCCGACGCCGAGGTAGATCGCGGACGCGTTGAGCGAGAGCACCAGGCCGGCGTGGCCCGGGGACAGCTCGATCAGGCGGTGCTGCACCGGCGGGCTGAACGACCAGGTCGCCACGCCCCACACGAACAGCGCGACCCCCGCCGCGATCGGCGTCGCCGTCGCGACCGGCAGCAGCGCCAGCACGACGGTGAGCGCGGCGACCACGATCAGCAGCGGCGTGCGCGAACCCCAGCGGTCGGTCGCCCGGCCGGCGGCGAAGTTGCCGATCGCGCCGCCGACGCCGTAGCAGAAGAGCAGCACCGTGACGGTGGTGCCGTGGACGCCCGCGGTCGCGGCCAGCAGCGGCGACACGAACGTGTAGACCATGAACGCGGCGAGGCAGCCGAGGACCGTCACGGCCAGCATGACGAGCACGCGCGGGTCGCGGCCGGCGGCGAACCGCTCGGCCAGCCGGACCTTCGGCGGCGCGGCGACGGCGGGCAGTGCGACGCGCACGGCCACCGCACTCGCCAGCGAGAACGCCGCGACCAGCGCGAACGCCGTCCGGTAGCCGAGGTGCTGCGAGATCAGGCTGCCGAGCGGGACGCCGAAGATGAGCGCGACCGTGAGGCCACCGAACACCAGCGCGACGGCGCGGCCCCGGCGTTCGGGCGCGGTCAGCTCGGCCGCCACCGCGCTCGCGGCCGGCGTGAACACCGCGGCGCCGATCGCGGTCACCACCCGGGCCACCAGGAGCGAGCCGTAGCCGGGTGCGAGGGCGGCGAAGAGGTTGCCGGCGCCGGTGACGACGAGGGCGGCGACCAGCAGCGCGCGGCGCTCCCAGCCGCCGGTGGCGGCGGCGAAGATCGGCGACCCGATCGCGTACGCGATGGCGAAGGCTGTCACGAGCTGGGCGGCGGCCGTGGCTGTGACGTGCAGCTCGCCGGTCAGCGCGGGCAGCAGCCCGGCGACGATGTAACCGCTGGTCCCGACGCCGAACGCGCCGAACGCGAGGACCGAGATCCGCGGAGACGTGGGTGTGGACATGGGCTGAGGCCCCCAAGCGAAGCAGGATTGGTTCGACGAACGTCGTAGTTCGACAGTCACCGTACTACGCCGCTGCGACAATTTCGACAGCCGTCGTACAATGGGCTCATGGCCAAGTCCGTCACGCTGCCGCCGCTCGTCCACCCCGGGCGGGACGAGATCACCGTCGAAGGCGTGCTCCGCGCCCTCGCCGACCCGGTGCGGCTGGCGATCGTGCGCCAGCTCGCGGCCGCGGACCACGAGATCGCGTGCGGCGGCCTGACCGTCCCGGTGACCAAGTCCACACTCACCCACCACCTGAGCATCCTGCGCCAGGCCGGCGTCGTGGCCGGCCGCCAGGAAGGCACGACCCGGTTCAACTCGTTGCGCCGCAACGACCTCGACGCCCTGTTCCCGGGCCTGCTCGCCGGAGTTCTGGCCGCTCCGCGCTGATCGCGGCGTTACGGTGTGGATCGTCACCCGCTTCCGGGATGACAACGGCCCCCCTCGCTTGTTGGACTGTCCGTAGGCAGCTCACGGCGTTGGGGCCGAACGGCTGCCTTTCTTTATGACTCTGAACTGAACCGATCCAGAGATCGGCTGAGCAATCGATTTCCCACCTTGGAAGGAGTGCCGTGCCCGTCGCGCTGCTCGCGCTCGCCATCGGAGCTTTCGGCATCGGGACCACCGAGTTCGTCATGATGGGCGTGCTGCCCCAGGCGGCCGCCGACTTCGGCGTCGACATCCCGACCGCCGGCTACCTCATCTCCGGTTACGCCCTCGGCGTCGTCATCGGCGCCCCCCTGCTCACCGCGGCCGCCGTCCGGCTGCCGCGCAAGACCATGCTGCTGGCCATGATGGGCCTGTTCACGCTGGGCAACGCCCTCTTCGCGCTCTCCCCCAACCAGGAGTTCGGCGTCGCGTTCCGGTTCCTCGCCGGCCTGCCGCACGGCGCGTTCTTCGGCGCGGGCGCGGTCGTCGCGTCCAGCCTGGTCGGACCCGGCCAGCGCGCGAAGGCCGTGTCGATGATGTTCCTCGGCCTGACCCTGGCCAACGTCATCGGCGTGCCGCTGGGCACGCTGCTGGGCCAGCAGGTCGGCTGGCGCGCCACGTTCGGCGTCGTCGCCGTGATCGGCCTGGTCGCCGCCGCGGCCATCGCGAAGCTGGTGCCGCACCAGGGCAAGCCCGCCGACGCGTCACTGCGGGGTGAGCTCGGCGCGTTCAAGCGGCCGCAGGTGCACCTCGCGCTGGCGATCGTCACGTTCGGGCTCGGCGGCGTGTTCGCCTGCCTGTCCTACATCACGCCGATGCTGACCGACGTGGCCGGCTACTCACCGTCCAACGTCACGTTGCTGCTGTCGCTGGCCGGCGTCGGCATGACGATCGGCAACCTGCTCGGCGGCCGCCTGGCCGACCGCGCGCTGATGCCGGGCCTGTACGCGGCGCTGCTGTCGCTGGCGTGCGTGCTGGGCATCTTCACGATCACCGCGCAGGGCAAGGTCGGCGCGGCGATCACGATCTTCTTCGTCGGCGTCGCCGGGTTCATGATCGGCCCGATGATGCAGGCGCGGATCATGGAGAAGGCGGGCGGCACACCGTCCCTGGTGTCGGCCGCCGTCCAGTCCGCGTTCAACATCGCCAACTCGATCGGCGCGTACCTCGGCGGGCTGGTGATCGCCGGGGGCCTCGGCCTGGTGGCACCCAACTGGGTCGGCGCGCTGCTGGCCGTCTTCGGGCTCTCGCTCGCGGTCGTGTCCGGCGGGCTCGACCGGCGTGACGCCAAGGCCGAACGCCGCGAACTGGCCCTCGCTTCCTGACCGCGGCTCCCCCCAAGCGCCACTTTCCCTATGAAAGTGGCGCTTGGGGCGTCCTAAGAGGAGGCGAACGGGCCGCCGATGATCGTCAGGGCCACGAACAGGACGCCGGCCGCGAGGCCGGTGTACGTGACGATGTCCACGGCCTTGCCGCGGATCACCAGCAGGCCGGCGCGTGCCGTCGGGAGCACCGCGCGCAGGATCCCCGCGAGGAGGAGCGCGACGCCGATCAGCGCCGCGCCCTCCCGCCAGTGGTACTGGACGATGCGCAGCGCCGCGACGGCCGCCACCAGGAGCACCAGCGCGAACGGCAGCTGCGTGAACCGGGGTTGCCCGCTCCGGCGGTCGCCCACGTCCCGCCGGTCTTCGGTCATCGTCATCGGCCTCGGAGCGTGCGCTCCGCCGCTTCGACGACGTTGCTGACGAGCATCGCCCGCGTCATCGGGCCGACCCCGCCGGGGTTCGGCGAAAGCCAGCCGGCCACCTCGGCCACGTCCGGGTGAACATCGCCGGTGAGTTTGCCGTCCACGTGGGACACGCCGACGTCGAGCACCGCGGCGCCCGGCGCGACCATGTCGGCCGTGATGATCCCGGGCACCCCGGCCGCGGCGATCACGACGTCGGCGCGGCGGACCTCGGCGGCGAGGTCGCGGGTACCGGTGTGGCACAGGGTGACGGTGGCGTTCTCGCTCCGGCGGGTCAGCAGCAGGCCCAGCGTGCGGCCGACGGTGATGCCGCGGCCGACCACCGTGACCTGGGCGCCGTTCAGCTCGACGCCGTGGCGCTTGAGCAGCTCGATGATCCCGTACGGCGTGCACGGCAGCGCGCCCTGCTGGCCCAGCACGAGCCGGCCGAGGCTGACCGGGGCGAGGCCGTCGGCGTCCTTCTCCGGATCGATGCGCTCGAGGACGCGGTTCGCGTCGAGGTGCTTCGGCAGCGGCAGCTGGACGATGTAGCCGTGGCACGCCGGGTCGGCGTTCAGCTCGTCGACGACGGCTTCGAGCTTCTCCTGGGTGATGTCCGCGGGCAGGTCGCGGCGGATCGAGTTGATCCCGATCTTGCCGCTGTCGGCGTGCTTCATCCGCACGTACGAGTGCGACCCCGGGTCGTCGCCGACCAGGACGGTACCCAGGCCCGGCGTCACCCCCTTCGCGGCCAGCGCCGCGACGCGGGGTTCGAGCTCCGCGAAAATGGCGTTCTTGGTGGCTTTGCCGTCGAGAATCTTCGCCGTCACGGTGCCCATTCTGGCAAAGCGGCCCCCGCGCGTCGCTTCCAGGCGCGCGTGGTCGCTGCCCGTAGACTGGCCGCTACCCCTCACGGTCCATTCGCGACGCTCGCCGCGATCAACCTGTGATCTACCGCACTTCGCATCACGCGAGGTCAGACCGGGTGCCGCCAGGTCGTCGAGCGGCAAAACCCACATGCGGGGTGCACACGCGCGCGCGAACAGTCAAAATGTCCCCGTGGCACAACCGACGACGCAGCTGAACGCGACCGAGCAGGACACCCTGGTCAAGCAGATCGGACTTGCCCTGCTGCGTGCCGCCCCGCGCGACTGGCGCAAAGTCACCGCGGAGTACCGGGCGGTCGGGAGGTACCACGAGCTGACCGGCGAGATCGTCACCGAAGACGGGACGGTCCACGAGTGGCTCGCCACCCACGACATCGCCACGCTCTTCGGCAGGCTTCGCGGCGGCATGTACCGGGACGGGCGCGGAACGTGGTTCAACGCGCGCTACCAGCTCGACCACCCCTCGAGCTACAACCTCGAGTACAACCGCGACGAACCCGTGTGGAACCTCGCGCCGCCGCCCCAGGCCTACTCCGACGAGCTGCGGATGTTCCCGCGCACCGAGGACAACGTGCCCGAGTGGCTGATCCGGCGGATGTCCGGGCTCGGCCCGGAGCAGCCGGGGCCGCACTTCCGGATCGCCCGGATCTTCGACACCGTCGGACCGGCCGGCCGCCCGGTCATCAACCGGCCCGACCTCGAGGTCGACGAGCAGGACCGGCTGCTGGAGTACCTGGAGCGCGCGCCGCTGGTGGTGCCCGAACGCGGGTACGACATCGACCGGCTGGCCGCGACCCCCGAGGCCACCGTCCCGGTCGCCTTCCACAGCGACGGCCAGTGGATCTGGCCCGCCGCCGTCAACTTCTACTTGCACAAGTACGGCGTTTCGCCCGAACCGGACCTCGTCGAGCACGTCCGCGCGGTCGGGTTCAAGCTGCCGCCGGTCGACGAGCCGACGCTGCAGGCCGCCGCGGGGTACCTCACGCGGGGGAATCAGCCGCCGCCCCCGCCGCAGCAGCGTCCGGCCGGGCCGCCGCCGCACCAGGGCCCGCCGCAGCAGGCTCCCGCTGGCCCGCCGCCCGCCGCCGCCGTCGTCCCGCCCCCGGTCGTGCCTCCGCAGGCGCCCGCGCCGGTGGAGGCTCCCCTCGCCGCGCACGCGCCGGTCGAGCCGGAGGCCCCGGCCGAGGAGCACGAGTACGCCGAAGAGGGCCAGTACGCCGAGGACGGCTACGACGACCAGGAGTTCGACGACCGCTTCGCCGAGGACGACCAGTACGGCGAGGAGGAGTACGACCAGCAGGCCGGGCACGCCGCCGGGACGAACGGCTCCTCGCCGGAGCCGGGCCGGGTGCCCGACCTCGACGAGACCGCGGAATACGTGCCCGACCGGCCGATCGGGCACGAGCAGGACGCCGAGCCGGTCGCCGACGAGGCCGGGCACGCGTTCGACGCCGGCCAGGCGCCCCGGCACGACGAGGAAGCCGCGCGCTCCGCCTTCCAGCCGCCGCGGCACGAGGAAGAGCACGCGGGCTTCCAGACGGGGAGCGACGGCGAAGCCTTCGCCACGGGTGAGGCCCGGCACGAGGACGACGCGCACGCCTTCGCCACGGACCAGGCCCCGCACGAAGAGGACGCGCACGCCTTCGCGCCCGGCCAGGCAGGGCACGACGACGAACACCTCTTCACCCACCAGGGCCCGGGCCGGCACGACGACGCCGACGCGCACTCCTTCGCGGCCGGCCAGGAGCCGCCGTTCGAGCCCCAGGACGAGGAGCCGGCGTTCCAGCCCGGCCAGCGCCACGACGAGGAGCCCGCGCACGCCTTCGCGCCCGGCCAGGCCCGGCACGAGGACGAGCCGGCGTTCCAGCCGGGCCGTGACGACGAGGCCGCGTCTCCCTTCCAGGCGAGCCGGGACGAGGCCGCGGCCTCCTTCCAGCCCGGCCGGCCGTCACGGCGCGAGGAAGCGCCCGCGTTCGACCCCGGCCCGCCGACCATGATCACCCAGCCCGAGGTCCCCGGCGTCCTGCCGGTGCCGGAGCCCCCGGCGCCCCAGCCGGAGCCGGCCGCTCCCGCGCCGCGGTCGGGCCGCCGGGCGCTGCGCCGCGAGACCCCGGACCACCCCGTGCTCGCCGGGCTGCAGACCAAGCTCGACGAGCTCGACGTGCCCGAAAGCGGCTACAAGCTGGGCGAGCCGGCCGAGCACGGCTGGAGCGTCGAAGAGGTCGAGGACGGCTGGCGCGTCGGCTGGTACGACGGCAAGCTCAGCAACCCCGCGGTGTTCGGCGACGCCGAGGACGCGGCCGCGTTCATGCTCGGCAAGCTGCTGCTCAACCCGGAGGGTCACGTGCCGCCCGAGGAGCCGCCCGCGCCGGAGCCCGAACCGGAACCCGAGCCCGAGCCGGCGCCGCAGCGGGTCGTCGCGACGCTGTCGCCCGAGGTCGCCACCGGCTCGTACCCGGTCCGCAAGCCGGAGCCGGTGCCGCCGCAGGAGCAGACGGCGTTCACCAGCGCCGACGAGCTCTTCGGCGACCTCGAAGACGACGAGCCGCCGGCCCCGCCGCGCCCGCCCGTCCCGCCCGCGCCGGTCCCGGCCGGGCCGCCGCCGATGGCGCAGCAGCAGGTCGCCCCGCCGCCCGCGCCGCCGCGACGTGAACCGCCGTCGGCACCGACCGTCCTGGCCCCGGTGCCGCCACCGGTCCAGCCCCCGGCCGCGCCGCCGGTGCCGCCGCGCCCGGAACCCGCTCGCCCGGCCGTCAACGGCGGGGGTGGCGGTGGCCAGCAGCAGTGGCCGATCGGGCCGATGGCCGGCGAGCCGCCGCTGACGCTGTTCCGCGGCAAGGAACTGCGCGAGCTGCCCGCGGGCAGCGAGCTGGACCGCTTCGGCGGCCCGACCGGCAACCTGACGTACGCGGCGGGCACGCCGTTCGCGGAGCGGTCGCTGGTGCCGGAATGGGTCAACCGCCCGTACCACGTCTACCGCGTGCAGCGGCCCCTCGAGACGCTGGCCGGCGTCGCGATCCCGTGGTTCAACCAGCCCGGCGGCGGGTCGGCGTACCTGCTGCCGGCGTCGATCGAGGAACTCCTCGCCGAGGGCGACCTGATCGAACTCGACCCGGGCGAACCCCCGGTCGACTGACGTTCACCCCGGAACCGGCGGCTGCGGCCGCCGGTTCCGGCGTTTCAGCGGATGACGAGCCCGTGGGCGGCGGCGAAGGCGAGCGCCGTCTCGACGTCAACGTCGGCGCCCCGCAGGTCGGCCTGCACGAGCGCGTTCGCGTCGAGGCGCGCGCCACGCAGGTCGGCGCCGTCGAACTTCGCGCCCTGCAAGCGGGCGCCAGTCAGGTCGCTGCCGCGGAGGTCGGCGCCCGCGAGGTCGGCGTCGGTCAGGTTGGCCTCCCGCAGCCGCAGCCCGGACAGGCCCAGCTTGCGCAGCCGCGCCTTCGCGAGCGACGCCAGCGAGAGGTCGCATTCGGTCAGCGCGATCCCGGCGAACCCGCAGTCGGTGAACGAGGTGCCCAGCAGCGAGCACGACGTCCAGCGGCTTTCGGCGAGCACCGTGCGCTCGAAGGTGCACGAGCGGAACGCCGACGCGTCGTGGCGCGAGCGCGAAAGATCGGCCCGGCTGAACACGCAGTCGTCGAACGTGCACCCGCGGGTCCGCAACCCGCTGAGGTCCGCCCCGGTGAAGTCGCAGCCGGTGAACCGGCGCTTTTCCCACCACTGCCCCGACAACACCGCTTCGCGGTAGTCCTCCCCAGTCTCCAGCACGGGCCCCAGGGTGTCACACGCGCCCGCCGTCAGAGCTTCGCACCCTGGACGCAGGCCATCGCCTCGACGTGCTCTCGCAGCTGCGCGCGGCGCGCCATTTCGGCTTCGTCGAGGTCTTCGAGGCGGCGGTGTCGCGGCCGATGATCCAGGGGGTGGCGGTCGTGTAGCCGTCGGGAACGGGGCTGGCCATGGGTTTCCTCCTCGGTCGGTCGGCCCCGAGGCTGTTTCCGAACCAGGTCAGATCCTGACCGCTGCATACTGGGGTCCATGGGAGTTCCGCTGCGGCCGCTGGCGGTGGCCGGGGCGCGGTCGGTGTACCGCGAGGTCGCGCCGCCGCCCGCGCTCGCGGGGGTGCTGACGTGTGGCTGGCACGGGCGGACCGGCTGGGCGCGGCCGCTGCGCGTCCTGCCCGACGGCTGCGCGGACCTGGTCTGGGACGGCACCGCGCTCACCGTGGTCGCCACCGTCGGCGCCCCGCTGCGGCTGTGGCTCCCGGCGGCGGAGACCCGCGTCGGCGTCCGGCTGCGCTGCGGTGCCGCGGCGGCGGTCCTCGGGACGCCGATGCCGGAGCTGCCCGCGGGCGCGACCCGGCTGAGCGACCTCTGGGGCGCCGAGGCCCGTCGTGCCGAAGAGGCTCTCGCCGCCGCCGATCCCCTGGCGCAGCGCGGAATCCTCGAGAAGCTCGTCGCCGGCCGGGGCGTGGTGCCGGACCGCCGGGTGCTGGCCGCGATCGACGCGCTGGGCCGTCCTTCGGTGCATGCCACCGACGTCGCCGCCGAAGTGGGCGTGAGCGAACGCGCGCTGCGGCGGCACCTCGTGCACGCGGTCGGCGCCGGGCCGAAGCAGGTCCACCGGGTCCGGCGGTTCCAGCTTTTCCTGCGCCGGCTCGAGCTTTTGGCAAATCGCCGGACGTCGCTGGCGGGCGTCGCGGCGGACCTCGGCTACGCCGACCAGTCCCACCTCGGCCGCGACTGCCGCCGCCTGTCGGGTTCGTCCCCCGCGGCGCTCGTCCGGGTGGCCGAAAAGTTCCAGACCGGCGACGTGCCGCCAGGCCACGATCAGCGGCATGTTCCGAGTGACGATCCCGGTCCGCTGTGACGACATCGACGCGAACGGCCACGTCCGCGGCCCGGCTTACCTGGCGTACGCCGACCACGCGCGCTGGGCGTGCGTACAGGCGGCGGGCATCGACCCGGCGGAGCTGACCGCGCGCCGCATCGGCCCGGTCAACCTGGAGACGACGCTGCGCTTCCACCACGAGCTCACCCCGGGCGGCGAGGTGTCGGTCAGCTGCACGTTCGAGTGGGGCGCGGGGAAGACATCGCGGGTGGCCCAGGAGTTCCACACCCCGGACGGCACTTTGGTGGCATCGGTGACGTCCGTGTCGGGCCTGCTGGACCTCGACCACCGGCGGCTGGTGAGCGATCCCGGGGCGCACTGGCGGGCGCTGGCCACGCGTCCCGAACTGCTGGGACTGGCTTGAGGATCAGGGTGGATGATCATGGCGGCGGAGTCGGTGCTCGACGTCGGTTGCGGCACCGGTTCCTTGCTGCACTGGGCTCGTGAGTCCGAGGGCCCCTCGTCGGCCTCGACCCGGCCGAGGGCAAGCCCGCCGTCGCGAAGAAGTCGAGTGGATGCTGGGCGATTTGTCGACCGCCACCTGGGACGCCGAGTTCGCGCCTTGAAACCCGGCGGCCGGTTCGGCTTCGACACGCGGGACCCCACGGCTCGCGCCTGGGAGCGGTGGACCCCGGCCACCGTGTGGGAAGCGGTCACGGCCGACGGGAGCACCGTCCGGTCGTGGAACGACGCCGGGCCCTTCGAGAACGGGTACGTCAGCTTCACGACGACGTACGAAAGCCCGGGCTGGGACGCGCCGCGCTACAGCGAAAGCACCTTGCGGTTCCTCGACGTTCCGTCGCTGGGCGAGTTCGTGGCGGAGGCCGGGCTGGTGGTCGACGAGCAGTACGGCTACTGGGACCGCCGCCCGGTCGGCCCCGAAATCATCACCGTCGTGCGGCGGCCTTGATCACCGGAAGTCGCGGGACTTCGCCTTGATCCGCATCTGCAGCGGCTCGACGCGGTGGGCCAGGACGCTCACCACCCCGTCGGCCTTCTCCACCACCCCGCGGATCAGGAGCGCCGGGCTGCCGCGGGCCACGCGGTGGCAGCGCTGCCACAGGCCCAATGTGCAGATCACGTTCACCATCCCCGTTTCGTCCTCGATGTTGAGGAACGTGACGCCGGCCGCGGTCGCGGGGCGTTGGCGGTGGGTCACCGCGCCGCCGATCAGGACTCGGGCGCCGTCGTCGAGGGCGGCCAGGCCGCTCGCCGGGACCACGCCCAGTTCGTCGAGGTGGTCGCGGATGAACTCGGTCGGATAGCTGTCCGGGGACACGCCCGTCGCCCAGACGTCCGCCGCCGCGAGGTCGAGGCCGTCCATGCCCGGCAGCGCCGGTGCCTGGGCGCCGATCAGGCCGGGCAGCTTCTCCGGCCGTTCGCCGGCGACCGCGCCCGCGGTCCACAACGCCTGGCGGCGGTCGCCGCCGAAGCTCGCGAACGCGCCGGCCGTCGCCAGTGCCTCGATCTGCGGGGTGGTCAGCCGGACGCGGCGGGCGACGTCGGCCATGTCGCGGTAGTCGCCGTTTTCCGTCCGCTCGGCCACGATCCGCTTCGCGACGTCTTCGCCGATCTTCCGCACGGTGCTCAGCCCGGTCCGCACCGCGTGCAGCTTTCCCCCGTCCGGCAACGGTTCCAGCGTCGCGTGCGGCAGGCTGCGGTTGATGTCCGGGCCGTGCACGGTGACGCCGTGGCGCCGCGCGTCGGCGACCAGCGACTGCGGCGAGTAGAACCCCATCGGCTGCGCGCGCAGCAAGCCCGCCAGGAACGCGTCCGGGTGGTAGAACTTGAAGTAGGCGCTGGAAAACACCAGGTGCGCGAAGCTCAGCGCGTGGCTCTCCGGGAAGCCGAAGTTCGCGAACGCCTTGAGCTTCAAGAAGATCTTCTGCGCCAGCTCGTCGTCGACGCCGTTCGCGGCGGCGCCTTCGAGGAACCGCTGCCGCAGCCGGTCCATCTTGCGGTCCGAGCGCTTCGACCCCATCGCGTGCCGCAGCTGGTCGGCCTCCGCCGCGGTGAAGTTGGCGACGTCGAGCGCGATCTGCATCATCTGCTCCTGGAACAGCGGCACGCCCTTGGTCTTGTGCAGCGCCTTCTCCAGCAGCGGGTGGTCGTAGCTCCACTCCTCGCGCCCCTGCTTGCGGCGGATGTACGGGTGCACCGAGCCGCCCTGGATCGGGCCGGGCCGGATCAGCGCGACCTCGACGGCGAGGTCGTAGAACTCCGTGGGCCGCAGGCGCGGCAGGGTCGCCAGCTGCGCGCGGCTTTCGACCTGGAAGACGCCGATCGCGTCGGCGCGGCACAGCATTCCGTAGATCTGCTGGTCGGCGAGGTCCAGCTCGGCGAGGTCGACGAGCTCGCCCTTGTAGTCGTGGACGAGGTCGATCATGTAGTGCAGCGCGGAAAGCATGCCGAGCCCGAGCAGGTCGAACTTGACCAGCCCGGCGGCGGCGCAGTCCTCCTTCTCCCACTGGATGACGCTGCGGTCGGCCATCCGCGCCCACTCGACCGGCACGACCTGGCTCACCGGCTCCTGGCACATGACCATGCCGCCGGAGTGGATGCCCAGATGGCGCGGGAAGTCCTCGAGCGCGAAGGCCAGCTGGACGACGTCGTCCGGGATGTCGTGGTCGTGGTCCTTTTCGGTGCTGCGCAACGAACCCCAGCGGTCGATCTGCTTGCTCCAGGCGTCCTGCTGGCCCGGTGAGTAGCCGAGCGCCCGCGCCGCGTCGCGGACCGCGGACCGGGCGCGGTAGGTGATCACGTTCGCGACCTGGGCGGTGCGCAGGCGGCCGTGCTTCGCGAAGACGTACTGGATGGCCTCTTCGCGGCGGTCGGACTCGATGTCGAGGTCGATGTCGGGGTAGCCGTCGCGGTCCGGGGCGAGGAAGCGCTCGAAGAGGAGTTCGTAGGCGACGGAGTCGACCTTCGTGATGCCGAGCGCGTAGCAGACGGCCGAGTTCGCCGCCGAGCCGCGGCCCTGGCACAGGATGTCGTTCTCGCGGCAGAACCGGACGATGTCCCAGACGATCAGGAAGTACCCGGGGAAGCCGAGTTCTTCGATGATCCGGAGTTCGTGCTCGATCTGGGCTTTCGCCTTTTCTTCGTGCGGTTTGCCCTTGAACCGTTCCTTCGCCCCTTCCTCGGTCAGCTTGCGCAGGTGGATCGCTTCGGTTTCGCCCGCCGGGACGTCGAACGGCGGCAGCTTCGGGGCGAGCAGCTTCAGCGGGAACGCGCATTCCATGCCCAGCAACGCACTGCGCCGGACCGCGCCCGGGTAGCGGCGGAACAGGACGTCCATTTCGGCGCCGCTGCGCAGGAACGCCGTCCCGGCCGCGGGCAGCCACCCTTCGAGCTCGTCGATCCCCCGCCGCGCCCGGATAGCGGCGAGCGCGTCGGCCAGCGGCGCCCGTTCGGGACGGGCGTAGTGCGCGGCGGTGGTGGCGACGGTCGGCAGGCCGAACTCCTCCGCGAGCCGGGTGAGGACGTCGTTGTGCGTGCTGTCCAGCGGCTGGCGGTGGTCGGTGAGCTCGACGTAGACGTGGTCGCGCCCGAAGCGTCCGACGAGTTCTCGCAGCTGTTCGGCGGCGGCCGCCGGGCCATGCGTGACGAGCGCCGAGCGCACCGCTCCTTTGCGGCACCCGGTCAGCACGACGCACTGCCCGGCGACCTCCTCGGCGACCGCACCGAGGTCGTAACTGGGCTTGCCCTTTTCGGCGTCGTGGTGGATCTGCCCGGCGGTGATGGCGCGGCAGAGGGCCCGGTAACCCTGGTCGCCGCGGGCGAGCAGGAGGAGGTGCTCGCCTTCGGGGTCCGGGACGCCGTTTTGCGGGTTGCGCAGGCCGAAGCTGAGCTCGGTCCCGAAGACGGTGTCGACCCCGAGTTCCCGCGCGGCTTCGGCGAAGCGGACGACGCCGTACATGCCGTCGTGATCGGTGAGGGCGATGGCGTCGAGCTTGAGCCGCGCGGCTTCTTCGACGAGCTCTTCGGGGTGGCTGGCGCCGTCGAGGAAGCTGAAGTTGGAGTGGCAGTGCAGCTCGGCGTAGGGCACGCGGACGGCCTCGCCGCCGTCGTCGGTGCCGCGGGCGGGGAGGTCTTCGGGGCGCTGGTAGCCCTCGCGGTGCCGGCCCCAGGCGGGACTGTCGCCGTGGTCGCCGGGCGGGAGGTCGCCGGCGAGGGTGCGGGCGAGGTCCTGCCAGCGGACGGGTGGGTTGTTCCAGCCCATTCAGCTGCTCCCGGGATCATCCCGCCGCTGCTCTTCGGCGGCGCGGCGACGGCGGTGCCAGTTGGACGGGTGGTTCCACCGGCTACGGGCTTCGGCTTCGGAGATGGGCCGCGGCTCGTGCGGCTCGACGGCGGCTTCGCGGCGGCGGTGGGGGTTCGGTTCGGAGTCGCGCGAGAGGTCTTGCGGCGCGGCAGCGGCTTCGCGGTGGCGGGGGTTCGGGTCGAGGTCGCGCGAAAAGTCTTGCGGCCCGGCGGCGGCTTCACGGCGATGACGGGGGTTCGATTCGGGATCGCGCGGAGGGCCTTGCGGTGCAGCAGCGGCTTCGCGGCGATGCGGGTTCGGGTCGAGGTCGCGCGAAAAGTCTTGCGGTGCAGCAGCGTCGCCGCGGCGACGCGGGTTCGGGTCGAGGTCGCGCGAGCGGTCTTGCGGTGCGGCAGAGGCTTCGCGGCGGCGGGGGTTCGGGTCGAGGTCGCACGAGAGGTCTTGCGGCGCGGCAGCGGCTTCGCGGCGATGACGGGGGTTCGATTCGGGATCGCGCGAAGGGCCTTGCGGTGCAGCAGCGGCTTCGCGGCGATGCGAGTTCGATTCGGGATCGCGCGAGAGGTCTTGCGGTGCAGCAGCGGCTTCACGGCGATGCGAGCTCGATTCGGGATCGCGTGAGAGGCCTTGCGGTCCGGCAGCCTCGGCACGGCGCAGCGAGTTCGACGGGTGGTTCCAGCGGCTGCGGGCCTCCGCGCTGCTCACCGGGGGCGGGCTTTGCGGCTCGGCGGCCTGCTCTCGGCGACGCGGGTCAGCCCCGCGCGCACTCGACGGGCCGGAGTCGCTCGGGTGGGCGGTGTCCTTGCGGCGGGTTCGGCGGCCGGGTTCGCTCAGGCGGCAGCCGTTCTCCCCGGAGGGTCGAGGCAGCGGGATCACCACCGCCAGGCCCGCGTCACCGGCGGAGGGTTCCTCGGCGGGCGGCAGCTCGCCTCGGACCGACCAGCGTTCCGCCGGTGGGTGTTCGCGCGTTCCGTCCGGGGCCGGGATGTCGCGCAGCCACTGGTGGGGTGCGGCCCCGGGCTCGGCTCGCAGCCAGGCGCGCAGGCGTCGTGCGTAGTCCTCGTCCATGCTCAGTCGTACACTCCCTCGACCGTCCACAGTGGATTTTCCGTGCCCGCGCAGTGCACCAGCACCGCTTCGGGTGGCTCGTCGCCCTCGCCGGCGAGCACCAGCTGGAGCCGGGCGCGGCGGGGGCCCGGGTGGCGGCGGTCCGGGGTCAGCGGCCACGGGCCGGCCCAGCCCACCACGGTGCGGCGGGCGCCGCCGGCGATCGTCAGGCCGGCCGGGGGTGCCGTGATCCTGTCCCGGGCCGTGAGTCCCACCTTGCGGCCGTCGGCGGCGTAGACCTGGGCGGGGACCGGCCGGTCCAGGACCGTCGCCGGGGAGGGGGACGGCAGGCGGCCCGGCCAGGTCGCGTCCGGTGGGGTCGTGCGCTCGCGGGGGTCGCCCCAGGGCACCAGGCGGACGCGGCCCGCGGGGTCGCGACCGCCGTCGAGCAGCGGGGTGAGCACGCCTTCGGGGCCGAGGAGGCCCTGGATCCGGACGAACGCGCGGGCCGCCCGCTCGTCCTCCTCCTCGGAGCCGCCGTTCTGCCAGAGGTCGAGCTGGAGCGACCGGCCTTCGACCGTCTCCTCCGGTTCGAGCCGCAGCCGCACCACGCCGGACGTCGGGCGCTCGCCCGGTGCCGCGCGCAGCCAGCCTTCGAACTGCCAGCGGACGCGGTCGGCGACGCCGGCGGGTGTCAGCGGTTCGGCGCAGCGCCACACGCGGCCGAGGTGTTCGCCTTCTTCGGTGACCGCGTAGATGCCGAGGCGCGTGCAGGCCAGGCCGTGGCCGGCGAGGCCCGCGCAGAACCGCGTCGCGAGGCCCTTCGCGAGGAACGCGGCGACGTCGATCCGCTCGACGACCGGGTCGAACTCCTCGGTCAGCGTCAGCTCCGGCGGCGGACGCCGACGCAGCGGCGGCCGTTCGGAGCGGCCGCGCGCCAGCCGGTGGGCGAGCAGCCCGGCCGTGCCGAACCGGTTGGCGACGTCGCGCTCCGGCAGTTCGGCGAACGCGCCGAGCGTCTTCAACCCGAGCCGGCGCAGGAGGTCGACGAGCTCCGCGCGCTCGGCGCCGGGCTGGTCGAGCTCGGTGACGGGCAGCGGGGCGAGGAATTCGGCGACGCGCCCGGGTTCGACGAACTCCCCGCAGCGGGCGGCGAGCGTCGCGGCGAAGAGGCCTTCGGCGATCCCGACCTGGCATTCGACGCCGGCCGCGGCCGACACCTCGTCGACGAGCCGCTCGACGAGCGCGTGTTCGCCGCCGAAGTACGGCGCGGCGCCGTCGACGGGCACCGCGACGAGACCAGGCCGCACGACTTCGACGCCCACGACGAGCGCCTCGACCGCCCGCGCGACGGCCTCGAAGAGCCGGGCGTCGCGCCCGTCGTCCGCGGCGAAGACGACGAGTTCGGGACAGTTCGACTGCGCCTCCCGCCGCCGCATCCCCCGCCGCACCCGGCTCCGCCGCGCGACGGCGTTGCAGGCGACGACCCGATTCGCGCTGAAGACGGCGGCGGGTTCGGTGACGGGAGTGCCGGCGACGGCCGCGGCGGCGACGGCGGGCCAGTCCGGGCACCAGAGGACCAGCATGCGGGTGGGGGTTTCGGGGGTGCCGCGCTGAGCTGGGACGGTCATGCGGCCCCCTGTCCTTGGGCCGAGCGCGGGCGGCCGGAGTACCGCCGCGCGCCGAGTCCGGCGTGGTCGGTCCCAGCCGCCGGGGGCAAGCGCGAGCCGGGGCAACGGCCCGCGCCGAGGAAGGACGGAAGAGCCCAGATCGACCACCGCTCGGGAAGAGCGGGCCGAACAGCCCGACTCGAGCGCCGCTCGGGCGAAGACCCGAGAGCCCAACTCAAGCGCCGCTCGGGTAAGGACAGAACAGCCCAACTCAAACGCCGCTCAGGCGAGGACAGAAGAGCCCAACTCGAGCGTCGCTCAGGCAAGGACAGAACAGCCCAACTCGACCGCCGCTCAGGCAAGGACAGAACAGCCCAACTCAAGCGCCGCTCGGGCAAGGACAGAACACCCCAGATCGAGCGACGTTCGGGGGAGGACAGGAGAGCCCAGCTCGACCGCCGCTCGGGCAGGGTCGGCCGAACCAAGGGCGAAGCAACGCTCATGCCGTCGCCACCTCGCCGAGTTCCGTCGCGCTGACCACTTCGGTCGCCGGGCCCGGCAGGGACAGCTCCGCCGTCACGGGGCGGGCCGCCGAGCCGCGGCCGTGGGCTCGGACCAGGACCCGGCGCTCGCGGAGGTGGCCGTAGCCGTTCTCCGGGCCTGTCCACGCCTCGCGGCGGCAGGACAGCTCGACGTCCGCTCCGGGCCAGGCTCCCGTCGTCAACAGCACTGCGCCGCGGTGGCGGGCGCGGGCCGACAAGCGGCGGGCCACCGCCGGAGACACCGTCTCGGAACGGACCGCCACCACGTCCACGCCGTCCAGCAGCGCTGCCACCACCGCCGGGAACTCCACGCCCGGGCGAGGGACCAGGGCCAGCCGGGTCAGGTCGGCTCCGTACTCGGCTGCGGCCGCCAGGCCCAGCGAGGGCATGCCGACCACCGCCGCCCAGGAACCCGCCGCTGTGGCCGGGGCGAGGAGGGCGAGCAGCAACGACGTCGAGCCGTGGACCGCCACCGTGCTCCCGCGCCGGAGCCCGGCGGCGGGCAGCAGCCCGGCCAGTGCCGGGGCGACCGGGAGCACCCTTCCCGTCGCCCGCGCGCGCTCGGCCTGGGCCGCCACCCGGCTCGCCGTGCTGACCCCGGGCAGGGCCGCCAGCCGGGCCACCGGCGGCTCCACCACAGCGGTCACCGCACGCACCTCCCCACCACGGACTGGGCCGGCGGTCGGGCCTCTCCCAAAACGCGACCGACGGCACTGGTCCGCCGCGGGGAAGGCGGCGGCACTGCATCTATCAACCATCGTCGAACACCTGTTCGACATGAACCATGAAACCCCGAACCGGAGACCCTGTCAAGTCACCCGAAAGCGGCACACAAACCAGTTGCCCGAGCCGCCGCGGAACAACTAGACAGACGCCCGTGGAGCTCACCGACGCCCGGCCCGAAGACGCCCCGGAACTGCTGGTCCTGCAACGCTGCTGCTGGGTCCAGGAAGCCCTCCTGAACGACACCCTCGACATCCCCGCGCTGCACGAATCCCTCGACGACGTGCGCGACTGGACCAAGACGTGGTCGGTCTGGCTCCTGCGGGAGGACCACCGCCTGATCGGCGCCGTCCGCGCCCGGCTCGAAGGGGACCACTGGGAGCTCGGCAGGCTGATGGTCGCGCCGGACTTCGCCGGCCGCGGGCTGGGCCGCCGGCTCCTCGCCCACGCCGAAGCGCAGGCGCCCGCCGAAGCCCGCCGGTTCTCGCTCTTCACCGGGGCGCGCAGCACCCGCAACATCACGATGTACCAGCGCGCGGGCTACCGGCTGACCGAGCCACCCGAAGCCGGCGGCCACATCGCCGGGGCCGTGTACCTGGAGAAGGACCGCCAATAGCCCGGTCCGCCCACCGGGTGCGACGGGGTCGGCTAGATTGCCCGGTGGACTTGGGGGTGGCGATGACCGAACGGCTGAGACGGCCGGTCCTGTGGATCGCCGGCGCGCTCGTCGCGGCGGGCGCGGTGGCCGCCGTGGTGCTGACCGCCGGTGGCGGGGTGCCCGGGGCCACGGCCGCGGCCCCGGGGCCGACGACCATGGGCGCGGAGTGGCGCTCGTTCCGCGCCGACGTGACCGGGATCCGTCCCGGCCCGGACGCAACGACCCTGTTCGTGCAGGTCGCGCTGCCCGGCAAGGACCCCGGCTGCGTCCGGGAGCCGCGGATCGAGCAGCTCGTGGAGGCGAAGACCGACATCCGCGCCGACGTCGTCTACTCGACGCGGCCCGCGGCGGGCGGCTGCCAGGACAAGGTGCCCGCCGAGCTGCGGCTGAGCACGTCCGAGCCGGTCGCGGACCGGACCGTGATCCTCAACTCCGACACCGGCAACGCCTGGCACAAGCTCGGCGCCGGCTGGGGCCACTGCGACCGCCAGGGCACCTGCGCCCCGCCCGCCGACCACTGCGACCCCGCGTGGATCGGCGCCGCGGTGTCCGCCGCGGGCGCCGAAAGCGCCGGGACCACCCGCGCCTGCGACCCGGCCTGGCTGGTCGTCGACCTGCTGGTGAAGCAGACCGAAGCGCCTTCACGCACCGCGTTCCGCTGGGGCGACGGCGGCTGGACGTCGTTCGCGCAGGCCAAGGCCGCGGGCTGCGGGGAGATCCGGGCCGCCGACCCGAAGTTCCCGGTCGCGCTCTGCAAGGCGCTGCCCGCGCCCGCCTAGCGCGGCAGCTTCTTGACGACCTCGGCGCCGACCGCCTTCACCGCCGCGTCGGACTCCTCCTGCGGCATCGGCGAGTTCGAGAAGAACCCCTTGTCCCAGCCGGAAATCTCGACCGTGACGACGTTCGCGCCGGCGAGCACGTGCAGCTCGGCGCCGCTGAACGCGCTCTTCGTGACCAGCCGGACCAGCGACGCCTTGTCGCCGAGGCCGGGTACGTCGACCGGCGGCACCTCCGGCTTCGTCGGCATGAAGTTGTCCTTCGCCTGCCGCTCCGCGTCTTCACCGGAGTACTCGACGACGCGGATGTTCATCGTCGCGTCGCGGACGTTCTCGTCGGGTCCCGGCTTGAACCCGCAGCCGATCTGCTTCAGCCCCGGCAGCGTGTCGGCGCTGCCCGGGTTGCCGCCGACATAGCTCGGGAACCCGGCCTGTGCCAGCACCTGCGCCGGGATCGAGCACTCCGCCGGCGGCGGCACCGCGCTCGGCGCCTTGCCCGTGCTCGCGTAGTAGTCGCTCGCGACGATCGCGAGCGGGATACCCGCACCGAGCAGCACGACGACCCCGCCGACGATGCCGAAGATCAACCCGAGACGCTTCTTCTTCGGCGGCGGCATCGGCGGGCCGTACCCCGGGTAGCCCTGCTGCGGTGGATAGCCCGGCGGCGGATAACCCTGCTGCGGCGGGTAACCCGGGGGCGGGTACCCGGGCTGCTGACCCGGGTACCCCTGCTGACCCTGTCCGTACTGCGGCGGTTGCTGCATCGAGCCCTCCCTCTCGAAGCGCGGGGACGCTGACATCCGGGGCTTCGCCCCGGGGCCCCGGAAGCGGTCAGTGCGCGAAGTGGCGCGTCCCCGTCAGGTACATGGTGACGCCGGCCTTCTCCGCGGCCGCGATGACCTCGGCGTCCCGGACCGAGCCGCCGGGCTGCACGATCGCGCGGACCCCCGCCTCGACCAGCACCTCCAGGCCGTCCGGGAACGGGAAGAACGCGTCGGACGCACCGACCGAGCCCTTGGCCCGGTCCCCCGCCCGCGAGACCGCGAGCCGCGAGGAGTCGACGCGGTTGACCTGGCCCATGCCGACGCCGACGGTGGCGCCGTCGGCGGCCAGCAGGATCGCGTTCGACTTGACCGCGCGCAGCGAGCGCCACGCGAACTCGAGGTCGCGCAGGGTCTGCTCGTCGGCCGGGGCACCGGTGGCGAGCTGCCACGACGCCGGGTTGTCGCCCGGCGCGTCGATCGCGTCGGCGGTCTGCAGCAGCACGCCGCCGGAGATCGGGCGGAATTCGATCGACGACGCCGGGGCCGCCGGCAGCTTGAGCAGCCGGATGTTCTTCTTGCGCTGCAGGATCTCCAGCGCTTCGGCGTCGAAGTCCGGGGCCAGGACGACCTCGGTGAAGACCTTCTCGATCTGCTCGGCCGCCTCGCGGGTGACCGGCCGGTTCGTCGCGATGACGCCGCCGTAGGCCGAAACCGGATCGCACGCGTGCGCCTTGCGGTGCGCCTCGGCGACGTCCGCGCCGACCGCGATGCCGCACGGGTTGGCGTGCTTGATGATCGCGACGGCGGGCTCGGCGAAGTCGAACGCGGCGCGGCGGGCGGCGTCGGTGTCGACGAAGTTGTTGTAGGACATGGCCTTGCCGTGCAGCTGCTCGGCGTGCGCCAGGCCCGGGCGGTCGCTCTTGTACAGCGCGGCCTTCTGGTGCGGGTTCTCGCCGTAGCGCAGGACGTCGGCGCGTTCCCAGGTGGCGCCCAGGAAGTCCGGGAAGCCGGCGGCGGCGGTGGCCTCGTCGGGGGCGTACGCGCTGGCGAACCACGAAGCGACGGCCGTGTCGTACGCCGCCGTGTGCGCGTACGCCCGGGCCGCGAGCCGCTTGCGGTCCTCGAAGCCGAAGCCGCCGTCGGCGACGCGCTCGAGCACCCAGCCGTAGCGAGCCGGGTCGACGACGACTGCGACGCTGCCGTGGTTCTTCGCCGCCGCGCGGACCATGGCCGGGCCGCCGATGTCGATGTTCTCGACGCAGTCCTCGGCGCTCGCGCCGGACGCGACGGTCTGCGCGAACGGGTACAGGTTCACCACCAGCAGGTCGAACGCCGCGATGTCCAGCTTGCGCAGCTGCTCGACGTGGTCGGGGTTGCCCTGGTCGGCCAGCAGGCCGGCGTGCACGTTCGGGTGCAGCGTCTTGACGCGCCCGTCCAGCGACTCGGGGAAGCCGGTGACCGCTTCGACCGGCGTGACCGGGATCCCCGCGTCGGCGATGACCTTCGCCGTGCCGCCCGTGGAGACGATCTCGACGCCGGCCGCGTGCAGGCCGGTCGCGAGGTCCAGCAGGCCCGCCTTGTCCGAGACGCCGATCAGCGCCCGGCGGACCGGGCGCCGTCCCAGGTCAGTGCTCACGAAATGTCACCTTTCGTCCGTCCACGGTGCAGCCACCGCGGCCGAGTCGCTCGATCGTTTCCACCAGCAGCCTGCGTTCGACGGCCTTGATCCGTTCGTGCAGGACGTCTTCGGTGTCGTCGTGCTCCACGACGACGGCTTCCTGGGCGATGATCGGCCCGGTGTCGACCCCGGCGTCCGCGAAGTGCACGGTCGAGCCGGTGACCTTGACGCCGGCCTCCAGCGCGTCGCGGACCGCGTGCATCCCCGGGAACGACGGGAGCAGCGCCGGGTGCGTGTTGACCACGGTGAACCGGCCGAGGAACTGCTCGCCGAGGATCTTCATGAACCCGGCCGAGACGACGAGGTCGGGCTGGTACGCCGCGACGGCCTCGGTCAGCGCCTTGTCCCAGGCGGCCCGGTCGGGGTGGTCGGCGACGCGGACGGTGAACGACGGGACGCTGAGGCGCTCGGCGCGGGTGAGGGCTTCGATGCCGGTGCGGTCGGCGCCGACGGCGACGACCTTGGCCGGGAAGCCGGACCGCCCGGTGGCGTCCAGCACCGCCTGCAGGAGGGTTCCGGAGCCCGACGCGAGCACGACGAGCTTCACCGGAGTGGGCAGCTCCAACCGTTGAGACAGAGCGGGCTCCTTGCCGCGGGCGGTGCGCAGCCGGTGCGCACGGCGCTTCACCAGGTCGCGTCAACCCTAACGGTCGGTCTCGTCCGGCTCGACGTCGCCGCAGGTCTCGGTGCCTCCGGTCACAGCTTCGTCCTCGGCCGGCTCGTCTTCGAGGCCGAGCTCGGCGTCGGCTTCGGCCTCGAACTCCGCGTCCTCGGCGGCTTCTTCGTCGTCCTCTTCGGACGCTTCCAGTTCCTCGACGGCTTCCGCGGCCGCTTCGGCGTCGACGTCGTCGGCGTCTTCGAAGGCTTCGTTGTCTTCGAGCGCTTCCGGCGGCGGCGCGGGCGGCTCGTGCTCGCCGGTGAAGAACGCGACGAACGAACCCGGGATGACGATCCAGCAGAACGCGACGACGGACGCGACGCCCACCGGCACGCTCACCGGGTCGAACGGGCCGTCGCCGAGCCGTCCGCCGGACAGCGTGCCGAGCAGGACGCAGCCGAGCGCGACGACCGCACCGGCCACCGCGACCGCGCGGATGCGCTGCGCCGGGTCGGCGTCGGCCTTGCGCAGCGACCAGCCGACCAGCGCGCCGGTCGCCGCGGGCAGCACCAGCAGGGCGGGCCACCAGGCGGCGTGGTGGTCGGGCAGGCCGCCGAGCAGGGGGACGCCGGGTACGGCGCCGCCGCGGTAGCCGAACATCCCGACGTTGAGGTCGCCGATCGAAAATCCGGGCCCGGTGACGAAGGACAGCGAAGCGGCGACGGCGTTCGGGAGGTAGAGCACCGAGAGCAGGAAGAGCCCGAAGCTGGTGCCGAAGGCGGGCTCGTAGATGTCGGACACGGTCGCCCAGGACACCGCGGTCGCGACCGTGAACACGACGGCACCGCAGGCCACCAGCACCGCGAAGCCGAGCGCGCCGGCGCGGAGCCCGCGCAGGGCGAGGGGGTCGAGGCGCTCCGCGACGACGTCCGGCAGCCCGCAGGACCGGGTGACGCCGACGAACGCGGCCGCGGCGGCGAGCAGCCCGGGCACGGCGAAGGCGACCAGCGGGTTCGCCGTCACCGGCGAGCCCTGCGCGCCGAGCGCGACGACCAGCCCGAACACCGCGTGCGCGGTGGTGATCGTGAGCAGCACGGGGAGCGCTTCGCGGGCCGACCGGCAGCCGAGGCGCTGGGCGGCGCCGGCCGCCGTCCGCGCGGCCAGCAGGGTCACGCCGAGCGTCGGCAGCAGCGGGAGCACGCCGAGCGGGTGGCCGCCGAGGCCGAGGCGGACCTGGTGCGCGGCGAGCCACCCGGGACCGGCGGCCAGCAGCACGCCGGTGCCGGAGAAGACGGCGCGGTCGGCGGTGAGCGCGACCAGGGTCAGCACGGCCGCGACGGCGGCGTAGCCGGTGACCAGCGGGCCGAGGGCGGCGGCGAGCAACACCCGCACCCGCGCCGCCCCGGAGAGTCCGACGCCGGGTTCGAGGTCGCTCACCGGCTCTTCGCGGGCATCGGTGAGCAGGTCCATGATCCGCACCCTGACACCCGGGCTGGTCCGTCCGGGTGAGCCACGCCGCCGCCGTCCGACGTGGGAAAGCCAACCCACCCGGTCGAGTCACCCCCGGAGCGCAAAACACCCGCTGTGACACTCTGCGTCACAGCGGGTGTTTCGGACTACCGCGTCAGTTCGACTTGCCGAAGCCACCGGGCGGGGTGCCCGGGTTGTCCGACGGCGGCTGCTGGAAGAACGAGCCCTGCTGCGGGGCGTACGTCGTGGCCTGCTGCCCCGGCGGCGGCGTGGTCGACGGCGGGTTCGGCGAGCCGTACTGGCCCGGCTGCGAGAACGGGGCCGACGGCTCCCCGGCCTGGGCGACCGGGCCCGGGCCGTGCCCCGGCTGGCCGAACTGCTGACCCGGCTGACCCGGCTGGCCGTACTGCTGCTGCTGGCCGGGCTGGTTGAACTGCTGCTGACCGCCGTAGGACGGCGCGGCGGGCTTCGGCGACGGCGGCTTGATCACGCCGTGCTCGATGAGCAGCGCGCCGACCGCGGCGGCCGCCTGCAGGAACGCCAGGATCAGGATGACGATGACGACCCCGGGCGTCGTCTGCAGACCGATCAGCGTGTCCAGGACGTCGAGCATGCCGAGCACGCTGAACAGCGCCGCGAACGGCAGCGTCCGCGGCCCCTTCGGCAGCACCTGGAGCGCGGCGAGCAGACCGCCACCGAGCAGGAAGACCCCGCCGAGGCCGACTTCGCCGGTGTCGACGAACCCGAGGAAGTACTGCACGAGGCTGAGGCCGGTGACGACCAGGGCGAGCAGCAGCGGCAGGTTCTGCGGCAGGCCGCCGGGGCCCGACGGCGCCGGGTGCGCGTGGGACTGCTGCGCCGGGAAGCCACTGGACGGGGGACCGGGGGGCTGTTGGCCGCCACCCTGCTGGGGGTAGCCAGGCCCGCCGCTGGGGAAGGTCATCGGATGCACTCCTGTCGGTTCGACCGGCACTCCGGGGCACGCGGGCACCCGGGGGAAGACGAGGCGGCTTGTGTGCGCAGAACGCTAGCGCACTCGCAAGCCCTCAGCCCACCAGACGCGTGAATACCTCAGGAGGTTTCGTGCTCCAACGGAGGAGAGCCGGGCACCTTGTGAGTGCCCGGCTCCACCTGCGGTTACCCGCTGTCGTCAGCCGAGGCTGTTGTACAGCTCACGTGCGAGGACGGCGGTCTCGCTCGGGGTCTTGCCGACCTTGACGCCGGCGGCCTCGAGGGCCTCCTTCTTCGCGGCGGCCGTGCCGGAGGAGCCCGACACGATGGCGCCGGCGTGGCCCATGGTCTTGCCCTCGGGCGCGGTGAAGCCCGCGACGTAGCCGACGACCGGCTTCGTCACGTTCTCCTTGATGTAGGCCGCGGCGCGCTCTTCGGCGTCGCCACCGATCTCGCCGATCATCACGATGACCTTGGTCTCGGGGTCCGCCTCGAACGCCTCGAGGGCGTCGATGTGCGTGGTGCCGATGATGGGGTCACCGCCGATGCCGACCGCGGTGGAGAAGCCGATGTCCCGCAGCTCGTACATCATCTGGTAGGTCAGCGTGCCGGACTTCGACACGAGGCCGATCTGGCCCGGGCCGGAGATGTCGGCCGGGATGATGCCGGCGTTCGACTTGCCCGGGCTGATCACGCCGGGGCAGTTCGGCCCGATGATCCGGGTCGTGTTGCCCTTCGCGACGGCGTGCGCCCAGAAGTAGGCCGAGTCGTGCACCGGGATGCCCTCGGTGATGACGACGGCCAGCGGGATCTCGGCGTCGATCGCCTCGATGACCGCGTCCTTCGCGAACTTCGGCGGCACGAAGATGACCGACACGTCCGCGCCGGTCTCCTTGATCGCCTCTTCGACGGTGCCGAAGACCTTGAGGTCCTTGCCCTCGATGGTGACGGTCTGGCCGGCCTTGCGGGCGTTGACGCCACCCACGATGTTCGTGCCGGACTTCAGCATCTTGGTCGCGTGCTTCATGCCTTCGGAGCCGGTGAGCCCCTGCACGATGACCTTGCTGTTCTCGTTGATGAAGATCGACATCTCACGCACCTGCCGCGGCGAGCTCGGCAGCCTTGTCGGCCGCGTTGTCCATTGTGTCCACCACGGTGACGAGCGGGTGGTTCGCGTCCGCCAGGATCTGGCGACCCTCCACGACGTTGTTGCCGTCCAGGCGGACGACCAGCGGCTTGCTGGCCTCGTCGCCCAGGATCTTCAGGGCCTCGACGATGCCGTTCGCCACCGCGTCGCAGGCGGTGATGCCGCCGAAGACGTTGACGAAGACGCTCTTCACGTCGGTGTCGTTGAGGATGACGTCCAGCCCGGCCGCCATGACCTCGGCCGACGCGCCGCCGCCGATGTCGAGGAAGTTCGCCGGCTTCACGCCGCCGTGCTTCTCGCCCGCGTACGCCACCACGTCCAAAGTGGACATGACGAGGCCCGCGCCGTTGCCGATGATGCCGACCTGGCCGTCGAGCTTGACGTAGTTGAGGTTCTTGGCCTTGGCCTTCGCCTCGAGCGGGTTCTCGGCTTCCTTGTCCACCAGGGCTTCGTGACCCGGCTGGCGGAAGTCCGCGTTCTCGTCGAGGGTGACCTTGCCGTCGAGGGCGATGATCTTGTCCTGCGGGTCGCGGACCAGCGGGTTGACCTCGACGAGGGTGGCGTCCTCGGAGACGAAGGTCTCCCAGAGCTTCACGACGACGTCGGCGGCCTCGTCGATGATGTCGGCCGGGAAGTTGCCGGCCTTCAGGATCTCGAGCGCCTTCGCCTTGTCGACACCGGCGATCGAGTCGACCGGGATCTTCGCGAGCGCTTCGGGGCGCTCGACGGCGAGCTGCTCGATCTCCATGCCGCCCTCGGAGGACGCCATCGCCAGGAACGTGCGGTTCGCGCGGTCCAGCAGGAAGGAGAAGTAGTACTCGGACGCGATGTCCGAAGCTTCCGCCACGAGCACGCGGCGCGTGATGTGGCCCTTGATGTCGAGGCCGAGGATGGCTTCCGCCTTCTCCTTCGCCTCGTCCGGCGTCTGGGCCAGCTTGACGCCGCCCGCCTTGCCACGGCCGCCGACCTTCACCTGCGCCTTGACGACGACCTGGTTACCGATCTGCTCCGCGGCGGTCTTGGCTTCTTCGGGGGTGCTTGCCACCGAGCCCGGCAGAACCGGTACTCCGTGGGCGGCGAAGAGATCCCTCGCCTGGTACTCGTAGAGGTCCACTACTCCAGTCTCCTGACGACACGCCACTGTGGTGGTCCGCGTTACCGGACCGCGCTGTCGGACCAGTCGAGGTTAGCGACCTGCGTGAACGGCGGGGACTCCGCACCTGGTGAAGTCGGTCACCGTGCGCGGTCAGACGGTGTTCCCGAGGTGTGAGACCGCCCACCGGGCAGCCATTCCACGGCTTCTTCGGGGGTCGTGAAGACGGCGAAGTCGCTCAGCGCGGCCTCGAGTTCCGCCGAGGGCGCGTCGCCGAGGACGCCCACCGCGTCCGGGTCCTCCTGCTCGGCGGTGCGCAGGATCTGCTCTTCGGTGGCCAGCGGTCCGGCGTGGACGACCTCGACGCCTTCGTCGCGCAGGAGGCGGCCCAGCGCGACGGCGGCCGGGTCGGGCCGGGCGAACTCGACGAGCAGCACCCGGCGGCGCTCACGCGTCACGGCGTCCGCCCGCGGCGGCCAGCCCGGCCGCGATCAGCAGCGCGACGGCGGCGGCGAGGGCGAGCCAGAACCCGGTCGCCGGGCTCGCGCCGCCGAGCGTCCCGCCGACGAGCGGCAGCTCCGCGGCGTGCAGGCCGGTGAGCACGGCGGCGCCGGCCAGCAGCGCCGCCGCGGGCTTCGGCCGGGACCGCAGCGCGAGCGCGGCGGCACCGACGACGGCCACGGCGGCGGTCAGCAGCCCCCACGACGGGGTGTCGAAGTCCGACCACAGCCCGGGCGCGACGTAGCCGGGCACGGTGAAGACGGGCAGCCCGAAGCCGGCGACGGCCAGCACGGCCCCGGCGACGACGGGCGTGAGCACGTTCTTGTCCGCCTCGGCGGCGCTCCCGGCGTCCTCGCGTTCGACGACCCCGGTCCCGACGGCGGCGAGGGCGGTCAGCACGGCGAGCACGAGCGCGGCGAACGTCCAGGCGGCGCCGGCCCCGAGGTCGTAGCTGAAGGCGGGGGCGGCGGTGCCCCCGAAGCCGCCGAGGTTGCCGGCCTGGGTGGCGGTGAGCGCGGTGTTGAGGACGGCGGTGCCCGCGAGGACGATCCCGGCCCAGAGGAGCCCGAGCAGCGGCCGCGCGCCCGGCGCGGTTTTCGGGACGAGGACGCCGAGTGCGGTCACGGCCAGCACGACGGCGGCGACGAGCAGGAACCAGCGCGCCGGACTTTCGGCGGCGGCGCTGACCGGCGCGGTGGCCCCGGGGTTCAGCGCGGTGACGGCGACCTGCGGCGCGAAGCTGCCGATCAGCGCGGCGACCGCGGTGACGAGGCCGAGCAGCCCGGTGACGAGCCGCCACCAGAAGAGGCCGGGGATCTTCAGGTCGGCCTCGTCGTTCGCGGGCCGTTCGGTGAGCCGGGTGAAGGCGAGCGCGCCGATGACAGCCGTCGTGAGGAGGACGAGGACGGGCCCCCAGGTGACGCCGAGGTCGGCCCGCAGGAGCCCGGCGAGCACGGGCGGCACGGCGACGCCGAACGCACCGGCGGCCAGCCCGAGCAGCGCCCCGCGCGCGGTCCGTTCGGCGGGCGCGGCGAGCGCGAGCGCGGCGGCCAGCGGAAGCGCGGCGGCGAGCAGGAGGTAGCCGCCGAGGGCGGGCCAGGGTCCTTCGAAGGACGAGCGCGCGAGGAGGAAGCCGTTGGCGGCGGAGACGGGGGCGGTCAGCAACCCGACCGAAGCGGTGACGGCGAGCAGCGGCACGAGCAGCCGCCACCGCCGCCGTTCGGGTTCTTCGGCGGACCGGCTCGCCCGCCAGGCCGCGACGCCCGCGGCCACGGTGAGCAGGTGCCCGGCGACGAGCAGCCAGAACCCGGCACCGACGGCCGAGCCCCCGACGAACCGGTCGGCGAGGTAGAGCTCCGGCCGGACGGCGAGCGGCCCGTTGACGGCGAACTGGAGGTCGAGGACCAGCCGTCCGGGCGCGAGGGCGGCGAGGCCGAGGATCAGGCCCCCGGCCAGCGCGGGCCGTTTTCCGGCGGCCCAGATGGCGGCGGCGACGGGGGCCAGCGCGAGAACGGCGAGCCAGGGCCAGCTGGTGAACCCGGGAGCGGCGTCCGGTGAGACGTGCGCGACGGCACCGGCGGCGAGCGCGACGGCCCCGGCGGCGGCGAGCCCGAGGGCGAGGGTCTGGGGGCGGTCGTCTTCGGCCCAGGTCTGCGGTGGGGTCCGCTCGCTGGTGGGACGGGCCGCGGGAGCCGGCGGGGTGGCCGGGGCGCCGGGGGTGCTCCGGCCTGGGGGTTCTGAGCGTGGGGGCATTGCTGGCGACGCTAGCAAGGTTGGGCGGAGCGGGAGGGACCAGCGGGCCACGAGTCGGCGAACGGGCCCGGGTGGAGTGACCGTGGACGCGGTGGGGGCAGGCGGAGGAGGGGGTGGGAGGGGCGGGCACGGGAAGCGGCGAACGGCGCGGGCGACCGGCGGGGGGGTGTCCCTATGGGGTTGTCAAGCCGCAGCCGGGGCTGGGGTGGGTTCGGGGTGTCGGTAGTGGGTGCCGTTGCGGAGCATGGCGTAGAGGACATCGCAGCGTCGGCGGGCCAGGCAGATGAGGGCGGCGTTGTGCTTCTTGCCCTCGGCCCGTTTGCGGTCGTAGTAGGCCCGGCTGGTCGGGTCGGACAACGAGGCGAAGGCGGCGAGGAAGAACGCCCGTTTGAGCTGGCGGTTGCCGGTCCGGGCCGGATGTTCGCCCTTGATCGATGTTCCGGAGCTGCGGGTGACCGGGGCGATGCCGGCGTAGGCGGCCAGGTGCCCCGAGCTGGCGAAGTTCGTGGCGTCGCCGACCTCGAGGAGGATGCGGGCTGCGGTCCTGACGCCGATGCCGGGCATCGAGGTCAGGACCCCGGCAAGAGGGTGCGCATCAAGTATCCCCTCAACCTGCTCAGCAACCTGTTTGCGTTGCTGCAGCACGGTTTTCAAGCTGTCCGCCAGCCGCGGCAAGACAGTGTCGGCAGCGGCGGTGCCCGGGACGGTGACGGTCTGCTCGCCGAGCGCGGTCATGATCGCCTCGACCAGCCGCTCGCCCATGCGAGGCGCATGGACCTTCGCGATCGCGGTCAGTTTGCGGCGGCCGGCCTGGGCGATGCCGGCCGGGCCGCCGCAGCGGGAGAGGATCTCCAGCACCGCCGGATGCGAGATCCGCGGGCCGATCGCGTGTTCGAGGGCGGGGTGGATGCCGGTGAGCAGGCCGCGGATGCGGTTGCTGATGCGGGTGGCTTCGCCGGCCAGGTCGTCGTCGAACCCGACCAGTACCTCCAGCTCGGCCAGCGCGTCGTCACCGACGTCGACCGGGCGCAGCGTGTGCGGCAGCGAGCGGGCGGCGTCGGCGATGATGAACGCATCGCGGGCGTCGGTCTTCGCCCGGCCGGGGTAGAGGTCGGCGATGCGGCGCATCGCCAGCCCGGGCAGGTACGCGACCTGGTGCCCGGCGGCGCGGGCGACCGCGACCGGCAGCGCCCCGATCGTGGCCGGCTGATCGACCACGACCAGCAGCGGCCCGTGCCCGGCGAGCTTATCGAACAGGGCTCGCAGCTTCGGTTCGGTGTTGGGCAGCGGCCCGTCATGCAGCCGTTTGCCGGCCGGGTCGAGCCCGACGGCGTGATGGGCGTCTTTGCCGACGTCCAGGCCGAGGAACACGCTGAAAGTGCTGCTCATCCACCATGCCGTTCGTTCGCCGCGGGTGGTCACCGGTCTGGCATCGATGGCCGGCACCCACGTTACGACGAGACCTACCTTCTGGTGGCCGTGTCCCTATTCAGCGGTCCCTCGATGCCACCAGGCCCGGTGACACCACCCCCCGGATCATGGAAGCGACTGGGGGCGTTAGTCATGCCGGACCTGGTGACCACAGCTCCTTGATCAGGAACTACGAAGACGGTAACGGGGGCGGCGGGCCGGAGAGCGCGGGCAACCCGGGGGCGCCGGATCGGCGAAGCCGCAGGGCACAGGCGACCTGGGGCGGGCGGAGCCGGAGAGCACGGGCGACCTGGGGCGGGGGGCCGGCGGAGCCGGAGAGCGCGGGCGCCGGATCGGCGAGGCCGAAGGGCGCGCATGACCGAGAGCGCCAGGCCAGCGAGGCCGAAGGGCGCGCATCACCGAGAGCGCCAGGCCAGCGAGGCCGAAGGGCGCGCATCACCGAGAGCGCCAGGCCAGCGAGGCCGAAGGGCGCGCATCACCGAGAGCGCCAGGCCAGCGAGGCCGAAGGGCGCGCATGACCGAGGACGCCAGGCCGGTGAAGCCAGAGGGCGCGGGCAACCCGGGAGCGCCGGATCGGCGAAGCCGCAGGGCACAGGCGACCTGGGGCGGGGGGCCGGCGGAGCCGAAGAGCGGGCGCCGGATCGGCGAGGCCGAAGGGCGCGCATGACCGAGAGCGCCAGGCCGGCGAGGCCGGAGAGCGCGCATGACCGAGGACGCCAGGCCAGCGAGGCCGGAGGGCACGGGCAATCCGGGGCGCCCGGCCGGCGAGCGCGGACCACCGAGGACGCCAGGCCGGCAAGGCGCGAGGGCGCGGACCGTAGAGGACGCCGGATCGGCGAGACCAGAGGGCGCGGACCGCCGAGGACTCCCGGCTGGCGAGGCCGAAGGGCACGGGCGACCGAAAGCGCCGGACCGGCAAGGCCGAAGGGCGCGAGAGAGCGAGGCGGGTGCGGGAAGCTCCAGGAGAGGTGGGCACAGGGCCTGGCGAGGTCAGGCGAGAGGCGCGGAGCCTGGCTGGCGAAGCCCGTAACGAGAGGAAAGGGCCAGCGGGCTACGAGTCGGCGAACGGGTCCGGGTGAAGTCGCCGCCGGTCAGCTTGAGTCGGGTTGTGCGCGGACCGGCGAGGTGAGGCGCGTACCGGGCCGGTTCGGGCGCGAGTCGATGATCAGGCGAGGTGCGCGAGAAGCCTCGGGCCCGCGAGAGCTGCATCGCGGATCTCGGGCGCACCGCGCGTGCCTCTGGCGCGCGATCACGGGTGCACAAGGGGACAAATCCGGCAGTCAACCGCGATCTTGCTCAATCAGTCGGCGAGCGGTTCTCCTGCGTCGATGAACGGTCGCATCCGCCCGCGGCTCAACCCGCCTGCGAGCAGGCCGGAAAGGCTCCCCGACCGACCCGATGGAGTCGAAGATGTTTAAACATCCCCTGGCAAACCCTTATTCCGACCCTCAGGGGCCTCCCCGGACCTTGGTTGGCTTAAACCGCCCGCAAGAGCTGTAAGGCAAGTCACAACCAATGCAGTAAACCCCCTCTAACTTTGGGTAATTGTCACAGGTGAGCGTCGCCCGGCTGCCACCCGATCGGCCGCCGGATGAGGCAGATCTTGCCGATAGCGGTGCCCCTTCGTTACTGTCCCGGGGTCCCCATTACAGTCAGGTCACGAAGTAGGACACCGAGCGAACCACCCCCGAGGTTGGCTCACCGGGTTCCCCCGCCCGCAGTCCTCGACCCGGCTCCCCGACGATGGAAGGCCCTGTCTTGGCTTCACACCGCTCCCCCGGCGGCCAAGCTCCTTCCCCGGCACTGAAGGACGCACTGGAAGGTGCGGTCGTTCGTGTCCGGGGTGCGCACCGCATCGCCCCGCCCTCCTCGGCCCTTCGCGGCCGTGTCGTGGTCGCCGCTGTTGCTGCCGGAGCGTTCGCTGCCGCAGCGGCAGGGCAGACCCTCAAGACCGTCACCGACTCCGACGCGGCCGTGACGCCGCTGGCCAACAGCCAGGACGCCAGCGCTTCGCTCACCGCGGGAGGTGCGGGCACCGGGGGCGCCCCGGAACTCCTGCCGACCGGCCACGCCGTCGACGCTTCCGCCGAGGCCGCCAAGATCGCGGACTCCGCCTCCATCACGCAGGCCCGTGAGCAGCGCGAAGCCGACGCCGCCCGCAAGGCCGCCGAAGAAGCCGCTCGCCCCAAGACCTGCCTGCCCGCGCACGGCACCTTCACCTCGGGCTTCGGTGCCCGGTGGGGCACGAGCCACCTCGGCATCGACATCGCCAACGCCATCGGCACCCCGATCTACGCCGCCTCCGACGGCACCGTGATCGAGGCCGGCCCGGCCAGCGGCTTCGGCCTCTGGGTCCGCGTCCAGCTCGACGACGGCACGATCCAGGTCTACGGCCACATGAACAGCTTCTCCGTCAAGGAGGGGCAGAAGGTCAAGTGCGGCCAGCAGATCGCCGAGATCGGCAACCGCGGTCAGAGCACCGGCCCGCACCTGCACTTCGAGGTGTGGCAGAACGGCACCAAGAAGATCGACCCCCGGCCGTGGCTGGCCGCGCGCGGCATCGTTCTCTGATCCGTTCCCACCCCGGCCGCCCCTCGAGGCGGCCATACCCCGGCCATCCCTCGGGAAAGCCGTACGCGCAGTGGTCCGGACCTCATCGGACGCGGAACCGGCCTCAGCACCGCCGGAACCCACCGGAACGTCCGGAACCACAGCGGGGCCGCGAAAAGCCCGCCACCGGCTTCTCAGCGCCCGCAACGCCTTAGCGGTACCCGCCCGGCAACCGGCGGAGGAAATACGCCACCGCGACCTGCCGCACCGAGCACAGCTCGGTCGGCCGTCGCACGGGCAGCCAGCCCCAGGGCACGACGCCCCGTGCGCCCCCCGCGGAGCGGACACGCGCGGCACTCCGGGCCCTGGTCGTCCAGCGGCGTCCCCGGCCGCAGGTGACGCAGTGCCCGTCCGCGCCGAGCTCGTGCTGCCTGAGCAGCGCTCGCCAGGCGGCGGCCAGCCGGCACGCCTCCGCTCCCGCACGCGAGGCGCTTCCTGAGGCCCCCGAAGGCTCCGGACCCCGATCCGAAACCGTCGTCCGCAGGACTCCTCGCAGGTATTTTTGTACCCCTTCGGCCAACAGGTGAAACAGCACCGCGTCCACACCACACTACCCCCTCCATCGAACCTTTGTTCGATTACGGGGTCAGTTGTACCGGGTGGGTACGACGATTCCGGCGGCGATCGCGGGGATCGCCGCCGGATTCACTCGTCCGGGTTGCGCTAGAGCTTCACCATCGGGACGCTGCCGATCAGCATCAGGCGGACCTTGCCCGCCGCGCCGAAGTCGATCGTCGCCGTCGCGCGGGGGCCGACGCCGTCGCAGGAGATGACCGTGCCCAGGCCGTACTTGTCGTGGCTGACCCGGTCGCCGACGTCCAGCTTCAGCGCCACCGTGTCCTTCCAGCCCTTGCCGAACGACGGCGTGCCCGACGAAGCCGACGGGGACGAAGTCCGCCTGCCGCCCCACGTCGTCGCCGCGCGCGGGGTGCCACGCGAGCCGCCGCCGAAGCCGAAACCGGGGCTGGACGGTTCCAGGCGCCGCCAGTCCACGAGGTCCGCCGGCAGCTCGTCGAGGAACCGCGAAGCCGGGTTCATCGACGGCTGGCCCCACGCCGAGCGCGTGATCGCGCGCGAGACGTACAGCCGCTTCCTCGCCCGCGTGATCGCGACGTACGCGAGCCGCCGTTCTTCGGCCAGCTCCGTCGGGTCGCCCAGCGCCCGCATGTGCGGGAAAACGCCGTCCTCCCAACCGGTGCAGAACACGACCGGGTACTCCAGGCCCTTCGCGGTGTGCACGGTCATCAGCGTGACCACGCCCGCGCCGCCGTCGCCTTCCTCGCCGCCGTCCGGCGAAGGCACCGAATCGGCGTCCGCCACCAGGGAAACGCGCTCCAGGAACGCGGGCAGCGAACCCGGCGCCGGCACCCCGGGCTCGACGACGAGCTCGGCGTTCTCGTCCGCGACGACCTCGGCGGTGATCTCGGTGAACTCGCGCGCGACCGTGACGAGCTCGTCGAGGTTCTCCACGCGCGTGTGGTCCTGCGGGTCTTCCGATTCCTCGAGTTCGATGCGGTAGCCGGTCTTCTCCAGCACGGCTTCGAGGACGTCGTGCACCTCGGCGCCCTGCTCGACCAGCAGCCCCAGTTCGTCGAGCAGGCCGACGAACCCGGTGATCGCCTTGACCGAGCGCGGGTTCAGCAGCGGCACCTTGCCTTCGACGGCGTCGCGCAACGCGGCCGCGAACGAGATCCGCTCGCGCTCGGCGTGCGTCGCCACGACGGCTTCGGCGCGGTCGCCGATGCCGCGCTTGGGCACGTTCAGCACGCGCCGCAGGCTGACCGTGTCCTCCGGGTTCGCCAGCACGCGCAGGTACGCGATCATGTCGCGGACTTCGCGCCGCTCGTAGAACCGCACGCCGCCGACGACCTTGTACGGCAGGCCGAGCCGGATGAAGATCTCTTCGAAGACGCGGGACTGGTTGTTGGTGCGGTAGAAGACGGCGACGTCGGAGTAGTCGGCCTCGCCCCGTTCCGCCAGCGCGTCGATTTCGCCCGCCACGAACGCGGCTTCGTCGTGGTCGTTGTCCGAGACGTAGCCGACGATCTTTTCGCCGTCGCCCGAATCCGTCCACAGCCGCTTCGCCCGGCGGTTCGGGTTGCGCTCGATGACGGCGTTGGCCGCGGACAGGATCGTCTGCGTGGAGCGGTAGTTCTGCTCCAGCAGGATGGTGTGCGCGTTCGGGAAGTCCCGCTCGAACTCTTCGATGTTGCGGATCGTCGCGCCGCGGAAGGCGTAGATCGACTGGTCCGCGTCACCGACCACGACCAGCTCGGCCGGCTCGACGCCCGCGTCGTTCGGCACGGTCCCGGCCAGCTCGCGGACCAGCGTGTACTGCGCGTGGTTCGTGTCCTGGTACTCGTCGACCAGCACGTGGCGGAACCGGCGCCGGTAGTACTCGGCGACGGCGGGGAACGCCTGCAGCAGCGAAACCGTGCGCATGATGAGGTCGTCGAAGTCGAAGGCGTTGGCCTGGTTGAGCCGCCGCTGGTACTCGGCGTAGACCTCGGCGACGCGGCGCTCGAGGTCGTTGCCCGCGTTCGCCGCCGCCGTCTCCGGGTCGGTGAGCTCGTTCTTCAGGTTCGAGATGTGGATGGCGAGCGTGCGCGCGGCGTACCGCTTCGGGTCGATGTCGAGGTCCCGCGCCACCAAGGTGATCAGCCGCTTGGTGTCGTCGGAGTCGTAGATCGAGAAGCTCGACGACATGTCGAGCGTTTTGGCTTCACGGCGCAGGATCCGCACGCACATCGAGTGGAACGTCGACACCCACATGGCGTTCGCGCGGCGCCCGACGAGCGCGGCGACGCGCTCGCGCATTTCGGCGGCGGCCTTGTTGGTGAACGTGATCGCCATGATTTCGCCCGGGTGCACGCGGCGTTGCCCGAGCAGGTAGGCGATCCGGCGGGTCAGCACCCTGGTCTTGCCCGATCCCGCGCCCGCCACCACCAGCAGCGGGCCACCGGCGTGGGTGACGGCTTCGCGCTGGGCGGGGTTGAGGTCGTCGAGCAGCTCGGCCTGCCCGCCGGCGGCGGGCTTGCGCGCAGGGGTCGCGGCGGGGAGATCGAAGAGGGTGTCCATCGTCCGTCCACGCTACCCCGGGCGGGCAGGAGGACGGCAGAGCGTGCCCGGCGCGGGGCCGCGGTGTCGGGGTTCGCGCGGGGGCGCGTGTGCGGGCGGACGCGTGTCCGCGCGCGAGGCGGCGTGCGCCGCTCGGTTGCGGGCGCGGGGCGAAAGGTGGCCGGGCTTGGAGTACCGAGGCGGTCGGGACGCGGGCTGGCGGCGGCCCGGCGAGGCGGGCGCCACGGGGTGCCCATCCGGCGCCGGAAACCCGGGTACCGCGCCGGGCGTAGCGGGGGAATGTCGCCTGCTGCCCGACGCGCCGACGCCGCGCCGCGCGGAGCATCGGTGGGCATGAACGCACCGAACCCCGCCCGCATCCGGGCCGCCGACGCCGATCGCGAGCGCGTCGCCAAGACCGTCCAGTCCGCCGGTTCCGAAGGCCGGCTCACCCTCGAAGAGGTCGAAGAGCGCCTCTCCGGCGTCTACGCCGCGCGGTTCACCGACGAACTGACCGCGCTCACCACCGACCTGCCGCGGCCCGCGCCGCCGCGGCCGGGGTTCCCGCTCACCCGGGACGCGTTGCGGCGGCACCCGGCGCTGCGCTTCCACCTCGCCGTCGTGGTCGCGCTTTCGGTGGTGGCGATCGTCCGGTGGGCGGTGCTCGGCGCCGGCTTCTTCTGGCCGGCCTTCCCGATGTTCTGGCTCACCGTCAGCCTCGTGGTGCACGCGGGCGCGCGGTCGTTCCGGGAGCGCGCCGGTGCCCCTGTGCCATACTGAGCGCATGCGGCACCACGCTGAGCGATTTTTTTACGGGACCCGGACTCCGGCTCCCGTGATCGCGTAGTGCCACTACCGCCATCACCGCCAGCCCCGGAGTCCACGGACCCGGGGCTGTCGCCGTCCCTGGGGCCGGGTCCGGGATTCGAGGAAGAGGTCCCGATGAACGCACAAGCGACGAACGCCGACGGCCAGCCCGCCGAGCACACCCCCGCGGGCGACGACATCTCGGCGCTGCGCGAGGAGATCGACTGGCTGGACAAGGAGATCCTGCGGCTGGTGAAACGCCGGGTCGAGGTGTCCAAGACGATCGGGGCCGCGCGGATGGCCGCCGGCGGCACGCGCATCGTCTACAACCGCGAGATGGACGTGCTCGCGCGCTACCGCGAACTCGGGCCGGACGGCCGCCAGCTCGCCATGGCGCTGCTGAACCTGGGCCGGGGCAGGCTCGGCCGGTAACGGTTGGCCGAATTCGGGGACTTCCCGGAGGCACCGGTGGCCCGGGCACAGGCAGACTGGGCACATGGACTCGCTCGTGAACCTCATCGCCGTCATCGTCGCGCTCGCCGGCGTGCTGGCCGCACTGGGCCATGTGGGTTATCTGGCGCTGCTGAACAGCGCGGCGGGCAAGCGCGGTGCCAGCGGGGCCCCGGTCGGGCAGTACGTCCGCAGCCGGTGGGCCGTCGCCGGCGGCACCACCGCGGCTTCGCTCTTCGCCTGGTTGCTCACGGCCGGGGGAACGACGCTCGACATCGTGGCGATCCTCATCGCCGCGGGTAGCGGTGCGGTGGCCACGAAGGCCCTGCAATCCACCCGGGACCGTTACCGCACCGGCGGCTGAATCCCCTGAACTGGCCTGATGGCGCAGCGTGAAACTTCATAGCGTCACCTTCGCCCGATCGGTCGCGCCCGACCGAGTGAAACCTCTGCAACTTGCAGGTTTGGGGGCGACTTTCGCCGCCGGATGCTTTTAGGGTTGGCGTCGTGAGGACCCTTGCGTCTGGGTCGGGCGATGCCCGGAAGACGCGCGGGGGCACCGGCCCCGCGCGTCCACTGTCGCATGCGCGTGCATCTGCGCAGGATTCCGAACGCGATTCCGCTCGTGAGGGTGCTCCGTTCGGGTCGTCCCGCCGCCGGATGGCGTCAGGACTCGTCGGCCGGGTGGTCGAGCCCACATGAGCAACGGCACGGAGTTCCACGGACGCGGCGCCGCTCCCGCGCACCCCGGACGGCACCGGCCCGGCGGCGCGGAAGACTGGACGCCGCCGCTGCCGCCGCACCGCCCGGTGCGCCACCGCGCGACCCCGGTCGACCCGCCGGTGTCCGGCTCGCTCCCCCTGTACCGCGCGGCGGCGCCGGACCCCGGCTCACGTCCCTTTCGGCGGCAAGGCGGACCGGGCACCCTGTCCGCCACGCAGCCGTCCGGCTCACTCCCGCTGCTCCCGCAGCCGGGGGGCGGTTCGCTCTCGGGCTCGCTCCCGCTGCCCCAGCCGCGAGACGGCGGGCCGCTGTTCCCCGCCGCGCACGGCAGCCTCCCGGTGGACACCGCCGCCGACGACCACGACGACTTCGAGCCCCCACCGGCCGAGTCCCGCGCCGACCAGGCCGCGCGCCGCACCCGCGTCTCGCTGGCCGCGCCGCCGCCGCGCGGCGTCGACCTGGACGAAGACGACGTCCGCATCTACAGCGCGCCCCCGATCGACGGGCTCGGCGGCTTCACCATCGGCTCGGTGCCCGCGTCCGTGACGCCGCCGAAGACGTGGCGCAAGGCCGCCTGGTTCGCCACCGGCGCGTCCGGCGCCGTCGTCGTCGGGCTGCTGTGCGCCGGGTCCTTCCTCGTCGGGAAACCGCCGGTGGACCAGGCCGTCCAAGGGTCGTGGCCCGGTTACCAGGGCGTGCCGACGGTCGTCGACCCGACGGGCGGGGACCAGCCGCCTTCCGAGGGCGGTTCCGCGCCCGGGCCGGAGAGCTCGCCCCGGCCGGACAACGACAACGCCGGCGAGAAGAAGACCAGTGGCGGCAGCGGCCCGGGGCCGGTCGACGACTCGGCCTCCGCGCCGGGCAGCACCACCTCCGCCGGCCCCTCGGGGACGACGTCCGGCACGACCACGCCGACCAGCGCGCCGCAGAAGCCGCCGGTCACGCCCGCCCAGCGCGAGAACCCGGTCAAGCCGCCGTGGTGGTACTCCTTCCCGCCGGACGCCCAGACGATGGGCGACAACTCGGAGAAGTTCTTCAACACGGTCACCACCGACCCCGCATCGGCGTCGTCGGTGACCACCGGCGACCTGCACGACCAGGGGCCGCACGCGCTCGCGGAGCGGTACGCCGGCATCGCCTACTTCGAGGTCAAGAAGGTCAGCATCGACCAGCAACGCGGCGTCACCGTCAACACCGTCGAGGTCACCCACACAGACGGGACCAAGACGATCGAGGAGCGCACCTTGACGTTCGGCGACGGCGACAAGATCGCGGCTGACGGCCAGTAACCGTACGTGCACGTGCGGTTCGCCCGTTCTGATGCACGTGCGGATCGCCGAACGGTTATGCCTGGTCCGGGTGGGTGACATAAGCTGCCGCTCGTCGTATCGCGACGGCATTCCGGCGACAGAGCCTGGTGGTCGCCGTCCGCACAGGGTTACCTGACGACAGCGGATCCGGAACCGGCCACGAGTCGGCCGACCGGACCAACGGACGCTCAGCTGAACGGCCGAGCGACCGTCCCCGGAACCCAGAGCGAGGACTTTCGTGCTTGATCGGCAGCGCACACGGCGGGAAACACCCCACGCCGTCCGCGTCGAGGACGTCATCCCGGCCGAGATTCTCGACGGCGTCGGCGACGCCGACCGCGACTATCTCGAGCAGGTCTTCCGCGACCCGCAGAAGTTCCTGCCGCCGCGGCCCGAGCCGGTGCGCGAACCGGAGCAGGCCGTGGACGACGGTGAGCCCGAAAGCCGGTTCGCCCGCCGCGCCAAGCTGACCGGCCTCGTCGCCGCGGGCGCGCTCGTCGCCGGCGCGGTGATCGCCGCGCCGATGCTGACCGGTTCGCACCGCGCGGTGTCCGCCGGCGGCCAGTCCACCCCCGCCGGCTTCAGCGGCGCCGCTGAGCTCGGCGGCCTCGCCGTGCCGCAGCACCAGGCCGGTGGCGGCACCCCGGCGCGGCCCGGGCAGTCGACGGAGAGTTCGCCCGCCGACGGCGGCACGACTGCCACCAAGACGACCGAGGACGCGCGGCAGGAAACGACGCCGAGCACCGCCGAGCCGGTTCCGGACAAGGCGGCCGACGCGCGCAGCGCGAGCCGGAAGATCCAGGCGGTCAAGGACTTCTACGCCGCCATCGCGCGGGACTCGAGGGGCGCGCTCGCCCTGCTGAGCCCGGACCTGGCGGGCGGCGCGGCGGGCGAGCTCGTCCGCACCTGGAGCTCGATGGACGCCATCGACGTGCAGGAAGCCGACACGCAGATCAAGCCGGACGGCTCGATCCTCGCGGTCGCCACGCTGCACCGGCCGGACGGCGCGCTGGTGCGCGTCACCCAGCTGTTCCGGGTCGCCGACACCGGCGGGCTGATCACCGAGGCCGAGCTCGTTTCGGCCCAGTACATGTAGCCCTCGGCGATCATCCCTTCACCCCTGGTTCAAGTGCCCGTGCCGGATTCGTGTGCGCAGAGTGAGCGCCTAGCCTTGTCACGGGCCGGTCTCGGAAAAGCCGGCACAGAGCCCACGACATGTGCATACGCTCCAGCGACGCGGCGTGTTCGCGGCCGCGTCACCAGGCACCTATCCTCACGCCCTGGTGAAGTCGGAGCCCAAAGGGAGGTCGCGTGAGCGACGAGGGTCGTCTGGTCGCCGATCGATACCGCATCGTCGGCCGGATCGGCACGGGCGCGATGGGGGCCGTCTGGCAGGCGCACGACGAGGTCCTGGGCCGCACGGTGGCGATCAAGCAGCTCCTGCTCCAGCCGCACCTGGACGAGCACGACAAGGAAGACGCCCGGCAGCGCACCATGCGCGAGGGCCGGATCGCGGCGCGGCTGCACCACCCGAACGCCATCTCCGTCTTCGACGTCGTCACCGACGACAACGGCCAGCCCTGCCTGATCATGGAGTACCTCAACTCCACCAGCCTGGCCGCCGTGCTGCAGGAACGCCGCACGCTGCCGCCGACCGAGGTGGCGCGCATCGGCGCCCAGGTCGCCGCGGCGCTGCGCGAGGCGCACGCGGTCGGCATCGTCCACCGCGACATCAAGCCGGGCAACATCCTGCTCGCCGGCAACGGCACCGTGAAGATCACCGACTTCGGCATCTCCCGCGCCAAGGACGACGTCACGGTCACCAAGACCGGGATGATCGCCGGCACGCCCGCCTACCTGGCCCCCGAGGTCGCCATCGGCGGCGACCCCGGCCCGGAGTCCGACGTCTTCTCGCTCGGCTCCACGCTGTACGCCGCGTGCGAGGGCCAGCCGCCGTTCGGGCTGTCCGAGAACACGCTGAGCCTGCTGCACGCGGTCGCGGCCGGGCAGATCAACCCGCCGCGCCAGTCCGGGCCGCTGGCCAGCGTGCTGGCCGTGCTGCTGCACCCGGACGTCGAGCACCGGCCGACCGCCGAGGAGTGCGAGGAGCTGCTCGCGGCCGTCGCGCGCGGTGAGACGCCACTCGGCGGCCCGGCGGAGGAGACCATGCTGGCGCCGGCCGCCGGCGTCCTCGGCGGGGCCGCGCTCGCCGACCCGAACGCGACCCAGATGTTCGACGAGATCCCCGCCGGGCACTCGGGCAGCCTGCTCGACGGGCAGGCGCCGACGCAGGCCGTCCCGTACTACGACGAGGACGACTACCCGGAGGGCACCGGCTACCCGGAAGACGACTACGACGGGTACGACCCCTACCCCGAGGACAACCGCCACGGAGGCGTGCCGCCCGGGCTGGCCGCGACCCGCGCGGTGCCGGTGCCGCCGCACGGCCAGGACGCGTACGCGGACGACTACGACGATTACGACGACGAGCCGGCCCCGCCGCCCCCGCCGCGGCCCCGCCCGCAGCAGCGGCCCGAAGACGACGACGAGAAGCCCGGCGCGTGGAAGCGCCCGGCGATCATCGGCGGCGTCGTGGTCGTGGGCCTGGTCGCCCTCGTCGTCTGGCTGCTGAGCCCGAACAACCCGGAGGCCCCGGCCGCGCCGGTGTCGAGCAGCAAGCCGAAGCCCGCCGCGACGTCGGAGTCGCTGCCGTCGACGACGGACCTGCCGACCAGCACGGTCGACCTGCCGTCGAGCACGGAGGAAGCGACGTCGTCGTCGAAGAAGACGACGTCGCGGGCCACCGAGACGGAGAGGCCGACGACGCCGAAGACGACGCCGAAGTCGACTCCGCCGGAGACAACCACACCCACCACGCCGCCTGACACGACAACGCCGGCCGGGTCGACCACACCAGCCGCCGGCGGATGACCGAGGATCCGACTTGAGTTCTGAAGGCACCATCGTCGGCGGCCGGTTCCGGCTGGACCAGCCGATCGGCCGCGGCCGCGCGGGCATCGTGTGGCTGGCGTTCGACACGCGGCTGTTCCGCACCGTCGCGATGAAGCGGATGTACCTGCCCGTCGGCGGCGGTGACCGCGCCGAGCAGGCGCGCGCGGCCGCCATGCAGGAGGGCAAGGACGCGGCCCGGATCGAGCACCCGAGCGCGATCAAGGTGTTCGACGTGCTGCCGGAGGGCCAGGACGTCTGGCTCGTGATGGAGTACATCCCCTCGCGCAGCATGGCGACGTTCCTCGCCGAGCACGGCAGGCTCACCTCGGACCAGGCGGCGGCGCTGGGCATCCAGCTCGGGAACGCGCTGGCCGCGATCCACACCGCCGGGTTCGTGCACCGCACGCTCGAGCCGGGCACGGTCCTGCTGGCCGACGACGGCGGCGTGAAGCTCACCGACATCGGCATCAGCGGCGGCGGGCCCCACGCGGCGTACGTGGCGCCGGAGGTCGTGCGCGGGCTGCCGCCGACGCCGGCCGCGGACGTCTTCTCGCTCGGCGCGACGCTCTACACCGCGGTGGAGGGCGTGCCGCCGTTCGGCGACGACGGCCAGTCGTCCGAGCGCCCGCCGCAGAACGCGGGCGTGCTCACCGAGGCGCTGCGCAAAATGCTGCGCCCGGACCCGAAGACGCGCCCGACGATGGCGGACACCGTCCGCTCGCTGAAGGCGATCACCGAAGGCCGCGAGACGGCGTTCATCCCGCCGACCGCGCCCGGGATGCCGCCGCCCCCGCCCCCGCCGGCCCCGCCGTTCAACCCGGGGCTGGTGCCCGCGGCGCCGCCGATGCCGCCGTCGGGCCCGCAGTTCCAGCAGCAGATCCCGGTCCCCCCGCCGCCCCCCGGCTTCTCCGCGGCGGAGGAAACCCAGCGGATGCAGCCGGTTCCGCCGCCGGCGGCGCAGTACGCGCCGGCACCCGCCGCGCCGGCCCGGCCCGCCGAGGCTTGGAACCTGCCGGTGTCGAAGAAGACGCTGGTCACCGTGGCCGCGATCCTCGCGGCCGTGCTGGTCGGCATCCTCGTTTCGGAGCTGTTCTTCGTCTAGGCCACCTTGGCGGTCGCCGCACGCATGGCATCCAGCAGCGTGCGGACGGCCGGGTGGCCCGCCGCGCGCGACGCGACGGCGGCGTGGATCGCGCGGACCGGCTCCGGGTTGCGGATCCGGCGGACGACGACGCCGGGGTGCAGCGCCCCGAGGCCGAGTTCCGGGATCAGGCCGACGCCGATGCCGGCAGCGACGAACCCCTGCGCCGTCTGGTAGTCCTCGGACTCGACGACGACGTTCGGCGCGAACCCGGCGGACGCGCAGGCGCTGTCCAGGATGTCGCGGCAGATGCCGGGCAGGCCGTCGACGCCGACCCACGGCTCTTCGGCGAACTCCGTCAGGTCCAGCACGCGCTTGCGGGCCAGCGGGTGCGCCTTCGGCAGCACGGCGCGGTACGGGTCGTCGAGCAGGTGCATCAGCTCGACCCCCTTGCCCGGCGGGGTCTTGCGCGGGAAGACGGTGATCGCGACGTCGGCCTTGCCCGCCTCGACGTCCGTCATCGGGTCGTCGGGTTCGACGAGCTTGAGGTCGAGGTGCACGCCGGGGTGTTCGCGGCGGACCGCGGCGATCGCGGGCGGCACCAGCGACGCGCCCGCCGTGGCGAAGTAGCGGATCGAGACGCGGCCGGTGCGGCCCTCCTTGAGCTCGGCCAGCGCCGCCTCGGCCCGGGCGAGCTCGGTGCTCAGGGTCTCGGCGTGCTGGGACAGCAGCGCGCCCGCCGGCGTCGGCCGGACACCGCGGCCGACGCGTTCGAGGAGTTCGGTGCCGGCTTCGCGTTCCAGCGCGGACAGCTGCTGGCTGATCGCGGACGGCGTGTAGCCCAGGTTGCGGGCCGCGGCGGTGATCGACCCGCTGGTGATCACGGCGCGGAGGACCTGCATGCGGCGGACGTCGAGCATGGCCCGATCGTACAGCTGAGCTTAAGTGTTCCTGCAGTTAATTTCGCTTGTCCTTACGTCTGGTTGGCGTGAAGCTGACGTCGGATCATGAAGGAGGACCGGGTGGGCGAGACGAAGACCCTGCTGCGGATCGGCGCGCTGGCGTTGATGTGGGGCTCGAGCTTCTTCTGGATCAAGCTGGGGCTGGGGATGTTCTCGCCGGTCCAGCTGGTGCTGGCGCGGCTCGTGCTGGGTGCGGCGATGCTGCTGGTGCTGTGCCGGCTGCAGCGGGCGAAGCTGCCGCGCGACCGCCGGATGTGGGGGCACCTGGCCGTCGCGGCGTTCTTCCACAACGCGCTGCCGTTCCTGCTGTTCGCCATCGGCGAGACGACGGTCGATTCGGGGATCACCGGCGTGCTGAACTCGACGACGCCGCTGTGGGTGCTGCTGGCGGCGCCGCTGATGGGGACGTCGTCGCGGATGAGCGGCGCGCGGCTGGCGGGGCTGCTGATCGGGCTGGGCGGGATCCTGCTGATCTTCGCGCCGTGGCAGGCGTCGGGCCTGCTGAGCTGGGGCGCGCTGGCGTGCCTCGCGGCGGCGGCCAGCTACGGCTTCGCGTTCGTCTACGAGGGCAAGTACCTGTCGGACTCGTCGCTGTCGCCGTACGCGACTTCGGCGGGCCAGATGCTGCTGGCCAGCGGGATGCTGGTGCTCGCGCTGCCGGCGGGCGGGTTCACGCCGGTGCACGTGTCGACCGGGCCGCTGCTCGCGATCCTGGTGCTGGGGATCGGGTCGACGGGCTTCGCGTTCGCGCTCAACTACCAGCTGCTGGCGAGCGAGGGCGCGGTCGCGGCGTCGGTGGTGGGTTACCTGCTGCCGATCGTGTCGGTGCTGCTCGGCGCGCTGTTCCTGGGCGAGCAGCTGCACCTGCGGGTGATCGCGGGCATGGTGGTCGTGCTCGGCGGGGTCGCGTTGACGCGGCTCCCGAAGCGGGCGCCGGTGGAGCCGGTGCTGGAACGGGTCTAGACGAGGCGGCGGTCGGAGGCCCAGCGGGAGAGCTCGTAGCGGTTCGAAAGCTGGGTCTTCCGCAGCACGCTCGAGACGTGCGTCTCGACCGTCTTCACCGAGATGAACAGCTCCGACGCGATTTCCTTGTACGCGTAGCCGCGGGCCAGCAGGCGCAGGACGTCGCGCTCGCGGGGGGTCAGCAGGTCGAGCTCGGGGTCGTTGATCGGGGCCGAACCCGGGCGGTCGGCGAACGCGTCCAGGACGAAGCCGGCCAGGCGCGGGGAGAACACCGCGTCGCCGTCGGAGACGCGGACCACCGCGCGGACCAGTTCCTTCGACGAGATCGTCTTCGTCACGTAGCCGCGGGCGCCGGCGCGGATGACCGCGATGACGTCCTCGGCGGCGTCCGAGACCGAAAGCGCCAGGAAGACGACGTCCGGCAGCTCCGGGCGGACGCGGCGCAGCACTTCGGCGCCACCGCCGTCGGGCATGTGGACGTCGAGCAGCACGACCTGCGGCTTCGTCCGCGCGATGCCGGCGACCGCCTCCGCGACCGACCCGGCTTCACCGACGACGCGGACCTCGTCGGTGATCGAGTCGAGCTCGGTGCGCACCCCCGCGCGGAACAGGGCGTGGTCGTCGACGAGGAACACCTTGACCGGTTCACGCTGGCTGTCCGTCACGTCGTCGAGCATAGCCGCCTCACGCCGCTCCCTTGCCCGCTTTCACCGGCATGGCGAGCTGCACCTCGGTGCCCTCGCCCGGCGCGGTCCGGACCTTGCAGGTGCCGCCGTGCCGCGTCATCCGGCCGCGGATGGAGTCGGCGAGGCCGTGGCGGTCGTCCGGGACGAGGTCGGGGTCGAAGCCCTTGCCGCGGTCGCGGACGAACACCGTGACCGCGGTCGGCTCGACCTCGGCGTAGACGCTGACCTCGTCGACCCCGGCGTGCTTGGCGGCGTTGACGATGGCCTCGCGGGCGGCCTGGACGAGCGCGACCAGCGCCTCGTCGAGTTCGGCGTCGCCGACGACGACCTGGCCGACGGAGATGGCGAAGGTGTCCTCGACCTCGCCGCACGCCGTGGCGAGCGCTTCGGACAGCTGGCCGGTCGCTTCCTCCGCGTTCTCGACCGGCTTGCCGTAGCCGTTGGGGCCGTAGAGCCAGCCGCGCAGTTCGCGTTCCTGGCTGCGGGCCAGCCGCGCGACCTCGCGGGGCTGCTCGCTCTGCTTCTGGATGAGGGCGAGGGTCTGCAGCACGGAGTCGTGCAGGTGGGCGGCAATCTCGGCGCGCTCGTCGGTGCGGATGCGGGCCTTGCGCTCGTCGGAGAGGTCGCGGACCAGCCGCAGCCAGAACGGCACGGTCAGCACGGCGACGCCGATCAACGTCGCGAGGACGGCGATCAGCGCGAACTGGACCTGGTCGAGCGTGCCGCTGCGCAGCACGACGACGGTGATGCCGGTGATCACGAGCGCGACGCCGGCGACGATCCGGATGGCGGCCGACCAGCCGCCCCCGCCGAGGAAGGCGCCCGCGAAGCCGTCCTTCGCCCCGACCCGCCAGCGGCGGCGCTGCGACTCGTCGGCCTCCCGCCAGACGACCGCGAGACCGATCATGGCCACGGCGAGCGGCACGGCCACCCAGCCGCTGATGAACCCGGTGAGCGTCCCGCTGGCGACGGCGAGGCCGACCCCCAGCGCGATCAGGCCGAACGCCTGCTGCCGTTCCTTGGGCGCCGGTGCTTCCGCGGCTTCCTGAGCCTGCTGCTGCACGAACACCCAGAGCAGCCCGTAGGCGAGCAACCCGGCCCCGTTGAGCGCGGCGAGCAGCGCGAACGCCGTCCGCACCCAGAGCACCGGCACCCCGAGGTGATCGGCGAGCCCACCGGCGACCCCCGCGATCGCCCGCCCGGACCGCCGCCGGAACATCTTGGGCCTGTCCGAGACGACGACCGCCTGGTCGGTGGGCACGAGGTCGAGGGAGTCCTGCACGTGCTCCATGGTCACACGCAGGGGCGTGGGGTTGCATCGGGGAAACCCCTGATCCATTGCGTGGCCCTTCGTGAACGTCGAAGTCGTGACGACAGCGGCGGCGCGGGCGCCGTGCACGGAGTAGCAGGTACCGCCGAAGCGTCCGTGGGGTACGCAGGCACGCCTACCGCGCTTAACGGGCCTGTTTTCGCCGCCACAGCACGATCCCCCGGATCGTCGCGCCGGGGAGCCGGCCGTTGCGCGACCCTCTCCGGGAAACCTCAGGGACCATCCCGGATGTCCCGCCGCGGCCCGTGCCGCATGCTCTTCGGTATGAGTGGTGCGAGTGAAAGCCGGTCGTCGAAGCCGGGGGTGCTGAACGGCTTCGAGGAGACCGTCAAGGACTTCTGGGTCAGCCGGCCGCGGCGGCCGCAGGCGGGGCGGAAGGTCGCCGGGGTGGCGGCCGGGATCGGGTACCGGTACGGGGTGGATCCCGTCGTCGTGCGGATCGCGCTGGTGGTCGCGACTGTCTTCGGGGGCTTCGGGCTGACCTTCTACCTGCTGGCGTGGCTGTTCCTGCCCGGCGAAAACGACGAGGTGTCCGGCTTCGAAGGCCTCATCGGTCGGGGCCGGTCGTCGGTGTCGCCCGCCTTCGCCGTCGTGCTGGCCGTGCTCACCGTCGTCAGTGCCGGCGGGATGTTCAGCTCCACCTGGTTCGACGGGGGCGGCCTGATCGGCTTCGCGCTCATCTCCACCGCTCTCTACCTGCTGCACCGCAGCCGCGGGCACCTGAACCGGCCGGCGCCGGTCGTGACCGGGGCGCGGACCGAGGCCTTCACCGGGAACGGAGCCTTCACCATGACCGACACCGCCGAGGCGCCGTCGCCGTCGCGGGGGTTCGACCCCCTCGCCGCCGACCCGGCCGGCTGGGACCTGCCCGACGCGGCGCCCGAGCCGCCGCGGCCGACGCCGCCGCCGTCCTACCGGGCCCCTGAGCGGCGGCCGCACTCCAAGGTGGGTTCGGTGACCTTCGCGGTCGCCGTGCTGACCGCCGGCGCCGGCGTGCTGCTGAACCTCAACGGCGCGGACTGGTTTTCCGCGCAGCACATCATCGGGCTCGTGCTCGGCGTGGTCGGCATCGGCCTGGTCGCCGGTGCCTTCGCCCGCGGCGGGGGCGGCCTGATCGGGCTCGCGGTGCCGCTGGCGATCGTCGGGATGGTCCTGACGACGGCGCCGTTCGAAAACCTCGACTTCCGCGGCGGCGTCGGCGACATCACCGAGACCCCGCGCACGGTGGCCGACGTCCGGCCGCTCTACCAGCACGCGGCCGGCGACATCGACATCGACCTGACCCAGCTGCCCCTCGGCGACCCGTACTCGACGACGATCACCAACGGCGCCGGCGACACCAAGGTCATCGTGCCGAAGGACGCCGACGTCACCTACGAGTGCCACACCGGCGCCGGCTCGGCGGACTGCTTCGACCACTCGACCGACGGCATCAGCCAGGGCGCGCTCAAGGGCACGGACAACGGCTCCGACGGCGTCGGCGGCCAGAAGATCACCCTGAAGGTGGACAACAGCGTGGGCAGCGTGGAGGTGCGACGTGGCTGAGCAGAACCCCTACGTCTACGACGAACCGGCGGACACCCAGCCCGCCAAGCGCGGCGGCGTGAACGTCTTCACCCTGATCGTCGGCATCGCGACGCTGCTGGTCTCGGCCTACGTCCTCTCGGACGGCGCGAGCTGGCTGCCCTCGTTCGACTTCCGCTGGGTGATCGCCGGCGGCGCGGTGTTCGTGGGGCTGCTGCTCCTCGGCGCTTCCTTCGGCGGCAAACGCCGACGCTGATTCAGGAACACCACTCACTCTCGAGGCCCCGGATCCCACGCCGGGGCCTCGAGTCCTGTCTACAGTGGACTCATTCCCACTCGATGGTGCCCGGCGGCTTGGACGTCACGTCCAGTACCACCCGGTTGACCTCCGCCACCTCGTTGGTGATGCGCGTGGAGATCCGCTCCAGGACGTCGTAGGGCAGGCGTGTCCAGTCCGCGGTCATCGCGTCCTCGGACGACACCGGCCGCAGCACCACCGGGTGCCCGTAGGTCCGGCCGTCGCCCTGGACGCCGACGCTGCGGACGTCCGCGAGCAGCACCACCGGGCACTGCCAGATGCTGCGGTCCAGCCCGGCCGCCGTCAGCTCCTCGCGCGCGATCAGGTCGGCCGCGCGCAGGGTGTCCAGGCGCTCCTGGTCGACCGCGCCGATGATGCGGATGCCCAGGCCGGGGCCGGGGAACGGCTGGCGCTGGACGATCGTCTCGGGCAGGCCCAGCTCCGTGCCGACCTTGCGGACCTCGTCCTTGAACAGCAGCCGCAGCGGCTCGACCAGCTCGAACTCGAGGTCGTCCGGCAGGCCGCCGACGTTGTGGTGGCTCTTGATGTTGGCCGCGCCCTCGCCGCCGCCGGACTCGACGACGTCCGGGTAGAGCGTGCCCTGGACCAGGAACTTGTAGTCGCCCTGGGCCTTGAGGTCGCGTTCGGCCTGCTCGAAGACGCGGATGAACTCGCGGCCGATGATCTTGCGCTTCTGCTCCGGGTCGGTGACGCCGGCGAGCGCGCCGAGGAAGCGCTCGCGCGCGTCCACGGTCACCAGGTTGACCCCGGTGGCGGAGACGAAGTCCTGCTCGACCTGGGTGCGCTCGCCCGCCCGCAGCAGGCCGTGGTCGACGAACACGCACGTGAGCCGGTCGCCGATGGCGCGCTGGACCAGCGCGGCCGCGACCGCGGAGTCGACGCCGCCGGAGAGGCCGCAGATCGCCCGGCCGTCGCCGATCTGGTCGCTGATCCGCTGGACCTGGTCCTCGACGATCGACGACGTCGTCCACTGCGGCTCGATGCCGGCGATGTCGCGCAGGAACCGGCGCAACACCTCCTGGCCGTGCGGCGAGTGCGCGACCTCCGGGTGGTACTGGACGCCCGCGAAGCGACGCTTGACGTCCTCGAAGCCGGCGACCTCGGCACCGTCGGAGGAGGCCGTGACGACCGAGCCCTCGGGGGCCTTCGTGACGCTGTCGTTGTGGCTCATCCACGCGGGCTGGTGCGCGGGCAGGCCGGCGTGCAGGACGCCGCCGTCGCCGGTCACGCGGACCTCGGTGCGGCCGAACTCGCGGACGCCGGTCGGCTCGACGACGCCGCCGAGCGCGCTGGCGAGCAGCTGGTGGCCGTAGCAGATGCCGAAGATCGGGACGCCCGCTTCGGTGAGCTTCGGGTCCATGCCCGGGGCGCCTTCGGCGTACACGCTCGAGGGGCCGCCGGAAAGGATGATGGCCGCGGGGTTCTTCGCGAGGATCTCTTCGGTGGACGCGCTGTGCGGCACGACCTCCGAGTAGATCTGCGCCTCGCGGACGCGCCGGGCGATCAGCTGCGCGTACTGCGCCCCGAAGTCCACGACGAGAACCGGACCGGTGGGGTTGGGCACCTGACGACCTCCTGGCGAGAAGCGGGAATCGAGGTCCATCGTCCCAGGTGGGCTGGGTCACCCGGGATTCAGGGCCGCCCCTGTCCGCGATCGGGCCTACGGTCCGCGTATGGCTGTGAACTGGACCAAGGAACTGACCGACCAGCTCGACTTCCACTGGAACGTGCACACGCGCCCGAAGCTCGAGGGGCTCACCGACGAGGAGTACCTCTGGGAGCCGGTCGCGGGCTGCTGGACCGTGCGGCCGCGCAAGTCGGACGACGAGCCCGGCACCGGCCCGTTCACCATCGACTTCGCCTTCCCCGAACCGGCTCCGCCGCCGGTCACGACGATCGCGTGGCGGCTCAACCACGTCCTGGTCGGCGTCCTGGGCATGCGGACGGCGTCGCACTTCGGCGGCCCGGCGATGACCTACGACGGCTACCCGTACCCCGGGACGGCCGCGGAAGCGATGGCGGCGCTGGACGAGTGCTATGCCCGGTGGGTCGAAGGGGTGAAGTCACTCGACGAGGGGGCCCTGGCGCGCCCGTGCGGACCGGCCGAAGGGCCGTACGCCCAGTACCCGATGGCGACGCTGGTGCTGCACATCCACCGCGAAATGATCCACCACTGCGCCGAAGTCCTCCTGCTGCGCGACCTGTACCGCAGCCGTGAGCTGTAACGGGGAGTCACCGTCGGCCCGATTCACGGGTATCGAGAACGGCTTCCGAGGGGGACCTGCGCATGCTCTACCGACTCCGCCCGAAAGGCGCGCTGACCTGGTGTGACGTGCCCGGCTACGTGGTCTGCCGCGCCGACGACCAGCCCCCGCCCGACTGGGAGCGGCTGTCGTGGGTGCCCGCGGAGACGCGCGAGTTCAGCGCCGACCTCCTGCGGATCGCCGTCCGGTACGGCGCGCGCTCGGGCAGCGGGATCATCCTCGACGCCCGGCACACCGAGGACCTGGGCCGGGCGGACGAGCTGCGCTGCGACCGGATCGCCGCCGCGCTGGCCCGGGCGGACCGGTGCGAGAGCGCGGACGAGGACCTGGAGTGGACCCGCGCCGAGGCCGCGGCCCGCCAGGCCGAAGCGGACCTCGCCGAGCTCCTGGCGGTGCCGCCGCAGCCGCACCTGGTCGCGCACTGGTGCCGGCTCGGCGGCCACTACCCCGACTGACGGACCGCCTCGTGGGTGTTCAGAAGGGTGCTAACCCTCCTGAACACCCACGACCGGGCGGCGGGGCAGGACCAGGAAGCCGAGGGCCAGGCCGAGCAGGGCCGGGACGCCGTGGTTGTCGTGCGCGACCGTGTCCACCACGGCCAGCACCGGCACCGCGAACGCCATGACCCGGAACTGGATCGGCAGCACCACGCCGTAGCGGCGCAAAGCCGTCATCACCACCGCCGCCAGGCCGCCGATCAGGCCCGCCACGCACATCGAGTTGCCCGCCCCGACCGGGTTGAGCCAGACGTAGCTCGTGAACTGGCCGAACAGGCCGCAGCCGAAGTACAGCAGCAGCCAGCGGGCGCGGCCGAACACGCGCTCGGCGAGCGTGCCGAACACCGCCAGCCAGAGCAGGTTCGAGACCAGGCCGAACGCCCACGCGTCCTGGAAGAACATGCCCGTCACCAGGCGGTACCACTCGCCCGCGTCGATGCCGGCCGCGTCGCGGACGACGTGGTCGTAGAGCCCGCGGACTGCCAGCTGCGCGATCCCGCACGCCAGTGTCACCGCGAACACCGCGGCCGTCAGGTACGGACGGCGGGTGGGCCCGGTGAGGGCCGCGAACGGGTTGCGGGATGCGGCGCGCGCGCTCATGGACGAAAATCTAGGCGCGTCCCCGCCGCCACACCCCCGACGTTTGTCACGTTCAGCCCAGGGAAGGCACCACCATGCGAGCGACAGTCATCTACGGCGCCGGCGACGTCCGGGTCGAGACCGTGCCGGACCCGAAACTGGCCGAGCCCACCGACGTCATCCTGCGGGTCGTGCGGTCCTGCATCTGCGGCAGCGACCTCTGGCCCTACGCCGACATGCCGCCGCGCGAGCACGGGCGCCGGATCGGCCACGAGTTCCTCGGCGTCGTCGAAGAGACCGGCGCCGACGTCACCACCCTCAAGAAGGGCGACCTCGCCGTCGCGCCGTTCGTCTGGTCCGACAACACCTGCGAGTTCTGCCGCGAAGGCCTCCAGACGTCCTGCCTGCACGGCGGCGGCTGGGGCGCGAAGGGCGTCGACGGGGGCCAAGGCGAGGCCGTGCGCGTGCCGCAGGCCGACGGCACCCTGGTCAAGCTGCCGCACACCGAGGACGACGACCTGCTCGCGTCCCTGCTGACGCTGTCGGACGTCTTCTCCACCGGCCACCACGCCGCCGTGAAGGCGGGCGTGCGCGAAGGCCAGAACGTCACCGTGATCGGCGACGGCGCGGTCGGGCTCTCCGCCGTCCTCGCGGCGAAACGCCTGGGCGCCGACCGGATCGTCCTGATGGGACGGCACCGGGCCCGCACCGACCTCGGCCGCGAGTTCGGCGCGACCGACGTCGTCGCCGAGCGCGGGGACGAAGGCATCGAGAAGGTGCGCGAACTGACGAACGGCCAGGGCACGCACGCCGTGCTCGAGTGCGTCGGCACGAAGGGCGCGTTCGAGATGGGCGTCGGCGTCGTGCGCGCGGGCGGCGCGGTCAGCCGCGTCGGGCTGCCGCAGTACGAAGACGCGCCCGCCGGCGTCGGCGTCTTCCGCCGCAACGTCACCATCACCGGCGGCGTCGCGCCCGCCCGGCACTACATCCCCGAGCTGCTGCCGGACGTCCTCGAGGGCAGGTACCGGCCGGGTCGCGTCTTCGACCGGACCATCGACGTCGAGGGCGTGCCGGACGGCTACCGCGCGATGGCGGACCGCGAAGCGCTGAAGGTGCTCATCAAGCCGTGACCCGTCCGGGTGGGGGTCCCACGCCCGGCCCGCCACCCGGATTACGTTGGTGCGCATGGACATGATCACCCCCGAGCCGCGCCCCGCCTGGATCGCCGGCCGCCCCGAGGCGGGCGCCACCACCCTCGTCGTGCACCACCCGTACGACGGCAGCGAGGTCGCCACGGTCGCCGTGCCCGGGCCGGAGCAGGTCGAGCGCGCGGTCGCGGCCGCGGCGTCGGTCGCGCGCGAGTTCCGCGGTACGCCCGCGCACGTCCGCGCGGGCGCGCTGGACCACGTCTCCCGGGTGCTCGCCGCGCGTGCCGAGGAGATCGCCGAGGTGATCACGGCCGAGAACGGCAAGCCGCTCAAGTGGGCCGAGGCCGAGGTCACCCGCGCGGTTTCGGTGTTCCGCATCGCCGCCGAGGAGGCCCGCCGGTTCACCGGCGACGTCCAGCGCCTCGACACCGACCCCGCGGGCGAGGCGCGGCTGGCGCTGACCCGCCGCGTCCCGCGCGGGCCGGTGCTCGGCATCGCGCCGTTCAACTTCCCGCTGAACCTGGTGGCGCACAAGGTCGCGCCGTCGCTGGCGATCGGCGCGCCGATCATCGTCAAGCCCGCGCCGCGGACCCCGTTGTCGGCGCTGGTCCTCGGCGAGATCCTGGCCGAGACGGACCTGCCGGAAGGCGCGTTTTCGGTGCTGCCGCTGGGGAACGAGGAGACCAAGGCACTCGTCGCCGACCCGCGGCTGCCCGTGGTGTCGTTCACCGGCTCGGGCCCGGTCGGCTGGTCGCTGAAGGACGCGGCGCCGCGCAAGCACGTCGTGCTCGAACTCGGCGGCAACGCGGCGGCCGTCGTGCTGCGCGACTGGCCCGACCCCGAAGGCGCCGCGCACCGCATCGCCACCTTCGGCAACTATCAGGCCGGCCAGTCCTGCATCGCGGTGCAGCGGGTGATCGTGGACGCCGCCGTGGCCGAGGAGTTCGTGCCCGCCCTGCTGGAAGCCGTCGAGGCGCAGCGCACCGGCGACCCGTACGACCGCAACACCGACGTCGGCCCGGTCGTCGACGAAGCCGCCGCGGAACGGATCGTCGCGTGGGTGGACGAAGCCGTCGAGGCGGGCGCGAAGGTGCTGACCGGCGGCACCCGCGACGGCGCGACCGTCGCCCCGACCCTGCTCACCGAGGTCCCGCCGGACACCAAGGCGTGGAACGAAGAGATCTTCGGCCCGGTCCTCGCGGTGTCCGTTGTGGACGGTGTGGACGCCGCGTTCCGGTCGGTCAACGACTCCGCGTACGGCCTGCAGGCCGGCGTCTTCACCACCGACGTCCAGCTGGCGTTCCACGCGTCGGCCGAGCTCGAGGTCGGCGGCGTGATCATCGGCGACGTGCCGTCCTACCGCGCGGACCAGATGCCGTACGGCGGGGTGAAGGGCTCCGGCGTCGGCCGCGAAGGCGTGCTCGCGGCGATGCACGACCTGACCGAGGAGCGCGTCACGGTCTTCACCGGCATCGACCTCTAGTCCATCCATGCCCCCGCCACCACCCTCAACGGAGGAGCTTCGCTCCGCTGGTCAGCTCCTGACGCTCTGCCCGAACCGGAAGACGTTGTCGGGGTCGTACTTCTTCGCGACGTCCTGCAGCCGCTTGGCGTTGTCGCCGTAGTAGGCGGTCTTCCAGTCGGCCAGAGCCGGGTCGATGTAGTTGACGTACCCGCCACCGGCACCGGCCGCGGCGAGCCCGGCGGCGACCTCCCCGACCGACTGCGTGACCTTCTGCTGGGTCTTCGCCGTCGCGGGCGCGTAGATCTGGACGCTGGCCAGCGCGTCGCGGTGCCAGAACGCCGTCGCGTCCTTCGCCGGTTCGCCCACCTTGCCGCCGAGGCCGTCGATGAGCAGGTCGGTGCCGGTGCGGCCGTCGGCGAGCGCGACGACCTTCGCGGCGTCCACCGGGCTCGTGACGATCCGCGACGACGCCACGAACGACTGCCGGTTGGAGCTGCCGGAGAAGTAGTTCATGGCGCCGAGGTAGTCGAGGCTCTTCACGGTGCGCTGGGTCGGCCGCGCGCCGGCGTTGGTGGTCAGGTTGGTGAGCAGCGTGTTCAGCCCGGCCGCCCCGCCGACGTAGCAGCCGCCGACGCGGCACTGGACCGGCGAGCCGCCCGAAAGCACGCAGTTCGCCCAGAGCTCCGGCGGCATCGCGGCGATCCACTGCTGCCACGCGTTCAGCACGTCGGCCGCGGACCCGGCCGGGAAGTGCAGCGAGAAGACCGTCAGGTCCGGCGCCGGGTCGGTGTCGAAGGTGAACTCGGTGACGATGCCGAAGTTGCCGCCGCCCCCGCCGCGCAGCCCCCAGAACAGGTCGGGCTCGGTGTCGGCGGACGCCTTGACCAGCCGGCCGTCGGCCATGACGACCTGCGCCGAACTCAGGCGGTCGCAGGTCAGGCCGTACTTGCGGGAGAGCACGCCGATGCCGCCGCCGAGGGTCAGCCCGGCGATCCCGACCGTCGGGCAGGACCCGGCGGGCAGCGCGCGCCCGGCGCGGCCCAGCGCGGCGTAGACGTCCTTGAGCTTCGCGCCCGCGCCGATGACGGCCTGGCTGCCCTGGACTTCGACCTTGTCCAGCCCGGCGACGTCGACGACCAGCCCGCCGTCGGGCACCGAGTAGCCGGCGTAGCTGTGGCCGCCGCTGCGCGCGGCGATGGACGCGCGCCCGGCCACGGCCTGGACGCTCGCCTGGACGTCCTGGGCGGTCGACGCCGTCACGACCGCGACCGGGTTCTTGTTGTCGAAGAGCTGGTTGAACGCGCGCTTGGCGGTGTCGTAGCCGTCGGCGCCCGGGCGCAGCAGGTTCCCGGTCAGCTTGCCGCGCAGGTCGTCCCAGTTCGGCGGCCCGGTGGGCAGCCGCGAGCTGGGCGGCGCGGAGGTCGTGGGCACCGGCGCGCTCGAGGCGACGGGCGACGGCGAGCCGCCCGGCCCGCACGCGGCGGCGACGGCACCGGCGGCCGACACCCCCGCCACCCGGAGGAACGTCCTTCTGTCCACACGGTGGTGGACGCGCGGCCGTCCGGCGGGTTGCGCCTGGTCGTGCTCACTGTCCACAGCGGACTCCTCGGGGCCGGGACGCCCAGTCTAGGTCGGCGGCAGGGCGGCCCGCACCACGGCGGCGCCGGGCGGTGGCGGTCAGGACCAGGCGGGGATCCGCGGCACGGCGCCGTCCAGCGCCGACCCGTCGGAGCGCCCGCTGAGCCAGGCCAGCAGCTGCCCGCCGGTCCCGGTGACGGTCGCGCCGGGCGTGGCACCCATGGTCCATTCGAAGCCGTCGGCGACCAGGCGCAACGCGGGCAGGTGCGCGCTGCGGGAGCTGATGGCGTGCTGCACGACGTCTTCGGTGAGCGGGCCGAGCAGCCCGAGCACGCGATCGAGGTCGTACCCGCGGTCGAGGTCGGCGAGGTGGATGGTCAGCTCGGACAACCGCATCCGCGCGACGACGGCCCCGGTGACCGGCGCCCCCTGCCGGTTGCGGGCCTCACGCGCCCAGGCATCGTCCGGCATGCCCGCGGCGTACTGCTCGAACCGCCCGGCGGAGGCGACGAAGTCGGCCAGGATCTCGGCGGCGGAGTGCTGGGAACTGGCCTCGATGTCGGCTTCCCGGGCTTCGACGCTGGCGTACATCGGCGTCTCGACCCCGGTTTCCGCCCAGCTCAGCAGGTTCTTGAGACCGTCGGCGTTGCGGGCGAGGTGGGCGAGCACGTGCGCCCGCGACCAGCCGGGCAGCGCACTGGGTGCGCGCAGCTCGGGCTCGCCGAGGCCACCGATGGCCCGGGCCCATTCGTCGTCGAGTGTGCGCACTCCGTCGAGGAGCGCGTGCGCCTTTTCCGATGCCGTCGTCACGGCCCCGAGTCTAGGAGGCAAACCGATCGGTGACGCCGCCGTTCGTGGACCAGCAGGTCAGTGCGATCAGGGGCGGGGTGCTGGAAAGCGCGCCCCTGATCACCACCAGAAGCCTGTGTGTGCTGCTGCACATCCTGCAGCGCGTCCTGCTCGGGGCCGTGTCTTCCTCCGCTTGCGCACTTCCGAGCGATGCCATGTCCTGTTGCGTGAACAAAATCTGCCGCCTGAGCTGCAGGTTTCGCCTGATGGTGGAGGCCATCGGGTCACCCAGCCCGAACAGCTGCCGGTGTTCTCGGTCACGGGCAGGTTGCAGGCACGATCAGCTAACTCCGCCGCAGGGCTGCCGGGGCGTCCGCGGGCACCGCCGGGTTCTTCGGGGCCACCGGCTCCAGCCGGGCGTAAGCCGCGTCCTGCGGGGGCCGGGCGTCCGCCTCGCCCTTGTTCGGCCAGAACGAGAACGCCCGCTCCGCCTGCGCCGTGATCGTCAGGGACGGGTTCACGCCGAGGTTGGCCGTGATCGCCGCGCCGTCGACCACCGACAGGCCCGGGTAGCCGAAGACCCGGTGGTACGGGTCGATGACGCCCTCGTCGGGGGTCGCGCCGATCGGGACGCCGCCGATGAAGTGGGCCGTCAGGGGGATGTCGAAGATCTCGCCCCACGTGCCGCCCGCGATGCCGCCGATGTGGCCCGCCGTGCGCTCGTTGGCCTCGTGGCCGGCTGGGATGAAGCTCGGGTTCGGCTCGCCGTGGCCCTGCTTGGACGTGTACTTGCGGCGGCCGAACAGCCCGCGGCGCGTGTACGTCGTGATCGAGTTGTCCAGGCTCTGCATCACCAGCAGGATCACCGTGCGCTCGGACCAGCGGTAGCCGTTGAGCAGCTTCGCCGTCTGGAACGGGTGCTTGACCATGAAGCTCACGGCCTGCCGCCAGCGCGGCACCGGCGAAGCGCCGTCCGTGGCGATCGTCTGCAGCAGGCTCATCGCGTTGCTGCCCTTGCCGTAGCGGACCGGCTCGATGTGGGTGTTTTCGTCCGGGTGGATCGACGACGTGATCGCGACCCCGCGGCTGAAGTTCCGGCTCTCGTCGACGTCGGTCCGGGCGGCGCCGATGATGGCCTCGGAGTTCGTCCGGGTCAGCTCGCCGAGCCGGCGCGAGAGCTTCGGCAGCGTGCCGGTGTCCTTCATCTTGTGCAGCAGGTTCTGCGTGCCCCAGGTGCCCGCCGCGAAGACGACCTTCTCGGCCGTGATCGTCGTCCGGAACCGCTTCGACGTCGTCCCGGTCTTCTTCAGGTCGACCTCGTAGCCACCCTCGACCGGGCGCACGGACGTCACCGTCGTCAGCGGGATGACCTGCGCGCCGTCCTGCTCGGCGAGGTACAGGTAGTTCTTGACCAGCGTGTTCTTCGCCCCGACGCGGCAGCCGGTCATGCACGAGCCACACTCGGTGCACCCGACGCGCTCGGGTCCGGCGCCGCCGAAGTACGGGTCCTTCGCGCGCTCCCCCGGCTTGCCGAAGTACACCCCGACCGGCGTCGGGTGGAACGAATCGGCGACGCCCATGTCCTTGGCGACGGCGCGCATCACGACGTCCGACGGCGTGATCGTCGGGTTCGTGACGACGCCCAGCATCCGGCTCGCCTGGTCGTAGTGCGGCGCGAGCTCGGCCTCCCAGTCGGTGATGTGGGACCACTGCCGGTCGCGGTAGAACGGCTTGAGCGGCCGGTACAGCGTGTTCGCGTAGACGAGCGACCCGCCCCCGACGCCGGCGCCCGCGAGCACCATGACGTCGTTGAGCATGTGGATGCGCTGGATCCCGTAGCAGCCGACCTGCGGCGCCCAGAGGTAGCGCTTGAGGTCCCACGACGTCTTGGCGAACTCGTCGTCGGCGAACCTCCGCCCGGCCTCGACGACGGCTACCCGGTAGCCCTTCTCGGTGAGCCGCAGCGCCGCGACGCTGCCGCCGAACCCCGACCCCACCACGACGACGTCGTAGTCGGGGCCACCCGCACTGGTGGTGGTGTTACTGGCAGTCACACCTAGGAGCGTAACCCGGGGTCCCAGTTCTGACCAGAGGTAAGTTACTCGCCAGTCACTCTTCTGGACGCTTACATGAGCGCCGCGGGTGGGTACTTATCAGAGTGCTCGATGTCCACGTCGGCGATTCACCGCCGAGCGGGACACGATCCCAGGAGGCACCACGATGAGCCCACGAAAGCTCACCGGTTGGCGCAAGTCGAGCCACAGCCACTTCGAGGAGAACGCCTGCGTCGAGGTGGGCACCGGCCCGGGTGTGGTCGGTGTGCGGGACACCAAGCAGGCGGCAATGGCCGCCCGCCCGGTGCTCGTGTATTCGGCGAGAGCGTTCACCGCGTTCCTCGACCACCTCACCGACGGACGGTGAGGCCGGCTCCCCGGACAGCCCGTCTTCGCCACCGCGCGGCGGAGGCGGGCCCGAACCAGTGAGGCTCGCGATCACCTCCGCCCGGCACGGCGGTGGGCGGGGTGGTCGAGCGCGGCCTCGACCAGGACGGCAACGCCGTCAGCGACGGACGGTGAGGCCCACCCGCTGGAATTCCTTCAGGTCCGAGTAGCCCGTCTTCGCCATCGCCCGGCGCAGCGCCCCGAACAGGTTCACCACGCCCTCCGCGTCCGACGACGGGCCGAACAGCAGGGTCTTCAGGTCGACCGCGTAATCCGGCCCCGCCGCCACACGCGAACGCGGCAGGGACGGGTGCGCGGCCGCCGCCGTCCAGTACAGGCCCTGCCCGGGTGCGTCCGAAGCCGCGGCCAGCGGTGAGCCCAGCATCACGGCGTCCGCGCCGCACGCGATCGCCTTCGCGATGTCGCCCGACGTCGTCATGCCGCCGTCGGCCAGGACGTGGACGTAGCGGCCGCCCGTCTCGTCGAGGTAGTCGCGGCGGGCCGCTGCCGCGTCGATGATCGCCGTGGCCATCGGGACGCCGATGCCGAGGACGCGGTCGGTGCTGGTGACGCCCGGTGTGTAGCCGTGGCCGACGATGACGCCGGCCGCGCCCGTGCGCATCAGGTGCATCGCCGTGCGGTAGTCGCTGACGCCGCCCGCGATCACCGGGACGTCGAGGCGGCCGATGAACTCCTTGAGGTTCAGCGGCTCCGCGTCGCGCTGGACGTGCTCGGCCGAGATGATCGTGCCCTGCACGACCAGGATCTCGACGCCCGCCGCGATGAGGTCCGGGGTCAGCTCGGCGGCGTGCTGCGGGCTGACGCGCGCGGCCACCGTGACGCCGGATTCGCGGACCGTCTTGATGGCCTCGCTCAGCAGGTCGAGCCGGACCGGGGCGGCGTGCAGCTCCTGCAGCACCCGCCCGACCGCGGTCGGGTCCTCGAGGTCCTCGGCCGCGCGGACCAGCTGGAAGATGGCTTCCTCGACGTTCGCGTGCCGCGCCCAGAGTCCCTCGGCGTTCAGCACGCCGAGGCCGCCCAGCTCGCCGACGGCGACCGCGGTGCCGGGCGAGACGATCGCGTCCGTCGGGTGCGTGACGAGCGGCAGGTCGAAGCGGTAGGCGTCGATCTGCCAGGAGGTGGACACCACCGAAGACGACCGGGTCCGCCGTGACGGCACGATCTCGACGTCGTCGAGGTCATACGCCCGCCGCGCGGTGCGGCCCATCCCGATCTCGACCAGGTCCCGCACGTGAAGCCTCCTCCGACGACGACAATCTGCCGTGCCCCATTGTCGCTAGTCCGCGTGGGTGACCTGCGCACGGGGGTGGCACTACACCCGGACGAAGACGGCGATCGGCGCCAGCACCGCCCCCAGCGCGAGGGCCAGCCACGTCGCCACCGGCGGGTAGACGTTGAGCCGGACCGCGCCGAAGTACACCGCACCCAGGGCGAGCAGGGCCGCGGCGATCAGCAGGACCGGCCGGACGACGCCCTGGCGCAGGTCGACCACTCCGCCGCCCGCGTGCAGGTAGGCGATGCCGCCGTCCGCCGTGGAGACGTCGAGCGCCACCGTCTGCCCGGCCGGCAGGTCGAGGCCGGGGTCGACGGCGGTGACGCGGTACGCCCGCCCGCCGGCGACGATCGAGAGCGTGTGGCTGATCCCACCCTCCCCGCCGACCGGGAGCGCGCCCCGCTCGTGGGACACGATGTACCCCTCGACGCGGTCGGTCGGCGCGTCACGACCGGCCAGCACCTGGCACATCAGGCAGACGATGCCGCCGAGGAACAGCGACACCAGGGCGACGGCCGTGAAGAACACCGTGCGCAGCACCCGCGTCAAGCGGCCGACCGTCATGCCCCACAGTGCACACCACGAGCACCACGCAAGGCGATAGGCCGATTACCGTAAGCACGCTAGGTCACGGTGACTCAAAAGGAGACCTGCTCCACGGAGTCCGAACGCAGTACGGATTCCTGCCGGAACTGCTTCCGGTAATCGGCGCGGATCCCTTCGATCTCCCGTTCGGCCGCACGATCGGCGAACGGGTACAGCAGCACGATCACGTGGGTGTGCTCGCGCACGATCGCGCCGGACCCGCCGCGCCACTGGCCACTGCCGTCGAGGCGGGTGAAGCCGTCCGGGAACGCCGGGGTGATCTCCCGGTCGGAGAACGCGGCGAACTCCTTATCGGTCACCTCGGTGCCGTCCGGCTTGCCGGTGCCGAAGAACAGCTCGGTGCGCTTCCAGAGCTCCCCCGGCGACTGCACCCGCGCGGGCGCGGCCGGGGTGTCGGCGGCGGACGCCGTGATGCCGCCGCCCAGCCCGACGAGCGCCGCCGCCACCGCCGTCACCAGAGTCCGTCGTGGCATCGCCATGCGTTCCCCTCCTCGGTCGCCGCGGCCGAGTCTCCCGGCCGCGGCGACCGGGGGGAATGCCCGGAAGGGCGGACTAGCGGGTCGTGTAGTTCGGCGCCTCGACCGTCATGGTGATGTCGTGCGGGTGGCTCTCCTTGAGCCCGGCCGCGGTGATCCGCACGAGCTGCGCGTCCTGCAGCTGCGCGATCGTCTCGGCACCGGCGTAGCCCATGCCCGCGCGCAGGCCGCCGACCAGCTGGTGCACCACGTTCGCCAGCGGTCCGCGGAACGGGATCCGGCCTTCGATGCCCTCCGGGACCAGCTTGTCCTCGTTGAGCACGTCGTCCTGGGCGTAGCGGTCCTTCGAGTAGGACTTGCCCTGCCCACGCGACTGCATCGCGCCCAGCGAGCCCATGCCGCGGTAGACCTTGAACTGCTTGCCGCCGACCAGGATCAGGTCGCCGGGCGACTCGGCGGTGCCGGCGAGCAGGCTGCCCAGCATCACCGTGGACGCGCCGGCCGCGATGGCCTTCGCGATGTCGCCCGAGTACTGGATGCCGCCGTCGCCGATGACCGGGATGCCCGCCGGGCGCGCGGCCAGGTCGGCCTCGTAGATGGCCGAGATCTGCGGCACGCCGACGCCCGCCACGATCCGGGTGGTGCAGATGGAGCCCGGGCCGACGCCGACCTTGATGCCGTCCGAGCCCGCGTCGACCAGCGCCTGCGCGCCCGCCCGCGTCGCGACGTTGCCGCCGACGATGTCGACCGAGTCGCCCAGCTCCTTCTTCAGCAGCGCGACGGTCTCGACGACCGAGCGGGAGTGCCCGTGCGCGGTGTCCACCATCAGCACGTCGACGCCCGCGTCGGCCAGCGCCATCGCGCGCTGGTGCCCGTCCACGCCGACGCCGACCGCGGCGCCGACGATGAGCCGGCCGTCCGGGTCCTTCGTCGCCTTCGGGTACTGCTCGGTCTTCACGAAGTCCTTGACCGTGATCAGGCCGCGCAGCTTGCCCGCGCCGTCGACGATCGGCAGCTTCTCGATCTTGTGGCGGCGGAGCAGCCCGAGCGCCGCGTCCGCCGAGACCCCGACCTGCGCCGTGACCAGCGGCGGCTTCGTCATCACCTCGGACACCGGGCGGCTGTGGTCGACCTCGAACCGCATGTCGCGGTTGGTGATGATGCCCACCAGCGCGCCGGCCGCGTCCGTCACCGGCACGCCGGAGATGCGGAACTTCGCGCACAGGGCGTCGACCTCGGCCAGCGTCGCGTCCGGCGAACAGGTGACCGGGTCGGTGACCATGCCCGCCTCGGAGCGCTTGACGACCTCGACCGCGGCGGCCTGCGCGTCGATCGGCAGGTTGCGCTGGAGGATGCCGATGCCGCCCTGGCGGGCCATGGCGATCGCCATCCGGGCCTCGGTGACGGTGTCCATCGCCGCGGACACCAGCGGGACGCCGAGGGTGATGTTCCGGCTCAGCCGAGAGCTGGTGTCGACGGCACTGGGGACGACGTCCGATTCGGCGGGCAGCAGCAGCACGTCGTCGAAGGTCAGGCCGAGCATGGCGAACTTGGCCGGAACGGGGGTGGTGCCGTCGCTGGTCATAGCGGGTGAAGGGCCTTCCTGGCGCGGGATGAGCGGGGTCGCTGTGGCGACTCGGAGCCTTCTCCTCATGGTATCCGGGCGCCGTGCCCGCCCCGGGCGGTGGGCGAGCCGTCGTGACCGCCGGGTACCGTGCAGGCCGTGGCGCACGATGTCCTGCCCCCAGACCCGTTCGCGGACGACCCGGACGACCCGGCCCGCGCCTTCGGTGACGACGAGGACCGGCTGGACGAGCCGATCAGCGATTCCGAACGCACCGAACTGCTGGCCGACCTTTCGGATCTGGCCGTCTACCAGGCCCTGCTCGAACCCCGCGGAGTCCGCGGGATCGTCGTGGACTGCGGTGAATGCGACGAACCGCACTACCACGACTGGCACCTGCTGCGGGCCAGCCTCGAGCAGCTGCTGGCCGACGGGCGGATGCGCCCGCACGAGCCGGCCTACGACCCGAACCCCGGCGACTACGTGAGCTGGGACTACTGCCGGGGCTTCGCCGACGGCGTGACAGCCAACGAAAGCGCGTACTGAGCGCCCCTGACCCACGAAAAAGCCCTGGTGAGATTGCTCACCAGGGCTTTTTCGTACGTCCTACTGGCCTTCGCCGACGCTCTGGGACTGCCCGCCGGCGGACTCGCTGCGCGGCGTGCCCGGGTCGTTCCCCGTCGCGCCGGTGGTGGTCGGCGGCGGGGTGGGCGTCGGGGTCGGGGTCTCGCTGGTCGGCGGCGGGGGCGTCGGGGTCGGCGTCCCGCTGCCGGGCAGGCTGGTGGTGCCGCTGCCGCTGCCCGGGATCGACGTCGCCGAGCCCGCCGGCGGTACCTGCGTCGACGACGCGCCGGGCGGCACCGACGGCACCGAGGTCTGGATCGGGCCCTGGACCGGGGCCTCGGGGTTCTGCAGCTGCGCGGCGAGCTGCCGGTGCTGTTCCATCAGCTGGTCGCGGTTGTCTTCGTCGCTGACCTGCGACAACGCGGCCTGGGCGGCGTCGAGGGCCTCGCGCGCGGCGTCGAGGTTGCCGCCGGCGATGGCCAGGTTCGCCTTCTCGAGGTCGAGCTTCGCGTTCGCGGCGGCCTCGACCGAGCGGGCGTGGTCGGAGTACAGGACCTTCGCGAGGCCCCACAGGGTGTCGCCCGGTTCCGCGGAGCGCGCGGCCAGCCCGGTCCCGGTGAACGCGATCGCCAGCACGGCGGCGGCGACGGCGATGGGGACGAGCAGCCTGCGGCGGCGTCCGCTCGAGGCGTGCCGCTTCGCGAGAGCGGCGGTGCTGACGGTGCGCACGGCGGTGTCGACGTCGACGAGCTCGGCCAGCGGCTCGCTGTCGATGTCTCTTCGCCACGCCACCAGCAACGCGTTGAGCTCCTGGTCGCCGAGGCCGTCGGCCAGCGCCGGGTCGGACCCGCCGAGCGCGTCGAGCAGCGCGTCATCGGCTTGCACGGCTGACAGGTCGGCGGCGAATTCCGCCTCCGAAGCCGACAAGCCACTACCGAAGACGTCGTCCGGCTGGAAACCTCTGTCATGACCGGTCACTCAGATCACCTCCTCCGCGGCCAGGACCTTTCTCAGCCGCGCGAGGGCGCGGTGCTGGGCGACGCGGACGGCGCCGGGAGTGGAGCCGACCGCGTCCGCGGTCTCCTCCGCCGACAGTCCGACAACCACGCGAAGCACCACGATCTCCCGCTGCTTGTCCGGCAGCACCTGCAACAACTGGGACATCCGCTCGTTCAGTTCACCTTGCAGCGCCCGCTGCTCGGGGCCGACCCCGCCTTCGACTTCGTCGGGGATCTCGGCCACCGGCTCGGCCCGGTTGCGCGCCGCCGCGCGGTGCGCGTCGGCCACCTTGTGCTGGGCGATCCCGTAGACGAAGGCCAGGAACGGGCGGCCTTGGTCGCGGTACGAGGGCAATGCCGTTAGCACCGCGAGACACACCTCCTGCGCAACGTCGTCCGCCGAAGCGAACGATCGCTCCTGCCTGCCAACCCGGGCGCGGCAATACCGCACTACCAGTGGACGGATAGCAGCCAGCAGCCGCTCCACTGCCTGGGGATCTCCCTCGACAGCAGCGGCGACCGGTTCATCCAGTCCATCCCCCACATTGGCCATCGCAGACAACAGTCCCAGTGTTACGTGTAGGTGTGCAAAGAACCCGGCCCGTGGTCGCCTCCGCCTCGAACCGGTGACCGCTACCGTACCGTCGGCCCGCTCCGGACCGACGCGCGCGGTGCTCCCCGGCGCGCCGTACTCGCCGGAGCCGCGAAAGTACGGATTTTCCTGCAGACCCGCGGCCGGATCCGACGATTCAACGAGCGAGCGGGGCCACGGGTACGAGATCCGTCGGAGGGACGGGTGCCACGGCGTCGATCCGCCGTGGCGGCTGCCTCAAGGGGCGCCGGAGTGTGATGGGGACCACGCAGGTACGGGCCAGGGCGGTGCGCCCTGGCCCGTCGTCACCTGTGTTCCGGCCGTGTCAGGATCGAGGAGAACTGCCGCGGGGACGGGTCAGCTGACCAGACCGCGGCGGAAGCCGTGGGCCACGGCCTGCGCGCGGTCGCGCACACCGAGCTTCCGGAACAGCCGCCGGGCGTGGGTCTTCACCGTGTCCTCGGACAGGTACAGCTCGCGGCCGATCTGGCCGTTGCTCTTGCCCTGGCTCATCCCCCGGAGCACCTGGAGCTCGCGCTCGGTCAGCTGGACGCCCGGGTCGGACGGCTGACGGGGCGCGGGCACCGAAGTGCTCGCGAGGGTGTGGGCGAGGGCGGCGACCAGCTCCGGCCGGGACGCGTCCCAGCGGAGGTAGCCGCGCGCGCCGCCGGCGATCGCGGCGGCGATGCTGCCCGCGTCGTCGGGGGCACCGAAGACGATGACGTTCGCCTGGGGGTTGGCCGAGACGAGCCGCCGGGTGGCTTCGACACCTGTCGGGACCGCGCGTTGCGTTCCGACCAGCACGACGTCGACGGGCTGACGGGAGTACCGGGCCAGCAGCTCGTCACCGTGCGCTACGCAGTCGATGCGACTGACCCCAGGGACCGCGGACATCACTCGGGTGAGCCCTTCACGGACACTGCGTCGGTCATCGCAGATCAAGACCGTCGTCACGGGGTTTCCTTCCTGCAGCCGGGTGACATTCCTCTTCCCCTATCGGACGCTTTAGCCCGAACCTTGACACGATCCGGTGGCTTTTTTTGAAGTTTCTTAGCCCGGATGCCGGAACACCCCATTCCGACGGCTCAACCACCCGGGTCGGGCACCCATGGCGATTCCCCCGCGATCCTCCTCCCGCAAGGATCTGCGCTTCGTAACACTGCGTGCAACACCTGAGCCACTCTGAATCGATACTCCTCGGCGTGTCCTGGGCGCAGGTCGGCCGCGACGAGGGCTGCGGGCCACAAAAGTGAAAGCAGTTCGCATTCCTCGGCGGTCGCCATCGCATTTCCGACAAGACCGTCCGAAATCTCCCGGTGATCGGGACACCCGGCCGCCGACACGGCGACAGCCAGCACAATCCCGGATTTCACCGCGTGCCGCCGCGCATCCCGCGCGACCGCCGTTTCGAATGCGCGCTCGGCGTGCGGCACGGCGGCAGCGCCCTGACCTGCGGCGAGCTCGATCTCGGCACCGACCCAGCCCCCGCGCACGCCCGCCCGCCAGCCGGCGCGCTGTTCGGCGGCCCTCGCGGCGAGCCTGCGGGCGGCGGTGAGGCGGCCGAGGGCGAGGTTGTCGGCGGCGAGCCCGAGGAGCGCGTCGGCCCTCGCACCGGCGGCGTCGAGGCCGTCCGGGTCGGAGTTTCCGGGGTCGGGGTCGCCGGTGCCGGAGTCGCCCGGGGCAGGGTCGCCGGGGTCGCCGGAGAGGGAGGCGGCCGCTTCAAGGCCGGCCGGGGCGGAGGCGCCGGTCAGCGAGGCGGCCGCTTCAAGGCCGGCCGGGGCGGGGTCGGCGGAGAGCGCGGCCGCCGCAACGAAGCTTCTCCGGTCGGAGGCCCCGGAGAGGGAGGCGGCCGCGTCAAGACCGCCGATGAGCAAGGCGGCTGTGTCGAGGCCGTCGGGGTCGGAGGCGCCGGAGAGCGAGGCGGCCGCGTCGAGGCCGCTCGGATCAGGGTCGCCGGTGAGCGCGGCAACCTTCGCGAAGGCCTCGCCGTCGAGCGCGCGAGCCTGCCTGTGCCCGCCCAGCTGCCGCCGGTGCGAAGCGAGCGTGCTGGCGGCGAGGGACGCCGTCACCGGGTCGCTATCGCCCCGGAGCCGCTCCAGGAGGGCAGCGGCGGCCGCGTACCGGCCCTGGGCGCCGAGCACAATGGCGGCGAGCAGCCGCTCCCGCGGGGTGCCCGCGCCGCGCAGGACGGCGGGATCGGGCAGCGGATCGCTCCCGAACGCGGCGGCCCTCAGGGCGGGTTCGTGCACCCGTCCTTTCTAGCGGTTCGCACCGACAAAAACATGATCGAAGTGCCCGGGCACGAGCTCGGACGTCATGAACGGGTCGTTCATGGCGTTTCGGCGCCGGCCACTGCCGACACCGGGCGAAAGCCGGCTAGCCCCGGCCGCCCACCAGGACGTGCTCGATGCGGTCCGCCGCGCCCGGGAGGTCCGTGAGCAGCTCCACCTTGTCCGGCAGCGCCGCCGGGTCCCAGCCCGGGCCGCACGCGAACAGCCGGCTCCGCTGGCGCCCCCGCGAGACCCGGGCGAACAGCCGCGTGTCCGCCACCCCGCGCCGGTGGGCCCACAGCACCACAGCGGCCGGCGCGCTCCGGCGCACCGCGACCGCCAGGACGTCCGCCGGCAGCGGCACCCCGAACAGCTGGGCGCCGATCCGCCGGCCGGCCAGCGACGCCGCCAGCGCGTACATCGGCATCGAGTCGCGTTCCTCCGGGACGCAGCCGAGCAGCACCGGGCGGGTGTTGCGGGGCTCGTCCAGCACCGGCGTCGCGCGCACCAGTGCCGCGAACACGCACTCCGCGAGCAGGTACTCGACCTCCGCCCCGGCGCTCGCGCCGCGCCAGCGGGCACCCAGTGCCGACAGCACCGGCTCGATCACGCCCGCCCACGCGGGGAGGACGCCGAGCTCGGTGATGGTGTCCGCGAGCATGCGCTGGACCGCGCCGACGTCCATCGCCAGCGCCGCCGTGCTCAAGCGGCGGGCGAGCCGGGAGCGGACCTCCAGCCCGTCGTCGGCCGCGGCCGCGTCGGCGGGCGCCGAAGGCTCCTCCGGCTGCGGGGGCCCGGAGCGCGGCATCTGCTCGAGGGCGTACTTCGCGGCTTCGGCCGTCGAAGCGCCGCTGAGGAGCGCTCGCTGCATCAGTTCGAGGCGGCCGATGTCGGAGCTGCCGTAGCGGCGGTGGCGGCCGTCAGTGTGGCGGCTGGGGCCCAGTCCGTAGCGGCGGTCCCAGGTTCGGAGGGTGGACGGGGCGACCCCGAGCCGGCGGGCGACCGAGGCCACCGGCAGGGTGGGTTCTTCGGTGCCCGACCCAGCTCCCACGAGCCTCAATATCCAGGCACCCAGCGCAGTCGGCAACCGGAGGCGAAACCCCTGCTCACACATCCGGGGGATGCCTAACGGCTGAATCGGGCCGGATCGCTTGAACAACTATTGGCGCGCTTCTAACGTTACCGCCGTTGCACCGAATGGAGTATCGGCACCACAGCAGAGCAGCTAGCGGCATCGACCGGATGACGGAGGCGGTCAGGATGGCAGACACGCGCAGGCTCCCAGGACCCAACGCCGACATGTGGGACTGGCAGCTCGAAGGGTCGTGCCGGGGGATGGACAGCGCGTCCTTCTTTCACCCGGACGGCGAGCGCGGCCCGGCGCGCGCACGACGGGAGGCGAGGGCGAAGGCGGTCTGCCTGAGCTGCCCGGTCCTGGAGATGTGCCGCAGCCACGCGCTGGCGGTGCACGAGCCGTACGGCATCTGGGGCGGGCTCTCGGAGTCCGAACGCGAGCACCTCATCAAGGCGGACAAACGCGCGCTCAGCATGTCCGGCGGCTGAGCGGCCACAGACATCGGAGGGCGGCACCGGGTGGGGTGCCGCCCTCCGTGCTTTCCGGGTGTTCCCCGGGAACGGAACGGGGCGGCACCCCAGCAGGAGTGCCGCCCCGTCTCGCCCGCAATCAGTGCAGGTGGCCATGGCCCGCGCCAGCAGACCCGAGACAGAACTCGCGCCTCGAGTAGAGGAACGGCCGGCACTCGGCGTAGCTCGCGAAGTCGGCCGGCGCCACTGCGCAGGCGCCGGTCTCCGGGAACGGAACGGGGCGGCACCCCAGCAGGAGTGCCGCCCCGTCTCGTCGGAAATCAGTGCTCGTGCCGCGCGGCCTCGGCGCGGCCCGCACCTCGGGCAAATGAACGGGCGCCACTCGGCGTAGCTCGCGAAGTCGGCCGGCGCCACTGCGCAGGCGCCGGTCTCCGGGAACGGAACGGGGCGGCACCCCCGCAGGAGTACCGCCCCGTCTCGTCGGAAATCAGTGCGAGTGGCCGTGGCCCGCGCCGGCGGGCTCCTCTTCGACCGGCTTCTCGACGATCGACGACTCCGTCGTCAGCACGAGACGCGCGATCGAGGCGGCGTTCGCCACCGCGGACCGGGTCACCTTGACCGGGTCGACGATGCCGGCGGCCAGCAGGTCGGTGAGCTCGCCGGTGGCGGCGTTGAAGCCGTGGCCCCAGCTCTGCTCGCGCACCTTGTTGACGATGACCGCGCCCTCGTGGCCCGCGTTGGTCGCGATCCAGAACAGCGGGGCGGACAGCGCGTCCTTCACGATGCGCACGCCGGTGGCCTCGTCGCCTTCGAGGCCGAGGCCGCCCTCGAGCTCCTTGACCGCGTGCACCAGCGCCGAACCGCCGCCGGGCAGGATGCCCTCCTCGACGGCCGCCTTGGTCGATGCCACGGCGTCCTCGATGCGGTGCTTGCGCTCGTTCAGCTCGGTCTCGGTGGCCGCGCCGACCTTGATGACCGCGACGCCGCCGCCGAGCTTCGCGAGCCGCTCCTGCAGCTTCTCGCGGTCCCAGTCGGAGTCGGTCGTCTCGATCTCCTTGCGGATCTGCGCGACCCGCCCGGAGATGGCGTCCTTGGTGCCGCCGCCGTCGACGATCGTGGTGTCGTCCTTGGTGACGACGATCCGGCGGGCCTTGCCCAGCGCGCCGAGGTCGACGTCGGCCAGCTTGCGGCCGATCTCCGCGGAGATGACCTCGCCGCCGGTGACGACCGCGAGGTCGTCCAGGAACGCCTTACGGCGGTCGCCGAAGAACGGCGCCTTGACCGCGACGGCGGTGATCGTCTTGCGCAGCGAGTTCACCACGAGGGTGGACAGCGCTTCGCCGTCGACGTCCTCGGCGATGATGAGCAGCGGCTTCTTGGCCTCGACGACCTTCTCGAGCACCGGCAGCAGCTCGGCCAGCGACGAGACCTTCTCGCGGACGAGCAGGATGTAGGCGTCCTCGAGGATCGCCTTCTGCTCCTCCGGGTTGGTCGCGAAGTGCGCCGAGAGGAAGCCCTTGTCGAACTGGACGCCCTCGGTGATCACCAGCTCGGTCGCCAGGGTCGACGACTCCTCGATGGTGATGACGCCGTCCTCGCCGACCTTCTCGACGGCTTCGCCGAGGAGGGCGCCGATGTTGGCGTCGCGCGAGGTCACGGTGCCGACCTGGGCGATGCTCTCGCGGCCCTTGACCGGGGTGGCCTTGCTCTTGAGGACCTCGATGACCTTCTCCGCGGCGGCTTCGATGCCACGGCCGATCGAGGTCGGGTTCGCGCCGGCCGCGACGTTGCGCAGGCCGACCTTCACCAGCGACTGCGCGAGCACGGTCGCGGTCGTGGTGCCGTCGCCGGCGACGTCGTTGGTCTTGGTGGCGACGCTCTTGGCGAGCTGCGCGCCGAGGTTCTCGAACGGGTCGTCGAGCTCGACCTCACGGGCGACGGTCACGCCGTCGAGGGTGATGGTCGGGCCGCCGAACTTCTTGTCGAGCACGACGTGGCGACCGCGCGGGCCGAGGGTGACCTTGACCGCGTCGGCGAGCTTGTTCACCCCGCGCTCCAGCGCGCGACGAGCGTCCTCGTCGAAACTGATCTGCTTGGGCATAGCGGTTTCCGCTTACCTTTCGGTGGGTCTGAAACGCAAGAACGCCCCGCTCCCCGGCGTTGTGCGGGGCCCGGGGCGTCATGCGCTGCGAGCGGACGTCAGTTGATGACGGCCAGCACGTCGCGGGCGGACAGGATGAGGTAGTCCTCACCGTTGTACTTGACCTCGGTGCCGCCGTACTTGGAGTAGATGACGACGTCGCCGACGTTCACGTCGAGCGGGACGCGGTTGCCCTTGTCGTCGATCCGGCCCGGGCCCACGGCCAGAACCTTGCCCTCCTGGGGCTTCTCCTTGGCGGTGTCGGGGATGACGAGGCCGGAAGCGGTCGTCTCCTCGGCCTCGCTCGTCTGGACAACGATCTTGTCCTCGAGCGGCTTGATGTTCACGCTCACCGGGTTGACCTCCACGGTCGTCGAAAGCGTTGGCAGGTTGTGGTTACGGCTCTACCACCCCCGCCGTCGCGGGTGCCGGGGCTGTCGGGCCGTGCGATTAGCACTCTAGCCACGTGAGTGCCAGTCGTGCAAGGAGGGTCCACCCGACATGCCGAAAGAGCCCTGACCCGCGGTTTCAGCCCAGGTCGCGCCGAACCGTCGGCACGGACCGGACCGCGGCGCCCCGGGCGTGGGCCGGGTCCATCAGCTTGACGAACAGCTCGGCGGTCCGGAGGTCGCGCTCGAGCTCGGCCGCGGCGCTGAGCCTCGCTCCTTCGCGGCGCTTGACACGGCAGGTCACCCAGGAGCCGACCACGGCCGACAGCACGGTTTCGCCGGCCCTTACCCCCAGCGTGAGTTTCTGGTTAGGTTCTGACGTCTGGCACCTGAACCCTGGGGGTTTATGCCCATGTCCCTCCCAAGATCGGCCGCGCTCCTCGCCGCCGTCGCCCTCACCACCGGCCTGGCCGCCGCGCCCGCGCAAGCCGCCACCACCGATCAGCGCCAACGCGACTTCACCGCCGCCGCGGCCGAGTTCGGGGTCCCGGTGAACGTCCTCCTCGGCGTCTCCTACCTGGAGTCACGCTGGGACTTCAACGCCGGCACACCCAGCACGTCCGCCGGTTACGGCCCGATGCACCTCACCGACGTCCGCGAAGCCGGCGTGGCCACCACCCACCACGACGAAGGCACCGAGGACCCCCGGGGCGACGACGCCCGTCCGGCCCTGCACCCGAAGGCCGGGCCGGCGACGCCCCCACCGGGCCTGCAGACCGTCGACGAGGCCGCCCGGCTCGTCGGCCGAACCGCCGAAACCCTCCGCACCGACCCCGCGGAGAACATCCGAGGCGGCGCCGCTCTCCTCGCGAAGTACCACGCCGGCAACACCTGGTACGACGCCGTCGCGAAGTACAGCGGATCCACCGGAGACGCGGCACGGACCTTCGCCGACGAGGTCTACGACACCATCAAGACCGGCGTCGCCCGCACGACCGACGACGGCCAGCAGGTCAGCCTGAGCCCCAGCCCGGGCACGACGGTGCCGCAGCACGGCGGGAACCCGGCGAACGTCGAGTGCCCGCGGACCGTCACCTGCGAGTCCGTCCCCGCTCCCTACCAGGAGCTGCCGGACGACGACTACGGCAACCACGACCTCGCCAACCGGCCGGTCAGCCAGAAGATCGACCACATCGTCATCCACGACACCGAGGGCTACTGGGACAACGTCCTCGACCTCGCGCAGGACCCGACCTACGTCAGCTGGCACTACACGATCCGCTCCAACGACGGCCTGATCGCGCAGCACGTGCCGACCAAGGACGTCGCCTGGCACGCCGGCAACTGGTACGTCAACGCCAAGTCCGTCGGCATCGAGCACGAGGGCTTCGCCGCCAAGGGCACCTGGTACACCGAGGCGATGTACCGCTCGAGCGCGAAGCTCGTCGGCTACCTCGCGCGCAAGTACGGCATCCCGCTCGACCGGGCGCACATCATCGGCCACGACAACGTGCCGGGCACGATCCCGTCGACGATCAAGGGCATGCACTGGGACCCGGGCCCCTACTGGGACTGGTCGCACTACTTCGACCTGCTGGGCGCGCCGCTCGGCGGGTTCGGCCTGCCCGGCTCGTCGCTGGTCACCATCGACCCGGACTTCGCGAAGAACCAGCCCGCGTTCACCGGCTGCGACAGCCCCGGGACGCCGTGCGCGCCGCGCGGTTCGGAGGCCGTCGTGCTGCACTCGGAGCCGAGTGAAGCCTCGCCGCTGCTGAAGGACATCGGCCTGCACACCGACGGCACGCCGTCCACAATGGACGTCTCCGACGTCGGCAGCCGCGTGGCGACCGGGCAGCGGTACGCCGTCGCGGAGGTCCGCGGCGACTGGACGGCGATCTGGTACCTCGGGCAGAAGGGCTGGTTCCAGAACCCGCGCGGCGCCCGGGTGGTGAAGCCAGCGATCGGGCTCGTGGTGACCCCGAAGCCGGGGCTGGCGACGATCCCGGTGTACGGCCGCGCCTACCCCGAGCCGGAGGCCTACCCGGCGAACGTCACCGTGCAGGCCATCACTCCGCTGCCGTACACGCTCTCCGCCGGGCAGAAGTACTCCTCGGCCGGGACGGTCGGCTCGGAGTACTACTCGGCCACGACGTTCGACCTGGCCGACCACGTGGTGGTGAAGGGCAAGCTCAAGTACGTGCAGATCCAGTTCGGGCACCGGATCGCGTTCGTCAAGGCGGACGACGTCCGGCTCGTGCCGGCGTTCTGACCGCTGGTGGGGGTCGCGCTCACGCGTCGAGCGCGACCTTCACCCCGGCCGCCTGTTCGGTGTTGCGGCGCGTCTTCGCCCAGCCGTTGCGGCCGCGGACCAAGCGGAACAGCGCGCGCCACGACGTCACGTAGAACGTGTAGATGTAGGCCGCGTAAGCGAAACCGAGACCGATCCCGCGCAGCACGTTGCGGCTGCGCAAGCACTTCAGCTGGTAGATCGGGCCCCACACCAGGAACGGCAGCAGCCCGAACGAGCCGTAGATGGCGAAGAGGATCCACGCGCCGCCGGTGAACCACGTCCACATCTGCGCCGGGTCGCCCGCGGTGCTCGTCACCAGCAGGATGAACGGGATCGGGTACAGCAGCGAGCCGAGCAGCTGCAGCCACGGCTGGGCGAGGTAGTACATCATCTCCGCCGCCCCGAGCGTGCTGACGTGCGGTGAATCCCAGATCCGGCGCAGGTACCGGGCGCACTGCATGGTGCCCTGCCCCCACCTGGTGCGCTGCACGAGGAAGCGCCGCAGGCTGTACAGACCCTCTTGCGCCACATGGGAATCCGGCGTGAACCCGGTGCGCCAGCCGGCCGTGAGCAGGTGGACGCCGAGTTCGAAGTCCTCCAGCAGCGAGCCGCGCCACGGCTGTTCGTCGGCGCCCGCGATGGAGTCCAGCGCGGTGAGCCGGGTGAACTGGCCGTTGCCGCCCATGGAGATCGTGCCGGTGAAGCCGCGGGAGGTCTGGATCGCCGCGATCGCCGTCCGGAACTCGAGGTCCTGCAGCTGCGCGAGCTTGAGGCCGAACCAGCGCCCGACCGGGTTCCGCGACGGCGGCGGCGTTCCGACGTTGCTCATCCGGACGTCCAGCTGGACCGCGCCGATCCCCTCGTCGCCGAAGAGGTGGTCGGCCGCGCAGACCTCGAGGCAGTTCGGCGCCGGGCGGCCGTCGGCGTCGACGACCACCACGACGACGTCGTCGCGCGAGGCGTCCGGGCCCATCCAGTCGTTCAGCGCCCGGTAGGCCGCGTTGAGGGCGTCCCCCTTGCCGGTCCGCGCCTCGGGCCGCGTGCGCGGCACCAGGTGCAGGTACGGGTCGTAGCCGCCGTGGCGGCGCCACAGCATCCGGACGACGCGGGCGGTGCGGTCCTCCGAGTCGTCGTCGACGACCCAGACGTGCGCCTTGCGGAACGTCGTGCGCAGGTAGCGGATCGTCTCGCGGATCACCGTCTGCTCGTCGCGGCACGGGACGAAGAAGTGCCACGTGTAGTCGGCCGGGTCGCCGACCGGCGCGGGCTTGCGCCGCAGGTACGGCACCACGATGACGACGACGTACACCAGGAACGCCACGCTCATCGTGAGCGCGAACGCCTGCGTGATCGCCAGCAGGACCTTGATGCTCATGCCTTCTTCTTCCGCGTGGCCAGCCAGACGAACAGGACCAGCGAGACGGCACCGCCGAACACGCTGACCATCGAGCCGAGCAGCGTGTGCCCCCAGTAGTAGCCGTCGTCGGTGCCGAGCCCGCGCACGAGCCCGACGATCGTGAGAATGCGCAGCTGGTTAACCAGCACGACGACGACCGCGGCAATACCGAGCGAAAAGAAGAGCCGCTTCGCATTCGCGGGCCGGAAGTACAGCATGATCATCGTCACAACGAGCAACGGAAGCAAAAGGAACGCCGAAGAACATTCCGGTGTCATTCTCAACCCGAACGGAGTAGTGCTCGTCAACCCAAAGTAAACAGACTCCCGATCGGGTGCCACATAAACACCCGATGTAGTGATCACCTCGAGGATCGCACCGGCGAGCCGCACTTCCAGTTCGCGGTAGAACCGCTCGGCCAGCACCACCACGGCACCCGCGGCCGCCAGCGCGCTCAGCGCGATGACCAGCGGGAACCGTGCCATACCTGCGTTCGGAGCGCTCGCTACGGCCACGACGGTCCTCTCGGTGTCGGTTGTCGGATCAAGCTGCGGACCCCGGGCGAGCGTAAAACACCACCGGCCGTCACTTCCACTCGGAGGCGTGGTTTAGCGGCCCATTCGGCAGCTCCACCCGCAAACTTGCTAGGCCATCCGAGTGATGCGGAAACGACCTGCGGAAACTCCGCCACGTTGTACCCGATCCGGTGGTTCGGGAAATATCGTGTGCCATTCGGGCCGCTCTTCGCGATAGTCGATTCGCGTGCCGACTCGAAGCAAGCCGGTTTATCCGCGCCGCCGTCACGCACCCCCGATTAACTCCAGCGAATTCGGAGGAAAGTTTGATGAAGAGCTCCCTCGTGCGCCGTGGCGGCCTGCTCGCCGCGGTCGTGGCGAGCGTCGTGCTCGCCGGCGCGACCCCCGCGTCGGCCGCTCCCGGTGACGGGTCGGCCTACGGCGTGAACGTCGACGTGACGCTGCTCGGGCAACCGGCGGTGAAGGCCGGCCCGCTCGCGGCCGCGAACACCGCGGGCCCGACGACCAACAGCTTGGCCTCGGCGAACCTGACCGGGATCCTGACCACCGGCGTGATCAACACCGAGGCCAAGCGCGACGACAACTCCGGCGCGGTGACGGCCAAGGCCAGCACCGCCGACGTCGGGCTGCCGCTGCTCAAGGCCCTCGGCAACAACGTCGGCGCCAAGGCCGTCGAGGCGGTCTGCACGGCGACCCAGGCGGGCGTCACGGGCAGCACCACGCTGGTCGGCGCGAACCTCGGCAGCGCGGGCGCGGTCGACGCGACCCCGGCGCCGAACACCCAGGTCAAGGTCGCGATCGCCGGGATCAACGTCGCGACGGTCATCCTCAACGAGCAGATCAAGAACAAGGACGGCAGCCTCACGGTCAACGCCATCCACGTGAAGCTGCTCGGCGGTGTGGTCGGCGCGCTCGGCTCGGGTGACGTGATCGTGTCGTCGGCGACCTGCGGCCCGGCCGCGCCGCCGATGCCGCTCGCGTCCGGCGCCGGGCTGTGGATCGGCCTCGGCCTGCTCGGCGCGGTCGCGGTGCCCGTGGGCACGCGCATCTTCCGCCGCCGTTCCGCACAGGCCTGAGCGGAGGCCCGGATGTACAAGATGCCGGGCGCGGGTGTCGGAGTCGCCGGTGGCGGGGTGGGCACCCTCGCCGCCACCGGCGCCGACATCGGGTGGTGGCTGGCCGTCGGCGTGCTCCTGGTCCTGCTCGGGACCGTGGCGCTGATCGCGGTCCACCGCCGCAACCGCCGCCTCTCCCAGGCGCGGGATTGAGGAACGGGCCGTCGGCGTGTGCCCCTCGCACGCCGGCGGCCCGCGGTGGAAATTTTCGTGGAGACTGGACTATGTGGAGAAGGGGTACCGCCGGGTGGACGTGATGGTGCTGGCCGGGACGCGGCCGGAAGCGCTGAAGCTCGCGCCGCTGGCACTGGCGCTGGACGCGCACCCGGCGTTGCGGCCGGTCCTGGTGCACAGCGGCCAGCACCCGGGCATGGTCGAGCAGGCGCTCGAACCGTTCGGGCTGACCGCCGATGTGTGGCTGGACGTGCCGCCGCGGGTCACCGGCGGGCAGGCGGAACTCGTGGCCGGCCTGCTCCCCGCGCTGGACGACCTGCTGCGCCGGCACCCGCCGGCCGCGCTGGTCGTCCAGGGCGACACCACGACGACGCTCGCGGGCGCGCTGGCCGCGTTCTGGCTGGGCATCCCGGTGGTGCACCTGGAAGCCGGGCTGCGCACGCACGACCTCGCGGCGCCGTTCCCCGAGGAGGGCGCGCGCCAGATGGTGTCGCGGCTCGCGGCGCTGCACCTGGCCCCGACCCTCGGCGCCGCGGCCGAGCTGCGCGCGGAAGGCGTTGCGCGGCAACGCATCGCGGTCACGGGCAACACGGTCGTCGACGCCGTGCTGGAGATCGCGGCCCGCGACCTGCCGGCCCGCGACACGGCGCTGGCGTTGCTGGAGATGGAGCTCGCCGAGGCCGGCGAGCGGCTGGTGCTCGTCACTTCGCACCGCCGCGAGTCCTGGGGCGAGCCGCTCGAGCGGACGCTGGCCGCGGTGCAGCTGATCGTCGCCGAGCACCCGGACGTACAGGTGCTGTTCCCGGCGCACCCGAACCCGCAGGTCCGCGCCCAGGTCGAGGCGGCGCTGGCCGGCCTGCCGCGCGTGACGGTGACCGACCCGCTGGAGTACCCGGACCTGGTCCGCGCCCTGCGGGCCGCGTCGCTGGTGCTGACGGACTCGGGCGGCATCCAGGAGGAGGCGCCGACGTTCGGCACCCCGGTGCTGGTGCTGCGCGACGTGACCGAGCGCGTCGAGGTCGTGGAGGCGGGGTGCGCGTGGCTGGTCGGCACGGACACCGAGCGCATCGCCGACACGGCGGCCCGCCTGCTGAGCGGCGAGCTGCGGCCGGCGCAGGTCGGAAACCCCTACGGCGAAGGCAATGCGGCCACCCTGGCGGTGGCGGCGATCGAGGAACTGCTCGGTGTCGCCGCGACGACCCGCAACGAGGTCGCGGCTACGTAGGCCCGGACCCGTCGTGAGTTGTCCAGGGCGGTTCTAACCGCCCTGAACACTCACGAGAGCGAGACCACGTTCACGGGCAACGCCGGGTTCGCGCTGAAGTCCAGCTTGGCCGTCGGGCGCTTCGCCGCCACCACGTGCGCGCCCAAAGCCGCGATCATCGCGCCGTTGTCCGTGCACAGGCGGGGGCGCGGGACGCGCAGCTCGATGCCCGCCGCCGCGCAGCGTTCCGCCGCCAGCGCCGACAGCCGCGAGTTCGCCGCCACGCCGCCGGAGATCACGATGGTGCCGATCCCCTGCTCCTTCGCGGCGCGGATCGCCTTCATCGTCAGCACGTCCGCGACGGCCTCCTGGAACGACGCCGCGACGTCGTCCACCGGGATCTCCTCGCCGCGCCGGGCGGCGCCTTCGACCCAGCGCGCGACCGCGGTCTTCAAGCCGGAGAAGGAAAAGTCGTTCTTCGCGTCGCGCGGGCCGGTCATGCCGCGCGGGAACGCGATCGCCGCCGGGTCGCCGTTCTTAGCCGCCTTGTCGATCGGCGGGCCGCCCGGGTAGGGCAGGCCGAGCACGCGTGCGACCTTGTCGTACGCCTCGCCCGCCGCGTCGTCCACAGTGGACCCCAGCTCGGTGATCTCCGACGCGATGTCGTCGACGCGCAGCAGCTGCGTGTGCCCGCCGGACACCAGCAGCGCCAGGCACGGCGTGGGCAGCGGCCCGTGCTGCAGCGTGTCCACCGCGATGTGCCCGGCCAGGTGGTTGACGCCGTAGAGCGGCACGTCCAGCGCCGTCGCGTACGCCTTGGCCGCCGAGACGCCGACGAGCAGCGCGCCCGCCAGGCCCGGCCCGGCCGTCACCGCGATGGCGTCCACATCGGACAGTGCCAGCCCGGCTTTCTCGAAGGCGCGCGTGGTCGTCGGGACCATCGCTTCCAGGTGTGCCCGGCTGGCGACCTCGGGCACCACGCCGCCGAAGCGGGCGTGCTGCTCGACGCTGGACGCCACCTCGTCGGCGAGCAGCTCGACCGTGCCGTCGTCGTGCAGGCGGACCAGGCCGACGCCGGTCTCGTCGCACGAGCTCTCGATGCCCATGATGATGCGTGACATCAGCCCGCCACCCCGTCTCGCGTCCGCGCGGGGCGGACCATCGTGTACGCGTCGGCGCCGGAAGGCTGGTAGTAGCGCTTCCGTATGCCGAGCCGTTCGAAACCGTGGCTCTCGTACAGGCCGAGTGCCGTCGTGTTGTCCGTGCGGACCTCGAGGAAGACCGGCGCTTCGTACTCGTCGGCGCGGTTCAGCAGCGCCCGCAGCAGCGCCTTGCCGATCCCCTTGCCCTGGTACTCCGGGGCGACACCGATGGTGTGCACGGTCGCCTCGTACTCGCCGCGGCGGCGCCCGACGACAGCGAGCCCGGCGTACCCGAGCAGCTCGTCGCCCTCGTCCGGGCGGGCGGCGAGGTAGAAGTGCCCGATGTCCAGCTCGGAGTGGAACGCGCGGGAGTTCCACGGGTCGTCGCCGGGGAAGAGGATCTGCTCGATCTCGACGCACCGGGCGATGTCCCGGCGGCGCAGCGGCTCGAGTCTCACCTCGCGGTCACCCTTTTCGGCGCGGCGGGCTCGGCGGCGTCGGGACGGCGCAGGTACAGCGGCGTCAGCGGCGCGGGCTCTGCCTTCGCCAGCAACGCGCTCTTGGCGGCCTTGACCAGGCCGGCGGGTGACGGGAAGCGCGGCTCGATCGGCTGGACACCGAGCGCCTCCGCGTACAGCACGGCGCCGTCCCCGGCCGCGGCCTCGACGTCGGTCGCCAGGTCGGCGGGGCGCTGGACGTGCGGGCCGTCGGTGCGGTTGCCGTCGCTGTCGTAGGCGGCCCAGTACACCTCGCGGCGGCGCGCGTCGGTGCAGACCAGGAAGGCCCCGGCCGAGACGACGTCGGCGGCCAGCGCGTCGAGGCTGCAGACCGGGTGCACGGGGAGGCCGAGGGCGTGCCCGAGCGCGGCGGCGGTCGCCATCCCGGCGCGCAGGCCGGTGAACGGACCGGGGCCGACCCCGGCGACGATCGCGTCGAGGTCCTTGAGCGCGACCCCCGCGGCTTCGGCGGCGGCCAGCGCGTGCGGGGTGATCAGCTCGCCGTGGGCGCGCGGGTCGACCGTGACGCGCTCGCCGCGCGTCTCGACCCCGTCGCCGTCCACCTCGACGACGCCCGCGGTGACCGCCGGGGTCGAGGTATCGATCGCCAGTACCAACACGGTGTCCCAGCCTACGACCAGCGTCTTCGAGAGGTCGCTGCAGGGGACTGATCCGCACGGTACTGTGCCGTTTGTTACCGATCCGACCGCAGCCACGGCGGAACGGGCACCTCCCGCCGACCGGTTGCGAAACGTTCCGCCTGCTTCCGGTCGAACCGGTAACGTGCGGATGGAGTCCGACTCTGGGAGGTCCCCGCGGTGCCCGCCCCGTTGTTCCCCACCCTTGCCGACGGTTCCGCCGAAGAGGCCCTGCGCTTCGGCGACCACGTCCTCTCCTACGCCGACCTCGCCGCCGTGGCCGGGGGGCTCGCCGCCGAGCTGCCTCGCGGCCGCGTGGCCGTCTGGGCGACCCCGACCGTGCACACGAGCGTCGCGGTCGTCGCCGCGCTGCTCGCCGGGGTGCCGGCCGTGCCGCTCAACCCGAAGATCGGCGAGCGCGAGCTCGCGCACATCCTGACCGACAGCGAGCCGCAGCTGGTGCTGGCCGAGCCCGGCGCCGAACTGCCCGCCGCCCTGGCCGGGCTGCCGCGGCGGGACATCCCGCTGACCGGCGGGAAAGCGCTCGACGCGGCGGAGCCGGACCCGGAGACGCCCGCGCTGATCGTCTACACGTCGGGGACCACCGGCCCGCCCAAGGGCGTCGTCCTCCCCCGCCGCGCGATCGCGAGCACGCTCGACGCCCTCGAAGACGCCTGGGGCTGGATGGCCGGTGACGTCCTCGTGCACGGGCTCCCGCTGTTCCACGTGCACGGCCTGATCCTCGGCATCCTCGGCCCGCTGCGCCGCGGCGGGTCGGTGCGCCACCTCGGCCGGTTCTCGACCGAGGGCGTCGCGCGCGAACTGGCGAACGGCGCGACCATGCTGTTCGGCGTCCCGACGATGTACCACCGGATCGCCGGCGAGGTCGGCACGGACACCGCGCTCGCGGACGCCCTGCGCGGCGCGCGCCTGCTCGTCTCCGGGTCCGCGGCGCTGCCGGTGCACGACCACCAGCGGATCACCGCGGCGACCGGCCAGCAGGTCGTCGAGCGCTACGGGATGACCGAAACCCTGATGAACACGAGCGTCCGCGCCGACGGCGAGCGCAAGCCCGGCACGGTCGGCGTCCCGCTCGGCGGCGTCGAGCTACGGCTGGTCGGCGAGGCCGGCGAGGTGGTCGACGACCTCGAGACCGTCGGCGAGATCCAGGTCCGCGGCCCGAACCTGTTCACCGAGTACCTCAACCGCCCGGACGCGACCGCGGCGGCGTTCGACGGCGGCTGGTTCCGCACCGGCGACGTGGCGACGCGCGACGCCGACGGCTACGTCAAGATCGTCGGGCGCAAGGCGACCGACCTGATCAAGAGCGGCGGCTACAAGATCGGCGCGGGCGAGATCGAAAACGCGCTGCTCGAACACCCCGGCGTCGCCGAAGCCGCCGTCACCGGCGAGCCGGACGACGACCTCGGCGAGCGGATCGTCGCGTGGATCGTGCCTTCCGGTGAGCCGCCGACGGCCGGGGAACTGGCCGACCACGTCGCGAAGCTGCTCGCGCCGCACAAGCGTCCGCGGGTCGTCCGCTACCTGGAAGCGTTGCCGCGCAACGACATGGGCAAGGTCATGAAGCGGGCGCTCGGTGTCTAGGCTGCCGGCGCGCGAAGTCGTCGGCACGATCGCGAACGACTTCACGGAGTTCCCCACGCCGCTGCGCGACGAGCCGGCCGACGGGCCGATCGGCTGGCCGGGTTACCGCACCGCCCGTGCCGCGGCGGAAGAACGCACCGGCGAGAAGGAGTCGGTCGTCTGCGGGACGGCGAAGATCGGCGACGTCGAGGCGGTGCTGATCGCCTTCGAGTTCGGCTTCCTGGGCGGCTCGCTCGGGCAGCGCACCGGCGACCGGATCGAGGCGGCGTTCGCGCACGCCCGCGACGCGCGGCTGCCGGTGGTCTCGCTGGTCGCGACCGGCGGCAGCCGCATGCAGCAGGGCATGCGCGCGCTGATGCAGCTCCAGCGCGTGGCGCGGGCGGCGGCGCTCACGCGCGCGGCGGGCATCCCGCAGATCTCGGTGCTGCGCGACCCGACGACCGGCGGTGGCTGGGCGACCCTCGGCGCGGGCGCCGACGTCGTCCTCGCGCTGCCGGAGGCGCAGGTCGGGTTCGCGGGCTCGCGGGTGCGGCCGCCGGAGGCCCCGGAGGCGTACACCGCGGAGGCGAAGCTCGAGTGGGGTCAGGTCGACGCCGTCGTCACGCCGGACGAACTCGGGCCCACGCTGGAACGCTGGCTGCGGCTGCTGACCGCGCGCTCGTCGGCGGCCGCTCCGCCGCCTTCGGCGCTTAGGGCCGCTCCGCTGCCTTCCACGGGCTGGGAGGCGGTCCAGGCGGCGAGGTCGCCTTCGCGTCCCCGGGCCGCCGAGTACCTGGACGCGTACTTCGACTGGCGCGAAGACATCAGCGGCGACCGCGCGGGCGGCGTCGACCCGGGTGTCGCGTGCGGCTTCGGCTGGCGCGACGGCCGGACGATCGCGTACGCGGCGCAGTGCGGCACCCCGACGTCCCCGGCGGGCTTCCGCACGGCTGCGAGGCTGGTGCGGCTGGCGTCCCGGCTGGGCTTCCCGGTGCTCACGCTGGTCGACACCCCGGGCGCGGCCAACGACGCGGCGGCCGAGCAGGCGGGCGCGGGCGCGGCGATCGCGGCGATGTTCGAGGCGGTCGCGACGGCGGCGATCCCGGTGACGACGCTGGTGATCGGCGAAGGCGGCTCGGGCGGGGCGTTGGCGTTCGCGGGCGCGGAGTCGACGTGGGTGACCCCGGACGCGTACTTCTCGGTGACGTCGCCCGAAGCCGCGGCGGCGATCCTGAAGCGGCCGGCTTCGGAGGTGCCGGACATCGCGAACCAGCTGCACCTGCGCCCCCAGGACCTGGTGGACCTGGGGGTGGCCCGGGCGGTGGTCAGGTTCTCGTGAGTGTTCAGGGCGGTTCTAACCGCCCTGAACACTCACGACATCTCGGCGAGCTCCGGGGTGCGGTCGGCCCACGAGCCGTGCGGTTCCAGGGTCACCTCGCGGACGTCGTCCTCGCGGCGGTCCAGCCGCACCACGAGGTAGTCGTCCGAAAGCCGCTCCGCCGAACCCTCGCCCCACTCGACCACGATCGCCGAGCGCTCCAGGTCCGTGTCCAGGTCCAGGTCGTCGAGCTGGGAGAGGTCACCACCCAGCCGGTAGGCGTCGACGTGCACCAGTGGCACGCCGGAAGCGCCCGCCGGGTGGACGCGGGCCAGGACGAACGTCGGGGAGCTGACCCGGCCGCCGACGCCGAGGCCGGCCGCGATGCCGCGGGTCAGCGTCGTCTTGCCCGCGCCCAGGGGGCCGGCCAGCAGGACCAGGTCGCCCGCGCGCAGTGCGCGGCCGAGCGCGCGCCCGAAGTCCATCGTCTCTTCGGGCGTCGGGAACACCATCGGGGAGATCACGGTCAACGCTGCCACCACCAGTTTCGCCGGGACGAGTTTTCGCCGTCCACACCGGAACAGCGTTGCAGGAGATCGATCAGGTGGCTGGTCACCAGCTCGGGCTGCTCGAGCTGGACCATGTGGCCGGCGCCGCGGACGCGCACGAGCTCCGCGTCGGGCAGCTCGGCCGCGATCCGCTCGGCGTGCGCGAACGGCGTGAACCGGTCCGAGTCGCCGCCGATGACCAGGACTTCCGCGTGCTTCAGGCCGGCGAGCGCCGCGTAGCGGTTGTGGCTGCCGAGCGTGTCGACGAAGTTGACGAGCCCGCGCACCGGCGTCACCTCGAGCATCTCGAGCATGAAGTCGACGAGCCTCGGCGCGACGTCCCGGCTGCCGAACGCCAGCCGTCGCACGGCTTGGCGCGTCAGCTGGCCGCCGGCCGCGCGGACGAACTCCACCAGCCCCGGCTGCCAGCCGGCCAGACCGCCGGCGGCGCGCGTCAGCGGGTTGTACTTCGAGAGCAGCGAACGCGGCAGCCCGCGGGCGCCCACTTCGCCCGCCGCGGTCGCGATGAAGGCGACGCCTTCCACGCGTTCTTCGAACAGCGAAGGGAACTCGGCGGCCAGCTCCATGATCACCATGCCGCCCATCGAGTGCCCCATCAGCACGATGGGCCCGTCCGGGACCACGGACCGCAGCACGACGTCGAGGTCGCGGGCCAGCTGTTCGATCGTCGAGTTCTCCGCCGAAGCCGCGCCGGACAGGCCGTGGCCGCGGTGGTCGTAGTACACCTGACGCACGCGAGGCAGCCGAAGCGACTCGAGGTCGCGGCGCTGGAAGTGCCAGCAGCGCTTCGAAAGCGCGAAGCCGTGCACCCCCACGACGGTCAGTTCGGGCTTCCCGCCGTCCCCCGGGTCGATCTCCTCGACCGAAAGCGGCGTGCCGTCATCGGCCGCGACCGTGGACGCACGGTCGGGCTTCAGCTCCCCCAGCGGCTCGTCCACGTACGGATCCTCACTGTGCCGCCGCTGCTGCGCGGCGACGGCAATAGCGGCGGCGGCGGTCCCCGTGGCCACGGCCCCGACCCCGCCGGCGATGGCCAGCAGTCGACGTGAAGGTGTCACGAGCGCTCTCCCGGATACCGGCGCCGCACCCGCGGGCGGTACATCGAGGTGACGATCTCGTAGTCGATGGTGCCCAGCTTGTCGGCCCACTCCCGGGCCGTCGGCTCGCCCTGCGTCCCCGGCCCGAACAGCACGACCTCGTCGCCGACGGCGGGCTCGAAGTCACCGCAGTCGACCACCAGCTGGTCCATGCAGACCCGCCCGGCCACCGGGCGCCGCCGCCCGCCGAGCCACACGTCCATCCGGCCCGACAGCGACCGCGGGACGCCGTCGGCGTACCCGGCCGGGACCAGGGCGAGGTTCGTGTCGCGCGGGGTGGTCCAGGTGTGCCCGTAGGACACCGATTCGCCGGCTTCGACGCGCTTGACCAGCGCGACCGCGGACCGGAACGTCATGGCCGGGCGCAGGTCTTCGGCCTGCGGCACCGGGTTGAGCCCGTACATCGCGATACCGGGGCGGACGACGTCGAAGTGCAGGTCCGGCCGCGTGAGCAGGGCCGCGGAGTTCGCCAGGTGCCGCTTCGGGTCGAGCCCGGCGGCGCGGGCGGCGTCGTAGGCCTCTTCGAACCGCTTGGCCTGCATGTCGATCGAGGGGTGCTCGGGCTCGTCCGCGCAGGCGAGGTGGGACCAGATCGCGACGACGTCCACGCGGGGTTCTGCGGCCGCGGCGGCGACCAGCTCGGCCCACGCGGCGGGCGGGCAGCCGTTGCGCGAAAGCCCGGTGTCGATCTTGAGGTGCACACGAGCCGGAGTACCCGGTTTCGCCGCGGCCGCGATGCGGCGTAGCTCACCCAGCGAGCTGGCGGCCAGGTCGACGTCCGCCTCGATGCCCGCCGCGAAGTCGACGTCCGGGGTGTCCAGCCAGCTGAACAGGCGGGTGGTGATCCCGGCCTCGCGCAGGGCGAGGGCTTCGCCGAGGGAGCAGGTGCCGAGCCAGCCCGCGCCGGCCTCGACCGCGGCGCGCGCCACCGGCAGCGCGCCGTGGCCGTAGGCGTCGGCCTTCACCACGGCCATCACCTCGGCGCCGGGCGCGCGGGCGCCCAGCAGGGTGAGGTTGTGGCGGATCGCGTCGAGGTCGATGTCGACCTGGGCGCGAGGGAAACTGGAGGACATAACACCTCCAGTTTCCCATGACCCGAGGTCAGGGCAGGCGCGCCCCGGACGTGGCGGAGAACACGTGCAGCTCGTTCGGGCGGATCCGCAGGTGGAGGGTGTCCCCCATGGCCGGCGGCGTGCGCGGGTCGACCCGGACGACGACGTTGGGCCGGGTGTCGTCGGCGTCGGTCTGGGCGAGCTTGCCGTAGACGAAGGCGTCCGAGCCGAGCTCCTCGACCAGGTCCACCTTGATCGGCAGGGCGCCGTCCTCGTTCGTCACGACCTCGAGGGCCTCGGGGCGGAAGCCCAGGGTCACGGTGTCGCCGTCGGCGGCGGCGATGGTCTCGCGGGTCAGCGGCACGCGCGCGCCGCCCACCTCGGCCCCGTCGGCCGTCAGCTTCGCGGTGGCGAGGTTCATCGCCGGCGAGCCGATGAACCCGGCGACGAAAGCGTTCGCGGGCCGGTCGTACAGGGCGCGCGGGGTGTCGCACTGCTGCAGCAGGCCGTCCGAGAGCACCGCGACGCGGTCACCCATCGTCATGGCCTCGACCTGGTCGTGCGTGACGTACACGGTGGTGACGCCGAGGCGGCGCTGCAGCGCGGCGATCTGCGTACGCGTCGAGACGCGCAGCTTGGCGTCGAGGTTCGACAGCGGCTCGTCCATCAGGAAGACCTGCGGCTCGCGGACGATCGCGCGGCCCATCGCGACGCGCTGGCGCTGACCACCCGAGAGCGCCTTCGGCTTGCGGTCGAGGTAGTCCACGATGTCCAGCAGCTTCGCGGCCTCGAGGACCTTCTGCTTGATCTCGGACGCGGGGCGGCCGGCGATCTTCAGCGCGAAGCCCATGTTCTGCGCGACCGTCATGTGCGGGTACAGCGCGTAGTTCTGGAACACCATCGCGATGTCGCGCGAGCGCGGCGGCAGCTGGGTGACGTCGCGGTCGCCGATCCAGACGGCGCCGTCGTCGATGTCCTCGAGGCCGGCGAGCATGCGCAGGCTGGTCGACTTGCCGCAGCCGGACGGGCCGACCAGCACCAGGAACTCGCCGTCGGCGATCTCCAGGTCCAGCGCGTCGACCGCGGGGCGCTCCGAACCGGCGTAGCGCCGGGTCGCCTTGTCGTAGGTGATGGAAGCCATCGGTCAGTCCTCTCCGAGATTCCGCCGGACCCCGTGCGCCGCTTCGCGGGCTTCGAGGTGGCGCTGCTGGATCCGGTGGCCCGCGGCGCGTTGCGCCTCGGTCGGCTCGTCCAGCTCGAGCCGGAGCTTCTGGTTCTTCTGCCAGGACGGCGGTTCCGCACTGGCGGTCAGTGCCCACGCCGCCTGCCGCGCCGCGCCGATGGCGACGTATTCGGCGACTTCGGGCAGCTGCACGGGGACGCCGAACACGAGCGGCGCGACCGCGCGGACGGCGGCCGACTGCGCGCCCCCGCCGATCAGCAGCACGCGGCGGACGTCGAGACCGTGCGCGCGCACCGCGTCGAGACCGGCGGCGAGGCCGCAGAGCATGCCTTCGACGGCGCTGCGCGCGAGGTTCTGCGGGGTCATGTTGGCCCTGGTCAGGCCGGTCAGCGAGCCGGTGGCGTCCGGCAGGTTCGGCGTGCGCTCGCCGTCCAGGTAGGGCAGGAACGTGAGGCCCTCGGCGCCGGGCTCGCCGGCCAGCGCGAGCCGGTCGAACTCGCTGAGCGTCGCGCCGAGCATGGACGCCGTCGCGGTCAGCACGCGGGCGGCGTTGAGGGTGCAGGCCAGCGGCAGGAAGCGGCCGGTGGCGTCGGCGAACCCGGCGACTTCGCCGGTGGCGTCGGCCGCGCCGGTCTCGGCGACCCCGAACACGGTGCCGCTGGTGCCGAGCGACACGACGACGTCGCCGGGCCGCAGTTCGAGCCCGAGCGCGGCGGCCATGTTGTCGCCGGTGCCGGCCGAGACGAGCACGCCGTCGGCCGTGTGGCCGGCGGCCTGGGCCGGGCCGAGCACGGCGGGCAGCTCCGGCGTCCGGCCGCCGAAGGCGTGGCTCAGGACGTCGAGGCGGTAGGCGTTGTCGGACGGCGAGAAGTAGCCGGTGCCGGACGCGTCACCGCGGTCGGTGACCGGGTCGCCGCCGGTGAGCTTCCAGGTCAGCCAGTCGTGCGGCAGCAGCACGCGCGCGACCCGGTCGGCCAGCTCGGGCTCGTGGTCGGCCAGCCAGCGCAGCTTCGTCACGGTGAAGCTGGCGACCGGCACCGAGCCGACGGACTTCGCCCAGACCGACGGCCCGCCGAGCTCCGCGATGAGGTCGAGCGCCGACTGCGCGGAACGGGTGTCGTTCCAGAGCAGCGCGGGCCGGACGACCTCGTCGTGCTCGTCGAGGGTGACCATGCCGTGCTGCTGCCCGCCGACGCCGATGGCCTTGACGTCGTCGAGCAGGCCCTTCGTGGCCTCTTGGAAGGCGTCCCACCAGGCGGCGGGGTCGACCTCGGTGCCCTCGGGGTGCGGCGCGCGGCCGGTGCGGACGATCTCACCGGTGCTCGCGTCGCACACGACGACTTTGGTCGACTGGGTGGACGAGTCGATGCCGGCGACCAGTTCAGCTGTCATAGGGCTGCCCCTCTGCGACGTGTTCGACGATCTCGATCGCGGTGCCCGCGTTGAGCGCGGCCTCGATCTCCTCGGTCGGCGTGGCTTCGCCGGTGATCAGCAGGTCGTAGTCGCCGACGTCGCCGTGCGCGTAGGTGGCGGTGCGGCCGAACTTCGAGTGGTCGAGGACGAGGACGTTGTGGTTGGCGACCTTGAGGGCCGCTTTCTTGAGCTCGGCGTAGTCCCGGTCCGGATGGAAGAGCCGCCCGACAGCGACCGCGGTGACCGAGACGAAGGAGACGTCGGCGCGGATCGAGTCCAGGAGGTTCAGCACCTCGGGACCGGCGCAGGAGTCGTACTCGGGCGAGTACCGGCCGCCCGCCAGCACGACGTCGACCTTCGGGCCGAGCAGCCGGGCGGCGTGCAGCGAGTTCGTGACGACGGTGAGCGCGTCGACCTCGGCCAGCCGCTTGACCAGCGGGAGCAGCGTGGTGGAGTCGTCGACGAAGACGGTCTGGCCGGGGTGGACGTGCTTCGCGGCGGCCTCGCCGAGCGCGTCTTTTTCGTCGTGGTGGAGGGTGTCGCGGAAGCGGGCGGCGGACTCGATGGTGAGCGCCGGGTAGGCCTCGACCTTGCCGCGCAGCTTGCGCAGGAGCCGGCGTTCGGCCAGGTCGTCGAGGTCGCGGTGCATGGTCATCAGGCTGACCTTGAAGCGGGCGGTCAGGTCGTCGATCCGTGCTTCGCCCTGCTCGATGACGTGGTCGAGGATCCCCTGCCGCCGCTGCTCGACGGCAGCGTCGGACGGCCGGGTCTTCCGGTCTCCGGGTGCTGTGCCGCCGCTCACACGGCATTCTTACCAGATTTCCCGCGCAGAGTTAACAGAGAACTCGATAACTCTTCCCACGCCCCCACTGCGCACTTTCACGTGAAAGTGTTCCGGAGCACACACTCCGGATCACTTTCACGTGAAAGTGCGTGCGGTCAGGGGGTGAGGGAGCGGATGGCGCGGATGGCCTCCGGGATCGCGTGGACCAGGCCGGACGCCGAGGTCGGGGCGTTCTGGGCCGCGATCGCGCCCGCCAGCGAATGCACGTGGGCCGCCATCGCCGCCGCCAGCCACGGGTCCAGGCCGGCCGCCAGCAGGGCCCCGACCAGGCCGGACAGGACGTCGCCCGAGCCCGCCGTCGCCAGCCAGGCGCCGTGCGGCTTGTTCACCGCGACCCGGCCGTCCGGGGCCGCCACGACCGTGACGTGGCCCTTCAGCAGCACCACCGCGTCGTACTTCTTCGCCGCTTCACGCGCCGCTGTCACGCGGTCCGCTCCCGGCTTGCGGCCCATCAGGCGCTCGTACTCGCCCGCGTGCGGGGTCAGGACCAGCGGCGTGTCCGGGTCGCGGGCGTCGAGGACGTCCGGGGACTTCGCGATGATCGTCGTCGCGTCGGCGTCCGCGCAGACCGGGACGCCCTGGCCCAGCACGTGCCGCAGGACGTCGCGGCCGTCCGAGCCGGTGCCGATGCCCGGCCCGACGGCCCACGCCTGGACGCGGCCCGCGTCCGCGACCGTGCCGGTCGCGATGATCTCCGGCCACTGCGACCGGACGACGTCGGCCGCGTGACCGGCGTAGCGCACCAGGCCCGACGTCGCGCGCACCGCCGAGCCCGCCGCCAGCACCGCCGCGCCCGGGTACGTCGCCGAGCCCGCCGCGATGCCGACCACGCCCTGGCTGTACTTGTCGTCGTCCGGTCCGGGCACCGGCCAGGCCGCGGCGACGTCCGCGACGTCGAGCCGCCGCAGGTCGGGGTCGGTCAGCTCGAGGCCGATGCCGACCAGGACGACCTCGCCGCAGTGGGCGGGCGCGAGCGCGTGCACCGGCTTGAGCGCGCCGAAGGTGACCGTGCGGGTCGCTTTCACGGCGGGGCCGTCGACGGCCCCGGTGTCCGGGTCGACGCCGCTGGGCAGGTCGACCGCGACGATCGGGGCTTCGACCAGGTCCACCAGCCGGGCCGCGTCCGGGCGCAGCGAGCCGCTCGCGGAGATCCCGACGATGCCGTCGACCACGACGTCGGCCTTCGCGATCCACTGTGGACCGTCCGCGGCGGGCACCGCGCGGCCACCGGCTCGCTTGAGCGCGCCGAGTCCTCCGGCGTGCGCCTTCTCGGGCTTGAGCAGGATGGCCGTGACGGCGACTCCGCGTCGCCGGAGGAAGGCGCCTGCCCAGAGCGCGTCACCGCCGTTGTCGCCCGAGCCGACCAGGAGCACGGCCCGGCGTCCGGAGACCCCGCCGGTGCGGTCTTCGAGCAGGTCGGCGATCTGCACCGCGAGCCCGAACGACGCCCGGCGCATGAGTTCGCCGTCGGGTGTGACGGCGAACGCCCGCCTCTCCGCCTCGCGAATCCGTTCCGTGGTCCAGATTCCCTGCACGGCGGGGCCTCTCTACGCTGTGTTATTCAACAGTCACGGACTTCGCCAGGTTACGCGGCTTGTCGACGTCGTACCCGCGGGCGCGGGCGATCTCCGCCGCCAGCACCTGCAGCGGCACGGTGGACACCAGCGGCTGCAGCAGCGTCGGCACCGCGGGGACCTCGATGAGCTCGTCGGCGAACGGCCGGACGGTCTCGTCGCCCTCTTCGGCGATCACGATCGTGCGGGCGCCGCGGGCCTGGATCTCGCTGATGTTCGAGACCAGCTTCGAGTGCAGCACCGCGCGGCCCTTGGGCGAGGGCATCACGACGACGACCGGCAGGCCGTCCTCGATCAGCGCGATCGGGCCGTGCTTGAGCTCGCCGGCCGCGAAGCCCTCGGCGTGCATGTACGCGAGTTCCTTGAGCTTCAGCGCGCCTTCGAGGGCGACCGGGAACCCGACGTGGCGGCCGAGGAAGAGGACGGCCTTCGAGTCCGCGATCCGGCGGCCGAGGTCACGCACCTGGTCCACAGTGGACAGTACCTTTTGGACGGCCGCGGGCATGGCCTCGAGCTCGGCGAACTCGCGCGCGACCTCGTCCGGGTACTTCGTGCCGCGGGCCTGCGCCAGCGCCAAGCCGACCAGGTAGTTGGCCGCGATCTGGGCGAGGAACGCCTTGGTCGACGCGACGCCGATCTCGGGTCCGGCGTGGGTGTAGAGGACGGCGTCGGACTCCCGCGGGATCTGCGCGCCGTTGGTGTTGCAGACGGCGAGGACGCGCGCCTTCTGCTCACGCGCGTGCCGGACGGCTTCGAGCGTGTCCGCCGTCTCGCCGGACTGGGACACGGCGACGACCAGCGTGTCGCGGTCCAGCACCGGGTCTCGGTAGCGGAACTCGGACGCCAGCTCGACCTCGACCGGCAGCCGCGTCCAGTGCTCGATGGCGTACTTGGCGACCAGGCCGGAGTGGTAGGCCGACCCGCAGGCGATGACGAAGACCTTGTCGACGTCGCGGAGGTCCTGGTCGGAGATGCGCTGCTCGTCGAGGATGATGCGGCCGGACTCGAAGTGCCCGCGCAGCGTGTTGGCCAGCGCCTCGGGCTGCTCCTCGATCTCCTTGAGCATGAAGTACTCGTGGCCGCCCTTTTCGGCGGCGGAGAGGTCCCAGTCGACGGTGAACGGCTTGGCCTGGGCGGCGTCGCCGTGGAAGTCCAGGACTTCGTAGCCCTCGCGCGTGATGACGACGAGCTGGTCCTGCCCGAGCTCGACGGCCTCGCGGGTGTGCTCGATGAAGGCGGCGACGTCGGAGGCGACGAAGTGCTCCCCGTCCCCGACCCCGACGACCAGCGGCGACGACCGCCGCGCAGCGACGATCGTGTCGGGCTCGTCGGCGTGCGTCACGACCAGGGTGAAGGCACCTTCGAGCCGCCGGCAGACAGCGGCGACGCTGGCGGCGAGGTCACCCTTGGTGTCCCCGTCGCTGTACGCGCGGGCGACGAGGTGCGCGGCGGTCTCGCTGTCGGTGTCACTGGCCATCTCGACCCCGTCGGCTTCGAGCTCGGCCCGGAGCGCGGCGAAGTTCTCGATGATGCCGTTGTGCACGATGGCGACGCGCTGCGAGACGTCCCGGTGCGGGTGCGAGTTGCGGTCGACGGGCGCGCCGTGGGTGGCCCAGCGGGTGTGCCCCATGCCGGCGGTCCCGGCGAAGGCGTCCCGCCCGACCTCGTCGAGCCGAGCTTCCAGGTTCGCCAGCCGGCCGGCCTTGCGCTCGACGGTCAGCGCACCGGCCCCGTCGAGGACCGCGACCCCGGCCGAGTCGTACCCGCGGTACTCCATGCGCCGGAGCCCGCCGAGGACGACGTCCAGAGCCGGGCGGTGCCCGACATATCCCACGATTCCACACACGCGCACCAGCCTAACGAGGGATGTTCGCCGGAGTGATGGGGTCCGGAAAGGGTGCTTGACCTGGGAGAATGGACCGGGTGGTGGTTCGGACCAATGCACTGTCACCCGGACGTGTCTTTGGTGACCCGCCACCCCGAAGCTTGTTTGTGACTACGGACGGGTTCTGGGCTTCGGATCGGGGTGGGGGAGGGGGCTGGGTGGAGTGCCGGGGCGGCGGGCGCGCCTCTCGCCCCTTCGCACAGTAGGGTTCCGGCCATGGCCAGCAAGCCCAAGCAGCTGCTCGCGGAGTTGACGCACCCCGGTCCGCACGAGGTTCTGCGGGGGAATCTCGCCCTGGTCGGGCTGCCCGGTGTCGTCTTCACCCCCCGTGCCGGTCTCGGCCTGCCCGCCGTGGCCTTCGGGCACGGGTGGCTGCAGCCCCCCGATCGCTACCGGCAGCTGCTGCGGCACCTCGCCAGCTGGGGCATCGTCGCCGCCGCGCCGGCCACCCAAAAAGGGCCGCTGCCGTCGCACCGGTTGCTCGCCGCCGATCTGCTGACGACCCTCGACGTCGTCACCACCGTGCGGCTCGGGCCCGATGGCATCAGCGTCAACCCCGCCAAGCTCGGGCTCGCCGGGCACTCGGCCGGGGGTGGCGCCGCCGTGCTCGCCGCCGCGCAGGACGCGCGGGCCGAGCAGCCGCGGATCAAGGCCGTCGCCACCATCACCGCCGCGCAGACGTTGCCGCCCGCGCACGAGGCCGCCAAGGCCATCACCGTGCCCGGGATGCACCTCGCCGCCGAGGGTGACCTGGTCGCGCCCGCCGTCGGGCACGCCGAAGCCATCGCGAACGCCTGGGGTGGCGACGACGTCCAGCTGCGGCTGCTCGGCAAGGCGTCGCACCTGGGTGTCACCGAGGGCAGGCACTGGTCGCAGCTGATCATGCACGGCAAACCGCACCGCGGGACGCAGCAGCTGACCCGCGCGCTGTTCACCGCCTTCTTCCTGACGCACCTGACCGGCACCGACAAGTACCGGCCCCTGCTCGAAGCGGACGTCAAGCGCGCTCCGATCGAGCGCGAGGAAGAACCCGCGCACTGACGCGGAAAGGGCCCGGCCGGAGCCGGGCCCTTCCTCACACCAGCCAGCTGGTGCTGGAGAAATCGTCGTCGTCGTCCGGCTGGCGGGCGTGCCGGCCCCGCCGGGGCGGCTCCGGTGCCGGGGGCTCCGGGACGGGCTCGGGACGCGGTGCCACCGCGGCCGGGACCGGTGTCCCGTAGCTCGGCGTCGGGTACGCCGTGTAGCCGGTGTCGGCCTCTTCGTCCTGGACGCCGAACTCCATCAGCGACTCGCGCGACTTGTCGGCCAGCGTCTTCTCCGTCGCCCAGCCGCCCGCGCTCTGCTTGCGCTTGTTGAGCTCGTCCATGTGCTCGGCGTACTTCTGCGCGGCGGCCATCTCCCGCTGCAGCCCGGCGCTGGCCTGCTCCTTGGCCTCGGCGACGTGGCGGTCGCGCAGCCCCCGCTGCTCGTCCTGCTCGCGCGCGGCGGCGTCCATCGTCGAGATCGCCGTGCGATATCGGTCTTCGGCGCTGGTCATCGGCTCTCCTCAGCCCTCGTCACCGGTCGTACCGGATCGACCGGTCACCCTCGTCGTCGAGCGAGCCGCTGATCCGGCCCTTCGCGCCGCTGGTTTCGAACACGCCGCCCTCGATGCGGTACTGGCTGGGCCCGCGCTGCTGGTCGCCGCCGCCACCGCCGCCGCCCGGGGCGCCACCCATGCCGCCCATCATCCCGCCCATGCCGCTCATCCCGCTCATGCTCGACGAGCCGCTCGCCGCGGCCTGGTGCGCGCCGGCGTCGACCGGGGTCGCGCCCAGGCCGCTGCCGTCGGACATCGGCATCGACGCGTCGCTGCCCGTCTGCGCACCCGGGTCGAGCGACACCGCGCCGGCGAAGTCCGCCGTCCCGCCGCCACCGGTGACGGCGGAACCGAAGTCGCTCGCCCCGGCCGTCGAAGTCGCGTCGGCCCCGGCACCCGCGTCGGCCATCGCCACGGCGGGCTCCGCCGCGACAACCCCGCCACCGCCGCTGCCACCGAAGTCACCGCTGACGTCCACGCCGCCCGGAGCGCTGAACCCGCTCCCCCCGCCACCGGCCGCTTCGCTGCGCGTGAAGCCCGGGTCCGGGTTGGGCGGCGACGGGTCCTTCGTCACCGGCGGCTCGGCCTTCGGGTCGTGCTTGACGTCCGAAGCCGCGGGGTCGGTCTTGCCGTCGCCCTTGAGGTCGCCGGTCTTCGGGTCGTCCTTCTCGTCCAGCGTGTAGGTGGTCGGCTCGCCCTTGCCGTCGTCGACCGTCACGATCGTCGGGCCGTCGGGCCCCTCCGGCCGCTCGGCCGTGATCTTGAGGTTGCCGTCCTGGATGTGGATCTTGCCGTCCGGGCCCGGCTTGTAGCTGCCGTCGGCCGAGGGCTGCCCCTCCTTGACCGCCTGCTGGCTGCCCTGCGGGCCGAAGCTGCCGTCGGCCTTGGCGCCGTCCTTGGCGCCGTCCTTGCCCGCTTCGGCCTTGTCGTCGTCACCCCAGTCGAGGTGGTAGTCCTTCTTGTTGCCGTGGCCGTCGTCCACGGAGATGTCCTGCTTGCCCTCCTTGTCGGGCTCGGACATCTCGATCGTGTTGTCGCCCTTCTTGACCGACACCGTGTCGGTGTCGTCCATGTCCTTGATGGCCTCGCCGGTCTTCGGGTCGATCGGGTACGGCTCGCCGGTCGACGGGTCGACTTCGAGGGGCTTGCCGGTGATCGGGTTCTTGCCCTCCTCCGGCTTCGCGGGCTCCTCGGCCTTCGGCGGCTCGGCCGCGGACGGCGTCGTGCCGCCGCCCCCGGTGCCCCCGCCGGTCCCGCCGCCCGTGCCGCCACCGGTACCCCCGCCGGTGTTGCCGCCCTTGTCGCCGCCCCCGGTGTTGCCGCCCTTGTCGCCGCCCTTGTCGCCGCCGCCCTCGTTCTTCGCCTCGGTCAGCTGGTTGCGGTAGCCGTCCATGAACCGCGCCAGCGCGCCGAACTGCTGGTCGATGGTGTCCTTGGCGGACTTGCAGGAGCCGTTGAAGGCGTTGATCAGGCTCTTGTACTCGGTCGAGAAGGCGCCGTCACGCCAGAAGCGGGTGACCTGGCGGCCGTACTCCTTGTTCTCGTCGTTGAAGCCGCAGTCGTCGTTCTGCAGGCGCTCGGCGAGGTTCGACTGGTTGTTGTGCTTCGCGTTCACGGCGTCGATCCAGCCCGCGACCTTCATGAAGTCGTCGAACTCGTCGGTTTCGCCGTTGGCGACCTTGAGGACGTCCTTGGCCATCGGGATGTCGGCCTCGGCGATCACCGGGCGGTGCAGCTGCAGGACCTCGTCGACCTTCTTCTTGACGGCGTCGTAGACGTGCGTCACGGTCTGCGGGATCAGCTTCGCCGCGCCGTCGATCTGCTGCGAAAGCTCCTTGGCGTGCGGCTTGATCGTCTCGTCGTACTTGATCTCCGCGGCGTTGGCGCCCTTGCCCTTCCACTCCCCGAAGAGGGTCTGGAGCTCGGTGTCGCTCTTGCTCAGCGAATCCTCGACGACCTTGTGCGCCTTGGTCAGGTCGTCGGCCTCGGTGAGGAACTTCTGGAACTGGATCCCGCGGTTCTCGTGGAACTTGTCCTTGAGCTCCGTCTTGGAATCGATCTTCGTGTTTTCGCCCTTGATCTGGTTCCAGACCTCGTCGGTCCACTTGGCGAGCAGGTCGACCGCGACGTTGCCCTGGTCGAGCAGTTCGTCAGAGCTCTTCGCGCCGGCCCCCAGCGTGGGCGTCGCGATCCCGTCGAGGTTCTTCTTCGCGTCGTCCCGCGCCGCGGTGTCGCGCTGGTGCTCCTGGTTCTTGGCCGCGGCTTCCTGCTGGGCTTCCTTCAGCGCTTCGTCGACGTCGTCCGACGATCCCGGGAGCCAGTCGTTGGTCCAGCTGTTGTCGGAGTAGTTCTCGATGTACTTCTTCGCGTACTCTTCTTCTTCGTCGCTGAAGTTGAACGTGTCTTCGCCGTACTCGTCCATCAGCTTGGACTTGGCTTCCATCGACACGTTCGGGTCGTCGAGGACCTTCTTGATTTCGGCCCATTCAGCCATCAGCGGTTACCCCCGGCCTGGTTCGCCGTCGCGCTCGCGTTCTGCTCCTGCGCGGTGTACTTGCCCCCGGCCGTCCCGATCCCGCTGCCCAGGTTCATGAGGGCGTTCGACAGCCCCGTCATGCCCGCGCCGATCTCGTCGATCCCGGCCTTGTACTTCCCGAAGCCCTCTTGGTGCACGCGGCCGAAGTCCGCGGCGGCGATCTCGGTCGGCGCGACCTTCTTCGCTTCCGCCCCCGGGTCGTCGGCGGCGTCCGCGAGGCGGACCTGCGCCCGCGTCATCGCTTCCGAACTCGCTGCATACCCGTCTGGCATGGTCGCTGCCCCCTTCGATCCCACAGTCCCTGGCTCGGGTTTTCAAGACTGTGACGCGCCCGGCCGCCGTTCGGTGCCGTCGCAGATGCACACAGAGTCTAGCGGTCGGCCCCGCGCCCTACCTGGGCTTTGCCGAACTGCGCCTCACCCGGTCGGGCGTTGCGCGGCGACCGCCTCGGCGATCACCTCGGCCACGCCGCGGACGTCCACCAGCCGGTCGAGCTCGTCGAGGTCGACCGAAACGCCGTAGGTGACTTCGGCCCGCGCGAGCAGCTGGATCCGCTGCCGGGACGTCATGCCCAGCTCGTCGAACGGCGTGACGTCGGTCAGCCGCTCCGGCGGGATCTCCAGCGCGAAGCAGATGATCCGCCTGAGCTCCTCGACGTACGCGCCCGGGTCAGCCATGCCGCTCATTCTCGCCCCACCAGCGGTCGCGGGCCGCGGCGCGGGCCACCTTGCCGCTGGAGGTCCGCGGCACCGCGCCCGGCGGGACCAGCCACAGGCCACGCAGCGGCAGGTCGTGCCCCGCCGAAACGGCCCGCCGCACGGCCTTCTCCACCGACTCGTCCGGGGCCGCGCAGCCGGCCACGACCGCGACCCCCTCACCGCGGGCGTCCCGGACGGCGAACGCGGCGACCCGGCCGGCCCGCACGGCCGGGTGCGCGGCCTCGACGGTGGCCTCGACGTCCTGCGGGTAGTGGTTGCGGCCGTCGACGATGATCAGGTCCTTGAGCCGGCCGGTGACGTACAGCAGTCCTTCGCGGACGAAGCCGAGGTCCCCGGTGGCCAGCCAGCCGTCGGCCGCCAGCGGGTCCTCCCGGCCCCAGTACCGGTCGGCGACGTTCGGGCCGGACACCTGGATCTCGCCGACCTCGCCGTCCGGCCGGAGCTCGCCGGTCGCTTTGTCGACGATCCGGATCCGCTGCCCGTACGGCCGCCCCGCGGACACCAGCGGTTCGCCGCGCTCGGACGTCGTCACGGTCGCGCCCTCGTCGCCGGTGCTCGTGACGAAGACCGTCGCCTCGGCCAGCCCGTAGCACGGCTTGTGCGCCGCGCGCGGCAGCCCGAACGGCGCGAACGCCCGCTCGAACGCCTCGACGGTGGCCGCGCGGACGGGCTCGCTGCCGTTGAGCACGGAGTTGACGTGCGAGAGGTCGACGGCCTCCAGCTCCCCCGCCGCTTCGGCGGCCAGGTCGAACGCGAAGTTCGGCGCCGCGGTGATCGCGCCCGGGTAGCCGGCCAGCAGCCGGATCCAGCGCAGCGGGTCGCGCACGAACTCCATCGGCGTGAAGAACACCGACCGCGAGCCGAGGAAGACCGGCGTGCCGATGAGCAGGACCAGCCCCATGTCGTGGAAGAACGGGACCCAGCCGGCCAGCGGTGTCGACGCGTCGGCGTGGTAGCAGCGGGTGGTCTGCCAGCAGCTGGCCACCAGCGCGCGGTGGGAGATCACGGCGGCGGCCGGGCGCCGCGTCGAGCCCGACGTGTACTGCAGGTAGGCGGGGTCCGACATCGCCACTTCGGCGGGCGGCTCGGTGTCGTCGGGCCCGATGTCCTCGAGCGCGAGCACGACGTCCGGCGCACCGGCCAGCGAGGCCGTCTTCTCGAGCAGGTTCTTCGAGGTCAGGCACACCGCCGGACCGGCGTCGGCGAAGGCCGATTCGATCCGGGCGGCGTGGGTGCGGCCGGTCGGGACGGACAGCGGCATCGCCACGAGCCCCGCGTAGAGCGTGCCGAGGAACGCGACGACGTACTCGAGGTCCTGGCGGGCGACGATCGCCACGCGGTCGCCCGGCCGGGTGTGGCGGCGCAGTTCGCGGGCGACACCGCGGACGCGCGCGAGCACCTGCGGCCAGGTCAGCGTGTGCTCCGCCGGTCCGGGGAAGGTCAAGCACGTGAAGGCCGGGCGGTCTTCGGCGGCGTTGCGGAGCAGGTGGTCCGTGAACGGCGTGGCCAGGACCTCGTCCGGGACGGCTGCGGGCGGCACGGCCCCATCCTGCCCTACCGTTGGCGGGCGATGGACCAGTTCGAAGAGCACGGGATCGGCGTCGTCACCGGACGCGACGCGAGCGCGCGGGCCCTGCGCTCGCCGGACCTGACGTCGGACCCCGGTGGCGGCTCGCCCAGCGTGCTGCTGCGCGACGGCGAGGGGCACACGCGGCTGCGCGGGGTGCTGCGGGAGATCATCGCCGGGCTGGAGCCGCTGCCGGCGCCGGTGCTCGCCGGGATCGAGGCCGTGGTGGCCGGGCTGGGCCCGGCATTCGACCTCGTGCGCGACTTCGCGCGGCCGGTGGCGGGCGCGGTGACGTCGGCGGTGCTGGGGATCCCCCTCGACGACGCCTTCCTGGACCGCCTGGAGGCGACGACGGCGAACCTCGACGTCTTCGGCGGCACGGACCGGGCCGGGCAGGCGGCCGCGTTCCGGCTCGCGGTGCAGCTGAGCCGCACCCCGGCCGGGCCGGGCGGCCTGACGGCGTTGCGGGAGGCGCATGCGGACGGGCGGCTCGACGAGGACGAGCTGACGTTCACCCCGGTGGTGCTCGCGCACGCCGCCTACGAAAACTCGCTGAACTTCCTGGCCTGCGCCGGGCTGGCACTGGCCACCTCGGGGCCGAGGTCCGTGCGCGAGCTGGTGACGGAGATCTGCCCGGCCCGGTACGTCCTGCGCTTCGGCGCCGACGGTCCGGTGGCGGTCTCGCTGGCCGACGGCCTGCCGTTCGGGCTGGGCCGCCACGCGTGCCCGGGTTCCGGGGTGGCGCTCGCCGAGGGCGAGGTCGCGCTGGGAGCGCTGGCGAAGGTCCTGGCGCCGGGCTGCGACGTCACCGACGTGGCCTGGAAGACCCACCCGGTGTTCCACGGCCTGGCCTCGGCGCGGGTGGTCGTGAGTGGTCAGGCGGGTTAGAACCCGCCTGAACACTCACGACCGGTTACGAGACCGCTGAGACGACGCCCGCGAGCCGGTCGGCCGCCGCCTGGGCGGTGGCCTGGGCCGGGGCCTCGACCATCACGCGGACCAGCTGCTCGGTGCCGGACGGGCGCAGCAGCACCCGGCCCTCCTCACCCAGCTCGGCTTCGACCGCGCCGACGGCGTCGCGGACCTCGCTCGAGTCCGCCACCGCCGCCTTGTCCGCGACCGGGACGTTCACCAGGACCTGCGGCAGCCGGTTCATCACGGCGGCGAGGTCGGCCAGCGACTTGCCCGTGTCGGCCATGCGGCTCATCAGGCGCAACGCGGTGAGCAGGCCGTCGCCGGTGGTGGCGTGGGCCGGGAGCACGACGTGGCCGGACTGCTCGCCGCCGAGGGCGAGGCCGCTGGCGCGGAGCTCCTCGAGGACGTACCGGTCGCCGACCGCCGTCGTCACGACGTTGACGCCGTTGGCCTTCATCGCCAGGTGCAGGCCGAGGTTGCTCATCACGGTCGCGACCAGCGTGTCCTTGGTCAGCTCGCCGGCCTCGGCCAGCGCGAGCGCCAGCACCGCCATGATCTGGTCGCCGTCGATCAGCTCGCCGGCGGAGTCGACGGCCACGCAGCGGTCGGCGTCGCCGTCGTGCGCGATGCCGAGGTCGGCGCCGTGCGCGACGACGGCCTCGCGCAGTTCGTCGGGGTGGTTGGAGCCGCAGTGGTCGTTGATGTTGACGCCGTCGGGGTCGGCGTGCAGCGCGACGACCTCGGCGCCGGCGCGGCGGTAGACCTCGGGCGCGGCCGCGGCGGAAGCGCCGTTCGCGCAGTCGACGACGACCTTCAGCCCGGCGAGCGAGCTCGGGGTCGCGCCGAGCAGGTGGGTGGCGTAGCGGTCGAGGGCGTCGTCGACGGTGGCGACGCGGCCGACGCCGCTGCCGGTCGGGCGGATCGCGTCGCCGGAGAGGCCGGCCTCGATCTCGTCCTCGATGCCGTCGGGGAGCTTGTGCCCGCCCGCGGCGAAGAGCTTGATGCCGTTGTCGGGCATCGGGTTGTGCGACGCGGAGATCATCACGCCGAGGTCGGCCTCGAGCGCGCCGACCAGGTACGCGACCGCGGGCGTGGGCAGGACGCCGACCAGCCGGACGTCGGCCCCGGCGGACGTGAGACCCGCCACCACCGCGGCTTCGAGCATCTCGCCGCTGGCGCGCGGGTCACGGCCGACGACGGCGACCGGCCGGTGCGAGCGGTCGTGCGCGGCGAGCACGCGGGCGGCGCTGGCCGCCAGTGCGAGCGCCAGCTCCGGCGTCAGCTCGGCGTTGGCCAGGCCACGTACCCCGTCGGTACCGAACAGGCGTGCCATCGATCGACCTCCTTGGGGAACCACCACGACAACCTAGCGATCCTGACGGACCGGTGAAAACGCCGAAGCGCCCATCCGATGGACGGATGGGCGCTCCGGTGGGTTGCGCCTGAGGGCGCGATCAGCGCTTGCTGTACTGCGGGGCCTTGCGGGCCTTCTTGAGGCCGTACTTCTTCCGCTCCGTGGCGCGCGCGTCACGGGTCAGGAAGCCGGCCTTCTTGAGGGCCGGGCGGTCGTCGGCGTCGACCTCGATGAGCGCACGGGCGATCGCCAGGCGCAGCGCGCCCGCCTGACCCGAGACGCCGCCACCGTGGAGGTTGGCGAAGATGTCGAACGAGTCCGGCTTCTCGACCAGGACCAGCGGGTCCTTGATGAGCTGCTGGTGCACCTTGTTCGGGAAGTACTCCTCGAGGGTGCGGCCGTTGAGCTTGAACTCGCCGGTGCCCGGGACGACCCGGACGCGGACGACGGCTTCCTTGCGGCGGCCGACCGTCTGCGCGTTGCCGCCGGCGGCCCGCGACGGGCGCGGCGCGGCTTCCGACTCGCTGGTCGCAACCGGGGTTTCGCTGGTCGCAACCGGGGTTTCGCTGGTGGCCTCGGCGCCGGTCTCGGTCGCCTCGGTGGCCTCAACGACCTCGGGGGTCTCGGGCTCGGTGCTGGTCACAGACTGTTCCTCACTCACTGCGCGACCTGCGCGATCTTGGTGATCTCGCGCACCTGCGGCTGCTGCGCGGTGTGCGGGTGCTGCGGGCCGGCGTACACCTTGAGCTTCTTCGCCTGGGCGCGGCCGAGCTTGTTCTTCGGCAGCATGCCCTTGACGACCTTTTCGACAAGGTGCTCGGGCTTGGTGTCCAGCAGCTCGCCGAACGAGCGCTTCCGCAAACCGCCCGGGTAACCGCTGTGCCGGTACGCGAACTTCTGCTCGCGCTTGTTTCCGGTGAGCGCGACCTTCTCGGCGTTGACGATGATGACGAAGTCACCGGTGTCCACGTGCGGGGCGTAGGTCGGCTTGTGCTTGCCGCGCAGCAGCGTGGCGACCTCGGTCGCGAGCCGGCCGAGCACGACATCCTCGGCGTCGATCACGTGCCAGGCACGAGTGACGTCGCCGGGCTTGGGGCTGTACGTGGGCAAGGGTCTACCTCGTCGTCAACATTGCGTGTGGGTTCTGTGCGGGCCTAGCGCTGATGCGCCGCAACGCACAACGACATATGAAGATACCCCCACGTCCACCGCGCCCGTGCATCGGGGGTGGGTGGGAGCGCCCATACTAGGCTTCCACCGGCCCGGGCGCAGCCGGACTCTACCCGGTTTTCCGGCCGAACCGCCTGCACGCGTCGCCACGACACGCGAGGATGGGATCATCCGGGCGGCACACGCGAGCAGGGGACGGCATGAGGAAACGACCGACGGCGATCTTCGTCCTGGCTGCCCTCCTGGCCCTGGTCAGCGCCTGCGGCCAGGCGAAGGCGGGCACCGCGCTGGCGAAGGGCGACGACGCCGCGGACTACGTGGGCGGCAAGTTCGAGCAGGTGATCGGCAAGCTGGGCGACGCCATCACCGACACCCGCGACGTCACCAACTCGCTGGACGCCTACTTCAAGTTCGACGACAAGTGGATCCACAGCACGGTGACGTCGGCCCGCACGGGCAGCCCGGAGAGCCGCGCGGTGCGGCACCGCTCGCAGAAGAACCCCGACGAGATCATCGACACGTACACGCCCGCGGACGGCACGGTCGAGTACACCTACCTCGGCCCGATGTACGTCCAGAAGGGCGTCTCGCCGACGGCGTGGGTCTCCATGCCGAAGCCGGAGGCCGGGCTGGTCCAGCCGTGCGTGTGGGGCGGCGTGCTGACGCCGTGCCGGATGGCGGACTCGACCGTCGACGCCTACAAGGCCGACAAGCGGGCCGTGCGCGGCGCGAAGAGCCTCGGCGACGGCAAGACCGCGCTGACGGTCACCGTGCCGTTCGAGGTCTTCGTCAAGAACAAGGTCGAGATCCTGCCGCCGAGCATCACGAACCAGGTCGGGCCGGAGCTGAAGAAGGCGCCGGTCCCGGCGACGATCACGCTGAACCCGGACGGCAGCCTCGTCTCGTTCGGCATGGAGGCGAAGTTCTCCGGCGACGGCCACAACGTCGAGCTGAAGTACGACTTCCGGTTCACCGGCAAGGCGAGCCTGCAGGACATGCCGAAGCTGCCCGACGCGTCGCAGATCACGGTGCTGCCGGACCGCGCCGCCATGAACGACTTCTACCGCCGGCTCGGCGAAGCGCAGGGCAGCTGAGGCGTGACCACGACTCGAGGTGAACTCCGATGACCCAGCCGCCGGACCCGCAGCAGCCGCAGTGGTGGCAGCCGCAGCCGAACCAGCCTGGTCAGCCCGCTCAGGCGCCCGCTTGGCAGCCGGAGCAGCAGGCGACCGGCCTGCACGCCGGGCAGTGGCAGCAGCAGAACGCCGAGCCGGGCACGGGTTCCTACACGGGCCAGTGGAACCAGGGGCAGCAGCCGGGCACGTCCGGGTCGTTCTCGGGCCCGTGGCAGCCGGGCGCGCCGGCTCCGTGGCAGCCGCCGTCCCAGCCGACGCCGCAGCAGCACCCGGGTACGCCCGCGGCCGACCGGCCGGCGCAGGGCCAGCCCGGGCAGCAGTTCGGCGGCGGGTTCCAGCCGGCGCAGTACGGCGGGCTCGGCGCGTTCACCCCGGAGCCGGCGAAGAAGCCGAAGTCCAAGAAGCCGTTGCTGATCGCGGGCGCGGCGGTTCTGGTGCTCGTAGTCGGCGGCGGAGCGGCGTGGCTGCTCGGCGCGTTCCGCGGCGACGTCCTGGAGCAACAGTCCCTTCAGGACGGTGTCGTCAAGGTCCTCAACGAGAACTACGGCGAGCCGGACGTGAAGAACGCGCAGTGCCCGTCGAACGAAGCGGCCCGGAACGGAACGACCTTCGACTGCACGGTCACGATCGGCGGGCAGGAGAAGAAGGTGACCGTGCGGGTGCTCAACGACCGGCCGGAGTACGAGGTCGGCGCCCCGCACTGACCGGGCGGCGCCGGAAAGCCCCGCCCCGCCGGGTTTTCCCGCCGGCCACTTTCCCGTCGCCGGGAATTCGCTTGCCGCACAACGGAAAACGGCGGGCCCCGCACCGGAGTGCGGGCCCGCCGTGGTTCCCGGGGCTAGCGGCTCAGAACAGGCCCTCGACGGCCTTGTCCGTGCTCTGGTAGCCGTCGGCGATCTGCGGCAGGGCGGCGGCGATCTGCGCCAGAACCTGCTTCAGGTCCTCGAACTTCTGGTCCCAGTTGCGCTGGGCCTGGTCGTACTGGTCCTTCGCGGAACCGGTCCAGGTGGTGACCAGCGGCTTGAGGTCGTCCTTCAGACGGTCGAACGCCTGCTGCAGCTCGTTGCCGGTGGTGCTGCAGTCCTCGGCGGCCGTGTGGATGGTCTGGTAATTGACGACAATGCCGGCGCCATCAGGCATGGTGTGCTCCTTCGAAAAGTGCGGAAGTCAGGTGGTCTGGGGTGAACGGGGTGTGACTCAGCCGAGGCGGTCGAAGCCGCGGTTCACGGCCTGCATGATCTCCTGCTGCTGCTGCTCGGAGCGCTCGTACTTCGAGCCGGCTTCCTTGAGCAGCTCCGCGATCTTCTGCAGCGCCTGGTTCATGCCGCGGGCGTCCTCGTCGAACCGCATCATCACGTGGTCGAACGCCTTCTGCGCCTCGCCCTGCCAGCCGGCGCGGGTGGCCTCGATGCGGTCGCGCAGCGTGGACAGGTTCTGGTCCATGCTGGCGCGCACCTCGGTGACGCGGCCTTCGGCCTCGGTGAACTGAGCCGGTGTTCCCTGGAATCCGACAGACATGCCGGAACCCCCTTCGCAAGATTGATGGTCGTCCGTACCAGGCTTGTTCGTTTGTACGGCCCTACGACGCAGACATTGCCATGCCCGGTTCCCCCGTGTCGTGCTTTGCCCACAAGTAGTTGCTTGCGTTAACGCCCGCTGCGGGAACCGATCGCCGGAGGTATTCGCCGATCACCCCGGACCAGCGACGCGTCACCCGAAAATGTCTTCTCCACCAGCGGAGTTAGCACACGCACAGCGACCGCGGCACCGCCGTCACTGATCGCGTTTCATGATTCGCATCTGGGAAAAGTCTTCGTCTTCATCACCCGATCGAGGCGTCCGGGCGGGAAGTTGCGAAAGCGAAGGAACCGGATCGGGAACCTCCGCGACCGGCAGCCCGCGGGCGCGGCGGAACCGTTCGGCGGCGGCGCGCAGCGCGCCGGGCGTCGGGTCGCCGGACTTCCCGCCGCGGCCGCTGCGCTTCAGCAGCTCGGCGTTTTCGCTGCGGCGCCGCTGGGCGCGCGCCTTCGCGTTCCCGGCGACGCGGCGCGCGTGCGTCACCGCGTCCTGCCCCGCCCGCTTGAAGGACGCCGCGGCGCTTTCGAATTCTTCGGACGGCACCGCGTGCCTCTCTCAGTTGAGGATTTCGACCGTGGACACGGCTTGCGTGCACGCGACGGCGACCCGGTCCTTCAGCTGCGCCGTGGCGTACTGGCAGCCGATGTGCACCCGCACCTTGCCCTTCGCGACCACGTACCAGTCGACCTGGAGATCCGGCCGGTCCGGTTTGCTTTCGTGGTAACCGATCACGGTCCGGCCGGCGTAGGACACGCTCGGGTTGAACGCGCTCCAGCGCTCGGTGTCGGCCTCCGCGCTGCGCTTGAGCTCGTCGACCAGCTTCTGCGGATCGGCGGTCGCGTCGTAGTCCATCACGTATTCCTGCGCGACGAGCAGGTCGTTGCCGTCGCGGGATTCCTGCGGGTGGATGACGACCTGGCGGTCGGCGACCCGGTCGTCGGTCTGGACCCAGTCCCCCGGCGAGACGAACTTGAAGTCGTACTGCGAGAGCGTGCGCCCGCTCGCGGCGTCGTTCCCGGAGCTCTTGAACACGAGGATGCCGGCGACGACGAGCGCGGCCACGACGACCACCGCGATCCCGGCGACGCCCCACAGCTTCCGCTTGCTCTTCGCGGCCGGTTCCGGCGCGGGCCGCACCGGCGGCGGGCCCGGCTGGGCGGGCTGGCCGGCGGCCGGGGTCCACGGGCGGGCCGCGGGCTGGCCGTGGGGCGGCGACGGCGGCGGCCCCTGGCGGTTCGGGAACCCGCCCGCGGCGGGCGCGGTGCGCGGCGGGACCGGTGCCTGGCGCGGGGCGACGTCGCCCGGCCGGACGACCTCCGTGCGCTGCGCCGCCGGGCTGTGCGCGCCGCCCGGTACCGCGCCGAGCCGCGCCATGGTTTCGCCGGGGAGGGCGCCGGTGCGGTCCGGGTCCACCAGCACCGCCCGCAGCGCGCCACGCGCCACGACCGTCTCGGGCTGGTCGAGGCTCGTCGGCACGACGCCGGTGCGCTCGTGCACCAGCCGGGAGATCATCGGGATCCGGCTCGAGCCGCCGACCAGGAAGATCGCCGTGAGCTGCTTCGGCCGCAGACCCGCGTCGCCGATGGCCGCGACGGTCAGCTCCACCGCGCGGCCCAGCGGCGCGGCGATCAGCCGCTCCAGGTCTTCGCGGGTGACGTGGGCGTCGGCGAACGGCGGCGGCATCGGCACGTCCGTGTAGGCGTGCCGCGAGAGCGTCTCCTTCGCACCCCGGACGTCCTGGCGCAGCACGCGGCGGCGGCGCCGGTCGACCAGCTCCCGCCCTTCCACGAGCTGGCGCCACGCGTCCGGGTCGGCCGCGGACACCAGCGAGCCGACGTGCTCCAGCAGCGCCTGGTCGACGTCCGCGCCGCCGAACCCGGGGTCGCCCCGGGTGGCGAGGACCTGGAACCCGCCACGCTGCGGACGGCCGGCGCGGTCCCGCGCGTTTTCCGGCGGCAGCCGCCGGACCACGCTGACGTCCACCGTGCCGCCGCCGAGGTCCAGCACCGCGAGCGCGTCGCCGGGGCGGCCGCTGAACTCGACGGTGCGGTCGTTCGTCACGTCCTGCGGCGCGAACGTCGCCGCGTGGTACACCGCCGCGGCGACCGGCTCGGGCACCAGCGCGACCTCGCGCGCCAGCCCGCCCGCCGCCTGCCGCAGCAGCCGGGTGCGGATCGCGCCCCAGTCCGCCGGGTGGGTCAGCACCAGCAGGTCGATCTCGGCGTCCCCGGCGAGGCGGCGCGCTTCGGCCACCGCGCGCCCGAGGACGGCGTGCACGACGTCGGTCACCCGCAGGACGCTGTCGCCGAGGAGCAGCTCGCCCTCGTCGATCCGGCGCTTCGGGTTCGGCTCGTACCGCGAGGGGTCGACCGCCGCCTGCCGCTCGGCCTCCTGGCCGACGAACAGCGTGCCGTCCGCGGCCGCGAACACCGCCGAGGACATCAGCGGCTGGCCGTCGATCACCACGACCTGCGGTTCGCGCCCGTTCACGGAGGCGACGACGCAGGTGCTCGACGTCCCGAAGTCCACCGCAACCCGGACCGTCACCAGCAGCTCCCGCACATTTCGTCGCGATTCCCCACACCCCGCCGGCGGGGCGCTCCCTCGGGGAGGAACCTACCCACCCCGCCGGGAGCTCGTCCCGCCGCCGTCGTCAGTCGGGCTGGATCCACGCGACCTGGATGAGCTGCTTGCCCGCCTTCCGGGTGAGCAGGTTGCCCCGGCCCGGCGGCATCGCGCTCGGCTTGATGTTGCCTACCAGCGCGCCCTCGTCGCGGGAACCGTTCATCACCATGCCCGGCGCCGCGATCTCCTTGAGCTTGCCGATGATCGGGTCGTACATCGCCTTCGACGCACCACCGGTGCGCCGCACGACCACCAGGTGCAGGCCGACGTCCTTGGCCTGCGGCAGGAAGTCGGAGATCTTCCGCAGCGGGTTGGTCGTCGACGTGGCCACCAGGTCGTAGTCGTCGACCAGGATGAACAGCTCCGGGCCCTTCCACCACGACCGCGTCTTCAGCTGCTCCTGCGTCACGTCCGGGCCCGGCAGGCGCCGCGTCATCGAGTTGAAGACGTCCCCGACCATGCTCTCCAGCTGGTTCGACGACACCGCGTACCCGAGCAGCGCGTCGCCCTGGACGAAGCCGAGCATCGTGCGCCGGTAGTCCACCAGCAGGATGAGCGCTTCGGACGGGGTGTAGCGCTCCGAGATGCCGCGGGCGATCTGCCGCAGCAGGTTCGTCTTGCCCGACTCGCCGTCGGCGAAGGCGTAGAAGTGCGGCTCGGCGTTGAAGTCGAGGTAGATCGGCTGCAGGTCTTCCTCGTTGACGCCGATCGGGACCAGCTTGGAGTCCCGCGCGGTGTCGAGCTTCAGCACCTCTTCGTAGGTGATCATCTCCGGCAGCAGGCGGACCTGCGGCGCGACCCGGCCGCGCCACGCGCCCTTGATCTTCGCCACCGCGTCGGCCACCCCCGCCGCGATCGTCTCCGGGTCGCTCGACCCGTCGATCCGCGGGAGACCGCCCAGCATGTGCAGCTTCTCCCGGGTCAGGCCGCGGCCGGGCCGCCCGGCCGGGATGTTGACCGCGACGCGGCGGTCGATGTCGGACTCGGTCGGGTCACCGAGGCGCAGCTCGAACCGGGTGCCCAGCATGTCCTTGATCGCCGGCCGGATGTCCGCCCAGCGGTTGGCGGCGACGATGACGTGCACGCCGTAGGACAGACCCTGCGTGGCCAGCCGGGTGATGGTGGTTTCCAGCTCTTCGAAGTCGTCGCGCAGGGCCCGCCAGTTGTCGACGACGAGGAACGCGTCGCCGAACGGGTCCTGGTCCGGCCGGATCTCGCCGCGGCGCTTGCGGTTGCGGAACTCGGTCATCGAGTCGATGCCCATCGCCCCGAACCGGCCTTCCCGCTCGGTGAGCAGGGTGGTCAGCTCGGCCACGATCCGCCGCGCCTTGTCCGGCTCGCGCCGCGCCACCGCGACGCCACCGACGTGGGGCAGGTCGGCCAGACCGGTCAGCGTGCCGCCACCGAGGTCGAGGCAGTAGAACTGCGCTTCCTCGGGGGTGTGCGTGAGCGCCATCGACATGATCAGCGTCCGCAGCATCGTCGACTTGCCCGACTGCGGGCCGCCGACGATCACGCCGTGGCCGGACGCACCGGAGAAGTCCGCCCACAGCGGGTCGCGGCGCTGCTCGTACGGCCGGTCGATGATGCCGAGCGGGACCTGCAGCCGACCGTTGCCGAAGAAACCGACCGGGGACAGGCCGCGGTCGTCGGTCGGGTTCAGGTTCGGCAGCAGCGTGTCGAGGGAGTTCGGGTCCTTCAGCGGCGGCAGCCACACCTCGTGCGCCGGCGGGCCCTGCCCGACCAGCCGCGAGACGATGACGTCCAGCTCGCTGGGTTCGACCGCCTCTTCGGGCTGCCGCTGCTCTTCCTTCGGGGCTTCCTCGATGAACTGCGGTTCCGGCTCCTTCGGCAGTTCGACGAAGTCCGGGACGAACAGCTGCGGCCGCTTGTCCGCGCGGACCACGGTCGCCGCCGGGCCCGCCGCCTTCAGGCCGGCCGGCCGGTACGGGCCCGAGACGTAGGACGCCTTGAACCGCACCAGGGTCGAGGTGTCGTACTTCAGGTAGCCACCACCGGGGACCGAGGGCAGCTCGAACGCGTCCGGCACGCCGATCGCGGCGCGGGACTCCGCCGCGGAGAAGGTTTTCAGGCCGATCCGGTACGACAGGTGCGAATCCAGGCCGCGCAGCTTGCCTTCCTCGAGGCGCTGGGAGGCGAGCAGCATGTGCATCTGCAGCGACCGGCCCAGCCGGCCGATCGCGACGAAGAGGTCGATGAAGTCCGGCTTCGCCGACAGCAGCTCGGAAAACTCGTCACAGACGATGAACAGCGCGGGTAGCGGGTCGAGGTCCGCACCGTTCTCGCGGGCTTTCTCGTATTCCCAGACGTTCTTGAAGTTGCCGCCGTTCTTCAGCGCTTCCTGGCGCCGGTTCATCTCGCCGGCCAGCGCGTCCCTCATGCGGTCGACCAGCGTGACCTCGTCCGCGAGGTTGGTGATGACCGCGGAGACGTGCGGGGCCTTGTCCAGGCCCATGAACGTCGCGCCACCCTTGAAGTCGACGAGGACGAAGTTGAGCGTGCTCGACGAGTGCGTGGCCAGCAGGCCCAGCACCAGGGTGCGGAGGAACTCCGACTTGCCGGAACCGGTCGCGCCGATGCACAGGCCGTGCGGGCCCATGCCCTCGGCGGCGGCTTCCTTGATGTCCAGCTCGACCGGCTGGCCGTACTCGCCGACGCCGAACGGGACGCGGTAGCGGTCGCGGATCGGCCGGGGCCGCCACGCCTGCTGGACGTCGAAGGTCATCGGGTCGCCCGGGATGCCGAGCAGTTCGAGCAGCGACGGGTTGGACAGCAGCGGCTCTTCGTCGCCGACGTCCTGGCCCGCGGCGCCGCCGACGCGGTACGGCGAGATGAGGCGGGCCAGCGACTCGGTCTCCACCAGGCTGAGCGTGTCGGGGCGGCCGAACCACTCGACGCCGCCGGCGCTGCGGGCGCCGAGCCGGTCGGCCTCCACGACGAGCCGGAGGCCGCGGCGGGCGGCGAGGTTGCCGAGCGAGTCGGACAGGTCGATCAGCGTGACGCCGACCAGGCCCTCCTCGAGGACGATCTGCTCTTCGCGGGTGACCTCGGCGTCGTCGATGATGATGACGACGTGCGGCTGGTCCGGCGCCGGCGTGGCGTTGCGCGAGAACCGCTGGCGGTCACGGAGTTCTTCGTCGAGCCAGTTTTCGATCTGGGCCAGCGAACCGGCCATCATGCGGAGCTGGCCGATGCCGTCCGACAGCGTCGGGTGCTGGGCGTGCGGCAGCCACTTCGCCCACTCCCACTCCTCCTTCGCGCGGCCCGCGGTGGCGACCGCGACCAGCACGTCGTCGGGGCTGTGGAAGGTGACCATCTGCGCGAGCATCGCGCGGGTGAGGCCGCGGGTCAGCGCCCGGTCGCCCTGCATGCTCACCGCGGCGAACCCGCGGAGGGTGATCTGGGTGGGCAGGTCCGGCACGATCGAGTGCGCGCGCACGAACCGGCGCAGCGCGAGGGTGGCGATCGGCTCCAGCTCGTCGACCGGCCCGGTCTGCGGCGGGACCAGCCGCGTCGCGAGGCGGTGCGAACTGCGCCCGACGCGCAGGTGCAGGAAGTCCTGGTCGTTCTGCCGCCGCTCCCACATCCGGCGGCTGGCGGCCAGCGACCACAGCGACTGCGGGTCGGGGTGCACCCACTCGAGCGCGGCGCGCTGGTCGACCATCGCCTCGCGGGCGCGGTCGCGCATCTGGCCGAGGTAGCGGAGGTAGTCCTTGCGGTCTTCGTCCATCTCGGCGCGCTTGGCGCCGCCGCCCTTGCCACCGCCGCCGGCCATCATCCCGAGCGTCCCGACGACCATCATGCCGCCCATGGCCATCATCATCGGGTTCCGCCCGCTGGCGGTGAACATGAAGACCATCATCCCGAGCGACGCGAAGATCATGACGATCGGCAGCGCCTTCATCACGATGTTGCCGGGGATGACCCGGGGCACCTCGGGCGGCGGCTCGAGGTGCACCTCACCGCCCGGCGGGCGCGGTGCCGCCAGCCGCGGCGACTTCTTGAACTGCAGCGTGCTCATCGAAGGACCCCTCATTCAAACTCGACGATGGCGGCCACCGCTTGGTGCGCAAGGTGCGCGAACAACCTATCGAACGCCGCGGCGGAATTCCGGCGGATGCCGCAACGCCCTCGTGAACCCGGTCCGACCTCGCCAGGCGAGTGTACGGCGCTGCACCGACAGTAACGCCGCCCTCCGGGCACCGACCTGCGTTCGCCGGGGCACCCGACCATGACTCCCGGGACCGGACGTCATGAAAGAGTCGTTCACCGCGTCCGGCGAGGTGAAAGGGTCGTTCACGACGGTACGGGCCGCCGGAGCGGCCGCGCCGATCCGACTTTGCCGGAGCCCTGGCGCCGGACGACGTGAACGACTCGTTCATGACGTCCGCGCCGGGCCGCCGGTGACCCGAGCTGGGCCCGGCGGTGAATTTCGGACGTTCGATGATGCCGGCACCGGGGTTCGGTATAAGTTCCCCCCGGGAGCAGTCTCGACCGAGCGGGGGCAGTGCAGTGGCTACGGGCACGACAGTTTTCAGCAGGGTGACGGTCGTCGCGCCCTCGACGCGGATCGATGTGGCGCTGCCCGCCGACGTCGCGGTGGCCGACCTCCTGCCGATGCTGCTGGACATGGCCAAGGAAACTGCGCCCGACGGTGGGGCGCGCCACGGTGGCTGGGCGCTCGCCAAGCTCGGGGACGCGCCGCTCGACCCGAGCCGGACGCTGGCTTCGCTCGGGGTCGTCGACGGTGAGCTGCTGCAGCTGCGCAAGCGCAACGAGAACCCGCCGCCGCCGCTCTACGACGACGTCGTCGACGCCATCGCCGAGTCCTCGCCCGACAGCTTCCGGCCGTGGACCAAGGAGACGGCGAACCGCTTCGGGCACGTCGCGGGCGGGCTGGCGCTGGTCATCGCCGCCGTCGCGCTGTTCATGAGCGGGTCCTTCTACGGCGGGAGCGCGCTCGGCGCGGCCATCGCGGGCGGCATCGGCGCGATCGCGTGCGTCGCGGTCGGCGCGACGCTCGCCAAGGCCTACCAGGCGGAAGCGACCGGCGTCCTGATCGCCGCGGCCGGCGGCCTGCCACTCGCCTTCGTCAGCGGCTTCTACATCGTGCCGGGCCTTTCCCTCCGGGCGAACCTGCTGCTCGGCGCGGTCCTCGTGATCATCGTCGCGTCCGTCTGCATCATGGTCATCGGCGCCGGCATCACGACGTTCATCGCGGCCGCCACCGCCGGCACCTTCGGCGGGCTGGCCTTCCTCTTCGGCACGCTCGTCGCGCACCCGGCGGCCGGCATCGCGGCCGGCACGGTCGCGGTCGCCCTCGCCTGCATCTCGATCCTGCCGCGCGCCACGATCTGGCTCGCGAAGCTGCCGCTGCCGCACGTCCCCAGCAACGCCGAAGAGCTGAAGGAAGACTCCGGCTTCCCCGACTACCGCGCGATCGAGCTCCGCACGGCGATCGCGCACAACTACATGACCGGCCTGATGGTCGGCTGCGGCGCCACCGTCGCCGTCTCGGCGGTCATCGCCGCCAGCGCGCCCGGCGTGTTCGGGATCATCCTCGGCGTCGTGGCGACGCTCGTGCTGCTGCTGCGCGCCCGCGCGTACGCCAACGGCAGCCAGGCGATCGCGCTGCTCACCACCGGCCTGGTCTCGGCGACCGGGATCGGCGTCGGCTGGCTGATCTCGGCGAGCGCCCAGAACCGCCTGCTCTACGTCTTCGGCGCGCTGATCCTGCTCGCCGCCGGCGCGCTCGTGGTCGGCGTGATCTTCCCGAACCAGCGCTTCTCGCCGCCGCTGCGCCGGACCGTCGAGATCATCGAAGCGCTCTGCATCGCGTCGGTGCTCCCGCTCGCCCTGGGTGTGATGGACCTCTACACCACCCTGCGGCACCTGAACTTCAAGTAACCGGATCGGGTGAATCTCGGATGTCAGTGGCACGGCGGACCACGACGGCTTTGCTGGCCGGCACGATCGGCGTCCTGGCGCCCCTCGGGACGGCGGTGCCGGGGTGGGCGCAGCAATCCACCGACGGCTACTTCGCGACCCCGCCGCCGGTCGACCCGGGCAAGCTGATCCCGGACGAGCGCAAGCCGGACAAGAACTACAAGCAGTCGAAGGGCTGCGTCCAGCGCAGCACCCTCGGCCAGAACATCGAAATCAAGTACCGGCCCTGGGGCCAGGACTACCTGCAGATTTCCAAGGCGCAGGACATCGTCAAGGCGGCCACCGGCGGCGGCGCGGGCAAGGGCGTCCGGGTCGCGGTGGTCGACACGGGCGTGACGCGGCACCCCTGGCTGCCCAACCTCCTGCCCGGCGGCGACTACGTCTCCACCACGACGAAGGGCCAGCCGCCGGGGCTCGAAGACTGCGACGGGCACGGCACCGAGGTCGCCGGGATCATCGCGGCGAAGCCGGACAACCCCGAGGTCGGCTTCGTCGGCGTCGCCCCGGACGCGACGATCGTGTCCTACCGCCAGCTGAGCGAGAACTACGAGCCCAACACGGAAACGGCGGCGCCGCCGCCGCCGTCGTCCAGCACCGCGGGCACGCCCTCGTCGAGCACCAACCCGCCGTCCGGGTCGGAATCGTCGCTGCCGCCGTCGGGTGGTGGCGGCGGGACCGGCGAAGGCGACCAGACCTCGCCCGGGCAGTCGAACGGCGGGCGCCAGCTGGAGAAGGCCGGCACCGCGGGCACGCTGAAGACGCTGGCCGAGATCATCCGCGGCATCGCCGAGCGCAACGAGGCCGACATCATCAACATGTCGGTCGACAACTGCCGTCCGGCGACCGGGTCGATCACCGAAGGCGAGCAGCAGGTGCAGGCCGCCGTGCACTTCGCGGCCGAGAAGGGCGTCGTGATCATCGCCGCCGCGGGCAACGCGACGGACACGTGCCCGCAGAACGACCAGCCCGACGCGAAGAAGCCCAAGACGATCGTGACGCCGCCGTGGTTCGCCGACGACGTCCTGTCGGTGGGCGCGATCGACGACACCGGCGGCGTGGCCGCGTTCAGCGTGCACGGCCCCTGGGTGGGCGTCGCGGCGCCGGGTACGAAGATCGTCTCGCTCGACCCCGCCGAAGGCTCGAACGGCCTCGCGAACCTGACCTTCGAAAGCGGCGACAAGGCCAGCGAGATCCAGGGCACCAGCTTCGCGGCGCCGTACGTCGCCGGGCTGGCCGCGCTGGTGAAGGCGAAGTTCCCGCAGCTCGACGGGCGGGGCATCGTCAACCGGATCAAGCAGACGGCCCAGCACCCGGCCGCACCCGGCGGGCGCGACAACTTCGTCGGCTTCGGCGTGGTCGACCCGGTGGCCGCGCTGACCGCGACCCTGCCGTCCGAAGTCGGGGGCATGGCGCCGATCCCGTCCCAGCAGATGGCCCAGCTGCCGCCGGCGAACGACCGCAGCTCGACCCCGGTGATCGTGGCGCTCGCGGGCACCGGCGGTGGCGTGGTGGCGTTGCTGATCACGCTGTTCGTGATGCGCACGCTCCGCCGCACCCGCACGGCCGAGACCGGGCCGGCCCGCCGCTGACGACCTCCCCTTGGCCCGCGTTTCCCGCGCGGGCCAAGGGAAAGCTCACGGCTTCTTCTTCTCCGGCGCCGGCTTCTCGTCCTCGCCGATCACCGGCGGGGCCACCAGACCGGGCTCGCCCAGCAGTTCCGACGACGTCGTCACCGGGCGGGTCTTCGGCTGACGCCGTCCGCCACCGCCGCCGCCGAACGCGCCGAAGCCCATCATCGGCATCATCGGGACACCGCCGGACGTCTGCTGGTTCGCCGCGTGGTCCGGGGCGGGCGCGGGTTGCGGGGCGTCGGCGGGCTGCGCGTCGTCCGGGGTTCCCGAAGCGGTGTGCTTCGGCTCCGCCGAAGACGGCGACGTGACCTCGTCCGAAGGTCCGGCTGAGGACGGCGTCGTCGCTTCCCCGGCCGGCGACGGCGTGGCCGGGTCGGCGGCGTCGCCCTCGTTCAGCGCCCCGTCGTGCAGCTTGAACTTCTCCTGCGGGTACCGGTGCCGGATCTCGATGCTCCGCGAAGCCGCGTCGGGGTCGTCGACGCCTTCGCAGAGCCGGTCGAACGCCTCCATGACGTCCCGCGCGGTCTCGTACAGCGCCTTCGCCGACTCCCGCGTCTCTTCCAGCTGGGCCCGCGCCCGCCGGGCGCCGCCGCTCGGGAGGAGCATCGTCTCCGACGTCAGGTCCGCCGCGTCCACCAGGACTTCGACGAGGTCGACGACGACGTGGCGGACCGTCTCGACCAGCTCGTCGAGCGCGCCCGCCAGGACGTTCAGCGCTTCCTCGAGGTCACCGCCCGCCGCGCCGATCTCCCGGATGTAGGCGACGAACGAGTCCGCGTCGCGCCCCTCCCAGCCCGCGTCGAGGCGGCCGAGCTGGTCGTCGAGCCGGGTGGACACCTCGGCCGCGACGGAAGCCGCTTGGCGCAACCGGTCCGCTTCGGCGCCCAGGTCGGCCCAGCGCCCGATCAGCGGGCGGAAGTACGTCTCCACGGGGTCGAGGACCCCGAGCTGCCGGGCGAGGTCGGTGAGGTAGCCCAGGTACGGCTCGGCCGCCTCGGTGATGTCCTCGCCCTGCGGCACCGCCACCGCCACCGGCTGCTGCTTCGCCAGCGGGTGCGGAATGGACTCGGTCGTGCTTTCGGCGATCATCCCTCGAGCCTCCCGGCGCGCTTGATCAGCTCGGCGGCGTCGGCGTCCTGGCCGTCGTGGCGCACTGTGACCTGCCGCAGCGCTTCCGCGGCCGAGCGCAGCGCTTCCGCGCCGTCGGTCAGCTGGCGCCGCAATGCCCCGGCCGCGCGCCCGTACGACTCACCGAGGCCGATCCCGGCCCCCAGCGGCCCGTAGGACTCCGCGGAAACGCCCTCGCCCCCGACCCCGGCCGCCGCCGCGTCCAAGTCGCCGGCGGCCGCCTCGGCCGTCTTGGCGTACTCGGCGACGACGACGCCGTCCATCCTCAAGCCGGCCACGGCACCTCCGCTCAGCAGACAACGCTCCGGGCGTGTGACGCGCGGAGCGGGCCGGCGGTTCCGCTCAGCTCCCCGCCGGGCGGGTCGGCGTCGAGAACGAACCCGCGTTCGGGTCGATCGGCACCGAGTCGAACTGCTTGAGCACGTCCTGGGTGTTCAGCGACGCCCCGGTCGGCAGCAGCCCGATGACCGACTCGGGCGCGGGCTGCCGGTTGTTCAGGCCGATCGCGTCCGCCGTCGCCGCGTCCGGGACGCTGTAGCGGATCCCGCGGTCCGAGACCAGCTGGATGGTGCCCTTGCCGAAGCTGTCCTTGCCGGTCGCGGACTGGACCACCGCGGCGAAGCCCGGCTTGAGGTAGAAGCCGTTGATCGGCACGCGGTTCGGGCCCGGCGTGGTCACCGTCATCGGGGTGAACTTGTCGCCGGTGCCCTTCTGGCCCGGCAGCTGCGTGTCGACGTACACCGAGGTGTGCGCGTCCTGGTCGGCGCCGGAGCCGACCAGCGACCAGCCCAGGCAGGCGACCGAGGAGTTCTTCGTCGCGTCGAGCACCGTCGGCACCGAACGCGGGAAGTCGTCGACCGCGATGTAGTCCTTGTCGGTGGGCTGCAGCACGTGCACGCCGGCCAGCTTGTCCAGGCCGAGGACCTGGATCTTGCTCCCGCTGCCGTTCTTCGCGACGCGGATGATGTCGGCGACCGCGTTGGAGATCTTCTGGATGCCGCCGGGCGTGATCGCCCAGTAGTCGGGCTGCGCGCCGGTCGGCTGTGTGGAGAAGACGTCGCCGACGGTCAGGCCGTCGAAGTCCGCCGGGGACTGGCCGCTCGGGATCTGCGGCGGGGTCAGGCGCGCGACCTCCGGGATCGCGTTCAGCAGCCCCGGCGTGATCTTCCGCCCCGTCGGCGGCAGCTGCAGCGCCGTCCCGACCGCGTTGTTGGCGTTGTCGACGTCGACCTCGGCGCGCACGGTGTTGGCGTTCGGCCGGTTCCGCGAGCTCGGCAGCCGGTAGACGAGGTAGGTCTTACCGTTGTCGGCCTTCGCCAGTAGCGCTTCGTTCTCCCCCAGCTCACTGCCGAGACCGGTGGGCGCGATGCCGCCGAAGACGTAGGTGTTGGTCTTTCCGGTGTCCGGGTTCGGCAGCGACGGGTCGAGCTGGACCTGGTCGCACACCGCCCAATTCGGGGAAATGCGCTGGGAATCCGACGGGATCAGCTGCGGGCCGTCCGGAATTCCGGTGAGTTTCTCGCGCGGAATGGACTCCAGCTGCGCGTCGGAAACGACCGTGGGGTTCTTCACACTCGCGGGGCTCGCCGCGGCGGGCGCGGCCGGTGCCGCGGGCGTGCCGCCGCTGCCCGCGCTCGAATTCTTCGACTGCGCCAGCAGCAGCAGGCGCGCGGACGCGAGGTTGAACGTGGGGATCAGCCTCTTCGGGTTGCCCGTGACGACGTAGACCGTGCCGGACTGTTCGCCGATCACGATGTTCCCGGCCTCCGGCACCGAAGGCGCCGGGCTGAGCAGGCCCCAGACGATGAACACGATCATGCCGAGCGCGCCCAGCACGACCCCCACGATGGTCGCCCTCGTGTGGGTGCGCATCGGGTCGTGCAGCATCACGGCGTCCCGCCGGACCAGCGCCGACTGCATCCGCCGCAGGACGAACTGATACGCCTGAACCTGAGACTTAGTCGTGGGTGTTGATGGCATTCTCGACCTACAGCTCTCCCCGTCGCGGTACGGTTCCGCAGGATAGCCGTACGGGGACCGTCTGGTGTGGGGTTTCTACCAACTCAAGCTAGTGTCGGACTCCCCGGGACCCGGCTTCCGGGTACGCAGCAAGCACGAGGGGAAGAGAAAGCGCGGATGTCCGTCACCAACCCTCCACGTCCGCCTGGCCCGCCCGGGCCCCCGCCGCCCGGCCGCCAGCCGGGCCCGCCGCCGCGTCCGGTGAGACCCGGTGGTCCCGGCGGCCCAGGAGGCGTCCCCGGCGGACCCGGTGGACCTGGCGGACCCGGTGGCGGTCCGGGTGGCCCGGGCGGTCCCGGCATGCCCCCGCGTGGCCCTGGTGGCCCCGGTCCCGGCGCTCCTGGTCCCGGTGGTCCCGGTCCGCGTCCCGGTGGCCCCGGCGGTCCTGGTGGGCCTGGCGGCCCCGGTGGTCCGGGTGGACCCGGCGGTCCTGGTGGCGGCGGTCCTGGTGGCCCGGGTGGTCCCGGTGGCGGCGGTCCTGGTGGACCCGGTGGCCCGAGCGGCCCGCAGGGACCCGAAGACAGCCCCGCTCCCCCGTCCGGCGCGACGCGGCTGGCCCCGCCGGCGCGGCGCCGCTCCTCCGGCGTCAACCTCGGCCCGCTCCCGGTCGCGAACCTCGTCGTGCTCGAGGTCGGCCTCGCCGTCGGGCTGGTGCTGCTCGCGATCGACATGTCGCTCAAGTACGTCGGCATCGGCATCGTCGCCTTCGCCCTCATCGTCGCGCTGCTGCGCTGGCGCGGCCGCTGGTTCACCCAGTGGATCGGCCTCACGATGCGCTACTCGTTCCGCTCCCACGACCGGACCGCGAACCCGCTGCCGCCGAGCACCGTCGAGGAGCTGGCGGCCGAAGAGACCGCGGTGACCGGCCCGGACGACGCCCGCGTGAACCTGCTCCGCATCGCGGTGCCGGACCTCGTGGTGGCGCACGGCGTCGACCACGAACGCCAGCAGGTCGGCCTTTCCTGGAACGACGGCACGTGGACGGCGGTGCTGCTCGTCGAGCCGACGCCGGCACTGATCACCCAGGCCGGTGGCGCGCCCAGCCTCCCGCTGTCGGCGCTCGCCCCCTGCCTCGAAGACCGCGGTGTGGTCCTCGACGCCATCCAGATGATCTGGCACTGCTACCCGGGCAGCGCGGCGCTGCCGTCGGACTCGCCGGCGCTCAGCTCCTACATGGAGGTGCTCGGGCCGCTGCCCGCGGCGGCGCGGCGGACGACGTGGGTCGCGATCCGGCTGGACCCGAAGCGCTGCCCGGCGGCGATCCGCGAGCGCGGCGGCGGCGTCGTCGGCGCCCACCGCGCGCTGATCGGCGCGCTTTCGCGGGTGCGCAACGCACTCGAGTCCCAGGGCGTGCCGACCCGGCCGCTGGACCCGGACGAGCTGCTGCGCGCCGGCATCTCGGCCGCGGAGCTCACCGCGGTCGCCGGTTCGCCGAACAAGGTCACGCTGCAGGAACGCTGGTCCGGCGTGACCGCGGCCGGCATCGGCCACGCGAGCTACGCGATCACCGGCTGGCCGAAGGGCAAGATCGCCGGCAGCCTCGACGCGCTGACGAGCGTCCGCGCGCTGTCGGCGACCCTCGCGATGTCGATTTCCCCCGCGTCCGACGAAGGCAAGATCGGGCTGCGCGGCGTGGTCCGGCTGAGCGCGCGCAACCCGCGTGAGCTCGACGCCGCCGACCAGCGGCTGCACGGGCTGTCCGAGCGGCTCGGCGTGGACCTGACGCCGCTGCGCGGGCTGCAGGTCTCCGCGTTCGCCGCGACGCTGCCGATCGGAGGTACGGCATGACTTCCCGCGTCCGTGACGCCGGGCAGAACACCGGGGTGTCGCCGGAGTTCACCGTGGACCCCGCGATGCTCGACGCGATCAGCCCCTCGGGCGACCGCGGTGGCATCGTGCTCGGCTCGGGCCTCAAGGGCGAGCCGCTGACGATCTCGGCGCTGCGCTCGACCCCGACGCGCATCGTGCTGGTGGGCGGGCTGTACCTGGCCCGCCAGGTCGCGATGCGCGCGATGGCGGTCGGCGCGTGGGTCGTGGTGGCGACGGGCCGTCCGACGGAGTGGCAGGTGCTGTCCCGGGCGGCCGGCAGCCGCGACGGCCGGCCGTCCCCGCTGGTGCAGATCCGCCGCCTGTCCCCGGTCGAGCTGCCGAGGCCGTCGGAGGACGCACCGCTGCTGGTCGTCACCGACGGCGGCCCGACCCCGCAGGACCTGTTCCCCCCGCGCTCGCCGTGGCAGACGACGATCTACGTCCTCCCGTACCTGCACCCGCAGGCGGGCGCCACGGCCAACGCGGCGGACCTGGTCCTGATGCAGCGCCTCCCGGCCGGCCAGGCCGAGCTGGCGGCCCGCATCTGGCGCCTGCCGCCGCAGATGATGCGGCAGCTGACGACGTTGAAGGACGACCAGGTGGTGGCGCTGGGCCGCAACCTGTGGCGTCCCCTTCGCCTGGTGACGACGGGCAAGGAGCAGCAGCTCCTGGGCCCCGTCCGCCGCGGCGACTGACCCGCCCGGCCCTCGTGAGCGGGAAACAGTGTTCTGACCCTGTTTCTCACTCACGACCGGCGGGGGACGTGCGGACGTTGCGGGTCTGGTCCGCGCGGGCCGCGAGTTCCGCATCCGGCGGGTAGTCCACGCCGAGCAGGGTGAGGCCGTGGGCCGGGGCGACCGCGCTGTCGCGGATGCCGCTCTCCAGGACCTTCGACGGCCACCTGTCCGTGCGGCGGCCGTCGCCCACCAGGAGGAGCACGCCGACCAGGCTACGGACCATCGAGTGGCAGAACGCGTCCGCCGAGACCTCGACCTCCAGCAGGTGCTCGTCCACCCGCGTCCACACCAGGCGCTGCAGCTCGCGGATCGTCGTGCCCGTGTCGCGCTGCTTGCAGTACGCCGCGAAGTCGTGCAGGCCCAGCAGTTCCGCCGCGGCCGCGTTCATCGCGTCCGTCGAGAGTGGACGGCCCCACGCGAGGGTGTCGTTGCGGCGCAACGGGTCCACGCCCCAGGGCGCGTCCGAGACCCGGTAGCGGTAGTGGCGGCGGATCGCCGAGAACCGGGCGTCGAAACCCGCCGGGGCGACGCGGGCGCCCAGGACGCGGACGTCGCCGGGCAGGAGGCGGTTCCAGCGGCCCGTCATGCGGGTCAGGTCCGGGATGCCTTCGGCGGACACGGGGATCCGGCCGGGAGCCCCCGGGGCAAGCGGTACGACGTCGACGTGGACGACCTGGCCGGTCGCGTGCACGCCGGCGTCCGTGCGGCCCGCCACGACCACGGACTTCGGCACCGACGCCCCGGGCGGCTGGCGCTGCAGCGCCTCTTCCAGGAGCCCCTGGACCGTCCGGCGGCCCGGCTGGCGGGCCCAGCCCGAGAAGTCCGTGCCGTCGTAGGAGACGTCCAGACGCAGACGAACGAGCCCGCCCTCCCCAGCGGGAGTGGCGGGCTCGTCCGGTGTCGAATCTGCCGTCAGGACTTCAGTCCTTCTTGGCGTCCGCGTCGGCCTCGTCCGAAGCCGGGGCTTCGGTCTCGGCGGCGGCGGTGTCCTCGGCCGGAGCCTCCTCGGCGGCGGGCGCCTCGGTGGTCTCCTCCGCGGCCGGGGCGGCGGCGGGCTTCTCGTCCTTCGCGAACTTCGTCTTGCGAGCGCGCTCGGCTTCCGAAGTCACCGTCTTCTCGGCCACCAGCTCGATGACGGCCATGGGCGAGTTGTCGCCCTTGCGCGGCATCGTCTTGGTGATCCGGGTGTAGCCACCCGCCCGCTCCGCGAAGTGCGGACCGATCTCGGCGAACAGCTTGTGCACGACGTCCTTGTCACGGACGACCTTCTGCACCTGACGGCGGTTGTGCAGGTCGCCCCGCTTCGCCTTCGTGATCAGCTTCTCGGCCAGCGGGCGGACCCGCTTCGCCTTCGCCTCGGTCGTCGTGATCTTGCCGTGCTCGAACAGCTGCGTGGCCAGGTTGGCCAGGATCAGCCGCTCGTGCGCGGACGACCCGCCGAGCCGGGCTCCCTTGGTAGGGGTGGGCATTGGTTCTCCTAGTTCAGCTCACAGCGTCCAGGCTCAGCGCCTCAGAGCTGCTCGGTCTCTGCGTAGTCCTGGCCATCGTCGTGGCCGTCCGAAATCCCGTCGGCGATGCCACCGACACCCTCCGACCAGCCTTCACCGTCGTAGCTGGCGGCCGCCGCGGTCGGGTCGAACCCGGGCGGGCTGTCCTTCAGCGCGAGGCCGAGACCGACGAGCTTCAGCTTGACCTCGTCGATCGACTTGGCGCCGAAGTTGCGGATGTCGAGCAGGTCCGCCTCGCTGCGCGAGACGAGCTCGCCCACCGTGTGGATGCCCTCGCGCTTGAGGCAGTTGTACGACCGGACGGTGAGGTCCAGGTCCTCGATCGGCATCGCGTAGGCAGCGATGGTGTCCGCTTCCTGCGGCGACGGGCCGATCTCGATGCCCTCGGCGTCGACGTTCAGCTCGCGGGCGAGACCGAACAGCTCCACCAGCGTCTTGCCGGCCGACGCGACCGCGTCGCGCGGCGTGATCGACGGCTTGGTCTCGACGTCCAGGATCAGCTTGTCGAAGTCGGTGCGCTGCTCGACACGGGTGGCCTCGACCTTGTAGGTCACCTTGAGCACCGGCGAGTAGATCGAGTCGACCGGGATCCGGCCGATCTCCGCGCCCGCCTGCTTGTTCTGCAGGGCCGGAACGTAACCGCGGCCGCGCTCGACGACGAGCTCGATCTCGAGCTTGCCCTTGCCGTTCAGCGACGCGATGTGCAGATCCGGGTTGTGCACGGTGACACCCGCCGGCGGCACGATGTCGGCCGCCGTGACCTCACCCGGGCCCTGCTTGCGCAGGTACATGGTGACCGGCTCGTCCTCTTCCGAGGACACCACGAGCTCCTTGAGGTTCAGGATGATGTCGGTGACGTCTTCCTTCACCCCGGGAACGGTGGTGAACTCGTGCAGCACGCCGTCGATGCGGATGCTCGTCACGGCCGCGCCCGGGATGGACGACAGCAGCGTACGACGCAGCGAGTTGCCGAGCGTGTAGCCGAAGCCGGGCTCCAGCGGTTCGATGGTGAACCGGGAGCGGGTCTCGTTGACCGTCTCTTCGCCGAGAGCCGGCCGCTGGGAAATCAGCATTCTTCCTAATTCCTTTCCAGACGACGCCCGCCATATGACGTCGAAGGGATGGCGCGGCGGCGGCGCACCTGTTGCGCCGCCGCCCGTATTCCGACCGGGGCCGGACTACTTCGAGTAGAGCTCGACGATCAGCTGTTCCTGGACCGGAACGTCGATCTGCGCGCGCTCCGGGAGCTGGTGGACCAGCACGCGGAGGTTGGACTGGACGACCTGCAGCCACGCCGGGATCGGGCGGTCGCCGTAGGACTCCTTGGCCACGACGAAGGGCAGCATCGCGAACGACTTCGGCCGCACGTCGATGATGTCCCACTTGGTGACCTGGTACGACGGGACGTTGACCTTGACGCCGTTGACCAGGAAGTGGCCGTGGCTCACCAGCTGACGCGCCTGACGGCGGGTGCGGGCGATGCCGGCGCGGTAGATCACGTTGTCCAGGCGGGACTCGAGGATCTGCAGCAGGTTCTCACCGGTCTTACCGGGACGCCGGACGGCTTCCTTGTAGTACCGGACGAACTGACGCTCGAGAACGCCGTAGGTGTAGCGAGCCTTCTGCTTCTCCTGCGACTGCAGGAGGTACTCGGACTCCTTGATGCGCCCGCGGCCGTGCTGGCCCGGCGGGTAGGGGCGACGCTCGAAAGCCTGGTCGCCGCCGATGAGGTCAACCTTGAGGCGACGCGAAATACGCGTCGCGGGGCCGGTGTAACGAGCCATTTCTTCTTACTCCTCCCCGTTCCTCAGACCCGGCGCCGCTTGGGCGGGCGGCAGCCGTTGTGAGGCTGCGGGGTCACGTCCTGGATGGTGCCGACCTCGAGGCCGGCCGCCTGCAGCGAGCGGATCGCCGTCTCGCGGCCCGAACCCGGGCCCTTCACGAAGACGTCGACCTTCTTCATGCCGTGCTCGGCGGCCTTGCGGGCAGCGTTCTCGGCGGCCATCTGCGCGGCGAACGGGGTGGACTTGCGCGAGCCCTTGAAGCCCACGTGCCCACTCGACGCCCACGCGATCACGGCACCGGTCGGGTCCGTGATCGAGACGATGGTGTTGTTGAAGGTGCTCTTGATGTGCGCGTGACCGTGCGCGACATTCTTCTTTTCCTTGCGGCGGACCTTCTTGGCCCCGGCCGCAGTACGAGACTTCGGTGGCATGTTGTGAGGGATCTCCTGTTAGCGCGCGTTCTCTTGGTGAGCGGCGACCGCTTCGGCCTGTCCGCGCCGGATGATCGAACCGGCGTCGGTGTACAGGTTGCGGAGCGCCATCGGGCGGGCGTAGAGCGCCTTGGGCGAAACGCAAGCCGTGCCGCGGCGGCGGACGCCGCCCATCTGCACGACCTTCTTGCCCTGGACGCTCACTTCTTGCCAGCCTTCTTCTTGCCGGCGACCGTCTTCTTCGGACCCTTGCGGGTACGGGCGTTGGTCTTCGTGCGCTGACCGCGGACGGGAAGTCCGCGACGCCAGCGAAGGCCCTCGTAGCACCCGATCTCGATCTTCCGACGGATGTCGGCGTTCACCTCGCGGCGAAGGTCACCCTCGACCTTGAAGTTCTCTTCGATGTACGTACGCAGCTTCGCGAGGTCGTCATCGCTGAGGTCTTTGACGCGGGTGTCCGCGTTGAGCTCGGCAGCCTTGATGAGCTGCTTCGAGCGGGTACGGCCGATGCCGTAGATGTACGTAAGCGCGATCTCCAACCGCTTTTCGCGGGGGAGGTCTACGCCAGCGAGTCGTGCCATTGGCGCTGATGCTCCTTCGTGGGTTTCCTCTTCAGGTCTGCTCCCCGTCCGGTTCCGGGACCGACTCGCCTGTCGTGCCCTCTGCTTGCGCTTCGGGTGTCCCGGCCCCGGCCTGAAGTCCGGGGGTGAACCGGGCCACTCGCGTGGCCCGGCAGGTGCGGGGAGGTTGTGTAGCCGTCAATCCACTCTGGTCGAGTGCTGGGCGATCAGCCCTGCCGCTGCTTGTGCCGCAGGTTCTCGCAGATCACCATGATCCGGCCGTGACGGCGGATCACCTTGCACTTGTCGCAGATCTTCTTGACGCTCGGCTGGACCTTCACGTCTTCTGCTCTCCTAGTAGCTGCTCTTCGTGATCACTTGTAGCGGTAGACGATGCGACCACGAGAGAGGTCGTAGGGCGAGAGCTCCACGACAACCCTGTCCTCGGGCAGGATGCGGATGTAGTGCTGCCGCATCTTGCCGCTGATGTGTGCCAGGACCTTGTGACCGTTCTCCAACTCGACGCGGAACATCGCGTTGGGGAGCGGCTCGACTACGCGGCCTTCGACCTCGATGGCCCCGTCTTTCTTCGCCATGTCCTCCGCATTTCCCTGTCGGTATCGTCTGTCGCCACACCTGATCAACTCGAGCACTAGTGCTGGGTCGGGTGTTGCGTGGCACACTGGTGCCCGGCTCCCAAGATCGTGAATTCACGAGCGCGCAGGATCCGGGCGCGATAAGTGCGCCGACTTGACAGTGTACGCAGGTCGTGTCGCGACCCCCAAACCGGGGGTGACCATGCTAAAGGAACGTGCAGGTGGACGTGACCGCGATCACCGCTTGTGGGTGAATGCGCAGGTCAGGCGTCTTCGGGTGCGGTGAGGACCCAGGGACCGTTCTCGGTGATCGCCACCGTGTGCTCCCAGTGCGCCGCGCGGGAGCCGTCGGCCGTGACGACCGTCCAGCCGTCGTCCAGCTCGCGGGTCTCCCCGCCGCCGCCGGTCAGCATCGGCTCGATCGCCAGCGCCATGCCGGGCTTGAGCCGCGGGCCCTTGCCGGGCTTGCCGACGTTCGGCAGGAACGGGTCCATGTGCATCTGGCGGCCGATGCCGTGGCCGCCGTACTCGAGGATCATCCCGTACTCGATGCCGTCGTCGCGGCCCGCACGCTCGGCCGCCGTCTGGACGGCGTGGGAGATGTCGGTCAACCGGCCGCCGGCGCTGACCGCCTCGATCCCGGCCCACATCGCCGCTTCGGTCGCCGCGGACAGCGCCAGGTCGGCGTCGGAGACGGCGCCGATGGCCAGCGTGACGGCGGAGTCGCCGTGCCAGCCGTCGAGGATCGCCCCGCAGTCGACGGAGATGATGTCGCCGTCGGCGAGCACCTGGGTCTTCGCCGGGATGCCGTGGACGATCTGGTCGTTCACCGAGGCGCAGATCGACGCCGGGAAACCGTGGTAACCCTTGAACGACGGCACCGCGCCGGCGTCCCGGATCGTCTGCTCGGCCAGCTCGTCGAGCTCGGCGGTGCTGACACCCGGTTTCGCCGCGGCGCGGACGGCCGCCAGCGTGCGAGCGACGACGAGACCCGCCGCCCGCATCGCCTGGAGCTCGTCCGGGGTCTTGACCTCGATCATGCGCCCGCGGCGGAGCACTTGCAGAACACGCAACCCTCCGAGATTCACGTGCGGTCGCGCAGCGCTTCCAGCACCCGGCCGGAGATCTCCTCGACGCTGCCGACGCCGTCGACGGTCACGAGGATGTCGGCGTAGTACTCCAGCAGCGGCGCGGTGTCCGACACGTAGATCTGCTGACGGCGGCGGATGACCTCTTCGGTGTCGTCCGCGCGGCCACGCGACATGAGCCGGCCGACGACGACGTCCTCCGGCACCTGCAGCTGGATCACCGCGTCGAGCGAGACGTCGGTGTCGCCCAGGATCTCCCCGAGGACCTCGGCCTGCTTGGTGTTGCGGGGGAAGCCGTCGAGCAGGAAGCCGACCTTGGCGTCCGGCTCCGCGAGGCGCTCGCGGACCATTTCGTTGGTCACCGAGTCGGGCACGAGCTCGCCCGAGTCCAGGTAGCGCTTCGCTTCCTGGCCGAGCGGGGTCTCCTGGCCGACGTGCGCGCGGAACAGGTCGCCGGTCGAGATGTGCGGGATCCGCAGCTGCTCGGACAGGGCCACCGCCTGCGTACCCTTACCCGCGCCGGGCGGACCCACGAGAACCAGCCGCGTCACTTCAAGAACCCTTCGTAGTTGCGCTGCATCAGCTGGCTTTCGATCTGCTTCACGGTGTCGAGCCCGACACCGACCATGATCAGCACAGCCGTGCCGCCGAACGGGAAGTTCTGGTTGTTCCCGCTACCGGTCAACGACAGGAAGAAGTTCGGGAGGATCGCGATGATGCCCAGGTACAGCGAGCCCGGCAGGGTGATCCGGCCGAGCACGAAGCTCAGGTACTCCGCGGTCGGGCGGCCGGGGCGGATGCCCGGGATGAACCCGCCGAACTTCTTCATCTCTTCCGCACGCTCGTCCACGTTGAACGTGATCGTGATGTAGAAGTACGTGAAGAAGATGATGAGCGCGAAGTACAGCGCGATGTGCACCCAGCTGGACTGGTTCACGATGTAGTTCTTGATGAACACCTGCCAGCCGGAGTTGGCGTTCTGGTCGCCGACGAGGCGGCTGATCAGGTCCGGCAGGTACAGCAGGGAAGACGCGAAGATGACCGGGATGACACCGGCCTGGTTCACCTTGATCGGCAGGTAGGTCGACGTGCCGCCGTACATCCGGCGGCCGATCATGCGCTTGGCGTACTGCACCGGGATCCGGCGCTGCCCCTGCTCGACGAAGATGACGCTGGCGATGATGATCAGGCCGAAGACGCAGACGACCGCCAGGCCGACCCCACCCGCGTTGCTGAGGATGTTGCCGCCCTCGACCGGGATGCGCGCCGCGATGTTCAGGAAGATCAGGACGGACATGCCGTTGCCGATGCCGCGCTCGGTGATCAGCTCGCCCAGCCACATCATCACGGCGGTGCCCGCGGTCATCGTGACGACGATCAGGGTCAGCGAGTAGATGCTGTTGTCCGGGATGATCGGCGAGGCGCAGTCGGGGAAGAGCTGCTTGCGGTCCGCGAGCGCGACCACACCGGTGGCCTGCAGGATCGCCAGCGCGATCGTCAGGTACCGGGTGTACTGGGTCAGCTTGCCCTGGCCGGACTGGCCTTCCTTCTTCAGCTCCTCGAACCGCGGGATGACCACGGTCAGCAGCTGGATGATGATGCTCGCCGTGATGTACGGCATGATGCCGGTCGAGAAGAGCGACAGCTGCAGCAGCGCACCGCCGCTGAACAGGTTCAGCAGCTGGTAGACGCCTTCCTGCTGCGCCTGGGAACTACAGGCCTGGACGGCTCCGTACGAGATCCCGGGTGCCGGAATGGTCGCACCGATTCGGTAGACCGCGACGATGGCTAGCGTGAACAGGATCTTCTTGCGTAGATCCGGCGTCGCGAGAGCCGAGCGGAAGGCGCTGAACACGCGGGGGACCTCCTCGGCGTCGTCGGCCGTCCTCAACCGACGATCGGCTTGGCCGGCACGGTGGCCGGCGGGAACACACAGCACTACTGGCACGCAAGCCAGGAACGCTTCGGGGCACACTCGTCCCGAAGCGTGTCGCCGACTCTAACAGCTTCACAGGGCGTGTCCGCAGTCCGTGTGCGTTTTCCGTACCAAGGTTGCTCCGGCGGGTTGATCCACATCGTCGTCTTGGCGGTATTCCTTGACAGATTGTGGATCAAGCGCTTAATGCCTGGTGCCCGGGATTGCGGCTTCCACCTGCGGGACGGCTGCCGGGCGGGTACCCGTCGCGGGGATTCGGAGGTGTTCCCGCACCGGCGCGGGCCGAGGGGCGCCGTAGCCCGTTCGATGATCGTCGGCGGGGCCGGTCCGGCGAGCACCGTCGGTCAGCGTTCGCCCCTGGCGCAAGCGTGATCAGCCGGGCTGCCCTGGCTGTTCCGGCTCTTCGGGTGGCAGGACGGTGATCGCGACTCCGCTCGGCGGTGTCGGGGTGTCGGCGTAGGCGACGGCCGGGTCGGCCCAGTCGCGGTTCCGGTGGGGCAGGTGGGCGACGACCGCGGCGGCGACGGCCACGGCGGCGGCCAGGATCAGCAGCCACATCCCGGTCGTGGTGACGACCTCGAGGTCGACGTCGCCGACCAGGGCGCTCAGCTCGAACCGGTTCATCCCGACGGTGGTGACCACGCCGGCGGTGAAGACGGCGGCCGCCCCGATGAGCAACCGGCCGCGCCCGGTCCGGGAGAAGGCCACGAAGGCGGCCGCGAACAGCAGGACGGCGGCGAGGACGAGCGGCACCCCGAGCGGCGCGCCGGCCCGGTCGGTGGCGTCCTGGCCGGGGATTTCGACGCTGGTGCCCCAGGCGGTCTGGGTGATGACCAGGCGGGTTTCGAAGGAACGCTGGCGGACGCTGAGGTGCTCCTGCACGCGGAAGAGCGGCAGCAGGGTGCCGGCGACGGTCAGGAGGGCCGCGAGGAGGGAGAGGGCGGCCGGGAGGAAACGCACAACCCCGGCGGCGGGGGCCGGCGCGGGAGCCTCGCCGGGCTGGGCCGGCTCCGGCTCGGCCGGCTGAAGCGGCAGGCCGGGCAGCTGCGCGACGGGGAACGGCGCCGGCAGCGAAGGCTGCGGGTGCGACGCATCGGCCGGGAAGACCGAGGGCGCGGGCGGCCGCGGCGGCTCCACCGGGAAGTCCCACGGCGCCGGCGGCGAAGGCCGTGCCGGCTCCCCCGCCTGCGCACCCGCGCCCGGCTCGAGACCGGCCGGCCTCGGGGCCTCGACCGGGAAGCTCAACGGCGACTCGGCCGGGTCAGCCGGGTCGAGCGGGTCCTGCGGTGATCTGTCCACTCCCCGATCCTGGCGTCCGGATCCGCCTCCCGGCAAGGAACCCGGGTACGCCGAAGGCCCGCCTGGCGAGCCAGACGGGCCTTCGGAGAGCGGAACAGCTCAGTTGGTGGTGGCCGAACCGCCGGCCGCCTCGAGCTTCTCCTTGGCGGAGCCGGAGAAGGCGTCCGCCGTGATGTCCAGCTTGACGCCGTTGAGGTCGCCGTTGCCGAGGACCTTCACCAGCTTGCCCTTGCGGACCAGGCCGCCCTGCACGAGCTCCTCGGCGCCGATCTTGCCGCCGTCCGGGAAGACACGGGCGATGTCGCCCACGTTCACCGGCTGGTACTCGGTGCGGAAACGGTTCTTGAACCCACGCAGCTTCGGGAGCCGCATGTGGATGGGCATCTGCCCACCCTCGAACCCGGCGGGCACGTTCTTCCGGGCCTTGGTGCCCTTCGTACCGCGACCGGCCGTCTTGCCCTTCGAACCTTCACCACGACCCACGCGCATCTTCTCGCGCTTGGCGCCCGGAGCCGGACGCAGGTGGTGGATCTTGATGGCCGTCATGCCTTGACCTCCTCGACCTCCACCAGGTGGCGGACGGTGTGGATCAGGCCGCGCACCTGGGGGGTGTCTTCACGCACGACGCTCTGGCGGATCTTGCGCAGCCCGAGGGTGCGCAGCGACTCGCGGTGAGCGTGCTTCGTGCCGATCTTGCTCTTGACCTGCGTGACCTTGAGCTCAGCCATGTCAGACCCCCTGGCCCGCACGCTGGCGCAGCATCCGGGCCGGCGCGACGTCCTCGAGCGGGAGACCGCGGCGGGCCGCGACCTCTTCGGGACGCTGCAGACCCTTCAGGGCCGCCACGGTCGCGTGCACGATGTTGATCGCGTTGTCGGAGCCGAGCGACTTCGACAGCACGTCGTGGACGCCCGCGCACTCCAGCACCGCGCGCACCGGGCCACCGGCGATGACGCCGGTACCGGCGGACGCCGGGCGGAGCAGCACGACACCGGCGGCTTCCTCGCCCGTGATCGGGTGGGGAATGGTGCCGCCGACGCGCGGGACGCGGAAGAAGTTCTTCTTCGCTTCTTCGACGCCCTTGGCGATCGCCGCGGGAACTTCCTTGGCCTTGCCGTAGCCGACGCCGACCTGACCGTCACCGTCACCGACGACGACGAGGGCGGTGAAGCTGAAGCGACGACCACCCTTGACGACCTTGGCGACGCGGTTGATCGTCACGACCTTCTCGAGGTGCGGGGTCTTGTCCTGGCCGGCCCCGCCACGGCCGCTGTCGCGCCGGTCCCGGCCGCCACCGCGACGGTCATTGCGGTCGTTGCCGCCCTGCCCGCCGGGTCCGCCCTGTCCGCCGCCGAATTGCCGTGTACGTCCCGGCATCAGGCTTTCCTTCCGTTAACAAGCTTCTGCATCGTCAGAACTCCAACCCCGCCTCGCGGGCGGCGTCGGCGAGCGCGGCGATGCGGCCGTGGTAGGCGTTGCCCCCACGGTCGAACACCACGGCCGAGATCCCGGCGTTCTTGGCGCGCTCGGCGACGAGGGCCCCGACCTTGGCGGCCTTGGCCTTCTTGTCACCGTCGAACGCACGCAGGTCCGCCTCGAGGGTGGACGCCGACGCCAGCGTGTGGCCGGCCAGGTCGTCGATCACCTGCACGGCGATGTGCCGCGAGGACCGCTTGACGACCAGGCGCGGGCGCTGCTCGGTGCCCGAAACCTTCTTGCGGAGCCGGAAGTGCCGACGGGCCTTCGCGACGCGGCGCCGGGTCGAGACGTCCGTGCCGACCGGCTTGCGCTTCGTAGTCGTGTCGCTCATGATCACTTACCCGTCTTTCCGACCTTGCGGCGGATCTTCTCACCCTCGTACCGCAGGCCCTTGCCCTTGTACGGGTCCGGGCGCCGCAGCTTGCGGATGACGGCCGAGATCTGGCCGACCTTCTGCTTGTCGATGCCGGAGACCGAGAACCGGGTCGGGGTCTCCACCTTGAAGGTGATGCCCTCGGGGGCCTCGATCTTCACCGGGTGCGAGTAGCCGAGGGCGAACTCGAGGTCCGAACCCTTCGCCTGCACGCGGTAACCCACGCCGTGGATTTCCATCTTCTTCTCGTAGCCGGCGGTGACGCCGACGACGAGGTTGTTCACCAGCGTGCGGGTGAGCCCGTGGAGCGCCTTGGAGGTGCGCTCGTCGTCCGGGCGCTTCACCAGCAGCGTGCCGTCTTCGTCGCGCTCGACGGTGATCGGCTCGGCGATGGTGTGCTCAAGGGTGCCCTTGGGCCCCTTGACCTTGATCTGCTGACCGTCGATGGTCACCTCGACCCCGGAAGGGACGGCGACCGGCAGCTTTCCGATGCGTGACATGCCTGTACCCCTTCCCTTACCAGACGTAGGCGAGGACTTCGCCGCCCACGCTGTTTCGCTTGGCCTGACGGTCCGTCTGCAGGCCACCGGACGTCGAGATGATCGCGATGCCCAGGCCGCCGAGCACGGACGGCAGTTCGGTCGATTTGGCGTAGATCCGCAGACCGGGCTTGGAGACGCGCCGGAGGCCGGCGATGCTCCGCTCACGGTTGGGGCCGTACTTGAGCTCGACGACGAGGTTCTTGTGCTTCTCGCCCGGCTCGTCGTGGTAACCCGCGATGTAACCCTCGCGCTTGAGGATCTCGGCGATGTTCGCCTTGAGCTTCGAGTGCGGGAGCTTGACCTCGTCGTGGTACGCCGAGTTCGCGTTACGCAGACGCGTCAAGAAGTCTGCGATGGGGTCGGTCATCGTCATGGTGACCTGTCAACCTTTCTCGCCCTGGTTCCCCGCCGCCCGGTATCCGGGCGGCAGGGCCTGTGGCGAAGTGGGAGTTAAAAAAAGCTCTTACCAGCTGGACTTGCGGACGCCGGGCAGCTCGCCCGCGTGCGCCATCTCGCGAAGGCAGATCCGGCAGAGCCCGAACTTGCGGAACACGGCGTGCGGGCGGCCGCACCGCTGGCAGCGGGTGTAGGCGCGCACGGCGAACTTCGGCTTCTTCGCGGCCTTGTGAACCAGTGCTTTCTTGGCCATCGGCTCAGTTCTCCTTGAACGGGAAGCCGAGCTTGCGCAGCAGCGCCCGGCCCTCGTCGTCGTTCGTGGCGGTCGTGACGACGGTGACGTCCATGCCGCGCGGGCGGTCGATGGAGTCGGGGTCGATCTCGTGGAACATCGACTGCTCGTTGAGACCGAACGTGTAGTTGCCGTGGCCGTCGAACTGCTTCGGCGAAAGCCCGCGGAAGTCGCGGATACGCGGCAGCGCGATGGTCAGCAGCCGGTCGAGGAACTCCCACATCCGGTCGCCGCGCAGCGTGACGCGCGCGCCGATCGGCTGGCCCTCGCGCAGCTTGAACTGCGCGATGGACTTGCGGGCCTTCCGGACCTCGGGCTTCTGACCGGTGATCAGGGCGAGGTCCTTGACCGCGCCCTCGATCAGCTTGCTGTCACGGGCGGCGTCGCCGACACCCATGTTCACGACGACCTTCACGACGCCCGGGATCTGGTGGACGTTGGCGAAGGAGAACTCCGCCTGCAGCTGGCCCTTGATCTCTTCGCGGTAGCGCACCTTGAGGCGCGGCGCGACCTTCTCTGCGGTGGTCATCAGATGTCCTTACCGTTCCGGCGCGAGATCCGGACCTTCTTGCCGTCCTCGCCGATGCGGTAACCCACCCGTGACGGCTTGCCGTCCGAGTCGACGACCATCACGTTCGAGACGTGGATGGGCGCCTCCTGCGTGACGATGCCGCCGGACTGCGCGCCGCGCTGGGTCTGGCTGATCCGCGTGTGCTTCTTGATCCGGTTCACGCCCTCGACCAGCACGCGGTCGCGCTCGGGGTAGGCCTGGATGACCTTGCCCTTGGCGCCCTTGTCCTTGCCGGCGATGACGACGACCGTGTCGCCCTTCTTCACCTTCATCACAGCACCTCCGGCGCGAGCGAAATGATCTTCATGAACTTTCGGTCGCGCAGCTCGCGGCCCACCGGGCCGAAGATGCGGGTGCCGCGGGGCTCGTTGTCGTTCTTGATGAGCACGGCGGCGTTCTCGTCGAACCGGATGTAGGAACCGTCCGGACGACGACGCTCCTTGACCGTGCGGACGATGACGGCCTTGACGACGTCGCCCTTCTTCACCCCGGCGGCCGGGATGGCGTCCTTCACGGTGGCGACGATGATGTCGCCGATGCCGGCGTAGCGCCGCCCGGAACCACCGAGAACGCGGATGCAGAGGATTTCCTTCGCACCCGTGTTGTCGGCTACCCGAAGCCGCGACTCCTGCTGGATCACGTCAACTCCTGTATGTCGCGCCGGTTCTCGCCCGACGAGCGAGCCTTGCGGAACTAAGAACTCTCGAAAGAGCCCTGCTTACTTGGCCTTCTCCACGATCTGCACGAGGCGCCACCGCTTCGAAGCCGACAGCGGGCGGGTCTCCATCAGGGTGACCCGGTCGCCCACGCCCGCCTCGTTGTTCTCGTCGTGCACCTTCACCTTGGAGGTGGAGCGGACGACCTTCGAGTAACGGGGGTGCTTCTTGCGGTCCTCGAGCTCGACCACGATCGTCTTGTTCATCTTGTCCGAGACGACGTAGCCCTCGCGGACCTTGCGGTCGTTCCGGGCCGGCGTCTCGGTGGTGGGCTCGCTCATGCGGCACCTTCACTCTCGGCGTCGGGGGCAACGGACAGGCCGAGTTCGCGCTCGCGCATGACCGTGTAGATCCGCGCGATGTCCGTGCGGACGGTGCGCAGACGGCGGTTGTTGTCGAGCTGCCCGGTCGCCATCTGGAAGCGGAGGTTGAAGAGCTCCTCCTTGTATTCCTTCAGACGCAGGACGAGCTCTTCCGCGGTGAGCTCACGCAGCTCCGATGCCAGAGCACCAGCGTTCGCCATCAGAACTCACCACCTTCACGGGTCACGATGCGGCACTTCATGGGCAGCTTGTGGATCGCGCGGCGGAGCGCCTCACGGGCGGTCTCCTCGTTCGGGAACGAGATCTCGAACATCACGCGGCCCGGCTTCACGTTGGCGATCCACCACTCGGGCGAACCCTTACCGGAACCCATGCGGGTCTCGGCCGGCTTCTTCGTCAGCGGGCGGTCCGGGTAGATGGTCGTCCACACCTTGCCACCACGCTTGATGTGACGGGTCATGGCGATACGAGCGGACTCGATCTGCCGGTTCGTCACGTAGCTGTGCTCAAGCGCCTGGATGCCGTACTCGCCGAAGCTGACCTTCGTGCCACCCTTGGCGGCGCCGTGGCGCTTCGGGGAGTGCTGCTTCCGGTGCTTGACCCTGCGCGGGATGAGCACGTCTCAGCCCTCCGTCTTTTCTGCGGTCTCGGTGGCCGGGGCCGCCGGGGCCTCGGTCGTGGCGGCAGCGGCGGCCCGACCGGCTTCGGTCGAGGTCGCCGTGGTGCCCGACGCGCCGGAACGACGCGGGCGGGACGGCCGGTCGCTGCGCTCGCGACGCGGCGCGCGCTCGGCGGCGTCACGGGCTTCGCGGGCCTTCAGGCCACCGACGAGCTCACCCTTGTAGATCCACACCTTGACGCCGATGCGACCGAACGTCGTCTTGGCCTCGAAGAAGCCGTAGTCGATGTCGGCGCGCAGCGTGTGCAGCGGGACGCGGCCATCGCGGTAGTGCTCGGAGCGGGACATCTCGGCACCGCCGAGACGACCGCCGCACTGCACGCGGATGCCCTTGACCTGCGGCGAGCGCATGGAGGTCTGGATCGCCTTCCGCATCGCGCGGCGGAACGCCACGCGGTTGGAGAGCTGCTCCGCGACCGCCTGGGCGACCAGCTGGGCGTCGGCCTCGGGGTTCTTGACCTCGAGGATGTTCAGCTGGACCTGCTTCTTGGTCAGCTTCTCCAGCGCGCCACGGATCCGGTCGGCCTCCGCGCCGCGGCGGCCGATGACGATGCCCGGCCGGGCGGTGTGGATGTCGACGCGGACGCGGTCACGGGTGCGCTCGATCTCGACCTTGGAGATGCCGGCGCGCTCCATGCCCGTCGCCAGCAGCTTGCGGATCTTGACGTCCTCGGCCACGTACTCGGCGTACTGCTTGTCGGCGTACCAGCGCGACTTCCAGTCCGTGGTGATACCCAGGCGGAAACCGTGCGGGTTGATCTTCTGGCCCACTACCGGCCACCTGCCTTCTTCTTGCTCTGCGCCTTCTGCGTGACGGCCGGACGCGACTCCACCTCGACGGTGATGTGGCTGGTCCGCTTGCGGATCCGGTACGCACGGCCCTGGGCCCGCGGCCGGATGCGCTTGAGGGTCGGGCCCTCGTCGGCGTACGCGTTCTTGACCCAGAGGGTGTCCGGGTCCAGCTGAAGGTTGTTCTCGGCGTTGGCCACGGCGCTGGCGAGCACCTTCGCGACCGGCTCGCTGGCCGCCTGCGGGGCGAACCGGAGCACGGCCAAGGCGTCGGCGGCGCTACGTCCCTTGATGAGCTCGATCACCCGGCGCACCTTGGTCGGCGAGTCCCGGACGAAGCGAGCCCGCGCGTAAGCCGTAGGCAGGGCCTCGACCGTCGCGTCGTTCTGGGCGTTCATCGCTACTTCCCTTGTCTGGTTTCGTGCCCGCTCAGCGGCGGCGCGACTTGCGGTCGTCCTTGATGTGGCCCTTGAAGGTCCGCGTCGGGGCGAACTCGCCCAGCTTGTGACCCACCATGGCCTCGGTGACGAACACCGGGACGTGCTTGCGGCCGTCGTGCACGGCGATCGTGTGCCCCAGGAAGTCCGGGATGATCGTCGAGCGGCGCGACCAGGTCTTGATGACCGTCTTCTTGCCCGATTCGTTCAGCGCGTCCACCTTCTTGAGCAGGTGGTCGTCCACGAACGGGCCCTTCTTAAGGCTGCGTGGCATTGCTTCTACCTCCCTGCTCAGCGCTTGTTCTTGCCGGTGCGGCGGCGGCGGACGATGAGGGCGTCGCTCGGCTTGCGCCGGCGCGTACGACCCTCGGGCTTGCCGTTCGGGTTGACCGGGTGGCGACCACCGGAGGTCTTACCCTCACCACCACCGTGCGGGTGGTCGACCGGGTTCATGACGACACCGCGGACCGTGGGGCGCTTGCCGCGCCAGCGGTTGCGGCCGGCCTTGCCCCAGTTGATGTTGGCGTGCTCGGAGTTGCCGACCTCGCCGACCGTGGCGCGGTTGCGCACGTCCACGTTGCGGATCTCGCCCGAGGGGAGACGCAGCTGGGCGTACGGACCGTCCTTGGCGACGAGCTGCACCTTCGCGCCCGCGGACCGCGCCATCTTCGCGCCGCCACCGGGGCGGAGCTCGATCGCGTGGATCACGGTGCCGACCGGGATGTTGCGCAGCGGCAGGTTGTTGCCCGGCTTGATGTCGGCCCGGGGGCCGTTCTCGACGGTGTCGCCCTGCTTCAGCTTCTCCGGCGCGATGATGTAGCGCTTCTCGCCGTCGGCGTAGTGCAGCAGCGCGATGCGAGCCGACCGGTTGGGGTCGTACTCGATGTGCGCGACCTTGGCGGGGATGCCGTCCTTGTCGTTGCGACGGAAGTCGATGACTCGGTACGCGCGCTTGTGGCCGCCACCCTTGTGCCGGGTGGTGATCTTGCCGGACGAGTTGCGACCGCCCGAACCGCTCAGCGGACGAAGCAGCGACTTCTCCGGGGTGGAGCGGGTGATCTCGGCGAAGTCCGAGACGCTCGAACCGCGACGACCCGGGGTCGTCGGCTTGTACTTGCGGATGCCCATTGTCAGCTCAGTCCTTTACGCGGTGGGTCCGCCGAAGATCTCGATCGCCTTGCTCTCGGGCGAAAGAGTCACGATGGCGCGCTTGGTGTCCTTGCGCTTGCCGAAGCCCGCGCGAGTCCGCTTCCGCTTGCCCTGACGGTTGGCCGTGTTGACGCTGACCACCTTGACGCCGAACACCTTCTCGACCGCGATCTTGATCTGGGTCTTGTTGGCGTCCGGGCGGACGATGAACGTGTACTTGTGGTCCTCGAGCAGCCCGTAGGACTTCTCGGAGATGACCGGCGCGAGCAGGATGTCGCGGGGGTCCGGAATGGCGACCGAACTCACTTCTCGTCACTCCCTTCCGTGACCTCGCCCGACCGCGCGGAAGCCTTGACGGTCTTGCCGCGGGCGGGGCCGGCGACGAACACGTCGTACGCGGCCTTGGTGAACACGACGTCGTCGTTGACCAGCACGTCGTAGGTGTTGAGCTGGTCGGCCCAGAGGATGTGCACCTCGGGCAGGTTCCGCAGCGAAACCCAGCTCAGCTCGTCGTCCCGGTGCAGCACCACGAGCACGCGCTTCGCGGCCGTGACGGCGGCGAGGGCGGACTTGGCGGCCTTGGTGTTCGGCTTCTCGCCGGTCACCAGTTCGGTCACGACGTGCAGCTGGCCGGCGCGGGCCCGGTCGGAGAGAGCGCCACGCAGAGCGGCGGCCTTCATCTTCTTCGGGGTGCGCTGGGAGTAGTCACGCGGCGTGGGGCCGTGGACGACACCACCGCCGACGAACTGCGGCGCGCGGGTCGAACCCTGGCGGGCACGGCCGGTGCCCTTCTGCCGGTACGGCTTCTTGCCGCCACCGGAGACCTCACCACGGGTCTTCGTGTCGTGCGTGCCCTGGCGCGCGGCGGCCTGCTGGGCCACCACCACCTGGTGCATCAGCGCGACATTGGCCTGCACGTCGAAGATCTCCTCGGGGAGGTCCACGGTGCCGTCGGCTTTACCGGCCGGGGTCTTCAGCTCGACGCTTGTCATTCGGAGTTACCACCCTTCGCGGCGCTGCGCACGAACAGCAGGCCGCCCTTGGGACCGGGCACGGCGCCCTTGATCAGCAGCAGGCCGTCCTCGGCACGCACGGCGTGCACGGTCAGGTTCTGCGTGGTGACCCGGTCGTTGCCCATCCGGCCTGCCATGCGCAGGCCCTTGAAGACGCGGCCGGGGGTGGCGCAACCACCGATCGAACCCGGCTTGCGGTGCACGGCCTGGGCACCGTGGCTCGCGCCCTGGCCCTTGAAACCGTGGCGCTTCATGACGCCCGCGTAGCCCTTGCCCTTGCTGGTCCCGGTCACGTCGACCTCGACGCCGGCGGCGAACACCTCGGCGGTGATCTCCTGGCCGACCTCGTAGGTCTCGGCGTCCGTGGTGCGCAGCTCGGCGAGGAACCGGCGCGGCGTCACGCCCGCCTTGTCGAAGTGGCCGGTGCGCGGCTTGTTCACCTTGCGCGGGTCGACCGCGCCGAACGCCAGCTGCACGGCCCCGTAGCCGTCCTTGTCCTGCGTCCGAACCTGGGTGACCACGTTCGGACCGGCCTTCACGACGGTGACCGGGACAACCCGGTTCTGTTCGTCGAAGACCTGGGTCATGCCGAGCTTGGTGCCCAGGATGCCCTTCATCTGCCTGTCAGACATGAGTCTCTTACTCTCCGCCGCTCGCCCGCCGCTACTACTGGATGTTGACGTCGACGCTCGCCGGCAGGTCGATGCGCATGAGCGCGTCGACCGTCTTCGGCGTCGGGTCGAGGATGTCGATCAGACGCTTGTGCGTGCGCATCTCGAAGTGCTCGCGCGAGTCCTTGTACTTGTGCGGCGAGCGGATGACGCAGTAAACGTTCTTCTCGGTGGGCAGCGGCACCGGCCCGACAACACGGGCGCCGGTGCGCGTGACCGTCTCCACGATCTTGCGCGCCGAGGTGTCGATCGCCTCGTGGTCGTAGGCCTTGAGCCGGATGCGGATCTTCTGTCCCGCCATGGTGGCTGCTCGTTCCTTGTCGTCTCGTGCCGCTATCTCACAAACCCCGCCCGGATGTCGCCACCCTGGCTGGGTTTCCGCAGTTCAACGGCCCTGTCCCCGGTCCACGCGGTCGGGCGTGTCGCGCCCGACGCACAGACGGATCCCGCGGGATCGTCGTCTTGCCTGGTCTTCCTCAACGTGAGGAGGCTATGAGCCGGCTGCCTTTTTGCAAGAACGCCGTCTCACCGCCTTTGCCCGCTCGCCTACCCGAAGGAAGAGGCTCGGCGGACCGTGGCCACTCGCGCCAGGGCGGCCGGACCCTCGTGGAGAAAACTCCGACGTGGATCGGCCGCCCCAGGACGAGCAACCCGAATAGTGTCGCACACGTGATTTGACGCCCCTGAGCCGGGGGTGTATTACCCCCGGCCGGGGCGTCGAATCACTTGTTGATCTTGGTGACCTGGCCCGCGCCGACGGTCCGGCCACCCTCGCGGATGGCGAAGCGCAGACCCTCGTCCATCGCGACCGGCTGGATCAGCGCGACCGTGATGTCGGTGTTGTCGCCCGGCATGACCATCTCGGTGCCCTCGGGGAGGGTCACGACGCCGGTCACGTCGGTGGTGCGGAAGTAGAACTGCGGGCGGTAGTTGTTGAAGAACGGGGTGTGACGGCCACCCTCGTCCTTCGACAGGATGTAGACCCGGCCCTCGAAGTCGGTGTGCGGGGTGGTGGTACCCGGCTTCACGACGACCTGGCCGCGCTCGACGTCCTCGCGCTTGATGCCGCGGACGAGGAGGCCGACGTTGTCGCCCGCCTGGCCCGAGTCGAGCAGCTTGCGGAACATCTCGACACCGGTGACGGTGGTCTTGGTCGACTTCTCGCGGATACCCACGATCTCGACCTCTTCGTTGACGTTGATCTGGCCGCGCTCGACGCGACCGGTCACCACGGTGCCACGACCGGTGATGGTGAAGACGTCTTCGATCGGCATCAGGAACGGCTTGTCGAGCTCGCGCACCGGGTCCGGCACGTTGTTGTCGACCGCGCTCATCAGCTCGAGAACGGCGTCGGCCCACTTCTCGTCGCCCTCGAGGGCCTTGAGACCGGACACGCGCACGACCGGGGCGTCGTCGCCGGGGAACTCCTGCGAGGACAGCAGCTCGCGGACCTCGAGCTCGACGAGCTCCAGGATCTCCTCGTCGTCGACCATGTCGGCCTTGTTCAGCGCGACCACGATGTAGGGCACGCCGACCTGACGGGCGAGCAGCACGTGCTCACGCGTCTGCGGCATCGGGCCGTCGGTCGCCGCGACCACGAGGATCGCGCCGTCCATCTGCGCCGCACCGGTGATCATGTTCTTGATGTAGTCCGCGTGACCGGGGGCGTCGACGTGCGCGTAGTGACGCTTCTCGGTCTGGTACTCGACGTGCGAGATATTGATCGTGATGCCGCGCTGCTTCTCTTCCGGCGCGTTGTCGATCTGGTCGAACGCCCGCGACTCGTTCAGCTCCGGGTACTTGTCGTGCAGCACCTTGGTGATCGCCGCGGTCAGAGTCGTCTTGCCGTGGTCAACGTGGCCGATGGTGCCGATGTTGACGTGCGGCTTGGTCCGCTCGAATTTCGCCTTCGCCACTGGAATGTCCTCCTGGACTGATTTGCTTCGTGCTCAGCGGGCGGCGTGGCTGCCGCCCGCTGAATGTTCCTTCGTCGGTGCTGCGGACGTTCAGGAGAGTCCCTTAATGCCCGCGAGCGCTGGGGGGAGGAGTTACTCCCCCGTCGCCTTCGCGATGATTTCCTTCGCGACGTTCGCGGGAACCTCGGCGTAGGAGTCGAACAACATGGAGTAGTTCGCCCGGCCCTGGGTGCGGGACCGGAGGTCACCGACGTAGCCGAACATCTCCGACAGCGGGACCAGCGCCTTCACGACGCGGATACCCGCCCGCTCCTCCATGGCCTGGATCTGACCACGACGGGAGTTGAGGTCACCGATGACGTCACCCATGTAGTCCTCGGGCGTGGTCACCTCGACCGCCATCATCGGCTCCAGGATCACGGGTTGGGCCTTCTTCGCGGCTTCCTTCATCGCCATGGAACCGGCGATCTTGAACGCCATCTCCGAAGAGTCGACCTCGTGGTAGGCACCGTCCAACAGGGTGAACTTCAACCCGACGAGCGGGTAGCCGGCCAGGACGCCGTACTGCATCGCGTCCTGGGCGCCGGCGTCCACCGACGGGATGTACTCCCGCGGCACGCGGCCACCGGACACCTTGTTGTCGAACTCGTAGAGCGCGCCGTCGGTGCGCTCGAGCGGCTCCAGCTTCACGATGACCTTCGCGAACTGGCCGGAACCACCGGTCTGCTTCTTGTGGACGTAGTCGAGCTTGTCGACCGTCTTCTTGATCGTCTCACGGTAGGCGACCTGCGGCTTGCCGATGTTCGCCTCGACCTTGTAGTCGGACTTCATCCGGTTCACCAGCACCTCGAGGTGCAGCTCGCCCATGCCCGCGATGATCGTCTGGCCGGTGTCCTCGTCCAGCTTGACCTGGAACGTCGGGTCCTCTTCGGCCAGCTTCTGGATCGCCAGGGACAGCTTCTCCTGGTCGGCCTTCGTCTTCGGTTCGATCGCGACCCGGATGACCGGCTCGGGGAACGTCATCGACTCCAGCACGATCGGGTTCTGCGGGTCCGCCAGGGTGTCACCCGTGGTGGTGTCCTTCAGCCCGATGACCGCGTAGATGTGGCCGACCTGGGCGTCGTCGACCGGGTTCTCCTTGTTGGAGTGCATCTGGAAGATCTTCCCGATGCGCTCCTTGCGCTCCTTGGTCGCGTTGACGACCTGCGCCCCGGCGGCGACCTTGCCCGAGTAGACCCGGATGTAGGTCAGCTTGCCGAAGAACGGGTGCGCGGCGATCTTGAACGCGAGCGCGGCGAAAGGCTCGTCGACCGACGCCTTGCGGGACGCCACGGTCTCACCGTCGGGCAGCAGGCCCTCGACGGCCGGGACGTCCAGCGGGGTCGGCAGGTAGTCGATGACCGCGTCGAGCATGGGCTGCACGCCCTTGTTCTTGAACGCGGAACCGGCCAGCACCGGGAAGACCTGGCTGCTGATGGTGAGCTTGCGGATGCCGGACTTGATCTCGGCTTCCGTGAGCTCCTCACCCTCGAGGAACTTCTCCATCAGCGCGTCGTCCGCCTCGGCGACGGTCTCGACGAGCTTCTCGCGGTACTCCGCGGCCAGCTCGGCCAGCTCGGCGGGGATCTCCTCGACGGAGTAGTCCTCGCCCTTCTGGACCTCGCCGCGCCAGGTCAGCGCCTTCATGCGGACCAGGTCGACGACGCCTTCGAAGTCGTTCTCGGCGCCGATCGGCAGCTGGATGACCAGCGGCCGGACACCGAGGCGCTCGACGATGGTCTTCACGGTGTAGTAGAAGTCCGCACCGAGCTTGTCCATCTTGTTGACGAAGCAGATGCGCGGGACGTCGTACTTGTCCGCCTGCCGCCAGACCTGCTCGGACTGCGGCTCGACGCCTTCCTTGCCGTCGAAGACGGCGACCGCACCGTCGAGCACCCGGAGGTTGCGCTCCACCTCGACGGTGAAGTCGACGTGGCCCGGGGTGTCGATGATGTTGATCTGGTGGTCGTCCCAGAAGGTGGTGGTCGCAGCCGAGGTGATGGTGATGCCCCGCTTCTGCTCCTCCTCCATCCAGTCCATGGTGGCGGCGCCGTCGTGGACTTCACCGATCTTGTAGTTGACCCCGGTGTAGAACAGGATCCGCTCGGTGGTGGTCGTCTTGCCGGCGTCGATGTGGGCCATGATGCCGATGTTGCGGACCTTGTTCAGGTCGGTCAGCACTTCACGTGCCACGAGAGTGTTCCCCTGTTCTCAAGCTTGGGGCCCGGCATGGCTGGCCCAGAAGACGGGCGGCGATGCCGAACTACTTACCAGCGGTAGTGCGCGAAGGCCCGGTTGGACTCGGCCATCTTGTGCGTGTCCTCGCGACGCTTCACGGAGGCACCGAGGCCGTTGGAAGCGTCCAGGAGCTCGTTCTGCAGGCGCTCGATCATCGTCTTCTCGCGGCGAGCCTGCGAGAAGGAGACCAGCCAGCGCAGCGCCAGGGTGGTGGAGCGGCCCGGCTTGACCTCGATCGGCACCTGGTAGGTGGCGCCACCGACGCGGCGGCTCTTCACCTCGATGGTGGGCTTCACGTTGTCGAGGGCGCGCTTCAGCGTGACGACGGGGTCGGTACCCGTCTTCTCGCGAGCGCCTTCGAGCGCGCCGTAGACGATGCGCTCGGCCAGGGACCGCTTCCCGTCCTTCAGCACCTTGTTCACCAGCTGGGTGACCAGCGGGGAGGCGTAGACGGGGTCGGAGATCAGCGGCCGCTTCGGGGCCGGACCCTTGCGGGGCATTAGCTCTTCTCCTTCTTCGCGCCGTACCGGCTGCGCGCCTGCTTGCGGTTCTTGACACCCTGCGTGTCGAGCGAACCGCGGATGATCTTGTAACGGACACCCGGAAGGTCCTTCACACGACCACCGCGCACGAGCACCATCGAGTGCTCCTGCAGGTTGTGGCCCTCACCGGGGATGTAGGCGGTGACCTCGATGCCGCTGGTCAGCTTCACACGCGCGACCTTGCGCAGCGCCGAGTTCGGCTTCTTGGGGGTGGTCGTGTACACGCGGGTGCACACGCCGCGCCGCTGCGGGCTCCCCTTGAGGGCCGCGGTCTTCTGCTTGGCAGCCTTGTCCTGGCGGCCCTTGCGGACCAGCTGCTGGATCGTGGGCAATGGACCAGCTTCCTGTCGTGATCTGCTTCTTCGTGTCTTCACCGGCCCCCGCGGTCGGGCGTGTCGGCCCGCGTCACGGTCTGACGACCGGTAACTTCCCGGAGGGATTTCCGTCGGAACCCCGACCTGCCGAAGCCGGTGACCGGGTGCCTGAGCACCCCGCCCATGCCGCACGGCACGCGGAGCGGCCCGACGCATGCCGGGCACGGTCTCCAAAGATACCCGCCCGGATCCGGACGGAGCGCGGCGGGGGGTCTGAAGGTCGGCGAACGTTCAGCCTACCTCTCGGCACCGCCCGGCCGGGGGATGTTCCGGAGTCCGGTCACCCCGGTGTGGCGCCGCACTTCCCGGCACGCGCTTCTCCCGCCGACAGTGTTCTCAACGCGTGTGACCCCCGGGATGTTCCAGGGGCCGCGCGGACGGGCGCTCCCCCTCCCGCGGCGCTCCGGCCCCGGCCACGACGCGGGCGCCGGCGGTCGTGCCGCTCCCGGTTCCCGGCGATGCGGCACCGCGCCGGCCGCGTCCGGGCCACGAACCGCCTCCTCGGCGGTCGCTACCCGGACCACTCCGCGACCGGCGCCCGGAGCTCGCCCTTCGTCCGGCGACGTGAACGACCCGTTCACGTCGCCGGACGAGGTGAACGAGTCGTTCACGGCACCGCGGGCGGCTCGGTCCGGGCGCGCGGTGCGTCAGTCCTCGTCGGGCTTCGCGTGGTCCGGCTTGCCCGGGTTCGGGTCCCGCGAGAGGTCGATCAGCGGGTGCACCCCCGCCCCCTCGGGTGCCGCGTGGCTCCCGGTCGACTTCGGCTCCTCGTCGGGCCGGCCGGCCCCTTCGGTGCTGGTCATCACACACTCCTAGCGTTCATCCCTGCTTCCCCTTGCGGCCGGAAACCTACCCATTACCCGACCGGGTGACGCAGTGGGATCGGATCGGCCGTTCCGTGCGTCACACCGCCACCGAAGGGCCACGATGAGTGGACAGGCGATCGGAGGGACGAGGGCATGGCGGCCGAGTTCGACCGACTGGTGACCGAGTTCGAGCGGTTCCAGTCGAGCATCCGGGACGTCGACGACCGGTTCGCCGGTCTCGGCGCGATGCAGCAGGAGCTGTCGGAACTCCAGGCGAGCGCGTCGTCGCCGGACGGCGGGGTGACCGTCGTCACCGGGCCGGGTGGTGCGGTCCTGGACGTCAAGTTCACCGACGCCGCGCTGGCGAAGGGGCCGCAGGCGCTGTCCGCGGCCCTGATGGCGACGCTGCGGGAAGCCGTCGGCGAGGCGGCCCGGCGGCAGGCGGTGCTCGTCCAGGAGCACCTCGGCGACGAGCTCGGCCTGGTCGACCAGGTCCTGGAGACGCAGGCCGAGGCGTTCGGAACCACCGTCGAAGAAATGCGGTCGAAGCTGGCGGAAGGGACGCCGTCGCGGGAGCGGCCGTCCGCGCCGGAGGACTTCTCCGAGGAGCGGGTGCTGCGCCAGGCCGGCGACGCCCCGCCGCCACCGGCACCGCCTGCGAGCGGCGGTACCGCGGGCGAGTCGTTCCTGCGGAACCTGTTCGACGAGGAGGACTGATGCCCGACGGGACCGGCGGCTACCAGGTCGAGGTCGACGCGCTGCACAAGTACGTCGGTGTGCTCGGCCAGTACAAGGACCAGGGCGCGAAGTTCACCGAGAAGGTCGGGCAGTCCGACGTCGGCGACAAGTCGTGGGGCGTGGTCGGCCTGTTCACCAAGCACGGGTACGACGAAACGCTGCGGGAGCTGCGCGACCTGCTGGCCTCGATGGCCGAGGGCCTGACCTCGGCGCAGGGCAAGTTCACCGACGCGGCGAACGTCTACCAGGGCACCGAAGACGACCACAAGGCCTTCTTCGGGCAGGTCGAGGTCCTGCTCGACGGCCCGAAGAAGCCCTGAGGGGGCCACGACGATGGCGGAGTTCCAGGACGTCGCGAGCGGCGTCAGCGTGAAGAGCGACGACCCGGGCACCGTGCTGGGGGTGAACGTCGACAACGCGGTCAAGGCGACGCCGTTCGTGGGCGGTGCCGTGACCGCCGGCAAGGACGTCGTCTCCGTGTACCAGGCGGTCACCGCGCCCCACCCCGACGGTGTCGACATCGCGCTCGGGGTGGCCTCGATCGCGACCGACACGACGTCGTTCATCCAGTCCAGCGCGAGCACCATCACCGACATCGCCACCGACCCGCTCGGCTGGCTCGTCGGGCAGGGGCTGAACTTCCTGATCAGCGCGGTCCAGCCGATCCAGGACGCGATCCACTTCGTCAGCGGCGACGGGCCCGCGCTCGCCACCGCGGCCGGCAACTTCGGCGCCATCGCCACCGGGCTGGACGAGCTGGCGAAGAACTTCGCCGCGGTCGCCGACACGTCGCTGGCGGGCTGGAAGGGCGACGCCGGCGACGCGGCGCGAAGGTCGCTCGGCGAGTTCGCCCACGGCATCGGCGGCGTCTCCGCGAAGTCCGGCGACATGGCGCAGATGCTGCAGCTGAGCAGCATGCTGATGAGCTTCGTCGAGGACCTGATCAAGGCGATCCTCACCGAGCTGGTCACCTGGCTGATCATGATCTGGATCCCGGCGCTCGCGGCCGCGGTGCCCACCTGCGGGGCGTCGGTGGCCACCGCGGGCACGGCGTCGGAGGTCAAGCTCGGCACGACCGCCGCGAAGACGACGAAGAAGGTCTCGAAGGTCCGCGAGCTGCTGCAGAAGATCCTCGAGTGGCTGCAGAAGATGAAGGCCAAGCTGGCCGCCACGAAGCTGGGCAAGGTGTTCGCCGACGGCAAGACCGCGGAGAAGCTCGCGGAGATCGCCGAAGGCAACGCGGGCAAGAGCATGGTCGACAAGCTCAAGGGCGCCGAAGGCATGATCGGCAAGCGGGCCGGCGAGAACGCGCTGTCCGAGATCGCGAAGAAGGGCGGCGAAGCCGCGGCCAAGGGCGTCTTCGGGTTCAACCCAGCCAACCCCGGCGACAACCCGGCCAAGACGCTGAACGACCACCTCGGCAAGCTCAACAGCCACGTCAAGAACGCCAAGAAGGCGAGCGACCACGGCGAGACCGGCCGGACCCAATCCGACGACGAGACGCGCGAGGACCTGGACTTCTGATGGCAGGCGTGGTGGCGGTCGTCCTGATCGTGGCGGTGTTCGCGGTGGTGGCGTCCCTCTGGTGGCGGTCGCGCACGAAGTTCGTCGAGAGCCGCAAGGAGCACTGGTTCAAGGCCTTCGCGGCCGAGCGCGGCGGCACCTTCGACAGCGGCGTCCCCAGCGACGCGCGGGCGGTCCCGACCTTCGGCGTGCGCCACCCCAGCGGCCGGCCGCTGGCCGGGAGCACCCACACGAAGTGGGTCGAGTTCCGCCACCGCGACCGGCCGGCGATCGCCGTCGACGCCCAGGAGCCGTACCGGCACTTCGACGACCACACGTACTTCCGCGACATCCACGTCACGCAGGTGCGGGTCCCGGCCTCCCCCGAGCTGCGGATCACCGCGGGGACGGGCCTGTCGGTGCCGTCGGACCCGCGGCTCGAGGGCGAGCTGACCCGGTGGCTGGCCGCGAACCCGCGTTTCGCCGGGCGGGACGTCGTCGTCGAGCACGGCTCGGCGCGGACCTGGGGCCAGGGCTGCGCGACCCGGGCGAACATCGTGGCCGAGGCCGACTACCTCGGCGAACTGGCGGACGCGCTGCCCGCCGTGCTGTGGAGCGTCAGCGGCGACGCGTAGTGAGGTGCGTCAGGCCCGCCGAAAGCGCGAACACCAGGCCCAGCCCCACGACGTAAGGGCCGGCCAGCAGGGCGAACCCGGCGCCGATGTTGGCGTCGGGCTGGTCGGACGTCGCCCGGAAACCGATCGCGCCGACCGAAAGCAGGATCGCCCCCACGGTGATCAGGAGGACGGCCACCACCGTGAGGCGCTTCGTGACAGTCGTCATGTCCCCATGGTGCCGGGGCACGGGCCAATTCGCTGGACAGCGTCCCCAGGATGGGTACGTGAACTGGACGATCACCCGGACCGACGTGGCCCACCCGGACGCCGTCGCGATCATGCGCGAGTACATGGACGAAGTCGCTTCGCGCTACTTCGGCCGCCCGATCACCGAAGCCGAGCTCACGCACTACGTCGCCGAGGAGCCCGGCACCGATCTGGTGCCGCCCGCCGGGGCGTTCTTCGTCGGCAGGCGCGACGGCGAGGTCGCGGGGTGCGCCGGGACGCGTGTCGTCGAGCCCGGGATCTCCGAGCTGACGAAGGTCTTCATCAAGCCCGCCCACCGCGGCACCGGCGGCGGCCCCGCGCTGGTGGCGGCCGCCGAGGAGGCCGCGCGCGGGTTCGGCTCGGCGCTCATGCGCCTGGACACCCGCCACGACCTCGTCGAAGCCCGCGCGCTCTACGCGAAGATCGGCTACGACGAGGTCGAGCCCTTCAACGACGGGCAGTTCGCCGAGCACTGGTTCGCGAAGGCGCTCAGCTGAGCCGTCCGGTGCACGCGGCGACCTCGCCGGGCGCCGACTTCTGCGACGTCACCACGCGGCCGCCGAGCGAGATGCGGCACTCCACCGCGCCGCTCCCCTGCCCGAGCAGCTGCACCGAACCGGCCGACGCCCAGCTGAGCTCCTTCCGCCACGGCAGCGGGACTTCGAGCTCCTGGTGGACCAGGCCGAGGCCGTTCGAGTCGTAGACGACGGTCGCCGTGCCGGTGCCCGCCAGCTCGTAGGTCACCTGGTAGCCCGACGGTGCCGGCGGCGTCGAGGTGTACGTCGCCGTCGCCATGACCGTGCGCGGCGGGACCGACGACAGCGACGGCTCCCCCACCACGGCGACCGCCGGGGCCGGTGGGGACGAGCCGTCGTCGCCGAGGATGAAGATGCCCGCGGTCACCGCCGCGATCGCGATCACCGCGACGGCGAGCCTGCCGGTCAGCTGCCGGTTCATGGGGACTCCCCAGGGAAAGGGCGGCCCCCGGGGTGCGGGGGCCGCCCGCGGGTCAGAAGGAGGGCAGGAGCTTGCCCGGGACACCGTTGACCGACTGGATGAGGCCGAGCACCGGGACGCCGAGCGGGGCGAACGTCCAGATGTTGTTCAGGCCGCTGGTGTCCGGCTCGTCGACCACGACGACACCGGGGGCGTCGGCCGCGAGCGCCGGACCGGCCGCGGTGAACAGGGCGGCACCGGCGAGGACGGCGGCACCGGCCGCGCGAGCGAGGGTCTTCTTCACGGGTTCTCTGCCTTTCAGGAAACAGCGGTGATCAGGTCGAAGACGGGCGCGAGCAGGTCGACCGGCTGGCCGAGCGGCCCGAGCACGCCGCCCAGGTCGACGCCGGGCACGAGCCAGACGGAACCGTCGGTCGGGCCGGCACTGGCGACCCCCGCGGCCAGGCCCGTGAACGCCGTCGCCGCGACGAGCGGCAGCAGCACGCGGGCAGCAAGACGCTTCATACTTTTCCTTTCCTACCAAGGGATTTCAGCGGAGAACCGACGTGATCGGCACGATGGTTCCGTCGGGTACCCACTGGCCCGCGTAGTCGCGGTCCATCACCATTCCGGTGGCGTGGGGTTCGGTGGGGTACATCGGCATGGCGTTGACCTGGGCGGCGGCGAAGATCTGGACGTCGCCCGCGGCGGCACCGCCGGCGCCGAGCCAGTTCCGGAAGCCGCCGAGGGTCGGGCTTTCGCCGCCGAAGCGGTTGCCGACCGCCACGGCGTACCCGACCGCGGTCGCCTCCCGCGGGTCGAACCGCAGCGGCAGCGACGCGCTCGCGACGGCGTTGACGATCGGCCCGTTCAGCAGCCACGGCGCCAGGTACAGCCCGTACTGGTGGGTGGGTTCGAGACGTTGCAGCTCGGCGGCCCGCGTCATCGCCGGGTAGCCGGCGGCCCAGCCGGAGACGACGACGAGCGCGGTGTCGGGCCCGGCGTCCGGCCGCACGGCGAGTCCGGTGCGCGCCGCGGTTTCGCGCACCAGCTTCGCGGCCGCGATCCCCCGCGGGGAGTCGTCCTCGACCAGCGTGAGCGCGGACGGCTTGCGCCCGGCGAGGAATTCGACCAGCTTGACCAGCGCTCCCCCGTCCGCCGGCGTCAGCGCGTCGGCCGGGCAGGCACCCAGCACGTCCGCGCGGCCGGCGACCAGGCCGCCGAGCGCGGCCGACGCGCACTCCGGCGCGTCCGCGTCGGTGATCGCCGGGCCGGGCGCGGTCCCGGCGTCGACCTCGACGACCGTCGCCGTGCCGCCGTGGCGGATCTCCAGGTCGCTGCGGCCGGGCGGCAAGTCGACGTCGGCCCACGTGCCCTCGGCGCCGGGCCGCGCGACGGCCTTCGTGACCAGCCCACCAGCCCCCACGGACAGGTCGTTTCCCGCGCTCGGCGGGAAGTGGACGACGTTGCGCCCCGGCCGCTGCGGACTGACCAGCACCGGGAACCCGGCGTCGTCGGCGAGCAGCGGCACGCCCGGCACGGGCAGCGGCGGGGGTGCCTGGATCGCGCCAAGCGCGCTCCAGGCGAGGAACCCGAGCGCGACCGCCGTCGCGCCGAAGCGGTAAGCGCGGCCGTTGAAGACCCCGGCGAGCACGCTCACCACGACCGGCAGCACCACGACGGCGACCACCGCGAGCCCGAAGGGCGTGCTGTAGAGCCGCCGGTCGAAGCCGAGGCCGGACAGCCCGAACCGGACCGCGCCGGCCAGGACGAGCAGGCCGCCGAGGGTGAGCGCGAGGGGCCCGGGCCGGACGGCCGCCGCCGTCGTCACCGGCCCGAGCAGCGCGAAGCCGAACCACACGGCCGCCGCGGCGACGAACACCGTGTCGATCGCGAACTCGACGCCGGTGCCGCCCAGGGACGTCTCCAGCACGACGAGCACCAGCAGCGCGGCCGACGTCCAGCGAGTGGCCCGCGGGAAGACCGGCACCGCCACCGCGAGCACGACGTGGATCGCCAGCGCGACCACGTTGACGTCGACGGCGAAGGCCGACACCACGGCGAGCAGCGCCGAGACCCCGCCGAGGACGTACAGCGTGTGCCGCGGCCGCTGCCCCGGCGCCCGCAGCAGGCCGCCGCCGGCGAGGAACGCCGTGGCCGGCAACAGGGCCAGCCGCAGCACCAGCGCCAGTACGTCCACAGTGGACGAACCCGACGGCGCAGTGTGGTCGTGTTCCATCAAGACTCCTCGGTGCGAGTTGTCGTGAGTGGTTAGGGCGGTCAGAACCGCCCTAACCACTCACGACCGCGTTACCTGATGTCGGCGTCCGCGACCACGAACAGCTCGGAGTGCGGCTTGGCGTTGCCGAAGTCCCCGTGCGGCCACGACTTGCGGTTGAAGTTGATCCCGACCTGCCCGGTGAACTCGTCCCGGAAGTTCGGGTCGACCGCGACCTTCCCGTCCGGCCCGAGGTTCAGCAGGTTGACCTTGTGGTCACCGTCCAAACCGGACCGGGCGACGAAGTAGTTCGACACCGCGAGGTGCTGCGGCGACGTGGTTTCGCGGTAGAAACCGTCGCTGCCGAGCGCCCAGTTGTCGTAGGCGCCCCAGTGCGGGCCCGCGCCCGGCGTGCCGGGGTTGACCGGGGCCGCGCCGACGACGGTCGGCAGGTCGCCGCCCCCGCCCTGCTGCGCCTTCGCCTTGGTGTCGACCCGGCCCTGGATGTCCTCGATCCGGTCACCGGCGGCGACCAGCTTCTGGATGTCGAGGACGTAGACGCCGCCGGTGGTGCCGGGGTCGTCGGCCGAGAGGGTGCCCTTCTGCCGCCCGACGATCGCGCGGTAGAGGTACTTGTCGTCCGGGCTCGTCTGGATCCAGCCGCCGTTGGAGCTGGCGCCGTTGGAGTCGTTGCCGGCGTAGATGGACTTGTTCGCGGCGCCGTCGTCGAACACCTCGATCCAGTGCGGCTCGGCCGCGGTGATGTCCGGCGTGTAGAACACCGCGCCGCCCTGCATGGTCTGGGCGAACGCGCCCTTGTGACCCGGCAGGTTGGTCACGGTGGTCTCCATGACCGCGCGGCTCTCGGCGTGCAGCGGGTCGGCCGGATCGGCGCGCGGGCCGTCGGCCAGGTACGACACCGACTTCAGCTTCGGGTGGTTGCGGTCGGAGATGTCCCACGTCCGCACGGTCGGCCGCCGCAGGTACGGCGACGGCTGCTTCACCGGGTCGAGGATGATGTTGCGCGGCTCGGCGTAATCGGACGTGACGAGCGTGTTCAGGTCCTCGCGGGCCTGGATGCCGTGCGGGTTGGCGCAGGTCGGCTTGCCCAGCTGCGGCAGGTTGTCGCAGAGCTTCTGGTTGTCGCCCTGCGGGGTCGCAGCCGGCGACTCGGACAGCACCTCGGCGTTCTTCCCGAAGTGGACGACTTCGCCGGGGCTGCCCGCGAAGCCGTTGCCGACCTGCGTGGAGCCGTCGGCGTAGGAGTGCGGGCCGGGCACGACCGGGCCGCCCATGTACGTGCCGTACGCGGTGCCGTCCTTGAGCACCCAGTAGGCGTCCGGAACGCTGCCGCCGAGGGTGTTCGTCGGCAGGCTGACGCCCTTGAGCTTCAGCTGCGGCAACGCACTGACGTCGAAGGCGTACGTCGCGGCGGCGAACAGCGCGCCGGCGTAGACGGTGTCGCCCCGGTGCCACACGTACTGCATGTGGTGCGGCTCGTTCTCGACGAGCGGCCCGACGGTGGCGGTGTTGACGACCTTGCCGTAGGTCGGCGAACCCTGCGTCGCGTCGATCACGGCGAGGAAGTCCGGGCCGGGCAAGGCGTTCTTGAGCTTGTTGAGGCCGCCGCCGAGTGTGCCCGGCAGGTTCTTGACGTCCTTGACGAGCGTGTCGGCGATGTTCTCGTCACCGGCCCAGACGAGGAGCCACTTCTTGGGCGTGCCGCCCTCGGCGCGCGCGAGATCCTTCGTCACCAGGTGGTTCTGCACCCAGTACTGCTTGCCGTCGGCCGCCGTCTTGGCATCGGTGACGGTCTGGACGTCGGCGTAGGCGCCGGTGGCCGAGCCGGTGTACGTGACGGCGCCGACCGCGAGCGCGAGCGCGGCGGCGCCGGTCACCACCTTTCGCCATCGACCCGGACGCAACGGAGTTGATCGCATGGTTCTCCCAATTCTTTCTCACGGACGAAAACCGTTGGGACACAACGGAAAGCCGACGTCAGCAGACCTGGACGGGATATTCGCGCGAAGCGGGCGAAGCGTCCAGCCGTGATCAAAGATTGAGACTCGCCACGATCAGGTGAATCTCCCACGAAGTGGGCCGAATTGACGCGTACCACTGGACCGAATGGGTGGCTACGTCGTCTAGACCAACCGGGCGCGTCACGGTTGGTCACAATGGCGCAGCCCCGGCGCCTGAACGCCGGGGCTGCGAGTTATGGATTCGTTATGAAGTGCTGGGAACTCCGGTCAGAGTTTGGCGCCGCAGTCCGAGCAGAACAGCGCTCCCGGCTTGTTGGTCTCGCTGCCGCAGCCGCCGCAGCCGACCTTCAGGGCCAGGGAAGTGCCGCAGGACGAACAGAACTTGCCGCCGTCGGCCTTCAGCCCGCAGCCGGGGCACGAAACCTTGGCGCGGGTGTCGAGGTCGAGGCCGGACGTCCAGTCCTTCTCGCGGGCCTTGTCCCAGATCTGGTCGCGCTGGGCCGACGCCTGGGCGCGCGAGATCTCCTCGGCGACGCTCGGCGAGCAGCGCAGGCACTGGCCGATCTCCTCGTTCCAGCACTGGTCGTGGCACATCCAGTCGCCGCAGCCGCGGCACTGGCGGAAGCTCGGGGTGATCTCCTTGACCGCCGCGGCCAGCGCGCGGTCCTTCGCCGGCGAGTTGGTCGCGCGGTCGTAGCGCCACTGGTCGGCCGAGTTGCTCAAGTCCCGCAGCGTGCCACCGAAGAACGAGCCGACCGTGCGAAGCACGCTTCGCCCGGTTTCCATGTTGTCGCGCTGGAAGGCGGAACGGAAGCCGTTGCCGCAGCGTTCACAGCGGAACTCGAACTGGTACCCCTGCGTGTTCGAGAGGTCCGAGAAGTTGTCCGTGAAGGGCACAGAGTCAGCCACGGCCCATCTTCGCCAGCCGGCCGCGCCGCCGGGGACGAGAGATTTGCCGACAACGACGTGGCTACCAGCCGTTACGGATCCCGAAGTGCTGCCCGAAAGGCGGCTGAATGTCCGGCATCGGAGGTGCTAAAGGAGAGGGATGCCGATCTTCCGGGCGCTCGCCGCCGTCACCCTCGCCGCCGCCACGGCCGTCGCCGTCCCCACCGCGGCGCAGGCCACGTCCCCCGGCTTCGTCGCGCTCTCCGACGTCGCCCCTTCGATCCTGCAGGACATCCGCTACGCGACACCGCACAACTTCGTCGGCCGGCGCGTCGACGGCTACCTCGCCCCCAGCTGCCTCCTGACCCGCCAGGCCGCCGACGGGCTGCGGAAGGCCCAGCAGCGGCTGCGGAAACGGGGCTACACGCTGAAGGTCTACGACTGCTACCGCCCGCAGCGCGCGGTCGACCACTTCGTGCGGTGGGCGAAGGACCTCGCGGACGAGAAGATGAAGGCCGAGTTCTACCCGGACGTCGCGAAGGACCGGCTGTTCGCCGAGGGGTACATCGCGGAGAAGTCCGGGCACAGCCGCGGCAGCACGATGGACCTGACGCTCGTCCGGCTCCCGCCGCGGTTCCAGCGGCCGTACGTCCCCGGCGAGCGGCTCGAGCCGTGCTTCGCCCCGCGGGATCAGCGCTTCCCGGACAACACGGTCGACATGGGCACCGGTTACGACTGCTTCGACCCGTTGGCGCACACGGACAACCCGGCGATCACCGGGGTCGCGCGGGAGAACCGCGACCTGCTCCGGAGCACGATGGCCGCGGTGGGATTCCGGAACCTGCCCGAGGAGTGGTGGCACTTCACGCTGAACGACGAGCCGTTCCCGGACACGTACTTCGACTTCCCGGTGACCCGCCACGCCCCGCGCTGACCGCGGAGGCCCCGATCCGCCGGAGGCCTCCGATTCCGTCGGGCCGCGTTCCGCCGCCGGCTGGCGCCGGACACCAGAGCGCCGCCGAGCACCAAGGCGATCAGTGCCGGCGCGCCGAGCCCGAGTGCCTCGGCGCCCGTGCAAGCGGCAGGAGTACAGCCGAAGTGCCCCTTCACGTCGGTGGTCAGCTCACCGGTGACCGGGCAGTGCCGGCCGGAACGAGGACGACCTTGACCCCGGTGACCCGGGAACGGGAAAGGCCCCCGCCGGAAACCCGGCGAGGGCCTTTCTCGTGACTCAGCTTCAGCGGAAGTCGCGGCCGAAGTCGTAGTCGTCCAGCGGGACCGCGGCACCGGTACCCGTACCGAACACGTCCGGGGTGTAGTAGCCGTCGTCGTAGGACGGGATCGCGTACGCCGCGACCCGGGCCTCTTCCGTCGGCTGCACCTGGATGTTGCGGTACTTGTTGATGCCCGTACCGGCCGGGATCAGCTTACCGATGATCACGTTCTCCTTGAGGCCCACGAGCCGGTCCGAGCGGCCGTTGATGGCCGCGTCGGTCAGGACGCGCGTGGTCTCCTGGAACGACGCCGCCGACAGCCACGAGTCCGTGGTGAGCGACGCCTTCGTGATGCCCATCAGCACCGGACGGCCCGAAGCCGGCTCGCCGCCCTCGGCGACCGCGGCCCGGTTCGTCGCCTCGAACTTGGTCCGCTCGGGCAGCTCGCCCGGGAGGAAGTCCGTGGCACCGGAGTCGATGATCGTCACGCGGCGCAGCATCTGCCGCACGATGACCTCGATGTGCTTGTCGTGGATCGACACACCCTGCGCCCGGTACACCTTCTGGACCTCGTCCGTCAGGTGCATTTGCGCCTCGCGCGGCCCCATGACCCGCAGGACCTCGTGCGGGTCCGGCGTGCCCTCGAGCAGCTGCTGACCGACGTTGACGTGGTCGCCGTCGCCCAGCGGGCCGTTCGGGGTGTTCGCGAGCCGCTGACGCTTGGACAGCTTGTCGAAGACGATCTCTTCGCCGCCGTCGTCCGGGATCAGCGTGATCTTCCAGAACCGCTCGCTCTCTTCGATGCGCACGCGGCCATCGACGTCGGCGATCGGCGCCTTGCCCTTCGGGACACGAGCTTCGAAGAGCTCCTGCACCCGGGGCAGACCGGTCGTGATGTCGTCACCGGCGACACCACCCTGGTGGAACGTACGCATCGTCAGCTGCGTACCCGGCTCACCGATCGACTGGGCCGCGACGATACCCACGGCCTCGCCGACGTCGACGAGCAGACCGGTCGCCATCGAGCGGCCGTAGCAGGTCGCGCAGATGCCGACGACCGACTCGCAGGTCAGCACCGAACGGACCTTGACCTTCGAGATGCCGCTGGAGAGCAGCTTGTCGATGGCCGGGTCGCCGATGTCGTCGCCGGCGTTCAGCACGACGTTGCCCTTGGCGTCCACCGCGTCCGTCGCGAGGTTCCGCGCGTACACGGAGGTCTCGACGTGCTGGTCGCGCAGGACCTTGCCGTCGCCGATGTCCTCGCCGATCGGCATCATGATGCCGCGGGTGGTGCCGCAGTCGGTCTCGCGGACGATGACGTCCTGCGAGACGTCCACCAGACGCCGGGTCAGGTAACCCGAGTCGGCGGTCCGCAGCGCCGTGTCCGCCAGGCCCTTCCGGGCACCGTGCGTCGCGATGAAGTACTCCGCCACCGACAGGCCTTCACGGAAGTTGGCCTTGATCGGACGCGGGATGTACTCACCCTTCGGGTTCGACACCAGGCCACGCATGCCGGCCAGCGACCGGACCTGCGTCATGTTGCCCGCCGCGCCCGACTTCACGATCACGGCGATCGGGTTGTCGTCCGGAAGCGCCGTCTCCATGATCTTGTGGACCTCTTCGGTGGCCTGCGTCCACACCTTGACGAGCTCGTTGTTGCGCTCGGTGTGCGACAGCTGACCACGCTGGTAGCGCTTCTCCACCTGGGAGGCCTTGCCCTCGTACTCGTCGAGGATGGCGGCCTTGCCCACCGGGGTGAGCACGTCCGAGATGGCGATGGTGACGCCCGACCGGGTCGCCCAGTAGAAACCGGCGTCCTTCAGCCGGTCCAGGGTCTGCGCGACCTGGGTCATCGAGTACCGCTCGGCGAGGTCGTTCACGATCGCGGCCTGACGCTTCTTCGGCATCGGCTCGTTGATGAACGGGTAGTCCGCCGGCAGCAGCTCGTTGAACAGCACGCGACCCAGGGTCGTCTCGGCCAGCCACGCCTTGCCCGGCTCCCAGCCCTTCTCCACGAGCGCCGCTTCGTCGGCCTTCGCCGGCTGACGGTCGGTGATGCGGATCTTGACCGGGGCGTGCAGGCCCAGTGCCTTGCGGTCGAAGGCCATGATGGCCTCGGCCGTCGACGAGTACGCGTTGCCCGCGCCCTCGGCCTTCTCGTTGAGGCGGGTCAGGTGGAACAGGCCCGTCACCATGTCCAGTCGCGGCATGGCGAGCGGACGGCCCGACGCCGGCGAGAGGATGTTGTTCGCCGACAGCATCAGGATCCGGGCCTCGGCCTGCGCCTCGGCCGACAGCGGCAGGTGCACCGCCATCTGGTCACCGTCGAAGTCCGCGTTGAACGCTTCGCAGACCAGCGGGTGCAGCTGGATGGCCTTGCCCTCGACCAGCTGCGGCTCGAAGGCCTGGATGCCGAGGCGGTGCAGGGTCGGCGCGCGGTTCAGCATCACCGGGTGGCCGGTGATGACCTCTTCCAGCACGTCCCACACCTGCGGCCGCGAGCGCTCCACCATCCGCTTGGCGGACTTGATGTTCTGCGCGTGGTTCAGGTCGACCAGCCGCTTCATGACGAACGGCTTGAACAGCTCGAGCGCCATGTCCTTCGGCAGACCGCACTGGTGCAGCTTCAGCTGCGGGCCGACGATGATGACCGAACGGCCCGAGTAGTCGACGCGCTTGCCGAGCAGGTTCTGGCGGAACCGGCCCTGCTTGCCCTTGAGGAGGTCGGACAGCGACTTCAGCGGCCGGTTGCCCGGGCCGGTGACCGGACGCCCGCGGCGGCCGTTGTCGAACAGCGCGTCGACGGCCTCCTGCAGCATCCGCTTCTCGTTGTTGACGATGATCTCGGGCGCGCCGAGGTCGATCAGCCGCTTGAGGCGGTTGTTGCGGTTGATCACGCGGCGGTACAGGTCGTTCAGGTCGGAGGTCGCGAAGCGGCCACCGTCCAGCTGCACCATCGGGCGCAGGTCCGGCGGGATCACCGGGACGGCGTCGAGCACCATGCCGCGCGGGTCGTTGCCGGTCGCCTGGAACGCGGCGACGACCTTGAGCCGCTTCAGCGCGCGGAGCTTCTTCTGCCCCTTGCCGTTGCGGATGGTGTCGCGCAGGTTGTCGGCTTCCGCGGCGACGTCGAACTCGGTGGCCAGCTTCTGGATGGCCTCCGCGCCCATGCCGCCGGTGAAGTACTCGCCGTAGCGGTCGACGAGCTCGCGGTAGAGCAGCTCGTCGGCGATCAGCTGGCGGGTGTCGAGCTTCGTGAAGGTCGTCCAGACCTCCTCGAGGCGGTCCAGCTCGCGACCGGCGCGGTCACGCAGCTGGCGCATCTCGCGCTCGCCGCCTTCCTTGACCTTGCGGCGGACGTCGGACTTGGCGCCCTCCGCCTCCAGCTCGGCCAGGTCGGCTTCCAGCTTCTGCGCGCGGGCTTCGATGTCCGCGTCGCGCTTGGTCTCGAGGTTCTTGCGCTCGACGCCGATCTCGTTCTCGAGGGTCGGCAGGTCGTTGTGGCGCAGCTCCGTGTTCACGCCCGTGATGACGTAAGCAGCGAAGTAGATGATCTTCTCGAGGTCCTTCGGCGCCAGGTCCAGCAGGTAGCCCAGGCGGGAGGGAACACCCTTGAAGTACCAGATGTGGGTGACCGGGGCGGCCAGCTCGATGTGGCCCATCCGCTCGCGGCGCACCTTGGCGCGGGTCACCTCGACGCCGCAGCGCTCACAGATGATGCCCTTGAAGCGGACGCGCTTGTACTTGCCGCAGTAGCACTCCCAGTCCCGGGTCGGACCGAAGATCTTCTCGCAGAAGAGGCCGTCCTTTTCGGGCTTGAGCGTCCGGTAGTTGATGGTCTCCGGCTTCTTGACCTCGCCGAAGGACCACTGACGGATGTCGTCAGCAGTGGCGAGACCAATGCGGAGCTCATCGAAGAAGTTGACGTCCAGCACGTCTAGATCCCCTTGGGGTTGTTTCGGCTAGAGAGGGGGTGGCGGGCGAGCGTCGGGGCCTGCGGGAGGCCGGCCCCGACGCTCAGCTCGCGATCAGTGCACGACGTCGTCCACCGAGGGCGACTCGTTGCGGGACAGGTTGATGCCCAGGTTGGCCGCGGCGCGCTCGAGGTCCTCGTCGTCGGAGTCGCGCATCTCGATGGCCGCACCGTCGCTGGAGAGCACCTCGACGTTCAGGCACAGCGACTGGAGCTCCTTGAGGAGCACCTTGAACGACTCCGGGATGCCCGGCTCGGGGATGTTCTCCCCCTTGACGATGGCCTCGTACACCTTGACGCGGCCGACCACGTCGTCCGACTTGATCGTCAGCAGCTCCTGCAGCGTGTAGGCAGCGCCGTACGCCTGCATCGCCCAGCACTCCATCTCACCGAAGCGCTGGCCACCGAACTGCGCCTTACCACCCAGCGGCTGCTGCGTGATCATCGAGTACGGACCGGTGGAGCGGGCGTGGATCTTGTCGTCGACCAGGTGGTGCAGCTTCAGGATGTACATGTAGCCGACCGCGACCGGGTACGGGTACGGCTCGCCGGAGCGGCCGTCCAGCAGGGTCGCCTTGCCGTTCTCCTTGACCATGCGCTCGCCGTCGCGGTTCGGCTTGGTCGCCCCGAGCAGCCCGGTGAGCTCCTCTTCCTTCGCGCCGTCGAACACCGGGGTCGCGGTGTTCGTGCCGGGCGCGACGTCGTAGAGCTCCTCGTTGAGGTTCTTCGCCCAGTCCGGGTCGCCCTCGATCGTCCAGCCCTGCGAGGCCAGCCAGCCCAGGTGCAGCTCGAGGATCTGGCCGATGTTCATCCGTCGCGGCACACCGTGCGTGTTCAGGATGATGTCGACCGGGGTGCCGTCCTCCATGAACGGCATGTCCTCGACCGGCAGGATCTTGCCGATGACGCCCTTGTTGCCGTGGCGGCCGGCGAGCTTGTCGCCCGGCTGGATCTTGCGCTTCTGGGCCACGTAGACGCGGACCAGCTCGTTGACGCCCGGGGGCAGCTCGTCGTCGTCCTCGCGCGAGAACACGCGGATGCCGATGACCTTGCCGGTCTCGCCGTGCGGCACCTTCAGCGAGGTGTCGCGGACTTCGCGGGCCTTCTCGCCGAAGATCGCGCGGAGCAGGCGCTCTTCCGGCGTCAGCTCGGTCTCGCCCTTCGGCGTGACCTTGCCGACCAGGATGTCGCCGTCGCGGACCTCGGCACCGATGCGGATGATGCCGCGCTCGTCGAGGTCGGCCAGGACCTCCTCGGAGACGTTCGGGATGTCCCGGGTGATCTCCTCGGCGCCCAGCTTGGTGTCGCGGGCGTCGATCTCGTGCTCCTCGATGTGGATCGACGTCAAGACGTCGTCCTGCACCAGGCGCTCCGAGAGGATGATCGCGTCCTCGTAGTTGTGGCCCTCCCACGGCATGACCGCGACGAGCAGGTTCTTGCCGAGCGCCATCTCACCGTTTTCGGTGGACGGGCCGTCGGCGATGACCTGACCCTGCTCGACCCGGTCACCCTCGTTGACGATCGGGCGGTGGTTGAAGCAGGTGCCGTGGTTGGAGCGGCGGAACTTGTACAGTCCGTAGCTCTTCCGCGTGCCGTCGTCGTGCATGATCGTGATCAGGTCCGCCGAGAGCTCCTCGACGATGCCGGACTGCTCGGCGACGAGCACGTCACCGGCGTCGACCGCGGCGCGCAGCTCCACACCCGTGCCCACGTACGGGGCCTGGTTGCGCAGCAGCGGCACGGCCTGGCGCTGCATGTTCGCACCCATCAGGGCGCGGTTCGCGTCGTCGTGCTCGAGGAACGGGATCATCGCCGTCGCGACCGAGACCATCTGCCGCGGCGAGACGTCCATGTAGTCGATGTCGAGCGGGTCGATCAGCTCGACCTCGCCGCCCTTGCGGCGGGCCATGACCCGGTCTTCGACGAAGGTGCCGTCGTCCGAGATCGGCGCGTTGGCCTGGGCCTTGACGTACCGGTCCTCTTCGTCCGCGGTCAGGTAGTCGACCTGGTCGGTGACCCGGCCCTCGACGACCTTGCGGTACGGCGTCTCGATGAAGCCGAACGGGTTGACCCGCGCGTACGAGCAGAGCGAGCCGATCAGGCCGATGTTCGGGCCTTCCGGCGTCTCGATCGGGCACATGCGGCCGTAGTGCGACGGGTGGACGTCCCGGACCTCCATGCCGGCGCGCTCACGGGACAGACCACCCGGGCCGAGGGCCGACAGACGACGCTTGTGCGTCAGGCCCGACAGCGGGTTGTTCTGGTCCATGAACTGCGACAGCTGCGAGGTGCCGAAGAACTCCTTGATCGCCGCGCCGATCGGGCGGATGTTGATCAGGGTCTGCGGCGTGATCGCCTCGACGTCCTGCGTGGTCATGCGCTCGCGCACGACGCGCTCGGTGCGGGAGAGGCCGACCCGGATCTGGTTCTGGATCAGCTCGCCGACCGTGCGCAGGCGCCGGTTGCCGAAGTGGTCGATGTCGTCGGTCTCGACCGGGATCTCGGTGCCGTTCTGCGCGTCCATCTTGTCCTCGCCGGCGTGCAGCCGGACCAGGTACTCGATGGTCGTGACGATGTCCTCTTCGGTCAGCGTCCCGGTGTCGTAGGCCGTCGACAGGCCGAGCTTCTTGTTGACCTTGTATCGGCCGACCTTGGCCAGGTCGTAGCGCTTCGCCTTGAAGAACAGGTTCTCCAGCAGGGTCTGCGCGCTCTCCTTGGTGGGGGGTTCGCCCGGGCGCAGCTTGCGGTAGATGTCGAGCAGGGCCTCGTCGGTGCCGGCCGTGTGGTCCTTCTCGAGGGTGGCCAGCAGCGTCTCCGAGAAGGAGAAGCGCTCGCGGATCGCCTCGGTGGTCCACCCCAGCGCCTTCAGCAGCACGGTGACCGGCTGGCGGCGCTTGCGGTCGATGCGGACACCGACGGTGTCGCGCTTGTCGACGTCGAACTCGAGCCACGCGCCGCGGCTCGGGATCACGCGGACGCTGAAGACGTCCTTGTCGGTCGTCTTGTCGACGTCCTTCGAGTAGTAGACGCCCGGCGAGCGGACCAGCTGGGACACGACGACACGCTCGGTGCCGTTGATGATGAACGTGCCCTTGTCGGTCATGACCGGGAAGTCGCCGAGGAAGACCGTCTGGCTCTTGATCTCGCCCGTGTTGTTGTTGACGAACTCGGCCGTGACGAACAGCGGCGCGGCGTACGTCATGTCCTTGTCCTTGCACTCCTCGATCGAGGCCTTGACCTCGTCGAAGCGCGGGGCGGAGAAGGACAGGGACATCGAACCGGAGAAGTCCTCGATCGGGGAGATCTCGTTCAGGACCTCTTCGAGGCCGCCGACCGGGTTTTCTTCACCTTCTTCGACACGGCGTTCGAACCACGCTTCGTCCCCGGTGAACCACTGGAACGACTGGATCTGGACGTCGAGCAGGTTGGGCGTGTTGAGCGGTTCGCGAATCTTTGCGAAGGAAACCCGCTTGGGCGCGCCGGGGATTCCCGTGGACTCCGAGCGAGATTCAGCCGAGGTGGTCGCAGCAGTGGCCTGGTTCGCGGGAGAGACTGCCAAGATGCGTCCTTCCGGGGACAATGAGCGGTGACGGCCGCCATAGCAACAGCTATGAGCGACTGTCAAGGGTGCCGTGTGCCCACTATCCTAACTACCGGCTCCGGGCAGCCTGAAAGAGGGCAGCGCAAAGAGGCAGTCTAGCCCGAACGTCGCGGTCTGTCCAGGGGGCGCTCCCGATGGGGCCCAGCCTGCCTCGCGACGTCTTCAGGTATGCCTCCAGGCGAGCCGGTTGTCCCTCCCGCAAGGGCCGCCGGTTTCGCCGTCGGGAGTAAGCGTGAACCCAGCGGCGCCGAGAGTCAAGATGCCACACGGGGGTCGGCCCGGTTGGCGCAGCGTTGAAGAGGGTCAGCGGAGCGTAAGCGACCGAATATCATGCAGGTTACCGGCTGGTAGCGCCAGTAAAGCGGCTCGACCTGCAGGTATTCCACGGATTTCGTCGTCGCTCGTGTGCCGCACGACACCCGGCACGGGCGGAGAAGTTCTCCGAAGAGCGCGCGAAAGGGTGTCGCGGAGGGCCGGATCGGGCGGCCCGGCGCGTGTCCCAGCGGTCACTCGCGCCCCAGGCGTCACGGCGGCCGGACGGGCCCGCGAGGGGTCTCCGAAGGGCCCTCTCGCGGGCGTTCGGGGCGCCGCCCGGCCCGGCACCCCACCGAGCCGGTGAACGACGTACAAGAGCGGCTGGCCCCGAGACGCGACGAAGGGCCCCTCCCCCTCGGCTCGCGAGCGGACGGGACCCTTCGGCGGAGCTACTTCGTCGGCGAAGGCGACGCCGGCGGGGCGGAGGACGCCGGGGCCTGGGTGGCCGCCGGGACCTTCGGCGCGTTGTACGTGTCCATGTCCGTGATCTTCCACTTGTCGCCCTGCAGCTGGGCGTTCAAGTGCAGCTGGGCGGTGCCCGCGGTGGTCTTCTTCGTGTCCGTGCGGGTCGAGGTCTGGTCGACGAAGACCATCACCTTCGCCAGGTCGCCGTTCAGCATGATGACGGCGGAGCGCGTGACCTTGCAGGTCACGACCATCTTCTGCGCCGGCGCGAGCCGCTTGACCTCGCCCATCAGGGAGTTGTACTTGGCGCGGACGTCGTCGTTGGCCAGCAGGTCGTTCGCCGCGTCCTCGGTCTTCTTGATGTTGTTGAAGTCGTAGGAGAACAGCGCCTCGGCCGCCTTCGAGACGGCGTCCTTGACCTGCGCCGTCTTCGCGACGTCCAGCAGCGCGGTGTTGCTGGTCGCCGAGGAGACCTCGACCTCTTCGGACTTGAACCAGAACGCCAGGCCGCCCAGCACCAGCGCGACGAGCACCAGCGCGCCCGCCACGACGTACGGCTTCTGCACCCGTGCGCCCGTGGCCGGCTCCGCCACCGACGCCGCGTCGGCGACCTCGACCTCGGACTCCTCCGTCGGCTTCGCGATCCCCGTGTCGCGCTTCTTCCGGCGCGGCGCGGGGCGGGCGGGCGGAGCTTCCTCGTCCGCCGCCTCGGCCGGCTCGCCGGTAAGGGCGTCGACCTCCGGCTCCTCCTCGGTGCCGACCGCCGCGAACACCGCCGTGTCCTCGGCCGACGGCGCCGTGTCGAGCTGCCCGCTCGCGGCTTCGAACGACTCGGGCCGGGCCGCGGGCCGCGGTGCCGGGCGCGGGGCCGGCCGGGGGCGCGGCTTTCGCGGCTCGGCGGGCACAGCGGGGAGCTGGCCGGTCCGCTCGGCGGCGGACTCGTCCGCCGGCGGCTTGCGCAGTCCGGCCACGCGCGGCCGGCGCGACGGCGGGGTGCTGCTGCTGCGAGGCGGCTGGCGGCGGGAGGGGGGCACTACGGGCTCCTTACGGGTGACGCTACTGGCCGGCCGCGACGAGCGGGACGCTGTCGATGCCGGACAGCTTCCAGGTGTCGCCCACGCGGGTCATCGACACTTCGAGGCGCAACGGCTTCGCGCTGCTCTTGTCGCCCTGGGTGACGGTCGTGGCGATGGCGGCGAGGAAGCTGGCCTTGCCTTCGTGGTCGTCCAGCTCCTCGACGGCGATGTCCTGGACGTCCGTGGTGACCTTCGTCTTGGCGTCGGCGAGCGCCTTGCGGAACGTCGGCGCCGACTGGTCGATCTGCTGCGCCATCTTGTCGTCCGACACCGACTTCTGCCGGGCGAAGAAGCCGTCGAGGTCGGTGTAGTCGACCTCGGTGTAGGCCTTCAGCGCGTTGCCGCCCGCCTTGACGACGGCCTCGCGCGAAGCCGCCAGCCCGGCGTTGTCGTCGGCCGCGGCCGCCCACCACTGGATCCCGAAGAACGCGGCGGCGATCAGCGCGGCCAGTGCCAGCGCGCCGGCGCCGAGCACCAGGATCCGCGACGAGGACGGCTCCCGGGCCGGCGTCGGGGTGGCGTCCGCCGCTTCGACGGCGGACGGCTCGTCCGTACTCATGGCACTCCAGGGTAGGGGTCGGTCATCAAATCCACGTCAGGCCAGTCCGAGCAGCGCGCCCAGGCTGGTGAGGCTGACGCCGGGGCTGCCGACGATGCCCGGCACGCCCCGGCTGTTGCGCTCCTCCGCCAGCTCCTCGGCCGGCCGGTTCGCGTTGGCCGAGACGTCGGCGTCGGACGGCTTGACCGGCACGCCGCCGTACGGCGCGTTCTGCGCACCGCGGACGTTGATCGGGCTGCCCTTCGGTTCGGCACAGTACGCGTTGTCGTCCGCGGGCCGGGGCGTCGTGTTGTCCCCGGTCCGGTACTGCGAATACGGCATGTAGCCCTTGGTGCAGGCGGGCGGGTTGAACAGGTTGAGCACCAGGCCCAGGTGGGCGGTCCCGTCACCGGGGGCGACGCTGCTCGCGGCGCCGGCCAGCGCCGGGTAGGTGACCAGGCCCTGCTCGATCCCGTCGAGCCGGGTCACGGTCAGGTTGGCCGTGGTGAGCAGGTTCGCCGTCAGCGCGCCCAGGCCCGGCCCGGACTCCTTCAGCACCTGGCTGACCTGCGCGGCCACCTGCGGCGTGATGCCGATGAGCTTGCGCAGGTCACCGTCGGAGTTCTTCAGCGTGCCGGTGAGCTCGTTGAGGCTCTTGCTGAACGACGCGAAGTTCGCCGCCTCGTCGTTCTGCGTGTCGAGCACCTTGCCGCCCTGGTCGAGCAGCTGGATCGTCTGCGGCAGGTACTCCTGCGCGGTCGTGGTGAAGCTGCGCGCGGTGTCCAGGAGCTTCTGCAGGTCGCCGCCGGTGCCGCGGAAGGCGTCGTAGGACTCGTCGACGACCGTGCGCAGCGAGTCGACCGGGACCGACGCCGCGAGCGAGTCGAGGTCGCCGATCAGGCGGTCGGTGCTGACCGGGGTGGTCGTCTTGGCCGCCGGGATCACCGAGCCCGCCGCCAGGTACGGGCCCTTGTCGGCCTTCGGCTTCAGGTCGACGTACTGCTCGCCGACCGCCGACCGGTTGGCGACGACGGCGTCGAGGTCCGCCGGCACCTGGGGCGCCGACGGGTCGATGTTCAGGTCGGCCTCGAGCCCGGTCGCGGTCAGCCGCATTTCGCCGACCCGGCCGATGTTGTAGCCGCGGTAGGTGACTTCGGCGTTGGTGAAGATGCCGCCCGACTCGTTGAGCTGCAGCTTCACCGTGTAGCCGTCGTTGCCGAACACGGTGCCGAGCCCGGCGAACCGGACCAGCGCGTACACGATCGCGACGACGGAAATGACCGCGAAGGCGATCAGCTGGAGTTTCGTCCTGCGCACCAGCATCAGCCCGCACCTCCCGACAGGAGCCCGAAGAGGTTGCCGAGGCCCGGCTGGGACTGCCCGGCCTGCCCGCTTTCGCCCGGGATCGGCAGCGGCGGCGGCTGGTTGGCGGGGGTGCCTTCGACGCCGCCGGTGAGCCCCGGCAGCGGGATCTGGCCGGCGAGGGCGTTCTGCCTGCTGTTGCCCAGGTTCTCCACGACGGTCTTCAGGTTCAGGTCCACCTTCGCGAACAGGTTGAAGTAGTCGCCCTTGACGTCGTTGACGGCCTGGTCGCTGAACGGGAACGTCAGCAGGATCTGCAGGGCCTTCGGCAGGTCGTTGCCCGCCTCGCCGAGCTTCTGCAACGTCGGGGTCAGCGCCTTCAGGTCGGCGACGAGGTCCTTCTGCGACCGGTTCACGGTGTCGGTGGCGACGCCGGAGAGGTTGTCCAGGGCCTGCAGCATCGTGACCAGCTGGCCGCGCTGCGACTCCAGCACGCCGAGGCCGGGCGCGAGGTTGTCGACCGCGCCGACCAGCTTGTCCTTCTGGCCGTTGAGGGTCGAGGACAGCCGGTTCAGCCCGTCGAGCGCGCGGGTGATGTTGCGCGACTGCTGGTCGAGGTTCGTGACCAGCTGGTTCGCGTTGTCCAGCAGCGCCTTGATGTCCGGCTCGCGGCCGGACGTGGCGTTGTTGAGCTCCTTGGTGATGGTGTTGAGCTGGTCGACCCCGCCACCGTTGAGCAGCAGCGAGAGCGCCCCGAGCAGCTCTTCGACCTCGACGCTGCGGTTCGTCCTGGCCAGCGGGATGGTCGCGTTGTCGGCGAGCTTGCCCTGGGCCTGGTCGTCGCCCGGCGAGGCCAGCTCGACGTACTTCTCGCCGAGCAGGCTCGACTGCTTGACGTTGGCGATCGCGTTGGCGGGCAGCTTGACGTCGCCGTTGACCTTGAGCGTGACCAGCGCGTGCCAGCCGTCCTTGGTCAGCCCGACGTTCTCGACCCGGCCGATCGGCACCTCGTCGACCTTCACCCCGGCCTGCGGGGTCAGGTCGAGCACGTCCCGGAACTCGACGTTCACCGTGTACGGGTGGTCGCCGAGGTCGGCGCCCCCGGGCAGCGGCAGGTCGTAGATGCCTTTGAACGCGCACCCGGAGAGGACCAGCGCGGAGGCCGTGGCGAGCGCGCCGACGGTCACGAGCTTCTTCACTGGCCACCTCCGTAGAGCTGCCCGGCGATGGGCAGGGGCAGCGGCGGCAGCTGACCGGACTGCAGGGCCTGCACGGTCTGCGCCAGCGACGGCAGCGGGACCACCCCGTCGACCAGGCCGGCGATGCCCTCGCAGGCGTTGCCGAGCACGTCCGGGATGCCCTTGCCGGCCTGCTTGAGCAGCCGGCAGATCATCACCAGCGGGGGCTGGGTCAGCTCGTTGAGGTTCGGCCGGGCGTCGAGCGTGCCCGCCGAGCCGTTGTAGGTGTTGACCAGGTTGCTCAGGCCGACCGGGGCGACGTCGAGGATCTCGGCGAGCGAGCCGCGCTGGTCGACGAGCACCTTGGTGACGCCGGCCAGCTTGTCCACGTTGGACTTGAGCCGGTCGTGGTTGGCGTCGATGAACGACTGCACCGCGGTGAGCGTGGTGCCGAGCTGCTGCACGGTCGCGGCCAGGTTGTCCTTTTCGGACGCCAGGTAGCCGCTGACGTCGGCGAGCTGGCTCTCGAAGTTCCGGACCGACTTGTCCGAGTCGGCCAGCGTCTGCGAGAACTTGCCGAGGTTCTCCACCGTGGAGAACAGGTCGTCCTTGTTGCCGGCCAGCGTCCCGGCCGCCTGGCCGAGCTTGGTGATCGTGTCGTGCAGGACCTGGCCGTTGCCGTCGACGTTGGCCGCCGCGGTGTTCAGCAGGTTCGACAGCGACCCGTTCTTGTTGGCGCCGTTCGGGCCGAGGGTCTCGCTGACCCGGGCCAGGCTGGCGGCGAGCTGGTCGACCTCGAGGGGCACCTCGGTGCGGTCGAGGCCGATGACCGCGCCGTCGGAGATCCGCGGGCCGCCGGTGTAGGCCGGGGCGAGCTGGACGTACCGGTCGGACACCAGCGACGGCGCCACGATGAGCGCCTTCGCGTCGGCCGGGACGGCGACCTTCCGGTCGTACTCGAACTCGACCTTCACCTGGTTGCCCATGGGCTGGATCTTGGTGACCGTGCCCATGTCGACGCCGAGCATCCGCACGCTGTTGCCCTCGTACAGGCCGACGGCGCCGGCGAAGTACGCGGTCAGGTGGTTGCGGCCGGCGTCCTTGAGGGTCCACCAGATCCCGCCGGCGACGACGAGCGCGAGGACGATCGCGATGGTGAAGCCCCGGGTCAGGGCCAGTCCGAAGCGGGTGTCACTCATTTCGTGTAGCACCCCTCTTCGTTGATCGGGCCGAACGACGGCAGGAGCAGGCCGCAGATGTAGTTGTCGAACCAGCGCCCGTTGCCGATGGTGTTGGTGAAGACGCGGATGAACGGCGCGAACTTCTTGATGCCGTCGGCCAGCGAGTCCTGGTTGCGCTGCAGCATCGACGTCAGCTGGTCCAGCGAGGTGAGCACCGGGTCGAGCTGCTTGTCGTTGTCGTCGATCAGGCCCTGCAGCTGCGTGGCCAGCTCACGGGAGCCGTTGAGCAGCGAGGTGATCGCGTCCTCGCGCTTCGACAGCTCGTCGAGCAGCTTGTTGCCGTCGGTCAGCAGCTTCTGCACCTCGGCGTCGCGGTCGACCAGCGTCTGCGACACCTCGCGGGTGTTCGCCAGCAGGTTGGACAGCTGCTGGTCGCGCGAGGCGATGGTGTCCGAGAGCTTCGACAGGCCCGACAGCGCGCCCTTCACGTCCTGCGGCGTGTTGGCGAAGGTCTGCGAGATGGTGTCGAAGCTCTGCGCGAGCTGCTTGGTGTCGATGTTGTCCACGGTCTGCGAGAGCCCGCGGAAGGCGTCGAGCACGTCGTAGGGGGCCATCGTGCGGTCCCGCGGGATCGCCGTGCCCGGGTCGAGCGCGCCCTGGCCCTGCGGGTCCAGCGACAGGTACTTCTGCCCGAGCAGCGTCTTGATCTTGATCGCGGCGCTGGTCCGGTCGCCCAGCCAGGCGTCCTTGACCTTGAACGACACCTTGACCGACGCGCCGTCGAGCTCGATGTCGCTGATCTTGCCGACCTTGACGCCGGCGACCCGGACGTCGTTGTCCTTCTGCAGCCCGGAGGCTTCGCTGAACTCGGCGGTGTAGGTGGTGCCGCCGCCGATCACCGGCAGGTCGTCGGAGTTGAGCGCGGCGAGGAAACCGAGGCCCAGCACGACGATGCCGACGAGGGCGATCGGGACGGGGTTGCGCTTCTGGAAGGACTTCATCCCTTGCACCTCTCGCGGTTGAGAGGCACCAGCGGGATCGGCACATCGTTGATCAGCGGCGGCAAGCTGACGCTCCCGGTGAACTCGCAGGCGTAGAAGTTGAACCAGGAGCCGTAGTCCGCGGTGCGGGTCAGCGTGCTCACCTTGGTGGGCAGGAACTGGATGAAGTGCTCCAGCTCCGGTTCGTTCTTGTTGAGCTGGTTCGTGAGGGTGCCGAGCGCGCTGATGTCGTTCTTCAGCGGCTCGCGGACCTCGCCGAGCAGCCCGGACGTCGTTTCGGCCAGGTTGCCGAGGCTCTCGATGGCGTCGCCGATCGGCTTGCGGTCGGCGGCGAGGCCGGAGGTCAGCTGCTGCAGCTTGATGATCAGGTCGTTGAGCTGCGGCGTGTGCGCGTTGACCGTGTCGAGGACCGAGTTGAGGTTGTCGATGACCTCGCCGATCACCTGGTCCTTGTTCGCGATCGTGGTGGCCAGCGACGCGGTGTGCGAAAGCAGGCTTTCGACGGTGCCGCCCTCGCCCTGCAGGACCTGGATGACCTCGTACGACAGCTTGTTGACGTCGTCCGGGTTGAGCGCGGTGAAAAGCGGCTTGAAGCCGTTGAACAGCTCGGTCAGGTCCAGCGCCGGCGTGGTCCGGTCCAGCGGGATGGTGCCGCCGGGGCCGAGCGTCTTGCCGCCGCTGTTCTCGCCTTCGCCGAGGGAGACGTAGCGCTGGCCGACCAGGTTGCGGAACTTGATCTGCGCGGTCACCCCGGCCGGCAGCTGCCGGCCGGCGTCGACCTCGAACTCGACCTCGGCCTGGCGCTTGTCGACGATCTTGACGTCCTTGACCTGCCCGACCCGGACGCCGGCGATGCGGACGTCGTCGTTGGGCAGCAGGAGCGTCGCGTCGGTGAAGCGCGCCTTGTAGGCGTTGGTGCTGGTGGTGTTGATGTTGGCGATGCTGATCCCGAGGATCGTCGTGAACAGCACGGTGACGACGACGAAGACGCCGAGCTTGATCAGCGGTGCGAGCAGTCCCCTCACTTGACCGTCACCTCCGCGCCCCGGTACAGCGGGCCGACGAGCAGGGCGCTCCAGCCCGGGACGTCCGAGGCGTTCATGCCCAGCTGCGGGCCGAGCAGGTCGGCCAGGAAGCCCTGTTCCGCGCTCGAGTACGCAAGTTGATCAGCACTGTCACCGGCTCCGCTGCCTCCACCGGCCGCGTCGGCCTTGAACTTGGCCGGGTTGAGCCCCTCGCCCACCGTCTTCGGCGCGGCCTGGTGCTTGGTCCCGTCCTGGAAGGCACCGTCCGGCGGTTCCGAGGGGAACGGCTTCGGGATGTCCTTCATGTCGTAGCAGCGCGGCCCGCGCTTGTCCTCGAACCGCGGCTCTTCCTTGCCCGCCTCGTACGGCGCCCGCGGCACGATGATCTCGATCGTGGCGTGCAGGCCCGGCTTGTCGGTGCCCTTGCCGAGCGCCTGGTCGATCAGCGGCACGTTCCGGGCCATCTGGGAGATCACGCAGGGGTACTCCGGGGCGTACTTCGCCAGCAGCTCGGCCGTCGGCCGGGCGGTGTCGGCGAGGGAGATGATGTTCTCCTTGTTGTTCTGCAGGAAGGTCTGCAGGTCCAGCGACGCGGTCGTCAGGGTGCCGTAGAGGTTCGACAGGTTCTGCTGCTGGTCGACCACGGTCCGGGTGGTCGTGCTCAGGTTGTCGAGGCTCTGCACCAGGTCCGGCGCGGCGTCCTTCAGGTGGTCCGAGAACTCCGCGAGCGCCTTGAGGTTGTGCTGCAGCTCCGGCTCGTGCGGGTTCAGCTCGCCGATGTAGGTGCCCAGCTGCGTCAGCGTGTCGCCGAGCTGGTCGCCGCGGCCCTGCAGCGCCGTCGAGATCGCGGTGAGCGTCGCCGACAGCTTCTGCGGCTGCACCGCCTGCAGCACCGGCATCAGGTGCTCGAACGCCTGGTCCAGCTCGACCGCGCTGGACGTGCGGTCCTGCGGGATGACGTCGCCGCTGGCCAGCGTCTTGGCCGACGGGTCCTTCGGGATCTCCAGCGAGACGAACCGCTCGCCGAAGAGCGTCTTCGGCAGGAACCGCGCCGAAACGTTCTCCGGGATCAGCTTCGCCGACTCCGGCTTGAGCGCCAGCGTCAGCTCGGCGCCGTGGTCGGTGGCGACGATGTCCTGCACCGAGCCGACGATCAGCCCGCGCACCTTGACGTCGGACTGCTTGATCAGCTGGTTGCCGATCTTGTCGGCCTGGAGCTTGACCGTGACGAACGGCGTGAACGCCTTGTCGTAGAGCGCGATGGACAGCGCCACCCCGCCGACCATCACGGCGATGAGCAGCAGGCCGAGCAGCCTGCGTCGGAGCGTCCTCATCCCGCGATCCTTACCGTGACGTCGGTTCCCCAGATGGCGAAGCCGATGAAGAAGTTCATGATCGACACCGTGACGATGGACAGGCGCACGGCCTTGCCGACCGCCACGCCGACCCCGGCCGGGCCGCCGGTCGCCCGGTACCCGAAGTAGCAGTGCGACAGGATGATCAAGACGCTGAAGAGCAGCACCTTGATGAACGAATACAGCACGTCCTGCGGTGGCAGGAACAAGTCGAAGTAGTGGTCGTAGGTACCGGCCGACTGGTTGTAGATGTAGATGACGACCAGTCTCGACGCGAGGTACGAGCTCAGCAGGCCGATGATGTAGAGCGGGATGACCGCCACGAACCCGGCGATGATCCGGGTCGTCACCAGGTACGGCAGGCTCGGCACACCCATGACTTCCAGCGCGTCGATCTCCTCGGAGATCCGCATCGCGCCCAGCTGCGCGGTGAACCCGGCGCCGACCGTGGCGCTCAACGCGAGGCCGGCGACCAGCGGCGCGATCTCGCGGGTGTTGAAGAACGCGGTCAGGAAGCCGGTGAAGGCCGACGTCCCGATCGAGTTCAGCGCCGAGTAGCCCTGGAGGCCGACGAGGACACCGGTGAACAGCGTCAAGCCGACCATCACGCCGACCGTGCCGCCGATGACGGCGAGCGAGCCGGACCCGAAGCTCACCTCGGCCAGCAGCCGGAGGACTTCCTTGGTGTAGCGGCGCAGCGTCCGCGGCGTCCACAGCAGCGCCCGGCCGTAGAACGACATCTGGTCACCGAGGGTGTCCAGCGTCTGGAGGGGTCGGTTGGCGACGCGCTTCGCGCCCTGGAGGAACGTCATGGCGCTAGTCCAGCTTTCCGGGCACGATCTGCAGGTAGATCAGGGTGATCACGAAGTTCACGACGAACAGCAGCAGGAACGTGATGACCACCGACTGGTTCACCGCGTCCCCGACGCCCTTCGGGCCGCCGGAGGGGTTCAGGCCCCGGTAGGACGCGACGACGGCGGCGATGAACCCGAAGATCAGCGCCTTGAGCTCGCCGACCCAGAGGTCGGGCAGTTGCGCGAGGGCGGAGAAGCTCGCCAGGTACGCACCCGGCGTCCCGCCCTGCAGCACGACGTTGAAGAAGTAGCCGCCCAGCACGCCGATGACGCTGACCATGCCGTTGAGCAGCAGCGCGACCAGCATCATCGCGAGGGTGCGCGGCACGATCAGCCGCTGCACCGCGGAGACGCCGAGCACCTCCATCGCGGCGATCTCTTCGCGGATGGTGCGCGCGCCGATGTCGGCGCAGACGGCGGAGCCGCCCGCGCCCGCCACCAGCAGCGCGGTGACCAGCGGACTGGCCTGCTGCACGGTGGCGAGCACGGAGCCCGCGCCGGTGTAGGACTGCGCGCCCAGCTGGCGGGCGAGCGAACCGAACTGCAGCGAGATGACCGCGCCGAACGGGATCGCCACGAGGGCCGTCGGCAGGATGGTCACGCTCGCGATGAACCACGACTGCTGGATGAACTCCCGCAGCTGGAACGGGCGCTGGAACAGGCCGCGGACGATGTCCAGGCCGAGTGCGAACAGGTTCCCGGTCTCTCGGAGCATGCCGATCCCGGGGATCTTCGCCTGTGTTGCGGGAGAACTCACCGGCCACCTGGCCCGTTGTCACGCGGCGGCGGCATCCGGTGCGAGCCGGGTCTCGGCGGCTGGCCGCCGCCCGGGATGCGCGCCACCTGGTCGGCGGGCAGTTGCCCGTGGTGCTGGTTCGGGACGCCGTCACCCTGCGGGCGGGCGCCGGCCGGCACCTGCTGCTGTTGCTGGGCTTGGGCGACACGGCGGGGGCTGACGCCGTAGTGGCGCTGCTCCTCCGGGCTCAGGGAGGCGATGATGCCCTCCTGCGCGGGCTGCGGCAGCCGGTGCAGGACCTCCATGACCCGGTCCTTGCGGCGGACCGCGCCCATCCGGGTCGGCACACCCGGCGTCGTCTGCATCTGCGGCGGCACCCCGGAGATGTCCTCGACCCCGCCGGCGTGGTGCCCGGCGTCGAACATCGCCTTTTCGGCGGCGATCTGGGCGGAGTCCTTCTCTTCGGACATGCCGATCGGGCCCTGCATCCGGCCGTTGAGGAACTGCTTGACGACCGGCTCCTCGCTGGTCAGCAGCACCTCGCGTGGGCCGAACATGACCAGTTCCTTGCGGAAGAGCATGCCCAGGTTGTCCGGCACCGTACGGGCCAGGTTGATGTTGTGCGTGACGATCAGGAACGTCGCGTCGATCTGCGCGTTCACGTCGAGGAACAGCTGCGAGATGTAGGTGGTGCGGACCGGGTCGAGACCCGAGTCCGGCTCGTCGACCAGGATGATCTCGGGGTCGAGCACCAGGGCGCGGGCGAGGCCGGCGCGCTTGCGCATACCACCGGAGATCTCGCCGGGGAGCTTCTTGTCGGCGCCGTTCAGACCCGTCATGTCGAGCTTTTCGAGGACGATCCGGCGGATTTCCGTCTCGGACTTCTTCGTGTGCTCGCGCAGCGGGAAAGCGACGTTGTCGTAGAGGTTCATCGAGCCGAACAGCGCGCCGTCCTGGAAGAGGACGCCGAAGAGCTTCCGGATCTCGTAGAGCTTGTGTTCGGAGCACGTCACGATGTCGACGCCGTTGATCACGCAGCGCCCGCGGTCGGGCTTGAGCAGGCCGATCATCGACTTGAGGAACACCGACTTGCCGGTTCCGGACGGTCCGAGCATCGCCGAGACCTCGCCCGGGGGCAGGGTCAGCGTGACGTCCCGCCAGATGGCCTGCTTACCGAAGGACTTGGTCAGACCTTCGATGACCACCTCGGCACCCATCGCACCTCCAGGAGCTGTTCCGCGTCATTGCGCCCGCTGCCACACCCATGCCACCCCACGTCGGCGGCGGGTGCGGGCCGTGCGCCGCATTAACCCGCGTCAACCAGGTGCAACGAGCTGAGTGCGAACAGGTTACTCACCAGTTTTCTTTTCTGGCCAGACCCGGACCCATCGTCACCCCGCCGTGATCGGCAACTGCAGGGAACCTAGTCCATTCGGGGCAACGACGCAGATCCCCGCGGCCCCGCACCCGCGTTTTAGGGACCCGGGGCTATTCGGACACCGCTCCTAGGGGATGCCCGTGACCAGGCAAAACGGAAGGGGCGGGCATCCGCGTGGATGCCCGCCCCTTCTCGAGGTGGTGCTGAGGCGCTTGCGCGCCCGAGATCACTTGATGGAGATCTTGGCGCCCGCGGCCTCGAGCTTCTCCTTGGCGGCCTCGGCGGCCTCCTTGTCGACCTTCTCCAGGAGGGCCTTGGGAGCGGCCTCGACCAGCTCCTTGGCCTCCTTCAGGCCCAGACCGGAGACGACCTCGCGGACGACCTTGATGACCTGGATCTTCTTGTCGCCGGCGCCCTCGAGGACGACGTCGAACTCGTCCTGCTCCTCGACGGCGGCCGGGGCGGCACCGGCGGGGCCGGCGGCGGCGACGGCGACCGGCGCGGCGGCGGTGACGTCGAAGGTGTCCTCGAACTCCTTCACGAACTCGGACAGCTCGAGGAGGGTGAGCTCCTTGAAGGCGTCGATCAGCTCGGCGGTGCTCAGCTTCGCCATGATGGCTTCCTCTCAGAAAAACGAACTAAAAGCGTTCGGGGTGGGGGGTGGATCAGCTCTCGGCGGGTGCTTCGGCTGCTTCGGTACCGGCGGCGTTGCGCTGCTTCTCCTCCAGCGCGGCAGCCAGGCGGGCGACCTGGGACGCCGGCGCCTGGAACAGCGCGGCGGCCTGGGACAGCTTCGCCTTGAACGCGCCCGCCGCCTTGGCGAGCAGGACCTCACGGCTGTCGAGATCGGCGATCTTGTTGATCTCGTCCACGGACAGCGCTTTGCCGTCCATGTAGCCGCCCTTGATCACAAGCGCGTTGTTGTCCTTCGCGAAGTCGCGAAGCGCCTTGGCGGCGTCGACCGCTTCACCCTCGACGAAGGCGATGGCGGTGGCACCGACGAACAGGTCCTCGAGCCCCGTGACGCCCGCGTCTTCCGCGGCACGCTTGACGAGGGTGTTCTTCGCGACCCGGTACTTGGCACTGGTGCCGAGAGCGCGGCGCAGCTGGGACAGCTGGGACACGGAGAGGCCGGTGTACTGGGTAACGACGGTGGCCGAGCTGTTGCGGAAGCTCTCCGCGATCTCGGCGACGGCCGCCACCTTGTCGGGCTTCGCCATGGTCGCCTCCTCTCTTGGCTAGTGTTTCCACTGGCGTCGAGGAGCCCCCAAACGACGAAACGCCCTCGCGCAAGCAGTCGCGGGGCGTTCTTCCGGCACACGTGCCGGGGCCTCGTTCCTCCTGCGCGGGCCGCCCGGCGAGTTGCGGGACCTTCGTTCCCCACGGAAGCGGGGAAAACCAGCGGTCTTCGGTAGAACCACCGAGAAGAATACATTGTCAAGCCGACAAGCCTTCTCCGACCCCCACCTTCGCGGCGCCGTGGGGCATCATGGTCACGTGGCGGAGCAGCGCGATGACGGAAAGCCGGGCTCGGAACTCGAACCGGCGGGCTCGAACGCACCCACACCCCCGGGCGGCACCCCAGCGCTCCCACAGCCGTCGGGACAGCCGCCGGTTGATCCGGCGCAGCTGGAGCAGTTCCGCCAGTTCCAGCAGTTCCAGGACTACCTGAGGTTCACCCAGTCCCAGCAGGGCAACCAGCCGGCTCCTCCACCGGACGCCGGCGTGGTCCAGGCGCCGCCGTCCCAGCCTCCGGTGATCCCCCCGGGCTACCAGCTGGTCCCGGCCGAGCGCCGCCGCGCCCCGAGGTGGCTGAGCTGGCTCGGCAAGAAGGTCATCGCGTGGGTCTTGGCCTTGGTCATCCTCGGCGTCGCGGGAACGTGGTTGTACAACCACTTCTTCCCGAACGACTCGGGCAAGACGTCCGCCCAGCTCGCCCAGGAGGGCGGCGGGAAGTACCACACGAACCACGTGTTCTCGACGAACCCGTACGAGGCCGTGCGGTTCGTGTACCACAACATCGCCCAGGGCCGGGTCGCCGACGCTTGCGGCCGGTTCCAGAACGAGGGTCCGCGCGACATCCAGACGCAGTTCGCGCAGGACATCGCGCAGACGTTCCGCCAGAACGCCGCCCAGACCGACTGCAAGAAGGCCGTCGAATTCCTCGCCACCCAGGTGACGAACAAGAACGACTACGCCGAATCCCTGCCCTCGAGCGTCTCGGCGCCGCTGCCCGGCGACACCGTGACGATCGATTCCTGCACCTTCCCGGTCCAAGGGGGCCCGGCACTGGGCGTCTTCACGGTCTCGAAGGTCGACAAGGGGCAGTGGCTGATCACCGGTCACGCCATCGGGCCGGCGAAGTGCAGCGGAGTCCCGACGACGTCACCGACCCGCTGAGCTCCTAGCGCGGGTGCGGCGCCGACAGGAACGCCACCAGCGCCTCCGAGAACGCCGGGGACATCACCGCCGTCATGTGGTCGCCCGGGATGCGGACCAGGCGGGCCCCCGCGATCGCCGCCGCCAAGCGCTCCGGCTCCGCGGCCAGCTGGTCTTGGTCGCCCGCCAGGACCAGCGTCGGGACGCCGATCGCGGACAGGTCCAGGTGGCCCTCCTTCGACGCCAGTGCCACCGCCGCCAGTGCGCGGCGGTCGCCGCCGACCGCGTCCGCCAGCAGCCGGAACGGGACGCCCGATGGCGGGACCGTCGACGGGTCCTCCGCCAGCAGCGCCGAAGCGATGTCCGCCGGCTTCACCACGCGCAGGTCGACGCCGCCGAAGTCGACGATGCCCGAGCCGACGCCGCCCGTGGCCAGGCAGCGGATGCGCTTGTCCGCGGCCGTGGCCGTCAGGGCGATGATCGCGCCCATCGAGTAGCCGACCATCGAGACCTCGTCGAGGGCCAGTTCGTCCAGCAGGGCCGAGACGTCGCGGGCCATCGTGTCTTCGGTGTAGCAGGACTCGTCGTGCGGCTTCTCCGACCGGCCGTGGCCGCGCGCGTCCAGGGAGATCACCGTGAAACCGGCCGAGCGCAAAGCGGCGACCACGCCGGTGGAGATCCAGTTCGCGTTCGTGTCGGCCGCGAAGCCGTGTTGGAGCAGCACCGGGCGGTGGGCGCCGTCGCCCTCCCACACGGTGTAGTTCAACCGGAGGCCGTCGAACGACGCGAAAGTCGGCATGGCGTCCATCAGACACGAAGAAAGGGCGCCCCCGCAGTAAGCGGGGACGCCCTTTCTGGTGATCTCAGACTCAGACCGCAGCTTCCTCGGAAAGGAGGTTGCGGGTCCGCAGCGGGTCGACCGGGATGCCCGGGCCCATCGTCGTGGTGAAGGTGACCTTCTTGAGGTAGCGGCCCTTCGCCGAAGACGGCTTGGCGCGGAGGATCTCGTCCAGCGCGGCGGCGTAGTTCTCGACCAGCTTCTCCGTGTCGAAGGAAGCCTTGCCGATCACCAGGTGCAGGTTGGCCTGCTTGTCGACGCGGAAGTTGATCTTACCGCCCTTGATGTCCTTCACGGCCTTCTCGACCGCGGGGGTCACCGTGCCGGTCTTCGGGTTCGGCATCAGGCCACGCGGGCCGAGGATGCGGGCGATGCGGCCCACCTTGGCCATCTGGTCCGGCGTCGCGATCGCGGCGTCGAAGTCGAGCCAGCCACCCTGGATGCGCTCGATCAGTTCGTCGGTGCCGACCGCGTCCGCACCGGCGGCTTCGGCCTCGGCGGCCTTGTCGCCGACGGCGAAGACGATGACGCGGGCGGTCTTACCGGTGCCGTGCGGCAGGTTCACGGTGCCGCGGACCATCTGGTCGGCCTTGCGGGGGTCCACACCGAGACGCATCGCGACCTCGACGGTCGCGTCCATCTTGGTCTTGGAGGTCTCCTTCGCCAGCTTCGCAGCCTCGAGCGGCGCGTAGAAACGCGACTTGTCGATCAGCTCCGCAGCCTGGCGGTAAGCCTTGCTGTGCTTGGTCATGCTTCTGTCCCTAACTTCGAAAACGGATCAGTGTGGTGACGAGCCAGCACTAGGCTCTCCCACGGGTAACGCTGCAGACGTCAGGCGTCGACGACCGTGATGCCCATCGACCGGGCAGTACCGGCGATGATCTTCGCGGCCTGGTCGATGTCGTGGGCGTTGAGGTCGGTCTCCTTGGTCTTGGCGATCTCGCGGACCTGGTCCCAAGTGACCTTGGCGACCTTGGTCTTGTGCGGCTCGCCGGAGCCCTTCTCGACACCAGCGGCCTTGAGCAGCAGGCGCGCGGCCGGCGGCGTCTTCAGCTTGAAGTCGAACGACCGGTCTTCGTAGACGGAGATCTCGACCGGGACGACGTCCCCGCGCTGCGACTCGGTCGCGGCGTTGTAGGCCTTGCAGAACTCCATGATGTTGACGCCGTGCTGACCCAGCGCCGGGCCGACCGGCGGCGCGGGGTTGGCCGCACCCGCCTTGATCTGCAGCTTGATGATCGCCGCAAGCTTCTTCTTCTTGGGTGGCATTTCTTTTCCTGTCCTGTACTACGTTCCCCGCGTACCTGCCGTGGACGCGGGGACTGCGGCCGAGAAGGCCGGCCGTCAGATCTTGGAGACCTGCGTGAACGACAGCTCGACCGGGGTCTCCCGGCCGAAGATCGACACCAGGACCTTCAGCTTCTGCCCGTCGACGTTGACCTCGGAAATCGTCGCCGGCAGCGTCGCGAACGGGCCGTCCATGACCGTGACCGACTCGCCGATCTCGAAGTCGACCTCGACGGCCGGAGCGCCCAGCGGCGCGGACGCGGCGGAGTCACCCTTGCTGGCCTTGGCCGGGGCTTCGCTCTCGACCTTCGGGGCGAGGAACTTCAGGACCTCGTCCACGGTCAGCGGCGACGGCCGCGAGGTCGCGCCGACGAACCCGGTGACGCCCGGGGTGTTGCGCACCGCGCTCCACGAGGCGTCGTTCAGGTCCATCCGGACCAGGATGTAGCCGGGCAGCACCTTGCGCTGCACCTGCTTGCGCTGGCCGTTCTTGATCTCGGTGACCTCTTCGGTCGGAACCTCGATCTGGAAGATGTAGTCCTCGACGTCCAGGGTCTGGGTCCGGGTCTCGAGGTTGGTCTTCACCTTGTTCTCGTAACCGGCGTACGAGTGCACGACGTACCACTCGCCGGGCGCGGCGAGGAGCTCGGAACGCAGCTTGGCGACCGGGTCCTCGTCGTCGGCCTCGGGCTCGGCGGCCTCGTCGGTCACGTCGTCGTCGTCGGCGGCGGCGGCCTCGTCGGAAGCGCCGTCGTCATCGGAAGCGGCTTCGTCGACCTCGTCGGACACCTCGACGGGCTCCAGGTGCTCGGACTCCTCGTCACCGAGTGCCGCGTGCACCTGCTCGTCGGAAAGCTCGGTCAGGTCGTGACCGGCTGATGTGCCGTTGTCGGAGGTCACGTTCCGTCCTCTCAGTTGATCATTCCGGGTCGGTCGGGCCGGCCCGCGCGGCACGGCGGCGGGTCAGCCGAAGATCGCGCCGATGCCCTTCTTGAACGCGAAGTCCAAGACGCTCACCAGGGCCACCATGAACACCACGAAGACCAGCACGACCGCGGTGTAAGTGACCATCTGCTTGCGGTTGGGCCAGATGACCTTGCGCAGCTCCGCCCACACCTCACGGATGAAGCGCACCAGCCGCGCGAACACGGAGGCCTTCTTCGCCTTCTGGTCCCGCTTGGGAGTCGGCGCGCCCTTGGCGTCGGGGGCGGACTTCTCCCCCGACTTCCCGGCCGGGCGGGTCTTGTCGTCCGCACGTGCCGCGGACTTGCCCGCCGGACGAGCGGTCGCACGGCGCTCACGCCGGGCGGCAGCTGTGACGGGACGGGACGGGTTCTCGGGCTTCTGCCCGCTTCCGTCCTGCTCCTGCTCGCCGCCGCTGGCGTCGCTGTCGCTCACGACCACTCCTCCGCTCCACCAGTTCCGTTACGCAGGGGTGACAGGACTTGAACCTGCAACCTGCGGTTTTGGAGACCGCTGCTCTGCCAATTGAGCTACACCCCTGTGGAGCCCCGATCGCTCGGGGCCCCGGAGGACGCATTCCAGCATCCCCACCATCCAGGCGGGGATGACCGTAGTGCGTTCCAAGTCCCGAAGTCTACGGCAAGCCTCACGAGAGCCCGCAACCGCGCCCCCCGATCGACCGCCGAACCCCGGTCGGCCTGCGGAACACTCCCCGCCGGCGACGTGATCATGCCAGGATGTCCGCCATGACGGACACCCCCGGTCGGATGGTGGTGGCCGGGATGCGCCTCGGGCTCGCGCTGCCCCAGTACGGCGCCCTCGCCGACCCCGCTGCCGTCGCGCGCTTCGCGACCGCCGCGGAGGACCTCGGCTACGGGTCGCTCTGGGTCGGCGACCGGATCCTGACGCCGCGGGAGCCGTCGGACCTCTACCCGGGCGGCGGGACGCCGGAGCACCCGTACCCGGAAGAGTTCGAGACCTTCGCCGACCCGTTCACGACGCTGGCCACCGCGGCCGCCGTGACCCGGACGGCCCGCCTCGGGATGAGCGCGCTGACCGGCCCGGTCTATTCCCCGGTTCTGCTCGCCAGGGCCCTGACCTCGCTCGACCTGGCCAGCTCGGGACGGCTGGACGTCGGCTTCGGGCTGGGCTGGCTGCGCGAGGAGTACTTCGCGACCGGGGTCCCGTGGGCGGGCCGGGGCAAGCGGCTCGAAGCGGTCCTCGACGCGCTGGAGGCGTTGTGGACCGGCGACCCGGTGGCGCACGAAGGCCCGCAGTGGCGGATCGCGCCGTCGACGGTGGGCCTGCGGCCGGCGCAGGAACCGCGGCCGCCGGTGCTGCTCGGCGGGTTCTCCCCGCCGGCGCTGACCCGGGTCGGGCGCCGCGCGGACGGCTGGCTGGCCGGGTGGATGCCGAAGCAGTACCTCGACGGCCTCTGGTCGGTCGCCCGCGAAGCCGCCGAGCAGGCCGGTCGTGACCCGGACGCGCTGCGCCGGGTGCTGCGGATCAACCCGAGACAGGGCACCGGCGTCGAAACGGTCGCCGACGTCCTCCCCTGCCTCGACGTGGCCGCCGAGCTGGGCATCTCCGAGGTGCTCGTCGACCTGCACTACGTCGCGCGGGACGTCGACCACGCCCTGGAGCTGGCCGGGGACCTCATCGCCAAGGCAGGCTGAGCGCCCAGCGAAAGTGTGACGCAAGTCTCTCTTCAGCTGTAATAGTTCTATTATAGTTAGAACTATGTTGGTCCGGATCGATCCCAGCTCCACCGAGCCGATCTTCGAGCAGGTGGCGGCGTCGCTGCGCCGCTCGCTGGGCGACGGCAGCCCCGCGCCCGGGGAGCAGCTGCCGCCCGCGCGGGAGCTGGCGGCGTCGCTGGAGATCAACGTCCACACCGTGCTGCGGGCGTACGCGCTGCTGCGCGACGAGGGCCTGATCGACCTGCGGCGACGCCGGGGCGCGGTCGTGCTCGGCGGCGCGTCGTCGCGGGCCCGGCTCGCCGAGCTGGCCGGGGAACTGGTCCGCGAGGCCAAGCGCGCGGGCGTCGGCCTGGACGAACTCACCGGGGTGCTGAAGGAGAAGTACACATGACCAAGCTGATCCGGGTCCTGCTCGCCACCGCCGTGCCGCCGGGCGCCGCGCTCGCCGTCACCGGCGTCCTCGCCGACGCCTGGGCGGACCGCCTGCCCGACCCCCTCGCGACGCACTGGAACGGCGGGCCGAACGGCTCCACCCCGTTCACGGTGTTCGTCACCGCGTGCCTGGCGCTCGGCGCGGTCGCCGTCGTCCTCCTGGCGACGTCGGGGGTCACCGCGCTGCGCCGGGGCCGGCCGCTGCCCCGCCTGACCGTCGGCGTGGGCGCCGCGTTCGCCGCGCTGCCGTCCGCGGTGCTGCTTTCCGTGCTCGTCTCGAACCTCGACGCGCCGGACTGGCTCGCGGCGGGCACCGGCGCCACCGTGGTGTTCTTCATGCTGGGCGCGGCCGTCCTCGGCGCGGTCGCGGCGGTCGTGGGCGGCCCGCCGTCGCCGGTCCGCGAAGAGTCGGCCCACCGGCCGAGCGTCGGGCTCGAACCGGGTCAGCGCGCGTTCTGGTCGGGCCGGGCGGCGAACCCGGCGATGCTCTGGGCGCTGCTCCTGGTCCCCGTCGCGATCGGCCTCCTGCCGGCCGGGCTCCCCTGGCCGACGGCCGCCTGGATCGCGTTCGTCGGCGCCGCGGTCACCGCGCTGACGTACCGGCTCAAGGCGACCGTGGACGCCAAGGGCGTGACGATCCGCTTCGGCCTCCTCGGCTTCCCCTGGCGGCACCTGAAGCTGGCGAGCATCCGCGAGGCGACGGCGCGCGACCTGGCGACGTTCGGCGACGGCGGCCTCGGCCTGCGCTTCAACCCGGTGACCGGCACGACGGCGTACAAGGTGCGCGGCGGCCCCGCGCTGGCGTTGTCGCTGGAGAACGGCCGGAGCGTGCTGGTCAGCGTGGACGACCCGGAGACCGGCGCCGGGCTGGTGAACGACCTGATCGCGCGGCGGATCACCCGGATTGGCTAGCTCGCCGGGCGCACTCCTTCGGTAGAAACGAAGAAGTGGCGAAGAAAAGCGGTGGGGGCGGCTGTCTCGTCGTCGTACTCGTACTCGCACTACTCGGCTTCGGGTACTACAAGTGGCAGCACGGCTCGTCCTCGGCACCACCGGACGGCGCGGACACCGGCGGCGGTTCGGGCCGCTACGTGGCGCTGGGCGACTCGTACACGTCGTCGCCGCGCACCGGGCGGCAGGCGGGCACCCCGGCGGGCTGCGAGCGCTCGGACGACAACTACCCGCACGTGGTCTCGGCGAAGCTGAAGCCGGCCCAGTTCGCCGACGTCAGCTGCGGCGGCGCGACGACCGCGCACCTGACGGCCCCGCAGAAGACGGGCAACGGCACGAACCCGGCGCAGCTGGACGCGGTCACGAAGGACACGACGCTGGTGACGATCGGCATCGGCGGCAACGACGTCGGCTTCTTCGCGTACGCGGCGGGCTGCGCGACGGCGCACTCGACGGCGTCGCCGTGCAAGGACAAGCTGACCGCGGGCGGCCACGACCAGCTCGCCGAGCGGATCGACGCGGCCGCCCCGAAGGTCGGCGCGATCCTGGACCGCATCCACACGAAGGCCCCGAAGGCGAAGGTCGTGGTGGTCGGCTACCCGACGGTCCTCCCGGACGGCGACGGCTGCTGGCCGATCCTCCCCTTCGGCCGCGGCGACATCGCGTACTTCCGCGAGGAGCTGGGCAAGCTGAACAAGATGCTCGAGGACCAGGCGGACGCCCACCGCGCGGGCTACGCGGACACGGCGACCCCGGGCAAGGGCCACGACGTCTGCTCGGCGTCGGACACGCGGTGGGTGGAGGGCCTGCTGCCCGCCTCGCCGGCCGCCCCGCTGCACCCGAACGCGAGGGGTGAGCAGGGCATGGCCGACGCGGTGCTGTCGGTGCTGAAGCTGCCTTAGCCGGTCGACCGGCGGGCGGCGGAGGCTCAGGTGCGGACGAGCGCCTGGGGCTTCCCGAGCACCGTCTTGCCGTCGAACTTCACCACGAGGTCGATCCGCGCCGTGCCGTCGTCCTTGACGTCGCCGACCTTGCCCGTGATCTCCACCAGGGCGCCCTCCGGCGTGTTCGGGACGACCACCGGGCGGGTGAAGCGGGCGCTGAAGTCGACCAGGCGGCCCGGGTCGCCGAGCCAGTCCGTCACCACGCGGCCGGCCACCGCCATCGTCAGCATGCCGTGGGCGATGACGTCCGGGAGGCCGACGTCCTTCGCGAACGCCTCGTTCCAGTGGATCGGGTTGAAGTCGAGCGCCGCGCCGGCGTAGCGAACCAGCTGTTCACGGGTGATCCGGACCTCGAGGGCGGGCAGTTCGTCGCCGGTGTTCACGCGTCCTCCCCCCGCACCACGAGCTGGGCGCGCGTGGTGGCGATGTGCGCGCCGTCGCCGTCGGTGATTTCGGCGCGCAGGTTGATGAAGTCGTTGCCGGCCCGGGCCATGATCCGGTCGATGTGGGTCGTCAGCAGCAGCGTGTCGCCGGCGTGGGCCGGGCGGCTGTAGGTGAACTGCTGGTCGCCGTGGACCATCCGCGAGTAGTCGAGGCCGAGCTCGGGATCCGTGACGATCGAGTTGATCGACGCGAGGTTGATGATCGTGAGGAACGTCGGGGGCGCGACGACGTCCGGGTGGCCGGCCGCGCGGGCCGCCTCCGGGTCGCGGTAGAGCGGGTTGGCGTCGCCGATCGCGTCGGCGAACTCCCGGATCTTCTCCCGGCTCACTTCGTAGCTGGTCTGCGGCGGGTAGACCCGCCCGGTGAACGACTCGTCCAAAGGCACGCCGGCCAGGCTACCAACAGCAAAGAGCCGCCCAGGTGGTCCTGGGCGGCTCTTCGAAGCTGGTGTGAACGCGCTACGTCAGCGGGTTTCCTTGTGCGTCCGGTGCGTACCGCAGTTCGGGCAGAACTTCTTCATCTCCAGGCGATCCGGGTTGTTGCGCCGGTTCTTCTTGGTGATGTAGTTGCGGTGCTTGCACTCTTCGCACGCCAGCGTGATCTTGGGTCGCACGTCGGTGGCAGCCACAGCGTTTCCTTCTCTCTCAGGTCCGGGGGCCAGCCCCGTCGTTACCGCGTAGCGGTGGCCGGACTTGAACCGGCGACACAGCGATTATGAGCCGCTTGCTCTGCCAACTGAGCTACACCGCCCTTACATGACCCAAGCCGCGACACGCAGGCGTGACGCGGCTGAGGTCGTGAGCCCCTTTACGGAATCGAACCGTAGACCTTCTCCTTACCATGGAGACGCTCTGCCGACTGAGCTAAAGGGGCCTGGCCTCTCGCGAGGACTTGGAAAGGTTAGCAAGCCCCGTCACCCGGCCGTGCAACCGGGGTCGATTAACCCGAAAACCTCAGGTCAGCAGGGTCAGCACGGTCTCCGAGTGCCGCCCCGGCGAGCGCGCGGTGCGGGCCTGCAGCCACGCCTCCAGGCGGTCTTCCGGCAGCGGCCGCGAGATCAGGTAGCCCTGCGCGACGTCGCAGCCCATCGCCTCCAGCTGGTCGCGGGCGACGTCCTCCTCGACGCCTTCCGCCACCACCGTGAGCCCGAGCGAATGGCCGAGCTCGACGATCGAGCGGACCACCGCGAGGTCGCCGAGGTCGGTGCCCATGCCGAGGACGAAGCTCTTGTCGATCTTGACCTGGTCGACCGGCAGCTGCCGCAGGTAGGCCAGCGACGAGTAGCCCGTGCCGAAGTCGTCCACCGCCAGCACGATGCCCAGCGAGTGCAGCTCGCGCAGGATCGGCAGTGCCTTCTGCGGGTCGGACATCACCCCGGACTCGGTCAGCTCGAACGTCAGCAGCTCCGGCGGGATGCCGTGGTGCTCCAGCTCGCGGGCGACCTTGTCCGGGAAGTCCTCGTCGGCCAGGTTCCGCACCGACAGGTTCACCGCGACCGAGATCCGCAGGCCTTCGTCGAGCCACTTGCGGCAGCGCTTGAGCGCCTCGCCGAGCACGAACGACGTCAGCACGCCGATCAGGCCGGCCGCCTCGATGGCCGGGACGAACTCGTCCGGGCCGAGCCTGCCGAACTCCGGGTGCACCCAGCGGACGAGCGCCTCGACGCCGGCCACCTGCCGGTTCGGCAGGGTGATCTTCGGCTGGTAGTGGACGCTGACCTGGCCGTCCTCGAGTGACTGCCGGAACTGCGTGACCATCTGGAAGCGGCGCAGGAAGATCTGGCCCATGCTCGGCACGTAGCCGCGGACCTCTTCGCCGCCCTTCGTGGCGCGAACGGCGACGTCGGCGCGCTGCAGCAGGCCTTCGATGTCGACGACGTCGCCCGACTCCTCGGGGGTCGTCGTCGCGTAGCCGATCATCGCGTTCGCCTCGACCGAGAGCCGGTCCACCGGGTACGGCGCGGAAAGCCCTTCGCGCAGCCGTTCCGCGGCGTCGTGGGCCTCCTCCGGCGGGCAGCCGACGAGCAGGGCCGCGAAGGACGCGCCTTCCAGCCGGGCGAGCGGGACGTCGGGGCCGAGCGCGTCGCGGATGCGGCGGGCGGCGGCGATGACCATCCGGTCGGCCCACGCGTAGCCGAGCGCGTCGCTGACCGTGGAGAAGACGTCGAGGTCGATGCGCAGCACCACGGCGTGCGCGTAGTCCCGCAGCGGTTCCTTCGCCACCTGCCGGAAGCCCAGCCGGTTGAGGTGCCCGGTGAGCGGGTCGTGGTAGGCGTCGTGGCGCAGCGTCGCCAGCAGCCGCCGGTTGTCCAGCGACGTCGCGAGGTGGCTGGCCATCGTGCCGAGCAGCTGGACGTCGTACTTGCCGAACCCGCGCCAGCGCGAGAGCCGGTCGTGCGCCTCGACGACGCCGAGCAGCTGGTTCGCGCTGCGCAGCGGGACGACGAGCGCCTCCTGCGCGCCGCGGTCGAGCAGCGCCGCGCGGACGTCGGGGTTGGCCTCGGTGATCCGGAAGTGCCGGACGTGCGCGCCGGGCAGCCGCAGCAGCGGGTCGTCGGCGGCGGGGTCGGCGGGCGGCAGGTCGTCGCCCGCGACGACGACCCGCAGCGGGTCCTTCGCCTCGAGCCGCAGCCGGAGCACGACGCGGCCCGCGGCGAGCTGGTCCTTGATGCGCTCGGCGATCGTCGCCCACTCGCGGACGTCGACGCCGCCGACGAGCTCGTCGGCGCGGCCGGCCGGGCGGGCCGCGGCCAGCTGGCCCGAACGGGCGACCATCAGGCTGACGTCGGAGAGCGCTTCCATGTCCCGCTGCTCCCGCAGCAGGTCCGAATAGGCCCAGTACAACGCGGTCAGGCCGAGGAAGACGGCGAGCACCAGCGGCCACGCCTTGGGCGTGTTCGAAATGACGAGGTAGCCGGAGAGGCCGACGGACGCGTTGACGAACCCGACGACCAGGATCCGCGCGGTCAGCCGGACGGCGGTGCTGACCCGCATCCGGCGCCGCAGCACGCGGACCGCGGCCAGCGCGAGCAGCGTGCTCACCAGCGGCGCGGTCAGGGTGCCCGCCAGCGCGGCCACCCACGGGAACTTGTCGCCGCCACCCGCGCCGACGGCGTACTTGACCAGTCCGGCGACGGCGAACGCGCCGGTGATCTCGAGCAGGAACGCGCCCGCGTTGTAGAGGACGCGGCCGGAGACCTTCCGCGCGAGCAGCGTGCCGATGCCGGCGACCAGGTGCGCGGCCAGCACGACTTCGAACGGCGCGACGAAGAACCCGATGACGAGCGGGATCTCGGTGAAGGAGATGGTCCACGAGATGCCGCTGCGGACGTCGACGTTGATGCCGAGCTGTTCGGCGAGCAGGAACGCGACCGCGAGGACCGGCCCGATCCAGAGCAGCTTGCTGTCCCAGTGGAACGGTTGCCACGAGCCGACGGCGAACGCGGCGACGAGCCCGAGGCTCAGCACCGCGAAGGTGTACACGCGGAAGCGGCGTTCGTCCGTGCGGGCTTCGGCGGAGGCGGCGGGTTGGGGTGGTGTCCCGGAAGCGGCTCCCGGCCCGGGCTGCGCCTGCGCGACGGCGTCGCCGTGGGCGTTGGTGTCCGGCATCCGACCTTCCCTCCCAGCTTGTCCACCGGTGTTGATCCGTGACTTCGGGTGTGGACAAGGGCCATACCGTACCCCGTAGGGCGTACCCGTGTCCCTTTCGAGACAGTAGGAGATCACCCCAGGGTTAACAATGCCTCGAACGCGCTGACCTGCGTGGACCAAGGGGTGAAACATCGGGTGGCGAACCAGGGGTCGGTCCTCTGCGCACGACGTCCCGGGTAGCGCTTCAATGAACCCATGCACAGCGACGTGATAGCCACCGAACACGCGGCCCGGCTCGCGGCGGTGGATCCCCTGCTCCCCGGTTCCTCTCCCTTCGAAGCGGCCGAAAGCGCGGTGGTGCTGGAGGTCGCGACCGCCGGCTCGGCCGCTTCCGGCCTCGCCTCGCGCATCCAGGTCGACCAGGACGCGCCGAACGCGCCGTGGCGGGCGCTGACCGAGCACCGGCTCGACCTCCAGCTCGCCGGCCCGCAGCCGGCGGCCGCCCTCGACGCCCTCCTCACCCGATGGGATGAACATCTGCGCGCGGTCGCCGAGCGCGGCGACACCGAGACCGCGGCGATCGTGCCGCGCGCGAGCCGGGACGCCGCCGGCACGCGGGAAATGCTGCACCACGGGTTCGCCCCGCTGCGGGTGGTCGCGGTCCGCCCGGCGGACCGGATGATCCCGGCCGGCCCGCGCGGCACGCCCGGCGTCAAGATCCGCCGCGCCGAGCCCGGCGACCTCGAAACCGCCGTCGAGCTGGGCTTGGAGCTGCACACCTTCGACGCGCAGTACGGCACGGTCAACTTCCGCAAGGGCATCGAGGACATCATGGCCAAGGACCTGGCCGAGCAGCTGGCCCGGCCGGAGCCGCCGCTGTGGATCGCCGAGCTGTACGGCCGTCCGCTCGGCATGGTCAACGTCCAGCACCCCGGCGAGACCGGCTGGATCAGCGACCGCGTCAAAGCGTCCCGCGTCGGCTACCTCTCTTCGCTGGCCGTCGCGGAGACGGCGCGGTCGTCCGGTGTCGGCACCGCGCTGGCCACGCACGCCCACCACGTCCTGGACGAAGAAGGCGCCGACGTCGTCCTCCTGCACCACGCGGCGGCGAACCCGCTGTCGACGCCGTTCTGGTACGCGCAGGGCTACCGACCGCTGTGGACGTACTGGCAGCGCCGGCCGGCCGTTCGCTGAACGACTGGCGGCTTACCCCGGCCGGCCGGTCCTTATAGGCTGGTCCCGCGAGGAGCGAGGGGAGCCGGGAGTGAGCGACCAGCGGGATTCGGCGCCGAGAGCGCCCGAGGGCGTCGACACCGAGAAGCCGTCCGCGGCCCGGATCTACGACTGGTACCTGGGCGGCACCCAGAACTGGGCCGTGGACCGCGAGTTCGGCAGGCGCATGGAGCAGCAGTGGCCGCTGGTGCGCCCGGGCTCGAAGCAGAACCGCGAGTTCATGAACCGCGCGGTCCGGGCGGCCCTGCGCGCGGGGATCCGCCAGTTCATCGACCTCGGCTCCGGCGTCCCGACGGCGGGCAACGTGCACGAGGTCGTCGAGGCCGAGCTGCCCGACGAGCACGACGCGAAGGTGGTGTACGTCGACTACGAGCCGGTCGCGGTCGCGCACGCGACGCTGATCCTCGAAGAGGAGGCCGCGACCGACTGGGCCGGCATCGTCCAGGCGGACATGCGGGACGCGAAGGCCGTCCTGCGCGCCGAGGAGACGAAGCGGCTCATCGACTTTTCGCAGCCGGTCTGCCTGATGATGATGGCGGTGCTGCACTTCGTCGGCCCGGACGACGACCCCGAAGGCATCCTGGCGGCGTACCGCGACAAGCTCGCGCCGGGCAGCTGGCTGGCGATTTCCCAGATGAGCGAGGGCGACGGCACAGGCCCGCACCTGGACGGGCTGCGCTGGTTCGTCGAGCAGTACCGCAAGACGAGCAACCCGGTGTGGCTGCGCGACCGCGACGAGATCGAGCCGCTGTTCGGCGACTGGCCGCTGCTCGAGCCGGGCATCGTGCACCTGCCGGACTGGCGGCCGGACCGGAAGCTGAACGCGCTGGAGGCGGAAGCGCGTCCGTTCGCTTGGTGCGGCATCGCGGCCCGACCGGGCGCCTGACCTGCAGCCGCGCCGATCGCCCCGCCGCGGTACTCGCTGATCGACTGGGCCGAGCCGGCGTGGCCGCGTCCGGCGGTCGAGCTCGTGCCCTGAATTCGACGACCAGCCGCTGCCGTCGCCGGAGATCACGGCGTTGCCGGGTTGGCGGCCCGACCAACCCCCTGACCTGCACTTTCCCTGATCGCTGTGGGCGAACGCACCATCGGAAACAAACACACCCATCGGAGAGTTGAGCTAGGCAGACTCAACTAACCGAGGAGTGCACATGTCCGACACCCGCCTCCTGCCCGTGCTCCCGCTCGATGACGACGTCGTGCTGCCGGGCATGGTCGTCCCGCTCGACCTCACCGACACCGAGACGCGGGCCGCGGTGGAGTCCGCCCAGGCGAACACCCCGAGCCAGGCTTCCTTCCCCGGCATCCGGTCGACCGGCGCCACCAAGGCCGAGGTCCTCATCGTCCCGCGCGTCCACGGCGAGTACGCCGAGTTCGGCACCGTCGCCACGGTCGAGCGCATCGGCCGCGTGCCCGGTGGCAAGGCCGCCGTGCTGCTGCGCGGCACGTCCCGCGCGCTCGTCGGCCGGATCGCCGACGGCCCCGGCGCCGCCCGCTGGGTGCACGCCGAGGACGCCCCCGAAACCACGAACGACCGGACCGCGCCGCTCGCGGCCGAGTACAAGGCCGTCGTCATCTCGATCCTCCAGCAGCGCGGCGGCTGGCAGCTGATCGACGCCGTCCAGCAGGTCGAAGACGGCTCCGCGATCGCCGACCTGTCCGGCAACGCGCCGTACCTCGACACCGACCAGAAGCTCGAGCTGCTGACCACGCTCGACGTCAGCGCACGCCTGGAGAAGGCGCTCGAGTGGAGCAAGGAGCACCTGGCCGAGCTCGAGGTCACCGACACGATCCGCAAGGACGTCGCCGAGGGCATGGAGAAGCAGCAGAAGGAATTCCTGCTGCGCCGCCAGCTCGAAGCGATCCGCAAGGAGCTCGGCGAGCTCGACGGCACCGCTGACGAGACGGACTACCGCGCCCGCGTCGAAGGCGCTGAGCTGCCGGACGCCGTCAAGAAGGCCGCGCTGGCCGAAGTGGACAAGCTGGACCGCACGTCCGAGCAGTCCCCCGAAGGCGGCTGGATCCGCACCTGGCTGGACACCGTCCTGGAGCTGCCCTGGACCGAGCGCACCGAGGACGTCTACGACATCGCGGCCGCGCGGGCGGTGCTCGACGCCGACCACGCCGGTCTCGACGACGTCAAGGAACGCATCATCGAGTACTTGGCCGTGCGCAAGCGCCGCGCGGAATCGGGCCTCGCCCCGGTCGGCGGACGGCGTTCCGGCGCGGTGCTCGCCCTCGCGGGCCCTCCCGGGGTCGGCAAGACGTCGCTGGGTGAGTCCGTCGCGAAGGCCATGGGCCGCAAGTTCGTCCGCGTCGCGCTGGGCGGCATCCGCGACGAGGCGGAGATCCGCGGGCACCGCCGCACGTACGTCGGCGCGCTGCCCGGCCGGATCGTCCGCGCCATCAAGGAAGCCGGCTCGATGAACCCGGTCGTGCTGCTCGACGAGATCGACAAGGTGGGCGCCGACTACCGCGGCGACCCGACCGCGGCGCTGCTCGAAGTGCTGGACCCGGAGCAGAACCACACGTTCCGCGACCACTACCTCGAGGTCGAGCTGGACCTGTCCGACGTCGTGTTCCTGGCGACGGCCAACGCGCTCGAGACCATCCCCGGCCCGCTGCTGGACCGCATGGAGCTCGTCACGCTGGACGGCTACACCGAGCACGAGAAGGTCACCATCGCCCGCGACCACCTGCTCCCCCGCGAGCTGGAGCGCGCCGGCCTGGGCACCGCCGACGTGGTGCTGACCGATGCCGCGTTCAGCCGGATCGCCACCGAGTACACCCGCGAGGCGGGCGTGCGCAACGCGAACCGGACCATCGCGAAGGTGCTGCGGAAGATCACGACCAAGGTCGCGCTGGACGAGGTTTCGCTGCCGCTGACGGTGGACGCGCCCGATCTGGACACCTACCTCGGCCGTCCGCGGCACATCCCGGAGTCGTCGCTGCCGGCCTCGACCCAGCGCACGGCGACCCCGGGCGTGGCGACCGGCCTGGCGGTGACCGGCGCCGGCGGTGACGTCCTCTACATCGAGGCGTCGCTGGCCGACGAGGAGTCCGGCGCGTCCGGGCTGCAGCTGACCGGCCAGCTCGGCGACGTGATGAAGGAGTCGGTGCAGATCGCGCTGTCCTACCTTCGTTCGCACGGCGCGGAGCTGGAGCTGCCGGTGGGCGACCTGAAGAAGCGCGGCATCCACGTGCACGTCCCGGCGGGCGCGGTCCCGAAGGACGGGCCGTCGGCGGGCGTCACGATGACGACGGCGCTGGCGTCGCTGCTCTCGGGCCGTGTGGTCCGCGCCGACGTGGCGATGACCGGTGAGGTGTCGCTGACCGGCCGGGTGCTCCCGATCGGCGGCGTCAAGCAGAAGCTGCTGGCCGCGCACCGGGCGGGGATGAAGACGGTGATCATCCCGCAGCGCAACGAGCCGGACCTCGACGACGTCCCGGCCGAGGTGCTGTCCCAGCTGGACGTCCACGCGGTGGCGAACGTCCGCGAGGTCCTCGACCTCGCACTGACCCCGGCGTCCGCGCCGGTTCCCCAGGCGGCGTAACCCCGAGCGCCGCCACCCGACGAACGGCCGGTTTCCCCTTCCCCCGGGGAAACCGGCCGTTCGCGTGCGGTCAGAGCCGCCGGGCGGCGATCAGGTACCCGGTGCCGAGCCGTCCGGCGGCGGCGCCGCGGCCGACCGTCCTCTCCGGACGGTCAGGCGGACGCCGCACGAGGCGGTCGAGCGGCGGCACCAGCGCGGTCACGTCGTAGTACAGCGTGTCCTCGGGTTGCAGCCCGGCGCGCCACAGCTCGTGGCGCAGCCGCCGCGGCGCGTAAGCCTTGATGCCGGTGCGCCGCGCCCCGTGCCGGCGCGGGAAGTGGAAGGCTTCTTCGAGCCCGCCGAGCACGCGGCGCGCCGGCCAGTACAGCCCCCATTCGACGAGCCGGTAGGGACTGCGCGGGTTGAGCATGGTGACGACGGCGAGCCCGCCGGGCCGGACCACCCGCGCGATTTCGTGCAACGCCGGCCCGATGTCCACGTATTCGAGCACGCCCATGGCGAGCGCGATGTCGAAAGCGCCGTCCGCGAACGGCATTTCCCCGATGTCGCCGACGGCGAATTCCGCTTCTTTCCCGGCCCGTTCCCGGGCCGCGTCGACCATGGCGGCGGACCGGTCGCACCCGGTGACGGCGAAGTCCCCCGGCCGCCCGTCGAGCAGGTGCCGCACCATCATCCCCGGCCCGCACCCGACGTCGAGCAGCGCGCCACCGCACCGCCTTTCGAGCACCCGGTCCACGGCGTGCAGCCGGGACCGGTGGTACCGCGCGGTCGGCCCCGGCCCGGAGTAGCCGTCGGCGTAGTCGTCGACGAGCCGGGCATCGGCGTACTGGACCCGCACGAGCTGCTCGCGCGTCGGGCGTTCGAGCATCCCGGGTACCGGCATGTGCACCTCCATTGTCGACCCCTGCCCCCTGCGGTGGTCGGGCGGGTCACGGGCGCCGTTACCGATTCACGGAAGTATTTCGAAATGCGAGCGAAAGGGGGAACGAATCTTCACCCGTTGCGCGGCAGAATGCCCGCCGAATCGCGCGGACTCGGTATTCTTCGGCAATTCGCACAATCGCGGCATAGCAGACGAACCCGTGACCGAGCGGTCACGGGGTCGTCGTCATGGGGTGGCGGGTGAGGGATTCGAACCCCCGTAGGCGTAAGCCAACTGGTTTACAGCCAGTCCCCTTTGGCCACTCGGGTAACCCGCCAAGGCCGGGCGAACCGGCCGGGGAGAAGCTTACCCAACGGATCCGGACGGGGGTCAACCGGGATACCCGTGGCCCGGTGGGGGCTAGGCTGGGTGGCCCCTGACAAGCGAGTACGAGGTGTGAGGACACGTGGCGGATCCCTCTTTCGACGTCGTGAGCAAGGTCGACCGCCAGGAGGTGGACAACGCGCTCAACCAGGCGAGCAAGGAGCTCGGAACGCGGTTCGACTTCCGCGGCACGGGCACGACGATCAACTGGTCCGGCGAGGAGGCGATCGCGATCGAGTCCGAGACCGAGGAGCGCGCCCTGGCCGCGGTCGAGGTCTTCAAGGAGAAGCTGATCAAGCGCAGCATCTCCCTGAAGGCGTTCGAAGCGGACGAGCCGGCCCTCTCGGGCAAGATCTACAAGATCGGCGGCAAGATCCTCCAGGGCATCGCTTCGGACAAGGCGAAGCAGATCGCGAAGTTCATCCGCGACGAAGGCCCGAAGGGCGTCCAGGCCCAGATCCAGGGCGACCAGCTGCGGGTTTCGGGTAAGAAGAAAGACCAGCTGCAGGACGTGATCGCGTTGCTGAAGGGCAAGGACTTCGAGATCGCGCTGCAGTTCACGAACTACCGCTGACGTCACCGCGGGCACCCGGCGTCACCGGGTGCCCGCTCAGGACGGCGTCAGCGTCCAGCTCGCCTCGTACCCCGACACCTTCAGGTACCCCGGCCCCCGCACATCCCGCTCCACCTGCACGTCACCGATCTGGTTCAGCAGCAGGTCGCGGAACTCCCCCGCGTTGATCCACAGCGCGATGTTCCCCCGCGTCTTGGCCGTGAACCGCACCTTCGACACCCCGGCCGGCAGGCGCAACACGGCCTCGCCCTTGCCCTTCGACTCCTGCCCCGCCACCGCCGACGGCAGGCTGCGGAAATCGGAGATCGTCGCCGTCCACGCGGCGTTCGCGTGCACCGTCACCCGCTTCGTCGGCCGGCCCTCGTACGTGTTCAGCCACGTCGTGCCCTTGTACGCGCCGATCGCGTTGACCAGGCCGTGCTCGCCGCCGTCCGAGTCGATGATCACGTTCGACGAGCACTTCGGGCAGTCGAACGTGAAGAAGCCCATCTGGTCGGCCGGCCAGCTGGTCTCGAACTCGCCGCTGCCCTTGCCCGTGTGCGTCTCCGCCGGCACTTCACGAGGTGCCGGGGGCGCGGTCGACGTCGGCATCTGCACGGAGCCGCCGGACGACGCCTCCTCGATCGTCCCGTAGCCGACACCGGGCGTGCACCCCGCCGCCAGGACCAGGACGAGCACGCCGAACAGCCGTAGTTTCATCGTTCCCCCTCGGGGCCACCACCGGCCCCCCGTGAACTTTCGACGGCCCCCACCTCCGCGTTACCGTCACGGGCCGCGACTCGGTCACCCGATGGCGCACAGCAAACCCCCCGAACGCGCTAATGAGCCGTGTGACTGTCCACGGCGGACCCGATCAGCGTGTTGTAATCGCGCGATCACCGCGTGGAGAGGGTCCGGATGCGCCGCTTTCTCGTCTTCGTGCTGCCGCTGACGCTCATCGCGACGCTGCTCACCCCCGCGAGCGCCGCCGAGCGCCGTCAGCTCGTGCCCGGCTACGGCTCCTACGCCCGGCTCATCCGGCTCGACCACTCCGTCATCGGCCGCGGGCGCATCATCGCCACGCTGACCAGCGAAGACGCCGGCGGCAAGTTCACCCCGGTGCTGGAGAGCACCGACGAGGGCGAGTCCTTCCACGAGATCGGCGAGATCCACGACCCCGACGGCCGCTACGGCATGTGCTGCGGCACCGTCTACGAGCTGCCGCAACGCGTCGGCAAGCTCCGCGCCGGCACGCTGCTGTGGGCCGCGTCCTACCGGCAGGACGCCGGGCCGCAGCGCCGCGTCGGGATCCGGATCTGGGCCAGCAAGGACGGCGGCCGGGCGTGGAGCTTCCTGTCCGAAGCCGCGCGGTCGCACAACATCGACGGCATCTGGGAGCCCGAGTTCACCGTCGACGCCGGCGGCACGCTCTGGCTGCACTACGCCGACGAGACGCAGGCGCCGAAGTACGCGCAGGTGCTCAACCGGGTCGCTTCGACCGACGGCGTGACCTGGGGCACCAAGCAGCTCACCCTGGCGATCCCGCCGGACCGCGTCCGGCCCGGCATGCCGATCATCCGGCGGCTGCCCGACGGCCGCTTCTACTTCGCCTACGAGATCTGCAACTACCGCGACCGCTACTGCGACCCGTACTTCAAGATCTCGGCCGACGGCGCCAACTGGGGCAGCCCCACCGACCCGGGCACCCGGGTGAACACCGCCAACGGCAACTACTTCCAGCACGCGCAGACGATCACGCTGTTCCCCGGCGGCCCGAACGGTGTGCGGATCGTCATGGTCGGGCAGATCTACACCAACGCCAAGGGCCAGCCGCAGCCGAACAACGGCCAGGTCCTGCTGGCGAACGACGACTTCGGCAGCGGTCACTGGTACGAGCTGCCCGCCCCCGTGCACATCACCGGTATCTACAACAACTTCTGCCCCAACTACTCCTCGACGCTGCTGCCGGTCGACGACGGCCGGAACGTGCTGGAGGTCGCCACCGAGTACAACCTGGGCTGCAAGGCCTACTTCGGCAAAGGACCGGCCTTCTAGCGCTTCTCGATCGGCCGGTCCGGCCCAGCCCGTAGGGTGGGGACCCAGTCGTGGCCGAGGAGAGGGAGGCAGTTCATGAAGGGCATCGTGCTGGCCGGAGGCAGCGGGACCCGCCTGCACCCGATCACCCAGGCGGTGTCGAAGCAGCTGCTGCCGGTCTACGACAAGCCGATGGTCTACTACCCGATCTCGGTGCTGATGCTGGCCGGGATCCGCGAGATCCTGATCATCTCCACCCCCACCGACCTGCCGATGTTCCGCCGGCTGCTGGGCAGCGGCGACCAGTTCGGCGTCTCGTTCTCCTACGCCGAGCAGCCCAGCCCGAACGGGCTGGCCGAGGCGTTCGTGATCGGCGCGGACTTCATCGGCGGCGACGACGTGGCGCTCGTGCTCGGCGACAACATCTTCTACGGGCAGGGCTTCTCCAGCCGCCTGCAGCAGGCCGTGCGCGAGCTCGACGGCTGCGTCCTGTTCGGCTACCCGGTGAAGGACCCCGAGCGCTACGGCGTCGGCGAGGTCGGCCCGGACGGGAAACTGCGCACGATCGAAGAAAAGCCCGCGAAGCCGCGCTCGAACAAGGCGATCACCGGGCTGTACTTCTACGAAAACGACGTCGTCGACATCGCGCGCTCGCTCAAGCCGTCGAAGCGCGGCGAGCTGGAGATCACCGACGTCAACCTGACCTACCTGCGGCAGGACCGGGCGACGCTGGTCGAGCTCAGCCGCGGGTTCGCCTGGCTCGACACCGGCACGCACGACTCGCTGCTCGAAGCCGGCCAGTTCGTGCAGGTGCTGGAACACCGGACCGGCGTGCGCATCGCGTGCCTGGAGGAGATCGCGCTGCGGATGGGCTTCATCGACGCCGACGAGTGCTACGCGCTGGGCGCGAAGCTCGCGAAGTCCGGCTACGGCGACTACGTGAAGGCGGTCGCCGTCGCGGCGGGAGCGTCGGCCTAGAGCCCGCCCGGCCCGCGGCGCGCCATCTCCTCGAGCCGCCGGATCCGGTCGGCGATCGGCGGGTGGGTCGAGAACAGCTTGCTCAGGCCCTCGCCGGGGCGGAACGGGTTCGCGATCATCAGGTGCGACTGCGACACCAGCTGCGGCTCGGCCACCAGCGGCCGCGCCCGCGTGCCCGCGTCGAGCTTCCGCAGCGCCGAGGCCAGGCCCAGCGGGTCGCCGGTGAGTTCCGCGCCGGACGCGTCGGCCTGATACTCCCGCGACCGGCTGACGCCCATCCGGATGACGGCGGCCGCGATGGGGCCGACGAAGATCAGCATCAGGCTGACCAGCGGGCTGCCGTCGCGGTTGTTGCCGCCGAAGAACAGCGCGATGTTCGCGAGCACGCTGATCACGCTGGCCAGCGCGCCGGCGACGCACGAGATCAGGATGTCGCGGTTGTAGACGTGGGACAGCTCGTGCCCGAGCACGGCCCGCAGCTCGCGCTCGTCGAGCAGGTCGAGGATGCCGGTGGTGCAGCAGACGGCCGCGTGGCGCGGGCTGCGGCCGGTCGCGAACGCGTTCGGCGCGACGGTCGGGCTCAGGTAGAGCTGCGGCATCGGCTGGCGGGCGACGTGCGCGAGCTCGCGCACGATCCGGTACATCGCCGGCTGCTCGACCTCGGACACCGGCCGCGCCCGCATCGCGCGCAACGCCATCTTGTCCGAGTTGAAGTAGGCGAACGCGTTCATCCCGAGCGCGATGAGCAGGCCGATGACCAGGGCGCCGCGGCCGAAGAGCCCGCTGATCGCGATGATGATCGCCGACAGCAGGCCGAGCAGCAACGCCGTCTTGAGTCCGTTCTGGTGCCCGTGCACGCGCTCGCCTCCGTCCGCTCTGGAAGTGGGTTACCCACTGGAAACAACGCGATCGGGGGACGCGAAGTTCCTTCACGTGAGCATCGCGCGAGTTACGCTCGAGGGGCGAGTCGATCAAGAGCGGAGGCGTCGATGCGAGGTCGCCAGCTGGGCCGACGGACCCTGTTCGCCCTGGTCACCGCGGGTGCCGGGGCCCTGGTCCTGCCCGGGGTGGCGCGCGCGGAGGAGGTCCGGTCGATCGACGTCGGCGGGTCGCCGGCCGGGGTGGCGGTGAATCCCGTCACGGGGCTCGCCTACGTCGCGGATCCCGAGGCCGGGGCCGTGTCCGTCATCGACCCGGCGAGCGCCGCGGTGGTCGCGCGGGTCCACGTCGGCGGCGAGCCGGGTGACGTCGCCGTGGACGCCAAGGCCGGCCGGATCTACGTCGCGAACCCGCCGGCGGGCACCGTGGTGGTGCTCGACGCCCGCACGCACGACCTGGTGAGCGTGATCGGCGCGGGGACGGGTGCGTCCGCGCTGGCGGTGGACGAGCAGGCCGACCGCGTCTACGCGGCCAGCGGCGGCACCGGCTCGCTCGCGGTGCTCGACGGCGTCAGCTGCACGCTGGCGGCGCTGGTGCCGGGCCCGAAGCCGAGCCTCGCCGGCATCGCCGTCGACCCCGGCCGCAAGCTGGCCTACTGCGCCAGCACCGCGACGGACTCGGTCGAGGTGTTTTCCATCGACAGCGGGAAGTTCGTGGCGAGCGTGCCGGTCGGCGCGCGCCCGACGGCCGTCGCGGTGCACGCGGCGAGCGGCACGGTGTACGTCGCCAACTCCGGCATCCACCACATGTCCATTGTGGACGCCGCAACGCACACCGAGCGCAAGACCGTGTTGCTGCGCAGCGAATCCTCGGCGCTGGCAGTGCACCAGGGCACGAACACGGTGTACACCAACGGCGGCCAGAACGGCCTCAGCCGCGTCGACGGCGCGAGCGGCACACTGACCGGCGAGCTGTCGCTGGGCGTCAACCCCGGCGACGTCGCGGTCGACCAGCGCACGCGCGCGGTGTGGGTCACCGATCCCCTGAACGGGCGGGTTTCGATCGTCCGCGATTTCTGAGCCCCCAGCTGGGGCAACTCCAGGTATACGGTCGGGAAGCATGAAACTCGGACTGCAGATCCCCGACTTCACCTGGCCGAACGGGGCGTCCGCGCTGGGCGCCGAACTGGCCGCCGTCGTCCGCACCGCCGACAACGCGGGCTTCGACTCCATCGCCGTGATGGACCACTTCTTCCAGATCGGCGGGGTCGGCCCCGTCGAAAACGACATGCTCGAGGCGTACACGACCCTCGGCTTCATCGCGGCGCACACCGAGCGCGCCAAGCTGCTGACCGTCGTCACCGGCGTCCTCTACCGCCACCCGGGCCTGCTGGCCAAGGCGATCACGACGCTCGACGTCCTGTCGGGCGGCCGCGCGATCCTCGGCATCGGCGCGGGCTGGAACGAGGACGAGTCCCGCGGCCTCGGCTTCCCGTTCCCGCCGGTCGCGGAACGCTTCGAGCTGCTGGAGGAGAACCTCCAGTACGTGCTGCAGATGTGGGCGGACGGCGACGAGCCGTTCAAGAGCAAGCACTTCGACGCGACGAGGCTGTTGAACGTCCCGCAGGCCCTCTCCGACCCGCGCCCCCCGATCATGATCGGCGGCGGCGGCGAGAAGAAGACGCTGCGGCTGGTCGCGAAGTACGCCGACCAGTGCAACCTGTTCAACAGCCCGGAGCTGGAGCACAAGCTCGACGTCCTCAAGCAGCACTGCGAAAACGAGGGCCGCGACTACGACTCGATCACCAAGACCGTCTACCACATCCTCGACATCGGCGAGGACGGCTCGAAGTCCGGCGAGCTGCTGACCGAGCTGGAGCGCCTGCACGGGCTGGGCATCGACGTGGCCCTGGGCATGGTCCCGCACGTCCACGACCCGGCGGTGCTGGAGAAGTTCGGCACCGAGGTGATCCCGGCCGCGGAGAAAATCGGCTGAGCAATTCCCGCTCGGCAATTTGCCGGAGCCCTCTGCGCCATTCCGGCGCGGAGGGCTTCAGCCGTCTTCGGCGACGACCCGGGTCAGCGCCGCGACGCCGATGCCGACCACCGCCAGGACGATCCCGCTCACCGGCCACCCCACCAGCACGAGGACCACGCCGATCACCGCGAACAGGGCGAACTCGACCAGGAAGCGGGCCGGCTCCGGGAGCCGTGGGCGGGCTCGCGGGGCGATGAACAGCCCCCAGATCGCCGCGGCCACCAGCGGGAGCAGGACGGCGTCGACGATCGCCAGCGCCACGCCCGTGCCGAGCTGGGTCCCGGCCAGGGCCAAGCCGCCCAGGAGGGCCAGCTCGGTGAGGAAGCGGACCGTCAGCACCACGCCCACGACGCCGCTCAGGCGGGGCCCCGTCTCCGAACTCATCCGGCCAGCCTAGGACCGGTCCACAGTGGACGTTACGGGTCCGGACGGGTACTCTCGGTGATCTCCGCCACAGTTTGCCGCTCCAGGTTGCGGTTCCGAATCGGTCCACCAGGCTGCCACGCGTCGCTGTAACGACGGTCCGCCCCTGCTCGACGTGTTAAGCGCACATCGCGACCGCGAGCCAAGGAGCCTGGTAGATGACCACATGTCGACTCTGCGGTTCGACAAACACGGCCAGCGTGGTGGACCTCGGGGCCACTCCCCCGTGTGAGCGATTCTTGACCGCCGAACAGCTCGACGAGGCGGAAGCCACCTTCCCGCTCCACCTGAAGGTGTGCACCGACTGCTGGCTCGCCCAGATCCCGCCGCTGATCGACCCCGGCGACACCTTCACCGAGTACGCGTACTTCTCGTCGTTCTCGACGTCGTGGGTCGAGCACGCGAAGCGCTTCGTCGACAGCTCCGTCGAGCGGCTCGGGCTCGGCGAGAAATCCTTCGTCGTCGAGGTCGCGAGCAACGACGGCTACCTGCTCAAGCACGTCGTCGGGCACGGCATCCGGTGTCTGGGCGTGGAACCCTCGGTGAACGTCGGGCAAGCCGCGCGCGACGCCGGCGTGCCCACCCTGACCGCGTTCCTCTCCGAGGAAACCGGCCTGGCGGTGCGCGAGGAGCACGGACCCGCGGACCTCGTCGCCGCGAACAACGTCTACGCGCACATCCCCGACGTCCTCGGCTTCACGAAGGGCCTGCGGGCGCTGGTCGCCGACGACGGCTGGGTCTCCATCGAGGTCCAGCACCTGCTCACGCTGATCGAAAAGAACCAGTACGACACGATCTACCACGAGCACTTCCAGTACTACACGGTCGAATCCGCGCGCCGGGCACTGGCGACCGGCGGGCTGACCGTCGTCGACGTCGAACTGGTGCCGACGCACGGCGGGTCGATCCGGCTGTGGGCGCGGCCCGACGCCGTCGCGGGCGAGCCCAGCGAGCGGATGACCGACGTCCTGGAGCGCGAAAAGGCCGCCGGGCTGCACGAGCTGTCCGGGTACACCGAGTTCGCCGAGCGCGTCACCCGCGTGCGGCTGGACCTGCTGAAGTTCCTCATCGAGGCGCGCAACGACGGGAAGACCGTCGTCGGCTACGGCGCCCCGGGCAAGGGCAACACCCTGCTCAACCACTGCGGCGTCCGGACGGACCTGCTGCAGTACACGGTCGATCGCAACCCGTACAAGCACGGCCGGTTCACCCCGGGCACGCGCATCCCGGTGCTGCCGCCGGAGCGGATCGAAGCCGATCGGCCCGACTACGTGCTCGTCCTCCCGTGGAACCTCCGGGAGGAACTGACCGGACAGCTCTCCTACATCGGTGCGTGGGGCGGAAAGCTCGTGTTCCCGATTCCCCACCTGGAAATCGTCGAGGTGCAGTGAAGTGAAGGTCGTCCTCTTCTGCGGTGGCTACGGGATGCGGATGCGCAACGGCGCGGCCGACGACGTCCCCAAGCCGATGGCGATGGTCGGTCCGAGACCGCTCATCTGGCACGTGATGCGCTACTACGCGCACTTCGGCCACACCGAATTCATCCTGTGCCTCGGCTACGGCGCGGCGCACATCAAGAACTTCTTCCTGAACTACCAGGAAACCATTTCCAACGATTTCATCCTCCGCGACGGCAAGGCGGAGCTGCTCTCGACCGACATCGCCGACTGGACGATCACGTTCGTCCAGACCGGGATCGAGTCGCCGATCGGCGAGCGCCTGCGCCGCGTCCGCGACTACCTCGACGGCGACGAGATGTTCCTCGCGAACTACGCCGACGTCCTGTCCGACGTGCCGCTGCCGGACATGATCGAGCGCTTCAAGAACACCGACGCCGGCGCGTCGATGATGGTCGTGCCGCCGCAGTCGTCGTTCCACTGCGTGGAGATGGACGAGGGCGGCATGGTCGGCTCGATCACCGCGGTCAGCGAAATGCCGCTGTGGGAGAACGGCGGGTACTTCGTGCTGCGCCAGGAGGTCTTCGACCACATCCCGGAGAACGGCGACCTGGTCGCCGACGGCTGCGGCGAACTGGCCAAGCGCGGCCGGCTCCTGGCCTACCCGTACCGCGGGTTCTGGAAGCCGACCGACACGGTCAAGGAGCGCGCCGCGCTCGACGACGCCTACACGCATGGCAAGAAGCCCTGGGCGCTCTGGGAGCGGCCCGTCGCGAGCACCGCGTGATCGGGCTGCGGCCGGGACGGCTCGGCGGCGTCGTCGCACTCGGCGCGCACTGCGACGACATCGCGATCGGCGCCGGCGGCACCCTGCTGACGCTGTGCTCGTCGCGGCCGGGGCTGAAGGTCGACGCGCTCGTCCTCTCCGGCGGCGGCACGCCCCGCGAGGACGAGGAGCGGGCCGCGCTGGCCGCGTTCTGCCCGGGCGCGCAGGTCGACGTCACGGTGCTCAAGCTGCCCGACGGGCGGTTCCCGGCGCACTGGGAAGAGGCCAAGAACGCGCTGGAGGAGCTGCGGCGGCGGACCGACCCGGACGTCATCCTGGCGCCGCGGACCGACGACGCCCACCAGGACCACCGCGGCCTCGCGAAGCTGGTGCCGACGGCGTTCCGCGACCACCTGGCGCTGGGCTACGAGATCGTCAAGTGGGACGGCGACCTCGGGGCCCCGTCGGTGTACCAGCCGCTCGACGACGACGTCGCCGAGGAGAAGGTGCGGCTGCTGCAGGAGCACTACGCGTCGCAGCGGCACCGGCCCTGGTACGACCGCGAGGCGTTCCTCGGGCTCGCCCGGATCCGCGGCATCGAAGCGGCCGCGAAGTACGCCGAAGCGTTTTTCGTCAAGAAACTCACTCTCGACCTGAAGGGCTGAATCCGATGCGGGTGTTGCTGACGGGGCACAAGGGCTACCTGGGGACGGTGATGGCCCCGGTGCTCGCCGCCGCCGGCCACGAGGTCGTCGGCCTCGACTCCGGGCTCTTCGAGTCCTGCCTGCTCGGTCCGGTCCCGGCCGACCCGGCCGGGGTGGCCGTCGACCTGCGCGACGTCACCATTTCGCACGTCGAAGGCTTCGACGCGGTGATCCACCTGGCCGCGCTGTCGAACGACCCGCTCGGCTCGCTCGCGCCGGAGCTGACCTACGACATCAACCACCACGCGTCGGTGAAGCTAGCGAAGCTGGCGAAGGAGGCCGGCGTCGGGCGGTACCTCTACGCGTCGACCTGCTCGGTCTACGGCGCCGGCGGCGACAAGCTGGTCAACGAGGACGCCCCGCTGAAGCCGGTGACGCCCTACGCCGAGTCGAAGGTGCGCGTCGAGGCCGACGTCCACGAGCTCGCCGACGACGACTTCACCCCGGTCTACATGCGCAACGCGACCGCGTTCGGCTACTCGCCCCGGCTGCGCGGCGACATCGTGCTGAACAACCTGACCGCGCACGCGCACCTGTCCGGCGAGGTGCTGGTGCTGTCGGACGGCACGCCGTGGCGGCCGCTGGTGCACGCCCAGGACATCGCACGCGCGTTCACGGCGGCCCTGACGGCGCCCAAGGAGGCCGTGCACAACAAGGCGTTCAACATCGGCACCGAGGACAACAACGTCACCGTCGCCGAGATCGCCCAGGAGGTCATCGAGGCCGTGCCGGGCTCGACCCTGAACATCACCGGCGAGGCCGGCGCCGACCCGCGCTCCTACCGCGTCGACTTCTCGCGCTTCCGCGCCGCCATCCCGGGCTTCGCCTGCGAATGGTCGGTCAAGGACGGCGCCGTCGAGCTGATCGAGGCGTACCGCAAGTTCGGGCTGACGCGGGAGTCGTTCCAGCAGCTGTTCACCCGGCTCGCCTGGCTGAAGAGCGAAGGCGAAGCCGGCCGCATCGACGACACCATGCGGCGGCGCTAGTGGCGGGCCCGCAGCTGCGGACGGGGGCGGAGCTGCACGCCCTGGTCGAGCGGCTGTACCCGCTCTGCCGCAGCATCACCGGCGACGGTGTGCGGCAGACCCTGGACATCATCGGCGAGCACATCCCGCTGGAGCGGCACGAGGTCCCGACCGGTACGGCGGTGCTGGACTGGACCATCCCGCAGGAGTGGAACATCCGCGACGCCTACGTCGCCGCTCCCTCCGGTGAGCGCGTGATCGACTTCCGGGAGTCGAACCTGCACGTCGTCGGGTACAGCGTCCCGGTGCGGCAGCGGATGCCGCTCAGCGAGCTGCGGGAACACCTGCACACGCTGCCGGACCAGCCGTCGTGGGTGCCCTACCGGACCAGCTACTACGCCCCGGCCTGGGGTTTCTGCCTCGCGCAGGAGAAGCTCGACGCGCTGCCCGACGGCGACTACGACGTCGTCATCGACTCGACAATCGCCGACGGTTCGCTGACCTACGGCGAGCACGTCGTGCCGGGGCGGGTCACCGACGAGGTCATCGTGTCCTGCCACGTCTGCCACCCGTCGCTGGCGAACGACAACCTGGCCGGCATCGCGGTGGCGATCTCGCTGGCTCAGCAGCTGGCTTCGGAGCAGCCGCACTACACCTACCGCTTCCTGTTCATGCCGGGCACGATCGGCTCGATCACGTGGCTCGCGCGCAACGCCTCGCGCATCGAGAAGGTCAAGCACGGCCTGGTGCTGGCGTGCGCGGGCGACCCGGGACCGCTGACGTACAAGAAGTCCCGCCGCGACGACGCCGAGATCGACCGCGTCCTGCAGCACGTCCTGCGCTCGCGCGAACACCGCGTCGTCGACTTCTCGCCGTACGGCTACGACGAGCGCCAGTTCTGCTCGCCCGGTTTCAACCTCGGCGTCGGGTCCCTGACCCGCACGCCGTACGCGGGCTACCCCGAGTACCACACCTCCGCCGACAACCCGAGCTTCGTTTCCCCGGCAGCCATGGAGGACACGCTCGGCGCTTTGAAGGACGCCTTCGGCGTCCTGGACCGCAACCGCCGGTACGTCAACCTCAGCCCGTACGGCGAGCCCCAGCTCGGCAAGCGCGGGCTGTACGACTCGCTCGGCGGCCGCAGCGACGCCAAGCAGGCCCAGATGGCGATGCTGTGGGTGCTCAACCTCTCCGACGGCGAGCACAGCCTCCTGGACATCGCCGAACGCGCCGGGCTGCCCTTCGACATCGTCGACGTCGCCGCCCGCGCCCTGCACGACGCCGGTCTGGTCAAGGAGTGAGCGACGTGGCCAACCATCGCCGTGCACCGCGCTCGATCTTTCGGTCGGGCGCGGTGCGCGCGATGGCCGGACGGTTGAGCTGGGGGCTCGGCGACCAGGCGGTGTCCAGCCTGACCAACTTCGCCGTCGGCCTGTACGTGGCCCGCGAGCTCGGCACGTTCGCGTTCGGCATCTTCAGCCTCGCCTGGGTGACCTACGGCGTGGTGCTGAACGTGTCGCGCGGCCTCGCCACCGACCCGCTGATGGTGCGGTTCAGCGCGGTGCCCGAGGACCGCTGGCGCCTGGGGGTCGCCAGCGCGTCGGGCACGGCCATCGGCGTCGGCTGCGTGACGGGCGTGATCAGCCTGCTCGCCGGCCTGGCCGCGGGCGGCCCGCTCGGCAACGCCTTCGTCGCGCTCGCCGCCGTCCTGCCGGGCCTGCTGCTGCAGGACGCCTGGCGCTTCGCGTTCTTCGCCCGCGGGCAGGGCAAGAAGGCGTTCCTCAACGACGTCGTGTGCGGCGTCGCACTGCTCCCGGCGCTGTTCATCGCCGGCCGGGTCGGCACGGTCGTCGCGTTCGTCCTGGCCTGGGGCATCGCGGCCGCGATCGCCGCGGTCTACGGCTGGTTCCAGACCGGGATCCTCCCGCACCCGCGGGAGCTCGCCGGCTGGCTCCGGTCGCAGCGCGACCTGAGCGTGCGGTACCTGGTCGAGAACGTCAGCAACAGCGGCGCGTCCCAGCTGCGCGCGTACGGCCTCGGCGCCATCGCCGGCATCACCGCCGTCGGCGCGGTCCGCGGCGCCGAACAGCTCCTCGGCCCGTTCCTGGCCCTGCTCATGGGGCTTTCCCTGGTCACCGTCGCCGAGGGCGCGCGGGTGCTTCAGCGGGCGCCGCACCGGCTGAAGCACTTCTGCGTCATCCTCGGCGGCGGGCAGGCCGCCGCCGCCCTGTGCTGGGGCGTCGGCCTGCTGCTCTTGGTGCCAGACAGCGCCGGCCGCTGGGTGATGGGCTCGGTGTGGGACTCGTCGTCCCCGCTGATCCTCCCGGTCACCCTGGCCGTGGTCGGCGCGAGCTTCGCCACCGGCGCGGCCGCCGGCCTCCGCGCGCTGGGCGCGGCCAAGCGGAGCCTGCGTTCGCAACTGATCGCCTCCCTGTTCTACGTCACGTTCGGCATCACCGGCGCCTTCCTCGACGGCGCGGCCGGATCCGCGTGGGGCGTCGCGACCGCGACCCTCACCGGCTCCGTCGTCTGGTGGCTGCAGCTGCGCCTCGGGCTGCGCGACTACGTCCCGCCGGGCGCCGACGAGCCCACCGTCGTCTTCGAGCCGATCAAAGAGCCCATCAAGGAATGAGGACTCCATGACCACCGTCCCGCGGCTGAGCCTCGGCCTCCCGGTGTACAACGGCGAGGAGTACCTCGCCGAGTCACTGGACGCCCTGCTCGGCCAGACCTACGAAGACTTCGAGCTGGTCATCTCGGACAACGCCTCCACGGACGGCACGGACGAGATCTGCCGCCGCTACGCCGACAAGGACTCGCGCATCCGCTACGTCCGCCAGCCGAAGAACATCGGCGCGACGCCGAACCACAACTTCGTGTTCGACGTCTCCCGCACCGAGCTCTTCAAGTGGGTCTCGCACGACGACCTGTACGCCCGCGACCTGCTCAAGCGGTGCGTCGACGCCCTCGACGAGCGCCCGGACGTCATCCTCGCCCACTGCGACCAGGCCATCATCGACGGCGACGGCCGCATCGTCCAGCCGCTGCAGTACACGTTGGACACCGGCTCCCGGCACGCGCCGGACCGCTTCCGCAGCATCCTGTTCGAGCCCGGCGGCGACGACTTCTACGGCGTCATCCGCGCCGACGTCCTCCGCCGCGTCAAGCCGCTCGACAGCTACCACCACGCCGACCGGACGTACTCGGCCGAGATGGCCCTGCACGGCCCGTTCTACCAGGTGCCCGAGCTGCTCTACTTCCGCCGCGACCACCCGGGCCGCGCGGAACGGGCCAACCCGACCATCCGGAGCCGGTGCGCGAATCTGGACCCGCGGCGCGCGAACCGGCTCCGGAATCCCACCGTCCGCCTGCTCGGCGAGTACGTGTACGGGTTCGCGGACCTGATCCGCCGCGCGCCGATCTCGGCCGCCGACAAGCGCGAGTGCTTCGGACACCTCGGCGCCTGGCTGACGAACCGCGCGCGCTCCGGCCACGGCGAGCGCGTCGAGGACCGCGCCCCGACCGCCTCCGACGTCACCACGGTCAACGAGATCGTGGCCGGCCGCGAAGGCAGGCTCGCGTGAAGCGTGCCCCGCGCGTCGGCGTCTTCGGCCTGCTCGGCTCGGGGAACCTCGGCAACGACGGTTCCCTCGAAGCCGTGCTCGGCTACCTGCGCACCGAGCACCCGGACGCCGTCCTGACCGGCCTGGTGGGCGGCCCGGACATCGTCCGCGAGCGGTACGGCGTCGACACAACGCCCCTGCACTGGAACCAGGCCGAGTACGAGACGGCGTCCGGCCTCCGGTCGATCGTCCTCAAGGGACTCGGCAAGCTGGTCGACATCGGCCGCACGGCCGCCTGGGTCCGCCGGCAGGACGTCGTCATCGTGCCCGGCATGGGCGTCCTCGAAGCGACACTCCCGCTGCGTCCGTGGGGTTTCCCGTATTCGCTCTTCCTCCTTTCCGCCACCGGGCGGCTCTTCGGCACCAAGATCGCGCTGGTCAGCGTCGGCGCGAACCACATCAGCGCGCGGGCCACCCGGACGCTCGTCCGCTGGGCCGGCGGCCTGGCCGCCTACCGCTCCTACCGCGACGACATCTCCCGTGACGCCATGCGCGCCATGGGCGTCAACACCAGCCGCGACGAGGTCTACCCCGACCTCGCGTTCTCCCTCCCCACTCCGGCCGCCAACGGTGAGCCGGGCACAGTCGGCGTCGGCGTGATGGCCTACTACGGCGGCAACGACGACCGCGCCGGAGGCGACCGCATCTACCGCCACTACGTCGACACGATGAACCGTTTCGTCGGCTGGCTCGTTGACCAGGGCAGACCCGTCCGGCTGTTCATCGGTGACCAGATCGACCGGCAGGTCGTCGACGAGATCATCGAGAACACCGCTTCCCCGCTGGTGACGGCGGCCTCGGCGGAGACCCTGGACGAGCTGATGCACGAGATGGCGGCGGTGGACAGCGTGGTGGCCACGCGCTACCACAACGTGCTCTGCGCCCTGAAAGTCGCGAAGCCGACCGTTGCGATCGGGTACGCGCCGAAGAACGACGTGCTCATGGCGGAGATGGGCCTCGACGACTTCACCCAGCGGGCGAAGACCGTCGACTTCGACCGGCTCGTCGAGCAGTTCACCGAACTCGAAAACCGGGCGCCGGAACTGCACCAGATCCTGGCCGAACGCAACGACAACAACGCCCAGCGACTCAAGGACCAGTTCGCCGCCCTTTCGGCGGCCCTCTTCGGGGGTGCGCGATGAAGGCCATTCCGGTGCCCGAGATCGAGGGCGTGTACCTGTTCGAACCGACCCCGCACGCGGACGAGCGCGGCTTCTTCAGCCGGACGTTCGACCGCGAAGTCGTCGCGTCGGTCGGCATCGACCCGGACGGTTTCGCCCAAGACAGCCTTTCCCGCTCCCGCAAGGGAGTCGTCCGCGGGATGCACCTGCGCGGCGGAGCCGGCGAGGCGAAGCTGGTGCGGTGCTCGCACGGCGCGATCTTCGACGTCGTGGTGGATCTCCGACCGGATTCACCCACATTTCGCAATGTCAAAACGTTCGAACTTTCCGGTGAGACGCAGGTTTCGGTGTACATCCCGGCGGGCTGCGCCCACGGATTCCAGTCACTCACCGAAGTCTCCGATGTGTCGTATCGTATCGATCGGCCCCACGACCCGTCCGAAGACATCACGATTTCGTACAAAGACCCAGAATTGGACATTTCGTGGCCACTGTCGGTCACAATGGTCAGTGACCGGGATGAGCGCGCGCCGTCTCTCGGAGAGGCGTTGAAACCAACGAGGTGACCCCCATGATGGGAACGAACTTGCCCCGCTCGGCGGAGGCGAACGAGCGGCTGCACCGGGTCATCCCGGGCGGTGCGCACACCTACGCCAAGGGCTCGGACCAGTATCCCGAAGGGATGGCTCCGGTCATCTCCCACGGCCTCGGCGGCCACGTCTGGGACGTCGACGGCAACGAGTACATCGAGTACGGCGCCGGCCTGCGGGCGGTCATCCTCGGCCACGCCCACCCGCGGGTCCTCGAAGCGGTCCGCGGTGAGCTCGGCAAGGGCAGCAACTTCATCCGCCCGTCGATCATCGAGGCCGACGCGGCCGAGCGGTTCCTCGAGAACGTGCCGACCGCCGACATGGTGAAGTTCACCAAGAACGGCTCCGACGCCACGACCGCCGCCGTCCGCCTGGCCCGCGCCGCCACCGGCCGCAAGCTCGTCGCCAAGTGCGCCGACCACGCCTTCTTCTCCACCGACGACTGGTTCATCGGCACCACGCCGATGAGCGCCGGCATCCCGGACGAGACGACGGAAGCGGTCCTGTCCTTCCCGTACGGCGACCTGCAAGCCGCGGAGGAGCTGCTGCAGCGCCACGACGGCGAGATCGCGTGCCTGATCCTGGAGGCGGCCGCGGCGGTGGAGCCGCCGGCGGGGTACCTGCAGGGCCTGCGCGAGCTGACCACCCGGTACGGCGCCGTGCTGGTCTTCGACGAGATGATCACCGGCTTCCGGTGGTCCCCCCACGGCGCACAGGGCCTCTACGGCGTCACGCCCGACCTCTCGACGTTCGGCAAGGCGCTCGGCAACGGCTTCGCCGTCTCGGCGCTGGCCGGCAAGCGGGAGCTGATGGAGATCGGCGGCCTGCGCAGCGACCGCGAGCGGGTGTTCCTGCTGTCCACCACCCACGGCGCCGAGACCCATTCGCTCGCCGCCGCGATGGCGGTGATGGACGTCTACCGCGACGAGGACGTCGTCGGCAGGCTCCACGCTCTCGGCGACCGGCTCGCCGAAGGTGTCCGCGAGGTGGCGGCCGGGATCGGCGTGGAGGACCACGTCGTCGTCCGCGGCCGGGCCAGCAACCTCGTCTTCGGCACGCTCGACGAACAGGGCAAGCCGTCGCAGCCGTACCGGACGCTGTTCCTGCGCGAACTGATCAGCGGCGGTGTGCTCGGACCGTCCTTCGTGGTCAGTGCCGCGCTCACCGAGGCCGACATCGACAAGACGATCGACGTGGTCGCCCAGGCCTGCACGGTCTACCGGAAGGCGCTCGACGCCCAGGACCCGACGCCGTGGATGGGCGGGCGCCCGGTGCAGCCGGTGTTCCGCAAATACGCCTGACCCGACCGGGCCGGAAGCGGATTCACCCTCTGGGTCCGATGAGGACACTGGAGGGTGACTGCTTTCCGGCCCGTTCGTGCGTAACTTCCTGCCATGGGCAGATCTCGTGCGGTTCTCGTCGCTGCTTGCTCGCTCCTGATCGCCGTGGCTTGCCCGGTGGTAGCGCGCGCCGCCGACGGACCCGGGCCGGTGTGCGACCACCAGCCCGCGGAGCACGGGGAAGCGCCTCCCGGGGCCGTCTCCGTCGATCCGGGCGTCGACGGAGACCTCTCGGCCCAGACGGCGGCCCACCCGCCCGGCACGACGTTCTGGCTCCGCCCCGGCACCCACACGCTCGGCACGGACGAGTTCGGCCAGGTCGCCCCGAAGGACGGCGACGTCTACCTCGGCGCGCCGGGCGCGATCGTCGACGGCCGCGGCGTCAACCGCGCGGCCTTCACCCAGCGGGCGCGCGACGTCGAGATCCGCGGGCTCACCATCCGCGGCTTCGCCGCCCTCCAGGACCAGGGCGTGGTCAACCACGACTCCGGCGACGGCTGGCTCATCGAGAACACCACCATCGAGGACAACGCCGGCGCGGGCCTGATGGCCGGTGCCCGCCAGGTCGTCCGGCACAGCTGCTTGCGCAACAACGGCCAGTACGGACTCAACGCCTATCAAGCGGGCGACGGCATCACCGGGCTCGTGCTGGAGGACAACGAGATCACCGGCAACAACACCGGCGACTGGGAGACCAAGGTGCCGGGCTGCGGGTGCAGCGGCGGCGCCAAGTTCTGGGCCGTGAACGGGGCGGACATCCGCGGCAACTGGGTCCACGGCAACCACGGCGCCGGCCTGTGGGCCGACACGAACGACAACGACTTCCTCGTCGAGGACAACCTGTTCGAAGCGAACGCGGCCGAGGCGTTCTTCTACGAGACCAGCTACAACCTCGTGCTGCGCGGCAACACGTTCCGCGGCAACGCGCTGGTGCAGGGCCGCGCGTTCGCCGCCCGCGGCGACAACTTCCCGGTGGCGACGGTGTACTTGTCGGAATCCGGCGGCGAGCCGCGCGTGCCGGCGCGGACCTCGACCGTCGACATCAGCGGGAACACCTTCGAGGACAACTGGGCCGGGATCACGGCGTGGGAGAACGCCGACCGCTTCTGCACCAGCCCGGCGAACACGTCTTCGGGCTATTGCACCGAGGTCGCGCAGCCGTCTTCGTGCGCCGCGGGCACGATCGAGAAGCCGCCGGCGTACGACGACTGCCGCTGGAAGACGCAGCGGGTCGAGATCCACGGGAACACCTTCCGGTTCGATCCCGGCCGGATCGGCTGCACGAGCCTGTGCGGGCGGATGGCGCTGCTCTCGAACTACGGGACTTTCCCGGATTGGTCCCCCTACAAGGGAACCGTGGTCGAGGACGCGATCACGTTCAAGCAGGGCAACCGGTGGCACGGCAACTCCTACACCGGGCCGTGGGCTTTCGTCGTGCATGACACCTCCAGGACGGTCGACACTGCGGGCTGGCGGGCGGAGCCCTACTCGCAGGACGAATGCTCTTCGTTCGGCGGTGGGCCCGCCGGCTGCTGATCACGAGCTTGCCGACCGGGTCCGACAATTTCCACCGGCGCCTGGGCCGGACACGCGACTTTTCCCTTGTGGGCCAGGGGAAAAGTCGCGAACGGAGAATTCCGGACACTGGTCGCTTCACCCTTTCCAGCGATGGCGATCGCACGTGTGTTCGGTACCGTCGAAGACATGGCCTCCTCGACCACCACCCTCGCAGCCCGCGATCGCGACGCGATCGACGTCGTCGCGTTCGACGCCATGGGTGTGCTCTACTCGTGCGCCGACGACGTCGCGGAGCTGCTCGTGCCGTACCTCCGCAGCCACGGCTGCGTGCTGGACCGGCCCGGGATCGCCCAGCTGTACCGGGAATGCAGCCTCGGCAAGATGTCCTCCGCGGACTTCTGGGCGACAGCCGGTGCGGCCGGGGCGTCGGACGAGGAGTACTGCCTGAACCACCGCCTCACCCAAGGCGCGGTCGCCCTGCTCGCCGAGCTCGAGGCCACCGGCGTGCGGCTGGCGTGCCTGAGCAACGACGTGAGCGAGTGGTCGAAACTGCTGCGCGAGCGGTTCGGACTGGGCGAGTACGTCACCGATTGGTTCGTCAGCGGGGACATCGGTGTGCGCAAGCCCGACCCCGGAAGCGTTCGCCACGCTGTGCCGCCGGCTCGACGTGGTGCCCGAAAGAGTGCTGCTCATCGACGACCGCGAAGAAAACGTCACCGCCGCTCGCGACGCCGGTTTCCAGGCGTTGCGCTTCGGCACGCCCCGTCTGTCCACAATGGACCAGTTGCGGAAGGAACTCAGACCGTGGTGAAACGCGCGCTCGGCTCGCCTCGAAGACGCCCGGCGGGCAACCGCCGATTGCACAGCACGAGCAACAGGTCCTGGGCCGCCCCGGTGAGCGGGGTACCGGTGCCGTACGACCAGTCGAGGTCGTCGGCGCGCAGGGCAACGCCGTCCAGGTCGGTCCCGAAGTACTTGACCTGCTTCGGCTTCATCGCAGCGAAGATCACCTCGAGGCGCTCCGGTGGAACACGCCGTTCGAGACCGAGGGCGGTCGTGATGTCCAGCCCGTGGATCACGTCGTGGCTCAAGGCGCCTTCCGCCCCACCGCCCGGCGGCCGCCAGAGGTGGTCGGCGTTGTCGCGCAGCGAGGCGACCAGCGCCTCGCGCGACAGTTCAGCGGCATCCCGGCGGGCAACGCGGTCAGCCATGGCGTGGAAGCGCCCGCCGGACTTCACCAGCTCACGCACGAACCGCCCGGTCGAGAACCGGAACGGCATGGTCATGTGCGCGACGACCTCGGGCACCCGCCAGCCGGCGCACAAGGTCGGCGTCACCCAGTCACCGGGCGAAAGCCCGTCCAGCACGACGGCCAGCTCCCGCCTCTCGGCGGCGATCAGCTCTTGGATCATGGGGATCTCCTTCGCAGGTAGGACACCCCACCGACGAACGAAACCCGCCCGGACCGACAGCACCGACGCCCCGATCTCCACCGCGGTCCGCGATCGCTCCGGTCAGCCGGCAAAGCCGATCGGCCAGGCCCACCCGACACCGGCCCATCGGCGGACCACGCCCACCAGCCGCACTCGCCTGCAACCGGCGCCGGCGCATCAAGCGGCCGCCAGCCACACCGACCCGAACCCGACACCGGCCAGTCGAGCGACCACGAGCCGACCGGCCAAGCCAATCGACCACCCGAGCCCGACGCCAGCCAAACAAGCATCCGGCCAACCGATCGCGCCCATCGACCACACCCCCACACGGCCAGAACCGGGCCGGCGAGCGACCACCGACCAGCCCTCAGAGCCGGTCGGCGACGCGATCCACCACCCACCCCGTCGCCGGGACCGCGGCCAGCGCGGCGCAGAACCCGCCGACCGCATCCGTCGGGTAGTGCGCCCCCAAGGCCACCTCGGCCCACCCCATCGCAACCCCGGCCACCAGAGCCAATCCGAGGACCAACGGCACCGCGGTCCCGCGCCCCAGCTCCAGCCGATCGGCCAGCAGCAGGCCGATGACCAGCGCGAGTGCCGTCGCCAGAGCCGTGTGCCCGCTCGGGTACGACAGGAACTCACCATGGATGGTGCGCCCGACGATCGGCTTCAAGGCCGTCGTCACGGCCACCGTGACCAGGACGCCCAGCACCGTCAGCACGGCCGTCCGCGCGCGGCGGGCCAGGAAGCACACCCCGGCGATCAGGGCGACCAGGATCACCGACCCGACTGGTTCGCCGCCGAAGTCGATGACCAGCGCGACGTACCGCCACGGTGGCTCGACCCCGTCGAGCGACGGCAGGACGGCGGCGTCGATCCCGGTCAGCCCGGAGTCGTGGAAGTGGAGGATGCCGAGCGCCACGAGCACCGCCGTCGCCAACGCTCCCGACATGGCCAGCGGGGTGCGCAGCACGAGCGGCAGGACCGCCGGTGCCGTCCGGACCAGCTGCTTCACGCCTCGATCGCCGCCTTGTACCCGGCGATCAACCGGTCCAGGCCGACCGCCGGGGTGAAGTCCTTCTCGTACCGGACGCGGGCCGCGTCTCCCATCTCGCCGTTGCGGTCGCCGACGACCTCGCGCAGCCGTTCCGCGAGCGACACCTCGTCGTTCGGCTGGTGCAGGAGGCCGGTGATGCCGTCCTCGACGAGCTCGGGGAACGCCCCGTGGGCGGCGGCGACGGTGGGCACGCCCGCCGCCATGGCCTCGACCACCACGAGGCCGAACGCCTCCAGCCACGTCGACGGGGCGACCACCGCGACCGCGTCGGCCGTGAGCACGCGGCATTCGGCCTTGTTCTGGAGGCCCACGTACGAGACGTCGGCACGTCCGGCCGCCCAGGCCGCGACCTCGTCCTGCATCGGGCCCGTGCCGGCGATGACCAGCGGAACGCCCAGGGCGCCGCCGAGGCGGTCCCAGGCCCGCATCAGCAGGCCGACCCCCTTCTCCTCGGTCACCCGGCCGAGGAACAGGACGTGCTTCCCGTCGCCGGTGCGGCGGACGCCGGGGTCGGTGACGAAGTTGTGCTTCACCGCCATCCGCTCGCCGGGCATCCCGGCCGACACGAGGAGGTCGCGTTGCGCCGCCGAAATGCAGAAGAACCGCGAAACGCCCGTCCACCACCGGCGCCGGTTCGCGACCATGCTCGCCGCCATCGGGAGCGTGGCCGCGCTCGAACCGCGGTAGCAGCCGTGCTTCACCGCCGGCAACGGTGAGCCGCCGACGCACTCGGTGCAGATGTGGCCGTCGCGGTGGAGCGTGCCGGGCGGGCAGACCATCGTGTAGTTGTGCAGCGTCGCGACCGCGGGCACCACCGCGTCCGCGCAGGCGGCGACCACCGACGGTGACAGCAGCGGGAACGTGTTGTGGATGTGCACGACGTCCGGGCGCTTCGCGCGCAGGCGGGCGGCGAGTTCCTTCCGCACCGCCGGGTTCCACGGCACCATCAGCGGCACCGCGGCCTTGCGGGGCAGCGGCATCGCCGCGATGTCGTCGCTGCGGCGTTCGAACAGCGACACCTCGTGGCCGCCCTCGGCGAGCAGCGAGACTTCGGCGTCGACGACGTTGTTCTCCCCGCTCGGCTGCTCGGACCGGTACCGGTTGTGCACCACGAGCACCCTCACGCGCTTGCCCCCTTCGCCGGGATGAATGCTTGTTCGTCGGACTGCGGAACACCGCGGACCAGCAGTGACGCGGCCACGGCCAGGTGCAGCAGATACGGCGACGCGTCGCCGAGACCAGCTTCGGTGTAGGAGGCCGAAACGCAGTAGGTGATCAGGAAGATCGCGCACGCCCTCGCCAGCGACGGCGGCCGCAGCACCGCGACGACGATCAACGTGAGGAGGAACCCGGCGACCAGGGCGATTCCGACGAAGCCCTGCTCGTGGTAGATCGCGAGCCAGCTGTTGTCGATCGGGAGGCCGTCGTACGACTTGTCCGTCAGCCCGACGCCGAAGATGTACTCGGCCGTCGACCGCGGGGCCTCCAGCAGTGCGTCCCACACCTTCGCTCGGCCGGTGAGGCTGGAGAAGTTGTCCGCGCTCTGCCCGCGAAGGAACCACGTCTGGAGCGCGCCCGCGAGGACCACGCCGGCGACCCCGCCGACGCCGACCGTCCACGCGAACACCTTCCGAGCGCGGGCGCTGGTCAGGAGCATCGACAGAAAGGCCACCGAGAGCCCGGCGACGAGGCCGAGCGTCGCGGTGCGGGTGTGCGTGAGCATCAGCAGGCCCACCACCGGCACCACGATGACCACCGCGCTGCGCCACGTCGTGCGGCGCCCGAACCAGAGGAGGAGCGTGAGCCCGGCGATGACCGCCGCGTACTGGCCGATCTGCGGCGGGGTGAGCGGCCAGATCGCGCCCGAGAGCCGGCCGCCGTAGATTTCCGGCATCGCGTTTCCCGGGGAGATCACCAGGCCGATCGCCACGGACGCGAGCACGATGGCGTAGGTGCGGATGTGGTAGCGGACGAAGTTGAAGCTGCCGTCCCACCAGCGGGTCAGCAGCCAGAGCGTGGACACGAACACCGTCAGCCGGAAACACCGGAACAGCGCGCCCGCGCCCTCCTTCAGGTCGGCGCTGGCGAGGATGCTGGACACCAGCAGCAGCGTCAGCAGCAGCAAGTAGGCGCTCGAGCGGACCCGCAGGTGCTTGTTCAGCACCAGCGCGATCACGAAAGCCGTCATCAGCGAGCCCATCGTGACCAGCTGGCTGACCGACCGCGGCAGCGGGATGACCGTCTTCGCGCCGGTCGACCCGAGGGTGTTGAGGATCAGCAGCGCCCAGGCCAGCCCGGCCCACTTCGGGGTCGCGGACGCGGGTTCGGCCGCGGCCTCGCCGCGGATGCCGGCGATCGATGCGGTGTGCGCCGTCATGTCAGCCCCCGCCCTGTGCGCTGTACGTGCTCCCGGTGTCCTGCGAGTACGGCGAACCTTCCCACTCGCCGATCTCGAGGATGCGATCGGTGGTGTAGGCGATGAACGTCCACGGGCCCAGGTAGCTGTTGTCGTGCCAGCGGTTGTCCTGCCGGTAAGTGATCGCATCCTGGACCACGTCGCCCTTGTACGGCGACCACTCCGGGTAGGTGCCGAAGTTCGACAGCAGGCCCATCCGGCCGCACGCGGCCTGGCAGCCGACGACCGCCGGGTCGAGGACGAACTTGTTGTCGTGGATGTCGACATGCTGGGTCTTCCAGCGGCAGTCGGCCAGCAGCGGGCCGGACGTGATCGCCGGGGCCGCGCACTGCTTCACGTTCGGCACCAGCCGGGTGCAGTCGCCGGAGGAGGTGTTGGCCGGGCTGTTGCAGTAGCGGTCGGCGTTCTCCCACAACGTGATCCCGGACCAGTTGTTCTCCAGGTAGTTGCGGGAGATCTCGATCTTCGCGGTGCGCGCCTTGATCCGCGGCTCGCCGCCGGATTCGGAGATGTAGATCGTCGGCGTCGGGAAGTTGTCGCCGCGGTCGGCGTACCGGCGGCCGTCGACCCAGTTGTTCTTGCGGATCGTGTTGTCGCGGATGACGGCGTTGTAGCTGATCTCGTAGATCAGTGCGGCACCGTCGTTATCCTCGATGAGGTTGCCCTCGATGAGGAAGTCGTTGTTGTTGGTGTCGGCCCAGAGCCCGGTGCCGTGGTTGTCGTGCACCCAGTTGCCGCGCACGTCGGCGCCGTTGACGTCCCAGAACTTGATCCCGCCGCTGCAGCCGCAGCCCTCGATCTTCGTCTCCCAGTCGCCGGTGTTGTTGCCGGCGATCTCGTTGCCCTCCACGACGAGCGCGGTGAGCGGGGTGCCGCCGGAGTAGGCGTTGATCCCGTACTGGCCGTTGCGGCGCAGGCAGTTGCCGCGCACCTGCTGGCGCGCACCCGCCATCAGGCCGGCGCCGTCGTTGTCCTGGATGGTCGAGTGCTCGACCATCCAGCCGTCGCCGGAGTCGTGGTTGACCACGCCTTCGTCGTGCGGTGCGACGAAGCCCTGCACGGTCACGTAGGTGATCTTGACGTTCACCGCGTGGCCGGTGAAGGCGTACTGGTTGATCTTGCGGCCGTCGACGATCGCGCCCGGTGCGCCGATGTAGACGTCGCCGTCCTTCGGGGACACCTGGTCGTACTTGTCGTCGCCGAGGATGTGCTTGCCGGGCTTGAGCCAGAACGTCGTGCCCGGGCCGGCCGAACGGGTCTTCGCCGCGAGGTCGCCGGGCACCGCCGGGTCGACGACGACCGCCCCCGCCGGCGCGGCCGTCGGACCGGCGGGCTCCTTGTCGCACACGGCCGCGACCGAACCGCTGGGCGCCGCGGTGGCCTGGGCCGGCCCCCCGTCGGTATCCGGTCCGCCCGAGCACGCCGCGACCGTGAGCAGGACGCCGAGCAGCGGAGCGGCACGGCGGAGTCGGAAGCGGCGGGCTGTCACGGGCGGGGTCCTAACTGAAGTGGAGCAGGGTGGTGAGCTGTCCGGGCGTCCCGGATCCGATGAGGGTGGTCGAGGGTTCCTTCCGGCCGAAGCCCGCGGAGTACCAGCCGAGCGGCGGCTCGCTCTCACCGCGGTGCACGCTCCACGACAACTCGGGTGGCAACTCGAGCACCGCGGTCCGCACGCCCCCACCGGAACCGGCGAGCGCACCGGCCCCGGCGAGCGCACTGTCGCTGGCGAGCGAACCGGACACCCGGCCGACGACCGGATCGGCCGCGGCACCGAGCTGCTCGGCGGAGCCGACCTCGCTGTGGAAGGCGGATCGGGCATCCTGGGCCGCGTCCGGGACACCGGCCGCCCCACCGGACCGGCTCGCAGCGGCCTCGGCGGTCAGGGCCGACGCATCCGGAGCAGGCCAGCGGAGGTGGGCCGTCGTTCCGTCGAGCATCACCGTCACCGCCGGGCCCAGGTGGAACGCCAAGCGTCCCGCCGCGCCCGCTTCGCCCAGGACCTCGTCGACGATCGTCAGCACTTCGCCGTCCAGCTCGACCGTGCGGCGGTGGACCGCCGGGGCGTAGCCATCGTGCGCGGCCGACCAGCGGGCGGGGCCGTCGGATGGGGTGCGGACGTCGAGGACCTTCGTCACCGCGTGGCGGGTCCACAGGAACGGGCCGCCCGAGACCGACTGGTCGCGACCTTCCAGTTCCAGGGTGTTGTGGCCGAGTGTCGAGCGGAAGTACGACCGCCACTGCGGTTCGCCGTGGTAGCAGAACGTGCCCGGGTCGGCGAGGATCTCGACGCCGTCGTGGCGGACCTCCACCGACAGCGCGTCCGCGTGGGCGTGGGCCGCGATCGACAGGAACCCGTGGGGGCCGCCGTCGCAGCGGGCCCACACGCGGCCCGAGCGCAAGATCGTCATGCCCGCGTCGCGCAGGTGGGCCGGCCGCTGACCGGGCCGGACGCCGGTCGCCCGCGGGGTGCGCGCGGCCAACGACGCCAGCAGGGGCGTGCGGACGTCGTCCCCCGGGAGCGGCGGCCACCAGCCCAGGCGGCCGAACAGGACCTCGCCGGTGGCCAGCAGCGACGCCCAGCGATCGGTCGAGACGCCGTCGACGATCAGGCCGAAGCCGTCGTCGGCGTCGCCCTGCCGAGGGGGGTGCAGCTTGTTGTCCACAATGGACGCCAGGGCGTCGGTCATCCGGAGCAGGACGTCCCACGTCGAGTCCGGCACCGGCGTGCCCGCCGCGTCGGCCTCGAGCGCGGCCGCGAGGCCCAGCTCCAGGACCAGGCCGTGGTACTCCGAGGCGAGTTCGGCGTTCAGCCCGGACGGGAACGTGTTGCGGCCGAGCTGGACGTCCAGCGAACGCGTCGCCGATGTCCGCCAGCCCGCCGACTCCGGGAACCAGCCGAACGCGCACGCCGCGGCCAGCAGGCCCGCGTCCTCGGCGATCACGTGGTTGTTGGCCGAGGAGCCGTGGCTGCGCAGGGTCGCGAGCCAGTTCTGGTGGTGCCACAGCTGGAGCTGGAAGTCCGGGTTGTCCTCGAACAGCTCCGGCGCGCCCGCCCAGCCGTCGAGCAGGCGGCGCGTCCAGACCCACGACAGCAGCCGGATGCCGAGCTCGATGCCGCTCACCCAGTGCGGGCCCTGCAGCGGCGGGTTTTCCGCCCACCACGAACGCAGGTGGGCGGCGACGCGCGTGGCGTAAGCAGGCTTGCCGGTCAGCGCGTACGCCGCGGCCAGCACGGTCAGGTGCTGGTGGCGCGACGGTTCCCAGATCTGCTTGATGTCGCCGACCGCGTCTTCCGACCGGTACGGGACGTCGAAGGCGTACACGTCCGAGGGCGCGCGGCGGCCGGTCTTCGGGTCGAGGAACCAGTCCGGCGAGACCATGTCGGTGCGGACCACGCCGAAGTACTCGGCGCGGCCCGCCATCAGCTCGTCGGCGGTGGCCAGCAGCCGCGAAACCGCCTCGGCGGACACCTTGCCCAGCACCCCGGCCGGCAGCCCGGCGGTGAACCGCGGGTGCGACGGCCAGTCCGGCGCCACCGGCAAGGCGGACCGCCACTGCCGCTGGACGACGGCATGCCGAGCACGCCCGACGACCTCGGCCGGCCCCATGCGGGACAGCCGGCGCAGGTACCAGCCGGGCCCCATCATCGCGGGCCCCCAGCCGCCCGCGGTCGCACCGGCACCGCGCCCGCCAAGACCTGCACGCCTGCCGCCCGCGGACGCGCCGGTGCCACCGCCGCCGACGACTGAGCGCCGGCCATCCGCGGCCGCACCGGCACCGCGCGCGCCAGGGCCTGTACGCCGGCCGCCCGCGGCGGGATCGTCAGGGCCAAGAAACAGCCGGGCCGCGGCCGGAGCGGTGCCGTTGTCGTCATGCCGGGGCGCCCGTCTTCTGCGGCAGCTCGATCCGCACCGGGGCCGCGTTCGCGACGCTCGACTGGGCCGCCAACGTCGCCAGCGTCGTCGCCGCCAGGGAGGCCACCGAGATCGGCATCGGCGCGCCCGTCCGCACCGCCTCCAGGAACGCGTTGACCTCGGCCGCCTGGCCCTTGTCGCGGCCCTTCGGGATGCGAGAGCTGGCCCACTTCTTGCGCGAGTACACCGATGCCCGGACGTAGTCGTCGAACTTCAGGACCTTGCCGTCGGCCGTCAGGTCCAGTGTCTCCTTCGGGAAGCCCGAGGAGCCCGTCTCCGCGTACGTGATCACCGCCGTCGAGCCGTCCGGGTAGCCGAGCGTCACCTGCAGGTCTCCCGTTGCGTACACCGAGACCGGGTCGGCGTCGAGGAGCCAGCTCACCGTGTCGATGAAGTGGCCGCCTTCGCCCACGAAACGGGACCCTTCCGAGTCCGTCTGGTTGTACCAGCTGCCGTGGTCGAGGCGGCCCGCGTTGACCAGGTAGCGGACCGTCGCCGGGCCGACCCGGGGGCCGAACCGGTCGCGGGCTTCGTGCAGCAGTGGCGCGAAACGGCGGTTGAAGCCGACCTGGAGGCGGTCGTTGCCGGACTCCTCGATCGCGTCGAGGACCTTCTGCAACTCCGCTTCCGACAGCGCCAGCGGCTTCTCGACGAACACCGTCTTGCCCGCCAGCAGCGCCTGGCGCGTCAGCTCCGCGTGCGAGCTGTGCCGCGTCACCACGAAGACCGCGTCGATCGAGGAGTCGCCGAGGACGTTGTCGATGTCGGTGGACGCCTCGGCGAAGCCGAACTTGCGGCGGGCGTTGGCGCCGGACAGCGCGGACGTCGTCGCGACGTGCTTGAGCTGGACGTCCGAGCGCTCGACCAGGTGCGGCAGCAGCATCGACGACGCGTAGTTGCCCGCGCCGATGAAGCCCAGGCGCACCGGCTGTCCCGCGGGGAGCGCGGCCGCCGCACGCGAGGTCACGCCGACGCGCGCCGACGTCACGACGGGCTCCGTGCGGGCGACCGCGTCGGGGTAGCGGAACAGCACCGCCACCGCCTTCAGCGAGCCGTCGTTCAGCGACTGGTACGTCTCGACCGCCGACGAGAAGTCCGAGACGTGCGTGATCAGCGGCTCGACGTCGAGGCGGTCGCGGGCGATCAGGTCGAGGACGCACTCGAGGTTGCGGCGCTCGGTCCAGCGGACCTGGCCGATCGGGTAGTCGCGCCCCTCCAGCTCGTACGACGGGTCGTAGCGGCCCGGGCCGTAGGAGCGCGAGAACCGGACGTCCAGTTCCTTCTCGTAGTAGGCGTTCCACGGCAGGTCGAGCTTGCACTTGCCGATGTCGATGACGCGGCCGCGGTCGCGCGACAGCTTCGCGGCCAGCTCCACCGGGTCGTTCGTGTTGCCGCCGGCCGCGAGGTAGGTCTGGTCGACGCCCGCGCCGTGGGTCAGCTCGGCCACGGCGTTGTCGACGATGCCGGACGCCGGGTGCGCGCACGTCAGCGCGCCGAGGCTCTCGGCGAGCTTGCAGCGCTCCGGGTCCGGGTCGACGCCGACGACGCGCACGCCGGACGACGTCAGCAGCTGGACGACGAGCTGGCCGATCAGGCCGAGGCCGATCACGAGCGCGACGTCGCCGATCTGCGGTTCGCCGCGGCGGACGCCCTGCATGGCGATCGAGCCGACGGTGCCGAACGCCGCGTGCCGCGGGTCGACACCGTTCGGGACGCGCGAGTAGAGGTTCTTCGGCACCCAGTTCAGCTCGGAGTGCAGCGCGTGCTCGTTGCCCGCGCACGCCACGAGGTCGCCGACCGCGACGTCGGTGATGCCGTCGCCGACCTGCTCGACGATGCCGCACAGCGAATAGCCGAGCGGGGTGTAGGAGTCCAGTTTGGACGTCACCTTGCGGTAGGTCGCCGAAAGGCCGTTGGTGGCGACGCTCTGCATCACCTTCGCCACCTGGTCCGGGCGGGCCTTCGCCTTGCCCACCAGGGACAGGCTGGCCTCGGACACCTTCATCATCTCGGTGCCGGTCGAGATCAGCGAGTACACCGTCCGCACCAGCACGCCGCCGGGCTTGCAGGCGGGTTCGGGGACCTCGAGGAGCGCCAGTTCCCCGCTCTTGTAGTTCTGGACTACCTGCTTCACTTCGCTCCCGCTCCAGACATCGCGTTCCGGTACCAATACTCAAGAGTCAAGACGTGCCAGAGGTGCTTGCCGCGGTCCTCCTGGCCGGCGGCGTCCTCGGCGACCATGCGCTGCAACGCCTCGCGCTGCAGGAATCCCGAAGAAACGAGCACACCCTCGTTGACGACTTCGCGCACCAGCGGCGCCAGGTCGCGGCTCATCCAGGCCCGCAGCGGCGCGCTGAACAGGCCCTTCGGCCGGTGCACGATCTCGCTCGGCAGGATGTTCAGCGCCGCGTTCTTCAGCGCGACCTTGCCCGCGCGGCCGACGATCTTCTTGTTGCCCGGGATCTTGAACGCCGCCCGCACGACCTCGACGTCGACGAACGGCGTGCGCACCTCGGTGGACGCCGCCATCGTCGAGCGGTCGGTGTAGGTCAGGTTCAGCCCGGGCAGGAACAGCCGCGAATCGGCCAGGCACATCCGGTTGACGAAGTCGTCGAGCGCCTGGTCGTGGTAGGTGTCCGAGTGCTCGGTCAGGACGTCGTCGACGACCGGCGCGAGGTCCGGGTTGACCAGGTCGAGCAGCTCCGCGCGGTCGTACATCGTGTAGCTGCGCCGGAACGCCGTCTCCTCCGGCAGGCCCGCGAAGGACAGGAACCGCTTCGCGAACCGCACCGACCGGTACCCGCGTTTGGCCGAGGCGACCGGCAGCCGGTCCACAATGGACTCGACCGGCCGCCGGACCGCGCCCGGCACCTTGTGGTAGCGCAGCGCGATCAGGTTCGCGAGGTGCTTGCGGTAGCCGGCGAACAGCTCGTCGGCGCCCATCCCGGAGAGCATCACCTTGACACCGGCCTCGCGCGCGGCCGAGCAGATCAGGAACGAGTTGATCGCCGCCGGGTCGCCGATCGGCTCGTCGAGGTGGTAGGTCATCTTCGGCAGCAGGTCGAGCACCTGCGGCGCGATCTCGATCTCGTGCAGGTCGACGCCGAACCGCTGGGCCACGATCCGGGCGTACTTGAGGTCGTCCGGCATGGCCTCGAACTTGGCGTCCTCGGCGCGGAACCCGATGGTGTAGGCCGAAATCCCCGGCTGCGAACGCGCGGCCAGCGCCGTCAGGTAGCTGGAGTCCAGGCCGCCGGAGAGGAACGTCGCGACCGGGACGTCGGAGATCAGGTGCTTGGCGGTGGATTCCGCGATGACGGAATGCAGGTCGACCTCGCCGTCGAAGGCGGCGCCCTCCTCGGCGACCTCCCGCAGCGACCAGAACCGGCCGCGGTCGACCTGGCCGTCCGGGCGGCAGCGCAGCCACGTGCCCGGCTGCAGCTTCTCCGCGCCCTGGTAGGCGCACCGGCTGTCGGGCACCCAGTAGTAGAGCAGCGACGCGATCAGCGCGCCGCTGTCGACCTGCAGCGACCCGCCGAGCTCACCGGCGAGGGCCTTGAGCTCGGAGGCGAACGCGATCCCGCCGTTGCGCTGCACGAAGAACAGCGGCTTGATGCCGAGCTGGTCGCGGACCAGGAAAAGCTCGCCGGTGCCCTCCTCGAAGATGGCGAAGGCGAACATCCCGCGCAGCTTCGGCAGGCAGTCGGTGCCCCAGCGCCGCCACGCCTGCAGCAGCACCTCGGTGTCGGACGTGCCGCGGAAGCGGACGCCGGCCGCGGCGAGCTCGGCCCGCAGCTCGGGCGCGTTGTACAGCTCGCCGTTGTAGCTCAGCGCGAGGCCGTCGTGGACCATCGGCTGGGCGCCGGTCTCGGACAGGTCCACGATCGACAGCCGCCGGTGGCCGAGGTGGACTTCCCCGGGGCCGGCGCGGTGCTCGTAGCGGCCGGAGCCGTCCGGCCCGCGGTGGGCCAGCGTCTTGGTCAGCCGGTCGGTCAGCGGCCCGCCGTCCGGCCAGAGGTAGGTGCCTGCGATGCCGCACATCTCGAGTGGGACCCCTTCATTTGGGGCGCGGGTCAGGAGACCTCAGCGCTTTTTTCTGGCTCGAGCTCGGCGTTCAGTTCGCCCGTGTGGGCGGGCTCGCCGTGGTCGCGCTTGAACGGCGTCGGCCGCTTCGGGGGCTTGACCGGGGCGAACTTCTTCGTCGGGGCGTCCAGGTGGTCCGGGACGCTGACGGAGCCGGGGGCCGGCAGCGGTGCCGCCGGCGGTTTGGGCGTGGCGAGCGCGGGCGGGAGCACCGGCCGGACCGGGGTGAACCGGCGCGTCGGCTGCTCGGTTTTGGCGACCCGCTCGGCGATCCGGGCGGCCAGCTCGTCCAGGCGGTCTTCCTGCTCGACCGCGACGACGCCCGGGACGGCCGCGGGGGTCGGCGCGTGCCCGGCGCGGCCGCGCAGCGCCGTGTGCAGGCCGTCCCACAGCGTGCCGTCGGACTTGTCCCGCGGGTCCGGGTCGACCAGCACCACGCCGATGATCGGGATGTGCTGGTCGGCGAGCTGCCGCGCGACGGTGTGCAGCCAGAGCGTGTTGGCGTACCCGGCCTTGACGACCAGCACGGTCTCCGCGCCGAGGTGCTCCAGGTCGGTCCACGCCGTGCCGGGCGCGACCGTGCCGACGCCGATACGGCGCCCGCCGGAGCCGCTGTCGCCGGCGCCGACCACGGAGACGTCGCTCTTGGTCTCCGCCGCCAGCTTGCGGACGTCTTCGCCGGGCAGGTCGTCGACGACGCTCGCGCGCCCGCCGTCCGCCAGGTCCGCGGCGATGTCGAGGGCGAGCGCGGCGGCGACCTTCGGCGCGCCGAGTTCGAGCACCGACACCCCGCGCGCGTCCTTCTTGATCACGCGGGCGAGCGTCGTGGCGACGCGTTCGCGGTCGGACACCACCCGCGCGCGCTTCCACACCCGGGCCAGGCCCCGGCGCTTCGACGGCAGCTGGGCGAGCACGGACGCGCCGAGGTGCGTGGAGATCTCGCGGCGCAGCACCGGCCGGTCGCGCGACACCGCGCCGATCGCGGCGAACGCGAGCCCGAGGGCCAGGCCGAGCGCGAAGCCGATGCCGCCGTTGGTCGCCTCCGTCTTGAGGAACGCCTTCGGCAGCGCCCGGGGCGCGTCGACGATCTGGGTGCCCGCGGCGACCTGCGGGCTGCCGATGCCGGCCTGCTGGGCGCGGGAGTCGAAGTCGGAGATCTGCGACGCCAGTGCGGCGCGGCGGCCGTACATGCCTTCGAGGGTGCTGGCGTTCGCGTTGCGGCCCTTGCCGGTCTCGTCGGCGATCTGCTGGTCGACCTTGGTCAGCTCGTCCTGCGCGTTCTTGCGCTGGTCGAGGATGGCCTTGGACTGGGCGGCCGCCGCGGCCTGGCTGCGCTGGACGTGGTCGGTGATGAACGTGTCGGCCAGCGCCTGCGCCTGCGCCACGGCCTCTTCGTCGCTCTTGGCCTTGACGGTGATCTGCAGGACGTTGTTCGTCAGGCCCAGGCCCGCGTAGTTCTTCAAGAACTCTTCGGGCGCTTCGGTGCTGTTGAGCTTCTTCAGCGCGCCTTCGGCGATCCGCGTGGTCGACAGCACGGCGACGTCGGTGCGCATGAGCGTGCCGCTGTCGGTCGGCGAGTCGTCCTGGTGGACGACGATGATCTTGGCGACCGCGGTCGGCGGCGCCGGCAGCACGATGCCGACCGCCGCGCCGGCGATCAGCCCGAGCAGCGCGGTGGTGAGCCAGAAGCGCTTGCGGCGCCGGATGGCGACGAAGAGGCGTTGCAGGTCGATGAGGGGTGCGGTCGGGGTTTCGGAGGTGGTCACGCCGAACCTGCCAGGGCTTTCTCGGGGGCTTCCGCCGCGGGTTCGGGCTTCTTCTCCGGCTCGGCCGGTCGGACGGGGTGGGTGAGGACGGCGCCGACGACCTCCTGGCCGGCGTCGGCGCAGGCTTCGGCGAGCCGGACGAGCTCCCACGCGGTGCGGGTACCGGCGCCGAGGACGAGCAGGACGCCGGAGCCGGCGCTGCCGTCCGGCACGGTCGGCCGCTCGGCGGAGTATTCGAAGACGCGCAGCGGCACGGACAACCGGTCGGCCAGCCCGGCGAGCTGCTCGGCGGCCAGGCGGCCGGTCTCGTCGTCGTCGCCGACCAGGAGCAGGACGTCGGCGGGGCCGGAGGACAGCCGGGCCAGCACCCGCCGGTAGCGGATGTCGCGGTTTACCTCGTCGGCCGAGGTCGCCACCGGCGGCAGCACCCACGGCCGGTCGCCGCCGAGCAGCCGCCGCACCTTGCCGGTGAACCCGGCGGCCGGGAGCTGGTCGCCCTGCGGGGTCTCGACGTCGACGCCGGCGAGGATCGGCGCGCCGAGCGCGGCGGCGATCTGCGGTTCGCCGCGCAGCCGCCGGTCGGCGCGGGCGGTGAACAGGTGGCCGAACACGCCGGCGAGGAAGAACAGCACCGCGCCGCCGACGGCGAGCTGCGTCAGCGTCGGCGCGGCCGCCGCGTCCGGGCGCTCGGCGCTGCCCATCACCACGGTGTTGCCGACGCCGGTGGCGAGGTCGGCCTGGTTCAGGTCGTTGATGGCCTGCTCCAGCGACGACCGGAGCCCTTCGAGCTGGGTGCGGACCTGGACGCTTTCGACGGTGAGGTCCCCGCCGACGTTCTTGGCGATGTCGCTGATCTTCTCGGTGGTCAGCTTGACCTGGTTGCGCAGCGACTCGCGCTGCTCCTGGGCCAGCTGCACCGAGGCGTCGGCGGAGTTGCTCGCCAGCTGACCGGAGTACTTGACGAACTGCTGCGCGACCTGGTCGGCGAGCTGCTGGGCGTGCTCGGCGGTGTCGGCGGACACGGTGATCGCCACGACGTTGCCGTTCGCCACCGACGTCTTGACCTGCTTCTTCAGGTCCGCGCCGCTCGGGTGCCACGGGAGCACGGCGGCGGCCCGGTCGAGCACGACCGAGCTGGTCGCGACCTCGGCCTGGGTCAGCAGCTCGTCGGCCTGCCGCGGTCCTTGCAGCAGCACGCTCGACGACGTCTGGTAGCCCGGCGACAGCAGGAACGACGCCGCGGCGCCGACCGCCGCGCCCAGGACGGCGAGTGCGGCCAGCAGCCGCCATCGTCGCCGGACGACCTGCCCGATCAGGGCCAGGCGCACCGTGTCTTCAGTCAACGGCGGTATCTCCATTCCTGAGACGGGTACGCCGAACGGGGTCAGTGGATCGGCCGGTTACCCGAACCGTCGTCGGACCGGGAGCATTGGTTACACGTCCGGTGAGTTCTTGACCAAACGGCGATCAGGACTTCACAGCGTGCTCATACGCGGCGAGGAGGTTCTTCGCCGAGTTCTCCCACGAGAGCGTGCCGGCGACCCTGGCCTGCCCGAGCTTGCCCATCCGGACCCGCTCTTCGGGGTCGTCGAGCAGCTGCGAGACGAGCTTCGCGAACGCCGACTCGTCGTTGGCCGGGGCGTAGACCGCCGCGTCGCCCGCCGAAACGCGCGCTTCGCGCAGTTCGAACGAGACGATCGGCTTGCTCATCGCCATGTACTCCATGACCTTGTTCATCGTGGAGACGTCGTTGAGCGGGTTCAGCGGGTCCGGCGACAGGCAGACGTCGGCGGTGGAGAGGTAGCGGACCAGGTCCTCGTCGGGGATCCGGCCGGTGAACTCGACCTGGTTGGCCAGCCCGAGCTTCGCCGAGAGCGCGACCATGTCGTCGAAGGCGTCGCCGGAGCCGACGAACACCGCGTGCCAGTCGGTGCGCCCGACCTCGTCGCGCAGCTTCGCGAGCGCGCGCAGGGCGTAGTCGACGCCGTCCTGCGGGCCCATCACGCCGAGATAGGCGAGCATGAAGGGCTTGCCCTTCTTCAGCTCGGGCTCGACGGGGACCTCGTGGAACCGCTCGACGACCGGCGCGCTGCGCACCACGAAGACGTCCTCGGGGCGCTTGCCGCCGCGGATCCGGGCGACCTGCTTGTAACTCTCGTTCGTCGAGATGACGACGTCGGCGGTGCGGTAGGTGGCGCGTTCGAGCGCGCACACCCCGCGGTAGAGCAGGTCCTGCCCGCGGTCGAAGCGCGAGAGGTACAGCTCGGGGCACAGGTCGTGCTGGTCGAAGATGAACTTCGCGCCCTGGCGCTTCAGCACCTTCGCGACCACGTACAGCAGATCCGGCGGGTTGCAGGCGTGCACGACGTCGACCGGGCCGACCTTCCGGGCCAGCCGCAGCGTGTGCCACAGCGCGCTGCCGTACTCCTGCAGGTAGCCCGCGGGCCCGCCGGTCGCGGCCTTGAGCGGGTAGCGGTGGATGTGGACGCCGTCGACGACGGCTTCGGCCTCGGTGTCGCGTTTCGTGCCCTGCGGGCAGATCACGTGGACTTCCCACCCGGCGTCGCGCAGGGTCGTGGACTCCTGCCAGACCCGCCGGTCGAAGGGAACGGAGAGGTTTTCGACGAGGATGAGCGCTTTACCAGGCAAGGCCGGCGTATCCCTCTTCAAGGCGACGCGTCGCCGCGTCGGGCAGGCGGACGAGGTCGACGAGCACCCGGTCGCTGCCGTGCGGCAGGGCCGCCAGCACGTCCGGGTCCTTGCAGCCGACGACGAGGACGTCGGCGTGGTCCATGACTTCTTCGACGGACCCGGCGAGCAGCTGGCCGAGGTGCGGCAGCCGGCCCTCGATGTATTCGCGGTTGGCGCCCATCAGCCGCGAGAGGCTGACGTTCGCGTCGTAGATCTTGAGGTCGTAGCCCTTGCCGAGCAGCTTCTCGGCCAGCTCGACCAGCGGGGACTCGCGCAGGTCGTCGGTGCCCGGCTTGAAGGAGAGGCCGAACAGGCCGACCTTGCGCTTGCCGGTGCGTGCGACCAGGTCGAACGCGCGCTGCAGGTGATCGTCGTTGGACGCGAGCACGTGCGACAGGATCGGCACGCTGACGTCGGCGCGGTGCGCGGCGTAGACCAGCCCGCGCAGGTCCTTCGGCAGGCACGAGCCGCCGAAGGCGAACCCGGGCTTGAGGTAGGCCGGGCTGACGTTGAGCTTGGTGTCGGCGAGGAAGACGTCGATCACCTGGTGCGAGTCGAGGCCCAGCGCCCGGCAGATCGAGCCGAGCTCGTTCGCGAAGCCGATCTTCAGGCCGTGGAAGGAGTTGTCGGCGTACTTCGTCATCTCCGCGACCGGGATCGGCACGCGGAAGACGGGCCCGGGCAGGCCTTCGTAGAGCGCGGCGACGGCGTCACCGCTGGCTTCGTCGATCTCGCCGATCACGGTCTTCGGCGGGTCGAAGAAGTCGCGGACGCTGGTGCCCTCGCGCAGGAACTCGGGGTTCACCGCGACGCCGAAGTCGACGCCCGCGGTGCGGCCCGAAGCCTTCTCCAGGATCGGGATCAGCAGGTCCAGGCAGGTGCCCGGCAGCATCGTGCTGCGGAAGACGACGGTGTGCCGGTCGCTCTTGTTCGCGATCGCCTCGCCGATTTCCTCGGCGACGCGCTCGAGGTAGACCGTCGAGAGGCTGCCGTTCGGCGCCGACGGCGTGCCGACGCAGACCAGCGAGATCTCGCTGTCGGCGACCGCTTCCGCGACGTCGGTCGTGGCTCTCAGCGCGCCGCTCGCGACGACTTCGGCGGTGAGCTCGCCGATCCGCTCCTCGACCACCGGCGCGTTGCCGGCGGTGATGAGGTCGATCTTGACCGGGTTGACGTCCACGCCGACCACCCGGTGCCCCTGCCCCGCCAGGCACGCGGCGGAGACACAACCGACGTAACCGAGCCCGAAGACACTGATCTTCACGCCAAAACCTCCGCTTTTCCGCGCGACCCTCAAGTTGGTCGCCGCGCTCCCCTGGATCGTTACCGCGGGGGTGGCGAACGGGGTAAAGCGTGAGCCTGCCGTGAGGCGAACCGGTTTACCGGCGGGAAATGTGTCTCGATTCAGCCCGGAAATGCATCTTGCAGTGGGTGATCGACACGGTGTGCGCGGTTCCGGTCAGCGGGCGCCGGGCACGCAGGCCGAGGGGCCGGCCCGCCGTCGGCGGGTCGGCCCCTCGGAAATGCGGACGTTCAGTTGTTGTTCACGAAGGTGGTGGCGAGACCCTCGCCCTTGCTCACGGCGTTCGCGTGGTTCTCGATCGGCGAAACGGCCGAGTTCTTGAAGCAGATGTACGTCACACCGGAGTCGGTGCCGCCGTTCGACGGGTCGGGGTTGATGCCGAGGTCCTTCGCCGTCGCGTAGGAGGCTTCGCCGATGATCTGCGTCGGCCCGGTGTCGCCGATGACGGCGTACTCGACCTTGCCGTTGTAGATCACCGCGCAGGAACCGCCGCCCTTCAGCTGCGACGAGGAGTACTTCCAGATGCTGCTGGAGCTCGGCACGACGATGTAGGGCAGCTTCGCGGCGTTGAGCGGCTTGCCGTCGGACTGGTGGAACGCCGTGTCGTCCTGGTAGCAGCAGTCGGTGTCTTCGTTGCACTGCGTGGAGCGCTGGCCGTCGCAGTCGATGTCCATGTCGGCTTTCCAGAACACGGCGCCGTTGGCGTCGCAGACGGCGACCGTCTTGCCCGAGACGTCTTCGTCGGTCTTGTACTTGCCGTTGGAGATCTGCTTGCAGCTGTTCGTCTTGGCCAGCAGCTGGGCCGCGGTCGGGCCGGCTTCGACGGTGGCCGGTGCGGCCGGTGCCGCCGGCGCGGCGGTGGCGAGGGTGGCGGGCATCATGGCCGAGGCCAGCGCCAGGGTCGCGAGCAGGATCAGTTTCCGCATTTCCCGGTGCTCCCTTTAGTTAGGAAACTTTCCTTACGGCGGCGGGGCATCAGGATGCACCCCGGGCCGCGCCGGGTTCAAGACCTGCGCGTGCCGGAATTTCCCGGCATGCGGCCGGACTTGGCGAAAAGGCTGCTCATCGGGCGAGCGGCCCGGAAATTGGTCTGGACCGTGTTCCGGTCACCGGCAAAGCGGCCGGTCGGCCGATCGGGCAAAACCGGCGTCAGCCGCGGCGGAACAGCCGCGTGACCCAGTGCGGCCGCCGGTGCCCGCCTTCGAGCACGCCGTCGAGCCACTCGCCGTCGAGGTCGTGGTGCAGCTCCGTGCGCGCCTGCAGCCAGCCGTCGCGCTCGACCGCGCCGCCGTCGCTCGTGTAGACCCGCGTCGCGCCGGCCTGGCGCAGCCGCTCGAGCACGCGCTTGTCGTAGGCGCCGAACGGCAGCGAGTACCGCCGCACCGGCTTCCCGCACAGGTCGCCGAGGAGCTTCGGCGCGTCGGTCAGCTCGCGGCGGGCGTGGCGGTCGTCGAGCCGCCGCCAGTCGCGCGGCTCCCAGCCGTGCGAGCCGATCTCCATCCCGGCGCGCACGAGCTCGCGCAGGCCGTCGCGGTCGAGGTAGCCGCGCTGCCCGAGGCGGCCGGCCAGCGGGAAGAACTCCGCCGTCAGCCCGTGGTCGACCAGCCTCGGCAGCGCGATCTCGACGTCGGACTCGTTGCCGTCGTCGAACGTCAGGTGGACGTCGTCGCGCTCGGCGGCGGTGTCGAGCACCCGGTCGAACTGCTCGACGGTCAGCCAGCGCTCGTCCTCGCCCGGTTCGAGCTGGCGAGCCGGCCGGCCTATTCCGTGCACCGCGAGGACCACCGCCACCGCTTCCACCGCCCTGCCACCGCGAGTAGTCGATTTGTTACTTCGATTAATCGCCGTGGCAAACGGGTGAGTTACAGGTTCCGGCGGGATTCACCCCTTGCGAATCTCCAGCGTGCAGCACTTCGGGCCGCCACCGGCTTTCCGCAGCTCGGAGATGTCGACGTAGACCGGCTCGTAACCACGCTCCGCAAGCAAGTCACCCAATCGAGTTGCCTCGACGGGGAGCACCACATTGCGGCCGTCGGAAACGCCGTTGAGCCCGAAACATTCGGCGTCCTCCTTCGTCGCGTGCACGGCGTCCGGGAACAGCCGCTCGAGCACCCGGCGCGAGCCGGCCGAGAAGGCGGCCGGGTAGTAGACGATCTGTGCGCGCGTGGCGTCGGTGGCCTCGGCGAGCACGAACAGCGCCGTGTCGAGGTGGTAGTAGCGCGGGTCGACCAGCTGGAGCGAGACGACCGGGACCCCGAGGACCTCCTGGGCCTCGGCGTGCGCGGCCGGGTCAGTACGGAAGCCGGTGCCGGCCAGGAGCAGCGAGCCCGTCCAGGCGAAGTCGCCCTCGGCCTCGTTGATCTTCTCGGGCATGGTGATGTCGCGGTAGCCGTGCTCGACGAACCAGCGGCGGAAGTGCTCGGCCTCGGCGGCCCGCTGGGGCGCGCGGAACCGCGAGCCGAGCACGCGGCCGTCGACGACCGTGCCGGAGTTGGCGGCGAAGACCATGTCGGGCAGCCCGGGCTGGGCGTCGATCTCCTCGACGGTGTGGCCGAGGCGGCGGTAGGTGTCGCGCAGCTCGGTCCACTGCGCGACGGCGACGTCGGCGCTGACCGGCTGGGTCGGGTCCATCCAGGGGTTGATCACGTAGTCCACCGCGAAGTGGCGCGGGGGGCACATGAGGTATCGACGGGTGGTCGGTACGCGCATCTCCTGCATGATTGCAGGGTAAGGTCCACCTAATTCCGCAATCAATCGCTGTTCGCTGCGCACATCTGTGCTAAGTGTTGCGTGTGAACACCATCGACCAGCGAATCGTTTCGTGCCTCGTGGCGAACGCGCGCTCGAGCTACGCGGAGATCGGCAAGGTGGTCGGCCTGTCCGCCCCGGCGGTCAAGCGGCGGGTCGACCGGCTCCTGGAAACGGGCATCCTCCGCGGCTTCACGGCGGTGGTCGACCCGGAGGCGCTGGGCTGGGGAACGGAGGCGTTCGTCGAGGTCACGTGCCAGGGCAACATCACCCCGGCCCGCATCCGGGCGCGGCTGGAGCCGTTGCCGGAGGTGGTGGCGGCGTACACGGTGTCGGGCGCGGCGGACGCGATAGTCCACCTGCGAGCGGCGGACATCCACCACCTGGAGACGGCGCTGGAGCGGCTGCGGGGGCTGGAGATCGTGGACCGGACGGTGTCGACGGTGGTGCTTTCCCGGCTGCTGGAGCGGCCGCCCACGCCGGAGGCGTGAGGCGCCCCCTCAGTCCGCCAGTGCCCGCAGGACCAGCGGGGCCTCGTCCGGGTGCAGCCGCAGCTCCGTGCGCCCGCCCGCCGCGTGGAACGTGACCGCCTTCTGGTCCACCGCCTGCATCGTCAGCTCGCCCGGGTCGAACGCCACCGGCTCCGCGCCCGGGGTCCGCCACGTCGCCGGACCCTCGCCGACCGCGACCCAGCCGCGGCGTTCACGGCCCTCCGTCAGGTCTTCGGAGCGCAGCACGCACGGGATCGACACCCGCTCACCCCGCGCGGAAGCCGCGGCGCGGGCGCGACGGCGGCGGGCGCCGAACAGCTCCGTCATGTCGATCATCGTCAGCAGGTTGCCGACCAGCACCACCAGCAATTCCCCCATGCACCACCAATACCCTGACCCGATGACCGACAGCATCGTCAGCGAGCACACCGGCGGCGTCGCGCTCCTCACCGTCGACGCGCCCGGCAGCCGCAACGCGCTGACCCTCGACCTCTCCGCGCAGCTCGTGGCCGCCGTCGAGGCCGCCGAGCGGGACGGATCCGTGCACGCCGTCGTCGTCACCGGGACGCCGCCCGCCTTCTGCGCCGGTGCCGACCTCTCCGCGCTGACCCACGCCGACGAAGCCGGCCTGCGCGCCATCTACGCGGGCTTCCTCGCCGTCGCGCGGTGCGCGCTGCCGACCATCGCCGCCGTCGGCGGGGCGGCCGTCGGGGCCGGGCTGAACCTCGCACTCGCCGCCGACGTGCGGCTCGCCGGGCCACGGGCGAAGTTCGTCGCCCGGTTCCTCGAGCTCGGGCTGCACCCCGGCGGCGGGATGACCTGGATGACGCAGCGCCTGGCCGGGCCGCAGCAGGCCGCCGCGATGACGTTGTTCGGGCAGCCCCTCGACGCCGAAGCCGCGGTCGCCGCCGGGCTGGCGCTGCGCGTGGTCGACGGCGAGCACGAAGACCTCCTCGCCGCCGCCCGCGAGCTGGCCGCCCCGGCGGTCGCCGCGCCGCGAGAAGCGCTCCTCGCCACCAAGCGCAGCCTGCGGACGACCGCCTCGCTGGCCGCCCACGCGGACGCCGTCGACGTCGAGCTCGAGCCGCAGCTGGCGTCACTGGCCTCCCCCGAGTTCGCCGAGCGCGTCGAGGCGATGCGGGCGCGGATCCGGTCCCGCCCCTGAATCCCACTGCGTGGACCCCACACCGCGAGACGCGCATCACAACAGGCCCCCTAACTTAACCGTTACCATCGGTCACAGGTATTTGTCGGACCAGCACAGAGGACCGACAGGGCATAACAGAGGTCGCCAACGACCCCGGACGCGCGGAAACATGGGCGCCGGGCGCGAGCTAACCTCGTGGTAGTGCCTGGTGATCCGCCTGCCGCGACACCAGGCGGGCGATCGACGGCCGCAACGTCGGGAGAGAGGGAATCCCTGACTCATGAGCACGAGTGCGAACGGCAACGGCGCTGGTCACGGCTCGCTCGCCGCGACCAGGACGACCGAGGTCAGCAAGCTCGACCGGGTGGTCATCCGGTTCGCGGGCGACTCCGGTGACGGCATGCAGCTGACCGGTGACCGCTTCACATCCGAAGCCGCCGCCTTCGGCAACGACCTCTCGACGATGCCGAACTTCCCCGCCGAGATCCGCGCGCCGCAGGGCACCATCCCCGGCGTCTCGAGCTTCCAGGTGCACTTCGCCGACTACGACATCCTCACCCCCGGCGACCGGCCGGACGTCCTGGTGGCGATGAACCCGGCCGCGCTGAAGGCGAACGTGGCCGACGTCCCGCAGGGCGGGACGATCATCCTCAACACCGACGACTTCATCAAGCGCAACTTGACCAAGGTCGGCTACGCGACCGACCCGCTCGACGACGACAGCCTCGCCGCCTACCAGGTGCACCGGGTCGCCATGTCGACCCTGACCCAGGGCGCGCTCGCGGACACCGGCCTCGGCAAGAAGGACGCCGAGCGCTGCAAGAACATGTTCGCGCTCGGCCTGCTGTCCTGGATGTACCACCGGCCCACCGAAGGCACCGAACGGTTCCTGCGCGAGAAGTTCGCGAAGAAGCCCGACATCGCCGAGGCCAACATCCTCGCCTTCCGCGCGGGCTGGAACTACGGCGAGACGACCGAGTCGTTCGCGACGACGTTCGAGGTCGCCCCGGCGAAGCTGGCCCAGGGCACCTACCGGCAGATCACCGGCAACACCGCGCTCGCCTACGGGATCGTGGCCGCCGGGCAGCGCTCCGGCCTGCAGATCCTGCTGGGCACGTACCCGATCACCCCGGCGTCGGACATCCTCCACGAGCTGTCCAAGCACAAGAACTTCGGCATCATCACCTTCCAGGCCGAAGACGAGATCGCCGGCATCGGCGCGGCGCTCGGCGCGTCCTACGGCGGCGCGCTCGGCGTCACCTCGACGTCCGGCCCGGGTGTCGCGCTGAAGTCCGAAGCCGTCGGCCTCGGCGTGATGGTCGAACTGCCACTGGTCGTCATCGACGTCCAGCGCGGCGGCCCGTCGACCGGCCTGCCGACCAAGACCGAGCAGGCCGACCTGCTGCAGGCGATGTTCGGCCGCAACGGTGAATCGCCGGTCCCGATCGTCGCGCCGCTCTCGCCGGCGGACTGCTTCGACGCGGCCGTCGAGGCGACCCGCATCGCGCTGAAGTACCGCACGCCGGTGCTGCTGCTCTCGGACGGCGCGATCGCGAACGGCTCCGAGCCGTGGCTGATCCCGGACGTCGAGACGCTGCCCGACCTGCACGTCGAGTTCGCGTCCGAGCCCAACGCGGACAACGACTCCGGCGAGTTCTGGCCGTACGTCCGCGACCCCGAGACGCTCGCCCGCGCGTGGGCGATCCCGGGCACGCCGGGTCTGCAGCACCGCATCGGCGGGCTGGAGAAGGCCGACAAGACCGGCCACATCTCCTACGACCCGGCCAATCACGAGAAGATGGTCCGGCTGCGGCAGGCGAAGATCGACGGCATCGACGTCCCGGACGTCGTGGTCGACGACCCGTCCGGCGGCAAGGCACGCGTGCTGGCCCTGGGCTGGGGCTCGTCCTACGGCCCGATCGGGGCCGCGTGCCGCCGGGTGCGCAAGCTCGGGATGCCGATCGCGCAAGCGCACCTGCGCCACCTCAACCCCTTGCCGGCCAACCTCGGCGACGTCCTGCGCAGCTACGACAAGGTCGTGGTGCCGGAGATGAACCTGGGCCAGCTCGCGCTCCTGCTGCGGGCGAAGTACCTGGTCGACGTCCACAGCCACACCAAGGTCGCGGGCATGGCGTTCAAAGCCGAAGAGCTGCAGGACCTGTTCTCGGAGATCATCACCGGCGTTGCTACGGAGGCGGCGAAATGACCGCAATCGACATCGGGCTGCCCACTCTCGGCGGCCTGGACCTCGTGCCCACCACCGAAGAGCCGCAAAAGGCCAAGGACTACAAGTCCGACCAGGAAGTCCGCTGGTGCCCCGGCTGCGGCGACTACGTCGTGCTCAACGCAGTCCAGTCGTTCCTGCCGACGCTGGGGCTCAAGCGCGAGAACATCGTGTTCATCTCGGGCATCGGCTGCTCGTCGCGCTTCCCGTACTACCTCAACACCTACGGCATGCACTCGATCCACGGCCGCGCGCCGTCGATCGCGACCGGCCTCGCCACCACGCGCGAGGACCTGTCGGTGTGGGTCGTCACCGGCGACGGCGACGCCCTCTCCATCGGCGGCAACCACCTGATCCACGCGCTGCGCCGCAACGTCAACATCAAGATCCTGCTGTTCAACAACCGGATCTACGGCCTGACCAAGGGCCAGTACTCGCCGACGTCGGGCCAGGGCATGGTCACGAAGTCGACGCCGATGGGTTCGGTGGACACCCCGTTCAACCCGCTGTCGCTGGCGATCGGCGCCGAGGCGTCGTTCGTGGGCCGCGCGATGGACTCCGACCGCAAGGGCCTCACCGAGGTCCTCGAGGCCGCGGCGAAGCACCGCGGGTCGGCGCTGGTCGAGATCTACCAGAACTGCCCGATCTTCAACGACGGCGCGTTCGACGTCCTCAAGGACGCCGACGAGGCCGCGACGCGCCTGATCCCGCTGCGCGCGGGCGAGCCGATCCGCTTCGGCCCGAACCAGGAGTTCGGCGTCAAGCGCGGCGACTGGGGCGGCCTCGACGTCGCGAAGGTCGCCGACATCGGCGAGGACAACGTCGTGGTGCACGACCCGTCGATCCAGGACACGTCGTACGCCTTCGCGCTCTCCCGCCTGGGCGACCAGAGCCTCAACCACGTCCCGACGGGCATCCTCCGCCAGGTCGAGCGCCCCACCTACGACGACGGCGCCCGCGCCCAGGTCGAGCAGGCCCGCGCGGCCCGCAAGCCAGACCTGCAGGGCCTCCTGCGCGGCAAGGACACCTGGACGGTCGCGTAGTCCTCGAACACCGGAAGGCCGCCACGCCCAGCGCGTGGCGGCCTTTTTCGTTATGGGGTTGCCACCATTGGGACGCATGTCCTAAATTTCAGGTCATGCGACCTACTTCGCCTTTCGTGTTCTTCGACGTCCGGACCGCCGACGCCGACGGCAGCAAGCGCTTCTTCGCCGAGTTGCTGGGCTGGGAGGCGAACGGCCCGCTGCTGACTTCGGACGGCGCGCCGTGGGGCGGCCTCACCGAACTGGCTCCCGACGACGTCCGGACCCCGCAGTGGCTGCCCTACGCGCCGGTGCCCGATGTGGACGCCGCGGCCGCGAAAGCGGTGGCGCTGGGCGGAACCCTGGTGCGCGAGCGCACCGACTTGCCGGTCGGCTCCCTGGTGGTGGTCACCGACCCCGGCGGCGCCGCCCTGGTCCTGTTCCAAGCGGCCGAAACGCCGTGAAGGCCACCTCGACGAACTTCGAGGTGGCCTTCACGGACAACGAACTCAGGTGAGCGGGCGGAACCCGACGCGCTCGGCGTCCTCGGCGGTCCGGAACCACACCTCGGCGACCATCTTCGGGAACTGCGCCGACTCCTCGGTGCAGTACCGCAACGCCGTGACGCTCGCCTTCACCGAGAAGCTGTCGCCGGGCGCGCCGCCGCCGGGGCGGGGCATCGCCGAGCCCGGGCCGAACGGGCCGGGCGGAACCGAATCCCCCGCCGCCTGGCGCGCGGGCGGCGGTTCGGGTGCGGCGATGGCCGCCTGGTTGGGCTGGACCGACGGCTCGAACAGCGAGCCGCTGTGGCCGCCGGACAGGTCGGGTTCGCGCCGCTCGACCGTGCGCATCGACGGCTGGATCGGCTGGGGCGCGTCGAATCCGCCCCGGACCGTCGCCTCGCGCGGCTGCCGCTTCGGCAGCACCTGGGTCGACTCGGCCGGCGTCTCCGGCGGCACGTCCAGCTCGCCGCCGGTCACGTCCTCACCGGCGAAGGCGTACTGCGGGACCTCGGCTTCTTCGGGCTCGTCGTCCTCGATCGAACCGGCGTGCGCGCTGAGGTAGCGCGTGCGCTCCATCGGCTCCTCGAACGCCGAGCGCTCGGCGGGCGGCTCGTGGTCGAACCAGTCCGGCGCCGGCGCGTGCTGCTCCTCCGACGGCGACTGGAACAGCGAGCCCGCCGCCGGGGTGTCCGCGTCGAGCTGCTGCTCCAGGCGGGAAAGCGCCGGGGTGGCGGGTTCGGGCTCCTCGTCCGGGACCAGGTACTCCGTCGCGGCGGACCGGTACGGGTCCTCCTCCGGCTCCGGCTCGGGGACCGGCGTCAGGAACTGCGTCGCCGCGCTCCGGTACGGGTCGTCGTCGTCCGCGGGCTGCGGCTCCGGCTCGTAGGTCTCCTCGCGCTCGGGCTCCGGCGGCGTCCGCGACGGCACCTGCGAGTCGAGCTCGGCGAAGTCCTGGTCGATGTCGTCGTGGACGTCGCCGCGGTGGATCGGCGGCGTCGAGACCAGCGTGCCCGGGTAGGACGTCTCCTGGCGGGTCGGCTCCGGCTCGGGCCGCGGCTCCGGCCGCGAAAACACCTGGGTGCCGGCGGCGCCGGCGTTCGCGGGCGTGCGCGCGGCGTCGGCGTGGGCTTGGGCCAGCGCGCTCTCGAGCTTGCGGACGCTCTTGCGGAGCGGCAGCACGAGCACCAGCCAGGTGAGGAACACCCCGACGAAGAACGCCGCCAGGCTCCACAGCCAAACCTGTCCGAAAATGGACATCTTTCTCTGCCCCTAGTTCAGTGCGTGCGCGCGACCAGGTAGTCGGCGACCGACTCGCAAGCGTCCCGGGCGGGTGACGCGGGCAACGCGGTGAGCTCGGCTCGCGCGCGCTGAGCGTAGTCGGAAAGGGTGACGCGTGCGCGTTCGAGTCCGCTACTCGCCCGCAGCAGCTCCAGCGCCTCCTGGACGAGCGCGTCGTCGCCGATCGGGCCGGACAGCAGCTCGACCAGCCGGGGGTCGGTCCCGGGGTCGGCCAGCGCGTACAGCATCGGCAGCGTCCGCACGCCTTCGCGCAGGTCGGTGCCCTGCGCCTTGCCCAGCTCGTCGGACGGCGACGCGATGTCGATGATGTCGTCGGAGATCTGGAACGCGGTGCCGATGATGTCGCCGAACCGGCGCAGCGCCTCGATGTGCTCCTCGGCGGCGCCGGACATCATCCCGCCGAAGCGGCCGGACGTGGCGATCAGCGAGCCGGTCTTCTGCGCGATCACGGTGAGGTAGTGCGCGACGGCGTCGTCACCCGGTCCGGGGCCGACGGTCTCGCGCATCTGGCCGGTGACCAGCTCGCCGAAGGTCTCGGCGATGATCCGCGCGGCGTCCGTGCCCAGGTCGGCGACCAGGCGCGAGGCGTGCGCGAAGAGGAAGTCGCCGGTCAGGATGGCGATGGTGTTGTCCCAGCGGGCGTTGACGCTCTCGGCGCCGCGCCGCATGTCGGCCTCGTCCATGACGTCGTCGTGGTAGAGCGTGGCCAGGTGCACCAGCTCGACCGCGGCGGCGGCGATCACGACGTGGTCGTCCTGCTTGGGGCCGAACTGCGCGGACAGCAGGGTGAACAGCGGGCGGAAGCGTTTGCCCCCCGCCTCGACCAGGTGCAACGCGGCGTCGTGGACGGCCTGGACGTCGCTGCGGACGACCTCGCGCAGCAGCTTCTCGACGTCGGCCAGCCCGCCGGCGATCGCGCGCAGCAGGGCTTCGTCGTCGATCTGCAGGCCGACGGACGCGCGCAGGTCCTCGAGGGCGCCACCCGGCGCAGCGGGGAGGGATCCCGCCCCGGGGGCTGGGGAAGGCACAGACACGTCGGCTCCGCTTCTACTCGTGCACCGGTCGGGTTGTCCCTTGAGCGTAGTGGCTACCCCGCGCGGTCGTTTACCCGCTGTCCTGCGGAAACGGTGACGAACATGACACACCGGCGGGTCACCGGAGGGGGTGGTTCATGATCCACGAACGGGTGGTTGGCGATTTCGGGCGCAACGGACGTCGCCGGCGGGCGGATATTCACCCTTGAGGACCGGCGGCTCTCCCGGTCGGCAAGGAGGACAGCGACATGCGCACCACCACCACCGCTCTCGCCGGAACGCTGTTGTTGGTGGCCGGACTCGCGGCGACCGCGACCCCGGCCCTGGCCGGCCCGCAACCGGGCGTGGCCACCATCGGCTCCGCGGAGTTCACCAAAGCGGGCTCGACCATCACGGTCCCTACCCAGGGCAAGTGTTCGGTCGACGGCCCGACAACAGCAACGGCCCAGGTGGTCCAGAAAACGGGAATCACCTTCGGCGGCGGCACATCGTCCTGTACGACAACGGTGACGGACCCGAACACGGACGCGACGTCGACGACCTCGACGGCGACGGGCAAGAACTTCGAACTCTCGGCCCTGGTGAGCGCCGGGGGCCCGCGGGTCAAGCTGTCGACGTTCACGGTGAAGTGCACGGCCACCCAGACGCAGACGAACGCGAACTGGTCGTTCGGCGGAATGTCGGGAATCGCGAACCCGCCGAGCCCGGTACCGGTGGGATACGTGTCGCCGATCAAGAAGTCGAACGGGACGGTGCTGGCGAACGCGGTGTTCAACATCCAGAACCTGCCGGGCGACGGAAGCATCGGGTTGACGATGTTGCGCATCGATTTCCTGCCGGCTTCGGGAATCAGCGGACAGGTCGTGCTGGGTCACACTTCTTGTTCTCCGACGCCTTGAGGTTTGACGGGGGCCGTTCGCGGCCCCCGTTTCTCTTTCGATTCGGCGCGGGGGAACCCTGGTAGGGTGCGGTGCGTCGGATACGCAGAGTGCTCGGGGTGGAGCACGCTGTTGGCTAGGGGAGAGCTGATGACGACGGTATTTTCGGTGGTGGGGTGTGTCTGAGCCACCGGTTTACTCGCCGGGTGGGGATAGGTCGCTGCCGGGGCCTGATGGTGTGCCACGGGCTGGGTCTTATGGACCGGTTGACGGGGGCGGGGCGGGGTTCTCGTACGACGAGGCGACGCTGCGGGAGCTGGTTCGGGAGTGGAACGAGCTGGCGAACGAGTTCGCCAGCGATTTGAATGCTGCGCGCCTGATCGCGATCACAGACGGGCCGGGCCTCGAGTACGCGAGCGAGGGCAACGCCGAGCTGATCCGTCAGTCGGGGTCGGCGCTCACAACCACGCTTGAGGAACGCGAGGCCTACTGCCGGGCCATGGCCGGGAAGTTCCAGGCGGCGCTGGGCAAGTACGCGACCGCCGAAGACACCCATTCGACAAGCATCAAGGGGACCGGAGGCAGCCTGTGAACCGTTCCTTGTTGCTCGGGTCGGCAGCAATGATGCTGCTCGTTGCCGCTTGCACCACGACCCGGAATGGGACGGCTACGCCGTCGCCGACCGAGTCGCCTGCGTCTCCGTCCACGGAGGGGAGTTCGCGATTGCCTGGTGACGGCGTGCCGGGAGTGGCGGCCCCGCTCGATACCGGGCAATTTCAGCGGGAGCCCTGCACGACCCTCACCGACTCCCAGATCACTCAGCTTCTCGGCCCTGCCACCGTGCCGAAACCGGAGGACATCGGCGAGGTCGGAGTCGGCTGCTCGTGGCACCCGACATCGGTCACCCAAGCGACCGTATCGGTCATCTACGCCACCAAAAACCGCAGGGGCCTGACTGCCATCTACGAACAAAAAGGAACAACCTTCCCTTTGTTCATTCCCATGGAAGCGATCGAGGGTTATCCCACCGTCGCGTACGGGCAGGCTGACCTGCGGACCAGCAGCGGCAAATGTGCGATCGCCATGGGCACCAGCAACGAAGACATCGTCGACGTATCGATCGCGCTGTCTGAAGGCAACATCGGGAAGAAAGATCCTTGTGCCGCCGCTCATGAGGTTGCGGCGACCGTCTTGAACAATCTCCGGGCGAGGTGAATCGATGGTTACCGAAGGACCGCTTACCGCCGCTCAGATCTACGAGCAGATCACCGGCGGGAAAGGCATTCAGTCGCTGGGAACGGCACATGACAGTGCGAGCCAGCTGACCAATCGGATGGTTGAGCGGGCTCAGCGGATCAGCGCCCTTCGCGCCAAGACCATGTCCGGCTGGCAAGGTAACGCCGGCGACGCCGCCGCCGATGCGACGCTTCCGCTTGTTCGGGCTGCTGCCGACGATGCTGTTCACCTCAAGACCGCCCAGAGCGCTGTCGGTGCTCAGATGGACTCCTTCGGCACAGCCAAGAACTCCGTCAAACCCGTTGCTCCTAAGCCACCGGAGCTCGGGGCTGATGACGTCATCAACGCGCTGAACGGGCAAGGCTGGGATTCCTACAACACCAAAGTCACCAAGTGGCAGGCCGATAGTCAGGCCAACATCGACGCCTTCAGCGCCTACCACTCCGCCAGCACCAGCAATGGTGGGCAGATGCCCGCTCAATACGCGCAGCTTGAGGACTCCGGTGCGCCCGTCTCCATGGATGACGGGACGAAGGCCAAGACCTCTGGACCCACCGACACCGGTGAATGGGCGCGGAAGCCCGCCGTTCCCGTGCAGCAGGACCGGCGAAGCGAGCAGGACAAAAGCCAGGGGCAAGTTGGGGGTCGGACGCAGAACCAGCTCCAGAACCACGTTCAGCAACCTGCGAAGCAACCCGGAAAGCAACCCGGGCTCGAGGGCGACACGCACGCCGGCCGCCCGGGGAGTGGGGGGCAGACTCACGCCGATCGCTTTGTTCCCAAGCCTGTCGTGCCGCCCGCTGCACAAGGGGGTTATGAGTTCGGGCCTACTGGCCAGCCTGTCAGCAACCTTGGTGGGAACACTGGCTTTGGACCCGGCACCGGAGGGTACGTCGGCGGGTATGGCACCGGCACGGGCGGAGGCGGGTACAGTACCGGCGCTGGAGGCGGTACCAGCCAGCCCGGGACGCGCAACCCCAGTCAGCCAGGCGTACGTGCACCCGGGGTCGGGACCGGCTCACGGCTTCCCGGCGAACGCATCCCCGGTGGCGTCCCAGCCCGTGGCGCAGCCGGTGCGCGAGGCGCCAACGGCATGCCCATGGGAACACTCCTGGGCGGCCGCGGAGGCAAAGAAGAAGATCGCGAAAAGAAGAAAGCTCCCTACCTGCAGAACCCCGACCCGGACGAAACCTTCGGTGGCTTCACCGAAAAGCCCATGCCCCCGGTGATCGGCGAAAACCGGGCCCAGAAGTAATGCTCAAAGCCGAACTCCAGCTCACCACCCTCCTCACCGCCATGCGCAACGTCGGCTGCGGCGACCCGCACCCCGTCTTCGCCGGCGGCCTGCGCTACATCCCGCCGTCAGCGAAAGACCGCGTAAACCGCGAAGCGTTCGAAGAACTCAGCGAATACGGCTTCACCCAAGGCGACGGCTTCACCCCCGAGTTCGAGGACGTCCTCCACCTCATCGACCAGCCCACGACGAAAATCCACGCCTACGCCCGCGACGCGAAAGAACAGATCGGCATCCTCTCCGCGCAAACAGGCAGGACCGCGATCACCGTCGTCTGCCGGGGGAACCTGGTCGAACTCGAGGGCGTCTCCCCCGACACCCACCCGGCCGACGCGCTGGTGGCCAAGCTGCCGCTCGGCCGCGCCGCCAAGATCAAGCCGTTCACCGTGGCGCTGGCGGACTTCCATGGAGAGCAAAAAGTCAGTGACGTCTTCGACGACGCACCCACGCGCAGCCGTCAAGCCCAGGAGCTCGACGCCATCCTCAACGAGCCCTACTCGGGGATCGGGCAGCTCCACACCGAAGGCAAGACCCTCAGCTACCTCGATTTGGAAGCCGGACGCGTCGGCATCGCGCGAACCGACGACTACATCAGCGTCGTACCCGGCGAACCGAAGCAGCTCAGCGACAAACTGAAATAGAAAAGGCCGCCACCCTCCAAGAAAACAGAGGGTGGCGGCCGAAAAACAACCTCAGAGTGCGAAGCCGCCCGAACCGGCCCAGCCCAGTGCGAACGCCGGGACCAGGCCCAGCACCAGCGTCACCGCCGTGCCGAGGAAGATCGCCGTTCCCGTGCCGAAGCCCGGGACCGTTACCGACGGGCCGTCGGCCGCCGGCTCCGAGAAGTACATCAGGACGATCACCCGCAGGTAGAAGAACGCCGCCACCGCGCTGAACACCAGGGCCACGACCACCAGCGGGGCCATTCCGTCCGACAACGCCGCCGAGAACACCACGAACTTGCCGACGAAACCGGACGTCAACGGGATACCGGCCAGCGCCAGCAGCAAGAACGTGAACACCGCCGCCAGCAACGGAGACCGCTTCGCCAGCCCGGCCCACGCCGAGAGGTGCGTTGCCTCGCCCGACGCGTCGCGGACCAGGCTGATCACGCCGAACGCCGCCAGCGTCGTGAAGCCGTACGCCAGCAGGTAGAACAGCGTGCTGGACAACCCGTCCTTCGTCATCGAGATCGCGCCGATGAGCAGGAAGCCCGCGTGGGCGATCGACGAGTACGCGATCATGCGCTTGACGTCGGTCTGGGTGAGGCCGAGGACCGCGCCGATCACCATCGAAATGATGGCCACGCCCCACAGGACTCCGCGCCACTCCCACGACGTCGACGAGAACGCCACCGACAGGACCCGCAGGATCCCGCCGAAGGCCGCGACCTTCGTGCACGCCGCCATGAACGCCGTCACCGGCGTCGGGGCTCCTTGGTACACGTCCGGGGTCCACGTGTGGAACGGGCCGACCGAGCCCTTGAACAGCAGGCCGACCACCAGGAGGCCGAGGCCCGCGAACAGGAGCGTGTCCGACCGGTCCGAACCGGCCGCCGCGGCGGCGATGTCGCCCAGCTTCACCGAGTTCGCGTAGCCGTACAGCAGCGCCAGCCCGTACAGGAAGAACGCGGAGGAGAACGCGCCCAGCAGGAAGTACTTGACCGCCGACTCCTGCGAGAGCAGGCGACGCCGACGCGCCAGGCCGCACATCAGGTACAGCGGCAGGGACAGCACTTCCAGTGCGATGAACATCGTCAGCAGGTCGTTCGCCGCGCAGAACGCCATCATGCCGCCGAGGGCGAACAGCGTCAGGGGGAACACCTCGGTCTGCATGACCGTCGCCGTCTGGGCGCGGTCCTGGACCGTGCCCGGGCGGATGCCGGCCTGCGCGACCAGCGCGCCGCCCGGCTCGACCACGCGGTCCGAAATCAGCAGCACCGCGCCGAGGGCCAGCGCCAGGAGCGTGCCCCAGAGGAACAGCGCCGGGCGGTCGATCGAGATCGCGCGGCTGAACGTCGTGACGCCGGCCGCCGGGGCGGAGCCGGTCGCGTACACGACCAGTGCGACGCCGGCGCCGACGATCGCCAGCAGGCTCAGGATGACCTGGGAGCGGAACCGCGAGCCCTTCGGGAAGAACGCCTCGACCAGCACGCTCAGGCACGCCGCGCCGAACACGATCAGCACGGGCAGCACGGCCGGGTAGTCGACCGACGGCACCTGCACCGGCTCCGGTGCCTGCGTCAGGAGGATGTCGAGCACGGTTTACTTGCCTCCCTGGACCGCGGACAGCGTCTGCTGCACCGTCGGGGTGACTGTGTCGAGCACCGGCTTCGGGTAGAAGCCGAGGACGAGGATCAGCACGACCAGCGGGGCGAGGATCGCGATCTCGCGGCCGTTCAGGTCGGTGATCGCCTTCTTCGCGCCGAGTTCCGGCGCCATCGCGGTGCCCGGTCCCCCGCCGACGCCGATGAGCGCGTCACCGCGGACCGGGCCCTGCATGACCCGCTGGTAGAGCCACAGCACGTACGCCGCGGCGAGGACCATGCCGACCGTCGCGAGGATCGTGTAGACCGGCTGGTCCACGTAGGACCCGATGAGCACCAGGAACTCCGAGACGAAGGAGTTGGTGCCCGGCAGCGAAAGCGTCGAGAGACCGGCGAGGAGGAACAGGCCCGCCAGCAACGGCGTCACCTTCGCCATGCCGCCGTAGTCCGAGATCTTCGAAGACCCGCCGCGCGCGATGACCAGGCCGATCACGACGATCAGCATGCCGGTCGCGAGGCTGTGGTTGAGCATGTACGTCGCCGAGCCGACCATTGCCTGCTCGTTGAAGGCGAAGATGCCCAGCGAGATGAAGCCGAAGTGCGCGATGGACACGTAGGCGATGAACCGCTTCATGTCCCGCTGACCCGCCGCGAGGATGGATCCGTAGAGGACACCGACCACCGAGAGCACCAGCACCAGCGGCGCCAGCGTCTTGCTCGCGTCCGGGAACATCGGCAGGCAGTAGCGCAGGAACCCGAACGTGCCGACCTTGTCCAGCACGCCGACCAGCAGGACGGCGACGCCGATCGGCGCCTCCCCCGCCGCGTCCGGCAGCCAGGTGTGGAACGGCACCAGCGGCGCCTTGATCGCGAACGCCAGGAAGAACCCGAGGAACAGCCAGATCTGCGTGGACAGCGGCGCGTCGCGGACCACCGTGACGAGCGTGGCCCAGTCGAACGTGCCGTGCCCGAGCTTGTCCTTCGCGAGCGAGTACGCCCCGATCGCCGAGGCCAGCATGATCAGGCCGCCGAGGAACGAGTAGAGGAAGAACTTCACCGCCGCGTACTGCCGGTTCGCGCCGCCGTAGCCGCCGATCAGGAAGTACATCGGGATCAGCATGATCTCGAACAGCACGTAGAACAGGAAGACGTCGGTCGCGGCGAACACGCCGATCGTGAGCGCTTCCTGCAGCAGGATCAGCGAGAGGAACCCGCCCGCGCTGCGGCCTGCCGGCAGCTTGTCCAGCGTGCCGAGGCCGCCGACGACGATCGGCACCAGCAGCGCGATCACCGCGATCATGATCAGCGAGATGCCGTCGGTGCCGAACGCGATGTGCACGCCGAAACTGGGGATCCAGTCGAAGCTCGACGTCATCTGCAGCCGCGCGCCCGAAGGCGAGTAGCTGAGCCAGAACGGGATGATCAGCAGGAACTCGAGGATCGAGAACGCCAGCGCGGCCAGCACCGCGGCGCGGTCGTTCCCCTTGAGGAACGCCAGCACCAGGGAGCCGGCGAGCGGCACCAGGATGAGGATCAGCAACCAGGTCATCAGGAGAACCTCACCAGCAGGAGAGCCGCCAGAAGCAGGAACGTGCCGCCCAGCATCGACAGCGCGTAGGACCGGACGAACCCGGTCTGGAGCCGCCTCAGCCGGCCGGAGCCGCCGCCGAGGGAGGCGGCGAGACCGTTGACCGCGCCGTCGACGCCGCGGTTGTCGACGAACACCAGCGCCCGCGAGAGCCAGGTGCCCGGGCGGGCGACCAGGGTCTCGTTGAGGGCGTTGCCGTAGAGGTCCTTGCGCGCGGCGCGGGTGACGAACGAGACGCGCTGCGGCTGCTCGACCGGGACGTCGCGGCGGAAGATCAGGTACGCGATCACCACGCCGAGCACGGAGAACACGATCGCCGCGATGGAGATCACCCCGGCGCTCAGCGGCGAGTGGTGCGCTTCCTCCAGCTCGCCGACCGAGGGCGTCAGCCACTCGGCGAAGCGGTCACCGAGGGCGAAGAACGCACCGGCGCCGACCGAACCGACCGCCAGCACCGCCATCGGGATCCACATGATCGCCTTGGACTCGTGCGGGTGGAAGTCGCGGCCGTCGCTGGACTTGATGTCCTTCCAGCGCTCCTTGCCGAAGAACGTCATCACCATCAGGCGCGTCATGTAGAACGCGGTGAGCCCGGCGCCCAGCAGCGCCGCGCCGCCCATCACCCAGCCACGCCAGCCGCCCTGGCCGAACGCCGCCTCGATGATCGCGTCCTTGGTGAAGAAGCCCGACAGCGGCGGGATGCCGATCAGGGCGAGGTAGCCGAGGCCGAAGGTGATGAACGTGATCGGCATCTTCTTGCGCAGGCCGCCGAACTTCCGCATGTCGACCTCGTCGTTCATGCCGTGCATGACCGACCCGGCCCCGAGGAACAGCCCGGCCTTGAAGAAGCCGTGCGCGACCAGGTGCATGATGCCCAGCGCGTACGCGATCGGCCCGAGGCCGACGGCGAGCATCATGTAGCCGATCTGACTGACCGTCGAGTACGCGAGGACCTTCTTGATGTCGTCGTACGCGCAGCCGATGATGCACCCGAGCAGCAGGGTCACCGTGCCGACCAGGGTGACGATCAGGCGGCCGTCTTCGGTGGCGTTGAAGATGTCCTTCGAGCGGGCCACCAGGTAGACGCCCGCGGTGACCATCGTCGCCGCGTGGATCAGGGCCGAGACCGGGGTCGGGCCCTCCATCGCGTCCGGGAGCCACGCCTGCAGCGGGAACTGGCCGGACTTGCCGCAAGCGCCCAGCAGCAGCAGGATCGCCATCGCGGTGATCGCCGCCGGCGAGAACTTGCCGTCACCGACCGCCTGGAAGACCTGCGCGTAGCCGGTCGAGCCCGCGTACTTGAACATGATGAAGATCGCCAGCGCGAGCCCGACGTCACCGACGCGGTTCATCAGGAACGCCTTCTTCGCCGCGGTCGCGGCGGACGGGCGGCCCTGGTACCAGCCGATGAGCAGGTAAGACGCGAGACCCACGCCTTCCCAGCCCATGTAGAGCGTCACGAAGCTGTTGCCCAGCACCAGGATCAGCATCGAGGCGACGAAGAGGTTGAGGTACGCGAAGAAGCGGTACCGGCCCTCGTCGTCGGCCATGTAGCCGATCGAGTAGAAGTGGATCAGCATGCCGACGCCGGTGATGAGCAGCACGAACGTCAGCGACAGCGCGTCGATCCGGAGCCCGAAGTCGATCTGCAGCGCGCCGGCCGGGATCCACGAATACAGCTTGGTGTCCGTCGTGGTGCCCGTGTTCGCGGTGAAGAACAGGATCAGGCCCCAGACGAAGGCCAGCGTGACGGTGGCGGTGCCGAGCAGATGCCCCCAGGCCTTCGCCCGCTTGCCCGCCAGCAGGAGGATCAGGGCGCCGAGGCCAGGCAAGGCCACCAGCAGCGACGATGATGCGGTCACTCGGGGGTCTCCTAGTACTTCAGCAGGTTGGTGTCGTCGACCGAAGCCGAGCGCCGGGTGCGGAAGATGGCCATGATGATCGCCAGGCCGACCACGACCTCGGCGGCCGCGACGACCATCACGAAGAACGCCATGATCTGGCCGTCGAGCCCGCCGTTGATCCGGGCGAACGTGACCAGCGACAGGTTCACGGCGTTGAGCATCAGCTCGATGCACATGAACACGACGATCGCGTTGCGCCGCACCAGCACGCCGACCGCGCCGAGCGCGAACAGCAGCGCCGACAGCAGCAGGTAGTACGTCGGGGTCATGCCTTCTCCCCTTCGGATTCCGAGCTGTCCGAGCCGACCAGCGCGTGCGCGTCCGGGTGCTCGACGTCGTCGGCGACGAGCTTGCGTTCCTTCGCCAGCTCGATCGCCGAGGTGGACTCGATGATCGCCGAGAGCGACTCCGGGGCGATCGAGCCGTCCGGCAGCAGCGCCGGCGTCGCCACCGAGTTGGCGGTGGCGAAGACGCCCGGGCCGGGCAGCGGCGAGGGCCGGTCGTGCTCACCGCGGAAGCGGGCGACGACCAGTTCCTTCTGCGTGCGCTTCCCGCCCTTGGCGTGCCGGTCGGTGAACGCCAGCACCATCGCGCCGATCGCGGCGGTGATGAGCAGCGCCGACGTCAGCTCGAACGGGAACAGGTAGTCGGTGAAGATCAGCTTGCCGAGGCCCTTGGGACCGCCGCCGGCCGCCGTCGTCGAGTCGAGCGGCGTCGCCGGGGTGACGTTCTCCATCGCCCGGTAGATGCCGGTGGCCAGCAGCGCGGCCATCCCGACGCCGAGCACGGTCGCCGCCAGCCGCTGGCCGCGGAGGACTTCGACGACCGAGTCGGAGCTCTCGCGGCCGACCAGCATCAGCACGAACAGGAACAGCATCATGATCGCGCCGGTGTAGACGATGATCTGCGTGAAGCCCAGGAACGGCGCCGACTGGATCATGTACAGCGCGCCCAGGCTCAGCATCGTCAGGACCAGCCACAGCGCCGAGTGCACGGCGTTGCGGGAGAAGATCATGCCGAGCGCGCCGAGCAGGCACAGCGGGCCGAGGATCCAGAACGCGACGGCCTCGCCGGTGGTGACGCCGGCCGCGGCACCCGTCGGGGCCTGGGCCAGGAGGGCGGTGATCACTGGACGCCCTCCCCGCGCGCGAGTTCGGGCCCGTTCACGTAGTAGTCCTGCTCGTTCTCACCGAGCCGCATCGGGTGCGGCGGCTGCTCCATGCCGGGCAGGAGCGGCGCGAGGAGGTCTTCCTTCGTGTAGATCAGCCGCTGGCGGTCGTCGTCGGCCAGCTCGTAGAAGTTGATCATCGTCAGCGACCGCGTCGGGCACGCCTCGATGCAGAGGCCGCAGCCGATGCAGCGCAGGTAGTTGATCTGGTAGTCCGCGCCGTACCGCTCACCCGGCGAGAACCGGGCTTCCTCGGTGTTGTCACCGCCCTCGACGAAGATCGCGTCCGCCGGGCACGCCCAGGCGCACAGCTCGCAGCCGACGCACTTTTCGAGGCCGTCCGGGTGGCGGTTCAGCTGGTGGCGTCCGTGGTACCGCGGGGCGGCGGGGGCGCCGGCCTCGGGGTACTCCTCGGTGGCGACCTTCTTGAACATCATCCCGAAGGTGACGCCGAAGCCCTTGACGGGATCAAGAAACCCCATCTTGCGCTCCTTCCTTTGCGGTACCGACGGCCGCCGGCTTGCGGCGGGCCGCCTTCGCCTCGGCCTTGGCCAGGGCCTTCTGACGCGGGGTGGTCTGCGGGACCTTGAGGTCCAGCGGCGGGACCGGGAAACCGCCGCCGGTCACCGGAACGGTCTCGCTCTCCTCTTCGCGGCCCGACGCGCGGACGTAGAAGAACAGGGCGACGACGATGAAGATGGCGACCGCGGCGATGATGATGGACGCGGTGTTCCAGGCGATGACCTTCGCGAAGGTCACCATGATGATCCACACCAGGTTCAGCGGGACCAGGACCTTCCAGCCCAGGCGCATGAACTGGTCGTAGCGCAGGCGGGGCAGCGTGCCGCGCAGCCAGATGAACCCGAACAGCAGGACGAACATCTTCGCGAAGAACCACAGCACCGGCCACCAGCCGGTGTTGAGCACGTTGTTCCCGATCAGCGACAGCGGCCACGGGGCCATCCAGCCGCCGAGGAACAGCGTCGTCGCGAACGCCGAGACGATCACCATGTTGACGTACTCGGCGAGGAAGAACATCGCGAACTTCATCGAGCTGTACTCGGTGTGGAAGCCGCCGACCAGCTCCGACTCGGCCTCGGGGAGGTCGAACGGGGCGCGGTTGGTCTCGCCGACCATCGAGATCAGGTAGATCACGAAGCTCGGGACCAGGTACAGGAACCACGCCGGCTGCTGCTTGCCGACGATGTCGGCCAGGTCGAGCGAGCCGGCCTGCAGGATCACCGCGACGATCGAGAGACCCATCGCGATCTCGTACGAGATCACCTGCGCCGCGCTGCGCATGCCGCCGAGCAGCGGGTACGGCGAGCCGGACGCCCAGCCGGCGAGCACGATGCCGTAGACGCCGATCGAGGAGCAGGCCAGGATCACCAGCGCGCTGACCGGCAGGTCGAGCAGCTGGAGCACGGTCCGCTCGCCGAAGATCGACACGACCGGGCCGAACGGGATGGCCGACAGCGCGATCAGCGACGGCACCACGCACAGGACCGGCGCGAGGAAGTACACCTTGCGGTCGGCCGTGTCCGGGATGATCTGTTCCTTGAACGGCAGCTTGATCGCGTCCGCCAGGGACTGCAGGTAGCCGCCCGGGCCGACCCGGTTGGGGCCGGGCCGGTTCTGCATCCGGCCGACGGCCTTGCGCTCCCAGACGATCAGGAAGATCGTGAAGATCGGCCCGATCAGCAGGATGACCACGCACTTCAGCAGGATCAGCCACAACGGGTCGTCCGCCAGCAGCGCCGCCCGCGTGGCCGCGTCCGGGACACTGCCCACGGCCGCTTCGGTCAGCAACGGTGTCACTGTTCACCCCCAGCAAGGTTCACCAGGGCACCGTGGCCGGCACCGAGGGTCTTGAACACGGCGGAGCCGTCGGAGTTGCCCGGCAGCCACACGACACCGTCGGGCAGGTCCGCGATCTCCACCGGCAGCGTGATCGCACCGCGCTCGGTGCTCACCTTCACGGTGACGCCCAGACCTTCGGCCGTCTTCGCGGACAACCGCGCGACCGGCGTGCGCTGAGTGCCCTTCAGGTGCGGCTCGCCGTCCTGCAGCGAACCGTTGTCGATCAGCTGGCGCCAGGTCGACAGGACCGCCTGGCCCGCGCCCGGCGTCACCGGGGCCGGCACCTCGACGGCGACGTGGCTCCAGTTCAGCGCCGAAGCCTTGCCCAGCTTCTCGAAGTCGCCGCGGGCGGCGGCCGGCGTCTGCGTGAACAGGTCGGCGTCCATCTCGACGGCGAGGGTATCGAGCACCCGGCAGTCCGGCAGGGCGCCGGTGCCTTCGAGGGTGACGTCGAACGGGCGGGTGCGGCCCTCCCAGTTGAGGTAGCTGCCGGCCTTCTCGTCCGACGCCGCCACCGGGAGCACGACGTCCGCGCGCTCGGTCACCGCGCTGTGGCGCAGTTCGAGGCTGACGACGAAGCCGGCGGTGTCCAGCGCGCGCAGCGCCAGCTCCGGGTCCGGCAGGTCGTACGGGTCGACGCCGCCGACGACCAGGCCGCCGAGCTCGCGGCCCGAAGCGGCCTCGAGGATGCCGGTGGTGTCGCGGCCCGGCGTGGCCGGGACCGGGACGCCCCAAGCGTTTTCGACGGCGACGCGGGCGGCGTCGTCGGTGACGCGGCGGCCGCCCGGCAGCAGCGTCGGGACGCAGCCGGCCTGCAGCGCGCCGCGGTCGCCGGCCCGGCGCGGGATCCACGCGAGCCGGACGCCGGTGCGCTCCACCAGGTCCTGCAGCGCCGAGAACAGGCCGGGCACCTGGGCGGCGCGCTCGCCGACCAGGACGACCGAGCCGTCGCCGCGCAGGGCCTCGTCGAGGTCCGGCGCGTGCTTGGCGATGCCGTCGATGGCCGCGGCCTCCTGGCCGGGGACGCAGGCGAGCAGCTCACCGAACGTCTTGCGCACCGACGAGGTCGTCCACTGTCCCAGGTGGACGACGCGGGTGCGGTTCTTGCGGGCCGCCTTGCGCAGCCGCAGGAACACGATCGGCGCTTCGTCCTCAGGCTCGAAGGCGACGCACAGGACCGTGCGGGCCCGCTCGATCTCGCCGAAGGTGACGCCGGACTCCGCCGTCACGCCCACGACCCGCGAGGTGAGGAACGCGAGCTCCTCGGCCGAGTGCGGGCGGGCGCGGAAGTCGACGTCGTTGGTGTGCAGGGCGACCCGGGCGAACTTCGAGTACGCGTAAGCGTCCTCGACGGTCAGCCGGCCACCGGGCAGGACGCCGACGCCGCCGTTCGAGCGGGCTTCGGTGAGGCCGGCGGCCGCGATGCGCAGCGCGTCGGTCCAGGACGCCTCTTCCAGCTCACCGCTGGCGGCGTTGCGGACCAGTGGACGGCGGATGCGGTCGTCGGCGCCGGTGTAGCGGAAAGCGAAGCGGCCCTTGTCGCAGATCCACTCTTCGTTGACCTCGGGGTCGTCGCCGGCCAGCTTGCGCTGAACCTTGCCGCGCCGGAAGTCGGTGCGCTCGGCGCAGCCCGACGAGCAGTGCTCGCAGACGCTCGGCGAGGACACCAGGTCGAACGGGCGGGAGCGGAATCGGTAGGCCGCGCTCGTCAGGGCCCCGACCGGGCAGATCTGGATGACGTTGCCGGAGAAGTAGGACTGGAACGGCTGGCCGGACGTCGTCCGCGACGCCAGGTCGAGCACGTCCGCCGTCTCCGCGGTGCCGATCTGCTGGTGGGCGCCGCGCTCGAGGAGCTCGATGAACGGGTCGCCGGCGATCTCGCGGGAGAACCGGGTGCAGCGCTGGCAGAGCACGCAGCGTTCGCGGTCCAGCAGCACCTGCGTCGAGATCGGCAGGGGCTTCGGGAACGTCCGCTTGGTGTCCACGAACCGGGACTCCGTGCGGCCGTGGGCCAGCGCCTGGTTCTGCAGCGGGCACTCGCCGCCCTTGTCGCAGATCGGGCAGTCCAGCGGGTGGTTGATGAGCAGCAGCTCCATCACACCCTGCTGGGCCTTGTCCGCGACCGGCGACGTCAGCTGCGTCTTGACGACCATGCCGTCGGCGACGGTCATCGTGCATGACGCCTGCGGCTTCGGCATCGGCCGGCCGCCCATCTCGACCTCGACCAGGCACTGGCGGCAGGCGCCCGCCGGGTCGAGGAGCGGGTGGTCGCAGAACCTCGGGATGACCGTGCCGAGGCGTTCGGCCGTGCGGATGAGGAGCTCGCCCTTCGGGGCGATGACCTCTTCGCCGTCGATGACCAGCTTGACGTGGCCTTCGGGGACCGGCGTCTCTTCGGTCTGAGGCTTGTCGGGGGCGATCGTCATGATGCCTGCGCTCCCACCAGTTCGCGCTTGGTGCTCTCACACAGAGCGAGGAATTCGTCGCGGAAGTACTTGATGCCGCTCTGGATCGGCGACACCGCGCCGTCGCCGAGGGCGCAGAACGACCGGCCGAGGATGTTGTCGCAGACGTCGAGGAGGGTGTCGATGTCCTCTTCGGTCCCGTGGCCCTCGACCATCCGCTCGAGGATCTGCGCCAGCCAGTACGTGCCTTCGCGGCACGGCGTGCACTTGCCGCAGGACTCGTGCTCGTAGAACTGCGTCCACTTCATCACGGCCCAGGGCACCGACACCGTCTCGTTGAAGACCTGCACGGCGGTCGTGCCCAGCATCGACCCGGCTTCCGCCGCGCCTTCGAAGTCCAGCGGAACGTCGAGGTGCTCCGCGGTGAACATCGGGGTGGACGAGCCGCCCGGGGTCCAGAACTTGAGCGGGATGCCGTCCTTCATGCCGCCCGCCATGTCGAGCAGCTCGCGCAGCGTGGTGCCGAGCGGGCACTCGTACTGGCCGGGCTTCTCGACGTGGCCGGAGATCGAGTAGATCTTCGGGCCGGGCGACTTCTCGCGGCCCATCTCGCGGAACCAGCTCGACCCGCCGTTGACGATGAACGGCGCGCTCGCGATGGTCTCGACGTTGTTTACCGTGGTCGGCGCGGCGTAGAGACCCGCGGCGGCCGGGAACGGCGGCTTGAGCCGCGGCTGGCCGCGACGGCCTTCCAGCGAGTCGAGCAGCGCCGTCTCTTCACCGCAGATGTACGCGCCCGCGCCGGCGTGGACGGTGATCTTGAGGTCGAAGCCCGAGCCGAGGATGTTCTCGCCCAGGTAGCCCGCCGCTTCGGCTTCGCGCACGGCCGCGTTGAGGCGGCGGATGCAGTGCAGCGCCTCGCCGCGGACGTAGATGAAGCAGTGGTTGGACCGCATCGCGTACGAGGCGATGATGCAGCCCTCGATCAGCGAGTGCGGGTCCGCCATCATCAGCGGGATGTCCTTGCAGGTACCCGGCTCGCCCTCGTCGGCGTTGATCACCAGGTAGTGCGGCTTGTCGAAGTTCGGCGGCATGAAGGACCACTTGATGCCGGCCGGGAAGCCCGCGCCGCCGCGGCCGCGCAGGCCGGAGTCCTTGACCACCTGGACGAGCTGCTCGGGCGTGCCGGCCAGTGCCTTGCGGACGGCGGTGTAGCCCTCGAGTGCCTCGTACGTCCCGATCTGCCAGGAGTTCGGGGACAGCCAGCGCTTCGTGAGGACCGGCGTAATGGGATCGGCCATTACTTCTTCTCCACTTCTGGGAGTGGGACATCGGAAGCCACCGGGGCGACCCAGCCGCGGTCCTGCGCGAGCTTCGCGCCCCGCAGCGTCTCGACGGCCTGCGAGGGACCGTCGACGTCCGCGCGGTACTGGCGCTCGTCCTCCGGGAAGAACCCGGCGAGCTGCAGTTCGGCACCCTTGAAGCTGGACAGCGGCGCACCGCGCGTCGGCGCCGGCTTCTTGCCCGCCCGCAGCGCGTCGACCAGTGCGACGGCCTTGTCCTCGGTCTGGTTGTCGAAGTACTCGTAGTTGACCTGGATGACCGGCGCGAGGTCGCAGGCCGCGAGGCACTCGGCGTGCTCGAGGGTGATCGAGCCCAGCTCGTTCGGCGTGCCCGCGGTCTCGTTGTGCCCCAGCGGTTCTTCCTCGGACCCGAGGTGCGCCTGGAGCTTCTTGTAGATCGCGTCGCCGCCCATGGCCGCGCACAGCGTGTTGGTGCAGACGCTCACGAGGTGCTCGCCGCAGGGCTTGCGCTTGTACATCGTGTAGAACGTCGCGACCGCGCTGACCTCGGCGTCGGACAGGTCGAGCTGCTTCGCGCAGAACGCGATGCCCTCCTGGCTGACGTAGCCCTGCACGGACTGCACGAGGTGCAGCATCGGCAGCAGCGCCGAGCGGGACACCGGGTAGCGGGAGATGATCTCCTGCGCCTGGGCCGTGGTGCCGGCGTCGAAGACGTCTTCGAGCGGCGTGTCTTCGATGATCCCGGCGGCCGCCGCGGGGTCCGGCGCGATGGCGACCACGTCGACGTCCGGCCCGGCCGCGGCGTGCGTCGTCACGGCGTCCTTCGAGCCGGGTTCGGGAACTGCTGTGCTCATCGGTCCACTCCCCCCATGACGGGGTCGATCGAGGCGATCGCGGCGATCACGTCCGCGACGAGGCCGCCTTCGGCCATTGCGGGCATCGACTGCAGGTTCACGAAGCTCGGTTCGCGCACGTGGACCCGCAGCGGCCGGGTGCCGCCGTCGGAGACCAGGTGCGCGCTCAGCTCGCCGCGCGGCGACTCCACCGAGGTGTAGACCTGCCCGGCCGGCACCTTGAAGCCTTCGGTCACCAGCTTGAAGTGGTGGATCAGGGACTCCATCGACTGGCCCATGATCTTCTTGACGTGCTCGAGCGAGTTGCCCATGCCGTCGCTGCCGATGGACAGCTGCGCGGGCCAGGCGACCTTCTTGTCCTCGACCATGACCGGGCCCGGCTCGAGCTTCTCCAGGCACTGCTCGATGATCTTGAGGCTCTCGTGCATCTCGTGCACCCGGATCAGGTAGCGCGACCAGCAGTCGGCACCGTTGTCCACGGGCACGTCGAAGTCGAACTCGTCGTAGCAGGAGTACGGCTCGGTCTTGCGCAGGTCCCACGGGAGGCCGGCGGACCGCAGCACCGGGCCGGTGACACCGAGCGCGAGGCACGCGTCGACCGGCAGGTAGCCCACGCCCTTGAGCCGGTTCCGCCAGATCGGCTGACCGGTGAACAGCTTGTCGTACAGCGGAAGGCGCTTCTTCATCGTCTTGACGAATTCGGTGACCTTCTCGACGTAGTCCGCCGGCATGTCCTGCGCGAGGCCGCCGGGGCGGATGAACGCGTGGTTCATCCGCAGGCCGGTCAGGTGCTCCAGCAGGTGCAGCACCTCTTCGCGCTCGCGGAAGCCGAGCGTCATCGCGGTGGTGGCGCCGAGTTCCATGCCGCCGGTCGCGATGTAGACGAGGTGCGAGCCGATCCGGTTGATCTCCAGCAGCATCACGCGAAGCAGCTGCGCGCGGCGCGGGGCCTCGATCTGCAGCAGCTTCTCGACGCCGAGGCAGTACGCCATCTCCGTCGAAAGCGGGGCCAGGTAGTCCATGCGCGTCACGAAGGTGACGCCCTGGGTCCAGGTCCGGTACTCGCAGTTCTTCTCGATGCCGGTGTGGAGGTAGCCGATGACCGACCGCAGCTGCGTGACGGTCTCGCCCTCCATCTCCAGCACGAGCCGGAGCACGCCGTGCGTCGACGGGTGCTGCGGGCCCATGTTGATGACCATGCGCTCGTCGTGCGCCGCGTCGGCGATGACGTCGTCCCAGTCGCCGCCGGAGACCGAGTAGACGCGGCCCTCGGTGGTGTCCCGCGAGTCGGCTTCGGGAACTTCGGTGGTGTCTTCGTTGATGGTCACGAGTACGACCTCCGCTGGTCCGGCGGCGGGATCTCCGCGCCCTTGTATTCGACCGGGATCCCGCCGAGCGGGTAGTCCTTGCGCTGGGGGTGGCCGTCCCAGTCGTCCGGCATCAGGATCCGGGTCAGCGCCGGGTGGCCGTCGTAGACGATGCCGAACATGTCCCAGGCCTCCCGCTCCTGCCAGTCGGCGGTCGGGTAGAGCCCGACCAGCGACGGCACGTGCGCGTCGTCGACGTCGAGGGTCACCTCGAGCCGGATCCGGCGGCGGTAGGTCAGGGACGTGAAGTGGTACACCGAGTGCAGCCGCTGCGGGACGTCGACGCCGTAGTCCACGCCGGACACCGAGGACAGCAGCTCGAAGCGGAGACCGCCGTCGTCGCGCAGCACCTTCGCGATCGCGGGCAGCTGCTCGCGGGCGACGTAGAAGGTGATCTCGCCGCGGTCGACCGTCGTCTGCAGGATCGCTTCGGCGGGGATCTTGTTGTCCGACAGCGCCGCGTAGAACTCGTCGGCGAACTGGTCGAACCAGCCGCCGTACGGGCGTTCGGCGGGCGCCGGGTTGTAGGCCGGGAGCCGGACACCGCCGTAGCCGGAGGTGTCGCCGGTGCCGTGGACGCCGAACATGCCCTGGCGTTCGCGGCCGGTGACGACGGGTTCGGCGGGGCGGGTGCCCGTCGGCTCGAGGCCGCCTTCGGGCCGGTCGGCGCTGGACTGCTCGTCGCCGGGTTGCGGGTTCTCAGTCATCGCTCTACTTCTTCGCGTACTTGATCGACGACGCGACGAGCTCGGTGCGGGCCCCGCTGGCGGCGCGGATGGCGGCGCGGCGGGCGTTGATCGGCTCGTCCTGGATCTTGGCGTGCAGCTTGAGGATCGCGTCCAGCAGCATCTCCGGCCGCGGCGGGCAGCCGGGCAGGTACATGTCGACCGGCACGATGTGGTCGACGCCCTGGACCACGGCGTAGTTGTTGAACATGCCGCCGGAGGAGGCGCAGACGCCCATGGCGAGCACCCACTTGGGCTCGGCCATCTGGTCGTAGATCTGGCGCAGGACCGGCGCCATCTTCTGCGTGACCCGGCCGGCGACGATCATCAGGTCGGCCTGCCGCGGCGTCGCGCTGAAGCGCTCCATGCCGAAGCGGGCGATGTCGTAGCGGGAACCGCCGACCGTCATCATCTCGATCGCGCAGCAGGCGAGCCCGAAGGTGGCCGGCCACATCGAGTTCTTCCGCGACCAGTTGACGAGACCTTCGAGGCTGGCCAGCAGGATGCCGTTGGGGAGTTTCTCTTCGAGGCCCATGGGTCTAGTTCCAATCCAGGCCGCCGCGCCGCCACACGTAGGCGTACGCGAAGCCGACCGTCGCGATGAACAGCAGGATCTCCACCAGGCCGAACGTGCCCAGCGCGTCCGCCTGCACGGCGAACGGGTAGAGGAAGACCATCTCGATGTCGAACAGGATGAACAGCATCGCGGTGATGTAGTAGGCCACCGGCATCCGCCCGCCGCCGACGAGCGGCTGGGGCGAGGGCTCGATGCCGCACTCGTACGCGGAGAGCTTGGCCTTGTTGTAGCGGCTGGGGCCGACGAGCGGGCCCAGCAGGACCGACAGCACGGCGAAACCGAGCGCCAGGACGAACAGGATCACGATGGGCAGGTAGGGCTTCAGGCTCGGGGCCTCTTGCGCCAGCTGCACCGTGTCGGTTCGGGTCAGCAACGTCAGCACGGGGTCTTCGCCATCCTTTCCGCGCCGATGCGGTTGTGCTTGTGGTGGGGAACCGCTTGGCCTCGTCGGCACCCTAAGGGACCTGGGTCACACCGCCGAGGGTCAGGGTCTCCTTACGGCCCGTGGCTGGACCTCAAGGTGCTTGTGAAATAGTTCACAAGCCACTCGTCGTGGATGTGAAGGGATTCACAAAGCATGGGGGGAGTCTAGGACGCGACTCACACTCTTGTCCCTAGGCCCCCGTGTTATAAGGGTGCCCTAAGTTCCGGCGCCATCGTTGTCACGGCGCGATGACGACGGCCGCGCGACCTGCGTGAAGGTGTCGCAAGATCGTTCCGTGGTCGGACAAAACGGACATCGAGGTGTGAGCTATCCCACTGGCCGCACGGCCAACTTGCTACGCCACTCGTGTGTCCGCGCGCGCAAAGGCCGGCACTTTCACGTGAAAGTGCCGACCGGGGGGCCGCACTTTCACGTGAAAGTGCGGGGTTGGCCGGGGTCAGCGCGGGGAGGGAGCAGCCTTCGCGAGGGCCGAGATCAGGCGGTCGACGCCGTCGCCGCCCTTGGCGTCGTAGCAGCCGGACAAGCCCTTGTAGACCAGCGGCAGGAGCTTGTTGATGCGCAGCCCGTACTTGGTGCAGGCGTGCATGATCTTCGGCTTGCCGATGATCTTCGCGAACACGTTGCCCAGCTGGTAGTAGCCGCCCATCAGCTCCCGCACCGCGCGCGGGTACGCCTCCAGCGCCCGCTCCCGCGAAGGCCCTTCGCGCCGCGCAAGCGCTTGCACGACGACCTCCGCCGCGATCTGCGCGGACTCCATCGCCGCCGAGATGCCCTCGCCGTTGAACGGGCTGACCATGCCGCCCGCGTCGCCGAGCAGCAGCAGGCCGTCGCGGTAGTGCGGGGTGCGGTTGAAGCCCATCGGGAGGCCGGCCCCGCCGACCTTGCCGATCGCGTTCTCCTCGCGGTAGCCCCACTCCTCCGGCGTCCCGTCGAGCCACTGGCGCAGCAGCGCGCGGTAGTCGGTGTTCCGGAACGAGGCCGACGTCGAGAGCATGCCGAGGCCGACGTTGACCGTGCCGTCGCCGAGCGGGAACGCCCAGCCGTAGCCCGGCAGCAGCTTCGGGTCGCGCGGGTCGGACTTGTCCCACAGCTCGAGGTGGCCCTCGATGAACGGGTCGTCGTGGCGCGGGCTCTTGTAGTACTGGCGCACCGCGACGCCCATCGGGCGCTTCTCGTTCTTCTGGATGCCGACGCTCAGCGCGAGCCGCGCGGAGACGCCGTCGCAGGCCAGGACGAGCGGCGCGTAGTACTTCACCGGCGTCCGCTCCGGGCCGACCTTCGCCTCGACGCCGACCACGCGCCCGGTCGCGTTCGTGATCGCGCCGGTGACGGTGGTGCGCTCGTACAGCCGCGCGCCCGCCTTCACCGCGAGCTTCGCGAGAAGGTCGTCGAAGTCGTGGCGGGTGCGGGAAACGCCGTACGGCGGGTAGCTCGTCAGGTCCGGCCAGTCGAGTTCCAGCGTGAGGTCGCCGGTGAGGATCCGCAGGCCGCGGCTGTGCACCCAGCCCGCGTCCTCGCTGGTGTCGATGCCGAGGTCGATCAGCTGCTTGACGCCGCGCGGGGTCAGGCCGTCGCCGCAGACCTTCTCGCGCGGGAATTCGGTCTTCTCCAGCAGCAGGACGTCGACCCCCGACCGGGCGAGGTAGGTCGCGACGGTGGACCCGGCCGGTCCGGCGCCGACGACGATGACTTCGGCGTCCTGGTCAGGGCTACGACGGCTCATAGACGCGAGTTTAGGCAGGCTTTCGCGCGCGGTGGATCGCCACGACGCCGAATGTGAGGTTCAACCACTCGACGTCGGCCCAGCCGGCGCTCGCGATGATCTCGCCGAGCGTGCGCTGGTCCGGCCAGGCCAGCATCGATTCGGCCAGGTAGGAGTAGGCCTCCGGGTTCGACGACGTCCGCTTGCCGACCCAGGTGAGCAGCTTGAGCATGAACCGCCGGTGGATGAACCGGATCGGGGCGAACGGCGGGGTCGAGACCTCGCAGATCACCAGGCGGCCGCCCGGCTTGACCACGCGGGCGATCTCGGTGAGCGCGGCCTTCGTGTCGACGAAGTTGCGCAGCGCGAGGGAAATCGTCACGGCGTCGAAGCTGTCGTCGGCGAAGGGCAGGTTGAGCGCGTCCGCCGCGACCATCGGCACCTTGCGGTGCAGCCCGGCGCGCAGCATGCCGAAGGAGAAGTCCGCGGCCAGGCACCAGGCGCCACCGCGGGCGTACTCGACGGTGGACACCCCGGTGCCGGCGGCCAGGTCCAGGACCTTCTCGCCGCGGCGGGCGTCGAGCACGCGGGCGGTGGTGGTGCGCCAGCGCCGGTCGAAGCCGAAGGTCATGAACGAGTTCGCCCGGTCGTACCCGTCCGCGACGCCGTCGAACATGGCGGCGACTTCGTGCGGGTTCTTGTCCAGGCTTGCGCGTGACATGACTTGAGATTAGTCGCGGGGCTTGGTGAAGCTCGCGAGCACCAGCCAGATGAGCCCGCCGAAGCGTCCGACCGGGATCAGCGGGTAGAGGACGTCGGTCAGCATGCCGAGCGCCGAAAGCCCGGCCAGCCCGGCGACGACGTAGCCGGTGATCTCCAGCCACCTCGGTGTCGTCCGGGCGACCGCCGCGATGAGCAGCGCGAGGGGCACGGCGAAGCCGAACGCGCCCGCCGCGAAGGCCAGCGACGTGAACGGGCGGGCGAAGTCCGGGTTCTGCGCGGCGGTCCAGGTGGCGAGGCCGCTCAGCAGGAGCGAGCCGGACGCGAGCAGGCCGCCCGCGTAGCCGAGCTTCGGCGGTCTGGCGGCCGCCGTCCAGACCGAGAGGGACAAGCCGGCGCCGAAGACGACCAGGGCCAGCAGCTGGACGAGCCCCTGGTGCGCGGCGTCGTAGGCGGCAACCTCGGCCGCGGACGAGTCCGGGCGGGTGCCGGTGGCGCCGAGGACTCCCCCGGCGACGGTGAACAGGCCGTAAGCGATGACCGAAATTCGTTTCATGACATAAACGATTACACTGGTGTAATCGATTGTCAACGGCTACCGTCCCGGGCATGAACGGTTTCGGCAGCGCGTTCCTGCTGGCCCAGGTGGGCGCGCACGCGGCGCAGCGGTTCGCCGAGCGGATCGGCGAGCTGGACCTGACGCCGCCGCAAGTCGGGCTGTTGCGGCTGGTCGCGACGCGGCCGGGGCAGAGCCAGCAGGCGATCGCGGCCCAGCTCAGCACCCAGCCGACCCGGCTCGTCGCGCTGGTCGACGGCCTGGAGAAGCGCGGCCTGATCGAGCGCCGCCGCAACCCGGAGGACCGGCGGCTCTACGCGCTGGAGCTGAGCGAGGACGGCCGCGCGTTCATGGGCCGCGTCGCCCAGGCCGCGGCCGCCCACGACCGCGCGCTCACCGAGGGGTTGTCGGACGACGAGCGCTCGACCCTCCACGCCCTCCTGACCAAGATCGCCACCGACCAGGGCCTCACCCCCGGCGTCCACCCCGGCTACGGAAAGCCGTGAAGCTCAGCGGAAGGTGGCCAGCATCCCGGCCACCGCGGCGGGCCAGGTGAACTGCTCCGCCCGGGCGCGGGCCGCCGCGCGGCGCAGGTCTTCGGGGCTGTCCAGGAGGTGCGTCACGGCGGTGGCGAACGCCGGCGCGTGGTCGTCCACCGCCGCACCGCAGCCCGGGCGCACGATCTCCCGCAACGCCGAGGACGCCGACACCACCACCGGCGTCCCGGACGCCAGCGCCTCCAGCGCGGCCAGCCCGAACGTCTCGTGCGGACCGGGCGCCAGGGAAACGTCCGCGCTGGCCAGCAGCCGGGCGACGTCGCCGCGGCCGGACAGGAAGCCCAGGAACGTCACCGGCAGCCCGCGCGCCCGGCGTTCCAGCGCGCGGCGGCGAGGGCCGTCGCCCGCCACCACCAGGCGCACGCGGGCGCCCGCCTCCGTCAACTCCGCGACGGTGTCCACGCTGCGCTCCACGTGCTTCTCCGGCGACAGCCGTCCACAGTGGACGAGCAGGGCGTCCGCTCCCCCGGCGAGGTCGGTGCGCCAGCCGTCGTCGCGCATGGCGGGCCGGAACGTCGCGAGGTCGACGCCGAGGGGCACGCGGTGGACGTTCGGGGCGGCGATCCGGTCGAACTCCGCGCGCGCGAACGCCGTCGTGCAGACGACCGCGTCGTAGCTCGCGGCCATCCGCCGGTTCGCGACGTCGGCGACGCGGCGCGCGACCGGCTCGGGCAGCAGGAACTGCTCCAGCAGCCGGTCGAGGCGCTCGTGCGAGATGACCGTGCTGGGGACGCCGTGGCGCCGCGCCCAGCCACCCATCCCGCGCAGCGTCAGCCGGTCCGACACCTCCAGCCGGTCCGGCTCGAGTCTTCGCAGGACCGCGCGGACGCGGTGCGGGTCGACCGCGCGGTAGCCGCCGGTGCCCGGGATCTTGGGCGCAGGTAAGGAAAACCGGCGGACACCGGTCGGCAGGACTTCGTCGGCGTACCGCGTGCCGGGCACCACGAGCGTCACCTCGTGGCCGCTCGCGACGTACCCCGCGCCGAGGTGGTGCAGCGCCGTGCGGAGGCCGCCCGAGCGCGGCCCGTAGAAGTTCGCGAGCTGGACGATGTGCATGTCAGGCCGCGCGGACGGCCCGGCCCCGCACGGCTTCGTAGTGCCCGAGCAGCTCGTGGCAGACGGCGGGCCAGGTCCGGCCGAGCACCACCTTGCGCGCCTTCTCGCCGAGCCGCTCCCGCAGCGCCGCGTCGCGCAGGGCGTCGACCTTCTCGACCAGCGCCGGGCCGAACTGCTCGCGGTCCGCGGGCAGCAGGTAGCCGGTGCGGCCGGGCAGGACGAGGTCCTTCGGGCCGCCCGCGTCCGGGGCGAGCACGGGCAGCCCGGACGCCATCGCCTCCTGCACCGCCTGGCAGAACGTCTCGTGCGGTCCGGTGTGGACGAAGACGTCGAGACTCGCGTACGCCCTGGAAAGCTCTTCGCCGTACTTCGCGCCGAGGAACGCCGCGCCGGGCAGCTGTGCCTTGAGGCTCTCGAGTTGGGGCCCGTCGCCGACGACGACCACGCGGATCCCGGGCACCCCGGCCAGCGCGGCCAGCCGGTCGACCTCCTTTTCCGGCGCCAGCCTGCCGACGAACCCGACGAGCAGCTCGCCGTCCGGCGCCAGCTCGGCCCGCAGCGCCGCGTCGGCGTGCTCCGGGGAGAACCGCTCGATGTCGACGCCCCGCGCCCACCGGTGCACCCGCGGGACGCCGTGCAGCTCCAGCTGCGCGACCGAGTCGCTGGACGGCGCGAGGGTCCGGTCGGCACGCGAGTGCAGCCGCCGCACCCAGCGCCACGCGGCGCGGGCGGCGATGCCGAAGCCGTACGCGGCGGCGAACCCGGCGATGTCGGTCTGGTAGACGGCGATCGACGGCACCCGCAGCCGCCGCGCCGCCGCGAGCCCGCGCGCGCCGACGACGAATGGCGACGCCAGGTGCACGACGTCGGGCCCGAACGCGGCCAGCGCGTTCAGCACCGTGCGCGTCGGCAGGCCGATCGGGAGGGAGTTCACGCCGGGGAAGTCCAGCGCGGGGATCCGGACGACCGGAGCGCCGCGGTAGGAGTCCGGGCCGGGGCCGGGGGCGATGATCAGCACGTCGTGGGCGCGTTCGCGCAGGTGCTCGACGACCCGCAGGACGGAGTTGGTCACGCCGTTCACCTGGGGCAGGAAACTTTCGGTGACTATGGCGACTCGCACGTCTTGGACGATCGCACCCGATACTGGCGACCGCGTGACACGGCGGCCAACGCTGCCGGAACAGATCGGCTACGACATGTCATCTCAAGGTCGTGTCCCGGAAACCAGGGTGACCCAGACTAAGCAGGCATGACCCTCTTGTCCTCCCGGCCGCCGCGGCCCGTCGAGCCCGGCCTGCTGTCGAGGGCGCTCGAAGTGGCCGGACGGCTGGCCAACGACGCCACCGACGTGATCACCGCGACCGCCGGCCGCGGCGCCCACCCGTCGACGCTGGACTCGCCCTTCGACTGGGTCACCGACACCGACCGAATCCTGGAGCGCCACACGCGGCGCGTCCTGACGGCGGAGTTCCCGGGCATCCCGGTGGTCGGCCACGAGTTCGGCGCCGACCACGGCGCGGACGTCGCCGAGTACCGCTGGGTGGTCGACTCGGTGGACGGAACGGCGAACTACGTGGCCGGCGTGCCCTGGTGCGCGTACAGCCTGGCGCTGGTGGACGCGGCGGGCCCGGTGGTGGGCGTGGTGGCGGACCCGTACCGAGCCCAGATCTACGCCGCGGCGCGCGGCCGAGGGGCCCGCGCGAACGGCAAACCGGTCCGGCTGACGGACCGCTGCGTGACGGCGGGCGCCCTGGTCTGCACGGAGTTCGCCCGGCGCGGCCCGTGGCCGGGGATGGGCGGCTTCATCGAGCGCGCGGCGGCGGCCCACGCGGGAGTCCGGGTGCTGGGGTCGGCGGCGTTGTCGATCGCGCAGGTGGCGCTGGGGCACGCGGCCGCGGCGGTGCTGCACAGCTACCACGAGTGGGACGTCGCGGGCTCGGTGGCGATGGCCATCGAGGCGGGCGCGGTGGTGCTGGACAAGCACGGCGAGGACACGGCGCTGCCGACGGACGGACTCCTGGTGGCGGCACCGGGGGTAGCGGACGAGGTGCTGGGCTGGTGGCAGGAGACGGCGCACGCGGGGTGAGGTCTTCGCACCCCGGGAGGCCGCCGAGCCGCCGGAGACGCGCACGCAGGTTGAGTTCGCTCAGCACCGACAGCCAGCGGACCGCCCTGGACCTCCCCCGCCCCTCGTCCCAGCCGCGGTCTCCGGTGTTGAACAATCAAGAGGCGAGGAGCGGAAGACACCAGAACGAGGGCTGAGCCGGCGCACCAGGCCAAAACGGCTTGCGCCCCCCGCCACGATCAAGCCATGCCGACCCTCCGCACCCCCCGGCTCACCCTCGTGCCCCTCACCGACGAGCACCTCGACCTCGAGTACGAACTCGACTCCGACCCGGAAGTCATGCGCTACCTCACCGGCCGCGCCGCCACCCGGGAAGAGGTCGAGCAAGCCCACCGACGCCGGATGAACACGGGTCACGGGTTCTGGATGGGCTTCGCCGACGAAGACTTCATCGGCTGGTGGATCCTCCGCCCACCCCACGGCCCCGACCAGCCGGACGTCGAAGGCGAAGCCGAGCTCGGCTACCGCCTGCTGCGCCGGCACTGGCGGCAGGGCTACGCCCGCGAAGGCTCCCTCGAACTGCTCCGATACGGCTTCGAAGAACTCGACCTGGACCGGATCTTCGCCCAGACCATGGCCGTCAACACCCCGTCCCGCGCGACGATGGCCTCGGCCGGACTCACCTTCGCCAGGGCGTTCACCTCGGCCATTGACTACGAAGACCACATCGACGGCGCCGACCAGGGCGAAGTCGAGTACGAGATCAAGCGGGAACGGTGGCTCGCTTGTCGACCCGGCGGATCCACCACAGCAGCGGCCCCGCCACCAGCCAGGTGAAGAACACGAAACTCCCCAGCGGCAGCAACGTCAACGTCGCCGACCGCCCGGCCACCCGGGCCAGCTCCGGGTCGGACGCGTCGTACTCGATGCGGACCAGTTGCCCGGCCGCCAGGCCGTCCGGGTAGAGGACCCCGTTCGCCGGGCTGTGGACGATGCCGTCGGGGGTCTCGAAGTGGATGATCGTGCGGTCGAACGCCACCGAGTCGACCGTCGCCGTCGCGGTGCCGAGCTGGGCGGAGATCGCGCCGTCGTTGCGGATCGCCGCGAACAGCAAGCAGATGCACATCACGGTGAGGAGCGAGGCGACGCCGAGGGTGGTCCACCACCCGACGCGCCTCGCCCGTTCACCTCTCGTGCTCACGCCGCGAGCGTAGCGGTCTCACTCAGTGCGCGTGCTCCGCGGCGAGATTCCGGTGGTTCGCCTGGATCTGGTCGTACGACCGGGGCTTCGCCGGGGCCGCGAAGCGGGAAACCGCCGCCGCACCGTTGGGGCCCACCGCGGGCTTGCCCGCCGTGTACAGCCAGGTCTGGAACAACTCGTGCAGCGGCTTGCCCGAGATTTTCTCCGCCAGCGCGATGAACTCCAGGATCCGGCCGTCCTTGCCGCCCTTCTGGGCCTGCCACGTCTGCAGGATCTTGAAGAACGCCTCGTCGCCGACGGCGGTGCGCAGCGCCTGCAGCGTCAGCGCGCCACGGTCGTACACCGCGTTGTCGAACTGGTTGTCCGCGCCCGGGTCGGCCGGGACGAGCTTCCACAGGTCGCCGTCGGCCGGGTTCGAGTCGTACGTGTACTGCGCCAGCTCGGCGACCGTGCCCTCGCCCTCGTGCTCCGACCACAGCCACTCGGCGTAGGACGCGAAGCCCTCGTTCAGCCAGATGTCGCTCCAGCGGCCGAGGGAGACGTTGTCGCCGAACCACTGGTGGGCGTTCTCGTGCGCGATCAACGTCGTGTTCGAGCCGGCGCGGAAGTTGCGGGCGCCGTAGGTCGGGCGGGTCTGGTTCTCCAGGGAGAACGTGATGCCACTGGTGACGACGCCGCCCTCGGCCTCGAACGGGTACGGGCCGAACTGGGTGGCCAGGAACTCGTCGATCTCCGGCGTCCGCTCGACGCTCGCCTTCGCCGCGTACAGCGAGTCACCGAGGTCCGAGCCGTACGCGGTGATGAACGGCTTGCCGTCCGGCGTCGTCGACTGGTTCAGCTCGTACTTGCCGACGATGAACGACGTCAGGTAGGTCGCCTGCGGCTTGGTGCTGCGCCACTGCCAGCGCGTCCAGCCCGCCCGGCTCTTCTGCGTCCGGACCAGCGAGCCGTTGGTGATGGCAACGTTGTCGTCCGGGGCTTCGATCGTGACGTCGTAGGTCGCCTTGTCGGTCGGGTGGTCGTTCGCCGGGAACCACCACGCCGAGCTCTGTGGCTCGTCGACGCCGAGGGCGCCGAAGGAGCCCTTCTTCCAGGCGTTGAGCCCGTCCACCTTCTCGGTCGAGGGCGTGTCCGAGTAGGCCACGACGACGGTCGTGGTCTGGCCCTTGAGCAGCGGCTGCGCCGGGGTGATGACGAGCTCGCCGTTGCCGTTCTGGTTCGTGAACTGCGCCGGGCGGTTGTTCACGCGCACGCTGGACGCCTTGAGCGCGAAGTCGAGGTCGAACCGCGAGAGGTCCTGCGTCGCGGTGAGCAGCAGCGTGGTGGTGCCGGCCAGCACGTCGGTCGCGGGCTGGTAGGTCAGGCGGATGTCGTAGTGCAGCACGTCCGTGCCGCCGTTGCCGGCGTTCGGGTAGTACGTGTCACCGACGCCGGGCGCACCCGGCGCCGGGGCCGCACTGGCGGTACCGGCGAGCAGCACCGAGGCGACCCCGGCCGCGAGCACACCGAGGCCGGTGCGAGTTCTTGCACGCATTCGAATCCCTCCAACGGGTGAGGTTCAGCGCGCTCGAACGTAGCCAGCCAAGAAGCACCCAGGAACAGCCGAAGGGAGGATCTTGCCTGCTGGGATCCCACCCGGAAAGCGGTTGACCGAAGCCGTCAGACCGCCGAAACGGCCGCGCTGACCGCGGAGCGCAGCCGGGCGTGCAGGTCACGGTGCCGCGAACGGTCCACTCGCACCTCGACGACGCGTAGGCCCGGCTCCGGCCGCAGTGCCGCCTTGAACTCCGTCAGCGTCTCCGCCACGACGTGCGGGACGCGGTAGCCGGCGCACAGCGCGCCCAGGTCGGCGCCGTGCGGGGTGCCGAAGACGCGCTCGAAGCTCGCCGAGTGCTCCGGCGCGCCCTGCTCCAGCAGCGAGAAGATGCCGCCGCCGTCGTCGTTGAGCACCACGATCGTCAGGTCCGGGCGCTGCTCGGCCGGGCCGGTCAGCAGCCCCGAAGCGTCGTGCAGGAACGTCAGGTCGCCCAGCAGCGCGTACGACGGGCCGCGGTGGACGTACGCGGCGCCGATCGCGGTCGAGACCGTGCCGTCGATGCCCGCGACGCCGCGGTTGCGGTGCACGAGGACGTCGGGGCGCAGCCGCCCGGCCAGCGCCACGTCCCGGGTCGGGTTGGACGAGCCCACGACGAGCAGCGAGTCCGGCGGCAGCGCGTCCACCAGCTCGGTCGCGACGCGCAGCCCGCTGGGCCACGGCTCCTCGGCCAGCGTCGCGGCGACGGCGGAAGCGGCGGCCGCGTCGGCGCGGCGCCAGCTGGCCAGCCACTCCGGGTCGGCGGGCTTGGTCGGCTCGTCGAACCACTGCCCGACCTGCCGGACGTTGTGCGCGGGCGCCGGCCAGTCCGAGTCCGGCCGCACCAGCAGGACCTCGACCGAGGCGTCCGAAAGCACCTTCTGGATCTGCCGGAACACCGTCGGCCGCCCGAGGCAGAGCACCTGCTCCGGCTTGTGCCGCGAGATGAACTCCTCGACACCCAGCAGCCAGGCGCCGGACGAGATCGCCGTGCCACCGGACAGCCCGATGCCGCCGGTCTCCGAGATCACCGGCCAGCCGTGCTGTTCGGCCCACTCGCTCGCCGCCTGGACGCCGGTGTCGCACGCGATCACCAGGCCGTGGCGGGCGGAGGGCACCACGAACGACGGCAGCGCGCCGAAGTCCGGCAGCTCGGTCCACCGGGAGCCGTCGGGACGGCCGTCCAGCGACTCGTACCACTCACCGTCATCGTCGAGGTCGGGCACGAGCGGCTCGCGGAACGGGATGTTCAGGTGCACCGGGCCGCAGCGCCACTCGCCGTAGGCGGCGTTCCAGGCCCGGCAGATCTGGCTGCGCCAGTAAGAGTTCTGGCCGGCCCGCCGCTCGGCGACGGCCAGCTCGTCGAAGTACCGGGCGGCGTTGCCGAACAGCCGGTGCTGGTCGATGACCTGCGACGCGCCGGCCGCGCGCAGCTCGGGCGGCCGGTCGGCGGTCATGACGATCAGCGGGACGCCGGCGCGGTCGGCCTCCAGCACGGCCGGGTGGAAGTTCGCGGCCGCGGTGCCCGACGTGCACAGCAAGGCCACCGGACGCCCGGTGCGCGCGGCGATGCCGAGGGCGAGGAACGCGGCGCCGCGCTCGTCGATGCGGACGTGGAGCTGCAGCTTCCCGGCCGCCGCCGCGTCGTAGAGCGCGATCGACAGCGGCGCGTTGCGGGAGCCCGGGCAGAGGACGACGTGCGAAACGGTGTTGCGGACGAGTTCGTCGACGATCACCCTGGCCTGCGCGGTGGAAGGGTTCACCGGCAGGCTCCAGACAGATCAGAGATGTCCACAGGTCCTATTCTCCCAAACGTGGATGACGCCCGAGTTTCCGAGCTGTTCGATCCGGCCGCGTGGACCGAGGTCGAAGGTTTCGCCTTCACCGACATCACCTACCACCGTTCCGCTGAGAACCGCGGCGGCAAGCGCGTGGTGCGCGTCGCGTTCGACCGTCCGGAGGTCCGCAACGCCTTCCGGCCGCACACCGTCGACGAGCTCTACCGGGCGCTGGACCACGCCCGGATGAGCTCGGACGTCGGCTGCGTCCTGCTCACCGGCAACGGCCCCTCGCCCAAGGACGGCGGGTGGGCGTTCTGCTCCGGTGGTGACCAGCGTATTCGCGGACGCTCCGGCTATCAGTACGCGAGCGGCGAGACCTCCGACACGGTGGACCCCGCGCAGGCCGGCCGGCTGCACATCCTCGAGGTCCAGCGGCTGATCCGGTTCCTGCCGAAACCGGTGATCGCGGTCGTACCGGGCTGGGCCGCGGGCGGCGGGCACTCCCTGCACGTCGTGTGCGATCTCACCCTCGCCTCGGCCGAGCACGCCAAGTTCAAGCAGACCGACGCCGACGTCGGCTCGTTCGACGCCGGCTACGGCTCGGCCTACCTGGCCAAGATGGTCGGCCAGAAGTTCGCCCGCGAGATCTTCTTCCTCGGCCGCGAGTACTCCGCCGAGCAGATGCACCGGATGGGCGCGGTCAACGCCGTCGTCCCGCACGCCGACCTCGAAAAAGAGGCGCTGGACTGGGCGTGGGCGATCGTCGGCAAGTCGCCGACGGCGCAGCGGATGCTGAAGTACGCGTTCAACCTCACCGACGACGGCATGGTCGGCCAGCAGCTGTTCGCCGGCGAGACCACCCGCCTGGCGTACATGCAGGACGAAGCCGTCGAAGGCCGCGACGCGTTCCTGCAGAAGCGCGACCCCGACTTCAAGGACGTCCCCTATTACTACTGAGCTGCTGCCGATCCCCCTCGACGGCTCCCCGGCGGCGCTCGCCACGCTGAAGCGCGCGGTCGCGGACGCGCTGGACGGCGGCCCGGCCGTGCTGCCGTTCACCGACCCCGCACTGCGGGACGCGATGGCCCCGGGTGAGCCCGCCGAGCCGGACACGGCCGTGGTCATCGCCACTTCGGGCTCGACCGGCGCGCCCAAGGGCGTGCTGCTCTCGGCCCGCGCGCTGACCGCGTCCGCCGAAGCCACGCACGCCCGCCTCGGTGGCCCCGGTCACTGGCTCCTGGCGACCCCGGCGCACTACATCGGCGGGCTGCAGGTGCTGGTCCGGTCGCTGCTCGCGGGCACCGAGCCCGCGTTCCTGACCGGCACCGGCTTCCGCCCGGCCGACTTCGCGGCCGCGGCGGCGAGGCTGACCGGCGGCCCGCGGTACACGGCCCTCGTGCCGACCCAGCTGGTCCGGCTGCTCGACGACGGCGGCGCGGGACTGGCCGCGGCGAAGACGTTCGACGCGATCGTGCTCGGCGCGGCCGCGACCACCCCGGCGCTGCGCGAGCGCGCCGCCGAGGCCGGGGTCCGGATCGTGCCCGCGTACGGGATGAGCGAGACGGCGAGCGGCTGCGTCTACGACGGCTTCCCGCTCGACGGCGTCCGCGTCGACCTCGACGGCGGCCGGATCCGCATCGCCGGCGACGTGCTCGCGCACGGCTACCGGGGCCGGCCGGACCTCACCGCGGAGGCGTTCTCCGGCGGCTGGTTCACGACGTCCGACCGCGGGGTCCGGCACGAAGACGGCCGCCTGGAGGTGCTGGGCCGGGCGGACGACATGATCAACACCGGCGGTGTGAAGGTGTCGGCGAACGCGATCGAACGCGTGCTGTGCGCGCAGCCGGGGGTGCGGGACGCGTGCGTCGTCGGCCTGCCGGACCCGGAGTGGGGCGAGGCCGTGGTGGCGCTGGTCGTCCCGGCGGGCGAGCCGGGCGACCTGCGCGCGGCGGTCCGCGCGGAGCTGGGCCCGGCCTCGACCCCCAAGCGCGTCGAATTCGGCACCGAGCTGCCCCTGCGCGGCCCCGGCAAGATCGACCGGGCGGCGGTGAAGGCCCTACTGACGTCGGCTTCGCGCGGCTGAATGGTGGCACTTCGTTGACATTGACGGCGTGCGCACGCTTGGCTACGCACCATGACGCGCTGGCTCCGCACCGCCCTGATCAGCACCGCCGTCGCGCTGGGAGTGCTCCTCCCGGTGGGCACGGCGCTGGCCGACGGTCCCGCCGTGGCCCCGAACAGCGGCCAGCTCACCTGGCAGCTCCCGACGACCGACTGACCGGTCGACCGGCGGGAACCGTGCCAACCCCTCGATGGCGCGGGTCCCCCGGTCTTCCCCATCGTGCCCCCTCCGCCTTGCCCGGACCTTGCCGACCGCTTGAACGAGCTGGTCGAATGCGGGGGCGAGGGGAGGCGCGGTGGTGGTGGAGTTCCGGTTGCTGGGCCCGATCGAGGCCCGGGTGGACGGCGAGCCGGTCGAGCTCGGGCCCGCGCGGCAGCGGGCCGTGCTGGCGGCGCTGCTGGCCGACGCGAACCGGCCGGTCCCGGTCGAGCGGCTGATCGACCGGGTGTGGGCGGACCGCCCGCCGCTGCGCGCGCGGGAGTCGTTGCACAGCTACCTGTCCCGGCTCCGGCATTCGCCGGCCGGTGCGGGGCTGGAGATCCGGCGGCTCCCCGGCGGCTACCTGCCGCGCGTCGACCCCGGCGCGGTGGACCTGCACCGGTTCCGCCGGCTCGTGGCCGAAGCGCGCGAAGCCGGGGACGACGCCGCCGAGGAACTGTTCGAGCGGGCGCTCGGGCTCTGGCACGGCGACGCACTCGCCGAGCTGGACACCCCGTGGGCCGCCGACCTGCGCCGGTCCCTGCACGCCGAACGCTGGTCGGCCCGGCTCGACCACGCCGACCTGCGGCTGCGCCGGGGACGGCACGCCGGGCTGCTCGCGGACCTGACGGCGTGGAGCCGCGAACACCCACTGGACGAGCGGCTCGCCGGTCAGGTCGTGCTGGCTCTCTACCGCAGCGGCCGCCAGGCCGACGCCCTCGAGCACTACGAGCGGCTCCGGCACCGGCTGGCCGAGGAGCTGGGCGCCGATCCGAGCCCGCCGCTGCGGGAGCTGCACCAGCGGATCCTGCGCGGTGCGCCGGAGCCGGCCGGTCCGGGACCGGCCGACGGCGTCATCCCGGACCGGTTCCCGGCGGCGCCCCCGTCGTTCATCGGCCGCGCGGACGAGCTCGCCGCGCTGACCGCGGCCGCGCACCGCGAGGCGGACGAGGGCCGTGTGGTGCAGATTTCCGCGCTGGCCGGGGCCGGCGGGGTCGGCAAGACGTGGCTGGTGCTGCACTGGGCGCACGCCCACCGCGACCGGTTCCCGGACGGCAGGCTGTTCGCCGACCTGCACGGCTTCTCGTCGGCGAACGCCCCGCTGGAGCCGTCGGTCGTGGTGCGGGGCTTCCTCGGCGCGCTGGGCGTCGCACCCAGCCGCGTCCCGCCCGATCCGGACGCGCAGGCCGCGCTGTACCGGCAGCTGGTCGCGGGCAAGCGGATGCTGGTCGTGCTGGACAACGCGGCCGACGCCGGCCAGGTGATCCCGCTGCTGCCGGACAGCTCGGCGGCCACGACGGTGGTGACCAGCCGCCGCCACCTCGCGCCGCTGATCACGCGCTACGGCGCCCGGCACCTCCAGCTCGACATCCTCACCCACGGCGAAGCCCGCGCGCTGCTGACCGAACGCCTGGGCGCGGCACGGCTGGCCGCCGAGCCGCGGGCGGTCGAGGACCTGATCGGCCTGTGCGGGCGCTACCCGCTGGCGCTGGCGATCATGAGCCGCCACGCGCACACGCGCCCGCACATCCCGCTCGCGGAGTTCGCCGCCGAACTGCGCGACCTCGGCCTCGACGCGCTCGACCACGAAGACCCCGCCGTGAGCCTGCCCACGGTCCTGTCGTGGTCGCTGCGCGCGCTCACGGCCGAGCAGCGCACGGTGTTCGCCCTGCTCGGCACCGCGCCCGGCCCCGACACCGGGCTGCCGGCCGCGGCGGCCCTCGCCGGCCTGCCCCCGCGCCGGACGGCCAAGGTGCTGAGCATGCTGGAGGAGGCGTCGCTACTGACCCGCCGTCCCGGCGGCCGGTACGCCATGCACGACCTGATCCGCGACTACGCCACGACGACCGCCGAGCGCGAGCTCCCGGCGGCCGAGCGGGAAGCGGCGCTGCGGCGGGTCCTGGACCACTACGTCCACACCGCGCACGCCGCCGACCACCACCTCGACCCCCACCGCCAGGCCGTCCCGCTCGCCGCGCCCGCGCCGGGCGCCGCACCGCACCCGCTGCCCGACGACACCGCCGCGCTGGCCTGGTTCGACACCGAGCACGCGAACCTCGTCGCGGCCCAGCGCACCGCCGCGGCCGCCGCGTGGCACGACGTGGTGTGGCAGCTGGCCTGGGGGACGCACACCTTCCAGAACCGGCGGGGCATGCTCCACGACCGGCTGGCCGGCTGGCGCGCGGCACTGGACGCCGCCGCGCACCTGGCCGACCCGGCCGCGCTGAGCCGCGCGCACCGGCTGCTCGCCGACGTCCACGCGAACCTGCGGCGGCACGACGAAGCCGTCGAGCACCTGCAGGAAGCCATCGCGCTGGCCGAGCTCCACGACGACCGCACCGAGCAGAGCCTCGCCCAGCACGGGCTTTCGTGGGTCTGGCAGCTGCGCGGCGACGACCGGCGGGCCCTGGCACACGCCACCCGCGCGCTGGCGCTCTTCCGCGCCCTCGGCAGGCCCGTGTGGGAGGCGCGCGAGCTCAACCAGGTCGGGTGGCTGGCCGCCCAGGTCGGCGACCACGAGACCGCGCGAAGCCACTGCGAAGCCGCGCTGGCCCTGCACCGCCACCACGGCGACACGCACGCCGAGGCGGACACCCTGGACAGCCTCGGCTACATCGAGTTCCACACCGGGCGGCACGAGACCGCGATCGACCACTACCGGCGGGCGCTCACGCTCTACCGCGACCGCGGGAACACGTTCCAGGTCGCCGACACCCTCGACCGCCTCGGGCAGCCGCTCGCCGCCCTCGGCCACCACGACGAGGCCCGCGCGGTGTGGCGCGAAGCGCTCGAGATGTACCGGCAGCAGGACCGCGGCCGCGACGCCGACCGCGTCCGGGCGCAGCTCGACGCCCTGGACGGCGTGCCCGCGCCGGCCCGGGTTCCCGCCGGGCACTGATCGACATGGCGTTGAATGGCGCCATGGCTTCAGTGAGCGAGTGGATCGAGGGGGCCCGGCCCCGGACGCTGCCCAACGCGGTGGCGCCGGTCGTGGCGGGGGTCGGCGCGGCAATCGCGCTGGACGCGTTTTCCTGGTGGCGTTCGGTCCTGGCGCTGCTGGTCTCGCTCTCGCTGATCGTCGGCGTCAATTACGCCAACGACTACTCCGACGGCATCCGCGGCACGGACGAGCACCGCGTCGGGCCGCTGCGGCTGGTCGGTTCCGGGGTCGCGGCGCCCAAGGCCGTGCTGACCGCCGCGCTGGTTTCGCTGGGGCTGGCCGGGGTGCTGGGGCTCGTGCTGGTGGTCGCCAGCGGGCACTGGTGGCTGCTCGTGATGGGCGCGCTGTGCATCCTCGGCGCGTGGTTCTACACCGGCGGCAAGAAGCCCTACGGCTACTACGGCTTCGGCGAGATCGCCGTGTTCGTCTTCTTCGGCCTGGCCGGCGTGCTCGGCACGGTGTACGTCCAGGCGGGCCGGGTCAGCTGGGCCGCGCTGGCGTGCGCGGTCGCGGTCGGCGCGTTCTCGACGGCGGTCCTGACCGCCAACAACCTGCGCGACATCCCGACGGACATCGAGTCGGGCAAGCGCACCCTGGCCACCCGCCTCGGCGACGGCGGCACCCGGCGGCTCTACCTGGTGCTGATCGCGGTGCCGTACGTGCTCGGCGTGGTGCTCGGGATCTTCCACCCGCTGCTGCTGATCACCCTCGTGACGGCGCCGATGCTGCTGAAGTCGGTCCGCGCGGTCGGCGGCGGGCAGCAGGGGCGGGCCCTGATCCCGGCGCTGCGGGACACCGGCCTGGCGATGCTCGCCTGGGCCGTGCTCGCCGCCGTCGCACTGGCCTTCCAGCGGTGAGATCCGGAAAGGTCGGCCGACCTGGATAGCGGGCCTCGCCGACGGCCCTTGCGGAAGCAGCAGCGAGCGTGTGCCATTTATGGCGACCACGACCGCCGTCGCGCTCGGCCTCTAACCCTCCGGGGCGAAGAACTTCCCGGTCGTCAGGAACTCCTCGAACAACGCCGTGTGCGGGGCCAGGTCCAGGCCCTGCTGCGCCAGCCAGTCGTCGTTGTAGTACGTGTGCGCGTACCGCTCGCCGCCGTCGCAGAGCAGCGTCACGACGCTGCCCGCCTGGCCGTCCTCGACCATCCGGGAGATGAGCCGGAACGCGCCGTAGAGGTTGGTGCCGGTCGAGCCACCCGCCCAGTGGCCGGTGCGCTCGCGCAGCAGGCGGATGGCCGCCAGGGAGCCCGCGTCGGGGATCCGGAACATCTCGTCGATGACGCCCGGCACGAACGACGGCTCGCAGCGCGGGCGCCCGATGCCTTCGATCCGGGACGGCATGCCGGTGGCGTAGTCGAGCGCGCCGGTCTCCCAGGCGCCGTAGAACGACGAGTTCTCCGGGTCGACGACGCAGACCTTCGTGGTGTGCCGCTTGTAGCGGACGTACCGGCCGAAGGTCGCGCTCGTGCCGCCGGTGCCCGCGCCGACGACGATCCAGCTGGGCACCGGGTGGCGCTCCGAGCGCATCTGCGCGAACACCGACTCGGCGATGTTGTTGTTGCCGCGCCAGTCGGTCGCGCGCTCGGCGTAGGTGAACTGGTCGAGGTAGTGCCCGTCGCACTCGGCCGCGAGCCGCTCGGCCTCGGGGTACATCGCCGGGGCTTCGTCGACGTAGTGGCACTCGCCGCCGTAGAACTCGATGAGGGCGATCTTCTCCCTCGACGTCTTGCGCGGCACGACGGTGATGAAGCGCAGCCCGAGCATGCGGGCGAAGTAGGCCTCGGACACCGCGGTCGAGCCGCTGGAGGCCTCGACGAGCACGGTGTCCGGCCCGATGTGGCCGTTGACCAGCCCGTAGAGGAGCAGCGACCGGGCCAGGCGGTGCTTGAGCGAGCCGGTCGGGTGGACGGACTCGTCCTTGAGGTAGAGGTCGATGCCCCACTCCGGGGGCAGCGGGAAGACGTGCAGGTGCGTGTCGGCGCTGCGGTTGGCGTCGGCCTCGATGATGCGGACGGCCTCGCGGACCCAGCTGCGGCTGTGCGGGCGGCTCACTCCGGCTGCCCGGCGGTGTCCCCGCGGAGCTGGGCGCGCAGCTGGGCACGGGCCCGGGCGCGCTTCTCGTTGCGCTTCGCCAGGCCGGCCGTGACGCGGGCGTTGAGGCCGCGGAAGAGCAGCAGGCCGAGCGGGAGCCCGACGACCAGGCCGATGAGCAGCGCCACCAGCAGCGGCACGCCGGCCAGGGACAGGCCCCACGCGATCGCCCCGACCAGCACGAACCGCGCCAGCAGGTACAGCGTCAGGTCACGCGGCAGGTTTCCGGCCTTCTCGTCGCTCACACCAACGCAGGCTACGCCCCGCCCGCCCGGTCCTTCTGCAGGCCCGCGTTGTTCGGGCGCCCCTCGAACCGCGTCGAGAGCACGACCGTGGTGTTCGTCCGCCCGACGCCGGGGATGCGCCGGAGCCGGCCCAGGGCCCGCTCCAGGTCGTCGACGGTCGCCACGCGCACCTTGACGACGAACGCTTCGTCGCCCGCCACCGCGTAGCAGCTCTCGACCTCGTCGAGCTCGCCGAGCGCTTGGGCGACGTCGTCCTCGGTCGCGGTGTCGGTGGGATGGATGCCGACGAGGGCGGTGACGCCGAGCCCGACCGAGCTCGGGTCCACGACCGCGTGGTAGCCGGTGATCACGCCGGCGGCTTCCAGCTTGCCGACCCGCTCGTGCACCGATGACGCGGACAGCCCGACGGCCCGCCCGAGATCGGCGTAGGTGGCCCGTCCGTTGATACGCAACGCCGCGATGATCTTCCGGTCCAACTGATCCACGGGGATCACTCTATGCGGTTGGACAATCCCCCATTGGCACCACACCTCGCTGCCGGTGACCCGCGCGAACGGCGTTCCCGCACTTCACGTCACGAAATTTTAGTTGCACACCGTAAACAAACTGTCCGTTTTGACCTTTAAGGGCTCTTTACTCTTGGACAACCGTTCGAGTACCCGACGGGTGAAGTGCAACGATTGCCGTGTTGGCTACCCCGGCGCGACGGGCAGAAGGGCCCGGATGCCTCCGGTATAGCAGTGAGTTCGTTAAGGAGGCGGAAAATGACCGCGACGATGGGCGGACGCCTGCTCACCCCAGGCGAGGTGGCAGCGCTGTTCCGGGTGGACCCCAAGACGGTGACGCGGTGGGCGACGGCGGGGCGGATCGGCTCGATCCGGACCCCGGGCGGGCACCGGCGGTTCCGGGAGTCCGAGGTGAACGAGCTCCTGGCCGAGCTGACCACCGACGCCAGCGAACCGGCGCGCAACGCCTGAACCACCTCCGGCGCAGGGCCGTGTCGGGTACGGGGAACCACCCCGTCCCGCGCGGCCCTTTGTCGTTGCCGTCGTCACCCGCACGACGACGTTGGCGCCCAAACCCGGCTGAAGAGGCTAACCTCGGGGGACCCACACGGAAGGATCCGGCATGCTCGCTCTGCTCGCGGCGGTCGGCGCGCTGGTCGTCGCCCTGCTCCTGTGGCGGTCGTTCGCCGGTCAGCGGATGGTGCCGTCGACCCCGCGCCGCGCCCCGCTCGCCCCGGACGACGACCCCGACTTCCTGCGCCAGCTGGCCGAACAGCAGCGCAAGCGCCGGGACGAAGACGGCTGAGCCCTCGCGGGTCCACGCCCGCCGCTCCCCTGCCGGACCGGCCTCCACCCGCGGCCGAGTGCCCTCCGGGCCACCCCCACGGCTTTACCTTCGCCGACCCCACCGCCGCGAACCCGGCTGACCGGACGCGGCCGGGTTCCCGGGTCGCGAATGACTCGTTCGGGACGCCAGAGGTCGCCAATGACTCATTCGCGACCTTCGAGCACCCCGGGTCCCGGCTCCGGAGCGGGCTTTACCGGTAGCCCTGCGAGAGCGGGGTCGCGAAGCCGTCGGCGACCGTGGCCGCCAGCTCCAGCAGGGAGAGGCGGGTGTCGCCGCTCAGGCGGTCCAGCTCGATCTCCGCGCCTTCCTCCAGGTGCGGGTCGAAGGGCACCTTGCAGACCGCCCGGACCTTCGCGCCGAAGTGGGCCGAGAGCTTGTCGAGGTCGACCGAACCGCCCTTGGGGCGGACCGAGTTGATCACCGCGACCGAGCGCTTGACCAGCTCGCCGTAGCCGTGGGCCTCGAGCCAGTCCAGGGTCGCCGAGGCGCTGCGGGCACCGTCGACCGAACCGGACGAGACCACCACCAGCGCGTCCGCGACGTCCAGGACGCCCTTCATCGCCGAGTGCATCAGTCCGGTGCCGCAGTCGGTGAGCACGATGTTGTAGAAGTGCTCCAGCAGGTTGACCGTGCGCCGGTAGTCGTCCTCGGAGAAGGCCTCCGACACGGCCGGGTCCTGCTCGCTGGCGAGGATTTCCAGCCGGCTGGAGCCCTGGGACGTGTAGGACCGGACGTCGCTGTAGCGCGTGATGCGGGCCGCGTCGCGCAGCAGGTGGCGGACCGTCGCGGTGGTCTCCAGCGGGAGCTTCTGCGACAGCGTCCCGCGGTCCGGGTTGGCGTCCACGGCGACGACGCGGTCACCGCGCAGGGAGGCGAACGTCGCACCCAGCGTCGTGGTCACCGTCGTCTTGCCGACGCCGCCCTTGAGCGACAGCATCGCGATCTTGTAGCAGCCGCGCAGGGGCTGGTTGACGCGCGCGATGAGCTCGCGGCGGCGGGTGTCCGCCGGGCTCTCCCCCGGGTTGACCAGCTTGCCGCTGCCGACGTAGAGCGCCTTGCGCCAGCCGGACTGCGGGGGCCGCTTGACCTGCTTGACCAGGTGCGCGGTGGACAGGTCGTGGCCGTGGCCCGGCTGCGGCGGCGCCGCGTGCCGCCCGCCCTGGGGCTGCGGCAGGCCCGAAGGCTGCTGGGGCTGCTGCGGGTACTGCGCCTGGGCCTGGGCGTACTGCTGGGCCGGGTCACCGTACTGCGGCTGCAGCGGGGGCAGGTTCTGGTCGTAGCCGTACTGGGGCCCCGGCGGCACCTGGTGCGGCCCGGACACGGCCGGGTTCACCTGGTGCGGACCCGAGACGGCCGGGTTCACCTGGTGCGGACCCGACACGGCCGGGTTCACCTGGTGCGGGCCGGACACCGCCGGGTTGGGCGGCGGCGGGACGGCCTGCGTGGGCTGCGCGTCGAAGGCCCCGGACGTCTCCGGGTGCGGGTGGGAGTCCGTCCGGTCGTCGGCGAACAGGCCCGGTTGCTGCGGGGCAGCGGCCGGGTCGGCCTGTTCGGGGTGGCCAGGAGCCGATTCTTCGCTGGGTCCGGTCACCGGTGTAAACCTCCGCGCACTCGCCCCGACATCATTCCCCCTGGCGACGACGGTAGTCGGCGAACCCGCGGGACGCTCAGCCCACCCCGGCGTAGGAGTGCAGGCCCGCGGTGACGAGGTTCACGAAGAACAGGTTGAAGATGATCGCGGCGAACCCGACGATGTTGATGGCCGCGGCCCGGGCGCCGCGCCAGCCCGCCGTCGCGCGCGAGTGCAGGTAGGCCGCGTAGACCACCCAGGCGATGAACGCGACGGTCTCCTTGGGGTCCCAGCCCCAGAACCGGCCCCACGCCGACTCGGCCCAGACGGCGCCGCAGAGCACGCCGAAGGTGAACACCGGGAAGGCGAAGATGGTGGTCCGGTAGGCGATCCGGTCGAGGACGTCGGCCGCGGGCAGCTTCGAGGCGAACCGGGCGAACTTCGTCTCGTCCTTCTCGTAGGCCGCGCGGAACAGGTAGAGGACGCTCGCGACACCCGGCACGAGGAAGACGCCGGAGCCGATGATCGCCGCCGAGACGTGGATGACCAGCCAGTACGACTGCAGCGCGGGCTGGACCGGCGCCGCGATCGTGTACAGCAGCGTGCCGTTGATGAACATCAGGATCACGACGGGCAGCAGCAGGAAGCCGGTGAGGTGGCGGACCGGGAACTTCCACATCACGAGGATCCAGGTGACCACCGTGATGAAGGTGACCGCCATGCCGTACTCGTACATGTTGCCCCACGGCGCGCGGTGCACGGCGAGCCCGCGCAGCACGATCGCCGAGAGCTGCAGCACCGCGCCGAGCACGAGCAGCGACGCGCCCATCTTGCCGATCCGCTCGGGGCGGCCTGCCGTGCGCTGCGCGGCCGGGAGCTCCTCGATGGGCGGGCCGCCGGCGCCGACCAGCTCGCGCGAGCGGCGCTGGGCGCGTTCCATGGCCAGCCGGCCCTTGGCGCCGAAGCCCTGCTCGATCAGCGTCATCATCAGCGCGACGACGTAGATCGCCGCGGCGGTGGTGTACAGCCAGTCGCTGTACTGCGACAGCGTCTCGTTGATCGGCATGCCTCAGCCCTTCTGACCACTGATCAGGCGTTCACTGATCCGGTGGAACTCTTCGCCGTACCCGGCCTGGTCCGTGCGGGCCAGCCCGGCGACCTCGATGACGGTACCCGGGTGGTCTTCGGTCCCCGGCTTCACCCGCACCCACAGCCGCCGCCGCTTGACCAGCAGTGACGCGCCGAGGCCGAGGAACATCGCGATGGCGAAGCCGAGCACGAACCCCTGCGTCGGGTCGTGGGACACCTGCAGGGAAACCCAGTGGTTGACGCCGTCGAAGCGGACCTTCGTGCCGTCGTCGAGCTTGATCTCCTGGCCGACCTTGAGGTTCTCGCGGGCGACCTTCTTCAGCCTGCCGTCGTCGACGAGCGACTGGTCGATCTCGAACACCGACTGCCCGCGCCCGGCGTCGAGGCCGAGGTCGCCGCGCATGATGTCGACGGCCACGGACGGGTCGTTCAGCTCCGGCGCCGAGGACGTCAGGACGTTGCCGTGCATGAACGACGTCGGCGCGAACAGGCCGGTGACGGCGAGCTGGCGGGTCCGCCGCTGCACCTCGTCGGTGACGCCCGGCTGGTCGAACTTCGTCGCGCCTTCGGCGAGCATCGTGGTCGGGTCGACCGTGCGCCACTGGGTGTTCTGGGTGCGCTTGTCGCCGTTGGGGAAGGTGACCGTGAACTGCGGCGAGTAGCCCTGGCCGAGCAGGTAGACGCGGTCGCCGGCGGTGCGCAGCGGCGAGTTGACCTCGAGGCCGTACGGGCGCCAGGTGTTCGTTTCGAGGTCTTCGCCGGACTGGTACTGGATGTTCGCGTGGTAGTACTCCGGCTCGCCGGCCGGGGTGTACCGCACGGTGAAGTCGTCGACCTTCACGCAGAACGGGTCGAGGTCGGTGCCGTCGACACGCAGCCCGGCGTTGAAGGAGTCGTAGTTGTAGATGCCGGAGTTGCAGAAGCTGTCGCCGTCGGCCTGGACGATGACCTGGCCCTCGTAGCCGAACATCTTGCCCAGCGCGAAGAACACGATCAGGCCGAGCATGCTGAAGTGGAAGACGAGGTTGCCGGTCTCGCGCAGGAACCCGCGTTCGGCGGAGATCGTGCGGACGCCGTCGGCCTCTTCGCGCTCGACCCGGCGCCAGCCCGACAGGTGCTTGTGGACGGCGGCGACTTCGGCGGCAGTGTCTGACACGTCGGCCTTGCCGCGGCCGAGCCGGTAGTGCGGCATCCGGGCCAGGTTGCGCGGGGTCAGCACCGGCTTGGCGCGCATCGCCTTGACGTACTCGAAGCTGCGCGGGGTCAGGCAGCCGATCAGCGAGATCATCAGCAGCAGGTAGATGGCCGAGAACCAGATGCTGGAGTAGACGTCGTAGAACTCGAGCTTGTCGAGCAGGGTGCCCCACCAGCCGTGGGCGCCGATGTACTCGTCGACCTTGGGGGCGTTGAGCTTCCGCTGCGGCAGCAGCGCACCCGGCAGGGCGGCCAGCGCGAGGAGGAACAGCAGGACGAGCGCGGTGCGCATCGACGTCAGGCCGCGCCAGGTGTTGCGGACGAAGGCGAAGGTGCGCTTCGCGGGCGTCGGGCCTCGCGGGGTCTTCGGGGGCGCTTCCGTGGTGGTCACAGCGGCAGCTCCAGGTTGCCGGCGAGCTCGTTGCGGAGCCAGCCCATCAGATCTCCCCACACGCCGGTGACCAGCAGGATGCCGACGATCATCAGCAGCACGCCGCCGAAGATCTGCACCTGGCGGCCGTGCCGGCGCACCCAGTCGGTGGCGCGCACGGCCCAGCGGGCGCCGAGCGCGATGAGCAGGAACGGCAGCCCGAGGCCGAGGCAGTAGACGGCGATCAGCAGGTACCCGCGGGCTTCGGCACCGCCGGTGGCGCTGGCCAGCGTCGTGACGGCCGAGAGCGTCGGGCCGATGCAGGGCGTCCAGCCGAGCCCGAAGATCGCGCCGAGCACGGGGGCGCCCCAGACGCCGCCGCCCGGGACGCGGTGCGAGCGGACGTCGCGCTGCAGGCCGGGGATCCAGCCGAGGAAGACCAGCGCCATGGCGATGGTGAGGACGCCGCCGATGCGCTGGAGGAGGTCCTGGTTGACGACGAGGGTGTCGGCCAGCCAGACGAGCGTGCCGAACGTGGCGACGAAGACGACGGTGAACCCGAGCACGAAGAGCAGGGCGGCCCCGAGAACGGCCCACCGCCCCTGCTTGCGCTCTTCGCCGGCGCTGACCGCGGGCGCGTCCGCCCCGACGAGCGCGGCGAGGTACGCGAGGTACCCCGGCACGAGCGGCACCACGCAGGGCGAGGCGAAGGAGATGGCCCCGGCCAGCAGCGCGACGCCCGCAGCGAGCAGCAGCGGTCCGGAGATCGCCAGCTCGGTCACGGAGTTCACCCCGTTGAGGGTAGGCAGTGAGGTCCTGGTGAGAACGCCGGGGCCGCTTCACAGGACCTCGGTCACAGCAGATCAGGACGTAGGTCCCGCCGTCAGGCGGGCTCGGCCTCCAGGCGCTGCGTGACCGGGAGCAGGTCCTGGGGCAGGACCGGCCGCAGGAACACCGCCGCCACGCGGTGTTGCTTGTCCAGGACGATCGTCGACGGGATGATGTTGCGCGGGTAGCCGCTCAGCTTGAGCAGGACCCGGCCGTCCGGGTCGTAGATCGACGGGTACGTCAGCTGCCGGTCGCGGACGAAGTCCTGGGCCACCTCGCGGGCCGGGTCGCGGACGTCGATGCCGACCACCTGGGTGCCCGGGGCCTGCTTGGCCAGCGACTCCAGCTCCGGCACCTCCGTGCGGCACGGCCCGCACCACTGACCCCACAGGTTCAGCACCACGACCTTGCCCGGGAAGTCCGCCAGCGACAGCTGCTTGCCCTCGTGCATCAGGTCGTCGCCGGCCAGGACCGGGGCGGTCTGGCGCTGGGCGACGTCGTAGGTGATGTCGACCTTGCCGCCCGGGGAGACGAAGCTGAAGCTGCTCCCCTGCACCACCGCGTCCTTGCCCGCGCTGCAGCCGGCCAGCGCGAGCACCGCCACGGCCGCCACGACCAGCCGTTTCATGCGCCGGTCACCTTCGGGTCGGTCGTGCCAGCGGGCTCGCTGTAGACGATCTCCCGCAGCGAGTCGCCGTCGAAGACCAGCGACGTCAACGACGCCAGCGAGCACTGGCGGCGGCGCGGGTCGTGCCACAGCTTCTTGCCCTCGAGGAACCGCCGCAACGTCCAGATCGGCAGCTGGTGCGAGACGCACAGCGCCTCGTGACCGTCCGCCGCCTCCCGCGCGCGGTGGACCGCGCCGAGCATCCGGTGCGCGATCTCCAGGTACGGCTCGCCCCACGACGGCTTGAACGGGTTGACCAGCTTCGGCCAGTGCCGCGGCTCCCGCAGCGCGCCGTCGCCGACCGCCACGTGCAGGCCCTCGAACTGGTTGCCCGCCTCGATCAGGTCCTCGTCGGTCGCGATGTCGAGCCGGTGCGCGGCGGCGATCGGGCCCGCCGTCTCCTGCGCGCGCTGCAGCGGCGACGCGACGACGTGCACGAGGTCGTGGCCCGCGACGGCCTCGGCGACCGTCAGCGCCTGGCGCTGCCCGCGCTCGGACAGCCGGTAGCCCGGCAGCCGGCCGTAGAGGATCTTCTCGGGGTTGTGCACTTCGCCGTGGCGCAGCATGTGGACGACGGTCGTCACTTGACCGCCTCCGCCGCCGCGCGCGCCGCCGCGGGCAGGGCCGCTTCGATCACCGAGAACGCTTCGTCGTCCATGGCCGCGTTGACGAACCAGGCTTCGTACGCGCTGGGCGGCCCGTACACGCCCGCGTCGAGCAGCACGTGGAAGAACGCCGGGTACCGCCACGTCTCGGACGCCTGCGCGCCGGCGTAGTCGCGCACCGGCCGGTCGCCGAAGAACACGCTCACCAGGTTGCCCGCGTACTGGACGGTGTTCGCGACCCCGGCGGCGCTCAGTTCGCGGCGGAAGAGGTCGCCGAGGCGCTTCGCGTTGGCATCGAGCGCCGCGTACACGGCGTGGTCGGCCGCGCGCAGCGTCGCGAGGCCCGTGGCCACCGCGACGGGGTTCCCGGACAGCGTCCCGGCCTGGTAGACCGGCCCGCCCGGGGCGAGCTTGGCCATCACGTCGGCGCGGCCGCCGAAGGCCGCCGCCGGCAGGCCACCGGACATCACCTTGCCGAACGTGTAGAGGTCGCCGGCCACGCCTTCGAGGCCGAACCAGCCCGCGCGCGAGACGCGGAACCCGGTCATCACCTCGTCCATGACCAGCAGCGCGCCGTGCTCGTGGGCGATGTCGCGCAGGCCCGCGTTGAAGCCTTCGTCCGGCGCGATCGCGCCCATGTTCCCGGCCGCGGCCTCGGTGATCACCGCGGCGATCTCACCCGGGTTGTCCGCAAAGGACTTCCGGACGGCGTCGAGGTCGTTGTAGGGCAGCACCAGCGTGTCCCCGGCCTGGGCGCCGGTGACGCCCGGCGACGTCGGCAGCCCGAGCGTCGCGACGCCGGAGCCGGCCTGGGCGAGCAGCGCGTCGACGTGACCGTGGTAACACCCGGCGAACTTCACGATCTTCGAGCGCCCGGTGAACCCGCGGGCCAGCCGGATCGCGCTCATCGTGGCCTCGGTGCCCGAGTTGACCAGCCGGATCCGCTCGACGGGTTCGACGCGGCCGATGATCTCCTCGGCCAGCTCGACTTCGCCGATCGTCGGGGTGCCGAACGACAGCCCGGACGTCGCCGCCGCGCGCGCCGCCTCGACGACGTGCGGGTGCGCGTGGCCCAGGATCATCGGGCCCCAGGAGGAGACCAGGTCGACGTAGCGGTTGCCGTCGGCGTCCCACAGGTGCGGGCCCTCGCCGCGGACCATGAACCGCGGCGTGCCGCCGACCGAGTTGAAGGCCCGGACCGGCGAGTTCACCCCGCCCGGGATGGCCGCCTTCGCGCGTTCGAACCATGCCTTGGACTGCTCGGTTCCAGTGCTCACCTGCCCAGTGTGGCAAACCGCCCTAAGATGGCCGGACGCCGCCCGGGAGGGGAACAGCCGGTGACCGATCGCGTGCCGCACCGCAACCCGTGGCTGGTGCTGGCCGGGTTCTTCGGTGTCGTCGCCGTCGTGGCCGTGGTCGCCGCACTGGCCGCGACCTCGGCGAAGGACGTCTACGCGCGGCTCGAACAGCCGTCGTGGGCGGCACCGGCGTCCTGGTTCGGTCCCGTGTGGACGGTGCTGTACGTCACCATCGCCCTGTCCGGCTGGCTGTACTGGCGCACGGACGGCGAGACCCGGGGGTTCGCCGCGTACGGCATCGGCCTGCTGGCCAACCTGCTGTGGACGCCGCTCTTCTTCGAAGGCGGCGCGGCCACGGCGGCGCTCGTCGACATCATCGTGCTGGACGTCGTGGTGGTCGTGACGATCGTCCTGTTCGGCCGCCGGTCCAGGCTCGCCGCGGTGCTGCTGGTGCCGTACCTCGCCTGGATCGGCTACGCGACCGCCCTCAACGCGGCGATCGTCGCCCTCAACTAGCGCGCCGCCTCCTGGGTGATGGCCTGCGCGGTCACCGTGCCGTCGTCGCCCGCCTGCCCCTGGACGACGACGGTCGAGCCCGGCTTGAGGTCGGCCAGCTTGCCCCGCTGGGTCACCCCGACCGCGGTCGAGTCCGATGTGGACACCTTGACGTCGGTGCCCTGCGCGGTCTTGACGTACACGGTGGTGCCCTCGACGCGGTCGACCGTGCCGGTGGTGCCGCGCCCGCCGGCGCCGCGGAAGCCGCCGCCCTGCTGCCCGGTGCCGGCCTGCTGGCCGCCCTGGGTGCCGCCGGCCGGGCGGGTCGGTGCCGAGGAGGACGACGAGCCGAACGCCGCGTGCGTCCAGGCGCCACCGCCGAACGCGATCGCGAGGACGACGAGCCCGGCCAGCACCAGCGTGCTGCGCGAGAACGGCTTCGCGGCCCGGCGCATCTCGGCGTTCAGGTCACCATCGACCGCCGGTGCCGCCACGATCTCCTCCGCCGCACTTTCACGTGAAAGTGCAGCTTTGTGCGGCAAAGTCGCACTTTCACGTGAAAGTGCGGGGTCGGGTACGGGCGAGGACATCGGAGACTCCTTATTCGTGACGCAGCGCGTCGATCGGCCGCAGCTTGGCGGCCCGGTTCGCCGGGAAGCTGCCGAAGAACAGCCCGATCAGGGCGGATACGGCGAAAGCGAGCAGGATCGACGACGGCACCACGACGGGCTTGATCCCGGAGATGGTGAACCGGCTGCCGATCAGCCCGATCGCGACGCCGAGCAGCCCGCCGAACAGGCTGAGCATGGTCGCTTCGGCGAGGAACTGGCCGAGGATGGCCGCGCGCGGGGCGCCGATGGCCTTGCGGATGCCGATCTCGCGGATCCGCTCGGTCACCGTGACCAGCATGATGTTGGTGACGCCGATGCCGCCGACCAGCAGCGAGATCGCCGCGACCGCGGCCAGCAGCACGGTGAACGTCTCGGTCGCCGACGTCCGGGTCGCGAGCAGCTGCTCGGAGTTCTGGATCTGGTAGTCGGCGGTGCCGCCGAGCCGGATGCCGTGACGGGCGTTGAGGATCGCGGTGATCTCCGACTGGGCCAGCGAGACGGAGTCGGCGCTCGTGGCCTGGACGGCGATCTGGCTGAGGCTGCCGTACCCGGCGAGGGAGTTCTGGACGGCCGAGATCGGCGCGATGGCGACGTCGTCGGCGTTCTGCAGCCCGGTGCTGCCCTTGGCCTGCAGCACCCCGATCACGGTGAACTGGATGCTGTTGAGCAGCACGTTCCTGCCGACCGGGTCAGCGGTGCCGAAGATCGACTCCGCCGTCGTCGGGCCGAGCACGACGACCTTCCGCGCGGCCGTGACGTCTTCGGCGGTGAACAGCTGCCCCTGGGCGAGGTCGCGGTTCGTCGTCGCGAAGTACGCCGGTTCGGTGCCCGCGACGCTCGAGATGTCGTACGACGTCTGCCCGTAGGTCGCGGTCGCCGTCGTGTTCACCACCGGCGACGCGGCCTTGACGTCGGGGGCGCCGACGGGGTCGACGAGCGCGTGGGCGTCCTGCACGGTCAGCGGCCGCGCGGACGCGCCCTGCCCGCCGCCGCGCGCCGGCGAGACGTTGACGACGTTGGTGCCCAGGCCCTGGATGCTGGCCGCGATGGCCGCGGACGCGCCGTTGCCGACCGCGACGAGCAGGATCACCGCGGCGACGCCGATGGTGATGCCGAGCGTGGTGAGCGCCGAGCGCAGCTTGTTCGCGGTGAGCCCGCGGACGGCGAAGCGCAGGATTTCGAGGAGGTTCACGAGACCGCTCCCACGGCGCGCGTGACCTCGTCCGACACGATGAGCCCGTCGTCGACCCGCACCACGCGGTGCGCGTGCGCGGCGACCTCGTCCTCGTGCGTGATGACGACGATGGTGCGCCCGAGGGAGTTGAGCCGGTCGAACACACCGAGGACGTCTTCGGTGCTGCGCCGGTCGAGGTTGCCGGTCGGCTCGTCGGCCAGCAGCATCGCCGGGCCGGTGACCAGCGCCCGCGCCACGGCGACGCGCTGGATCTGCCCGCCGGACAGCTCGCTGGGCAGGTGCTTGGCCCGGTCGGACAGCCCGACCATCTCCAGCGCCGCCAGCGCGCGCCGCCGCCGCTCCGACCGCTTGAGTCCACTGTAGACGAGTGGGAGCTCCACATTGGACAACGCGGACGTCCGCGGCACCAGGTTGAAGGACTGGAAGATGAAACCGATCTTCCGGTTGCGCAGCAACGCCAATTGCCGCTCGTTCAGCCGTCCGACGCCGAAGCCGTCCAAGAGGTACTGGCCGGACGTCGGGACGTCGAGGCAGCCCAGCATGTTCAGCAGCGTCGACTTCCCCGAGCCGGACGCACCCATGATGGCGACGTACTCGCCCGGCCAGACGGTGAGCTCGACGCCGCGCAGGGCGTGCACCGCCGTCTCGCCGGCGCCGTAGGTCTTGCGCAGCCCGGAGACCGCGATCACCGGCTTCACCCGCGGCCGCCGAATCCGCCGCCGGCACCCGTGCCCGTGCCGCGCTGGCCGCCGCCCGGGAACCCACCGGTCCCGCCGCCGGGGAACCCGCCGGTGCCGCCCGTCCCGGTGCCGGTCCGGCCGGTGCCGGTGGCCGAAGACGTCCCGGTGAGCACGACGTTCTCGCCCTCGGTCAGCCCGGAGGTGATCTGCACGGTCGACTCGCCGCGGAGGCCGACCTGCACCTGGCGCGTCACGTTCCGGCCGTTCTCCTGCACGGTGACGACGTTGGTGTTGCCCGCGGTCGTCACGGCCGCGGCCGGCACGCTCAGCGCGTTGTCGGCGGAGGCGACGGTGATCACGACGCTCGCGGACTGGCCGGGCCGCAGCCCGTCCGGCGGGTCGGTCAGCGCGAGCTGGGCGCCGTAGGAGACGACGCTGCCGCTCGTGGTCGGGGTCAGGTTGACGCTCGACACGGTGGCCTGGACCGGCTTGTCCGGCAGCGCGTTGAGCGTCACCGTGGCCTTCTGGCCGGCCTTGACCTTGCTGACGTCGATCTCGGCGACCGAGGTGTTCACGACCAGGCCGGTCATGTTCGTGATGGTGATGAAGCCGCTGCTGCCGGAGCTGGAACTGCTCGACGCGGCGCTGTTCGACGAGCCCTGGCCGCCCTGACCGCTGCCGCTCGACGACGGGGAACTGCCGGCGCCGCTGCTCGCCGAGCCGCTGGAGGACTGCTGCCCGACGGTGCCGTTGACCGCGGTGACGGTGCCGGCACCGGGCGCGTAGAGCGTCGTGTTGTCCAGGGTTTCCTGCGCGGTCTGGACGTCCAGCTGGGCCTGGTCGAGCTTGGCCTGCGCCGAGGTGACGCTGTTCGCCGCCGATTGCGTGCCGTTCTGGCTGTTCTGCCCGGTGGCCGGGGTGTCTTCGGCGTCTTCGGCGGAGTCCAGGCTGTCCTGCGCGACCGCGAGGTTCGCCTTCGCGACCTGAAGCTGTTTCGCCGCCTGCGTGCTGTCGATGGTGGCGAGCTTCTGGCCGGCGCTCACGACGTCGCCGACCTTCACGTCGATCGAGGTGACCTTGCCGGCGCTCGAGAAGTTCGCCGCGCCGGTGTAGCTGCTGGCGAGCGTCCCGGCGGCGGAGATGGTCTCGGTGACCGTCGCCCGCCGCACCGGGGTGCTGCGCGACTGCGCCTGCGCCGTGCTCGGTTCGGGGCTGAATGCCTGGTATATCCCGAAACCGGCTCCGGCCAGCAGTACGACCAGAGCACCGTTGATCACCCATGCCTTCGAGGCACGCCCGCGCGTCATGCGGCAACCTTGGGACCGCCGCTTAGCAATTGACTGGGGGTTCCCTGTGCGGGAGCTGTGTATCAGTCCTTGCGCTTGAGCTGCCGCGCACGCATCGCGAGCAGCAGCTGACGGACCGCGTCGACCAGCAGCAGCGCGGCCACGGTGCCGAGCCCGATGGCCGCGGCGAGCGACCCGCCGAAGTACCGGTGGGACTCGAGCACGGCGCCGTCGTCGGTGCGGGTGACGACGGTGGCGGCGCCGGAGTGCCAGAGCGCGTAGGCCGCCCACCCGGCGGCCACGGCCAGCACGACCTCCACGACGGCGACGAGCAGCCGCCACGGCTTGTTCAGCCGGGCCTGCGGGCCGGGTTCTTCCGGCGGCCAGAGCTCGGCCCCGGTGGGCTGCGGAAGGTCGATCACAGCGGGGATTTTCTCATGCTTCCGTCGGCGTCGCCCGGACGAGCCGGTCGAGCGCGTCCTGCAAGGCCTCGACGTCCTTCGCCCACGCCAGCACGACGGTGCCGTCCGCGAGCTCCACCGGCAGCGAGTCGTACTTCCGCGGCACCGACCAGCCGCCACCGAGCACGCGGGCGCCGACCGGGGCACCGACGTCCGTGACCGAGACGAGCTGGTCCGCCGGGACCTTCTCGCGGCCCTGGCGAAGCTGCTTCGTCGTCACCTCGAGGGAGAGGAAGCGGCGTCGCGCGTACACCCACGGCACCGTGATCACGCACAGCCCGGCGCCGACCAGCAGCCAGCCGACGACGTGCACCGGACCGCCCGTCACCAGCTCGAACAGCGCGCCGACGACCGCGAACACCGGGCCCCAGACGACGGCGCCCCAGCTCACACCGGACTCGGCGTAGAGCCGGTCACTCACGGCTTGCGGCCGGCCTTCGGGAAGTAGCTCGCGACCGACGGCAGGTACATCATCACCAGCGCGATCACGAACAGCAGCACCGAGACCAGCGTCAGGTAGTTGATGATCGGCGCGATCGTCATGATCAGCAGCAGCATCACGATCGGCAGGATGGTCAGCACCGTCCGCGCCGAGCGGGTGCCTTCGCGGGCCTTGTACGCGAAGAGCAGGAACAGCAGCACGAACACGACCGCGCCGCCGAGCAGGTACCACAGCAGCGTCGTGACGCCGTCCGCGATCATCTGCGGCGTGTACTTCGAGTCGGTGGTCGCCTTCACGAACTGGTCGATGACGGCCGACTTGCTGCTCAGCAGCTGGACGTAGCTGAGGATGAGCACCACGCCACCGGCGAGCCACAGCCAGAACGACAGGGCCACCGGCCGCGGCGGCGTCGCCTTGGGCGCCTTCTGCCCCGGCAGCACCGGATCCGGCGAGCGGCCCTTCTTGCGGCGTTCGTCGTCGGTCAGACCGGTGAGGTCCTCTTTGTCTTCCACGGCGTGGACTCTAACGGGTCAGTCGAGCCAGGCAGCAGCTTCCGCGGCCCAATACGTGAGGATCATGTCGGCACCGGCCCGGCGGATCGAGGTGAGCACCTCGAGGACGGTCCGTTCCCGATCCAGCCAGCCGTTCGCCGCGGCGGCTTCGACCATCGCGTACTCGCCGGAGATGTTGTACGCGGCCACCGGCACCGGCGAGATGTCCGCCGCCGCTTTGATCACGTCCAGGTAGGCCAGCGCCGGCTTGACCATGACCATGTCCGCGCCCTCGGCGAGGTCGAGCTCGATCTCGCGCAGCGCCTCGCGGCCGTTGCCGGGGTCCTGCTGGTAGGTCTTGCGGTCGCCCTTGAGCTGCGAATCGACGGCCTCGCGGAAGGGGCCGTAGAACGCGCTGGCGTACTTCGCGGAGTAGGCGAGGATGGCCTTGTCGCTGTGCCCGACCTCGTCGAGCGCCCGCCGGATGACCCCGATCTGCCCGTCCATCATCCCGGACGGCCCGAGCACGTGCGCCCCGGCTTCGGCCTGCGCGACGGCCATCTCGGCGTACAGCCGCAGGGTGGCGTCGTTGTCGACCCCGCCGTCGGCGTCCAGGACGCCGCAGTGGCCGTGGTCGGTGAACTCGTCGAGGCAGGTGTCGGCCATCAGCACGGTGGCGTCACCGAGCTCGTGGCGCAGATCGCGCAGGGCGACGTTGAGGATCCCGTTTTCGTCGACGGCCCCGGAGCCCTCGGCGTCGCGGGTCTGCGGAATGCCGAAGAGCATGAGCCCGCCGACCCCGGCGTTGACCGCGTCGACGGCGGCCTTCCGCAGCGTGTCCCGGGTGTGCTGGACAACGCCCGGCATGCTCGAGATCGGCCGCGGCGAGTCGAGCCCTTCGGCGACGAACATCGGGAGGATCAGCTGGCGTGGCCGCAGCGTGGTTTCGCCCACCAGCCTGCGCATGGCCGGGGTGGTGCGAAGCCTGCGGGGACGATGCTCGGGGAACACTCCGACCAGGTTACTCCGGTCGTTTCCGCGAAAGCGTGAAGGCCACCTCGAGGAGCTCAAGGTGGCCTTCACGAACTACGCGAACCTCAGGAGCGGCGGGCCCGCTTCGCCTTCCGCGGCGGCGGCAGCGCACCCTCGGCGCGAAGCCGCGCCGCGTGCTCCGCCAGCGCGTCCACCAGGTGCGGCACGTCGGCCTTCTCCGGCTGGACGTCCACTCGCAGCCCGAACTCGACGGCGGTCTCCGCCGTCTTCGGGCCGATGCACGCGACCAGCGTGCGGGTGTGCGGCTTGCCGGCGATGCCGACGAGGTTCCGCACGGTCGAAGACGAGGTGAAGCAGACCGCGTCGAAACCGCCGGTCTTGATCATCTCGCGGGTCTCGGCGGGCGGCGGCGCGGCCCGGACGGTCCGGTAGGCCGTCACGTCGTCGATCTCCCAGCCGCGCTCGCGCAGGCCGGCCGACAGCGTCTCCGTGGCGATGTCGGCCCGCGGCAGCAGCACGCGGTCGACCGGGTCCAGGACGTCGTCGTACGGCGGGAACTCGGCCAGCAGGCCTTCCGAGGACTGCTCGCCCGAGGGGATCAGCTCCGGGATGATGCCGAACGAGCGCACCTTCGCCGCCGTCGATTCGCCGACGCAGGCGATCTTCACGCCGGAGAACGCACGGGCATCGAGCCCGAACTCCTCGAACTTCTCCCACACCGCGCGGACCGCGTTGGTGGAGGTGAAGACGATCCACTGGTAGCGGCCGTCGACCAGGCCCTTGACCGAGCGCTCCATCTGCGCCGGGCTGCGGGGCGGCTCGACCGAGATGGTCGGGACCTCGTGCGACGTCGCGCCGTGGCCGCGCAGGCGCTCGGCCATCTCGCCGGCCTGCTCCTTGGTGCGCGGCACCAGGACCTTCCAGCCGTAGAGCGCGCGCGACTCCCACCACGACAGCTTCGAGCGGTGCCCGGCGGCCTGGCCGATCGTGACGATCAGCGGGCCGACGAGCTCGCCCGCGTCGTTGGCGACCTTCTCGAGCGTGGTGTCGAGCGTGCGCTGGGTGTTGATGGTGCCGTTCGCGGTGACCGCGACCGGAGTCGACGCCGGGACGCCGTTGCCGGTCAGCGCCGACGCGGCCTCGGCCAGGTGGGCCGACGTCGCGTGCAGCACCAGCGGGCCGGGCGCGGCGGCCAGTGCCGCCCAGTCGACGTCGCCGCGGACGTCGACCTCGGTGTGCGTGCCGCCCAGCGCGACGCCCGCGTACGCCGGGACGGCCGCAGCCGGGGAGACGCCCGGGATGACGTCGAACACGGCGCTCGTGCGCGCGACCGCCTGGACCTCGGCCACCACGGCCGGGGTGGTCAGCGGGTCGCCCGCGACCAGCCGCAGCACCAGCCGGCCGGCCTTCGCTTCGGCGGTCAGGTCCTTGGCGACCTCGGTGGCCTCGCCGACGGCGGGCCGGACCTCGGCGCCCTCGGCGGCCATGGCCAGCACGGCCTGGGGCACGTCGGGGTCGGTCACCACGACCTCGGCCTTGGTCAGCAGCTCCTGGGCACGGACCGTGAGCAGGCCGGCGTCGCCGGGCCCGGAGCCCACGAACGCTACGCGCCCGGTGGTTTTTCGCGCGGGGGTCATCTGTGCGTTTCTCCTCTTGCGGCGGCCGCGCGGGGTCGCACGGACGCAGGTCTCCTACGTCTTCTTCGAAGCGCTCGCGAGAGCGCTACTGAGCGGGACCGGAGAGGGCTCCGGCTCCGAGGTCCAGCAGCTCGGCGGCCAGGTCCTTGCCCAGCTGGGCGGCCTGGTCCTTGTCGGCCAGCGCGGAGGCCCGGACCATGTCCACCGCGCCGTTCTCGCCGTCCACCGCGGCGGTGCCGCGCAGCGAGATCCGTTCCACGACCTTGCCGTCGGCGTCGAGATCTTCGACGATCTCGGCGAGCGCGCCCACCGGCGCGCTGCACCCCGCCTCGAGCGCGGCCAGCAGGGCCCGCTCGGCCGTCACCGCGACCCGCGTGCCCTCGTCGTCCACTGTGGACGCGAGCAGCTGCTCGATGTCCACGTCGGCGGACCGGCACTCCACCGCCAGCGCGCCCTGTGCGGGCGCGGGCAGCATCTGGATCGGGTCGAGGGTCTCGGTGATCACCTCGACCAGTCCGACCCTGGCCAGTCCGGCACGCGCGAGCACCACGGCGTCGAGCTCGCCGTCGGTCACCTTGCGCATGCGGGTGTCGATATTGCCGCGAATCGGCACGATTTCCAAACCGAGACCCAGTGCGCGCAGCTGCGCGGTGCGCCGGGCGGCCCCGGTGCCCACTGTGGACCCCGGCGGCAGCTCGCCCAGCGTGAGGCCGTCACGCGCGATCAACGCGTCCCGCGGGTCTTCCCGCGGCGGCACGGCGGCCAGCGTGATGCCCGGCTCCGGCGCGGTCGGCAGGTCCTTGTACGAGTGGACGATGACGTCGACTTCGCCGCGCAGCAAGGCTTCCCGCAGCGCGGAGGTGAACACGCCGACACCGATCGTCGCGATCGGCGCCATCGACTTGTCGCCGGGGGTGGTCACCTTGACGATCTCGACCTCGACGCCGGTGGCGCGCAGCGCGTCGGCCACCGTGCCGGTCTGGGTCAGCGCGAGCTTCGAACCACGCGTGCCCATGCGAATGACTCTGGTCACTACTACTTCTTCTCTGGTGGGGGCTTCGGGCTCGCCACGGCGGCCGGTGCCTGCGGGTCGAGGCAGAACAGTTCTCGCAACGCGTTCGCGTAGTCGGTGTCGGCCGTCTCGGCGGCCAGCTGCTTGACCCGCACCGTCGGCGCGTGCAGCAGCTTGTCGACCACCCGGCGGACCGTGCGGCCGACCTCTTCGCGAACGGCGCCGTCCAGCTGGGGGAGCCGGTTGTCCAGCCGGAGCAGCTCGGCGTCGACGACCTCGGCCGCGCGCTTGCGCAACGCGGTCACGGTCGGCGTCACCTCGGCGCTGCGCTGCCCGGCGAGGTAGTCGCGCACCTCGTCGAGGACGATCCCGGTCGCCTTCGCCGTCTGACGCTCGGTGGTCGGGGTGCCGGCTTCGCGCATCCGGCGCTGGACGGTGGCCAGGTCGACCACCCGGACGTCGGCGAGCTCGCCGACCTCGGGGTCGACGTCGCGGGGCAGGCCGAGGTCGCAGACGACCAGGGCGCGGCCGCCGCGGGGCAGCACGTGGGCGGGGCCGAAGACGGCGTCCTGCGCGCCGGTGCAGCAGATCACGACGTCGGCGTCGCGGACCGCGTCGGCCACGCCGGACAGCGGCACCGCGCGGGCGGGCACGCCCTGCTCGGTGACGTTCGCGGCGAGCCGGCGGGCGCGGGCGTCGGTGCGGTTGGCGACGGTGATCTCGCCGATCCCGGCCTTGCGCAGCTGCGACGCGCTCAACGCGCCCATCGAGCCGGCGCCGACGATGACGGCGTGCTTGCCCGCGACGTCCCCGGCCGCGGCGAGCGCTTCGGACACGACCGACGCGCCGAGCTGGTCCAGCCCGGTCTCGGTGTGGACGCGCTTGCCGACGCGCAGCGTCGTCTGGATCAGCTCGTGGAGCGTGCGGCCGACGGTGCCGGCCTCGCGCGCGGTGGCGTAGGCGGACCGGATCTGGCCGAGGATCTGCGTCTCGCCGACGACCATCGAGTCGAGGCCCGAGGTGACCGAGAACAGGTGCTCGATCGCGGCACCGGCGTAGTGGACGTACAGGCTGTCGTAGAGCTCGGCGGGCTCCATCCCGGCCTGGCGGGCGAGCACGTCGGAGACGTCGTTGAGGCCGCCGTGGAACGTCTCGACGACCGCGTAGACCTCGATGCGGTTGCACGTCGAGACGAGCATGACCTCACTGACGTGCTGGGCCTGCTGCAGCTCGTCGAGGATCTTGCCGATCTCGGGCGCGGGGATCGCGACGCGCTCGAGCGTGCTCAGCTCCGCGCTGCGATGCGAGAGACCGACCGCCAAAACGCTCATGAGCGCACCACCATTTCCCGTCCGCCGTCCGGACCCGAGCCGTTCCGCCTGCCGTTCCCATTCTCGGACGGCGCACCGTGGGGGCGTAATCCGGAATTGCCCTGATCCGCGGCGGCGGCGTCGTCCGCGCGGCGGGCCACATGGAACGAGAGTATCTGCAGCTCGACGGCCAAATCCACTTTGCGGACCTCGATGTGAGCAGGAACCTGCAGCACGACCGGGGCGAAGTTGAGGATGCACTGGACACCGCCCGCGACCAGGCGGTCACACACCGATTGCGCCGCGGTGGGCGGGGTGGCGATCACGCCGATGGAGATGCCGCGCTCGGCGCAGATCCGCGGGATGTCGTCCATGTGCGACACCGGGAGGCCGCCGACCGGCACGCCGATCAGGTCCCCGTCCAGGTCGAACAGGGCCTCGACCGGGAAACCGCGCCCCGGGAAGCCGCCGTAGTTGGCCAGCGCGTGACCCAGGTTGCCGATCCCGACCACGGCCACCTTGTGCTGCCGGGTCAGGCCGAGGATGCGCTCGATCTGGCTCACCAGGACGCCGACTTCGTAGCCGACGCCGCGGGTGCCGTAAGAGCCGAGGTAGGAGAGATCTTTGCGCAATTTCGCGGAATTCACGCCCGCGGCTTGGGACAGCTCTTCGCTCGACACCGTCGTCGCGCCCTGGTCGCGCATACCGGACAGCACCCGCAGGTAGACGGCGAGCCGCGCGACGGCCGCTTCGGGGATCGACTTCGCCCGGACGGCCTCGGGGGCATCCCCGTTGCGCCCGGCGGGGACGGCCGGGATCTCGGCGGTGGGGGCGTTGTCGGCGTCCGGGGTGCCCGGGCGACGGGGCCGTCGCGGCGCCCGGCCCGGGGAGTCCGCCGCGTCGCGCCTCCCCCGCTGTGTCACCACGCCCGTCGTCTCCTGCCCGCTGTGCACCCGGCGGCCATCGCCACGGCCGTGCCGAACTGTGTCTTGACCCAGGACGCGGAGTCCGGTTCGATGCCGGACCGCCCGGGGGCGATGGCCAATACGGTAGACCACTTGTGAACGCACGCACAAAGTCACTGGTCGGAGGCGGTTCCCGGGGGCTGGGACGGGCCGCGCGATCATGACACGGCGTCAGAATCCTTGCCGGGCAGGCACTTCCGCCCCTCAACTCGCGTCGAGGCTCACCGAGTGCCAGCCGGTCGCGCCGTCCGGGACCGGGTCCGCGCGGTTCTCCGTCTGCGTGTACCCGTCCTGGTCGGTGGCCCGGACGAACGCCTGGTGCGTCCCCGCCGGCACGTCGAGCTCGGCCCACCACATCCGCCAGGTGTCCTTGCTCACCTCCGCCGACAGCTCCGCCGGGCGCCAGGCGCCCTGGTCCAGGCGGACCTCCACCTTCGCGATGCCCGTGTGCTGCGCCCACGCCGTCCCCGCCAGGCGGACCTTGCCGGCGCTCACGCGGGCGAACCCGGTCGGCGTGTCGATGCGGGACTCCGTCTTGATCGGCGCCTGCTCGCCCCAGCCGCGGCTGAGCCAGTACGCCTGCCGGTCGCTCCACTTCGTGAACTCCAGCGACTGGACCCACTTCGTCGCCGACACGTACCCGTACAGGCCGGGGATCACGATCCGCGCCGGGAAGCCGTGCTCGACCGGCAGCGGCTCGCCGTTCATGCCGATCGCCAGCATCGCGCCGCGCTGGGGGTCGAGGGCGACGTTCGCCGGGGTGCCGCACGTCCAGCCGTCGACGCTGGTGGCGAACATCTGCTCCGCGCCCGCCTGCACGCCCGCCTGGTCCAGCAGGTCCACCAGGTCGACGCCGATCCAGCTGGCGTTCGAGATCAGCTGGCCGCCGACCTCGTTGGACACGCACGTCAGCGTCACCCGGCGTTCGACCAGCGGGCGGCTGCGGATGTCGGCGTAGGAGAACGTCACCTCGCGGTCGACCAGCCCGTGGATGCGCAGGCTCCAGTCCTCGGTCCGGATCTGCGGTACGACCAGCGCGGTGTCGATGCGGTAGAAGTCGCCGTTCGGCGTGATGAACGGCGGTGAGCCCAGCTTCGCGAAGTCGGCGTCCGCGGGCAGCGGCGGCGCGGTGCGCGCCGGCACGAGCGGGCCGACGGCGGCCCGGGAGTCCTCGGCGTTCGAGCTGGTCCCGGCCACCTGGCCGACGACCGCCGCGACGCCCGAGCCCGCGACCACGCCCACCCCGGCGCGCAGAAACTTCCGCCGCGACGCCCCCGCACTTTCACGTGAAAGTGCGGCCCCCTGGTGCGCACTTTCACGTGAAAGTGCGGTCCGGTGCAGCCAGGTGAACACCGCGAGACCGGCGACCAGCGCCGCGACCGGCGCGAGCAGCGAGACCTGCCCGAGGTCGGAGCGCGCGTAGACGGCGGCGACGCCGGCCGCGCCGAGCACGAAGACCAGGATCTGCCCGGCCCGCGGCGTCCGGCGCGAAAGCTGCCCGGCCAGCAGCGCGAACAGCACCAGCACCACGGCGAGCCCGAGCTTGAGCACCGGCTTGTCCCAGGTGCCCAGCGTCCGCTCGGCCCACTTCACGATGCCGGTGGGGCTGTGGTCGATGACGTAGTTGGCCACCGCGATGAACGGCGAAGCCGTGTAGCCGACGAAGCCCGCGACGAGGTGTCCCACGCCGAGCGCGGCGGCCAGCGCGAGGATCCCGATCAGGGTCGCGACCGGCAGCGGAAGCCGGCGCGTCTCCGGGGGCGCGTCCTGCAGAGTGCTCACGCCTCCATCTTCGGAGCAGAAGCGTGAAGAGGCTGCTCGGAAGCGCTTACGGACGTGTTACGGCTCAGGCCAGCGCGCGCCGCAGGCGGTCCTCTTCGACGCGCCAGTAGCCGTGCTCGGCGCCGTCGACCAGGATCACCGGGACGCGGTCGCCGTACTCCGCGCGCCACTCCGGGTCCGTGTCGACGTCCTCGGCCCGCCAGCCGACGCCGAGCTCTCCGCAGATCCGCGCGACCTCGGCCTCCGCGACCTCGCAGAGGTGGCAGCCCTCGCGGCCCATGACCGTCACTTCGTGCGCCATGGCGTCTTTCTTACCGCAGCCGCAGGCGGCGCAGCTTCCCGGTGGCCGAGTGCGGCAGCGACTCGGCGAACTCGACCAGGTGCGGCACCTTGTACCCGGCCAGGTGGCCCGCGCAGTGGTCGACGACCTGCTGCTCGGACAGCGCCGCGCCGGCCGCTGGCACCACGAACGCCTTCACCGCTTCGCCGCTGCGCTCGTCGACGACCCCGACGACCGCGGCCTCGGCCACCTCCGGCAGCTGCCCGATGACCTCCTCGACCTCGCGCGGGAAGACGTTGAAGCCGTTGACGATGATCAGGTCGTTGGCCCGGTCGACCAGGTGCAGGTCGCCGTCGACGTCGAGGTAGCCGACATCACCGGTGCGGAACCAGCCCTCGGCGTCGGGCCCGTGCTCGCCGTCGGGCCAGTAGCCGGAGAAGAGGTTCGCGCCGCGGATCGACACCAGCCCGGTCTCGCCCTCGGCCTCGAAGACGTCGTCGACGTCATCCGGGTCGAGCGGCACGGCCTGGTCGGTGCCGTCGCTGTCGACCAGCCGCAGCTCGATCCCGGGCAGCGGCCGCCCGACGGAGCCCGGCTTCGGGTAGCCCGTGACCAGCGTCGACGTCACCACCGGCGCGCATTCGGTGAGGCCGTAGCCCTCGAAGACGTCGAGGCCGGTCGCCTCGCGGATCGCGCCCAGCACCTTCGGGTGCAGCGGTGCGGCGCCCGAGGTCATCCGCCGGACGGTGGCCAGGCCCTGGCGCAGTTCGTCGGCGCCGAGCGCGGCGAACTCGGCGTACATGGTCGGGACACCGGTGATCGTGGTGACGCCGAGTTCGGCGCAGTCGGCCAGGGTGCGCTGCGCCTCGAAGCGCTCCGACAGGACGGCGGTCGCGCCGACGGCGACGGCCTGCAGCAGGCCGGGCCCGAGGCCGTAGACGTGGAAGAGCGGGATGGTGAGCAGCACGCGGTCGTCGTGCTCCAGGACGCCTTCGACGCCGCTGATCTGCTCCAGGTTCGCCAGCAGCGCGCGGTGCGAGAGCATCACGCCGCGCGGCGGCCCGGTGGTGCCCGAGGTGTAGGAAACGACCGCGATGTCCTCACCGGCCCGGCCGGCATCGACGAATTCGACTACTCCATCCGGGCCACCCGGCGGCGTGAGCCCGCTCACCCCGGCCGGCAATTCCGCTTCGGCGTCGCGCTGGATGACAACCTTGGCACCGCTGTGCTCGATCAGCTTCCCGAGTTCCGGGCCGGGCACCTGCGGCGACAGCGGCACGACGACCGCGCCCGCGCGCAGCGCGCCGAAGAACGCGACCGCGAAGTCGGCCGACGTCGGCAGCCGCAGCGCGACCGGGTCGCCGGGCTCGACCCCCGCGTCCGCGAGCACCTGGGCCTGGACCTGGGCGGCGGCTTCGAGCTGCCGGTGGGTCAGGACGCGGCCGGTTCCGGTTTCGCGCACGGCCGGGTGGTCCGGCCACGTGGCCGCGGCCCGCGAGAGCAGCCCACCGACACCCGACGTCGTCCCCTCTGGAGCACTCACCCGCGGCCCGCCTTTCTCCGATCCCGGCCAAAGCGTTGCAAGTCTGTCATTCGGAGCGACGTCATGGGTGCTGACCGCGAGCGTCGCTTCTACGCAACCCCGGAGCCACTACCTACTTCGCGGTAACTACACGTATGCTGCACTGCGTCGCGGGGTGGTGTTGATCACCGCCGCGACCGGAGAGAGGGAGTCGCCGTGACGAACTTGCTTGCCCACGAAGTCGTGGGGCACGCGAGCCGGCAGGCCCCTGCTCGTCCGGGTTCCGGGGGTACCGTGGCTCGCAGGGCCAGCTTCGCCGCCGGAGGTGCCGCCCGATGACCGTGCCGACCGCCGTGAGCCGCGGGCCCGTCTTCATGTTCGCCGAGCGCGTGTTCGGCCGATCCTCGACGGTGCCGGTGAGCAGGCAGGCGTCCGACGACGAACGCGCCGAGGCCGCGAAGGCCGAGGCGTGGGAGCTCGTGCGCGCCGCGCAGGACGGCGACACGTCCGCCTTCGGCCGCCTCTACGACCGCTACGTCGACGTCGTCTACCGGTACGTGCTGTTCCGGCTCGGCGACCGCGACCTGGCCGAAGACGTCACCAGCGAGACGTTCCTGCGCGCGCTGCGCCGGATCACGTCGGTGAGCTACCAGGGGCGTGACGTCGGCGCCTGGTTCGTCACCATCGCCCGCAACCTCGTGCTCGACCACGTGAAGTCGAGCCGGTTCAAGCTCGAGGTCGTCACCGACGAGGTGACCGAGCCCGGCTCGGCGCCGTTCAGCGTCGGCGCGACCGCGCAGGCGGGCCCCGAGCAGGAGGCCATCACCCGCGCGACCCGCGCCGAGCTGCTGCGCTGCGTCGCGGAACTGGGCGACGACCAGCGGGAATGCATCATCCTGCGGTTCCTGCAGGGCCTGTCGGTGGCGGAGACGGCCGCGATCATGAACCGCAACGAGGGTGCGATCAAGGCGCTCCAGCACCGGGCGGTACGCCGATTGGCACAACTTCTGCCCACCGGATTGCGCTGATCCCGCGAACTTTCCGGTCCGTCGACCGGAACCGGTAACCCCGGCACCTTCTTAATCGTTACTCCTGCCAGACCGGTGTCAGGACCGGCCATGGCCCGGATGGAGCTGCGCAGTGAGGTTTGCGCGTGAGCGAGCCGAGATCGACCGGTTCGCGCGTGCCCTGGAGCCGTCCCCGGTACGCCGGGACGGCGAGTTCGCCGACGAACTGGTTCTCGTCGGCGCGCTGCGCGACCTCGGTGCGGCCGGGGCGCCCGACCTGGAAACCCGGCAGCGGATCCGCGCGGAGATCGCGGGCCGCCTGGAGACGGCGGCGGCCACCCCGCGTCGGAGGTGGCGGCCGCGGACCGCCGACCTGGTGGCCGCCGCGCTCTTCCTGGTCCTGGTCCTCTCGGGCCTGACGCTGGTGCTGTCCCGGAGCGCGTTGCCCGGTGACGCGCTGTACAGCGTGAAGCGCGCCGGGGAGTCGACGGCGCTGGGCCTGACGTTCGGCGACCAGGCCAAGGCGCAGAAGCACCTGGAGTTCGCCACCAACCGGATCACCGAGCTCGGCGAGCTGGCCAGGGAAGACGCGAGCCAGGCCGACTACCGGACCGCCTACGACGACTTCGCCGCCGACCTGAAGGCGGGCGTCGCCCAGCTGGCCACGGTGGCCACCAGCGACGGCGGCGGGGCGCAGGCACTCGCCGACGTCCGGCTGTGGGCGCGCAACCAGGCGGCGCGGCTGACCTCGCAGCCGCTCCCGGCCGACGCGACGCCGGTGTTCGGCGACGTCCGCGACCTGCTGGGCAAGGTCCAGGAGCGCACGAGCGGGCTGGTGGCGCGGCTGAACTGCTACGAGATCACCACCGGCACGTCCGACGAGCTGGGGCTGCTCCCGGCGACCGGCGAGTGCACGGCCCGGCCGGCCCCGGCCGCGGGCGAGCAGCCGTCGTCCGGGCCGTCGTCGTCGGTGCCGGGCGAAAGCACCGCACCGCTCGCGACGGGCACGCAGCTGCCGCCTTCGGACGCGGCGGCCACCCCGGGCATCCCGGCCCCGACCGGCGGCGTGACGCCCCCGCCGGTGTACAGCGGCCCGACGACGAGCACGCGGCCGCCGTCGACCACCCCGGCGACGTCGACGCCGCCGCTGGTTTCGATCCCGCCGTTGCTGCCGGGCCTGCCGCCGATCGTGATCGGCTGAGGTCCGGGCCACACCTGCGACGGGGCGGTGGGCGGATCGCTACGCTGTGCGAAGGACCCGGACGTGGGCAGACGTGACGTGGAGGCGGTGTGCGTGTCAGCGTGGCGTGGCAGGGATAAGAGTCAGGAGCTGGAACGGCTCGCCGCGCTCGCGGGCGAGGCGTCGGCCGAGGCCGCCCACGCCCGAGTGGTTTCCGAACCCCCCTCGCCGCCCGCACCGCCGGACCTGACCGCGGCGGCGTTCTTCGACGTGGACAACACGATGATGATGGGCGCGTCGATCTTCTACTTCGCCCGCGGGCTCGCCGCGCGCAAGTTCTTCACCTCAGCCGACCTGGCCGGGTTCGTCTGGGGCCAGATCAAGTTCCGGCTCGGCGGCCGCGAGAACAAGGAAGACATCAAGACCCACCGCGAGCGCGCACTGTCCTTTGTGGCCGGCCGCACGGTGGCGGAGCTGACGTCGATCAGCGAAGAGATCTACGACGAGCTGATGGCGGACAAGATCTGGTCCGGCACCCGCGCGCTGGCCCAGATGCACCTGGACGCCGGCCAGCGCGTCTGGCTGGTCACGGCGACCCCGATCGAGCTGGCGGCGATCATCTCCCGCCGGCTCGGCCTCACCGGCGCGCTGGGCACGGTCGCGGAGACGCGTGACGGTGTCTACACGGGACGCTTGGTGGGCGACCTGCTGCACGGCCGCGCGAAGGCGCACGCGGTGCGGGCGCTGGCGTCCCGCGAGGGCCTGAACCTCAAGCGCTGCACGGCGTATTCGGACTCGGCCAACGACATCCCGATGCTGTCGGCGGTGGGCACGGCGGTGGCGGTCAACCCGGACGGCGGCCTGCGCGACGTGGCCCGCGCCCGCGGCTGGGAGATCCGCGACTTCCGCACCGGCCGCAAGGCGGCGAAGATCGGCGTGCCGTCAGTGCTGGGCGCGGGAGCTTTGGCGGGTGCGGTGGCGGCGGGCATGGCCTACCGCCGCCGCTGATCCCGGTGCAAGGTCCTCAGCCGCGGAAGACCGACTTCCGCTGGGAAAGGCGCTGGTACAGCGTCTGCTGGATCGACTCGCGGACCTGGTCGGTCAGCTGGAACACCAGCATCGGGTCCTCCACCGCCTCCGGCTCGAACTCGTCGGTGCGGATCGGCTCGCCGAACTCGATGCTCCACTTCGTCGGCAGCGGGAGGGCGCCCAGCAGGCCGAAGTGCGGGAAGAGCGGCGTCACCGGGAAGTACGGCAGCCCGAACATCCGCGCGAGGATCTTGATGTCGCCCAGCTTCGGGTAGATCTCCTCGGCGCCGATCACCGACACCGGGATGATCGGCACGCCGGCGCGCAGCGCGGCCGACACGAAACCGCCGCGGCCGAAGCGCTGCAGCTTGTAGCGGGACGAGAACGGCTTGCCGATGCCCTTGAAGCCCTCCGGCCACACCCCGACCAGCTCGCCCTTGCGCAGCAGGCGTTCGGCGTCCTCGTTGCAGGCCAGCGTCTGGCCGGACTTGCGCGCGAACGACCCCACCAGCGGCACCTGGAACACCAGGTCGGCGCCCAGTCCGCGCAGGTGACGGCCGCCGGTCTCGTCGTGGACCGCGACCGCCGTCATCAGCGAGTCGAGCGGCACCGTGCCGGAGTGGTTGGACACCAGCAGCGCGCCGCCGGAGGCCGGGAGGTTCTCGACGCCGTGCGTCTCGACGCGGAACCAGTTCTTGTACAGCGCGCGCAGCGGCGGCAGGAACACCGCGTCGGTCAGCTCGGCGTCGAAGCCGAACTCGTCGACCGTGTAGTCGCCGGTCAGCCGGTCGCGGATGAAGCCGAGCGCCGAGCGCGCGGCGGCCGAAAGGGGCTCCTCCGGGGATTCCTTCCCGGCGCCCGGGAAGGCGACGACCGGTGCGGCCGCCTCCTCACGGAGGTCCGCCGGGGCTCCCGGCTTCGCCCGGCCCGGTCCGTGCAGGGGGATGACCTGCGCCTCGGCACCGCCCACTGTCTCCGCCTCGCTTCCGAAGTCGCCCGAGTCGTGCGGTCTGCTGTGCCAAGCGGAGCTTCGCTCCGCGCCGGGGGCTCCGCCACCCGGACCCCCGGAGGGCCTGTTCACCGGCTCTGCCCCGTCGCAGCGGCGACGAGCACCTTCCCGGCCAGGCCCGCCAGCTTGGCGCCGTCGAGCACCGGCCGGAGCCCGCGTCCGACGATGTAGTCGTCGAACGCCTCTCGCGTGGTCCACCGCGGGGTGTACCCGAACTCGTTCTTCAGCTTCGTGATGTCGACGACCCGGCCGAAGTTCAGCAACCGGACCTGGTCGGCGGAAAAGTCCACGACCCGCGCGCCGCGCAGGACCTTGCCGACCGACGGCACCACCGTCCGCGGCATCGGCAGCTCGACCCGGCCCGCTCGCCGGATCGCCTGCGACAGCGTGAGTACCCCGTCCGAGCCGACGTTGAAGACGCCGGGCCGGTCGGTCAGGGTCGCTCGTTCCAGCACGGCCAGCGCGTCCGAAGAGTGCAGCAGCTGGATGCGGGCGTCGTACCCGAAGACCGTCGGGACCACCGGCAGCGCGAAGTAGCGCGAAAGGACGGTGTCGGTCGACGGCCCGATGATGTTGGCGAAGCGGAACAGCGTCGTGGTGATGTCGGGGCGGCGGCGCACGAGGCCGCGCACGTAGCCCTCCATCTCGACGGCGTCCTTCGCGTACCCGCTGGTCGACGTCGGGATGAGCTCGGAGTCCTCGGTGAACACCGCCTGCGAGCGGGCGCCGGCGCCGTAGACCGCCGCGGTCGACTTGACGACCAGCTTGCGGACGAGCGGCGAGCGCTGGCACGCGGCGAGCAGCCGCATCGTGCCGATGACGTTGACTTCCTTGATCGCCGTGCGGCGGCCCGGGCCGGCCGGGTGCGCGGTGCAGGACGCGTGCACCACGGTGTCGACCCTGGCGGTGCTGATCACCTTGGCGATCAGCGGGTTCCGGATGTCCGCGCGGACGAACTCCGCGTGGCCCATGCGCTGCAGGACCGTCTTGTCCGGCGGGACCGTGTCGACGCCGATGACCCGCTCGAAATCGGGGTTGTTGCCCAGCCGGGCGAGCAGTTTCCCGCCCAGTTCGCCGGCGACCCCGGTGACGAGCACGATGTTCGACGGCATGCGACTCCCTGCGGCGTAGGGCGTGGTGGGGGTGGACGATCACCCGAAGTGCGCGGGCCTGCACTCACTGGAAGCATCGCGCGGACACCATTGAGATGTTACCGCTCATCAGTGGTAGCTCAGGGGTGTCTTACGTGCTATTAACCGCTTTCCCCCGGAAAGCGACGAAGGCCTCACTCGAACGGGGGGAACCGGCCCACCACATGGACGTGGCCCGTCCAGAGACTGGACGGGCCACGGTCACGCTCGGCAGGGTTTACTTGCCGGCCTTACGACGCTGGACGCGCGTACGGCGAAGCAGCTTGCGGTGCTTCTTCTTCGACATGCGCTTGCGGCGCTTCTTGATCACAGAGCCCATGGGCGCTCCTTAGGTCGTCGTCGGTCACGCTGCCCGGCGCAGCGTCCAACGGGTGGAGCGCACAGGCACGAGCGGTTTTCCAGGTTACCCGTTACCCGGTGCGGGCCGGTCGGCGGGCACGTCGTAAGGCGACGTGCCGCCGGCCGCGACGGGGATCACCCCACGTCGTAGTAAGCGCCCTGGAGGTACTCGTGCACTGCTTTTTCCGGCACCCGGAAGGACTTCCCGACCCTGACGGCGGGCAGCTCACCCGAGTGCACGAGACGGTAGACGGTCATCTTGGAGACCCGCATCAGCGTGGCCACTTCGGCGACCGTCAGGAACTGGACCTGCCCGACTGCCGGCAGATCCTCCTTCTTGTTCGGCGACATGTTTACCGCGTCCTTCGACACGTGTCGCGCCACGAGGCTTCCCCACCTGTGGTATCGACACGCACGTGCTCTATCGAGAGTAGCGGGACTGGTGGGACTAATGCGACGCCTGTCACCGAGATGGGCTCCTACCTGCGCTAACGCACAGGCACCCGCGCGTGCAAGACCCGCGGAATCGCCCATTACGGCGAATCCGGGCCCGTCGTGCCCGGTTCGAGGGGTAGCCGGAGCGCCCGGACGGTGAACGAAATCGCGTGGTACCAGCCGCAGACGAGCGTGAGGTCGAGCGGACCGGCTTCGCCGACGGCGGCCACCAGCGCGGCCCAGGTCCCGTCGGCGAGGTCGTGGGTGGCGTGCAGCTCGTCAACGGCGGTCAGCACCGCGCGGTCCCCCGCGTCCCAGCAGCCGTCGGCCGGGCCGCCGGTGGCGAGCGAGCGGACCTGGGCGTCGTCGAGCCCGGCCTTCGCCGCGAAGGCCGCGATGTGCACACCCCATTCGTAGCCGGCGCCGCACAGCGCGGTCGTGCGGTCGATGACCAGCTCGCGCTGCCGGACGGTGAGCGCCGAGTCCCGCGAGAAGTAGTACCGCCCCCAGCTCGCGACGCCCCTGGCCAGCGCCGGGCGGCGGGCCCACACGCGGAACAGCGCGATCGGCGGGCCCAGCCGCTCGAGGGCTTCGGCGGTCTCGGCGTCGAAGGGCGGTTCGAGCGGGGCGATCCGCGGCTGCTTCGATTTCAGAGGCATAACCGGCAAGCTGACATCGGCGCTTCGGAAAGGAAAGCACGATGACCCCACTCCCGGGCCGCCCCGTCCGCGGCTCGACGACCCGCCGCCCGGTGATGGCACTGCTCGACCTGCTCGGCCGCCGCTGGGCGCTGCGGATCCTCTGGGAGCTGCGCGACTCGGCGCTCACGTTCCGCACGCTCCAGCAGCGCTGCGACGGCGTCTCGTCGAGCGTGCTGGCCACGCGGCTGCGCGAACTGGCCGAGGCGGACCTGGCCGACCACAGCGGCGACGGCTACGCGCTCACCGAGCAGGGCCGTTCACTGTTCGGGACGCTGGTCGAGCTGGACGCGTGGGCGTCCCGCTGGCGGCCGCGTCAGCCTTCGTGAGCCTTGCCCAGCTCCTCGGACCGGTCCTTCGCCGCTTCGATGGCGTCGAGCAGGGCCGCGCGCACGCCGTGCTTCTCCAGCTCGCGGATGGCGTTGATGGTGGTGCCCGCGGGCGACGTCACGGCCTCGCGCAGCAGCACCGGGTGCTCCTCGGACTCGGCGAGCATCTTCGCCGCCCCGACGGCCGACTGGATGATCAGCTGGCCGGCCAGCGCACGCGGGAGGCCGAGCAGGATGCCGGCGTCGATCATGGCCTCGACCAGGAAGAAGAAGTAGGCGGGCCCGGACCCGGACAACGCCGTGACGGCGTCCTGCTGTCCCTCGGGCACCTCGACGACCTTCCCGACGTGCGAGAGCAGGTCCCGCACGACGGCGAGGTGCTCCGCGGTCGCGTACCGGCCGGCGGAGATGGCGCTCATGGCCTCGTTGACCAGCATCGGCGTGTTGGGCATGACCCGCACGACCGGCACCCCGTCGGCGAGCCGTCGCTCGTACAGCGACGTAGGCAGCCCCGCGCACAGCGACACGACGAGCGACGACGGCCCGAGCAGCGGCGCGAGCTCGTCGAGCACGGGCTCGATGTCCTGCGGCTTCACGGCGACGACCAGGATGTCGGCCTGCTTGGCGGCCTCCTCGACCTCGACGCCGCGGATCCCGTACCGCGCGGTGAGCTCTTCGACACGCGCCGGGTACCGCTCGGTGAAGAGCAGGTCGCCCGGCTGGTGGCCGCCGTGCAGCAGCCCCGAGAGCAACGCCTCGCCGATCTTTCCCGCACCCAGCACCGCGATGACCGTCATGCGCTCAAGCGTGCCAAACCCGCCCCGGGCCGCCGGTGCCGGGGCGAGCTGCCGGTCCGAAGGGCCATGAACGACTCGTTCACCACGCCAGACGCCGTGAAAGGGTCGTTCATGACATCGCCGCGCTCGACCGCTCGCTGGGGGGGGGGCTGGGCCCGCCCGCGACGGCTCCGGACGTCCTCAGCCGCCCGGGGCCGGGGCCAGGCCCAGCTGCCGGGCCTGGCAGACCAGCCGGCCCTGCGAGTCCACCACCGTCGCGTCCGAGTCGAACCACGACTCGTGCACCGACCTCGACTCCACCACCACCCGCAGCCAGCCCGGGGCCGGGCGCGTGCGCAGCAGCGCCGTCAGCTGCACCGTCGGGGCCCAGCCGATGCGGCCCAGGTTCATCACCACCGGCGGGTTCACGTCCGACGCCAGCAGCGTGAAGTACGGGTCGACCAGGCTGTGCCGCGGGCGGACCCACAGCCGCATCCGGGGTGGCTCGTCCGTGCGGCCGGCCAGGTAGCCCGCCGTCGCCGGGTCCAGGCGGACCTCGCAGCCCTTGGCCAGGTTGAACGGGCCCTCCGTGCTCTCCGCCATCGCGAGCGCGCCCGGGGGCGGCTCCACGGGCATCGCCGGGACGTCCGTCCACTCCGGGCGGCGCATCGGCAGCCGGCCGGTCGTCACGCGCGCCTCGACGCAGCTGCGGCCGCGCTGCTCCAGGCGGACCTCGACGACCGTCGCGCGGCGGCCGACCTTGCGGACGTCCGTGCGCAGCAGGACCGGGCCCAGCGCCGGCGCGTGCAGGAACTCCGCGCTGACGACGAGGGGCTCCGCGTGCGGCTCCCCGCGTTCGTGCAGGGCGGAGATCGCCGCCTTGGCCAGCAGGGCCAGCAGGAAACCCCCGTGCGGGTGCGAGCCGATGGCCCACTCCGCACGCAGCACCGCGGTGAAGGTGCCGTCCCCCAGCGACCGCGCCGCACTCGCCGTGTCGAAGGACACGGCCGTGCCGTCCGATCCGCTCACGAACGCTCCGCGCCGAACGGGGAATCCGGAAAGGGGACGATCAACGCGGGCGACGGGTTCACGGTCCGAACTTTACGGGTTGAACGGGCGTAAACGGTGGCGGGAGTAGTCGTGTCCTGTCAGAACGTGCTCGTTCATTGCCCGAGGTGGAAACGCGCGAACAAAAGCGCCTCCGCCAGATCACGCACCCGCTGGGCCGGCGTGCCGGCGTGCCGGGTGTTGATCTCCAGCACGATCTGGCCGGCGAAACCGCTGCTGACCAGCTTCTCGAGGAGTTCGGCGCAGGGCTGGCCACCCCTTCCGGGTACCAGGTGCTCGTCCTTCGGGACGCCGGTGCCGTCCGCCAAGTGGACGTGCGTGAGGCCTTCACCCATTCGCTGCGCGAGCGCCAGCGCGTCCATTCCGGCTGCCGCTGTGTGGGACAGGTCGAGCGTGTAGTGCCGGAACCCGACGTCCGTCGGATCGATCGACGGCCGGAATGCCGACACCCGGGAAGTGCGCGAACCGCCGGGCGGCCGCACCTTGAACATGTTTTCCACCGCGATTTCGACGCCGCTCGACTCTTCGAGCTCGTCGACGAGATCACCGAACGCGTCGCCGTAGCGGCGTTGCCAGCGAAACGGCGGGTGCACCACGACCGTGCGGGCGCCGAGTTCGAGCGCCGCGTCGACCGACATCCGCAGCCGGACCACCGGGTCCGGCGACCAGATCCGCTGCGTGATCAGCAGCGACGGCGAGTGGATCGACAGCACCGGCACCCCGGTGCGGCGCGACCAGCGCCGCAGCGCCGAGACGTCCTGGCTGACCGGGTCGGCCCAGACCATCACCTCGACGCCGTCGTAGCCGAGCTCGGCCGCCAGTTCGAAGGCCGCACCGGCTTTGAGGGGCCACACCGACGCCGTGCTCAGGCCCACCGGCACCGGCTTCTCGTCTGTCACGCGCGCCATCCTGCCTCGTCACCGAGGGCAGCCGGAGGCGCCGGGCCGGTAGGGGGACGCGGATCACCGCGTCCCCGCGGCGGACGTCAGCGGCCGACGAGCAGCAACGCGGCGGGCGACACCGTCACCACCAGGCCGACCAGCACGGCCAGCACGGTGGTCTGCAGGTCTTCGGCGCGGCGGATCTTCCGCACGATCCAGACCAGCGCGACGACCACCAGCAGCGCCGCGACCAGTGCCGCGGCCGGGATGTTCACCCACAGCCAGTTGAAGCCGAGCCAGACGGCGGCACCGCCGACCACGCCCATCGCCAGCTGGCCGGCCAGCGCGAGCCACGCCTTGCCGGGCGAGACGACGGCGGCCGGTTCCGGGGCGGGCTCGGGTGCGTCGTCGTACTCGTCGTCTTCGTAGCCTTCGCCCTGCTCGTAGGCGTAGTCGTCCTGCTCGAAGTCCGGGCCGTCGGCCGGGTAGCCGTCGGCGAACTCGCGCTCGTAGGGCTCGAGGTCGTCCGGGATCGGCGCGCGCGAGGCGCGGTCGCCGGGCGCGAACGGCATCGGCGGCGGGTACGCGCCCGTCGGCGGGCCGGCGTCGTAGGCGGCCTGGTAGCCGCTGCCTTCCGGCGCGAAGCCTTCGGGCTCGAAGTCGTCCTCGGGGTAGCCGTCGCCGGGGGCGTCGGTGGGCACCGCCGGCATCACGCCGATCTCGGTGTCCTCCATCTGCTCCTTCTGCCGGCGCTTGCGCCAGTTCGCGAGGCCGGGCGCGGAGGGCTCGTCACCCTTCTTCGACGGCGGCTCGTCGTCGGGCACCGCCGAGAACTGCTCGGTGTACGCCTCCGGCTGGGGCTGCGGACGGCGGCTCGGGGCCCGGCGGGGCCGGCCGGGCGCGGCCGGCGGCGTGGCGAACGTGCCGCTGGCCATCGGGCCGGGCGGGACGTCGATATCGGCGTCCGGGGTGCCGTTGAGCCCGTCCAGCCGGGCCGACAGCGGGCCGGCCGGTGGCGGCGATGCCGGGAGCTGCTGCGAGGGCTGCGGCGGCGTCGGCAGCTGCTGGGACGGCTGCGGCGGGCCCGGCCGGCGGCGGACCGGCGGGACGGCCCCGCGGGTCTCCTCGGCGGCGGGCGGCGGGACCGGCAGCTGCTGCGACGGCTGCGGGGGCGGCGGCTGGCGCCGGGGCGCGCGCGGCGGCACCGGCAGCTGCGCGGACTCCGGCGGCCGCGGTGCCGCGGGCGGCGGCTCCGGCGGGGCCGGGCGGCTGAACTGGCCGGACTCCTGCGGCGGCCGGACGTACTGGCTCGACTCCGGCGGCGGGACCGGGCGCTGGTACTGGCCGGACTCGGCGCCACCGGGCGCGGGCCGCGCCGGGGGCGGCGGCACCGGCCGGGGCAGCGGCTGGGAGTCCTGCGGCACCGCGCGGGGCGCGGGCGGCGGCGGGGGCGGCGGTTCGGCGCGGCGGCGCCCGGTGGGACGGCCGGGGGGCGGCGGGGGCGGAGCGCCCTCCGAGGCCACCCGGTCGATGATCGCCTGCGGCCCGGTGTCGCTCACGCCCGGACGCCGGTGCGATCCGGTCACGCCCGGTGCGGCTTCGGGGGTGCCGGGTTCGTCGTCGTCATCGGCCGCGCGCCGACGACGGCGCCGGCCGCCGCCTTCGGCCTGGGCACCGTGCTGGGCGAGCAACTCAGCCACGGTCTTCTGCGGCTGGTCGCCTCCGGTCTGGTCCGTCATACCTGGCATTCCCTCGCGCGCACCGAATTGTCGCTGGCGGCACCTCGCGGGGAGGTCCCCGACGGCATTCCGGCGGCGCAGCGCGCGCTGTGCACCGACCTTCGCATCTCCGTCACCTCTCCACCGTGCCCGTTCTCCGTCCGGGAAGTCCAGCCGGGTGCTTTCACCGGTCCTCCTGTGCGCTGAAGCGCCCGGCGTGGGCGGCTCCAGTCTCATCCGCGCCGTTGGAATGGTCCAGCCGCCGCAGGATCACACCCTCTCGCAGAGCCCACGGGCAAATCTCGAGTTCCGGAACTCCGAGCGCCCGCATCGTGGCCTGCGCGACGAGCGCACCCGCCACCAGCTGGTGCGATCGGCCCGAGCTGACGCCCTCCAGGTGGGCCAGATCGGCCGAGGACATCCGCGAGATGAAGGCCAGGAGCTGGCGCAACGCGGTGTCCGTGAGCGTACGTCGCACGCGCGGGCCGGCCGCCGAAGGGGCGGCGCCGGTCAGCCGGGCGAGTGACCGGAAGGTCTTCGACGTGGCCACGACGCGGTCCGGTTCACCCCATTTGGCGACCTTGCGCGCGAGCTCGGTGAGCTGGTCGTCCAGCCACGCCGACGTCGCGACGAGCTCGGAGCGCGTCGGCGGGTCGTGCTTGAACCGGGTGCGCGTGGTCCGCCCGGCCCCGAGCGGCAGGGATTCGGCCAGCACGGGTTCTTCGTCACGGCCCATCGCGACCTCGAGCGAGCCACCGCCGATGTCGAGCACGAGCAGCTGCCCGGCCGACCACCCGTACCACCGGCGGACGGCGAGGAAGGTGTGCCGGGCTTCGTCGACCCCGGACAGGACCTGCAGCTCGACGCCGGTCTTGTCGGCCACGCGGGCCAGCACCTTGGCGGAGTTCTTCGCTTCGCGGACCGCGGAGGTGGCGAAGGCCATCAGCTCTTCGCAGCCCAGCCGCGCGGCCGCGTCCTTGGCGGATTCGACGGCGGTCACGAGCTCGTCGGCACCGGCCTTCGAGAGCTCCCCGCCGGGGGTGATCTGCTCGGCCAGCCGCAGCACGGACTTCTCGGAATGCATCGGGGTCGGGTGGGCGCCACGGTGGGCATCGACCACGAGCAGGTGGACGGTGTTGGAACCGACGTCGAGTACCCCTAGGCGCACGGGGGTCCAGGGTACCGGCCCCGGCGCCAGGTCTCGAACTTGTAACCGAAAACACTCGGTGCGGCTTCGTCCCGGCGCGCCTCCCGCCGGGACGAAGCCGCCCAAAGAGGATTTACGTCTCGAACTTGTAGCCCAGTCCGCGAACCGTCACCAGGTGCCGCGGCGAGCCCGGGTCCGGTTCGATCTTCGAGCGCAGCCGCTTCACGTGGACGTCGAGCGTCTTCGTGTCGCCGACGTAGTCCGCGCCCCACACCCGGTCGATCAGCTGCCCGCGGGTCAGCACCCGGCCGACGTTGCGCAGCAGGTACTCGAGGAGGTCGAACTCCTTGAGCGGGAGCGACACCTCGGCGCCGTCGACGGTCACCACGTGCCGCTCGACGTCCATCCGCACCGGGCCCGCCGAGAGCACCAGCGGGGCCAGCTCGCCCTCCGAGCCCGGCTCGCCGCCGCGGCGCAGGACCGCCCGGACCCGCGCGATCAGCTCCCGCGCCGAGTACGGCTTGGTGACGTAGTCGTCCGCGCCCAGTTCCAGGCCGACGACCTTGTCGATCTCGCTGTCTCGCGCGGTCACCATGATCACCGGCACGGCCGAGCGCTGGCGCAGCTGCTTGCACACGTCGGTGCCGCTCATCCCGGGCAGCATCAGGTCGAGCAGCACGATGTCGGCGCCGTTGCGGTCGAACTCCTCCAGCGCGGCCTGGCCGGTGCCGGCCACGGCCGCGGTGAACCCTTCCTTGCGCAGCAGGAAGGCGAGGGGGTCGGCGAACGACTCCTCGTCCTCGACGATGAGAACCCTGGTCACAGGTTTCCTCCATGATCTGGGCTGTCCTGCCCGGTAACCACGAGCCTCTGGGTGCGCTCGGGGGTCTTCTCCTGCCGCGGTGCCGGCGAGGTCTTGGCGGCCCGCGCCGGCTCCGGCGCGGGCTCGGGGCTGACGTGCGCGGGGATGCGCAGGGTGAACGTCGAGCCGGTGCCCGGCCGGCTCCACAGCCCGACCGAGCCGCCGTGGTTGGCCGCGACGTGCTTGACGATCGCCAGGCCCAGCCCGGTGCCGCCGGTGGCGCGCGAGCGGGCCTTGTCGGCGCGGTAGAAGCGCTCGAACACCCGGGTCTGCTCGTCCTCGGGGATGCCGATGCCGCGGTCGGTGACGGCGACCTCGACCATCCCGTCGGCCAGCCGCCTGCTGATCGAGACCGGGCTGCCGGCCGGCGAGTACGCGACCGCGTTCTCCAGCAGGTTCGACAGCGCGGTGACCAGCAGCGTCCGGTCGCCCTCGATGAGCAGGCCGCTGGCGGTGTCGGTGGTGATCCGGATGTCGGCCGACTCGGCCGAGAGCGTGGTCCGGCCGAGCGCCTCGCGGACGACCGCGTCGACCTCGACGACGTTGAGGTCGGGCAGCCGTTCGGCGCCCTGCAGCCGCGACAGCGCGATCAGCTCGGTGACGAGCTGGCCGAGGCGGGTGGACTCGCGCAGGATCTTGCCGCCGAACCGGCGGACCTCTTCGACGTCATCGGCGGCGTCGAGGACGGCCTCGGTGAGCAGCGCGATCGCGCCGACCGGGGTCTTGAGCTCGTGGCTGACGTTGGCGACGAAGTCGCGGCGCACGGCCTCCAGGCGGATGGCCTCGGAGTGGTCGACGGCCTCGACGACGGTGAAGCCGTCGCCGAGCGGCCGGACCTGGCCGAGCACCGCTTCCGGCTGGCGGCCGCGGGCCTCCAGCGGCGAAAGGTCGATCTCCAGCGGCTCGTCGGTCTCGACGACCTGCTCGGCGGCCTTGCGGGCCCGCGGGTCGGCCTGGTTGACCTTGACGAGACCCAGCTCGTAGGCGCGTGGGTTGTGCAGCACCATGTCGCCGAACCGGTTGAGCACGACGATGCCGTTGTTCGAGGAGCGGACCAGCCGTTCGAGGAGCTCGGCGACCGTCGGGCCCGGTGGCCGGGCTTCCTCCCGGCGCGAGCGGGCCCGCGCGAGGAGGTAGCCGGCCACCGCACCGGCCACCAGTGCGCCGATGGCCAGTGCGAGTGAAACAGGCGTGGTCACGGGCCGATCGTAAGCTGAGAAGTGGCCCTTCGGCCTAGCGTTGTCCGCCTTGTCGTGAGCACCGCGACACCTGCGGAGGACATGTTCGCCGGGGCTTCAGGCGGCGTTCACCCGATCGATTCCGCGGCGAGACATACCGGGTGAATTCACCCCTTCGCGTCGAGTGTCGCCAAATCGTCCGCGGTGAGCTCCAGCGCCGCCGCGGCGACGTTCTGCTCGAGGTGCGCGACGTCGCCGGTGCCGGGGATGGCGAGCACGTGCGGGCCCTGGTGCAGGGTCCACGCGAGGCGCACCTGCGCGGGGGTGGCGTCGTGCCGGCGCGCGACGGTGGCGACCCGCTCGTCCTCCCCCTGGCCGCTGGCGACGGCGAAGAACGGCACGAAAGCGATGCCGCGCTCGGCGCACATCCGGACGATCTCGTCGTCCTCCCGGCGGGCGGTGAGGCCGTACTGGTTCTGGACGCAGACGACCGGCGCGATCTCGAGGGCCTCGGTGAGGTGGTGCGGCGCGACGTTGGAGATGCCCAGCTCGCGGATGAGACCTTCCTCGCGCAGCTCGGCGAGCGCGCCGAAGCCGTCGGCGAGCGAGCCTTCCCCGCGGTCCAGGCCTTCGCCGATCCGGTAGTTGGCGACGTCGAGGTGGTCCAGCCCCAGCTCGCGGAGGTTCTCTTCGACCTGGGCCCGCAGCTGGTCCGGGCGGGCGGTGTAGAACGCGCCGGTGAAGTCGCGGCCCGGGCCGACCTTGGTGGTGATCGTCAGGTTCTCGTAGGGCGCGAGGGCGGTGTTGATCAGCTCGTTGGCCGAGCGCGGGCCGGCGAAGTAGAAGACGGCGGTGTCGATGTGGTTGACGCCGAGCTCGACCGCGCGGCGCAGCACGGCGATCGCCGTCTCGCGGCTCCGGATGCCGCCGTCCGAAGTGGACATCAGGCGCATCGCGCCGAACCCGAGCCGGTTGACTTCGAAGGAGCCGAGCTTCCAGGTGCCCGCCGCGGCGGCGGGGGTGGCGGTGGTGTTCGTGGTCATGGCTCCAGCGTCGCGATCCGGCCCGCGCACCGCCGGTTTTGGCATTTTGCTGCCAGACTGGAATGCGTGGAGAGAGTGAGTGACGTCGTCGTCGTGCGGGGCGAGGCCGAGCTGTTCGAGCGGACCCGGCACCTGTTCGCGACCGCGACGGAGATCTCGTGCGCGGCGCGGGACCTGCACACCTGGTCGGTGGCGCACCCGAGCGCGCCGGAACGGGAGCAGGCCGTGCGCTCGATGTCCGTGCGCAAGATGTACCTGCCCGGCGTCCTGTTCGACCCGGCGCTGGCGGAGCACCTGCGGTTCATGACCACGCACGGCGCCCGCATCCGGATCACCGAGCGCGAGGTCAACGAGACGATCCTGCTGGACCGCCGGATCGCGATCGTGGCGGGCGACCACGTCGGCGGCGTCCGCAGCTACACCGTCGTCAGCAGCCCGGAGCTGGTCCAGGGCATCCAGTCGCTGTTCGAGGCGGCCTGGGCCGGCGGCACCGACCTCGAGTCCTACCAGGCCCGGTTCACCGAGCTGGGCGCGCGCGAGATCCTCGAGCAGCTGGCGTCCGGCTGCAAGGACGAGACGGCGGCCCGCACCCTCGGCGTGGGCCTGCGGACCTACCGGCGCCGGGTGGCGGAGCTGATGGACGTCCTGGGCGCGTCGTCGCGGTTCCAGGCCGGGGCGCGGGCCCGCGAAGCCGGACTCCTGTGAAGCGAGCTCTCCTGGCGCTCGTCCTGGTGACGTCGGCGTGCTCGTCGGCGGTCTCGGGGACGGCTCAGCCGCTGACGGGCAACCTCGCGCTGGTCAACGCACCCGGGACGGCCGCCGCGCTCGCCGACGTGAAGACGGCGGCCGAAGCGGTGTTCAGCTACGACTCCGCGAACCCGGCGGCCTTCGACCAGGCCGTCGCCTCGAACGTCACCGGCGCGGCGAAGGACCAGCTCACGGCGTTGTTCGACCAGATTAGGAAGAGCCCGCAGCCGGTCCACCTGGTCACGCGGGTGCGGGAGGCGGCCGCGGTGGAGTTCACCGGCGACCGGATCCGCGAACTGGCCGTGCTCCGGCAGGACAGCGGCGCCGCGCAGGGCCTGGCCACGGTCGCGGTCACCGCGACCCGGCAAGGCGGGCGCTGGCGGCTCACCGACCTCGCGATGGACCCGGCGCAGCCGACGCCGGCCGCGCAGCCGGACGACGGTAGCCCCGGCGGGGTGCGCGACTCGGCGCTGGCCGGCGCCCGCGCGGTGGCGGGCGCGCTCTTCACGACCGACAGCGGCGATCCCGAAGGCAGCTACGCCCGGGCCGAAGCCGTCCTCGCCGATCCGCTGCTGAGCGACTACCGCTCGAGGAAGGCGACCTACGTCGAGGCGATCCGCAAGGTGGGCACGAAGGTCGCGCTCGGCCCGAACCCGATGGCCGGGGGCCTCGCGATCGCCGGTGAACGGGCGGTCGTGCTGTTCTTCACGACGCTGCAGGTCACCGACACCACCGGGAAGGTGACCACCCGCCCCTTCACGGCCGAACTCGACGTCGTCCGCGAAGGGGCGAGCTGGAAGGCGACCGGCGTGCGGCCGGTCGTCTCGCCCTAGCTCAGCGGCCCTGGTTGGCGACCGCGGCGGCGGCCTCCTTGGCGGCCTCGGGGTCGAGGTACTCGCCGCCGGCCTTGACCGGCTTGAGGTCGTCGGTGAGGTCGTAGCGCAGCGGGATGCCGGTCGGGATGTTCAGGCCGGCGATGTCGGCGTCGGAGATCCCGTCGAGGTGCTTGACGAGCGCGCGCAGCGAGTTGCCGTGCGCGGCGACCAGCACGGTCTTGCCCGCCCGCAGGTCCGGCACGATCGCGGACTCCCAGTACGGCAGGAGCCGCTCGACGACGTCCTTGAGGCACTCGGTCAGCGGCGCGTCGTCGCCGAGGTTCGCGTACCGGGCGTCGCCGGCCTGGCTCCACTCGTCCTTCGGGTCGATCGCGGGCGGCGGGGTGTCGTAGGAGCGGCGCCAGAGCATGAACTGCTCCTCGCCGAACTCCGCGAGGGTCTGCTTCTTGTCCTTGCCCTGCAGCGCGCCGTAGTGGCGCTCGTTGAGCCGCCAGTCGCGCTTGACCGGGATCCAGTGCCGGTCGGCGGCGTCCAGCGCGATGTTCGCGGTGGCGATCGCGCGGCGCAGCAGCGAGGTGTGCACCACGTCCGGCAGCAGGCCGGCGCCGGCCAGCAGCGTGCCGCCCTGGCGGGCTTCGCCCTCACCCTGCTCCGACAGCGGCACGTCCACCCAGCCGGTGAACAGGTTTTCCGCGTTCCACGTGCTCTGCCCGTGGCGGAGCAGCACCAACGTCCCGAGTTCAGCCATGCGCCAAGCCTGCCAGAACCGTTTCGTGAATCCACCAGTGACCTCGACCTACGCAGAGTGTGTTACTCCTAAGTAACACCTCACTCTTCGACAAGGCAAAGCGCCAACAACGCGCAAATTCCGGGCAGCGAACTGCACACCGTTATCGCTCAGCGGTAAATTCACTCGAACGGACTAGTGAGTAGTCTTGTGATTACCCGTCGAGATCTGACAGGTTGACTACGTCCCGAGCGGCTGGATTCCACGCACTCCCCGGCCGCATTCGGGCTTTGACCGCGGCTCGTCTCCCCCCTGCCGAGCCGCGGCCCGCCGGCCCCGTTGGCACCCCCCTCGTCACCGGGTCCTGATCGGCGGGAACTTCAGCGGGGCGGCTCGAGATCGCGACTCCCCCCTCCCTCGAGCCGTCCCGCCTGCCCGCTCACACCTCGACCGGCTCCCGTTCAAAGCCGCGCCCCCACACCCGAGACGGACCAAGCCGCACAGCTCCGCACACCATGAAAGACCCTTTCACCCCACCAAACGCAGTGAACGGGTCTTTCACGACGTCGCAAGCACGCCCGCCCACACCTCGACCGGCTCCCGTTCAAAGCCGCGCCCCCACACCCGAGACGGACCAAGCCGCACAGCTCCGCACACCATGAAAGACCCGTTCACCCCACCAAACGCAGTGAACGGGTCTTTCACGACGTCGCAAGCACGCCCGCCCACACCTCGACCGGCTCCCGTTCAAAGCCGCGCCCCCACACCCGAGACGGACCAAGCCGCACAGCTCCGCACACCATGAAAGACCCTTTCACCCCACCAAACGCAGTGAACGGGTCTTTCACGACGTCGCAAGCACGCCCGCCCACACCTCGACCGGCTCCCGTTCAAAGCCGCGCCCCCACACCCGAGACGGACCAAGCCGCACAGCTCCGCACACCATGAAAGACCCGTTCACCCCACCAAACGCGATGAACGGGTCTTTCACGACGTCGCAAGCACGCCCACTCACACCTCGACCGGCTCCCGTTCAAAGCCGCGCCCCCACACCCGAGACGGACCAAGCCGCACAGCTCCGCACACCATGAAAGACCCGTTCACCCCACCAAACGCAGTGAACGGGTCTTTCACGACGTCGCAAGCACGCCCGCCCACACCTCGACCGGCTCCCGTTCAAAGCCGCGCCCCCACACCCGAGACGGACCAAGCCGCACAGCTCCGCACACCATGAAAGACCCGTTCACCCCACCAAACGCGATGAACGGGTCTTTCACGACGTCGCAAGCACGCCCACTCACACCTCGGTCGGCTCCGGTCGTGCCGCGCGGCGGCGCCGGTTCAGCCACCAGGCCGCCCAGGCCAGCGGGCCCACGATCAGCAAGAACGGCGCGATCGCGCCCAGCACCGTCAGCAAGCCGCCGCCGAAGGTCAGGAACGCGTCCCAGCCGCCGGCCAGGCCGCCCAGGAATCCGCTGTGGTCCTCTTCGGCCGGTGGGGGCGCCGCCACGCTCCGGACGCTCATCGCCACCGTCGCCATCGCGACGCTGCCCGCCAGCGAGTTCTTCTGCTGCTCCAGCGATTCCAGCGTCGACTCGCGGCTGGTCAGCTCGCTCTCGACCGAGGCGATCTCCGACACCGAGGTCGCCCGCGCGAGCAGCGCGCGGATCCGCTCGACCGACGCCCGCTGCGTCTGCAGCCGCGCGTCGACGTCGACGACCTGCTCGGTCACGTCCTGCGTGTTCAGCTCCCGCTTCACCAGGCTCGAGCCCAGGTGCGAGAGCTGGTCGAGGGCGCCGTCGAGCTTGTCCGCCGGCACCGCGAGGGTGAGCGTCGCGTACTCCTCGCCGGTGCTCTCCTGCCCGGTGTAGCCGCCCGCGCCCTGCGCGATCCCGCGGGCCTGCGCGACGACGTCGGTGACCTTCGTCGCGGTCAGCTCCAGCCGGGCGCTGCGGGACAGCTTCCGGTCGGTGGCGCCGGCCTGCGGCGGTGTCACCTTCGATTCCGCCTTGCCGCCCGTCCCCTGCTTCGGGACGGCGGGCGCGACCCCGCCACTGTCCGCCGTGGACGATGCCCCGTTGCCCGCCGACGAGCAGCCGGCCAGCGCGAAGGCCACGGCCACGGCCGCGAGCCCCGCTCTCCATCGAGTCCGCATCCTGCTTCTCCCTCCAGTTTCGACTGGCGGTGAGACGGATGTCCGGTTCAAGGCCGTTGCACGGCCATGGTCACGACTCGGTCAAGCCCGGTTCGTGCGGCTGCGCGGGGGCGACGAGGTGCTTGAACGCCTGCAGGTTCGCCAGCGACTCGCCGCGGGAGACGCGCCAGTCCCACTCGCGCTTGATCGACGTCGCGAAGCCGATCTCCAGCAGCGTGTTGAAGTCGCCGTCGGCGGCTTCGAGGACCTGGCCGAGCACCTTGTCGAGCTCGTCGGCCGACATGGTCTCCTTGCCGAACCGGCCGACCAGGTAGATGTCCCCGAGACTGTCCACCGTGTAGTGCACGCCGTAGAGTTTCGCGTTGCGCTGCAACAGGAACCGGTAAACGTCCTCATGGGACTCGTCGGGGCGGCGGCAGACGAAGGCCTCCACCGAAAACGCGTGGTCGCCGTCGACCAGCCACGCGTTGGTCTGGAGCTTCTTCGTGCCGGGGAGGGTGACGAAGTACTTGCCGGGACCGCGTTTGTCGTACTTCAGCTCCGCCGAGTCCAAAGTGGACTGGATCAGCTGGTCCAGGCTCACACCGCCACCTCCGCGCGCAGGTCCAGCGCCTGCCGGAACGCGCTGGTGGCCTGAGCATAGATGTCGAGCAGCGCGTCCGTCGTGCGGCGCCAGGAGAACCGGCGCGCGTGCACGACGGCGTTCGCACCCAGTTCGGCCCGCCGGTCCGGGCGCAGCGCGACCGCGGCCAGCGCGTCCGCCCACTCCTCGGCGCCGTGCCCGGGCACCAGCAGGCCGGACACGCCGTGCGGCACCGCCACCGGCAGCCCGCCGACCTCGGCCGCGACCACCGGCGTGCCGCAGGCCTGCGCCTCCAGTGCGACCAGGCCGAACGACTCGTTGTAGCTGGGCACCGCGACGACGTCGGCGGCGCGGAAGACGCGGGCGAGGCGCTCACCCGGCTGCGGCGGCAGGAACCGGACCTGCGCCTCGATGCCCAGCGAAGCGGCCAGCTCACGCAGGGCCTGCGGCTGTTCCAGCCCGGTGCCCGACGGCCCGCCGACGATCAGCACGACCAGGCGCGAAGCCAGCTCGGGGCGGCGGCGCAGCATCGCGGCGGCGGCGTGCAGCAGCACGTCCGGCGCCTTGAGCGGCTGGATGCGGCCGGCGAAGGCGAGCACGACGTCGTCCGCAGCCAGTCCCAGTTCCGCGCGGGCGAGGGACTGGGAGCCGGGCGTGAAGCGTTCGAGGTCGACGCCCGGCGGCACGGCGTGCACGGCGTGTGGCTCGGCGTCGTAGAGGTCGATGAGCTGGCGCGCCTCGACCGCGGTGTTGGCGACCAGCCGGTCGGCCTCGGCGACCACCTGCTCCTCGCCGATCACGCGGGTGCGCGGCTCGGGCTTGTCGCCCTCGGCGAGCGCGGCGTTCTTCACCTTCGCCAGTGTGTGCGCGGTGTGCACCAGCGGGACCGACCAGCGGTCGCGGGCGAGCCAGCCGACCTGGCCCGAGAGCCAGTAGTGCGAGTGGATGAGGTCGTAGTGGCCGGGCTCGTGGAACGCCTCGGTCCGCAGCACGCCGGAGGTGAACGCGCACAGCTGCGCGGGCAGCTCGTCGCGGCCCAGCGGCTCGAACGGCCCCGCCTGCACGTGCCGCACGGTCACCCCGGGCGCCAGCTCGGCCACCGGCGGCTGGTCGGACGCGGTCGCGCGGGTGAAGACCTCGACCTCGACGCCGCGGCGGGCCATCTCGATCGCGGTCTGGCTGACGTAGACGTTCATCCCGCCCGCGTCGCCGGTACCCGGCTGTTCGAGCGGTGAGGTGTGGACGGACAGCACCGCTATCCGGCGCGGCGCAGCCCGGAACCCCCGGTGAGAGCTGGTCACGTGGTCACGTCTCCTGCGTACTTCAGCATTCCTCGGCGAATTGCCGCAGCACCGCGTCGAACTCGGCCGCGGACTCGGCGAAGGGCGCATGCCCCCCGTCAGCGAACCAACGCCCGAGGGCACCCGGAATCTTCCCGAGTGCGTGTTCGGCTACCGAGGGTTCGATCACGCGGTCGGCCGTTCCGTGCGCCACCAGAGCCGGTTTGTCCACCGTGACCAGCACTTCTTCGCTGCCGATGTCCCGGCGGAAGAGCGCCGCACGAACGGCGGGGGGCACGCAGAGAGACGCCCCGAGCATGGCCTGGACCTGCGCGCCGGGCACCGGCCCGGCGGCCATCCCGCGGCAGAACTCGGTGAGCGCCGGGACCGCGGTGTCCGGATCGTCCGAAAGCATCGCCCGCATGTGCTCGCGCATCAGCGGTCCGACGCGCCCGCCCGGCCGGTCGCGGCCGATCTCGGTGATGGCCCCGACGAGCACGAGGCCGCCCAGCCGTGCGGTGCCGTGCACGCGGATGTGGTCCACGAGCACCAGGCCGCCGTAGGACCAGCCGACGACGATCGCGTCCGGCCCCGCGAAGTCGAGCACCGCGGCGAGGTCGTCGGCCCAGACGCGTGGGTCGTCGTAGCCCGAGGTGGGGACGTCGGAGGCGCCGTGGCCCCGCAGGTCCACCGCGACCAACCGGAAGCGCTCGGTCAGCGCGGGGTCGGCCAGCTGCGCCGCCCAGCAGTCCGCCGACTGCGCCCAGCCGTGCACGAACACGATCGGCCTGCTGTTCTCGGCTCCCTCGACCCGCAGGCCGAGCCGGACCCCGCCGTGCCCGACGACTTCGGTGCGCACGGGTTACTTCGCACCCAGCCCTTGCCAGGCCGCCCAGCTGTAGTTCCAGTCCTTGACGTCGGAGTTCATCGGCGGCGACAGCTTCGAGCCGGTGATCTCGACCGGGTCGCCGACCAGCGCCGAGTCGAAGTAGTCCTTGGCGTCGGCTTCGAGCAGGTTGACGCAGCCGTGGGAGTTGTTGTTCTTCCCGATGTTGGCCGCGTTGTCCTGGTTCTCGTGGATGAACTCGCCGTGATTGGAGAACCGGCAGGCCCACTTTTTGTTGACGTTGGTGTAGCCGTAGCGGGCGTTGTCGAAGATCGCCGACGGCTCCTTGCTCATCACCATGTAGGTGCCGTTCGGGGTGTTGCGGTCGACCTCGGCGTCCAGCCCGTTCGCGCACGGGTAGCTCTTGACCTGCGAGCCGCCGCGGTAGACGTGCATCTGGTGCTCGGGCGTGCTGATCTTGACGACCTGGTTGCGGCCGATCTTGAACTTCGTGGTGACGTCGGTCTTGCCGTACGCGCCACCGCCGAGCTCGACGCCGTAGAGCTTCGCCTCGACGCTCACGGTGATGTTCTGCGGCCAGTACTCCTTCGGCCGGTAGTCGACCTGGCTGTCCGACAGCCAGCCCCAGGCACCTTCGACGTCCTTGTCCGTCTTCACGGACAGGGCCTTCTCGACGGCCGCGCGGTCCTTGACCGGCGACGCGAACTTGACGCTGATCGGCATGGCCACGCCGACCGTCTGGTTGTCGACGGGGTTGAGCGTGGCGCGGACCTGCTTGGCCGGGCTGATCGTGGTGAACGTGCCGGCGAGCTCGGCCGGCTTGCCGTCGGTGCCCGTGGCCTTGGCCGCGTAGGTGTAGGTCTTGCCGTAGCCGAGGGGCTCGGAGCTGGTCCAGGTGAGCCCGTCGGGCGCGGTGTCGCCCTTGACGGCCTTGCCGCCCTCGGCGGTCACCTTGCACTCGGTGAGCTTGCCGTCGGCGACCTTGATCACCACGGGCTTGAGCACCGCGGCGTCCTTGGCGCCGACCGCCGGCTCGGCCGTGATCTTCGCCACGGGCTGCGCGCTTTCCCCGTCGGCGCCCGCCGCCCCGGTGGGCAGCGCGGTGCCGTCGTTCGTGCTCGAACACGCCGCGGCCACGAGTGCGGCCCCCGCCGCGAGCGCGGCTTTGAAGACCGTGCGCCGTCCGATCACCGAAAACCTCCCGAGTTCCCCCGCCGACCAGCGAGTCCAAGCCCTTAGCGCTGGTGGCACGTCCGACGTTACCCGCCGAAAGGTAAAAACCATCCGATCAGGTAGCTACGCCTTTGTCGACAAAGACGTCTCATCCACGTCCAGGTTGCCCGGTTCGGCTCAAATGACGCAGTTGATCAGCAGCGGCTCGGGGTGCAGCCGGACGCCGAAGCGCTGTTCGACACCGTCCCGCACCTCCCTGGCCAGCGCCAATAGGTCTTCGGTCGACGCGCCGCCGCGGTTGGTCAGCGCGAGGGTGTGCTTCGTCGACAGCGAGACGCGGTTCCCCGGTCCGGGGTACCCCTTGGCGAAGCCGGCGCGCTCGATCAGCCAGGCCGCCGACAGCTTCGTGCCGCCGTCGGCCGGGTATTGCGGGACCGCCGAACCGACCGCCGCCGTGATCCGCTCGAGGACCGCTTCCGCTTCGGCGCCCGGGACGATCGGGTTGGTGAAGAACGAGCCCGCGCTCCACGTGTCGTGGTCGGCCGGGTCGAGCACCATGCCCTTGCCGCGGCGCAGGCCGAGCACGGCTTCCCGCGCCTCGGCGGCCGGGACCCGGGCCCCGATCTCGACGCCCAGGGTGCGCGCCAGCTCGGCGTAGCGGATGGGCGCGGAGAGGCCGTCTTCGCGGACCTCGAAGCGGACCGAGAGGACGACGCCGGTGTCGGTGCCCTTGAGGACGCTGGTGCGGTAGGCGAAGCCGAGCTCGTCGGCCTTGAGCGTGCGCACCTCGCGCGTCACGCGGTCGTACAGCTCGACCGAGACGATCGACTCGGCGACTTCGCAGCCGTACGCGCCGACGTTCTGGATCGGCGTCGCGCCGACGCTGCCGGGGATGCCCGACAGGCACTCGAGCCCGCCCAGGCCGGCCTCGACCAGCCCGGCGACGAAGGCGTCCCAGTTCTGGCCGGCCTCGACGTCGACGAAGTCACCGTCGCGGCGCCAGCCGGTGTTCGCCACCTCGACCAGCGTGCCGTCGAACCCCGCGTCGGCGACCACCAGGTTGGAGCCGCCGCCGAGCAGCAGCACCGGCTCGCCCGCCGCGTCGGCGTCGCGGACGGCCTCGACGAGTTCTTCGCTGGTCACGGCGGTGGCGAACCGGCTGACGGGGCCGCCGAGGCGCAGGGTGGTGTACGCCGAGAGCTGCGGGAGCGCGGGAGTCGGGGCGGTGTTCACCCGCCTGACGGTACTGTCCGGCTCATGGGATCCCGGATCGAGCACCGTGCTGAGTTCGCCGCCGACGTGGCCGCCGTCTACGCCGCGGTGTCCGGCGAGGACGCGCTGCGGGCCCGGCTGGCGGAGCTCGGCGGGCACGACGCCGAACTGCTGTCGTACGACGTTTCCGACACCGGCCTGACCTACCGGCTGCGGCAGGGCATCAGCGCGGACAAGCTGCCGTCGGCGGTGCGGACGCTGCACAAGGGCGACCTGATCGTGACCCGGACGCAGACCTGGCGCGTGAGCAAGGACGGCACCGGCCACCAGGGCCAGGCGTCGGTCGAGGTCGGCGGGGTCCCGGGCGAGATCGCCGCGCGGACGGCGGTGCTGGCCAACGGCGACACGACCGTGCTGCGGACGAGCGGCGAGGTGACGGTCCGGATCCCGCTGTTCGGCGGGAAGCTGGAGAGCGTGATCGCCGAGCAGGTCACGAAGCTGCTGGAGCACGAAGCCGAATTCACCGCGAAGTGGCTGGCCGGGGCCGCCTGAGCCCGGTCGGCGCGCCGACCCGCGGCACGACGAACCCGAACCGCCTGCGCCGGGTCGACCGGTGGATCGCGTCGGCGCCGGCCACGACCCGGCTGCTGCGCGCGGCCCCGGACCCGCTGGTCGTCGACCTCGGCTACGGCGCTTCCCCGGTGACGACGGTCGAGCTGGCCCGCTGGGTGCGGCGGGTCCGGCCGGACGTCCGGGTGCTCGGCCTGGAACTGGACCCGGTGCGCGTCGCGGCCGCGTTGCCCGCCGCGGCACCGCCGCTGCTGGACTTCCGCCGGGGCGGGTTCGAGCTGGCGGGCACCCGGCCGGCGCTGGTGCGCGCCTTCAACGTGCTGCGGCAGTACGCGGAGGACGAGGTCGCGGGCGCGTGGGAGCTGGTGCTGGCCTCGATGGCGCCCGGCGGCCTGCTGGTCGAGGGCACCTGCGACGAGATCGGGCGGCTGTCGACGTGGGTGCTGGTGTCGTCGGCCGGGCCGGTCTCCCTGACGCTCTCGCTGCGGCTGGCCGGGCTCGACCGGCCCTCGACGATCGCCGAACGGCTGCCGAAGGCGCTGATCCACCGGAACGTACCGGGCGAGCGGGTGCACGCGCTGCTGTCGGCGCTGGACACCTGCTGGGCGACGGCGGCGCCGCACCAGGCGTTCGGGGTCCGCTCGCGCTGGCTGGAGGCGGTCCGGCTGCTGGCCGCGCGCGGCTGGCCGGTGCTCGGGCCGCCGTCCCGGATCCGGCTGGGCGAGCTGACCGTGCCGTGGGATTCGGTCGCCCCCGCCTGAACGTTCACCGGGGCACCCCCGCTGCGTCACCCCGAAGTGACCTGCGGTGATCACCATTGAGCCGTGGAACTCCTGGGGCAGGTCACCGAGCTGCTGCGCGGCGCGCTCGGCTCGCCGTGGCTGTGGGTGGTCGTCTTCGCGGTGTCCGGGTTGGACGCTCTGCTGCCGTTCATGCCCAGCGAAACGACCGTCGTCACCGTCGCCGTCCTGCTCGGGCCCGATCCCGCGCAGCTGACCGCGCTCGCCGCCGTCGCGGCCGGCGGGGCGTGGGCGGGAGACTGCCTCGGGTACGCCGTCGGGCGGTCCGCGGGGCCGCGGGCCGTCGCGTGGCTGCAGCGCGGACCGGAGGGGCAACGCCGCTACGGGTGGGCGCGCGACCAGGTCCGGCGCAACGGCGGGCTGCTCATCATCGCCGCCCGCTACCTGCCCGGCGGGCGCGTCGCCAGCTCGCTCGCGAACGGCAGCCTGGGCTACCCGCTGCCGCGGTTCGTCGTGCTCGACCTCGCCGGTGCCGCGATCTGGGCGGTGTACAGCGTGCTGATCGGCCTGGCCGGCGGCGCCGCGTTCGCCGACGAGCCGGGCAAGGGCCTGCTGCTGTCGTTCAGCCTCGGCCTGGGCCTGGTCTTCGCCATCGAAGCCGGCCGGCGGCTACGGTCGGCCCACGCTCGAAGCGATCGACGTCCACGCCGAGGCGCTGAAGCGGGCGGCGCTGCGGGCCGGCCCGGTGACCCCGGTGCCGAACTGTCCGAAGTGGACTGTCCATGACCTGGTGGACCCGGCGCCGACGTCTACCGCGTGCGCCGGGCGTCCGTCACGGACGACCTAGCACCACTCGCGGCGCCCTGACCAGCGCGAGGGAGAATGCCGTCGTGACCGCTCCCGAACGCCGCTACGTCATCACCTTCGGCTGCCCCGACCGCACCGGCATCATCGCCCGGATCTCCGGGTTCCTCGCCGAGCACGGCGGCTGGATCGTCGAAGCGGCCTACCACACCGACCCGGACACCGGCTGGTTCTTCACCCGCCAGGTCGTCCGGGCCGACTCGCTGCCGTTCGACGCCGCCGGGCTGCGCGCGCGCTTCGGCGCGGTGGCCGCGGACCTGTCCGCGGAGTCGAGCTGGCAGGTCAGCGACACCGGCGAGCGGCGCCGCGCGGTGGTGCTCGTCTCGAAGGCCGGGCACTGCCTGTACGACCTGCTCGGCCGGGTCGCCTCCGGCGAGCTCGACGTCGACATCGCGGCGGTGATCGGCAACCACGAGTCCCTCGCCGACATCACCCGCGCGCACGGCATCCCGTTCCACCACGTGCCGTTCCCGGCCGGGGGCAAGGAAGCCGCGTTCGAGGAGGTCCGCGAGCTGGTCGACGAGCACGACCCGCACGCGGTGGTGCTGGCCCGGTTCATGCAGATCCTGCCCGCGGACCTGTGCCGCGACTGGGCCGGGCGGGCGATCAACATCCACCACAGCTTCCTGCCGTCGTTCGTCGGCGCGAAGCCGTACCACCAGGCCCACACCCGCGGCGTGAAGCTGGTCGGCGCGACCTGCCACTACGTGACGGCGGACCTCGACGCGGGCCCGATCATCGACCAGGACGTCATCCGCGTCGACCACGGCGACTCGGTCGAGGACATGGTCCGCAAGGGCCGCGACATCGAGAAGGTGACGCTGGCCCGCGGCCTGCGCTGGCACCTGGAGAACCGGGTGCTGGTGCACGGCAACCGCACCGTGGTGTTCTGACGCGGTTGCCGTGCTCTTCCTCAGGCGCCGATCGTCTTGGCGTCGATCACGAAGCGGTAGCGCACGTCGGAGTTCTCGACGCGCTCGTAGGCCTCGTTGACCTTGGCGGCCGGGATCGTCTCGATCTCCGCGCCGATGCCGTGCTTCGCGCAGAAGTCCAGCATCTCCTGGGTCTCCGCGATGCCGCCGATCATCGAGCCGGCCAGCACCTTGTTGCCGCCGAGCAGCGAGAACGCGTTGTAGTTCAGCGGCTCGCCGGGCGCGCCGACGTTGACCATCGCACCGCCGACCTTGAGCAGGCCCAGGTAGGCGTCGATCGGCAGCTTGGCCGACACGGTGTTGAGGATGACGTCGAACTTGCCCTTGAGGACGTCGAACGTCGCTTCGTCGCTGGTCGCGTAGTAGTCGGTCGCGCCGAGCTTCAGGCCGTCTTCCTGCTTCTTGAGGCTCTGGCTCAGCACGGTCACCTCGGCGCCCATCGCGGCGGCGATCTTGACGCCCATGTGCCCGAGCCCGCCGAGGCCGATCACGGCGACCTTCTTGCCGGGGCCGGCGCCCCAGTGGTGCAGCGGCGAGTAGGTGGTGATGCCCGCGCACAGCAGCGGCGCGGCGACGTCGAGGTCGATGCCTTCGGGGATGCGGCAGACGAAGGCGTCCTTCACGACGATCTGGTTGCTGTAGCCGCCGTAGGTGTTCTCGCCGTCGAAGCCGACGCCGTTGTAGGTCTGGACGTTGCCCTTGACGCAGAACTGCTCGGTGCCGGCCAGGCAGTATTCGCACTCGCCGCAGGAGTCGACCATACAGCCGACGCCGACGCGATCGCCGACCTGGTACTTCGTGACGTCCGAGCCGACCGCGGCGACGACGCCGGCGATCTCGTGACCCGGGACCATCGGGAAGATCGCCTGGCCCCAGTCTTCCTTGGCCTGGTGGATGTCGCTGTGGCAGATGCCGGCGTAGGCGATGTCGATCAGGACGTCGTCGGCACGCAGGTCACGGCGCTCGATCGTGGTCGGTGCGAGCGGCGCACCCGGCGCCGGTGCGGCAATGGCGTGCGTGGTGGTGCTCATGGAACCCTCCAGGTTCAAGTACCGTTGGTCCTCGTAAGAGGTCTCTTACATGTCTACGTAAGAGAGGTCTTACATATTTCGATCGGGAGATGTGAACCAGCTCATGGGCGGCAAGTACCACCACGGCGACCTCCGCGGCGAACTCGTGCGCGTCTCCCTCGACCTCATCGCGGAGCAGGGGCTGGCCGGCTTCTCGGTCGCCGAGGTCGCCCGGCGCGCGAAGGTCAGCCCGGGCGCGCCTTACCGCCACTTCGCCGACCGCGAGAGCCTGCTCGCCGAGGTCGCGTGCACGATCGCCTGCCAGCTCGCCGAGCGCGTCGCCACCGCGGCGGCCGAGCACACCGACCCGGCGGACGCACTGGCCGCGGCGGCCGGCGCGTACACCCGCTACCTGATCGAGCGGCGGGCCGGGATGAACGTCCTCTACGCCGACGGCCTGCACGGCCCCGAGCAGACCGAGCTGCACGAACAGACCCGTCGGCTGACCGACGAGTTCCTGATGCGCTGCCTGGCGGTCGCGCCGGACCCGGCGACGGCGCTGGAGCTGATGGAGCAGCTGTTCACCCAGGCGCACGGCTACGGCACGTTCCAGCTCGACGGCGTCTTCGTGAAGCACGGCTATTCGGTGGACCTGGTGGTCGAGAAGTCGACGACGGCGGCCCGCATCGCGATCGCGGGCCGGACTGTCGGTGCGGCGCGCTAGCTTGGACGCATGGGGATCATCGACTCACACGAGGCCTTGCGGGACCTGATCGGCGAAGCCAAGCCGATCACCCAGCAGAAGATCATCGACCGGATCGACGAGCACGCGCGGAACCTGATCGCGCACTCGCCGTTCGTCCTGCTGGCGACGTCCGCTCCCGACGGCAGCTGCGACGTCTCGCCGCGGGGCGACCCCGCGGGCTCCGTCCTGGTGCTCGACCACAAGACCCTCGTGCTCGCCGACCGCCCCGGCAACAAGCTGATCGACAGCTTCCGCAACATCATCGACAACCCGCACGCCGGCCTGCTGTTCCTGGTGCCGGGGATGAACGAGACGCTCCGGGTGAACGGTCGCGCGAAGCTGGTCTCGGACGCGCCCTTCTTCGACTCGCTGGTGGTGCGGGGCAAGCGGCCGAAGCTCGCGGTGGTCGTCGAGGTCGAAGAGCTGTACATGCACTGCGCGAAGGCGTTCCTGCGGTCCTCGCTGTGGGACCCGGCGACCTGGCCGGACCGCTCGACGCTGCCGACGCTCGGCACGATCATGCGCGACCAGATGGCGCTGCCCATGTCGGCGGAAGAACTCGACGCGGGACTCAACGAACGGGCGCTGACCCAGCAATACTGAACCCATGCTCTGCGTCTTCGACGTCAACGAGACCCTGCTCGACCTCGCCGCCATGGACGCCGTCGTCGGCGGGCCCGACGTGCGGCGGGAGTGGTTCGGGCTGGCCATCCACACGGTCCTGACCGTGACGGCCACCGGCGGCTACCGCGACTTCGCGGGCATCGCCGGGGAAGCCGCGATCGAGGTCGCCGACCGGCACGGGCGGGAAGTGGACCTCGCGAAGGTCGCCGCGGGTCTGCGCTCGCTGCCCGCGCACCCGGACGTCGAGCCCGGCCTCGCGAAGCTGCGCGAAAAGGGACACACCGTCGTCGCGCTGACGAACTCGCCGCTCGCCACCGCCGAGGCGCAGCTGCAGAACGCCGGGCTGGCGCCGCTGCTCGACCGGATCTTCTCGGCCGAGCAGGTCGGCAGGCTCAAGCCGGCGCCCGAGCCGTACCGCCAGGTCGTGGCCGCGTACCCCGGGATGCGGGCGGTGATGATCGCGGCGCACGACTGGGACATCGCGGGCGCCCAGGCGGCGGGCCTCGAGACGGCGTTGCTCACCCGTCCCGGCGTCCGCCCGCTGCCCGGTTCGCCCGCGCCCACCTACACCGCGTCGACCCTGCCGGAGCTGGCCGGACTGCTCTAGCCGGCGATGCGGACCAGCATCTTGCCGGTGTTGGCCCCGGACAGCAGGCCGAGGAACGCCTCGGGCGCGTTGCGGATGCCGTCGACGAAGGTCTCCGAGTACTTGATCTGCCCGGACTGCACCAGCGGCGCGATCTCGGTGACGAACTGCTGCTGCAGGCCCCAGTGGTCCAGCACCAGCAGGCCGCGGATGGTGATCCGCTTGGCGATGATCTGCGAGAGGTTGCGCGGCGCCGGCGTCGCCTCGGTGGCGTTGTACTGCGAGATCATCCCGCAGACGGCGATGCGGCCGTGCACGGTGATCGCGTCGATCGCCGCTTCGAGGTGCTCGCCGCCGACGTTGTCGAAGTAGACGTCGATGCCCTCGGGCGCCGCGGCGTGCAGCTGCTCGGCGACCGGGCCGTCCTTGTAGTTGAAGGCCGCGTCGAAGCCGAGGTCGTCGATCAGGTGGCGGACCTTCTCCGCCGAACCCGCCGAGCCGATGACCCGCTTGGCGCCCTTCAGCTTCGCGAGCTGCCCGACGAGCGAGCCGACCGCACCGGCCGCGCCGGAGACGAACACCGTGTCGCCCGGCTTGAACTCGGCCGACTCCAGCAGACCCGCGTACGCCGTGAGGCCCGGCATGCCGAGCACGCCGAGGTACGTCGACAGCGGCGCGGCGTCGCCGTCCACCTTGACGAACCGCTTGGCGTCGAGCACGGCGTGCGTGCGCCAGCCGGCCTGGTGGAGCACGTGGTCGCCCGGCTTCACGCCGTCCACGTGGGACTCGACGACCTCGCCGACCGCCCCGCCGTTCATGACCTCGCCCACCTCGAACGGCGGCGCGTAGGACTTCACGTCCCGCATCCGGCCGCGCATGGCCGGGTCGACGCTCATGACCAGGTTGCGCACCAGGATCTGGCCCTCGCCCGCAGCGGGGATCTCGGTGTCCACGATCTCGAAGTTGTCGTGCGTGGGGACGCCGTGCGGGCGGGACGCGAGCCGGATCTCGGTCGCCTGGGTGGGTGCGTTCACCGTCGAACTCCTCAAGTCGGTCGAAGCGGGGCAGGCGCCCCGGATTCCACCGGGTAGAACCGGCTAACCGGGGCGCACATTCCGATTGTGACGCGCTACACGATCTCGGCGAGCTTCCCGAGCACGCCGTCGTAGATCTTCTTCAGCCCACCCGGCGCGAAGGTCTTCTCGAAGAAGCCACCGACACCACCGGCACCGTCCCAGGTGGTCTCGATCTTCACGACGCTCTTCTCACCGGCCTCGGCGACCGTCCACGTGGTGACCATGCTCGAGTTCGCGTCGGTCTCGACCAGCGTGCCGGGCTTCGGCTCGCTGACCGTGGCCTTGACGTCGCGCACCCGCTTGGACGTCGCCTGCAGCTTCCAGCCCGCCTTGGTCCCGGCGCCGACCCCGCCTTCGGTGACCTCGTAGTCGCGGTAGTGCTCGGTGAGCAGCTTCGGGCGCGTCTCGGCGTAGTCGGCGACGAGCGCGCGAACCTTGTCGGCCGGAGCGTCGATGGTGCGCTCCGCGGTGGCCGTGACCTTTCCCATTTCACTCCTTCTGGCGAGCTTCGCGAACAGACTCCACGATCCCACCGTGCCGTGCACGTCCTGCGCGCGGTCTCACCCGACCGCGGATCAGCCCTGGAAATCCGCGGCGTGGTCGGCCGCCCAGTCCGCGAAAGTCCGGGCCGGGCGGCCGAAGATCTTCTCCACCTCGGCCGTCGGCGGGAACTGCGGGCGCGCGAGGTGGGCGGCGTAGCGCGCCATCATCGCCGTCACGAACGGCTCCGGAAGGCCGCCCGCGACCATCCCCCGCGCGGCCGCCTCGGCCGGCACCTCGTGGAACCGCAACGGCCGGCCGAGCACCTCGCCGAGCACCCGCACCATCTCCGCGTGTGACAGCGATTCCGGCCCGGTCAGGTCGACGCGGCCGAGTACGTCATCGCCGACGAGCGCGCGGACCAGCACCGCGACCAGGTCCCGTTCGTGGAGCGGCGACTCCTCGAACCCGGCGTGCACGTACCGGACGTCGTCGCCGGCGCGGATCTGCCCGCCCCACGCGGTCAGCGCGTTGAGGGCGAACGAACTCGGCCGCAAGCTCACCCATTCGAGCCCGCTCGTCGCGGCAGCGTCGTCAGCCTCCTTGTTGCGGTCGCCGCGGAACCGGGACGGCTGCGCCGCGAGGTCATCGTCCACATTGGCCGCGGAGAGCGCGACCACCCGGCGGACGCCGGCCGCGCGGGCCAGCGCGACCAGGTCGTGCGCGGCAGCGCCGACGGCCCGCGGGTGGAGGAACAGCGCCGACGCACCCCGCAGCGCGTCCGCGAGGGTCTCCGGGCGCGAGGGATCGCCCTCGACCACCTCGACGTCGGACGGGAAGCCCGCCGTGCGCGGCGCGCGGGTGACGACCCGGGTACGGCCGCCCAGTTCGGCGGTGAGCGAGCGGCCGACCAGGCCGGTGGCGCCGGTGAGCACGATCATGGCGAACCCCCGAGATAAGCTGATTCCTGAAGTCCAGATGATAAGAGGAGCATATCATATGACTTCCGTATCAGATGGTGGTGCGGGCGTCCGCCGACGCCGGTCCACCGTGGCGGTGAAGGAGTCGCTGCGCGAGCTGCGCAACCAGCTCTCCCTCCTGAACCACCAGGTCAGCGCCCACCTCGCGCTCAAGGACGTCGACCTGGACTGCCTCGAGCTGATCGCCCGGCACGGTCCGCTGAGCCCGAGCGCGCTGGCCCGCCGCGCCGGTCTGCACCCGGCGACCATGACCGGCATCCTCGACCGGCTCCAGAAGGGTGGCTGGATCGTCCGCGAGCGCGATCCGGAGGCCGCCGACCGGCGTTCGGTGGCGGTGCGTGCCGTCCGCGGCCGCAACGCGGAGCTGTTCCGGCTCTACGCGGGGATGAACACGGCGATGGACGAGCTCTGCGCCGGCTACAGCGAAGAAGAATTGGCGCTGATCGCCGGCTTCCTGCGGCGCACGACGTCAGCGGGCCATACCGCGACCGGCGAGCTGGCGAAGGACTGACCAGCGCTTTTTGTGCTGTACTCAGGGACATGTGGCAGTCAGGCGACGCTTACGAGGCCTACATCGGACGCTGGAGCCGCAAGATCGCGGAGACGTTCGTCCGGCAGCTCGACGTCCCGGCGAGCCGGCGCTGGCTCGACGTCGGCTGCGGCACGGGCGCGTGTACGGCCGCGGTGCTGACGGCGGCGAACCCGGCGGAGGTCGTCGGCGCCGACCCGTCCGAGGGGTTCCTCGAGACCGCCCGCGCGAACGTGACCGACCCGCGGGCGTCGTTCACCCTGGCCGATGCCCAAGAGCTGCCGTTCCCCGATGACCGCTTCGACGTCGTGGTGTCGGGGCTGGTGCTGAACTTCGTCCCGGACCCGGCGCGTGCGGCGGCGGAGATCGCCCGGGTGAGCGCGCCGGGCGGGCTCGCCGCGGCGTACCTGTGGGACCTCGCCGAGGGCATGGAACTGATCCGCCGCTTCTGGGAGGCGGCCGGCGAGCTCGACCCGGTCGCCGCCCTCGACGAAGGGCGCCGCTACCCGCTGTGCCGCCCGGAACCCCTCGGCAGGCTGTGGACGGAAGCCGGCTTCACCGGGGTCTCCGTCGGGGAGATCAAGATCCCGACGGTGTTCCGCGACTTCGACGACTACTGGCAGCCGTTCCTCGGCGCGCAGGGCCCGGCCCCCGCGTACCTCGCGTCGCTGCCCGAGGCCCGCCGGGACCAGATCCGTGAACTCCTGCGCGGCCGCCTGCCCACGAACCCGGACGGCTCGATCCCCCTCTGGGCGAGCGCCTGGGTCGTGCGCGGAACCGCTTAGAGACCGGCCTGCGCCAGCCAGTCCTTCGCGACGTCTTCGGCCTTTTCCCCGTCGGAGTCGACGCGCTTGTTCAGGTCGCGCATGACGTCGGTCGTCAGCTTCGCGCTCACCGCGTTGACGGCGGTCGCGAAGTCGGCGCCGCGCTCGTCGAGCACCTTCTTGTTCACCGCCGGCACGACGTTCTCGGTCGGCACGATGTTCAGGTCGTCCTTGAGCACCGTGTAGTTCGAGTCGCCGGTCAGCGGGCTGACCGAGTCGACCGGGATGACCGTGACGGCCCCGGACTTGAGCTGCTCGACCCGCGGCCCGGCTTCCTGGATGGTCTGGAAGGTCGCGTTCGTCAGCTTGTAGGTCTCCTTGAAGCCGAGGAAGCACGGAAGCCGCTTCTCGCACTCCGGCGGGCCCGCCATGACGACCTTGTCGAGCTTCTTCAGGTCGCTGATGGACGCGATGCCCTTTTCCTTGGCCAGGTCCGACTTGACGATGTAGGTGTTCTTGTCCTCGGCGGGCGCGAAGTTCAGCAGCCCGACGCCGCTGGGCTCGAACAGCTTGGCCAGCTGGTCGTGCTCCTCCTGCGCGCTCTTGCCCGCCTCCTTGCCGAAGCCGGTGGTGATCGCCGCGCCCTGGTACTCCGGGACGAACTGCAGCTCACCGGACTTGAGCGACGGGTAGATCAGCTCCCGCGAGCCCAGGTTCAGCTTCTTCGTCACCGGGTAGCCCTTGGCCTCCAGCGCCTGGGCGTAGATCTCGGCGAGGATCTGGCTGTCGGTGAAGTTGAAGGACGCGACGACGATCGGCGCCCCGCCCTTGCTCTGCGCGGCGGGCTTGTCACCGCTGTCGCTGCCACCACCACAGGCGGCCAAGCCGAGCGTCGCCGCGACGGCCACCGCCACCACGGACGCGTTCCGGAACCAGCGCACGAATCCCCACTCCCTCGTCACTCGAACAGACGAAAGGACCCTAGCGCCGCCCCCCGACAAGAATCCACATGTTGGGAGAAGAGCGTCCATTTTCCCAGCGTGCGGAATCCGAACGGCCCGATCGGGGTAAGGTCGCCGGGTGCACGTGAGCGCGGTGACGCCGCTGGCCGCCGACAGCGGGCCGCCGATCTTCCAGTGGAAGTGGGTGGACCGCAACGCCGACGACATCGTCCAGCGGCTGGTCGAACACATCTCCCTGACCGGTGTCGCCCTCGGCGCCGGGCTGGTCGTCTCGATCGCGCTGGCGCTGCTGTCGCTGCGTTTCCGCTGGTCCTACGGGGTCATCCTGAGCGCGGCGGGCGCGTTGTACGTGATCCCGAGCCTGGGCGCGTTCGCGGTGCTGGTGCCGTTCTTCGGGCTGTCGTTCGCCTCGGCGGTGATCCCGCTGGCGACGTACACGCTGCTGATCCTGGTCCGTAACATCGTCACCGGCGTCGACCAGGTGCCGAACGAAGTCCGCGAAGCCGCGATCGGCATGGGGTACACGCGCGGCAGGCTGCTGTGGCAGATCGAGCTGCCGCTCGCGCTGCCGGTGGTGATCGCCGGGCTGCGCGTCGCGGCGGTGACGACCATCGGCCTGGTCACGGTGACGTCGATGCTCGGCCTCGGCGGCCTGGGCTACTTCATCCGCCACGGCATCCAGACGGCGACGCCCAACCCGACGGAGATCATCGTCGGCGTCGGGCTGTCGGTGGTGCTGGCGGTGGTCGTGGACCTCCTGCTGTGGCTCAGCGAGCGGGTGCTGGCGCCCTGGACCCGGAAGGCGCGATGAGCTTCTTCGACCAGCTGGACGCGTGGCTCGCGGATCCGAACCGCTGGAGCTGGACGGACAAGGCGGGCGTCCCGTACCGGACGGTGGAGCACCTCAGGTTTTCCCTGCTGGCACTGGTGATCGCGGCGGTGCTGACGATCCCGCTGGCGCTGTGGCTGGCCCACTACCGCCGCGGCGCGTTCCTGGCCAGCAGCGCGGTCAACATCGGGCGCGCGATCCCGAGCTTCGGGCTGATCATCCTGTTCTGGTTCCTGGCGAGCCGCTGGGAGCTGGACACGACGTTCTGGCCGCTCCTGCTCGCGCTGGTGGCCCTGGCGGCGCCCCCGCTGTTCACCAACACGTACGCGGGCGTGGTGTCCCTGGAGCAGGAGACGGTCGACGCCGCCCGCGGCACGGGCTACCGCGAATGGCAGATCATGCTGCGGCTGGAGCTCCCGCTGGCCTCCCCGGTGATCCTGGCGGGCGCCCGGGTCTCGTTCCTCCAGCTGATCGCGACGGTGGCGATCGGCGCGATCGTCAACGACGGCGGCGGCCTGGGCCGCTACATCGTCGACGGCTTCGCACTGGGGGCGCAGGGGTACGGCCAGATCTTCGCGGGCGGCCTGGCGGCGGTGCTCCTGGCTTTGCTGTGCGATGGGGCTTTCGCGCTGATCACGCGACTGGCGACGCCACGGGGGCTGGCACTGCAGAACGCCCGCCGCTAGCTGTGATGTCCAGGGAGGTTGGTCAGCCGGGTGACGGGCGGCTTGCCGCCGGTTGAGCTGTGGGGTCGGTGGTGATCGTAAAAGTGCAGCCAGCCCGGTAGCGCTGCTCGGCGTTGCTGCTCGCAGGGATAGAAGCGGGCGAAGGCCCATTCATCGGCCAGTGTCCGGCGGACCCGTTCGATCTTGCCGTTGGTCTGCGGCCGGTAGGGCCGCGTCCGTTTCGGGGTGATCCCCAGCTCGGTGCAGGTGTCACGCCAGGCGTGGGACCAGGCCACTGCCCGGCGCACTACCGCGGTGGCGGTGGCTGCGGTTTCGGGGGTGGCGCGTTTGTTGCGCTCGCCTTGGGGCGTCCGACGAAGCGGTGCCCGCCGCCGTCGGGGATGTTGCCGAACTCGGTGACATCGACATGGATCAGCGATCCGGGATAGGCGTGTTCGTAGCGGCGCAGGGGTTCGCCGATGACCCGGTCGATGTGGGTGAGTCACAGGCGGGTGCGTGGGGTCAGGGTGGGACACGAAGGCCTCCGGTAGGTGAAGCGGTTTCTAGACAGCTCCACTTCACATCCGGAGGCCTTCACCTGTCTGCACGACAGGCCCCACCAGGTCACCTCAACTCGGGACAACGTCCCTGGACATCACAGCTAGAACACCCCGGCGAGGATCGACACCCCGAGCGCGACGAGCACCACGGGCAGCACGACGTGCCCCCACCGCGCGAGCACCCGGGCAACGGCGGGCCGGGTCGCGAGGAACCGCCCGGCCACGCACCAGACGGCGAGGCCCACGAGGAAGACCACGACGTACCCGGCCGGCCCGGCGGCCCCGCTCGCGGCGAAGGCGGGAACGTAGACGCCGACGTTGTCGCCCCCGTTGGCGAAGCACACGAGCGCGATCCCGAGCACCCCGGCGGCCGACGCGGTTTCGCCGTCCTCGGTGCGCCACGCCCGCCAAGCCGCGCGAAGGCCGAGCAGGATCGGCAGGACTCCCAGCCACCGGACGAACCCGCCGGGCAGCAGCCCGGCCCCGAGCGCCCCCGCGACGGAGACGGCGAGGATCGCGGCGAAGCCGAGGAACTGCCCGGCGACGACCTCGGCTTCTCCGCGCCGCCCGGCGGCTTGCCCGAAGAAGACGGCCAGGAGCACGAGATCGTCGACGTTGGTGACGGCGAACATCCCGGCAGCTTGGCCGATCAGCCCGAGGGTCACCCCAGTGCGTCCGGCAGTGCCTCGATCAACCGCTGGACCTCCGCCCCCAGCGCGCGGTCCGCCTCGACCACCGGCACCACCGACCGCACCCACTCGTAAGCCTCGCGCAGCCCCGGCACCCCCTCGGCCGCCAGATACCGCGCCTGTGAAGCCGTGACCAGCTCGCAAGCCGTGATCGCGAACAGGTGCGCGGCCGCCGCCCGCAGTTGCTCCCCTGCCGCCCAAGCGAACGCCTGCACGTCCTCCTGGCCGGCCGACGTGTCCACCGATCCCAGCGTCGCCGGCGTCGCCAGCCGCCGCAGCGCGTGCAGCTCGCCCGCCGCCCGCTTGTGCAGCGGCACCAGCCCCGCCTGGGGGCCCGGGTCCCGCGTCAACTGCGCCGGCAACCCGCTGAACCGCTCGTCCAGCAACCGGTGCTGCCGCTGCACCGAAACCTCGCCCAGATGCACGAGAGCCGCCGTCACCGCGTCCATCCGCAGGCCCAGGTCCACCGCGTGGTAGCCCGTCCCCGGGAGGAAAACGCCACCGACGAACGACGGGGAGTCGCCCGGCATCGTCGCCCACCGCTGGAAAGCCGACTCCAGCTCCGCGTTGACGCGCGAAGCGTGCGCCAGTGCCCGCGGCGCGACCCGCACCGAAAGCGGTGCCTGCACGACGCCCGCTCGTACGGGACCCGGGCCCGCCAGACCGCCCAGCGAAGACAACACCGACCGCAGGTGGTCGTCGCCGCCCGCCATGGCCGGGGAAAACACCTCCCGCGGGGCACCGAGGACGTCGATCGCCATCGCTTCGGTCAGCGTCTGCAGGCGGATGAGCTGCCGCGCGTCGGCCCAGCCGCGCTGCGCGTGCACCACCGCCAGCGGAGAACCCTGAAGCAGCGAAGCACCTTCCTTCGGCCCCAGCACGTACGGCGTGGCACCCCGCGAAGCGAGCGCCGTGGCCGCCGGGACTTCGACGCCGTCCTCGAGGACCGTGCCGATGCCGAGGAACGTCTGGAACGCGTGCGCCAGCGGGATGATCTCGCCCGAACTGCCGAGCCCGGACCGCGGGACGGCGGGCGTGAACCCGTCGTTGAGCCGGTCCACCAGGAACTGCACCAGCTCCGCGCTCACCCCCGACCAGGGCTGCAGGAAGTCCCGCAACCGCACGACGAGCAGCGCGCGCACGTCGGCCGGCGGCAGCCACGGCGGGCCGCCGACCGCGCGGCCGATCAGCAGGTTGCGCTGGTGCTCGGCCTGCTGCCGCGCGTCGAGCGCGACCCCCGCCAGGCGGCCCATCCCGGTGTTCACGCCGTAGACCGGGACGTCGCCCTCAAGCGCCGTCAAGACCTCTTCCCGGCGCCGTCGCAGCTCCTCTACCAGCGGTTTGTCCAGAACCAACCGTTCACCGTCGGCGAAACCGCTGTCGGTGACGATCATCGGTACGGGAGCATGGTGCCGACGCCGGAAGCCTCGGCACGGGTGAGGATCATGTCCGCCACCGCGACGTCCGTTGTGGACAGTCCGCGGTGCCAGAACAGGATCCGCTCGGCGTCGTGCTCGCGGCCCGGCTTCTTCCCGGCCACGACGTCGCCGATCTCGGCGTGGACCCCGTCCGCGGTGAGGAGGCCGGCGTTGAGCTGCGGGCGCAGGGCGCCGAACCGCGGGTTGCCGGACTGCGATTCGCGCCAGTCGTCGACGACGACCTTGTCGATGTCGTCGAGCAGCGTGAGCTCCAGCGCGCTGATCGTGCCGTAGGGCACCAGGAAGGTGCCCGGCCGGAGGAACTCGCGGCGCACCAGCGCTTCGGGCTCGACCAGCCGGGAGGCCTCGACCTGGATGTCCGCGCCGTCCAGGGTCTCCTCGGCCGTGGCGCAGACGCGGACGTCCTTGCCGAGCCGTTCGGACAGCCGGCGGCCGAAGTCTTCGCGGGACTCCGGGCGCTTGCTGGTCACGCGGATCTCGGCGAAGTCGAACAACGAGTCGAGGAGGACGACGTTCCACCAGGCGGTACCGCGGGCGCCGATGTGCCCGAGCACCCGGGAGTCCGGGCGCGCCAGGTACTTCGCGCCGACGGCGGTCATCGCGCCGGTGCGGGCCTCGGTGATCATCGTGCCGTCGACGATCGCCCGCGGCATGCCCGTGTCCGGGTCCAGCAGCAGGATCAACGCCATTTCGGAAGGGAGGCCCCGTTCGAAGTTCCCCACGAAGTCACCGACGACCTTCACGCCGCTGACCTGTTTCGCCGACAGGTGGCCGCGGAGGATGTTGAAGTGGCCCTTGCCGCCGTTGTCCGGCACGAGGTGCGTGCGCGGCTCGAAAACGACCTGGCCGCGGCCGTGGTCGGCGAGCACGTCCTCGACCGCGCCGACGATGTCCGCGTCCGTGATGCCGAGCGAGTCGATGTCGGCACCGGTCAGGTACCGGAGCCAGACCGACGTCACCGGGCGAGGTCCTCGATGACCTCGGCCCCGGGCAGCGAGGCCAGCGCGGCGCCGGAGATCAGCAGCTTGCTGCCGCGGATCCCGCTGCCGATGACGAGCTCGGGCGCGTCCGCGACGCGCCGGTCGAGCAGGATCGGCCACTCGGCGGGCAGGCCGACGGGCGTGATGCCGCCGTACTCCATGCCGGTCAGCGCGACGGCTTCGTCCATCGGCGCGAACGACGCCTTGCGGACGTCGAGGCGGCGCTTGATCACGCCGTTGACGTCGGCTCGGGTCGTCGCGAGCACGAGCGCGGCCGCGAACCGGACTTCGCCCGCGCGCTTGCCGGCGACGACGACGCAGTTGGCGGACGCCTCGAGCGGCGAGCCGTAGGCCTCGCAGAAGGCGGCGGTGTCGGCCAGCGAAGGGTCGATCTCCGTGACGCCGACGGCGTCCGGGTCGGCCAGCGCGGCCAGCGCTTTGGCCACGGGCTCGGCGAGCAGGTCGGTACGGGTGGGTGCGGGAACGACGGTGAGGCTCCCGGCGATCGTCCAGGTCACCCCGACACCCTAGCTACCAGTTGGAGCCGCCGCGCTGGACCTCGATCAGCTTGGGGCGGACGTCCACGATGTAGACCAGCGCCGCGGCCATGGCGGGCACCCAGAAGATCATCCCCGGGCCCATGACGTCGAACAGCGCCATGGCGAGCGTCGCGGCGCCCGTGATCAGCATCCAGATCGGCTTGGTCTTGCGGTCGGCCGCGGAGTAGGCGTCCGCGCGCTGCAGCAACGCGTGCACGAAGGCGAAGAGGCCGACCAGCGCGCTGCCCCAGTGGACGACTTGGAGGATCCAGATGGCGACTAGCACAGCCACAGCTTACGGCAAACCGCCCGAACGACCCCGGCCCCGCCACCGGGCGTGCGGTGGCGGGGCCGGGCGTTCACGGCGTTGTTACTTGTCGGTCTTCGGCGCGGCCGGCTTCTTCGCGGCGGCGCTCGTGGTGGTGCTGGTGGTGGTGCGACGGGCCGGGGCGGCCGTCTTCGGAGCCGTCTTGTTCGCGACCTTGCGGCTCGCGGAACGGGTCTCGTGGGCGACGTCGTCACCCAGCTCCTCGATGGCGTCGGCGGCCTCGCCGGCGACCTCGGTCACCTTGCGGGCGGTCTTCTCGCCCACCGAGCGGGTGCGCTTGGTGAAGGTGCCCAGCACGCCGTCGACGCGCTCGCGGACCTCGGTGGTGACGCCCTCGACCTGACCCTGCGCGGTGGTCAGGGCCTCCTCGAGCTGCTCGATGGCCTTCTTGACCTGCGGCTGCGCGGCGAACTTGTCCCACGCCTGCTCGCCCGACTCGGCCAGCTTGTTGTACAGCTTGAGCGCGGCCTCGGTGTACTCGTCGATGACCTTGCGCAGCTCGGCCGGGTCCAGCTTCTCGCGGAGGCTCTCGACGTCGGTCGGCAGCTCCTGCAGGTTCTTGCGGGCGGTCTCGCCGCTCTTGGTCACGTTCTCGCGGGCCTTCGCGACGGCGTCGGTGACGGCGTGCGTGGCCAGGTTGCCGGCGCCGAGCGCGGCGAGCAGCGGGGTGCGGACCTGGTCGATGGCGGTGGTGACGGCCTTCTTGACGTCCTCGGTCTTGGGGGTGGTCATGCTGACTCCTTGGTGTCTGCGGCTGGCTTGGTGGCTGGGGTGTCCTCGGCGGGAGACGACTCGGCGGCCGGCCGTGCCGCGGCGTTCTCCCGGCGGAAGGACTCGTAAACGTCGAGCAGGACCTGCTTCTGCCGTTCGGTCAGCTCGGCGTCGGCGCGGATCGCGTCGCCCACCGGGCCGCCCGTCGGCAGATCGAGGATCCCGGCCTGCACGTACAGCGCTTCCGCCGAAATGCGCAGGCCCTTGGCGATCTGCTGCAGGATCTCCGCGCTGGGCTTGCGGACCCCGCGCTCGATCTGGCTCAGGTACGGGTTGGACACGCCGGCGAGCTTCGACAGCTGGCGCAACGAAATCTTCGCGGTGTTGCGCTGCTGGCGGATGTACTCGCCGATGTCGGAAGCGATGTCCGCGACCTTCTCCATGGGACCGCCGGATCCTGGCGGGGTCCCACCGGTTTCTGCCATCCGGTCACCTCCTCGCGACACCATCGACGGTACGCGCGAGTGCTAGCTATTGCAAGCACTCTGCTTGCAACCATCGGGTGTGACGCTCACCGCTAACGTGGTCCCATGACGCGCTCGGCCCGGCTGCGGCGGCGCCTCGTCGAGCACCTGCTCGACGAGGACGTCCTGCACGCCCCGGAGTGGATCGCCGCCTTCCGGGCGGTGCCCCGCCACGTCTTCCTGCCCCGGTTCTTCGTGCCGGCGGGCGGCCGGTGGGCGGCGGTCGACCACGCCGACCCAGGCTGGCTCGAGACGGTCTACTCGCGCGACGTGCTGGTGACGCAGCTCGACGACGACCCGGACCGCTGGGCCCTCGCCCGCCGCGACGGGCCGGTAGCGGGCACGCCGACGAGCTCGTCGAGCATGCCCTCGATCATGGCGATCATGCTGGAGGAGCTGCGGGTGCGCGACGGCGACCGCGTCCTCGAGATCGGCACCGGCACCGGCTACAACGCCGCGCTGCTGAGCCACCGCTGCGGCGCCGGCCAGGTGTCCACAGTGGACATCGACCCGGTGCTCGTCGCCCAGGCGCGCGAACGCCTGGCCGCCGCGGGCTACCACCCCGCGTGCGCGGTGGGCGACGGCGCGCTCGGCTTCCCGGCCGGCGTCCTCTTCGACCGCGTGCTGTGCACGGCGGCGGTGTCGTCGATCCCGCTGCCCTGGCTGGCGCAGACGAAACCGGGCGGCCTGGTCGTGACGACGTTGAACCGGCCGCTCGGCGCCGGGCTGGTCCGGCTCGTCGCGGGCGAAGACGGCTCGGGGCAGGGCCGCGTGCTGGCGCGCGACGGCCGGTTCATGCCGCTGCGCGCGCACCGGCTGCCCCACACCGAGCCGCTCCCGATGCCCTCTCGCGAAGACTGGGAGCAGACGCGGCTGCCGATGTCGGCGGTGCTGCAGCCCCGCCGTCAGTTCGAGTTCTTCGCCGGCCTGGCCCTGCCGGGCGTCCACCCGGTGCGCGACGGCGGCGACGAGGAAACCCCGAGCGTGGCGCTGGTCCACCCGGACGGCTCGTGGGTCCGCCACCGCAAGCGCGCCGGAGCCGACGAGGTGGCCCAGGGCGGCCCGCGCGCGCTGTGGGAACTGGCCGAGGCGGCCTACGTCGACTGGTGCGAGCTCGACAAGCCGGACCGCGACCGCTTCGGCGTGACGGTGACCGGCGCGCGCCAGGAGTTCTGGCTCGACGAACCCGGCGGCCGCACCTGGCCACTCGGCTGACCCGGCGCGCACTTTCACGTGAAAGTGCGCGCCGGGTCAGGGCAGCCGGGCCCGGATCCACTTCTCGACGTGGTCGGCCGCGGACTCCGCGGAGACCTCCGTCGTGTCGAGGAGCTCGACCCCCAGCTCGGCGGCGGACGTCCGGAGCCAGGCGGTGAACTCCAGCATCTCCTCGATCCGCGGCTCGTCCCACTCGCGCCAGGCCGGGCGGGCCCGCAGCCGCCGTCGCAGCGACTCCGGCGAGCCGACCAGCGCGAGGTAGTGGACGTCGCTGAAGAACGCGCGCTCCGGCAGCGGCTCGAACTCCGGGGGCGCGACGGTGCCGCAGAGCACGACCGGGCGGCCGTTCTGGTGCAGCATCGCCGCCATCCGGAGCCAGGCCGCGCGGAACGCCGGGACGTCGTCGCGGAGCGCGCCCGTCCAGAGGACGTCCTGCTCCAGCACGACGACGTCCCCGCCGAACCGGGACGCCAGCAGCGGCCCGAGCGTCGACTTGCCCGCGCCGCTCGGCCCGGTCAGCGCGAAGAGCGGCAGCTTCCGGAACCGCCACGTGTGCCCGCAGCGCGCGCACTCCAGCGTCGTGCCGGAGACGACCGGGCGCTCGGCCCGGTCGCCGCACGCCGGGCAGATCCGCAGGTCGAGACCCACCTCAGTCGAAGAGGTTCTCGAGGAAGCTGCGCTTGCGGTGACCGTGCCCGTACGGGCGCGGCGAATCCGAGTAACCCCCGCGGTGCGGCCGCGGGGAGTCCGAATAGCCCCCGCGGTGCGGCCGTGGCGAGTCCGAGTAGCCGCCCCGGTACCCCTTCGGCGAATCCGGGTGGCCGCCGCGGTACGGGCGCGGCGAGTCGGGACGGCCGTGGTGCGCCGTCGGACCGGACTGGTACTGCGGCGGCTGCCCGCCGTAGAACGAGCTTTCCGCACCGACGATCGCTTCGAGCTCACCGCGGTCCAGGAAGATCCCGCGGCAGCCGTCGCACTGGTCGATGTGGATGCCGTTCTTGTCGACGGTCCGCATCTGGTTCTGACACTTCGGACAAATCACACATCAGAGCCTACGCATGTTCGGCCCCGCTGTCCCTCAGCACGCGCAGAGGCAGAACGGGTGCCCGGCCGGGTCGGCGTAGACGCGGAACGTCTTCGGCTCGTCGTCCAGCAGTTTCGCGCCGAGGCCGAGCACGCGCTCGTGCGCGGCTTCGAGGTCGGTCACGTTCAGGTCGAGGTGCAGCTGCTGCGGGTTCTCCGCGGACGGCCACGACGGCGGCCGGTGGTCGGGCACCCGCTGGAACGCGAGCCCGGCGCCGCCGAGCGGGTTGGCCAGCGTGACCCAGTGCCCGTCTTCGGCGACTTCGGGCGCGTCCCACTCCAGCACCGAGCGGTAGAACCCGGCCAGCGCCACCGGATCCGGGCAGTCGAGGGCCACCACACCCAGCGTCGGTACCGCTCCCATGCGTCCGCTCCCTTCGTAGTAACCGTTGACGGAAGTATGGAGGTTAGCCGACGCGGGGGCAACCACCGGCCGCCGTACACTCGGTACGTGCACACCGACGCCTCCCTCGTGGTGGAGTTCCTCAACACGGTCAACGTCGAAGAGGGCACGGACCTGCTCGAAGATCCCGGGCAGTGGCGCGAGTGGGCAGCCGGGCACGCGTTGCGGCCGAACCCGGCCCCCGAAGCCCGCGCGGCCCGCGACGCCCTGCGCGCGGCGATCGGCGACCCCCGCCTCCCGCCCGGCAGCCTCGACGTCGGCACGAGGATTTCCCTGACCGACGACGGCCCGGCCCTGGTCGCGGAGGACGCGGTCGGCGCGGTGTTCGCGGCCTGCGCCCGCCTGGTCGTCCGCGGCGACTGGATCAGGCTGAAGATCTGCCCGGCGGACACGTGCCTGTGGGCGTTCTACGACGAGTCCCGCAACCGCTCGCGGACGTGGTGCTCGATGCGGGTGTGCGGCAACCGCGAGAAGGCCCGCGGCTGGCGAGCCCGCACGGCCGCGGCCGGCTGACCAGCCCCGCACCCCGTCCGCCCCGCGCCGCGTCCGGCCCGGCCGGCGGCCCCCAGCCCCGGCTCTCATCCGAGCGGCGGCCCCACGAACGGCTGTGGACAACCACCCTGCCCGCCACCACATGTCCACACCCCGGCCACCCACACCCCCACACGTTGTGGACAGTCATTAGGCCATCACCGTGAAAACCTGTGGATAACCCGGGGGATAACTCAGCTTCCTGTGGACAACTGGTTTGAAGCTCCCCCAGGTGTGGTATACGGCCAACTCCTCAAAACAGCAGCTCCGCGACGGCGTAGATGACCAGCCCGGCCAGCGCACCCACGACCGTGCCGTTGATCCGGATGAACTGCAGGTCGCGCCCCACCTGGAGCTCGATCTTCCGCGACGTCTCCTCGGCGTCCCACCGCTCGACCGTGTCGGTGATGATCGTCGTGATCTCGCCCGAGTAGTTCTTCACCAGGTAAGCCGCGGCGCCCTCGACCCAGCCGTCGGCCTTCGCGCGCAGCTGGTCGTCGTCCGCCAGCCGGGAACCCAGCGACACCAGGCCCAGCCGGACGCGGCGGCGCAGCTCGCTCGACGGGTCCTCGGCGGCCGTCAGGAGCATCTCCTTCGCCGTGCTCCACGCCGAGCCGATCAGGCGCTGGACCTCCTCGTGGTGCACGATCTGGCCCTTGACCTGCTCGGCGCGGGCCATCACCTCCGGGTTGGTCTGCAGGTCCTGAGCGAACTCGCCGAGGAACTTGTCCAGCGCGAGCCGCATCGGGTGGTTGACGTCGGTCTTCACCGCCCATGCGAACGACAGGACCTCGCCGTACACCTTGTCCGCGAGCATCTCGTCGACGAACTTCGGCGACCAGCTCGGCGCCCGGTCGGACACCACGCGCAGCATCGTCGTGTGGTTGTCGCGGACCCACTCGTACGCCTGGTCGCACATCAGGTCCACGAGCTTGTGGTGCGCGCCGTCGGCGAAGACGCCCTGGAGGATCTTGCCCAGCGGCGGGCCCCACGGCTTGTCGATGATCCGCCGCGCGACCGCCTGCTCCATGATCGCCTGGACGTCTTCGTCGCGCAGGACGCGGACCGCCGCACGGACGACCGTGGCCAGCTCGGACGTCACGCGCTCGGCGTTCTCCTCCTGCGCCAGCCAGCCGCCGAGCCGCCGCGCGATCTCGACGCGCTTGAGCTTGTCGCGCACGACCTCCTCGGACAGGAAGTTCGAGCCGACGAAGTCGCCGAGGCTGCTGCCCAGCGCGTCCTTCTTGTTCGGGATGATCGCCGTGTGCGGGATCTTCAGCCCGAGCGGGTGCCGGAACAGCGCCGTGACGGCGAACCAGTCGGCCAGCGCGCCGACCATGCCGGCTTCGGCGGCGGCCCGCACGTAGCCGACCCAGCCCGGCCAGCCGGCCGACTGGGCCCAGCTGGTCAGCAGGAACACGACGGTGGCGCCGAGCAGGAAGGACAGCGCGACCAGCTTCATCTTGCGCAGCGCGCGCCGCTTTTCCTCTTCACCGGCGGGGCCGCCCGGCGGGTCGGCGGGCGTCACCTTGGCGGGGGTCAGTTGCTCCACATCACCATTGTCCGTGAGGATGGCTGATCGTGCGCGAACCTGCTCTCGTCCCCCGCCTCCGCCCGTTCACCTCGACCATCTTCGCCGAGATGACGGCGCTCGCGGTCAAGCACGACGCCGTCAACCTCGGCCAGGGCTTCCCGGACACCGACGGCCCGGCCGGGATGCTCGACGCCGCCAAGAACGCGCTGTTCGGCGGGGCGAACCAGTACCCGCCCGGGCCCGGGCGCCCCGAGCTGCGCGCCGCGATCGCGCGGCACCGGCTGCGCTACGGCACCGAGTACGACCCGGACACCGAGATCCTGGTCACCGCGGGCGCGACCGAGGCCATCACCGCGACGCTGCTGGCGCTGACCGAAGCCGGCGACGAGGTCATCGTCATCGAGCCGTACTACGACTCCTACGCCGCCGCGGTCGCGATGGCGGGCGCCGAGCGCAAGGTCGTCGGGCTGGTCGAGGGCGAGGACGGCCGCTTCGGCCTCGACGTCGCCGGGCTGCGCGCCGCCGTCACGCCCCGGACCAGGGCGATCCTGGTGAACTCGCCGCACAACCCGACCGGCACGGTGTTCACGCGGGCCGAGCTGGAGGCGTTGGCCGCGCTGTGCGTCGAGCACGACCTGATCGCGATCTGCGACGAGGTCTACGAACACCTGGTCTTCGACGTGTCGAGCGGAGTGGAGCACATCCCGCTGGTCACGCTGCCCGGCATGCGGCCGCGGACGGTGAGCATCTCGAGCGCCGGCAAGACGTTCAACTGCACCGGCTGGAAGATCGGCTGGGTCTGCTCGACCCCGGAGCTGGTCGCGGCGGTGAAAGCGGCGAAGCAGTTCATCACGTTCGTCTCGGGCGGCCCGCTGCAGCCGGCGGTGGCGCACGCGCTCGACCACGAGCTCCCCTGGGTCGACGGCCTGCGCGATTCCCTGGCGGAGAAGCGCGACCGGCTGTCGGCGGGCCTCGCGGACGCCGGGTTCGCGGTCCGCCCGACGGCGGGGACGTACTTCGTGTGCGTCGACGTCCGGCCGCTGGGATTCACCGACGCGGCCGACCTCGCGTGGGAACTGCCGGGCCGCGTCGGGGTCGCCGCGGTCCCCGTGAAGGTGTTCACCGATCACCCGGACGAGTGGAAACACCTCCTGCGTTTCGCGTTCTGCAAGCGCAACGAAGTCATCGACGAAGCCATCACCCGATTGCGCAAACTCGTCTGACGACTTGAGGCGTGTCCCACATCCCGGAAACCGCCTCGCTCGGGCACGCACCGTTTCCGAAGTGATACCGAAGGCGAGTGCGATCGCGGAAACATCAGGTCAACGGCCGGACGGGAAAAGTGCGCCACTCCTCCGAATGGCCGCACGAGAACACCCGAACGGCACTGAGAGTGATCAACTTGTCGGCCGTAGATACCTTGCCCGGTAGGGCCGTTCCGCCTTACGGGCTGGATCGAACGCGGGAGAGATGAAAGACTCCCGAGCGGTGCTAGAAAGAGTGCAGCCCCGGGGGAACTGCGACCTGGCCGGAGAAAGACCCCAGCGAGTACAGACAACAGGCGCGGACGGTGGTGGTGGCGGTGAGCAGCACGGCGGATTCGCGCCGCGGCGCCCCGAGCCGGCCCGCTTTCACAGCGGGTGAGGTGTCGCCGGGATCCCCTCGCACGCGCGGGCGCGCGCCGCGGCCCTGGGCGGCTTCGCTGCAGCGGCCCGCCGCCAAGATCCTCGTCGCCGGGGGCCTGACGCTCGCCGGGTGGCTGCTCACCGCGGCCCTGTCCGGGAACACCGCCGGTGCCGCCGAGCAGCCCGCCTGCCCGCAGGCGCCCGTCGCCTCCACTGTGGACCACGACCAGCCGTCCCTCCTGCACCACAAGCACCGCAAGAGCCACCGCGAGACCGGCGCCGCCACCTGCGCGCAGCAGCCGGGCGAAACCCCGGCCACCGAAGCGAAGCCCGCCCCCGCCAGCGAGCCGGCCGCCGAGACCGAGCCGGCCGCGAAGACCCAGGCCGTCGAAGAAACCACCGCCGGGCAGCCCGCCGCCAAGACCACGGAAGCCACCCGGAATCCCGGCCTCCTCGGTGGCCTGGTCGGCGGTGTCCTCGACGTCGTCGGCGGCACGCTCTCCACGGTCACGACGACGGTCAGCGGCACCCTCAGCACGGTCGGCGCCGTCACGGACACGCTGTCCCACACGGTGCTCGCCCCGCTCACCCAGCCGCCCGCGGACAACCCCGACGCGCCCGTCCTGCTCCCGCTCGACGACGTCCTCTCCCCCGTCCTCAACGGCGGCTCGAACTCGGGCGGCGCGACCGCCACCGTCCCGGCCGCGACCGCGACCACGGCCACCGCGGTCGCGGCGACCGAAGCACCGGCCACCACGACCGACGCCGTGACCGCTGAAGCCGCGACGCAGAACATCGGCCGCAGCACGGCCCTCGCGCACTTCATCGTCGTCCGGCACGAGCAGCCGCGGCAGGCCGGGCAGGACCAGCCGCGCGACTCCGGCGTGCACGCCCGCGACGGCGGCGGCGGCGATTCCACTCCCGGCCTGCCCGGCGGCAGCACCGCCCCGAGCGCGCCGGCTCCCACCGCCGCTCCCGGTCACGACGGTCCCGGCGGGGCGCGCCACGCGTTCGCCGTCCACACCGACGACGTGACCACCACCCAGCTGAAGCTCATCGGTGCCAGCCGCGACCACGACGTCGACGGCGCGGGCAGGGAAGCCGCCCTGCCCACCACCTCCCCCGACTGACCCCGCACCGGGCAGCCGGGGACACCTGCGTCCAAATCAAGATCGACCAGACGCACGTCCACGCCTTTGACGCGTGACGAATCCCCTGCTCCAGTACGCAACCCGTGACTCTTTCACGTCTCGTGGCGCACTATCGCGCCCGACGTACCCCAGGGGTGCACAACCATGCGAAACCACAGTCTTTCCGACCGGCCGACCGCGCCCGGCCGGGTCGGATCCCGGTCCCGGCGCCGCGCTGCCCCCGCGGCGCCGGGACCCACACCGGACGCGCTCCGGGAGCCCTTGCTCACCGCGCCGAGCGAGGACTCGCAGTACCGAGAGCACGTCTGAGCCGCGGGCTTCCCGGCACGTCGAGGGGCTGTGCCGGGAAGCCAGCGGTTACCCGCGAGCGGGGTCACGTCCGCGAACGGGGGTGTGAACCGAGAACCGGTGCGCTGGATGCACATGAACGCCGCCCATCCCTGGGAGCAGGCTCGCATCCAGCGCACCGGTTCTTCGTTTTCAGGCGATCGGCGCGGCCAGCGACTCCGGCGTCCCCCGGACCGACGCTTCCGCCGTGCGCAGCCGCCGGACGGCCTGCTCCATCGTTTCCGGCGGCAGCGAAAACGGCAGCCGGATCCACCGCTCCAGGCCGCCGTGGACGCCGAAGCGCGAGCCCGGCGCCACCTGGACGCCGTGGCTCGCCGCCGCGACCGCGAGCCGCGAACTCACCGGCTCCGGCAGCCGGCACCACAGCGACAAGCCGCCCCTCGGCAGCGTGAACGTCCAGTCCGGGAGGTGCCGGTGCACCGCTTCGGCCAGGGCGTCGCGGTAGCCGCGCAGCTCTTCGCGACGGCGGGCGAGCGCGGTCTCGTCGTCGAGCAGCTCGGTCAGCACCAGCTGCTCGAACACCGGTGACCCCAGGTCGACCGCGTAGCGCGCCGAAACCAGCCGCCCGAGCAGGTCCTCCGACGCGCGGATCCAGCCGAGCCGCAGCCCGCCCCAGTGCGTCTTCGACGCCGAGCCCACGCAGATCGCCAGGTCGCCGGCGAACGCGGCCAGCGGCGGCGGCCCGTGCAGCGGGTCGCCCTCGAGGTCCAGCTCGACGAGCGTCTCGTCCACGACCACCGGCGTCCGCGCGCGGTTCAGCACCGCGCCGAGCCGTTCGCGGCCGCCCGCCTCGAGGCGCAGGCCGGTCGGGTTCTGGAAGTCCACGACGAGGTAGGCGAACCGCGGGGACGCCTGCCGCAGCGCCGCGTCGACGCCGGCGATGTCCCAGCCGCGCTCGCCGCTCGGGTCGAGAGCGACCGGCACCGGGATCGCGTGCGCGGCCCGGATCGCCTCCAGCGCGTTCGGGTACGTCGGCTGCTCGACCAGCACCCGGTCGCCCGGGCCGGCGAGCATGCGCAGGACCAGCACGAACGCGTGGTGCGCGCCGTTGGTGACCATGACCTGCGCGGGGGTCGTCGGCAGTCCGCGTTCGGTGTAGCGGCGGGCGATCCGCTCGCGCAGGCCGAGCAGGCCGCGCTCCTGGTAGCCGTGGTCGCCGAGGTGGTCGGCGAGCCGGGCGCGGGCCGCGTCGACCGCCGTCGCCGTGCCCGCGATCGCCGGCGAGGACGCGTGGGTGAAGTCGATCGCGCCGCCCTCGGCCGGGGCGAGCGGGCCGCGGCGGCGCCGTCCGGGCGCGGCGACCCACGACCCGGCCCCGCGCCGGCTCGCGACGAACCCGTTCTCCCGCAACCGGTCCAGGGCCGCGCCGATCAGCGTCCGGCTGGCGCCGAGCGCGTCGGCCAGCTCCCGTTCGGCGGGCAGCCGGGTGCCGAGCGGGAGCTGGCCGTCGAGCACTTGCAGCTCGATGGCCGCGGCCAGGTCGGCCGCGCCCTGCCGGGAGCCCTGCCGCCAGGACCCCAGCATAACGGCCAATCGCGGCCCGGAGATACGTCCACCCAGTGGGACAGCGGCTTCCATAAGGCCAATATCCTGGAATTGGCTATGGTTTACAAGACCACTTGCGGCGGATAGTGCAGGTGTGGCTCAGATCGACCTCCGGCCCGTCCGGATCACCCGTGACCCCGCCCGCCGCAGCGTGCAGCTGCTCGCGGGCCTCGCCCTCTACGGCACCAGTGTCGCCCTCGTCACCCGGGCCGGCCTCGGCCTCGAGCCGTGGAGCGTGCTGGCCGAAGGCGTGCTGAAGCACACCGGCCTGACGTTCGGCACGGTGACCGGCCTGATCTCCGTGGTCGTGCTCCTGCTGTGGATCCCGCTGCGCCAGCGGCCCGGCATCGGCACCATCGCGAACGTTGTCGTCATCTCGGTCATGGTCGACGCCGTCCGCGCGGTGGTCCCCGACCAGCACGACCTGGCCTGGCAGATCGCACTCCTGGTCGGCGGCATCGCGCTCAACGGCGTCGCGACCGCCACCTACGTCGGCGCCCGGCTCGGCCCCGGCCCGCGCGACGGCCTGATGACGGGCCTCGCCGGCCCCACCGGCTGGTCGGTCCGGCTGGTGCGCACCGGCATCGAGGTCGCCGTGGTCGCCGTCGGGTTCTTCCTCGGCGGGACGGTCGGCGTCGGCACCGTGCTCTACGCCCTCGCGATCGGCCCGCTCACCCAGGCGCTGCTGCCGTTCGTGGTGTGGCGCGAGCCCGCCGCTTAACCCGCTTTGCGCTCCTGGACGACCCGGCGCAGCGTCGCGTAGTCGGCGCCGCGCCGGGCGAGCACGTCGTCGGTGCCCCGCTGCCGGGCCAGCGCCAACAGGATGTGCTCCTGCCCCAGGTGCTTGTCCCCCATCCGCACCGCTTCCTTGAGGCTCAGCTCCAGAGTCTTCTTCGACTGGGCGGTGAACGGGACGTGCCCGCGCTTGGCCGGGCCGAGCCGGCCGGCCAGCGCCCCTTCGCCGTGGGTCTGCTCGACGCGCTCGACGATCTGCTCGATGTCGATGCCGAACTCCGTGAGCGCCTCGGCGTCGGCGTCGCTGACCCCGCCGCGGCGCCGGGTCCGCTCCAGCTCCGCGGCCAGGTCGTCGGTGGCGATGCCCAGCTCGGTGAGCAGCGGCACGCCGGTCTTGAGCAGCCCGGCCAGCAGGTCCGACGGTCCGACTTCGACCGAACCGGACGCCCGTGCCACCAGCTGCGCCTCGACGACCGCGAGTCGCGCGTCCGCCGTGAACCGTTCGAACATCAGTGCCTCCCGTACTTCTTGTGCACGGCCTGCCGGCTGACCCCCAGCTCGGCGGCGATTTCCTGCCACGACCAGCCCTGCACCCGCGCACTGCGGACCTGCACGGCCTCCAGTTGTTCCAGCAGCCGCCGGAGCGCGGCGACCGCGCGCAGCCCCACCCGGGGATCGCGATCACCCGCCCGGGCGGCCAAATCCGTCGCTTCCGTCATGACGTCAACCTACGTTGACATCACGAGCCTGTCAACCGAAGTTGACACGCTCAGCGCGAAGCCGCCGGAGGGTCGACGTACAGTCGGGTGATGCCCGAGATCTCGATCGCCGAGCGGGCCGGGGTGGGCGCCGACGGCCACCCACGCCCCACCGAAGACCACGTCGTCGTGCTGGCCAACGCGGTGCTGGTCCTCGACGGCGCCACTTCGTCGGACCCCTCGCTGCCGCCCGGCGGCTGGTACGCCGAGCGCCTCGCCCGCCACCTCGGCGACGGCCTCCGCGCGGCACCCGAAGCCGACCTGACCGAGGCGCTGACCAGCGCGATCGGCGAGGTCACCGCGGAAAACCGGCTCCGGCCGCGGCAGTCGCCGTCCAGCACGGTCGCCGCCGTGCGGTGGCTCGAAGACCGCGTCGACGCGCTGGTGCTGGCCGACAGCCCGGTGGTCGGGTTCGGCGGCTTCGGCGTCGACGTCGTCTCCGACGACCGGCTCGCCCGGCTGCGGCGGCACGGGCTGCTCCAGACCGGCGCCGACGTCCGCCGCCGCCGCAACGCCCACGACGGCTTCTGGGTCGCCGAAGCCGAACCCGGTGCCGCCGCGCACGCCGTCCGCCGCAGCTGGCCGCGGGCCGACGTCGAAGCCGTGCTGCTCGCCAGCGACGGCGTGTCCATCGGCGTCGACCAGTACGAGCTGTTCGGCTGGCGCGAGGTCCTCGCGAGCACCCGCGCCGAGGGGCCGGACGCCGTCCTGGACGCCGTCCGGACCGCGGAGAAGCAGGATCCCGACGGCGAACGCTGGCCGCGGCCGAAGCGCCACGACGACCAGGCGCTCGTCCTGGTCGACTTCACCTCCGGGGGAATTCAGGGTCTTCCCTGATCACGCGCCGTCCCGTTCTCCGAGAACCTGGACGGCATGGGGACGGAACAGGGGAAACGCACGAGACCGTGGCGGCTCGTCGCGCTGGGCGCGATCGGGTGGGGGCTCTTCACGGCCGTGGTGCTGCACATCATCAGCTCGCACGACCCGGTGTACGACACGCTGTCGAGCTACACGGTGACCGACCGGGGCGAGGGCATGCTCGGCGCGAGCGTGCTGTCGCTGGCCATCGGGTCGCTCGCGGTGCTCGGCGCGCTGCAGGTCGCCGGGGTACCGCTGTCGCGGACGACCCGGCTGCTGCTCGCGTTGTGGGCGCTCGGCATGGCCGCGGCCGCGATCTTCCCGGCCAGCTACCCCGAAGCGCCGGACCCGGTGAGCGGGGAGATCCACCTCTACGCGTGCCTGGTCGCGTTCTGCAGCCTGCCCGGCGCCGCTTTTTCGCTGCTGGAACCGCTGAAGGGCCACCCGGAACGCGTCGCGCTGGTCCGGGCGATCCGGGTCACCGCCGCGGCGTTCGCGCTCTTCGCGCTGAGCTTCGTGTTCGTGCGGCTGAGCGAGGCCGGCGTCGAGCCGTTCGGCATGATCTCCGACGTCGTCCCGATCGGCGTCACGCAGCGGGTGCTGCTGCTCGCCGACGTCGCCCTGCTGCTGACGCTGCTGCGGCTGGCGACCCGGCTCGAGTCAGCCTTCGACGGCCGCCGCGAATTCGGGGCCGTAGCCGTACAGGCCGGGCATGCCGCCGGTGTGCAGGAACACCACGTGGTCGTCCGGGGCGAAGTGGCCCGCCCATTCGACCAGCGCGGCGGCCACTTTGCCGGTGTAGACCGGATCGAGCACGACGCCCTCGGTGCGGCCGAAAAGCCGTAGCGCGTCCCAGACGGCGTCGGTCGGGATGCCGTAGCCGGGGCCGAGGGTGGAGTCGCCCAGCCGGACGTGGTCGAACGACGGCGGTTCGAGGCCGAGCAGCTCGGCCGCACCGGTGGTGAGCACGCGCAGGTTTTCGGTGGCCTCGTCCAGCGGGTGGCTGACGCAGGCGACGCCGACGCCGAGGTTCTTCAGGAGCGCGGTGGCCAGCACGACACCGGCCGCGGTGCCGCCGCTGGCGTGCGGGACGACGAGGTGGGCGCGCTCGACCCCGCGCTCGGCCAGCTGGTGGGCCAGTTCGAGGGTGGCGCGGACGTAGCCGAGCGCGCCGAGGTCGCTGGAGCCGCCGACCGGGATCGTGGCCACCTTCCGGCCCTCGGCGGCGGCTTCGGCGACCAGGCGGTCGTAGACCCGGCCGGTCTCTTCGCCGTCGGCGCAGACGTGGACGGTCGCGCCGAAGAGCTTGTCGAGCGGGACGTTGCCGCCGCGTTCGTAGGCGTCGCCGTCGCGCGGGACCTTCGCGGTGAGCACGAGTTCGCAGCGCAGCCCGAGCTTCGCGCACGCGGCCGCGGTCTGGCGGCCGTGGTTGGTCTGCAGCGCGCCGAAGGTGATCACGGTGCCGGCACCCGCCTGCCGGGCCGCGCCGAGGTGGTATTCGAGCTTGCGGAGCTTGTTGCCGCCGGCGCCGAGCGGGTGGACGTCGTCGCGCTTGAGCCAGAGGTTCCGCAGGCCGAGGGCTTCGCCGAGCCGGGGCGCTTCGTGCAGCGGGGTCGGCCAGCCGCCGAGGTCGACCCGGGGGATCGCGTCGAGGGCGGCGGCGGGGAAACCGGCGAAGTCGAACGTCATCAGCTCACTCTAGAGCGCCGCGGGAGTAGCCGGAAACCATCGGTATCCGGTAACGTTCGTTCGAACGAACGAGAACTCGGGAGGCGCCATGACCGCCACGAGCCTGGACTTCACCGGTCTCGCCGCGCAGGCCGCGCGGCTCGCCGCCGGGGAAGTCACCTCGGCCGAGCTGACCGCGACCGCGCTCGGGCGGGCGCACGCCAGCCAGCCGGTCCTCAACGCCTTCCGGCACCTGCGCGACGACGCGGCGCTCGCCGAAGCGGCCGAGGCGGACGCACGGCTCGAGGCCGGCGACCGCGCACCCCTGCTCGGCGTGCCGATCGCGATCAAGGACGACGTCGACCTCACCGGGCTGCCCACGTCGTTCGGCTGCGCCGGCGAGTTCCCGTGCGCCACCACCGACGCGCCCGCCGTCGCGCTGCTGCGCGAAGCCGGCGCCGTCATCATCGGCAAGACCAACACCCCCGAGCTGGGCCAGTGGCCGTTCACCGAGGGCCCGGCCTTCGGCGCGACCCGCAACCCGTGGCACCTCGGCCACACCCCCGGGGGCTCTTCAGGCGGGAGCGCGGCCGCGGTGGCATCGGGGGTCATCGCGGCCGCGCTCGGTTCCGACGGCGCCGGCTCGGTGCGCATCCCCGCCGCGTGGACCGGGCTGGTCGGCATCAAGACCCAGCGCGGCCGGATCCCGACCGAAGGCGAGCTGTTCCACGGCCTGACCGTGCTCGGCCCGCTCGCCCGGACCGTCGAGGACGCCGCCCTGCTGCTGGACGTAGTCGCCGCGACCGGCACGACGTTCCGGACCGCGGCCGCGCGCGAACCCGGCCGGCTGCGGATCGGGCTGTCGACGCAGATCCCGTTCACCGCCACCAAGACCCGGCTCGACCCGGTCGTCGAAGCCTCCGTGCGCCGGCTCGCCGAGTCGTTCGCCGGGCTGGGCCACGAGATCGTCGAAGTCGAGCCGGACTACGGGCTGATCGGCCTGACGTTCCTGCCGCGCTCGCTCACCGGCGTCCGCGACTGGACGCTGCGGGTGCCCGACCGCGCCGGGCTCGACCCGCGCACGCGCAGCAACGCCGGGCACGGCCGCCTGCTGGCCGGTCCCGCGCTGCGGCTCGCCCGCGCGCTCGAGCCGGGACTGCACCGGCGGATCGGCTCGGTCTTCGGCCGCGTCGACGTGCTGCTGACCCCGACCACCGCGACCCCGCCGCCGCCGATCGGCACGTTCGACGGGCTGTCCGGCTGGGAGACCGACCAGGCCATGATCGCCGCCTGCCCGTACGCTTGGCCGTGGAACGTGCTGGGCTGGCCGGGGGTCAACGTGCCGGCCGGGCAGACGGCCGGCGGGCTGCCGCTGGGCGCGCAACTGCTCGGCCCGTCGCACGCCGAGGAGCGGCTGATCTCCCTCGCCGCGCAACTGGAAGAGGTCGAACGGTGGCCGGAGCGGCATCCCGAGACAAGCTGGTAAGCACCCGGGAAGCCATCCTGCGCGGCGCGCTGACGGTCGTCGGCGAGCACGGGGTCGGCGGGCTGACGAACCGCCGGATCGTGGCCGCCGCCGGCGTCTCGCTCGGCACGCTGACCTACCACTTCCCGAGCCAGACGGCGTTGCTGCGCGAGGCGATGCTGCTGTTCGTCGAGGAAGAGACGGCGAAGCTCGGCGCGATCGTCGACGGCTACCGCGCGGCCGGCCTGAGCCTCGAGCAGGCCGCGTCGGTGGTGGAGCACGTGATCGCGCAGCTGCCGTTCGGCGCTGACGAGCTCGGCGCGCACGAGCTGTACCTGCAGTCGGCCCGCGATCCCGAGCTGCAGGAAGCCTCCGCGCGCTGCTTCGCGGCGTACGACGAGCTGGCCGTGATGATCCTGACCGCGTTGGAGGTCCCCGACCCGGCGCGGCTGGCCGGACCGGTGGTGGCCCTGATCGCCGGGCTCCAGCTGCGCCGCCTGGCGACGGGCGAGACGGACACCCCGGTGGCGATCCCGCTGATGATGCTCGTCCGCGGCGCTTGATGGCCCCGCCGATCGTCCGCGGGACGGCGGCGTGGAAGTACTTCGGCGACTTCCGCGACGCGCTCTTGGCGGGTCAGGTGCTGGTGCTGCAGGTGGCGCACCCGGTGGTCGCGGCGGGGGTGCGTGAGCATTCGGACTACACGGAGGACCCGTGGACACGGCTGATGCGGACGGGCGCGTCGCTGTCGATCTACGTGTACGGCGGGGTTTCCGGTGCGCGGGTGGAGGCGGCGCGGCTGCGGGCGCTGCACCGTTCGTTCGTGGGCTCCCTACCGGACGGCCGCCGGTACAGCGCGCTGGATCCTCTGGCGTACGCGTGGGTACACGCGACTTTGGTGATGGTTCCGGTGGACGCGCAACGGTTCTTCGGCCGCCCACTGTCCACTTCGGAGCTTGACGAGTACTACGCGCAGATGTGCGGCATCGGCCGGCTGCTCGGGGTGCGGGAGCGCGACCTGCCGCCGGACTGGACGGCGTTTTCCCGCTACTACGACGAGATGGTGGCGGGGTTCGCCGGGAATCCGGCGATCGAGCAGCTCTTCGAGACGATCGAGACGGTGCGGAAGCCGGTGGAGTGGCTGCCGGACCGGTGGTGGCGTCCCCTGCGGCGGGCGCAGGCGCGGGGGCAGGTGTTCTTGATCCGGGCCACGGTGCCGCCGCTGTTGCGGGAGCGGCTCGGGCTCCCGTGGACTGCGCGTGACCAGCGCCGTTTCGACCGCTTCGCCCGGGCGGTGCGGCTGGTGTCGGCCCCGCTCCCGGCCGGCCTTCGGACGGCGCACATGCGCTGGATCGGCAAGCTGAACGTCTGGTTCCGCGCCCACCCCGGGGTCTACGAGCGCCTGATCGGCGGCAACGGTCCCGGCTCAGCGAACACCCACGACCACCTGCGCCCCCACCTCAGTCCTCGCGGGCGCTGACCCGGGCGTAGTGGGCGCGGGCCTTGGCGCGGTTGCCGCAGCGGGACATCGAGCACCACTGGCGATTGCGCCGCGGTGAGGCGTCGCAGAACCGCAGACCGCAGTCGTCCGCCGCGCACACCCGCACCGAGGCGTCGCCCGCCGCGAGGTCGATCGCGTCCGCCGCCAGTGCCGCGAACGCCGCGGCCACCGGGTCCTTGGGGGCCGGGACCTCGCGGCGCAGCACCCCGTCCACCAGCGTCAGGCGCGGCGGCGGCGCGGGCGCCGAGGCCGCCGCGTTGTTCACCAGCTCGATGTCCATCTCCGACGGCGTCCCGGCCGGCAGCAGCACCCGGTCGATCGCCTCCCGCAGCGCCTTCGCGGCCAGCACGTTCCCGGCCGTCACCGGGACCGGCCCCGTCGTGAAACCCGCGCGGGACAGCCACTCCGCCAGCGCGTCCGGCCCGGTCAGCAGCTCCACCCCCTCGGCGTACCGGCTGCGCAGCGTGTTGACGAGGTCGAGGCACGGCCGCCCGCCGTCGAAGGCCCACTCCATGACGAACACTCTAACCCTTGAAGACAGTTAGAAGCAGCGCTAGTGTCTAACCCCATGAACCGGTTAGAAAATGTCGACGGGCTCCGGATGCACTTCCTGCAGGCCGGTGACGGCCCGCCGCTGTTCCTCCTCCACGGCTGGCCGCAGACGTCGCACTGCTGGCGGCAGGTCATCGAGCCGCTCGCCGAGACGCACACCGTCATCGCGCCCGACCTGCGCGGCTACGGCCGCACCGACAAACCGCGGACCGGCTACGACAAGCGCACGATGGCCGCCGACGTCGCCGCGCTCGCGACGCACCTCGGCTTCGACCGGGTCGCCGTCGCCGGGCACGACCGCGGTGGCCGCGTCGCCCACCGCTGGGCGCTCGACCGCCCGGACCAGGTCAGCCGCATCGCCGTCCTCGACATCGCCCCCACCCGCGCGATGTGGCAACGCCTCGACACCGGCATCGCCAAGGCGTACTGGCACTGGCTCTTCCACCTCCAGCCCGACCTGCCCGAGCTCCTCGCCGGGCGGGACGTCGCCGGCTACCTCGGCTACTTCTTCGAGCGCTGGACCCACCAGCGCCACGCGCTCGACGCCGAAGCCCAGGCCGAGTACGTCCGCGCGTTCTCCCAGCCCGGCGCCCTCCGCGCCGGCTTCGACGACTACCGCGCCTCCTTCCCCGACGACGCCGAGCTCGACGACGCCGACTTCGACGCCGGGAAGCGCGTCACCCAGCCGCTCCTCGCGCTCTGGGGCGCGAACGGCCTGCTCGGCACCCTGCCCACCCTCGAGATCTGGCGGGAGTACGCGCCGGGCGCCACCGGCACCGCCCTCGCCGAGTGCGGCCACTTCCTGCCCGAGGAGCAACCCGGCGAAGTCGTCGCCCACCTGCGGGAATTCCTCGACCCCTGAGACCACCGGGGGCGCCGGTCCCCCGCACTGGGGACCGGGATTCCCTCGCCGCCGTGACGCCCGCCACCGGCCGCCCTGGCTAGGTTCGGACCACGATGGGGACCAAATCGAAAGCGGCACTGCTGATGCTGCTGGCCGCACTGGGGATCGCGGCCGGCGGCGGGACCGCGCACGCCGACGGCGCGCCGGGCGGCACCGACGTCCAGGTGGCGCAGACGCTCGGCGCGCGCGAGCTCACCGTGATCATCCGCCGGGTCGACACGACGCCGTCGCCGCTGCGGGTCGACGTCGTGACGCACCGGGGCAGCCCGCCCGGCACGCTGCACCTGGCCGTGGCGGCCGACGGCGTCCCGAGCGCGCGGACCGACGTCGTCCTCGGCGCCGAACCCGGGGTGTACGCGGGAAATCTGCGAGTCGACAAACCGGGGCCGTGGCTGCTGTCGCTGAGCGACGGCACCGGCCCGGCCGCGACGATCCCGTTCCTCGTCCCGGCGCGCGTGGTGCCCCCGTGGGAACGGGCGACCTACGGCGGGTTCGTCGCGGCGGGCGCGTTCCTGCTGCTGGCCCTGCTCGTCGGGGTCCGGGCGAAACGCACGGCGTACGCGCTCATCCCGGCGGGCGGGGTGGTCGCCGCGCTCGCCGTCGCCGTCACCGGTGCGCTGCTGTCGGCGAGCACTCCCCCGCCGCCCGCGCCCGGCAGCCAGCTCGATCCGACCTTCGACAACGTGACCGACCCGTACGGCGCCGCACCGTTGTCCACAGTGGACTATTCGCGGCCGCCGGTGAACCTCACCGTCCACTCCGGACGCGGCGAGCTGGCGCTCGGCCTCACCGACGGCGCCACCGGCCGCCCGGTCGACGACCTGCTGGTGCACGACAACGCGCTCGTGCACCTGGTCCTGGTCTCGCCGTCCGGCCGGCTGAGCCACCTGCACCCGGTGCGCGTCGGCCCGGGCGGCTACCGCGTCCGCGTCGCCGATCCGGAACCGGGGACGTACGCCGTCGCCGCGGAACTCGCCCGGCGCGGCGGCGGGGTCCAGCTCGTCCGGTCCACTGTGGACCTGACCGGCACCGCCGCCCCCGCGCCCGAACCACCCGGCGCCGGCCCGCGGACGATCGACGGCACCCCGGTGGAGCTGAGCATCACCCCCGGCACGCCGACGACGATCACCGCGCACTTCCGGACCCAGGACCTCCAGCCGTGGCTGGGCATGCTCGGCCACCTCATCGTCGCCGGCCCGATCACCGGCCCGGTCGGGGAAAGCGCCGCGAAGGCACCGACGTGGGCGCACGTCCACGCGATGATCCCGCCGGTCGCCGGCCAGCTCGACCGCCCCGACGAGACGGTCGCCGCCTACGGCCCCGACGTCGCCTTCACCTACACCTTCGCCGCGCCCGGCCGGTACCGGATCTGGCTGCAGGCCGAGCGCGGCTACCGCGTGCTGACCGTCCCCGCCGTGGTGGACGTCCCGACGACCGGAGCCGGCCGGTGAGGCGCCCGACCGCGCTGATCGCGGCGGTCGCCGTCGTCGCCGCGGGCCTGCTCACGTGGTTGCTCTGGCCGGGCGGCACTGCGAAACCCACCACGCAGCAGGCGGTTTCGGGCCCCTACACCGTCCAGTTCTCCGCGGACCGGCCGCGCATCGGCGGCAACACGTTCGCGGTCGCGGTGACCGGGCCCGCGCCCGAATCCGTCACGGTCGCACCGGTGATGGCGCAGATGGGGCACGCGTTCCCGCCGGTGGCCGCGGGGCCGGACGGACCCGGCCGCTTCCGCGCCGCGGACGTCGGGCTGCCGATGGCCGGGCAGTGGGAGATCACCGTCTCGCTGCGCGGGCCGGGCGGGGCCGCGCAAGTCGTCTTTCCGTTGCTCGTCAACTAAAGGAGGGTCGGGGGAAATGGATCTCACCGCATCCGGCGTCCGCACGGCGTCGGTCGCGAAACCGGCGCGGACGGGCTTGCTGCCCGCGAACGTCGTGCTCGGGGGGTCGTTGCTGTCGCTGGTCGGGCTGACCTGGGACATCCAGTGGCACAGCGACGTCGGGCCGGACACGTTCTTCACGCTGCCGCACTTGTTCCTGTACGCGGGCAGCGCGGTCGTCGGCCTGGCGAGCCTCGCCGTCGTGCTGCTGACCACGGCGGCGCGGCGCGCGGGCCGCCCGGTCGACCCGCGGGTCGGCGGGCGCGTGGTCAACGTGTTCGGCAAGACGTTCGCCGCGCCGGTCGGCTACCTCGTCTCGGGGGTCGGCGCGGCCACGTTCCTGCTGTACGGCCTGTGGGACCAGTGGTGGCACGGGCTCTACGGCTTCGACGCGGTCATCGACTCGCCGCCGCACATCGGGCTGCTGCTGTCGATCACGGTGTCGCTGATCGGCACGACCGCGGTGTTCGCCGCGGCGCGGGAGCACCGCTGGGGCCGGGCCGGCACGCTGGCTTCGCTGACCGTGCTGCTGACGTTCGGGCCGGTGCTGGCGCTCGGGCTGCAGCAGGTGCCCGACGACTACGCCGACGCCGTGTCGATCGGCTGCTCGATGATGGCGGTGCTGCTCGTCGCGGTCGGCGCGGGGTTCTTCCGCCGCCCGGGTGGCGCGGTCGGCACCGCGGCGCTGGTCGCGGCCGTGCAGGCGGTCTTCTGGTGGTTCTCGCCGTGGGCGGCCCGGGCGTACGCGGACCTCGTCGGCCTGCCGATGCGCGACGCGATCTCCGGCGTGCCGGAAATGCCGTCGCTGACGCCGATGGCGCTGCTGCCGGTGGCCGCGCTGATGGAGCTGGGCTACCTGGCCGGCCGGCGCCGGGGGTGGCGCGCGGGCCGCGTTTCGGTGGTCGCCGGCGGTGCCGCCGGGCTGCTGATCGGGCTCAGCCTGCCGCTGCAGCGGGCGATGCTCTACACCGGCGCGCACGTGCCGCCGGCCTGGTACCTGACGACGACCGCCGTGGTCAGCGGTCTGCTGGGGCTGCTCGGCGGGTTCGCCGGGTGGCGGTTCGGCGGGATGCTCTGCCTGCTGGCGCCCGCGAAGAAGGGGGAAACCGCTGATGCGTAAGACGTTGCTCGCACTGACCGCCGTCGCGGGCTTGCTGTTCGCCACCGCGGCGCCGGCGAACGCCTACGAGCCGGTCAACATCGTGCACACCGAACGGGTGCAGGCCGGGCCGTACGGGCTGACGGTCGGGTTCAGCACCTGGCCGCTGAAGGCCATGCAGTCGCTGGACTTCACCTTCGTCCCCGACGGCGGGATCGAGGGCAAGTCCGGCACGCTCACCATGGTCAACCCGGAAGGCGGGGCGAACCGGAAGCAGCCGCTGGTCCGGCACCCGCGCAAGCTCGACGTCTGGGGTCTCGACGTCCGGTCGATGCCGCGCCCGGGCGCGTGGACGCTCCGCTTCGCCGTCAACGGTCCCGCCGGGGCCGGCACCGGCGAGCTGCGCGCGCTGCCGGTGCTGGAACAGCCGGGGCCGCCGATGGGCGTGAGCTGGGCGATCAGCACGCTCCCGCTGATCGGGCTGGTGGTGCTGGTCGTGCTGGCGTGGCGCCGCACCCGGAGCCGGTTGCGGGGCGGGGAGCTTCCGGCAACCGGGTGAGATTCCGCTCACATTCGGCTGCCGGCCGTATCCGGAGCGCCGCGAAGGCCTCCTTCACCGCAGAGGACGGGGAAGGGGGCCTTCGCCATTCGAGTGCTCAAGCGGGTGACCATGATCACCTGCGCGGGTGAGGGATCAGGCCGGCAGGTCGAACTGCCCGGCCTTCACGGCGATCAAGAACGCTTCCCACTCGGCGGGGTCGAAAACGAAAACGGGGCTGGTGGGGAGCTTGGTGTCCCGGACGCCGATGAGGCCTTCGCGACCCAGGTTGACCTCCACGCAGCTGCCGCCGTTGGGTTCGCTCGCGAAGGACTTCTCCCACTCGGCCTCTTGGAACAGGGACACGGCCGTGTTCGGATCGTAATCCGCGAACGACGGATAATCCGCCATGGGTCGTACCTCCGAGGTTCGATGGGGGGTGCGGCCGCGACCTGGTCGAAAGCACCCGTTCCCGGCTACTCAGTGTCTCAATGGCCTAGGCCGCAGGGCCAAGCGGGTGATCAACTAGCTTCGGCCTCGACATGAAGATTATTCCAGGAGTAGGATTAATCGCATCGGCCGGGGCGCCGGCGTCGGTGAACGACTGCCTGCACGCGGCGGGCGGTCCCCGAGCGACGCCGAAGCGGCCGAAACCGAAGCACAAAGCCACCGCGGGAACCTCATGGGGGAGGATCAGCGTGATCGTCGAGGACAGCGCGCCACCGGGCGTGCTCGTCGTGGGCAGGCTCGCCAGGGGAACCACCGGCGAAGCCCGCCGGGTGGTCCACGTCTTCGCGCTGGACGCCGCCGCGACCGACACCGAGCTGATCCGAACCAGATGCGGGGAAGCGCTTTCCCGTCAAGACGTCGAATGGCTGGTCCCCGGGGCCGGCATGCCGTGTGAACCCTGTCTCGGACTGACCGGCGGCGAGCCCGCCCGGGCACCGCGACGAGAGCTGGGGGTGTAGACGATGGCCGTCCGAATGAACTCGCTCTTCCGCCGTGAAGACGAAGAGCACCGTGGTCGCCGCGGGATCGGCGACGAACTGCGCAACCGCTTCGGCTTCAGCCTGATCCAGGCACCACTGCGCAAGACCACCACGTGGGCGGCCGACCAGGACCTCCCGCTGCAGCGCTACTCCGACGGCGTCCGCACCACGCGGCCGCTGGAGGCGTCGATCGACCTGGCCCCGCTGCTGCGCGGCCGCATCGGCTCCCGCGCCTGAACTGCCCCACCACCACGAAAAGAGCCCCGGCTCCCTGATGGGACCGGGGCTCTCGCGCGTGCGGGCTACGGTTTCCGCAGCAGCAAGCGACCCTGGCGGAAGGGGCGCTCGCTTTCCGTGTGCTCGCGGTGCATCCGCCCCACCTCGACGAGCCCCGCCGCGGCGCCCAGCCGGGCCAGCTCGGCCACGGGCCAGCGGTGCGCGAGGGTGACCTTGTGGTCGAACGTCGTCACCTCGTCGCCGTCGGCCTCGAAGCAGCCGAGGAGCAGCACCCCGCCCGGGGCCAGCGTCCGCGCGAACTCGGCGAAGTAGCCCGGCAGCTCCGCCGGCGGCGTGTGGATCACCGAGTACCACGACAGGATGCCGGCGAGCGAGCTGTCGGCGATGTCGAGCGCCGCCATCGAACCCAAGTCGAAGCGCAGGTCCGGGTGCGCGGCACGGGCGAGCTCGACCATCACCGGCGACAGGTCGACGCCGGATGCGTCGAGGCCCAGCTCCGTCAGGAAAGCCGTGAGGTGGCCGGGCCCGCAGCCCAGGTCGGCGACCGGGCCGCGACCGCGGGCGTAGTCGGCGAACGCCGTCCACGCCGCCCGGTCCAGCGGGTCGCCGGCCCAGATCGGGCCGACGAACTCCGCGTACTGGACGGCGACCGCGTCGTAGGGTGTCACGGTTTGCGGCCGAGGCCGCAGATGTGGCCGACGAACGCCGGGTCGTTCGCGAGCTTCCGCGTGGCCCGGGACTCGATCTCCTCCGGGTGCCACTCCGGCAGGTAGACGATGCCCGGCTCGACCAGCTCCAGGCCCTCGAAGAACGTCGTGAACTCCGCGCGGCTGCGCAGGTGGATCGGGGTGCTCGACTGCTTGTACTGCTTGATGATCGTCTCGCGGCTGCCGGCGTCGGCCATCGCTTCCATGCCGTCGCTCGTCAGGTGCGAGGACAGGAAGTACGAGCCGGACGGCAGCAGCGACAGGTACTTCTGGATGGTCTGGGCCACCGGCTCGTCCTCGCCGAGGAAGTACAGGACGCCGACCATGATCAGGCCGATCGGGCGGTTGGTGTCCAGGACACCGGTGTCGAGCGCGCGCTTCCAGATGTCGGCCGGGTCGCGCAGGTCGCCCTGCAGCACCGCGTGCCGGTCGGCGACGCCCTCCTTCTCCAGCAGGACCTGGGAGTGGGCGACCGCGACAGGCTCGTTGTCGACGTACACGCACCGCGCGTCCGGGTTCACCTCGGCGGCGACCTCGTGGACGTTGCCGACCGTCGGCACGCCCGAGCCGAGGTCGAGGAACTGGTCGACGCCGTTGCGCGCCAGGTACTGGACGCCGCGGCCGAGGAAGTCGCGGCCGACCCGGGCGACGGTCTTGATCATCGGGAAGGCCTTGACCGCCTGCTCGCCGAACTGCCGGTCGATGGCCCAGTTGGCGTCGCCGCCGAGGAACCAGTCGTAGATGCGGGCCGCGTTCGGCCGCTCGAGGTCGACGCCTTCGGGGGCCTCGGGGTCCTGCGTCGTCATGCGAACCGTCCTTCACGCTTGCGGCCGACACCGCCGACCACGCTCGCGAGGGGGACCGTGGCGGCGCCGGGCTCGGGGCGCCACTCTCCCACAGGCACGATCCCGGGCTCGACGACGTCGAAGTTACCGAAGAACGCGGCGATCTCGTCGAGCGACCGGGAAACCGCGGGCGAGCTCGACCGCTCGGACAGCTTCACGAGCCGCCGGATCTGGGCGAGCTCCTCCCCCTCGACGCCGGATTCGGTCGCGTGCGAGAGCACGTACGCCGATCCGGGCGCCAGCAGCGTCCGGTAGTCGCGGATCGCTTCGCGGACGCCGGTGACGTCCGGCAGGAAGTGCAGCACCGCCACGCTCAGCAGGCACAGCGGCTGGTCCGGGTCGAGTACGCCGGTCGCCAGCGCCGCATCCCACACCTCTTCGGCGTCGCGCAGGTCGGCGTGCAGCACGGCGTGGCGATCGGGGTCGCCGGTTTCCTCCAGCAGGATGCGCCCGTGCGCGACGGCGACGGGCTCGTTGTCGACGTAGACGCACCGGCTGTCGTCGGCGTGGTCGTCGGCCACCTCGTGCACGTTGCCCGCGGTCGGGATGCCGGAGCCGAGGTCGAGGAACTGCGTGATGCCTTCGGCGAGGCAGTAGCGGACGGCGCGGCCGAGGAAGTCGCGGTTGCTCCGGGCGAGGGCCTTGGCCAGCGGGAACGCCTGCACTGCCTGCTCGCCGTACTGCCGGTCGATCGCCCAGTTCGCGGTGCCGCCCAGCGCCCAGTCGTAGATCCTCGCCACGTTCGGCCGGTCGAGGTCGACGGCGTCGGGGAGGAAGTCGGGGTCCACGATGTCCACTTCCGGTGGATTCCAGCGCAACGGAACGACTCTACCGAAAGTTGTTCACCGGACTCGATAGCTGAGGCGGCCGTTCGCCCTATTGGATCTGCTGCATCTGGGCGCGGTAACCCTCCGCAAGCTCCTTGAGGAACTGCCGGGTCTCCTGCCGCTCCAGCGCGGCACCGCGCAGCCGGTCCCACGAGTCGACGAAGATGTTGAAGTCCTTGACGTCGTCGAGGTACAGACCACCGGCGGAGTGCTCGATGTAGACGAAGTCCCGGGTGCGGTCCGGGAAGCGCATGATCGTGAAGTCGTTGGGCACCGCGGCGAGCCGGGCGCCGAAGGGCAATACGTGTACGTACACCCGCGGGTGGCGCTCCAGCGAAAGCAGGTGCTCGACCTGGTCCAGCATCACGGCGGGCGCGTACCCGCCGGGTGCCCGGCGCAGCGCGCCTTCGCTGATGATGAACCGGTAGTACGGCGGCTGCTGCTGCTCGAACACGGCCTTGCGGTCGAGGCGGTTGCGCACCAGCGACGTCACGTCGGTGGCGCCGGCCTCGGTGAACTGCTTGAGCATATAGTGCTCGGACTGCAGCGGGCCCGGGATGCGCTCGCCGTGCCAGGTGAGGATCTCCGCGGCCGCGGGTTCGAGGTCGGTGAACGTGCGGAACCAGTGCGGCACCACCGAGCGGTAGCCGGACCAGTGGCCGCGCTGCCCGGCGGCGGCCCGCGCCAGGTTCATCAGCGTGTCGGCTTCTTCGCCGTTGATCCCGAACGCGTTCAGCATGGATCGCACATCCCCGAGCTTCACCCCGACGGCACCGGACTCGATCTTGTTGACCTTGCCCTGGGTGCAGCCGAGGACCTCGGCGACCTGCTGCTGTGTCATCCGCGCCGCGGTGCGGGCATGCCGGAGCTCGTTCCCGAGCTGCTTCCGGCGCGAGGTGACGGTGCTGGCCATCGCCCTGCTCTCCCGGACCACTACCAAGCGACGGCGGCCTCCCGGTCGCCGTCGCGCGCGAACTATCGAACCCACCCAGGTTAGTGCTTCACCTTGCGGATCTCGATGATGACATCGCGCAGCGTTCCAGGAAACGTCGCAGAATGCCAGTCACTCAGGGGTTCACTCGCCTGGACCAGCGGATTCGTGACCTTTACGCCGACCGGCGGGCAGCGCACTGCGGCATAGTGGGCGCCGTGACCGATCGTTCGCCCTCCGCCGCCGCCGTCACCCGCCTGGCTGACAACGTCCACGGCTACGTCCAGCCGGACGGCTCCTGGTACATCAACAACTGCGGGTTCGTCGACGCCGGCGACCACACCGTCCTCGTCGACACCTGCTCGACCGAGCGCCGCACGCGCGCGCTGCTCGCCGCCGTCGAGGCCACCACCGGCAGCCCGGTGACGACGCTGGTCAACACCCACCACCACGGCGACCACACCAACGGCAACTACCTCGTCACGACCGCGACCGTGGTCGGCCACCGCAAGACCCGCGAGCTGCTGGTCGCCGAGGGCATCCAGACGTTCGACGGGATCTTCGTCGGCAGCGACTGGGGCCAGCTCGAGGCGCGGCCGCCGGAGGTCGTGTTCGACGACCGGCTGACCGTGCACGCCGGCGGCACCACCCTCGAGCTGATCCACCCGGGCCACGCCGCCCACACGACCAACGACGTCCTGGTCTGGCTGCCGGAGCAGCGCGTGCTCTACGCCGGTGACCTGGTGTTCAACGGCGGCAGCCCGTTCGCGCTGATGGGCTCGGTGGCCGGCTGGCGCCAGGCGCTCGACGTGATCCGGGAGCTGGAGCCGGAAGTGATCCTGCCCGGCCACGGGCCGGCCTGCGGGCTCGACGTCGTCGACACCGTGGACGCCTACCTGGAGTTCGTCCAGGAGACGGCCGAGCGCGGGAAGGCCGCCGGGCTGTCCCCGCTCGAAGTGGCGAAGGACACCGATCTGGGTGACTTCGCGGCGATGAGCGAGCAGGAGCGGCTGCCGGGCAACCTGCACCGCGCGTACGCCGAGCTCGACGGCGCCGAATGGGGTGCTCAGATCGATCTGGCGGCCGCTGTGACGGACATGGTGGCGATCAACCGGGGCCCCATCCGCTGCTTCTCCTGAACTGCGTGAGCCGCAGCTCCGTACCTCCCATGAGGCCTCGATCGGACTAGGGTCTGAATCGAGAGAGTCTTCGGAAGGATGCGGATGAGCAAGAAGGCGAGCATCGGGGTCACCGGCCTGGCGGTCATGGGCCGCAACCTGGCCCGCAACCTGGCCCGGCACGGGCACACGGTGGCCCTGCACAACCGGTCCGAGGAGCGGACCCGCGCACTGGTGGAGCAGTTCGGCGACGAAGGCGACTTCATCCCGGCGTACTCCGCCCAGCAGTTCGTCGACGCGCTGGAGCGGCCCCGCCAGGTCGTGATCATGGTCAAGGCCGGCGGCCCGACGGACGCCGTCATCGACGAGTTCGCGCCGCTGCTCGAAGAGGGCGACGTGATCATCGACGCCGGCAACGCGCACTTCGCCGACACGCGCCGCCGCGAGAAGGCGCTGCGCGAGCGCGGGCTGCACTTCGTCGGCAGCGGCGTCTCCGGCGGCGAGGAAGGCGCGCTGCACGGGCCGAGCATCATGCCCGGCGGCTCGAAGGAGTCGTACGAGTCGCTCGGCCCGCTGTTCGAGGACATCTCGGCCAAGGTCGACGGCGAGCCGTGCTGCACGCACATCGGCGCGGACGGCGCCGGACACTTCGTGAAGATGGTGCACAACGGCATCGAGTACGCCGACATGCAGCTGATCGCGGAGTCGTTCGACCTGCTGCGCCACGCGGGCGGCTACGCACCCGCCGAGATCGCCGACGTCTTCCGCACGTGGAACACCGGGCGGCTCGACTCGTACCTGATCGAGATCACCGCCGACGTGCTCGCGCACGTCGACGCCGCGTCCGGCAAGCCGTTCGTCGACATCGTCGAGGACGCCGCCGAGCAGAAGGGCACCGGCCGCTGGACGGTGCAGATCGGCCTCGACCTCGGCGTCCCGATCTCGGGCATCGCCGAAGCCGTCTTCGCGCGTTCGCTGTCCGGCTCGAAGCCGCTGCGCGCGGCGGCCCGCGGCCTCGGCGGCCCGTCGGCGGCACCGCTGTCCGGCTCGGCGCTGGACAGCTTCGCCGACGACGTCGAGCAGGCGCTGTACGCGTCGAAGGTGGTCGCCTACGCCCAGGGCTTCAACCAGATCCAGGCCGGCGCGACCGAGTACGGCTGGGACATCGACCTCGGCAAGGTCGCCTCGATCTGGCGCGGCGGCTGCATCATCCGCGCGAAGTTCCTCAACGACATCACCTCGGCCTACGCCGACGAGCCGGAACTGCCGACGCTGCTGACCTCCGGCGGCTTCCGCAAGGCGGTCGAGGACGCGCAGGACTCGTGGCGCTCGGTGATCTCGACGGCGGTCAAGCTCGGCATCCCGACGCCGGGCTTCTCGACGGCGCTGGCGTACTACGACGGCCTCCGCGCCGACCGGCTGCCGGCGGCACTGGTCCAGGGCCAGCGCGACTTCTTCGGCGCCCACACCTACCGCCGCGTGGACCGCGAAGGCTCGTTCCACACGGCCTGGGCCGCCGACGGCCGCCCGGAGTCCGGCGCCTGATCCGGTGCTGCTCTGATCGGGAAAACCCCCTGGTCCATCCCGATCAGAGCAGCGTCACCAGCACCAGCGCGAGGAGCGCGGCGGCCAGGAGGAGTCTCACTGCTCGCGGGCGGCGAGGATCTCCGCCAGCACCTCCTGGATCTTCGCCTCGGCCTTGTCCTTCTTGACGCCGAGGCCGTCGAGCACCTCGAACCCGCTCCCCTCGCCCTGTTCCAGCAGCGCCAGCAGCATGTGCTCGGTGCCGATGTAGTTGTGCCCGAGCCGCAGCCCTTCGCGCATGGTGAGCTCGAGGGTCTTCTTGGCGGCGGGCGAGAACGGCATCGGGTCCGGCGTGGGGACGACCGCCTCGGGCAGCCGCGCTTCGGCGGCTTCGCGGACGGCGTCGAGCTGCACGCCCTGGGCGAGGATCGCGCCCGCCGCGAGCGCCGCGGGTTCGGTGAGCAGGCCCAGCACGATGTGCACGGTGTCGATGAACGGGCTGCCGTTGTCGACCGCCGCCTTCTGCGCCTCGACCACGACGTGCCGGGCCCGGTCGGTGTAGCGGCCGTAGACGCGTTCGATCGCGCCGCCCGGGTCACCCCCGGGGTCGACCTTGGGCACGAACCGCTTCTGGGCGGCCTGCTTGGTGACGCCCATGCTGGCGCCGATGTCGGTCCAGGACGCGCCGGAGCGCCGGGCCTGGTCGACGAAGTGGCCGATCAGGTGGTCGGCCACCTCACCGAGGTGCTGGCCGACGTAGACCGCGTCGGTCAGCTGGGCGAGGGCGTCCTTGTCGTTGTTGCTCTTGATCGCGCTGATGAGGTCGTCGAGTTTGACGTTGGCGGGAAGGTCCATGCCGTCAACTGTAGGTTGACGATGTTCGTGCGTCAACCGCGGGTTGACGCGGCCTTCAGGTGGGCCTTCAAGTCGAACTCGCTCAGCTCGAGGTCCGCGTACCGCGGGTGCGGATCGGCGGTGAACAGCCGCCGCGCCGCGATGTGGTCCGCGGGCCGGTTCACCGACTCCACGGCGATCAGGACGCCGTCGCGGAAGGACAGCACCGAGAACTTGCCCGCGGCCCGGTCGCCCGTCACCACCGTCTTGTCGGCGCCGGAGAGGATGCCCGCGATCTGCAGCTTCGCGCCCGACTGGTCGGTCCAGAACCACGGCAGGCTCGCGTACGGCTCGGGGGTCCCGGTGATCGCCGCGGCCACGCTGCGGGCCTGGTCGACGGCGTTCTGCACGGACTCCAGCCGGGTCGCCACGCCCGCCTGCACGCACGGGAAGTTCGCGCAGTCGCCGATGGCGAAGATGTTCTCGTCCGCCGTCCGCAGGTGCGCGTCGACGACCACGCCGTTGTCCACGGGCAGCCCGGCCTCGACGGCCAGCGTCGTCTCGGGCACGACGCCGACGGCGATCACGACCAGGTCGGCGGGCAGCCGGGTGCCGTCGGAGAGCTCGACCTCGCGCACCCGGGAGTCGCCGTGCAGCGCCGAAACGCCCTGGCCCAGCAGCACCGTGTGCCCGGCTTCGCGGTGCAGCGCGGCGAAGTAGGCGGAGATCTCCGGCGTCGCGACCCGGTTGAGCAGCCGGTCCTGCGCCTCGACGACCGTCACCGGGCGGCCGGCGTGCGAAGCGAGCTCCAGCCCGATGAAGCCCCCGCCGGCCACGACGACGTTTTCCGCGTGCGCCAGCGATTCGCGGAGGCGGTCGGCGTCGTCGCGGGTGCGCAGGGCCAGCACGCCCGGCAGGTCCGCGCCCGGCACCGGCAGCGCGCGGTTGCGGGCGCCGGTGGCCAGGACCAGGTGGTCGTAGCCGAGTTCGCGGCCGTCTTCGAGCTGCACTTTCGACGTGGCCCGGTCGATCGAGGCGACCCGCCCGGCGACCAGCTCGATGTCCTTCTCGGTGAAGAAGTCCGCGCCGCGCAGGTGCAGCTGGTCGAGCCCGGCGGTCCCGGCCAGGTAGGCCTTCGACAGCGGCGGCCGCTGGTACGGCACGCCCGGCTCGTCCCCGATCAGCACGACCCGGCCGTCGAAGCCGCGATCCCGCAGCGACGCCACGGCCTGGAACCCGCTCTGCCCCGCCCCGACGACGAGAACCGTCTTCTGTGCACCCATGTCCGCCATCCGATCACAAGCGGCCCTGGATCGTCGAGCAGCAGACCTGCTACTGGCGGCCGCCTGCCGAGCGCAGCGCGCGCGGTGCCCCCAGCACCCGCGAAATCCCCCGCGCCGCCGCCCGGACGGCCGGGACCAGCGTCCGCGGGTCCGTCCCCGTCGCCGGGACGACGACGGAGATCGCCGCCGCCACTTCGTCGGTGGCGTCGTAGACCGGGGCCGCCACGGACAGCGCGATCAGCTCGATCTGACCGTCGCTGATCGCGTAGCCGTCGCGCCGGACGTCGGCGAGCACGCGCCGCAGCCGCGCGGCCGAGCCGATCGTCTTGGGCGTGAACGTCTTGAGCGGCCCGGCCAGCACCTCCTCCTGCGCCTCGGTGGGCGCGTGCGCGAGCAGCACCTGCCCGACGCCGGTGGCGTGCGCGGGCAGCCGGCCGCCCACCCGCGTCAGGACGTTGACCGCGCCGCGGCCGGAAATCCGTTCGACGTAGACGACTTCGGCTCCGTCGAGCACGGCGAGCTGCACGTTCTGGTGCGTGGCCTCGTAGAGGTCCTCCAGGAACGGCATCGCGCTCTCCCGCAGCTCGGCCCCGTGCGGCGCCAGCGACGCGACCTCCCACAACCACAGGCCGACGCGGTACACGCCCGCTTCGTCGCGGACGAGCGCCCCGCGCCGGGTCAGCTCGCCGGCCAGCCGGTGCGTGGTCGACAGCGGCAGCCCGACGCGGCGGCTGAGCTCGGACAGCGTCAGCCGCGGCCGCTCGGCCGTGAAGGCGCCCAGCAGGTCGAGGACGCGGTCCACGACCGACGTCGGGCGCCGCGCGCCGTGGCGCACGTCAGAGGTCGTCGTCGGGCAGGAGCGGGCGCATGAACGACCGCCGGTACCGCACCACGCAGCCGCTTTCCTCGCGGATCTTGTCGGCCTCGATGAAGTCCGGGTCGACGCCGAACAGCGTCCGGTAGCGCTCGTAGGCGGCGAGGCTCTCGAAACTGAACAGCGCCCTGGCTTCGTCGCTCGCCCCTTCCGAGGGCAGGAAGTAGCCGTGGTGGACGCCGCCTTCCCGCTGCACCAGCCGCATCCACGCGGCGGCGAAGCGTTCGAAGTCGGCGATCTTGGCGGGGTCGATGACGTAGTCGACGACGCACGTGATCACCGGCCGCCCCAGACGCGGTCGGCCGTCGCCACGATCAGCTCCAGCTTGCGCAGCTGGTCGTCCGGCGTCAGGTCGTTGCCCTCCTCGGTCGAGGAGAACCCGCACTGCGGGGACAGGCAGAGCTGGTCGACGTCGACGTACCGCGACGCCTCTTCGATGCGCCGCACCAGGACGTCGGCGTCTTCGAGCTCCGGTCGCTTGGTGGTGACCAGGCCGAGGACGACCTTCTTGCCCTTCGGCACGAACCGCAGCGGCTCGAAGCCGCCGGAGCGTTCGTCGTCGAACTCCAGGAAGAACCCGTCGACGGCGAGTTCGCCGAAGAGCGCTTCCGCGACGAACTCGTAGCTCCCGGACGCGACCCACGAGGACCGGAAGTTGCCGCGGCACAGGTGGGTCGTCACGGTCAGGTCGTCGGGCCGGCCGGCCAGTGCCGCGTTCATCGTCGCGATGTTGCGCAGGTGCTGGGTGTCCGGGTCGCCGCCCATCCGCGCGACGAGCTCCCGCTGCGCCGGGTCGTTGAGGTAGGCGAGGCTGGTGTCGTCGAGCTGGAGGTACCGGCCGCCGAGGCCGTGCACCGCGGCGACCTGCGCCGCGTACGCCGCGCTCAGGTCGGCGAAGAACTCTTCCAGGTCCGGGTAAACGCTTTCGCTCACCGCCGCCCGGCCGCCGCGGTAGTAGACCATGCTCGGCGACGGGATGGTCAGCTTCGGCGTCACCCCGGCGTCCACATGGGACTTCAGGAACTCGAAGTGCGCGGCGAAGATCGGCTCGTCGAGCCGCACCTTCCCGTCGACCTGCAGGCCCGGCGGGCTGAACTCGAGGTCCCCGGCCAGGTTGTGGAACTTGACGTGCAGCCGCTCGTCGCTCTTGGAGATGCCGCCGAGCGCGTAGATGAAGTCCATGTGCCACGACGCACGGCGGAATTCGCCGTCGGTCGCCGAACTCAGCCCGGCGGCCTTCTGCATCTTGATCACGTCGCGGATCGCGTCGTCTTCGACCGCGCGGAGCTGCTCCGCGCCGATCTCACCGGATTCGTGCCGCCGCCGCGCGTCACGCAGCACCGGGGGCCGCAGCAGGCTCCCGACGTGATCGGCGCGGAACGGCGGGCCCACCTGGGGAATACCGCCCGAAGTCATGCACCGATGGTCACACATCCGGGACCGTTCCGCCTTACTCAGGAAACAAGATCATGACCCCCGGGACTTGCTACCGTCACGCCCGGCGCGTTGGCTGTTCCCCGGTCGAAAGGGGCCCCGCATGACGAAACACCCGGTAGACGAGGTGCTGCCCGCCGGGCGGCTGGCCCTGCTCGGCCTCCAGCACATGTCGATCATGTACGCCGGCGCCGTCGCGGTGCCGCTGATCGTGGGCAGCGCGCTGAAGCTGGACCCGGCCACGATCGGCTTGCTCGTCAACGCCGACCTGCTCGTGGCGGGCATCGCGACGCTGATCCAGTCGATCGGCGTCGGGAAGCTCCTCGGCATCCGGTTGCCGGTGGTCGCGGGCGCGACGTTCAGCGTCGTGAACCCGATGATCCTGATCGCGTCCCAGTACGGCCTGACCGCGGTCTACGGCGCGATGCTAGCCTCCGGCGTCTTCGGGCTGCTGATCGCGAAGCCGTTCGCGAAGCTGATCCGGTTCTTCCCGCCGCTGGTCACCGGGACGCTGCTGCTCGTCATCGGCGTCTCGCTGCTCGGCCCGGGCGCGGGGCTGATCGCGGGCAACGACCCCACCGCACCGGACTACGCGGCCCTCTCGCACCTCCTGCTCGCGTTCGGCGTGCTCGTGCTGCTGATCCTGTTCACGCGGGTGCTGCGCGGGTTCGCCAACCAGATCGGGCCGCTGCTGGCGCTCGCGATCGGGCTCGTGGCCGCGATCCCGCTGGGGCTGGTGCACTGGGACGGGCTGGGCGCGGCCGGCTGGTTCGGGCTCGCGTCGCCGTTCCACTTCGGGGCGCCGACGTTCCCGGTCGCCGCGGTGCTGTCGATGTGCGTGGTCATGCTGGTGACGTTCACCGAGTCGACCGCGGACATGATCGCCGTCGGCGAGATCACCGGGCGCCCGCCGACCGACTCCGACCTCGCGCGCGGCCTGGCCACCGACGGCTTCTCGGCCGTGCTCGGCGGCGTGCTGAACTCCTTCCCCGACACGGCGTTCGCGCAGAACGTCGGCCTGGTCCGGATGACCGGCGTCCGCAGCCGCTGGGTGGTCGCGGTGACCGGCGGGATCCTGGTGCTGATGGGCCTGGTCCCGAAGATCGGCGCGTTCATCGCGGCGATCCCGCAGCCGGTGGTCGGCGGGGTCGCGGTGGTCATGTTCGCGATGGTCGCCGCGGTCGGCGCGCAGAACCTGCGCACGGTCGAGTTTTCCGGTAACCACAACACTTTCATCGTCGCGGTGGCCCTCGGCGTCGGCCTGCTGCCGGCGTTCGCGCCGAAGATCTTCCAGCACTTCCCGGCCTGGCTGCAGACGATCTGCGGCAGTTCGATCACGGTGGCGGCGGTGCTGGCGTTCACGCTGAACCTGCTGTTCAACCACCTCGGCCGGCAGCGGGAGCCGGACCTGCTGGAAGCGCCGTGAGCAGCCGTTCGACGAGCCGGGCGCCGGATTTCGTCCACCGACGGCACTTCCTCGCCGCGGGTCGCGGCCCCGTCGAGTGCCTCTGGCCGCGCGGGTCGCGCATCGGTGCGTCAGACGCAACCAACGCCACATCGGGGCGGGCCAGGTCCTCAAGACGTGGCCGATGACCAAGGCGGAACGCAACGAGGTCGCACGGCAGCTACATCGCGGAGAAGCCGGCGTGATCACCAGCAGATGATCAGCAGGCAGGTCGGCTTCGGCGGTGCCGGGGTCGACGGGCGGGTCGGCGGGCGGCCACCCGAGGACGTCGTAGTGGGGGTGCTCGAGCTCGACGGGTCACCGCTGGTCGGCGTGGGCGTCGGCGTCGCGGAATCGGTGCTGGTCTCGGCGGCCGGGGAACTGCCGGGCACCTCGGTGACGGTCTCCCGGGGCACGCCGACGCCGGGGACGACGTCGCCGCCGCCGGTGCCGCCCTCCGGCGGGGAGTCGGTGGCCTGGTCGGCGCCGCCCAGCCCGGTGGTGCGCTGCGGGAACGGGATCACCTGGATCTGGTCGACCGCGGACGCGTCCGGCGTGCCCTTGCCGCCGAGCCCGACCAGCACCGCGGCGGCCCCGCAGCCGATGACGACGGCGAGCATCACCGCGAGCACGCGCCACCGCGACTGCCCCGGTCCCGTCCGGTCACCCCAGCCCTCGCGCACGAGCAGCTCGGCGACCGATACCTCGTCGTTCACCCCGACAGACCTTCCCGAGAGGCCTTTCGGCCGAGATCGTGGCCGTATTTTTACCGCACAAGCCACCCAAATGGGTGAGGAACTGGTAAAAATCTCCCCCCGGTTGCCAGAGTTCGACGGTGAGTGACAAGCACAGCGTTTTCTAAGCTGGCACTGGTGATACTCCCAGCATGACCGGCGAAGCTCAGGCCATGCTGCTGAAAGCCGGACGGCCGGCCCCCGCGATCGCCGTCCCGCGGCGCTTCAGTGTGCGGCAGTTCGTCCGGTTCCTCCCGAATCCGAAGGCGACGCCCTTCACCTTCGGCTACCTGGTCCTGCTGCTCGGTACGACGCTGGTGCTCAAGTTCGCCGACCCCGCGGTGACCGAGCGGCTGCTCCGGCTGTCCAGCACCGACGCCCACAACCTCTGGCGGCGGCCGCTGACCTCGCTGCTGACCAGCGCGCTCTGGCTCTCCGACGAAGGCTGGCTCGCCTACGTCGTGATCTTCGCGATCGCCGTCGCCCCGCTCGAACGCCGGTTCGGCGCCCGCCGCGCGGCGACCGTGTTCTTCTCCGGGCACGTGCTGGCCACGCTCGTCACCGAGCTGCCGGTGATGGCGCTGATCAGCGCGCGCGTCCTGCCGGCCTCGGCCGGGCACTGGCTCGACATCGGTGTCAGCTACGGCTTCTTCACCACGGCCGGCGCGCTGGTGTTCCTGCTGCGCGGCCGGGCGCGGCTCGCCGGGCTGGCCGCGCTCGAGGCGTTCATCGCGGTGATCTGGCTCGCCGACGACCCGGCGAGCCTCGATGCGGTCGTCACGCTGCTCGGCCACGCGGTCGCCGCGCACTTCGGGCTGCTGTTCTGGGGTCCGCGGCTGCGTCTCGCGGCGGGTAGGCAGGCGTCGGCGTCGGTGGTGTAATCGACGGGCCACAAGCCGCGAAGCACGGGGGACGGACGCTCATGGAGGCTGACTCGCTCACCGAGCTGGTCGAGCTGAGTCCGGACGCGATCTGCGTCCACGAGCACGGCGTCCTCACCTTCGCCAACCGGGCCGCACTCGACACGTTCGCCGCGCGCGGCCCCGCCGAAGTCGTCGGGCGCCGGTTCGCCGATTTCGTCGCCGAGGATTCCCAGGCCGAGCTGGCCGGGAAGCTCGCGCGGCTGACCGAGCCGGGCCAGGCGAGCGAGCCGGTCGAGGCGCTGATGTCCCGGCTCGACGGGAGCAAGTTCGCCGTCGAGACCGTCGTCGTGCGCCTGCGGGGCGCCGCCGCGTACCAGGTCGTCATGCGGGACATCACGGCGAAGAAGGCGGCCGCGGACGCCCTCCGCTACCAGGCCGCGCTCGTGTCGCACGTCAGCGACGCCTTGATCGCGACCACCGGCGAAGGCGTCGTGACCAGCTGGAACCCGGCCGCCGAGGCGGTGTACGGCTGGACCGCGGCCGAGGCCGTCGGGCGCCGCGCGAGCGAGCTGGTCGGCGCGCCGCTGGACCTGGTGGCCATCCGCCGCGGCGGCGGGGTCGCCGAGGCGGTGCACCGGCGGCGCGACGGCGCTCCCCTCGCCGTCCGCGTTTCGGCTGCTGAGATGAACGACGGCTACGTGCTCGTCTGCGCCGATGAAACCGCGCGGCGGCGGGCCGAGCAGAACTACCGCACGGTCGTCGCTTCGCTCGACGAAGGCGTGCTGGTGATGGGCCCGACCGGGCTGATCGAGGCGGCGAACCCGGCCGCGTGCCGGATCATCGGCGTCCCCGAACCCGACCTGGTCGGCGTGCCGTGCCACACGCTGGTGCTGTTCACCGAGGCCGGGCACTGGATCCCGCCGGACGAGACGCCGTCGGTGCAGTCCCGGCGGACCGGCGTCACGCACAACGGCCTGGTCGTGCGCCTGCGCCGGCCGGACGGACGGGACGTCTGGGTGTCGCTGACCTCGCGGCTGCTCGACCCGGACGACCCGGCGGCGCGGGCCGTGGTCACGACGTTCACCGACATCACCGAGACCCGCGCGATCGGCGCGCGGCTGGCCCACGACGCCACCCACGACCCGCTGACGCGGCTGGCCAACCGGACGCTGGTGCTCGACCGGCTCGACGTCCGCGGGCGCGGCCCGCTCACGGTGCTGTTCCTCGACCTGGACAAGTTCAAGGTCATCAACGACTCGCTCGGGCACCCGGTCGGCGACCAGGTGCTGCGGATCGTCGGCGAGCGCCTGCGCCGCAGCTCGGGGCGCGAGGACCTGGTCGGCAGGCTCGGCGGCGACGAGTTCGTCGTCGTCACCGGCGAAGTCACCGAAGCCGTCGAAGTCCGCGCGCTGGCCGAGCACCTGCGGGCCGCGCTGGCCGAGCCGATCGGCGTGCTCGGCAGGCAGCTCCACCTCGACGCCAGCATCGGCGTCGTCCTCGTCGGCGCCGCCGACGGCCGCAGCGCCGAAGACCTGCTGCGCGACGCGGACGTCGCGATGTACCAGGCGAAGACGCTCGGGCGCGGCCGGCACCACTTCTTCGACGTCGGCCTGCGCGAGCGCATGCAGCGGCGGCTGCGGATGGAGCAGGACCTGCGCGACGCGGTCCACGACGGCCAGCTCTGGCCCGCCTACCAGCCGGTCGTCGACCTGCGGACCGGCGAGATGGTCGCGGTCGAGGCGCTGCTGCGCTGGACGCACCCGCGCCAGGGCGCGATCCCGCCCGCGGAGTTCATCCCGCTCGCCGAGGAGAGCGACCTGATCAACGTGATCGGCAAGGCGATGCTGCGCGCGACGACCCGCGAACTCGCCACGCGGCGCGGCCGCGGCCTGGACCTGACGCTGAAGGTGAACCTGTCGGCCCGCCAGCTCGACGACCCGCACCTGGTGCCCGCGGTCCAGGACGCGCTGGCGAGCACCGGGCTCCCGGCCGCCGCGCTGTGCCTGGAGGTCACCGAAAGCGCGTTGATGCGCGATCAGCAGGCGGCCGCGGAAGTGCTGGCATCGTTGCGGTCATTGGGTGTCCTGCTGGCGATCGACGACTTCGGCACCGGCTATTCGTCGCTCGCCCAGCTGCGGCGGCTGACGCTGGACACGCTCAAGATCGACCGCTCGTTCATCACCGGGATCGCCGAATCCCGCGACGCGGCGGCGATCGTCACGAGCATCATCGCGATGGCCCACGCTGTCGACCTGACGGTGATCGCCGAGGGCGTCGAATCCGCCGAGCAGGTGGACCTGCTCCGGTCGCTGGGGTGCGACCAGGCGCAGGGCTACCACCTCGGCCGCCCGGTCGCGGCCGCCGAACTTTTCGGTCAGTAACGGGTTTTGAGCCGCGCGAGCTCGTCCGCGGTCAGCTCGATGCCGAGGTCCTTGAGGGTCGCGTCGAGCTCGTCGGGCGCGATGGTAGTGGTTTCGCGGTGGCCACCGGGTTTTTCGACGGTGAGTTCGCGGCCGAGGAGCTGCCGGCTGACGCCCGGTTCGAGCGTCATGATCACGAGCCGGCCGGTGAACGGCGACTTCGGGTGCGTCGAGGTGTAGTGGTGGTAGACCTCGTAGTCGATGGGGTGCATCCCGTTGAGCCGGAACTCGAGGATGTCCTCACCGTCCTTCTGCAACGTCCACCAGCCGTCCCGGTGCTGAAGACGCTGGGGCCAGCCGGCTTGGTCGACTTCGACGCCGTCCACGAGCGGGATCGGGTCGAGGATCCCGGCCCCGAACCCGACGTCGGCGAGGAAGCGGCGGCCGTCGGCCTCGACGACGAGCGTCATGTGCGTGTACGGCCCGGGCCGGCGCGGCTGGACGCGCGCGGAAAGCCGGTGCACGGTGTAGCCGAGCCGCTCGAGGACGGCGGCGAAGAGGCCACTCTGTTCGTAGCAGTAGCCGCCCCGCCGCCGCCCGACGAGCTTGGCGCTCACGACGTCGAGCGAAATCCCTTGGTGCTGCCCGAGAACGACGTCGACGTTCTCGAACGGGATCGCGCCGACGTGCGCCCGCATGAGGTCCCGCAGCGCCGCTTCGGACGGCGGGCGGCGCTGTTGCCCGGTGCGCGCCAGGTAGGCGTCGAGATCGACGGCGTCGATGCCCCATTCCTCGGTCATGGGCCCAGCGTGCACCCTCGACCTTGATCGAGGTCAACCCTCGTGCACGACCTTCCGCACCTCGACGGCGGTGTACCGGGCGTCGGGGATCTTCGCGGCCAGCTCGATCGCGCGGGCTTCGCTCTCGACGTCGACGACGTAGTAGCCGCAGAGGAAAGCTTCGGACGCGACGAACCCGCCGTCCGCGGTGTGCGCGACGCCGTCCTCGACGGTGACGGTCTTGCTCTCGGCCGCTTCGGCGAGCGCTTTGGTCTCGACCATCTCGCCGGATTCGGTGACGAGCTTGATGAACTCGCCGTGTCCTTCGTAGACGCCGTTCTTCTGGTCGTCGGTGAGGGTGGCCCACAGCGTCGGGTTCATGTGGAGGGTCAGGAGGTAGCGCATGTCGTCTCCCCGGTTCGGGCGGCGGCCCCGGTCGGGCTGCCTTCGCCGGGTGGTCGGTGCCGGCTGCCGCGTCCGGACACGGCTCTCAGCGGTTCACTCGTTCGGCCTAACTACGCGAGTCCGAGTGCGGCCAGCACCTTCCGCACCGCCTCGACCACCGGAGCGCCGACCTCGCCCGCGAAAGTGGCCACACCGAGGATCTTCTTGGCGGCCTTCTTGAGCAGGCCCGGCTCGCTCTTGCCGTCGGCGATCACCGCGTGCGCTTCGTCGAGTTCGGCGGCCTCGTCCGCGTCGAGCCGGGGTTTCATCAGCTCGATCGCCTCGGCGAGTTCGCGGAGTGCGTCTTCCTTCCCGCCGACCGTCCAGGTGTTGCCTTCGACCTTGTTGTCCCGGCCGATCACGCTGTTCGACACCGGGGCGCTGATCTCGTACTTGTCGTTGCTGCTCATGTCCCTCTTGTCCACGTAGGTGATCCGGATGTGGTTCCTGATCGTGCTTTCCGGCAGCCGCGCGGTTCGCTCGATCAGCAGGTCCAGGCTTTTGAGGATGCCTTTGCTCTGCCCCAGCAGTTCCGAGCGCAGGCCGCGCAGAACGGCCGGGGAGGCCAGTTCTTCGCAGTTTCCGGCGAAGGCGAGCGCGGACGACTGGTCGAACCCGCCCCGTTCCTTCGGAACGAGGATTTTCAGCTGGGCGGCGAGGAAGCTCTTCAGCTTTTCTTCCGAGAAGATTTCCGGCGCGCTGTTCCAGGCCCGGATGACCCCGCGCAGCGATTCCCGCTCGGCGTGCAGCCGCCAGAGGTTCCCGCGGATCTGCCGGGCTCGCGCCCGGTCCGCGACGACGCCGGTGACCACCGACCAGACGGGGACGATCTTCGCACCGGACTCCACCTGGTAGCCGTTGACGGAGGTGCTGTCGAAGCGCCGGCTGCTCAGGTCGCCGAACAGGTGCGCGGCGGGTTCGGCCAGCACCGCGGGGAGGCCGCCGGCCACCAGGTCGCCCGGCGCCGCGGTCCCGAAGGACTTGGCCGTCGACACTTCGAGGAACCGCCTGGCCAGGGCTTTCCCACTGTCGCCCAGCGGCCGGCCGGCCCCGGCGGGAGCCGTGCGCACCTTGACCGCGAGGCAGTCCCGCGCGATGTCCCGCAGCATGTCCTCGGTCAGCCGCGCCCGGCGGCGATCGTCGACGTCGAACCCGAAGTCGAGCCGGGCGGAGACACCGGAGGAGTAGAGCCGGCGGAACACGGGGGTGATCCGCGTGCCGTCCCGCAGCGCCGGCGGTTCGGCGTCGACGAACCGGACGAAGTTCTTCGCGTCGCAGAAGGCCCTTTCCCCGGACCAGTCGGAAATGCCCCCGCGCCGCCGATCCCGGATCGGGCCGGCGTCGCGCACGAACTCGTCATCGCTGACCGGATCCGGCCAATGCGGAGAAGCCAGCCGCCCGGTGGGAAATGCAGCCAGCAACCGGAGATCGACCAGCGGCAGCTGCACGACGACGAGCATGGAATCGTTTCCCCCCGACGGCCCGAGTTTAGGGCAGAACGATCCCCTCGTCGAACGTAATGGGGATCGCCGCCCAGGAACGGTCCGGCAGGGCCGACCCCGGAACCACCCGGGTCTCCGCCCTGCCGAGCCCAGCACCGGCACAAACCGGCGCGCGGGTCGCCGCCGACTCCTGCACTTGCCTCCACGTGAGGACAATTCCCCACGCACCAGGTTGTTCCCCGGCCGGCTCGCGGCCGCCGAGGACGCTCGTTGCGCGCAACAAGGCTCCCAGGTTAGCGCGCAGGTTGCTCCGCCGCCGTGGACAACCCCGTGCGCCATCACGCCGGGTGCCTCGATAGGAATGCCGCATGGCCTACGTCAGGTTCCAGAGCGCCGAGCCCGACGCCGATGGGCGCCACCCCGGCTTCCTCGGCTTGAACAACAACCTGAGCAAGGCAGGCCGTCTTCGACCACTCGGTCAACCCGGGCGCGACCGCGTGATTCAAGGAGTCGGCTGAAGCGCTCGTCGCTCGCGCTGCCGGCTACCTCGAAATCCTCGACGCCCACGGCGTCCGGTGCGACAAGCTGGTCTCGCACCAGGCGCCCGGGAGGATCATCTACGAGGACGCCGACCAGATCGTGGTCGTCCCGTTCAGCGCTTGACGACGGTCAGCGGCGGCACCCGCCGGACTGGCCCCGAACACAAGAAAGCCGCCTTGACCAGAGTCAAGACGGCTTCTTCGAACGGTGGCCAGGGCCGGGGTCGAACCGGCGACCTTCCGCTTTTCAGGCGGACGCTCGTACCAACTGAGCTACCTGGCCGGGAACGCCGGCAAGGAGCCGAACGATCTTGCGACCCTGACGGGACTCGAACCCGCGACCTTCGCCGTGACAGGGCGACGCGCTAACCAACTGCGCCACAGGGCCTTGCGTTACTACTGTACTGCGTACTCCCAACGGGATTCGAACCCGCGTTGCCGCCTTGAAAGGGCGGAGTCCTAGGCCACTGAACGATGGGAGCCCGGTCGGTTTCGGGTGACCGACCGACCGCGCTCTCAGGTCCCCCTGGGAGCGATTACAAGCATAGGGCACGCCGCCACCGCTTTGCACAGGGGGTTCCTTAAGCCTCCAGCGAAGCCGGGACCTGCGCAAACGCCGCGAGTTCCGCCAGCCGGCGCTCGAGCTCGCTCCGCTCCCCCTCGGACAGCGCGGACGCCAGGAGTTCGTCGATCCGCTCGTCCGTGATCGCTTCGGCCTCGAGCCAGCGCTCACGGAGGTCCGGCTTGCGCTCCGCCGCGGCGACGAGCGCGTCGGCCGCGTCCTCCGGCCACGCGGTGCGCAGCAGCCGCGCGCGCCCGCCCTCGGGGTCGGCGACGACCGCCTCGGGCACCGTCACGCCCAGGGCCCGCAGCGCGGCGAAGTGCAGGCCGCCGCGCAGCTCGCGGAAGACCATCAGCGCGAAGCCGAGGCGTTCGACGTCACCTTCGGGCCGCTTGGCGTGCTTCCAGCCGGCGAACAGCGCCAGCCCGCTCGCGTCGGCGGCGTCGACCACGCGGAACAGCAGCTCGCCCAGGCGTCCGGGTTCCGATACGGCCGAAAGGGTGGCGCGCGACCACCGAGCCGACGACTCGGAGTAGGCACGGACGGCGCCGGGGGCATCGATGGCCGCCGTCGCCGCCGGCAGGACGAAGTCGAACAGCCAGTGCGGGAAGATCCCGAACAGCTCCGCGGCCACCTTCGGCGGCACGTCCCCGAGCACCGCCGACCGCCCCCGGAGGTAGAGCGACCGAGGCGGCAGCCCGACCTCGGCCTCGACCGCCGCCAGCTCCAGCGAAGTCATGAACTTCCCCCCGAGCACCTGCACCACCGACCGGATCCGGTTCGCCGTCGTCATGTTCGTTCCCTTTCGACCCGACAAACGTAACACTGTTACGAAACCTGCGTCAAAGAACCGGCGAAGACCAGCCAATTACTCCCCAGAAAGACAACCGACCTGCAAGAACATCACGGGAAGGGTCCGGCACCAACACCGGACCCACCGGCTCACCGCTGAACCGGCGCCTGCCCGTCGTCGTCCAGGTTCAACCCCAGCATCTCCAGCAGCTGAACACAGTCATCCACCCCCAACGCCCCGGCCGCGACCGCCAGCCGAGCCCGCCGAACCTGATCGTCCGACACCCGCTGCGCATCCCCGGCCCCACTGCGCTGCGCCGGCAACGCACCGGCGAACGGAGCACTCCCCCCATCGGCACCTTCGTACCGAAGGAGGAACTGCCGCACTTCAACAGACCCGCTCATAGCTCCTCCACACGGCTCACAACAGCTTGGCCGCGAGGCTAACCAGCGCCGGCCGCCACACACAGCCCCCCGGAGAGTGAACCTGAGACCACGCTCCGCTCAACGCAGCGCAATCGGCAAGGCAGGAGAAGAGCACCACCCGAACGAACGTCACCCACCACGAAGTGACACCACACGCGGAAAAATCCCGCTCTCCACTCGCCCTCCCCACCAAGTCGTGCAACAATCGAGGTGCTGACACACCCCCGGTCAGCGCCTGTGGAGATCCCCTCCGACCCCCGCGTTCCTCCCCCTGGCGCGGGGGTCCTCCATTTCTGGGCCTGCTCGGGCTTCGCCCTGCGCTACGGCCCATTCATTCCGGCGTATTGCCCGGGGGCCGAGCCCCCGGAGCCCCCACGGTGCCTTCGGTTCGGCTTGGTGGGGTGGGCGCCTCGGGCGCTGGGCGCCCTGGCTCAGTTGGGTCCACGTCCGTTGGTTGCAGCCCCTCCGTTGGGCTGCCCCTGTAGACGCTTGGCGATGGGGTTCGGTTGAGTGGGTTTGCTCGGTTGGGCTCTTCCCGGGCGTCTCTGCCGGTCGCTCCCGCTCTTGTGGCCTACCCGTGTCGGTAAGGCCGTCCTGCTGAGCTGACCCTTCCGCGCGGCCCTTCTCACTCCCAGCCGACCCGTCCCGGTTCGGCTCTCCCGCGCAGCCCTTCTGGCCTCCGCGGCCCCATCTCGCTTCTGCCTTCCGCGCGGCCCTGCTCGCCCCGCCGCCCCATCTCGGTTCCGTTCCACCCGCGCAGCCCTGGCGGTCCCAGCCACCCCATCTCGCTTCCGTCCACCCGCGCAGCCCTGGCGGTCCCAGCCACCCCATCTCGCTTCCGTCCACCCGCGCAGCCCTGGCGGTCCCAGCCACCCCATCTCGCTTCCGTCCACCCGCGCAGCTCTACTCACCCCCGCACAACCCAGTCCGGTTCGACACAGCCGCGCAGCCCTGCTGACTCCCGCCGTCCCATCCCGCTTCAGCCTCCCGAGCGGCCCTTGTTCGCACCCCCGGCCGCCCCGTCTCGACCATCGCCCCTCTGGGCGCATGCGGTCAGCCAGGGTTCTCGTGCTGGCCGCGGTCGCCGGCGGTCTGCTCGTCGCTCCACCTCACCCGCGTCGGCCGCGGCTCTCTGGCCGCCCTCCACAGCCCCGCCCCGGCTCGCACAGCCCACCCCAGTCGCTTTCCCTCAAGCGCCCGCCGTCGGCCATCGCCCCATTGAGCCCGCCGGCCGCGCAACAAGCTGGCTCACCCGTGGGGGCACCCCGTCCGGCCAGTCCCTCCCACGCTGAACAAGCCAGCTCGCCCGCGTAGGCACTCCGCCCGACCAGCCCCTCCCTCCACTGAACGAGCCAACTCGCCCGTCGGCCAGCCCCTCCTCCACTGAACGAGCCAGCTCGCCCGCCCGGCCAGGCCCCCCACCCCACGCTGCCCGCCCTCCCGGCCCCACCTTCCCGAGCCCCGTTCCGGGCAACGCCCCGGGCCGGCCGCCCCACCCGCCCAGCCGCCTCGATCTCCCGCGCAACCCCTCCCGGCCATCGCACCCACCCCGCCGGACCCGCCCGGAAGCGCGTAGGTGAGCCCTCAGCCCGCGCGCCCCACCGAGTCGTGCCCTTATCCCGTCGTCCGAGAATTTGTCGCGCACTGTTCTTGATCGATTCGCTCGGTTATTACGACATTGCCCTCCGTTAAAACTCACTCCAGCGCATTGCGCTGATTGGGGGATGGTTGCTCTGTTTGGGGAAATTCAAGGGCGTGTCGTGGCTCACAGTGGTTTGCGGGGCGAGACCTAACCGTTATCGTGGCTGGCGTGCCTCTTCCCTCCCTTGGCCGCTTGAGCAGCCGCACGAACCTCAAAGCCGCGTCCTCCGGGCGCCATCGTGGTGCCGCGAAGCCTGCGGACGACGGTGTCGTCGAGGACAAGGAACTCACCTCCTACCTCGCCGCGCTGGCGCCCGATGCCGACAACGAGAGCACCGGGACCGGCAAGCGCTTCGGCGAGGCGCAGGTCATCCAGCTCCGGATGAGCCTCATCGCCAACCAGCAGCTGAAGGACATCGCCGCCGAGCGGGACATCTCGCCCCAGGCGCTCGCTCAGGAGTGGATCCTCGAGCGGCTCAACTGGGAAGGCCAGGCGGCCTCGCTGCAGGACCAGCGCCAGCAGACCGGTGACCTCACCGACCTCACCGACGAGTTCCACTTCCCCGCCGACGCCTTCGAAGCGCCGGCCCTCGGACGGCGCTGAACCGGCCAGATCCCATGAGAAAGGGCCCCCGGCGACCGAAATCGCCGGGGGCCCTTCGCTCAGGCCTTGAGAAACGCAGAGGGCCTGGTTGTCAGATCGCGCGGACCTTCTGGGCCTGCGGACCCTTCTGACCCTGGCCGACCTCGAACTCCACTCGCTGGTTCTCCTCGAGAGTGCGGAAGCCGCGGCCCTCGATCTCCGAGTAGTGAACGAAAACGTCGCCTTCGCCGCCGTCCTGCGCGATGAAGCCGAAGCCCTTCTCCGCGTTGAACCACTTCACAGTGCCTTGCGCCACCGCTGTACTCCTCGTTACACAGATCCGCTTCGAATGCCACCGAAGCGGCACCCCGACCGTCCCGGGCGGTTCCAACGAGACGAGTCAAGAGCGGGTCGGCTCCATGGCTCGCGTCAGAAGTTCCGCGAGTGTGAAGCCACGAACACGCAAAACGACGGCCTGAGAGCAGACTACCGGGATCTGGCCAAAGTTGAACCCCGTGATCGAGGCGAAAACCGGCTCTGCGCACCAAGGTCACCGGAACGTCGTAGGGCTCCCACCCGGTTCTGTCGGACCCACCGGCTAGTCTGGCGCAGCACAGCGACACCGTGATCACCGGATACGGCTCGGAGTCGCCCGTGCCCCCTCAGTGAAAGCCCGCAGCGATCATTGTGACCTTCGTCACGTGACTCTTGCTCAACGTCGATGGTCCGCGAGGCGTCTCGAAGAGGGGAGGCACCAAATGGGGCAAAGGGGAATGGGTGTGACGGTGAGGACTTCCACGCGGCGCCGGGGCGCGGCAGTGGTACTGGGCTTGGTCGCGGTGCTCGCGCTGGGGGCGTGCAGCAGCGAACCGACGGTCTCGGCGAGCGGCACTTCGGGCGGGGGCCCGACGGCTTCTCCCGCGCCGAGCGCACAGCCCGCGAAGCTGACGGTGACGCCGGCGGGCGGCGCGCAGGACGTGGCGCCGGGCGAACCGGTGGGTGTCCAGGTCGCCGACGGCACCATCGTGTCGGTCACGCTGACCAACCCGGAGGGCAAGCAGGTCCAGGGCCAGGCGTCGGCGGACAAGAAGAGCTGGAGCACCACCGAGCAGCTCGGCTACGGCAAGACCTACACCTGGGCCGGGCAGGCGCAGGGCGCGGACGGCAAGAACGTCGCCATCGGGGGCGCGTTCACCACCGTCAAGCCGCGGCGCCAGCTGTCGGCGAGCCTGAACGTCGGTGACGGCCAGACGTACGGCATCGCGATGCCGATCGCGCTGACCTTCCCGAGCCGCGTCACCGACAAGGCCTCCGTCGAGAAGGCGCTTTCGGTCGAGACGACGCCGAAGGCCGAGGGCTCGTGGGCCTGGCTGAACGGCGACACCACGGTGCACTGGCGGCCGAAGGAGTACTTCAAGCCCGGCACGCAGGTGAAGGTCAACGCCAAGATCTACGGCGTCAAGATCGGCGACGGCGTGTACGGCAAGCAGGACGTGTCGGCAAGCTTCGCGATCGGCCGCTCGCAGATCGTCAAGGGCAACACCACGCAGCACACGATGCAGGTGATCCGCGACGGCCAGCAGATCGCCGACTACCCGGTGAGCTACGGCCTCGACTCCGACCCGGGCCGCGTGACGCACAGCGGCGTGCACGTCGTGATGGGCAAGCAGGCCACGTACGCGATGAGCAACCCGAAGTACCACTACGAGAACGTCGTGGTGCCGTGGGCGGTCCGGATCTCCAACAACGGCGAGTTCATCCACGGCCTGGCGGCGTCGGTCTGGGCGCAGGGCAAGAAGAACGTCTCGCACGGCTGCCTGAACCTCTCGCCGGCGCGGGCGAAGGAGTACTACGACGGCGTGCTCACCGGTGACCCGGTGGAGATCACCGGCAGCACGCAGACGCTGACCGCCAAGGACGGCGACTACAGCGACTGGACCTACGACTGGGCGAGCTGGCAGAAGCTGTCGGCCCTCGCCGGCTGAAGCCACTGAGGAGGACCGGGCGGCCGGGAAGTCCATCGCGGACTTTCCGGCCGTTCGTGTTTTCCGTGTGGCTCCGTTTTCCCGAAAAGCCGATGCAACCCCGATGACCACCCGCCGCATGACTACGGGCAGAGGCGCGGCGATCCCGGTCGCGTCCGCGAGAAGAGGAGCTGTCTTGCGTATCCGCATCGCCCTGACCCTCGGCGCGCTCGTGCTCGCCGGTGGTGCCCTGTCCGGTGGCATCGCGCTGGCTTCGGACGCGCAGCCGCCGGCCCCGTCGGCGACGACCCGCCCGAACGAGCCGACCCTGGCCCCGGCGCCGACGGCCAGCCAGCGGCCGCAGCAGGCGCCGTCCGCCGTCCCCGCGCCGCGCGAGACCCGCGCACCGCGCACCGGTCCGGCGCCGCGCGTTCCGCGTGCCGTGCCGGCCGGCCCGACCGGTGACCTGCACCTGCCGGCCATCGGGGTGGCCCGGTAGCCAGGTGATCTCCCGCTCCCGTCCGTCGACCGGGCCGGGCTCGCCGTGGGACGGCGAGTTCGCCCGGTACTTCGGCGAGCGCGCGCACAGCCTGCGCTCGACCGCCTTCCTGCTCTGCGGGGACTGGCACCAGGCCGAGGACATCACGCAGGCCGCGATGCTCAAGCTGTACCTCGCCTGGCCGAGGCTGTCGCGCCACGACGCCTTGGACGCCTACGCCCGGAAGGTCGTGCTGCGCACGTTCCTCGCCGAGCACCGGCGCAGCAGGTGGAAGCGGGAGCGGCTCACCGACACCCCGCCGGAGCTCCCGGCGGAACCGGCCGCGAGCGACCAGGACGCCCTCGTCCGGCAAGCTCTGGCCGTACTGGCTCCGAAGCAGCGCGCCGTGCTGGTGCTGCGGTACTTCGAGGACCTGAGCGTCGAGGAGACGGCGAAGGCGCTCGGCTGCAGCACCGGCACGGTGAAGAGCCAGGCCTCACGGGGCCTGGCGACGCTGCGCAACCGGCTCGGCCCGCACTACGCGCTGACCTTCAGCGCGAACACGGAGGGGAGGTGACGAACATGGACCCCGAAGACGACGTCCGCGCGTACCTGACCGGCGCGGCCGGTGGCGCGCAGCCGCCGATGCGCCTCGAAGCCGCCGATGTGATCGAGCGCGGTGGCCGGGTCCGGCGACGGCGCAAGCGCCTCGCCGTGGCGAGCACCTCGGCCGCGACGGCGGTCGTCCTGGCGGTGGCCGGTTTCCTGGCCGGTCACCGCGCCGGACCGCCGGAGCCGGTGCAGCCCGCCGGGCCGGGACTGTCCACGATCGGCACCAGCTCCCCCGCACCGTCGCCGCCCGTGGAGGTCCCGGCGACGTCGATCGCGCCGCCGTCGGCCGAGCCGGACCGCGTGCCCTCCCGGGCCACGAGGGCTCCGCAGGCGCCGTCGGCGGGCCGTCCGACGCAGCGGTCGGCACCGACCACCAGCCGGTCCTCCCCGCAACTCACGGAGACGGTCCCGGACCCGCCGGTCGCCACCTCCCGCTGACGTTTCCGCAGGTCAAGACACGTGGTGCAGATCACCGTTTCGACGTGGGTTTCTGACGAAATACGCGTGCCCCTCGTGGCGATATGCCCTGTGGTGTTCCGATCGGACGCCGGACAACTGCTCAGCCGGACGCTTCGCCGCCGGCCCGAGAAACCGAGGAGGAAGCACATGGTGCTCGCCGCGCTCATCGTCGAAACCGGAATCGCTGTCGTGGTCGCGGGCTCGCTCGCCGCTTGGTCCCGCAAGCGCTTCACTCCTCGGAGCGAAGCGAACTGACCCCCTGACGCACGTGTGCCCCGCCCGGTGATCCGGGCGGGGCACGCGTCTGTCCGACGGCTGCTCAGCGCTGAGCAGCCGTGGAGGCCAGTTTTCCGCCGCTGTCCTCGGTGTCGATCTGTTCCATCGGCACCTGCGACGTCTCCGGGATCTTGATGATCGGGATGATCGCGATCAGCGCCGCCGCCATCAGGTAGTACGCCGGCCAGTCTTCGTTTCCGGTGCTCTTGATCAGCGCCGTCACGATGACCCCGCACGTACCACCGAACAGCGACGTCGAGATGTTGTAGCCGATCGCGAAGGAGCCGTAGCGCACCCGCGTCGGGAACATCGCCGGGAACGTCGAGCCGATCACCGCCAGCATCAGCACCAGCAGCAGCGCCACGATGAGGAAGCCGACGAAGAGCCAGAAGATGCTGCCGGACTGCATCAGCTTCAAACTCGGCCAGCTCAGCACCAGGAACCCGATGGCCGCGGTGAGCAGCAGGGGCTTTCGCCCGATCCGGTCGGACAGCGCGCCGAGCGGGATGATGATCGCCATCTGGATGACTTCGACGGCGATGATGATCAGGGTCGACGTGTTGTCGTTGATCTTCAGCGTGTCCGTGAAGTACGTCGGCATCGTGGTCAGCAGCAGGTAGTCCGCGACGTTCAGCAGCAGCACGATGCCGATCAGGTTGAGGATCATCCGCCAGTTGCGGACGAAGATCTCCTTGAGCGGCGCCTTCTTCGGGGCCTCGCCCGCGGCCTCCATCCGGCGGAACTCGGGGGTGTCCTCGAGCTTGTTCCGCAGGTAGAGCCCGATCAGGCCGAGCGGCAGCGCGACGAAGAACGGGATCCGCCAGCCCCAGGCGTCGACCTGGTCGGCCGACAGGGACAACGTCACCGACAGCACGACGAGGTTGCCGAGCACGTAGCCGGCCAGCGTGCCGAGTTCGAGGAAGCTGCCGAAGAAGCCACGGCGTTTGGTGGGCGAGTACTCGGCGATGAACGTCGCCGCTCCGCCGTACTCACCGCCGGTCGAGAAGCCCTGGATGATCCGGAGCAGCAGGATCGCGATCGGCGCCGCGATGCCCATGCTGTAGCCGCCGGAGTACGTCGGCAGCACGCCGACCAGGAACGTGCAGCCGGACATCAGCAGGATCGTGATGGCGAGGACCCGCTTGCGGCCGAGCTTGTCGCCGAGCGGGCCGAAGAACGCCCCGCCGAACGGCCGCACGATGAACCCGACCGCGAGCAGTGCCAGCGACTTGAGGACCGCGTTGCCTTCCCCGGGGAAGAACAGCGTGCCGATGCTGGTCGCGATCGCACCCGAGGTGAAGACGCCGTAGTCGTACCACTCGGTCGCGTTGCCCATGGCCGAAGCCCAGACAGCGCGTTTGACGGTTCTCTCGTCCGCTGCGGGTTTACCCGTGGTTGCTGCTGGTTCGCTCATGCCGGCGACGACCTCCTCCGCGCAGTGCCCATTGGGCCGTTCGAGCTCATCCGACCAGTCTTGACCGGGTCCCGCAGGTCGGCAGTCTGAGCCATCAATCTTCTACGGTGGGGAACTTTCCGGCTACTGAGAGATGTAGGCCCCCGGTACCCGGCCCGGGTCGGGTACGGCGCCGGCCTACCCGCCGGTTAACGTCAGCGCATGAGTCGTGTTTCTCAACCGTGGCCGCCGGTGGCTGTGGAGCCCGCGGTCCCGCACCCGAAGGCGCCGGCGCCGGGCACCGAGCTCGGCGTGCACTTCGCGGAGTGCTTCGGGTGCGGTGACGAGGCCGACGCCGGGCTGCACCTGCGCTCGACGGTCGGCGAGGGCCAGGTCGTGCGCTCGCGGTTCACCGTCACCGCGGCCCACCAGGGCGCGCCCGGGCTCGCCCACGGCGGCCTGCTGGCCTGCGCGTTCGACGAGGCGCTCGGCTCGGCGGTCGGCAACCTGATGCGCCGCCCGGCGGTCACCGGCAAGCTCGAGACGGATTTCCGCCGCCCGGTGCCGGTCGGGACGACGCTGTTCATCGAGACCCGGCTGGACGGTGTCGCCGGCCGCAAGATCTACGTCAGCGCGGACGGCCGCCTCGACGCCGAAGACGGCCAGATCGCGGTCAGCGCCCGCGCGCTGTTCGTCGTCGTCGGCTTCGAGCACTTCAGCACCCACGGCGACCCGCAGGCGCTGGAGAAGCTGGCCGAGCAGCACGCGAAGAACCAGCGCGCCCGCGAAGAGGGCGACTGGGAGATCAACCCCTGACGTCACTTTCCCTATGAAAGTTCCGGCCAGGTCCGGGGGCCGGCGCAGCTTTCCCTGGGAAAGCTGCGGTCAGGTGAGGGTCCGGGGCCGGATCGCGTTGGCGCGGTCGACCAGCTCGACGCGCTGCTCGACCGTGCTCGCCAGCCGCGCCAGCGCCCGGTAGCAGCGCTCGAGGCCGAACCGCAGCTCGCGCTCCTCCATCGCGCACCCGAGCACCCGCGCCCCCGGCGTCGGCCGCCCGTTCTTGAGCCATTCGTACGCGGCTTCGAGCACGTCCGCGCTGAGCCGGGTGCGGCGCTCGACGTCCAGGCGGAGCCGTTCGAGCCTGCTCGACGCGTCGAGCAGGTCGTGCTCGGTGACCGGGGTCTCGCGGCCCTTGGCCTTGGTCACCGACGTCTTGATCTTGATCGCCGCGACCTGCGCGTCGACGTAGTGGGTGGACGACGGCGGCACGGTCTCGAGCACCTCGACCGCGCTGGAGCGCGCCCCCTGCGCCAGGTACACGCGGGCGAGGCCGAAGGCGGCGCTGACGTAGGTGCGGTCGGTGCGCCAGACCAGTTCGTAGAACCGCGCGGCGGCGAAGTAGTCGCCGACGCCCTCGGCGCTGACGCCGAGCGCGAGCTTCGGCGCGGCCTCGCCGGGCAGGTCGTCGTACACCGCTTCGAACGCGACGTGCGCGACCCGCGACCGGCCGCCGGCCAGCTCGATCAGGCCGCGGTACCAGTCGATGCGCCAGTCGTGCGGGAAGCCGTTCTTGATCGCCAGGTACTGCGCGGCCTGCAGCTGCCGCTGCGCCTCGGCGAGCTCGCCCAGCTCGATCCGGGCCCGCACGATCCGCAGCCGGACCTCGATGGACTCGCGCGGCGCGCCGGAGAGGGCCTCGATGGCCCCGCGCGGTTCGAGGGTGGTGGTCGTGGCGAGCACGCCGGCGGCCGGGTCGTCCGTGTCGACCTGCGGGATCGGCAGGCCGGCGACGACCTCGTCGGCGCCGGGCAGCGGCACGCTGGCGCCGGCCTCCGGCACGACCAGCTGGACGCCGAACGTGCGGATCTCCGGGCCGAACACGGTGGACGCGCCGGGCCGCGGCTTGCCGGTGCCGAGCGCCATGATCTCGCGCAGCACGCCGGTGAGCTGGTCGGCCATTTCCTCGGCGGAGAGGAAGCGCCGGTCCGGGTCGGCGTGCGTCGCGCGGCGCAGGAACCGGTGGTAGGAACCGAAGAGCGCGAACAGCGGGACCGCGTCCGGGCCGGGCAGCGTCGTCTTGAACTTGGTGGTGTAGCCGGTGAACTCGAAGCTCAGCACGGCGAGCGTGCGCCCGACGGTGAACAGGTCCGACGCGATCGACGCGCCCTGCGTCGGCAGTTCCGGCGCGCTGTAGCCGGTGGTGAAGAACAGCGGGCTCTCGTAGTCGTCGGTGCGGCGGACCGCGCCCAGGTCGATCAGCTTGAGCTGCTCGTTGGTCTGGATGACGTTGTCCGGCTTGAGGTCGCAGTAGAGCAGGCCCTGGCTGTGCAAGTACCCCATGGCGGGCAGGATCTCGAGCCCATACGCGAGGACCTGGCCGATCGGCAGCGGCTCCGGGCGCCGGCTTTCGCGGTGGTGCGCCAGCGCGAGCTGGCGCAGCGACTGGCCGCCGATGTACTCCATCACGATGTAGCCGACGGTCGTGCCGCTGTGCGCGTCCGGGTGCTGCACGAAGTTGTGGATCTTGACGATGTTCGGGTGCTCGACCTCGGCGAGGAACCGCTGCTCGTTGGCCGCGGCCGCCATCGCTGTCGCGTCACCGGTGTCGATCAGTCCTTTGAGGACGACCCAGCGGTCGCTGACGTTGTGGTCCTGCGCCAGGTAGATCCAGCCGAGCCCGCCGTAGGCGATCGCGCCGAGCACTTCGTACTGGCCGCCGACGAGTTCGTGCGGCTGCAGCTTCGGCAGGAAGGAGAACGGTGTCGCGCAGTTCTCGCACTTCCCTTCCGGGGCACCGGGTTGGCCGTCCTTGCCGCGGCCGACCTTCGCGCTGCAGTTGCCGCAGAAGCGCTTTTCCTCCGACACCACCGGGTTCGTCAGGACCGCCGACGCGGGGTCGCGCGCGGGCACCGGCGGGACTTCGACCAGCCCGGCGCCGAGCCGGCCGCGGCGCGACCGCGACGTCCGCGACGACGTCCGCCGCGAAGTGCCGGGGAACGAGCCGGACCGGGAGTCCGAGCCGCTGCCCGTACCGGTTCCGGTGCCGGTGTGCCGTCCTTCGCTGCTGCGTTCGGGCAGCACGCTTTCGGTGCCCGGGTCCGGCAGCGGCGTGCCGGGACCGGTGTCCGGCCGCGGCACCGGCGGCATGATGCTCTGGGTTTCCGGCGCCGGGGCCGCGAGCACGCTCGTCAGCTGCGGCTCGTCGGGCTGCGGCGGGCGGACGGCCTGCGTCGCGACCGGCTGGACCGGTGGCAGGACGGGGTTCATGCTGCCGGGCGGCTTGGTCGGGTCGTCCGCGCCCGGGATCGGCGCGCCGCGCGGCGGCGTCGGCGGACGGCGCACGGGGGCGTGGAAGACGGTCTCTTCCCCCCGCGGCGGCGCACCGCGTGACGGCACGGCCCGGGGTGGCTCGCCGTCGTCGAGGCGGCCGGAGATGGACGGCTCCGGCGTCTCCCACCGCACGGGTGGCGGCGGTTGCCAGCTGCTGCCCGGCGTGGCCGGCTGCGGCTCGTCGTCCGGTGCGGCGTGCCGAGGACGGCGCGGCTCCTCCGACACTGCTACCTCCCAGATCCCCGGCGACGTGCGGGAACCGATCCTAGTCGCGGTCCGCTCACTGGTACTGCGCCTGCGGCGGCGAAGCCGGCCCCAGCGACGACTCGACCCAGTGGCGGTAGCTGTTCTGCCAGGCGCCGCTGTTGCGGATGTTCTCGAGCACGGCGTTGACGAACTTGACCATGTCCTCGTTGTCCTTCGGCACGCCGATGCCGTAGTTCTCCTGCGTGAACTGGTCGCCGACGACCTGCAGCGTCGGGTCCTGCGCGGCCATCCCGGCGAGGATGGTGTCGTCGGTCGACACCGCGTCGACCTGCCCCTGCTGGAGCATCACCAGGCAGTCCGACCAGTTGTCGACCGAGACCGCCTGCGGCTTGGCCGGGTCCGTCGCGATCTTCGCCAGCGACGTCGACTTCTTCGCCGCGCAGACCTTCTTGCCGCTCAGGTCGGCCAGCTTCGTCGCCTTCGACTCCTTCGTCACCAGCAGCCGCTGCCCGGCGACGTAGTAGACGGACGAGAACTGGACGTCCTTCTTGCGCGCGCAGGTGATGCTGTAGGTGCGGACGACGATGTCGACCTGGTGCTTCGTCAGGACGTCCTGGCGCTGCGACGACGTGATCGCGCGGAACTGGACGCGGCCTTCGGGCGCGCCGAAGATCGAGCGGGCGATCTCGTTGACGAGGTCGATGTCGAAGCCCTCGAGGTTGCCCGAGGTGGGGTTGCGGAAGCCGAACAGGTAGGTGGTCTGGTCGACGCCGGCGATGAGCTTGCCGCGTTCCTTGATCTTCGCCATGGTCGAGCCGTCGAAGACCGATGTGCCCTTGTCGGGCTGCAGGCTGGCCAGCGGGTTGCAGCTGGTGTCGCTGCCGCCGCCGGCGGCCGCGTCCGGGCCGCCCACGTGCGCGGGCTGCGGCCAGGCCGCGTTGCCGACCGGGGCCGGGTCGACCGGTTTCCCGGGGCTGCCGCAGGACGCCGCCAGCAACGCGACGACCGCCAGCACACCCGCCCGGATCGTGTTCCCCCGCCTGCTCACCGGTACTCCCTCAGTCGCTCCCGGATTCCCATGGTGACACCCGCCGCGGCGACGACCGCGAGCACGGCCAGGCCGGGGGCCAGCAGCGTCAGCGCGCGGTCGCCGTTGTGGGTGTCGTCGAGGAATTCCTGCCTGCCGACGTCGATGGCGGCCTGGAGGCTGTCGTCGAGCCGCCGGAACGCCGGGGCCGAGCCGTCGGTCTTGTCCTCCAGCACGGCGAAGTCGACGGCTTCCTGGTACTGGCCGGCGTCGTCCTGGGCGCGGACTTCCTTGTGCGCCTTCAACCAGTCATTCGCGGCCTTCGTCGCGTCGGCGACCTTCGTCGCTCCTTCGCCGTCCTGGATGAGGCCGCGGGCTTCGCCGAGCAGGCCGCCCTGGCCGTCCGGGCCGACCAGCTGGGCCGCGTTGGTGCCGAAGTCGTTCTCGTACGCGGCGCCGTCGCCGCGCGCGACCAGGGTGAGCGTTTCGTCGGCACGGGCCTGCAGCGCGGCGATGCGCGCGCGGACCAGCACGTCGACGCGGTGCGAGCCGTCGGCCTGACCGCTGCCGACCAGGCTGCCCTGCACGACCAGCGCGACCGCGCCCCACAGCAGCGAGACCACGACGGCGGCCGTCGCGACGACGAGCCCGACGTTGAGCAGCCGGTTGGTGCGCTTGGTCAGGTAGACCTGCGCGGCGATGAGCGCGGCCAGCAGCGCGATCACCAGGATCGTGGCGAGCCACGGGAACCCGGTCGCGCTGTCCTGCTCGTCGATCAGGCGCTCGGTGTCGACGCGGTAGAGGTCCTGGGCGGCGGGCAGGATCTTCGCCCGCATCAGCTCGGAGGCTTCGCGCAGGTAGGAGGCGCCGACCGGGTAGCCGAGGCGGTTGTTCGTGCGAGCCGTCTCGACGAGCCCGGTGTAGGCGGGCAGCGACTGGTTGAGGACGTCGACCGGGGCGGCCGCGTCGGCGACGTCGGCGGCGTCGGAGGCGGCCTTCGCGAGCGCGGCGCCGGCTTCGGCGATGTCGCGCTCGTAGCGCTGGCGGAGCTCCGGCGGTTCGGTGCCGATGGAGAGGAACGCGCTGGCGGCGGTCGCGTCGGCGTCCGAAAGCGAGCGGTAGACCTGCTGCGCCGCGGCGGCGAGGGGTTCGCGGTGGTCGATGACGCCGGTGATGGTGTTGTCGCGGTCCTGCACCGACAGCGTCGCGACCAGCCCGGCGAGCAGCGACAGCAGCACCAGCCCGACGGCGATGACGGTGAGGCGGCCGGGGGTCGTCGCGGCGGACCGGATGATCGCGCGGACGCCCTGTCCCGGCAGGTCCAGGAGTCCCAGCAGGCCGCTGCGGCTGCCTGCGCGGTCACCGCCGTCCGGTGGCGGCGGCGGGGGTCCCGGCGCGGGCGCCGTCGGACCCGGGGCCGTCGCAGTGCTGGTCATCCCCGATTCCTCCCCAAAACCGTTACTCGCAGAAGGTAGCCGGTCCGCCCGGCGCGCGGGTATCGGCACCGCCCGCTGTCATCAGCACGTGATCTCGGCGGTCACCCGCCAGTCACCGCCTTCCGGACCCGACGTCACCGTGCCACCGGCGAGGGCGACGCGCTCCCGCATGCCCGCCAACCCGAAACCTTCACCTGTTCGAGTGATGCCGAGAGTGTTGCGGACGTCCAGCCGGACGACGTCGGGCGCGTAGCTCAACCGCACCCGGACGTCCTCGCCCGGCGCGTGCTTGCCCGCGTTCGTCAGCGCTTCCCGCGCGGTGCCGGCGAGCGCGACGACCACCGCGGACGGCAGCGGCCGCGGCTCGCCGTCTGCGCCGAAAGCGACGCTGACGCCGTGGTCGCGGGCGTGCGCGGCGGCGGCCGCGGCGAGCACGTCGGCGAGCGGCAGGACGTCCCTCCTGAGCGCGGCGACGGCGTCCCGCGCTTCGGCGAGCCCGTCGGCGGCGAGCCGTCGCGACCGCTTGACCGACCGCAGTGCACCGTCCACATCGGACTTTTCTTCGAGCAGCGCCTCGGCGAGTTCGAGCTGGACTCCCAGTGCCCCCAGCGAATGCGCGAGGACGTCGTGGAGTTCGCGGGCGATCCGGGTGCGTTCGTCGAGCGCGGCGGCGCGCGCGTGTTCGGCCTGCGCGAGCCGGGTCTGCTCGAGCAGCGCCTCGGCCTGCGTCGCCTGGATCTCGTACTGGCGGCGGTTGAGCCCGACGAGGACGAGCAGCACCAGCACGGCCGCGTCGACGACGCTCTGCCCGCTGAGGAGGTGCGACGTCACCGCGAGCGCGAGGTCCAGCAGGCCGATCCCGACGATCACGCCGACGCCGACCGCGGTCAGCGTCGCGAGCCTGCCGAGCGCGATGGCGGACAGCAGGATCGCCGAAGAGTCCGCGGCCCGGCCGACGAGCGCCGCCGGCAGCGCGCTCGCGACGGCGAGCAGTGCGGCCGCCGTCCTCGGCAGCCGCGACGCGAGGACGACGAAGCCGAGCCAGCAGGCGCTCGCGACGCCGTAAGCGGCCCAGATCAGCGGGTCCGGCTCGCGGGCGGTGAGCAGCGTCGCGGCGAAGAAGAGCGTGCCGAGCAGCTGCACCACGAGCCAGCTGGGCGCGATGGTGTCGGGCAGCAGGGGACGTTTCGGCACGCCCCCATCTTTCCCGGGTCAGCCGCGGATCGCCGGGGCCAGGGAGTGCGGGAGCACGGCTTCGGGGCTGGGCGGCCGCTGGACCAGCACCTCGACGTCGTCGGCGAAGCGGTAGGGCTTCGCGCCGAGGATGCCGCCGAAGTGGCGTCGCAGCCGGGACATCTCGGCGCGGACGGTGACCGTGCGGCCGGCGTCGCCGAAGAGGTCGGCCGACAGCTCGGAGGCCGAGCGGCCGTCGCGGTGGCTGGCCAGCACGTACAGCATCTCGGCGTGGCGCGGGCTGAGCCGGTGCGTCCAGGTGCCGGCCGCGCCGGCCACGGTCAGCTCGGGCTCGCGCGGTGACCGGACGTCGAGCACGACCCGCGTGGGCGGCGCGGCCTCGTCGTCGGCCGGGCGGATCAGCCAGCCGCCGGGCACCGGCTCGACGACGCAGTTGCCGTACGCGGGCAGCCAGACGCGGCCGGGCTTGAGGCCGGCGGGCAACGCGATCCGGTCGACCGGCGCGAGGCCGGCGGCCGCGGCGACCCAGCCGTGCTCGTCGGCCACCACGGCCGGCCCGCCGACCTTGCCGAGCACCGGGACGGCGAAGCCGCGAAGCCGTTCCAGCTCGGTGAGGTGGGTGGTGCGCAGCTGCGCCTGCGCGAGCCGCGTCACGGCGTCCACCAGCGCCAACGTCGTGGCGTGGACGGTCGAGGCCGGGCCGGAGAGGTCGACGATGCCGAGCAGCTTGCCATCGCGCGGGTCGTGCAGCGGCGCGGCGGCGCACGTCCAGGAGTGCTGGGCGCGGACGTAGTGCTCGGCGGAGTAGACCTGCACCGGGCGGCGCGCGACCAGCGCGGTGCCGATCGCGTTGGTGCCGACGGACTCTTCCTGCCAGTCGACGCCTTCGACGAACCCGAGCGCGTCGGCGTGGCGGCGGACCGCGGCGCTGCCGTCGCGCCAGAGCACCGTGCCGACCGCGTCGACGATCACCATGATGTGCGCGGCCTGTTCGGCGAGGGTGAGCAGGCCGCCGCGCAGGGTCGGCAGCGCATCGGCCAGCCCGCTCGCGCGGCGCCGGGCTTCGAGCTGCCCGGCGGTCAGGACGGGCGCGGAAGCGCGGCCGTCCGGGTCGACGCCGAGCCGGCGCATCCGCTGCCAGGACGCGCCGATGACCGCGCGCGGGCGGCTGGGCAGGGCTGTTCCGGCCAGGGCCGCCTCGTGCACCTGCGAGAGGACACGCGCGTGCCGCCGGGGGTCCGCCCCGGCCGGCAACGCTGCCTCGAGGTCTCGCTGACCCAACCGCCACTCCTTGCGCTCTGCCTCCTCAGTCTGCCTTTTCGATCCGGTGATCGGAAGGTGGCGACGATCTCGCCTTTTCGGGCCCGGAGCTACCCGGGCGCCCGGCTCAGCGCCGGTACCCGACGACCGCCTTCGCCGCGTTGAGGACCTTCTGCGCGTCCGGGATGTAGAGGTCCTCGAGCGCGTCGGAGAACGGCACGGGCGTGTGCGGCGGCGTCACCATCTCGATCGGCGCCCGCAGCGAGCCGAACGCCTCCTTCGCGACGAGCGCCGAGATGTCCGTGGCGAGGTTGCACCGCGGCGACGCCTCGTCGACGACGACCAGCCGTCCGGTCTTCTCGACGCTCGTCAGGATCGTCCGGGTGTCGAGCGGGCTGGTCGTGCGCGGGTCGATGACCTCGGCTTCGATCCCGGAGGCGGCGAGCTCCTTCGCCGCCCCTTCGGCCATGGCGACCATGCGGCCGATCGCGACGATGGTGACGTCGCCGCCGTCGCGGACGACGTTCGCCTCGCCGAACGGGATCGTGTAGCTCGCCGCCGGGACGTCGCCGCTGGTGTCGTGGAGCGCCTTGTGCTCGCAGAAGACCACCGGGTCGTCGTCCCGGATCGACTGGACCAGCAGGCCCTTCGCCTCGTACGGGCTCGACGGCACGACGACCTTCAGCCCGGGGATGTGCGTGAAGATGGGGTACAGGCACTGCGAATGCTGCGCGCCGGCCCGCAGTCCGGCGCCGTACACCGTGCGGATGACGACCGGCGTGCGGGCGGCGCCGCCGAACATGTAGCGGAACTTGGCGGCCTGGTTGGAGATCTGGTCGAAGCAGACGCCGGTGAAGTCGATGAACACGAGTTCCGCGACCGGCCGCTGCCCGCGCGTCGCGGCACCGATCGCCGCGCCCACGAACGCCGACTCGGAGCTCGGCGTGTCGAGCACCCGGCCGGGGAACCTGCGGGCCAGGTCGGCCGTGCCGCCGCGGGTCCCGCCCCAGGCGTCGTCCACGCCGCCCTGGCCCAGCACGATCACCGACTCGTCCCGGGCCATCTCCTGCGCGAGCGCCTCGTCGATCGCCTCGCGGTAGCTGATCGTGCGCACGAGGGCTCCTTCAGTACGAGACGTAGACGTCGGTTTCGAGGTCTTCCCGGCTGGGTTTCGGTGCGGACCTGGCCGCGGCGACGGCGTCCTCGATGAGCTGCGCGACCGCGGCGTCGATGGCGTCGAGGACCGGTTCGCCCAGCTCACCGCGGTCGGTGACGGCGGCGCGGAACCGCTCGAGGCAGTCGAGGCCCGCGCGCGGGTTCGGCCCGGTGAACTTGACCTCGATCAGCGTCGGGCCGCCGCCCTCGCGGGCGCGCTCGACGGCCTCACCCGCGGCTTCGTGGACGGCGAAGAAGTCGAGCCCGTCGACGATCACCCCCGGTACGCCGAACCCGGCGGCCCGGTCGGCGATGTTGTCCGACGCGACGGACCAGGCGCTCGACGTCGCTTCGGCGTAACCGTCGTGCTCCGCGACGAAGATCGCGGGGAGGTTCCAGGCGGACGCGAGGTTCAGCGCCTCCAGCGTCGTCCCCCGGTTGCCGGCGCCGTCGCCGAAGAACGCGACGCCGACGCCGCCGGTGTTCTGCTGTTTCGCGGCGAGCGCGGTGCCGCAGATGAGCTGCGGGCCACCGCCGACGACGCCGTTCGCGCCGAGCAGGCCCTTGGCCAGGTCGGCGATGTGCCTCGAGCCGCCCTTGCCGTGGCAGGACCCGGTCGTGCGGCCGTAGATCTCGGCCATCATGGCGTGGACGTCGACGCCCTTGGCGATGCAGTGGCCGTACCCGCGGTGGGTGCCGGTGACCGCGTCCCGGTCGTCGAGGTGGAGGCAGACCCCGGCGGCCGAGGCCTCGTCACCGGCGTAACCGGGTACGAACCCGGGGATTTCGCCGGTCGCGAACTCCTCGTGCACCCGCTCCTCGAAGGTCCGGATGGTGCGCATCACGCGGTAGGCCTCCCGCAGGGTGTCCGTCATCTTCGACGCTCCTTCCCCGGCTCGGTCTCCGCGCGCAACAACCCTTTCCGCGCCGCTTCCGCCATCGCCGCCCGGACGTCGACGCACCACGGCCCGTCCGGCTTGAGCTCGACGAACGCGCTCTCGCCGTTCTTCAGTTCGAGTTCGCGCTCGCCGTCGAGCGCGATGACCCCGCCGGCCGCGGCCAGTTCCACGCGCACGCCGGGCCGCAGGACGCCCCACCCGCGCACCCCGACGGGCCGCACGAGCCCGGGCGCGATCGGCGCCTGCACGATGTACGGCGTCTCCCCGACCGGCCCGAGCTGGAGCGCGACACCGTCCGGGCTGGACCGCGGGCTGGGGCAGAGCTGCCCGGCAACGCTCGAGAGGCCGATGCCGTCCGGCTCGGCGAAGGTGCAGTACAGCTCGGTGAGCGTCGACGGGTCCCACAGCGCCCGCGCTCCGATGTGCTTGCTCAGCGACACGCAGACGTCGACGAGCGCGATCTCGCGCCGTGCCTTCGTGACGACCTCCAGCACGCTGACCCGGTGCGTGACGAGGTCGGGATCGATCTGCCCGGTCGCGATCAGCCCGGCGGCGAGGCCGGCGACGGTCGCTTCCCGCATCTGCGGGAACGCGTTGTTGGTCCCGGTCGAGAGCGCGAGGATCGGCACGTCTTCGCAGGCCGCGGCGGCGACCCGGGCGGTCCCATCCCCGCCGAGGACGACGATGACCCCGGCCCCGGCTTCGACCATCCGCCGCACGGCGTTGGTCGTGTCGGCCGCGGTGCCGGTGAGCGGGTCGTCCTCGCAAAAGTCGACCTCGGGCCAGGCCCCGTTCCGGGTCCCGCCCCTGTTCCCGCCCCGGCCGAGCGCCCGCAGGACCGCGGCGGAGATCCCGCCGAGATCGGTCGAGACGAGGGCGCGGTCGAGCCCGGTCGCGGCGAACGCCGCCAGCAGCCGCTGGACCATGTTCGCCTTCTCCGCGGTGGGGAACACCGAAGCTTGCGCGACCAGCCGGCGGATGTCCCGCCCCGAAGCCGGATTCGCGACGATCCCCGCCACCGTTTCGCCCACCTGACCTCCAGACACTTCACCGGAGAACAGCAGACTCCGCGGATGGCGCGGAAGGAAGGGTTGCAGGCCGTTGCAGTGCTGAGCGGTGGCCTGGAGGCGTCGAACGACACCCGGGCGCCTCGATGATCTCCAGTGGACAGTCCACCCTGGAGAAATCCCACCGTGCGTGGGGCGCTACCCGACGAGGCTGACGACGCCCTGGTAGGTGTAGCCGGCCTCTTCGACCGCGCCCCGGACGTCGGCTTCGGCCAGCGCGGCTTCAGCGCGCACGATGACGCGGTCGCTGGAGACGTCTACGTCCACTTCGGTCACTCCGGGCAGGCCGGTGAGTTCTTCGGTGACCGACTGCGCGCAGTGGCCGCAGCTCATGCCGGAGACGGTGTAGCCGTGCTCGATCATGGTGCGCAGCTTACGAAAAGGGCCGCCACCCCGAACGGGTGACGGCCCTTCCCCAAGATCAAAGTCAGATCACGGTGACCGACGTGGCCTGCGGGCCCTTCTGGCCCTGGCCGATCTCGAACTCGACGCGAGCGTTCTCTTCCAGGCTCTTGAAGCCGTTACCCTGGATCTCGCTGTAGTGAACGAAGACGTCGCCGCCACCGTTGTCGGGGGTGATGAAGCCGAACCCCTTCTCGGAGTTGAACCACTTCACAGTGCCCTGAGTCATCAAAAATCTCCATGTGTAACACCAAAAAACAGGAAGCCACTTCGGCGCCCCGGGTCATCACCCGGACGGTTTGCTTCCTCGGCGAGGAGACACTACGCCCGCTGAGTTCTGCGAGCGTGACTCAACACGAACACAAAAATCGAGACCTTCAGCAGTAAAGCACACCTCGACGTGGGCGGACAAGCGGTCTTCACCCGGGAGAGGTGAGCTATTCGCCACTCGCCGGGCGCAGCCCCTCCGTGGTGAACGGCGAACGCCAGGCCGTGTCGTGCTCGTCCGCGACCACGGCGTCGTCGTGGGCCTCGGCGGAGGCGCTGAACAGCACCGGTACGACGCCGGAGGACTTCCGCGCTGCTTCGGATGCGTGCTGGTGATCGGTCACGTCGAAACTCCCCTCGTTCCCTGCCCGCTTCGGCGCGGGTCATGACCGTGATGGTGCCGTGCGGCACCGACAGAAACCGGTTGTCTCCCGCCGGGACCCGGCCGGGAAGGTTCAGCGGCGAACCACCACCGGAACACCGTCAGGCTACCTGAGCCTTCGTCGTGCTACCACACAACTTTCCCGGCGTTTCCCGTAATGAAACCGAGTGAAACCGTTACTGGGCGGGAGGTTGCGGACGAGCCTGCCCCAGCAACGACGAAAGCCGCACGTCCGGAGTCACCACATCGGGGTCCGTCCGCACGTCGATGACACACGGCCGCTGCCGCACCAGTGCGCTGGCGATGATCGGTTCGAGCTCTTCCCGATCGTCCACGGTGTACCCCGCCGCGCCCAGTCCACGCGCCCAAGAGGCGAAGTCGGTCAGCGGGATCGACACCCCGGACAGCCGCCCGTGCATCCGCGCCTGGTGCATGGCGAGCGCGCCGTGAACGCCGTTCTGGAAGACGACGACCATCACCGGCGCCCGGTACCGCACGGCGGTTTCGATCTCCTGCCCGGTCATCAGCGTCCCGGCGTCCCCCACCATGGCCACGACGGTCCGCCGCGGCTCGGTGAGCTTCGCCGCCACGGCGGCCGGCACGGCGTAGCCCATCGCGGCGTTGCTCGGCCCGAGCTGGCTGCGCGGCGCGGTGAAGCACCAGTAGCGGTGCATGAACTGCGCGAAGTTGCCGGCATCGCTGGTCACGATGGTGTCCTCGGGCGCCAGCTTCCGCAACGCCCGGACGACGTCCACCGGGTGCACCCGCGTGTTCCCGCTGGTGTCGGGCGGGGTCATGAACGTGTGCACGGCCGCGTTCGCCGCCGAAGCCCGCCGCGTCCGCGGCGACGCCACCGCCCGCAGCTCCCGCAGGAACGGCTCGACCTCCGAGTCGACGCGGAACGTGAGCCCTCGTCGCTTCGGGCTGACATCGATGCCGGTCCCGACCATGACCAGCGTCTGCTGCGGCGTCGGGTAGCGGTACGCCTGCGTGGTCACCTCGTCGAGCTGGGTGCCGAGCGCGACCACGAGGTCGGCCCGCTCGAGCGCGTCCAGCTGCCGGGCCGGGATGCCGAGCCCCAGGTGTCCGGCGTAGCGGGCGTGGTTTTCGGGGAAGGCGTCCTGCCGCCGGAAGGCGTTGTAGACGGGCAGCGCGAGCTCGTCGGCCACGGCGATCAGCTCGTCCCGCGCCGACCGCGCCCGCCCGCCGACGATGACCACGGGGTACTTGGCCTCGTCCACCAGTTGCGCGACGGCGTCCGCCGAACGGCCCAGCGTCCCGGACGCCGGCGGCCGCACCCGCGCCATCGGCTTCGCCGCGTCGTAGGGCATCCCCCAGACGTCACAGGGCACACCGAGCACGACCGGCCCCGGCCGTCCTTCCTGCGACGTCGTCAGCGCGTGCGCGAGCAGGCTGGGCAGGCTGTCCGGGTCGGTGACCCGCAGCGTCGACTTGGCGATCGATTCGAACATCGCCGTCAGGTCGGACGTCGGGAGTTCCCCGGACGACGACGGCACCGGTTCGGTCGACGGCGTCTCCAGCAGCACGACCATCGGGGTCTCGTCCTGGTACGCCGTTTGGACGCCGATCGCCAGGCTCGCCGCACTCGGCCCCCGGCTGGCGAGCAGCACGGCGGGACGCTCGGTGAGCTTGCCTTCGGCCTCCGCCATGAACGCCGCACCCGCGTCGTGGCGGGCCGAGACCAGCGTGATCTCCCGCTCGCGTTGCAGCGCGTCGAGCAGTTCCAGGAAGGACTCACCGACCACCGCGTAAACGCGGCGGACACGCGCCTCGGTCAGGATCCGCACGGCCGTCTGGGCGACGGTCGCTCCCAGTTGGTATCTAATGAGGAGAGCTTAGGCGGGCACCGTTCAGTGCAGTCAAGTGATCTTCGCCGAAACCCGGCAAGGATAGGCCGAATGTCCGCTTTGACCGACTGTCAGCCGATCAAGGGAGCGAGGACCGCAGTCTTGGCCGCAACCGAACATGAAACCGTTTTTACCTATGGCGCACCGGCGTTGAAGTACGGAACCGGCGCCAGCGACGAGATCGGCTACGACCTGACGCAGTACGGCGCCCACCGCGTGCTCGTCCTGACCGACCCGCAAGTCGCCGCGACCGGCTGGCCCCGCCGCATCGCCGACGGCATCGCCGGCTACGGCATCGAGACCGAGATCTTCGACGGCGTACACGTCGAGCCCACTGATGTCAGCATGCAGAAGGCGGTTGACTTCGCCCGCGGAACCGGCCCGTACGACGCCTTCGTCGCCGTAGGTGGCGGATCCGCGATCGACACCGCCAAAGCGGCGAACCTGCTCACCAGCAACGACGGCGACCTGATGGACTACGTCAACGCCCCCGTCGGCGTCGGCCGCGCACCGGAGCGCCCACTGAAGCCCCTGGTCGCGGTACCGACCACGACCGGCACGGGCTCCGAGAGCACCACAGTCTGCGTCCTCGACGTGCTGTCCCTGCGCGTCAAGAGCGGGATCAGCCACCTGCGGCTGCGCCCCACCCTCGCCGTCGTCGACCCGCGCCTGACGGTCAGCCAACCCGCGGGAGTGACCGCCGCCAGCGGCATGGACATCCTCTGCCACGCCGCGGAGAGCTACACCGCGAAGCCGTACACCGAGTTCGAGCGCAAGCGCCCGGAACAGCGGGTGCCGTACTGCGGAGCGAACCCGCTGGCCGACATGTTCGCCGAGCAGTCCCTCCGGCTGCTGTCCTGGGCCCTCCCGGCTGCGGTCCGCGACGGTTCCGACCTCAAGGCCCGCGAAGCCATGGCCCTGGCCGCAACGTTCGCCGGACTCGGCTTCGGCAACGCCGGCGTGCACATCCCCCACGCCAACGCGTACCCGATCGCCGGCCAGGTCGGGAACTTCCACCCGGACGGCTATCCAGGCGAAGAACCCATGGTGCCCCACGGCATGGCCGTGTCCCTGACAGCGCCCGCGGCGTTCCGCTTCACCTTCGACGCGGCCCCGGACCGCCACCTGCGCGTCGCGCGCCTGCTGGCACCCGACTTCGAGTGGCCCAGCGACTTCGCCGACCACCTGCCCGCGGTGCTGATCGACCTGATGCGCCAGATCGGCATCCCGGACGGCATCGGCGCCGTCGGCTACGAGGAGTCCGATGTGGACTCGCTGGTAGAGGGAACGCTGAAGCAGCAACGGCTGCTGGCCACCGCACCGCGCGAGGCCTCCGCGGAAGACCTCTCGGACATCCTGCGCGAGTCGGTGTCTCTGTGGTGAGCGGATACCCCCACTGGCAGACGGTTCCGCTGCGCTGGAAGGACAACGACGTCTACGGACACGTCAACAACGTCGTCCATTACTCCCTGATGGACACCGTGATCAACACCTGGCTGATCGAGCAGGGCGGCCTCGACATCGAGACCGGGGAGGTGATCGGCCTGTGCGTCGAGTCGCACTGCGGCTATCACTCATCGGTTTCCTTTCCTGGTTCGCTGCGGGTGGGTTTGCGGGTGGCGCACCTCGGGAAGTCCAGCGTCCGCTACGAGATCGGCATGTACGCCGCCGACGAGACCCTGGTCGCGGAAGGCCACTTCGTGCACGTCTTCGTGGACCGCGAGTCGCGCCGACCGACACCGCTCGCGGGCAAGCTGCGTGAGGCGCTGGAAGCACTACAACCCGGCTGACACGCACCGCACGCTGGTCACCTCCTCTCTCTGCAGGTTCTCTGCCGGTGCCGCTCCGGGCTGTGTTCTTTGGCACTTCCGATCATGCCCGACGGCACCGACAGAACCGGCGAATCAGCTCGAGTTATCCACAGGCAGCTCGAGCATCGGCGAGTTGTCCACAGATTTCCCACAGGGCTTGCCCAGCCTCCCGACGGCGATAATCTGAGAAGGCACATGAGATCAGTCCACAGTGGACAAGTCCTCAGTTGACACGTGCGGCTCGCGACACGGATGGCGACCTAGGCGTCGATCCGGTGGCACCGGGAATCGTGTCCGGCTGACGGCCCACGGTGGCCGCGGAACCGCCGCCGGCAGGCGCCCCGCCGGCGGGAGCGGATCCACCGTCCACGATGGGACTCAGTGTGGTGTGACCGTTGCCGGTAGGCGCCCCGCCAACGGTCACACCACCGCCCCCAGGCGAACCGGTCGAGGCATCCACCGGTTCACCACCTGCACCAGCAGGCGGGCGGGCACCGGTGGCCGCATGGTCGGGCACCGGTGTCGCCCAGGCCTGCATGAGCTCCGCGTACCTGGCCGAGCTGGCCACCAGCTCGGCGTGGCTGCCCACCGCGGTTTCGCGCCCGTCCACGACGAGCACACGATCCGCGCGCAGAGCCGAAGAAAGCCGGTGCGCGATCACCACCAGAACACCACCCCGCGCGGCGAAGGCCCGCTCCGCGCGAGCTTCCGCCACCGGGTCGAGATGGGAGGTCGCTTCATCGAGGATCACCAATTGCGCCGAACTGGCGTACACCCTGGCCAACGCGAGCAGCTGCGCTTCGCCCGCGGAGACGCCTTCGCCGCCGTGACCGATCTCGGCGTCGAGGCCGCCCAAGCGCCGCAGTAGCGCGCCCGCGCCCACCGCGTCCGCGGCGGACGACAGCTCGTCGTCCGAAGCCGACGGGGCGAACAGGCTCACGTTGTCCCGCACCGTTCCCGCGAAGACGTACGCCTCCTGCGGGATCAGCGCCACGAGTTCGTGCCGCACGGCCGCGGGCACGTCCCGGACCGGGACGCCGCCCAGCAGCACCTGTCCTTCCTGCGGCGCGAGCATCCCGGTGAGCAAGCCGGCCAATGTCGACTTGCCGATGCCACTCGGCCCGACGACGGCGAGGTGCTCCCCCGGCCGCAGCCCCAGGTCCAGACCACGGACCACGGGCTCGGCCGACGCACCCCAGCTGAACGTCAGGCCGCGCACCTGGACGTCGGTTCCGCGCGGGGTCGCCGTACCGTCGACGACGTCGGGCAATTCGGCAGTCTCCGCCAACCGGCGAAGAGCCACGAGCAGGCGCAGGACGACGGTGCCGGCCGTGGCGGCCAAGCCGCGCAGTGCCGGTTGCATCGTCGTGGCCAGGTAGACGAGCGCGCCCAAAGCCGCGCCCGCGGTCAGCTCGCCGCTGACGACCAGGCCCGGAGCCAGGGCGAGCGCGAGGAGCAGCGGAACGAACCCGCCGAGCGAGATCACCAGCGCTCGAAGGGCGCTCGAGCGCGCCACGCGGATTGCGGCCCGGGCTTGGGCGTCGACCGCGTCGTACATCGCCAGCGCGGCGATCGGCTGCGCGCCGCAAGCCACGATGTCGCGCATGCCAGACAGCGAGGCGCCGGCTGTTGCTGCCGTGTGCTCGTCGGCCAGTGCCAGCGCGCGCTGGCGGCGAGCCAGCGACGGCAGGAGGCAGGCGAAGACGACCAGCGCGCACACCACCGGGACCGCGACCGGCAGCACGAGCGCGCCGGCGACGGTCGCGAGGCCGGCGAGGGCGGACGCCGTCGTCACCAGCATGCCGCGGGCCTGGACGAGCAGGCCGGCGGTTGCGTCGCGGACGACCTCGACGTGCTGGGTGATCCGCGCGACGCCACTGGAGTCGGGTCGGTTGCGCGGTGGGGAGTCGTCGTGGAGGACGCCGCGGACGACCGCCGTCACGAGAGCGTCGCGGAGGGGTTCGATGACCGTGCCGAGCTGGTGCCAGACCATCCGGGCGCCGAACGCGCCGAGCACGGCGGCCACGCCGAACAACGCCAGCCAGCCGAGGCCGGCGGCCGGGGCGCCGGCTGCAAAACCGCGGTCCACGGACAGCTCGACCAGCCGGCCCGAAAAGAACGCAGGGATGCCTTCCAGCAGCGAACACACCAGCAGCACCACACCGCCGCGCCATTGCGCGGCGAGGGCGGACCAGTACAACCGGCGCAGGCTCACTCGTCGTCCTCCGTGAAGACACCGCGATAACCCGGCTCTCGCCACAGGGCGGCGTGCGGGGCGACCGCGCGGATGCGGCCCTCCTCCAGCCAGACCACCAGGTCGGCGCGGGCAGCTGTGCCGGCTCGATGGGTCACGACGACGCGCGTGCGTCCCGGCAGCGCGTCGGCCAAGGCGCGCTCGACCGCTGCCTCCGTGACCGTGTCGAGGCTGGCGGTGGCGTCGTCGAAGATCAGGACGCGTGGGTGGTGGACGATCGCCCGCGCGAGCCCGAGGCGCTGGGCCTCGCCGCCGGACAGGGGTGTCTCGGTCAGGAGCGTCCGGTAGCCCTCGGGGAGCCGGACGACCACCTCGTCGACCTGCGCTGTCCGGCAGGCGCTGCGGATGGCGGACTCGCCGGCCCACGAGCCGTAGCCGACCGCGTCCGCGACCGTCGTGCCGAGCAGGGTGGGGCGTTCGAAGGCGTAGCCGATGACCGCGCGCAGCTCCTCGGGGCGGATGCGCTCGAGCGGGCGGCCGTCGAGGAAGACTTGCCCCTCGTCCGGTGTGATCAGGCCGCCGAGCACCTCGGCCAGCACCGACTTGCCCGAGCCCGAGCGGCCGACGACCGCGAGGTACGTGCCGCCGTCGATGTGCAGGTCGATCTCCGCCAGGGCGCCCGTGACCCCGACGTGGCGGAGCTGCACCGTGCCGTCGCCGGGGAGGAGGGGGAGCTTGCCGGGTGCGGGTTCGGGCTCCTCGAGGACCTCGACGAGCCGCTCGGCGCAGCCGCGCGCCCGGGACAGCATCGTGAGCAACGGGATCTGGGTGACCAGGCCGAGGGCGAGGGCGACGTAGCCGAGCGTGGCCACGACGTCGCCGACGCTCAACCGGCCTTCCAGCACCCCGAAGCCGGCGGCGGCCAGCACCGAAAGCTCGACCGCCGGGGTCAGCAGGCCGGCGCGCCAGACCATCCGGGCCTGGGTGCGCCACAGGCCCTGGCCGGCGAGCGTCAGCTTCGGCAGCGGGCGCAGGACTCGCGAGGCCTCCCGATCGGCCGTGCCGGACGCGGCGATCGTTCTGAGGCCGGCGACCGCGTCGACCATCCGGGCCGCGAGCTCGCCGGAAACCTGCTGGTACGTCAAGACGTCGTCGGCCGTGCGGCGGAGGTGGCTGCGGGCGAGCACCAGCGCGAACGGGATGCTTCCGAGGAAGACCAGCGCCAGCCGCCAGTCCAGCAGGGCGAGCAGAACGACGGCGCCCGACGAGATGACCAGCATCGAGCCGCACTGGACGACGATCGTGACGATGCCGCCCGCGCCCGTGCAATCTCCCGTGAGGCGGCTGATCGAGTCGCCCTCCGCGAAGCGGGTTCGGGCGCCCAGTGCGAACAGCTTGTCGGAGAGGGTGCGGCGCAGCCAGGCGGACGCCGTCGCGGTGAGGCGGGTCGTCAGGATTCCGCCCACGACGTCGGCGGCGATCTCCGCTCCGCCGACCACGAACAGCCGGAAGACCTCGGGGCCGGAAGGGCGGCCGGCGAGCACGGCGTCCACCGCCCCCGCGAGCGCGCTGGGCAAAAGCAGGCCCGCCGCGGTCGCGACCAGCGCGGTGACCACGACGGCCGCCAGGCGGAGGCGGTCGAGGCCGGCCACCTTGAGCAGCAGCCGATCGGCGGGGCCGCGCATCTCACTCCTTCGGACAGGTACCGCCGTGGCGGAACCGGAGCCACAATGAACGTGCGGGAGCGGCGCACTTGGCCTGTGCCGCTCCCGCACCGTTCACCTCGGCACTACTCGCCGGCGAACCGCCCGATCAGCAGGAGGTCAGCCGAGATCAGCAGCAGGTCAGGAGGCTGAGCGTGCTGTGGGCGCACGCCGCGAGCAGGCTCAGGTTCGACGTGCCGCCGCCGTGACCGCCGTGACCGCCGTCGAGGACCTCGGGGGTCTCCATGGCCTGCAGCTCCAGAACGAGTTCCATCGATGTTCCTTCCTTCGGGTTTCCTTCGGGGTCCGCCGGTCAGCGACCGGAGGTCTGGGGGGACGGCGTGCCGCCCAGGAGGGGCAGCACCTCCTTGCCGTCCAGGAGGGCGGCGAGCGCGAGGAGGATTCCCGCGCCGCCGGTCTTGACGTCCATCGACAGGCGCAGCAGCTGGTTGCCGGGGAACGCGAGGCCGCCCTTGAACGGGACCGCGTACCAGGCCAGGCGCGCGAGGTGCAGGTCGATCGCCGCGCGGATCGACGGCGACGGGTCCGGGTCCATGCCGAGCGCGACCGCCAGCCCGCACCGGCCGTAGAGCAGGCCCGGGTGGATGACGAACTCGCCGCGGCACGACTCGCGCAGGGCGGGGAGGCTCTCGCAGGCTTCGGCGTCCGGGCGGTGCCGGGCCAGCTGCTCGGCGACCAGGAGGATGCCGGCGCTGCCGATGCCCGCGTACGGCAGTGTGCGGGCCGCGCCGTCGCGGACCTGCAGTGAGCCGTCGTCGGTCTCGACGCACTCCTCGAGGTCGCGCGTCAGCGCCTGGTCGGCGAAGGACAGCCAAGCCGGCTCGCCGGTGCGCTCGAAGAGGCGGATGAACAGCAGCGCGGGCCCGGACCAGCCGGACAGCAGGCCGGCGCGGGCGAAGTTCCCCGGCGCCGCCGCCGTCTCCAGCGCCTCGGCCAGCCGGACGGCCGTGGTCAGCGCCTGGCGGCCGAACTCGTTGTCCTGGCGGACCGCCGCGAAGTGCAGCATCGCGAGCCCGATGCCGGCGAGGCCGCTTTCGAGGGCGTGGTCGGTCGTCTGCTCGACCAGCCGCGCGGACGACGCCAGCAGCCTCGTGGCCTCCTCGCGGTGGCCGAAGTTCTCCAGCACGTACGCGATGCCGTAGCTGCCGTCGTAGAAGCCGGGCCGGGTCGGCGGGTCCCGGCGGACCGCATCGATCAGCCAGCGCTCGTGCTCCGGGAACCGGCCGGCGCCGATGACGTCGAGGGCGTGCAGCACGCCCGCGGCGCCGACGCCGAAGCAGGCGCCGCCGACGCGGAACTGCTCGATGTCGCCGGGGAAGAGCCGGTCCTTGCGGGCCGGGGTCGCGCTGGCCAGGATCGCTTCGGCGATCTGCTTGCGGACCAGCGGCCAGTCCGGTTTCCGCTGGTCGAGCTCGGTGTGGACCGGTGATGGCGCCGCAGGGGCGGTGCGCGGAGCCAGCACCGCGACCGCGGCGTCGGCGTACCCCTCGGCGAGGCCGAACCGGCGTTCGACGAACTCCGCGATCCCGGGCAGCTTCGGCGGGGCGAGTTCCGTCAGCTGGGAGAGCGGCAGGAACAGCCACAGCCGCAACGCGGCGATCGCGTGCTCGTCGATCTCGAAGCCGGTGCGGTCGGCCGGGGCGCGGAAACCGGGTGCGCCCAGTGCCGGGCGGTCGCCGGACTCGACGTCGAAGGCCAGTTCGAAGTCGATCAGGGAGATCCGGCCGTCGTCGTCGACCAGGATGTTCAGCGGGTGCAGGTCGCCGAAGACGACGCCGCGGGCGTGGATGGCCTCGATCGCCCTCTCGACGCCGTCAACGATGTCGAGCGCGCGCCGGGCGTAGTCGGCGAGGTCGGCCTCGGTGATGTCTCGCCTGGTCAGCGGGTAGTTGCGGGCCAGCCAGTTGCCCAGCGAGGTGCCCGGCATGTACTCCATGGCCAGGTAGTGGTGCTCCCAGACGGTGAACCGCTCGAGGGCCCGCGGCACGCCGGGCACGCCGGCCAGCCGGTCGAGGACGTCGTGCTCGCGGCGGAGGCGTTCGACGGCGTCGGTCCCCGCCTTGTCGAGGCCGGCGTGCGGGCGGGCTTCCTTGAGGACGATCTGCTCGCCGCCCGCCTTGGGCTCGGCGAGGTAGACGCCGCCGCCGTTCGAGAAGTGGAGGGACCTCGTCACCCGGTAGTGGAATTGAGCCGGGTCGCCGGCCTTGCGCGCGGCCACGCTGCTCCGCAAACACGCCGGAATTTTCACCCAATCGGGGACGGAGAACGTCGGCTCCCGCTTGTCGGGGACGAGCCGGCCGTCCGGCTTGCGGATCGCCAGGACGCGGTTGCCGTCGTGTTCGACCCACTGTTCGGCGAATCCGCCGTAACGCACGTAGAGCGGCCCGTCGCCGTATCGCAGGTCGCTCAGGACATAGGCACCGTGCTCGCCCTCGAGCCGCGCCGAGAGGTCTTCGAGAACCCGTTCGAGCTGCCTGTCGTCCGCCGGGTAAATCGTCACCAGCTTGGCGCTGCCGTCCCGCGGCGCGTATTTCGAATTCCGGGCGAGCAGGGTCAGCATCGAGCGGAGGTGCTTGTACGAGACGCGGTGCTCGAGGCAGTACTCGTGCACCTGCTCGAGGACCCGGCGGGCGTTGTCCAGACCCGCGGAGACGTGGATTTTCCAGCCCTGAGCGGGAAGAACCTGCCCCCGGGGGTGCAGCGCGCGCCAGACGCCGCGCTCGGCGCTCACCCAGCCTGCCGGCGCCGGCAGCGCCGAAGCGAAATCGTCGACCGGCGCGCCGATTTCCGGTTGTTCGTCGTAGAACAACGGGTCGGCGAAGCAATAAGCTTCGTAGCGCTGGTCCATCCGGGATACCCCTCCGTGCGATCCCCCGGGGCGCCGCGGCCCCGGGACGAGGAATATTCCCCCATGCCGAACGGCCCTGGGCCAATCCGCCAACACGGGGGTTCAACTGGGCTATCCGAGGTAGGCAAAAAGGTCGCTTACCAGCCGGTATCGGAACTGAGGGTTATTTTTACGAGGCAGCCCACCACTCCGTAGTGGTGTAACACGAAGCTTTTTACGACATTCACCCAGGTCCACCTCAGTACCGGGCGGAATGCGCCGCCGAATTGGCAGAATGCCATCAAGGCGCCGCGGTGATCAAATAACCCGATGGCCGCGATTCGCGTGACCACCGGATCGTCCACAGTGGAGCACGACGTGGCCCGCGCCACGCCGCGGCACCTCGGCGGGCGGACCGCCCGGTTCCACGGAGTAAGTTGGCGCCCGGCGGAGCGGAAGGAGGAACGGGTGATCTTCGGATTCGCCGTGACGGTCGCCGTGGCGGCCGCGCTCGTCGCGCTCTGGAGCTTCCTCCAGTCCGCGCGCAACCGGCTGCCGGACAACCCGCTCCTGATCGCGCTCGCAGTCCTCGAGCTGCTGCTGGTCGCCCAGCTGGTGATCGGCATCGTGCTGCTCGCGGGCGGTGACCGCCCCGGCAGCCTGGCGACCTACCTGGCCTACCTGATCGGCAGCCTGGTCGTGCTGCCGGTCGGCGCCGCCTGGGCGCTGGCCGAGCGGAGCCGCTCGAGCACGGCGGTGCTGGGCATCGCCTGCCTGGCCATCCCGGTGATGGTGCTGCGACTGAACGAGGTGTGGAGTGGAGCAACGGCGTAGGACGGCCACCGGCCCCGGACGCGTGCTCGTCGCCGTGTACGCGATCTTCGCGCTGGCCGCGACGTCGCGGGCCGGCGTCCAGATCGGCACCAAGTTCCACGAAGCCCCGCTCGCGTACCTGCTCTCGGCGTTCGCCGCGGTCGTCTACATCGTCGCGACGATCGCGCTGGCCCGCCGCGGCGACGGCTGGTGGCGCGTGGCCCTCGTGGCCTGCTCGATCGAGCTGCTGGGTGTGCTGACCATCGGCACGCTGAGCCTGGTCGACGCGGCCGCCTTCCGGCACCCGACCGTCTGGTCGGTCTACGGCGAGGGCTACCTGTTCATCCCGCTCGTCCTGCCGGTCATCGGCCTCTACTGGCTGCGCAAGTCCGCGCCCGCCAAGGTCGCGGCGTAACAGTACGGGTAACTGCACGTAGCCCCCGCGGGGAAATAAATACGGATTCCACCGGCGACTTTCGTCGGTTCCGGACATTCCCCTTCAACTCGGACACTCTTGTCGTTCGGTCCCCACCGGCTTTCCCCCACGCGGCTCTCCCCCGCGTGAAAAGGAGTCAGCGTGAAATTCGGCAAGTTCGTCCTGCTGGCCGCGAGCACCGCACTGGCCGTCGTCGGCCTCGGCGGTCCCGCGTCCGCCCAGACCACCCCGCAGGCCCAGCCGTCGATCATCGGCGGCAGCACCGCCACGAGCGGCCCCTGGGCGGCCCGGCTGTTCGTGAACGGCCAGCAGAACTGCACCGCGACGATCATCGCGCCGCAGTACATCCTCACCGCCAAGCACTGCGTCAGCAGCTCCGGCACCTACACGTTCCGGATCGGCAGCCTGGACCAGACCAGCGGCGGCACGACGGCCACCGGCTCCACCATCACGCGCTACCCGGGCTCCGCCGACCTGGCGATCGTCAAGCTCACGACCTCGGTCAGCGCGACGTACTCGCCGCTCGGCAACGTCGGTGACGTCGCGGTCGGGCAGAACGTCTCGGTCTACGGCTGGGGCGCGACCAGCCAGTGCGGCTCCGAGATCAACTGCCAGTCGCGGTACCTGAAGGTCGCGACGGTCCGGGTCAACTCGATCGGCTGCAGCGACTACACCGGCGGCGTCGCGGTCTGCGCGAACCGCGTCAACGGCATCACCGCCGGCGGCGACTCGGGCGGCCCGATGTTCGCTTCCGGCCGCCAGGTCGGGGTCGCCTCGACCAGCGACCGGTCGAACAACACCGCGTACACGAACATCACGCGTTATCGCAGCTGGATTTCCCAGGTGGCCGGGGTCTGATTCCCGGAGAAAGGGGCCCGGTCACGCGACCGGGCCCCTTTCGCCGTCAGGAACCGGAAATGTCGTCGAGCTGTTCGGCGGCGGGCCGGACCGGGTAGAGGTCGCCGCCCGGCTGGACCGGCACCTTCGGCACCGCCGTGCGCGCCGCGCGATCACCCGCGTCGGCCGCCGCGTGCAGGACGTCGAGCGCCGCGTACGGCCGGAAGTCCAGCTCGGGGTACGGCCACGTGGACGGCCCTTGCGTGGCGCCCGGGATCAGGAAGTCGACCGCCTTGAACAGCGTCGCACCGCTGGGTGCGGTGTAGTGCCACAGGTCGACGCCGACGTGCTCGCCGATCTGGGCGAGCCGCGTCAGCGCGACGAGGTTGAAGTTCGAGTAGTGCCAGCTCCGGGTCCGGCTCGCCTCCTGCGACTGGTAGCCGTCCGCCTGGATCTGCGGCGCGATCCGCCCCGGGCCGGCGTTCTGCGCGATGGTCTTGGCCAGGTCGCGCTGCCCGGTGCCGAGGGCGAGCGCGGCGGCGAGCATGTCGTAGAAGCTGCCGTGGTTGTTCTGGGCCTTGGCTTCGTCGGCGCCGTTCTTGCTGGTGCGCAGCCAGTCGAGGAACTGCGTGTACCAGCCGGTCATGCCGGACTGGTCGGTCTTCGTCCAGCCCGGGGCGCCGGTGGCCAGGATCGCGGTGGCATCGACGACCTGCGTCAGCGTGTAGGAGAACTCGATGATGCCGATGCCGCGCCCGTCGACCTTGCACGGGATGCCCTGCGCGTAGTTCATGTTCGGGTTCATCTTCGTGGCCGCATCGAGGAACCATGTGCGCAGGTCGAGCGCCGCGCGCCGGGCGTACCGCGCGTCCCCGGTGTAGTACCAGGCCAGCGCGAGCCGGTAGATCGCGGCGAACGCGTCACCGCGGTAGGCGTGGTCGGTGATCTCGTCGACGACGGGGTTGCGCTGGCCGTCCTTCTGCACGAACGGGCAGCCCCACGGGTTTTCCGCGGTCGGCTCGGTGGTCGGCCACCAGTAGGGCGCGAGGCTCAGGTAGTCGTGCTTGTCCCCGCTGGGTGGGACCTGCTTCTTCGAGGTGACGCTCCACGGCCCGGCCGTGAGGTCGGTCTTCGCCGCGGCGAGGAGGTTGCTCAACGCCGTGCGGGACGTCTTCTCGCCGGCGAGCGCCGCGAACTTCGTCCGGAGCAGCCGGCTGCCGTCGAGGACGGCGGTGTCGGGAGCGCAGACCGGCCCGATCACCGGGATGCTGCAGCTCCGTGGCGTGGCCTCGGCCGCCGGGGCGGCGAAGGACGTGGCGACGAGACCGAGCGCGGCGAGCGCGGCCACGACGGTGTGGCGGAAAACCATGTCCGCTCCATTCACAAATATGAACACCAAACCTGTGAGTGAATGGAGAGTACGCATGTGAAAGCGGCTGGGGCAATGCCCCGAAGTCAGTCGCGGGGCCGGAAGAAGGCGACGAGCTTCGCGGTGGCGAGTGCGTCCCAGGGGTCGGACGTCGTGAGCACGGCGGCGGCGCCGGTCGGGAACTTGACCTGGACGGCGCGGGTGTCTTCACCGCGCCCGGCGAGGTGCAGCGTCAGATCGCTGACGCCGGGCTCGTGCGCGACCAGCGCGATCGTGGTGACGTCGGCCGGCGCCCGGCTCGCCGCGCTCAGCAGTTCGGGGACGTCGGCGCCGTAGAGGTCTTCGTCGTACGTCACCGGCGGCGCGGCGGGCAGCTCCCCGGCGAGGTGCTGCCAGGTCTCCCGGGTGCGGCGGGCGGTGGAGCAGAAGACGAGCTCGGGGACGTACCCCTGCTCGGTGAGCCAGCGGCCGAGCCTGGGCGCGGCTTCGAGCCCGCGCGGCGCCAGCGGGCGTTCGTGGTCGGGGAGCTCGCCCGACCAATCCGACTTGGCGTGGCGGACGACGATGAGCCGCCGGGTCGCGTCCATCGGCCGAGCCTAGCGAGCCCGTGGTCGCGAGGACCACGGGCTCGCGGGGTCAGGACCCGGTCTGCTGCCGGATCCAGGTGAGGTGCTGGGCGATCCCGGTGTAGAGGGTGCTCGTCGCGCACTCGCCGTTGTCGTCGCCGGGGCCGTGCGTTTCGCCGACCAGCGTCCAGTTGCCGGTCGTGCCGACGACCGCCGGGCCGCCGGAGTCGCCGTGGCACGCCGAATGCGTGCGGTCGCCGGAAACGCAGACGTCACCCGAGCCGCCACCGCCGGCGTAGCAGGAACTGCTGGGCAGCACCCGCAGGTCGATCTGCCGCAGCGTGGTCGGGGTGCTGCAGCCCGGCCAGCTCGTGCAGCCCCAGCCCAGCAGCCGGGCGGTGGTGTTCGCGGCCGGGTTGCTCGTCGCCATCGGCACCGGGGTGGCGCGCGCCGCCGCGGACAGGTGCATCAGCGTGAGATCGGTGCCGGGCTTGGTGATCCGGCGGTCGATGCGGCCCACCTCGCCACCGGAGTTCTTCGTGGTCGAGCCGATGCGGCCCTGCGACGCGCTGCCGCAGTGGTCCGCGGTCACGATCCACTGGGGCGCGACGAGACTGCCGCCGCACCCGTTGCTCAGCGAGACCATGAAACTGTAAGTCTCCGTCGCCGTGGTGCCGCCGATGATTTCCGGGCTCTGCTGTGCCTGCGCGATTCCGGGTACGGCCATCGCGAGAACCGCGAATGCGGCCGAAAGCATTTTTCGCATGGGTCAGACCCCGCTGACCTGGCGGATCCAGTTGCGACCCGCCGCGACGCTGCCGTAGGTGGTGGTGCTGGACCGGTCGCTGGTCGAGCACACGCCGACCTGGACACCGCCGTCGAGCATCGGGCCGCCCGAGTCGCCGCCGGCGACCGCGCCGTTCGGGGTGGCCGCTTCGATCGCCGGCCCGCCGAAGTAGTCGCTGGCACCGGTGTCGGAGATCTCCACCGACGCCTGCTTCAGCACGCTCGACTGGTGGCTGCCCTCGTCGGTGGACTGGGTCGCGCCCCAGCCGTAGACGCGGGCGGCGTCACCCTCGTTCGCGTCCGACGAGCTCGACGCGAGCCTCGCGAAAGTGCTGCCCCCGTTGGTGTTCAGCTTGATCAGGGCCAGGTCGCCGCCCGAGTACAGGTAGGTCGACGACGCTTTCGCGTGCACGCCACCGGAAGCGCTGTTCGATCCGACGTAGAGGTCGATGTCGGACAGGCGCTGCCCGTTGTTGTCGTACATGCAGTGCTTGGCGGTCAGGACCCAGCGCGCGCCGATCAGCGTGCTGGTGCAGAAGAACGTGTAACCGTTGGCGTGGCCGTTGAACCGGGTGATGTAGCCGGGGTTCTGCGCGGTGCTGCCGCCGATGATCGACGGCTGCGCGTCGGGCGAGAGCGGCGCGACCGGGGCGGCCGACGCGGGGGCGGCGGCGAGCGTCGCGAACACGGCGCAGGAACCGGCGAGCACAGCGGCGGCGCGGACGAAGCGGCCGGGGTTTTCACGCATTTCGGGACTCCTTGGGGAACCGGTGGGGACTCACCGAACGTAAGCGGGCGGTGCGTTTCCGGTAATCCGCTGGAAGTCCCGAGCCGATCAACGGAAAAGGACGGTTCCTTCGGCGGGTTGCGCTTTCCCGCGGAATCCGCTTGATCGACAAGGCCGACGTTCGTCGGGTGACAGGGACGGCCGCGGCTGTTAAACCCGGGGGACGCCCGTCGCCGGCTCGGCGCGATCCGCCGTGACCCGCCGGGTGGACTCTCCGGCTCGACCGACGCTTGAGGAACCTGGATGCCGTTGTTCGCGGTACCCGCACCCGAGCCAGCCGGGCGGGAGCTGGCGCACGCGCTCGCCACCGGCCCGTTCAGCCGGGCGCTGACCCTGGCCATCGACCACAGCGGGCTCGGCCTGGCCCGCCTCAAGGGCCGCCTCGCCGCCGCCGGCGTCCCCGTCAGCACGACGACGCTGAGCTATTGGCGCACCGGCCGCACCCGCCCCGAACGCCCGGAGTCGCTACGCGCGGTCGCGGTGCTCGAAGGCGTCCTCGGCCTGCCCACTCGCGCGTTGACCGACCTGCTCGCGCTGCCCGGCGAGGGCCCCGCGACGCCGGGCCCGGTGTGCTGGGAGCGGCTGTGGGAACCCCGCGCCCACGTGGTGGCGGTCCTGCACTCCTTCGAAGCGGCGGACGAGACGTCGCTGGTCGTGCTCAGTCTCCACGAAGTGCTGCACGTCGACGCGACCCGCGCGTTGACCCGCCTGCACGTGCGCGAAGTCGTCCGCGCGGTCACCGAACCGGTCCAGTCCAAGGTCGTGGTCCTGCGCGGCTGCACCCCGGGTCACCCACCCCGCCTGGTGTCGACGCGGTATTGCCGGCCGGTGCGCACGGAAGTGCTGACCGAGCCGGGGTTCGTGGTCAGCGAGCTGGTCCCGCACCGGTCGCTGGCCGTCGGCGAGACGGCGATCCTGGAGTACGAATTCGAGTACTGCGACGGCGTGCCGGACACGAGCTACGACCGCCGCTTCCGCCACCGGGGGACCGAGCACCTGCTCGAGGTCCACTTCGCCCCCGGTGCGCTGCCGGCGTCCTGCCACTCTTACCGGCTGGATTCGCCGGGTGGTCCGGAGCGGGACGTGACCGCGGTTTCGCCGGGTTCTCCCGCGCACGTGTTCAGCTCCGGTGGACCGCCGGGGATCCGGGGGATGCGGTGGAGCTGGCCGTGACGGGGTGGTGTCTGGTGGGCCGCCTGGGGCTCGAACCCAGAACCTACGGATTAAAAGTCCGCAGCTCTACCAATTGAGCTAACGGCCCGCGCCCCCAGTTTAGCCAGGCCCCGCTCCGGTACCTCCACACCGGGGTGCGGCTGAGGCCGGGTGGAAGGTCAAGACTGGTTCTCGGCCGGTCGGCCGCCCATGATGCGGGGATGCTTGGTTCGCTGCTGATCCTCACCGGGCCGCCCGGTGCCGGGAAGTCGACCGTTGCCCGGCTCGTCACCGTGGACGCGCCGCGGGCCACCGTGTACCTGCACACCGACAGCTTCTACGTCTGGATCCGGACCGGGTTCGTGGCGCCGTACCTGCCCGAGGCCGCGCGGCAGAACGAGGTCGTGCTCGCGGTGATCGCCGAGGCCGCCTGCGGGTACGCGCGCGGTGGCTACGACGTCGTTCTGGACGGCGTCGTCGGGCCGTGGGCGCTGGAGCCGTTCCGCGACGTCGCGAAGCGGGGCGGTCTGGACCTCTTCTACGTCGTCCTGCGGCCGGACCTCGAGGCCACCCTCGCGCGCGGGACCGCCCGGAGTGCGCCGGAACTCACCGACGTCGAGCCGCTCACCGGCATGCACGGGGCGTTCGCCGCGCTGGGTGAGCTCGAACGGAACGTCATGGACACGACCGACCAGACGATCGAAGAAACCGCCGAGGCGGTGCGGCAACGCGCCCGCTCGGCGGCCTTCAGGTTGTGACGCTCCTCAGTGGACTGACGCGCGGGGCCCGGCCGGACCCCGCGCGTCACGCCGTCAGCACTGCACGAACAGGCCGGTGTAAGCCGTGCACTTCTTCGACGCCTTGTCGTTGGCCGCTTCCGGGTCGGCCGGGGCGCTCGCCGCGCGCTGGGCCGTGGCCGTGAACGCGCCCCAGGCGAAGAAGCCGCCCTCGGAGCTGAACTTCGCCGTCGCCCAGGCGCCCGGCGCGAGGTTACCGATCGCGCAGGTCAGGTCCGTGCCCGCGCGGGTGCAACCGGTCAGGGAGGTGACCGTGCGGCCCGATCCCGCGTTGGCCGTCACGCGGACGCCGGTCGCGGTGGCGGGGCCGGTGTTCGAGACCGTGATCACGTAGTCGACGCGGGCGGCCAGGCCGGCGCGTGCGGCCCCGGCCAGCGCGACCTTGACGTCGGCCTCGTTCGGTGCGGCGATCGTGACGGCCGGGCCGTCCTCGACGCCGAACGCGTAGTTGTCGCCGGCGAACTGGTGCTGCAGCGTGAACTGCCCGGGCTGGGCGTCCTCCTTCACGCGGAAGGTGAACGTCACCGTCTTGCTCTCGCCGGCGCCCAGGTCGCCGACGCCGCCGCGAAAGCTGCTGAGGTACGGCGAGCACGCGATCGCGCCGGTGCAGGAGACCAGGTCCACCAGGTCGACGACCGGCTTCTCCTTGGCGTAGAGCGCCGCCTTCGCGCCGGTGACCGTGAAGTCCGTCGGGTTGTAGAGCTGCTCCGTGACCGTGAACGTGTCGCCCGCGTGCACGGTGGTTTCGCTGACGTCGATCGAGCTGGGGACGGGTGCCGCGGACGCGACGGCGGGGGCCCCGATCAGGGCGGCGGTCGTGAGCGCGGCCAGAACTGCGGTTCTTCGTCCGGTTCGCTGCATCGTCTTGATCTCCTGGTTCCGAACCGAGGGGTGCCGCTTCGACCGTGGGGACCGGCGTGCGCAGCAGGGGTGACGAAGATCAGATCGGCGGTCCCCGAAATTCGTTACCTGGTTCTCGAAACCGTGTCTGAACTGGGGTTTTCAGCCCGTTGCCCGATCACCGGACAGCCCGGCGCCCCGAAAATTGTCGGACCCCCGTGGCACGCTCCGCACATGACCGAACACAGCACTCCGGTCGCGGCCCCGGCCCGCTTGACCGGGCCCCGCGAAGACCCGACACCGATCGCCGACGAGCGGCAGGCGCTCACCGAGAGCCTCGACTACTACCGGCGCACATTCGAACTCAAGTGCGCCGGTCTGGACCCCGGCCGCCTGGCCGAGCGCTCGGTGTCGCCGTCGACGCTGACCCTGCACGGGCTGTTGCGGCACCTCACGGGTGTCGAACGCTGGTGGTTCCGGATCCAGTTCGCCGGTGAGGACCTGCCGAACCTGTACTACTCCGACGACGCCCCGGAGCAGGACTTCACCTCGCTCGACGGGGACGTGGACGAGGCCTTTTCCTTGTGGCACGCGGAATGCGCGCGCTCCCGGGAGATCGTCGCGGCAAGCTCGATGGAGCAGACCGGCGTCCGGCGCAGCACGGGCGAACCGTTCGCTCTGCGCTGGTTGATGCTGCGCATGATCGGCGAGTACGCACGGCACTGCGGCCAGGCCGACCTGGTCCGCGAGCGGATCGACGGCGTGACGGGCGAGTAGCGGCTCAGCCGGCGCGGTGGCGCAGGCGGAAGAGGAGGTTGACCACGAACGGGACGACGATCCAGCAGGCATAGGCCCAGTGCGTGAAGAAGGCGACCGGGATCGAGACGACGAAGGCGGCGGCCATCGTGCCGATCCCGCGGTAGACCTTGCCGAAGAGCTCAGGCGGGGTGTCCGCGCGGTAGTGGTGGCTGCCCTGGATGCGCCGGGCCATGAGGAGGAACAGCGTCAGCGCGACGACCTGCACGAGCGCGTAGAAGACGAAGCGGAATTCGAACCCGCCGTCTTCGGCGATCACCTTCGTGGCGAACGGCATGATCACCTGCGTCAGCAGCCAGCCGAAGCTGAGCCGGATGAGGCCGCCGTCGAGGGTGGTGACGTGGTCGAACAGCCGGTGATGGGCGCGCCAGTGGCCGCCGATCACGACGAAACTGATCAGGAAGGAGATGTATTCGGACTGGTGATGGCCGAGTGAACGCAGCAGTTCGGCGCTGGTGGCGCCCTCCGGCAGCGGCAGCTCGAGCGCGAGCAGCGTGATCGCGATGGCTACGACGGCGTCCGAGAAGAAGGTCAGCCGCTCGGCGGCGAAACCCCGGGGTTCGACGTCGGCGGCGTCGGCGGTGTCCTCCGTGGACGGAACGCTGCTCATGGCCGATGAGCGTGCCAGACGCGGCAGCGTGGCCTTCGGCGAGGCCGGGCGCGTGCGATGCTGAGGCCATGAGCGTCGACCCCGATTCCGGACTGCTGTCCCCGGTACGGGCCGGTACGCCGGCCGAAGCGTCGACCGGTGACGAGGCTTGGCTGCGCGCGATGCTCGACGCGGAGGCAGCGCTGGCGAGAGCGCAAGCGCGGCTCGGGACGGTACCGCCCGAAGCCGCGGACGCGATCACGGCGGCCGCCGGCGGCGCACGGATCGACGTCGTCGAGCTGGCGCGGGAGTCGCGGGCGACCGCGAACCCGGTCGTCGGCCTGGTGAAGGCGCTGACGTCGGCGGTCGGCGGGAGCGCGGCCGAGTACGTGCACCGCGGCTCGACGAGCCAGGACATCTTCGATACCGCGATGATGCTGGTCGCCGACCGGACGCTGCGGCCGCTCGCGGCCGATCTCGACGCCACCGCCGAGGCACTGGCCGAGCTGGCGCGCACGCACCGGGACACGACCATGGCCGGGCGCACGCTGACGGCGCACGCGGTGCCGACGACGTTCGGCCTCAAGGCCGCGGGCTGGCGGCAGCTGGTGCTGGACGCGGCCGCGCGGATCCGCCGCCTGCTCGATGGCGGACTGCCGGTCTCACTCGGCGGGGCAGCGGGGACGCTGGCGGCGTACGTGGAGTACGCCCGCCTGGCCGAGGGCACGGGGAAGGGGCAAGCGGGACGGCGTGGGGCGGGGGGCGGGGGCGGGGGCCCGGAAGCCGACACCAGCACCGCCGCCGACGGCGGCGCGGTCAGCGCGGGCGCGGGCGCGGGCGCGGGCGCGGGCGCGGGCGCGGGTAACGACGGTACGGCTAGCGAAGGTGCAGGCGGCGAAGGCGCGGGCGGCGAAGACGAGGCCGACACCAGGACCCACGACGGCGACAGCGCGGCCGTCGACACCGCGGCTGTCGACGGCACGACGCACCCCAACGCGGCTAGCGACGACGCGGCCAACACCAGCGCGGCCGGCGACACCGCGCGCGACCCGGCGCGGGTCGACGAGGGTTACGCCGAGCGGCTCGTCGCAGCCTTCGCCGAGGAGACCGGGCTGGCCGCGCCCGTGCTGCCGTGGCACTCGCTGCGGACGCCCGTCGCCGACCTCGCCGCCGCGCTCGCGTTCACCGCGGGTGCGCTGGGGAAGCTGGCCGTCGACGTTGCGACGCTGACGCGGACCGAGCTGGGTGAAGTCGTCGAACCGGCCGCCGGTGGGCGGGGTGGGTCGTCGGCGATGCCGCACAAGCGGAACCCCGTGCTCGCGACGCTGATCCGTTCCGCCGCGCTGCAGGTGCCGGTGCTGGCCGCCGGGGTCACGCAGTCGATGCTGGCCGAAGATGAACGGTCGGCTGGGGTGTGGCACGCCGAGTGGCAGCTCGTCCGGGAATGCCTGCGGCTGACCGGTGGAGCCGCGCACACCGCCGTCGAGCTGGCGCGGGGGCTCGCGGCTCAGCCCGAGCGGATGCGGGCGAACCTGGCGTCGACGCACGGGCTGATCGTCTCCGAACGGCTGTCCGCCGTGCTCGCGCCGCTGCTCGGGAAGGCGAAGGCCAAGGAACTGCTGGGTGCGGCGTCGCGACAAGCAGTGGAGCAGGACCGGCCGCTGCGGGATGTGCTGGACGAGCTGCCCGCCGTCACCGGGGTGCTGACCCCGGCCGCGCTGGACGAGCTGCTCGATCCCGCCGGGTACACCGGGGCCGCGGGTGTGCTGGTCGACCGCGCGCTCGAGAGGGCGTAGGAGCAGCTCGGCGAAGGCGCGAAAAAACTTTGAACCGCCTTCGCCGAGTGTCCGTGTAGTGGGTATCAGGCAGCCGCACCGAGCGGCGGGAAACCCCACGGACACAAGGAGAACTTCCATGCTTCGCACGCGCATCGCCGTCTCCGTCGCCGCTGCGGCAGCCGGGCTGGCAGTGCTCACCGCTTGCTCGGGTGCCGAAACTGCTCAGCCGGTCATCGCCCCCGCGGCGGCGGGCGGCACCGGTGGCGGCCAGATCGCCAACGGCCAGGTGGGCAACGCAGCTCCGGCGTCGAACGAATCGAAACTCGTCGTCGCGGACGTCGCGAGCGTCGGACAGGTGCTCACCGACCAGAACGGCATGACGCTCTACCGGTTCGACAAGGACACGGCGAAGCCGCCGAAGTCCAATTGCGACGGTGACTGCGCCAAGGCTTGGCCGCCGCTGCTGGCGACCGGGGACGTTCAGGTGCAGGGGGTCGACAAGAACCTCGTCGGGAAGGTGACGCGGTCCGACGGGACCGAGCAGATCACCGTCGGCGGGTGGGCGCTCTACCGCTACGCCAAGGACACCAAGGCCGGTGACGCGACCGGGCAGGGTGTCGGTGGCGCCTGGTACGCCTCGAACGCCAAGGGCGGGAAGGCCGGGCAGGCCGCGGCCGAAGCCGGCGTCGTCAAGCTCAGCGCGAGCAAGATCGACGGGCTCGGGGACGCGATCGTCGACCAGAACGGGATGACGCTCTACCTGTTCACGAAGGACACCAAGAAGGCCAAGACGTCCGCCTGCAACGGCGACTGCGCCAAGACGTGGCCCGCGGTCCTCTCGAACAACGGCAAGGTCGAACTGCAGGGCATCGACTCGAAGCTGCTCGGCAGCATCAAGCGCGCGGACGGCACCGAGCAGGTCACCATCGGCGGCTGGCCCGTCTACACCTTCTCGAAGGACCTGAAGCCGGGCGACGCGAACGGCATGGGCGTCAACGGCACCTGGTTCGTCATCGAGCCCAACGGCTGCAAGGTCGGCACCACCCCCAGCTCCACCGCCAACCAGGCTCCGGCTGACAGTGGCGCTGGGAGCAGCAACTCCGGCGCCGGTGGCACCACCTACTGAGCCACCTCGAAACTGCTAGTGGGCGAGGCCCGGCGGACGCTCTTCGCGAGCGACCTCCGGGCCTCGCTCGTCGTGGTGGCGGCGCAGGAACGAGCGGCGACGCGGCTGGGCGGCGACGTCGTCGTTGCGGTCCGTGCGGTCGCGGTCGATGCGGTCGCGGTCGATGACTTCGGTGTGCTGCTCGGTGATCGCCGGCTCTTCGACCGTCTCGTCCTCGGGCAGGAGGATGGCGCGGCGGGCCGGGAGGACGGCGATCAGCAGGCCGAGCGCCGCGACGCCGAGGTGCAGCCACGTGTCGGCGGGACCCATGTCCATCGGGTTGCCGGCGGTGGCGAAGGGGTTGTTCGAGATGAGACCGTCGATCATCAGGCCCCAGACGAACAGCAGGCCGTAACCGATGAACAGCAGCCAGCCGAACGTGCGGGCGCGGCCCGAACCGAACGCCAGCAGCAGACCGACCACGCCGGTCCCGATGCGGACCAGGCTCATGAGCGGGTTGGCGGAAAACCGCCAGAACCCCGCGTCGTGGTGGCCGGCGAAGTTGCCGAAGCCCGTCCTGGTCAATCCGATGATGCCGACGACGAGGAACGCGATCCCGGCCAGTCCGGCCAGCACCTGCGCCGGCTGCAGGCCGCGAACCCGGATGCGTGCGCCTTTCGCGTGAGTCATGACTCCAGTCCTTCCCAGCGGGTGGTGACGACCGTCACCGCCCTCAGGTACCCCGCGAACACGGTGAGCGAAACGACTGTGCTTGCCCGCGGGCCACCTGCGCGTTCGCGGTTTCGGTGCCTCGCGAGAGCTATCCCACAAAACCACCCGTTTCAGCGAACAGCGCGCGGTGTTCCCGGCAATCCAGGGCATGCGCAAGCTGAGCGGGATCTTCCTGGTGGGGCTGTGCCTGGGGGCGATCGGCGCGGTGGTGCTCACCGCGAGTCACAGCGGCCCCCCGGCCGCCGAAGCGGTCGCGGTCGCGGAACCGCTGACAACGATGTCGGATTCACCACCGAGCACGCCGACGCCGACACCCACGCCGAGTGCGAGCAAGAGCGCCACCCCGACGCCGAAGAGCGCGCCGAAGGTGGACGCCGCCGAGGTGGACCGGCTGATGGCGAGCGGGACCGTCAGCGCCGTCGTGTTCGACCGGGAGCGCGCGGCGGCGACCGTCTCCGTGCGGGCGGACCGCGGGTACACGTCGGCGTCGCTGGTGAAGCTGCTGATCGCGCTCACCGTGCTGGAGCGGGGTGGTCCGACGGCGTCGGTGCAGCGGATGCTGTCCCGCAGCGACGACGACCTCGCGAGCCAGTTCTGGGCGGCGTACGGCGGGCCGGCGATCGTCACGCGCTGGGCCGGGAAGCTCGGTCTCACCGGGACGCGGGCGCCCGAGGATCCCGGGCGCTGGGGCGACACGCGGATCACCGCGCGGGACGTCGTGCGGATCTACCAGTACGTGCTGGAGCACGCGCCGGGCGCGATCATGGCCGCGCTGCGGGCCGCGACCGAGCGGGGGGCCGACGGGTTCCGGCAGTACTTCGGGATCCCGGACGCCGCCGCGGGACGGCCGTGGGCGGTCAAGCAGGGCTGGTCGTGCTGCCGGCCGACGCGGATGCTGCACACCTCGGGCGTGGTCGGCGACGGGGACCGGTACATCGTGGTGGTGCTGAGCGAGCACCCCGCTTCGGTCGACTACGCGACCGGGTCGAAGCGGGTGACGGCGATCGTCTCCGCGCTGCTTGGCTGAGTCCTACTGGTCCGTGTCCGCGAGCGCCCCGTGCGCTCCGGACTTCGGCAGCGGCCACGGGAGGACTCCGCCCGTCGTGTCCGCCTGACGACCCGCCGGGGCCGGACTCGTCGTGTGGGCACCGATCCAAGCCAGGACGTCCGGGATCTGGGACTTGAAGGTGTTCATGTTGTGGCCCGCGTCCCGGACGCGCCACGACGTGAACTGCAGCGGGGGCCGGGCCGCGGCGCGGATCTGGTCGATCGCGTAGCTCTCGTAGTTCTCCTTGTCGCCCGAGATCGCCAGGATCTGGACCGGGGACGGGTGGAGGCGGACGTTGACCCGGACGTTGTTGGCGTCGTTGATGTCCTGGCGGCCGTGGAACAGGTCTTCGGTCTCGGCGTCGATCTGGGCCTTGTCGTAGCCGCTGACGCTGACCGCCTGGCCGTACCACTGCGGGTGGCGGGTCACCAGGTTCATCGCGCAGTAGCCGCCCGACGACCAGCCCGCGATCGTCCAGCCCTGGCGGTTCGGGGAGACGCCCAGCTTCTGCAGGGCCCAGTCGCGCAGGTCGGCCGTCAGGTACGTGTCGTTGGCCGTTCCGTTGACCTCGTCGACGCATTCGGTGTCGTGGCCGACCTTCGGGACGCCCGTCGGGTCGGGGACGATCACCACGGTCGGCGGCAGGGCCTTGCGCGCGATCGCCGCGTCGAGTTGCTGGGGCATGCCGTAGACGGCGAAGACCTCGGGGCCGGACGGGTAGTTCGGGATCCACTCGATCGCCGGGAAGCGGAGTTCCTTGTAGGCCGCGTCGAAGTACTGCGGGGGCAGGTACACCGTGACGTCGCGGGTCAGCTTGGTGCGGCGGCCGGTCACCTTCATGTGGACGACCGTGCCCTTGCCCTCGCGCGCGTGCGCCACCCCCGTGTCGCGCAGCTTCTCGAGGTCCTCGCCGTTCTGCGCCGCTTCGGCGTCGGTGCCCTGGCCGGAGTACACGCCGGTGCCGATCAGGGAGCCGACCGTCGGGAAGAAGCCGCCGATCATGTTGCCCGCCATGCCGGTGGTCACGACCAGCAGGACGACGGCGAGCAGGATCGTGGCGCTGCGCCACAGGCGCTTGCGCTTCCAGCGGTCCCAGAACCACGGGACCGCGATGATCGCGAGCAGCGTCAGCACGACCACCACGATCATGTTGACCGGCGAATCCAGCCGGATGCTGCTGAAGCTCATGGGTCGGTCCTTCCGGGGCGGGCAGTGAACGCGCACCCGGAACCCCCCGGGACTCGCGTATATATCACGTTTCAGCCCCCGGACAAGTTGCGGCTCTGTGGCTTCCGCCACAGGGCCGCAACGCACGCCGAACTCAGCGTTTTCTCAGTTATTTCCCCAAAGCCCGGGTCAGGACGGTGACGGCCTGGGTGATCGCCGCCTCGGCGGCGTGGGTCTCGCGCAGCGCGTTGACCATCACGAAGTCGTGGATGATCCCCTGGTACCGGACGGCCGTGACGGGCACGCCGGCCTGACGCAGCTTCGCGGCGTACGCCTCGCCTTCGTCGCGCAGGACGTCGGCCTCGCCGGTGATCACGAGAGCCGGGGGCAGGCCGGCGAGCTCCTCGAGCGACGCGCGCAGCGGGGACGCGGTGATCTCCGCGCGCTGGGCGGGGTCGGTCGTGTACTGGTCCCAGAACCACTTCATGCCTTCGCGGCCGAGGAAGTAGCCCTCGGCGAACTCCAGGTACGACCCGGTGTCGAAGTTCGCGTCGGTGACCGGGTAGAAGAGCACCTGCTGCTTGAAGGTCACGTCGCCGCGCTGCTTGGCCAGGATCGTCAGCGCCGCCGTCATGTTGCCGCCGACGGAGTCGCCCGCGATCGCGATGCGCGAGGTGTCCAGCCCCTGCGAAGCACCGTGCTCGGCGACCCACTTCGCCACGGCGTAGCTCTGTTCGATGGCGACCGGGTAGCGCGCCTCCGGCGAGCGGTCGTACTCGGGGAAGACGACGGCGGCACCGACGCCGGCCGCGAGCTCGCGCACCAGGCGCTCGTGGGTGTGGAAGTCGCCGAACACCCAGCCGGCGCCGTGGATGTAGACGATCACCGGCAGCGGTCCCTCGACCCCCGCCGGGCGGACGATCCGGGTCTCGACCTCGCCGGTCGGGCCACCCGGCACCTGCAGGACCTCGATCGACGCGGGTGCCATGGCGATGTCGCCGTCCTGGACGCCGTCGACGGCCTTGCGCCCCTCCGCCGGGGGCAGCTGGAACAGGTACGGCGGCTGGTCGGTGGCCTCGGCGAACGCCTGCGCGGCCGGTTCGAGCGCCAGGTTGTGCGGGTTGGCGGTCATGTCGTCCTCCTCGGGGTGAAGCAAGCTGATGTCATCAAGGTAGCTCTCAACTGAGTTGTGCACAACTTAATGACGTCCAATGAGATGCAGGGCACTTAAGTTGCCGCCCACCGCGATGTCGGGGAGCATGGAGTGGTACGAGGAAGGAGGACGCCATGGCATCGCTGCGGCTGGACGATCAGCTCTGCTTCGGGCTGTATTCGGCGTCGCGCGCGGTGACGTCGCTGTACCGGGTCGTCCTGGAAGACCTCGACCTGACCTACCCCCAGTACCTGGTCATGCTGGCGCTCTGGGAGACCGACCACCGCCTGGTGAAGGAGCTCGGTGCCGAGCTCAACCTCGACTCGGGCACGCTCTCGCCGCTGCTCAAGCGGCTGCAGACCGCGGGGCTGGTGAGCCGGAACCGGCAGGCCGACGACGAGCGGTCGGTCCGCGTCAGCCTGAGCGAAACCGGGAAGGCGCTGCGCGAGAAGGCGCAGGGCATCCCCGACGTGATCGGCACGGCGATGAGCCTGGACGACGCCGGGGTGGCCCGGCTGCGCGCCGAGCTCGACCGCCTGACAGAGTCGGTGAACGCCTATCGGGAGGCTCGGGCACCGGCATGATCAACCACGATGACGCGCTGAAGGCCGTCGAAAGCAGCCTGGACCGCCCCTCGGCGGCCCGGATCTACGACTACTTCATCGGCGGCGACACGCACTACGCGATCGACCGCGACTTCGCCGAGAAGGTCCGCGCCCGGCTGCCGCTCATGGGCGACTACTGCCTGACGAGCCGGCAGTTCCTCGGCCGCGCGGTCCGCCAGTGCGTCCACGAGGGCATCCGGCAGTTCGTCGACATCGGCTCCGGCCTGCCGACCGCGGGCAACGTGCACGAGGTCGCCGACGATGAGCGCGAAGAACTCGACACGCGCGTGCTCTACATCGACAACGAGCCGATCGCGCTCGCGCACTCGACGCTGCTGCTCGCCGACACCGCCGACCCCGAGCGCCACCACGCCATCGCCGCGGACTTCCTGCAGCCGGAAGACCTCTGGGACCGGGTGACCGCGTCCGACGTCATCGACGTGCGGGAGCCGATGGCGCTGGTGATCAACGCCGTCATGCACTTCGTCAAGGACGAGCAGAACCCGGACTACCTGCTGGACTTCTACCGCGACCGGCTGCCGTCCGGTTCGCTGCTGGTGCTGTCGCAGATGACCAACGAGAACCCGGTCAACGACGACGAGCGGCAGGCGCTGATCGACCTGCTCGAGTACTACGAGACCACGACGAACCCCGGTTTCCTGCGGCCGATGGCCGAGTTCGAACGCTTCTTCGGCGGCTGGCCGATGCTCGAACCGGGGCTCGTCTACGCGCCGGCGTGGCACCCCGACGAGCGGACCGTGTTCGCCGCCTCGCCGTCGGAATCCCGCGTGATCGGCGGCGTCGCCCGCAAGCCTTAGGAAGCTTCGCGCAAGCTTTCCAGCACGTCGAGGACCGCGCTCTTGCCCAGCTCGACGGCCTTGCGCAGCACCTCGGGGTCCCGCTCCAGCGTGGCCACGTCCGGGGCCCCCACCGGCGGCCGGATGCTCAGGATGCGCGGATCGGACGCCAGGACTTCTTCGTCCTCGACGTCCCGGCGGTAGGTGTCGCGCCACGCCGGGATCGCGCCCGGGGCCTGGCGGCGCAGGAACCGCGGCACCACGACGTCGTACGCGCGGGGCGGCGGCAGCGGCAGTTCGTCGGCACGGCGGGTGCGCAGCACGAGGACGTCGGTCGCGTCCTGGGCCAGCGCCGTCCGGTACGGGATCGGCTCGGCGACACCCGCGTCGACGAACCGGCGGCCGGCCATCGGGATCGGCGGCCCGGCCAGCACCGGCATGCACGACGACGCCGCGAGCGAGACCTTGATCGCGTCGACGTCGTCGAGGAAGGGGTGCAGGTCGGTCGACTCCCCCGTGTCGGCGTCGGTGGCGAGCGGGTGGAACGTCACCGGGTTGGCCAGGATCGCCGGGAAGTCCATCGGCTCCAGCACCGAATAGACCTGGTGGACGAGGTATTCGAGGTCGATCACCGCGCGGCCGCGCAGGGTGTGCAGCGGGTTGATGATCCGGCGCATGACGACCGGGTTCCACCAGGTCCGCACGCCCGTCGACGAGCAGCCGCTGAGCAGCCAGGCGCCGTTCAGCGCGCCGGCCGACGAGCCGTAGACGGCGTCGAACACCGGGACGGCGCCGAGTTCGTCGAGCGCCAGAGCCATGCCGCTGGAGTACGTCCCGCGGCTGCTGCCGCCTTCGACGGCGAGCGCGAGGCGCCTGCCGTCGGTGCGTTCGCCCGGGACGCTGCCCGTCGCCAGCCGTTCGGAGATCAGTTCGAGTACCGGGTGCACTCTCTCCATCCTGGTCGTTTCGCGCGCGGAGTCGACCCGATTTGCCTCACTCAGGGGGGTGAAGTGATGCGCGCCTCGTTGCACTGCAACTCGTTGCATAGGACCCTCGGGCCATGGCACTGGAGCACGCGATCCTCGTCTCGCTGTCCGAGCGCGCCGGCTCGGGCTACGAGCTCACGCGCCGCTTCGAGAAGTCGATCGGGCTCTTCTGGAGCGCCACCCACCAGCAGATCTACCGCGTGCTGAAGCGGATGGAAGAGGCCGGCTGGGTGGCCGTCGACGTCGTCGCGCAGTCGGGACGGCCGGACAAGAAGGTCTACACGGTCGGCGACGGCGGGCGCGCCGAACTCGTCCGCTGGCTGGCCGAGCCCGACCCGGCGGCCGGGCCCGTGGAACTCGCCGTGAAGATCCGCGGCGCCACCTTCGGCGATCCGGCGAAGGTGGCCGAAGAGATCGTGCGGCACCGCGCGAGCCACGCCGAACGCCTCGACGTCTACCGCCAGATCGAAAAGCGCGACTTCCCCTCGCCCGCGGGCCTCCAGGGCCAGCACCTGCACCAGTACCTGGTCCTGCGCGGCGGCATCCGCGTCGAAGAGGGCCAGGTCGAGTGGTTCGACGAAGTCCTCGCCGCCCTCCACCACCCCAAGGACGCCTGATGACCCCGTACCCGAACTTGCTGTCGCCGCTCGACCTCGGCTTCACGACGCTGCGCAACCGCGTCCTGATGGGGTCGATGCACACCGGCCTCGAAGACAAGGCGTCGCACTTCCCCGAGCTGGCCGAGTACTACGCCGAACGCGCCCGCGGCGGCGTCGGGCTGATCGTCACCGGCGGGTTCGCGCCGAACAAGACCGGCTGGCTGCTGCCGCTCGCGTCCAAGCTGACGACGTCCGCCGAAGCGAAGCAGCACCGGCAGCTCACGGCTCCCGTGCACGAAGCCGGCGGCAAGATCGCGCTGCAGGTCCTGCACGCGGGCCGGTACGCCTACCACCCGCTGAGCGTGTCCGCGTCGAGCATCAAGGCGCCGATCAACCCGTTCCGGCCGCGCGCGCTGACCGGCCGCGGCGTCCGCAAGCAGATCGACGCCTTCGCCGAATGCGCCGCTCTCGCGCGCGAAGCGGGTTACGACGGCGTCGAGATCATGGGCTCCGAGGGCTACCTGATCAACCAGTTCCTGGCCGAGCGCACCAACAAGCGCACCGACGCCTGGGGCGGCACGCCGGAGAAGCGGCGCCGGTTCGCCGTCGAGATCGTCAAGCGCACCAGGGAAAAGGCCGGCGCCGACTTCATCATCGTCTACCGGCTCTCGATGCTCGACCTCGTCGCGGGCGGCCAGCGCTGGGAAGACGTCGTCGCGCTCGCGAAGGAGGTCGAGGCCGCCGGGGCGACGATCATCAACACCGGCATCGGCTGGCACGAGGCCCGGGTGCCGACGATCGTCACGTCGGTGCCGCGCGCCGCGTTCACCTGGGTGACCGGGAAGCTCAAGCCGTACGTGGGCATCCCGGTCGTGACGTCGAACCGGATCAACATGCCGCAGGTCGCCGAGGAGGCGCTGAGCAGCGGCGACGCCGATCTCGTGTCGATGGCGCGGCCGTTCCTCGCCGACCCGGAGTGGATCCGCAAGGCCGAGACCGGCCGCGAGGACGAGATCAACACCTGCATCGCCTGCAACCAGGCCTGCCTCGACCACGCCTTCAAGCGCAAGCTCGTGTCCTGCATGGTCAACCCGCGGGCCGGCCACGAAACCACGCTGACCTTGTCGCCGACGCGGCGGCAGAAGCACGTCGCCGTCGTCGGCGCCGGGCCCGCCGGACTCTCGGCCGCGACCGCGCTGGCCGACCGCGGGCACCGCGTCGAGCTGTTCGAAGCCGACGACGAGATCGGCGGCCAGTTCGGCATCGCGCGGAAGATCCCCGGCAAGGAGGAGTTCGCCGAGACCATCCGCTACTACCAGCGGCGCCTCGAAGTCACCGGCGTGAAGCTGCACCTCGGGACGCGCGCGAAAGCCGCCGACCTCGCCGGCTTCGACGAGGTCGTGCTGGCCACCGGCGTCGCCCCGCGTGTGCCGTCGGTGCCCGGGATCGACCACCCGAAGGTGCTGTCCTACGTCGACGTCGTGAAGCACGGCAAGCCGGTCGGCGCGCGGGTCGCGGTGATCGGGGCCGGCGGCATCGGCGTCGACGTCAGCGAATTCCTCACGCACACGGACTCGCCCGCGCTCGACCTCGACGCGTGGATGGCCGAGTGGGGTGTCACCGATCCGGAGACCGCGCCGGGCGGGCTCACCGAACGGAAGCCCGAGCCGTCGCCGCGGCAGGTCTACCTGCTGCAGCGCAAGAAGTCCGGGATCGGTTCCGGGCTCGGCAAGACCTCGGGCTGGGTGCACCGGGCCGCGCTCAAGGCGAAGAAGGTCGAACAGCTCCCCGGCGTCAGCTACGAGCGGGTCGACGACGAGGGCCTGCACATCACCGTCGACGGCACCCCGCGGCTGCTGGAGGTCGACACGGTCGTCGTCTGCGCCGGTCAGGAGCCCGTGCGGGACCTCGCGGACGAGCTGCGCGCGGCCGGGCTCCCGGTGCACCTGATCGGCGGGGCCGACGTCGCCGCGGAACTCGACGCGAAACGCGCGATCGACCAGGGAACGAGGCTCGCCGCCGCGCTGTAGCCCGATAAGCGTCGGGCACTGGCAGGATGGGGCGCGTGCGAGACGTATGCGTGATCGGGCTCGGGCTGATCGGCGGTTCGCTGCTGCGTGCGGCCGCCGCCAGCGGCCGCACGGCGTTCGGCGCCGCGGTTTCCGAAGGGGACGCCGACGCGGCCAGCAGAGCGGGTTACGACGTCACGACCGACGTCGAAGCCGCGCTGCACCGGGCCGCCGCCGACGACGCGCTGGTCGTGCTCGCGGTGCCGCTCCCGGCCGTCGAAGACCTGCTGCGGCTGGTCAACCAGCACGCGTCGCACTGCCTGCTCACCGACGTGACCAGCGTGAAAGCGCCGGTCCTGGACGCGGTCCGCCGCCGGGTGCCCTACACGCGGTACGTCGGCGGGCACCCGATGGCGGGGACGTCGAACTCGGGCTGGCTGGCCGGGGACGCGACGCTGTTCCAGGGCGCGGCCTGGGTCGTCGCCGTCGAAGAGGACACCGACCTCGACGCCTGGGCCGAAGTGACGGCGCTCGTGCTCGACATCGGCGCGCACGTCGTCCCGCTGCCGGCGGAGTCGCACGACGAGGCCGTCGCCCGGATTTCGCACCTGCCGCACCTGTTCGCGGCCATCCTCGCCACGATCGGCGGCGAGGGCGGCCCGCTCGCGATGTCGCTGGCCGCCGGGTCCTACCGGGACGGGACGCGGGTCGCGGGCTCGAACCCGCACCTCGTGCGCGCGATGACCGAAGGCAACCGGGACGCGCTGCTGCCGATCGTCGACGAAGCCCTCGGCCGGCTCGGTGCCGCGCGCGGCTCGCTCGCGTCGACCGGTGGGCTGGCGGCCACGATCAACGCGGGTTACGAGGGCGCGCAGGCCCTCGCCGCCAACCTGGACGCCGAACGCGCGGGCGTCCGGATCAGCCTGGCGGCGCCGGACGCCCGGCAGGGCCTGATCGCGCTCGGCGAGCGCGGCGGCCGGATCACCGGGCTGTCCGACGGGATCGCCACCGGCGAGGTCCAGTAGTCAGCGCGCGGGCGGGTTGTCCGGGGTGTCGTCGAACTTGTTGAGGAAGTCCTTGGCCTTCTCGACGCCGCCGTCGATCTGCGAGTCGTGGCCGGCGAACTTGGACTTCGCGAAGTCCGCCGCCTTGTCCAGGCCCTCCTCGATCTTGTCGTTGTGCTCGCGCAGGGCCTCTTCGGCCTTGCCCTTCAACGCGTCGAAGTCGATTCCCATGGAGCAATTGAACAGCACGGACCTCACGTGCGCCGGTGGTAGGGCAGGAACCGCCGGACGAGCCGCGGCGGGGTGCGTTCCACCAGGTCGGGGCCGCGGACGGCGTCGAACGCCGACTCGAGCTGGTCGACCACGCCGGAGAGCTGCTCGCGGTCCGGCAGCGGCACCGACCGCGGCTCGCGCTGCTCGCGGATCGCGGCCGCCAGCTCGTCCAGCGCGGCCGTGAGCAGCTCGACGTCGGCCGGGTCCGGCGGCGGTACCCCGCGCCCGATCGTCACGCCGACCTCGGTGACCGCGTCCGCGACGCGTTCCTGCGCGGCGATCACCGGCCACCACGCCACCGCCTGGCGGCCGTTCGCCGACGGCTCCACGACGACCTGCTGGAACGCCGTCCGCAGGTCCGCCAGCGCGCGGTAGGCGCCACGCCGGGCCCGCGACCGCGCCAGCCGGGCCTCCCCCGAAGACGCCTCGACGAGCGCGCACGAGACGTACTTCGCGACGGCGTCCAGCCCGTCGGCCAGCCGCCCGCCGACCTGGGGACGGCGGCTGCCCGGCCACAGCAGGTAGCCGAAGACCAGCACGATCACGCAGCCGAGCGCGGTGTCGATCAGCCGCGCCACGACGACGTTCCAGCTGCCGGTGTTGGCCAGGTCCATCTGCAGGATGATCAACGGCGTCACGAACGCGCTGAGGATGCCGTAGTTGCGCACCTTCCCGACCGCGACGCCGCCGGCGAAGATCGCGATCAGCGCGACGAGCACCCAGCCGCGGCCGCCGGCGGCGAGCACCAGCGCCCCGATCCCGACGCCCGCGAGCGTGCCGATCCCGCGCAGCACCGCGCGGCCGAACACCGAGCCGAAGTCCGGCTTGAGCACGATCCCGACGGTCAGCGTGATCCAGTAGGACCGCTCGAACGGCACCAGCAGGCCGACGACCTCGGCGATCGCGACGCAGAGGGTCAGCCGCAGCGCGGCGATCCAGGTCAGCGGGCCGGAGGCGAGCGAGCCCGCCCACGTCCGCAAGCGCCGGTACCAGGGCGTCGGCTCGCGGCGCTTGCGGTCGTCGCCCTTGCCGATCCGGACCAGGCCCGCGTACAGCGCGGCGAGCCGCGGATCACTTTCGTCCACGGGCACCGGCGGCGGTTCCGGCAGCGGCTGGCTGGCCAGCACCGACGCCGAGAGCGCGACGAAGTGGTCGACGACGTCCGTCGGCGGGCGGCGGCCGGCGTGGACCAGCGCCACCGACGCCTCGACCGCGGGGGTCGTGGCCGAGAGCAGGTTGAGCAGCTGGCGGTAGGCGGCGTCGCGGCCCGACAGCCACGAGCGCGCGGTGAGCAGCTGGTCGTAGGCGGTGTTCATGGCCGTGGTCAGCCGGTGCCGGGCCACGCGCGAGACGGCTTCGTCGGTCGCGGACAGCATCGCGGCCAGCTCGACGTAGACGTGCGCGACGGCGGTGCGTTCCGGGCTGGTCGCCCGGAAGGTCCAGCTGACCAGCGCCACCAGGAAGCTCCAGGCGGCGCCGATGCAGAAGAAGCCGAAGAGGACTTCGACGCGCACACCGGTCGCGTGCTGGCCGGTGCCGAGCACGCAGAACACGAACAGCTGCAGCCCGGCGACGGAGGCGTTGCTGCCGGCCGCGCTGATCAGCGCGGACACCGCGGCGACCAGGATCACCGCGGGCACGGACAGCGCCGGGACCCCGCCGGTGAGCAGCCCGACGAGGTAGCCGGCGGTCGCCGCGAGCGTCGCCCCGCCCAGACGTCGAGCCCGGTAGCGGTAGGGCCCGGCCGACTCGGACAGCACGGCCGGCAGCGCGCCGGTCGAGATCAGCGCGCCGACGGCGATGTCGCCCGCCGCGTACCCCACCGCGAGCGGGACGGCGAGCGCGACGACCGCCCGGGCGACCATGTTCCACGGCACCGGGACCGGCTTGCTGCGCAGGAGCTGGGTCAGCCAGTGCGGCGCGGCGAGGTCGGGACGCGGCGTGCTCACGCCCCCATCTTGACCTACGCTGCCCGAGACGATTAATTATCAACCTGTCAACAACGTGGGAGGTTCCGGTGGGCCGCAAGTACTCCTTCGAGGTCAACCGCACGAGCAGCGCGCCGCCGGAGGCGCTGTTCGCGCGCGAAGCCGAGGGCCCGCGCTGGGCGGAGTGGGGAAAGCCACTCATCGTGCAGGCCCGCTGGAAGCGGCCCGGCCCCGGCGTCGGCGCCGTCCGCGAGGTCGGGCTGTGGCCGGTGCTGATCCGCGAAGAGACCGTCGAATACGAGCCCGGCCGCAAGCACGTCTACACGTTCTTCGGCGCCAACCCGATCAAGGACTACCGCGCCGAGGTGCTCCTCACCCCCACCGCCGACGGTGGCACGCACCTGCGGTGGACGGGATCGTTCACCGAACCGGTCAAGGGCAGCGGCCCGGCGCTGGCCGCCGGACTGCGCGCGGTGATCCGGCTGTTCTCGGGCAAGCTCGTCAAGGCGGCCGAAACCGGGCGCTGACCTGGGTGCGCCGGGCCACACCAAGATCGCCCGGCGCAACTTTTCCGCACCCTCCCACGTCACTCTTTCGGGTGGTCTTTTATGGCCGCCTCGGAAGGGGGACGCGAGATGAAACGACTGGCGGCGATCGTCGTCGTGGCGGCACTGGCGCTGACGGCCTGCTCGGCGGCGGAGCCGGACCGGCGGGAGTTCGGCACCAGCCAGCCCAACCCGGCACCGGGCGGGGGCCCGGGCGCGACGACACCGGGTCCGTACCCGTTCGGCACGGTCCAGCAGAAGGCACCCGCGGTCGAGAACGGCCAGGTCCCGGTCGTCCGGCGGATCACCACCGACAAGCCGTACGTCTTCCTCACCATGGACGACGGCGCGGTGAAGGACCCGGACGCGGTCAAGCTGATGCAGCAGAACGACACCCACCCGGTGCTGTTCCTCAACCAGAAGTACGTGAAGGGCCACGAGGCCTACTTCAAGCAGATCCTCGACGCCACCGGTGCGACGCTCGGCGACCACACGGTCGACCACCCGAACCTCAAGGGCAAGCCCTACGAGTTCCAGCGCAAGGAGATCTGCGACGACGCCGACGACTTCCAGGCGTCGCTCGGCGTCCGGCCGTCGCTGTTCCGGCCGCCGTTCGGCAACTACGACCAGAACACGCTGCGCGCGGCGGCCGCGTGCGGGATGCGCGCCGCGGTGCTGTGGACGGCCGCGGTCAACGACGGGCACGTCCAGTTCCAGGCCGGCGACAAGCTCAAGCCCGGGGACGTCGTGCTGATGCACTTCCGCAAGACGTTCAAAGAGGACTACACGGCGTTCGTCGAGCAGGCGAAGAAGGACGGGCTCACCCCCGTCCCCCTGGCCGACTTCCTCGGTTAGAGCACCACGGTCGGCGTCACGACCGTCCGGCGGCACGTGACGTCCCCGAGGTGCACGAGGATCTGCGTCGTCCCGCGCGGCACGTTGTCGAGCACGAACCGGCCGCCTTCGTCGGCGGTCGTCGACGACGTGCCGTGCTCGGCGACGCGCACCTCGACCCCGTACTGCCCGGCCGGCACCAGCCACCCGTCGATCCGGTGCAGCTTGCCCATCTTCGTCAGGTTGATCATCACGGTCAGGTCGCTGACGGTGAACGTGATCGTGCCCGTGCCACCGCCGCGGACGCCCGCGAGGTCGTCGAGCCGCTCCCAGCGGGCGACCTCGACGTCGAGGTCCCCGAGCGCGAGCGCGAACTGGACCCGCTGCACCAGATCACCCGGCGGCGGGTCGAACTCGTCGAGGAAGCTGCTGATCCCGGCCAGGATCAGCTCATCGGAAAAGGCCTCACCCGGCGCCCCGAGGTCGTTCATCGGCTTCCCCCTTCACTGGCGAGGAGATCGCGCATCTGGTCGAGGCAGCGCCCCCTGGTCGGTCCGACACTGCCGCGTGGCATGCGCAGCGCCTCGGCGACGAGCTGGTACTCCGCCCGACCCGCGAGCACGGTCAGCCGGAGCAGTTCCTGACAGCGTTGGGGCAGCCGGACGAAGGCGCGCCAGACCCGGCGGTCGCGGTCGGCGCGGACGGCTTCGTCTTCGGGGGCCGGTTGGGTGCTCGGCATCGCGTCGGCGACTTCGTCGCTCAATGGCACGGGCTGGATGCGGCGGCCGAACGGGTGGGTGGCCTCGCGGCGGGTGGTGGTGATCAACCAGGCGGCGAGGGCCTTGGGATCACGGAGCTTGCCGAGCTGGCTGAAGAGGGCGAGCCACACGGTCTGGACGACGTCTTCGGCGACCGAGCGGTCGAGGCCGTTGGCGCGGGCGACGTGCCACACGAGCGGGGTGAGCTCGGCGACGAGGCGGTCCATCGCCCGGCGGTCACCGTCACGGGCGGCCTGCATGCACGCGGCGTGCAGCTCGGCGCCGGTGAGGCCCTCCCAAGGTGGGTCTACCTCTGTGGTTTGCACGTCGGTCACGGTATCTGCCCCTCTTCGGAAGAGTCTTCGAGTCGGCTTTGGCAGTATCGCGGGTCCTTCGGGGGGCAGGAGCGTGCAGGTGGATCTCGGATACATCAAGTCACTTACTTCGTGCGCTGGCGGTCAATGGTCGCTGCGGGAGGCACCGGCCGGCGCGGATGCGCCCGCACCGGCCGGTGCTCCCCTCCCTCTGGGACCCGCTCCCCAACGGGTCCCGCCAGGTGTCCCCTCCCCCGAAGGGCACCCGGCCGACGGTGTCCGGCAGCCCCCTCGGCTCCCGGCCACCGCGTTTCCGTCGAACTCGACACCCCCTGTCGCGTTCTTCGTCCTCGGCTGCTCCACAGGACGCAGTGGCGGGAGGGCCAGATACACGAACCGGCGAAGTTTTTTGAAGATCGACGCAATGCCGTCAGGCGCTCACCGAATGTGCGCGGCAAGCGTTTGCGCCCACCGCGCGTAGCCCGCCGGCCCGGGGTGGAAGCGGTCCGAGGCGAAGGCCGCGGGGTCGAGCAGCGCGGGGTCCATCGGGAGGTGGGTGACGCCGGGGACGCGGGCGAGGGCCGCCGCGGCGGCGTCGAGCGCCGTCGACCGCGCCGAGAGGACGTCACGCAGGGGCCGCGGCAGCGCCGGGAAGCGGGCCATCGGCGGCACCCCGGCCAGGACGACTTCGACCGGGCCGAGCCGCCGGCGGAGCTCGACGACGAGGGCCAGGAGGTCGCGCCGGTAGGCCGGGGCGGACCGGAGCTCGATGGTGTCGTTGACGCCGAGGGCGACCACGACCAGGTCGGCCGGGGCCACGAGCGGGACCAGTTCGGCGCGGACGGTCCGGGCGTTGGCGCCGGTCCGGCCGACCGCCTGCCAGCGCACGGCCCGGCCGTCGCGGGCGAGCTCGCGGGCGAGGCAGCCGGTGAGCGCTTCCCCGTGGTGCGCCGCGCCGACGCCGTCCACTGTGGACTCGCCCAGGACGGCCAGGCGGAACGGCTCGCCGTCGCCGGGAACGAGCCCTTCGGTGGGGCCCGCGGCGCCGGGGAGCCGCGGGGTCGTCCGCTTGACGTAGACGGCTTGAGCGATGAGGACCATGACGGAATTAGACCAGCGGCGCGAAGCGCCTCCGTTGAGGGCGGCGGCGGGGAGGAAGGCGGAGGCTAGCCGTGGGCGATGGAAACCTTTGCCCTGATCAGCGTGGGGTCCGCCACGGCGTCGAGCAGGTACGCGGCGACGTCGGCGCGCCGGATGGTGAAGGTGCGGACGTTCCCGTCGAGCCGGCTCGCGACCTTCCCCGTGCGCGGGCCGTTCAGCAGCATCGGCGGGCGGACCACGGTCCAGTCCACGTCGGACGCCGTGACCACGGCCTCCATCGCGAGCATGTCCGCCCAGCCGTGCTTGAGGAAGGTGTTCAGCAGCGGCTTCACGAGCGTGCGGGTGAAGAAGCCGTCCCCCTCGGTGTGCATGCCGCTGGCGCTAACCACCAGCAGCCGCTTCGCCCCGGCCGCGAGCGCCGCGCGAGCCCCGTCCACGCAGACCGTCGTCGGCCCGCGGTCACGCGAACCCACCGCGGAGAGCACCGCGTCACGGCCTTCGACGGCGGCCGCCAGCTTCTCGTGCTCGTGCAGCCCGGCGACGACGACCTCGGCCGGCAGCGTCAGCTTGGCGGCGTCGCGCACGACGGCCGTGACGTGCCAGCCGCGTTCCAGCGCCTGCTTGACGACCTCGCCGCCGACGCCGCCGGTCGCGCCCAGAACGGTGATCCGCATGGTGCCTCCTCCTCGGTTAGTGAACACTCACCAGGTAGGGTGAGTGTTCACTAACCCCGCTGAGAACGCACTCAGGAGCCGCCATGGGAAGCCGCGAAGAGATCGTCGCCGCGGCCGCGAAGGTGATGCGCGAGCAGGGCTACGCCCGTGCGACGACCAAGGTCATCGCGCAGACCGCGGGCTACTCGGAGGCGATGCTCTACAAGCACTTCCGCGACAAGACCGACCTCTTCCTCAGCGTGCTGGGCGAGCAGCTGCCGGCACTGGGCGCGACGCTGGACGAGCTGACCGCGGACCCGGGACGGGCACCGCTGCGGGACAACCTGACCCGGATCGCCCGGCTCGGGCTGGCGTTCTACGTCGAGGGCTTCCCGATCGCGGTGTCGGTGTTCTCCTCGCGCGAGCTGCTGCGGTCACACCGCGAACGCCTGGGCGCGCACGGTCCGCACGTGCTGCTCCGCGGCGTGGCGGACTACCTGCGGGCCGAGGTGGCGCTGGGCCGGGTCCAGGAGGGCACCGACGTCGAGGCGGCCGCGTCCCTGCTGCTCGGCGCGTGTTTCCAGCAGGCGTTCCTGGCGACGTTCGAGGAGCGCGAGCCGGCCGACCTCGCCGGGCGGCTCGCGGACACGCTGCTCGCCGCGCTTTAGGAGCCGGGCCGGGCACCCGCATGCGCCCGAGGGTCGCGCGGTCTCGAGGAAGGCCGAGACCCTAGGCGTTCTTCTCCTCGCGCAGCTTGTGCCAGCGCTCGTACATGGCGTTGAGCTCGACCAGCATGAAGGACAGGAAGTCCCGCATCTCCGCGAGCCGCTTCCCCGCCGGGGAGTCCTCGCCGAGGGCGCCGATGCCGTTCTCGGCCGCGTCGCGCCACATGATGATCATGCGGTCGCGCTTGAGGAAGGTGGCGTACCAGAGGTCGTCGTAGAGGCGGTAGTGGTCGCGGCGCTCGCCGGGCTCGCGCTCCTTGGCGACCAGGCCGATCTGCTCGAGGTAGCGGACCGCGCCCGAGACCGCGGCCGGGCTGACCGAGAGCTGCGACGCCAGGTCGGCGGCGGTCAGGCGGGCGTCGTCGGTGGTCATCAGTGCGGCGAACACCCGGGCGGGCATGCGTTGCATGCCGATCTGCGAAAGCACCAGCCCGAGGCTCTCGACGTACCGGCGGACGGCGTCCTCATCTCGCTTGGTGTCAGGCGTCGTCATCGGCCCATCCTCCCGTACAGCCCCAGCAAGATCACTCCATCTAGACATTTTCTTAACTTCACAACTTTGTGAAACCAGTGTAGCTTCCGAAGCATGGAAAACGCCATCGCGATCTCCGGCCTCCACAAGTCGTTCGGCCGGACGAAGGCCCTCGACGGCCTCGATCTGCAGGTACCTACTGGGGAAGTACACGGTTTCCTCGGCCCGAACGGCGCCGGGAAGTCGACCACCGTCCGGGTGCTGCTCGGCCTGCTCCACGCGGACTCGGGGGACGTCCGGCTGCTCGGCGGCGACCCGTGGAAGGACGCCGCGAGCCTGCACCGCCGCCTGGCCTACGTGCCCGGCGACGTCAACCTCTGGCCCAACCTCTCCGGCGGCGAGGTGATCGACCTGCTCGGCCGCCTGCGCGGCGGGCTCGACGAGAAGCGGCGCGCCGACCTCGTCGAGCGGTTCGACCTCGACCCGAAGAAGAAGGGGCGGACGTACTCGAAGGGCAACCGGCAGAAGGTCGCCATCGTCGCCGCCCTCGCCTCACGGGTCGACCTGCTGATCCTCGACGAACCGACGTCCGGGCTCGACCCGCTGATGGAGGCGACGTTCCAGTACGCCATCCAGGAGGAGCGCGAGCAGGGCCGGACCGTGCTGCTCTCCAGCCACATCCTCGCCGAGGTCGAGGCGCTGTGCGACAAGGTCAGCATCATCCGCAACGGCCGGACGGTCGAGTCCGGCACGCTCGCCGAACTGCGCCACCTGACCAGGACGTCGATCACCGCCGAGCTGGCCGGCCCGCCGAACGGGCTCACGAAGCTGGCGAACATCCACGACCTCAAGGTCGAGGGCAACCGCGTCCGGTTCGACGTCGAGACGCGCTCGCTCGACGAAGCCCTGCGCCGGCTCACCGAGGTCGGCGTGCGCAGCCTGGTCAGCCAGCCGCCGACGCTCGAAGAGCTGTTCCTGCGGCACTACACCACCGAAGCGAGCGCGAAATGACCGCGACCCTTTCGCGCGCCGAAGCCGGCGTCGCCCCGGCCCACGAGCTCGCCGGCACCTGGCACCTCACCCGGCTCGCGCTGCGCCGCGACCGCGTGGTCCTGCCGATCTGGATCGTGCTGCTCAGCGTCGTCCCGGCCGGCACGGTCAACACGTTCACGCAGTTCTACCCGACGGTGGCCGACCGGCTCGCCCTCCAGGCCGGCGCCAACGCCAACCCGTCGTACGCGCTGCTCTACGGGCCGCCGTTCGACCTGACCACGGCCGGCGGGTTCATCGCCTGGCGCATGTGCGGGTTCCTGGCGCTGCTCACCGGGCTGATGGCGGTCTTCACCGTCACCCGGCACACCCGCGCCGAGGAGGACACCGGGCGCGCGGAGCTGCTCGCGTCCGCGGTCGTCGGCCGGTACGCGGCGCTGACGTCGGCGCTGCTGGTGGCCGGCGGGGCGAGCGTACTGATCGGGCTGGTCCAGGCGGTCAGCCTGATCGGCGCCGGGCTGCCCGCGGCCGGCTCGGTCGCCTTCGGCGCGTCGGAAGCGTTGGCGGGACTGGGGTTCACGGCCGTCGCGGCGGTCGCCGTCCAGCTCGCCGAGTACTCGCGCACGGCCAACGGGATCGGCACCGCCGTGGTCGGCGCCGCCTTCCTGCTGCGCGGCGCCGGGGACTCCACTGTGGACGCCCGCTGGCTGTCGTGGCTGTCGCCGATCGGCTGGGTACAGCAAGTCCGGGCGTTCGCCGTCGAACGCTGGTGGGTGCTCCTGCTGCCGGCGGCCTTCGCGCTCGTCGTCGGCGGGATCGGGTACTGGCTGCTCCCCCGCCGTGACGTCGGGGTCGGCATCCTGCCGCCGCGACCCGGTCCCGCGCGGGCGGCACCGGGCCTGCGCTCGCCGCTCGCGCTCGCCTGGCGGCTGCACCGCGGCCCGCTGCTCGGCTGGCTGATCGGGGTGGCCGTCGTCGGCGCGGTCTTCGGGTCGATCGCCAGCGGCATCGGCGACCTCGTCGGATCGAGCCCGCAGGCGCAGCAGATCTTCGAGCGGCTCGGCGGCAGCCACGCGCTGACGCAGGCGTTCCTCGCCGCGATGGCCGGGATGTTCGCCATGGTCGCCTCGCTCTACGGCGTCCAGGCGGCGCTGCGGATGCGCGGCGAGGAGACCGCGATCCGGCTCGAACCGGTGCTGGCCACCAGCGTCGGCAAGCTGCGCTGGGCAGCCGGTCACCTGGTGTTCGCCTTCTTCGGCACGGCGGCGCTGCTGCTGGTCGGCGGCCTCTTCATGGGCCTGGCCAACGGCTTGCGCACCGCCGACGTCGGCGGCTCGATCGGCGACACCCTCGCCGGGATGCTCGTCCAGCTGCCCGCGGCCTGGGTGGTGGTCGCGGTCGCGGTGGCGATCTTCGGCCTGCTGCCGGCGTACTCGGCCGCGGCGTGGGCGGTGGGCGCGCTGGCGTTGCTGCTCAGCCTGTTCGGCCCGGTGGTGAACCTGCCGCAGGCGGTGCTGGACGTCTCGCCGTTCCAGCACCCGCCGAAGCTCCCGGGCCAGGAGTTCGCCGCGACGCCGATCGTCTGGCTGCTGGTGGTCGCGGCCGTCGCGCTGGTCGCCGGCCTGATCGGCTGGCGGCGCCGGGACGTCGGTTAACGCGCCCGCAGTTCGCCGCCCGCGCCCACCAGGAGCTGGGCTTGCGGCCCCGCCTTCCCGCAGGCGGGGCCGTTCGGCTCGCTGAACGACGGCGTCACCTCGACGCCGTGCGGCTTGCCGTCGTCGAACCGGACGGTGACCCGCACCGGCTCGGCGGGCAGGCCCGGGACGTCGGCGAAGCCGTGGAGGCCGCCGGTCGGGACCGCCGACGCGCCGCACACCCCGCCCGAGCACGTCGTCGCCCCCGCCGCGGACTCGGGGAAGAGGCCGACCTGGCGCGTGACGCACCGGCCGCCCCAGCAGGCGTCGAGCGTCGCGCGGGTGATGCCCGCCGGCTGCGGGATCGACAGGCCGATGCCGACCGGAGTGCCGATCATCGTGCAGGGGACCGCCGGCTCCGCCCCGCACCCGGCCGCGGCGAGCAGGACCACGGCGATCCACGGAATCCTTCGCATGACGGCCAGACGGGATCGGCGGCCGGTCGGTTGCACCGTCAGTCGCGCCGGCCGCTGGTCAGCGGCAGCACCGGCGACGTCGAGCTCGGCGTGACCGAGGTCGGCGTCGAAGTCACGGTGACCTCGACGCGGCTCGTCGTGGTCGTCGGCGGCGGTGTGTCGACCGAGGTGACGATGGACGGGGGCACCGACGCGGTCACCGTGACGGGCACGGCGGGCACGGTGCTGGTCGGCGGCGGTGTCGTGACTTCGACCGGCCGGGGAGTCGCGCGTCCGGCGATGAGCAGCGCGGCGACGAGCAGTCCGGAAGCGAATCCCGCCAGTCCGGTGACCGCGGCGGAGCTCCAGGTAGGTCGGCCACTCATCCGGGCACCCCCTCGCCACGCGCAGCGCAGGTACGAGGACTAACTCGCGTCGATCTTACTTCGTGTTACCGGATGTGCCAGGTTGGAATGATGGGGGCACTGGGGAACCGCGACTTCCGACGGCTGTGGATCGCCGATCTCGCCAGCCAGTTCGGCAGCCGGATCGACGTGCTGGCGGTGCCGCTGCTGGCCGTCTCCGCCCTCGGCGCGTCGGTCTTCGAGGTCTCGCTGCTGCGCACCGCGGAGACGCTCCCCTACCTGGTGCTCGGCCTGCAGGTCGGCGCCTGGTGCGACCGGATCCGCCAGCGGCCGCTGCTGATCGCCGCCGACGTGGGGCGTGCGGCGCTGATCGCGACGATCCCGGTCGCCGCCCTGTTCGGTGTGCTCGGCCTGCCCCAGCTGCTGCTCGTGGTCCTCGGGGCCGGGCTGCTCGGCGTGTTCTTCGACATCGCGCACCAGACGTACGTCCCCCGGCTGGTGCCGCGCGAGCAGCTGCCGGAGGCGAACGCGCGGCTCCAGACGAACCTGTCGATGGCGGCGGTCGCCGGCCCCGGCCTGGCCGGGCTGATCGTCCAGGCGCTCGGCGCCGCGGCCGCGCTCGCCGCCGATGCCGTGAGCTACCTGTGGTCGGCGCTGTGGTTGCGCCGCATCGGAACGCCGGACGTGCGCCCGGCCCCTCGGCCGCGGCGGCTGCTGCGCGAGATCGGCGAAGGACTGCGCGTGGTGCGCGGCAACCGCGTCCTGCTGGCGATCAGCGCGCACGGCGCGGTGTCGAGCCTCTTCCAGTCGGCACACCTGGCGATCGTGATCGTCTTCCTGTCCCGCGACGTCGGGCTCTCCGCGTGGGCGATCGGGCTGCTCGGCACGGCGTCGCTGACCGGCGCGCTGACCGCCGGGCTCACCGCGCGGCGGCTCGGCGCGAGGATCGGCCAGGCGCGGGCCCTCTGGGGTGCCGGCGTGCTGTTCGGCCTGGCCTACCAGCTCTACCCGCTCACCGGGCCCGGCTGGGGGCTCACCTGCTACGTCGCCGCCGGGTTCTTCGCGAGCTACGGCGTCATCGTGCTGAACGTGTTCGGGATGAGCTTCCAGCAGGCGGTCGCGCCGCCGGAGCTGCTGGGCCGGGTCAACTCGATCACCCACACGCTGGTCCTCGGGATGGTCCCGCTGGGCAGCCTGCTGGGCGGCGCCCTCGCGACCGCGTTCGGCACGCGGCCGACGATGCGGATCGCGGCCGCCGGCGTGCTCGCGGCGGCGGCGATCCTGGTCTGCTCGCCGCTGCGGAAACTGCGTGACCTGACCGACGCCCCGGCGGGCCGCCCCTAGGCCCGCAGCCCGTCGACGACGACGCGGACGAGGTGCGCGCTGCCCGGCGCGTACCGCTCGACGGCGAGGCAGCCGACGATGAGCGCGCGCAGGTCGTCCCCGTCGATGTCCCGCCGGACGGCGCCGGCCTGCTGCGCCCGTTCGAGCAGCCGCGCGAAGCCCGCGCGGAAGTCTTCGCCCGCACCGGCTTTGAAGGCGTGCCCGCCGGACTCGGCGAGCGCGTCGCAGATGGCCCGGTTGAGGGACGCCTGGCCGATGACGCGGACGAAGTAGTCGAAGAAGACCTCACCGGGCTCGTCCGCGTCGGCGAGCGCGCGGGCTTCTTCGGCGAACTGCTGGATGCGCTCGAGCACGACGGCCTGGAAGAGCGCTTCCTTGCTGGGGAAGTGCCGGTAGACGGTGCCGGCCCCGACCCCGGCCAGCCGCGCGATGTCGTCGAGCGGCACGGCCAGCCCATCGACGGCGAACGCCTCCTCGGCGGCGGCCAGGACCTTGGCCCGGTTGCGCCGCGCGTCCGCGCGCATCTTCTCCATCAAGCTCTCCTCGTTGACAACCGGAGCGGCTGCTCCGTATCGTCGTAAGCGGGTGCACCGTTCCGATTCAACGCCCAGTCTTCCAGGAGAATTCCGATGACTCGTACCGTGCCCGGCGCGCGTGACGTCTTCGACCGCTTCCTCGCCGCCTCGGTCGAGAACCGGTGGGACGACCTCGCCGATCTCTACGCCGAAGACGTCATCCTCGAAATGCCCTTCACCCTCCCCGGCGTGCCCCGCGTGACCCAGGGCCGCGAGGAACTCCGGCGTCGCTTCCACGCGGCCGCCGGTGCCCGGCGGATCACCAAGGCGGACAACGTGGTCGTCCACGAAACGGCGAACCCGGCCGTGCTCGTCGCCGAATTCGAGCTGCACCAGGAAATGCGCGGCGAAGCCTTCACCGTCTCGTACGTCATGGTCGTCACCGTCGAGGGCGGGCTGATCAAGCACACCCGCGACTACACCGACACCGCCGCGGCGGCGGAACGGATCAAGGCGTGGTCGCCTGCTGGGAAGTCGGCGGGATGAACAGGCGCTCGAACGTGCTGACCGACCAGTCCCACACCCCCGGCACCAGCAGCACGCCGAGCACCACGAACACCGGGAAGATCAGCCGCTTCTCGACCTTCTTGCCGGTCTTGAACCGGAGCGCCTTCGGGGGACCCAGCTCGTACCAGGTCTCGCCGGCGATCGGGATCGGGAAGAGGAACGGGCACCCGGACTCGGTGAGCGCGTCGCCCAGGCAATGGGTCAGGCACCCGGCCGCGACCGCGATGCCGAGCCAGCCCGAGATCGACGCCAGCTCGCCCGCGCGATCCGGTGGGGCGGTGAAGAACCACCACGCCACCGCGGATCCGCTCACCGGGAGCAGCCAGTCGCCCAGTGCGCCTTCGGCCAGCATCAGCCCGAAGATCACCACGCCGACGACCGCCCAGGGGCCGCCGGTGGTGGTGCCCCACGAAGTCAGCGCGCCGAGGCCGGCGGCGAAGAGGACCGTGTGCGAAAGGTGGCGGTGCTGGCCGGTGACTTTCTCGTCGCGCGGGCCCTTCGTCAGCGCGTAGAACGCCGCCGAAACACGCCTCAGCAGCCACGAAAGGGCGCCGGTCAACCAGCCGAGGAGGCGCGAAGCGCTCGCCCCGGGGTGGTCGAGGTCGGGCAGCAGGGCGAAACCCGCCGTGGTAGCCGCGAAGACCACCGCCTGGTGCACCGACCCCGCCCCGACCGCGGGCGCCAGGGCCAAGCCCGCGCACCAGCCGGTCAGGGCATGCGTCCGCCCCATCATCGTGCCGCCCCCAAGGTCCACGCACAAAAATCAGTCCGCGGAACCGTAGCGGGCGGTCAGGCTTGGGGGTCCTCCGACACGCTCAGGTGTTCGGCCACGCCGGTGAGCTCGATCACGCGGCTCACCGCAGGGCTCGGGACGACCTCGAGCTCGACATCCTGCTCGCCGGCCTGGCGTTGTGCGCGGAGCACCACGTTCAGCGCGGAGGAATCGAAGAAGGTCACCCCGGTCAGATCGGCCACGACCCGCTGCGCGCGCTTGTCCGCGATCAGCCCCGCCAGGGCCTCCTGCAGCTGCGGGCTGGTGAGCAGATCGAGCTCGCCGGTGACCACCACCCGGGGCTCCGTCGCGTCGGTGTCCAGCGTGATGCCGAACCCGGGCGGGGTGGCGTTCTGGTCGGCTGCGGGCATGCAGTTTCTCCTCGTCAGGCGCTGCTCCTGCGCCGGGTACGCGCCTGCTGTCTCAAGCGGCAACCGTGTCACCGTGCCTTCCACAGCCCGGGGCATAACCCCGCGCCGGGCACGGTCAAGGCAACTCCGGGGCCAACCCTAACCCAGGGAGCGACCGAGCCCGCCACGGCCGCCGCCCTTTCGCATGAGGTGTTCACGTGCGTTCGAATCCTGCCTGGTCAGTGGGCGCCGACGGCCTTCCGGGCCGCTCGCCGCTGGCGGAGGAACAGCTGCCGCCGTTCGATCTCGCCGAGGCCGCCCCAGATGCCGTACGGCTCCTGCACGGTCATCGCGTGCTGGCGGCACTGCGCCAGGACCGGGCAGGTCTGGCAGATGGCCTTGGCGCGCGACTCGCGCCGCTCGCGCGCGGAACCGCGCTCGTTGTCGGTGTGGAAGAACAGACTGCTGTCGGCACCGCGGCACGAGCCGTTCAGCTGCCATTCCCACTCTTCAGCAACCACGTTGGGCAGCCGGCTCACGTCAGCCACGTCGTCCCCGCCTTTCCCAGGATCAGCATGTCGACGGCTACATGCCCGCCGGTGGAGCGGATCAAACGCGGGTTTGGTTTGCTCACCCCACGGGCATCTCGCTGACCGGGCGTGAGAGGACACCGCCGACCCCCCGCAGCGCGAGCCGGAGAAAGGAACAAACGTGGAGGACAACGCCCCGCTCGTGCCGGAAGGCGCGCAGGTCATCGAGGTGCGGACGGCCGCGATCCCGCACGTCGTGCCCACGCTGCGAACCATCGTGGCCGACATCGCGATGCGCCAGGACTTCGACCTCGACGCCGTCGAGGACCTCCGGATGGCGGTGGACGAAGCCTGCTCGCTGCTGCTCCCCGCCAGCTCGGACGGCAAGCTCACGTGCGTCTTCTCGTGGAACGGGCCGCGCATCGAGGTTTCCGTCTCGGTCTTTTCGGACAGCCCGGACCACGAGGACGACACCGGGCTTTCCTGGCAGCTGCTGACCGCGCTCGCGACGACGGCCGAGCGCACCATCACGCCGAAGGACGGCCGCTACCTGTCCCGGGTCGACCTGGTCCGGGAAAGCCAGGTGGCGGACTCGTGAGCGGTCCCGCCCAGGGCAGCGGGGACGGACCGGACGTCGGCGCGCTGTTCGCGCAGCTCGCCGCGCTGCCGCCCGACTCGCCGGAACGTGACCGCGTCCGCGACACTCTCGTGCGCGCGCACCTGGAACTGGCGCGCAACCTGGCCCGGAAGTTCCGCAACCGCGACGAGGCGATGGAGGACCTGGTCCAGATCGCCACGGTCGGGCTCATCCACGCCGTCGACCGGTTCGACCCCGACCAGGGAACGGACTTCCTGGCGTTCGCGGTGCCGACCATCTCCGGCGAGCTGCGGCACCACTTCCGGGACAACAGCTGGTCGGTGCGGGTGCCGCGGCGGCTCAAGGAGCTGAACGCGAACATCTCGGCCGCCCGCGAAGAGCTCACCGTGCAGCTCTCCCGCGCGCCCAAGCCGAGTGAGATCGCCGGCCGCCTCGGCGTGCCCATCGAAGACGTCTACGAAGGCCTTCGAGCCGGTCAGGGCCGCTACGGCGCTTCGCTGGACCACCTGCTGGAGAACGCGGCGCACACCCGGTTCGGGGCGCCGGACGCCGAGCTGGGCCAGGCCGAGCTGCGGGAGGCGCTGCGCCCGATGCTGGAGAGCCTGCCGGAGCGGGAGCGCAAGATCGTCGCGCTGCGGTTCGGCTCCGGGATGAGCCAGTCGGACATCGCCCGCCGTGTCGGGGTGTCCCAGATGCAGGTGTCGCGGTTGCTGGCTGCGACGCTCAAGAAACTGCGTTCGGGCCTGGACGAATCCGAGCTGGCCGAAGGCACCTGATTAGCCGCTCACCCGCTTGGGTACTTTGCGGGCGGTACCGAACTCACTGGGAGGGGGACCGGATGACGACGTCGAAGACGCCGCAGCACACCTTTGCTGCCGCGGCCCCCCTGAGGGTCTTCCTCCCGGCCGATGTCACCGCTCCGGCGCTGGCCCGGCACGAGATCCGGACGGCGCTGCTCGCGCGGGGCGTGTGCGAGCGCCGGCTGGACGACGTCCTGCTGGCCGCGTCGGAGCTGGTCACGAACGCCTTCGAGCACGGCGAGCGGCCGCAGCGGATGGAGCTGGAGTACTCCGGCGGGCACCTGACGCTGCGCGTCTACGACACCGGCCCGCTGCTGCCCGAGCTGCGGGCGCCGTCCCCGGCCGAGGCGCGCAGCCGCGGGCTGGTGCTGGTCCAGGCGCTGTCGGTGGACTGGGGCTTCGAGCGCTGCCCCGGCGGCAAGTACGTCTGGGCGGTCTTCCGGGTCGCGGACGCCTGATCAGCGCAGGTCGCGCGCGGCTTCGGTCTCCCCGATCCGCTCCCGGAACGGCTTCCGGTCGAGGGCTTCGACGATCGCGTCCAGCAGCGCGCGCAGCGAGTACGGCAGTTCGGCCTCCAGCGCTTCCGACGCCTCCGTCGTCGCCGCCCACTCCGCTTCGATCAGCGGCAGCAGGTCACGCGCCTTCGCGGTGAGCGACACGATCCGCTGCCGGGCGTCGGCGCCCGGTTCGAGCGCGACGAGGCCGTCCCGGTTCATCTGCGCGACGGTCTGGCTGGCCGCCGAGTGCGTCACGCGCATCTCCGCGGCGAGGTCGCGGATGGCCAGCGGGCCGCGCGCCAGCAGCGCCCGCACCACCGGGGAGTAGCGCGGCCGGTAGCCGTCGAGGCCGATGTCGGCGAGGAACCGCGCGACGTCGCCGTCGAGCACCTCGAGGACGTGCCGCAGCCGGGTCCCCAGCCCGTCCGGACCCGATGTCATGGCCATGACCGGCGATCATAGGCGGCGGCCGTGTGCTTGGATCGCGGCATGGAGAACCGGAAGATCGCCCGGCTGGGCCGTGAGGTGTCCGTCGTGGGGCTCGGCTGCTGGCAGCTCGGCGCCGACTGGGGCGAGGTCGACGAGAACGACGCGCTGGCCGTGCTGCACGCCGCCGCGGACGCCGGGGTCACGTTCTTCGACACCGCCGACGTCTACGGCGACGGCCGCAGCGAGCGGCTGGTCGGCCGGTTCCTCGCCGAGCGCGGGGACGTCTTCGTGGCGACCAAGATGGGCCGCCGGGTCGAGCAGGTGCCGGAGAACTACGCCGCCGCGAACTTCCGCGAGTGGAACGACCGGTCGCGCCGCAACCTCGGCGTCGACACGCTCGATCTGGTGCAGCTGCACTGCCCGCCGACGCCGGTGTACTCCTCCGGCGCGGTGTACGACGCCCTCGACGAGATGGTCGCCGAAGGCCGGATCAAGGCGTACGGCGTGAGCGTCGAGACGTGCGAAGAGGCGCTGACGGCGTTGGCGCGCCCGAACGTGGCGTCGGTGCAGATCATCCTGAACTGCCTGCGGCTCAAGCCGCTGGAGCGCGTGCTGCCGGCGGCGGCCGAGGCGGGCGCGGGGATCATCGCGCGGGTGCCGCTGGCGTCGGGCCTGCTGTCGGGGCGGTACACGGCGTCGACGACGTTCGCCGAGAACGACCACCGGAACTTCAACCGCCACGGCGAGGCGTTCGACGTCGGCGAGACGTTCTCCGGCGTGCCGTACGAGGCCGGGCTGGCGGCCGTCGAGCGGCTGCGCGGGCTCGTGCCCGAGGGTCAGGCGCTGGCGCAGTTCGCGCTGCGCTGGATCATCGACCAGCCGGGCGTGAGCACGGTGATCCCGGGCGCGCGCAACGCGGCGCAGGCCACGGCGAACACCGCGGCGGCGGCCCTGCCCGCGTTGTCCGCCGAGGCGCTGGCGGGCGTCCGCGAAACGTACGACGAGCTGATCCGGCCGCTGGTGCACGATCGCTGGTGAGCCCGGCATGATGGGCCGATGATGACGCCCGAAGAGCTCCTGACGACCACCAGGACCGTGCGCAAGCGGCTGGACCTGGATCGCCCCGTGCCGCTCGACCTGGTGAAGCACTGCGTGCAGGTGGCGCTGCAGGCGCCGAGCGGCTCGAACACGCAGCGGTGGCAGTGGCTGGTGGTCACCGACGAGGACCAGCGGGCGGCGCTCGGCCGGATCTACCGCAAGGCGTGCCTGGAGTACCTCGACTCCGACCGGGCGGCGGGCAAGCTGTTCGCGGACGACCCCGCGCGCGCCGCGGTGCAGCAGCGCGTCGGCGACAGCGTGGCGTACCTGGCCGACCGGATGGGCGACGTCCCGGTGCTGGTGATCCCGTGCCTGGAGACACCGTCGGCCGAGCTGCCGGCCGGCAACCAGGCGGGCCTGTGGGCGTCGCTGCTGCCTGCGGTGTGGAGCTTCATGCTCGCGGCCCGTTCGGTGACGCTGGGCACGGCGTGGACGACGCTGCACCTGAAGTACGAGCAGGAGGCGGCGAAGGTGCTGGAGCTGCCGGACAACGTCCACCAGGCGGCGTTGATCCCGACGGCGTTCTACACGGGCGAGACGTTCAAGCCGGCCGCGCGGCAGCCGTTGGAAGAGGTACTGCACCTCGACCGCTGGTGAGCTTGACCTCCACCCCGGGGACGGCCGCACGGTGAGTGGTGACCCGGGGCGGCTGCCCGGGGTGAGCCGCCCCGGATCCGGACGCTCCTCGAGCTGCCTTCCGACGAGGCCGCCGAGCACCTCACCGCCGGCCGGATCGGCGAGTTCGCGACACCGCTGTTCGCATTGTTCGGCGGCCCGTCGATCCCCCGCCCGGAAGGCGCCGCCGGCCGGCTGTTCCTGCGCTACCACTGCGAACCCGACGTCGACGGCGATCCGGCTGCGGTGAGCACCCGCGAAGGCCTCCTTGCCGGGGCGGAGGGGGGACGTCGGCAAGGAGGCCTTCACGGCCTTTCGGCGGGCGGGAGGCTCAGCCGGTGTAGGCCTTGAAGATGTTCGTGAACTCGTACAGCGACTGGGAAATCCCCGAGCAGGTCGCCACCGCGCCGCCGCCGGGGCAGCCGCCGTTGTCGCGGCCCGCCGACCAGAAGCCGATGCTCGCCACGTGGTTGACCTGCGCGTAGGACAGCAGCCGGCGGGCCGCCGTCTGGTCGGTGATCGAGCCCGTGTCGTTGCGGCCGATCATCGGGGTCAGGCCGAGCAGGCCCTTGAGCTCCGCGTCGGACTTGGCCGGCCAGATCGTCTTCAGCTGCCCCAAGGTCGCGTTGGCCGCCGAGATCAGCGCGTCGCCCCACGAGCCGCTGTAGCCGAAGTCCATCAGCATCGGGTTGACCACGACGTTCAGCCCGCGCGACGCCGCGTCCTGCAGGATCTGCACCGAGAACGGGTCCATCCCGTAGTCCTGGCCCTGGATCCGCATGGTGTAGCTGATGTGCGTACCGCGCTGCTGCTGCAGCCGCAGCAACGCCTGGTTCACCGTCGCCGTCGGGATGGACGCCTCCACGTCGACGTCGAGGCTGTTGCTGCCCACCGCGTCCAGCGTCTTCACGTACGCGTTGTAGAGCGCGTCCACCGAGCCGCAGACGTTCTCCAGGTACGGCCCGAGCGCGCCGCCCGAAGCCACCGTGACGCCGCCGCCCAGGCCGCGCAACGCGGTGACGTCGTTGATGATCCGCGCATCCAGCAGCGGGACCGTGCCGCCCCACTGCGGGTCGCAGCCGAGGCTGCTGCCGAGCGCGAAGGCGAGCGTGAAGTTCTTTTGGCCGGTCGCGTTCGCCACCGAGACCAGCGACGGCGTCGCCATCGTGATGTCGATGTACGGCGACACGCGCGCGCTGCCCCCGGTCGGCGGGGGCGTGGTGGTGGTCGGCGGGGTCGTCGTCGGCGGAGTGGTGGGAATCGTCGTCCCGGCGCACGGCTGGCCGTTCAGCTTGCAGTTGGCGGGCAGACCGCCCCCGCTGACCAGGAAGCCGAAGCTCGTCGACGCCCCGGCCGCGACGCTGCCGTTGTACTCGCGGTTGGCGAACGAGTGGTGCGCACCGGAAGGGGTGTCGAGCGCGTCCCAATAGGAGCCGAGCGTCGACCCCGCCGGCAGGTCGAACTCCAGCTTCCAGCTCGTCAGCGCCGACGTGCCCGCGCTGATCGTGTACTTGGCCTGGTAGCCGGAGCCCCAGTTCGAGTCGGTCGAGAACACCGCAGACGGTGCGGTGGCGGCCGTCGCCGGCGAGACGACGAGCACCGTCGCCGCCGAGAGGATCGTCGCGGCGAGCGCGAGCTTGGCTTTCATCGTCCCTCCTCAGTGGACGGTCAGGGTGAGCCGTTGGATGCCCCACGCGTCGGCCTGGGAGCCGGCCAGCCAGACGTCGACGATGTCGTCTTTGATCCAGCTGCCGATGTCGGCCGCGTAGCACTCGCCGTAGCCGGGGACCGAGAACCGGGTGCCCCACGGGATGATCCGGGCGTCGACCGCGCAGAAGCCCGGGCCCGCGCTGTAGCCGAGCGCCGTCTGGGCGACGTCGTTGTAGGACGTGACGCGGTAGTTGAGCGTGGTGCCGGCCGGGATCCGGTAGGTCGCGAGCCGGTTCGCCGTGTCGAGGCGGTAGGCCGTGGAGATCTGGCCGAGCGAGCCGGGCGAGTTGTCCTCCGCCGTCATCGCGTAGAGCTGGTAGTTCGCGTCCTGGCACGGGCTCGCGTCGGTGACGGTGAGCGTCGGCTGGCCCCAGTCGCTGATCCACTGCAGGGCCTGGCCGTTGCGGAACGCGCGGTACGCCTTCGCGCCGGGGACGCGGGCGAAGGTGAAGGTGACCTTGCCGTCGGCGCCGAGCCCGCCGCTGACGGAACCGGGCGCGGGCAGGCGGTTCGCGACGTCGACGGCGCCGACGAGCGTGCCGGGCCCGTGCCCGCCGGTGACCGGGCGGTCGGGGATGGTGCCCGGGTAGAAGTGCCGGCAGGCGGGCAGAACCGCGGCCGACGCGGGTGCGGCGGGAGCGACGAGCAGACCGCCGGCGGCGACCGCCGCCAGCGCGAGGACCTTGGCTGAGCGCATGACGGGAAACCTCCATGGTGGGGACCGGGGTGGAGGTGACGCAAGCGGGTTCACCGCTGGAAAACGACGTTAAGTGGCCTGGACCACACAGTCAATAGGTCTAGACCTTTAAGTTTCCCGGTACCCGATCGGCGCAGCGGCTACAGGTAGGACACCAGGCGGTCGGCCAGCTGGGCCGGGTGGCTGAGGGTCACGCAGTGCGGGCCGTCGATCTCGTCCGGTGTCACGCCCAGGCGTTCCCGGGCGACCCGGCGCTGGAAGTCCGGCACGAAGAACCGGTCGTCGCGGCAGAGCAGCACCCGCGTCGGGACGTCCGGGTGGGCCGGCAGCGGCCACGGCTCGTCCCACTCCTTGCTCGCCTGCTCGCGCCCGTGCGCCTGGCACTCCTTCGCCAGCTCGGCCGGGACGCCGTTGAAGAACTGCTCCTCCTCGGAGAGCCCGGTCGGCGAGGCGAAACCGGTGTTGCCCCACCACTGCCCCGGCGGCTCGGCCGGCGCCGGGATCATCCCGGCCAGGTAGACGAGCAGCCGCGCGCGCACCTTCGAAGCGACCAGCGGCGCCGTGAACCCGCCATAGGAGTGGCCGACCACCGCGACGTCCGCGCGGTCGCCCAGCGCGTCCAGCACCGCGCCGGTGAACTCCGCCAGCCCGGCCGCGGGATCGGTGATCGGCAGGTCCGGCGCGACGAAGTCGTGGCCGCGGGCGACCAGCTCCGGCCCGAGCAGGTGGAAGTCCCAGCCGCTGCCGCCGCCCCCGTGGACCAGCGCGAAAGTCGTCATGCCGGCCAGCTCAGCAGCGGCGCAGCATGTCCGTCAAGGCGGTCTTCTCCCCCTGCGTGATCGTCAGGCCGTAGTGGTGCTTCACCACGATCCAGTCGGTCGCGTAGGTGCACCAGAAGGACACGAGCGGCGGCTTCCACTGGTCGGGCGCCTTGTCGCTCTTCTGCTGGTTGACGTTGTCGGTGACGGCGAACAGCTGCGGCCGGGTCAGGTCGTTGGCGAACTGCTCGCGCTTCTCGGCCGTCCACGCCTTCGCGCCGCTGGCCCACGCCTGGCCGAGCGGGACCATGTGGTCGATGTCGACGTCGGTCGGCTTCGTCCACGTCTCGCCGTCGTAGATGCTGGTCCACGTCCCGGCGGTGGCCCGGCAGTCCTTGTCCGTCTGCACGTCCTTGCCGTCGCGCTTGAGGACGACCTCGCGGGTGTCGCAGCCGGCGCCCTGGCTGTCCCAGTGCTTGAACTTCTCGCGCGAATAGCCGTCCATGGACGTCCGCGCGGCGATGCCGAGCTCGTCGAGCTGCTTCTGCGCGTCCGCGGCGCTGACCGGCACGGGGCCGGCCGAAGGCGGCGGGGTCGCGCCCGCGCCCCTGCTCGTGGCCCAGTAGCCGAAGAGCGCGACCGCGAGGATCGCGACTACCAGCAGGATCCGTTGCGTCACGCTGAGCCGAAAACTGCGGGCCGCCAAGATTTTCTCCTCTCACCTGCGGGTGCGCGCGGCGTAGTCTCACCCGTGCCGACGTGGGACAACCGCGTCGACACGACGACCTGGCGCGAATGTGATCTCGCCCACCCATGGCGGGGTATGTCACACCGGGCCCCTGAACTGCGACTACCGGAGCAGGACCCATCCGGAGGGAGCAGCCGATGCCCGGTCGGCTCAAGAAGTTCGACGAGTTCTTCCAGCGCAAAGCCGCTGAAGGCGGCAACGTCGTCGCCATGGCCAGGATGGGCTCGGCCCTGCGCGAACGCGGGGAGCTCGCCGAGGCCGAGACCTGGTTCCGCAAGGCGGCCATGGGCGGCGACCGCGTCGCCATGACGTCGCTGGCCCACCTGCTGGCCGAGCGCGGCGCCCAGGAAGAGGCCGAACGCTGGTACCACGAAGCGGCGCTGGCCGGCGATCCCCACGGGATGCTGAACCTCGCCCGCTCCTACGAGCGGGCGGGCAAGCGCGCCGAGGCCCAGCACTGGTACGGCGAGGCCGCCCGCACCGGCGACCTGCCCTCGATCACCGCGCTCGGCCACCTGCTCCGTGAGCAGGGCCGGGGCGAAGAGGCCGAGTCGTGGCTGCGGCAGGCCGCCGACGCCGGCGCCACCAGCGCGATGATCGACCTGGGCATCGTGCTGCGCGACCGCGGCCAGGCCGCGGAAGCCGCCCGCTGGTGGCGCTCGGCCGTGCTGGCCGGCGACCTCGCGGCCACCTGCCAGCTCGGCAGGCAGGCCGAACGGCTCGGCCGGCCCGGCGACGCCGAAGCGTGGTACCGCCAGGGCGCGACCGGCGGCAACGGCGAGGCGATCGTCCGGCTCGGCCTGCTCCTGCACCGCCGCGGCGACCTCGAGGAGGCGGAGAGCTGGTACCTCGACGCCGCCGAGCGCGGCGACCCGGCGGCGATGACGAACCTCGGCGTGCTGGCCCGCAACCGCGGCGACGAGGGCGAAGCCGCCGCCTGGTACCGCAAGGCGGCCGAGCACGGCAGCGTCCCGGCGCTCACCAACCTCGGCCACCTCGCCGAGCACCGCGAAGACTTCGCCGACGCCGAGCAGTGGTTCCGCCGCGCCGCCCAGACCGGCGACGTCCAGGGCATGCTGAGCCTGGCCCGGATGCTGCGCTCGCGCGGCGCCGCGAACGAGGCCGAGCAGTGGCTCGCCCGCGCGGAGAACGTCCAGGACGACCGGGAGCACCGCGTCTGACTATTGTGTGAGCCAATTCACAGTTCTAGCCTGGAGCGATGAGGCCACGAGTCCTGGTCGCGAGCATCGGCACCATCTTCCTGAGTGATGACGGCTTCGGCGCCGAAGTGCTGAAGGAACTCGACCGGGCGGGCCTGCCACCGTGGGTGCAGATCGCGGACTACGACATCGCGACCGTCCACCTGGCCTACGACCTGACCGGTGGCTACGACACGACGATCCTCCTGGACGCCACCCCGCACGGCCGCCCACCGGGCACGCTGTCCCTCACCGAGAACATCGACACCCACGCCCTCCGCGGCGACGCGATCGTCCAGCTGCTCCGGCTCCTGGGCGGCGACGCGGGCCGCGTCCTGGTGCTGGGCTGCGAACCGGCGTGCGTCGACGGCGGCCTCGGCCTGTCCCCGGCGGTCGAAGCCGCGGTCCCGGCCGCGGTGCGCGCGGTGACCGAGCTGGCGTGGGGCGCGAGCCCGGAGCTGCCGGTGCGGACCGAGGTCTGATCACTTCCCGGCCCATTCCGCCAGGTCCGGCAGGTCCGGCGGCTGCCGGAGCGCGTCGAGGACGACGTTCACCCCCGCGCGCAACGGTGTTCCGCGCCGGACCACCGCCGCGATCGTGCGGGTGACCGGGGTCGACAGCTCGCGGGTCGCCACCCGGTAGCGGCGGTCCACCGCCAGGCCCGGCAGGAGCGCGATCGACAGCCCGGCCTCGACGTGCTGCAGGGTCATCAGGTAGTTGCTGAAGCGGCACACCACCCGCGGCTCGAAACCCGATTCGCGGCACAGGCGCAGGGTCAGGTTCGCCATGTACGACTGCGGCACGTCCAGCGCCCACGCCGCGTCCGCGTAGGCCGACAGCACCGCCGGGCCGCGGGGCGCTTCCGGCGGCGTGACCAGCACGATCGGGTCCGTCGCCAGCGGGACGATGTCGAGGTCCGGGCCCAGCGGCTGCTCGACGAAGTCGGTCGTGGTGATGATGACGTCGGCGTCGCCGCCGCGCAGGGCCGGGATGCTCTCGTGCGGCTCCAGCTCCAGCAGCTGGACCTCGAGGTGCGGGTGCGCCAGCCGGGTCACCGCCGGCACGGCGAGGGTGTGGATCGCGCTCTGGAACGCGCCGAGCCGGACCAGGCCCGCGGGTTCGCCGCCGAGGCTGCGCAGCTCCGCTTCGACCGTGTCCATGTGGTCGAGGATCGCCCGCGCGCGGCGGGCCAGCACCAGCCCGGCGGGCGTGAGCCGGACCCGGCGTCCGGTGCGTTCCAGCAGCTGGGTGCGGGTTTCCGCTTCGAGCACGGCGAGCTGCTGCGACACGCTCGACGCGCTCAGGTTGGCGTCCTGCGCCACCGCGCGGACCGTGCCCAGGGTGTCGAGCCTGCTCAGCAGCTTCAGGCGCCAAGGGTTCAGCATGCCGCCATTGTTGTCCGGGAAAACCGAACACCCAAGCCGGAATCGTGAGATGGACGTGACGCTCGGCGCGGACCTACCGTCGAAGCCATGGCCGCACCCTTCTGGGACGACGCCGACCGGCACCTCGTGCGGTACGGCGGCACGTTCACCCGTGAAATCATCGACCACGCCGAGGGCAGCTTCGTCTTCACCGAAGACGGCCGCCGCCTCCTCGACTTCACGTCCGGCCAGATGAGCGCGATCCTCGGGCACTCGCACCCGGAGATCGTCGAGACCGTCCGGCGGCAGGTCGCGAAGCTGGACCACCTGTTCAGCGGCATGCTGAGCCGCCCGGTCGTCGACCTCGCGCGGCGCCTCGCCGAGACGTTGCCGGCGCCGCTGGAGAAGGCGTTGCTGCTGACCACCGGCGCCGAGTCGAACGAGGCCGCCGTCCGGATGGCCAAGCTCGTCACCGGCAAGCACGAGATCGTGTCGTTCGCGCGTTCGTGGCACGGCATGACCCAGGCCGCGGCGAGCGCGACGTACAGCGCCGGCCGTCGCGGGTACGGCCCCGCCGCCCCCGGCAACTTCGCCATCCCCGCGCCCGACTCCTACCGCCCGGACTTCACCGACGCCGACGGCAACCTGGACTGGCGGCGGCAGCTGGACTTCGGCTTCGAGCTGATCGACGCGCAGTCGGTCGGCAGCCTGGCCGCGTTCCTGGCCGAGCCGATCCTGAGCTCCGGCGGCATCATCGAGCCGCCGCCCGGCTACTTCGCCGCGCTGGCCGGGAAGTGCCGTGAACGCGGCATGCTGCTGATCCTCGACGAAGCCCAGACGGGCCTCTGCCGCACCGGCGACTGGTACGCGTTCGAGCGCGACGGCGTCGTCCCCGACATCCTGACGCTGTCCAAGACCCTCGGCGCGGGCCTGCCGCTGGCCGCGGTGCTGACGAGCGCGGAGATCGAGCGGGAGGCGCACGACCGCGGCTTCCTCTTCTTCACCACGCACGTCTCGGACCCGCTCCCGGCGGCGGTCGGCAACACGGTCTTGGACGTGCTGGCCCGCGACCGCCTCGACGCACGGGCGCTCGAGCTGGGCGGTGTGCTGCGCCGGGGACTCGAGGAGCTCGCTTCCCGCCACGAGGTGATCGGCGACATCCGCGGCCGCGGCCTGCTGGCCGGGCTGGAACTGGTGGTGGACCGGGAAACCAAGCGGAGTTCGGACGAGCTGGGCGCCCGCGTCACGAGCCGGTGCCTCGAACTCGGGCTGCACATGAACATCGTGCAGCTGCCGGGGATGGGCGGGGTGTTCCGGATCGCCCCGCCGCTGACGGCGTCCGAAGAGGAGATTTCCCTGGGGGTGTCGATCCTCGACCAGGCGATCGGGGACGCCGTCAAGACGCTCTGAACGGCGAAGGCCTCCTTGCCGGCCCGGGGAGCCGGCAAGGAGGCCTCGTTCACGACGGCGTCAGAAGCCCGCCGTCACCTTCGTGAAGTCCCAGTCTTTCTGGGCGATGCCGCTGCACGCCGCCTGGACGCCGCCGCCCGGGCAGCCGCGGTCGCGGTTGACCGACCAGAACGCCAGGCGCCCGATCTTGTTCGTCTTGGCCCAGTTCGTGATCTGGGTCCAGGTCGAAAGATCGGTGAGCTCCTGCTGGTCCGACAGGCCGTTCATGCCCGAGATGCCGAGGTGGCCGTACGCCGTGGCGTCGCTCCACCCGAACGTCGACTTCAGCTTGTCGCGCAAGCCGTTCGCCGCGTTCACCGTGCTCTGGTACATGTTCGAGCCGCCACCGAAGTCGAACGGCATGATCGTGTAGACGTCCACGTTCGCGCCGAGGGCCTTCGACTGGTCGATGAGCCGGTTCCCGTAGAAGTTGGGGCCGGTCGTCGACGTGCCGAACGTCAGGATGGTCTGCACGCCCGGGTTGTTCTGCTTGACGATCTTCAGCGCGCCCAGGATCCGGTCCTGCACGGCCTCGTTCTCGAACTCGTCGGAGTTCTCGATGTCGATGTCGATCGCCTTCAGCCCGTACGCGTTGATCACCTGCTGGTACGCACCCGCCAGCGCGGCCGGCGTCGAGCAGTTCGGGCCCAGCTTGTTGCCGCTCCAGCCGCCGAACGACGGGACGACCTGGCCGCCCGCCGCCTTGATCTGCGCGATCGCGTTCGCGTCCGCGCTGCCCGAAAGCGGACGGCTGCTGTCCCACGCCGGGTTGCAGCCACCGGAGGCGTTGATGAACGCCATGGTGAACCACTTGACGCCGGTCGCGTTCATCACCGTCTGCGGGTTCGGCGGGTTGCCCCAGCCCATGTACAGGTAGGGCGCGCCCTTGCCACCGGTGCCCGGCGGCGGCGTGGTCGTGGGCGGGGGCGTCGTCACAGGCGGCGTTGTCGGCGGGGTCGTGGTCGGGGGTGTGCCCCCGGCGGAGCACGAACCGCCGTTCAGCTTGCAGTTCGACGGCGCCGTGTACGAACCCGAGTACGTCACGTTGAAGCCGAAGCTCGCGCTACCGCCGTTGCCGACGTTGCCGTTCCACGAGTTCTTCACCGTGACGTGCTGGCCGGACGCGGTGTAGCTGCCGTCCCACAGCGACGAGATCTTCGCGCCGCTCGGGAGGTCGAACTCGACGGTCCAGCTCGGCAACGCCGAGCCCGAGCCGTTGGCGATCGTGTACTTGCCTTCGTACCCGGTGCCCCAGTCGGAGCCCTTGGTGAAGGTCGCGGACACCCCGCCCGCCGCGTTCGCCGGGGCGATCACGAACATCGCGCCGATCGTGGCGGCCGCGGCCGCCAGCCCGAGCGCGGGCAACCACCGGCGGGTCACGACAGGCCGTTCTTCATCGCGGTGATGAGCTCGCCGCCCGTGGTGTCCCCGGTCAGCTCCCAGAAGAAGGCGCCGCCGAGACCCTGCTGCTTGGCGTAGGACATCTTCCCGCCGATGGTCGCGGGGGTGTCGTAGCTCCACCAGTTGCTGCCGCACTTCGCATACGCGGTGCCGGCGAAGGTGCCGGTCGACGGGCAGGTGTTCTTGAGGACCTTGTAGTCCTCGATGCCCGCCTCGTACGTCCCCGGCGCGGCGCCGGTCGCGGTGCCACCCGGGGCGTCCTGCGTGACGCCGGTCCAGCCACGGCCGTAGAAGCCGATGCCCAGCAGCAGCTTGCTCGACGGGACGCCCTTGCTCTTCAGCTTCTGGATCGCCGCGTCGGAGTAGAAGCCCTGCGTGGGGATGCCGTTGAAGTTGGTCAGCGGCGAGTGCGGGGCCGTCGGGCCCTGCGCCGCCCACGCGCCGAAGTAGTCGTAGGTCATCACGTTGTACCAGTCGACGTACTGCGCGGCGCCGCCGTAGTCGGCGACGTCGAGCTTGCCGCCGTTGCTGCCGTCGGCGGTGATCGCCGAGGTGATGAGGAACGACGAGCCGAACTTCGTCCGCAGCGCGCCCATCAGGTTCTTGTAGGCCGCGGCACCGCTGGTGTCACAGGAGAGGCCGCACGCGTTGGGGTACTCCCAGTCGATGTCGATGCCGTCCCAGATGTCCGCCCAGCGCGGGTCCTTGAGCAGGTTGTAGCAGGACTGCGCGAACGCGGCCGCGTTCTGCGAGGCCTGGCCGAAGCCGCCGGAGTAGGTCCAGCCGCCGAACGACCAGATGATCTTGAGGCCCGGGTGCAGCTTCTTCAGCTTGCGCAGCTGGTTGAAGTTGCCCGCGACCGGCTGGTCCCAGGTGTCGGCGACGCCGTCCACGCTGCCCGCGGCGTCGTAGGTCTTCTGGTAGTCGGCGTACGGGTCGTCGTTGGCGGTGCACTGCCCGTTCTTGACGTTGCCGAACGCGTAGTTGATGTGGGTCAGCTTGTTCGCCGAACCCGAAGTCTCGATGTTCTTGACGTGGTAGTTGCGCCCGTAGACGCCCCACTGCACGAAGTAGCCGACGTTCTTCAGCCCGCCCGGCTGCGGCGGCGTGGTCGTCGTCGGCGGGGTCGTGGGCGTGGTCGGGGTGGTGGGGTTGGTGGTCGGCTGCGTCGGGGTCGTCGGCGTGGTGGTCGGGTTGCCACCGCCGGCGTCGCAGGAACCGCCGTTGAGCTTGCAGCCGGTGGGCGCCGAGTAGGTGCCGGAGTAGCTGACGTTGAAGCCGAAGCTGGCGGTCGAGCCGTTGCCGACGTTGCCGTTCCAGCCGTTCTTGACGGTGACGTGCTGGCCGGACGCGGTGTAGCTGCCGTCCCAGAGGGAGGCGATCTTCGCACCGGACGGGAGGTCGAACTCGACCGTCCAGCTGGGCAGCGTCGCCCCGGAGCCGTTGCTGATCGTGTACTTGCCTTCGTACCCGGAGCCCCAGTCGGACCCCTTGGTGAAGCTCGCGCCCACGCCACCGGCGGCGCTCGCCGGCACGGTGACGAGACCGACCGCGATCGCGCCGACCGCGGTGAACAGACCGAGGAGGTGCCATCTCTTTCTGGACATTGCTCTCCCTTGAGCCAGGTGCTGGACGGCGGACACCAACACCGACGGCGGGGACCAGGCCGGTGTTTTGCGCCGTTTGCGAAGACGGTACGTGGTCCAGACCAATTATGGAAGAACAACTACGTACCGTGCTCGACGGAGGGTGACCAGTCGAGTCATCGGCGTGTTCAGTGGTCCAGTCCAGTTACGGATAGTCGACGTGCACGCGACACGAACGCGGTCCGTCAGCACGCGGGACACGAAGAGTGAGAGGGGCCTTCCAGGCCGTAGGCGGTACGCGCCGCCGCTGCAACAGCCACGCGCACCGCCTGGATCCGGTCGCTCGCCTAGGCCAGACGCCGTCCCGGGGTGACCCGCGGCGCGGCCGTCCTCGCGGGACGATCTTCGCCGCCTACCGGGTCAAGCACCACTATCAGCCAAAACCCCAGCTCAGGGCAAGTTTGTGCACGCGTTGTGCATCTCACTCGCACAACGGTGCACCAGCTCCCGGCGGCAGAACCGCAGGCCGGGGGATCCGGGGATCGTCGCCGCGGCTCCTTGTGCACCCGCGGCCGCCGGGGGTGGACGGCGCCCTGTGCACCCCGTTCCCGGCGGTGGAAACTGCACATTCGTGCACGCCGGCCGCCGCGGCCCGCGCGGCCGGAAACGGCGTGGATCAAGCCGGTGCACAATGTGGCACGCTGAGTAGCTCCCATCGGGGCGCACGGCGTCATAGAGTGACCGCAATCCCGCTTCGGCCGGCTTTTCCCAGTGGCTGCAACCACGCGTTGGGCACTTCGGCCGAAGCGGTTGTCATTGCTCGCCTAGGCCACGCCGAAAGGAAGCTGATGCACTTCACCCACCCCTCCACGTTCGACTTGCTGTCACGCAAAGGCGGGCCGCCCCCGGGGAGAATCTGGCCGGGGGCCCTGTTCCTGGTGCTGCTGATGGTGTTCAGCGTCGTCATGACGATGCTGGGCAACCCCGGTGGCGCGAGCGTGGGTTACGCGGTCGCGCTCGGCACGACCGCCGCCCGCCTCGCCAAGTGAGGCGGACCGATGGACGAACTCACCTCCACGACCGATTTCCCCGACGAAGAGGAATTCAGCACTGCGAGAACCGAAGCCGACTACATGCGGGTCCTGCGGAAACTGCAGATCCACGCCGCCCTCAACCACAACCAGACGGCGCAGAACTGGGCCAAGCGCTACCCCCGGACCGCCGTTTCCCGCACCCGCGCCTACCAGTTGCTGCGCGGGGAGAAACTGCCGAAGGTCAACCAGCTCAAGGAGCTGCTGACCGTCATCGTCAGCGCCTACGAAACGCGGCCCAGCGCGGTGCAGCGCACGGTGACGCTGTACCACGAGCCGGGGGTCCGGCTCCTGCAGCAACGGGAACAGCAGCGCGCCGAGGAGCGGAAACGGAAGCAGCGGGCCGTCGAACCGCCCGTCTCCGCCGATGAGGACGACCAGCCGCTCACCGGTCCCCCGGCACGCGTGCGCGGCGACGCGGTGCCGGAGCTCCTGAAGGGGTTCGGCCCGGTCCGGTCCCCGGGCGACGACACGCCGACCGTCATCGACGCCGACGGCGTCTTCCGGACCGCGTCCTGGATCGACGAGTTCGAAGCCGCGCCCGGGTTCCCGGACCAGCGGAGCGACTACACGGAGGAGCTCGAAGCCGGCACCCGCGCCGAGCCGGAGCGGGCCGGACCCGCCCGCCGGCGTCCCCGGTGGCTCTTCGTCCCCGTCGGACTCGTCGTGGCCGCTTGCGTTGCGGTCGCCGCGATCCTGCTCCTGAACTCGGGCACCGGGTGGACCGGGCAGTCGCTGAAGCCGGTGACCGGCACCCCGGTGACCGAAAACTGCACGATCACGCCGGTGTGCGGCGCGGGCCAGCACTCCGGGTGGACGTGGAGCAAGCTGGGCCGCACCGCCGACGTCACCACGACGTTCACCGGCGACGCGCTGGGCGGCCGCGTGCTCGGCAAGAAGCTGACCCGCGGCCCGGGCTGCCCCGGCGCGATCGTGTCCTGGTCCGTCGTGGCCGCCGGCACCGTCGTCACCCGCGGCTACCTGGGCTCGACGGCCGACAGCACGACGTTCGGCATCCAGCTCGACCCCGCGGTCACCATGGTCGCCGTCAAGCTCACCCGCGTCGACGCCGGGAACGACTGCGCGGTCGACGTCACGTGGGAGGACAGCATCGGCGATCAGTGAACGGTTCAAAGGCCGCGCGCGGTGATGTCGCCGACCGCGGTGGTCGCGTGGATCACCAGCCGGGGCGCTCCATCGCCGTTCTTCAGGGAGTTGTGGATGCGGCCCTGGGACGTGCCCGCGTCCAACGCGGCCGGCACCCCCGCCGCGGCGCCGATCTCGACGTCGCCCGCCTCGGTGCGCAGGACCACCGTGCCGCTGGTGGCTTCGATGACGCGGATGTCGCCCTTGCTCGTGCGGAGCCGCGCGTCGCCGGTCAGGCGGCCGAGCGAGATGTCGCCGTCGCGGGTGGTGAGGTGGGCCGTGGTGGCTTCGTCGAGGTCGATCGAGCCCTGCTCGGTCTTGACGACGACGTCGCCGAGGCGGCCGACCGCCAGGAACTCGGTGCCGGCGGCCGTCAGCTCGACGCGGGAACCCGCGGGGAGGCCGACCGTCACGTCGATCGCGCCGGACGGGCCGAAGTACTGGTTCTTCGCCGGGGCCGCGATCCGCAGGACGCCGTCGCCGTAGTCGACGGTGGTCTGCTCCGCGGCCTTCGCGTCGCGGCTCTTGGCCGCGTCCGCGGGGCGGATCTCGACCGTGGTGTCGGCCCGGTCGGCGGCGACGAACCGGATGCGCCCGGCGGGGACGGTGAGGACGGCGGAAATCGGGGCGGGGGTGGGGAACGTGGTCATGGCGGTGGTCTCCTGAGCGATCGTGTTCTCTTCGGTGTGAGAACCACGATCGCCGGTGGCGCTGACACCGCGTGGCCACCGCGCTGACGCGGCTCAGTCAGCGGGCCGCGCATCGAGGAGGGCCGAGGCGACGAGGGCGACCGTCGGGTCCTCGTCGCCGGCCAGCCGCCCGAGGAGGTCCCGCGCGCCGGCGCCCGGCAGCTCGGCGAGGGCCTGCGCCAAGCGGATCCGGACGGCGGGCGCGGCGGCGAGCTCGACGGCCAGCGCGGCCAGGATCCGTTCGCCGCAGGCGGGGTCCAGCGACAGCGTCCCGAGCACCTCGGACGCCTCGACGTCGTTCGTGCCCTCGGCCACCATCCCGACGAGCACCGGCACGGCGGCCGTCACGCCCCGCCGCCCGGCGGCCAGGGCCGCGCACCGGCGCACGTCCGGGTCCGGGTCGTCGAGCGCGCCGGTGAGCACCGCGGTCGCTTCGTCGCCGGGCAGCGAAGCGACCGCCAGCACCGCGCGGCGCCGGACGTCGGCGTCGGGCGAACGGGCCCCGGCCGCCACGCCCGCCAAGCCGTCACCGCCCGCCCGCGCCAGCGCCCACCGCAGGGCGCCGGCTACGTTCGGGTCGCGTTCGGCGAGGACGGCCTTCACCAGCAGCTCGGCGGGCAGCGGCACGTCGTCGGCCGGCGCCAGGACGGCCTGCTGCCGGCTCGCGGGACTGGGCGAATCCAGGCCGTGCAGGAGTTCGACGACGCGCAGGACGCCCTCCCAGCCGAAGGGCGCCGACGCGTCGATCGCCCGGAGCCGGTCGAGGAGCTCCTGGTCCCGCTTCAGCCGTTCTTCGGTCCGCCGGACCAGGTCACCGACCAAAGTGGACGGTGTGAAGGCGGGGTCCGCGAGCGCGCGGCCGACCTGCCGCAGCGACAACCCCAGCGAGCGCAGGCCTTCCACGTGGAAGATCCGGCGGATGTCCGCTTCGGAGTATTCGCGGTAACCGCCGACCGTGCGCCCGGTCGGCCGCACCAGCCCGAGGGAGTCGTAGTGCCGCAGCATCCGCGAACTCACCCCGGACCGGCGGGCCACCTCACCGATCAGCACGCCGTTCCCCCGGCGCGTTCCGGCCCGAGCGCGACGATCCGCTTCGCCTCGTCGACACCGAGGTCGAACCCGGCGTCCGGGTCGCGCAGCAGCCGCCGTGTGGCCCGGGCGTGCGCCCGCACCGCCGGGTCCGGGCTGGCCAGCCCGGGCCCGAGCGCCGCCTCGTCCCCGAGCTCGGCGAGCGCCCGGCTGAGGCTCAGCCGCATGGCCCGGTCCCCGCGGCCGAGCTGCGCGGCCAGGTCCACCGCGAGTTCCTCCCGCTCATCGGCGGGCACGAGCACGACGGCGGCCCGCCACGCACTCCGCGCGACCTCTTCGTCGGCGTCGTGCAGCAACGCCCGCGTGATCGACGGCCACGCCGAGCGGTCGCCGATCTTGGAAAGCGTGTGCAGCGCCTGGCTCCGGGCCTGCGGCACACCGGACCGCAGCTCCCTGAGCAGCTTCGGCACGGTGACGCCGGCCGGGAGGCGGGTCAGCGCCCAGGTGAGCATGTCCCGCACGAAGAAGTCCGGCTCGACGGCGCACCGGGCGACGAGCGCGCCGGCCAGCGCCGGGTCCGCCTGCGTGCCGGCGGCGAGCGCGGCCTGCAGCCGCGCCGACGAGTTCGCGGCGCTCAGCTGTTTCGGGTCCATGGTGACCACCTCCTCCCCGCAGTGAAGAGGTTGTCACAGTGTGAAGGTCAAGCAAGTTCGCGGAAATAGAAAAAGGCCCCCTCTTGCGAGGGGGCCTTTTCGCTGTCTCAACCAGACGTGCGCCCGAAGGGATTCGAACCCCTGACCTTCTGATCCGTAGTCAGATGCTCTATCCAGCTGAGCTACGGGCGCGTGTTCAGTTGTTCTCTAACCTAGCACCCGGCGAACCGAGTGCCAGCGGAGGCTCCGGGATTTGAACCCGGGAGGGGGGGTTACCCCCAACCGCATTAGCAGTGCGGCGCCATAGACCAGACTAGGCGAAGCCTCCTGGGCCCAACGACCACTGCTCAGATAGGTTACACACCCCCCGATCACCCCGGAAAGGCACCCCCCTCAGGCGCGACGCAGCAGCCTGAGCAGGCGCGGAGAGCGTCCGCCGAGGCCTTCCGCCTCGAACGTCGCGATGCCGACGCGCGGCAGTTCGCGGACGCCCGGGTAGACCAGGTACCGCGGGACCCAGCGCGGCTGGAACTTCGCGTTGAAGCGGTACAGCGTTTCGATCTGGATCCAGCGCGAGAAGAAGTGCAGGACCTTCGCCGCCGTCTTCGCGACCGGGCCCGCGCCGATGCGCTGGCCCTGTTCCATCAGGGCGCGGAACGCCGCGAAGTTCAGGGAGACCTGTGTGACGCCGTGACGACCGGCGGCCAGGAGGAGTTCCGAGATCATCAGCTCGTTGACGCCGTTGTCGGCCGTGCGGTCGCGGCGCATCACGTCGAGCGACAAGCCTGTCGCGCCCCACGGGACGAACTGGAGGACGCCGCGGACCCGGCCGCCTTGTTCCGCCGTCACCAGGACCGAAGTCGGGTCGCCCATGCGGCCCAAGGCCATCGAGAAGCCGCGCTCGGTGTCCGTGCCGCGCCAGTTCGCGGCCAGGGTGGCCAGCTCGTCCAGTTCGCCGAAGCGCAGGTCTTCGGCTCGCCGCACCAGCACCTTGTAGCCCGCGCGCTTCGTGCGGGCCGCCGCCTGCCGGACGCCGCGCATGGTGCGGCCCTCCAGGGTGAAGCCGTCGACGTCGACGACGGCTTCGTCGCCGATCTCCAGCACCTCCAGGCCGAAGCGGGCCCAGACCGTCGCGCCCAGCTCCGAAACGCCCATCGCCGCCGGAACCCAGCCGTTGCGGCGGCACACCTCCAAGTACTCCTCGATCGCGCCCGGCCAGGCCTCGTGGTCGCCCAGCGGGTCCGCCGAACACAGCGCGACCCCGGCGATCACGCGGTAGGTGACCGCCGCTTTGCCCGTGCGCGAGAACACCGCGAACTTGTCCCGCCGCAGCGCGAAGTAGCCCAGGGAGTCCCGTTCGCCGTGCTCGTCCAGCAGCTTGCGCAGGCGGGCGACCTCCTCGTCGCTCAGCCTCGGCGCCGGCTCGGCCGAGCGCAGCAGGAAGTACGCCGAGACCAGGACCGCGGCCAGGCCGAACAGCAGGCCGACGGCGGCGGTCAGGTCCTCCAGCCACATCTGGTGGAACACCGCGGGCCCGCTGGCGCCGACGAGCGCGAGCGCGGCCTCCGCCAGCCGGTCCGGGAAGCTCATCGGCTCCAGCACCGCGTGCGAAGCCACCGACAGCAGGATGACGTTGATCACGAACCCGGCCAGCACCAGCTGCAGGAATACGCGCACCGCGCGCCAGCGGCCGACCACCGGGTCCGGCTTCGCCACGAAGTAGCGCCGGCTCGCGATCAGGCCCACCAGCAGTACGACCGACACCAGCCCGGCGCCGAAGACGTGCCGCAGCCCGAGGTGCGACACCGTGAGCAGCACCGTCGCGCCGACCGCGAGCTGCCAGGCCCGGCGCTTGCGGCGCCGCAGCCCGGCGGCCAGCAGCACCAGCAGCACGCCCGTGACCAACGCCACGGTCGCCGCCGCGACCGTTGCCTCCTGCGGCAGCTCCAGCCATTCCGACAGGCGCCCGCGCAGGTTCCGGCGCCCGGCCGGGACCAGGACCGACACGAGCGTCATCAGTCCGGCCAGCCGGGTCACCCAGGTGATCACCCCCACGGTGGTGGCCCCCGCCACCCGCCAGGTGGTCTGCGCGCGTGTCCCCGTCACCACCTGTGCAACCCGTTGCGGCCGATCATGCTTCCCCCATCTACCCCCCGGCGAGCTCCACGAACGGCGTCAGCGCCGCCGGGTTGGCCAGCGCGTCGCGGCTGACGGCCCGGTCGGGAGCCACACCGGCGAGGATCTTCTTAACCGGTACCTCACACTTCTTACCGTTCAAGGTACGAGGTATCTCGGAAACCACCACGAACCGATCGGGTACATGGCGTGGTGACAGTGCGCTGCGGAGCTCCTTCTTGAGCCGCGGCTCGATCGCTTCGAGTTCGACACCGTCGGCGAGGACGACGAAGCAGATCAGCTGCCCGTCCTCGTTGCCGGCCGCCGAGGTGTCCACGACCAGGGAATCCGCGATCTCGTCGTAGCCCTCGACGACCCGGTAGAACTCCGCCGTGCCCATCCGCACGCCGCCGCGGTTGAGCGTCGAGTCGCTGCGGCCGTAGATGACCGCCGAGCCGCGGTTCGTCATCCGGATCCAGTCGCCGTGGCGCCACAACCCCGGGTACATCTCGAAGTACGCCTCACGCAGGCGCGAGCCGTCCGGGTCGTTCCAGAAGAACACCGGCATCGACGGCATCGGCTTCGTGATGACCAGCTCGCCGACCTCCTCGACGACGGCGTTGCCGGCCTCGTCGAACGCGTTGACCGCGGCACCCAGCGCGGGGCAGGACAGCTCGCCCAGCCAGACCGGGACGTCGGGAGCGGACGCGACGAACGCCGCGCACAGGTCGGTGCCGCCGGAGACCGAGCAGATCTGGACCTTGTTCCCGACCTCGTCCACGATCCACCGGAAGCCCTCGACGCTCAGCGGCGCGCCGGTGGAGCCCAGCGCGCGCAACGCCGTCAGGTCGTAGCGCTCGGCGGGCTTGATGCCCTTCTTGAGGCAGCTCTGGATGTACGGCGCCGACGTGCCGAAGTAGGTGACGCGGTGCTGCTCGGCCAGGTGCCAGAGCGCGTTCAGGTCCGGGTAGCCCGGGCTGCCGTCGTAGAGCACGATCGTCGTGCCGACCAGCAGGCCGGAGACGAGGAAGTTCCACATCATCCAGCCGGTGGTGCTGAACCAGAAGAACCGGTCGCCCGGCCCGAGGTCCGTCTGCAGCGCGAGGGCCTTGAGGTGCTCGAGGGTGATGCCGCCGTGGCCGTGCACGATCCCCTTCGGCAGGCCCGTGGTGCCCGAGGAGTAGAGCACCCACAGCGGGTGCGCGAACTCGACCGGCTCGAACAGCAGCGGCGCGCCCTCGTGTTTCGCGAGCAGCTCCGCCCAGTCGTGGGTGCCCTCCAGCCGGCCTTCGCCGACGTATTCGACGACGACGGTCGCGGCCAGCGACGGCAGCTTCGCCCGCAGGTCGTCGACCGTCGTGCGGATGTCGAACTGGCGGCCGTTGTACGCGTAGGCGTTGACGGCGAAGAACAGCTTCGGCTCGATCTGCACGAACCGGTCCGCGACCGCGCGGACGCCGAAGTCGGGCGAGCACGACGACCAGATGGCGCCGATGCTCGCCGCGGCGAGGAACGCGACCAGCGTCTGCGGGCAGTTCGGCGCGAGCGCGACGACCCGGTCGCCCTTGCCGACGCCGAGTTCGAGGAACGCCGCACGGGCCGCGGCGACCTGCGCGCGCAGGTCGCCGTACGTCAGCTGGTTCGCGAAGCCGTCCTCGCGGTGGAAGATCACCGCCGTCTCGTCGTCGCCCTTCGCGGCGCCCGCGACCCCGGGGGTCAGGGCGTGCTCGGCGTAGTTCAGCGTGCCGCCCTCGAACCAGACGGCGTCCGGCATCCCGCCCGAGAGCACCGCACCCGGCTGGTCGTGCCAGCGCACGCCGAGGAAGTCCGCGACCGCCGCCCAGAACTCCGGGCCGCGCTCCACGGAGAACTCGTGCAGCGAGCGGTAGTCGTCCACCTCGACGGCGCGCTCGGCGCGCAGCCACTGGCGGAAGGCTTCGATCTTGGTGTCGGCAACGTGGCCCGGCTCGGGGCGCCACAAAACCTCGGGAGCGTCGGCGGTGTGCGTCACGACCCGAGCCTAATCCCTCGGATCGGGAAGTCACTGTGGTCGAAACCGACACTCGACGCGTTGCGACGGTGTCGGCCGCCCACACCTACCGCAGGTGCGCGTCGAACCAGTTGAGCGTGCGCTGCCAGGCCTCGGCGGCCGCGCCCGGATCGGCGTCGAAGCGGTGGTTCGCGCCCGGGTAGTGCACGACGTTCGTGGCGACCTTCGCCGACGCGGCGGCGTCGCGCAGCCGCTCGACCTCGGCGCCGCCCGCCTCGTCGCCGGCGTCGCCGTACATGCCGAGCCACGGGCTGGTGAGCTTCCCGGCGATCTCGACCAGCGCGGGCAGTTCGGCGGACTGCTGCCCGCCGACGCTGACGGCCGCGCCCAGCTTGCGGTGCGAGGCCACGACCAGTGCCGCGGTGCCGCCGAGGTCGAAGCCCATCACGCCGAGGAGGTCGCCCTGGACACCGCGCTCGACGAGCCAGGCGAGGGTCAGGTCGGTCGCGTCGAGCAGGTCCTGCTGGGTGAGACGGTCGTTCTCCAGGTGCGGGGTGACGGTCAGCCACCCCTCCGTGGCCAGGCTCGCGAGCAGCAGCTTCACGCCGTCGGTGACGCCGTCCGCTTCGTGCAGCACCACCAAGCCACCGCGTAGCGCCCCCTCGGGTTCCGAGAAGGTCAGGCGCAGGGTGGGGCCGTCGGTGCGCTGGTAGTCCACGGTGCTGGTCGACGTCATTGCGTCACTCAATCACTTCGAGGTGAACGGGAGGAACCCAGTGTGGCAGGAGAGCACAGCACCGACCGTCTGAAGGGGCTCGCGGGGCGGTGGGCGGAAAAGATACGGTGGCCGGGTCGTCCCGTCGAATTCCAGGAGCGCCGAAGATGCCGTCCGTGTCCCCGCGTGCCGATCTCGAATCGTTGCCGAAATACGTCCCCGGCCGGACGATCGAAGGCGCGATCAAGCTGGCGAGCAACGAGGTGCCCGGCGGCGCGCTGCCGAGCGTCGCCCAGGCGATCGCCGAGGCCGCGGCCGGGATCAACCGCTACCCGGACACCGGCTCGCAGGCGCTGCGCGAGCGGCTGGCCCGCGAGCTGGACGTCCCGGTGGCGCAGGTGGCGATCGGCTGCGGCTCGGTGTCGCTGTGCCAGCAGACGATCCAGGCCGTGTGCGCGCCCGGGGAAGAGGTCATCTTCGCCTGGCGCTCCTTCGAGGCGTACCCGATCGTCACGCAGGTCGCGAACGCCGTCTCGGTGAAGGTACCGATCACCGAGAGCCAGGAGCTCGACCTCGACGCGATGCTGGCCGCGATCACCGATAAGACGCGAATCGTCTTCGTCTGCAACCCGAACAACCCGACCGGCACGGCGATCCGGCGCGCGGAGCTCGAGCGGTTCCTGGACGCCGTCCCGGAGCGCGTGCTGGTCGTGCTCGACGAGGCGTATAAGGAGTTCGTGACCGACCCGGAGGTGCCGGACGGCGTCGAGTACACGCGGACGCGCTCGAACGTCATGGTGCTGCGCACGTTCTCGAAGGCGTACGGCCTCGCGGGCCTGCGCGTGGGCTACGCGGTCGCGCCGGAGCCGATCGCGGACGCGCTTCGCCAGGTGTACGTGGCCTTCTCGGTGAACATGCTCGCCCAGGTCGCGGCGCTGGCATCGCTGGACGCGGCCGACGAACTGCTGGCGCGCTGCCAGGAGATCGTCGTCGAACGCGGGCGGGTCCGGGACGCGCTGCTCGAAGCCGGCTACCAGGTGCCCGAGACGCAGGCGAACTTCGTCTGGCTGCCGCTCGGTGACCAGGCGGTGCCGTTCGCGGAGCACGCACTGGACCGCAAGCTGGTGGTGCGCCCGTTCGCCGGCGACGGCGTGCGCGTGACCATCGGGACCCGCGACGAGAACGACCTGTTCCTGGCCGCTGCCAAGGAATTCAGCTCGCGAACTGCTTGACCACCAGCTGGATGACGGCGGCGACGCCGATCACCACGATCACGCCGCGCAGCACCGCCGGCGGCAGCTTCCGGCCGATCTTCGCGCCGAGGAAGCCGCCGGCGGTCGAGCCGACCGCCAGCCACAGCACGACGGGCCAGCTGATCGGCGCGACGAACGCGTAGATCACCCCGGCGACGACGTTGACGACGGCGGCGAGCACGTTCTTGACGCCGTTGAGCTTCTGCAGCGGCTCGGACAGCAGCATCCCCATGACGGCCATCAGCATCACGCCCTGAGCGGCGGTGAAGTACCCGCCGTAGATGCCGATGAGGAAGATGAAGAACATCAGCAGCGGCCCGGCTTTGTGCTCTTCGCCGTTGCCTTCGCGGCGCTTCGCGACCCACTTCGAGACCTTCGGCTGCACGATCACGAGGATCACGGCGAGGCCGACCAGCACGGGCACGACGGCTTCGAAGGCGTCCTTCGGCAGCGAAAGCAGCAGGATCGTGCCGCCGATGGCCCCGAGGAACGACGCGACGGCGAACTTCGCGGTCTGCCGCCAGTAGCCCTTGAGCTCGTGGCGGTATCCCCAGGCCCCGCTGAGCGTCCCGGGCGCGAGCCCGATGGCGTTCGACGTCGTCGCCGTCACCGGCGGGTACCCGAGCGCGACGAGCACGGGGAACGTCACGAGCGTCCCCGACCCGACGACGGCGTTGATGGTGCCCGCCCAGATCCCGGCGACCACGATGATCGCCGCGTGCCACCACGTCATGAAGCATTCACGTGCGGAGCCTAAGCATGGTGGGCCGGTGCCGCGACGCGCACGGGGTCAGATGTGTCTGGTCAGACACTCGGGGCGAACACGCAGAACTCGTTGCCCTCCGGGTCGGCCGGCTGGTCCCAGTCGACATCACCTCCCCGCTCGCGGATCAGGGTCGCGCCCAGCGCCAGCAGCTCCGCTCTGTCGCCGAAGACGTCCAGGTGCATGCGGTTCTTCACCGTCTTCGGCTCCGGGACCGGGTTGAGCCAGATCAGCGGGCCTTCCCCGGCCGGGTCGACGATCGGGACCGGCCAGTCCGTGGGGCGCTCGTCGCCCGTCAGGGAGTCGCGGCGGACGTAGCCGAGCGCGCGGCACCACCAGTCCGCCAGGGCCTGGTGGTCGTTCGCGTCCAGCGCGAGGTCCTTGAACTTCGCCGTCATGCCGCTCCTTCGGGTACGTGCGCCGGCACCACTTCGGCCGCGACCCGCCAGCCGAGCGAGGCGTACAGCCCGCGGCCGGCCTCCGTGGCCAGCAACGCGCTCGTCTCGGCCCCGGCCACCGCACTCAGCTGGTGCATCACCACCCGGCCCAGGCCGCGGCGGCGGTGGTCCGGCTCCGTTTCGATCTTGTCGAACACCGCCACGCCGGAGGCCACCGCGACCCGGCCGCGCGCCGCCGGAGCACCGTCGAAAGACACCGCCACGTCCCACGCCGGAGCTGAACCCGTCACCGCCACCGCGTAGCCCGGTGGGGCGACCGCGGCAGGCACCGCTCCCTCGAACGTCATCAAGTACTCCGTCTCCCCCGCCTCCCACTCCGCTGTCAGCCCCGCCAAAACCGCAGGCCGCGACCCGCACGTCTTCAGCCACGTACCCGGCGAAGCCACCGTCCGGGCCCGCGCCGCCACCGTCGACGGCGAGCGCAGCAGATACCGCACCCGGTGGCCGGGCAAGCCGACGTCCAACCGGTGCCCGTCCGGCTCCTCGACCGGCTCCGGCACCGCCCGGGACACCGCCCAGCCCGCGGCCCACGCCCCCAAGATCTCCACGTCGCCGAGCATGACAGGCACCCCCGACAATTCCCGGAGCTGACAGGATGGGCGGCGTGGACACCGAGCAGGTCTGGAGCGCGACCGTCGACCGGCTGCGGTCGCGGATCGACGCCGGCGACCTGCCGCCGGGGTCGCGGTTGCCCGCCGAGCGCGTGCTGTGCGAGGAGCTCGGCATCAGCCGCGGGTCGCTGCGGCAGGCGCTGCGCGTGCTCGCCTCCATCGGGTACGTGCAGATCCGCGCCGGCTCCGGTACCTACGTGGCCGAGCAGCGAGAACAGCCCCTGCGGACCTGGTTCACCGAGCACGACCAGCTCGTCGAAAAGCTCTTCGACCTGCGCGCGACCGTCGAGCCGACGCTCGCCGAGCGCCTCGCTCGGCACGCCACCGCGAAGACCCTGAGCCGCCTCGAGGACAACGTCGCCGAGATGGCGAAAGCCGCCGAGGACGGGGACATGCTGCGCGTCATCGCCACCGACGCCGAGTTCCACCGGGTGATCGCGCAGAACGCGGGCAACGACGACGTCGCCGGGCTGCTGCGCTCGGTCCTCGCGCTGGTCGGCGAGGAGCGGCGGGCGGCGTTGCGGCTGCCCGGCCAGATCCGCAAGGCCGTCGACGACCACCGCGCCATCCTCGACGCCGTCCGCCGCTCCGACCCGGCCGCGGCCCGTGAGCTGACCCTCAAGCACCTGCTCGACGCCAAGACCTACGCCCACGACTTCGCCGCGGAGGAGCCCTGATGGAAAAGGTGCACTTCACCGAGGAAAAGGCCACCATGCTGGCCACCCTCTACGGCCGCGCGCTCGACAGCCGCGAAGCGGACCCGGTGCTCGGCGACCACGCCGCCGACGAGGCCGTCCGGCAGATCGACTACGACTTCGCCCAGCTCGGCATCACCCGCGACAGCGCCGTGAGCATCGTCCTGCGCGCGAAGCCGATCGACGGCTGGGCCGCCGAGTACCTCGCGCAGCACCCGGACGCCGTCGTGCTGCACCTCGGCTGCGGCATGGACACCCGCTTCCAGCGCCTCGCCCCGCCGGAGACCGTCCACTGGTACGACGTCGACTACCCCGAGGTCGTCGAGCTGCGCGAGAAGCTCTACGCGCCGGCGCCGAACCACACGAACATCGGCACGTCGGTGACCGACTTCGGCTGGCTCGACCAGGTGCCGTCGGACCGGCCCGCGCTGATCGTGGCCGAGGGCCTGACCATGTACCTGACCCCCGAGGACGGCACCGAGCTGATCCGGCGGCTGGTCGCGAAGTTCCCGTCCGGCGAGCTCGTCTGCGACGTCTTCAGCAAGCTCGGCATCAAGGCGCAGAAGCTCAACACCCCGGTCCGGCGGGCGAAGGCGACGCTGCGCTGGGGCGTCGACGACCCGCACGAGCTGGAGCGCTACGGCCTGACGCTGGTGTCCTCTTTGGACGCCGCGCACTGGTCCACCCCGGACGTCCTGGCCCGGCTGCGGCCGTTGACGCGGTTCCAGCTGCGGACCCTCAAGTACTTCCCGCCGCTCGCGCGGATGGCGCACCTCGTGCGGTACCGCTTCTAACGGGACTCCAGCACCCGCGCCACGAACTTGTGCAGCTTCTCCTCGAGCCGCGCGGTGCGGTCCGCCTCCGTGAGCGTCTCGAACGGCTGGGGCACGTCGGACTTCAGCTCACCGCGGACGTACTGGCAGCAGGCGAGGTTGCCGCAGGCGTAGATGCCCAGCGTGTTGCCCTCGCGCCCGGCCTTCCCGGCGCGCTTGCCGGAGAACAGCGTGATGTCCGCGAGCCCGTGGGTCGTGGTGCAGAAGCCGCAGATGTTGCTGCGCAGGCGGGTTTTCGGCGCGGGCGCCGCGCGCAGGGCGAGCCCGACCACCTCACCGCCGTAGGGCAGCACGAGGTAGGCGCGCCCCGGTGCCTTGGGGTCACGCCAGCCGAGGAATTCCCGCTTGTCCCACGGGATGTCTTCGGGCCGGGCGGGCAGCGTCACGCCCTTGGCTTCGCCGCGGGTGCAGTTGACGAACGAGGCCCGGATCTCGTCCTGGCCGAGTGGGTCCATGCTCGGCACGGTAACCAGCGGGCACCGCGGGTGGCCACGCATTTTCGGCCGTACGATCAACGCCGTGCGCAAGATCGCCGTCAAGAACTTCCGCGTGGTGTTGCGCACCAGCCTGGGCTTCGCCGGGCTGGGCATCGGCTCCAGCGTCGCCGGGTCCGGGGTGGTCGCCCTGCTCTTGGTGCTGCAGGGCCTGCCCAGCGACGTCGGCGACCACGGGTGGGTGCTCGGCCTGACCGCCGCCCTCATCGTCGCGGCGTCGCTGCTCGCCGGCACCGCGTGGACGGCGTGGCTGCAGCGGCGCACCGCGATCTGGTTCGTGCTCGGCCGGCCGCCGTCGGAGAGCGAGGCCAGACGGGCGCTGCGGCTGCCGGTCGACATGGCCGTGGTCAGCGGCACGCTCTGGCTGATCGGCACCGCCGTCCTCACCGCGCTCGCGGGCGCGCTCGGCTCGTCCGACGACGCCGTCGGCATGGCGACGGTGATCGGCCTCGGCGGGCTGACCACCGTCGGGCTCACCTACCTCGCGGCCGAGTGGGTGGCGCGGCCGGTGATGACGATCGCGCTCGGCGTCCTGCCGCCGCGCGGCTCGCTGCCCGTCACCGTGCTCACCCGGCTGGTCGTCACCTGGGCGCTGGCCAGCGGCGTCCCGTTCGTGGGCGTGCTGCTCGTCGCCACGCCGCCGGACCTCGGCTCGGGCAACCCCACCGCGAGCCTGGTCATGCTGTCGGTGATCGGGTTGAGCGTCGGCGCGATCGGCACCGCGCTGCTGGCCAGGGCGGTCGCGGCGCCGCTGCACCGGCTGCGCGTGGCGCTCGACGAGATCGCGCGCGGCGACACCGACGTCGTGGTCGACGTCGACGACTCCAGCGAGATCGGCCTGCTCCAGACGTCGGTGAACCAGCTCGCCGCCGGCCTGCGCGAGCAGGCGCGGATGCGGGACCTCTTCGGCAGGCACGTCGGCGCCGACGTCGCCCGGCACGCGCTGGAGTACGGTGCATCGCTGTCCGGGGACGTCCGCGAGGTGACGGCGTTGTTCGTCGACGTCGTCGACTCGACCGCGCTCGCCTACCGGACGCCGCCGGAGGAGCTGGTCGGGAAGCTGAACCGGCTGTTCGCCGCCGTCGTCTCCGCGGTCGGCGCCCGCGGCGGGCTGGTCAACAAGTTCCAGGGCGACGCCGCGCTGTGCATCTTCGGCGCCCCGACACGGCTCGCGGACGCGCCCACCGCCGCGCTGGCCGCGGCCCGCGCGATCCGGGACGCGGTCCGCGAGACGGGCGAGCTCGACCTCGGCATCGGCGTCTCGAGCGGCCCGGTGTTCGCCGGGCAGCTCGGCAGCAGCAGCCGGCTCGAGTACACCGTGATCGGCGACGCGGTCAACGAGGCCGCGCGGCTGACCGAGCTGGCGAAGGCGACGCCGTCACGCATCCTGGCCAGCGACGCCGTCGTCTCCGCGGCGTTGCCGAGCGAAGCCGCGTACTGGGCGAAGCACGGCGAGCTGGAGCTGCGTGGCCGCCAGGAGGCGACGCCGACCTGGACCGTGCGTCAGGACAGCTGACCCAGATCCGGCCAGCGGAGCACGGTCGAGCCCCAGGTCAGGCCCGCGCCGAACGCGCTGAGCAGGACGCGGTGGCCGGGCGCGAGGGTGCCGTCGGCGCGGGCGTCGGCCAGCGCGAGCGGGATGGACGCGGCGCTGGTGTTGCCGACGCGGTCGATGTTGGCGACGACGGCGTCCGCCGGCATGCCCAGCTGCTTCGCCGTCGCCTGGAGGATCCGGATGTTGGCCTGGTGCCCGACGAAGCGGTCGACGTCGCCGACCATCCAGCCGGCGGCGTTCAGCACCGTCCGGGACGACTCCGCCATCCGCGCGCAGGCGTGGCGGAAGACCGCGGTGCCCTGCATGGCGAGGAACCGGTCGGCCGGGGTGTCGGACAGCCGCTTCCGGGCGCCGCCCGCTTCGACCCAGAGCAGGTCGGCGAGCTCGCCCTCGCTGTGCAGGTCGAACGGCCCGAACGCGCCGGGCTCGCCGGCGTCGCCCGCCCGGAGCAGGACCGCGCCGGCACCGTCGCCGAAGATCGGCACGGTCGTGCGGTCGGCCGGGTCGATGAGCGTGGTGAAGGTGTCGGCGCCGATCACGAGCACGCGCTCGGCGATCCCGCCCGCGATGAACCCGGCCGCGGTGGCCAGCGCGTAGACGAAGCCGCTGCAGACGGCGTTGACGTCGAACGCCGCGGCCGTGCCGAGCCCGAGCCGGGCGGCGACCTGCGGCGCGCTCGCCGGGCACGGCTGGTCGGGCGTCGACGTGGCGAGCACGACGACGTCGGCGCTCCCGCCGCCCAGCGCTTCGCGGCCCGCCCCGACCGCGAGGTCCACAGTGGACTCGTCCGGTCCGGCGACGCGGCGCTCGCGGATCCCGGTGCGGGTCCGGATCCACTCGTCCGAGGTGTCCAGCCGGGTGGCGATCTCGTGGTTGTCCAGGACTTTCGTCGGCAACCACGAGCCGAGGCCGGTCAGCACGGCGGCAGGTGCGGGCACGGGAGAGCCTCCCCACGCCGGTGGGTAGGCGAACGACCGGCTGGTTCTCTCCACTTGTATGGGCTACCCCCTGGTAGACCGGTGAGTTGTGTTCCAGGTCACTCAAAAAGTTGTTTCATCTTCGCCTCGTCCGGAGTAGTGAGCGACGTCACGGAGGAGTGAGCCCCGAAGTAACTCCAGGCGGATTGTCGGGGGGGCCGGTTAGCCTGCTGGAGTGCAGACACCCGACCTCGACCAGCTGGACACCGCCATCCTCGCCTGCCTCCAGGCGGACGCCCGCACCATCGCCGAAACGATCGGCGCGAAGGTCGGCCTGTCGGCCGCGGCGGTCCAGCGGCGGATCAAGCGGCTGCGCGAGGCGGGCGTCATCGAGCGCGAGGTGGCGGTGCTTTCGCCGGAGGCGCTCGGGCTGGCCATGACGTTCGTGGTGATGGTCGAGATGGAGCGCGAGAACCTCGCGGTCCTCGACGCGTTCCGTCGCCAGGTGCTCACCGACGACTGCGTCCAGCAGTGTTATTACGTGACCGGCAACGCGGACTTCGTGCTGATCGTGACGTGCCCGGACATGGCGGGCTTCGAGGCCTTCACCCGGCGGATGTTCTTCGAGAACCCGAACGTCCGCCACTTCACGACGAGCGTGGCGATGGACCGGGTGAAGGTGGGCCTCGACCTCCCGCTGGGCCCCTAGGCGGCGCGAGCCTTGGCGGCGCCGTCGGCCAGGACCGGGTTGAGCGCGGCTTCGCAGACGGGCTGCTTCCCGCAGAGCGCGAAGGCCGTGACGACGTAGGTACCGACCTGGGCGACGTAGGTCAGCTTGACCAGGTCACCGCCGGTCGTCGTCTTGATTGCCAGCACCTGGGCGGGGTCCGCCTTCGGGTTCGGCGGGAGCGCGAACCGGACGTCGAGGGCGTCACCGTCACCGACCCGGCCGCACCGGTCGGCCTGCGCCCGGACGGCCCCGACGTCGACGCTCCCGCGCGCGACGGTCGCCCCGACCGCGATCGCCTGGTCCGGCCCGATCACGTGGGCCTGGTCCTCGAAGGTGTAGGCGTCGAGCGCGAACCGCGTGCCGGCATGACCCGGCCGGGACGAGCGGGACCAACACGTTCCAGACCGTGCTCCCGGCGATCCCGCCAGGGTGAACACCAGGTGTGCGGACGTCGCTGCGGGTGAGGTGCGGCAGGAACCCGGCCGGGTCGGGCGGGAGCGGGAGGAGATCCGGCTCAGCCTCCGCGGTAGCCGAAGCGGCTGGCCCGTTGGCCCGCCCCGCACAGGCCGTGACGCACATCGTCACCAGCCGGCTCCCCGGCTCCATGACATCCCCTCGCCGCGGCCGGCGGTCGGGTGGTGCGCCGTCGCGGGCAAATAGGTGGGACCGCGGGCCGCCCGTCGATATCCTGGCCCGCTGTCCACCTGGGGGAAGGACTCCGCGCCATGGTTCGGGATCGACGGCTCTTCCTGGCCGCCACGTTGATCGACGCGCTCGGGAGCGGGCTCTGGGTGCCGTTCGCCCTGCTCTTCCTCGTGCACGGCCAGGGCCTGGGCCTGGTCGACGCCGGGACGTCGCTGAGCACCGGTGCGGTGCTCGCGCTCGTCAGCGGGCCGGCGACCGGGGCCGCCATGGATCGGTTCGGGCCGCGGGCGTTGCTCGTCGGCGGGAACCTCGTGCGGGTCGGGGCCTTCTGCGCCTACCCGTTCGTACACAGCAGCTGGCAGGTGGTCGTCGTCTCGGCCGTGGCCGGGTTCGGGGATCGGCTGTTCTGGACCTGCAACGCGCCGATGGCCGCTCGGCTCGCCGGTGGGCGGGACACCGATCGCGTGCTCGCGGCGCAGACGGTGGGACGGTTCGCCGGGGCGGGGGTCGGCGCCGCCGCGATGGCGGTGCTGCCGACCCTCACCAGTCCGTGGGCCTTCCACCTGCTCGCCTACGTCAACGCGGCGAGCTTCGCCGTGGCGGCGGTGCTGATCCGCCTGCTCCCCCGTGCCGAAGCCCGCGCGGACCGGCCGGCCGGGAGCTGGCGGGCCGTGCTCGGGGATCGGCCGTTCACCGGGTTTTGCCTCACCCACCTGGCTTTCACGCTCGCCAGCGCGAGCAAGTTCGCCGTGCTGCCGATCGTCGTGCGGGATCTGCTGCACGGTCCACAGTGGATCGCCGGGACCGCGATCGCGGTGGGGACGTGGTCGTCGTCACCACCCAGCGGCCGATCATCGCCGTGCTGGGGCGCCGGAGCCGGACGGCCGGGCTGCTCGGGTCCGCGGTGCTGTTCGCGGTCTGCTTCGCGCTGCTGATCCCGCTGGAAGCCGTTCCGCTCGACGTCGCCGCCGGGCTGATCTTCGTGGCCAGCGTGGGCTTCTCGGTCGCGGAAGCGATGTTCGGCCCGACCGCCACCGCGGCGGCCGCCGAAGCCGCGCCGCCCGGGGCCGAAGGGCGGGCCAGCGCGATCTTCCAGCTCTCCTGGGGGCTCCCGGTGGCGCTCGCGCCCGGGTTGCTGGCCCTGCTGCTCACCGCGGGCAACGCCCTGACCTGGTCGGCGCTGGCGCTGACCTGCGCTTCCGCCGTCCCGGCCCTGCTCGCGCTGCGGAAACGGCTGCCCGGCGCCCTGCGGGAGCCGTCACCACCCGTGGCCGCCTGAGCGCAAGGGGTATGTGCCCGGCGTTACACCACAATGGACCGATGCAACCGATCAAGTGAACGTGAAGCTTTCTCCGTCATGACCGCAGGCCCTGGTCATCTCCTTGCCGAACAGTTCGCGCCGCGCGAACCGACCGCGAGACTCCAGGAGGGGCCGTGCACACCGACGCCGTACACCAGAGCCAGTTCGTGCTGCTGAACGAGAGCACCACGCCCGTCCTGTCCCGCCTGTCCTACCACTCCACCGAGCCGTTCGCGGTGACCGTGGCCTTCCGGACCGAGCGCGGCCGGTGGATCGAGTGGACCTTCGCGCGTGACCTCCTCGTGTCCGGGCTCGACGAGCCCACCGGTCTCGGCGACGTCCGGATCCGCCCGGATCTGTCGGAAGACGAAGACTTCCTGACCCTGGAAATCGAGTCACCCGACGGCTATGCGTCGTTCGAGCTGGAGCGCGAAGACATCCGGACGTTCCTCGCGGCGTCCTTCGAACTGGTGCCGCACGGCGAAGAGAGCGCGCACTTCGACGTCGACGGGCTGATCGAGGAGATCAGCAACGTCTGACCCCTGAACCTCCCAATCCCGCGGCGAGGAACGAAGGGCGGGGTTTCGAGTGCGCTGGAGGCACTCGAAACCCCGCCCTTTCGCGTATCCGCCGATCAGCTGGTCTTGAGGGTGGTGCCGGTGCCGGACAGCGCGCCGGCGATCGGGTAGAAGTACGTCACGGTGGTGTTGCCGCCGGACAGCACGCCCTGCGCGGAGTTGCCGCTGATGAAGCCGCCGCCCGAGTCACCCGCGGCCGAGCGGACGTTGGTCGCCGTCATGCCGTTGACCGTGCCCTCGGAGTAGCGGACGCTCTGGTTCTTGGCGCCGATCGTGCCGCAGGTCCAGCCGGTGGTCGAGCCGGCCTTGCAGACCGACGTGCCGGTCGCGGCGTTCGACTGCCCGCGCACCGCGGTGCCGTTGTTCATCTGCGCGACCGGGGTCCAGCTGCTGTTGGTCCGGACCGCCGCGTAGTCGACGCCCGGGAACCGGTAGGTGATCCAGCTGCCGAGCGCCGCGCCGTTCGACCCGGTCAGCGAGCCGCCGCCGGTGAGCGCGCCGCAGTGGCCGGCGGTGACGAAGCCGGTCGTGGTCGCGAAACCGACCGAGCAGCGCGACGAACCGCCGATGTAGTAGGCGTCACCGCCGCGGATGTTGGCGTGCAGCGTCGGTTTCGCAGCGGCGTCGAGGATCGTGACCGACGACTTGTCCACACCGGACTGGGTGAGGAAGGCGTCGGCCGCGGCCCGCTGGCCTTGCAGCACGGAGAGCGTGACGCGGTTGGTGGTGGAGTCGACGCCCCAGCCGGTGATCGCGTACGGCGCCGACTTGTCGAGCGCGGTGAACTTGTCCACAGTGGAGTCGAGCTGGCGGGCGCTGAACTTCACGACCTCCGCCTCGGCCCCGGCTTCGCGGATCTTGGCGACCGAAGCGGCGTTCGTCGTCTGGATGTGCGCCTTGCCGGTGGCGGCGTTGTAGGTCGCGCCGCCGAACGCGTCGCCGAGCGTCGCGCTGACCGCTTCGGTGACCTTGTTCGCGACGTCCTCGCTCTTCAGCCGCGACAGCACCTGGTCGTGGCTCAGGCCGAGGTCGCGCTGCATGGCGGGCACGATGTCCGGGTTCAGCAGGTCCTGGCCCGACGCGGGGACGGCGAGCGCGGCGAGCGCGCCCGTCGTCATCACCACGGCGGCAGCGGCACCGAAGAGTCTGGCGATCTTCATGCTTCTCCCTAGTTGGTTACGCGCGGCTCCGCACCGGCCACGCAGCGGTACTCCCCCGGCTGAGCGTCCCCGCAGTGGGCGTTACGGTGCAATCCGGGCGCGCGGCGAATGGGTATACGCATTCCCCCCGGACGAATCCCCTGCTCCAAGCGGTCCCGCACCCGCGATGTCACCCGGTCGGACAGGTCCTTAAGTAGGGTTTCCGTGAACTACTTTCGGTAGCCGGGACACGTCCCGGAAAGCGTTAAGCACCCCCGGAGCGGGCGAAACGCCGACGTTTCGCACGCGCAGTGACCCGGAACCGGGGGATCCCACGGCAAACCGGTGACAGCGGGTAGGCGGACGAGTGGCGCCGGTACCGACCACCTATTCGGTTAATGGTTTACGGGACGATCAGCGCTGCTTAGGCTCCCGCGCACAGTGCCGGAGCGCCGAGGAGGTCATATGTGGTTGACCGCTCCCCGCCCCACCTCGGTTTCCGTCCGGTCCGGACCCGCCCGGCTGACCGGCCGCGACCCCGAACTGGACGCCATCGTCGACGTGCTCCGGCATCGTCCCGCGGCGGTGCTGATCGAGGGTGAACCCGGCATGGGCCGGACCCGGCTGCTCGCGGAGATCGGGCGGCGCAAGGAGTTCGACGGCGGCCGCGTGCTCACCGGCGCCTGCCAGCCGCTGCGGGAACCCTTTCCCTACGGGCCCGTCCTGGAAGCGCTTCGCGCGGTCGGCGACACGCCGCTCGGCCCGCTCAGCCCCGTCGCCGGCGTGCTGCGGCCGTTGCTGCCGGAGCTCGCGGAAGCGCTTCCCCCGCGCCCCGAGCCGCTCGACGACCCGGTCGCCGAGCGGCACCGCGTCTTCCGCGCGGTGCGGGAGCTCCTGGCCGCCTGCGGGCCGGCGCTCGTGCTGATCGACGACCTCCAGTGGGCCGACGAGGACACCCGCGACCTCATGCGGTTCCTCGCCGGCGCGATGCCGCCGGAGCTGGCGGTCGTCGCCACCTACCGGTCCGCCACCGACGTCCGGCCCGGCCCGCTGGGTGCGCCGTTCCGGACCGACCCCGCCGTGTACTCCGCCCGGGTGGCGCTGGGCGCGCTCGACGTCGCCGCCGTGCGCGCGCTGGCCGTCGAAATCCTCGAACTGCCCCGCGTCACCGACGAGTTCGCCGCGAAGCTGCACGAGTGCACCGCCGGGATCCCGTTCGTGGTCGAAGAAACCTTGCGGGCGCTCAAGGAAGCGGCCGAGCGGCTGCCCGTCGGCGAAGTGCTTTCCGACCGGTTGCTGGAGAACCTCGAGGTGCCGGTGCTGCTGCGGGAGGCCGTCACCGAACGGCTCGCCGCGCTGCCCGACCCGGCCGTCCGGCTGGCCGGCGCGGCCGCGGTGCTCGGCGTCGGCGCCGAAGCCGCCGTGCTCGGCGAGCTGGCCGGGCTCGCCGACGACCTGCTCCGGACAGCGCTGCTCGCCGCGTTGTCCGGCGGCGTGCTCGGCGAAGTCGGCGACGGCAAGTACGGCTTCCGGCACCCGCTGGCGCGCAAGGCGGTCTACGACACGGTCAGCGGACCCGAACGCGCTTTGCTGCACGCGCAGGCGATCCGCGTGCTCGCCGCGCAGCCGTCCCCGCCGCTCACGCTGCTGGCCCGGCACTCCCGCGCGGCCGGCCGCGTCGACCAGTGGCGGCACTACGCGGAAGCGGCCGCGGACGAGGCCATCGCCCGCGGCGAGACGTCCCGGGCGATCGACCTGCTGCAGTCGGTGCTCGCCGAACCCGGCCCGGCGCAGGCGGACGCCGGGCGCGTGGCGGGCAAGCTGAGCCAGGTCGCGCTGCGGGGTTTCCGCCCCGACGTGATCGGCACGCTCGAGCGCGTCCTGGAAGAGGTGGCGCTGCCGCCGTCGGTCCGCGGCTCGATCCGGCTGAGCCTGGGCATGCTGCTGGTCCGGACCATCGGCGGGCTCGGCCGCGGCCGCCTCGAAGTCGAGCGCGCGATCGGCGAGCTGACCGACCGGCCCGACCTCGCCGCGCGCGGGATCACGCTGCTGGCCCAGCCGATCGACGGGCTGACGCCGTTGTCGTGGCACGAATCCTGGCGCGCCCGCGCGGGCGAGGTGTACGAGCGGCTCGACGACTCCGAGCTGCGGCTCGCCCTGACCGCCGACCGCATCGCGGCCGCGTCGCACGTCGGCGACGGCTCGGCGTGGGCGGAGTTCGAAGCGCTGTCGGACACCGTCGGCACGGTCGCCGAGCGCGTCCAGCTGGCCCGGCTGTGGTGCAACCTCGCCGACGGCCAGTCGTGGGCCGGGCACCTCGAGCGCGCGGACCGGCTGGTCACCGAGGGCGTCCGGCGCGCGACCGACGCCGGCGCGCTGTACGCGATCGGCCTGATCCAGGGCACCCGCGTCCGGCTCGACTGGGTGCGCGGGCGCTGGAACGGGCTCGCCGAAGCCGCCGAGCAGCTGCGGGACAGCTACCCGGAACTCGGCCCGATCGTCATGGAGTCGTCCCTGGTGCTCGGCGGGCTCGCGGCCGTGCGCGGGGAGTTCGCCGCGGCGCAACGGCACCTGGCCGCGGCGAGCGTGCACGCGCCCGACCGCGGGCCGATCCCGGTGGTGCTCTCCGCCGCCGGCGTGCTGATCTCGGTCCTGCTGGCGACCGACGACGTCGACGGCGCCTGCGCGGCGGCCGACACGGCGGTGGCCGCGGCCGGGCGCAAGGGCGTCTGGATCTGGGCGGCGGCGCTGGTCCCGGCGGCGGCGCAGGCGTACGCGCGGGCCGGGCGCTGGCCCGAGGCGGACAGCGTGGTCGAGGCGTTCGCGCGCGGCATCGAGGACCGCGACGCCCCGGTGGCCGCGGCCGCCCTGGTGGCGGGGCGCGCGGTGCTGCTGGAGGCGCGGGGCAAGCACCTGGCCGCGGCGGCGCTGTTCGACGAAGCCGCGGCGGGCTACACGGCCCTGCCGATGCCCTACCCGGCGACGGGGATGCGGGAGCGGGCCGCGCTGTGCCGGCTGGCGGCGGGCAACCGGGACGCCGTCGAGGAGCTGACGGCGGCCGCGGAGGCGTACGAGCAGCTGGGCGCGACCCGCGACGCCGGCCGCTGCCGTCACCAGCTGCGCGAGCACGGCGCTTGGGCGCCTTCGCAACGCGGGCGGCGCGGCTACGGAAGCGAGCTGTCGCCGCGGGAACGCGAAGTCGCGCGGATGCTCGCGGAGGGGCGGACGAACCGCGAGATCGCCGACGGGCTGTTCCTGTCCCCGCGGACGGTGGAGCAGCACGTGGCGAAGGTGCTCCGGAAGCTCGGCGCGCGCTCACGCACGGACGTGGCCCGCAAACTGCCCGGAGACTTCGCCACCGCCCCCGCCGGCTGACCCGAGGCCGCACTTTCACGTGAAAGTGCGGACCTGGGGGCGTCACTTTCACGTGAAAGTGCGCGGGAAGGCCTAGCGTGAGCCGGTGACAGAAGAGGCACTTCCCGCGTGGCGCCGGCGGACGTCCGGCGAGACCCGCTGGCCCGCGATGGGCGTCGTCGTGGCCACGCTCGTGCTGCAGGTCGCCCTGCCCGACGACATGGCCCTGCACCCGCAGTGGCTGCTGCCCGCCGTGTCCGCGCTGCTCGTGGTGGCGCTGCTGCTGGTCAACCCGGGCCGGATGTCGCAGTTCAGCGCGGTCGAGCGGGTCATCTCGCTGCTGCTGGTCGCCGCCGTGACGGCGGTGAACGCCGGCTCCGCGGTGACCCTCGTCTACCGCATCGCGGCCGGCACGATCGGCGACCACGCCGGCGCCGTGCTGGTCACCGGCGGCATCGTCTACTGGACGAACATCGTCGCCTTCTCCCTCTGGTACTGGGAGTTCGACCGCGGCGGCCCCGGCCGGCGGGCCGCAGGCCGGGCGGAGTTCCCCGACCTGCAGTTCCCGCAGATGGCCGACCCGGACCTGGCGCACCAGGACTGGGAACCGTCCTATTTGGACTACCTGTACTTTTCGTTCACCAACGCGGCCGCCTTCAGCCCGACGGACGTCATGCCGCTGCGCATCTGGGCGAAGCTGACGATGATGCTGCAGGCGGTCATCTCGCTGATCCTCGCGGTGATGGTGGTCGCGTGGGCGATCAACAACCTGAAGTAACTGTCCACTTCCTGACAATTGACCGCCACCCGAACCTCGGCGACCCTGGAACCCGGACCGACCGAGGGACGCATGACCGAGCAGAACGACGACGTGGTCAACCAGGTGGAGGGCGACGCCGCGACCGCCGTTCAGATGCGTGACGTCCGGGGGCACGTCTACGTGAATTCGCAGGTGTTCACCAGTGCGGAGCCGGCGTCGAGTCCGAGGCCGGGCCGGTTGACCGTGCTGGCGGTCGACGACGAAGCTCCCGCGCTGGAAGAGATCGTCCACCTGCTGCGCTCGAACCCGCGGGTCGGCAAGGTCGACGGGGTCTCGGACGCACTCACCGCGACGCGGTACATCCACGAGGTCCTGCGGCAGAAGGAACCGCTGGACGCGGTGTTCCTGGACATCGAGATGCCCGGGCTGAACGGTCTCGACCTGGCCCGGATGATCTCCCGGTTCGCCGTGCCGCCCGGGCTGGTGTTCGTCACCGCGTGGCAGAAACACGCGGTGGAGGCCTTCGAGCTCGAAGCCGTCGACTACCTGCTCAAGCCGGTCCGCACGGACCGTCTCGCCGACACCGTGCGCAAGCTGCTCGACCGCGCCTCGCCGCACGAGAGCGAACCACCCGGGGATCCGCTGATCCCCGTGGAACGCGCCGGCGTCGAAGCGTTCCTCCGGCTCTCCGAGGTGTGCCTGGCCGAGCTGGACGGTGACCACGCCCGGCTCACCACTGCCGAAGGCGAGTTCTCGGTGCGGGTTCCGGTTTCGGTGCTGACCGCCGACTGGGCCGCGGCCGGGTTCGTGCGGGTCGACGAGCGGCACTGGGTGGCCGTCGAGCACGTCGAAAACGTCCGGCTGGCCGACCGGACGATGACCGTCCAAGCCGCGGGCCGAAGTCTCGAAGTCGGCCCCGAACACCTCCGCGAGGCGCGCAGCTTGCTGGTCCGCTCGCGACGGCGGCCGGAACGCCACTGACGTGCCGGACGTCACGGGGGTCTCGGCGCTCCTCTGGCTCGTGACGGCCCTGTGCTTGGTGCGCCGCTGGCAGGCCGCGGCCGACTGGCACCGCCACGCCGTTCCCGACCCCGTCCGAGAGCGGATCTTCGCCGTTCTCGCGGTGATCCGGCAGTTCCGCCGCGGCCTCGACGCCGAAAACGCCGCCCGGTTGCGCACGTTGCTCGACGTGCCCGCCGTGGTGATCGTCGACGCGGAAGGCACCCTCGGCTGGAACGGCGAGGTGGCCCACGAGCACATCGAGCAGGCCCCGGCGCTCGTCGCGAGAGCGCTGGCGACCGGGGTGGCCAAGCCGGTATCCCAGGCGATCTCCTGCGGTGACCGGTCCTGTCCGGCGCGATACGCGATGATCGTGCCGCTCAAGGTGGACGACGAAATCCGGGCGGCTCTGGTCGTCTACTCGGCGGAAAAGTCCGCCGACCGGAACGAGGTGCTGCGGGCGGTGGCGGGCCTGATCTCCGACCAGCTGAGCATCGGCGAATGGGAACGGTCCGAGGCACCCGGTTACGAAGCGCCCCTTTTCCCGCTCCCGAGCCCGATCCCGGCGATGTTCGTTTCGCAGTCGCTCGCCGCGGTGGGAGCGCTGACGAAGACGGACCCGGAAGGGGCGGCCGACCTGCTGCGCGAGTTCGCCGATTTCCTGCGCTACCGCTCCCGGCAGTACGGGGAGTTCGCGGAGCTGGCCGAGGAGGTGCGGTGCGTCGACCAGTACCTCGTCCTGGCGCGCATCCAGCTCGGCGACCGGCTGACCGCGGTGATGGACATCGACCCCGAGGTGCTGCCGTTCAAGGTGCCGTTCCTGTGCCTGCAGCCGCTGGTCGAACTGGCCGTGCAGCACGCGCCCGGTCCGCGGCTGACGATCGTCGTCGCGGACTCGGCTGCGGACGTCGTCCTCAGCGTCGAGCACGAAGATCCCCGGCTGGCTTATCATAACGTTCCCCGGTTCGACGCCGAGCGACCGTGGTGGGAGACGCGCCGGATCGGCGGCTACCTGGGTGTCTCGGACCTTCCCGCGCTGCGACGGCGACTCGGACGCCTCTACGGGGACGACTACGCGCTCGAAGTGGACGTGCGAGCCGAGGTGAGCACGAAGGTCACCGTGCGGCTGCCGAAGTCCTGACGCCCCCGGTGGTCCCCGGGGGCGTCAGGACGTTCAGTGGCGCGAGATCGTGAAGCTCTGCCCGTCCGAGCCGATCGCGCCCGGGATCCACGTGTTCGTGCCGCGGTCGTCGGCGTTCAGCGCGGACGGGCTGGTCGAGGCCAGGTTCGTGCCGTTGAACTTGACGCCGGTGAACGTGATGCCGCCGGAGATCGTCGGGTAGGAGTCGGTCGGGGACTCGATGATCGCTTCCGCCGAGGCGTGCTTCGACGTCAGGGACTTCGTCGTCGTCTTGGTCCAGCCCTTGGTCGTGTCGGACAGGTCCAGGCGGTAGGTGTTGGTGGCCGTGCGGGTCACCGTCGCGGTGATGTGGTCGCCCGCGCCGACCGACACGTTGTAGTACACCGGGGCCGCCGGGTACATCTCGTACCAGGCCGAATACACCGGGTGCCCGCTGGAGCAGTCCGTCTCGACGCCGGTCTGTTCCACTGTGGACGATCCGTCGCCGTCGATGCCGACCCAGGGCGCGAAGAGGTCGTTGCTCGACCGGCACGTCACGGTCGGCTCGGTCCAGCTCGCCGTCGCCGTGGTGAAGCTGCCGAAACTCACGTAGCCGCCCCAGTTGCCGCCGGAGAACTGGTGGCCGTGCCGGTTTCCGTCAAAAGAGTGAGAGCCGTACTCGACCGCGGCGTGCGCGGTACCCGAGACGGCCAAGCCGGCGGCAGCTGCCGCGACCGCGGCGAGGACTCGGACAGCGCGCGACGAAAGGATTCTGGACATGCGGGGACTCCGTTCACCGATGGGGACCGGGAAAACCGTTCCCCAAGTGTTGGAGCCGCACGAAAAAGAAGGTAGCTACTTTCGCATGGTCTTCCCATTGCCCGAAAAAGACCCGTAAAGGCCTCCACGGGGGAAAGAGGCCTTTACGGGTCGATGTCGCTCACCAACCGCCCGGTCAGGTGAGCGGGGCTCCTACTGCTGCGCCGCCGCGTGCGCGGCGTCCACGAACTTCGTCGTGTACGTCTGCGAAAGGTCGATCTTGTCCTTCTTCGGCTTGACGTTGCTCGACGACTCGCCCAGCACCTTCAGCACGTTCTGCGCGCCCGCGGGGTCCATCCGGCCGTCCTTCGTGAACATCGGCAAGCTGTCCTTGAGCGACTTCACGTACAGCGCCTTGTCCCCGCCGGCGAACGACGGCGGCATGGTGTCGGCGACTTGTTCCGGTGTGTGCGTCGAAATCCACTTCAGGGTCTCGACGTACGCGTTGGCCAGTTTCTGCACGATGTCCGGATAGCGCTTCACGATTTCGCAGCCCATGTACAGCGAACTCGCCGGGTACAAACCACCCAAAGCGGCTTTCGTGCCTTCGACCGTGCGCATCTCGTAGAGCACCTTGGCCTGACCGGTGTTCGTCAGCTGCGCGATCGTCGGGTCGGTGGTCATCCCGGCGTCGATCGAACCCTGGTTCATCGCCGAGATGAACGTCTGCCCGGCGCCGACCTTGACCGGCGTGTAGTCCTTCGAGCTGACGCCGCCACGCGCGGCCAGCGCCTTCGTCAGGAAGTCCGTCGACGAGCCCAGCGACGTGACGCCGAGGTTGCGGCCCTTGAAGTCCTTGCCGGACTTGATGTCGCCCGCCTTGCCGGTCGCGACCATCTCGGCCTCGCCCGGCACGTTCGCGAACTGCACGACGCTCTGGATGCACTGCTCCTTGGCCTGCAGGTCGATCGTGTGGTCGTAGAACCCGACCACCCCCTGCACCTCGCCGGCCAGCAGCGACGTCTCGGCGTTCGCGCCCGAGGGCTGGTCGAACAGCTCGACGTCGAGGCCCTGCCGTTTGTACGCACCGATCTGCTGGGCGAGCTGACCCGGCAGGTAGATGACCTTCGAGATGCCGCCGATCATGATCTTGATGTGCGGCTGGCCGGTGGTACCGAGAGAGATCTCCCGCGAGTCGCGACACGCCGTGACCCCGGCCAGGGTGACCGTGAGCGCGGCCGCCACGGCAACTGCCCGCTTCAGGCGCATGTCAGACCACCCCGTGCGCGGCATCGGCGGCGGACGGCGGGCGCCAGCGCAGCAGCCTGCCCTCCAGCGAGCTGATACCCCACTCCGCGAGCAGCGCCACCACGGTGATGATCAGCATCCCGGCGTACACGCCGGCCGTGTCGAACGTGCCCTGCGCGTTGGCGATCAGGAAGCCCATGCCGGCCTTCGCGCCGGTGTACTCACCGACGACCGCGCCGATCAGCGCGAACCCGAAGGCGACGTGCAGCGACGACAGGATCCACGACGTCGCGCTCGGCAGCACGATCGACTTGAGCACCTGACCGCGCGTCGCGCCGAGGATGCGGGCGTTGTCGATCAGGTTGCGGTCCACCTCACGGGCGCCGGTGAAGGCGTTGAAGAACACCGCGAAGAACACGAGCACGACGACGGTCGCGACCTTCGACGACAGGCCGAGCCCGAACCAGATCACGAACAACGCGGCGAGCACGATGCGCGGCAATGCGTTGGCGGCCTTGATGAACGGCGCCAGCACCTGCGCGAGGTAGGAGCTGCGGCCGAGGATCACGCCGAACACGACACCGAAGATGGCGCCGATGACGAAGCCGATCGCGGCCTCTTCGACGGTCACCAGCACCTGGTACCAGATCGAGCCGAAGTCGGTGCCCGCCGAGAACCACTCGACCAGCCGCTCCCAGATCTTCGACGGCTTCGAGTAGAAGAACGGGTCGATCCAGTACGTGGCGGTCAGCTCCCAGCTGCCCAGCCAGACGACGACGATCGCCAGGCGCAGCAGCCAGATGTTGCGCTTGCGCTTCGCCGACGCCTGCTTGGCGCGGGCGAGGATGTCCTGCTCGGTCTCGAGGACCGGGAGGGGCGCGGACGGGGCCGCGGGGGTCTCAAGCGACATTGCTCGCTCCCTTCTCACGGGCCTTGTCGACCTCGCTGCGCAGTGATTCCCAGATGTCGGCGTAGAGCTTGCGGAACTCTTCGGTGAGCCGCAGCTCCTCGACCTTCCGCGGCCGCTCCAGCGGGATTTCGAAGACGTCCTTCACGGTGGCCGGCGACGTCGTCAGCACGACGACCTTGTCCGCCAGCGCGATGGCCTCGTCGAGGTCGTGCGTCACGAAGATCACCGCGGCACCCGAACCCGACCACAGCCGCAGCAGCTCGTCCTGCATCAGCGCCCGCGTCTGCACGTCCAGCGCCGAGAACGGCTCGTCCATCAGCAGGATCTTCGGCTTGGTGACCAGCGTCTGGGCCAGCGCGACGCGCTTGCGCATGCCGCCGGAAAGCTGGTGCGGGTAGTACTTCTCGAAGCCCGCGAGCCCGACGCGGGCGATCCAGTCGACGGCCTGCGCCCGGGCCTCCGCCTTCGGCGCACCGCGGAAACGCGGGCCGGAAGCGACGTTCTCCAGCACCGACCGCCACGGCATCACGGCGTCGGTCTGGAACATGTAGCCGACCCCGTCCGGGATCGACTTCACGTCCTCGCCGTTCACCCGCACCCGGCCGGCGGACGGCGGCTGCAGCCCGGAGACCAGCGAGAGCGTCGTCGACTTGCCGCAGCCCGTCGGGCCGACCACGGCGACGAACTCGCCGGGCTGCACGGTCATGGTCAGATCGCGGACGGCCGTGTGCACGGACCCGGACCCGCTCGGGAACCGTTTCGTGGCTCCGGTGAGTTCGATCAGTGGGGGAACCATGGGGAGGTGACTCCTTCGTCACGTGGTGGGGCTCACGTTGGGAAGGGACGTTAAGCAGCCGTTGCTTCGAGGTGAAGCTTGTCGACGTTCTCCGCGCGTGCTGCGCGTTCTGAATGTTTTGCTCGTTTAGCGCACTGCCGTGACCTGGGGGTATGTTCCCAGCCATGCCAAAGTGGGCGCTCTTCCCGCGGATGCGGTTCAGCAGGCAGGTGCTGCTGCTGCAGATCGGCGTGGTGCTCCTCGTCGTCGGGATCGGCGTCGCGCTGGTCAGCGTGCTCCTCTCGCGCACGCTGACCGAGCAGTACAGCGAGCGAGCGCTGGCCATCGCGAAGTCGGTGGCGGTGGATCCGGTCGTCGTGGCCGACACCGCGGCGAAGATCCCCGGTGGCGCACTCCAGGAACGCGCGCTGGCCGTGCGGGAGCGGACCGACGCGTTGTTCGTCGTGATCACCGACGACAACAGCATCCGGCTGGCGCACCCGACGCCGAGCGAAATCGGGAGGCGGGTGAGCACCCCCGCCGACCGGGCGCTCGCGGGGTTCGACGACGTCAACACCGTGGCGAGCGGAACCCTCGGACTGTCCGTCCGCAGCAAAACCCCCATCCGGCAAGGGCAACGCGTGGTCGGCGAGGTCAGCGTCGGCTTCGACGTGGCCGATCCGACCGGCGACTTCAACAAGCTCCTGGCGATCACGCTCGTGTTCGCCGGCGGCGCGCTGCTGCTCGGCGCGGGCGCGTCCGCGCTGCTCAACCGGCGGCTGCGGCGCGTCACGCACGGGCTCGAGCCGCACGAACTCACCGAGCTGCTCTACGAACGCGAAGCCGTGCTGCACGGGATCGGCGAAGGCGTGCTCGCCGTCGACGAGGCGAACCGCGTCTCGGTGCGCAACGACGAGGCCGAACGCCTGCTCGGCACCGAGCTCCCGATCGGCGCGGCGCTGGCGGAACTCGAGCTCAGCCCGCGCGTGCACAAGGCCGTCGCCGAAGGGCTGCCGGTCGACAACCTCCTGGCGGTGGCCGGGAACCGGGTGCTCGTCATCAACAGCCGGGCGGTGCGGCTCGACGAGCGGGACATCGGCACGGTGCTGACCTTCCGCGACCGCACCGACCTCGACGCGCTCACCCGCGAGCTCGACGGCATCCGCGCGCTGTCCGACGGCCTGCGCGCCCAGCGGCACGAGTTCGCGAACCGGCTGCACACGCTCTACGGGCTGCTCCAGCTCGGCCACCACACCGAAGCCGTCGAATACCTGCAGACGCTGACGAACTCGCCGTCGGCCCGGCCGAGCGAGCTGGGTGACGCCGTCGCCGACCCGTACCTGCAGGCGCTGCTGGTCGCGAAAACCGAGCAGGCGCAGGAAAAGGGCCTCACGCTCAAGCTCGCCGACGACACCTGGGTGCCCACGGCGGTGACCGACCCGATCGCCGCGAACACCGTGATCGGCAACCTCGTCGACAACGCGCTGCACGCCGCCCGGATGGGCCCGCGCCGGCCGGCGACGGTGGAGATCAGCCTGCTGGCCGAGGGCGGCACGCTGCACGTGTCCGTTGTGGACAGTGGCCCCGGCGTGCCGGCCGACCTGCGGCGCACGTTGTTCGACGAAGGCGTCTCGACGAAGATCGCACCCGGCCACGGACTCGGACTCGCGCTGGCCCGGCAGGCCGCGCGCGCCCACGGCGGCGACGTCTGGCTGGCCGACCCCGGCGCGGGCGAGTCGGGTGCCCTGTTCGTCGCCAAGCTGCCCGGAACGCTGACGGAGGACAGATGATCCGCACGCTCATCGTCGACGACGACTTCCGGGTCGCCGGCGTGCACGCCGGGTTCGTCGAGGAGGTCGACGGCTTCGCGGTCGTCGGCACCGCACACACCGCCGCCGAGGCGCGCGCCCGCGTCCGCGAGCTCTCGCCGGACCTCGTCCTGCTCGACGTCTACCTGCCCGACGAGTCCGGCCTCGCCGTGCTCCCGGAGCTGCAGACGGACACGATCGTGCTGTCCGCGGCGACCGACAGCGCGTCGGTGGCCGCGGCGATCCGGGCCGGGGCGCTGAACTACTTGATCAAGCCGTTCACCACCCGCCAGCTCGCGGAGCGGCTGACGTCTTACGCGCGCTTCCGCGGCCTGCTCGCCGAGGACCGGTCCTTCGCGCAGGACGACGTCGACCGCGCGTACCGGGTGCTGCACGACCAGGACCGGACGTCCGCGCCGAAGGGCCAGTCGACGGCGACGTCCCGGCTGGTTTCGGAGCAGCTGCGGCGGGCGGGCCGTCCGCTGTCGGCCGCGGAAGTCGCCGGTGAGCTGGGGATGGCGCGGGCGACGGCGCAGCGGTACCTGACCGCGCTGGCGGAGTCGGGAACGGTCCAGATGCGGCTGCGCTACGGCGCCACCGGGCGCCCGGAGCACGAGTACCGCTGGAGCGGCGCCTGAATCAGCGTCGGGTCGTCACGTCGAAGCGGTATTGCTGGGCCATGCTCTCCGCCACGCCGACCCAGGACTGGACCAGGTTGGCGGTCGGCGTCGGCGAAGGCAGGTCGACGCGGGCTTCGTCCTCTTCCGGCGCGGACTTCTTCGGCTGCGGTTTCGCCTGCGCCTGAACGCGCTTCCGGTCGGGCTTGGCCGGCGCCGGCACGAAGACCGTCTTCGGGGCCGGGGTGGCCACCGGCGCCTGCGGGGCCTGCGGCTGCGGCGCGGGCGCTTCGGCGACGGCCGGGCGCGGGTCGAGCTGGGCCACGTCGGCCGGGTTCGGGCCGAACAGGCCACCCGACAGCATCCCGCCGCCCAGCCAGCCGACCGCGACGAGCAGCACCGCGGCGCCGCTGCCCAGCCACGTGCGGGCGCGGCGCCGGATCACCACGGACTTCGGCCGCAGGTCCTGGTCGCACACCGGCGGCCGGGTGTAGATCGGCTCGCTCGCGGTGACGTCGTCGTCGGTGCGGCGGCGCCGGGGCAGGCTCGCCGCGACGATTCCGGTGCGGTCCAGCAGTTCGACGGCGGTGCGGTCGCTGGACGGACGGGTCGCACTGCGCGGTGCGGTGCGAAGCATCGGGACCTCCGGTGCGGGGGGCTCGCGGACCCCACGCATTCTGGACCATTTCGGACGACGCTGTCAGAAACGCAACCCCAATGAGTGAACCTTATTCTGGTTAGGCTGGCGCTACGGGTCGGGACCGTGCGGCCTCCGGCGACCTCGCGCCGGCCGACGGCTGAATAAGGTTCATCGAACCTTATTCCATTTGCTTCAGCCCGAGCCGCGCCAGCACCGCCAGGGGACGCTGGTAGGCCGAGCCGAGGACGCGCGGGATGGCGTCGATGACGTAGGCGTCCGGTCCGATGAGGATCCGCGCGGACTTCCGTTCCACGCCGCGGAGGATGGTCTCCGCCGCCTTCTCCGGGGTGGTGTGGGCGATCCGCTCGAAGCCCCGCGCGGCCTTCTCCTGGTCGCCGGCGTCGCTGCGCGCGTTGCGCACGATGTTGGTCTTGATCCCGCCGGGGTGCACGCAGCTGACCGCGACCGGGTGCCGCGCGATCAGCATTTCTTCGCGCAGCGCTTCGGTGAACCCGCGGACCGCGAACTTCGCCGCGTTGTACGCGCTCTGCGTCGGCACGCCGACGAACCCGAACACGCTGGAAACGTTGACGACGTGCCCCTCGCCGGAAGCGATCAGGTGCGGCAGGAACGCCTTCGTGCCGTTCACGACGCCGCCGAGGTTGATGCCCATCAGCCAGTCGTAGTCCTCGAAGGACATTTCCTCGACGGTCGCGCCGAGCGCCACACCCGCGTTGTTCACGATGACGTTCGCCCCGCCGAAGTCGCTGACGACCTCTTCGGCGTGGGCGAGCACGGCGGCCCGGTCGGCGACGTCGAGGGTGTACGCGCGGGCGTTGTCGCCGGCCAGCTTCGCCGTCTCGGCCACGTTGCCGGCGTTGACGTCGGAAAGCGCGAGGCGCGCGCCTCGCCGGGAGAACTCCAGCGCCAGCGCGCGGCCGATCCCCGAACCCGCTCCGGTGATCACCACGACCTTGTCCCCGAACCGCTTCATGGTCCCTCCCTGGGTGTTACTCGTGAGTTACGGATACTAGCGGCTGTGAGGTTGCTGTGGGTGCGCTGATTGTGTCGGTGCGACGCCTTATGGTGATCTGGTCGGAGCGCCGGGACGAGACGGGAGGCGATGCGCGTGCGGCGGACGGCCGTCTTGCTCAGCGTGGCCGCGATCCTGCTGCTCGGCGCGGCGTTCGTGATCTTCGTGGACCACCAGCCGCGGTCCGCGGACGCCACGACGTCCGGCACCGTCGAGGCCGCGCCGGCGTCGACGCCCGACCTGCCCGCGGTGTCGAGCCCCGCGGTCGGCGCGCTGTTCGTCGAGGGCATGCACTACTGCACCGCGAGCGTCGTGCACAGCGACCAGGGCGACGTGCTGCTGACCGCGGCCCACTGCATCCACGACGGCGAGGGCGGCGGCTACCTCACCGGCGTCACGTTCGCGCCCGGCTACCACGACGGCGTCGCGCCGTTCGGCTTCTGGACGGTGTCCGACGAGCTCGTCGCGAGGGGGTGGAGCGAGTCGTCGGACCCGGACCTCGACGTCGGCTTCGCGACCGCGCACCAGGCGGGCGCGACGCGGACGCTGGAAAGCCTGGTCGGCGCCAACACCCTCGCCACCGGCACCGGGTTCGAGCACGCCATCACGCTCACCGGCTACCCGGACGACACCGAGGTGCCCGCCGTCTGCCAGAACACCACCAGCCAGCAGGACACCTACCAGCTGAAGGTGGCCTGCGCGGGCTTCCCCACCGGCACCAGCGGCGGCCCGTGGGTCACCGCCCAGGACCCGAAGACCCGGCTCGGCACGGTCATCGGCGTCATCGGCGGGTTCGAGTACGGCGGCGACGACCCCGACACGTCGTATTCGAGCTACTTCGACACGGACGTCCAGGCCCTCTACCGGCAGACGACCGCCCGGGCATGATGCGGGTATGAGCGATCCCGTCGACGTACCCATCACCGGAGAACCGATCCGGCTCGGCCAGTTCCTCAAGCTGGCCGGCCTCGCCGAGGACGGCTCGCACGCCAAGGACCTGATCGACGCCGAAGAGGTCACGGTCAACGGCGAGGTGGAGACCCGCCGCGGCCGCCAGCTGACCGACGGCGACGTCGTGGCGGTGGGCCCGGCCCGCGGCAAGGTCGTCCTGGTCCACTGAGCCGCACCCCGAGGGCCCCGAGGCGGCTGACGCATCGGGGCGCCCGGGTCAGCCGACGCTGGTGAGGGGCGGGAGGCCGAGCGAAGCGGCGAGGGCGTCCAGCTCGCGGCGGACCGGCCCGGCGAGCGGGACGCCGAGCGCGCGGCACTGCTCCAGGTGCTGGGCCTCGCGCCAGCCCGGGTAGCGGATCGGCGCGCCGCCGTCCCAGCCGAGCATGCTGCCGAACAACGCGCTCGCCGCGCGGTAGAAGCCGTCCGCGCTGCGCAGGGTCGTCGGTGCGATGGCCATGACCAGCAGCCCGGTGTCGTGTTCGTGGTCGGCGACGCCGGAGAGCACCCCGGCGAGCACCTCGACCAGCAGCGTCAGCCCGGCGGCTTCGGAACCCGGCTTGTCCATGTCGAAGACGAACTCGGGGTACGCCCCGCCCGGCGCGGCCATGCCGAGCGGGTTCATCGGCTGGTCCGGCTCGCCGCCCGCGGCGAGCACCAGCCCGATCATCGCGTGCGGCAGCGCCCGCGCGGCGTGGTGCCCGGCCCGGCCGAACGGCCCGATCCCGCGCAGCGAAACGAGTCCGACGCCGAAGCGCCCGGCCCGGGCGACCGCGCGGTCCATCGCGTCGCCGACGGCCCAGAGCCCGGACGCGCGGCGGTAGTCGATCAGCGCGGCGGCCCCGCGGTCGGCGATCATCAGCGGCTGGGCGTGCGGCACGACCAGCCCGTTTTCCAGCAGCGGCAGGTGGACGCGGGTCAGGTCGGCGACCCCGGTGTCCGGCGAGCCGGTCAGGTCGCCGTGGCAGAGGGCCTCGGCCGCGATGCGCGCTCGCGCTTCGGGGAAACCGTGGGCGGCGAAGACGTGCGCCACGAGGGTGACCAGCTCGTCGGCCCGCACGCGGGGCCACGCCTGTTCCGGGATCGGGGTTTCCGGCCGCTCGGCTTCGAGGACCGGGGGTTCGGGGCGGGCGGAGCGGAAGGGTCTGAGGGGCACTGCTCCGACCTTGCCCAAACGGCGGTTCGGGCGTCAACGACGTGGGCCCAGGCCTAACCGACCGTGTGATCAGAGCCCCCGAAGAGCCGTACCCTGGGCGGCATGTGCCGAAACATCACCACCCTCCGGGGGCTCCAGCCGGCCGCGACCGGCGAGGAGATCGAGGCCGCGGCCCGCCAGTACGTCCGCAAGGTGACCGGCGTGCAGTCGCTTTCGGACGCCACGCGCGAGCCGTTCGAAGCCGCGGTCGCCGAGATCACCGCGATCACCACGCGCCTGCTGGAGCAGCTGCCCGAACGCCGTCAGCCGCCGGCGACCGTGCCGCCGCTGCGCCGTCCCGAAGTTCAGGCGCGGATCGCCGCGAAAGCCTTGCGACAGCCCTGATCCGGCGCCGATAAGGTGTCGGCATGGGTGGACAGGCTTTGGTGCTGGGTGGCGGCGGGGTCGCCGGGATCGCGTGGACGACGGGGTTGCTGGCGGGGCTCGCCGAGCACGGCCAGGACCTCACGGGGGCCGACCTGATCGTCGGGACGTCGGCGGGTTCGGCGGTCGCGGCGCAGGTGACCAGCGGGCTGCCGCTGGCCGAGCTGTTCGCCGGCCAGGCCGATCCGGCGCGCCAGACCCCGGAGATCCCGGCCGACATCGACTTCGAGAAGTTCGCCGCCGACTTCGGCGGCGCCGTCACCGGCTCGACGGACCCGGCCGAAGTCCGGCGCGCGGTCGGGCGGCTGGCCCTGTCGGCCGAAACGGTGCCGGAGGCGGACCGCCGCGCGGTGATCGAGGCGCGGCTGCCGTCGCACGAGTGGCCGGAGCAGCGCCTGGTGATCGTGGCGGTGGACGCGGAAACCGGCGAACCCCGCCGCTTCGACCGCGCGTCCGGCGTCTCCCTGGTCGACGCGGTGGCGGCGAGCTGCGCGGTCCCGGGCGTCTGGCCCGCGGTGACGATCGACGGCCGCCGCTACGTCGACGGCGGCGTCCGGTCCGCCGAGAACGCCGACTACGCGACGGGCCACACGCGCGTCACGGTCGTTTCGCCGCTGGGCGTGGACGCCCCGCTGCCGATGGAGAAGCCCCTGCTCACGGTGCTCGACGACCTGCGCGCGGCGGGCGCGGAGGTCACGCTGATCACCCCGGACGAGGCCTCGATCGCGGCGATCGGCGAGAACCCGCTGGACCCGGCGACGCGGACGCCTGCCGCCGAAGCGGGCCGTGCCCAGGGCGCGTCGCTCACGCTGAGCTGGACCTAGTCGCGGATGCCCAGCACCACGAGCCCGCCACCAGGACCCCCAACTCAAGCGCCGGCGCGGTTGCCCCGGCGGGCCGGGTGACCCCGTCGGCTACCCTCGTGGGCAGGGGTAGCGTGTCCGAGCGGCCGAAGGAACATGTCTTGAAAACATGCGAGGGGGCAACCTCTCCGTGGGTTCGAATCCCACCGCTACCGCACTGAGCGACCCGGGCGCCGGCCGCGCCCGGGTTCAGCTTTCGGTTTCCGAGAGGTGCTCCAGCACGCGCTCGAACGCCCCCGCGATCGTCGCCTGCTCGTGCGGGCTCAGCAGGTCGATCAAGTGCTCGCGGACGCCTTCCACGTGCGTCGGCGCGGCCGTCTTCAGCAGGGCCATGCCGTCCTCGGTCAGCTCCGTGATGACGCCGCGCTTGTCCTCGGGGTCGCGGGCCCGGCGGACCAGGCCGATGTCCTCGAGCCGGCCGACCTGGTGGGAGAGCCTGCTCTTCGTCGACCCCATCACCGACGCCAGTTCCGACATGCGCATCCGGTGCCCGGCCTGGGTTTCGAGGCAGACGAGCACCTCGTAGTCGGTCAGCGACACCTCGTGGCGCTCGGTCAGTTCGCGGTGCAGGCGCTGCCGCAACCGCAGTGTCGCGACGATGTAGGAGCGCCACGCCGCCATCTCGGCATCGTCCAACCACCGCACAGGTCGCTCCTCGGTCATAAGGCAGCGTAGAACGCTGATCAAGCGACCGCGCGGTCCGAGTCCGATCCGTCGGCCGGTGAACACACCACTGAAACATCGCCCGAAGGTGGGGTTACGAAAAGGTTGAGACTCGGCCCGGAAAGGCGCATTCTGCTTGTCGGCGGACGGTTGGCCAGGTATGCGGCACGGCGACGGCGACGTGCCGGCCCGGTGCCCCGCCAGGAGAGGTCAGGTGGTTGCGTGACGGGTGATCCTCGCGGTTGACCGCTTGTTGCGTCCCCGCGATCGGAACGGAGTTCCACCGGGCCGGTCGCGATTGCGAGCAGCACGAGCGCGGGCTTCTACGGTGCGTTCAGCATTCGGCGTCGATCGGGCCTGTTTCCGGTCACGGCCTCGGAAGTCGTGACGGCAGCGCCTGAACGCCGGCCCGGATGCGGCCAACCGCTCGACGAACAGAATCTCGGTACAACGCCCGGGTGCGGCCGTCAGCGCGACGACCGCGCCCGGGCTCGTTAATATCTGCGGGTGAGGTTCGACGACGACGCCGGCTTGGACGCTTCCGAAGTCCAGGACCTGCGCGGTAGCGGCGGTGGTGGCGGCGGCGGGATCGGCGGCCGGGTGGCACTGGGCGGTGGCGGGCTCGGCGTGGTGGGCCTGATCATCTACTTCGTGCTCTCCCAGCTCGGCGGGGTCAGCCTCGGCGGCGGCAGCGGGAGCGGCTTGAGCGGCGGGCTCGGCAGCGTCGGGTCCGGCCAGCAGGTCGACAACACGAAGCTGTCCAGCGAGTGCAAGACGGGCGCGGACGCGAACAAGAACCACGATTGCGCCATCGTCGCGATCGTCAACTCCGTCCAGGACTACTGGACGCAGCAGTTCGCGCGTTCCGGCTCGACCTACCAGAAGGCGCCCACCAAGTTCTTCAACGGCGGCGTGCGCACCGGCTGCGGCAGCGCCACCTCCGACACCGGCCCGTTCTACTGCCCGGCCGACTCCGACGTCTACATCGACCTGTCGTTCTTCGACGAGCTCAAGACGCGCTTCGGCGCGCAGGGCGGCCTCTTCACCGAGGCGTACGTGCTGGCCCACGAGTACGGCCACCACGTGCAGAACCTGCTCGGGACGTCGAAGAAGGGCACCGGCACCGGCCCGACGTCCGGTTCGGTGCGGCTCGAGCTGCAGGCCGACTGCTACGCCGGCGTCTGGGCCAACCACGCCTCGACGACGCCGACCGAGAGCGGCAAGCCGCTGATCACCGACGTCACCCAGGACGACGTCGCCTCCGCGCTGGACACCGCGTCCCGCATCGGCGACGACTACATCCAGGAGAAGCTCGGCGGCGGCCAGGTCGACCGCTCGAAGTTCACCCACGGCACGTCGGCGCAGCGCAAGAAGTGGTTCACCACCGGCTTCCAGACCGGCGAACCCGCCCGCTGCGACACCTTCGGCACGAACAACCTGGGCTGACGGCCGCGGCCGGTCGTGAGTGGGAAACAGTGTTCTGCCCCTGTTTCCCACTCACGACCCGCGGTCATGCGGTCAGCGCGTGCGGGTCGCCGGCGACGGCGCGGGCGGAGAAGTTCCGCTGTGCACCGCGGTCGGCGGCCTTCTGCTTGGCCGTCTTGCTCTTGCCCGGCTGCACGCCGTTGATGCTCTCGGTGCTCGTCGCGTAGACGCCGAGGGCCCAGGCGAGGCCGTCCGCGTTGCGGTCCAGCGCGACCCGGTCGATGTTGCCCAGGTTGTCGCACGCCTGGTGGTAGCACGGGTCGAACGCGATGCCGGCCGTGCCGCCCCACTTCGCCGCCTGCGCCGGGGTCTTCAGCACCTCGGCGCCGGTGTCCAGGCCGCCGGCCGGGATGCCGACGGCGATGAACTCGCCGTAGTCCGAGCGGCCGGTGAAGTCGGTGCCCTCGAGGGACACGCCCCGCGCGGCCTGCATGAAGTCGACGAAGGTCTTCTCGATCTGCGCCGAGCCGTACGGGCCGGCACCCGCGCCGACGCCGTCGGAGTTGTCACCGTCGTAGGCGAAGTAGCCGGCGTTCGGCGAGCCGATCATGTCGAAGTTCAGGTACAGCGCGATGTCCAGCTGCTGCTCGAACGTCAGCTGGTCGACGTAGTAGGTCGAGCCGATCAGGCCGAACTCCTCCGCGCTCCAGAAGCCGAAGCGCACGCCGTTGCTGACCTTCGGGCTGCTCCCCAGCTGCAGCGCCGTCTCGAGCAGGGCCGCCGAGCCGGAGCCGTTGTCGTTGATGCCCGGGCCGGCCGGGACGCTGTCGAGGTGCGACCCCAGCATCACGACGTTGTCCTTGCGGCCGGTCTTGGTCTCGGCGATGACGTTGTAGCTGGTCCGCGCCTCCTGGAAGGTGCGCAGTTCCAGGGTGACCGGCTGCCCGGCGAGCGTCGCCAGCTGCGCGCCCGCGGCGGCCGTGACGCCCCCGGTCGGGATCTTCGCGTTCTCCGGGCCACCGAGCGTCCCGTTCAGGGCGCCGTCGGTGTTGTTGTAGACGATCGCGCCGATCGCGCCCGCCGCGGCGGCGGTCTGCTGCTTCTGCGCGAACGAGCAGCCACCGCGCTTGATCAGCGCGATCTTGCCCGCGACGTCGGCGGGGTAGTCGGTGGCCTCGCAGCCGCTGGTGTCGTCGACCGCGATCACGGCGAGCGGCGCGGTGATGCCGCCGACGGGCGTCGAGACGGTGTACTCCATCGCGATGACCGGGACGTCCTGGCCACCCGCGGTCAGCTTCTCGGCCAGGGTTTCCGAGTAGGTGAACGGGAACTCCTGGCGGGTCACCTGGAAGCCGGCCGCCTCGAGCTTGGTGGCGATGTACTCGGCGGACTTCTTGTGGCCGTCGGTGCTCGCCGCCCGCGTGCCGCCGTTGGTGTCGGCGATCCGCTGAAGGGCGATCAGGTGCCGGTTGACACCGTTGACGTCGACCTTCTTGACGAGCTGCTTGGCGAGAGCGGGACCATCGGGGACCGTGTTCGCGGCGGCGGCCGGGGTGAGGCCGAGCACCAGTGTCGCGCCGGCGGCCAGGGCCATCGGCGGGACGAATCTCTTTCGGAAGAGTGACATGGTTGCTCACCTTTGTTCCGAATGAGTAGTACGTCAATGCGTCATTCGGCGGGAAGTTCGGCGGCCGGTATACAGTCGACACATGTACGCGATCACCATCCGTGAACCAGGTGACCCGGACGTTCTCGAGTGGGCGGAGGTCGCGGACCCGCGTCCCGGCCCCGGCGAGGTGCTGCTGGACGTGGCCGCGAGCGCGGTGAACCGCGCCGACCTGCTGCAGCGCCAGGGCCACTACCCGCCGCCGCCCGGCGCGAGCGAAACCCTCGGCCTCGAGTGCTCCGGCACCGTCGCGGAGCTCGGCGAAGGCGTCGAAGGCTGGACGATCGGCGACGAGGTCTGCGCCCTGCTCTCCGGGGGCGGTTACGCGGAGAAGGCCGTCGTCCCGGCGGGGCAGCTGCTGCCGGTGCCGGGCGAGATCGACCTGCTCACCGCGGCCGCGTTGCCCGAGGTGGCGTGCACGGTGTGGGCGAACGTCGTCATGCACGCGAAGCTCCGCGAGGGCGAGACGTTCCTGGTCCACGGCGGCGCCGGCGGTATCGGCACGCACGCCATCCAGGTCGGCAAGGCGCTGGGCGCGACCGTCGCCGTCACCGCGGGTTCGGCCGAGCGGCTCGAGCGCTGCCGCCAGCTCGGCGCCGACATCACGATCAACTACAAGGAAGACGACTTCGTCGAGGTGCTCCACAAGGAGACCGGCGGCGCGGACGTCATCCTCGACAACATGGGCGCGTCCTACCTCAAGCGCAACGTCGACGCGCTGGCCGCCGACGGCCGCCTGGTGGTCATCGGCATGCAGGGCGGGGTCAAGGGCGAGCTGAACGTCGGCACGCTGCTCGGCAAGCGGGCTTCGGTGTTCGCGGCCGGCCTGCGGTTCCGCCCGCTGGACCAGAAGGCGGCGATCGTCGCCGACGTCCGCGAACGGCTGTGGCCGCTGGTTTCCGAGGGTGCGGTGAAGCCGATCGTCGGCCAGGTCGTGCCGATGGCCGAAGCCGCGTCCGCGCACCGCGCCCTGGAAGAGGGCAGCGTGTTCGGGAAGATCCTGCTGGCGGCAAAATGACCAGCGGCGCGAAGCGCCTCCGTTGAGGGTGGTGGCGGGGAGAAAGGCGGAGCTAGCGGAGTTCTTCCAGCACGCGCACGAGCTGGTTGATCTCGAAGACGTTGGAGTAGTGGGCGAGCCCGATCCGCACGGCGCCGCCCACTTCCCCGACGCCGAGTGACGCGAAGACGCCGGCCGCACCGTCGTCGGCGAAGGCGCACAACCCCTGCGAGGCCAGGTACTCGGCGACCTCGGGCGCCTTCTTGCCGGCGACGGCGAAGGCGAGCGCGGGGATGCGGCGCATGGCGTTGCCGATGACCATGATGTGCCGCAGCGAAAGCAGTTCCGTGGACAGCTGGGCGAGCAGCCCGGCGTGGTACGACTTCGCGGAGCCGAGCGAGGTGACCAGCCGTTCGCGGCGCGAGCCGGACGCGGCGTCGTCGAGGCCCGCGAGGTAGTCGATCGACGCGATCAGCCCGGCCAGCAGCGGGTAGGCGTGCGGTCCGAGCTCGAGCCGGGCGGCGCCGCGCGCCGTCGGGTCGAGCGAGACGGACGCGATCCGCTCGATCAGTTCGGGGTCGCGGAAGACGAGCGCACCCACCGACGGCCCGCCCCACGCCTGCGCGGAGACGACCATGACGTCGGCGCCGAGCGCGTTGATGTCCAGCGGCAGGAACGGTGCGGCGTAGGTGGCGTCGACGACGACGAGCGCGCCGACCCGCTTCGCGAACTCGATGATCGTCGGCACGTCCGGCCGCGTCCCGACGGACCCGGACGCGAGCGTGACCGCGACGGCCTTGGTGCGCGCCGACACGAGCTGCTCGTACTGCCACGCGGGGAGTTCGCACGTCTCGATGTCGATCTCGCCCCAGCGCACGACGGCGCCGACGCGCTTCGCGGCGCGCTGCCACGGCGCGAGGTTGGCTTGTTCGTCGAGCCTCGACACGACGACTTCGTCGCCGATCGTCCAGCGCTCGGCAAGCGAGTCGCAGAGCCGGCGCAGCATCACCGGCGCGCTGGGTCCGAGCACGACGGCGGCCGGGTCGGCCCCGACCAGGTCGGCCACGGCCCGGCGGGCCGCGGTCACGATGCTTTCCGCGCGTTGTGAGGCCGGAAACGCTCCGCCCGGCCCCGACACCGGGGCGCGCATCGCCGTGGAAACCGCCGAAGCGACCTGTTCCGGTACCAGCATTCCGGCGGCGCCGTCGAAGTGAATCCAGCCGTCACCCAGCGCGGGAAAGAGCCCACGGATACGAGCGACGTCGAACGCCATGGGGACACCGTACGGACGTGCGGTTTCGCCGTGCGCCCGGGGTTGGGTGGAGAGCCACCGCGAACCCCCGGAGCGGCTACGCTCGGAGACGGACACCCCGCGGGTGTCGCGGAGCGTGTCGAACGCAAGCCAGGATGGAGCACATGACCGAGCCGAACTTCACAGCCGGTGACGCTGACCAGGAATCTTCACCCCACGTGGTGGTCGTGGGCTCGGACGGCTCACCGCTGGAAGGCGCGGAGCACGCCGAGGCCGTGGGCGAGCTCATCGAAGAGCCGGCGAAGGTGATGCGGATCGGCACGATGATCAAGCAGCTCCTCGAGGAGGTCCGCGCGGCCCCGCTGGACGACGCGTCCCGCAACCGGGTGCGCGAGATCCACGAGACGTCGGTGAAGGAACTGGCGGCGTCGCTGGCGCCGGAGCTCCAGGACGAGCTGGAGCGGTTGGTGCGGCCGTTCACGGACGACCAGACGCCTTCGGACGCCGAGCTGCGGATCGCGCAGGCGCAGCTGGTGGGGTGGCTCGAGGGATTGTTCAGCGGGATACAGACCGCGCTGTTCGCCCAGCAGATGGCGGCCCGGGTACAGCTGGAGCAGATGCGGCGCGGGTTGCCGGCCGGCCCTTCGGCTGCGGGCGGGCCGGGGCACGAGGGTCATGGGCCGGGGATCTCGGGGACGGGTCAGTACCTCTGAGGTTTGCCCCGGGGTTGTCCACAGACCGGAGGGCCTGTGGACAACCCCTGTGGACAACTCGCTTGGGGCCGGTTTTTGTCCGGGGCGCCGATAGACTGGACATGGGCACGCCCCCCGTTACCTTTTTCGTGGCTCCCGAACAGGGAGTTGTGGTCACCAGGCCCGGCATGACTTGCGCCCCCAGTCGAACCCATGATCCGGGGGTGGTGTCACCGGGTCTGGTGGCATCGAGGGACCGCTGATAGGGACACGGCCACCGCCCCCAGGGAGGGCGGGGGCTCGGTCGTGGGTTCCTGGGGCGGCCAGCAGCCGCGGGGCTGATCGAGGACCGCGGTCGTGGCCGCTGCGCCCGAATGTGGGCAACCCCTGCGGGTGCCGAGCGCGACAGCGCAGGCGACGTCGCCAATGGGTCATTCGAGACCTCAGCACCGGCGGCAGCGGGGCCCGGAGTCAGCGCAGTGAGCGCAAGAACGTCCGCAAGTCGCCGATCAGCGCGTCCGGTTCCTCCAACGCCGCGAAGTGGCCCCCACTCGGGAACTCCGTCCACCGGACGATCTTGTCCGTTCGCTCCGCCAGTTCCCGGATCGGCAGCCCGATGTCGTCCGGGAACACCGCCACCGCCGTCGGGACCGTGTTCGCCGGCGGCGGGGCTCCCCAGCCGCCCGTCAAAGCCGCGTACAGCCGGGCCGACGAGTTCGCCGTCTCCGTGAACCAATAAATCGACACATCAGCCAGCAGGTCGTCGCGGTCGATCACGTCCGCCGTCGTGTTCGAAAAGGAGCGGAACTTCTCCGCGATCCACGCCAGCTGGCCCGCCGGGGAGTCGTGCAGGCCGTACGCCAGGGTCTGCGGCTTCGTCGCCTGGATCATCGCGTAGCCCGTGCCCGACATCGAGAACGCCTGGCCCTTCTCCAGCGAACGCCGGCCCAGCGCCTGATCCGCCAAACCCTCCAGATCGGCCGGAGTCCGGACCACCGCCGACGCCAGCATCGTCACGTGGATGCCGAGCAGGCGCGAAGGGAACTGGACCGCCAGCTCGCGCGAGATGATCGCGCCCCAGTCGCCGCCGTGGGCGGCGAAGCGCTCGTAACCCAGGGACGTCATCAGCGAAGCGAACGCCCTCGCCACGCGGTCCGGGCCCCAGTCCGGGGTCGGGGTCGGGCCCGAGAAGCCGTAGCCCGGGATCGACGGGACCACCACCGTCAGCGCGTCCGCCGGGTCGCCGCCGTACGCGCGCGGGTCCGTCAGCGGGCCGATCACGTCCAGGAACTCCACGATCGAGCCCGGCCAGCCGTGCGTCAGCAACACCGGTGTCGCCGACGGCTCCGGGGACACCACGTGCAGGAAGTGCACGTTCGTCCCGTCGATCGTCGTCGTGAACTGCGGGAACGCGTTCAGCCGCGCCTCCTGCGCCCGCCAGTCGAAGCCCGTCCGCCAGTACTCCGCCAGCTCGCGCACGTAGTCCACCGGCGCCCCGAGCCGCCAGCCGGTGTCGGCGGGCTGGTCGGGCCAGCGGGTGTTCGCCAGGCGGTTGCGGAGGTCGTCGAGGGCGGCTTGGGGGACGTCGATGCGGAACGGGGTGATCGTCATGCCTCAACGATAGGAAGCACCGCGGACAGAACCGGTCCGCGATTCCACCGAATCGAGCACCCGATCCACGCCGAGGCCGTCCACTGTGGACGACGCCGTGGCCGACAGCGAGCGGCGGAGCGAGTCGTCAGAAAGCAGCGAGCGCAGCACCTCCGTCACCGCGGGCAGCCGCGAAGCGAGGGACTCCGCGGGGCCGAGCCCGGCCGCCAGGCCCAGCTCCAGCGCCGCCCGGTAGCCCGGCTCCTGGTTGTCGACCAGCCGGACCGCCGCCGTCGGGACGCCGAGGCAGCACAGCTCCACGAACGTCACCCCGGACGCGCTCACCGCGACGTCGGTCGTCGCCAGGATGTCCAGCAGCGCCGGGCTCGGCGGGGACACCCGGATCGACTGCCCGGGGAGCAACGCAGGCAGCGAAGGCTCCCCGCGCACCAGGGCGTCCGCTACGAACGGCAGCTCGGTGTCGCGAAGCGCGCGAAGCAGCAACCCGACCGTCGCGGACCACTCCGCGCCGCCGCCCAGGACCACGGTGACGTGCAGCGGCGGCCCGGAAGGCGCCCGGCGCGTCTCCCGCACGACGTCCCGGAGCGGCGCGTACTCGATGCCGCGCAGCAGGACGTCCGAGCCGTCGTCGGGCCGGGGCGAAGGCGCGAAGCTCGAGTCCACGACGATGTCGGCGGGACGGCGGCCGAAGACGTCGTCCTCGATCGACACCAGCAGGGCGCCGGCCGCGTTGACCTCGGGCCGCACGTCGCCGAGGCCGTAGTGGTCGACGACGACCGCGTCGAACCCGGTCGCGTCGAACGCCACCCGTGAGACGCCCAGCTCGTCGAAGCGCGAGGCGAGCCATTCGGCGTTGTCGGCCCGGCCCGCGAAGGCGACCGAAAAGCCCCGCGCCACCGCCCGCTCGGCGTAGGCGACCATCCGCGCGATGTGGCCGGCGCCGATCGACGCCGACGCGTCCGCGCGCAGCAGCAGCCTCACGAACCGACCTTCTTCTGCTCGACGTGCGCGTTCAGCGCCACCAGGTCCGGCCGCGAACGCAGCAGCGCGACCACCGCCCGCCAGTCCCCGACGCCGTCACCCAGCGACGTCACCAAAGCGGACAGCAGCTCCCAGTCCTCCGCGGTGTCGAGCGTCACGCGCAGGTCGTCGGCGGCCGGGCTCACCACGACCCCAGCGCACGAATACCGCGTCGGCTGCGAGTAGATGCCCGAAGTCACGTGTTCGCGGTCCGCGCCGGAAGCGGTAGCGACCTGCTCCAGGAGCACGGACGCCCGCACCAGCTCGGCGTCGAAGCCGCGCGGCAGCGTCCGGACCAGCGTCGTGCTGACGTAGTCGAGCGACGGCTGGGCACGCCACAGCGTCGCGAGCTGGCCGATCAGCGCCGGGTCCAGCAGCGGGCAGTCCGCGGTGAGCCTGATCACGGCGTCCGCGGGGTGCTCGCGCAGCGCGACGGCGAACCGCTCGAGGACGTCGTCGAGCGGGCCACGTACGACATGGGCACCGCAGCGGGCGGCCTCGGCGGCGACGTCGTCGTCGGAGGCGTCCGAGGAGGTCGCGACCACCACCTGGTCGACGCCGGGAGCGGCCGCCGCGGCCCGGACGACCCAGCCCAGCACGCTGCGGCCGGCCAGCGGGCGCAGCACCTTGCCGGGCAGCCGGGTCGAGCTCGACCGGGCCTGGATGACGGCGTTGACCACGGGCGCTTCACGCATGGGTGACATGATGGCCGACGGCCACAGTCACCGAAACGCGGAGGTCAACGATGTCCGAGCTGGATGGCTCCAGCATCCTGCTCACCGGCGGGACCGGTTCCTTCGGCAAGGCGTTCATCGCGCACGCCCTCGCCGAACTGAACCCGAGCCGGCTGGTCGTGCTCTCCCGCGACGAGCTGAAGCAGTACGAGGCCCGGCAGTTGTTCGACGACGACCCGCGGCTGCGCTGGTTCATCGGCGACATCCGCGACCGCCGCCGGCTCGAGCGCGCCATGCACGGCGTCGACTACGTCGTGCACGCCGCCGCGCTCAAGCAGGTCGACACCGGTGAGTACAACCCGTTCGAATTCGTCCAGACCAACGTTGTGGGCTCGCAGAACGTGATCGAGGCCGCGATCGACACGGGCGTCAAGAAGGTCGTCGCGCTGTCGACGGACAAGGCGTCCAGCCCGATCAACCTCTACGGCGCCACCAAGCTGTGCGCCGACCGGATGTTCATCAGCGGCAACCACTACGCGGCCGCGCACGTGACGCGCTTCTCCGTGGTCCGCTACGGCAACGTGATGGGCTCGCGCGGCAGCGTCATCCCGTTCTTCCGGAAGCTGGCCGAAAAGGGCGAGTCGCTGCCGATCACGCACAAGGAGATGACCCGCTTCTGGATCACGCTCCCGCAGGCCGTGCGGTTCGTCGTCGACTCGTTCGACCAGATGCACGGCGGCGAGCTGTACGTGCCGCGGATCCCGAGCATGCGGCTGGTCGACCTGGCCCAGGCGATCGCGCCGGGCAGCGAGATGCACGAGGTCGGCATCCGCCCGGGTGAGAAGCTGCACGAGGAGATGATCGCCCCCGACGACGCGCGCCGGACGGTCAAGCTCGAGGACCGCTACGTCGTGCAGCCGCACCTCGCGGGCTGGGGCTACCAGGAGCCCGAAGGCGGCACGCCGATGCCGGAGGGCTTCGCCTACCGCTCGGACACCAACGACCTCTGGCTGAACCCCGAAGAGCTGCGCGACCTGGTCGAACAGCATGGCTGAGTTCCTCCCCTACGGCCGCCAGTCGATCAGCGAAGAGGACATCCAAGCCGTCGTCGACGTCCTGCGCGGCGACTGGCTGACCACCGGGCCCGCGGTCCAGCGGTTCGAGACGGACCTCGCCGGGCACACCGGCGGCACGCCCGCGGTCGCCGTGACCTCGGGCACCGCCGCCCTGCACGTGGCCTACGCGGCCGCCGGGGTCAAGCCGGGTGACGAGGTCGTCACGTCGCCGATGACGTTCGTTGCCACCGCCGCGACGGCCGCGCTGTTCGGCGCGAAGGTGGTCTTCGCCGACGTCGAACCGGACACCGGCAACCTCGACGTCGAGGCAGCGGAGGCCGCGGTGACGGAACGCACGAAGGTCGTCGCCGCCGTCGACTACGCCGGCCACCCGGCCGAACTGGACGCGCTGGGCGAGCTCGCCCACGGCGCGGGCGCGCTGCTCCTGGAAGACGCCGCGCACTCGGTCGGCGGGTCCTGGCAGGGCCGGCCGGTGGGCTCGGTCGCCGACCTGACGACGTTCTCGTTCTTCCCGACCAAGAACCTCACCACGGCCGAAGGCGGCGCCGTCGTCACGCCCGACGCGGGCCTGCTCGACCGGGCGCGGAAGTTCCGCAACCACGGCCTGGTCCGCGACCGCGCCGAGCAGCGCTACCCGGACGAAGGCGGCTGGCACCAGGAAGTCCACGAGTTCGGGCTGAACTACCGCCTGCCGGACGTCCTCTGCGCGCTCGGGTCCAGCCAGCTCACCCGGCTCGCGGAGTTCAAGAAGCGCCGCGCCGAGATCCACGCCCGGTACTCCGCGGCCCTGGCCGACGTCGACGGCGTGGCGACACCGCCGAGCCGCCCCGGCGCCGACCCGGTGTGGCACCTGTACCCGCTGCGGGTCCTCGAAGGCCGCCGGAAGGCCCTGTTCGAGCACCTGCGCGGCGCCGGCATCGGCGTCCAGGTGAACTACATCCCGGCGTACTGGCACCCGGTCTTCGAGGACCTCGGCTACCGGCGCGGGCTCTGCCCGAACGCCGAGGCGTACTACGAGCAGGAGCTCTCGCTGCCGCTGTTCCCGGCGCTGACGGACGCCGACGTCGACCGCGTCGTCGACGCCGTGCGCGCGTTCTTCTAGAGCAGGTCCCAGGTCAGGGGCGTGCCCTTCGCGGCGTCGACGCGGAAGGTGCGCCCCACGACCGTGGTGATCTCGGCCGGGGCCAGGCCGCCCGCGGGCCGGATCGACCGGACGTTGGCCGCGGTGACCTCGTCCCCGGCGCGGACGTCCTCGACGACGTAGAGGGACCGGCGCAGCCGCAGCCCCTCTTTCTCGCTCTCCCGCGGGCCCAGCACGGGCTCGCCGAGGGCTTCCCACGCCCGGTGCGTCTCGGTCACCAGCGCGGCCAGCTCCGCCGGCTCCAGCGAGAACTCCGAGTCGACGCCGCCGTCCGCACGGGCCAGCGTGACGTGCTTCTCGATGGCGACCGCGCCGAGCGCGACCGCGGCGACCGGCGCCCCGATGCCCGGAGTGTGGTCCGACAGCCCCACCAGCGTCTGCGTCAGGCCCGCCAGCAGCGGCAGGCCGCGCAGGTTGCTCTCCCGCGGGGACGCCGGGTAGCTCGCCGTGCAGCCGAGCACGATCAGCTGGTCGTTACCCGCTTCCCGCGCGGTCCGCACGGCCGCGTCGATTTCGGCGACGTTCGCCATCCCGGTCGAGATGACCAGCGGCTTCCCGGTGCGCGCGCACAGCTCGATCAGCGGCAGGTCGACGATCTCCGACGACGCGATCTTGTACGCCGGCGCGTCCAGGGACTCCAGCAGCTCGACCGCCGTCGGGTCGAACGGGCTGGAAAAGATTTCCAGCCCGCGAGCGCGGGCCCGTTCGAACAGCGGCGCGTGCCACTCCCACGGCGTGTGGGCCTTTTCGTACAGTTTGTACAGGTTTTCCCCGCCCCACAGGGAGTGCGAGTCCCCGATCCGGAACGCCGGGGTGTCGACGTCGATGGTGATCGTGTCGGGGCGGTAGGTCTGCAGCTTGACCGCCTGCGCGCCGGTCTCGGCGATGGCGTCGATGATCGACAGCGCGCGGTCCAGGTCGCCGTTGTGGTTGCCGGACATCTCGGCGATGACGAACGGCGCGTGGCCGGGGCCGATCGTGTGCGCGCCGAACCGGATGTCGTGCATGGTGCCTCCCCGGGGTGGACTGCGGGTCAGCTCAGAGTCTTGCGCAGCTGCCGGAAGCCGCTGACGGCAGGCGCGGCTTCGGCGTAACCCGCCTTCTCGAACAGCTTCCCCGAAGCCGCGTTGTCCTGGTGGACGGCGGCGAACACGGTCCGGACGCCGAGGCGGTCGCGGGCGGCCCGCTCGCCCTCGGCGAGCACGGCCCCGGACAAGCCCCGGCCGCGGCTCTCGGGCGCCAGCGTGATGCTGACCTCCCAGCCGTCGCCGTCGCGCCGGTCGAACCGGACGGTGCCGACCGGCGCCTCTTCGTGCTCGACGACGAGCAGCAGCCGCGCCGGGTCGGCGAGCACCCCGCGCAGCCACGCGAGGTGCTCGGCCAGGGCCACCACGGCCGTCGAGCGCGACGACCGCCGCGTCCGCGGGTCGTTGCGCCAGCCCAGCAGCAGCTCGGCGTCCGCTTCGGTGGCTTCCCGGGCGTGCAAGCTACTGGGCGACGGGCTCTTCGACCCGGTCCTCGAGGCGGCGCAGCCGGTCCTCGTAGCGCGAGATGCCGGCCAGCCGGACGCGGATCTGGGCGTGCTGGCGCTGGATCTCCTCGATCAGCGTGCGGGCCTCGGCGACCTGGGGCGCGTCGCCGGTGGGCACGAGCGAAATCGACTCGCGGAGCGTCTCCAGGCGGCCCTCCTGCGCGGCCACGTGCGGGATCAGGCGGTCGAGCTCGGCACGGGCCCAGCGCAGGTCACCACGGGCCTGCTCGAGGTTGTGCTCGGCGCTGTCGAGCCGGCGCCGGTGGTCGGCGGTCGCGTGCTCGAGGTTGTTGACGCGGTCGGCGAGCGCGCGGGTGCGTTCGTCGACGCGGAAGTCGATCAGCCGGGCGATCCGGTCGACGAAGCCTCTGCCCAGTTTCTGCACAGCCATGGGTGGGTCCTTACGTGGAGGTGGGGACGCGCGTTCAGCGCAGGAGGGTGGTGTCGCCGGTCTTCGTCCAGGAGTCCAGCAGCCGCCCTTCGGCGGCGATCTGGTGCTCCGGCCCGACGATGCAGGAGTCGCCGGCGGCGTGCTCCCACGAGGTCTGGTCCGGGTTGTCGATGAACGAGAACCCGGTGAGCACGAGCTGCGCGGTCGGGAACGACGTCCGCGCGATCCACGCCGCGAGCGTGCCGGTGGTCGACCACGTCGGCTCGTCGCGCGTCGGCAGGCCCAGCGCGTCCGACAGCGGCAGCACGACCTCGCGGTTCGACACCGGGACCGCGCCGAGGTCGGCGGGCCACCAGCCCGGCAGGTCCTCCGGCTCCCAGTGCATGCGCCCGGGCTCGACCAGCAGGTAGAGGCGCCTGCGGTAGTCCTGGAAGACGTACGGGGTGGCCCGGATCGCCCGGTTGAACACCACGACGTGCGTCCGGGAGCCGACGACCTCCTCACCGGGCTTGTCGACGACGAAGCCGTTGACCCGGATGACCAGGTCGCACGCGTCGATCGCCTTCGCGCGCTGGGGGTCGGGCGGGAGCGGCTGGTTGCCGACCACGGCCACCGAACGCGGGTCGGGCCGGTCGGCGTACGCCGCGAGCAGGTTGACCATCAGGCTCGCCGCGCCGAGAGCAGCAGTCATAAGCCGAGAAAGTACCAGCACAAAGGTCACCGGCCCCCCGGTATCGGCCACTCGGCTCTACCACAGCGGCGGGGTGGGCCGGACGCCGCTCATCCCATCGGTACCCTCGTCCACGTGCATGCCACCAGCACGGTTCAGGCCGCGAACTCATCCGTAGCGACGCCGGTGCCCCCGACGTCGGACAGCAAGACGTTCGCGCGCGCCTTCGCCGACATCAAGGCCGGTTTCTCCGCCCGCGAGCTGTGGGGTCACCTCGGCTGGCAGGACATCAAGCAGCGGTACCGCCGGTCGGTGATCGGGCCCTTCTGGATCACGATCAGCCAGGCGGTCCTCGCGCTCGGGCTCGGGCTGCTCTACTCGCAGCTGTTCAAGCTGCCCGTCGAGGTGTTCCTGCCCTACATCTCCACCGGCTTCATCATCTGGGGCTTCATCAGCGGCTGCCTGTCCGAGGGCATGGAAACGTTCATCACGAACGAGGGGCTGATCAAGCAGCTCCCGGCACCGCTGAGCGTCTACATGCTGCGCACGGTGTGGCGGCAGACGCTGATGCTGGCCCACAACATGATCGTCTACGTGGTCGTACTGGTGATCTTCTTCGGCGCCCTCAGCAAGCAGTACTCGCTGCTGGGCAACGGCCTGTGCATCCCCGACCACATCTGTCACCCCGGCCTCAGCTGGAACATCCTGCTGGCCATCCCCGGTTTCCTGCTCCTGGCGGTCAACGCCGCCTGGGTGACCCTGCTGTTCGGCATCATCTCGACCCGCTTCCGCGACATCCCGCAGGTGATCAACTCGCTGATCCAGCTGCTGTTCTACGGCACGCCGATCGTCTGGCCGGTGGACCAGCTGATGAGCGGCGGATCCCGGGAAGGCGTTTCGTGGATCCTGCCGATCGTGAAGGCGAACCCGCTCTACCACTTCATGCAGGTGGTCCGCGCGCCGTTGCTGGGCCAGGAGTTCTCCGTGGAGAACTGGATCGTGGTCGGTGCCATCACCGTCGTCGGGTGGGCGCTCGCGCTCGTCGCGATGCGCAATTACCGTGCCCGCGTCTCCTATTGGGTGTGACACATGGTTTCCATTGACGTTCACAACGCGTACGTCGACTTCCCGATCTTCGATGCGAAGACGCGGTCGATGAAGAAGCAGGTCCTCGGCAAGGTCGGCGGCAAGATCGGCACCGACACCAAGGTCCCGATCATCGAAGCCCTGCACGACGTGACCCTCAACCTGCGGGAAGGCGACCGCGTCGGGCTGGTCGGGCACAACGGCGCCGGCAAGTCCACGCTGCTGCGGCTGCTCGCCGGGATCTACGAGCCGACCCGCGGCTCGTCGCGGATCAAGGGCAAGATCGCACCGGTCTTCGACCTCGGCATCGGCATGGACCCGGAGATCTCCGGCGTCGAGAACATCATCATCCGCGGCCTCTTCCTCGGCATGACCGCCAAGGAGATGGAGAAGCGGGTCGACGACATCGCGGAGTTCACCGAACTCGGCGACTACCTGCAGATGCCGCTGCGGACGTACTCCACGGGCATGCGCGTGCGGCTCGCACTGGGCGTGGTCACGTCGATCGACCCGGAGATCCTGATCCTCGACGAGGGCATCGGCGCGGTCGACGCGGCGTTCCTCAACAAGGCGCGCGACCGCCTCAAGGACCTCGTGAAGCGCTCGGGCATCCTGGTCTTCGCCAGCCACTCCGACGAGTTCCTGTTCGAGCTGTGCGACTCGGCGATCTGGATGGACGAAGGTCACCTCAAGCAACAGGGCACGCTGCGCGACGTCCTCACCGGGTACAAGGGCCGCGACCCGTTCGCGGACATGAGCCAGGAAACGCTGCAGCGCCTCGGCATCGAGCCGGTGGCGACGACGAACGGCGGCGAATGATGGTCAGCGAGACCCGGCAGCTGCCCGACGGCGCGGTCGTCGGCGTGGTCGTCACGCGGCACCGGCGCGAGCTGCTCGCGGACTCGCTGAAGGTCATCGCGGCCCAGACGCGGCCGGTCGACCACCTCGTGGTGGTCGACAACGGGCCGGACGACTCGGCCCGCGAAGTCGTCGAGAACTACCCGCTGCCGAGCACGTACCTGCCGTCGCACCGCAACCTCGGTGGCGCCGGCGGGTTCGCGCTGGGCATGCTGCACGCGCTTTCGCTGGGCGCGGAGTGGGTCTGGCTGGCCGACGACGACGGGCGCCCGGCCGACGAGAACGTGCTCGCGATCCTGCTGGAGGAAGCGGAAAAGCGCGGGCTGGCCGAGATTTCGCCGGTGGTGTCCAACATCGACGCCCCGGACAAGCTCGCGTTCCCGCTGCGCCGCGGCCTGACGTGGAAGCGGTCGCAGTCCGAGCTGGGCGTGGACTTCCTGCCCGGCATCGCTTCCCTGATGAACGGCGCGCTCTTCCGGGCGTCCACTTTGGACGTCGTCGGCGTGCCGGACCTGCGCCTGTTCTTCCGCGGCGACGAGGTCGAGCTGCACCGCCGGCTGGCCCGCTCGGGGCTGCCGTTCGGCACGTCGCTGAAGACGAAGTACCTGCACCCGGACGGCTCGGACGAGTTCAAGCCGATGCTGGGCGGCAAGTTCCACGCGCAGGACCCGGAGAACGAGGTCAAGCGGTACTACACCTACCGCAACCGCGGGTACCTGTTGTCCCAGCCGGGGATGCGCAAGATCGGCGCGCTGGAGATCGTCCGGTTCGGACTGTACTTCGTGGGCGTGAAGCGGGACCCGAAGGCCTTCCTGCAGTGGCTGAAGCTGGTCCGGCAGGGCCGCGCGGAGAAGTTCTTCCGCTACTGAGCTTCATCCGGCGAAAAAGGGCCCCTTTCTTCCCGGGGCCCTTTTCCGTCACGTCTCTATTCGCCGATGACGGGCGGCGCGGTGCGCAGGTCGGTGCCGAAGACCTCGTCGGGGTCACCCTCGACCAGGTACGTCGGGCGCGAATGCTCGGTGTCCTCGTCACCCTCGCCCTTCTGGCCACGGCCCATGGCACCGCCGGCGCCCATCCCGCCGCGACCGGCCGCACCACCAGCGCCGAGCCCGCCCATCCCGCGTCCGGCGGCGGCTTCGGCCGCACCGATCCCGCCGGGCCGCGCGGCCCCCGAGGCGGCACCCGCGCCGGTCGCGCTGCCGGCCCCCGAGCCACCAGGCCCGAACCCACCGGCCCCGCGGCCGCCACCGCCGCCGCCGACCTTGGAGTTGTAGGCCTCGTCCCCGCCGAAGTTCATCCCGCCGCCCATCGGCATCGGGCTCATCGGCGGCATGCCCCCGAACTGCTGGTTCGGGTTCGTCGTCGACCCGCCGGGAACCGAACCGGGCGTGAAGCCCGACGGCGTGGTCGTACCGGCCGGCAGCAGCCCCGCACCGGTGGTCGAGCCGGGCCCGGAGAACTGCGGCGTCCCGGTGGTGCCGGGGATGTTGCCGGTGGTGAAGTTGTTCGTGCCGCCACCCGGCATGTTCACCGAGTGCCCACCCGGCGTGTTCACGCCCGACGGGGTGTTGATGCCGTTCTTGTCCCCGGTGCCGTTGGGGTCGTCGCTGCCCCCACCGGTGCTGAAGCTGGGCGGAGGCGCGAAGGCGGGCTGCTTCGACGCGGCCTCGTAGAGGTTCTTGTCGTAGGTCGCCATGACCCCGGCGGCCTGGTCGTGCGCCGCCTGGCTGTCCTTCTGCTTCTGGATCGACTTGTCGACGTTGTCGGCCAGGTTGAAGGGGTTCGAGGTCGCCCAGGAGCCGAACTCGTCCTTCCAGCTGAACGGAATGGGCGCCGGCATGGAGTTCTTCGCCGTCGACGCGGCCTGCCCCTGGTCGTAGATGGTCTCCGAGGCGAGCTTCGCGTTCTGCGAGTTGGCGTCGGACCACTTGCTGAGGCTGGTGAAGTACTGCTGCGCGTTCTCGGCGGCGCCGCCTTCCCAGGTGCCCTTGGAAGCGTTGACGGCGGAGTTCATCGACTGGGCGAACTTGTCGAAGACCTGGTGAACCTCATGGTAGGCGGTCGAAACGTCGGAGACCTGCTGGACGTCGAGGTTGCTCTCCAGGTACTCCTTGAGCTGCTCGTGCTTGTTGCCCTTGTAGTCCGCGTTCGGCGCGTGCAGCCCCTGGACGTATTCGACCTTGCGGCCGTCGGTGGCGGCCTTGATGTTCTTTTGGCTGATCTGCTCTTCCTGGTTCTTCGCGTTGATCTGCGCGAAGAACCTCTGGATGTAGCCGAACAACCCGCTGTCGGGGCCGTAGCCCTCCTCATTCACCTTGTGCATGAGGTACTCGTGGCGCTCCTGCGGTGGCATGGCCTCGATTTTTTCCACCGGCAGATCGGGAGTCCGCGGAAACTTTCCTGGTGTGGTCATCTGAACTCCCCCTACGCCTTGGGCAGCTTCGGCTCGACGGCCTTCGTCGCCACTTCTTCGGCGACTTGGCAAGCCTTCTCGACCGTCTTCACGGAGATGACGTTCACGTCGACGCGCGACTTGTCGCCCACCCCGAGGGCAACGGTGCAGCCGAGCGGCGTGGTGCTCGACGCTTCCTTGGCCTTGCGGCCGTTCACGTCGATGTCCTTGACGCCATTGCCCGTGTCGTTGACCGAGTCGAGCGGGGCGTCGTCACGGATGCCCACGTTGATAGTCATGCTTTCTTCGCTCGCGTCGGTGACGTTGTGCCGGTAACTGCACAAGCGGGCGCCGCCGAGCTTCTTCTCTTCGGGGGCCTCGAACGTGTTGTACGCGCTGACGTCGGACGCGGTGAGCAAGGTGCAAGGCTCGAGCGAAGTGGTCGAGGCACTGCCGGGATCGGCCGAACTGGACTCACCTGCCGAGGACGCCGCCGACGGGGAACCGGCCGGCGAGGCAGTTCCCGGTTGCGTGCTCGTGCAGCCGGACAGTAGGAGGGCACCCGCGGCGACGGGCAGGACAGCGCGTGCGAGAAGTTTCATCGTTCCCTACGGCTTGGTCTTCATGGCGTCGAGCGCGGTGTTCTCGGACTCGGAGTACAGGCTGGAAGCCCGGGTCAAGGCCTTGTTCGCCTGGTCCGCCAACTGTCGGAGCTGGGACAACACGTAACCGGCCGACCCCTCCTCGGCCTGCGACGCGCCCTTCTTGTCGTGAGCCGCGATGGTGTGCCCATAGGGGTGACTGCCCAGCTGGGGCGACTGGTTCAGGACGTAAGTGGCCTCGTCAAGGCCGCTGAGGTCGTTGATCAGGTCGGTGAGCGCCTTCTTGATCGGCTCTACGCCTTCCGACGTGATCCGGAAACCGCCGCTGTTTGCCGCGTCGACCAGCTTCTGTGTCTCGGCGGTGACGGCCTGCACCGCGGCGCCCATGGCATCGGAGGAGAACGGGTTGGCGATGTCCCAAGGGGAGCCGCCCCCGCCGTCAGCTATCTGCATCGCAGTCCACCCCGAATTCGCTTCGCCCGTGCGTGTGCACCCGGAAGTCTACTAGCCGGGCACCCAGCGCAACCTCGGTTCACCGATCTTCCCCTGGGACGCACCGGGCACCCGCGCGGTTCCCGAAGCTCAGAACTGCCCTTCGAGCTGGGCGTACAGCTGCTGGGCCAGGCGGGCGTTGTCGGCCGGGGCGTACGTGAGCCAGCGCTGGCCGTCCGCTGCTGTCCTCGACGACATCAGCCAGCGGCCGGCCGGGGTGTCGAACCAGGCCAGGGGTGGGTACGTGCCGCCGCGGGTCTGGGCCGTGAACTGGCCGACCCGCTTCTTCGGTTCCTGGAAGACGCGCTCGATCATGCGGACCTGGGGGCCGCTGCCGCCGCTGTGGGCGCGGGGGGCGCTGACGCCCGCGAACGGGTCGTACGCCTCGTCGCGGCGCTGGGTTCGGGGCTGCTGGGCCGGCCTCGAAATGGTCACCGACTGGCCGGGGGCAGCCGGGGTGAGCGGGAGGAGGTCGACGATCGCCGGGACGATGCCGGTCGGGCGGACCTCCTCGAACACGATGAGGTTCTCCTCCTGCTTGGCGAGCACCGCGAACTGGCCGTCGGAGGCGACCTTCGCGAACAGCTGGCGGTCGCCCAGCTCGGCGGCCGCGGTGATGGTCACGGTGCCGCGGACGAACGTGGTCAGGGCCAGCTCGGCGTCCGGGTCGAGGCGGCCGCGGCTCCACAGCCCGCGGCCGGTCAGGTCGCGGACGACGGCGTCGCGGATCATCGCGCGCTGCTCGACGGTCGTGCCGACGTGCGGCACCTCGAACGGCGTCGGCGCGCGGCCCAGCCCGAGCTGTTCGAGCAGGATGTCCACCGCTGCCAGCGACAGCGAGAACGAGTGCGGCATCGCTTCCATCCCCCCGAGGGTTCTTCCGATCTCGGGGAACGGTACCGCCACCGGGTGCTCCGCCCTCAGCGAACCCGCTTGCCGCGCGAAGATCGCCGCTGGTCCGATGGACGCATGGCCGACCCGAAACCCGCACTCGTGCTGCACCTCGCCACCGGCGGGCAACCGCTGCTGTTCGCGCTGACGACCGAAGAATCCGGGAAGCTGGCGGGCAAGCTCGCCCAGCTCGTGAAGACCGGCGCCGTCGAGACGGTGACCACCAAGGACCACTCCGAAGTCGCGATCAACTTCGCCCACGTGGCCGCCGCGTACGTCGACGACCTCACCCGCAAGAACACCGTCTTCGGCATCCACGGCTGAAACGGCGAAGGCCGCCTCACGAATGTGAGACGGCCTTCGCCGAAGTAAGCGAACTCAGAGCTTGTACAGGCGCTTCCAGTTCTCGCGCGAGGTCAGCTCGGGCATGGCGCGCTTGTACTGCTCCTGCACCGCCGCGCCTTCCTTGCGGAGCCGCTGGACGACCTTCGCGCCGCGCTTGGCCAGGTCGAACATCTTGACCTTGTCGTAGGACCGGACGCGGACGCCTTCCTGGTTCGCGTCCGTCACGACCGCCGTGTCGAACAGGGCGATGTGCCACCAGTTCGCCTCGTCGATCGGCACCGCGCCGAGGCCGAAGCGGCTGCGGCCGAGCACCCGGTCGAGCACGCGCTTGATCAGCACCAGGCGCTGCATGCTGGGCCGCGGCGCGCTGTTGATGATGCCGATGTCGTTGGACGCGATGCCCGGGACGTCGGTCGCCTTGTGGCGCTTGGTCTCCGGGTACTGGTCGCGGATCCGGCGGATCTCCTTCATCGCCTCGACGCCGCCGTCACGCAGGACCTCCGGGCCCTCGAGGAAGTCCTCGACGGCCTTGATCAGCGTGGCCGACAGGCCGTACTGCATGCCGAGCAGGTAGCGCACCAGCTGCGCGAGCAGCACCCGCGAGAGCAGGTTCAGGTTGAACGGCGAGTGCAGCGCGGCGGTGATGATCGAGTTGCGCAGGTTGAAGTACCGGTGCCACTCGTCCCAGTCCTTCATGTGGAAGTCCGCGTGCCACACGCCCGCACCCGGCAGGGTGACGGTCGGGAAGCCGTGCGCGCGGGCCCGGTAGGAGTACTCGGCGTCGTCCCACTGGAAGAAGAACGGCAGCGGGTAGCCGGTCGCCTGGACGACCTCGTAGGGGATCAGGCACGACCACCAGCCGTTGTAGCCGGCGTCGAGGCGGCGCTCCTGGCGGTTCGGCTTCAGCGTCTCCTCGTCCACGCCGAGCAGGTCCGCCGTCGACAGCGAGTGCTCGACCGGCTGGCCGGGCTCGAGGGTGTTGAGCCGGGCGTACTCGGCGCCGACGTGCAGCTGGTTCGGGTGGAACAGGTTCAGCATCTGGCCGCCGACGATGATCGGGTTGGCGGCGCGGTTCGAGAACGCCGTCATCCGGATCACCAGGTCCGGCTCGAGCAGGACGTCGTCGTCCATGAACAGGACGTTCGCGTGCTCGGTCGCGGTGTGCCCGGCGACCTCGAAGAGGCCGCGGGTGAAGCCGCCGGCGCCGCCGAGGTTCGGCTGCTTGATGTAGTGCAGCTTGTCGGCGAGGTCCTTCGCGACCTGCTCGAAGCCTTCGCGGGACTCGACGAGGTCGGTGCCCTGGTCGGCGACGTAGATGGCGTCCAGGGTCTCCAGCGAGGAGACGTCCGCGGCGAGCGCCTGGAGGTTCTTCAGGCAGTCGTCGGCGCGGTTCATCGTGCAGATGGTCACCGCGGTCGGGCGGATCTTCTCCGGGGCCTCGACCGTCCAGCGGACCTGCTCGACGCGCAGCGTCTGGCCGCCCTCGGTTTCGAGGTCGAGCCAGAGCGCGCCGCCGTCGTAGAACTTGTCGAGCTTGCCGGTCAGCGTCACCTTCGCCTGCTTGGCGTCGGCGACCTGCTCGGCCTCGATCACGCGGGGCTCGCCCTCGACGTCGGACGCGCCCATGGACAGCAGGCCGGTGCCGGTCACGACGGCCTCGACGGAGACCTCGGACACGTCCGTCCAGCGCTGCCAGTAGCTGGCCGGGAACCGGCCGAAGTACGTGTTGCCCGACACCTTGGAGGCGGGCTCGAGCGAGATGGCCGCACGTTCCCGCACGGCCGAGCCCCACTCGAGCTCGGCGTACAGGTCCTTGCTGACGATCGGCGCGGGGCCGGCGTAGAGCCCGCGCTGCGCCGTCAGGCGACCCTGCGGAGTGTGCTCGGTGAACCGCGTCTCGGCGGCCGCGCCGGCTTGGGTGGTCGGCGCCGGGGTGGCTGTTTTACCGGGCATTGAGTTCCTCAGTTCTCCTCGGTCGACGGCTCGCGGAAGACGACCCACTTGAGCATCACGAAATTGATCACCGTGGCGGTTGCCTGCGACACGGCCCAGCACAGTGTGTGCTGCCACGCGGACTCCGGCAGAACCTGCAGCATCAGCTGGTTCACCCCGACCGCGACGAAGAACGTCACGGTGTAGAGCAGGACGAACGAGCCGACCTGCGCCTTCCCGTCACGGCGCCCGCCGGAGAAGGTGAACTTCCGGTTCAGGAAGAACGCAGTGGTCGTGCCCACGATGAAAGAGATAGCGCGGGCGACGTCGACCCACGGTGAAGTGGCCATGCCTGCCACCTGGGTCAGCAGCGTGTACGTGCCCAGGTCGACCAGGGCGCAGAAGCCACCGATCAGGGCGAAGCGAATGAGCTGCCCGAGCAGTCCGATGGAGGACGGCTGCCCACCCGCCGTTGGGGGGTCCAGGGGGGCTCGCCCCCCGGCTGGGGCCTGGGGCTCGGCCCCAGACATCGCAGCTGCGATGTCGGCTTGCGGATCGGTCGCCACCACTGCTTTACCTCGTTGCCTGAGTCATGGTCACCCGCGCGGGCGCTTGTGCCTTGATGCGCAAAGTGTAGAAGCGAGCACTTCAGGGTCACGTTCCGGGCGTCCTTCGGCGTGGCTACTCCATCCATGCCCCCGCCACCACCCTCATCGGAGGCGCTTCGCGCCGCTGGTTTACTGAACGGGTGACCCAAGTACCCGAGACACAGCGACGCACGCTCACGGGCTGGGCGCGGACGGCCCCGACCACCGCCGACGTCCTGAGCACCGCGGACGTCGATGCCATCGCCCGCGCCGTGACGCGGGCCGGCGAGCGCGGTGTCATCGCGCGCGGCCTCGGCCGCTCCTACGGCGACCCGGCGCAGAACGCGGGCGGCCTGGTCGTCGACATGACCGCGCTGAACCGCATCCACTCGATCGACCCGGACAGCGCGCTGGTCGACCTGGACGCCGGCGTCAGCCTCGACCAGCTGATGCGCGAGGCGCTGCCGCACGGTCTGTGGGTCCCGGTGCTCCCGGGCACCCGCCAGGTGACGATCGGCGGCGCGATCGCCAACGACATCCACGGCAAGAACCACCACAGCGCGGGCAGCTTCGGCAACCACGTCGTGTCGATGGACCTGATCACCGCCGACGGCCGGATCCGCACGCTGACGCCGGAGGGCCCGGAAGCCGAGCTGTTCTGGGCGACCGTCGCCGGCATCGGCCTGACCGGGATCATCGTCCGGGCGAAGATCCGGATGACCAAGACGGAGACCGCGTACTTCCTCGCGGACAACGAGCGCACGGACAACCTCGACGAGACGCTCGAGCTGGTCAGCAACGGCTCCGACGACAAGTACACGTATTCGTCGGCGTGGTTCGACACGATCTCGACCGGCTCGAAGCTGGGCCGCGCCGCCTTCGGCCGCGGCTCGCTGGCCAAGCTGGACGAGCTGCCGCCCAAGCTGCGCGCGAACCCGCTCAAGTTCGACGCCCCGCAGCTGGCGACGCTGCCGGACATCTTCCCGAACGGTCTGGCCAACAAGCTGACCTTCGGCGGGATCGGCGAGCTGTACTACCGGAAGACGCCGAAGGAAGCCCGCGGCGTCATCCAGAACCTCACGGCCTTCTACCACCCGCTGGACATGTTCGGCGAGTGGAACCGCGCCTACGGCTCCAAGGGTTTCCTGCAGTACCAGTTCTCGACGCCGCTGAACGCGCACGAGCCGCTGCGCAAGATCGTCCGGAAGATCGCCGAGTCGGGGCACGTGTCCTTCCTCAACGTCTTCAAGCGGATGGGCGAGGGCAACGCGGCGCCGCTGTCGTTCCCGCACCCGGGCTGGATGGTCTGCGTCGACTTCCCGATCAAGCAGGGCCTCGGCCGCTTCTGCCAGGAGCTCGACGACGACGTCCTGGAGCTGGGCGGGCGGCTGTACACCGCGAAGGACTCGCGCACCACGCCCGAGACGTTCGCGAAGATGTACCCGCGGCTCGAAGAATGGCGCAAGATCCGCGCTTCCGTTGACCCCGAAGGCGTTTTCGCCTCTGACATGAGCCGGAGGCTCGAACTGTGATCGACGCGGTGGGCAACCCCCAATCCCTGCTCCTGCTCGGCGGCACCTCCGACATCGCGCTGGCGATCGCCGAGAAGTACCTGGCCGAGAAGCCCCTGCGGGTCGTGCTGGCCGCGCGCCCGTCGCCCCGGCTGGACGCGGCCGCGCAGCGCCTGAAGGACCGCGGCGCCGAGGTGTCCACTGTGGACTTCGACGCCAAGGACACGGCGTCGCACCCGGGCGTGCTGGCCAAGGCGTTCGAGGGCGGCGACATCGACGTGGCCGTCGTGGCGTTCGGCCTGCTCGGCGACCCGGAAGAGGTCTGGCAGGACCACGCGAAGGCCGTCGAGCTGGCGACCGTGAACTACACGGCCGCGGTGTCGGTCGGCGTCGCGCTGTCGGAGAAGCTCAAGGCGCAGGGCCACGGCACGGTGATCGCGCTGTCGTCGGTGGCCGGCGAGCGCGTCCGGCGGTCCAACTTCGTCTACGGCTCCACGAAGGCCGGTTTCGACGGCTTCTACCTGGGTCTGGGCGAGGCGCTCGCGCCGTCCGGCGTGCAGGTGACGGTCGTCCGGCCGGGCCACGTCAAGACGAAGATGACCGAGGGCCTGAAGGACGCTCCCCTGGCGCAGACCGCCGAGCAGGTGGCGGAGACCGCCGTCTCGGCCGCGCGGGCGGGCAAGGACCTCGTGTGGGCGCCGGCGCAGTTCCGCCTGGTGATGTCGGCGCTGCGGCACGTGCCGCGGCCGATCTTCCGCAAGCTCCCGATCTAGGGCGTCCACCCGGGGGTTGACCCGGAACTCCATCCGGGCCCGGTCCGGACGCCGATGTGCCGTCGTGGTCGTCGAAACAGACTGTCACCATGACGACCACGAACAGCAAACGCGCCGGGCTCACGATGCTCCTCCGCGACGTCGCGCTCCCGATGGCCCTGTACTACGTCCTGCGTTCCTTCGGCGTCGACGCGTTGTGGGCGCTGCTGGTCGGTGCGGTGCCACCAGTGCTGCGCACCGGGTACGTCCTGGCCCGGCACCGGCGGATCGACCCGGTCAGCGCGTTCGTGCTGACCGTGCTGCTGATCAACTGCGCGGTGGCGGTGTTCTCCGGTGACGCCCGGCTGCTGCTCGTCCGCAGCGCGTGGATCACGCTGCCGCTCGGCGTGGCGCTGCTGGGGAGCCTGCTCGTCGGGCGGCGCCCGCTGCTGTTCCGGGTCGCCTGCACCTTCCGGCCCGAGCGCGCCGGCGAGCTCGAACAGCTGTGGGGCCGCTCCTCCGCGTTCCGGCAGCGGTGGCGTTCGGCGACGCTGTGGTGGGGCGCCGGGTGCGTCCTGCTGGCCTGCGCCGTCGTCGTGATGGCGTTCACGCTGCCGGTGGACGTCGTGCCGTTCCTCGAGACCGCGCTGACCGTCGTGGCCGTGGTGCTCGGGGTGAAGTTCACGAGGCAGCGGATGGGCGTCAACCGGACGGTGAACGCGTAAGCGCCACCGCGTGGGCGGGCACCAGGTACAGGTTCTGGCTGCCCACCCACGGCGAGTCGATCCGCCAGCTCGCCAGCGCGGCCGGCGGGGGCGCGCGGCGGGTCGTGGCCAGGACCAGGTCCGGGCTGATCGGCGCGACGCTGTGGTCGAAGTTGTGGAAGTTGGCTTCCAGCAGCGCCCGCCCGACCTCGCCGCTGCGGCGCTTCGTCTCGGTGATCGCCGGGTCGACCGCGCCGCGGTCGGAGAACTCGTCGACGAGCTCGCAGTCGCACGCGTAGGCCAGCGCGCCCACCTCGCCCGCGGTCTCCACCTTGCGGCCGTGCGCGATCGCCGCGAGCTCCTGGCCGATCTCGCGGTACTCCGTCGTCGACGCGTGGTTGCTGGTGATGGGCGCGAACTGGCGCGGCAGGCCCGGCACCGCGTACACCGCGACGCCGGCCGCGACCACCGCGGCGGCGGCCGTCCACGTCCCGCGGCGCACGTGCTCCGGCACCGCTGAGGCGACGGCGGCCAGGAAGACGGTCGCGCCGATGATGCTGGGCGCGTAGTACCAGTGGTACGGCGGAACGCCCAGCCGGCTGTACGCGACGTAGTGCAGCGCTCCCGCGACGGCGAGCGCGGCGAACGGCGTCAGCCGGCGGGCGGTCCGGGAGCCGCGGCGGTACAGGACGATCCAGCCGGCCCCGGCCGCCGCGGCGAGCAGCAGCGGCAGGAACGACAGCGCGGCCGCCGCCGGGAAGTTGCGCAAGTAGAGCAGCGGGCCGTTCGTGAAGCTGAACGGTCCCCACGACTGCTGGCTGATCTTGATGACGAGCGTGTCCGGCACGGCCGAGCCGAGCACGAGCCAGCTGAAGCCGAACCACGGGAGCATCACGGCGAGCGCCGAGAACGTCGTGCGCCAGATGCCCACCCAGAAGTCGCGGCGGGCGGCGAACAGCACCGCCGCGATCAGCAGCAGGTCGATCCGGACGAGCGCGAGCAGTCCGATCACGACGCCCAGCCGTCCCGCGTGGCGCTCGCCGGCGTGGACGAGGGCCCAGACGACGCCGGTGGCGCCGAGCGCGACCTCCAGCCCGATCGACGACAGCAGCAGCGGGTTGACCAGCAGCAACGCGAAGGTCAGCGGCGCGAACGCGGGCGGCAGCCCGGTGCGCTCGCCGAGCCGGCGCAGGCCCAGCACGAGCAGGACCTGCGCGACGACGAAGACGATCCCGGCGGCGAGGATGGCGTCGCGGACGACGAACGTGACCGCGCCGAGGGCCAGGACGTTCAGCGGGGACGTCGCGGTGTTCGCCGTCCCCTGCTCGATCAGGCCCCAGTGCGCGTGGAAGGCGAGGTTCTTCGCGTAGGACAGCGTGATGTAGGTGTCATCGATCAGGTGGTGGCTGACCAGGGCGAACACGAGGGCCGAAGCCGCGGCGGCGCCCACCGGGAGAGCCCACGAACGGGCGACGGGCAGGGCCGCCGGCAGCGCACCGGCGGCCTTCGGGAGTTCTGCGGAGGCGCTTCGCATCCCGAACACCGTACCCCGGCCGTGATACTTCCGTGATCTGAGTGGGAGGCCGGTGGCGCAGGCCACATTCCCCGGTGATCAGATGCCGTCGCCGCTCCCCTGGCCTTGGTTGCCGCCTTGGCCTTGGCCTTGGCCGCCGCGGAAGCCCGGGCGGCCGTCGTGGTTGCCGCCGCCGGGGCCGTTGTACTGGCGGTGGATGCCGGGACGGCCGTCGCGGGGGCCGTGGTGGCTCGCGGCGGCGATCCCGCCGACGATGCCGCCGCCGACCAGCAGCCCGAGCACGCCGACCGCGACGAGCTGCGTGGCGCGGTGCCCGACGAACCGCCGGAAGCCCCCGGACTGGCGCGGGGCGGCCTGGGGCGGTCCCCAGGCGCCGTAGGACTGGCCGGGACCGGGCTGGGAGAGCTGAGGGGTGGGCGGCGCCTGCTGGGTGGATCCGGCGGGCGGAGCCTGCTGGCCGAGAACCGCGGTCTGGTCAGCCGCGGGGGCTTGCGGGCCGGGCGCCGGGGCTGCGGCGGCGGGCTGGGCCGGCGCCGTGCCGCCAACGGCCGCCGGTACCTGTGCGGTGCCGCCAACGGCTGCCGGGGTCGCAGGCTGGCCGGGCGCCGGAGCAGCGGGCGGGACCGGCGCCGTGCCGCCAACGGCCGCCGGAGCGGCGGACGGTACCTGTGCGGTCCCGCCATCGGCTGCCGGGGGCGCGGGCTGACCGGACGCCGGAGCGGCGGGCGGGACCGGCGCCGCGCCACCTTCGGCCGCTGGGGGCTCGCTGGGTGCGGCCGGGGTCGTCGTCGTGGGCTGGTCGGCCGCCGCCGGGGTCGTCGGCTGCTCGACGGTGGGCTGGTCGGCTCCCTGCGGGGCCTTCTCCTCGCGCGGCTGGTCGTTCATCGTCGCTCCTGTGGTCACGGGGACGGGCGCAGTGCCCGCCCCCACCACCTCAGGGTGCGCCGGTCAGCTGTGCGTCAGCTGAAACGAACCTGTCGATCCGCCATGAGAAGTCACAGGTAGAACGCCAGGAACAGCGTGATCACCCAGGTCGCGCCGAGTACCTGCAGGATGCGGTCCTTGAGCGCGATCTCCTCGGGCTCGCCCGCGATGCCGCCGTCGACGTCCACCGCGTACCGCAGCACCGCCACCACGAACGGGACCATCGAGATCAGCGCCCACACCGAGTTGTGCTCGGTCTGGCGGATCTCGAACGCCCACAGGCAGTACGACATGATCAGGATCGCCGCCGACGTCGCCCAGACGAACCGCAGGTAGCTGGCCGAATACTTCTTCAGCGACGAGCGGATCTTCGCGCCCGTGCGCTCGAACAGCATGATCTCCGCGTAGCGCTTGCCCGCGACCATGAACAGCGAGCCGAACGCCGTGACCAGCAGGAACCACTGGGACAGCGCGATGCCGCCCGCCACACCACCGGCGATCGAGCGCATCAGGAAGCCCGAGCCGACGATGGCCAGGTCGACCACCGGCTGGTGCTTGAGGCCGAAGCAGTAGCCGAGCTGGACGGCTTCGTAGACCGCCAGCACGACCGCCAGCTGCCAGCTCGCGAAGAACGACACGCCGAGGCCGGCCAGGAAGAACACGACCGCGGCCCCGTACGCGACGGGGACCGGCACGAGGCCGGCCGCGATCGGCCGGTTGCGCTTGGTCGGGTGGGCCCGGTCGGCCTCGACGTCGATGGCGTCGTTGATCAGGTAGACCGAGCTCGCCGTCAGGGAGAAGGCCACGAAGGCGATGAGCGCGTCGATCAGGAGACCGGTGCGGTCGGTCGACTTCGAGAACGCGAAGAACGGGGCCGCGAAGACCAGGACGTTCTTCACCCACTGGCGCGGCCGCGCCGTCTTGATGACGCCGCCGACCAGGCCGAACCGGCCGCGTGCCGCGGGCACCGGAGTCTCCACGGCCTCAGGGTTCACGGCCGTTTCGTCGCTGGGGCGCTGCTCGGTCGTTTCGCTCATGGGTTCTTCTTCAGCTTCCGTCGTATCAGACCACCGACGAGCCCCCCGAGAGCTGCACCGGCCAAAACGTCTGTCGGATAGTGAACGCCGAGCACGAGCCGCGAGGCGAGCATCGGCGGTACCAGGGCGGGCACCAGGTTACGCCCGGTCAATCCGGAGTAGAGCACCGCCGCCGCCGTAGTGGACGTCGCGTGCGACGACGGGAAGCTCAGCTTGCTGGGCGTGCCGACCAGTACCTCGACGCTCGGGTGGTCCGGCCGCGGGCGCCTGACCACGCGTTTCACCGCGATGGACGCGGCGTGCGCGCCGACGACGCCCGCCGCCGCGACCAGCCAGTCCTTGCGGCGCTCCTTATCGGCCGCGGCACCGATCAGGCCGATGCTGAACCAGCCGATGGCGTGCTCACCGAAGTGGGACATGCCGCGCGCGGCTTTCACCGAAACGTCACTCTTCAGAAAGCCCTGCGCCTTCGAAAGGACAGCGACCTCGCCCGCCGGGGCGCCCTTCTCAAGCATCGAGGGACCCGTCGAGCGGCGCGCCGTCGGTCAGGTGCGGGGCGATCTTGTTGTCGAACGCCGACAGCGCCGAGCCGATGGCCATGTGCATGTCGAGGTACTTGTAGGTGCCCAGCCGGCCGCCGAACAGGACGTTGCGCTCGCGCGCCTCGGTCTTGGCCAGCTCGCGGTAGGCCTCGAGCTTCTCGCGGTTCTCCGGCGTGTTGATCGGGTAGTACGGCTCGTCTTCCTCGGTCGCGAAGCGCGAGTACTCGCGGAAGATGACCGTCTTGTCCTTCGGGTAGTCCCGCTCCGGGTGGAAGTGGCGGAACTCGATGATGCGGGTGTAGGGCACTTCCTGGTCGTTGTAGTTGACGACCGAGGTGCCCTGGAAGTCGCCGGTCTCCGCGACCTCGGACTCGAAGTCGACGGTGCGCCAGGTGAACCGGCCCGCCGAGTAGCCGAAGTAGCGGTCCAGCGGACCGGTGTAGACGGTCGGGGTGCCGGCCGGGATGTGCTCGCGGACGTCGAAGTAGTCGACGTTCAGCCGGATCTCGATGTTCTCGTGCTCGGCCATCTTCTCGAGCCACGCGGTGTACCCGTTGACGGGCAGGCCCTCGTAGGTGTCGTTGAAGTACCGGTTGTCGAAGTTGTAGCGGACCGGCAGGCGCGTGATGATGTTCTCGCCCAGGTTCTTGGGGTCGTTCTCCCACTGCTTCGCGGTGTACCCGCGGATGAACGCCTCATAGAGGGGACGGCCGACCAGCGAGATGGCCTTCTCCTCGAGGTTCTGCGCGGCCGAGGTCTCGAACTCGGACGACTGCTTGGCGATCAGCTCGCGCGCCTCGTCCGGCGTGTGGGACTTGCCGAAGAACTGGTTGATCAGGGCCAGGTTCATCGGGAACGAGTAGACCTGGTCCTTGACCCGCGCGAACACGCGGTGCTGGTAGTTGGTGAACTCGGTGAACCGGTTCACGTACTCCCAGACGCGCTTGTTCGAGGTGTGGAACAGGTGCGCGCCGTACTTGTGCACCTCGATCCCGGTCTCGGGCTCGGCCTCGGAGTAGGCGTTGCCGCCGAGGTGGCTCCGGCGCTCCAGGATGAGGACCTTCTTGCCCAGCTCGGCCGCGGCCCGTTCGGCGACGGTCAGGCCGAAGAAACCGGACCCGACGACGACGAGGTCGTAGCCTGCGAAATCGGCTTCAGTAATCTGTGCGGGGTTCGTGTGCGCGCTCACGGGCGTCGAGGGTACGCAGGTCGCTGACCCGGCCCGCACCCGACTATCACATTTCGGCCTACGACACACCTGGAAAGCAGTGCCTGCACCCGAGGACTTCTGGAGTTACTTCGCCGCGGTGGCCACCTACCTGGCCGTGCTGGCGGTCCCCGGCGGGGTCGTCGGGTGGGCCGCCGGCCTGCGCGGCTGGGCCTTGGCCGGGCTCGCGCCGCTGCTCAGCTACGCCATCACCGGCCTCGCCGGTCCGTGGCTCGCCATCGCGCACGTCCCCTACGGCCCGCCGAGTGTCGCCGCCGTCACCCTGCTGCTCGCCGCCGTGCTCTTCGGCCTGCGCCGGCTGTTCGCCGCGCGCGGCTGGTCGACGCCGGGTGCGGAGGAGCCGCCGGTGCCGTGGACGCGCCGCGCGCACCTGGCCGTCGGCGCCTGCGTCGCGATCGCGACCGCCGTCTCGATCGCCGTCGTGGTCTCCGGCCGCGGCGGGACGACCGCGGTGTTCCAGCGCTGGGACACGGTGTTCCACGCGAACGGCATCCGCTACATCGCCGAGACCGGCGACGGCTCGCTGACCGGCATGGGAACCGTCAACTGGTACCCCGACGGCTCCTTCTACCCGAACGCGTACCACCTGGCCGGGGCGCTGGTCTACCAGCTGTCCGGGACGTCGATCCCGGTCACGCTCAACGCCGTGACGATGCCGATCGCCGGGCTGTTCGCGCTGGCCATGGTCGCGCTGGTGCGCCAGCTCGGCGGCCGCGCGGTGTTCGCCGGCAGCGCGGCGCTGGTCGCGGGCGGCGCGACGACCGGGGCGTACGAGTCGGTGTCGAGCGGGCTGCTGCCGTTCGCGCTCGGCATCGTGCTGACGCCGCTGGCGGTGGTCGCGCTGCAGCGGTTCGTCGTGCGGCCGGGCGTCGACACCGGCGCCGTGCTGGCGCTGAGCGCGACCGGCCTGCTCGCCGCGCACTCGAGCGCGTTGTTCGGCGCGATCCTGTTCGCGTTCCCGCTGGTGGTGCAGCGCTGGTACCGGGCGCTGCGCGGCCGCCGCGTCGACGGCGTCGCCGAGGGACGGCGGGCCTGGCGGGTGGTCGGCGGCGACGTGCTGCGGATGCTGCCGGTGATGGTCGCGGCCGGGCTGCTGGCCGCGCCGATGATCCTCGGCGCGATCGGCTTCACGTCGGGGTCGTACCCGTACCACGCCTGGGGCTCGCACATGCCGGTGTGGAAGGCGCTGGCCATGCTGGCGACGTTCAAGCAGGTGCTGCCGGTCCCCCAGATCTGGCTGACGGTGTTCCTCGCGATCGGCGTGCTGACGCTGGGTGCGCTGCGGCGGATGCGCTGGCTGCTGCTTTCGACGTTGGGGCTGTCCGCGCTGTTCGTGGTCGTCGCCTGCTTCGGCGGCGAGGACTGGGTGATCAGCCTGTCGCGGCCCTGGTGGAACGACCGCTTCCGGCTGATGGCGCTGGCCGCGATCCCGCTGTGCCTGCTCGCGGCGCACGGCATGAGCGAGGCGCAGCGGTGGCTGGCGAAGGCCGCCGGGAGCCGCGCGTGGGTGCGGGCGCGGCCGTGGCTGACCGGCCGGGTCGGGCTGGCGTCGGCGGTGCTGCTGGTCGTCGCGATGGGCGTGCTGACCGGCGGGTTCTACCGCGCGGCCAACGCCAAGACGGTGTCGCTGCTCTACTACAACGGCCTGCCCGGCGAGGTGGTCCCGCCGGTGAGCGCGGACGAGATCGAGGCGATGGAGAAGCTGGGCACGCTCGGCATCCCCGCCGACCAGAAGGTGCTCAACGACCGGCTCGACGGCACGGCCTGGATGTACGCGCTGACCGGCGTGCACCCGGTGGCCGGCCACTACGACGCCGGCGTCGCGCCCAAGGACGCGGTGTACCTGGCCGAGCACTTCGCGGACTACGACACCGACCCCGAAGCGCGCGCGGCGATCCGGCGGCTGAACATCCACTACGTGCTGGTGGGCAGCGGCACGATCCGCCGCGACACCCCGATCGCCCGGGGCCTGCAGCACCTGGACGGACACGACTTCGTGCAGCCGGTGTACCGGAACGCGGGTGCCGTGATCTACCGGATCGTGAAGTAGAACGCCCTCGTGGCCGCGGCCCCCCAGCCGCGGCCACGAGGGCCCCCGAACCCCCGGGGTGATCTCGGACGTCTGCAAACAAGGACGCCTGAGGGGCGGCAATCGGTTTCCCGATCACCCGGAAGTCACCCGGACGGCCTAGTGCAGCTCGGGCAGGACGTCGCTCGCCACCTGCTCCAGCACGGCCTCGCGGCCCTCGTACGGGGTCGACGAGCGCGGCCAGTGCGAGATCACGTCGGTGAAGCCCAGCTCGCCCGCGCGGCCCACCGCGTCGCGGAACGCCTCCACGCTGCTCAGCGAGAACACCGGGGACGAGTCCAGGCTCAGGTGCCGCTGGATGCTCGCCCGGTCGCGGCCCACCGCGTCCAAGCGCCGGTCGAAGAGCTCGGTGAGTTCCTTGATGCCCGCCCACCACTCGTCGACCGTCGCGCCGCCCTTGCCCGTCGTCACCCAGCCGGCGCCGAAGCGGGCCGCCAGCGTCATCGTGCGCGGGCCGTTCGCCGCCACCACGAAGGGGAGGCGGGGGCGCTGGACCGGGCCCGGCAGGTTGCGGGCCTCGCGGGCGCGGTAGTACTCGCCGTCGAAGTCGAACTTGTCGGTCATGAGCAGCCCGTCGAGCGCTTCGACGAACTCGGTGAAGCGGTCCGCGCGCTGCTTCGTGGTCAGCTCGGGGGCGCCGAGGACCGCGCCGTCGTAGTGCAGGTGGTCGACGCCCGCGCCGACGCCGAGGACGAACCGGCCGTCGGAGACGTCGTCGAGGGTGATCAGTTCGCGGGTGAACGGCACGGGGTGCCGGGCGACCGGCGACGCCACGAACGTGCCGAGCCGGATGCGGGACGTCACCATCGCCGCCGCGGTCAGGGTCGGGACCGCGGCGAACCACGGGCCGTCGACCAGGTTGCGCCAGCCCAGGTGGTCGTACGTCCACGCGTGGTCGAAGCCGTACTCCTCGGCCGCGCGCCACTTCGGCTCGGCGGCCCACCAACGATCTTCCGGAAGAATGACGATGCCTACTCGCACAGTTCCGAAAAGTAACAGTGAAGCGAAGCTTCCCCATTGAGGGTGGCGGTGGGGAGGAAGGCGGAGGCTAGCGGTAACCACCGACAGTCGCACGGACGGGCGGGGCCCCACCCGAACGTGTCAGGGACAATGGCGGGGTGGAGAGACCCCAGTTGATCGCGTCCGACGTCGACGGCACCCTGCTCGGCCCCTCCGAAACGCTCAGCGCCCGCACCATCGCGACCGTCCGGCGGGCGATCGAGGCGGGCGTGCCGTTCGTGCTGGCCAGCGGCCGGCCGCCGCGGTGGATCGCCCCGGTCGCGAAGCCGCTCGAGCTGACCGGCTACGCCGTGTGCGCGAACGGCGCCGTGCTCTACGACTGCGGCCGCGAGGAGATCCTCGAGGTGCACGGCCTGCTCGCGCCCACGCTGCTGCACGACATCGCGCACGCCCTCGACAAGGCGCTGCCCGGCTGCCGGCTGGCGAGCGAGCGCGTCGCCACCGGCGCGGTCGACCACGACATGCGCAACTTCGTGATCGAGCCGGACTACCACAACCCGTGGGGCGACGGTGAGGGCCGGACCGCGCCGCGGGCCGAGGTGCTCGGGCACCCGGCGATCAAGCTGCTGGTCAGCCACCGCGGGATGGCGTCCGAGGAGATGGCCGACGCGGTGAACGCGCTGTTCGACCGCGAGGTCGACGTCACGTACTCGTCGTCCGGCGGCCTGGTCGAGCTGTCGGCGCACGGCATCACGAAGGCGACCGGGCTGGCCGACCTCGCGCGCCGCCTGGACGTCGACCCGGAGCGGGTGATCGCGTTCGGCGACATGCCGAACGACGTCGAGATGCTGCGCTGGGCCGGCCACGGCGTCGCGATGGAGAACGGGCACCCGCAGGTGCTCGCGGTGGCCGACGAGGTCACCGGCCCGGCCGGCGAAGACGGCGTCGCGCAGGTGCTCGAGCGCTGGTTCTGACCTGTCTGGCGGAGGCCCGGTGTCAGCGGCGGTCGAGCTCGGCCGCTTCGGCCGGGGTAGGTGCCGTGCCGCCCAGGTGGGCCGGCAGCCACCAGCGTTCCTCGTCGGACGCGGGCTGGTCCGGGTAGTCGGCCTGGGCCCGTTCGAGCAGCGCGCTCATCCGGGTGCGCAGCTCCTTCGTGACGACGTCCCAGTCGTCGCCCTTGGCGGGGTGCATCGGCTCGCCGATGAGGATCGAGACCGGCACGTGCCGCCGGGTCAGGTCCTTGGGGCGGCCCTTCGTCCAGAGCCGCTGGGTGCCCCACAGCGCCATCGGCACGACCGGGACGTTCGCCGCCGCGGCCATCCGGACGGCGCCCGACTTGATCTCCTTGACGGTGAACGACCGGCTGATCGTCGCCTCCGGGAAGACGCCGACGACCTCGCCGGCCTGCAGCTTTTCGAGCGCCTCGCGGTAGGAGGCGAGGCCGGCGGAGCGGTCCACCGAGATGTGGTGCATCCCGCGCATCAGCGGCCCGGCGATCTTGTTGTCGAAGATCTCCTTCTTCGCCATGAACCGCGTCAGCCGCTTGGCCGGGCGCGCGCCGAGGCCGCAGAAGATGAAGTCCAGGTAGCTGACGTGGTTGCACGCGATGACCGCGCCGCCGCGGCGCGGGATGTGCTCCGCGCCCTCGACCCGGATGCGGTTGTCGAGCACGCGGAACATCGTCCGGGCCGCGGCGATCACGGGCGGGTACACGAAGTCGGCCATCGCGCCAGGTTACGCGACCGTAGGTTGCGCGCGGCTGTTCAGCGGTGAAGGACACACGGCCAGCACCACGGCCAGCAGGAGCGTGAACAGCGCTACCGATTGGTGCTTGACGCCCTCGATGCCGTCGCCCAGCGCCGCGGTCCCGAACTGCGTCAGCGAGACGGCGAGCAGGAACGCCAGCACCACGCCCAGCGGACTCCGTCGCCGCAACCAGGCCCGGACCAGCACGAACAGCCAGATCGGCGCCAGCGCGAACAGCCCGAGCGGGGCGAGCAGGCCGGTCAGCCACGACACGACCGGCACCCGGTGCTCCTGCGCGTGCGGCGCGAAGCCGGCGTCCTGGTCGAAGCTGCCGAGGTAGTCCGGCCGGGCGGTCAGCTGGTCGGTGGCAGCCCGGTTCAGGACTTCGAGGGTCCGGCCCGGGTGGCTCGCGAAGTAGCCGAGGACGTTCGGCCGGCTCATCAGCTCGCGGTAGCGCGGGTAGAGCGGGTCGATCCGGGCCGGGTGCGGATGCCACCAGCCGTTGCCCGCGTACTGCGCGAACGACGGCGGCAGCCCGAGCGCGGCCAGGTCGGCCCGGGTGTCGTGTTCGCCGTCGACGATGTTGAGGAAGATCGAGTTGAACATGTTGATCTCGCGCGAGTCGTCGCCGGGGAACTCGGTGTACGTGCCGTCGGGGGCGAGCGCGGGTTCGACGCTTCGCTGCGCCGAGAGCGTCACGACACCGATGGCGCCGATGACGAGCACGGCGGCCGCCCACCGCTTGACCCCGCGCAGCGTTCCCGGCCGGACCAGCAGCACCGCGAGCGCGAGGATCGGCAGGATGATCAGCGTCTGCACCTTGGCGTTGACCGCCAGGACGCCGCCGGCGAAGGTGACCGCCATGCCCGCGTAGCTCCACCAGCCTTCGCGCGCGGTCAGCAGGAGACCGCCGACGGCGAGCAGCAGGCCGAGGAAGGCCGCGCCCTCACCGAGGATCGCGGCGAAGTACCCGAAGAACGCCGAGTCGGCGACGACCAGCAGGAGCCCGGCCGCCACGAACAGCCGGACGCGCCGCGCGTAGGGCAGGCCGAGCACGATCGCCGTCACGGCGGCCGCGGCGATGACGCTGCTCAGCAGGCCCAGCACGACCAGGCTCAGCGTCCCGTGCAGGCCGGTCAGCCGGCCGATCCGGACGGCCAGCTCCGCGAGCCAGCTCTGCGTCAGCAGGTACGTCGGCCGGCACGGCGGCGTCCCCGGCGCGGGCGTGTAGGCGAGGTGGACGAACGGCTCGGGCAGGCCCTTCCAGGTGATCCCGGCGCCGCAGAGCACGCGGCCGCCGTCGCCGTTGTTGGACATCGCGACCGGCCTCGGCACCAGGAACCGCAGCACGAACAGGGCGAGCGACGCGCCGAACACCCCGATCCCGAGCCGCGCTTCGGCGGGCAGCCGCCGCTCCGGTGCCTCGAGCTTCACGAAGGACAGGGTACGTAGCGGAAGTCCGGGCCCTTGTCGAGGTCGGCGACCACGGACTTCGCCTGTTCGGCGCGCGGGTACACGGCGACCCAGTACGGCGTGCCGACGCGGCGGAACGTCGCGACCTGGTACTGGCCCGCGTAGACCGGGTCGATGGCGCAGTGCTGGCGGTCGGCGTAGCCGCCGTCGCCCGGCACGGCGACGGTCGGGCGGCGGCCGTTGACGACGTAGTCGTAGTCGGTCGAGACGCCGTCTTCGTGGCGCCCTTCGCGGGCGATGTGGTCGTCGGTGCGGCCGAGGACGTCGATGATGAGCAGCTGGCCGCCGTGTTCGGCGAGCGCGCCGGGCGCGGCGCCGCTGACCACGGACCCGGGCGGCAGGTACTCGCCGAGCCAGCCGCCGATCTCGGCGAGCTGGGTGCCGTTCGCGCGCCAGTCGCGCACGCGGTCGAGCATCTCGGGGCTGAACACCGACACGAGCACCGCGATCCCGGCCAGCCCGCAGGCGGTCACCGGGACCAGCCGGGTCGCGACGGGCCACGACTTCGGCGACGGCCTGGCCTCGACGTCCGCGGTGAGCACGCCGTAGGTGGCGACGGACGCGACAGCGAGCAGCGGTGGCACCGGGGCGAGCAGCCGCCACGACGGGCCGGGGTCGCCGCCGATCAGCACCGCCGCGGCCGCGAGCGCGAGCGCCGTCGCGAACAGGAGCCAGATCAGGGCCCGTGCCTCGCCCGCCGAGCCGCGCCGCAGCAGGAGCGCGACCGCGGCGACCAGCCCGAGCAGCAGGAAGCCCTGGTGGGCCAGCGCGAACCCGGACAGGTACGGCCAGCCGGTGCCGACCGTCGCGTCGAACCCGGCACCGAGCTTCGCGGCCAGCGGCGCGGGCAGGTAGTGCTGGTAGAAGGTCATCCGCCAGGCCAGCCGCGGGATCAGGAACACCAGCGCGCCGAGCAGGTAGCCGGCCGGCGCCCACCAGCTGTGCTGCTTCTTCGCGGCGGCGCCGGCCAGCCAGAGCCCGGCCAGCACGGCCACGACGAGCCCTTCCGGGCTGGTCATCACGGCGAACGCGACCAGCACCCCGGCCACGACCGGGCGGCGAGCGGCGAGCGAGTAGCCGACGGCGAGGACGATCAGCACGAACAGCGGGACCTCGGAGCCGGACGGCCCGTAGACGGCCAGGCCGCCCGCGCTCGCCGTGAGCACCGCGGCGGCGACGCCGAGCGCGGCGCGCGGCTCGGTGCCCGCCGGCGTGGCCGCGGCGACGATCCGGTTGACCAGGAAGTACGCGAGCAGCACGCAGCCGAGCGCCGAGACGACCCCGAACACGACGGCGGCGGTGTGGACGTCCGCGCCGAACGCCGCACGCGGCAGGGCGATCAGCACCAGCCAGAAGAAGTTCGTGTAGCCCTCGACGCGTTCGCCGGGGTTGAAGACGGGTCCGTTGCCGTCGGCGATGTTCTGCGCGTACCGGAAGGACACCAGCGCGTCCTCGGTGACGGTCGCGAACAGCAGCTGGTGCAGCAGCGAGAGCCCGAGGGTGAGCGCGAGGACCGTGCCGCGCCAGCCGCGCTCGGCGTCGAGCCGGGTCCAGGAGAGGACCACGATCGCGGCGAGGACGAGCCACGCCACCACGACCGTGTAGACCACCCGTCCCCCTCACGTCGTCTCCGCGTTTTTCCCGAGTTGTCCCGTGCACCCGAAAAAACCGAAGATCGCTTACTGCGCGTTAGTCAATCAGGAAATTACCTCCGCCAATATAACCCGATCGAGTGGCGATCACGACAGTCCAAGTAACGTCGTGAAATTGGCTGATCAGCGGCCTCACCCCGCGCCCGTCGCCCGATCTTCGGCGGCTTACTCTCACGCGTGCTTTCCGTCAGTACCGCCATTGTCGTCATCGCCGTCCCGGGACTGGTGATCGGTCTCGCCGTCGGTTTGCGCGGCTGGGTCCTGGCCGGGCCGGCGCCCTTGCTGAGCTACGCGATCGGCGGGCTGACCGGACCCTGGACCGCGGCGCTGGGATTGCCCTTCAACCCGTTGACCTACGCGCTTTCCACCGTCGTTTTCGCCGCGGTCGCGTTCGGGGTCCGGAAGCTGGCGGTGCACCGCCGGCCGCCGGAGCCCGAGCCCGGCCTGTGGGCGCGCAGCGGGCACTTCGCGGTCGTGGCGTGCCTGCTCGTCGCGGCCGCCACCGGCCTGTCCGCCGCATTGCTCGGGATGGGCACGCTGGGCGCGCTGCCGCAGGGGTTCGACGCGGTCTACCACGGCAACGCGGTCCGCTACATCGCCGACACCGGCGACGGCGGTCTGTTCGGCACCGGCCACGTGAACTGGTACGGCGACGCGGCGCCGGTGTTCTACCCGAACGCCTACCACCTGCTGGCGTCGGTGACCCACCGGCTGAGCGGGGCGTCGATCCCGGAGACGCTGGACGCGAACACCGTGCTGCTGCCGGGCCTGCTCGCACTGTCGCTGGTGACGCTGGTGCGGCAGTTCCGCGGCCGCGCGGTGCTGGCCGGCGCGGTGGCGCTGACGGCGGTGGCGCCGGTGATGGGCGTCTACGAGTCGATGGACCGCGGCCCGCTGCTGCCGTTCGCGCTGGGGGTGGCGCTGACGCCGCTGGGCGCGGTGGCGCTGCACCGGTACCTGGAGCGGGCCGCGCTCGACACGGGGTTCGTGCTGGTGCTGGCCGCGGTGGGCCTGCTGTGCGTCCACTCGTCGACGTTGTTCGGCGGGATCCTGTTCGCCGGGCCGCTGCTGGTGCAGCGCTGGCTCACGGGGTGGCGCCGGATCGGCCGCGACCTGCTCGCGCTGCTGCCGATCGCGCTGGTGTCGCTGGTGGTGGCGTGGCTGCAGCTGTCCGGCGCGCTGGGCCTGGCGAGGGGCGCGGTGCCGTACTACGGCTGGCCGAGCGAGTACCGCGCGTCGACGGCGCTGGGGGCGCTACTGGGGTTCCAGCACTTCGAGCCGCACCCGCAGGTGTGGCTGTCGGTGGCGCTGTTCCTGGGGATCGTGTTCTTCGCGCGGGCGGGCGCGCTGCGCTGGATCGGCCTGACGGCGGCGGTGACGGGCCTGGCGTACATCGCGGTGGCGTCGTCGAACGCCCCGATCGTGATGGCCCTGTCCCGGCCCTGGTGGGACGACCCCTACCGCTTCTTCTCGATGGCGGCGATCCCCTTGTCCGTGCTGGCCGCGCACGGTCTGGCGTCGACGCAGGCGTGGCTGCGCGACCGGCTGCCCGCCCGGATCCCCGCGGCCGCGGTCGCGGTGGTGGTGCTGCTCGGGTTCGCGGGGCTGTCGAACGGGCTGTACGTCCGCTCCAACGGCGCCCGCGTGTACACCGGTTACCAGGCGGCGGACCCGGCGAAGCTACGCACGACGCCCGGCGAGGTGGCCGCGATGGAGAAGCTCGGCGAACTGGCCGCGCCTGGTGAATGGGCGATGAACGACCGCTTCGACGGAACGGCGTGGACTTATGCGTTGTCGGGTATTCGCACGGTCGCCGGGCATTTCGACGAAACTTTGCCACCGGCGGACGCGCGGTTGCTCGCGGACCGCTTTCGCGATTACGAGAGCGACCCCGGCGTGCGGGCGGCGGTCCGGCGGTTGAACATCCATTGGGTGATTCTCGGCAAACCCTCGACCGAGCCCGGAAAGCCTTATCAGGCCGGGCTGATCGGATTGGCGGGCGAGCCGTTCCTGAAGGAGGCTTTCCACAACCCGGACGCGGTGATCTACCGGCTGGTGGGGTGATGCGGGCCGAGTTGTCCACATGTGCGTAAGCCCTGTGGACAACCTGTGGGCAACCCCGGCCAGGCCGGCAGAGGCGGCGGGGAGGTCAGGCGGGGTGAGCCACGCGCGGGGCCGAGGGCCAGACGGGGTAGTGCGGGGTCGCGGCCGGGAGTGGAGGCCCTGGTCAGGCGGTGGCCGTCGCCGGGCGGGTCGAGCGGGCCGCTACCGCGGCGATGCCCGCCGTCAGGAGGTCGGCCACCGTGAACATCACCCGGGAGGCCACCGCGAACGCCGTGGCCTGGCCGACCGTCAGGCCGCTTGCCGTCAGGACCGCTACCTGGGCCACCTCGCGGACGCCCACTCCGCTGGGGAGGATGAACGCGAACGTGCCCACCGTCATCGCCACGGCCATCGCGCCCACGCAAAGCACGAAGCCGCTGAAGCCCGGGGTGCCCACCGAGTTGGCCAGGAGCCACAGGTGGATGCCCTGGAGGCACCAGGCGGCCGTCGAGGCGCCGAAGACCTTGCCGACCACCTTCCAGCCCAGGGGGTGGGCCAACGGGGGACGGCGGAGGATCCGGAGCACCAGCGACGTGCCCCACGTGAGGATCTTCGGGTGCAGCATCGCCAGGCCGACCGGGATCAGCACGAACAGCCACAGCGCGCGCGGGCTGTTGCTGAACACCGCCGGCGCCGCCAGGAGCGACACCACCAGCGCCGACACCACGCCCACGCCCAGCTGGATCAGCGAGCCCGTGAAGATCCGGGCGCGCGCCAGGCCGGCCTTGCGGCCCAGCTCCATCTGCAGCAAGTAGGCCCAGACCGAGCCCGGGACGTACTTGCCCAGCGAGCCGACCAGGCAGATCTGCGCTCCCCTGGCGTAGCCGATCGGCTTGCCCAGGTCGTCGACCATCGCCTGCCAGCCCCAGGTCGACACCATGATCGCCGCGACCAGGGCGAGCAGGCTCAGCAGCGACGACTGCCAGGCGACGTCGTGCAGGGTGTGCCAGAACTCGCCCCAGTTCGAGGCGAGCTGCTTGGCCGCGAAGCCGATGACCAGCAGGATCGCGACCCATCTGACGACGTCGAGGACCTTCGCCTTGGCGGACTTCGGCGGCTTGCCGGCGGCCGGCAGGTCCTCAACGGTCGTCATCGACGCAACTCCTCAGGCCTGGACCGTGACCAGGCGGCTGAACTCGGAGAGCAGATCGTAACCGTCCCAGACCGCCGAGAACGTCAGGGCGCTGCCGAACGGCACGATCCGGTCGACTCCGCGGCCGGCCAGCTCGTGCGCGAACGCCGTGAGCTCCTCGGCGCTGAAGCCGAATTGGCTGACCGTCTGGTCCTTGCGGAGGACGATCGGCACCAGGTCGGACAAAGTGGACACCCGCGCGTTCGCGAAGGTGCCCGCGCCGAGCCACTCGCGCGGCAGCACCGCCGGGTCGGCCAGCTCGAGGGTCGCCAGGCCGTTGCCCTGGAACGCGATCTCCTTGACCACGCCGTCGACCGCCGCGCCGTACGCCGAGACGCGCTTCTGGACGGCCATCGCGGGCTCGGTGACGTGCTGCTTCGTCTCCAGCACCGCGGCCAGCAGCGTCCGGAACTCGCTCCCCGCGGCCCGGGCGCCGGCCTCGTCGCCGACCCAGAACACCGCGCGCGGTGACGAGCAGGCGGCCTGGTCGAACCAGTACGAGTCGTTGTAGAAGCCCTCGGCGGCCGCGCGGCGCTCCGCTTCGGACGCCCGCTGCCAGCCCGCCACCGACGCGACGGCGAACGACGAGCGGTCCGGGAACGTCAGGTCACGCGCGTGCGGCGCGAGCGGGTACTTGCGCAGGGCCGCGACCGAACCGTCGCCGCCCCAGATGACGCGCAGGTCGGCGGCCAGCGACAGGGCGCCGCTCACCTCGTCGCTGCGGTCGTAGGTCACCATCCGCTGGGTCGCCCGGACCACGTCCGCCACCGACGGGTCCACTTCGGACAACGCCGCGTTCAGCGCGTCCAGCACCGCCTCCGCGGCCCCCGCCGAGCGGGACGAGACCCGCACGACGTTGTGGTTGCCCGCCAGCGCCGAGAGCGCCCACGAGTAGACGAAGATCGTGTCGACGTTGGCCGGCGGCACGTGGAACACCAGGCCGCGCGGGAACCGCAGCGCGTGGCCCGAAGTGTCCAGTGTGGACAGCGCCTTCGCGATTTCGCCCTTGCGCAGGAAGAAGCCGAGCGACGCCAGCTCCGGGAACCGGCGCGCGGTGGCCGGGGCCAGCAGCTTGCGGGCGAACTTCGTGACGAACTCGACGATCCGCGGGTCACCGACGCGCAGCCGGCCGCCGGGCGGCGACGCGCGCAGCTCGTCGACCAGGTCGGTCGCGGAAACGGAAGGAGCAGCGGGAAAACGCTGGGTCAGGGTGGTCACGCCGCCGCTCCCGAGAAGGTGTCCGAACAGCCGCGGGCCTCGGCCTTGGGCAGCCGGCCCAGCACGGAGAAGTGCTTGCCGGGCCAGTCGCCGTCGTCGATCCCGTTGTAGACGCCGAGGTCCTCGGTCAGCAGCACGTGCCCCGGGTAGGACCGCGGCAGCGTCGAGACGACCTCGATCACGCCCGGCTCCCCGACCGGCTGCTCTTCCCACGTCTCCGGGTTCCGGATCACGACGTCGGCGAAGTCCGGGCAGTACAGCGAGTTGCCGGACGGGCCTTCGAGGAACACGGTGCCGATCTGCTCGATCATCCCGTAGTAGTTGTGGATCCGCGTCAGCCCGGTGTCTTCCTTGAACCGGCGCCGGAACTCGGTGTTGTCGACCGCGCGGTCGATCAGCTTCTTCCAGCCACCGGAGTGGATGAGGATGCCGTTCGACAGGTCCAGGCCGTGGTCGCGGGCGACCTCGTAGAGGAACTGCCACACCATGAACGTGAAGCCGAAGATCAGGAAGGGCTTGTCGCCGTACTCGGCCAGGAACTTCTTGACCGCCTCGACGTCCGGCTGGTCGTTCTCGTCGAGCACGTACGTGTGCTTGCGGCCGAAGTTCGCCATGCCCAGCACGCCCGCGCCGCGCGCGGAGAACGAGCGGCGGTTCTTGATGATGCCGATGGTGTCGACCATCAGCATCGGCAGCCGCTCGCCGCCGAGGACCTCCTGCAGGGTCGCGCCGAGCTGCTTGGTCTGCGCACCCGCCGCCTCCTTGTCCAGGTAGATCCGCGACGCGCCGGCGCCCGTCGTGCCCGACGACGTCAGCGTCTTGAAGACCTCGCTGTCCGGCACGGACTTGAGGTCGTGCGTCTTGAACATCCGCACCGGCAGCCACGGCAGGTCCGCGATCGACGCGAAAGCAGTGTCCGGCGCGATTCCCAGCGACGACAGGATCCGTTCGTAGCCCTCGGAATTCGCCCGGTGGTGGGACGTCAACGCGGCCAACTCGGGCAGCAGCAAGGCTTCCCGATCGGCCTGCGACCGAGTGAAAACGCTCATACCCGCCCCTCCAAGTTCCGGTAGTCGATCTTGCCGCTGGCGAGCAGCGGCACGGTTTCGATCGGGCGGACGTCGAACCCGCTCGTGTGCAGGTGCAGCCGCTCGGACAGCGCTCGTGACGCGTCCTTGCAGATGTCCTTGTCGACGCCCTCGGCGAACAGCACCACCTTGTCGCCGGCGGGCACCGCCGCCACCACGTCGATCCCCACCGCCGCCGTGCGCACGGCTTGCTCGAGGTCGTCGAGGCTGACGCGGTTGCCGAACACCTTGCCGATGCGCTTGAGCCGGCCGGTGATGAACAGGTACCCCTCTTCGTCGAGGTACCCGAGGTCACCGGTGGCGAGCACACCGCCGAATTCGTCGCCCTTGGCCAGGCCGGACTCGTCGTCCGCGTAACCCAGCATCACATTGGGCCCACGGTAGACGACCTCACCGACAATTTTCGGGTGCGTGGTCTCCGACCCGTCGTCCCGGCGGACCGCGAACTTCCCGCCCGGCAGCGCCGGCCCGGCGGAACCGAGCTTTTCGGCCAGCCGTTCCGCGGGCACGGTCGTCATCCGCGGCGAGGCCTCGGTCTGGCCGTACATGACGTACATCCGGCCGCCGACGGCGAGCATCTTCTCGTTGAACTCGGTGATCAGCTCGTCGCGCAGCTTCCCGCCGGCCTGCGTCAGCGTGCGCAGCGTCGGGTACTTCGCGGGGTCGAACTTGAGCCGCCGCAGCATTTCGTAGTGGTACGGGACACCCGAAAGCGACGTGACGCCGTAGGTGTTCACCGCGTCCCAGAACCCGCGGCCGAGCACGCCGGAAGGCTCGATGACGGTCGTCGCGTCGCGCACCAGGTGCGAGTTCAGCACCGAGAGTCCGTAGCTGTAGTGCAGCGGCAGGCAGGTGGGCGCGATCTCGTCGGAGTCGATGTGCAGCACCTGCGCGATGGCGTCGGCGTTGGCCAGGATCGCCTGCCGCGAGAGCCGCACGAGCTTCGGGTTGCCGGTGGACCCGCTGGTCGGCAGCAGGACAGCGAGATCGGGGTGCGGCCGGACACCGTCGGCGGAGTCGCGGACCCAGTCGTCGCCGCGCACCGAGTACCCGTCGGGCGCGTCGCCCGAAGCCGACAGCACCGCCGCCGGCCGGAAGCGCGAGACCAGCCCGGCCAGCACGTCGACGTCCAGCGCCGGGTCGATCAGCGCGATCGCCCGGCCGGATTCGAACGCGCCGAGGTAGGTCAGCACGCTGGGCAGGTCGATCGACATCCGCGCGAAGACGACGCCGGCCGGCAGCGCGGCCAGCTCGTCCATCCGCCGGCCGACCTCGGCCGACAGTTCCGCGCCCGCCAGCGTGCGGCCCCCGGCCACATCGACCAGCCGGGCTCCCGCACCCAACAGCGTCACAACACCAAGCCTCCGTCGACGCCCAGCACCTGACCGGTGATGAAGGACGCTTCATCACTCACCAGGAACCGGATCGCGTTCGCCACTTCTTCCGCGCGGCCGAGGCGCCCGAGCGGCGTCTTGCCGGCGTTTTCCGCCTTCGCGTCCTCGCTGAGGCCCGCGGTCAGGTCGGTTTCGATCACGCCCGGCGCGACCGCGTTGACGCGGATGCCGGACCGGCCGAGCTCCTTCGCCGCCGACTTCGCGATGTTCGCCACCGCCGCCTTCGACGCCGCGTACACCGTCTGGCCGGCGCTCCCCTGCTCGCCGACGATCGACGCGAGCACCACGATCGACCCGGTCTTCTTCCGCATCATCGCCCGGGCCGCGGCCTGGACGGTGTGCAGCGTGCCGGCGACGTTCGTGCTCAGCGTCGCGTCGACCAGCTCCTCGCGGATCATGCCGAGGAGCGCGTCTTCCATGATCCCGGCGTTCGCGACGACGACGTCGAGCTTGCCGTGCTCCTTCGCGACGCCCCTGACCAGCGACGACACCGCTTTGGCGTCGGTGACGTCGAGGGCGAGCCCGGAGGCCGCGCCCACCGAAGCGGCCGCCTCCTTGGCACGGGCCTCGTCGCGGCCGGTCAGGACCACCGTCGCGCCCGCCTCGGCGAGCGCGCGGGCGGTGGCCAGGCCGATCCCCCGCGTGCCGCCGGTGACGAGCGCGACGCGACCGGAAAGATCAGTCATTCTTCGACTGGAGCTCGGTGACCATGTCCACGGCGACCTTGAAGCTCGACATGTCGATGACCTGGTCGGTGTCGAACTCGACGTCGAACTCGTCCTCGATGGCCGCGACCAGCGCCATGTGACCGACCGAGTCCCACGCCTCGATGTCGCGGTACTTCAGGTTCTCGACGTCCACGGTGCCTTCGAGGTCGAGCGCCTCGACGAAGACCTCGCGCAGCTTGGGGGCGACATCCGGCATGTTCGTGACTCCTAGTGCTCTTCGCGCGGGCGGGCGTCCCACGCCTTTACCAAGGTAGAGAGGTCTTCGGGCAGCGTGACGTCCGGGAGACCTTCCTTGCCCTTCAGCCACGGCCCGAGCGCCTCGACGGTCGCCTCGTCGAGGCCGCGGCGGGACAGGCCCACCACGTTGACGCCGGTGACGCGGGCCGGGTTGCCGACGGCGATGGTGAACGCGCCGATCTCGCGGCGCACCGCGGAACCCATGCCGATCATCGCGCCGGGGCCGATCACGACCTTCTGGTGCAGGACCGCGCCCATGCCGAGGTTGGCGCCGTCCCAGATGTGGCAGTGGCCACCCGTGACGGCGTTTGATGCGATCGTCACGGCGTCGCCGACCAGGCAGTCGTGCGCGATGTGGGAGTTGCGGAGGTAGTAGCCGTCGCTGCCGAGGGTCGTCGTCCGCCAGGTCCCTTGGTGGACACTCACGTATTCGCGGATCCGGTTGCGGCTGCCGACGACGACACCGTGTCCGTCGTGATCCGGATCACCGGTCGGCGCTTCGTCCCAGGCGGCGGGGTGGGGACGGCTGCGGTCCTCGCCGGGCGTGCCGATCGTCACGTGCGGGCCGATCCAGTTGCCGTCGCCGACCCGGAGGGGACCGACGAGCACCGCGAACGGCCCGATCACGTTGTCCTCGCCGAGTTCGACACCTTCGCCGATGACGGCGGTCGGGTGGATGCGGTTGGCCACGGGTGGTCGTCCGTTCGTCGGCGGCTGGGTACTGGGCGTGCTACCGCGCCCGGTAACGTGTGGCCCGCGTTGCTGCAGGGCGGCCGGGCGCAGAACCGGCGGCTCACTGTACCGGACGCGCCGAAATCGCCTGCCGAGAGAGACTGCCCATGATCCCCATCACTGTGGTCGACGTCCGCGACGCGGAGGACCTCGTCGTCGAGGTGCTGCGCTCCGGCGCCATCGCACAGGGACCGATGGTCAAGCGCTTCGAAGACGCCTTCGCGGCCGTCTCCGGGACCAAGCACGCGATCGCGGTCAACAACGGGACCACCGCGCTGGTCGCCGCCATCCAGGTCCTCGACCTGAAGCCGGGCGACGAGGTCATCACCTCGCCGTTCACCTTCGTCGCGACGCTGAACGCGATCCTGGAAGCCGGCGCGACCGTGCGGTTCGCCGACATCCGGCGCGACGACTTCGCGATCGACCCCGACGCCGTCGCGGCCGCCGTCACCGACCGCACCAAGGTGCTCATGCCGGTGCACCTCTACGGCCAGACCGCGGACATGGGCAAGCTCGCCCCGCTGGCCGCCGAGCACGGCCTCCAGGTGATCGAGGACTCGGCGCAGGCCGTCGGGGCGTCGTTCGAGGGCAAGCAGGCCGGCTCGTTCGGCATCGGCTGCTTCTCGCTGTACGCGACGAAGAACATCACCACCGCCGAGGGCGGCGTCATCACGACGGACGACGACACGCTGGCCGACAAGCTGCGTGTGCTGCGCAACCAGGGCATGCGCGCCCGCTACCAGTACGAGGTCGCCGGGCACAACTACCGGATGACCGACCTGCACGCCGCCGTCGGCATCCCGCAGCTGGCGAAGCTCGACCAGCTGACCGCCGCCCGCCAGGCCAACGCGAAGCGGCTCTCGGAGGGCCTCGCGGGCACGCCGGGCCTCGACGTCCCGAAGGTGCTGCCGGGCCGCGAGCACGTGTGGCACCAGTACACCGTGCTGGTCGGGCCGCACGCGTTCCTCTCGCGCGACGAGCTGGCCGCGGCGCTCACCGAGCGCGGCATCGGCAACGGCATCTACTACCCCAAGATCGTCTTCGACTACGACTGCTACGCGGGTCACGACCTGATCCCGGGCGCGCGCGTCGAAGACTTCCCGGTCGCGAAGGCCGTTTCGGAGCAGGCCCTTTCGCTGCCGGTGCACCCGCACCTGACCGAGTCCGACCTGGACACCATCATCGAAACCGTTCGCGAGGTACTGGGCGCATGACGCATCGGATCGCTCTTGTCGGTACCGGGAACATGGGTTCCCTCCACGCTCGCGTGCTCGCCGGGAACGAGCGCGTCGACCTGGTCCGCGTGATCGATCCGCGCGAGGAAGCGGGCAAGGCCGTCGCCGACCGCTACGAAACCCGGTGGACGCCGGAGATCGGCTCGCTGTCCGATGTGGACGCCGTCGTGCTGGCTTCGGCCACCGAGGCGCACCACGACCTGGCGCAGGAGATCCTCGGCCAGGGCAAGCCGCTGCTGGTGGAAAAGCCGGTCTGCAACAGCTTCGAGAAGTCCCAGGAGATCGTCGGGCTGTCGGCGAAGAAGGACGTCCCGCTGATGTGCGGGCTCCTGGAGCGCTACAACCCGGCGGTGATGACCGCGCGGGCGCTGGTGCAGGAGCCGGTGCACCTGATGGCGCGCCGCCACGGCCCGTACGCGCCGCGCATCAAGACCGGCGTCGCGTGGGACCTCCTGGTGCACGACGTCGACCTGGCGATCCAGTTCTTCGGCGGCGCGACGCCTTCGCGCGTGACGTCCGGCGCGGGGTACTTCCACCCGTCGTCGGTCGACGGCGCCGAGGACACCATCGAGACGGTGCTGTCGTTCCCGACCGGCCTGGCCACGGTGTCGGCTTCGCGGCTGGGCCAGAAGAAGGTCCGCTCGCTGGTGGTCTCGGAGCTGGACCGGCTGATCGAGATCGACCTGCTGCGCCGCGACGTCACGATCTACCGGCACATCTCGCACGACTCGGTCACCCCGGACGGCCTCGGCTACCGGCAGCAGACGGTGATCGAGATCCCGGAGCTGGTCACCGCCCGCGAGCCGCTGGCGACGCAGCTGGACCGGTTCTGCGATCTGCTGGAGGGCAAGGTCGACGCGGATACCGAGCGCGACTTGATCCTGCCTTCGCACCACGTGGTGGAGCAGGTGCTCACGCAGGCCGCCGCCTAGCTCACCGGGGACGGAACCCGGCCTCGGATCGGCCGCCTGGCGGTGACGCGGGCGCACCCCGGACCGGCCGCGGCGGCACCCGGCCGCCGCGCCGACGGCGAAGTGCAGCCGCCGGGCGGTCGCCGCGATCAGCAGGAAGACGCCACCGCCCCTGCTAGCTCACCGGGGACGGGAACGCGGCTGGGCTCCGGCTGCCGTCGGGGCCCACCGCGCGGACGCCGAAGAAGACGTTGTCCTTGGACAGGTCGATCTTCGCCGTGCGGGCCGGGCCGACGTCGAGTGCGTGGGTCCAGTCCGGGGCCGTCGTCTCGCGCCAGAGGACCTCGTAGCCCGTCGCGCCCGGGGTGGCGTCCCAGAGCAGTTCCGAGTCGTTCGTCAGCGCCGCCGTGCGGATCTTCACGCCCTTCGGCGTGCCCGGGGCCGTCGCCAGGGACCACAACGCCGCGCCGTTGACCCGCGCGACCCGGGCGATGAACGGGAAGTCGCAGAACTCCGGCAGGTCGCCGTACTGGACGCCGTTCTCCACGCGGACGTCCTGGTGCTGGTGCGCGAAGTCCTCGTTCGGCTCGGTGAAGCGCGCGGCCGGGTAGCCCTGCTCCAAGAAGCCGATGTGGTCGCCGCCGCGCAGGTAGCGGTCGCGGCGGTAGATCACCCGGACCGTCATGCCGGTCGCCTCGTTCTCCGCCACCGACTTCACGAACCGGGCCAGCTGCCGCGGCGGGGAGTCGTTCTCGCCGCCGATGCTGCGGCGCAGGTTCGCCTCGGCCGGCGTCTCCGCGGTCGGGACGCCCTCGGCGAACAGGCGGATCGTCGTCGGGTCGCGCGTGCCGTCGTCGGCGCGGCTCGACCCGACGATGTCGTCGGTGAACATCGCCTGGACGTCGGTGCCCGCCGACTTGAACTGCTGCGCCATGAACCGCGAGCCGTACAGGCCCTGTTCCTCGCCCGCGACGGCGGCGAAGACGATCGTCGCCGCCGGTTGCCGCGTCGAGAGCACCCGCGCCAGCTCCAGCGCGACCGCCACGCCCGACGCGTCGTCGTCCGCGCCCGGCGCGTCCCCGGTGAAGTCCATGACGTCGGTGCGGCGCGAGTCGTAGTGCCCCGAAACGACGTACACGCGGCCCGGATCGCTCGAGCCGTGCAGCGTCGCGACGACGTTGGTGATCGTCGTCGGCACCGGGATCCGGTCGGCGGGCGGCTGGACGTAGGACTGCAGCTCGACGGTCAGCCGGCCGCCGGACGCGGCCGCGATCTGCTGGAACTGCGCGAACAGCCAGTCGCGCGCGGCGCCGATGCCGCGGACCGGGTCGTCCTGCGCCGACAGCGTGTGCCGGGTGCCGAACGCGGCCAGCCGCCGGACGGTCGCTTCGATCCGCCGTTCGTCGACCTGGCGGAGCAGGGCGCGCAGCTGGGGACCGGGACGCTGCGGGCGGACCGGGACGCCGGGCCCGCGGTCTCCGGGTTCGGCGGCACCGGCCGGGGCCGCGGACGCCGCCAGGCCGAGTGCGGCCGTCGCGGTGAGGAACGCTCGTCGAGAGGTCACGGTCGGTTTCTTACGCCCGCACCGCCCCCGCGGGTACCGCCTACTTGGTGAGCCGCTTCCCGTCGGCGTCGTAGGCGATCAGCGGCGTCAGGACGGCGGAGTCCGGGACGGCGGCGGGATCGAACCAGAAGACGACCACGTCCGGGTCCCCGCTCCACCTCGCCAGGCTCGCTTCGACGGTCTTGCCGTGCACGGTGGTCGTGATCCGCGCCGCCTGGCCGGCGAAGTAGCCGAAGACGGGGATGACCTCGTCGCCGGAGAGCTCGCCGCCGTCGGTCGCGTGGAAGCCGAACGACCGGTCGGAGCCGCGGAACTCGTTCGTCATGAGCACCGGCTGCAACGTCTCGCCGGAGCGGAACCCGGCCACCAGGCCGAAGTGGATGTCCGGCAGCTGCGGCAGGTCGACCGCGCGCGCGAAGAAGACGATCTCGCCGCGGGCGGTCTTGATCCCGGTCCCGATGACGTCCCCGATCGGCGGCGCCTCGGCCGGTGCCGCGGTCGTCGGCGCGGTCGTCAGCGTGGACGGCACGGGGGACGGCGGCTGCGCGACCGGCGCGGGCGCGGGCTGCCGCAGCTGGATGGCCAAGACGAACACGAGCACGACGGCGGCCGCGGCGGCGATCCCGGCGGTGCCCGTGAGCACCCGGCGGCGACGGCGCAGGCGCGCACCGCCGGCCATGATCGCGGCGAGGTCGGGCTCGGCGAACGGCTCGTCGGGCGGCTGCCGGAGCGCGGCGCGGAAGTCGTCGAGGTCGTTCATCGCCCGCTCCCCCCGATCAGCGTGTCTTCGGTGCCCGCTTCGATCCGCAGCTTGGCCAGCGCCCGCGAATTCGTGCTCTTCACGGTACCCACCGAAACCCCGAGCTCACGGGCTACGTCGGCTTCCGGCAGGTCGAAGAAGTGCCGCAGCACGACGACGGCGCGTTCGCGGTCGGTGAGCGTCTTGAGCACGGCGGTGAGCCACGCGCGCTGGGTGACGGCCTTGTCGACGTCGAGGCGGTCCTGCCGCTCGGGCATCGCCTCGGTGGCGTACTCGCGGATCGGGCGCCGCCAGCCGTCGATGACGTGGTTCACCAGGACGGTGCGCGCGTAGCCGTAGGCGTCCTTGTGCCGCACGCGCGACCAGGCGGCGTAGGTGCGGGTGAACGCGGTCTGGGCGGCGTCCTCGGCCTGGTGGCGGTCACCGGTGAGCAGGAACGCGGCGTGGGTGAGCCGGGCCGAGGACGCGCGGACGAACTCCGCGAACTCGTCGTCGCCCCGAGCCATGCGTCACCCCCTGTTCCTCACCCAGCGACGGGCGGGCCGCGGAAAGGTTGCTCGTCGATCTTCCGAGCGTACGCGCGGGCTAGATTGACCCCATGCGTTCATTGAGGGGGATCCTCGCCGCCGCATGCCTGCTGACCTGCGTCGCAGCGTGTTCGGGCGGCTCCACCACGACAGCGGCGGCGCCGTCCGCACCGCCGTCGTCCACCACGGCGAGCAAGCCGAAGCCGACGCCCACACCGACACCGACACCGACACCGCCGACGTTCACGCCGGTGGTGTCGCCGGCCAAGCTGACCGGGGCCTGCCCGCTCCTGGGCAACGTCGAGCTGGCGCAGGTCCTCGGCGTCGCCTGGAACACCCGGGAGCCGAGCGAGATGCCGCCCGAGCAGCTCGGCCCGGGCAAGGCGTTCCGGTGCTCCTACCCGGTCGGCGAGCTCTACGTGCTCGCGGTTTCGGGTGGCAAGTCGCCGGCCGCGATGGTCAAGCAGCTGGAGTCGGAGTGCTCGGACCCCCCGAAGCCGGTCGCGGGCGCGGGTGAAGTGGCGAGCTACTGCTACGGGACGGGCTACAGCTCGCTGGTCGTGGTCGCCAAGCACGCGCACGGACAGCTGCGGGTCGCCGAGGTCGAGATGGGCCGCAGCCGGGCCGACGTCTGCGAATCGCTCGCGAAACTGCTCGGCGAACGCCTTTAAACGTTGTGTAACCGATATCTCGCGCTCGGTCACGGAGGACTAGATTATCGGACGTGCGCCTGCGTGCGCGAGCTTCGCCGCCGGGGGACGCTGACCTGCTGCAGCGTCCACCCGGGCGGTTTCACGACGGCGGCGCCGGCGGTCGGCGCCGGCGCTGCCGTCATCCAGCTAGGGCCGCTGGGCGCGCCTGGTGGTGAGGGCGTTCAGGTCGAGGGTGAGCGGAGTACCGGCGAAGTCGAGATCGGCGACGCCGGAGAACTCGCCGAAGTTTTCGTAGTCCCCTTCGATCAGCCGATAGGTGATGAGGGTGACCGGGGAGTCGAGGTCGACGATCCAGTAGTGCTCGATGCCGGCTTCGGCGTACTCGGAGAACTTGGTGACCTGGTCGGTCCGCCGGGTACCCTCGGACAGCACCTCGACCACCAGCCGGACGTCACCGGTGTGGAATCGCGGCGGATTGGCTCGCACCAGTGAGTCCGGTGCCACGACCACGTCGGGCACGCGAACCGTCAGCGGCGCTTCGGAAAGAATCACCTCGACCGCGTTCAGCGCGAAGTAGTCATCCGGCAACCACTCACCGATGAGGTAAGCAAGCCGAGTGGCAGCACGCTGGTGGAACCCGTTCGGGCGCGGCGCCAGGAGGAGAACCCCCCTCGACCACTTCGACGTGGTGCTCGGGGGTCTTGTCGCGAGGCAACTCCACGACATCCGAGCCTGCCGGATCGCTACTCCTCCGTGTAGTCGCCCGATGGGGCTCCCCAGCCCGAAGTGTTCTGCCCGTGTGACTCCGCGATCTCGCGGCGCCGCGCGTTCTCCGCCCGCACCCGGTCCACTTCGGACTGGATGTACTCCTCGTCGTACCGCTGGAACACCCGCGCCGGGTTGCCCGCCACCAGCGTTCGCGGCGGCACGTCCTTCGCCACCACCGAATTCGGCTGCACCGTGGCGAAGTCGCCGATCGTCACGCCCGCCATGATGACCACCAGGCCGCCGATGAAGCAGCCCTTGCCGATCTTCACCGGTTTGCGTTCGATCAGGTCGCTGCCCGAGTGGTTCTGCAGCGTCATGTTCGCCAGCCAGCTCGAGTGCGTGAAGATCAGCGTGTTCAGGCCGATGCTGGTGTGCTCGCCGATCTCCAGGCCGCCGCTCGCGTCGAGGGCCGCGCCTTCGCCCACCCAGCAGTGGTCGCCCATCGTGAGGTTCTCGGGACTGATGATCTTCACGCGCTCGCGCACGCGGCACGTCGAAGGCAGCCCGTAGAACTGAGCCCGCTCGGCGTCGTTCATGTACTGCGAGACGAGCTCGGTCAGGATCTGCGGGCGCAGCCGGTGGCTGCGCTCGTCATCGAAGAACATCGGCTTCCGACACCAGCTTCTCGAAGGTGCGCAGGTGCTCCTCCGCGACGACGTCGAGGCCGAAGTTCGAGCGCACCATCTCGCTTTCGCGCTGCGCGATCTGAGCCCGGCGCTCCGGGTCGTCGAGCAGCTCGACCACCGTGCGGGCCACGGCTTCCGCGTCGTCCGGGCGGACCAGCAGGACGTTCTCGCCGTTGCGCAGCTCGATGCCCGGGTAGTTGTCCTCGGTGACCGACGCGATCGTCGCCGTGCCCGAGAGCATCGCCTCCAGGGACGCCGTGCCGCAGCCGCCGTTGAGGTCGTGCGTCACGATGTCCGCCGCCGCGAAGTACGCCGGGACGTCTTCCTTCGGGACCGCGCCCGTGACGACCAGTGCGTCCGAGACGCCCAGTTCCGCCGCCCGCTTCAGGAAGGCGTCGTGGTAGACGCGGCCGACCACGACCACCCGGACGCCGGGGTGCTTGTCCAAAATGGACGGCAGGGCCTCGATCAGCGGCAGCCGGTTGCGCAGCGGGATGACGTGGCCCAGCGAGACGATCAGCGGGGCGTCGCCGATTTCGTGCTCCGCGCGGACGTCCTTCGTCACCGGCTTCGCGAAGTGCCCGGTGTCGACCGCGATCGGGAAGTACTCCGAGTTCGCGTCGCTCGTGCCGTAGCGGTCGACGCAGTAGTCGACGCCCAGCTTGTCGAGGATCACGTACCGCGGCTTGATGTAGGCCAGCATCGGCCGGACGAGCACCGCGTCCAGGAGCCGGAACACGCCGCCGTACAGCTTGTTGTCGCTGATCAGGAGCGTGTGGATGGTCAGCAGCGTCGGGACGCCGTGCCGCCGCGCGTAGATGCCGGCCAGCCACGACAGGTCGAAGAACTGGCCGTGCAGGTGGATCGCGTCCGGCTTGAACTCGTCGAGCAGCTTCCACAGCCGCCGCCAGTTGCCCGGCCGCGGCGACGCGAAGCTCATGTCGAAGTCGATCGACAGGCCGATCTGCGGCATCTTCACCGCCGGGAGGCGCACGACGCGGTAGCCGTCGCGCTCCTCCTCGGCCGGCGCCTCGCCGTAGGCGGCCGTGATCGCCAGTACCTCGTGCCCTTCCTCGACGAACTGCGCCGCCAGCGACGCCGACATGTGCGCGCTGCCGCCGACGCGGGGCGGGAAGAAGTTGTTCACCACCGCGATGCGCATCGCACGTCCCTGGGCCGGCCCCGCGGTGGCAGTCACTCGGATTCCTCGACCAGTTGCCGCATGCCCTCTTCGACGGTGATCCGCGGCTCCCAGCCGAGCACGTCGCGGGCGCGGGTGATGTCGGCGGCGCGCCGCGAGACCAGCACGTCACGCTCGTTGAACAACGGCTCGACGTCGACCCCGACGGCCTCGATGAGGATCTTCGCCAGCGCGGCGATCGAGGTGTCGATGCCGGTGCCGATGTTGATCGGCAGGTTCGCCCGCTCCGATTCCAGCGCCGCGACGACGGCCCGCGCCAGGTCGGTGACGTGCACGAAGTCCATCGACTGGTCGCCGCGGCCGTCGATGATCGGCGGCTGGCCGGCGCGCAGGCGCTGGATGAAGTGGTTGATCACCGAGGTGTAGTACGCCTCGATCTTCTGGCCGGGGCCGTACACGTTGAAGAACCGCAGCGCGTTCCAGGACAGGCCCTTCTGGCGCTCGTAGAAGCCGAGCATGTCCTCGCCCGCGCGCTTCGAGATGCAGTACGGCGTGAGCGGCTTGAGCTCGTCGTCCTCGTGCATCGGCAGCCGCTTCGGCTCGCCGTAGACCGACGCGGTCGACGCGAACACCAGGCGCTCGACACCTTCGTCGGCGGCCGCGGCGAACACGTTGTGGTTGCCGGTCATGTTGATGTCGAACGACTCGTGCGGGTCGGCGATCGACTTGTTGATCGAGACCGTGGCGAAGTGGATGACGTGCGTGCAGCCGCGCATGGCCTCGCGCACCGCACCGCCGTAGCGGACGTCCTTCTCGACGAGCTCGACCTTGCCGGTGGCGACGAACTCGTTGACCCGCGCGCGGTCGCCGCGGGTCATGTTGTCGAAGATGCGCACGGTGTAGCCGCCCTCGATGAGCAGCGGGATCACGTGCGCGGCGATGAACCCACCCGCCCCGGTGAAGAGCACCTTCTTGTCGGACACCAATTTCTCCTCGGTCGGCGGGTTCAAGACAGGGACTGCACGGCTTCGCGCACGACCTCGCCGACGCGCGCCACTTCGGCGTCCGTCAGGTTGGCGTGCATGGGGACCGCGAGCTGGCGCGCGAACGCGTCGGCGGAGACGGGCAGCGGGGTCTGGGGCCCGTAGATCGGCTGGAGGTGCGAGGCGTAGGTGCCGAAGTTGCACTGGACACCCTGCTCGCGGATGCGCAGGGCGAGGGTGTCGCGGCTGACCTCCGGCGCGACCGTGAGCAGGTAGGCCTGCCACGGGTGCTCGCGATCGGACAGTTCCACCGGGACGGTCAGCGCGGCGACGTCCGCGAAGGCCTCGTGGTAGCGCTTCGCGACGGATCGGCGGGCGGCGAGGAGGTCCGGCAGCCGGTCGAGCTGGACGTTCATGATCGCGGCCTGGACGTCCGACATGCGGAAGTTGTAGCCGAGCTCGTGGAACTCCGGGATCGGCAGCGTGTTCGAGCCTTCGCGGCTGATCGCCGGCTCGATGCCGTAGGTGTGCAGCTTGCGGGCGTGCGCGATGAGGTCTTCGCGGTCGGAGACGAGCGCGCCGCCCTCCCCGGCGGTGATGCCCTTGCGGCCGTGGAAGGAGAACGCGGCGAGGTCGGCGAGGCTGCCCGCGGGCCGCGTCTTGTACGTCGCACCGGCGGCGCACGCGGCGTCCTCGAACAGCCAGAGGCCGTGCTTGTCGGCGATCGCCCGGTACTCGTCGAAGTCACCGGGCTGGCCGGCGACGTCGACGGCGAGGATGCCGACGGTGTTCGGGGTGATCAGCGACTCGACGTGGGCCGGGTCCGCGCTGAAGACGTCCGGGCGGATGTCGGCGAAGACCGGCTTCGCGCCCGCCTGGACGACGGCGTGGCCGGTGGCCGGGAACGTGTAGTCGCCGACGATCACCTCGTCACCCGGCCGGACGCCGAGGACCTTGAGCCCCAGGAAGAGCGCCGAACCGCAGTTCGCGGTCGCCAACGCGTGCGCGGTGCCGGTGACCTGCGCGAACCGCTCCTCGAACCGGCGGCACGCCGGACCGGCACCGGCCAGCCAGCCGGATCGGAAGACCTCGGCGACGGCGGCGAGTTCCTCTTCGCCGACGGTCGGCTGACCAAGGGCAATGCTCTCGGACGACATACCTCTCCCATTGCGTGGGGACCCGGCGAAGTGTATAGACGTACGCTCAGCTGATTCACAGGCCCACGCCGTACTCCACTTTCGAGTGACGCCCGCCGCGGCCCGATGGACGTCCTACGCTGGGCACATGCGATTCGGGGTACTGGGGGCCGTCGCCGCGTGGACCCCGGACGGCACGCAGGTGGCGGTGGGCGGACCGCGCTCGCGGACGCTGCTGGCGTTGCTCGCGCTGGCGGCCGGGCGGTTCGTCCCGGCCGAACGGCTGATCGACGGCATGTACGGCGAACACCCGCCGGACGGCGCCGCGAACGCCCTGCAGTCCCAGGTGTCCCGGCTGCGGACGGCGTTGAAGGAACTGGCCCCGGTCGAGTTCACCGCGGCCGGGTACCGGCTGGCCGTCGGACCGGACGAAGTGGACGCTCACGCCTTCGAACGCCTGGCGCGCGAAGGGCGTGCGCTGCTGAAGAACGGCGAAGCCGGCCGCGCCGCGCAGCTGCTGGGCGACGCGCTCGCGCTGTGGCGCGGGCCGGCGTTCAGCGATCTGCCGGAGGCGCCCTTCGCCGCCGCCCAGGCCGCGCGGCTCGAGGAGCTGCGGGCGGACGCGGTGGACGACCACGTCGAGGCCCGGCTGGCGCTGGGGCAGGCCGAGGACGTCCTCATCGGACTCCGGGAGACCGTCGCCGCGCAGCCACTGCGGGAACGGCCGCGGGCGCAGCTCGTGCGGGCGCTGGCCGCCACGGGCCGGTCCGCCGACGCGCTGGGCGCGTTCGAGGACGCCCGCCGGACGCTGGCCGGCGAGCTGGGCGTCGACCCGGGCCCGGAGCTGGCCGAAGCCCACCTCGCGGTGCTGCGCGGCGAGCCCGGGAAGCCGGTGCTCCCGGCGCTGCCCGCCCAGCTGACCAGCTTCGTCGGCCGGGCCGCCGAGCTGCGGCAGGTGGTGGAGCTGCTCGGACGCAGCAGGCTCGTCACGCTGACCGGACCGGGTGGCACCGGCAAGACCCGGCTGGCCATCGAGGTCACGGCCGCCGGCGCCGGGCCGGTCGCGTTCGTCGAGCTGGCCCCGCACGAGGGCGGCGTCGTCCACGCGGTGCTGGGCGCGCTCGGCCTGCGGGAGAGCTCGCGCGGCGGCCCGCAGGACCCCGCCGAGCGGCTGATCGGCGCGCTGCGCGACCGCTCGACGCTGCTGGTGCTCGACAACTGCGAACACGTCGTCGACGAAGCGGCCCGGCTGACCGCGCGGCTGCTCGCCGCGTGCCCGGGGCTGCGCGTGCTGGCGACCAGCCGGGAGCCGCTCGGCATCACCGGCGAGCAGCTGGCGCCGGTGCCGCGGCTGGCCGTCCCGCCGCCCGGCACTTCCGCCGGGCAGGCCGGCGAGTTCGCGGCGATCCGGCTCTTCGCCGACCGCGCCGCCGCGAGCGACCCGGCGTTCGTGCTCGACGAGACGACGATCGGCGACGTCCAGCACATCTGCGCGGCCCTCGACGGCCTGCCGCTGGCGCTGGAGCTGGCCGCGGCCCGCGTCCGCGCGCTGCCCGCAGGCGAGATCGCGGCCCGGCTCGACGACCGGTTCCGGCTGCTGGCCCGCGGCAGCCGGACGGCCGAAGCGCGGCACCGCTCGCTGCGCGGCGTCGTCGAGTGGAGCTGGGACCTGCTCGACGACGAAGAGCGCGAGCTGGCGCGGCGGCTCACGGTGTTCGCCGGCGGCGCGACCGCCGCGGCCGCCGCCGAAGTGTGCGGCGCCGACGTCGACCTGCTGCCGGAGCTGGCCGGCAAGTCCCTCGTCGAGGCGGCAGGCGGCCGGTTCCGGATGCTGGAGACGATCCGCGCGTTCGGCGCGGAGAAGCTCGCCGAAGCGGGCGAGACCGAGCGGGTGCACCGCGCGCACGCCGAGCACTTCCTGCGGTTCGCCGAGGAAGCGGACCCGATGCTGCGGACCGCGGCGCAGCTCGAGTGGCTCGACCGGGTCGACGCCGAGTACGAAAACGTCCTGGCCGCCCTGCGCTGGGCCACCGAGCACGACGTCGTGCTCGCCCTGCGGCTGGTGCCGCTGCTGGCGATGTACTGGTGGATGCGCGGACGGCGGTTCGAGGGCGCCGGGCTGTCGATGGAGGTGGTTTCGCGCTGCTCCCCGGAGGTCCAGGAGCGCTACCCCGAGGAGTTCCTGGTGTGCGTGCTCGGCGCGCTGTCCGGGCACCCCCGCGAGGCGCTGGAGCAGTACCTGCCGCTGGTCCGCCGGTACGCCGTGGACGGCGACTGGACGCCGCGGAACCCGATGCTGGTGATGCTGATGGGCGTCGTCGCGGGGCCGCCCGGCGACGACGCGCAGGTGCTCGGCCGCGGCGAGGGGCTGCTCGCCGGCGGCGACGCGTGGGGCTGGGCGCTGCTGCCGATGGGCCTCGGCCTGCGGGCGATGATGGCGGGCCAGCTGGCCGAGGCCGAGGAAGGGCTGCGCGAAGGCGTGACGCAGTTCCGCGCGCTGGGCGAGCGGTGGGGCCTGTCGATGGCGCTGGACCACCTGTCGCAGCTGCTGACCTGGCGGGGCGAGCACGAGGCCGCCCTGCCGCTGATGGACGAAGCACTGGGCCTGATGCACGAGATCGGCGCGACCGACGACGTGGCCGACCTGATCTGCCGCCGCGCGTGGACGCGCCTGCTCTCGGGCGACCGCGCGGGCGCCCGGGCCGACTACGAACTCGCGGCCGCCACCGCGCGGCGGACGGGCATGCCGGAGTCCCGCGCGGCCGCGTACGTCGGCCTGGCGAACCTCGCGCGGCACGAGGGCGACCTGACCGCGGCCCGGGCGCTGAACGAGCGCGCGCTGGCCGAGTGCCCCGGCGGCTCGTTCTCGGCGGAAACGGCCCGCGCGGGCGTGCTGATCTCGCTGGGCTGGCTGGCGCTGGCGGAGGGCCACCCGGCCGACGCGGGCCGGCTGCACCGGGAGGCACTGCTGACGGGGCACCGGTGGCACGCGGGAGACGTCGTGGCGTTCGCTCTGGAGGGACTGGCCGGAGCCGCCCGGCCGGAGCAGGCGGCGGTCCTGCTGGGCGCCGCGGCCGGCGTCCGCGGGACGGCGATCGCGGGCGATCCGGACGCCGGTTCGGTGCGGGCCCGGGTGCGGGAGTCGCTGGGCCCGGACGGCTTCGAGCGGGCGTACGCGGCCGGCGCGGGGATGAGCGCGCAGAAGGCGCTGACCACGGCGGGCATGGCGGGCTGACCGCGCCGCGGTCCTCGCGTAGCCTGGTCGATCGTGCGCAACGTGGTGGTCGTCGGGGGCGGGATCGTCGGTCTGGCCGTGGCCTGGGAACTCACCAGGCGAGGGCTGGACGTCACCGTGCTGGAGAAGGAATCCCGGTGGGCGGCCCACCAGACCGGGCACAACTCGAACGTCGTGCACGCCGGGCTCTACTACAAGCCCGGGTCCTTCAAGGCGCGGATGTCCGTGGCCGGGAACCGGTCCATCGTGGACTTCGCGCGCCAGTACGGCGTGCCGGTCGAGGTGTGCGGGAAGCTCGTCGTCGCCACCGACGAACGCGAGATCCCGGCGCTGAACACGCTCGCCGAGCGGGCCGAGGCCAACGGCGTCCCGGCCAAGAAGATCTCGCCCGCGGAAGCCCGCGAGTACGAGCCCGAGGTCGCCTGCGTCGCCGCGCTGCGGGTCGAGTCCACCGGGATCATCGACTTCCCCGCCGTTTGCCACGCGCTCGTCCGGCTGCTCGACGAAGCCGGCGTCGACCTGCGGCTGGACTCGCCCGCGCTGGCCATCCGGGCCGGGAGCCACGGCGGGGTCGAGGTCGCGACCGGCGACGACGTCGTCCAGGCCGATGCGCTCGTCAACTGCGCCGGCCTGCACTCCGACCGCGTCGCGCGCCTGGCCGGCCTGACGCCGTCGGCGAAGATCGTGCCGTTCCGCGGCGAGTACTACGAGCTCAAGCCGGAGCGCCGCGGCCTGGTCAAGGGCCTGATCTACCCGGTGCCGGATCCGACGCTGCCGTTCCTCGGCGTGCACCTCACGCGGATGCTCGACGGCAGCGTGCACGCCGGCCCCAACGCCGTGCTGGCGCTGCGGCGCGAGGGCTACCGCTGGGGCGACTTCTCCGCGAAGGACGTCGCCGAGGTCGCGGCCTTCCCCGGTGTCTGGCGGCTGGCGAAGAAGTACGCGGTCCCGACCGGGCTCGACGAGGTCCGCCGCTCGTTCTCGAAGAAGCGCTTCGCCGCCAGCCTCGCCCGGCTCGTCCCGGCCGTCACCGAGGACGACATCGTCCGCCACGGCTCCGGCGTCCGCGCCCAGGCCATGCGCCGCGACGGCTCGCTCGTCGACGACTTCCTCATCGAGACCGCGCGCGACCAGGTGCACGTCCTGAACGCGCCGTCACCGGCCGCGACGAGCGCGCTCGAAATCGCGCGCCACATCGCCGACCAGGTTTCCGAGGGTTAGCCCGGCAGGTTCGCGGTCACCAGCGGCAGGCCCTGCTTGACGACGTCGCAGGTCTTGGTGTCGTCGCCGATGAACCCGCTGACCACCTGCACCGAAGACGTGTCGGTGATCGGCAGGAACGCGCCGCAGGTGACCCGCAGGCCGCCCAGGTTCGGGTAGACGCCCCACTTCTTGCCGCCGACGTCGACGGTCTCGGCCGGGGCGACGCCGTTGACGCCCGGCCACTGGGCCACCGGCGTGCTCGGGCCGTACCAGACTTCGAACGCCTTCTGGCCCTCGCTGCCGTCGGTGTCGTCCCACAGGCAGTAGGACGCGTTCGGCACGACGTTCGAGACGGTCTTCTCCCCGTTCGGCGAGATGTTCTTCAGCTGCGCCACCTGGTCGGGCTTGAGCGCCGCGCAGGGGTCGGCCGAGAGCAGCGGGCCGCCCGGCTCCGGCTTCGCCGAGGTCTGCGGCGTGACCGGCGGCGCGTCCTGCCCGCCGGGCAGGTGGGCCGCGGCCTGCGGGATCACCGGCTTCACCAGTTCGCACGACTTCTCGAGCTTGCTGGTCGAGACGCCGACGAAGGCGAACGACTTGTCGCCGAGCGAGGCGTAGAACGTGCAGTCGTCGGGAAGGATCGAGCCGTACTGCGTCCAGCTGAGCCCGCCGATCTCCTGCGGCGAGGACTTCGGGACGGCACCGGCGATGTACTCGTTGAAGTCCATGTCCGTCGCCAGGCCGACGGTGAGCACGGCCGACGGGTCGATGTCGTCCTTCGAGTTCCACAGGCACATCGGCGGCTGGAGCCGGTCCTTGTTCTCGGCCACCGAATTGCCGGGCGACCGGTAGCCGAGCGCGTCGACCTGGGCTTCGTCGAGCAGGTCACAGGCGTTGACGGCCTTGACGACCGGGCCCTGCCCCGGCACCGGCGACGCCGCACCGCCGACCGTCACCGTGCACCCGGTCACCACGGCCGCGGCGGCCACCGCTGCCGCGACCTGCCACTTGTTGCGCATGAATCCTCCCGTTCGGCCCGGACTGTACTGGGACGAACGGAGGAGCACCGCGGATCCGCCCGATTCAGCGAGGGGTGAGGACTTCCTTGCCGCCGACGAACGGGCGCAGCGCCTCCGGCACGCGGACGGAGCCGTCTTCCTGCTGGTGGTTCTCGACGATCGCGACGATCCAGCGGGTGGTCGCCAGCGTGCCGTTGAGCGTCGCGGCGATCTGCGGCTTGCCGTTCTCGCCGCGGTAGCGGACCGAGAGGCGGCGGGCCTGGAACGTCGTGCAGTTCGACGTCGAGGTCAGCTCGCGGTAGGTGTCCTGGGTCGGGATCCACGCCTCGCAGTCGAACTTGCGGTGCGCGGACGTGCCGAGGTCGCCGGTCGCGGTGTCGATCACCCGGTAGGGCACCTCGATCTTCGCGAGCATCTGCTCTTCCCAGCCGAGCAGCCGCTCGTGCTCGGCTTCGGCGTCCTCCGGCTTGGTGTAGACGAACATCTCCACCTTGTCGAACTGGTGGACGCGGATGATGCCGCGGGTGTCCTTGCCGTACGAGCCGGCCTCGCGCCGGTAGCAGGACGACCAGCCCGCGTACCGGTTCGGGCCGTCGTTCAGGTCGAGGATCTCGTCGGCGTGGAAGCCCGCGAGCGGCACCTCCGACGTCCCGACGAGGTACAGGTCGTCGTCCTCGAGGTGGTAGATCTCGCTCGAGTGCTGGCCCAGGAAGCCGGTGCCGGCCATGATCTCCGGCCGGACCAGCGACGGCGTGATCATCGGCGTGAAGCCGTTCTCGAGCGCCTGCGCGATGGCCATGTTGAGCAGGCCGAGCTGCAGCTGCGCGCCGACGCCGGTGAGGAAGTAGAACCGCGAGCCCGACACCTTCGCGCCGCGCTCCATGTCGACGCCGCCGAGCGCTTCGAGCAGCTCGAGGTGGTCCTTCGGGGTGAAGCCGAGCTTGGTCGGCTCGCCGACGTGCTTGAGCACGGTGAAGTCGTCTTCGCCGCCGACCGGGGCGTCCGGGTGGACGAGGTTCGGCACGGTGCGGAAGAGCTGGTCGAACTCCTCCGACGACGTGTTCTGCTCCGCCTCGGCCGCCTTGACCTGCGCGGCGAGCTCCTTGGCCGTGGCCAGCAGCCGCTGCTTCTCCTCGGGCGGCGCCTTCGGGATCTGCTTGCCCAGGAGCTTCTGCTCGTTGCGCAGCTTGTCCGCGGCCGCGATCGAAGAGCGGCGCCGGGTGTCGAGGGAGAGCAGCTTGTCGACCACTCCCTCGTCTTCACCACGAGCGCGCTGCGACGCGCGCACGGCTTCCGGGTCATCGCGCAGAGTCCTGGGGTCAATCACGAAGACAGAGGGTAGTCCGTACAGACTGTGCGGCCCTACTGGGTTATCCCGACAGTCTGATCGTTGAAGCGCTGTTCACGGCGTCCCCATACTCCAGGGAAACCCCGGAGGAGGCGCCCCGATGACCGACGAGCTGCTCGCCCGGCACCGCGCAGTGATGCCGTCCTGGATGTCGCTGCTCTACGAAGAGCCGATCGAGATCGTGCACGCCCACGACCGGCGCATGACGGATTCCCAGGGCCGCACCTACCTCGACTTCTTCGCCGGGGTGCTGACCAACTCGATGGGCTACGACGTCGCGGAGATCGGCGACGCGGTCCGCAAGCAGCTCGACACCGGCATCCTGCACACCTCGACGCTGTACCTGATCCGCTCCCAGGTCGAGCTGGCCGAACGGATCGCGAAGCTGTCGAACATCCCGGACGCGAAGGTGTTCTTCACCAACTCCGGCAGCGAGGCCAACGACACGGCGCTGATGCTGGCGACGCAGTTCCGGCGCAGCAACCAGGTGCTGGCGATGCGCAACTCCTACCACGGCCGGTCCTTCGGGACGGTCGCGATCACGGGCAACCGCGGCTGGTCGGCGTCGGCGCTGAGCCCGGTGAAGGTCAACTACGTCCACGGCGGCTACCGCTACCGCAGCCCCTTCCGGGACATGTCGGACGCGGACTACATCAAGGCGTGCGTCGCGGACCTGGTGGACGTGCTGGACACGGCGACCGCGGGCGACGTCGCGTGCCTGATCGCCGAGCCGATCCAGGGCGTCGGCGGCTTCAGCCTGCCCCCGGACGGGCTGTTCCGGGCGATGAAGGAAGTCCTGGACGAGTACGGGGTGCTGTTCATTTCGGACGAGGTCCAGACCGGCTGGGGCCGCACGGGCGAGCACTTCTGGGGCATCGACGCACACGGCGTGACGCCGGACATGATGACCTTCGCGAAGGGCCTGGGCAACGGCCTGGCGGTCGGCGGCGTGGTGGCCCGCGGCGACGTCCTGGACTGCTTCCAGGCTCAGTCGTTCTCGACGTTCGGCGGCAACCCGGTGTCGATGGCCGGCGCGACGGCGGTCCTGGACTACATCAAGGACCACGACCTCCAGGCCAACTGCGCGGCCCGCGGCTCGCAGCTCATCTCCGGCCTGCGAGCCGCCGAGTCACCGATCGTCGCCGAGGTACGCGGCAAGGGCCTGATGATCGGCGTGGAGCTGATCAAGCCAGGCACGACCGAGCCCAACGTCCCGGCCGCCGCAAGGATGCTGGAGGAGACGAAGAAGCGCGGCCTCCTGATCGGCAAGGGCGGCCTGCACGGCAACGTCCTGCGCCTGGGCCCCCCGATGACCCTGACCGCCGAGGAGGCCCAGGAGGGCCTGAACATCCTGGTGGACGCCCTGTCAGCAACCCACGCAGCGCTTTGACCCGAAGAGCTGGGTGGTCATCCCGTCGCCTGAGGCAGTGATAGGCCTCGTTCAGGCGACGGGATGACCACCCAGCGACCCCCTCGAGAAGGTGAGAGGACAGCGGGGCTGGTGGTCATCCCGGAGCCTGCCCGTCCGGCGAGGACAGCTTTTGCTCTTTCTCCCGGCCAGAGACTCCCGCAGCGAGAGAGCGGGGAGGTCTGGTGACCTCGTGGTCGGCTTGCGTTGCCGGCCGCCGGTTCGCAGGTGAGCTGGAACCTGGCGACTGGGCCGGGAACTGCTAGCCCCGCACGAAGCGCACCACGTGCTCGGCCAGCTCCTCGCCCGCGTCCTCCTGCAGGAAATGGCCCGCGCCGGCGATCACCGGGTGGTCGATTCCCTGGGCGCCCTTCATCGAGCGCTGCAGGATCGGGGACATCCCGCCCGTGATCGGGTCGCTGTCGGAGAACGCCACCAGGAACGGCAGGTCCAGTTCGGTCAGCGTCCGCCAGGCCGTGCGGTTCGCCGCCGAAGCCGGGTCGTCGGGGCGGTACGGGACCAGGGACGGCATCGCCCGCGGGCCTGCCTTGTACATCTCGTTCGGGAACGGTGCGTCGTACGCCGCCCGCTCCTGCTCCGTCAGGGGAGACCGGCAGCCCGACTGGACGAACCGGGCGACGTCCAGCACCTGGGCCTTGTCCACGGCCTCGCGGAACGCGTGCCACTGCGGTGGCATGTCGACGTCGCCGGTGGGCAGGCCGGTGTTGGCCGCGACGACCCGGGCGAAGCGCGAAGGGTGCTCAGCGACCAGGCGCAGGCCGACCAGGCCGCCCCAGTCCTGGCCGACGAGCGTCACGTCGTGCAGGTCCAGCGCGTCGAACGCGAAGCCGCGCATCCACTCGACGTGCCGGGCGTAGGTGTGGTCGACCAGGTCGCCCGGCTTGTCCGAGCGGCCGAAGCCGACCAGGTCCGGGGCGATCGCGCGCAGGCCCGCGGACGCGAGCACCGGGAGCATCTTGCGGTACAGGTACGACCAGCTGGGTTCGCCGTGGAGCAGGAGCACGACCGGGCCGTCGGCCGGACCCGCCTCCACGTAACCCACTCTGATCACGCCGCCGTGCGGGTCGTCGAGCTCCGCGTACTTCGGCTCGAAGGGGAAGTCGGGCAGGTCCGTGAACCGGTCTTCCGGTGTCCTCAGCAGGCGCACCAGACCCACGCTAGTGCGAATGGCAGAGCCGGGCCACGCACTGCGTGACCCGGCTCACGTCGTTCGGGGGATCGGGCGTCAGGAGATACCGACCGCCACCACGAGGCCCAGGCCGATGTGTGCGGCCGCGACCACGATGCTGACCGGGGCGAACTTCTCGCTCTCGATGGTCGAGGCCACGTCGATGCGGGTCGCCCACTCCAGGAGCCGGACCGCGATCACCTGGACGATGATCCCGAGCAGGCCGTAGACCAGCGACGTGATCAGGCCCTCGGTCAGGTCGCTGGCCGAGTTGAAGATCGCCACGACGACGATGAACGCCATCGAGAGCATCCCGGACGCGGTCACGATCACCGCGTTCGGCAGGCCCTGCGTGACCAGCTTCGACAGCTTGCCCGGCGTGGTCCAATCGATCGCGTAGAAGCCGGCGAACATCAGAATCAGGCCGATGACGCCGTACAGCAGGATCGCGCCGATCCCCCGCACGAGGTCGGAGCCGAACGTGTCGGACAGCGCAAGGGTCGTGTTCACGGTGTGTCTCCCAGGGGAAAAGAGCTGATCAGCGACGGTGTTCTATCACGACTCGACGATGCGATGTGGGACAAATGCCGCACCGTCGTCGGTGACCAGGCCGCCGGTCTCCCGGATGCCGAGGCCGGCGGAGCTGTCGCCGACGATCCACGCGCCCAGCGCCGGCCGGTAGCCGTCGAACTCGGGCAGCGGGTCGAACGCCTGGTAGACGAAGCCTTCGGCGCCGTAGACGCCGTCGGTCTGGGTCTCGTAGCCGGTCGCGACGATCTGCACGTTCGCACCCTCGCGGCCCAGCTTCGGCTTGCGGACGTACTCGGTGAGCAGACCGGGGTCGTCGGCGAACGCGGGCAGCAGGTTCGGGTGGCCCGGGTAGTTCTCCCACAGGATCGCCAGCAGCGTCTTGTTGGAGAGGATCATCTTCCAGAGCGGCTCGATCCACAGCGTCCGCGGCAGCGACTCGACGGCGTTGCGGCCGAACTCCTCGTCGACCACCCACTCCCACGGGTACAGCTTCAGCACGGTCGCCATCTGCGACTCTTCGAGGTCGACGAACCGCTTGAGCACCGGGTCCCAGCCGATCTCCTCGATCGCCAGGCCCACCGTGTCCAGCCCCGCCTCGGCCGCCGTCTCCTGGAGGTACGCCGTGGTGACGTTGTCCTCGCCGCTCGGATCGGCCGCCGACCAGGTGAAGTGCAGTTCGTTCGACGGCAGCTTGTCCTGCAGGAACGCCCAGCGCTCGACGAGCTTCTCGTGGATCGAGTTCCACTGGTCGTCGTCCGGGAAGACGTCGGTCTTCCAGTGCCACTGCAGCAGCGACGCCTCCAGCAGCGTGGTCGGCGTGTCCGCGTTGTACTCCAGCAGCTTCGCCGGCGACTTGCCGTCGTAGCGCAGGTCGAACCGGCCGTAGACGTGCGGGTCCTGCCGCTTCCACGACTCGGCGATGTGCGGCCAGACCCACTCGGGGATGCCGAAGCGCTGGTAGCCCTCGGTCGTCACGACGTTGTCGACGGCCTCGAGGCACATCGAGTGCAGCAGTTCGACGTCGGCTTCGAGCGAGAGCACCTCGTCCATGTCGAAGACGTAGTGCACGGACTCGTCCCAGTACGGCCGCATCCGGCCGCTGCTGTCGCGGGCCGGCGTGCCGTAGACGAGTCCCTGCTCCTCGACGATCCGCTGCCAGTCGCGCCGCGGCTCACGCCGGTCCCGGTACACCTACGATCCCCCGCTCTTGCCGCTGCCGCCGGTGCCCCCGGTGCTGCCGCTCTTCCCGCTGATGCCGAAGCCGCCGCGCTGGACGGACTTGCCGGACTTCGTGTTGACGCTGGTCCGCGACGACGGCGCGTCGTACGAGCCACCGCTCACGCGCTGGCCGATGGTGCCGGTGCCGCCGTAGTTGTAGCGGTAGCTCTGGTAGCCGCCCCCGCCGATCGGCAGGAACAGGAAGCCACCGCTGTGGTAGCCGCCGTGGCTGGTGACGTAGTTGTCGTCGCAGTAGTCGTCGTTCTGGACGACGCCGTCCTTGTCGGTGCAGACGGCCGTGACCTCGCCGGCCGGCTTCGCGACCGAGTAGAACGTCGCGACCAGGCCGACGAGCCCGACCGTGACCCCGCTGCCGATGAGGATCTTGCGCCGGGTCGCCGCCTTGGCGTCGGCCTGGCGGGCCAGCTCCTCGTCGCGTTCTTCCTGCGCGAGCGCCTGCTGCCGCGCCCGCTGTTCGGCGACCGACGGCTGCTTGGGCTGCGTGTTCGAGTCCTGGAACCTCATCGAACCGCGCTTCGGCGGCTCGGGGGGCGGCTGGTCCCCAGTGTTGCTGTCCTGCGTCATGTGCGCTCCGTAATCCCGGCCACCACGAAACCGTGACCCACCCTAACCACCCGGATCGCGCACGTCGCGCGCGGCGCGGGCATCATGGACTGCGATGTCTCCCAGCGCCGATCGGTTCCCCACCGCCACGCAGACGCTGCGCACCCGCGTCGTGATGGGCGGGATCTTCGCGGGCGCGCTCATCGCGCTCGCCCTCAGTGTCGTCTTTTCCTGGAGCGACGGCATCACCGGCGGCTCCGGCGGTGGCGCCGGCAAGCTGTCCGCGGCCGCCCAGGAGGCGTTCCACTCGCCCCCAGGCAGCTGCCTGACCTGGGACAACCCGGACGCGAGCGACGCGCGGAAGGTGGCCTGCACCGAACCGCACCTGTTCGAGGTGACCGCGCTGGCGGACATCGGCGCCCAGTTCCCGGAGGGTGCGCCGGTGCCGTCGCTGGAGCAGTGGCAGCAGATCGCGCAGCAGAAGTGCACCGCCGACGTGAAGCCCTACCTCGGCCACAACCTCGATCCTTACGGAAAGCTGACGACGAACCTGCTGCGCCCGACGCCGTCGCAGTGGGACGACGGCGACCGCCAGCTGCGGTGCGGCCTGCAGTGGGCGGGCCCGGGCGGCAAGCTGCTGTCGACGACCGGGCCGGCCAAGACGCAGGACCAGTCGCTGGTCTTCGAGCCCGGCACCTGCCTCGCGCTGCAGGGCAAGGGCGTCGGCGACCCGCTCGACTGCGCCAAGCCGCACTCCTACGAGATCATCGCGACCCTCGACCTCAAGACGAAGTTCAAGGACGGCTACCCGAAGCAGGACGACCAGAAGGCCTGGCTCGACACCGAGTGCACCAAGGCCGCGGCGGACTACACCGGCGGCGCCGACCTCGACCAGAAGAAGCTGATCCTGACCTGGGACCTGCGCGAGCAGGAGAGCTGGGACGCGGGGTCGGCCAAGGTCAACTGCAAGGTGGCGGCGCTCCTGCCGGACAAGAGCGGCCTGCAGGCGGTCACCGGCAGCGTCAAGGCCGCGCCGGCCGGTCCCGACGGCGGCCAGCCCCAGGACGGCGGCCCGCCGTCGGACGGGGGCGGCGGCCCGGCCACGTCGAACTCGGCCCCGCCGTCGACGAAGACGAACGGCTGATGCCGGTCGAGATGAGCCGGGAGCGGTTCGAAGAACTGGTCTCGGCGGCGCTGGACGAGGTACCGCCCGAGTTCGCGCGCGCGATGGACAACGTCGTCGTGCTGGTCGAGGAGTTCAACGACGAGGCGCCGGACATCCTCGGGCTTTACCACGGCGTCGCGCTGACCGAGCGGACGTCGTCGTACGGCGGGGTGCTGCCCGACCGGATCTCGATCTACCGGCAGCCGATCCTCTCGATGTGCGAAGACGAGGACGAGGTCGTCGAAGAGGTGCTGATCACCGTGGTGCACGAGCTGGGTCACCACTTCGGCATCGACGACGCCCGGTTGCACGAGCTGGGCTGGGGCTGAGCCCGCACTGTAACCCCGATCGGGTGACCGCGCGCTTATCCTGTTACCCGAAGTCATTGGGTGACTGCGATACGTGCTGGGGGCCCCGATGGACAACGCGCGAAGACTCCCGTGGCTGCTGACGTCGAGCGCGGCCTCCCACCTGGGGGACGGCATCGGCAAGGTGGCCCTGCCCCTGCTGGCCACGACCCTCACCCACGACCCGGTGCTCATCGCCGGGTTGTCCGCCACCCAGTTCCTGCCGTGGCTGCTGTTCGCCGCCGTCGCCGGCGCGCTGGTCGACCGGATCGACCGGCGGCGCGCGATGGTCGTCGCGAACACCGCCCGCGCGGCCGCGGTGGGTGTGCTGGCCGTGCTGGTCGCCACCGGCGGGATGACGATCTGGCTGGTCTACCTGACCGCGCTGGTCATCGGGACGGCCGAGACGATCGCCGACAGCGCGGCGAACGCGCTGGTCCCGGCGGTCGTCGGCGACGGCTCGCTCGACGCCGCCAACAGCAAGCTGCAGGCCTGCGAGATCGTCGGCCAGACGTTCCTCGGCGGGCCGATCGGGAGCCTGGCCTTCGCGCTCTTCGCCGCGTTCCCGTTCGTGCTCGGCTCCGCGGGGTTCGCGATCGCGGCCGCGGTGCTGCTCGGGCTGACCGGCACCTACCGCGGACGCGGTGAGGCGCGGCCGGCTCGGTTGCGCACCGAGCTGGCCGACGGCCTGCGCTGGCTGCGCGGGCACCCGCTGCTGCTCCGGCTGGTCGTCGTCGCCGGGCTGCTCAGCCTGGTCAGCGAGCTCGCGCAGGCGCAGCTGGTGCTCTACGCGCTCGACGACCTCCACCTGTCCGACGCGGCCTTCGGGCTCTTCGCGTTCGTCGGCGGCATCGGCGGGCTCGCCGGCGCGGGCGTCGCGCCGCGGCTGGTGCGCGCGGCGGGCCGGCGCGCGGTCGTCGTCGGCGGGATCCTCGGCTGCGGCCTCGGCTTCGGCGGGATGGGCCTGGTGCGCTCGCCGGTCACGGGTGCGGTGCTGTTCGGCCTGTTCGCGGCATCCGTGGTCGCGGTGAACGTCGTGCTCGCGACCGCCCGGCACACGCTCGTGCCGGGCGAGCTGCTCGGCCGGGTGCTCGGCGTCTGGCGCACGGTGGTCTGGGGCGCGATCCCGATCGGCGCCCTGCTCGGCGGGGTGCTGACCGGCGCGCTCGGCTCGGCCGCGCGGACGTTCGCCGCGTCCGGGGTGGCCATGCTGGTGATCGCCGCGTTCGCCTTCGGGGCGCTGCGGCGGTTCCCGCTCGGTGACGAATCGGACTCAGCCGCGGCGCTGATGCACCAGGATCCGTGATTGTGAGCTGAAATAGCTCCTCACCCAGGTGGTGAGGAGGCGACCATGCGCACCGTGGACCCGGGCACCGGCACCGACGCCGTTCCCGACTTCGAGGAGTCCCCGGCCGAGACCGGCGAGCCCGCCGCACCGCAGCCGTCACGCCGGCTGCTGGTGCTCTGCGCGGTCGCCGGGTTCGTGCTCGGCGGCAGCGTGCTCGGGCTGCTCTGGGGGCTGTCGGGGGTGCACGCCGGCGCGCTCGACGACGCCGTCGCGGCGTGCCAGGCGCTCGACCGGGTGGGCGAGCTGCCCGACACGAGCCGGGACGCGCAGCCGTCGCTGACGCCCGGCCTCAGCGCGGAACGGCTGCAGCGGATGACGGCGGCCCGCGCCCTGTCCGCGGCCGCCGCCCAGGTCAACGCCAACTACCAGCCGCTCGCCGACCACATCGACGGCGTCAGCCGGATGGTGCTGAGCCTGCACTTCAACGACATCTCCGGGCAGCGGCACCTGACCGAGGCCAAGGAGATCTGCGGCCGCATTTAGGCCGGGTGAACCGTCTTCACCGCGAGCTGGTTGCCCGGGATCTTCGTGCTGGCGCAGCCCGTGCCCTCGGACGGCAGGAAGTTCGAGGCGGTCTCCTGCGGCAGGTAGATCCGCAGGCCCTTCACCGCGGTCGGCTGGCACGTGCTCGAGTCGAAGTTCTGCACGTTCACGAACTGGAGGTCGGCGGCCGCGGTCTGGCCCGGGTTCAGCTTGACGGCATTGCCCTTGCTGCCTTCGCGGAAGGCGTCCTTGCCGACCTGGTGCCCGTCCGCCCCCGCGACGTAGGACACGCCGGGGAAGCCCTGGATGAGGCACGGCTTCGAACTCGAGTTGGTGATCAGCAGCGGCCGGTACGTCGAGCCGGCGCCGGCGTCGCCCTGGCCGAGCGCAAGCTTGACGTCGCCGGCCTTGCAGAGCCCGTTGTCCGCGGGCTGGGCGGGCGGCGACGAGGCCGGCGTCGAGCTGCTGGGGCTGGACGTGGCCGTGGTGACGGTGGTGGAGGTCGGCGACGCCGAAGTCGACGGCGTCGAGCTGCTCGCCGCGGGCGTGGCCCCGCCGCCTCCGCAGGCAGAAAGCGCCAAAACGCCTGCCGAAGCCGCGACCACCGGGAACAACCGTGAAAGCTTCGTCCGAACCATGTCAATCGCCTCCCTGATGTGGTGCTACTGGGTAGACGTACGGGTCTCCGGCAGGTTGGTTCGCACCGTTAATTCCCCACCAAACGTTTCTCAAACGTGACGGGATCACACTTTCGTGACGTTCAGAGCGGGGTGTCGACCCAGGTCAGGCAGTGCCACACCCCGTCCGGCCGGGCCGTCAGCTCGACGAGACCGGTGTTCGGGATCAGCGCCGCGTTGGCGACGTCGGCGTGGACGTTCGGCGCCAGCCACTCGCCGGCCAGCCGGATCGCGCCGCCGTGGCTGACCAGCGCGACCACGCCGTCCGGGTCGGCCTGCTCGTGCTTGGCCCGCAGCGCGCCGACCGCGTCGAGCATCCGGCTGCGCACGCTGGTGCCGCTCTCGCCGCCGGGCAGCGACGGCTCCAGCTCGCCGAGCGTCCAGCGCCGGACCGTGTCCAGGTAGACCCGGATCGACTCGTGGTCGGTCGCGCCCTCCAGATCGCCCGCGACGACCTCGTGCACGCCGTCGACGACCTGCACGTCCATGGCGAACCGCGCGGCCAGCGGCGCCGCGGTCTGCTGGGCGCGGGTCGCCTGCGAGGCGTAGACCGCGACCAGCGGTTCGCCCACGAGCCGCACGGCGAGCTGCTCGGCCTGCCGCCGGCCGAGGTCGGTCAGCGGCGGCCCGGGCAGGGCGGTGTCGAGCGCGCCGCGGACGTTCCCGTCGGTCTGCCCGTGGCGGATGAGCAGCAGCCTCACGCGAGCTCCCCCTTGCGGACCGCTTCGGCCCACACCGCCGCTTCGACGAAGTCGTCGTTGCCGGCGCCCGGTTCGATCGTGGTGCGGGTGCCGTCGGCACGCGGGTGCGAGCCGAGGAACCGCAGGTTGCGGCAGTGCCGGCGCAGCGCGGTCAGCGCGTCGAGGATGCGCGGCTCGGCCACGTGCCCCTCGAAGTCGATGAAGAAGCGGTACTCGCCGAAGTTGTTGCGCGTCGGCCGCGCGTCGAGCCGGGTCAGGTTGATCCCGCGGTCGGCCAGCGCGGTGAGCAGCTCGGCGAGCGTGCCGGTGCGGTTGACGGCCGCGGCGACCACCGACGTCCGGTCCGCGCCCGTCGGCTCCGGCAGCTCGCCCGGCGGGCGGACCAGCAGGAACCGCGTCGCCGCGTCGGTCACGTCGGCGACCTCGGTGGCCAGCACGTCGAGGTCGTAGTGCTCGACCGCGACCGGCGCGCAGACCGCCGCGTCGAACTCGCCCTCCAGCACGCCGACGGCGGCGGCGGACGTCGACGACGACGCCACCGGGTGCGCGCCCGGGAGGTTCGCTTCGAGCCACTCGCGGACCTGGGCCAGCGCGTGCGGGTGGCTGGCGACGGTCCGGATCTCGCCGCCCCCGCGCCGGGTCAGCACGCTGAAGTGGATCGGCAGGATGGCCTCGGCGACGGCGACCAGCGGCGTCGCCTCGCTGAACGCGTCGAGCGTCGTCGGCACCACGCCTTCGACCGAGTTCTCGATCGGCACGCAGGCGGCGTCCGCCCCGCCCTCGCGGACGGTCGTCATCGCCTGCCGCACGGTCTCGACCGGAATCAGTTCGTCGCCGGGGGCGAGCGCCCGCGCGGCCTGTTCGGTGAAGGTCCCCCGGGGGCCGAAGTATGCGATCCGTGACACAGCGCCCAGGTTACGGGGGTGCCGCGTGGCGACTTTCACTCGGACAGCCGGTACGTGAACCGGTTACGCCGGGTGGCGTTTTTTGCGATGCTGGGGACTGTGACCGCCGACTCGGGCACGCACACCGGCCGCGGGGACGCACATCCCCCGGTCTCCCCTCGGACCCCCGAGCTGGTGCTGTGCGCCGTCGATGAACCACTCGCCACCGCCTGGACCGCCGCCGTGGGAAAACTGGCCGGCCGGGTCCGGGTGCACCGCGGGTCGGTCCTCGACGTCGTCGCGCAGGCCGTGGTCAGCCCGGCCAACTCCTACGGCTGGATGCGCGGCGGGATCGACGCGGTCTACGCGCGGGCGTTCCCCGACGTCGAGCAGAGCGTTCGCAGCGCTGTGCTGGCGTTCCACGGCGGCGAGCTGCCGATCGGCGAGGCCGTGATCGTGCCGACCGGCGAGCCCGAGCCGGCCTGGCTGATCAGCGCGCCGACCATGCGCGAGCCCGGCGAGCTGCTGCCCGCCGACACCGTCCACCCCTACCTCGCCGCCCGCGCGGTGTTCCTCCAGTGGCGTGACGGGCAGCTCGACCACGGGCCGGTGCGCGAGCACGTCGACACCATCGCGATGCCGGGACTGGGCACCGGCGTCGGCGGCGTCGACCCGGCGACGTGCGCCCGTCAGGTCGCGGCCGCGTGGGACGAGGTCTTCGGGAACCGTTACCCGCGGTAACCCCTGGAAAGTCAGGGGGTGGACTACATCACAGCGCGTTCACCCGCCGTAAGCCCTACCGTTAATCACGCAGGTGAAACGCGCGCCAGTGCAGGCGACCGGAGGAGTGTGCGATGACCCGGGTCCGCGAACTCAGCCCGTATGTCGAGCTGCACCGGGAACAATGGAAAGAACTGCGAAGTTCGACGCCGTTGCCGCTGACCGCGGCCGAGCTGCTGCGGCTGCGCGGCCTCGGCGAGCAGGTCGACCTGGCCGAGGTCGCCGACGTCTACCTGCCGCTCTCCCGCCTGATCAACCTGCAGGTCGCCGCGCGCCAGCGGCTCTACGAAGCGACGACGACGTTCCTCGGTGACGACTCCCGCGGCACGAAGGTCCCGTTCGTGATCGGCATCGCGGGCAGCGTGGCGGTCGGCAAGTCGACCACCGCCCGCATCCTGCGCACGCTGCTCGCCCGCTGGCCGGACCACCCCCGCGTCGACCTGGTCACCACCGACGGCTTCCTGTACCCGCGCGCCGAGCTGATGCGGCGCGGGATCATGCACCGCAAGGGCTTCCCGGAGAGCTACGACCGGCGCGCGCTGCTGCGGTTCGTCACCGACGTCAAGTCGGGCGCCGAGCGCGTCGCCGCGCCGGTGTACTCGCACCTGGCCTACGACATCCTGCCCGGCCAGGAGCAGGTCGTGCAGCAGCCGGACATCCTCATCGTCGAAGGCCTGAACGTGCTGCAGCCGGGGCCGCGGCTGATGGTGTCGGACCTGTTCGACTTCTCGATCTACGTCGACGCGCACACCGGCGACATCGAGCGCTGGTACATCGAGCGGTTCCTGGAGCTGCGGCACACGGCGTTCGCGGACCCGGCGTCGCACTTCCACCACTTCGCCGGCCTGCCGGACGACGAGGCCCGCGCCGAGGCGAAGCACCTGTGGCGCTCGATCAACGAGCCGAACCTGATGGAGAACATCAAGCCGACCCGGCCCCGGGCGACGCTCGTGCTGCGCAAGGACTGCGATCACGCGATCAACCGCGTCCGGCTCCGCAAGCTCTGATCCTTCACCCACACGCGCACCATTCCCACGCTGAGCCCCCAACACCGGCCGATCGGCCGAGGGGAGGCAGCGAGGCCTAACCGGTTGGCCGATACCGGACGCCCGTTCGGAAAGCGACCCTGAAGGAGTCCGGAAAACGGCTCTGAGCTGGGGAGGAGGCCCACGATGTTCTCGATGGTCCTCACGTGGGTCGGCGCGTTGCTCGGTCTGGTGTTGCTGATCGCGATGGCCGCCGGAACGTTCGTCGTCGACTTCGACGACCGGCTGCAGGAGCGCCGCAGCAAGAAGCCCGCCGAACCGACGGGCCCCCTGCCGTAGCGATCAGAGTCCGGCCAGCGCCTCGACGTAGGCGTCCGCGTCGTATTCGAGGCTTTCGCCCTCCACCAAGCTGCCTTCCAGCGCGTCGATCAGCTGCTCGAAGATCTCGTCGCGGTCGAGTTCGCCCTCGTTCAGGCGCTCCACGGTCTGCCAGACGTCGGCGGGCTCGTTGTCCCACAGCTGGTCGACGATGGTCGCGCGCAGGATCAGCCGCTGCTCTTCCTCGTCCTCGTCCGCCTCGGCGATGACGAGCGCCCGGCGCTGCTCGGCGTCGGTCGGGTCGAGGTCGACCTCTTCGTCGTCGATCTCCGTGGTCAGCGACGGCACGGCGAACATCCGGCGCTCCAGCGCGTCGGCCAGTTCGCTCGGCGACAGGTCGCCGACGCCGTCGAAGTAGCGCTCCAGCGGGGAGTCGTCCTCGTCGGCGTACTCGCTGAGGTAGTCGGCGACGGCTTCGTCGAGGGCGGCGATGGCGGTCTCGGTCAGGCCGGCCCGCTCCCCCGTCCACTGCACCCAGGCCAGCACGACCGGCTCGACGGCTTCCTCGTGGTCGGCGTCGAGCTCGTACTCCTCGCCCAGCAGGCCCTCGAGGAACCGCGCCACCTTCTCCGGGCCGACGCGCAGCGGGTTCGCCGGGTCGGTGCGCAGCCCGTGCTCCAGCAGCAGGCGGCCGATCGCGCGGGCGGCGTCGGCGTCCTCACCGCTCGCCGCGACGAACTGCTCGACGACCGCGGCCCGCTCGGCTTCGGACCACTCGGCCACCTCGGGCACGAGCGCGGGCTCCGGCAGCGCGCGGCACCAGGTGAGCGTGACCGCGTGGAAGCGCGCGTAGTCCTCGCTGACGTCGGCGTCCTCGAGGTGGTCGGTCGCGGCGAGGCCGTCCGCGATCAGGCGGTGCGCCTCGGCGGGCTCGACGGCTTCGAAGACGACCAGCTCCGGATCGGCTTCGGCCTGCTCCCGCATTTCGCCGAGGACGTCGGCGGGCTGGTCGATGACGACGAGGTCCCGCACCCGGCCGCCCTCGGTGAAGTCGAGGAGCGCGAGCAGGCCGTACGCCTGGTCGCCGTGCGAGAAGACGCAGAGCAGTGACGACTCGTCGCCGTAGACGTCGCCGGTGCGCCAGCACTCGCCGGCGCGCACCCGGCCCAGGTCACCGGCCCACGTCGGCGCGGGGATGCCGCGGCCGAGCACGACCTGCAGCCCGGCGTCGGCGGCCTTGCGCTCGACGTCGGTTTCGGCGACGACCTTCAGCGCCGCCAGCAGCGCGGCCGCACCGGGGGTGATCTTGCGCTGCGCGAAGGCGATCAGCTCCAGGCTGAGCGGCTCTTCGCCGTCCTCGACGGACACGTCGTGGAACTGGCCGAGCACCTCGGAGGCGAGCAGCTCGACGTCGACCGGCGCGGGCTCGGCACCCAGCGCCGAGAAGTCGTTCAGGACGTCCTTGAACAGGCCGGTCACGCTGTGGGTGACGGGCTGCGGCTGCCTCTTGCGGGCACGACTCACCGGGCTCATAGGCCCATGTTTTCACCTACCGGCGAGCCGGTCGCGGTGGCCCTGGCGCGGGTCCCGGTCGCGTGCCCGGCGGGGAGGCGCCGGGCGGGGCGACGGGACAGGGCCACCGCGACGGCGCTGGCCAGGACGTCTCCGCCATGGCGGGCTCGCGGTGCCCCGGTGCACGTGCACACCGGTTCACTGCGGTCAACGAGGTGCGCGCGGGGAGGTTACGGCTTTGGGCAACGCGATTCGCGCGGTGCGGATTTCCGTGATCAGCCGGGACTTCCGGCGGTGGGTTTCCACCAGCGCGGCCAGGTAAGCGGTGAATTCTTCCGGCGTTTCGGCGCGTTTGTGCAAGCCGCGCAACAGCTTCAGCCGGCGGGCGGCTTCCTGGTACGCCTGCGGGTCCTTGCGCTCGATGAGCTCGTCGACGTGCTCGCGGAAGACCGGGATCGTCTCGGCCGGGTGCCCGGCCGCGCGCAGCTCGGCCAGTTCGAGCTTCAGCTCCGGCGACGCCCCGAACCGGACGCAGGCGCGCCAGGCTTCGTCGGGACGGCCGTCGTCGAGCAGGACGCGGACGAGTTCGTCGGCCCCGCCTCCGGCGGCGCGTTCGCGCAGGGTCGCCAGCGCGTCCCGGCGCTGCGCCGTCCACTTGCCCGCGGCCTGCGCGGCTTCGCGCAGCGCGGCGAACGTCTCGCGGTCCGGCCGGGCGTCGAAGTCCTTGCGGCGGCGGGAAGTCTCGTCCTCGGGCTCCGGCGGCGCCGGCGGCTGCTTGTCGTGGGTGAGCGCGCGGGCGGCGTGCGCGATGGCCTCGCTGTGCCGTCCCGCGGCCCGCAGCACCCGGACGATCTTGAGGCTGACGTCGACGCGCGGCGGCTTGGCCGACAGGATCGCGACCAGCTCGTCGACGTCGCCGCGCACCTCGGCCAGCTGTTCCCGCAGCCGTTCGGCCACGTCCCTGCGGTGGCCCGGGACGTCCGCCGCGAGCACGTCGTCCACCACGGACTTGATCAGCTTGAGCCCGCGTTCGCCCAGCGCGGTCGCGAAATCGGCGAGGTCGATGACCGGCCACCCCGGGCCGTCGAACTCGACCTCGACGATCCAGCCGGCCAGCTTCTCCGGGTCCGGCGGGCGGGCGGCGCACGCGCGGGCGTACAGCTCGACGGCCCGGTCCAGCCGCTCGCCGAGGTCGCCGGGGTGGTCGCCGGCCTGCTCCAGCACCTCGCTGATGTCGTCGACCGTGCGCCGGGCCAGCGGCGCCAGGTCGGCGCGGCTGCCGGCGTCGAGCATCCGCTGCAGCGTGTCCAGCACCGCGCCGACCTTCGCGGTGTACTCGACGTTCCCGTCGGTCACGGCGGTGTCGAGCAAGCGGTGCGCCTCGCTGACGTCACCGGATTGGGTCGCCGCGCGCAGTTCGAGCGAGTGCCGCAACTCAGGGTCACGCTCGGCTTGGGCGTGCAGCAGGTCCGCCAGCGTCTCCGCGTCCAAAGTGCGCAGGTAGGGGCGAAGATCCGAGGGGGAACTCACGCGCACCAGTCTGCCCGAGCCCGGCAAGGCGGCGTGTGGGCCAACCGCGTGCTCTTTTCGGAGTAACGAGTGACTCTCGGTGAGGCGCTCACTGGCGGCGCAAGTCGTCGAGCACGGCTTTCAGCGGCCACGGCTCGGGCACGCGCGGCCGTCGTGACCGTGCGTGGCGGGGACGCGGGATGGGCGAGCAGACGGTGGGGACCATGATCGGGACGACCGGCACCGGCACCCGCGCCACGAGCCGCCGCACCACGACCAGCAGGAGCACCGCGCCCAGCAGCAGCGCGGTCCCCGCGGCGAGCGCGCCGGCGAGCGTGCGGCGGCCGTCGTCGAGGGTGAGCTGCACGGCGTACTGGCTCTGCTGGGTGTAGAGCCGGCCGAGCTGCTCGGAGACGGTGAAGGCGGCGCTGCGCCACGTGGATTCGGCCACGGGCAGCGGTTCGGCGGCGGTGAACGCGTCTTCGGCGGCGGCGAGCCGGCTCCACTCGGCGCTGCGCGTGAGCGACTCGTACGCAGTCCGGCCGCTGTCGGTCAGCTGCGGCACGACCCGCGTCAGCCCGGCCCGGTAGGCGGCGACGGCGGAGGCGTACGGCCGCCGCGTGACGCCGTCGAGTCCCGCCAGCGCGAGGGAATCCGAGCGGTCCATGCCTTCGGCGACGGAGAGCAGCTCGACGGCGGTCGTCTGCTGGTAGGCCGATTCGGCGTCCGGCGCGCGGCGGACGTAGTCGCGCAGCCCGGCGATGGCGGTTTCGATCCGCTGCGTGTAGCTCGCGTACGCGGCAGTCCGCAGCTCCGGCGCGGCCATCGCCGCGCTCCGCTGCGCCTGCAGCGCGACGACGGACCGCGCCGTCCGGTCCGCGGCGTTCGCCGTCTCGACCGCGAGGTCGCGCGTGCGAATCGCTTGGTGGAGCAGGAAAGCGGTGATGACGATCGCCACGGCGACGAGGGCACCACCGGGGAGGAGAGCGATGCCCAGCATGCGGCCGCGGACGGATCGCAGGTACTTCAAGACGTTCCTTTCCCAGCCTTGGGGCCCCGCAAGCATCCCGACGAAGTGCAACCTATTGAGTGAGAGATTCACCGGTCAACGCCAATCCGCCATACGGCCGTTAGCGCACCGTGACGGCCGGGCACAATCGCCGCGTGACCTTCGACGACGTGACCCAGCGGCTGCGCGGCTTCGCGGCGGCCCGCGCCTGGGAGCCCTTCCACACGCCCAAAAACCTCGTGATGGCGCTCTCCGGCGAGGTCGGCGAACTGACCTCGCTGTTCCAGTGGCTGACACCGGAGGAGTCCGACGCGTGGCGTGAAGACGCCGAGCTGGAGGCGAAGGTGCTCGACGAGATCGCCGACGTCACGCTGTACCTGCTGCAGCTGGCGGACCGCCTCGGCGTCGACCTGCCTGCCGCGGCGCACGCGAAGATCGACCGCAACGAGGTCCGCTTCCCGCCGCCTGCCTAGTCCCGCTCGCAACGCCGTTCGATCTCGGCTAGCAACGGCGGCGGCGTGCTCGCGACGGGCGCGTCCGGGTGCGCCAGCCACCGCCCGTTCTCCTCGGCCCAGAACACCGACCAGATCCCGAAGTCGTCGACGCGCAGCTGCGCGATCTTCTGCTCGCTCCCGGCCCGCAGCTCGACGATGGTGACGGCCCGCCCCCGCGTGCGGCACTCGACCCGCACCTGGTCCCGCAGGTGCTCGGGCACGCGTCGGGCACACCAGCGCTCGATCTGCCGCAGCGCGAATTCCGGGATGCCCGCCATGCCGACAGTGAACCGGACCGCGTCACCGCCCGCTCAGCTGGGCGACGACGGCGTCGTAGGTTTCCTCGGGCGCCCGCCCGCCGGTCTCGACGACGACGCACCCGGGCCGCTGCGGGAGGTAGGCGGTGAGCTGGTCGTGGATCCGCTCGACCAGGGCGGTGCCGCCGCGCGCGTTCAGGACGCCGTCGACCCCTTCGGTTTCGGCATCCCCCTCCGCGGCCCGCTCGGCGAACCGCCGGGTGGCGACGGGCTTGCCGGCGGTGAGCAGGATTTCCCGGTACTCGGCCCCGCAGTCCGCGGCGACCCGCTCGAAGGCCTCGATGTCGGCGACCCGGGTGGCGAGCTGCGGCATGACGACGTCGTGCCCGCTCTTCAGGTGCGCCTCCGCCATGGCCCGGGTGAGCAGCTGCGCGGCCCGGAAGGTCTCGAAGAAGGTCTCCCGCCAGCCCCCGATCAGGCAGACGACCCGATCGGTGTCGAGGTTCAGCACCCCGGGGTGCCGCTCGGCGTAGACCCGCGCGATCGTGGACTTCCCGATCCCGGACGGCCCGTTCAAGTGGATCAGCTTCGGCACTTCCCCGACGTTAGCGCGGCGCGGGCTCGGCCAGCCACCAGCCGCCGAGCAGGGCGCCGACCGCGAAGAACGCGAAGAAGATCCCGGCGGCCAGCGGTGTTCCCGCGAACATGCCGACGACGGTGAAGAACATCAGGAGCAGCCCGGCACCCATCAGGACCCGCCCGCCGACGACCTTCGGCAGCCGGGCCCTCTCCGGCGCCGGCGCCGGTGGCGCGGGCGCGAGCGGTGGTTCGAAGCCGAGCGCGACCGGTGCCGAGTGGACGTCGAGCACGTCCGCACCGAGCTCGGCGGCGCGCGCCAGGCGCGGCTCGTTCGCGGGCACGCTCGGGTCGGCCACCAGGTGCGTCACGCTCGCGGTCAGCTTCTTGGCCAGCTGCACGCCCTCCGCCAGCACGCGGGCACGCAGCCGGTCGGCCGCCGCGGTGGTGCCGAGGACGAGCACCCGGGCCGGTCTGCCGTCCGCCGTCGGCCGCAGGTCGCCGGCGTCCGCGACGCCGAGAGCGGTCGCCACCTGCCACAGCTGACGGGCTTCCGCGGCGGTCACCACGCCGTCCCGTTCCGCCACTTCGCGCAGGGCGACCACGAACCGCTCGTGCGTCGAGCGCACGCGCTCGGCCGGCCAGCCGGCTTCGGCCGCCAGCCCGGCCAGCGCCGCCACCTCGTCCGGCGCCAGGTGCCGGTCGGCGACGACGCCGGCGAGCAGGTCCAGGTACGCGTCGCCGTCCGGGCCGATCGCCACCCGCTCGACGGCCTCGGCCATCCAGCCCGGTTCGCCGGCCGGGACGTCGGCGCGCGGGCGCAGCGGGCCGGCCGCGAACTGCGGCAGCGCGGGGAGGACGGGCGGCGAGGCGAACGTGAAGCCGTGGCGGCCGAAGAGGCTGACGGCGAGCTGCGCGACGGTGCGCGCGCCGGACAACGCCGTCCGGCCGGGCCGGGCCGCGATCCCGAAGGCGGGCGCCACGGTGGCGAGCCGGTGGTTGGGCAGCCGGACGGCGGTCCGCGCGGCGGCCAGCGTGTCCACACCGGGCAGCACCGGCACGCGGGCGCCGATCCGGGCGGCCTCCGAGTCCAGGAAGGACGCGACGAACGGCAGGTCGTGCGCGACGACGACGCTGCCGCGGCACAGGTTCAGCAGCGAGCCCAGCGCCGCGCCGAACGCGGGTGCGCCGTCGAGGTCGGCGCGCGTGATGCCGTGCAGGGCGACCGGGCCGGGCGGCACGCCGGGTCCGGGGTCGACCAGGGTCGACAGTTCGCCGGCGACCGTGCCGTCGGGGCGGACCCGCACGGCGGCCAGCTCGACGACGTGCCCCGGCCGCAGCCCGGTCGTGCGGATGTCCAGCGCGGTGAAGTCGGTGCCCCGCGCGGGATGGCCGCCGGCACCGAGCAGCGAGAGGGATTCGATCACGCCCCGCAGGTCGTTTTCCCGGCGGGCGTTGTGACAGCTTTTCGGCGTGGATCGGTGGTTCGTGACGGGATCGTGACGGCAACATTCCGTCCGATAACGACTGGTGGTCGATCACGGGAACGCGCGTAACAACGGCGGGAGATTTCGCGAGTACACCGTCGGCACACCGCGTCGGAGAACAGGGAATCCCGGATGAAGCGCATTCCGAACTGGCTGAAGATCGTCTTGGCCGCCTTCGGCGTCCTGTTCGTGCTCGGCGCCGTCTTCGGCGAGGCGCCCGCACCGAAGCCGGTCGCCGCGGCGGCGCCGGCGTCGGCCACACCCCCGCCGACCAGCACGACTCCGTCGCCGACGCCGACCCCGGTCGCGGTGACCCACACCGTCGGCACGGTGACCGACGGCGCCACCGTCGTCGTGAACGGCAGCGACGGCACCACGAAAACGGTGCACGTGCTCGGCGTCGTCGCCCCGCTCGCCGGCACCGGGTGCTACGCGACGGAATCGCTGGGCTGGGCCGCCACGACGCTTTCCGGCAAAGCCGTGACGCTCGGCGCGGAAACGGCGCAAGGCATCGCGGTCACGCTGGCCGACGGCCGCGATTACGCGGCGCTCGCGATCCAGCTGGGTTATCTGAAGTACGCGGCGAACGCGACCCTGCCGGCGCTCGCGGCCGCCGAAACCGCGGCGAAGCAGGCCACCACCGGGTTGTGGGGCCCGCCGTGCAACGGCACCATCGACGCCCCCGCGCCCGCGCCGGCCCCGGTGCCCACCACCGCGGCCCCGCCGGTCGCCCCGCCCGCGCCCGCGACCAAGGCGGCCCCGAAGCCGCCGCCCGTCGTCCGGACGACCGAGGAAGCTCCGCCGGCCCCGGAACCCGACCACAGCGCCTACTACGCGAACTGCTCCGCCGCGAAGGCAGCCGGGGCCGCCCCGCTGTACCGCGGGGAACCGGGTTACCGGTCCGCGCTCGACCGCGACGGCGACGGCGTGGCCTGCGAACGGTGATCTAACCTGGTCCGATGACCACCGCCGAGGAACTGCTCGGCAGGCTCGCGGGCCTGGACCGGGACGGGCTGGCGAAGGTGCTGGCCCACCGGCCGGACGTGCTGGCGGAGCCGTGGCCGCGGCGGCTCGACGTCGTCGCGGCGAGGCTCGCGTCACCCGAATCCGTCGACGAAGTCCTGCTCGGGTTGTCCCTGCCGCTGACCCAGGTGCTGCGCGCGGTCCAGCTGTGCGACGCGCTCAGCCAAGGGCCCGTACCGCTCGACGACGTCCGCGCGCTGCTCGGCGGTGCCGCCGTCGAGTCCTCTGTGGACGAACTCGCCGAGCGCGCGCTGCTGTGGCGCGACGGCGACCGGATCGTGCTGCTGGAAGTGCTGCAGCGGAACAGCTTCCGCGCCGAGGGACTCGGGCAGCCCGTCGCCGACCTGCTCGCGGACCTCACCACGATCCAGCGGGCGCGCCTGGCCCGCAACCTCGGGGTGCCGCCGGCGGACCTCGTCCGGTACTTCCGCGACGGCGACCGCGTCCGCGCGCTGTTCGCCACCGCACCCGAGCAGACGCGGAAAGTGTTGCGGGACATGGCCGAGGGCGTCCCGGAGGTCGACGGCATGCCGCCGCTGGGCTGGGCGCTCGACCACGGGTTCCTGTTCGGCACCTACTACGGCGGCACCGCGATGCCGATCGAGATCTCGCTCGCCCTGCGCGGGGCGGACCACCGGCTGCCCTTCACGCCCGAGGAGCCGGAGTACGCCGTCACGCACGTCGGGACCGAGGCGGCCGAGGCCACGTCGTCGGCCGCCGCGCTGCGGCTGCTCGACCGCGTTTCGGCGGTGCTCGACCTGGCCGCCGCGGAGCCGTTGCCGCTGCTCAAGGACGGCACGATCGGGGCCCGGCTGATCAAGAAGGTCGCCAAGGACACCGGGGCGACGCCGGCGGAGATCGAGCTGGCCATCGACCTCGCGGCGCAGGCGGGTCTGCTGCTCGCCGACGAGCCGCCGGTTCTCCGCCGCGGCCAGAAGGCACCGCCGCCCACGCTCGCGCCGGATCCCGACCTCGCCCGCCCCGCGCCGGCGCTGCTGTACCGACTGCTGCTGACGACCTGGTGGCACCCGGTGCCGCCCGAACACGGAACGGACGTCGACGCGTTCGTCCGGCGGCTGGTCGTGCGGCTGCTGGCGCGGCTCGAGCCCGGCGCGGCGCTCACCGGCGACCTGACCCGCCTGGCCGAGTGGCACGCGCCGCTGCTGCCCACCGACGACCTCGCCGCGTCCGTCGAGGCCGCCGTCGCCGAGGGTGAACTGCTCGGCCTCCTCGCGCACGGCGCGGTCACCGCCACCGGGCGCGCGCTGCTGTCCGGCGACGGGCTCGTCGAGGTCACCGGCGAACTCGTCGCCCGCGCGCGGACGACGGCGCTGTTCGGCACCGACCTGACGGCGATCGTGCCGGGCTCACCCGACGCCCGGCTGGCCGCGCTGCTCGACCGCGTCGGCGACCGCGAAGCCCAGGGCACCGCGACGAGCTGGCGGTTCTCCCCCGCGTCCGTCCGGCGCGCGTTCGACCAGGGCGCGACGGCCGCCGAGCTGCTCGCCGACCTCGGCGCGATCGCCGCGGGCGAGCTGCCGCAACCGCTGGTGTACCTGGTCAACGACGTCGCGCGGCGGCACGGGGAAGTCCAGGTGCTCGACGTCGCGAGCGTCGTCGTCGGGGAACCCGCGATGCTGGCCGAGCTCGCCGCGCACCGCAGGCTCGCCAAGCTCGGGCTGCGGTCCCTGGCGCCGACGGTACTGACGTCCACTGTGGACGCCGCCGGCACGCTCGAAGCGTTGCGCGAAGCCGGTTACGCGCCGACCCGCCACGCCGCCGACGGCACCATCCTGCTGCCCGCGCGCGAACAACCCGAACCGAAGGCCGTCCTCCGCGACGCCGAACCCGGGGAACTCCCGCCCGATCCCGCCGACCACGCCGAACGGCTGCTGGCGGCCCCGGCGAGCGGCCCGGTGCTGCTGCGCGGCCAGCTGGCGCGCGCCATGAGCGACCGGTACGCGGGCCGGCTCACGCCGAAGCAGCAGCAACTCTGCTGGCAGCTCGAAGCCGGGATCCCGGTGGACGTCGTGTACCGCGCGGCCGAAGCCGAGCCCGCGCGGCTGGTGATCGCGTATCCCGAGCTCGACGGCGACGTCCTCGACGTCTGGTCGCTCGGGGAGCACGCCTACCGGCGGCTCGAGCTCGCGCGGATCGACCTGGCTCAGACCTCGACCGCGCTCAGCCGGGCGTAGACGACGACGTTGTCCAGGTAGTTGCCGCTCGCCCGGTCGAACGCGCCGCCGCAGGTGATCAGCCGCAGCTCGGGATCGGCCGTGTCGCCGTACACCTGACCGGTCGGGAATTCGGCTTTCGCGTAGCGGTCGACGCGGTAGACGGTGAAGACCGCGATCCGCCCGTCGGCGCGGCCGACCCGGGCCTGCTCGCCGGGGCGCAATTCCTTGAGCCGGGAAAACGCGCCGGGCACGTGCTTGTAGTCGACGTGCGCGGCCAGCACCGCCGGGCCGACCTCGCCGGGCGACGGCGCCCCGGTGAACCAGCCGACCGTCGTGGCATCCGGCGGGACCTCGAGCGCGCCGTCCGCGGTGAGCCCGAGGTCCTCGAGCGCGTCCGCCCGGACGCCGATCGCCGGGATGCTCAGTGACGCCGGTTTCGCCGCCGGCAGGCCGCCGGCGGTCGCGGTCGCGGTCCCCGGGGCGCCCGAGGTGCCCGTGGCGGCCGGGACCGCGGGGCTCGGCGGTGCGATCGGGTCCGGCGTCCGCGGCGACAGGACGAGGACGAGGGCCACGGCCAGGACCACCCCGAGCGCGGCGACGACCGCCGTGACCGCGGGCCACAGGCGCGGGTACCTCAACTCGGGCGCCGGCGCAGGTAGAGCACCATGCCGCCGGACGCCGCCGCGGCGACGAGGGCGCCGCTGAGCAGCAGGAAGCCGGGGACTTCGGGATCGGGTTCGCCGCCGCCGGTGGCCACGCCGCCGACCGGCTTGACCTTGACCTGGGTGCCGGTGTGCTGCTTGGTGGTCGTCTTCGGGGCCGGCTGGGTGCGGGTCTTCGTCGCCGTGGTGGGCCGCTCGGACGTCGGCGCGGGTGCGGTGCTGCCCTGCTGCGGGCGGTGCGGCAGGGATTCGCAGGCGATGCCGTCGTTGTCGGCGTCGAGGTGGTTCGGGTCCCCCGGCGTCGCGTCCAGGACGGCTTGCGCGTCTTCCTGGTACTGGAAATCGGGGCAGTCGACGTCGGCCGCGAGCGGCGTCGCGAGCTGCGCGGAAGCGAAGGAGACGGGGCCGAGGATGGCGAACCCGGCGACGGCGACGGACGTCGTCAGGGCACGACGGAACAAGGACAACGGAAGTCCTTTCAGAGGGGAATCGGTGCGATTGCGTGGTTAGTATCGCGACGTCCGCGACACCGTTACGGACCATTCCCGAATTTCCGGAATGGCAGCGATCCACCACTGCGCGGGATTTCCGTGATTCTTTCCCGGTTCGGCTTCGACCTGCGGGTGTTCGGACCGGAAATGCGTACCGCGCGGAATGTTACGGCTCACGCGGTCACACGTTTGACGTAATTCACGTGTGACGGCACCGACCGGCCGCCGCCGGGCCGTGCGCGACCCCGTAACCTCGGGGTATGCCGATCCAGGTGCTGCTCGTCGACGACCACGAACTGGTCCGCCGCGGGCTCCGCGACCTCCTCGGCGACGAGCCCGACATCGAGGTCGTCGCCGAGGCGAGCAGCGTCGAAGAAGCGCTGGCGGTGGCGATGCACGTCGAACCGGAGGTCGCGGTGGTCGACGTCCGCCTCGGCGACGGCGACGGCATCACGCTCTGCCGCGAACTGCGGTCGAAACCGAACCCGCCGGCCTGCCTGATGTTGACGGCGTTCGACGACGAAGAAGCGATGGTCGGCGCCATCATGGCCGGCGCGGCCGGGTACCTGTTGAAGCAGGTGCGCGGGCAGGACGTCGTGCACGCGGTGCGCGAGGTCGCGGCCGGGCGCTCGCTGCTGGACCCGCTGAGCACCGCGCGGGTGCTGGACAAGATGCGCCACCCGCCGACGGACGAGCTGGCGACGCTGACCGAGCGCGAGCGCGACGTGCTCGAGCTGATCGGCCAGGGCCTGTCCAACCGCGAGATCGCCGAGCGGCTGTTCCTCGCGGAGAAGACGGTCAAGAACTACGTCACTTCGGTGCTCGCGAAGCTCGGCATGCAGCGCCGGACCCAGGCCGCCGCCTGGATCGCGCGGCGCGAGAAGTAACCCCTCGCGACCGGCGCGTCCGCAATCCGCCGTTCGCTGCGTGCTTTTTACGGACCGGTCACGGTCCGCCATGCCGTCCTGGCCATTTGCCGCACAAGATTCACTCGAACGTGAGTCGAATGTGTGTTCGATCAAGCGGTACGATCATTTCGAGGGCGTGGAAGGGAGGCTGGATGACCCGAGAAGGTTGAGTCCGCAGGAGAACCGGTCAGTCAAGTGGGAGGTCGAACGCGACGAGTGTGCCGAGACTGGGTGAGGAGTTCAGGAAGAACTTCCCGCCCGCGGCGTCCGCGCGTTCGGCGAGATGACGCAGACCACGGGTGGCGACGCCCTGGGGAACACCGGAACCGTTGTCCCGGACGCGGAGTTTGACACCGTCGGAGTCCCTGGCCAGCGTCACGCGGGTTTCGCTCGCGCCGGAGTGTCTGACCACATTGGACAGTGCTTCGCGCAGAGCGGCCCGGATGTGGTCGGCGTGTTCCGCGGGGATGTCGGCGAATTCGCCGGACAGCTCCAGTGTCGGCGGGTAGCCGAGCAGTTCGCCGGCGATACGGACCTCGCCGCGCGCCGACTCGGCGAGGTCGGTGGGCGTGCCGGTGTCGTGGCGAGGCTCCGGCGACCGCAGCGCGCGCACGGTGCCGCGGATCTCCTCGATGGTCTGGTCGAGCTGGTCGATCGCGTCGGAGAGCCGAGCCCCATCGGCTTGGGCGAACCGCTTGCGCATGTTGCGCCGGACCCGGTCCAGTTGCATGCCGGCGCCGTAGAGCCGTTGGACGATGACGTCGTGGAGCTCGCGGGCAATGCGCTCCCGCTCCTCGTACAGCGCGACCCGATGCCGCGCGTTGGCCCCCTCGGCGAGCGCGAGCACAACCCCGGCCTGCGCGGCGAAGGCGACGAGCATCTCGACGGTCCCCGCGGAGAAGGGCTCCCTGCCCCGCCTCCGGTAGACGGTCAGCGCCCCGAGCACCCGCCCCCCGGACCCGAACGGCGCCGCCGCGAACGGCCCATAGCCGTGCAGTTCGGCGGGAACGTAGGGCGCGGTCCGCGGATCGACGGTGAAGTCATCGCTCGCCACGGGTTCTCCCCCGCGAGCGACGTGCCCGGCAGCGGAATCGGCGGGCAGGGCGAGGCCCCGCAGCGACTCCCCGTTCGACACGCCGGCACCTGAGCCGGCGGGATCGCCCGCGGCCGGGCCGGCGGTGCGATCGGCGCCTGGGCTGGCGGTGTCGCCCGCGGTGCGGTCGGCGCCTGGGTTGGCGGGGTCACCCGCGCTCGCGCCGGCGGGCGCGCTGGCGGGGCCGCTTGCGGCCAGACCGGCGGCGCGGGGGCTGGCGGTGTCGCCCGCGCTCGGGCCGACGGGCCTGCTTGCGACCGGACCGGCGGTGCGATCGGCACCTGGGCCGGCGGGGTCACCCGCGCTCGCGCCGGCGGGCGCGCCGGCGGGGCCGCTTGCGGCCAGACCGGCGGCGCGGGGGCTGGCGGTGTCGCCCGCGCTCGGGCCGACGGGCCTGCTTGCGACCGGACCGGCGGTGCGATCGGCACCTGGGCCGGCGGGGTCACCCGCGCTCGCGCCGGCGGGCGCGCCGGCGGGGCCGCTTGCGGCCAGACCGGCGGTGCGATCGGCACCTGGGCCCGCGGCGTCACCCGCGCTCGGACCGGCGAGGCCGCTTGCGGCCGGACCAGCGGTGCGATCGGCACCTGGGCTGGCGGCGTCACCCGCGCTCGGACCGGCGAGCGCGCTGGCGGGGCCGCTTGCGGCCGGACCAGCGGTGCGATCGACCCCTGGGCCTGCGGCGTCACCCACGCTCGGACCGGCGAGCGCACTGGTGGAGCCGCTAGCGACCGGACCAGCGGTGCGATCGACCCCTTGGCCCGCGGTCGGCTCGCCGGGCGCGGCACCGGGCTCGGCCGTGCGCGCACCGAACCCCAGGCCGGCTGCGGACCCGACGTGGCCGCCCGCGGCCGGGTGGGGGCTGGCGTAGTGGGCGGCCTCGACCACCACGCGGCCGTCGTCGGCGCTCACCATTGCCAAGCCCAAGTCGGCGTCGGCTAGCTCGGCTGCTCGGGCTACGACCGTGTCGAGCACCGCGCCCGGGTCGTCGCCGGAAAGGGCGGTGCTCGTGATCTCGGTGGCGGCGGACAGTGCCCGCGCGGCAAGCGTCGGATCCATGAGTGCCGTCATTATCGCGCGGCGCAGTGGCGGTGCGATCACGGCACCGGTACCCGGGTCACCACGCGGCCGTCGCGGACCTCGAGGACCACGTCCGCGCCGGCGGCCTCGTCGGCTCGGTGGGTCACGTGCAGCACCGTGCGGCCGGCCAGGGCTTCGCGCAGGTGGGTGCGCACCGCCTGGGCCGTCGGTTCGTCGAGGTGCGCGGTCGGTTCGTCCAGCAGGACGAGCCCCGCCGTCGGTGCGCCGAGGAGCGCTCGGGCCAGTGCGACTCGCTGGGCTTGGCCGCCGGACAGGCCGGTGCCGCCGCTGCCGAGGAGTGTGGCCGGGTCGACGTCGTCGAGGGCGGCCTCGTGGAGCGCTTGCCGGAGCTCCTCCTCGGTTGCCGTGGGGCGGGCGAGGCGGAGGTTCTCGGCGACCGTCGTGGCCGCGAGCATCGGCTCCTGCGGTGCCCACGCGACGACGTCCGGAACGCTGACCACACCGTCGCGCGGGGTGAGGAACCCCAGCAGGGCGGCGACGAGCGTCGACTTGCCCGCGCCGCTCGGGCCGACCACCGCGGCGTACGTGCCCGGCGCGAGGGTGACGTCCACGTCGTGGAGCACGACCGGGCCGTCCGGCCAGCCGAGGTCCGCTCCCTTCAGCTCGACACCGGTCCCGGGGTGCGTGGGCCGGGCAGCCGCGGGCGGCGCGTCGGCCAGACGGTGGCGGGCGCGCTGCAGCGTGTCCCAGTGCTGCGCCACCGGCGGCAGCAGCGCGAGGACCTCCGCCAGCGCGAGCGGCACCAGCGCGAGCAGGGGCGCCAGGACCGGGTCGAGCTGCCCGGCCGAGACCGCCGAAGCGGCGAACGCCGTGCTGAGGACCGCGGCCGTTCCGCACGCCAGCGTCACCAGCGCTTCCGCCGCGCCCGCGCCGAACGCTTGACGGCGGGCTTGCGCGGCCAGGCGGGTGTCGGCGTCCGCCAGCGCGCCGCGGTGGGCGCGGGCCGTGCCGAAAGCGAGGAGTTCGGCCGCCGCTTCGAACAGGACCAGGACTCGCGAGGCCACGTCCCGGCGGCCCGTCGCCAGCGCCGACGTCGCCCGGCGTTCGGTGCGCAGCGCGACCCACGGCGCGCACAGGCCGAGGGCCACCGCCGCCGCGAGGGTCAGGCCGGCCGCGGGGAGGACCCACGTCTGGACGGCGATCGCGCCGGCCGCGACCAGTGCCACCACCAGCGGCGGCGAGACCACCCGGGGCAGCAGGTCGCGCACGGTGTCGACGTCGGCGACCAGGCGGCGTTGCCCTTCGCCCGCCCGCAGGCCGCGCGCGGGGCCGAGGCGGACCAGGGAATTCCACAACCGCACGCGCAGCCGGCCGGCGATGCGGAACGCGGCGTCGTGGGTGACCAGACGCTCGACGTAGCGCAGCCCGGCGCGGCCCAGCCCGAACGCGCGGACGCCGACGACCGCGACCGTCAGGGTCAGGATCGGCGGCTGCTGCGACGCCTTCGCGATGAGCCAGCCCGACGTCGCGGTCAGCGCCACCCCGGCCAGTAGCGCCACCGCACCCAACGCCGCTCCCCCGAAAAGCCGGCCGTCGAGGAGCGCGCGCCAGCCCAGGGACTCGTTCGAAGTATCCTTTGTGGACGGTTCAGGAATAGCAAAAACCTCGGGCGCGAGGGAAACCGCCGCCGTGCGCTCGTGGGCCGCGATGACGGCCGCGGCGCCGTTGTCGACCGCGCGCTGGACGGCGTCGAGGACCAGGCGCGCGGTGGCCTCGTCGAGGTGGGCCGTCGGCTCGTCGAGCAGGAGCAGCCAGGCACCGCGCTCGACCCGGACCAGCGCGCGGGCGACGGCGACGCGCTGGCGCTGGCCGAGCGACAGCTTCGCGACCGGACGGTCCGCGAGCCCGGTCAGGCCGAGTTCGTCGAGCAGGGCGGCCGAGCCGACCTCCTCGCGGACCGTGCCGCCGGTGAAGACCGGCGACTGCGGCACCCACGCGACCTGCTCGCGCCACCGCTCGAGGTCGGCGTCGGCGAGGTCGACCGGCCCGACCGTGATGGCGCCGTCGTGCGCCGGGACGAAACCGAGGAGGGCCGAGAGCGTCGTCGACTTGCCGCCGCCGCTCGGGGCGCGGAGCCAGACCGTTTCACCGGGGCGGACCGAGAACGTCTCGCCGTCGGGGGCGAACCCGTCGCGCCGGGCCACGCGCAGCGAAGACACCCGCAGCTCGCCGCGGGCGGGGATCGCGGTGCCGGCCGCGGGGGCCGGCGTGGCCAGCAGGTCGGCGACGCGCCGGACCGCTTCGACGCCGTCCTCGCTGGCGTGGAACGCGGCGCCGACCGCGCGCAGCGGCTGGTAGCACTCCGGCGCGAGGACCAGCACGCCGAGCCCGATGGCCAGCGGCAGGTGACCGCCGGCCAGCCGGACGCCGATGACCACCGCGACCAGCGCCACCGACAGCGTCGCGGCGAGCTCGAGGACGAACGCCGAGGAGAAGGCGACCTTCAACGTCTTGAGCGTCGCGCGGCGGTGGCGTTCCGACAGCCGCCGGACCGTCTCGCCCTGCGCGGCCGCGCGGCGGAACGCGGTCAGCACCGGCAGCACGCGCACGAGCTCGAGCAGCAGCCCGGACATCCGGTGCGTGGCGTCGGTCGCGCCGGCGACGCGCCCGGCCGTGTACTTGCCGACGAGGATCGCGAACATCGGGAGCAGCGGGACGGTCAGGGCGATGATCACGCCGGACGGCCAGTCGGCGAACAGGATCGCCGCGCCGGCGCCGAGCGGGACGACGGCCGCCGTCACGAGGGCGGGCAGGTATTCGCGGAAGTACGCGTCGAGCGCGTCGAGGCCGCGGGTGGTCAGCGCGGTCAGCTCGCCGTGGCCGCGCCGGGCGATCCACTCGGGGCCGAGGCGCAGCGCGTGGTCGACGGCCCGGGCGCGCAGCTCGCGTTGGGACGTCGCGGCCGCGCGGGCCGAAACCGTGCGCACCGCCCAGCCGGTCAGCGCGCGCGTCGCGACGAGTGCGAGCAGCGCGGCCAGCTGGGCGGTGCTTCCCCCGGAGCCTGCTCCGACGATCGCCGCGAGGACGTCGGCGAGCAGGAACGCCTGCGCCACCAGCGCGGCGGCGTTGAGGAACGAAAGGAACCCCACCAGGGCCAGCGCTCGACGCACAGCCGGCACCAGGGCCGGCAATGCGCCGAGCGGGCCCTTTCCCGGCCGCGCCGAGTCCACTGTGGACTCCGAGGCGGAAAGGGGAGCGCGCCCGGGAAGCTGGGACGGCCGGGGCCTCACGGTGCGTGGACCGCCGGGATGTGCTGGGTCCCGATGCGCTTGCGGAACACCCAGTACGTCCAGCCCTGGTAGATCAGCACGGCCGGGGCGCCGAAGACGGCGACCCAGGTCATCACCGTCAGCGTGTACGGGCTCGACGCGGCGCCCTCGATGGTGAGCGTGTCGGCGGCGTCCAGGGTCGAGGGCAGGACGTTCGGGAAGAGCGAACCGAACAGGACCACCGCGGCCCCGGCGATGACGACGCCGAGCGCGGCGAACGCCTGCCCGTCGCGGTCGGCGCGCAGCCGCAGCCAGGCGACGACCGCCGCCACGGCGGCAACGCCGAACGCGAGCAGCGTCCACAGCGTGCCTTCGCGCCACTGGACGACCGCCAGGAAGGCGACGATCGGCACCATCGCGAGCGGCAGCGCGCGAATCGCCAGCCTGCGGGCGCGTTCCCGCAGGTCACCGCTGGTCTTGAGGGCCAGGAACGCGGCGCCGTGCGTGATCGAGAAGGCGGCGATGGCGACCGCGCCGAGCAGGGTGTCCCAGCGAAGGGCGGCGAACGCGGACCCGGCGCGGTTGCCCTCGGCGTCCAGCGGCAGGCCGAGCACGGTGGTCGCGAGGATGAGCCCGACGCCCAGCGGCGGGACCCACGAGCCGAGCACGATGACGCGGTCCCAGTTCCGCCGCCAGCGGTCGGAGTCGACCTTGCCGCGGTATTCGAAGGCGACGCCGCGGCCGATGAGGGCGAGCAGCAGGAGCAGGAGCGGCAGGTAGGCGGCCGAGAACAGGCTGGCGTACCAGCCGGGGAAGGCCGCGAACATGGCTCCGCCGGCGACGATCAGCCAGACCTCGTTGCCGTCCCAGACCGGCCCGATGGTGTTGACCATGACCCGGCGTTCGGTGTTGTCGCGCGCCAGGATCGGCAGCAGCATGCCGACGCCGAAGTCGAACCCTTCGAGGAACAGGTAGCCGAGCCAGAAGAACGCGATGACGACGAACCAGACGATTTCGAGGGTCATCGGGCCGCTCCTCCCACCTGGTCGCCGTGAGTTGTCCACAACTTGCCGAGTTGTCCACAGGTAGGCTGTGGGTAACCCGCGAGGGTGATCACATCGGCACTCATCGTCAGCACCTCAGTAGGCGAAGGCGAGCGTGTCCTCGCCCGGTTTGTCGGAATCCTGCGTTTCCGGGGGCATCACCGCTTCGACGCCGCCGCGGATGTACTTCCGCATCAAGAACAGCTCGACCACGCCGAGAGCCGCGTACACCGTGGTCAGCGCGATGAGTGACGTCCACACCTCACCGGTCGTCAGCCGCGACACCGCCTGGGCCGTGAACATCCACACCCCGTCGACGCCCGACGGGTTCGGGACCACCACGAACGGCTGACGGCCCATCTCCGTGAAGATCCAGCCCGCGCTGTTGCCGAGGAACGGCGTCGCGATGCCGCCCAGCACCAGCAGCGGGAACCAGCGCGTGGTCGGGATCCGGTCGCGGCGGGTCAGCCACAGGGCCAGCAGCCCGATGCCCGCCGACACCGCGCCGAAGCCGATCATCATGCGGAAGCCCCAGTAGGTCACCGGGAGATTGGGCACGTAGTCGATCGGCTTGCCCGCGAGCGAGCCGAGCGCCGGGTCGTCCGGGTAGTTGGTGCCGTACTTCGCCTGGTACTCCGTGATCAGGTCCTCGACGCCCTTGACCTCGGTCTTGAAGTCGTTGTGCGCCAGGAACGAGAGCAGCGCCGGCACGTTGAACGTCTTGACGTCCTCGCAGTTCGACCCCGCGACGTCGCCGATCGCGATGATCGAGAAGCTCGCCGGCTGCTCCGTGTGGCACAGCGCTTCCGCCGAGGCCATCTTCATCGGCTGCTGCTCGAACATCAGCTTGCCCTGCGCGTCACCGGTGACGGCGAGGACGGCGAAGGCCGCGATGCCGACCCAGCCGCCGAGCCGCAGCGACGAGCGCCAGACGTCCTGGTTCGAGCGCCGCCGCCAGAGGTGCCAGCCCGCGACGCCCACCAGGAACGCCGCCGCCACCGAGAACGCGCCCGCCAGGGTGTGCGGGATAGCGGCCAGCGCCGTGTTGTTCGTCAGCACCGCCCAGATCGAGTTCATCGTCGGCTTGCCGTTCTCGAACGTCACGCCGACCGGGTGCTGCATCCACGAGTTCGCCGCAAGGATGAAGTATGCCGAAGCCATCGTGGCCAGCGAGAACGCCCAGGCGCACGCCAGGTGCACCTTCTTCGGCAGCCGGTCCCAGCCGAAGATCCACAGGCCGAGGAAGGTCGACTCGACGAAGAACGCAACGAGCCCTTCCATGGCCAGCGGCGCGCCGAAGACGTCGCCGACGAAGCGGGAGTACGCGCTCCAGTTCATCCCGAACTGGAACTCCTGCACGATGCCGGTCACGACGCCCATCGCGAAGTTGACCAGCAGCAGCTTGCCCCAGAACTTCGTCATTTTGAGGTGCCGCAGCTCGCCGGTGCGGACCCACCGGGTCTGCATCGCCGCGACCAGGATCGACAGCCCGATGGTCAGCGGAACCATCAGGAAGTGGTAGACGGTGGTGATGCCGAACTGCCACCGCGCTAGCTCTAGGACCTCCACGTGGTCCAGCGTGCTCCGGCGCGGATGGGGCAGCTAGATCAAACGGTCCCGTCCACCCCAGGACCAACGTCCTTCACCTGGTCGAGTGCCCGGCGGGCCTCGTCCGCCACCGCGCGGCGCGGGCCGTCGTCCCCGAGCTCGAGAACGTGGCGCAACGCGAGCCCGTACGCCGTGTCGAACGCCTTGCCGGCCGCCACCGGCAGGTCGGGGCGGACGCCGGTGCCTTCCCAGTTCTCCCCCGTTTCCGGGTGGAGCGAGCGCGCGATCGAGATCGTGACGTCGAGGTAGGTGTCCACCTTGTACTGCTCACGCGGGTGGGCGCCGCCGCGGGTGGCCTCGCCGACCGTCTTGGCGCGGCCCTGCTGCTGGAGCGAGAACGCCAGGTCCTCGCCGCCGGAGAACGTCCGCGGGCCGGTCAGCACCCAGATCGGCTTCGTGCCGCCGAAGCGCGGGCCCGGCACGTACGGCAGCGTCCACATCTGGGTCGTCTTGTCGCCCTCGCGCTCGTAGATGTCGAGGTAGTGCACCTGCTCGTCGACCAGGTAGGTCTGGAGCAACGCGCTGGTGCCCGGGCTGCCGCCGCGGTTGCGGCGCACGTCCAGCAGCAGCGCGTCGGCCGGCGCGAGCAGCGTCATCGCGGCCGCGATCGCCGGGCCGGCCAGCTCCGCCGGGTACAGCATCGTCGTGTCGAGGTAGCCGACGTTGCCGGCGAGCCGCCGGACCTCGGCGATGCCGTAGCTCTCCAGCTCGGCCTCGATCCGGAAGCCGTCGGAGTTCACCGCCGCGTCGCCGTCGTCGGCCACCGGGTCGGTGTGGTGGCGCAGGCGCAGGTGCGGGTCCCCGTTGACCGACTGCAGGTCCGCTGTGACGAGCGTCGCGAACTCCGCGTCGTCGACGTCCGCGTACGCACCGTCATCGAGCCGGTGGCGGAGCGCGTCCGCCAGTTTCGCCGCGACGTCGGGGAAGACGTAGTGCGCTTCCAGCCGGCGGATGACTTCGTTGACCTGCGCAGCACGCGCCTGTGACCCCATACCGCTCAACCTACCGCAGCCCACAAACGAAAATTCGGCATGCCGAAGAAAATTGTGCGCCCGGACTGGATGACAAATTCATGGCCGCCGACCCGTCGATTTCGCGAACGCCATCAGCTTGCGGAACTCTGAATCACCCCTTTATCGTTGCAGTGAAAGGGGCGAAGAAAGCACATGAATTCCGCGATGGTGGCGCTGATCAGCGCGTTCGGCCTGGTCCTCGCCGTGGAACTGCCGGACAAGACGCTGGTCGCGACGCTGGTGCTGACCACTCGTTTCCGCGGCGGTCCGGTGTTCGCCGGCGTGTGCGCCGCGTTCGCCGTGCAATGTGTCATCGCCGTCGCGTTCGGCAGTGTCCTGACGCTGTTGCCGGACCTCGTCCTTTCCCTCGTCGTCGCCGCGATGTTCGGCCTCGGTTCTTTCATGCTCCTTCGCGAGGGATTCAGCGAAGCGGACGAAGCCGGTGAAGACGCTTCGCGCACCGGCCCGACGCCGCAGACCTTCCTGCGCTCCGCGATGACGTCGTTCGGCGTGCTCTTCGCCGCCGAGTGGGGCGACGCCTCCCAGCTCGCCACGGCCAGCCTCGCCGCCCGCATCGGCAACCCGATCGCCGTCGGCATCGGCGCCTTCGCCGCCCTTGTCATCGTCGCCGGCCTGGCCGTGTTCATCGGCGGGAAGATCCGCAACCGGATCAAGCCGAAGCTGATCCAGCGCGGCGCCGGGTTCGTCTTCGCCGGCTTCGCGGCCTTCGCGCTGATCCAGCTGGCCTTCTGAGCCGACAGCTCCTTCACAGGGTCGCCGGGTAACCTTTCGGAAACGAAAGGGTGGAAGCCAGGTGAACAAGCCACTGCCTGCCGTCTCGCCCGTGCACGGCCGGATCGCGCTCGGCGGCATCGGTCTCGCGGTGGTCATCTCGATCGACCTGCACCTGCGCCTGTCCGGGCAGGTGAGCCCGATCTGGCAGACCCTGTCGGAGTACGTCTACGGCCGCCTCGGCAACGGCTCGGCCGCGCCGCTGTTCAGCGTGATGTGCCTGGCCCTGTCGCTCGGCTCGGTCGCCCTGCTCGCCGGCATCGCGAAGGCGCACCGGCCGGGCACCACCGCCGTCTGCGTGCTGCTCGGCGTGTGGTCGGCCGGGCTGCTCGTGTGCGGGCTCGTCCCCGTCGACCCGGACGGCCAAGCGCGTTCGCTGGCCGGACAGGTCCACAACCTCGCCGCGCTCACGGCGTTCGTCGCCTTGCCCGCGGCCGCGTTCGTGCTGACCAAGAAGGGCCGCGAGCGCTGCCCGTGGGAGCCGCGGCGGACGACGATCCGGTGCCTGGCCACGGCGAGCTTCGCCAGCGTCGGCGTGGTGCTCGGCGGGTTCGTCCTCACGCTCGTGCTCGGCCCGGCGAACCAGGAGGTCACGCTGGGCCTGTTCGAGCGGCTGCTGTTCACGGTCGACGTCACGCTGCTGCTGACGATGGTCCGGCCGCTGCGCTAGCTGTCGGTCTTCAGGATGTCGGCCAGCCGGAGGGCGGCCGCGACGACCTGCGGGCCCACCTCGGCGGCCTTCAACGGCTCCATCGAGACGACGCCGACGCTCGCCTTCAGCCCCGGCACCCCGCGGACCGGGGCCGCGACCCCGGACGCCCCTGCTTCGAGCTCACCCGCCGACGTCACCCAGCCGTCGCCGCCCGGCCGCAGCGACATCGCCTTGCCCGCCGCGCCGGCGGTCAGCGAGTGCCGGCTCCCGACGCGGTAGGCGACGTGGAAGTTCGTCCACGACGGCTCGACGACCGCCACCGCAAGCGCTTGCGTCCCCTGCGCGACCGACAGGTGGGCGGTCGCGCCGACCTTCTCGGCCAGCTCGCGCAGCACCGGCCCGGCCGCGTCCCGCAGCTGCGGGAGAACCTGCCCGGCCAGCCGCAGCAGGCCGACGCCGAGCCGGACCTTGGTGCCGTCGCGCCAGACCAGCCCGCGCTCCGACAGCGGCACGAGCAGCCGGTAGACGGCCGCGCGGCTGGCCCCGATGGTGACCGCCAGCTCGGAGATGGTCGCCGCGTCGCCGCCGGCGTCGGCCACTGCCTGCAGCAGCGCCAACCCCCGGTCGAGCGTCAGCGACCCCTCCCGGCTGGTCACAGCAAGCCGAGTTCGCCCAGGTCGGCGACCGGCTCATCGAACGACGCGGCCGCGTACGACGCGAAGAGCGCCCGCACGGCCTTCGCGGCCGGCTCGGACAGCGCCCGGGCCTCGTCGGCCAGCGCCTGGGCGTCGGTCGACTCCAGCGCCGCCCGGACGTCGCCGCCGGCGAGGCTGCGCGCGGAGGCCACGAGCAGGTTGAGGAAGCCGTGGTGCACGAAGCCGGTGTCCGGGTCCGTGTGCCGCACCGCGCGGTGCAGGCTGTTCGTCGCCTTGAACGACGCCCCGCTCGATCCGGAGACGACGGCGAGGAAGTCCGCGACCTCGTCGACGTTGGGGAAGTTCTCCCCCGCCTTGCCGCCGCAGCGGATCTTCGGCCAGCTGCCGTGCTCGATCACCTTGCGCACGCCGTCCAGCCAGCCGACGCCGCGCCGCGGCTCGACCACCCGGATGACGTCCTCGGGGACGAACTCCGAGACGCGCTCCAGCCACACCTCGTCGACGTCCGACGGCGCGGGCATCTCGACCATCCGCAGCGCCAGCAGCTCACTGCGCGACTCGACGATCGAGATGGCCTTCGGGACGCCGCCGAGGCCGGTGTCGATGATCAGCGAAAGCGGCAGGGGCTGCTTCGGCTTGATCTTGATCAGCTCGGTGATCAGCTCCGGCAACCGCGAGGCCTGGCAGAGAAAAACCCCCAGGACACCGGCGTGTTCGGACTCCCGGCTCGCGAAATGCGCGCGCAGGGCTTCGGGCATGGCCGCATCGCCCGGAGGGAACAGCGCCGAGTCGTCGACGAGCCTCGCGAACAGGGGAGGAATCCCACGGGGGCCGGGGGGCGTGAGTTCCACAGCGCTTGACACGACTGACACGCTAGTAGCGTACGGCATGAGGACAAAATCGTCCGCACAGCGGACACGTCTGGAGGGCACGGCGATGCCTTACTACCGGCAAGTAGGCGAGATCCCGCACAAGCGACACACGGCGTTCCGCAAGCCGGACGGCGGCCTCTACGCCGAGGAGCTGATGGGCGTCGAGGGCTTCTCGGCCGACTCCGCCCTGCTCTACCACCGCGGCCTGCCGACGGCGATCGTCGACGCCGTGGCGGTCGAGGAGGACCGCGGCTCGCTGACGCCGAACCTGCCGCTCAAGCCGCGGGCCTTCAAGACGCAGGAGCTCAAGTTCGGCGGCGAGACCGACGCCGTGACCGACCGGCGCCGGCTGTTCGGCAACAACGACGTCACCATCGGCTTCGTCACCGCGACCGCGCCGAGCCCGCTGTACCGCAACGCGGCCGGCGACGAGCTCTTCTACGTCCACGGCGGCTCCGCGACGGTCGAGACGATCTACGGCAGCATCGACGTCGGCGACGGCGACTACCTCGTGATCCCGACGTCGTGCACCTACCGCGTCGTCCCCCACGGCGAGGTCAACCTCTTCACGCTGGAGGCGCGCGGCCACATCGGGCCGCCGAAGCGGTACCTGTCGGCGAAGGGCCAGTTCCTGGAGCACGCGCCGTACTGCGAGCGCGACATCCGCGGGCCGTCGTCGCCGCTCGTGGTGGACGGCGAGGACGTCGAGGTGCTCGTGCGGCACCGCGCGGGCCTCACGCGCTACACGTACGCGACGCACCCCTTCGACGTCGTCGGCTGGGACGGCTGCCTCTACCCGTGGGCGTTCAACATCGACGACTTCGAGCCGATCACCGGCCGCGTGCACCAGCCGCCGCCCGTGCACCAGACGTTCGAGGGCCCGAACTTCGTCGTCTGCTCGTTCTGCCCGCGGAAGGTCGACTACCACGAGGACTCGATCCCGGTGCCGTACAACCACGCGAACGTCGACTCCGACGAGCTGATGTTCTACGTGCGCGGCAACTACGAGGCCCGCAAGGGCTCGGGCATCGGCGTCGGCTCGCTGTCGCTGCACCCCTCCGGGTTCACGCACGGCCCGCAGCCGGGCGCGGCGGAGGCGTCGATCGGCGCGGAGTTCTTCGACGAGACCGCGGTCATGGTCGACACGTTCGCGCCGCTGGACCTCGGCGAGGCCGCCGACGCGTCCGAGGATCCCGGGTACGCGTGGACGTGGTCGCGCCGCGGACCCAAGGGATAGTCAAGTTTCCCGAATTACCGTCCCGTTCCCGTTCCGCTGCCGGATAATGAAATTTCCGGTGGCGGAACGGGGAGGGTTCGATGATCAATTCCCAACCAGCACGGCGAAAGAGAAAGATTCTCCCGTTCCTGGCCGCGATCGTGGTCGCCGCCGGGCTGATCATCGGGATCCGCGCCTGGACCAGCGACTCGGGTGACGAGGCCGAGGCGCCGAAGTGCACCGGCTCGGACGCCGTCGCGCTGAACGTCGCTTCGTCACCGGAAAAGGCCGGCGTCGTCCAGGAAGCCGCGAAGGCCTACTCCGGCCGGACCGTGGCCGGCCATTGCGTCGACGTCGTCGTGAAGTCGAAGTCGTCGGGCATCGCGATGCAGGCGCTGGCGAACGGCTGGAACGAGGCCACCGACGGCCCGCGCCCGGACGTCTGGACGCCGGCCGCGAGCGGCTGGGTCAACCTGCTGCGCGTCAACGCCAAGGGCGACACCGGGTCGATCGTGCCGGACGGCGACCCGCAGTCGGTCGCGAACTCGCCGCTGACCGTCGCCATGCCGAAGCCGATGGCCGAGGCGCTGGGCTGGCCGGCGAAGCCGATCGGCTGGAAGGACCTCGCCACGCTCGCCACCGACCCGGCGGGGTGGGCGAAGTACGGCCACCCGGAGTGGGGCAGGTTCCGGCTCGGCAAGACGAACCCGAACATCTCGACCGCGGGCCTGAACGCCACCATCGGCGCGTACTACGCGGCCACCGGCACGTCGTCCGACCTCACCGCGGCCGCGCTCGAGAAGCCCGAGGCCCGGCAGTTCGTCACGAACATCGAGCAGGCGATCGTGCACTACGGCGACAACACGCTCACCTTCCTGACGAACCTGCAGAAGGCCGACGACCGCGGCGCGGCGCTGTCCTACATCTCGGCGGTGACCGTCGAGGAGAACTCGCTGATCGGCTACAACCTGGGCAACCCGACCAACGACCCGGCCAAGGTCGGCCAGCACGCGCCGCCGAAGGTGCCGCTGGTCGCGCTGTACCCGGCCGACGGCACGCTCAACTCCGACCACCCGTTCGTCACGCTGAACTGGGCCGACCCGACGCGCAAGCAGATCGCCGCCGACTTCCTCGGCTACCTGCGCGGCCCGGAGACGCAGCAGCGCTTCGCCGCGCTCGGCTTCCGGTCGTTCGAGGGCAAGCCGGGGCCGCAGGTGACGACCCAGAACGGTGTCCAGCCGGACGCGAAGATCAATTTCATCCGGCCGCCGTCCCCGACGGTGCTGTCGAAGCTGCTGGCGTCGTGGACCGAGCTGCGCAAGAAGGCGAACGTGCTGCTGGTCGTGGACGTCTCGGGCTCGATGGGTGACGAGGTGAAGGGCACCGGCAAGAGCAAGATCGACCTGGCCAAGCAGGCCGCGATCGACGCGCTCGGCCAGTTCGTGCCGCGGGACCAGGTCGGGCTCTGGCAGTTCTCCACCCACCTCGACGGCGACAAGGACTACCAGGAGCTGGTCCCGCTGCAGGCGCTGGGAAACAGCGGCAAGGAGACGCTCGCGATGCGGCTGAGCGGGCTGACGCCGCAGGCGGGGACCGGGCTCTACGACTCGTCGCAGGCCGCGTACGAGTACCTGAAGGCGCACCTCGACCCGGCGGCGATCAACGCGGTCGTGGTGCTGACCGACGGCCGCAACGAGGATCCCGGCGGCGTCGACCTCGACCACCTGCTGCCGCAGCTGCGGCCGGAGGGCAACGCGGAGACGGTCCGGCTGTTCACCATCGCCTACGGCTCGGACGCCGACCAGGACGTGCTGAAGCGCATCGCGGAGGCGACCGAAGGATCGGAGTACGACTCGTCCAAACCGGACTCGATCAACCAGGTCTTCACCTCCGTGATCTCGAATTTCTGAGATCCTGCCGGTCATGAAGTTCGCCCGTGAGCTCGCCGAACCGTGGGGGCTGCTGTTCGCCGTCACGTCGGCCGGGGTGGCCTGGGCCGTGCAGCTGCCGGTCGTCGCCGCCGTCGGGGTCGGGGTGGCGGTGCTCGCCGCGCGGGCGGGCGTCGCCGTCGCAACCCGCGAGAAGGAGCCGGAACAGCGTGCGGCGCGCGTGCTCGACGTCGCGCCCGGGTCGGCCGAGGAGAACTGGCTGCGCCGGGCCGAAAGCGCGGCTGAAGGCTTCGGCTCGCTCAGCGACTCGCTCGATTCGGGTCCGCTCGCCGACCGCGTCGCGGACATGGAACCGGTGGTCCAGGAGACGCTGGTGACGCTGCGGCGGCTGGCCGGCCGCGCGTCGGCGACCGGGAAGGCGCTGTCCCGGGTGGACCTCGACGCCGTCGGGAAGGAGCGGCGCCGGCTGGACCGCGAACTGCGTTCGGCGAGCGCGGAAGTGCGCGGCGACCTCGAACAGGCGCTGGCGGCGGTGCAGGCCCAGGCCGACGTGCACGCGCGGCTCTCCGGCGCGCGCGACAAGCTGCTGGCGCAGCTGCAGTCCGGCGCGCTCGGCCTGGACAGCCTGGTGGCGCGGGTCGCCGAGCTGACGGCCGCGACGACGGACTTCGCCGTGGACACCGGCGCCGTGCGGGAGCTGAGCGACCAGCTGGAAGGCATCCGCCAAGGCGTGCTGGAGACCGAGCAGGCGACGCGGAAGTCGCTGGGCTAGACGGCGACCGGCGTCCGGTCGCGCCGCGGCAGCAGCACCGGCGTCGCGAGGATGAGGACGCCGGCGATCCCGATCGCGACCCGCGGACCCGTGACGCCGGCGAGCACGCCCCACACCGCGGTCAGCGCGGCGATGGCCGCCTTCGTGCTGACCGACCACGCCGAGAGCGTGCGGCCGGCGCGGTCCGGCGGCAGCTGTTCGAGCCGGTAGGTGGCCAGCACGGGGTTGAACACGCTGCAGCTGACGATCAGGCCCAGTTCGACGACCATGACGAAGACCAGCCCGCCCGTGCCGTGGGGCAGGAAGGCGAGCGCGAGGAGCCAGCAAGCCCGGACCGCGCCCGACTTCAGCAGCACGGGGTGCCGGCCGAAGCGCGCGACGAGCCGCGGGGTCAGCCGCGAGCCGGCGAGGCCGCCGAGGCACGGCACCGCGAACGCGAGCCCGTACTGCCACGGCGTGAGCCCGAGCTCCCCCAGCATCAGCACGGCGAGCAGCGGCTCGGTCGCCATGACCAGGCCGTTGAAGACCATCGTGTTGAAGAGCAGGGGACGCAGGCCGGGGTGGGCCAGCAGGAAGCGCCACCCGTCGGCCAGGTCCCGTGCACGCGGGCGCTCGGTGGTGCGCGGGCGCGGCTCGTCCCCGCCGATCGCGCGGAGCCCGAGCGCGGAGAGCAGGAAGCTGGCGGCGTTGGCCGCCACCGACGTCACCGGCCCGAGCACCGCGAACGCGGCCCCGCCGAGCGGCGGCCCGAGCGCGGTGGCCGTCCAGTTCGTCGACTCGAACCGGCCGTTGGCGACGAGCAGGTCTTCGGGCGGGACGAGCCCCTTCAGGAAGGCGCCGCTCGCCGAGGTGAAGGTGATGTCCGCCGCGGCGACGACCACCGAGACGGCGAGCAGCTGGCCGAAGCTCAGCACGCCGAGCGCGTAGCAGGCGGGCACGCTGAGCAGCGCGCCGAACCGGACCAGGTCCATGGCCACCATGACCGGCGCTTGCGGCGCCGGTCGACCCACGGCCCGAGCGGCACTGCCACGAGCGCCCCGACGGCGGGCCCGATCGCGGCGAGCGCCGACACCGCAGCCGGACCGGCGTGCAGCACGAGGATGGCGAGCATCGGGAAGGCGCCGAACCCGAGCCAGGTGCCGAACGCGCTCACGGCGTAAGCCGTCCACAACCACCGGAACCGCCGCCCGAGCCGCCTGCGCATCACCGGGAGATCAAAGCGAGGAGTGGGTGGGCGGCGCAAACAACCGACGCGTCGGCGAGCCACAACGCGGCGTTGTGAACCTAGAGTCGGTCGCCGTGGACCTCGACGCAGTGCGCACCTTCGTGGCCGCCGTGGCGGCGGGCCGCTTCCAGGACGCCGCGGTGGATTTGTCGATCACGCAGCAAGCGGTCTCGAAGCGCATCGCGGCGCTGGAGAAGACGCTCGGGGCGAGGCTGTTCACCCGCACCGCCCGCGGCGCGAGGCTGACGGCGGCGGGCGAGGCGTTCCTGCCGCACGCGCGCGAGCTGCTTTCGGCGGAGGCGCGAGCGCTCGCTTCGGTGCGGACCGGACCGTTGCGCGTCGACGTCATCGGCAGGCGCCTGTGCCCGGCGACGTTGCTGCGGGAGTTCCACGAGGCCCATCCGGAGATCGCGCTGGAGGTCGTGACCCTCTTCGACACCGCGGTCGCCGCGCTCCGGAACGCTTCGATCGACGCGACCTTCCGCGCGCTCGTGGAGGTGCCGCCGGACCTCGACGCGCAGTGGGTGTTCGACGAGCCCATCGAGCTGCTGTGCGGCCCGGGTCATCCGCTGGCCGGGTCGGCTTCGGTGACGCCGGCCGAGCTGGCCGGGCACCGGCTTTGGCTGCCGGGCATGGTGCCCGGGACCGAGTGGGGCGCCTACTACGCGGCGTTCGCGACGGCGTTCGGGCTGTCGATCGACGCGGCCGGGCCGAACTTCGGCACCGAGGTCGTGCTGGACACGATCGCGAAGTCGGCGGAGGTGGCCACGCTGCTCCCCACGGGCGCCCGGCTGCGGTGGCCCGCGGAGTACGACTTGCGGCGGGTGAAGCTCGAACGGCCGGTGCCGGTCTACCCGCATTCGCTGATCTGGCGCCGGGACAACGCGCACCCCGCGCTGAAGGCGCTGCGGACCCACTTGGGCAGGGGAACGCGGGCAGCCGAGGCGTGGTGGCCGGGTCAGCCGAGCCAGACCGTGCCCAGCACCGGGTAGCCCGGCAGGCCCGTCCGGGCCGCGCCCGGGCGGGGGACTCCCGCGATCCACAGGCGGCCCGTCGCCGCGATGTTCGCCGCCATCGACGGGTCCGCCTTCGGCAGGCGGAAGGCGACCACCGTGCCGTCGGCCAGCATCGTCAGGCCGCTCAACCGCGCCGAACCGCGGCGGCCCATGCGGACCGGGCCGTCCAGGACCGCGCGCAGTTCCGTCCAGTGGTCGGCCGGCAGGGGACGGCGGTGGGCGAGCGAACGCAGGCCCGTCGCGAGCGCGCCCAGCAGCGCCCCCGCCGCGAACGCCCACGCGATCCAGCCCATGACCGGGAAGTCGAGCCGGACCCACAGCGCGAAACCGGCCAGTATCAGCAGGAACGCGGCCGTCGTGCGCAGTTCACGGGCGAGCTGGCGGCGGTGCGCGGTGAGCACCGGGTCGAGCCGCGGCGAGCCCGAGCCGGCCGGGGCCAGTACCGCAACCGCACCTGACGGCGGCGTCTCGTGCATCCGGGCGCGGCGGACGCGGACCAGCCCGGAGAAGCCGACGAACACCTTCGGGCCGCGGCCCAGCAGCCAGACGCGGCGGTGGCCGGCCAGCAGCAGCCGGTGGGCCTCGTCGAGGCGGACGCGCAGCCAGCGGCCGTCCGGCAGCCGGACGCCGACCGTCCGGCCGGCCACGACCAGGCCGTCGGCGGTGACGTCCACCTGCCGGAACGCTTCCCGCTTCAGCCGCTTTTCCGGCACGTGGGCGTACGCGCGGTGGAGCCACCACGCCTCGACCGTGCCGGCCAGCGCGAGCGTGCCCACCGGCAGCGCGACGCCGGCGCCGGTGAAGAACTGGGCGACCCCGAACACCAGGAAGAGCCAGGACAGCAGCCGCTGGTCGGCGGTGTTCCGGCCGATCCGGTCGAGGTATTCGCCGAAGATCGGCAGCGCGCCGGACGGCATCGCGGGATCGAGTTCGAACGCGGGCACGCGTTCGGGAACCGGGACGATCTGCACGCTGGGCCCCCACCGTGTCGGCTTTGGTCAACGGCTTTTCGGTGAATCGGTCACCGGCGTTACCGGATACTCCGTTCAGACTACCCAGACCGCGAAATTCAGGTTAGGCTCACCTAAGTAGGAGGTGAGCCGTGACCGAGGCCCCGACATCCATCCGCCGCCCGCCGGCACCGAACCCCGCCGAGCGCGCGAAGACGATCGCCACTCGCAACGGGCCGGCGTCGCTCATGCCCACCTGCGAACGCGCCGGCCTAGACGGCGAGCGCGTCGTCCCGGTCCTGCACCACGTGCACCACAGCGGCAGCGTCAGCGTGCTGCTGCCCGACGACCACCCGATGGTCGGCGCGGCGAAGCAGACCCAGCGCGGCGAGCTGGCCGTGATGGTCGAGCTCGCCGACCAGGCGCCGGTCGCCCTGCGGGAACCGATCCGCGGGCTGCTGTGGATCACCGGCTGGCTGCGGCCGCTTTCGCCGGTGTCGGCCCGCGCGCGGGCGATCGCGATCGCCGAATCGCGCCCGGACGAGCGCCTGCTCGACGTCGGCCACGGCGTCACGCTGCTGCGGCTCACCCCGGCGTCGCTCGTGCTCGCCGACGCCGAGGGCACGCACTCGCTGCGCCCGCACATGTTCAGCGCCGCGCCGCCGGACCCGTTCCACGACTACGAGGCCCAGTGGCTGCGGCACCTGGAAAGCGACCACTCCGACGTCGTCGGCCAGCTGGCGAAGCACCTGCCGGCGGACCTGCGGGCGGGGAGGATCCGCCCGCTCGGGCTCGACCGGTTCGGGCTGCGGCTGCGCGTCGAGTCCGAGGCGGGCGACCACGACGTCCGGCTGGCGTTTTCGAAGTCCGTCGACAGCCCGCCGCAGCTCGCGATGGAGCTGCGGCGGCTGGTCGGCTGCCCGTTCCTGCGGGGCGCGTCAGGCTAGTTCGGCGGGGAAGCCGCCCTTGGCGAGCGGGCCCCAGCTCTCGATGGTGACCCGGATGATGCTCTTGCCCTGCTTGACCATGGCTTCGCGGTATTCGTCCCAGTCCGGGTGTTCGCCGGAAATGGCGCGGAAGTAGTCCACGAGCGGCTCGACCGAATCCGGGATGTCCAGCACTTCCGCGGTGCCGTTGAGCTGCACCCACTGGTCGTTCCACTCGTCGGACAGGATGCACGCGGAGACCTGGGGGTTCCGCTTGATGTTCACGATCTTGGCGCGCTTCGGGTAGGTCGAGATGACCAGCCTGCCCTCGGCGTCGACCCCGCAGGTGACCGGCGAGAGCTGCGGCCCGCCGTCGGCCTTCGTGGTCAGCAGGATCGCGCGGTGGCGGGTGGACAGGAACTCGACGAGCGCGGCGCGGTCGACGGTTTCGTTGGTGGCGATGCTCCTCGGCATACCCCGAAGGTAGCGTGCGCGCATGACGTTCACCGCGCGATCGTGGCTGGCCCCGGCCCGCCCCGAGTTCCCCGGGACGATCGAGGACCCGGCGGAGCGCCGCGCGATCAAGATCGAGCTGGTGATCGTCTTCGGGATCACCCTCGGCCTGTCCGGCGTGCGCAGCCTGCTGTCCCTTGTGGACTCGCTGCTGCAGCCGGCGCCGCTGGCCCAGCAGCAGGTCCAGCTCAACGTGCCCCAGGCCGCGGCGAGCCTGATCGACCTGCTCAAGCAGCTGCTCTCGGCCGCCCAGCTGGTCGGCTGGGGCGCGCTCGGGCTGTACTTCCTGTGGCGCGCCGGGATCAAGATCGCGCAGGTCGGGCTGGACCGCCGCACCCCCGGCCGCGACGCGCTGCTCACGCTCGGGCTCGCCGCGGTGATCGGGATCCCCGGCCTGGCGCTCTACTTCATCTCCTACCACCTCGGCTTCAGCCTGGCGGTGCAACCGTCCACATTGAACGACACGTGGTGGCGGCCGGTCACGCTGACGCTGTCGGCGTTCGGCAACGCCTTCGCCGAGGAAGTCCTGGTCGTCGGCTACCTGCTGACCCGGCTGCGGCAGCTCGGCGTCCGCGAGAACAACGCGGCGTTCGGCGCCGCCGTGCTGCGCGGGTCGTACCACCTTTACCAGGGCTTCGGCGGGTTCGTCGGCAACTTGGTGATGGGGCTGGTGTTCGGGCGGCTGTGGCAGAAGACGAACCGGCTGTGGCCGCTCGTGGCCGCGCACACGCTGTTCGACTTCGTCTCGTTCGTCGGGTATTCGCTGCTCAAAGGTCACGTTTCCTGGCTGCCGTGAATAGGATCGGGTGGTGAACGACGAAACGACACCTCCCCGGGTGGACAGCGAAGTCGGACCCCTGCGCGCGGTGCTGCTGCACCGGCCCGGCAACGAGCTCAAAAGGCTGACGCCCCGCAACAACGACCAGCTCCTGTTCGACTCGATCCCGTGGGTCGACCGGGCCCAGGCCGAGCACGACGCGTTCGCCGAGGTGCTGCGCAGCCGCGGCGTCGAGGTGCTGCTGCTGGCCGACGCGCTCCGCACCGCGCTGGAGGACGACCGCGCCCACGCGGCGGGCGTCCACGCGGCCGTCGACGACCGGCGGCTCGGCGGCGACCTGGCCGACTCGCTGCGGTCGCACCTGTCCGGCGTCAGCGCGCCCGGCCTCGCCGAGGTGCTGATGGCCGGGATGACGTTCGAGGAGCTGCCGTCCGCCGAGGGCGCGTCGCTGGTGCGGATGATGAACCACCCGCACGACTTCGCCGTCGACCCGCTGCCGAACCTGCTGTTCACGCGCGACTCGTCGGCGTGGATCGCCGACCGGGTCGCCGTTTCGTCGCTGACCATGCCCGCGCGCCGCCGGGAAACCGCGGTGCTCGACCTGATCTACGCCTACCACCCGCGGTTCCGGCACGCGGCGCGCGCGTACGGCGCGCACTCCGCGCCGATCGAAGGCGGCGACGTCATGCTGCTGGCCCCGGGCGTGCTGGCCATCGGCGTCGGCGAGCGCACTACGGCGGCCGGCGCCGAGTCCCTCGCCCGCTCGGTGTTCGCCGACGGCATCGCGCACACCGTGCTGGCGGTGCCGATCGAGCAGTCCCGCGCGACCATGCACCTGGACACGGTGTGCACGATGGTCGACGCCGACGCGGTCGTGATGTACCCGCTGGCGCGCGACTCCCTCACGGCGTTCACGCTGCGCCCGACCGGCGACGGCGGCGTGAAGGTGGCCGGCCCGGCCCCGTTCCTGGTGGCCGCGGCCGAAGCGATGGAGATCGACCGGCTGCGCGTCATCGACACCGGCCTCGACCCGGTCACCGCCGAACGCGAGCAGTGGGACGACGGCAACAACACGCTCGCACTGGCCCCGGGCGTCGTCGTCGGCTACGAGCGGAACGTCGAGACGAACGAGCGGCTGGAGGCGGCCGGCATCGAGGTGCTGCCGATCGCGGGCTCCGAGCTGGGTTCCGGCCGCGGCGGGCCGCGCTGCATGTCGTGCCCGATCCACCGCGAACCGTTGCGATAAACGAAGTAAGCCTTCCCTAAATGCGCGCGACAATTTAGGGAAGGCTTACTTAAATAAGGTCTGTCTACTTTAGGAATGGTAACCCTAATAGGGGGTAGATCACCAGTACCGAGTGGTCTTTTCGCCAATCTTGACCTATTCTGATCCACATGGCCCTCACCAAGAAGAAAGAACCGCGCTCGAAGTTCTACGAACTGCTGCAGGCGCAGATCCACAACGAGTTCAACGCGTCCCAGCAGTACATCGCGCTCGCGGTGTGGTTCGACGCCGAGGACCTGCCGCAGCTGGCGAAGCACTTCTACAAGCAGTCCGTCGAAGAGCGCAACCACGCGATGGCGCTCGTGCAGTACATGCTCGACCGCGACCACCACGTCGAGATCCCGGGCACCGGTGAGGTGCGCAACGAATTCTCGGGTGTCACCGAGCTCATCGAGCTGGCGCTGGCGCAGGAGAAGGAGGTCGCCGTCGACATCTCCGCGATGGCGAAGGCGGCGCGGGCCGAAGAGGACTACATCAGCGAGCAGTTCACGCAGTGGTTCCTCAAGGAGCAGGTCGAAGAGATCTCCCAGATGAGCACCCTGCTGAACCTCGTCAAGCGCGCGAACGGCAACCTGTTCGAGGTCGAAAACCACCTCCACCGCGAGTCGGTCGGTGACGGCGGCACCGACTCGCAGATGCCGCCCGTGGCCGGCGGCGCGCTCTAGGGTTTCGCTCCCACCACGGTAAACCGGAAGCCCGGGCCCTCCCCCTGTGGATGGCCCGGGCTTCCGCGTGCGCCGGCCGATCAGCCGGCGCAGTCCTGGTTGACGCTCATCAGGCTCGTCTGCGCGACCCCGGCGTCCCCGAGCAGGAAGTGGTAGTCGGCGGCCGCGCTCGCCGGCGCGACGACACCGCCGGTCTCGTCCTTGGCCGTGGGGTAGGCGGCGAGCACCTGCTCCTTGGTGGCTCCGGCGCCGACCCCTTCGGCGGTGTGCGCGACGACGTCCGGGGTGACGACCACGAGCCCGACCGCCTTCGAAATGACGACGCTCGCGGTGGCGGGCACCCCGCTGCCGTCCGCCTTGTAGACGGTGCAGCTCGCCCCGGTCTGCGCCTCGCTGAGCGTGACGCTCTGCGCGGTGACCTCGGCCTCGGACATGCCGAGCTTGAGCCGCCCGAAGCCGTCGGCCGCGAGCAGCGGCCCGGTCGAGACGCTCGGCAGCGCCGTCGGCTGGTGCGAAGACACCGGCCGCGACGGCTTCGGCGTCGTCGTCCCCGGCGGCGCGGCAACCTCGATGCTCTGGGTACCGGTCGGCCCCGGCGTCGACGGCTGCGGCGGCCGCCCCTGCGTCAGGTTCTCCGGCGGTTTGACGCTGATGTCGGTCCCGTCGGCGGACATCACCGCGGTGCCGTCCTCGGTGTGGATCCGGACCATCGTCAGCCCGGCCGCCACGACGACCACGGCCGCGGCGGCCCCGGTGACGGCCTGCAGGTTCCGGCGCCGACGACGACGTCGTCCGGCACCGGCGACGATGGCCGCGCTCGCGTCCCCGGGCGGCGGCAGGTCCAGCCGCTCGTCGGCGAACATCGCGCGCAGGCGCTGCTCCAGCTCGTCCTCGGAGATGTTCAACCCGCGTCACTCCCTTCGCCCTCGTTGTCGGTCGCCTTGAGTTTCATCCGCAGCGACGTGATGGCCTTGCTGGCCTGGCTCTTGACGGTGCCCTGCGTGACGCCGAGCGCCCCGGCGATCTCCGCTTCGGAGAACCCCTCGTAGTAACGCAGCACCATGACCGCGCGTTGCCTCGGCGGCAGCGTCCGCAACGCACGCCACAGCGGCTCGTGCTCGAACGGGTCGGCCGGCACGTGCGGGCTGGTGTCCGGCAGGTCGGCCACGAGGTTTTCGCGCCGCGTCCGACGCCAGCGGCTGACGTGCGCGTTCGCCATCGACCGGCGGACGTAGGCCAGCGGGTCGCCGGTCTTCTCGTGCACGTGGTGCCAGCGCGAGCCGATCTTCTCCAGCACGGTCTGCACCAGGTCGGCAGCGTCGTGCGGGTTGCCGGTGAGCGCGTGGCCGTACCGCAGCAGCCCCGGCAGGGTGGCCTGCACGAAGTCGCCGAAGTCGGTGAGCTCGCCGGGCAACGTCGCGGCCCTCCCTCGGCCTGCGCTGGCCACCCACGTATCTCCCCCGGTGAAGACGGGTGCCGCAGCCGTCACCGTATCGCCTCCCATCGGGGTCGGATAGCCAGAAGCCGACTCGCTTTCTCCCCCAACACGCATCACAGCCCCCTCAGGTTGCCTGCGTTCCCGCCCGAATCCGGACGGTTCGATCTGCCCACGTCAGCGGTGCGCGAGCGCGGACGGCAGCCGGAATCCCCCGCCGTCCACCTCGCCGAACTCGTGCACGCCGACGACCGCGGAGTGCGGCAGCGGCCCGTACACGTGCGGGAACCGGACCCCGGCCGGGTGCGGCGGCTCGCCGTCCTCCCAGCGGACCGGGACGCCGACCTTCCCCGGGTCGATCTCGAGCAGCACCAGATCGGTGCGGCCCCGGTAGAGCGCGTCGGCCGGCAGGTGCGCCGTGCCGAAGTCGGAGCAGTGGATGAACCCGACGTCGTCCAGCGACGGCGGCCGGTACTCCCCGCCCTCGCCCACCTCGGCCCAGTCGGCCGCCCCGCAGATGTGGAGTATCACGCCGAGAATCGTCCCACCGGCGCGTTCGGTCGGCGGTGTCTCGTGCGCCACAAAAGCCCTGGTTGAAAGCTCACCGAGTGTCGGACCACCCGGTGAGCGCCGATCAGCGCAGCGTGAGCTGACGTCCGATGAGCCCGTCCCGCGCGCGACGCTCGGTGGCGTTCAGCGGCTCGTCGTCGAGCGACTTGAGCGCCGTCTCGAGCCGGGCGCCGAGGGCGTCCTTCGCTTCGGCCCACTCGCGGGCGTGGGCCTCGGGGTCGAGGTCCCACACCGGGACCAGCAGGCCGTGCGCCCGGAACGAGCCCGCGTACCGCGTGCCCTCGCCGAGGCCGAGCTCGCCGGCCGCGGACAGCCGCGCCAGCGCCTGGAGCAGCAGGTTCTCCGGCTCCGGCCGCACCCAGCGCAGGTGCGCCTTCTCGCCGGCGAGGACCCAGTAGGCACCCGCGCCGAGCCGTTCGGTGGGCATGATGGCGGCGTTCGCGCGCTCGAGCGACACCGCGACGTCCCCGCTGGCGTCGGCGTCTTCGGGCAGCCACCACGCGAAGTCGGTGTGCAGCGTGACGTCGAGTTCGGCACCCGGCGCCAGCAGGTCCTGCAGCCGCGCGTGCTCGTCGGCGGACGGCGGCGTGGTGGTGTCCGGCACGCCGAGGACGTCGCCCTCCTTGGCGTCGAGCAGCCACTTCAGCGACCGGCCGAGGTCCCGGCTGATGTCGGAGGAGCGGGTCTGGACCTGCAGGCCGAGGTAGCGCTCCCCGTCCGACCGCACGAACGCGGCGGCCGCCATCGGCAGCACGGTGCCGAGCGTGACGTCCCCGCCGTCGGCGAGGGTCAGCTTGGCCGTCGCGGACGGCACGAACTCGCGCAGCGCGATCAGCTCGGGCTCCGCCGCCAGTCCCTCGAAGGGCTGACCGACGAAAACGTCGCGCACCTTCGGCTTGCGGTCCGAAGCCTGCTTGGGACCCTTCTTGCGCGCGCCCTTGCCCACTGCTGCCTCCTCTGGCTCGGCCTGGAACGCTATCGAAGGGTTAGTCTCGCGACGTGTTCGACCCCCGCGATCCCGAGTTCCTCGAAGACCCGTACCCGGCCTTCGCCGCCCTCCGTGCCCAAGGCGACGTCCATTTCCACGAAGGCCTGGGCATGGCCATCGCGGTATCGCACGCGGCTTCGTCGGCCGTCCTCCGCCACCGCGGCCTGGGCCGCATCTGGCAGGACGCCCAGCCGCTGGAGCGGTTCGCCTCGTTCAACCTCCTGCACCGCAATTCCCTGCTGGAGAACGAGCCGCCCGCCCACACCCGCCTCCGCCGCCTGATCGCGGGCGCGTTCGGCCGCGGCCACGTCCAGCGCCTGCGGCCGATGGTCGCCTCACTGGCCGCCGACATGGTCGACGACCTCGCCGCCGCCATCGCCACCGACGGCAGCGCGGACCTGCTGGAGCACCTGGCCCAGCCCCTGCCGGTCGCGGTGATCGCCGAGCTGCTCGGCGTGCCGGGCTCGGACGGGCCGCGGATGGTCGAGCTGTCCAACGCCATCGTGAAGATGTACGAGTTCGGCCGCCCGGAGTCGGACCGCGACGCCGCCGAGCAGGCTTCCGCCGAGTTCGTGTCGTACGTCCGCTCGGTGGCTTCGGCCCGCGCAGCGGCCCCGGGCGACGACATCATCAGCGACCTCCTGCGCAGCGAGCTGACGCCCGACGAGCTGGTGGCCACCGCGGTGTTGTTGCTGATGGCGGGCCACGAAGCGACGGTGAACGTGCTCGGCAACGGGATCACGGCGCTGCTGACGCACCGGGACCAGTGGGAGCGTCTGCTGGCTTCACCTGCCCTTCTGGATTCGTGTGTGGAGGAGCTGATCCGGTTCGACGCCCCGCTGCAGCTGTTCGAGCGGACGGCCACCGAGGACGTGTCGATTCGCGGGTATGTCGTTTCGCGGGGCGAGAAGATCGGGGCGCTGCTGGGTGCCGCAGCGCGGGATCCGGAGGTGTTCGACTCGCCGGACCGGTTGGACATCGGGCGGACGCCGAACGCGCATCTCGGGTTCGGGATGGGGATTCACTACTGCGTGGGTGCTCCTTTGGCTCGGGTGGAGATCGGGGCCGCGTTGAGCGCGTTGGCGGAGAAACTGCCGGGGTTGAGGTTGGCGGAGACGCCGGCGCGGCGGCCGGAGTTCGTGATCCGCGGGTTGAAGGAGCTGCGGGTCACGGTGTGAGGCCGGGCCGGTCGGCGGCGCGAAGCCGGGCGGCCCGGTGCCGGGGTAGAGCCTGGGCAGCGGTCGGCGGGGCCAACGGCGGCAGGCATTGGACCGCCGACCGGGCGGGGCAGCATTCGGCAGCGCGGGCCCCTGGCCTGGGCTGGCGGCGGTGCGAAGGCGGGCGGCCCGGGCAGCGGTCGGCGGGGGCGAACGCGGCAGGCATTGGACCGCCGGCCGGACGGGCAGCATTCGGCAGCGCGAGCGCCCGGCCTGAGCGGTCGGCGATGCGAAGCCGGGCGGCCCGGTGCCGGGGTGGAGCCCGGGCAGCGGTCGGCGGGGCCAACGGCGGCAGGCATTGAGCCGCCGACCGGACGGGGCAGCATTCGGCAGCGCGAGCCCCTGGCCTGAGCGGTCGGCGGCGCGAAGGATGCCGGCCTGCGCCGGGCCGGGCCGGTCGAGGCGGAGTGAGGCGGGCGGACCTGCGCCGGGGCGGGGCTCGTGACGTGGCGAGGGCGTGGGGCTTGCCGGTCATGGGGTCACTCCTGCGAAAAGGTCGTCCTCCTGAGCGGGGCCTGGGGCCGGGTGGGCCAGGTGGTAGTCCTCGTAGGGCCAGGCCTCGCGCTCGATCTCGCGCGAGTGAGCGAAGAACGGGTGCGCCGGGTCGACCTGGGTGGTGTGGGACAGGAGGGCCTTATCGCGGGTGGCGAAGTGGTCGGCGCAGCGGATTCGGGTGGTCACCTTGAGGTTGTCTTCGGGTGGGAGCTCGGCCAGGACCTCGGCCATCGCTGACTCGAGGCCGGCGGCCAGGGTGGCTTCGTGGAGGGCGACGAACCACGCTCGGCTCAGGGTGGCCTGGTAGTACAGCTTCTGCGGTTGCCAGGGGTCGCCCGTGCCCGGGTAGCGGGTGGGGTCGGCGGCCGCCGAGAAGGCTTCGACCGTTGCCTCGTGGGTGCGGATGTGGTCCGGGTGGGGATAGCCGCCCGTTTCGTCGTACGTGATCACTACGTGGGGGCGGAACTCGCGGATCAGGGCGACCAGCGGGGCGGCCGCCGCCGAGAGCGGGAGGGCGGCGAAACAGCCTTCGGGCAACGGCTCGCCGTCGGCCGGGAGGCCGGAGTCGGTCAGGCCGAGGAAGCGGTGGCGGACGCCGAGGATCTCCGCGGCCGCCGCCATTTCGCGACGGCGGATCGCCGGGAGGTTCGCGCGGTTCTCCTCCGTGTCGACGGCCGGGTTCAGGATGTCGCCGCGCTCGCCGCCGGTGCAGGTGGCCACCAGGACCTCGACGCCTTCGGCGGCGTAGCGGGCCAGGGTGGCCGCTCCTTTGCTGGACTCGTCGTCGGGGTGGGCGTGGACGGTCAGGAGACGCAAGCTCATCGGGGACTCCTCCAGGGAAAGAACGCGGCGGGGATCAGGGTCAGGACCGACAGCGCCAGCGCCCACGAGAACGTCGTGCCGAACGCCGTCGGGGGCGCCGACACGGTCAGCTCGCGGTGCAGGATCGCGACCAGCAAGGCCGTGCCGAGGGAGCCGCCGATGCGGTTGACCACGTTGAACGCGCTTGCCGCGCGCGGGATGCGGGACCGCTCCAGGGAGCCGTACAGCGTTGTCATGCCGGGGGTGGTGGCCGCGCCGAGGCCGGCGCCCCGGACCAAGAGGGACAGGGTCAGGAGGAGACCGCTCGGGTGCGAGCCGAGCTGGGTGAACGCGATCGTGCCCAGTACCGACAGCCCGATGCCGGCCAGCATCATCCGACGGGGCCCGAAGCGGTCCAGGAGACGGCCGCCGGCGAGCAGCACCGCCGCCGAGCCCAGGGCCTGGGGTGCCAGCAGCAGGCCCGCGCGCAACGCGCTCGCCTGCTCGACCTGCTGGTAGTACAGCGGGAGGAGCAGCATCGAGCTGTACAGCGACGCCCCGAGCAGGAACGTGCTCGCGCTCGCCACCGCGAACCCCCGGTTCCGGAACAACGTCAGGTCCAGCACCGGCGACGCGGTCCGCGACGCGTGGACGCCGTACGCCAGCAGCAGGACCGCGCCCGCCGCCGTGGCCACGAGGACGCCCTCGGACAGGCCGTAGACCAGCGTGCCGAGCCCCGGCGAAAGCAGCGCGATGCCGACGACGTCGAGCGGTGCGCGGACGCCGCCGGGCTCCGGGGCCGGGAGGAGGCGGCGGGCGAACACGAGCGTCGCCACGCCCAGCGGGACGACGCCGAAGAACATCCAGCGCCAGCCGAAGTCCGCCACCAGCGCGCCGCCGAGCATCGGGCCCAGCACCGGGGCGACCGTCGCCGGCAGGGTGATCACGCCGATCATCCGGCCCAGCGCCGGACCCGCCGCCTGCGCGAACACCGCCTGGCCGACCGGCTGCATGAGCCCGCCACCCAGCCCGTGGAGCACCCGGAACGCGATCAGCGCCGGCGCCGACCACGCGAAGCCGCACAGCAGCGTGCCCGCCGTGAACAGCGCGACCGCGGTCAGCCACACCGCGCGGCCGCCGAAGCGGTCGGTCAGCCAGCCCGACAGCGGGATCGCCACCGAGGCCGCCAGCAGGTACGCGCTCGCCACCCACTGCACCGTCGTCAGCGGGCTCTCCAGGTCACGGGCGATCGAGTCGATCCCCACGGTCACGATCGTCGCGTCCAGGATCGACAGCACCGCACCCATGATCAGGACCCCACCCAGCCCCCACAGCGCCGCGTCAGGACGAACTGCCGTCGTCATTCCCACCCCCCACTTCATTAGGTCGAATCTCAGATTAGGTCCGACCCACAGACTGGGTCAAGCACAATCTTGGGTCCGACCCAGTAGAGTGACGGGCATGAGCGAGGGACTCCGTGCCCAGAAGAAGCACGAGACCAGGAAGACCATCTCGGACGTGGCCACGAAGCTGTTCATCCGCGAGGGCTTCGACGACGTGACGATCGCCGAGATCGCCGCCGCCGCGCGGGTCGCCAAGATGACCGTCACGAACCACTTCCCGCGCAAGGAAGACCTGGTCTTCGACATCCGCGCGGACTTCGCGTCCTGGCCGGCGAACCTGGTCCGCGACAGCGTCTTCCACGACACCCGCGAGCTCTACTTCGAAGCCCTGGGCGCGGAGCACGCGCTGGTCGGCTTCTCGGGTCCCGGCTTCGTGCGGATGATCAAAGAGAGCCAGGTACTGACGAACGCCCTGCACGAGATGCACCGCGAGCGCGAGGCCGCCCTCACGCACCTGCTGATCCGGCGCCACCCCGAGCAGGGGCTCGAGCCGGTGCTCGCCGCCGCCCACCTCGCCACCGTGCTGCGGGTGCTCTTCCAGGAGGTCTTCGACCGGACCCTGGAAGACGAGAAAGGGATCGCCGACGCGGTGTGGCCCGCCGCCGAACAGGCCTTCGACCAGCTCGAACCGACGTTCGGCCGGTACTAGCGCGCGGCTCCGGCGGGTCGCGCGGTGCGCAGTTCGGGCTCCGGCGCGCCGGACACCTTGAGCACGCGCATCGAGCGCACGGCCCGCGCGTCCGACGGCGCGAGCAGGGCCGAGAACCGGCGGACCACCAGCGCGGTCACCACCGCGAGCGCGGCCGCGGCCAGGTCGGTGAACGCGACCAGCACGACGCTGTCGGCCATCGACTGCACGTCGTCGCGGAAGCGCCAGACGATCGACACGCCGAGCAGCACCCAGTTCAGCAGCCAGCCGCCCCACCACACCAGGACCTGGCGGGACGGCTTCGGGCGGACGTCACGCGGGCGGCTCAGCACCGCGTGCTCCAGCTCGCCGACGACCGACAGCGCCATCGGCAGGTTCACCACCGGCACGAGGACGCCGACCAGCACCTGCCACACCGGGCGCGGCGGGTCGTCGCCCGAGACGTCGGCCGCCGCCTGGCGCGCGACCAGCAGCCACCACAGCGAAAGGCCGGCGGGCAGCAGCGCGAGGATCGAGGCCAGCAGGCCCGCGGTGAGCACGAACCCGTCGGAGAACGCCACGACCGAGCGGGACAGCGCGGAATCGCGGCCCAGCACGAGCAGCACGTACCGCCAGATCTCCGCGCCGGCGGCGACCACGGCGAGCGCCGCAAAGCCGAAGAGGACGGCGATGAGGCTGCGGCTGAGCACCGGTACGCGGTCGATCGGGCGGATCTCGTCGGACGCCGTGCCGGGCACCGACGTCGGACGCCGCCAGACGAGGTTCGGGAAGCCCCAGCGGGGCGGGACCGGGTACGACGGCGGCCCGAGGTAGCGCTCGGGCACGACCACCCGGCGCCGCGGCCACGCGCCGGGCGGCGGGGTGGCCACCCAGCGCAGCTTCGGCCGGTGGGCCGGGCGGTGGTGGTACGGGTACGGCTCCGACCGGGCGGCCAGCGTCCGGCCCTGCAACTGCTGGGCGTTCGGCGGCGGGGCCTGGCGCGGCCAGTACCCCGGTGGAGGCGGCGGACCCGGGTGCAAGGCTAGATCACTTCGGGGTCGATGCCGGGGTGCTCGCCGACCATCGGCCGGCCTTCGCGCTGCCACGCGCCCATGCCGCCGGCGACGTTCACCGCGTCCCAGCCGCTCTGGTTGAGCCACGCGGTCGCGCGGGCGGACCGGCCACCGCTGCGGCAGATCACGTGGATCGGCTGGTCGTCGGGCAGGTCGGTCAGCTCGCCGACGCGGGCGGGCAGCTCCCCCATCGGGATGTGCACGGCACCGGGCGCGTGCCCCGCGGCCCACTCGTCGTCTTCGCGGACGTCGAGCAGCACGAGGCCGTCCTTGGGCAGGTCGCGGACCTCGGCGGTCGGCAGTTCAGCAGGGCTCACCACGATCTCCATGCTGCCATGCGGGGGCGTTGCCCGCGCGTGAGGTCACGCCCCCGCAAGGTGGTCAGTGCGAGACGGCCTTCTCGGCACCCGCACCGGTCAGCGCGCGCACCTCCATCTCGGCGTACTTCTTCGGGTTCCGCTCCTTCGACAGCACCGTGCCCAGCCAGCCGAGCAGGAACGCGGCCGGGATCGAGACCAGGCCCGGGTTGTCGAGCGGGAACCAGTGGAAGTCGACGCCCTGGATCATCGACGCGCTCTTGCCCGTCTTGGCGTCCACCGGCTTGCCCGACACCGCGGGCGAGAAGACGATCAGCACGATCGTGACCAGCAGGCCGCCGTAGATCGACCAGAGCGCGCCCTGGGTGTTGAACCGCTTCCAGAACAGCGAATACAGGATCGTCGGCAGGTTCGCCGACGCCGCCACCGCGAAGGCGAGCGCCACCAGGAACGCCACGTTCTGGCTCTTCGCCAGGATGCCGCCGGCGATGGCCAGCGCGCCGATCACCAGCGCGGTGAGCCGGGCGACCTTCACCTCGCCGCCGGTGGAGACCTGGCCCTTCTTGATCACGTTGGCGTAGACGTCGTGCGCGAACGACGCCGACGCCGTGATCGTCAGGCCCGCGACCACCGCGAGGATCGTCGCGAACGCGACCGCGGAGATGAACCCGAGCAGCACCGGGCCGCCCAGTTCCAGAGCGAGCAGCGGCGCCGCCGAGTTCGTCGTGCCGGGTGCCTTCGAGATCTTTTCCGGCCCGACGAGCGCACCCGCGCCGTAGCCGAGCACCAGCGTGAACAGGTAGAACACGCCGATCAGCACGATCGCCCAGACCACCGAGCGGCGCGCGTCCTTCGCGGTCGGCACGGTGTAGAAGCGCATCAGGACGTGCGGCAGGCCCGCCGTGCCGAGCACCAGCGCGATGCCCAGCGACAGGAAGTCGAGCTTGGTCGTGCCGGTCTTGCCGTACTGCTTGCCCGGGTCGAGCAGCGCCGCGCCGCCCTTGCCGCCCTTGTCGACGGCGGCCTGGAACAGGTCGGACAGGTTGAAGCCGTACTTGCCGAGCACCCACAGCGTCATCGCGAACGCGCCGACGATCAGCAGCGCGGCCTTGATGATCTGCACCCAGGTGGTGCCCTTCATCCCGCCGATCAGCACGTACAGGATCATGATCACGCCGACGACGGCGATCACGACGTCCTGCCCCGCCTCACCGGAAATGCCGAGCAGCAGGTTGACCAGACCACCGGCCCCGGCCATCTGCGCCAGCAGGTAGAAGAACGAAACTGCGAGCGTCGAAACGGCGGCCGCCGCGCGCACCGGCGTCTGCTTCATGCGGAACGCGAGCACGTCGCCCATCGTGAACTTGCCGGTGTTGCGCAGCAGTTCCGCGACCAGCAGCAGCGCGACGAGCCACGCGACCAGGAAGCCGATCGAATAGAGGAAGCCGTCGTACCCGTTGATCGCGATGGCGCCCGCGATGCCGAGGAACGACGCCGCCGAAAGGTAGTCGCCGGATATCGCGATGCCGTTCTGCGGGCCGGTGAACGCGCGCCCGGCGGCGTAGTAGTCCGACGCCGTCTTCGTGTTCCGGCTGGCGCGGAACACGATCACCAGCGTGATCGCGACGAAGACCAGGAAGATGATGATGTTGAGGGTGGAGTTGCTGCCCTCCACGCCCGCCGCGAGGTTCATCGGCGCGGTTCCCCTTCGATTTCGGCGCGGATCGAGTCGGCGACCGGGTCGAGCTTCCGGTTGGCGTAGCGCACGTACAAGCCCGTGATGACGAACGTCGAGACGAACTGCAACAGGCCGAAGACCAGGCCGACGGTGATGTTCCCGAAGAGCTTGGTGCCCATGAAACCGTGCGCGTAGTCCGCGAGGAGCACGTACAGCAGGTACCAGACCAGGAACAGCGCGGTCATCGGGAACACGAACACCCGCAACCGGCGGCGCAGGTCCGTGAATTCGGGACTTCCCTGGATCTGCTCCCAGTCGGTCTGCGGCTCAGCGCCACCGATGTCTTGTTCGGTGCTGCCCACGGTGGATCTCCACCTTCCCATATTTCTTGCTGGTAGAAACCAACGGAACGTATGGGTCGATCGTGTAGTTCGTAATCCCTCGATCGGGTATCAATTTCTTACTGACTGTCAGCGCATTACTTGCGGTGCCGGCCTCGGCCGGCGATTCGCGTCTTTTCTTCGGCTTGTCCGAATCGTGCGACCGCCCTGTCCCGCATGAAGCCGAGCGGGTCGGGGGCGTGCAGCCGCAGCATGATGTCGTGGACGTGCTCCGGGCGGCCGTATCCGGTCGCACGGCTGACGAAGTACGTCGTGACGAACGCGGCCGGCACCGTGATCAGCGCCGGCTGGTTGACGAACCAGGGCGCCCAGTCGCCGCTGTAGCCGCTCACGACGTTGACGATCAGCGCGGCCAGCACCAGCCCGCCGCCGACGAACATCCCGGCCAGCGCACCGGGCCAGGACAGCTTGCGCCACCAGATGCCCAGCACCAGCAGGGGGCTGAACGTCGACGCGGCGAGCGCGAACGTCAGCCCGATCGACAGCGAGATGTCCTCCGGCCGCAGCGCGACCGCCAGCGCGATCGGGAACAGCGCGACCAGCCCGGTCGCCACGCGGAAGTCGCGCACCCGGCCGGGCAGCAGGTCGGTCGACACCACCCCGGCGACGCTCACCAGCAGCCCGGACGTGCTGGAGAGGAACGCGGCGAACGCGCCGGCCGCGGTGACCGCGCCGAGGATCTGCCCGCCGATGCCCGGCAGGATCGCCGAAGGCAGCCGCAGGATCGCCGCGTCCGTCTTGCCGGTGACCAGCAGCTCCGGGACGTACATCCGGGACAGCGCGCCCAGCAGCGTCGGGAACAGGTAGAACAGGCCCAGCAGCAGCAGGACGTGCACGGTGGTGCGGCGCGCGGCCTTGCCGTCGGGGTTGGTGTAGAAGCGGACCAGCACGTGCGGCAGGCCCATCGTGCCGAGGAACGTCGCGAACATCAGCGAGTACGTCTGGAGCAGGTCGGTGAGGCTGCCCGAGCCCGGGTGCAGCCAGTTCGCGTTGTCCGCGACCGAGTCGCTGACCACCGGCACCGGCGTGCCGGCCAGGAACTTCAGCGTCGTGCCCTCGGAGACGGTGTGCGGGGCCAGCGGGGTCCAGCGCGTCGGCCCGGCGGCCGGGCCGTTGTCGGTGCGGCCGTAGGCGTATAGGAAGGTGTCCGAGGTGACGTGCAGCGTGACGTCGGTCTGCACGTCCACCGTGGTGTCGCCGGTGAACACCGGCGGCGCGGCCGCGCCGAGCGGGCGGAAGCCGTCCGGGCCGCCGCCGGCGAAGAAGACCATGCACAGCACGAACGCGGGCACCGCGATGGCGAACAGCTTGAGCCAGTACTGGAAGGCCTGGACGACGGTGATCGCGCGCATGCCGCCGGCGATCACGTTGACCGCCACCACGACCATCACCGCGATCGCGCCCGTCCAGACCGGCACCGGGAGGATCGTCGCCAGCGTCAGGCCGGCGCCCTGCAGCTGCGGGACCATGTAGAGGATCCCGATGAACACGACGAACGCCGTCGAGAACCGGCGCAGGCCCTTCGAGCCGAGGCGCATTTCGACGAAGTCGGGCAGCGTGTACGCGCCGGAGCGCCGCAGCGGCGCCGCGACGAACAGCATCAGGGCGAGGTAGCCCGCGGTGAAGCCGATCGGGAACCACAGCGCGTCGGCGCCGTCCTTGAGCACGATTCCGGCGATACCGAGGAACGACGCCGCCGAAAGGTATTCCCCGGAGATCGCGGCGGCGTTGCGGCGGGACCGCACGGTGCGGCGGGCGACCAGGAAATCGTGCGTGCTCGTGGCGGAACGCGCGGAGCGGTGACCGATGAAGAACGTCACCACGGCGACCAGCACGATGCCGGCCAAGGCCCACGGGTTCAGCTGCACGGGGGAATCCTCGCACGACTCGGCGCGGAACTAATTCTCGATCATGTCCACGAACGCGCGTTCGTTGCGTTCGGCCAGCCGGTTGTACCAGATCCCGACGCCGAACAAGAACGGGAACGGCAGCACGCCGAGGATCAGCCAGGCCACCGGGATACCGCCCAGGCTCGACCGGGAGAACCCGGGAACCAGGTAGAACAGCGCCGGCAGGGAACCGAACACGACGACGACCAGCAACGCCAGGAGCACCGCCGTCCGCAGCTGCACCTTCACCAGGTGGTCGCGGACGAGCAGCTTCCCCCAGCTGGTCTGCTCTTCCAGCTCGACGCGGGCGCGCAGGGTGCCGCCGGCGCGACGCGGGTCGGCCAGGATCACCCGCTCGCGCTTGGGTTTCGCGTGGTGCTCCGGCTTCGGCTGCTTCTCCGGTTCCGGCGCGGGCGGCAGCGATTCGACGACGGCCCGGTCGGTCGGCTGCGGCAGCGGCCGCTGGCGGGCCCGCCTGCCGAGCGTCGGATCCGGTTCGCGCACGCCGTTCGCGCGGCGCTCGTAGAAGTCGTCGGTCATGACCGGGCCCAGGTCAGCCGTTCCGGCCCGAACCGACCAGCCGGTCCTTCAGCGCACGGGTGTGCCGTCGGCTCACCGGCAGCACCTTCTCCTCGTTGCCGATCACGACCTGGTAGCCGCCCTGGCCCATCCGCAGTTCGGTGATCAGCGGCAACGCGACCAGGAACGACCGGTGGATCCGGACGAAACCGGCCTTTTCCCAGCGTTCCTCGAGCTGCGCCAGCGGGATCCGGACCAGGTGGCTGCCTTCGGTGGTGAACAGTCGCGCGTAGTCGCCCTGCGCCTCGACCCAGCGGACCGAAGAGCGCGGGATGAGCTTGGTGGTGCCGGCCAGTTCGACCGGGATGACCTCGTCGTCGTTCTTCACCGGCTCGCCACCCAGCGCGCCCGGCGGGGGCGCGGCAGCGGCGGCCAGCTTGTCGATCACGCGCGTGATCGCGCGGTCGAGGCGGTCCTGCTGGTACGGCTTCAGGACGTAGTCGAGCGCACCGAGGTCGAAGGCGTTGACCGCTTCTTCGGCGTGCCCGGTGACGAAGACCAGCGCGGGCGACGGCCGGAGCGCGGCGAAGACGCGGGACATCTCCATCCCGGACAGCCCGGGCATGTCGATGTCCGCGAAGACGGCGTCGACGATCGGCAGGCCGCGGTCCTTGCGCTCGCGCAACCGCGGGTCGTCGGTGGACAGCAACCGAAGCGCCTCGGAGGCGTCGATCGCCGGGAACACCTTCGCCACGTGCGGGCTGTTGCGCAGGCAGTGGACGAGTTCGTCAAGACCGTTCGGCTCGTCGTCCACAGCCAGGACCACGAGTTTCCGGGTGTCATCGTGAGCACTCACAGTGAAACGCATCCTGCCCATTGCCGAGTGCAATGTCCAGCCCCCGTCTGCCTGAAGTGAGAGGCCGACCCGCGGACGGCACCGCCGCCCGCGGGTCCTTCCTGTCTCAGTGCACGAACGTGAACCAGTTGAGGTTCACGAAGTCGGCGGGCTGGCCGCTCGTGAACGTCACGTACACGTTGTGCACGCCGGTGACCGCGCTGATGTTCGCGGGTACCGTCCGCCAGCTCTGCCAGCCGCCCGTGTTGCCGACAGCGAAGCTGCCGATGGGGGCGTTGGACAAGCTGTCCAGCCGGACTTCGACCAATCCGCTGACGCCGTTCGCTGCGCCGGACGCCACCCGCGCCTGGAAGTTCGTCGCGGCGGAGCTGCCGAAGTCGACGTTCGGGTAGAGCGCCCAGTCGCCGTTGCCGGCCGGCCCAATGTTCTGGCCGCCGCCGGTGTCGCTGGTCGTCTGCTTCGCAAGGCCGTTCTGCTGGCTGTACGACTCGGCCTGGATGGTGCTGTACGCGCTGCCGCCGTTCCCCGGCGGTGTCGTCGTGGTCGGCGGGGTGGTGGTGCCGCCGCCCGTCCCGCCGCGCGTGCTGACGGTGACGTAGTCGACGACCATCGGGTGCCCCGGCACGATCCCCGGCCCCGGCGTCGTGGTGCCGGAGTTGTTGTTCGGGAACGCGCCGCCGATGGCGACGTTCAGCAGCACGAAGTAACCCTGGTGGGTGGTCATGTTCGCCCAGGTCGTGGCGTCGACCTGGTTCTGGCTCACGGAGTGGAACTGCTGGCCGTCGACGAACCAGCGGAACACCTGCGGGCTGGTGCTCGCGTCCCATTCGAAGCGGTAGGTGTGGAAGGCCGACTGGCAGCTGCTGCCGGGGCAGGCGCGGTTGGCGACGATGCCGGTGGTCTCGTTGCACGGGCCGCCGGGGTTGACTCCGCAGTGCAGGACGCCCCAGACGGAGTTGATCCCGTTGACGTTTTCCATGATGTCGAACTCGCCGACGGCGGGCCAGTTCCACCAGTTCCCGCGGTACGGGCCGCCGAGCGCCCAGAAGGCGGGCCAGTACCCGAGCGCGGCGGCGCCGGTGACGTTCGGCATCTGGATCCGGCTCTCGATCCGCATGACCCCGCCGGCCGGCGGCTTGAAGTTCGTCCGCTGGGTTTCGATCCGCGCCGACGTCCAGTTGCCCGCCCCGTCGCGCAACGGCGTGATGCGGAGGTTGCCGGCGCCGTCCTGCGAGAGGTTACCGGTGCTCGAGGTGTAGTTCTGGATCTCGCCGGTGCCCCAGTTGCCGGGGCCGCCGGGGTAGCTGTGGCCGGTGTCGACGATCCAGTTCGCGCTCGACGGCAGGGTGTTCGCACCGCCGGTGAAGTCGTCGGCGAAGACGGTGGTCCAGCCCGATTCGGGCGGCGGGATCGAGGCTGCGGCGGGCAAGGTCAGGGGAACGGCGATGAGCGCTGCGCCGAGCACGGCGGCGAGTGCGAATCTTCGGGAGTGGGGCATCGGGTACGACCTCCTCGTCGTCCGGATTTGTTGCCGATCGCAACAAAGCCCGTCGATCAGGAGACCTGACGTCTTGCTTCGGAGCCAGGGGCGTTATGAAGGAAGGGTGATGTAGGTCACAAAGTCTGCCCGGAAGTACTCAAACCGGACACGGAAGTCGCGAAGCGGTCGCCACGTCTTGCGGGCATCGTTCAGGCGTCCGTGGGGCCCGGTACCGGACCGAAGTCCTCGTCGATCGGACCGCTGGGCTTGCCGGCGAGTACCGGATCAGCGTGGATGGCGGCGGTGCTGCGCCATTCCATGATCGTTTGGGCGAGCACAGACCACTGCCCCAGCTCCGCGGAAGCCTGGAACGCACGCGCGAAGTCGTGGACGAACTGCGCCTGCTCCGCGGCCGGCAGAACGTCCACCCAGGGGAACTCGTCGAGCAGCGCCGCCGCCACATCCCGCGGGAGGTGAGCGAGTACATTGCGCAGCGCACGGGCTGCGGCCACACTTTTTCAGAAGTCTGCGCAAGTCACTCGTCAGAGGCCGAAGCGGGACCACGCTGCCTTCTGCGTCACCGCGTCCAAGACCGCTGAAGCCGCTGCTGGGGCGCCGATGCCGAGGCGGGCCAGGAGGGGGCGCTTCGGCTCGGCCACCGAGATCTCCGCGTCCGGGAAGCGCTCCGTGATGATCTGGCGGAGGCTGCCCAGGCCGTCGATCAGGCCCAGCTCAGCCGCTTTCGCGCCGAGCCAGACGTCGCCGTTGAAGAGGTCCTCCGTGCTGGTCAGGCGGTCGCCGCGGCGTTCCTTGACCCAGCTGACGAACAGGTCGTGGAGCTGGGTGTGCATCTTCTTGAGCCACTCGACGTCTTCCGGCTTCTCCGGCGAGAACGGGTCGAGGCGGGACTTGTTCGCGCCCGCCGTGTGCAGGCGGCGCTCGATTCCGAAGCGCTCCAGAAGCCCCGTGAAGCCGAAGCCGCCGCTGATCACGCCGATCGAACCGACCATGGAGGTGCGGTGGGCGTAGATCTCGTCGGCCGCGCACGCCAGCCAGTAGCCGCCGGAGGCCGCCACGTCCTCGCAGAACGCCAGTACCGGAACCTTTTTCTCGTCGGCCAGCTGGCGGATGCGCTCGGCGACCAGCCCGGACTGCGTCGGCGCGCCGCCCGGGGAGTTCACCAGCAGGGCGACCGCCTTCAGCCGCTCGTGGCCGAAGGCCCTGGTCAGGGCCGATTCGACGGCGCTCAGGTTGATCGCGCCCCTGGCCAGCGGGGACGGCGACGGCGTGATCACGCCGTGCAGCTTCACCACGGCCACGACGTCTTTGCGCTCCACGCGGTCGGCGAGCACCGGGATCCGCGAAGCCAGCTTCTCCGTAACGCTCATGAAGCCAGGCTAGCCGGGACTCAGCCCATGGGGAGGATGCCCGAGCGCGTGCCGTTGACTCCGCTCACGTCGGCGCCGTTCAGCTGGGCCGGGCCGCTCTGCGTGGGGACGTCGGCCGGCGCGGTGTCGTTGTCGGAGCTGTAGTCCGGCATGTTCGGGCGGACGCCCGGGACGAACTTGGGCACCCGCAGCGTCACCTTCATGCCGGCGCCGGGGGCGGTCTCGACCATCACCGCGTAGTCGTTGCCGAAGACCTGCTGCATGCGCTGGCTGATGTTGCCGAGCCCGACGTGCGCGCCGGTGCTGTGCGCGTTCTTGACGTCGTTGAGCCGCCGCGGGTCCATGCCGATGCCGTCGTCCTCGACGCTGATCAGCGCCTCGGTGCCGTGGTCCTGTGCGATCACCGTGACGCAGCCGCCGCTGGGCTTGCTCGCCAGCCCGTGCTTGACCGCGTTCTCCACCAGCGGCTGGATGATCAGGAACGGCACGACGACGCTGAGCACCTCGGGCGCGATCTTCATCCGCACCTCGAGCCGGCCGCCGAAGCGGGCGTTCTCGATGGTCAGGTAGCGGTCGATGTTGCGCAGTTCCTCGGCGAGCGAGGTGAACATGCCCGACGAGCGGAACGAGTAGCGCGTGAAGTCGGCGAAGTCCTGAAGCAGCTCTCGCGCCTCTTCGGGGTCCGTGCGGATCAACGCGGAGATCGTGTTCAGCGCGTTGTAGACGAAGTGCGGCGAGATCTGCGCGCGCAGCGCCTTGATCTCGGCCTGCTGGAGCTGCTGCTTCGACTCGTCGAGCCGGGACAGCTCGAACTGCGTGCAGACGAACTGCGCGACCGCGTCGGCCATCTGCACCAGGCGCCCGCGGGTGCGGCCGACGACGATCAGCGCCGCCTCGGTCTCGCCCTCGACGAGCAGCGGCACGATGACCGCGGTCTTCATCCGGCAGGTGCCGCGGTGGTTGCAGGGCATCCGGTCGTGCGCGACGACCTCGCGGCGGTGCTTGCGGATGGCCGCGCCGATGGCCTCTACGAGATCGACGTAGTGCTCGTTCGCCTCGCCGTCCCAGGACAGCAGCGTGCCTTCGCTGTCGGTGATGCCGACGGCGACGCAGTCGAGCATCTGCAGCAACTGCGTGGTGATCTTGTCGGCGGCGTCCTCGTCAAGCCCGGACCGCAGGTTCGGCGCGGCCTTCGACATCCGGTGGACGGCCTCCAGCATGGCCTCTTCCTTCAGGCTGGCCGGCTTGCGCTGTTTCACGAGCAGCACGATCACCACGACGAGGAGCAGGACCGCGACACCCCACGGGATGATCTGCGCAAGCGGAAACCCGGACACGGCGTCCATGCTCTGCGCTCGACCAACCGGGTGCAAGGCCTGTTCCCACTTTCTGTCCAACTGTGATGACCGAGGGTTGAAGGGACCCTACCGAGAGTCGGAACCGGGCCCGCGCGGTCACTGTCCGCAACACGCGGGAGGCGTCGCCTGTTCCACCCCTTCCGGCGAAAGCCGCAGGAAGGAGTGGGTTTCGCCGGAAGCGGACCCGCGGCCGGAGACGCCCGGCGCAGCACGTGCGGCCGAACGGGCGAATCTGCTACTTGAGGAGCCGCGACATCCGGCGGTCGGCGAGTGGCTTGCCGCCCGTCTGGCAGGTCGGGCAGTACTGGAACGACTTGTCGGCGAACGAGATCTCGCGGATCGTGTCGCCGCAGACCGGGCACGGCAGGCCGGTTCGTGCGTGGACCCGCAGGCCCGAGCGCTTCTCGCCCTTCAGGCGCGCCGCCTTCTGGCCGACCGAGCGCTTGACGGCGTCGGACTCGATTTCGACGATCGCCTCGGCGAGGGTTTCCAGCGCGCCGTCGTCGAGCTTGCCGATCGTCGCGTACGGCGAGAGCTTCGCGCGGTGCATGATCTCGTCGGAGTAGGCGTTGCCGATCCCGGCGATGAGCGACTGGTCGGTGAGCGCCCACTTCAACCGGGTGTTCCGGCCGGCGAACAGCTCACGCAGCTGGGTCGCGTCCAGGGACAGGGCGTCCGGGCCGAGGCGCGCCACGCTCGCGATCTCCTGGGGGTCCTTGACGATCCACACCGCCAAGCCCTTCTTCGTGCCCGCTTCGGTCAGGTCGAAGCCCGGCCCGGTCGCGGACTCGAGGTGCACGCGCAGCGAGATCGGGCCCTTGCCCGGCTTCAGCGGCGCCGCGGCGAGGCCGTCGGACCAGCGCAGCCAGCCCGCGCGCGCCAGGTGGACGACCAGGTGCAGGTCACCCGCGACGACGTCGAGGTGCTTGCCGTGCCGGGTCGCGCCGGTGATCTCGCGGCCGTGCATGTCGGTCCACGGCGGGGTCGCCGTCTTCAGCACGCTCAGCGATGCGACATCGATGCGGAAGATCGTCTGGCCGAGCGCGTTCTCACGCAGGTGGTGGGCCAGCGCTTCGACCTCGGGTAGCTCGGGCATGTCCCCAGTTTCACCCCTTCGGCCGAATTCCGGTACCGGCTATTCGACCGGGTGCAGCGGCCCGTCGAAGTCCGGCAGCGAGTGCCGCTGGATGGTCTTGGAAATCTTCTTGACCTCGCCCTGCACGGTGAACATGCCGCGGATGGTGCCGACCCAGCGCTCGGACGGCCGGTCACCGGTCACGTCGCCCTCGGTCTCCGCGACGACCGTCCAGGGGCGGCGCAGGATCCACCGCAGGGGGAAGAACAGGATGACGAGCAGCAGCGCCAGCAGCACCCACGCGGGGATGTTGACCTGGTCCGGCGTCCACACGACGAGGATGACGGCCAAGAGCGCGGTCACCACGATCATCGCGATGCCGGGGCCGTAGCTGCCCGCGACGTCGTGCTCGAAGTCGTCGGCCGTCGCCGGCGCACGCCATTCCATCTGGGCACGGACCACCCAGTCGCGGCCGTCTTCGCCGCGCACCAGCCGGTTCATTCAGTTGCCTCCAGGGCCGCCCGCAGGGTGAGCAGCACAACGGTACCGTGCCCGGCCGCGACCGCGCGAGGGAGGAATCGGACATCCCACCCGGCGAAGTGGATCACCGCTGTTCGGAGCCGGTCGCGGTCGATTCCGAAGGTTCGCTCGAACCAGTGACTTCCGACGTGCTGCTCGGGCACGGTTTTCCGGACGTCGGCGTGACCGTCGTCGTCGGCTCGGTCGTGCCGCTCTCGTCGTCCTTCGGCTTCGTGCCGTCGGACGGCGGGGTGGAGGCTTCGGGGCGGCCCGTCGGCGACAGCTCGGGCACCTCGGCGCTCTCCGGCGAGTCGCTCGACTCGGTGGTCATCGTCAGGTCCGGGGTCGTCGTCGTGTCGAGCCGCGGCGACGTCGCCGGGTGGTCGGGTGCGCTCAAGGTCGAGGACGTGAGGTCTTCGCGGGGCGTGAGTCCGTCGCCGCCGCCGACCTCGCCGGCCGGGACGTCGCCGGCGGGGACGTACGGCACCTCGTTCGCGCCGAGCTGCCCGGCGCCGGCCCGCGGCCGGACCGGGAGGGCGATGCCGGTACCGCGGCCGTTGAGCACGCCGATGCCGATCTGGGCGTCGGGCTGCTGCGGTGGCGGCTGGTGGTGCGTCTCGGTCGGCGGCACCACGACGAGCTCGGGCGCCCCGCCGGTCAGCCCGACGTCCTGGACCGACGCCGACCCGAAGACCACCGGCCCGGCGGCCACCCCGACCGCGCCCACGGCGGCGGTCGACGCCAGCGCGAGCCCGATCTTGACCTTCGACCCGACCAGGACGCCCTTGATCGTCGTGCCGAGCCCGGCCAGCACGCCGCTGCCGCCGACCGACGCCGCGGCGGGCACCAGCAGCACCAGCACGCCGGCGTGCGCGCGCAGCGACGAACAGACGTCGCGGAGCTCGTCCTGGGTGGCGCGGCACGACGCGCAGCCGTGCAGGTGCGCCTTGATGCGCTCGGCCTCGGCGCCGGTGACGCTGCCCGCGGTGAACCCGCCGAGCTTCTCGACGACCGAGCGGCACGAGTCCGGCCCGCGGTTCACCGAAAGGTGTGCCTGCAGGTACGCCGCGCGCAGCCCCTGGCGCGCCCGGCGGGCCAGCGCCGCGGTGGCGTTCGCGCTCAACCCGAAGTGGGGCGCGACCATGGCGGGCTGCTCGCCCTCGACCTCGGTCTGCCACAGCACGGTCCGCCAGCGCTCCGGCAGGCTGGTGAACGCGGTGGTGATCAGCGTGTGCTCCGCGGTGCGGGCGTGCGTGTCGGCACCCGCCCCGGCGCGGAAGGTCAGTTCGTCGTCGGACACCGGGACGTCCCGGCGGGCACCGTGCCACTCCCACGAGACGCGGCGGGCGACGGTGAGCAGGTAGGCGCGGACGTAGTCGCGAGGGCCGGCCCCGCGGCGAAGGGCCTGCAGCACGCGGAAGAAGGTCTCCGCGGTGATGTCCTCGGCCTCGGACCGGTCGGCGGCCAGGCTCTGCGCGAGCCGGCGGACGGCGGCGGCGTGCAGCTCGAACAGCTCCCCGAACGCGGCGTCTTCGCCGTTGCGGAGCCGTTGCAGCAGTGCCTGCTCGTCGGATTCCGAGGCCGCTGGTGGCGGCACCGTGCCCAGCTCGGTCATCCGGCCCGGCACCTCCTCCCCGAAGGTCTCCCCGTTCGGTCGAATGGGGACACCATACGGAGGGAATCAGCCGTCGTCACCCCTTGTACGCCAGCTGTGACGCCGAAGCACCGGGTCAGGGCACCGGGGGACCCGGCGTTCGGCCCAGTAGGGGCAGGGTATAGAGTCTTCACATCAGCAAGGCAGTGCGGATGTAGCGCAGCTGGTAGCGCATCACCTTGCCAAGGTGAGGGTCGCGGGTTCGAATCCCGTCATCCGCTCAAGACTGAAGGCCGTTTCCCGGTTCGACCGGGAGGCGGCCTTCAGTCTTTCGGGTGGTCCCCGGCGATCGTCATCTCGGTCGGCCGTCCGCGGTCACACCGCGGTGGTCTTGTACGGGTCGTGCTCGGCGAGGAGCTTGTCGAGTCGGGCCTGGTCGACGCGGGAGACCACCGAGGTCTCGTCCTGTCTGTCGCGGACGCACTTGGCGAGCGTGAACGTCGAGGTCACCAGGTAGAGCATGCCGAGCGCGAGGAAGCCGCGGACCCAGCCGTTCACCGGGAGGTACGCGATGCCGCCGGTGATCGCCGCCATTGCCAGGGCGAAGGAGAGGGCCGCCTGGATGTAGAAGGCCGTCGTGGTGGGGGACGTCGTTCCGGTTTTGGTCATGTGACCACGGTCTCGTCCGGCGGTCGCGGGTGTCTTGAGCAGTACTACTCAGCCGCGGTTGCAATGTGGCTACAGCTCGTAGACGTCGAGAACCGTCGGGGCGACCGGGGTCAGGTGGGGGTCTTCGCGCTCGGTGACCTGGCCGCGGGCCATGCGGTAGACGCGGAACTCGTTGTCGTGCTCGGTGTCCTGGTCGTCCCACGTGTACAGCAGGCCGTACGAACCCGCGGCCAGCTCGCCCACCCGGGTGAACAGGTCCAGGAGCTCCGGGCCGAGGCGGCCGCCGTGCTTGTCGAAGCCGGCGAAGTGGAGCATCGGCATGCCCGCGCTCCAGCGGAGGTCGACCAGGTCGAAGTCACCGGCGTCGCGGACCGCCCGGTGGACGCGGTCGACCAGGCGGTCCAGGAGCGCCGCGTCGTCGTCGCCGCTCGCGGTCGCCTGGATCGTCAGCCAGCCGTGGTACTCGAACACCAGCAGAACGGTAGCAAGAGATCAACGCCGGGCTCAGCGGGCCAGCGCGGACGGCTTCCCGTCGCGGCGCAGGACGTTGGTCAGCACGCCTTCGCCGTGGCGCTCGAACGCCGGCACCAGCTTCTCGCCGAAGACGCACAGCGTGCGCTCCCACGGGTGGCCGAGCGTGCCGAACGAGAAGTCGGACGCCAGGAACAGGTGGTAGTCCGCGCGCGGGAACGCCGGCACCGGCCAGCGGGCACCTTCGGTCATCAGGTGCGGGCGGACGCGGTAGGTCTGGTGCTGCCAGTGCAGCGCCCACAGCCAGTCGTCCGGGCCGCAGACCTCGCGGAACGCGGCCAGCGCGATGGCGGCCACCTGGTGCTCCTCGACCGCGTACGGGCCGAGGCGGAACTCGGCGGAGGCGCGGTCCAGGTCGCCGGGCGAGAGGTCCCAGGTGCGCGACGGCGCCGGCTCGCGGAAGCCCGGCCACGCGTGGGCGTAGGTGCTCGGCCAGAACCCCAGCTTGTCGTACACCCAGTACCAGGCGGGCTCGTCCACGACGCGGGAGACGGCTTCCCAGGCAGCATTCACGTTTACCAATGGCACAGCACGACCTCGAAGTTGGCCAGGCACGGAAGAACACGCGAAAGCTTCGTGTTCGACCCTCGGTTTGTCCAGTCCCCGTCCGCCCGCCGCGAACTGTGTCACTCGACCGGGTGGGTTCTGTCAGGTTGTCACCATGCGAATCGTCTTCGTCCACGGCGCCTTCGTCCGCGACGGCGCCTGGTGGTGGCAGCCGACGGCGGACCTACTCGCGCGGCGGGGTTTGCGCAGCTCAGCGGCGGTGTTGCCGAGCTGCGAAACCGAGCCGCGCGGTGACCTCCACGACGACGCCGCGGCCGTCCGCGCGCTGCTCGACGCCTCCGACGAGCCCGCGCTGCTGGTCGGGCATTCCTACGGCGGGATGGTGATCACACAAGCCGGGCGCCACCCCGCGGTCCGCCGGCTGGTCTACGTGACGTCGTTCCTGCCGGACGCCGGCGAGGCGCTGGCGGACTTCGGCGGCGGCGAGCCGCGGCACGTCAGCCACGGCGACGGCACCGCGAGCGTCCGGGAAGAACTCGTGCGGCCGCTCTTCGCCCAGGACTTCGACGACGCCACCTACGCGGCGGCCGCGGCGAGGCTCGCCGCGCAGAACGAAGTCGTGTTCGGCCAGCGGACGAGCGAGGTGGCGTGGCGGGAGGTCCCGTCGACCTACGTCGTCTGCGGGGACGATCTCGCGACTCCGCCGGAGAAGCAGCGGGAGCACGCCGGGCGCGCGACCGACGTCGTCGAGCTGCCGGTGGCGCACCACCCGTTCGTCACGCGGCCGGAGCTCGTCGCCGAGGTGCTGCTTCAGAGGACGAGGTAGCCCATCAGGAACTCCTTCTTCTTGCCCTCGCAGCCGGCGTCGAGGGAGTCGAAGTGGCTCGCACCCGCGTTGCAGCGGTACAGCGCCCGCGCGCTCGCCCCGGACGGCGGGTCGGCGTAGATGCTGCCCAGCAGGCCGAGCGCCTGCTGGCCCTCGCACTTCCCGCTCTGGTCGGGCGAGGTGAACCAGTCCTTCTGGTCCTTCACCTTGCAGGCGAACAACTTCCGCGTCCCCGGCTCGGCCGTCGCGACGAGCGAACCGAAGGTGCCTTCCTTGGTGAAGCCGGGCGGCGGGCCGACCTTCCTCGTGCCGCTGAAGTGGCCACCGTCGGCTTGGTGGAAGCGGATCAGCGGCACCTTCGCCGGGTCGGGCTTCGCCGCGGTGCCCGAGGTCGGTGCAGTGGTCGCGGACGCGCTCGGGGACGGGGACTTCTTGTGGCCGGCCGACGCGGTCTTCGACGGCGCCGAAGTGGACGCCGGTTCCGAGGTCACGCCCGCGGCCGCCACCGGTGTCGAGGCCGTCGGCTTGAGGAGGAAGATCGCGCCGAGCGCGACGACCACCGCCGCCGCGACCCCGGCCAGCACCAGCGGGAGCCGCTTCTTGGGCGGCCGGTCCCAGTCCACTGTGGTCGGTGACGGCGCGGCCACCTTCGCCGTCACCGGCTCGAAGACGATCGTCGGCAGCGACGCCGGGTCGACCGCCTGCGTCGGAGAGTCGGTGATCGCCGTGCGCGCGGTTTCCAGCAGCCCCCGCACCCCGGACGCGGTCAGCCGGTCCGAAGTGGACTGCGTGAGCAGGCCGCGGACGGCGTCGGCGAGCGGCCCGCGGCAGCGCTCCAGCACCGGCTGGTCGTACATGATCGCGTGCAGCGTCGCGGCCGTGGTGGTGCGCTGGAAGGGCGCGCGGCCTTCGGCGGCGTGGAACAGCGTCGCGCCGAGCGACCAGAGGTCCGCCGCGGGCGACGGGCCGGCGCCGGCGAACAGCTCGGGCGCCATGTAGCCGGGCGAGCCCATGACGCCGCCGGTCTGCGTCAGCCCCGGGTCGTCCATGGCCCGTGCGATGCCGAAGTCCGCGAGCTTCACGCGGTCGCCGGGCAGCACCATGATGTTGCTGGGCTTGACGTCCCGGTGCACGATCCCGGCCCGGTGCGCGCTTTCGAGCGCGCCGAGCACCTGCAGGCCGAGCGCGGCGACGCGGTCGTTCGCCAGCGCGCCTTCGCGGCCCACGACGTCCGCGAGGGTGGGCGCGACGACGAGTTCCATGACGATGAACGTGGCGCCCTGCTCGCTGACGACGTCGTACACCGTGACGACGCCGGGGTCGCTGAGCCGGCCCGCGGTCCGGGCTTCGCGCATGACGCGTTCGAGGTTGGTGCCCGGCGGGGTGGCCAGTTCCTTCAGCGCGACCGGGCGCCCGAGCACCTGGTCTTCGGCGCGCCAGACCACGCCCATCCCGCCGCGGCCGAGCTCGGCCGAGATCGCGTACCGCCCCGCGACCAGTCTCATCGTCGCCCCCTGAAAGCTCGGGGGCCGATGCTAGCGGCCCTTGGTTGCCAATCCGGCGGCAGTCACGGCGGAGACCGTCGCCTCGTGCGGATCGGCTGCGGACCGTGTCCGCCTGCTTTCGGCCGGATTGCCAAGGGGAGGCGCCGGGCGCTCCCGGCGCCTCCCCTGGCTCAGGCGGCGTCCCAGAGGGTCAAGAACGCGGACGCTTCACTGCGCGCCCAGGGCTTCAGCCGCTCGCGGTCACGCGTCGAGAGCTGGTACTCCTTCGCGCGGCGGACGTCGATCACCAGTGCCTCGCCGCCGGGCAGGAGGTCGGGCATCGCCTGCTCCAGCACCCACAGCGCGAGCTGCGCCGAGGACTTCGCCAACGGCTCCTCCTTGAAGTAGAGCCAGGTGGCGTACCGGCGGCCGTCGCTCTTGCGGAGCCCCATCTGCGGGCTGACGCCGATCTCCAGCTCGCCGATCCGGCAGCGGCCGCGGCCGACCTCGACCAGCCCCGGCGACTTGCGGCCGAGGTAGCGCAGCCAGCCGTCGGCGATCGCCGCGTAGTGCGGCTTCGTCCGGTCGTCGGCGGCGTTGACGAGGGCGCGCAAGGCGACTTCGTCCTGGTTCGCCGCCCGGCCGGACCGCACCGCGTTGGCCGCCCGCCGGTAGTAGTTGAACGCCGCTCGCGCCGGGTCTTCGTACTGCCTCCGCTGCCGCCGGACGAACGACGACCGCGACGGACCGGAACTCGCGCTGTAGCCCACGAACGTGGACAGGGTGATGTAGGCCATGGCCCTGCCTTCCTCCATCACGCCACCCGCGGACGCGGGCGGCATCTCCCCTGGACAACGCCAATTTTAGAACATATGTACGACAGTTTTCGGCCGCTCGACGGGTGACCCGGGAGGGGACTCCCGAAACCGGCCGACTTGCGCTACGTTGCCGATCAACCTCAAACCGCAACCTCGCAGGTCGGCAGCGCGTGCCAGACTGATGCCCCGAACGGTGGATGGGGGTCCTTGGATGAGCTGGCAGGAAGAGCTTCGCCGTCTCGACGCGGAGCTTGCCGAGGGTCGCATCGAGCCCGCTGACCACCGCAAACAGCGGGATGAGCTGCTCGCGCAGGCCTCCGGTTCGACCGTGCCGTCACCGGTGCCGTCGCCGCTACGCCGTCCGGGTGAAACCTGGCGAAGCGCGAACCCCGCGAGCCACCCCACGCCGGTCCACCCCGTCACGCCCGTGCAGCGCATGGAGTCGCCCCGGCCTGCGGTGCCGCTGCCGCCCCCGCCGTGGCAGCGGACCGGCCTGCCGAAGACGGTCTCGACGAGCCACGTGCCCGCCATCCCCGACCACATGACGACCGCGCCGAGCCCGGCCGACATCACGCCGACCCGCTACCTGCGCGTCGACGGGCCGGCCGAGCAGGGGCCGGGCAGCCGGTTCCCGCCGATCACGCCGCCGGGCGGTGAGCCGCGGCCGCCGCAGCTCGAACCGGACGGCCCGTCGGGCAAGCACCGGTGGGACACCGAAGGCGGATCGCCGGGCCGGCCGACCTGGCCGTTCATCGCGCTCGGCGTGCTGGTCGTGCTCGGCATGGTCGTCGGGGCGACGATGTGGCTCGGCAACGAGGACCCGGCGCCCAGCGCCCTCTCGTCGTTCACGCCCTCCGTCACGCAGCCGCCCGCCGCCGCGACCCAGCCGCAGCTGGAGGACCAGGTGCCGCCGCTGCCCGGGTTGCAGCACCCGGAGAGCTCGACGATGTCGCTGGCCCGCGGGCTCGACCTGAAGCTGTACCCCAAGGAAGCCGCGCAGGTCTTCTCCCAGCACGGCGTCACGCAGCTCGTCTACCGCGCTTCGTCGGCCGGGGACACCGGGTTCCTCGGCTACGCGATCCCCGCCGAGAACGCCGAAGGTGCGAAGGCGATCGTCGACTACCTGCGCGACGCCGCCGCGGCCGGCGGGTTCGCCCCGATCGCCGCCGACCCGGCGTCGGTCACCGGCCGCAACGACGACCAGCGGCTGGACGGCACCTGGTACACCTCGGGCAAGGTCGCCATCGTGCTCTGGGCGTCGCAGCCGTTCGACAAGGACAAGAACGAGCTGAAGACCAGCCTCGACAACGCCGTCGCCGTGTTCAAGAAAGCGCTGCCGCCCAGCTGATCAGCCGCGCCGCTCGAGCACCCCGGTGAGCGTGCGGCGGGCGACGTCGGCGCCGAACAGGCGGTCCACCACCGTCTTGCCCTCTTCGGACAGCCGCTGCCACAGCTTGTCGTCCTCGAGCAGCGTGACGATCTCGTCGGCGAGCTCCTCGGCCGAAGCGCCGACGAGGACGTCCTGGCCGTGCGTCAGGTGCATGCCCTCGGCGGCCAGCGGGGTGGCGACCACGGGGACGCCGTAGCCGAGGCTCTCGCCCAGCTTCCCCTTCACGCCCGCGCCGAAGCGCAGCGGCGCGACGACGACCCTGGCCTCGCCGTACGCGCTGTCGAGGTTCGGGACCCAGCCGCGGACGACGACGCCGTCGCGCTCGAGCTCGAACATCTCCTGCGGCGGGTTGCTGCCGACGATCTGCGCGACCGCGTCCGGACGGCGGCGGCGCACGAGCGGCATGATCTCCTCCGCCAGCCAGCGCGCCGCGTCCCGGTTGGGCAGGTGGTCGAAGCTGCCGACGAACAGCACGCCGGAGCGGCCTTCGGGAACCGCGACCGAGCCGTCGGCGTGGTGCACGTTGGACAGCACCTCGACGCGCGCCGACGGCACCAGCTCCCGCAGCAGCGCGCGCTCCACATCGGACACGACGAAGGTGACGTCGGTGGCGCGGGTGAGCCCGAGTTCCGACTCCCGCAGCACTTCGGCGCGCCGCCGCAGCGTGAGCTCTTCGCGGGTTTCGCCGAGCTGCGCGGCCAGGTCGGCCTGCCGGTTGAGGCGGACGAAGTGCAGGTCGACCGTGTCGTAGGCGATGACGCAGTCGGGCGCGTGCTCGCGGACCTGCTCCAGCAGCTGCCAGGCGACGTGCGGCCGGGACAGCACGGCCAGGCTCAGGTCGGCACCGGCGTCGCGCAGGAACTCCAGCTGCTCGCCGAGCCCGGTCACCACCGTGACGCCCGCGCGGTACAGCGCGTCGGCGTAAGGCTCCGGGAGCGCGTTGTTGAGCGGCATGAAGACGACGCGCTGCCCGAGGCCGACGAGCAGTTCGAGGATGCGGAACATCCGCACCGAGCCGGAGTCCTTGTCCGGCATCGGCACCTGGTGGTCGGCGACCAGCACGGTGCCGCCGCGGTGGCCGTCCGCCGTGCGCTGCCGTCCGGCCCAGACCGCGCGCGGGCTCGCCTCGGGGAAGTGGTCGCGCAGCTGGACGCTCCACTTGTCGACGAAGACGCCGCGGTTGAGCTCCTGGTGGCGCTTCACGCCGGAGGAGACGTCGGTGCCGTTGGTGATGCCCTCGTGGTGCACGACGACCGACGCGGGCTGGACCATCGTCCGGTACCCCGCCGCGCGCACGGCGAACGCGAGGTCGGTGTCCTCGTAGTACGCGGGTGCGAAGCGCGTGTCGAAGCCGCCGATGCGCTCGAACAGCTCACGGCGGACGAGCAGCGCCGCGCCGGAGCAGTAGTCGACGTCGCGCAGGGCCTGGTACCAGGGCGCGTCCGGGTTCTGCAGCCTGCCGTAGTTCCAGCCGGTGCCGTCGGCCCAGATGATGCCGCCGCACTCCTGGAGGCGGCCGTCCGGGTAGACCAGCTTGGACCCGACGAGCCCGACGTCCGGCCGCGTCTCGACGACGGCGACCAGCTCGTCCAGCCAGCCCGCCTTGACCTCCGTGTCGTTGTTGAGGAAGAAGACGAACTCGCCGCGCGCGTTCTCCGCGCCCAGGTTGCAGGCGCCGACGAAGCCCAGGTTCTTCGGGGCCCGGATCAGCCGGACCCCGGCGCAGCCGGCCACGCGGTCGGCGGAGTCGTCCGGCGACTTGTCGTCGACGACGATCACCTCGAACGGCGTCGCGGGCAGGTGCCGCTGGATCGAGTCGAGGCAGCCGCGGGTGTAGGTCCAGTTGCCGTACACCGGGATGACGACGCTGACGATCGGCTGGTCGCTGGTGGTCACCGCGACCGGACCCGGGACGCCGACGGGCTCGCCGGGCAGCACGCCGGCCGGGCGCCCGAGCGCCGTCTCGTAGAAGTCGCGGCGGCGGGTGCCGCGGGGCGCGTACTTCTCGATCGAGCCGCGGTACTTCCCGATCGCGCGCTGGACGAGCGCGGACGTCTCGGAGCGCAGCTTCTCGTTCTCGGCGGCGAGCCTGCCGATGGTTTCGCTGAGGCCGGTGTTGTTGCCGGCCAGCCACTCCAGGCGTTCGCGGTCGTAGCCCGCCTTGCGCCGCAGGCGGTTCAGCTCGTCGGCCGCGCGCTGGCGGTCCTCGCGAGCGCGTTCGGCCTGCCGGAGCGCCTCGTCCCGTTCCGACGCGGCACGCTGCTCGGCCGCAGTGACCTGGGCGAGTTCGCCGGTGAGCCGGGTGACCGACGCCGTCGCCCGGTCGCGCTCGGCTTCCGCGCGGCCCAGCCCGTCGCGCAGGCGGCCCGCCTCGGCGGCGGCGCGGGCGACGAGCGTCAGCTTCGGGTCGACCATCGCGGACGTCGAGGGCACGTCGAGCGGCTCGTCCGACGCGACGGAGACGAAGTAGGTGTGGGGCGCGCCGGATTCGATGACCCAGCCGTCGGCGTCGTCGGGCCGCACGGTGAGGACCTCGGCGCCGGCACCCGCGCCGTTGTCGTGGATCAGCGAGCCGACGGCGACGTTCTGCCGCAGCACGGCGACGTGCGCGAAGCTGCCGACCAGCAGCGAACGGAACGCGGATTCGGTCAGCTCGTGGACGTGGTACGGGTTCTCGTTGCCGTGGTCGTGCGTGTAGACCTCGATGTCCGGGGTGCTGCAGAGGAACACCCCGCCCGGCGCGAGCCGGTTGCGGACCAGCGCCATCAGCCGGTCCTGCTCGTCGACGTGCTCGATCGCCTCGAAGCACGTGATGACGTCGAAGACCTCGCCCTCGAGCGCGGCCGGGTCGGTGATCGAGCCGACCTCGAACCGGACGTGCGGGTAGCGCGCGCGGGCGTGCTCGACGGTCCGCGGGTCGATCTCGAGCCCGACGACCTCGGCGGCGGACGCGGCGACCAGCGCGGCGCCGTAGCCCTCGCCGCTGGCCAGGTCGAGGACGCGCTTGCCGGCGGTGAAGCGGCCCGCGAACGCGTAGCGGTGGTAGTGCTCGTAGATCACCTGGAGGTCTTCGGTCCACGGCACGCACCGCTCGCCGGTCCACTCGATCAGGCGCTCACCGCTCGTCCCCTTGCCCATGGCGGGCAGATTAGCGGAGGCTCAGTCCGACCAGGACGTACGCCAGTGTGCGGCGGTCCGAGCCCAGCCCGGCCGTGATCGACCAGTCCGCCTCGAGCGAGAGCCGCACCTGCCGGTGGGCGTCGAGCCGGACCGGCAGCACCTGCTCGGTCAGCCCCGCGCCGACGTCGGCCTTGGCGATCGGGACGCCGTCCACGGACACCGTGACGCTGCCGTGCTCGGTGGCGTCGTCCGGGAGGTACGTCTTGAGCTCGAGCGCCTCGACCCCGGCCGTGGTCAGCACCGGGAACTCGATCGACGGCGCCGCCCAGTCGTCGTGGGCGACGCCGTTCATCCGCCCGGTCACGACGCCCGCGCCGCTCACCAGCCGTTCGCCGTTGGTGCCGCCGGGCCGGAACGAGACGCGGCCCGCCGGGTCGACCACGCGGGTGTCGCGCACCGACCGCTCCGGCGTCCGGTTGCCGTGCACGCGCAACGGCTGCGGCGTCGGGTGGAACAGCGCGGTCAGCCGCGTGCCGGTGACGAGCCCGAGGTCGAGCAGGCTGTCGTCGAGCACGCCGATCTCGTCGATCAGGGCCACGTGCGCGGGGTTGTCCATGGCGAAGTTGTGGCCGTAGATCCGGTCGACGAACGGGTCGATCACGTTGCCGTAGGGCAGGAACAGGCTCGGGTGCAGGTGGTCCAGCAGCACCGGCAGGACGTCCTGGGCGCGGATGCCCTCGAACCCGTCGGCGGCGCAGTCGACGTCTTCGAACCGCTCGTCGGTCCGCCCGGTCAGCGAGTTGTGGCGCAGTTCGGGCGGCAGGGTCGCCCAGATCCGGTCGACGACCTCGTGCGCTTCGGGCCACCGGCGGTGCCCGTTGCGGCCGATCATGTCGTGCACGACGAGGACGCCGTCCGCGGTCAGGCTGTGCTTGATCTGGCCGTAGAGGTGTTCGAGGTCCAGCACGTGGTGCAGCGCCTGGAACCCGACGACGACGTCGTGCTCGGCGTCGGCGCGCCAGGTGTTGAAGTCGGCGGTGATCAGCTCGACGCGGTCGGCCACGCCCTGCTCGCGGGCCGAGGCCTCGGCCCGCGCCTGCATCTCGGGGTTCAGCTCCAGCAGCCGCAGCCGGACGTTGTCCAGGCCTTCGGCGGCGAGGCCGCGCAGCCAGCCGAGCTCCTGGTCGCCGTTGCCGCTGCCCAGCGACAGCACGACCGCGTCCCGCGAGAGCTGCCGCGCGCGCTCGGCGATCTGCCCGACGATCAGCTCGTCGAGGCCCGGTACGCCGAGCGCTTCGAGCTTCGGGCGCACGTGCCGGTTGGACCACCGGTGCGCCGACGGCGGCAGGTTGCCGTGGATCTCCTCCTGACCGGCGAAGGTCTCGCGTTCCCTGGCCAGCCGCGCCTCGTAGCCCGGCCCTCGGCCACCGTTCATCGCACGTCCCTCCGAGATCACCGATTCCGGAACCGCCCGGTACCGGCCCGGCGCTAGGATACGGCCGTGTCGTCCCGTCCTCCGTCGCAGTTGCCCACCCAGCCGGCGCTGCCGAGGACCCCGGAGTCGTTCCTCCCCAAGGAGCACAACCTCTACCGGCCCCGGCACAGCAAGCGCCAGCGCACCGCACTGGCCTGCGCGGCCTTCTTCTTCGTCACGCCGCTGTTCCTGTCCGCGGTCGGCGTGCGGCCGTCCGCGTTCGAGAACCGGCCGCTGCGCGACTTCCCGAGCCTGTCCGACGGCTTCGGGTTCTTCACCGGCCTGTCCGGCTGGGCGACCGACCACCTGCCCCTGCGGCAGGCCGGGGTGCAGGCCGCCGACGCGATCGGCACCGGCGTCTTCGGCGACCCGCCCGGGTCCGGCCAGGGCACCAGCCACGACGGCGGCACCGTCGGCGTCGACCAGGGGCAGCCGAACACCGGCGACGTCCCGGGGTACGTCTACCCGACCGTGCTCCCGGGCAAGGACGGCTGGCTCTACCTCGGCGAGGACGTCAACGCGCGGTGCCGGCCGGTGATGGACACCGACCACGTCGTCGCGGCCCTGCGGAAGCTGCGGGGCGTGGTCGAGCGGTCCGGGCGGAAGTTCGAGCTGGTCATCGCGCCGGACAAGTACAGCGAAGAGCCGTCGCACCTGCCCGACACCTACGTCGGCAAGCCGTGCGCGCAGGCGCGGACCGCCGAGTTCTGGAACCGCGTGCCGCGCGAGGCCGGCGCGATCGACCTGCGGCCGGCGCTCGCCGACGCCGAAAAGCGCGTCGGGCACTCGCTGTACGACCGCAACGACACGCACTGGTCGTTCGACGGCGGCCTGGTGATGACGTACGCGCTGGGCTCGGCCCTCCAGCCCGGCAGCACGGCGAACTGGCAGGCGGCGCCGACCGGTGTGCGGCCGTGGCCCGCCGACCTGGCCCGGGTGCTCGGCAAGAACGAACAGCGCTCGCTGACGACGTACAGCCTGTCCACCGACGGCGGCGCCGACCGGACCCGCTACATCGCCAGCGACTTCAAGACCCCGCTGCACCTGAGCCAGCCGGACGGCGCCAAGCCGAAGGGTTCGATAGCTCCGAACACGGCGGTGGTCGCCGACTCGTTCACCCAGTTCGCCAGCCCGTTCCTGGCCGCGACCTGCCAGGACGTCACCATCGTGCACGCCGAGACGGTGGCGCAGAGCACGGCGCAGGAGATGACGGGCCTGTTCGCCGACCGCGACATCGTGACCTTCGAACTGGTCGAGCGGAGCGTCATCGGCGGGTCGTCGGCGCTGCTGCGCGACCAGACGATCGACCTGCTCGGGCAGGTGCTCGCGGCGCACCCGCGCTGACCTCCGCCACGCCGAGGTAACGACGGGGTGGTGGGCGACGAACAGGTGAGCACACCCGTGCACAATGACTCCGTGCGAACCCTCAGTTCGCACTCGCAGGCGACATACCCAAGGGGGTACCGGGGTGACCTGGCAGGAAGAGCTGCGCAGGCTTGACGAGGAGCTCGCGGCGGGCAACCTGACGGCCGACGAATACCGGGCGCGGCGGGACCGGGTCCTGTCCATGGCCGTGTCGACCGGCGAGAGCCAGTCGGCGGCCTCCGCGCAGCCCGTCCAGCCCGCGCAGGCGCAACCGGCCGGCAACGCCGCCGAGACCCAGATCATCCCGCCGGTGTCCCCGCCCCAGCCGCAGTCGCAGGAGAACTCCGCCGAAGCGACGCAGGTCGTCTCCGCGGCCGACGCCGGCGGTGGCGAGCGGACCCAGGTCGTCCCGCAGTGGCAGCAACAGCAGCACCCGCACTCGCCCTCGGGCGGGTTCCCGCAGCAGCAGCCGCCCCCGCAGTACGGCCAGCCCTCCCCCGCCGGCGGGTTCGCCCAGCCGATGCAGCAGCAGAACCCGTGGGGCGCGCAGCAGCAGGACGTCAGCCCGCCGTGGGGCGGTTCGGAGTTCCCGCCGCTGGCGCCGTCCACCAACGCCGACTGGATCAGCCAGGGCCCGGAGAGCTTCCAGACCCAGCCGTCGTCCGGCAAGGGCAAGAAGATCGCGTTCGCCGTCGTCGCGGTGCTCGTGGTGGCCGGGCTCGGCTTCGGCGTCTGGGCGCTGTTCATCAAGGACGGCGGCGGCCAGAACCCGCCGGTCGCGCAGAGCTCGAGCCAGCAGCAGCCGCCGCCCGCGCCGACCGTCAAGCCGCTCCCGGAGCCGCCCGCGGCCAAGCCGGAGCCGGCCGACAACTCCGCCTCGCTGGTCACCCCGGCGGGCACGACCCGCGCCGGCGGTGGCGAGTTCGACCTCGACAAGCTGCAGTCGGCTAAGTACCTGCCGACGACGGTCATCGAGAAGCTCAAGCAGAGCGGCATGACCGAAGGCCTGCTCAAGACGACCAAGGACGGCGACGTCACGCTGGGCCTGTTCGCGCTGGAGCTGCCGAACGCGCAGGCCGCCTCCGCGGTGGCGGCCGAGTACGGCAACGCGGAGCAGGAAGGCGGCCTGACCGTCAACCGCAACCTGTCGCTGCACGGCGTCCAGGTGTACTCGGCGGCGGACACGAACCAGCAGGTCTACCGCGCGGTCTACGTGCTCTACAACCGCGTGATCATCATCGACTCGTTCGGCCCGTCCAAGGACGCGACGCTCAGCTCGTTCAAGACGCTGCTGACCGCGCAGGTCCAGAAGGCGCCGCCGACGGAGCGCACCAACAACTGACCCGAACGGGTGAGTTCGGCCGTGTCGGTGAACGCCGTCCCCCTCCCGGACGCCTCTTGAGCAGAGAGTCGGCCGGGAGAGGAGGCGCCGCATGATCTGGATCTGCTTGGTCGCGGTCCTCGCCGTGGTGTTCCTGGTGCGGACCGTACGGGCGGTCAGGCGGGCCGACGCGGGCTGACCAGCCCGGATTCGTAGGCCAGCACCACCAGCTGGGCCCGGTCGCGCGCGCCGATCTTCGTCATGATGCGGCTGACGTGGGTGCGCGCCGTGGCCGTCGAGATCACCAGGTGGGCGGCGATTTCGTCGTTCGACATGCCGCCCGCGACGAGTGCGAGGACCTCGCGCTCGCGGTCGGTGATCTCGCGGACGGCGCTGGTGTCGATGCGCCGGTTCTCCGGGCGGCCGACGAACTCCTGGATCAGCCGGCGCGTGACGGTCGGCGCCAGCAGCGCCTCCCCGCTCACGACGACCCGCAGCGCGCGCAGCAGCTCGACCGGCTCGGTGTCCTTCAGCAGGAACCCGCTCGCGCCCGCGCGCAGGGCTTCGTAGACGTACTCGTCGACGTCGAACGTGGTCAGGACCAGCACCTTCGTCCCGGCGAGCTCGGGGTTCGCGGTGATCCGGCGGGTCGCTTCGAGGCCGTCGACGCCGGGCATCCGGACGTCCATCACGACGATGTCCGGCTTGTGCTCGAGCGCGCCGGCCACCGCCTGCTCACCGTCGCCCGCCTCGCCGCACACCTCGAAGCCGTCCTCGGTCTCCAGCAGCACGCGGAACCCGGCGCGGACCAGGACCTGGTCGTCGGCCAGCAGGACGCGGATCATGCTTCCCCCTCGATCGGCAGCTCGGCGCACACTTCGAAACCGCCGTCGACCGGCCCGGCGGTGCACCGGCCACCGAGCGCGGCGGCGCGTTCGCTCATCCCCCGCAGGCCGTGGCCCGGCGTCGGCCGGGCGATGCCGCGACCGTCGTCGCGCACCCCCAGCGTGAAGGTCCCCGGCTGCCGTTCGAACCGGACGGCCACGCGTTCCGGCCGGTCGGCGTGCCGGACGACGTTGGTCAGCGACTCCTGGAGGATCCGGTACGCGGCCGCGTCCACCGGCGCCGGGAGGTCGCCGGGCTCGCCGTGGACCTCGACCGCCAGCCCGGCGTCGCGGGCGTGTTCGAGCAGTTCGCCGGCCTGGGCGAGGCTCGGCGCGGGCGCCTTGTCCTCGCCGGAGCGCAGCACGGCCAGGGTGGCGCGCAGGTCCTTGAGCGCGGACGCGCTGGCGGCCTTGATGTTCAGCAGCGCCTCCTTCGCCTGCTCGGGCCGCCGGTCGGCGACGTGCGCGGCGACGCCCGCCTGGACGTTGATCATGGCGAGGCTGTGCGCGACGACGTCGTGGACCTCGCGGGCGATGCGCAGCCGCTCCTGCTCGGCGAGCCGGTGGCGGTGCTCGTCGGCCTGCGCGCGGCGGGCGGCGAGCGCGTCGAACTGGTACCGCACGGCGGTGCCGACGCCGATCACCGCGACCAGCCAGACGACGAGGAACCCGGCGCCGAACGCCAGCGCGAACGACCCCGACGTCACGATGTGGACCAGGTAGAGCACGGTCAGCGCGGCGGACCCGGTGATCCCGGCGGTCAGCGGCCCGCGCTGCCGGGTGAGCAGGAAGAGCGCGATCGTCGGGACGAGGATGACCGGCCCGCCGGGTAGCCCCGAGGCGTAGTAGCCGAACGCCGACGCCGTGGTGACCAGGAAGATCGTCAGCGGGAAGCGGTGCACGAGCAGCAGCGTCAGGCCGGTGGCGGCGAGCCACGCGGCCGCGACCGGGGTCATCGGCGGCGCGCCGGGCTGCCAGCGCGACGCACCGCTCGTCGCCCCGAGCACGAACCCGGTGACGACGACGGTGCGCACCACGCGCCCCACCCACGACGGCCATCTCATGCCGCGAAAACTACCGGTCGCGCGGCCGCGGCGCGTCCGTCCCGGAGCGACTCCGGGCGTACGCCGTACGCCGTAGTCAGCCGAGCATGAGCGGCAGCTTGGCCGCGGTTTCCTCGTCGGCCGGGGTGTAGGTCGACACCGTGATCTCCGAGCGGCGGCCGAAGTAGAGGTACGTGAAGTTGAACCGCAACAGGCCGACGTCCGGGTGCAGGTAGCGCTTGGTGCGGATCGGCTCCGAGTTGACGTCGTGGTGCGGCCAGAGCTCGGCGAACAGCGGCGACTCCGCCTTGAGCCGCTTGACCAGGTTCTTCCACGCGGGCTCGGCGACGTGCTCGGCCATCGCCGCGCGGAACGATGCGATCACGCGCGGGATGTTCGTGTCCCAGTCGAGCATCCGCTCGCGCCACTGCGGGTTGAGCAGGCACTGGACGAGCGTGTTGCGGTCTTCGAACGGGATCGCGTCGACGTCGCCCATCAGCCAGGTGTAGCCGCGGTTGTAGCCGAGGAGGTCGCAGCGGGCGTTGCGCACCGCGACCGGGTACGGCTCGAGCTTCTTCAGCATCAGCTCCAGCTGCGGCGAGAGGACCTGGCAGTCCTTCTCGCTCTCCGGCTCGGGCGCGCCGGCCAGGCGGAAGAGGTGGGTGTGCTCGTGCGGGTCGAGCCGCAGCGTGCGGGCGATCGCCTGCAGCACCTGCTCGGACGCGTTGATGTCGCGGCCCTGCTCCAGCCACGTGTACCAGGTGACCCCGACGCCGGCGAGCTGCGCGACCTCTTCGCGGCGCAGCCCCGGCGTCCGGCGGCGGCCCAGGAGCGGGAGGCCGACCTGTTCGGGCGTGATGCGCTCGCGCCGGCTGCGCAGGAACCTCGCCAGCTCCTGGCGGCGCAGTTCGGATTCGACAGCGGTGGTCATGGTGCCAGGATGACACGCCTTCGAAACTGGTACCAGGTAGTGGCGGTACCCGGATAAACAACAACTGGTACCAGTTTAAATCGAGGCCGATCGTAGTACCCATGACCACGACTGAACTCGCGCCGAGTACCACCGGCGCTCCCGCCCGGCCTGGGTTGACCCCCGCCGGCCTGGTCACGGTGCTGCTGGGGGCGGCACTGCCGATCATCGACTTCTTCATCGTCAACGTCGCGCTGCCGACGATCGATGCCGACCTGCACGCGTCCACCGCGACCCTGGAACTGGTGGTCGCCGCCTACGGCATCGCGTACGCGGTGCTGCTGGTGGTCGGCGGGCGCCTCGGCGACTCGTTCGGCAGGCGGCGGCTGTTCTTCTGGGGCCTCTGGCTGTTCACCCTGACGTCCCTGGCCTGCGGGATCGCCCCGACGGCGACCACGCTGGTGATCGCCCGCGCCGCGCAGGGGGCGGCGTCGGCGTTGCTGCTGCCGCAGGTGCTCTCGATCATCCAGGCGACGACGTCCGGCGAAGAGCGTTCGCGTGCGCTGGGTCTGTACGGCGCCACCGGCGGTCTCTCGACAGTCGTCGGCCAGCTGCTCGGCGGCGGCCTGGTGGCCGCGGACCTCTTCGGCACCGGCTGGCGGCCGATCTTCCTGGTGAACGTGCCCATCGGCCTGCTGGTGCTGGTGCTGGCCCGCCGCCTGCCGGAGAGCCGCGCGCACAACCCGCTGGGCGTCGACCGGGCCGGCACGCTGCTGCTGGCCACGACGCTGCTGTCGTTGCTGGTCCCGCTGATGGAAGGCCGGGCGCTGGGCTGGCCGGTGTGGACGATCGTGCTGCTGGCCCTGTTCCCGTTCTCGGCCGCCGCGCTGGTGCACGTGGAACGACGCCTGGAGCGCACCGGCGGCACCCCGCTGCTCCCGCCGTCGGTGCTGCGCCTGCCGAGCGTCCGGCGCGGGCTGATGGTGGCGATTCCGTTCTTCGGCGCGTTCGGCTCGTTCATGTTCGTCTACGCGATGACGCTGCAGGAAGGCCTGCACTTCGGCCCGCTGGGCGCGGGTCTCGCGCTGACGCCGCTGGCGGTCGCGTACTTCACGGTGTCGATGCTGAGCAGCCGGCTGGTCGCCCGCTACGGGCCGCGGGTCGTCCCGATCGGCGGCGCGATCACCGCGGTCGGCATGGTGACGCTGCTGTGCACGACGCTGGCGCAGTGGCCGCACCTGACCGTGCTCGACCTGGCGCCGTCGATGGTGGCGATCGGGGTCGGCAACGCTCTCGCCATGACGACGTTGTTCCGGATCGTCCTGTCGCACGTGCCGACCGACCTGGCCGGCGTGGGCAGCGGCGTGATGACGACGAACCAGCAGACGTCGCTGGCGCTGGGGGTGGCGACGCTGGGCAGTTTGTACGCGGCCCTCGCGGGCTCGCTGGGCAGCCGTGATGCGTTCGCGCTGGTCATCGGCCTGATCGCGGTGCTGGCGGCGATCGTCGCGATCACCGGGCGGCGGCTGCCGGACCCGCGCGCGTAGAAATCCCGGATTCACCCGTCGGAAAAGCGGCCCGCCGGACGACTATGGGGGTGTGACGGAACCTCGGGTACGACCGGACCCGGCCTTCGCGCTGCTCGGCCTCTACGAGACCGCGCTGCCGGAGGTCTACGGGTACCTGCTGTCCCGCTGCGGCGACCGCACGCTCGCCGAGGAACTGACGTCCGAGACGTTCCTCGGGGCGGTCGCCGCCTGTCGCAAGGAGTACGCACCGCCAGTGAGCACCGGGTGGCTGATCGGCGTCGCCCGGCACAAGCTCGCCGACCACTGGCGGCGCCGGGAACGCGAGGAACGCGGCTTGCGGCTCGTGCACGACAGCGAGCCGGCCGTCGAAGACCCGTGGGACGAGCAGCTCGACGCCCTGCGCGCGAGACAGGTGCTCGACTCGCTCGGCCCGCACCACCGGGCCGCGCTGACCCTCCGGTACGTCGACGGCCTCGGGGTGCCCGAGGTCGCCGGCCACCTGGGCCGGAGCGTGCACGCCACCGAGGCGTTGCTCGTGCGCGCCCGCGCCGCGTTCCGGCGTGCCTACGAAGAGAAGGAGGGTCGCGATGCCTGAGCCGTTCGACGCGCTCCGCCGTCCCTCCGCACGGGTCGAACCCGACCCGGACTTCGCCGCCGAGCTGCGCGACAACCTGCGCCGCTCGATCTTGAACGGAGCCGATGTGACCACCACTTCCGAAGCGCCGGCCGCCACCGCCGCACTGCGCTCACTCACGCCGTACCTGGCCGTTTCCGACGCGCGCGCCGCCCTCGACTTCTACGTCGAGGTGTTCGGCGCGGTCCGCCGCGGCGAGCCGATCCTGATGGACGACGGCCGGGTCGGCCACGCCGAACTGGCCATCGGCGACGCCGTGCTGATGCTGGCCGAGGAGTACCCCGAGATCGGGCACGTCGCGCCGCGGGAGGGGGGCGCGTCGGTGCGGGTCGAGGTGCCGGACCCGGACGTTTCGGTGGCGCGGGCGCTGGAGCGCGGGGCGACGCTGATCCGCGCGGTGAGCGACTCGCCGTACGGGCGGGGCGGCTCGTTCCGAGACCCGTTCGGCCAGCGCTGGCTGGTCTCGCAGGCGACCGTCTCTTCTCCCGCGCCTTCCCCGGGCGCGGCCATGTACTTCACGTTCCAGGTGCCGGAAGCCGAGCCCGCGAAGTCGTTCTACGGCGCGGTGCTGGGCTGGCAGTTCACGCCGGGCTCGGTCTCGGACGCTTGGGGCTTCTCGGGGCCGGGCCTCGAGGGCGGGTTGTGGGCCGGCGACCGGCAGGTGGGGTGGAAGCTGATGTACGCGGTGGACGACCTCGCGGCGGCTCTCACACGGGTGCGCGAGAGCGGCGGTCAGGCGGGCGAGGTGGAGAACCACCCGTACGGGACGACGGCGGACTGCACCGACAACCAGGGCATCGAGTTCTGGCTGTGGGAGAAGCCCGGGAAGTGAGCAATCCCATCCGCCGGGCCGTGCCTGCGGGCGCACACTCGAAGGCATGGCCGGGCAATGGGTGCCGCGTGACCACGAAGAGCTGACCGCCGGCTGGCGGTTGTGGCTCGAACTCGGCTCGTCGGCGTGGCCCCGCCCTGGCTGGGACGGCAGCCCGGACGAAGCCGTGCGTGGCTTGCGGGAGCTGGTGCAGGCTTGCGCCGAGATCATCGCGACGGCCGGCGGGACCGAAGTGGCCGGGTTCGTGCGGTCGATGCACCTGGCCGCGAGCTGGATCTGCGAGCTGTGGCAGGGCGACACCACGCCGTTGGACGGCGAGCGGGTGGCGCTCCTGCACAGCGACCTCGCCGGGTTCGCCGACCACGCCGAAGGAGTCCGCACGCTGCTCGCGGAAGGCGGGGGCTGGGCCTCGCTCACCCTTTGAGCGGTGCCGGGTCGTGACCACCTACCGGCCTGCCGCGTAGCCCTGCATGCCGCGGGCGTTGGCCGCCGCGCGGAGGAGGCCGTCGGTGCGGGAGACCGCCGAGAGGCGGCCGAGGGCCCAGGCGCCCGCGTCCAGCACCTCGTGGCCGCGGTCGCGCAATCCGTCCAAAGTGGACGCGCCCAGGCGGGACTCCACCACCAGCTCGCGGGGGTTCCAGGAGCGGGGGTAGAACGAGCTCGGGAACGCCGTCGTGTGCCAGGCCGGTGCGTCGATCGACTCCTGGAGGTTCAGGCCGCCGTAGACGTGGGCCAGCCAGAAACACAGCTGCCACTGGTCCTGCTGGTCGCCGCCCGGGGTGCCGAAGGCCAGGGTCGGGACGCCGTCGCGGAGGGCCAGGGACGGCGAAAGCGTGATGCGGGGGCGTTTGCGCGGGGCCAGCGAGTTCGGCAAGCCCTGTTCCAGCCAGAACATCTGGCCGCGGGAGTCCAGGCAGAAGCCCAGTGACGGGATCGCCGGGCTCGACTGCAGCCAGCCGCCCGACGGGGTCAGCGAGACCAGGTTGCCCGCCGCGTCGACGACGTCGAGGTGGACCGTGTCGCCGCGGGTCCGGCCCTGGGGACCGACCGTCGGCTCGCCCGTCGCGCCGCCTTCGGACTGCACACCCCGCAGCGAGTCGAGGATCGCCGGGAGCCGGGCCGGGCCGCGGGCGTCTCCCGGGCGAAGCGAGGCGGACGCCGTGTCGGTGATCAACGCGCGCCGGGCATCGGTGTACGACGCCGAAAGCAGCACGTCGAGGGGGACGTCCGTGTCGCCGTACCACGCCTCGCGGTCGGCGAAGGCCAGCTTCGCGGCTTCGGTCGCCAGGTGGACCGTGCGCTCCGACGCGACTCCGTCCACAAAGGACAGCTCGTCGCGGAAGCCGTGCAGCAGCAGCGCCTGCTGGAGCAGCGCCGGACCCTGTGTCCAGCCGCCCATCTTGACCAGGCGCCGGTCGCCGATGTCCACGAACGCCGGGTCCTCGTACGTCGCCGACCACGATGCCAGGTCGTCGCCGGTCAGCAGGCCCGCGTGGTCGCGGCCGGAGTCGTCGCGGAATGCTCGGCGGCTGAACGCGTCGATCGCTTCGGCGACGAAACCCTGCGACCAGGCACGGCGTCCCGCGTCGATCTGCGCTTCGCGGCCCGAGACAGCTTCCGCTTCCCGCAGCAGCCGCTCCCAGGTGTCCGCCAGTGCCGGGTTCCGGTGCAGGCCCGCGGCCGGCTTGCCGTCCCGCAGCCACAGCTCCGCCGACGTCGGCCAGTGCTCGGTGAACAGGCGGGACACCGCGCCGATCGTGTCGGTGACCCGCGAAACCAGCGGGACGCCGTTGCGGGCGTAGCCGATCGCGTACGACAGCACCGCGCGAAGCGGCTTCGTGCCGTAGTCGCGAAGGAGCAGGAGCCAGCCGTCCCAGGCGCCCGGGACGGTCGCCGGGAGCAGGCCGCTGCCCGGGATCAGGTCCAGTCCGAGCGACGCGAAATGCTCGGGCGTGGCCCCCGCGGGCGACGGGCCTTGGCCGGCCAGCGCCCGCGGGGTCGGGTCGTCCGCTGTCACGAAGAGGCCGGGCACCTGGCCCGCCGGGCCGCACAGGTGCGGCTCGGCGACCTGCAGGACGAACCCGGCCGCGACCGCCGCGTCGAACGCGTTGCCGCCGTCTTCCAGCACCGCCATCCCGGTGGCCGAAGCCAGCCAGTGCGTCGATGCCACCATCCCGAAGGTGCCGGCCAGCTCCGGCCGCGTCGTGAACATGCTCCCGATAGTACGCAACGCTAACGAATTACCAAGCCGACGGACGCTTCCGCTCCGGCTCGTACGGCTGCGTGATGATCTCCATCCCGTTGCCGCCGGGATCGAGGAAGTACACGCCACGGCCGCCGTGGTTGTGGTTGATTTCGCCGACCTGCTTCCCCATCGGGTCGGCGTGGTAGGTCACGCCGGTCTCGACGAGCCGCGCGAAGACGGCGTCGAAGTCGTCCTCCGGGATCAGGAAGCAGTAGTGCTGCAGGCGAAGATCTTCTTCGGGGATGCTCGCGAAGTCCAGACGGACCCCGTTGCGGGTCTCGACCGGGACGAACGGACCCCATTCCTCCCCGACTTCGAGGCCGAGCAGGTTCGCCAGGAATTCGGCGGATTCCCGGTTGTTCCGGGACGGGACGATCAAATGGTTCAACTCAACGGAAACTGACACGGTGAAATGCCTCCACGGGCACTCCCGCCACCTCCATGCCTCACCCAGCCGGTGACCGACACGCGATGCCGTGTCGATCACCCTAGCCAAGAGCGGGCGGTCAGGAAACCTTGATTCGCGCGGCGGCCCGCGGCCGCCCGACGCCCTGCCAAGCCAGCCCGGCGGCCACGAGCACCCGCGGGTCGAGCAGGTTGCGCGTGTCGACGACGTCGATGCCGTCCATGAGCTCGGCCATCGCGGCCCAGTCGAGGTGCTTGAACTCGGCCCACTCGGTCAGCACGACGACGACGTCCGCGTCCTTCGCGACCTGGTAGGCGTCGTCGACGACGGTCACCCCGTCGATCCCGCCGTCGATCGCCGGGTCGTAGGCGATCAGCTCCGCGCCGAGCGCGCCCAGCACCGACGCCACGGCGAGCGCGGGCGAGTCGCGCAGGTCGTTGGTCCCCGCCTTGAACGCCAGGCCGAGCACGCCGATCCGGGCGCCGGCCAGCGTGCCGCCGACCGCGCCGGCGATCTTCGCGACGATCCGGTCGCGCTGGGCGATGTTCTCGTCGATGGCCGAGGTCAGCATCTTGAAGTCGTAGTTCACCGACTCGGCCACCTTGACCAGCGCGCTGGTGTCCTTCGGCAGGCACGAGCCGCCCCAGCCCGGGCCCGGTTTGAGGAACGTCCGGCCGATCCGCCGGTCGTAGCCCATGCCCTCGGTGACCAGGGTGATGTCCGCGCCCAGGCGCTCGCACAGCTCGGCGATCGAGTTGACGTAGGACAGCTTCAGCGCGAGGTAGCAGTTCGCGGCGTACTTGACCAGTTCGGCGCTCGCCGCGTCGGCGACGACGACCGGCGCGGCCAGCTCGGCGTACAGCTCGCCGACCCAGCGCGCGGCGGCGAGGTCGGCCGACCCGACGACGATCCGGTCCGGGCCGAGGAAGTCCGCGACCGCGGTGCCTTCGCGGAGGAACTCGGGGTTCGACACCACCGGCACGTCGGGCCGGCCGAGCATCGCCTGGATCCGCTCCGACGTGCCGACCGGCACGGTCGACTTGGTGACCAGCGCGCACCCGGGGGGCAGGACGTCACCGATCTCGGTGGTCACCGCCTCGACCGCGCGCAGGTCCGCGGAGCCGCCGGCGCCCATCGGCGTCGGCACGCAGAGGAACACCGCCTGCGCGTCGCGGACCGCGTCCCGCGCGCCGACGACGAACTGGAGCCGCCCGGCGGCGATGCCGCGGGCGACCAGGTCGGCGAGCCCGGGTTCGAGGATGTCGACGCGGCCCGCGCTCAGCCGGGACACCTTCGCGCGGTCGACGTCCACGCAGGTGACGGAATGCCCCAGACTGGCCAGGCAGGCCCCCGTGGTCAAGCCGACGTAACCGGTACCTACCACCACGATCCGAGCTGGCGTCATGGTGCTGAAGGTGACAGCCCGAGTTGACCACGACGCTAACGGAAACAGTCGGGCCCGGGAGCGGTGAGCGAAGACACGAACCCCTCCGATGCGAACGAGCGTTAACCTGAGTCCGCGAACCGGAGCAGCGAAGGGAACGGCACAGATGCAGATCACGGACACCGCGGCGCTCGTCACGGGTGGTGCGTCGGGCCTCGGCGGAGCCACGGCGAAGGCCCTCGCGGCCAAGGGCGCGAAGGTGTTCGCGCTCGACCTGGCGCAGTCGATCGAGAAGGCCGAACAGGTCGATGGCATCACCTACGTCGAGGCCGACGTCACCGACGTCGAGCAGGTCGAGGCGGCCGTCGCGACGGCTTCGGGGGCCGGCGTGCCGCTGCGGACCGTGGTGAACTGCGCCGGCATCGGGCCGTCCGCGCGGATCCTGTCCAAGAAGGGCCGCCACGACCTCGCGCTGTACGCGAAGGTCATCCAGATCAACCTGATCGGGACGTTCAACGTCCTGACGGTCGCTTCCGAAGCCATCGCGAAGACCGAGCCGCTCGCGGACGACGCCCGCGGCGTCATCATCAACACCGCGTCCATCGCCGCGTTCGACGGCCAGATCGGGCAGGTCGCCTACTCGTCGTCCAAGGGCGGCGTCGTCGGGATGACCCTGCCGGCCGCGCGCGACCTGGCCTCGCACGGCATCCGCGTGCTGACCATCGCGCCGGGCATCGTCGACACCCCGATGCTGGCCACGGTCAGCGACGAGTTCCGCGCAGCGCTCGCGTCCGGCATCCCGTTCCCGAAGCGCCTCGCGCGGCCGGACGAGTACGCGCAGCTCGCGCTGTCGCTGATCGACCACGACTACCTGAACGGCGAGGTCGTCCGCATGGACGGCTCGCTGCGCATGGCCCCCCGCTGACCCCGAGGGCGGCACTTTCCCTGGGAAAGTGCCGCCTCCAGGTGGCCCGAAGCGGAACTTTCATAGGGAAAGTGCCGTCTTGGCCGTCAGCGGGTGAGGCGGACCTCCAGGCCGATGCCGTCCGCGGTGACCGAGCAGCCGCCGAAAGCGCTCTCCGCGGCCAGTGCCTCGAACTGCTCCCGGGTGAACGCCCTGCGCCGCAGCCACCCGAGCGTCTGCCGGACGGTGAAGCCGCTGACCACGCCGACATTCATCGACGCGACCTCGCGGCCGATGTCCGCGCCGGTGGCCTCGTGGTTGAGGTCCTGGATCACCGCGTGCCCGCCCGGGCGCAGCACCCGGCGCATCTCGTTCAACGCCGCCACCGGCTGCCGGAAGTTCTTGAACGCGGCTTGGCAGACCACGAAGTCGAACGACCCCGCGTCGAACGGGGCGTGCGTGATGTCGCCCTGGCGGAAGTCGATCTCCAGGCCCGCGCCGTTTTCCCGGGCGATCTCGACCATCGTGTGGCTGATGTCGAGCCCGGTGACGCGGAAGCCGCGCTTCGCCACTTCGATGGCGAAGAAGCCCGGCCCGGGCGCCACCTCCAGGATCTCGGCACCTTCCGGCAGCCCGGACGTGACCTCGGCTGCCTGCTTCCGGTACTGCCTGAGCTGGGCTTCCGTGCCGCGGTTCTTGGCGTACCAGCGGGCCTGGAAGCCTTCCATCTCGGGCACTTTGTGCTTGCGGGTCGTTTCCATGTCATCCCCTTCGGTGAAGCCGAACCGAAGAGCCGCCCGGTTATCCTCTTGGTGCCACCTCGGGGCCGGGCGTGCTCGGTTCGGGGTCGAGGACCCCGGGCGGTGTGCCAGCACCTCCCGGGGTCCGTGCTATCTCTCTTCCACGAACTCCCCGAAGTCGCCGGGGAGTTCGCCGGTCTCGTACCAGCGCCGCCACGCGTCCGTGCCGGGCACGGCGCCGCTGGTCAGTTCGTCGAGGAAGCCGCGCACCCAGCGTGCTTCGGCTTCCGTCATCGCCAGGTCGTACTCGACTTCCACCAGGAACAGCCGCGGCATCAGCGCGCCCAGCTGCGCCAGGGACGTGCGCTGCGCCTCGGCGCGTTCCTCGAGGGCCTGTGCCCGCTGCCGCAGCAGCGCCGCGGTCTGGTCCGGGCCGAGCACGCCCAGCATCGACAGCCCGGCCTTGAACCGCGGCGGTTCCCGGTCGACGGTGCCGACGAGCTCGCGCACCCAGTCCTCGAACTCCTCGCGCCCGGCCGGGGTGATCCGGTAGACGGTCCGCTCGGGCCGTCCGCCGTCCTTCAGGCTCTCGACGGCCTCGAGGAAGCCGTGCTTGTCCAGGTTCGCGACGACGGTGTAGAGCGAGCCCCACTTGATCGGCAGGTCGCTGTCCTTGCCGCGCTGCTTGAGCACGACGGCCATCTCGTACGGGTGCTTGGGCCCGTCGAGCAGCACGGACAGCACGGCCAGCCCGAGCAGGTTGCCGACCTTCCGCCGCTTCATCCTGACTCCTCGTCTACGAGTACTCGTAGACGAGTATCCACGCGGACGCGTCAGCGGGCAAGTGTCTTGGTGAGTGAACTACTCAGAGGTCGAACATGTACGGCACTTCGGCCTGGGCCCGCTCGCTGATCCACTCGCGCAGCGCCCGCGTCGCGAGGACGTCGTCCTCGTTGTAGCGCAGGAGCCGCTCGCGCTGCTCGTCGTCCGGCTTCTCGCCGTCCATGCCCACGGCGTCGCGGTACCAGCGCATCGACGCCTCGCCGCCTGCCTCGGGGTCGCGCCACGAGAACCCGGCCACCGGCGCGATCACCTTGAGCCCCTTGCCGTGGGAGCACAGGAACTGGTCGGTGACGCTGCGGAAGAGGTCGACCCACTCCTCGGAGTCCACAAAGGACTGAATGGTCTTCTTCGCCGGGATCCCGGGGTGGTCGCCGAAGCGCTCGACGGACCCGAAGAGCCAGCGGTTCTCGGCGAGCGCGTTGTAGCAGTAGGCGCGGAAGGTCAGCCCGGCCGCTTCGGTGCGCTCGCGGACGTCGGTGAGCCACGCCCAGAACTCGGCGAACGAGCGGGCTTCGTCGCCGGTCGGCAGCGGGTCCCACGTCGCGAAGGCGCGGTAGCCCTGCGGCACGCCGATGTCGGCGCCGGTCAGCAGGCAGCCCCAGAGGTACGCGCCGGCGTCGCCGAAGCTCTCCATGTCGACGTCGACCTCGACGTCGCCGCGCGGCACGCCGACTGCCTCGACGCGGCGCACCAGCGTCAGGTCGGCCAGCCAGGCGCGCGCGAGCACGACCGCGTCCGGGAAGGTGACGCCCGTCCAGTTCACCGCCGGCGGCTCGCCGGCCGGGTCGAGCGCGGCCAGCTTGTCCACAGTGGACACACCGGCGCGGCGCAGCTCGACGGCGTCCTCGCCGCGGACGACGAGGCTGACGTCCCGGGTCTCGGTGAGCACCACCTCGCACGTCGGCCACCACGGGCAGCGGCGGCACTCCAGCACGCGCGACGGCTCGGCCAGCGGCTCCTCGCCGTTCGCGGCCGCGGTGGCGATGGCGAGCCGGTCGGCGAACCGGACCTGGTACTCGGTCAGCGCGCTGCGGCCGCCGGGCCAGGTGCCCGCGGTGAGGTCGTGCCAGACGACGACGTCGGCGTCGAGGCCGATCACGCCGCCGGTGGTGAGGCTCTCGTCGGCCTGCCCGAGCGTCTGCAGCATGCGGCGGATGTGCACCAGCCGGAGCTGGTCGCGCGGCTGCGAACGGACTTTGCGGGCTTCGTCGGCCTTGCGGTGCGCGGGGTCGAGGTCGGTCAGCTCGGTGACGACCGCGCCGGCGCCGCGGTCGGTGATGCGGTGACGCACGACGAGCACGGGGACGTACCCGCGGCCGGTGCGCACGAGCAGGTCGACGCCGCCGCGGCGGTGCCCGGCCGGGTCGACCGGCAGCAGCGCGCCCCAGATGTACCGGGCTTCGGCGGCGAAGGCCTGCTCGGTGCGCTCGACGCGCTCGTGGGCGGGCAGGTCGCGGTCGATCTTCACCCAGTGGCCGGGATTGGCGGCCATCAGCCTGCTGACGATGTCTTCGCGGTGCGCGCTCGCGTCGTCGATCCGCTGCTGCGCCGTCGGGTCCGGCGGGGAAAGCGGTACCTCGCGCATCGCCGGGTCGTGCTCGAGGTGCACACGCCGGCGGCAGCGGCTGACCGCGCCCGCGTCGAGTACCACCTCACCCTGCATGGAGATCACTCTAGTTTCCCACCGCCGAGCCGACATGCCCGCCACCCTGGCTACCAGTAAGTTCGACCTCGACACGTCGCAGGGAGGTGCCATGGCGCGCAAAGCCAAGGTCGAGGGTGAAGCCAGGTTCACCCCCAAGAAGGCGAAGAACGCGGTCGCGGTGGCGAAGGTGCTCGGCCCGGTCGTGATCCCGGTGGTCGCGCCGTTCGCGGTGCGCGCGGCGGGCTCCGCCCGGGAGCTGTACGACCGCTACCAGGCACGCAAGCTCGGCGTCTCGGTCGACAAGCTGGGCGAGTACACCGGCCGCGGCGCGGCCCTGCACGCCCGCATCGCCGGCATCGCCGAGGGCTGCCGGGATCTGCAGAAGTCCGGGAAGGCTTCGGACGCGGACCAGGAGTTCGCGAAGGACGCGCTGAGCACGCTGGAGCAGCTGTCGGCCTCGGTCCGCGCCGCGGAGCGGATGCCGGCGGCACGGCGCAAGTCCGTACACCGCGCGGTGGCCGGCGAGCTGGAGCGGCTGGAAGGCCAGCTGCTGCACCGCCTCGGCCTCTGACCACGAACACCGGGGCCGCACTTTCACGTGAAAGTGCGGCCCCGGTTCGTAGCTTTCCCGTGAAAGCTACGGCGCTACTTGACGAAGCCCTTCTTGACCATCCAGTCGTGGGCGACCTTGCCCGTGTCCTGGCCGTCGACGTCGACCTGCTTGCACAGCTCGACCATCTGCTCGTTGGTCAGGGCCGCACCGACCTTCTCCAGCGGGCCGCGGACCTCCGGGTGCTGCTTCAGCCACTCCGTGCGCAGCGTCGGGACCGCGTTGTACTGCGGGAACGCCTTCTTGTCGTCCTCGAGCACCCGCAGGTTCAGCCCCGAGATGCGGCCGTCGGTGGTGAACACCTCGCCGACCGGGCAGGTGCCGCTCGCGACCGCCGAGTAGATCGTGCCGATGCCGAAGTTCTCGATCTTCGAGTTCTGGAAGCCGTAGGCCTTCACCGCGGCCGGGAACCCGTCCTGGCGGCTGGTGAACTCGGTCTCCAGGCAGAACCGGTTCTGGTCCGGGTTCTGCTTGAGGAACGCCGCCAGGTCCGACGTCGTCTTCAGGTTGTTCTTCGCGCCGTACTCCTCGGTGACGGCGAACGCGTACTGGTCGTTGAGCGGCGAGTAGTTCAGCCACGTGACGCCGAACTTCTCTTCGTCCGCCTTGGCCGTCGCCTCGTACTGGGCCTTTTCGCCGCCGGGTACCGGGAGCTCGTTGCCCTGGTAGTTGATCCAGCCGGTGCCGGTGTACTCCCAGGTGACGTCGGTCTGCCCGGACAGCAGCGCCTGCCGCGACGAGTTGGAGCCCTTGATGTCCGACAGGTCGACGACCTCCGCGCCCGCCGCGGACAACGCCATCTCCGACATGTACGCCAGGATGATGTTCTCGGTGAAGTCCTTGGACCCCACCGTCACCTTCAGCCCCTGCAGCGACGGGATCGGCTGGATCGTGCCCGGCTGGATGTCGTAGGGCACCGCCTGGTTGACCGTCAGCCCGCACGCCGAGAGCGTCGCACCCAGCACCGCCACGCCGAAGAGCGCTTTCCATCGCCGGAGTTTCATCGCAGCCCCTTCGGTCCGAAGAACTGTTCGGCGACCGCGCCCAGCCAGTCCACCAGCAGCGCCAGCGCGACGGCGAGCACCGAACCGGTGACCAGCACCGACGTCAGGTTCAGCTTGTAGCCGGTGTCGATCAGGAGCCCGAACCCGCCGGCGTTGACGAACATGCCGAACGTCGCCGTGCCGACCGCCAGGACGAGCGCGGTGCGCAGGCCCGCCAGGATCAGCGGGACGGCCAGCGGCAGTTCGACCCGCCACAGCACCGCGGTCGCCGACATCCCGATGCCGCGCCCGGCGTCGATCAGCGCCGGGTCGACCTGCTGGATGCCGACCATCGTGTTCCGCAGCACCGGCAGCAGCGAGTAAAAGGCCAGCGGCAGCGCCGCCACCCACAGCCCGCCGACCGCGCCGGTGACGATGAACCACAGCACCAGCACGCCGAGCGCGGGCGCGGCCTGCCCGATGTTCGCGATGGCCAGGAAGACCGGCGCGAGGAAGCGGGCCCACGGCCGCGTCACGATCACGCCGAGCGGCACCGCGACCAGCACGACGATCGCGGTCACCACGATCGTCATCAGCAGGTGGTCCCACAACGCCGTGAACAGCGAAGACGCGTTGAGCGTCTCCTTCTCGGTCGCCGTCAGCCCGCTGGAGAACACCGAGACCAGCGTGACGGCGACGATCACCAGCACCGCGACGGGCTGGGCGAACAGCCGGACGCGTTCCGCGCGTTTCGAACCGGACTCGGTGCTGAAACCGGTGCCGACAGCAGCCGTCATGCGGACACCTCTTCACCGTTCGTGTGCTCGTCCCGCAGCTGCTGGATGGTCGCGATCACGGTGTCCAGCTGGATGGTGCCCGCGTACTCGCCGCGCGCGCCGGTCACCGGCACCGAACCGCCTTCGGCGAGCATCGCCTCCAGCGCGTCCTGCAGCGTCGACTGCAGGCTCACGATGTCGCGCAGCGGCTTGCCGGCGCTGGCCAGCGACGCGCCCGCGGTCAGGTCGCGGACGTGCACCCAGCGCGTCGGGCGGCGGCGCGCGTCCAGGACCAGCGCGAAGTGCTTGCGCTGGTCTTCGAGCTTCTTGCGGAGCTCGCTCGGGTCTTCGTCGACGCCGGCGGTCAGCGCGTCCTGCGCCAGCTCGACGTCCCGGACCCGCAGCAGCGTCAGCTGCTTCAGCGAGGCGCCCGCGCCGACGAAGCCGGCGACCGTGTCGTTCGCCGGGTTGGCCAGAATCGCCTCGGGGGTGTCGTACTGCATGATCGACGACTGGTTGCCGAGCACCGCGATCTTGTCGCCGAGCTTCACGGCCTCGTCGAAGTCGTGCGTGACGAACACGATCGTCTTCTTCAGCTCGCTCTGCAGCCGCAGCAGCTCGTCCTGCAGGTTGCCGCGGGTGATCGGGTCGACCGCGCCGAACGGCTCGTCCATCAGCAGCACCGGCGGGTCCGCGGCGAGCGCCCGCGCGACGCCGACGCGCTGCTGCTGCCCGCCGGAGAGCTGGCGCGGGAAGCGGTCGCGGAAGTCGGCCGGGTCGAGCCCGACCAGGTCCATCATCTCTTCGACCCGGTCGTTGACCTTCTTCTTGTCCCAGCCGAGCAGGCCGGGCACCACGCCGATGTTCTGCGAGACGGTGAAGTGCGGGAACAGGCCGGCCTGCTGGATCGCGTAGCCGATCCGGCGGCGCAGGGTGTCGACGTCGAGGCCGAGCGCGTCCTCGCCGCCGATGGTGATCTTGCCCGACGTCGGCTGGACGAGCCGGTTGATCATCCGCATCGTCGTCGTCTTGCCGCAGCCGGACGGGCCGACGAAGACCACGATCTTGCCCGCGGGCACGACCATCGAGAAGTCGTCGACCGCCGCTTCGCGGGTGCCGGGGTACCGCTTCGTCACGTGCTCCAGCTCGATCTCGACGCCGGAGACTTCCTCGTTCTCAGCCACGGACACCCCTAGAAATGGTGAAGCGCTTGATCAGGACGTAGACGCCGTCGAGCAGCAGGGCGAGGATGACCACGCCGACCGTGCCCGTGACGGCTTGGTTCAGGGAGTTGGTGCTCCCCGCGTTCGTGAGCCCGGAGAAGACCTCGGCGCCGAAGCCGGGGCCCTTCGCGTAGGCGGCGATCACCGCGATGCCCATCAGCATCTGCGTCGCCACCCGCATGCCCGTGAGGATCGCCGGCCACGCCAGCCGCAGCTCGACCCGGGTGAGCACGCCGAAGCGGCTCATCCCGATCCCGCGCGCGGCGTCGGTGATGGCCGGGTCGACACCGTCGAGCCCGACGATGGTGTTCCGGACGATCGGCAGGAGGCCGTAGAGCACCAGCGCGATCACGGCCGTCGTCGGACCGAGCCCGGAAATCGGGATCAGCAGACCCAGGAGGGCGAACGACGGGACCGTCAAGATCGTGCTCGCCAGCGCCGTGGCCACCGCCGAACCGATCGGGCTGCGGTAGACCGCGATGCCGATCAGCACGCCGAGGACCGCGGCGAGGATCGTGCACTGCACGACCATGCTCGTGTGCAGGTAGGCCTCCAGCCAGAGCTTGCTCGCCCGGTCGGAGATGTAGTCGAAGAGGTTCATCCGTGTCCGCTCTCCCGCCCTTCACGCCGGCCTTCACCCGAACGGGCTAGTTGCTGACCGACGGCTCAGTACCCAGCGCACAGCCGGTCCAAACCCCAGTCATCGGTCACCGGTTCCGCCCACCGTGGCCCAACCGGGGCAGATCGGCAAGAAATGGCCTGAACCACGGCGTGGCGTGGGACGTGAACTCGGTGTGTGCTCACTTCACGGGATCACACGCTCACCCCGGGGCAGGTCCCTTAGGCTGCTGCTCATGAGCGTTCCGGCACGGCGTCCCGCCGTGCTCGGCGCTACCCGGGGTGCGTTGCTCGCCGTGAGCGCGGCAGTGCTTTCCGTCACCGCGCACCGGCTCGCCGACGGCGGCCTGCCCGACCCGGCGATGCTCCTGCTGCTCACCGGCCTGTTCGGCTGGACCGCCACCGCGCTCACCCGCAAGGCCCGCGGCCCGCTCGCCACGATCACCCTGCTCGGGTCCGCCCAGCTGGTGATGCACCTGCTGCTCACCACGCTCGCCGGGCACCAAGACATGTACGCGATGCCGGACCGGACCGGGGCCGGCATGATCGCCGCGCACGCGGTCGCGACCCTGCTCACCGCGCTCCTGCTCGCCCGCGCGGACGCGACGCTGCTCACGGTGCTGGCCGTGCTGCGCGCGATCCTGCCGCGGCTGCTCACCCCGCTGCCGGTCCCGGCCGCGGCTCCCGCGCTCGTCCCCGCCCGCGTGGGCGGTCCGGACCACCTCGTCGGCGTCGACCTGCGCCGGATCCACGGGCGGCGCGGCCCGCCGAGTCACTCCTGAAACCCAGCTCGTCCCCGACACAGCGGAACTGCGATATCCGGGGTCGAACCCCGGACCCCGCCAGGGGCAAGCCCCTGGACCCCCCAAAGCAGTCGAGCTGCCCCTTCTTGAGTTCATCAGGAGTGAACCCATGTCCCAGCACGTCTTCAAGCGCGCCGGTTTCCTCGCCGCCACCGTCGGTGTCGCCGGTTTCCTCGGTGCCGGCATCGCGTCCGCGCACGTCACCGCCAACGTCTACGGCCCGCAGCCCACGAAGGGCGGCTACGCGGCGATCGTGTTCCGCGTGCCGAGCGAGGAGAAGGCGCCCGTCACCACCACGAAGGTCGTCGTCGACTTCAAGGCGGACTACGGCATCGGCTCGGTGCGGACGAAGCCGCTGCCCGGCTGGACCGCCGAGGTCACCAAGTCGAAGCTGCCGGCGCCGATCACCAAGGACAACGGCACGCAGATCACCGAGGCCGTCACCGCGGTGACGTGGACCGCCCAGCCCGGCAACGAGCTGAAGGCCACCGACTACCAGGAGTTCTCCGTCAGCTTCGGCCCGCTGCCCACCAACGTGGACCAGGTGGAGTTCCCGGCGCACCAGTCCTACAGCGACGGCAAGGTCGTCGACTGGAACCAGCCGACCCCGGCGGGCGGCGAGGAGCCGGAGCACCCGGCCCCGGCCGTCAAGCTGGCCGCGAAGGCCGAGGAGGGTGACGCGCACGGCAACATGGCCAACACGGCGGCGACGACCGGCGACCAGACCCAGGCGGCCGCCTCGACGTCGGACAGCACGGCCCGCTGGCTCGGCGGTGCCGGCCTGCTCGTCGGTGCCGTCGGCCTCGGCGTCGGGGCCGGTGCGACCATCCGGGCGCGCAAGGCCACGGCCAAGTCGGGAGGCAACAGCTAAATGCGGAAGGCGCTCGTCGCGCTGGCGCTGACGGTGGTGGCCGTGCTCGGCACGGCCACCCCGGCGCTCGCGCACAACGTGCTGATCTCCTCGGACCCGGCGAACGGCTCGTCCGTCGCCGCCGGCCCGCAGAAGATCAGCCTGACGTTCGACCAATACGTGCAGGGCGCGGACGTCAACCAGATCGCGGTGACCGGACCCGGCGGCGGCCAGTGGGCCGAAGGACCGATCAGCGTGGTGAACAACGTCATCAGCGCGCCGCTGCGGCCGCTCGGCCCGGCGGGGAAGTACACCGTCGGCTACCGGGTGCTCTCCGCGGACGGCCACCCGGTGACCGGTGAGCTCACCTTCACCCTGACCGCGGCGGGCACCGGCACGCCGGCGACCGTCGACGCGGCCCGCTCGCCGGGCAGCACGTCGTCGGCGTCCCCGCAGCAGTCCTCGTCCACCGGGGTGCCGATCTGGGTCTGGGTCGCCGGTGCCGTCGTGCTGCTGGCCATCGGGCTGACGGTGGCGCTCCGCTCGGGCGGCAAAGTCGAAGAGAAGAACTGATGACGCAGGCCGAGACCACCACGAACGTCCGCTATTCGACGCTGCTGTGCGTCGTCACGGCGGGACTGCTGGGCGCCCTCATCGGCGTCGCGCTCACCGCCACCGCGCCGGTCCCCGGCGTGGTGCAGCCCGACGCGGTGGTCTCGGCCGGCATCCCGGTCGTGCGGGTCCTGCTCGACCTGGCCGCGGTCACGACCATCGGGCTCGCCCTGCTGTCCGTGCTCGTCGGCTACGACCGGCCGAAGCTCACCGAGCCGATCCTGCGGCTGGCCCGCCCGGCCGGGGTCGCGGCCGCGCTGGTCTGGGCCACCACCGCGGTCGTCGCGCTGATCCTGCAGACCGCTGAGTACAAGCCGGGTTCGTCGACGCTCTCGCCGTCGGACATCGGGCAGTACATCGCCGCCGTCGGCGCCGGGAAGGCGCTCGTCATCGTCGCGGTGCTCGCGCTCGCCCACGCCGGGATCGGCGCGCTGGCGCTGCGGTTCGGCGAGAAGGTGCCGGCGGAGGTGCGCGTCGGGCTCGGCCTGTTCGCGCTGCTGCCGCTGCCGGTCACCGGGCACGCGTCGAACTGGAACTACCACGACTACACGATGATCTCGATGGAGCTGCACGTCATGAGCGCCGTCGCCTGGACCGGCGGCCTCGGCGCGATGGCCGTGCTCCTGGTGGCGAACCGGACGCTGCTGGCGCACGCGCTGCCGCGGTTCTCGAAGCTCGCGACGCTCTGCCTGGTCCTCTCCGCGGCGACCGGCCTGTTCAACGGCCTGGTCGAAATCTCGCTCAACCCGACCATCGGGTTCTGGGCGGCGATCTTCACGACGCCGTACGGGCAGCTGCTCATCCTGAAGACGGCGTGCACCGGCGTCGTCGCGCTGCTGGGCGCGCACGTCCGCTGGCGGCTGATGCCGCAGATCGTCCGGCACCAGCGGACCGCGCTCGCCGCGTGGGCGACGCTGGAGCTGACCGTGATGGGGCTGGCCTTCGGGTTCGCCGTCGTGCTCACGCGGGCGCCGGTCGTCGCGTCCTGAAAGCCCTTCCCCGCTGGTGAGACCCGGTGCGGAGTCACGGCGAGTAGCTGCAAATTGCGCATTGGGATGACGGGTAGACCATTGGGGGCGACCTGTCGGACCGAACTTTCTACCCTGAGCGGGCCGCATTTCCGAAGCGACGAACGGTCATTTGCAGTCGGCGAATGCACGTGCAAGTTGTGGTGCCGGTCACATCATGTGACAGTCTTCGCTCAGCGGTAACGCGTCCACCGCACGTCCGTCCGGCCACTGCGGAGGTCGGCCAACCGGCGGAACAGCTCGGGCCGCACCTGCGGCCGGCTGCGCAGGATGGGCAGCACGCTGGTCGTCAGCTTCAGCTCGCGGATGCCGCGGAGCACCGCGAACCCGGACCAGGACGTCACGTCGAAGCCGTACGCCGCGGCGAACCCGCGGTAGTGGACCGGCGGGTCACCGAACCGCTCGCGGCCGACGGCCAGCGGCGTCAGGTCCCACTCCGGCGGGCCGACGCACGACGAATCGAAGTCGCAGAGCACCGGGCCGTCCGGGCCGGGGATGACGTTGCCGGGGTACGCGTCGCCGTGGACCAGGCCCCTGGGCAGCGGGAACTCCAGCCCGGCCAGCCGGTCTTCGAGCTCGGCGCAGCGCTCCAGCAGGAACTCCCGGTCGGCGTCGCCGAGCTCTTCGGCGTCGGACACCCGGGCCCGCACCGCGGCGAACGGCGCCCACTCGGCGAGGCCGTCGGGCGCGGGCAGCGCGTGCACCCGGCGCAGCAGCCGGGCCAGGTCGGTCGCGGTCGCCGGGCGGCCGATGCTCGGCACCTGGTGCCACACGGTCACGAGGTGCTCGCCGACCTCCAGGGGCTGGTCGACGCCGTCGAGGAGCCGGATTGCGGGGACGCCGTGGCGTTCGAAGTGCCGGGCGACGCGGACGACCGTCCCGACGCGGTGCCGCAGCTGCGTCGAACCGACGATCCGGATCACGAGCGGGGCCGTGACCAGCGCGTACACCGCGTTGTTGGTGAACCGGAGCAGCCGCGCGCCCGCCGGGTCGACGCCCAGCAGCGCGCACGTCTCCGCCAGCACGCCGCGCAGCTTCCCGGCTGTGAACCGGCCGGCCAAGACGGCCTCGGTGTCCCCGCCGCCCCCGGCGTTATGCGGCGTAGAAAGCGTGGAGGCGATCGGCGAGGTCACGCGCGTCGGCGTTGTTGCGGCGGCGCTCCGCCTCTTCCTGGAGCGGGCGCATCCGGTCCTTGACCCGCTCGGACTTGATGCCCTCGGCGCAGTCGATGGCCTTGCCGCCGACCTTGGCGCCGTGGTCGAGGTCGCCGTCGAGCAGGTGGTTGGTGGCCAGCGCGCTGAGCATGAACGTCTTGGACCGGGCCATCTCGTCGTCGTAGGAGTCGACCGCCCGGCTCAGCGCCGGGATCGCGTACTTGGTGTGCTCGGCGTTCTTCTGCGCGAGGACCGTGTGGACGGTGCCGACCATGGCGTAGACGTCGGTCTCGGTGAAGAACTTCACCCAGGACTCGGCCTCGGCCAGGTTGGCGCGCTCGAACTCGTCCTTGCTCCGGCCGAGCAGCTTCACCGCCTGCTCTTCGTTGCCCATCATCGCGTAGGCCCAGGCCTCGTTCGCGCACAGCACGGAGACCGCCAGCTCGGAACCGCTTTCCTGAGCTGCGATCTGGCCCAGCTGGAACAGCTTCAGAGCGTCGTTCGGGGCGTCCTGGTGCAGGTAGACGCGGCCCATCCGGTAGAGCACGTTGGCCACCAGCGGGTGGTTCTCGCCCTGCTTGGCCAGGTCCAGAGCGTTCGCGAAGTGGCCGCGGGCGGAGTCCATCAGGCCGGTGTCGAACGACGTCCAGCCGGCCAGCGAATGCAGGTCGGCGAGGGCCACGTAGAGCCGGTTCTTCACCAGGTCGGTGCCGTGGGACTCGAGCATCTGCTGTCCCCAGGACAGCTGCGCCACGACGGCGTCGCGGCAGAACCCGCCGCCGTACTGGTAGTCCAGCGCCCGGAGCGCGCGCGTCGCGGCCTCCACCTGGCGCACGTCGGTCATGCCGATCCGGCCGGGTGCCGGCGTGCGCGCCGGACCCGCCGACCAGGTGCCCGATTCCGGACCGAACACCGCCGCACCCATCGTGACCTGGGCGGCGTGCGCGAGGAACCTCCGTCGCTTCACGGACTCGTCCTCCTCAGCCTGCTGGCCGTCGGCGGAGCCGACGACGCGTGTCGCCGTGACCTCGTCGTAGGCGAGGCCCATGTACCCCCGGGGGACGCCCAGGCCGTCGGCGATCCTCGTGAGGACGTCGTAAGCCATGACCTGGCGACCCTTGAGGATCTCCGACACCTCGGACTGGGACTGTCCGGTCATCGCGGCGATCTGGCGCTGCGAGACACCGTGCTTGCGCAAGAGGCGGTAGACGCCGCTGATCTCTCGCGACGCGAGAGCAGCTCTCATCTCGGGCTGCTCCCACGCGTCAGCGGGAACCGCGTGGCTCTGCCGGGCTTCGGCACTGCCACCGTTACTGGCGTCCATCGCGCCCCCTCCACTGTCCGGTCGGGCGTCTGTGAAACAGCGTAGGCAAACCTGGTGAACCGTGTGAACTGCCGGACTGGCGCCCTGATCGGCCCGGGCGAAGTCCGTTGACCGCTTACCGTGGAACCGAGTCCGGTCACCGCTATGACGCCATTTCGACCTTCTATCGCAGCCGGTTGCACCTCACTGTAGTTGTCAGATCTCCGTCACCGCCCGGACACCGGCAGCGATCACGGAGAGCTACGAAAACCGCAGCGTGGTGACAAGAAGATGTTGCAGAAGGCATCTTCGAAGACTTTCGACAGAGCGGAGAAGGGCGTGGAGTTCGTGGACTCGTTCGCAGGAGGACATGCCGGCACGGCCACCCGCGCCGTGCGGCCGGCGATCGCGACGGTCTCTCCCGTCTCCGCCGTCCGTCCCGTCACCCCGGCCGCCGCGGTGGACCCCCGCACCGCGAGCGTCCGCCACTACGAGGGCGGCCAGCTCGTCTGGCGGGTGCAGTGCGGAGACCTGATCGAGCGCGAGCGCGCCGTGACGGTCTTCGTCGAGGACAACCAGGTGGTACTGGTCTCGCCCCCCGGCGAGACCGCGCGGTTGACGTCCGGCCAGCTCGGACAGCTGCGCGCCGCGCTCAACGAAGCCGCCAAGATGGCGGAAAGGTAACGGTGAGCTGACATGGATCAGGTACTCGGGCAGGTCCTCCGCAATGCGGTCTGGGAGCGCCTCGACATGCTGACCGACCTGGCGAACCGCGCCGACGCCCAGTCGCTCGTCTCGGTGGCGCGCAGCGAACTCCCCCGCTTGACCGAAGCGTGGCGCGCGATGCTGAAGATGCACGAGCCCGACGAGCGCGGCGACTGCCCGACCTGCTCGACCCGGTGGCACCGCTGCAAGGCGCCGTGCTCGGTCTGGCAGGTCGCGCACGAACACCTGGTAGCCGGCGGCCTCGCCCCGCAGCAGCAGTCTTCCCCGGACAGCCGCCTGCAGAGCCGCCGCATGAGCCCGGTCCCGGCCCCCACCGCGGCGGAGACCACCGGTCGCCACGCGTTGGTGAACCCGCGCCGAGCGGTCACCGCCTGACCCACCCGGGCCGTCGCCACGTGAAACCCATGTGAAGAAGCGGCACTTTCATAGGGAAAGTGACGCACTGGCGGCCCCCACGATCCGGCGAGCGCGACCGGCCGATCGCCCCATCGGCTCCGCGTCGGCACTCGCCCCGGCCGAGGGCTGTTTCGCCCGCACCCCCGAGCAGCGCGAACCAGCCCTCGGCCATCACCTCAGACCGCTCCGCGATTAATCGAAAAAAATACGCGTTAGCCCTAGCCGGGGCCGTAATCCCCCGCTAGATTGATCATCAAGCCCCCGGTGTGGACCATGGGTCCCACGGCGGCGATCCGCTCCCCGAGCGGTCCCCGAATTCCGCGGGCCGGTGCCGTTGCACTCCCCTCCCCCGACCGGCACCGGCCCGCGGTTCCACTTCGTTGTACGGCGTTCAGCGGACCGCCTTCACGCGCAGCACGAGCACCGCGGCCAGCAGCGTCGCGACGGCCGAAGCCGCGAACAGGCCGGAGTAGCCACCCAGGTAGGCCAGCACCAGCGGCGTCAGCAGCGGGGCCACCACCTGCGGCAGCGAGTTCGCGATGTTGATGACGCCCAGGTCCTTCGCGCGGTCCTGCGCCGTCGGCAGCACCTGCGTCAGCATCGCCAAGGCGACCGCCATGTACGCGCCGAACCCGACGCCGAGCAGCGGGGACGCGGCGAGCGCGACCGGCCAGCTCTGCCACACGACGAGAAGCAAAGCGGCCAACGCCATCACGCCGGAGGCCGCCAGGACGTACGGCTTGCGCCGTCCGGACCTGTCGGAGAAGTGGCCGGCGAGCACGGCGCCGATGACGAGCGCGACGCCGTACAGCCCCATCATGATGAGCAGCCCGGTGTCCGGGTCCGGGTAGTGCACCGCGTCCTTGAGGAAGAACAGCAGGTAGAGCGTCCCGAACGCGTTGCCGAGGTTGATCATGAAGTGGCACGACCACGCCCACGCGAAGTCCGGGTGCCGCCGCGGCGAGACCCAGAGGTTGCGGAGGACCTCGCGGGTGTCGGACGAGGGCCGGTACTCGACCGGCAGCCGCGCGTCCGGCGTCCGGAGCACGAAGAACGCGGCGCCCACCAGCACGATCCCCGCGCAGGCCGCGTAGGCCAGCGGCAGCCCGGCGATGCCGAGCATGACGACGACCACGACCGCGCCCAGCACGGTGCCGAGCATCTGCGCGATGCCGACGAGCCCGCCGACCTGCGCGCGCTGGCCGACCGGGACGCGGTCGGCGATGGCCGACATCAGGGTGGCGAGCATGCCGTTGAGGCCGGCCTGCACCAGGCACCAGCCGGTGATCAGCAGGGCGACGTCGGGCGCGAACGCCAGCACCAGCAGCCCGACGGCCGCGACCGCGGCCCCGATCACCGTCCACGGGTGGCGGCGGCCGAACCGCGAGCACGTCCGGTCCGACAGCAGCCCGACCGCCGGGTTGACGACCAGCGCCACGATCGCGCCGACGCCCATCACCAGGCCGAGCACGAACTCCTTGTTCACCTGGTCGAGCAGTTCGGCCTGCTGCGGCAGCAGCACCTGGATCGGCGCGTAGATCCCCAGCCAGAGCGCGATGTTCGCGAAGAACAGCAGGCTCATCCAGCCGGGCCGCACCCGCACGGTGGGTTCGGCGAGCGCTTCGGGCAGCGCCTGGGTCGTTTCACTCATCCCGCACCAGCTTCCGGTACCAGTGGAAGGAGTCCTTCGGCGTCCGCCGCAGGGTCTCGTAATCGACGTGCACCAGGCCGAAGCGCGGCGCGTAGCCCTTGGACCACTCGAAATTGTCCATCAGGGACCAGCAGAAGTAGCCGCGGACGTCGACGCCGGCGTCCATCGCCTCGCGCACCGCGACCAGGTGGCTGTGCAGGAAGTCGATCCGTTCGGGGTCGTGCACCCCGCCGTCCTCGGCGACTTCGTCGGCGAAACTGCACCCGTTCTCGGTGATGTGGATCGGCGGCAGTTTGTCGCGGTAGCGGGCTTGGAAGTCGAGCAGCAGCTCGCGCAGGGCGTGCGGGACGATCGGCGAGTCGTTCGTCGTCATCGGGTAGCCCTCGATCGGGCGGAGGTCGAACGGCAGCGGATTGCCCGGACTGGGCTTCGCGACGCCTTGCGGCTCGTAGTAGTTGACGCCGTAGAAGTCGAGCGGCTGCGCGATCGTCGGCAGGTCGCCGGCGAACCCGGCGGGGAGGTGCGGGTGGAGCTGTTCGGGGTAGCTGCCGAGCAGGACGGGATCGGCGTAGAGCCGGTTGATCAGCGCGTCGAGCCATTCGGCGGCGGCCCGGTCGCGGTCGTCGCTGTCCTCACCGGGCCAGATCGGCGAGTGGTTGTTGGCGGTGCCGATGGTGGTCGCCCCGGCCGCGCGCAGCGCCTGGACGGCGAGGCCGTGGGCGAGGTGCTGGTGGTGCGCGGTCGGGACGGCGTCGAGCAGGAGCGTCTTGCCGGGCGCGTACTCGCCGATCGCGTAGCCGTAGATCGACATGACCATGGGCTCGTTGAGCGGAATCCACAGCTTCACCCGGTCGGCGAAGCGTTCTCCGAGGATGTGGGCGTACTCGGCGAAGCGCTCAGCGGTATCGCGGGAGAGCCAGCCGCCGTCGTCTTCGATCGCCTGCGGGGTGTCCCAGTGGTAAAGCGTGACGGCGGGGGCGATCCCCGCCTCGCAGACGGCGTCGAGGAGCTTGTCGTAGAAGCCGAGGCCTTCGGGGTTGGGCGCGCCCTTGCCGTCGGGCTGGATGCGGGGCCACGCGACGGACATCCGGTAGGCACCGACCCCGAGCTCCGCCATGAGCGCGATGTCTTCGGGGTAGCGGTGGTAGTGGTCGGCGGCTACGTTGGCGGTCTCATCGCGGGCGATCTTGCCCTCGGTCGCGGTGAACGTGTCCCAGATGGACGGTCCGCGCCCACCTTCGCTGGTGGCGCCCTCGATCTGGAACGCCGAGGTCGAAACACCCCAGAGGAAGTCGGGCGGGAAGTTCGGGTTCTGCACCGGCTGCTGACCCCTTCGTCAGACACCCCTTCGGGTGAACATGAAAAGTTCTCATATACTAGGTCTTCACTCGTCCGTGGGGAAGCCCGTCGGCACGATAAAGTCCCAGATCAGACGAGGAGGAGCGCCGTGTCCGACATCCAGGCCGCGAAGGTGCCGGCAGAAGCCACCCCCTTGCGCCGCCAGCCGGTTCAGCAACGCAGCGCCAAACGCGTCGAGCAGATGCTCGACGCGAGCGCGGCGTTGATCGACGAGCTCGGTTACGACGCGCTGACGACCACCCTGATCGCCAAGCGCGCCGGGGTGGCCGTGGGGTCGCTGTACCAGTTCTTCCCGGACAAGCGCGCCGTGGTGCAAGCGCTTACCGCCCGCAACCTGGAGAGGTTCGTGGGCGCGGTGAACGAGCGCCTGAAGCAGCTCGGGCCGGAGCACTGGTGGGACGTCGTGGACTCGATCCTCGACATCTACCTCGAGATGCACCGGTCGGTCCCGGGCTTTTCGAAGGTCCACTTCGGCGACATCATCGACCGCCAGCTGCTCGACGAAACACGCGACAACAACGCGGTGATCGTGGATTCCCTGACGGACCTGGTGTCCACGCAGGTCGATCGGCCGGTGGAGGACCTGCGGTTCGCGATCGGCATCGCCAACGAGGTGGCGGATGCGTTGCTGAAGCTGGCGTTCCGCAAGGACCCGCGCGGGGACGAGAAGATCGTCGCTGAAGCGAAGTACGTGGTGAAGGGGTACCTGGCGGCCCGGTTCGGGGAACGGTCGTAGTTGTCCACAGAAGTTGTCCACAAGCATGCACAGCTGTGGACAACCCGGTGGTCGTCGGACGAGGTGAACGAGTCGTTCATGACGTTCTTGCCGTGCCGGGGTGAGCGGGGATTCGCCCGTCCGGGAGCTGGGACAAACCACGTCCGCGCGGCGGGGCGGAGCGTTCAGCCGCACGGACGCGGGCCGCCGTCAGCCGAAGTTCTGGTGCTCGCCTCGGTACGTCGGGACCGTGCGCTCGACCCGGTCGCCCAGCACCAGGTGGTAGTGCGTGAACCGCTCCGCCAGCTCGCCCGCCTTCGCGTGCCGCAGCCACACCCGGTCGCCCAGCTTCAGGCTTCGCGCGGCTCGGCCCGTCACCGGGGTCTGGACCTCGCCCGCGCCTTCGAAACCCAGCAGCTTCAGGCCCGTCGGCAAGTACGGCTGCGGGACGCGCGAAGCGCCCGTCGGGCCGGAAGCGATGTAGCCGCCCGAAAACAGGGTCGCGATGGACCGGGTCGGGCGGCGGACCACCGGTAGCGCGAACAACGCTGCCGGGCGGGGGCTGAAGCGGGAGTAGCCGTCGAACAGCGTCGGGCCGATCAGGCCCGAGCCCGCCGCGATCTCCGTGACCACCGCGTCCGCGCCCGTGGACTCGATGCTTCCCGTGCCACCGCCGTTCACGAACTCCAGCGACGTCACCGCCTGGACCGCGCGGACCGCTTCGCCGCGGCGGCGGTTCAGCTCCGCCGCCGATCGACGTTGCATCCAGCCGATCACCAGCCGGTTCGCCCGGCCGCCCGCCGCGTCGCCGAGGCCGGCGATCTGGCCTTCGTACGCCATCACGCCCACCAGGCGGAAACCCGGGCGGGCGAGGATCTGGCGGGCGAGCGTCGCAGCCTGCTTCGGGGTGAACACCGGCGAGCGGCGCGTGCCGACGTGGACGCCCGGCAGCGGGCGCCAGGACGCGTCCAGCTCCAGGCACACGCGGATTTCCGGGTGGCCGTGGCCGAGGGCCGCGTCGACCAGGTCCAGGTGTTCCGGCGAGTCGACCATGATCGCGATCGCCGCGCGCGCGGCGTCGGACGCGGCCAGGCGGCGGAGGGCTTCGTGGTCGGCCGTCGGGTAGGCGACGACGATGTCCTCGGTCGTGCCCTGCTCGACGTGCCAGACGGCTTCGGCGAGCGAGTAGCACATCAGGCCTTCGAAGCCCGGCATAGCGAGCACGCGCTCCAGCAGCGCCCGGCAGCGGACCGACTTGCTGACCACGCGGATCGGCTTGCCCGCCGCGCGGCGACGGAGGTCGTCGGCGTTCGCGTCGAACGCCGCCAAGTCGACCACGGCCAAGGGCGGGTCGAGGTCCTTGGTCGCCAAGTCGTACACCGTCGCACTGGTCACGAGGTCTAAAGTACGACACGAAGGCTTGAAACGCGAATACTATTCACTTACTGTTTCGAGCACTCGACCGATGGAGGGCGCGCGGATGACCCGGTGGACCAACTGGGCGGGCACGGCGTCCGCCTCGCCGCGGCACGTTCACCAGCCGCGCAGCGCGGCCGAGATCGCCGCGGCCGTCGAAAGTGTCGCCTCGGCGGGCCGGACCGTGCGGCCCTGGGGCAGCGGGCACTCCTTCACCGCGATCGCCGTCGCCGACTCCGATGCCCTCGACCTGCGGCACTGGACCGGGATCGAGCGCGCCGACGTCGAGACCGGGCACGTCACCGTCCGCTCCGGCACCACGATCAAGCAGCTCAACGCCGCCCTCGACACGCTCGGGCTGGCCATGACCAACCTCGGCGACATCGACGCGCAGACCATCGCCGGCGCGATCTCCACCGGCACCCACGGCACCGGCGCCAAGCTCGGCGGGATCGCCACCCAGATCGCCGCGCTCGAACTCGTCCTCGCGGACGGCTCGGTCGTCACCTGCTCGGCCGACGAAAAGCCCGACCTCTTCGCCGCCGCCCGCGTCGGCCTCGGCGCGCTCGGCGTGATCACCACCGTGACCCTGCGCTGTGAAAAGTCCTTCTACCTGCGCGCGCAGGAGCGGCCGGAGCCGCTGGAGCAGGTGCTCGAGGGCTTCCACGACTTCGCCGAGGACAACGAGCACTTCGAGTTCTACTGGTTCCCCTACGGCAAGAACGCGCTGGTCAAGCGCAACAACCGGTGTGAGACGGCCGAACCGCTGAGCAAGGTGCGCGAGTTCGTCGACTACCAGATCATGGAGAACGTCGCCTTCGGCGGACTCTGCCGCACCGGACGGCTGATGCCGCGGCTCGTGCGCCCGCTGAACAACTTCGCGTCGAACATGCTTTCCGCGCGCGAGTACAGCGACACCTCGCACCGCGTCTTCGTCACCGCGCGCAACGTCCGGTTCACCGAAACGGAATACGCTGTTCCACGTGAATCAGTGCTCGACGTGCTCGCCGAACTACGGGCGGTAGTGCCGACGCTGAAGGACCCGGTGATGTTCCCGGTCGAGGTGCGGGTCGCCGCGGCCGACGACATCTGGCTGTCGACCGCGCAGGGCCGCGACTCCGCCTACATCGCGATCCACCAGTTCGTCGGCATGCCGTACCGCGAGTACTTCAGCGCGTTCGAGAAGATCGCCGGCGCGGTCGGCGGGCGCCCGCACTGGGGCAAGATGCACGACCTCGACGCCGGCGTCCTCCGCTCGCGCTACCCGCACTTCGACGACTTCCTGCGCGTGCGCAAGGAAACCGACCCGAACGGCGTGTTCACCAACACCTACCTGGACCGGGTGCTGGGCAAGGTCTAGAAGAGCGCCGACACCGATTCGCCGTTGTGGATCCGGCGGATCGCCTCGGCCATGGCCGGGGCGATCGACAGGATCTTCAGCTTCTCGGTGCGCTCCTCCTCGGGCACCGGAACCGTGTTGGTGCAGACGATCTCCAGCACCTCCGGCCGGCCGCCGATGCGCTCGATGGCCTTCGCCGCGAACAGCCCGTGCGTGCACGCCACCCGGATCGACCGCGGCTCCAGCTCGGCCAGCTTGTCCAGCAGCTCGATCACCGTGCTGCCCTTGGCGATCTCGTCGTCGAGCACGATGACGTCGCGGCCGGTGATCTCGCCGATCACCGAGCTGATCTGGACGCGGTCGTCCGGGAAGCGCTCCTTCGCGCCGGCCGCGACCTGGACGCCGAGGAGCCGCGCGAAGTGCGACGCCTCCTTCGCGTTCCCCAGGTCGGGCGAGACGACGGTGGTGCGTGAGAGGTCGTACTGCCGGAAGTGCTTCGCCAGCTCCTGCAGCGCGTGCAGGTGGTCGACCGGGACGCTGAAGAAGCCGTGCACCTGCGGCGAGTGCAGGGTCATCGCGAGCACGCGGCTCGCGCCCGCGGTCACCAGCAGGTCGGCGACCAGGCGGCCGCCGATGGAGATGCGCGGTGCGTCCTTCTTGTCCGAGCGCGCGTACGAGTAGTGCGGCATCACGGCGGTGATCCGCGACGCCGACGCACCGCGCGCGGCGTCGAGCATCAGCAGCAGCTCGACCAGGTGCTCCTGCACCGGCTTGACCAGCGGCTGGATGATGAAGACGTCCCGTTCGCGGCAGTTGGCCTGCAGCTGCACCTCGAGGCAGTCGTTCGCGAACCGCCGGACCTCCGCCGGTCGCAACGGCACGCCCAGGTGCGCACAGATCTCTTCGGCCAGCTCGGGGTGTGCACTGCCGCTGAAGACGGCGATCTCTCTCGACGCTTCAGAGATCACAGCGCGGAGACCGCTTCGCCGATGGCGTCCTCGCCCGAGATCAGCGTCAGGGTGCGGCGGACGGACGCGGGCGTGTCGAGCAGGGCCACGAGCACCGCGGCGACGTCGTCACGCGGGATCGGGCCGCGGCCCGTCTGCTCGGCCAGCAGCACCAGGCCGGTGCCCGGGTCGTCGGTGAGCGCGCCCGGCCGGAGGATCGTCCAGTCGAGGTCGCGGGCCTTGAGGTCGTCTTCCGCCGCGCGCTTGGCGCGCAGGTAGTGCCGGAACTCCTCGGTGACGTCGGGGTTGTCCGGGTTGTCGGCGCCGATCGAGCCGACCTGGATGTGCCGCCGGACCCCGGCCCGCTCGGCCGCTTCGGCGAACAGCGCCGCGGCGCCCCTGTCCACAGTGTCCTTGCGGGCGGTACCGCTGCCCGGGCCGGCCCCGGCGGCGAACACCGCGGCGTCGGCACCTTTCAGCACTTCGGCGACGGCGTCCACATCGGAGTTCTCGAGATCCAGCACCACGCCTCGGGCGCCGGCGGCCTCGAGGTCCGCCGCGTGGGCGGGGTTCCGGATGATGCCGACCGCTTCGTCCCCGCGCGCGGCGAGCAGCCGCTCCAGCCGCAGCGCGATCTGACCGTGTCCACCTGCAATGACGACTCGCATGGAGCCGACCCTAGTGCGAAGCGGGCGCCTCTGCGGTCCGGAGCAGGTGGTCGTAGACCAGCTCGTTCACCAGCCGGGAGACCGGGTCCTCGGCCAGCAGCACGCGCTCGGTACGGCCCTCGAGGTCGAGGTCGACGACCGCGTTCGGGTCGGCGGTCACGACGGCGAGGCCGTACGCGCGGGCGCGCGGCAGGCAGTTGCCGACGTAGTCCTCGGTGAGGATGGCCGGCGACGGGAGCACCATCGCGGCCTCGCCGTAGCGGGCGAACGGAACCGCGGAGGCCATCGCGGTGCGCCAGTGGCGCGCGACGGCCAGGACGCCGACGATCTCGGCGGCCGGGGCGGGGGCGGTTCCGGCCAGCTCCGGCCAGGTCCAGGTGTCGACGGTGGCGCGATCGGCCACCGGGCCGGCACCCATCGCGATGCGCTCGGCGTGCACGTCGGTGCGAAGCTTGGCGACCACGCAGACCTTGCGGCCCAGGATCGTGGTCTCGGGCAGGACGACGCCGTTCCAGCCCAGCTGGGCCGCGGCGGCGGTGGCGAGCTCGTCGACGCTCGCGGGGAGCTCGATCGGCGGCACCACGCGGCTCGGCATCGACCGGCTGCGCTTCGCGCCACCGGCGACCGTCGAGCGCTCGGTGTTCTGAGGTGTAGCCGCCACGAGTCCGCCTCCTTCTTACCTGCACCGCTTCGTGACCGGTGAAAACCGGCACCTCACTTGTCTAACAGCGCGGCGGCGCGGCGTCGCCGGGTAAGGCGCGTGGCTGCGATCGGCGGCGCTCAGCGATCGATGACCGGTCGGTAGGCGGTCATCCGACTTCGGTCGAACGGTGCGGCCAACCGAGTGATCGCGAGGTGAGTGGCATTACCGTCCGCCCGCGCCCGACTACCGGGGGCAGGATCGCCGGCTAGCCCGTTCGGTGCAATCCACAGTGGACGCGGGCCGCTGAGCTGCGGTTGCCCGGCGGCGCTCGCCCGACGGTGACTTGCGCCGCAGCGGCCGGAGGCGCCCCGGACTAAAGTTACCGATCAGTCACTTAGTCGTCGCCGTGGAGGACCGATGCGCTCCCCGAAGGACTTCTTCGCCCCGCTCGCCCTGGGCGCGCCCGCTCCCGTGCGGGAGATCCCGGTGACGCCGTCCCGGATGATCCACTTCTTCGACCCCGGCAACGAGAAGATGGCCGCGAAGGTGCCGGACATCGCGAAGAAGGTCGACGTCCTGCTCGGCAACCTCGAGGACGCGGTCCGCGCGGACCGCAAGGAAGCCGCGCGCGCCGGGCTCGTCTCGATCGCCAAGGCGAACGACTTCGGCAGGACGCAGCTGTGGACCCGGGTGAACAGCCTGGACTCGCCGTGGGTGCTCGACGACCTGGTGACGCTCGTCACCGAGGTCGGCGACAAGCTCGACGTGATCATGGTGCCGAAGGTCGAGGGCGCGCAGGACATCCACTACGTCGACCGGCTGCTGGCCCAGCTCGAAGCGCGGGCCGGCCTGACGAAGCCGTTGCTGGTGCACGCGATCCTCGAAACGGCGAGCGGCGTGGCCAATGTGGAGGAGATCGCCGGGGCGAGCCCGCGCATGCAGGGCATCTCGCTCGGCCCGGCCGACCTGGCCGCGAGCCGCCGGATGAAGACGACCCGCGTCGGCGGCGGCCACCCGGGCTACCTGGTGCGCACCGACCCGACCGGCGACGACCTGACCGAAGGCCGCACGACGTACCAGCAGGACCTGTGGCACTACACGGTCGCGCGGATGGTGGACGCCTGCGCGATGCACGGGATCCTGCCGTACTACGGGCCGTTCGGGGACATCCGCGACGTCGTCGCGTGCGAGGACCAGTTCCGCAACGCGTTCCTGCTCGGCTGCGTCGGCGCGTGGAGCCTGCACCCGGTGCAGATCGACATCGCGAAGAAGGTGTTCTCGCCTTCGCCGTCCGATGTGGCCTGGGCGCGGCGCGTCATCGCGGAGATGGGCGACGGCACGGGCGCGGTGATGATCGACGGGAAGATGCAGGACGACGCGTCGGTGAAGCAGTGCCGCGTGGTCGCCGAACTGGCCGACGCCCTCGCGGCGGACGACCCCGAACTCGCCGCGGCCTACGACGCGGCCACCAAGGAGACCCTCGGATGACCACGCCCCGCCGCTCTGTCCTCTACATGCCCGGTGCCAACGAAAGAGCGCTGGAGAAGGCCAAGACGATCCCGGCCGACGCGCTGATCCTCGACCTCGAGGACGCCGTCTCCCCCGATGCCAAGGAAGCCGCGCGCGAACGCGTGTGCGCGGCGGTGGGCAGCTACGGCTCTCGTGAAGTGACGATCCGGGTCAACGGCCTGGACACCGAATGGCACGACGCCGACCTGCGCGCGGCCGCGTCCGCCGGGCCGGCCGCGGTGGTCGTGCCGAAGGTGAACTCGGCGGCCGAGGTGCACAACATCGAGCGCGCGCTGGAACTCGGCGGCGCCCCGGACCACACGAAGATCTGGGCGATGCTCGAGACGCCGATCGCGGTGCTGCACGCGGAGGAGATCGCGGCGGCATCCGAGCGGCTGACCGTGCTGGTGCTGGGCACGAACGACCTCGCCAAGGAACTGCACGCGGAGTTCGTCCCGGGCCGCGGGCCGCTGCTGGGCGGGCTTTCGCTGTGCCTGCTGGCGGCGCGGGCGACCGGTCGCGTCATCCTCGACGGCGTCTACAACGACGTGAAGGACCTCCAGGGTTTCGAAGCGGAGTGCGAGCAGGGCCGGCAGTACGGCTTCGACGGGAAGACGCTGATCCACCCGGCGCAGGTCGAGCCGTGCAACCGGATCTTCGCCCCTTCGGAGGCGGAGATCGACCGCTCGCGGCGGATCATCGACGCCTTCGAGGAGGCGCGCGCCGCGGGCCGCGGCGTGGTCACTGTGGACGGTCGGATGATCGAGAACCTGCACGTCGACAACGCACGGCGGGTGCTGGCGCTGGCCGAGGCCGTCAAGAGCTGACGGCCCCGGCCACCGGGGTCACTTCGGCAGGTCGTCCGTCCACTCGCCACTGACCGTGTAGCCGTCGCCGTCCACGCTCTTGACCGGGGTGCCCTTGGCGTCCAGGTACATCGAAGCGCCGGTCACGGTGCCGGTCGACGGGTCGATGGTGAGGTGGCCGCCGCCCGGGAGCTGGACCGTGCGGCCGTCCGGGTCCGCGCTGACGCCGGGGTACGCGGCGATCGCGCGGAACGCCGCCGCCTGGACCGCCGGGGGTGCGGGCACCGCCGTGACCAGCGAAATCAGGGCCTGGAGCACCGTCAGGTCCAGGCCGCCGGGGTAGCTGCCGCTGCGTTTGACCGAGTCCGTGAGCCAGGCCCGCAGGGCCGCCGGTTCGGTGGGCAGGGCCTGGATCTGCCCGAGCGTGAGCTCGGCGCCGAACATCCGGAACGGCCGCACCTGAGGCTGGAGAACGGCCTTGCCGTGGGTCTTCGCGCCGCGGTACCACTCGTGCCCGTCGGCCTTGGTCCAGTACTCCCAGGCTTCGCCGCCCACCTTCGTCGTCACGTGCCAGTAGGTGCGGCCGCCGGTCTGGGCGCGCTCGGCGGCGGCCAGCAGGATCGCCTGGCCGGTGCTGACCGGGACCACCGCCTGCGGAGGTACCGGTTCCGGAACCGGGGTGGCGGGCAGGGTCGCGACCACGACGGCGGCCGCGGCGGCGACCACGCCGACGCCGATGACGAGCGGGCGGACGCGCCGGGGCCGGGGCGCGGCGAGCATCCGGTTCCGCAGCCGGTGGCGGCTGCGGTCGACGACGTCCGGGGTGGGTTCGGCGGGCAGCAGTGCGGCCCGCAGCGTCTGCAGGTCATCCATCGGAGGCCTCCGGGGCGAGAACAGGGGCGAGCTTCTTGCGAGCACGCGTCAGCCGGGAGCCGACCGTGCCGGGAGAGATGCCGAGCGCTTCGCCGACTTCGGCGTAACCGAGGTCGGCGAGGGCCACGAGCAGCAGGACGTCGCGTTCGCCCGCGGTCAGCCGCGCCAGCGCTTTCGCCAGCTGACCGCTCAGGACGACGCGGTTTTCGTGGCCCTCGACCGGTGGCGGCACCTCGATCCGGGTGAGGGCGCGGTAGTGGCGGGCTTCCTTGCGGCGGTGGCGCGAAACGAGGTTCGTCGCGATGCCGAACAGCCAGGCCCGCAGGTCACCGCGGGCCGGGTCGAACGTCGACCGGCGGTCGTAGGCGACGAGGAACGTCTCCGCGGCGACGTCCTCCGCGGCCTGGGCGCCGAGGCGGCCGGCGACGTAGCGGTAGATCCCGGCGAAGTGGCGGTCGTGCACCTCGGTGAACTGGTCGGCGCCGGTCACCGGGGCTGCCTCTGTCATGGGGTTCCTTCCCGTCGGCGACAGCTTCACCACCACTTCGCCGCGGGACCGGAACTTCTTCCCTACCCGATCGGCCAGGCGCGCTGCGGGCCGCGAAGGCCTTCGTACGCCGCGGCCGCGCGCAGGACGCCGATGTCGTCGAAGCGGCGGCCGCTGAGCTGCAGGCCGATCGGACGGCCGTCGTCGGTGTAGCCGCAGTTCACCGACACCGCCGGCTGGCCGGACATGTTGTACGGGACGGTGAACGCGATGTGCTCGAACGGCCGCGCCGGGTCGTTCGTGGGCGACGCCCACTCCGCCGGCGGGGCCGCGACCGGGCACGTCGGCGAGAGAACGACGTCGTAAGCGGAAGTCGCGCGCAACGCCGCCACGCTGATCACGTCGATCTGGGCGAAACCGCGGTAGACGGCCACTCCGGACAGCTCCGCGCCGCCCGTGGCCCAGTCCGCGATGTACGGGAGGACCTTCGCGCGCCGCTCCGCCGGCAGCCCCTGCATGTCGGACCAGGCGCGCGTGCGCCAGAAGACGTCGAGGCCGTCGAGCATTTCGCGGGTCAGGAACGGACCGACCGGCTCGACGATCGCGCCCGCGGCCTCGAAGGCACGCGCCGCCGCGGTGACGGCGTCGAGCGTCGCCGGATCCACCGGGAGGCCGACGCCGGGGTCGAGGTGCAGGCCGACGCGCAGACCGGCCAGGGAACCCGCGGGGGAAGTCCACGCCAGATCCGCCGGCGGCAGGCTCAGGTGGTCACGCTCGTCGGGCGCCGACAGGACGCTCATCAGCAACGCCGTGTCGGCGACCGTCCGCGTCATCGGGCCCGCCACCCGGCCGAGGAACGGCGGGTCGACCGGGACGCGGCCGAAGCTCGGCTTCAGGCCGGTCAGGCCGCACCAGCCCGCGGGCAGCCGGATCGAGCCGCCGATGTCGGTGCCGACGTGCAGGGGTCCGTAGCCCGCCGCGGCCGCCGCGCCGGCCCCCGCGCTCGAACCGCCCGGCGACGCCGAAATCAGCCACGGGTTCCGGGCCGTTTCGTGGAAGCTCGAGAGCCCGGACGTCAGCATCCCGTAGTCCGGCATGGTCGTCTTGGCCAGCAGAACGCCGCCGGACTCGCGGACGCGCGCCGCCGCCGGGGCGTCCTCGGCGGCCGGGGTCAGCGCGGTCGCCGCGGTGCCGAGCGGGACCGGCGTGCCGCGGGTCGCGATGTTTTCCTTGAGCGTCAGGGGGACGCCGTCGATCGGGCCGAGCGGCTCGTCGGCCGCCCAGCGCGCTTCGGACGCCTTCGCGTCGTCGAGAGCGCCTAAAGGGTCGTACGCGTACAACGCGTGCAGCTCCGGCTCTCGTGCCTCGATGCGGTGCAGCACCGCTTCGGTCACCTCGACCGGCGAGAGCGTCTTCGCGCGGTAGTGCGCGACGAGCTCGACGGCGGTCAGGTCGGGCAACTCGGTCATGCGCGCTCCTTACGAGGCAGGCGGTTCGAAGCGGCCGTCGACGGCGGTCCAGCCGCCGTCCACCGCGAGCACGGAGCCGGTGACGAACGACGAAGCGTCCGAAGCGAGGTACACGACCGCGCCGGCGAGCTCGTCCGGCCGCGCCCAGCGCCCCAACGCGCCCTTCGCCGCGTAAGCGTCGTACCACTCGGGGTTCGCCTTGATCTGCGCGGTCAACGGCGTCTCGACGACGCCGGGCGCGATGGCGTTGACCCGTACGCCGGCCGGGCCGAACTCCGCCGCCGCCGTCCGGAACAGCTGGACCAGCCCGGCTTTCGTGGCCGCGTACGGACCTTGGCCGGGCTCGACGGTCGTGCCGCGGATCGACGAGAAGCCGATGATGCTGCCCCGCCCGCGCGCGACCATGCCGGCGCCGAAGACGCGCACGACCTCGAACGACACACCGAGGTTCAGCGCGATGACGCGGTCGAACTCCTCGCGCGTGTAGTCCAGCAGCCGCTTGCGGACGTTCGTCGCGGCGGTCAGCACGACGACGTCGAGCGGGCCGAGCTCACTCGCCGCCTTGTCCACGGCACCGGGCGCGAGCAGGTCGATTTCGTACGCCTCGCCGACGCCCGCCTCGCGCGCGGCTTCGAGGTCGCGGTCCGCGCACACCACGTCGGCGCCGTGCGCGGCCAGCGCGCGGGCGGCTTCGCGGCCGATGCCACCGGCGCCGAGCACGAGCGCGCGGCGGCCGTCCAAGCGGAACAACGTCGAGTAGTTCACGGGCGCAGCACCGCCATCCTCGTCACGGTCAGCTCTTCGACGGCGAACCGCGGTCCTTCGCGGCCGATGCCGGAGTCCTTCACCCCGCCGTAGGGCATGGTGTCCGAGCGGAACCCGGGCACCTCGTTGACGACGACGCCGCCGACCTCCAGCTCGTCGAGCGCGCGGAACGCCGTGTTCAAGGACTTGCTGTAGACGCTGGCGTGGAGGCCGTAGCGGGACGCGTTGACCGCGGCGAAGGCTTCGTCCACATCGGACACCGTGCGCACGCAGACGACCGGGCCGAAGATCTCCTCGTCCCAGGCTTCGACGCCGTCCGGGACGTCGAGCAGGACGGTCGGCCGCAGCACCGTGCCGTCGACACCTCCGCCGACCCGGCGGCCGCCGGCCTTTTCGATCCAGGCGGCGACGCGGTCGGTGGACGCGGGGTCGATCAGTGCGGACACCCGCGTCCGCTCGTCCCGCGGATCGCCGACGACGACTTCGCCGAGCCGCGCCAGCAGCCGTTCGGTGAACTCCTCGGCAACCGGCGCGACGACGAGGACTCGCTGCACCGAGATGCAGGCCTGGCCGGACGCGTAGAAACCGCCGCGCAACACGGCGTCCACCGCGGCTTCGAGGTCCGCGTCCGCCGCGACGACGAGCGCCGCGTTCGAACCCAGCTCCAGCAGCGTCTTCGTCGGGGCGGCGTCGCGGGCGATGCGGTGGCCGACCGCGGCTGAGCCGGTGAACGAGACCGCGCCGATCCGGCGGTCGGTCGTCAGCGCGGCACCCACCCCGGCGTCGCCGGTGACCAGCTGGACCATGGCGGGAAGCGGCGCGAGCGTCCGGACCAGGTGCACCAGCCACAGGGTGGCCAGCGGTGCCTGGGGCGCGGGCTTGACGATCACCGGGCAGCCCGCGGCGATCGCCGGGGCGATCTTGTGCGACGCCAGCAGCAGCGGGTAGTTGAAGCCCGCGATGCCGACGACGACGCCGATCGGCTTGCGCTTCCAGAACCCGACCAGTCCGTCGCCGGCGGGCAACAAGTCCAGCGGCACGGTCTCGCCGTGCAGCCGCGACACCTCTTCGGCAGCGGCTTCCCACGTGACGATCGTGCGCGCGACCTCGACGCGGCAGTCGACCAGCGGCTTCCCGGTCTCCAGCACGAGCAGGTTCTCGAACTCCTCGCGCCGGTCTCGCACCGCCGAAGCGACGTCGTTGAGCAGCGAACGGCGAACCCGCGAAGGCAGCGAAGCCACTTCGCGCGCAACGGCGACAGCTTCGTCCACCGCGCGAGCAGCCAGCTCAGGAGTGCCGACCGGCGCGGTGCCGATGACGCTCCCGTCGTAGGGGAAAACGATTTCTTCAACGTCCACAGTGGACACCCAGCCCGCTCCGATCGGCAGGCCGCCGGGGTACTCAGCCATCGTCGCCTCCGCTCAGCCGGGCCAGCTCGGCGCGCAGGTTCGGCGCGGCGGCCAGCAGTTCCCGCGTGTACTCGTGCCGCGGCGCCTCGTAGACCTGGCCGACGTCGCCGAGTTCGACGATCTCGCCGCGGCGCATCACGGCCACGCGGTCGCAGACGTGCCGGACGACGCCGAGGTCGTGCGAGACGAAGATCAGCGTCAGCGCGAACTGCTCCACCAGCTGGTCCAGGAGGTCGAGGATCTGGCCGCGCACGGAGACGTCGAGCGCGCTGACCGGCTCGTCGGCGATCAGGACGCTCGGGTGGGGCGCGAGCGCGCGGGCGATGGAGATGCGCTGCCGCTGGCCGCCGGAGAACTGGTGCGGGTAGCGCTGGGCGGCGTCGACGGGCAGGCCGACGGCGGCGAGCAGCTCGGCGACGCGGTCGGGTTCGCGGCGGCCCAGCGGTTCGGAAATGATGTCCCGCACGCGCATACGGGGGTCGAGCGAACCCATCGGGTCCTGGAAGACGATCTGCAGTTCCGACCGCAGGAAGCCGAGTTTGCGTTCGGGCAGGTCGTCGATCCGGCGACCTTGGAACGTGACCGTGCCGGCCGTCGGCTTGTCGAGCGCGGCCAGCAGCCGGACCAGCGTGGACTTGCCGGAGCCGGACTCGCCGACGATGCCGAAGCGCTGTCCGGCCTCGACGTCGAAGCTGACGCCGCGCAGCGCGTGGACGTCCCGCCGCGCGTACCGGCGTTCGAGGTCGCGGACTTCGATGATGCTCATCGACGGCCCTCCAGGTCCGAAGCGGCCAGGAGCTTGCGCGTGTACTCGTGTTTCGGCGCCGTCAGGACTTCGCGTGTCGAGCCCGCTTCGACGATCTCGCCGTCCAGCATCACGAGCACGCGCTCGCACACCGACGCCACCACCGCGAGATCGTGGCTGATGAAGAGGAGCGCACTTTCACGTGAAAGTGCGGCTTTGATCAGGGTGAGGATCTGGGCCTGGACGGTGACGTCGAGCGCGGTGGTCGGCTCGTCGCAGATCAGCAGCGACGGCCCGTTGGCCAGCGCCATCGCCAGCACGACCCGCTGCCGCTGCCCGCCGGACAGCTGGTGCGGGTACGCGCGAGCGGTGCCCGCCAGCCCGACCGCGCCGAGGAGTTCGTCCGCGGACCGGCGGCGGCCGTGGATCCGCCCGGGCTCGGTGACCTGGCGGCCGACGCGCATGGCCGGGTTCAACGCCGTCATCGGCTCCTGGAACACCATGGCCAGCTCGTCGCCGCGCAGCCGGGAGAGGTCCTTTTCGGACATTCCGAGCAGCTCGCGATCGCCCAGCCGGACCGAGCCCGACGCGCGCAGCTCTTCGGGCAGCAGGCCCATGATCGACAACGCCGTCAACGACTTCCCCGAGCCGGACTCGCCGATCAACCCGACGCGCTCGCCCGCGCCGATCTCGAAGGAGACGTCGCGGACGAGTGAAGAAACGCCGAGGCCACGCACAGAAAGCGTCATACCCGCGCCGCCAATCGGGGGTCGAGGCGGTCGCGCAGGCCGTCGCCGAGGAGGTTGAACCCGAGCACGGCGACGGCGATCGCGATGCCCGGCACCAGCGCCAGCCGCGGGTGCACGGTCAAGAGTTCTTGGGACTCCTGCAGCATCCGGCCCCACGACGGCGTCGGCGGCCGCGTGCCGAAGCCCAGGAACGACAACGCCGCTTCGGCGAGCACGGCGATCGCGAACGACACCGACGCCTGCACGATCAGCAGGCCGGAGATGTTCGGCAGCACGTGCCGCACGGCGATGGTGAGCCGCGACCGGCCGCCGGCCCGCGCGGCGAGCACGAACTCGGTGCTCATCACCTGCAGCGTCCCGGAGCGCGCGATCCGCGCGAACGACGGGATCGTGGCGATGCCGATCGCGACCATCGCGGTCAGCGTGTCCGCCCCGAACACCGCGCCGAACATGATCGCCAGCAGCAGCGCGGGGAACGCGAGCACGAGGTCGTTGACCCGCATGACGAACTCGCCGAGCCACCGCGGGGACATCCCGGCGAGGATGCCCAGCGGCGTGCCGATCACCGCGGCGATGCCGACGGCGACGACACCGACGTACAACGTGGTGCGGGCGCCGACCATGAGCTGGCTCAGCAGGTCGCGCCCGAACTTGTCGGTGCCGAACCAGTGGGCCGCGCCGGAATCGAGCAGCCGGCTCGCCGCGTCCACCTTCACCGGGTCGAACGGCGTCCACACGAACGACAGCAGCGCGGCCAGCACGACCAGGCCGACGAGCACCCCGCCGAGGACGAGATTGCGCATCACGAACCCCGCAATCGCGGATCGAGCACGGTGTAGAGGAGGTCGACGACGAAGTTGACCAGCAGCACGCCGACCACCAGTACGAGCACGATTCCCTGCACGGTCAGCAGATCGCGGGAAGCGACGGCGTCCAGCAGCATCGAGCCCAGGCCGGGCAGGACGAACACGCGCTCGACGACGACCGCGCCGATCAGCAGCGTCGCCAGCTGCAGGCCGAGCACGGTCACGACGGGCACGGAGGCGTTGCGCAAGCCGTGGCGCACCAGCGCTTGCCCCGGCCGCAAGCCCTTGGACCGCGCGGTGCGCAGGTAGTCCTGGCCGAGCGTGTCGAGCACGGCGGAACGCACATAGCGCGTGAGCACCGCACCTTGCACCAGACCGAGCGACAACGCGGGGAGGATCAGCCCGCGGACGAACTCGCCCGCGTTCTGGTCCGGCGGTGTCCAGCCGCCCGACGGCAGCCAGCGCAGCTGCACGGCGAAGATCTGCACGAGGATGATCCCGGCGAGGAACGCGGGGATCGCGACGCCGATCTGCGAGAGCCCGGAAACGCTCGCACCGGCCGCCTTCCGGTGCTTCACCGCGGCGAACGTGCCCGCGGGGACCGCGATCACCAGCGCCACCAGCATGCCCGCGCCGACCAGCCAGAGCGTGACGCCGAGGCGGTCGAGCAACTGCGGGCCGATGGAGTCGCGCGTGACGTACGAGCGGCCGAAGTCGCCGCGCAGCACACGGGAGATCCAGTCGAAGTACTGCGTGACCAGCGGCCGGTCGATGCCGAACTCCGCGCGGGTCTTGGCGAGCAGCTCCGGCGTCGCGTTGACGCCGAGCGCGACCTGCGCCGGATCGCCCGGCAGCACGGCCATGAACAGGAACACCACGATCGACGCGACCAGCACGCTGACCACGAAGATCGCCACCCGGCGCAGCACCTTGGCGGTCATCGCGGGGCCAGTCCGGTGAGGTCGAACGACTCGCTGACCTGGTTCTGGACGAACCCGCCGACCTTGGCCTTCGCCACGATCACGTTGGGGAACAGGAAGAGCCAGTCCGCGGCGGCGTCGGTGTTGAGCTGCCGCGCCACCTGCTTCATGTCCGCGACCTGCTGCTCCGGCGTCCCGCTGTCGGCCTCGGCGAGCAGCTGCTGGACGCGCTTGCTGTCGTAACCCCAGTAGTACTTCGGTTTCCCGAACGTCGTGATGTCGCGGGCTTCGACGTGCTGGATGATCGACAGGTCGTAGTCGTGGTCGGTGAACACCTGCTTCAGCCACACCGCCGGGAAGTCGAGCGGCTCGATCGTGGTCCGCACGCCCACGTCGGCGAGCTGCGACTGGACGACCTGCGCGGCCGACACCGCGTAGGGCAGGTTCGGGATCCGCAGGCGCAGGTTCAGGTTCGTCGCGCCGGCTTCGGTCAGCATCGCCTTCGCGCGCCCGGGATCGAACGGGTAGACCTTCGAAAGGTCCTCGTACCAGGGATCGGTCGGCGGGACCATGCTGCCGATCAGCGTGCCGCGCCCGGCCCACGCCGTGTCGAGCAGCGCCTTCCGGTCGATCGCGTACGTCAGGGCCTGGCGCACGCGGACGTCGTTCAGCGGCGGCCGCGCGCCGTTCATGGCCAGCGTGACCTCGGAGTTCGAGGTGCCCTGGACGACCTGGAACCGGTCGTCGGCCTGGAACTGCGGGATCGAATCGGGCGCGGTGATCGCCGAGATGACGTCGATGCCGTTGCTGGACAACGCGTTGTTCAGCGCGGTCGGGTCCTTGATGTACTTGAGGACGACGGTCGAGTACGCCGGTTTCCGGCCCCAGTACGCGGGGTTCGCCTTCAGCACCACGGAGTCGCCGCGCTTGCGCGCCGCCACGACGTACGGCCCGGTGCCGACCGGCTTGGTCGCCAGATCGGCGACGCCGGTCGGGCTGAACATCGCGCCGAGCCGGCTGGTGAGGCTGAACAACCAGCCGTTGGACGGCTTCGAGAGCACCACCCGCGCGTGATCCGGCGCCACGACGTCGACGTGGTCGACGACGTCCATCGTGGACTTGATCGAGATCGTCCAGTCGGTCTTCACGCGCAGCAGCGAGAACTTGACGTCTTCGGCGGTGAAGGGCGCGCCGTTGCTGAACTTGACGCCGGGCTGCAGCTGGAAGTCGTAGGTCTTGCGGTCCGCGCTGATCGTCCACGACTTCGCGAGCAACGGCACCACGCGCCCCTGCGAGTCGAGCTTCACCAGGCCTTCGTAGACGTTGTAGAGCAACGCCTGCGGGATCGCGGCGCCGTCCGTGCGCGTGAAGTCGAAGTTCGCCGGTTCCGCCGTGAAGCCGACGGAAAGCGTGTCCGGACCGGCGGAAACGCTCGCCGACGAGCCGGCCGAGCAGCCGGACACCACGAGCAGCAGCACCGCTGCCAGCACGTGAAGTCGGGCTTTCATTCGGCCTCCAGGTCAGTACACTGGTCTGACCAGTAGCCTGACATTGCGGGGACGACGAGGTCAAGGGATGCGGTTCGAACCGGTGGCTCCGGTCCGCGCGTACGAGCGGGTCGTCGAGCAGATCGAGCAGGCCGTGATCAGTGGCGAGCTCAAGCCGGGCGAGCGGCTGCCGAGCGAACGCGAACTGATGACTCAGTTCGGCGTCGGCCGCTCGACGATCCGGGAAGCCCTGCGCGTGCTGCAGGCCGCCGAAATGATCCGCTCGCGGCCCGGCGACCCGCGTGGACCCGAGGTGCTGGCCGCCTCCCCCGCCGCGTTGCACCGCTCGATGCACCGGCTCGCGCGGGCGAACCACGTCGGGCTCGCCGAACTCCTGCAGTTCCGGATGATCCTCGACGGCTCGGCCCACCTGCTCGCGGCGGAGCTGCGCACCGAAGACGACTTGGCCGGTCTCGACACGGCGTTGGAGTCCATGCGCGAAGGCGTCTCCCGCGGGTACGCGGAGTTCAGCCGCGCGGACGTCGCGTTCCACGAAGTCATCGCACGGATCTCGCGCAATCCCCTCCTGGTGGTCAGCGAGGAAGTCGTGCGCGGGGTCGTGCTGGAACTGATCGAGGACAAGCTCGCGCACGCCAGCGACCGGACGTCGCTGATGCGCTCCTGGCTCGCGCACCACGCCGAAGTGCTCGACGCGATCCGGGCCGCCGACGGCGCGGGCGCGGCGCACCTGGCCAAACAGGCGTTGTACGACAACTACGCCGAATACGTGCCCGCTCCGCAACGCCCGCTGCTGGCGCCGTTGCTGCGGTCCTAGACTCGGCCGGGTGGACGCGGCGAAACGAGACGGTGTCGGGCTCGCGCTTTCCGGGGGTGGTTACCGGGCGATGCTCTTCCACGCCGGCGCGCTCTGGCGCCTCAACGAACTCGGCTGGCTGCCGAAGCTGACCACCGTTTCCAGCGTTTCCGGCGGGTCGATCGCGGCCGGGGTGCTGGCGCACGCGTGGCACAAGCTGTACTTCGGCGAAGACGGCGTCGCGGAGAACTTCGGCAAGGAAGTCGTGCAGCCGCTGCGGAAACTGGCACGCACGAACCTCGACATCCCGGTGACGCTGAAAGCGCTGGCCATGCCGTGGCGCAGCGCGGGCGAAGAACTCGCACGCCGGTACGCGAAGCACCTCTTCGGCGACTGCCGCCTCGCGGACCTCGATCCGGCCGGCCCGAACTTCGTGTTCACCGCGACCAGCCTGCAGGACGGCTCGCTGTGGTGGTTCTTCCGCCAAGCCGGGCCGCACGGGCAGATCCCGCTCGCGACGGCGGTGGCCGCGTCGTCGGCGTTCCCGCCGCTGCTTTCGCCGGTCGTGATCCCGGACCCGCACCAGCCGGACCGCAAGATCGTGCTCAGCGACGCCGGGGTGTACGACAACCTCGGCCTGGACCCGATCGAGAACCAGCGCGCGACCGTCCTGGTCAGCGACGCGGGCAAGAAGATGAAGCACGAGGAAAAGCCGAGCCACAACTGGCCGATGCAGCTGTTCCGCGTGCTGACCGTGATGGACAACCAGGTCCGCGAGCTGCGCACCGGCTCACTGCTGAAGTCCTACCAGGACAAGCACTTCGCCGGGACGTACTGGGCGACCTACAGCGACATCTCGCACTTCGACCTGCCCGACGCGCTGCCGGCGCCGGTCGAGCGGACCCGCGCGCTGGCCGTGACGAAGACGCGGCTGGCCCGGATGTCGGAGAAGACGCAGGACAACCTGATCAACTGGGGTTACGCGGTGTGCGACGCCGGCATGCGCCGCTGGGTCTGCCCGGGAACGACGCTGAAGCCGGAGTTCCCGTACCCGGGTTCAGGCGTTGGCTAGATTCGCGTAGACGACGATGTTGTCCTTGTAGGAGTGCTCGGCGTGGTCGAACGCGCCGCCGCACGTGATCAGCCGCAGCTCGGGCTTGTCGCTGTTGCCGTACACGGCTTCGCGCGGGAACGTGTCCTTCGGGACCTGCGTGACGCGGTCGACGACGAACTTCAGCTTCTTGCCGTCGCTGCGGTCGACGTCCACTTCGTCGCCCGGCACGAGGTCCTTGAGCTTGAAGAAGATTCCGGGCTTCTTGTCGCCGTCGACGTGGCCGAGCACGATCGCCGGGCCGACGTCCCCGGGCACCGGCGAGAGCTTGTACCAGGCCGCCTGCATCGGCGTGTGCACCGACGGGACGGAGATCGCGCCGTCGGGCTTGACCGCGACCGCGAGCAGGCTGGACTCCGCGCCGATCTTCGGGATCTTCACCGACGTCGGCCGGAGTCCCTTGAACGGCACCGTCACCGGTGCCGAAGGGGGCACCGGGGCGGCGGCTTTCGGCTGCTCCGGGGTGCTGCAGGCGGCGAGCGCCAGCACGAGGGCGACTGCGGCACCCGCCCGCCGGGCGCTCACCAGGCCGTGCCGCCGAAGCCCGTCTCGACCCCGCCCTTGGGCGCGACCTTGACCTGGGCCTTCGGGGCGCTGCTGCCCGGCGCGGCCGACGTCGACGTCGTCGTGGCGGACGTCGACGTCGTCGTGGCGGACGTCGCCGTGGTGACCGGGGCGGTGCTGGACGGCACGGTGCTCGACGACGAAGTGCTGGTGACCGGCGGCTGCTCCTGCTCGAACTCGACCACGCCGTTGCCCTCGACGCCGGCGCAGGTCCAGCTGAACTTCGCGGTCGTGGTGCCGGCCGGGGCGTCGACCACGCGCACGGAGTAGTTCCAGTAGCGGCCGTCGGCCTCGTCCTGGTCCGGGCCGCCGGTGACGCTCAGGTACTGGGTCGCGACGTCGCCCGGGCGCCCGGCCGCGCAGGCGATGACCAGGACGCCTTCGCCGCCGAGGCCGACGAACCCGTGCCCGACGTTGTCCTGGTAGTCGTCCTTCGGCGGCTCGCTCGTCGCCGTCGTGCTGGTGGCCGGGTCGGGGGCGTCGGTCTTCACCGGGCCGGTCACCGACGGCGTCGTGGTGGTCCCGGTGGTCTCCGAGGTGGACGGTGCCGTCGTCGTGGTCCCGGTCGTGCTCGGCGCCGTGGTGGTCGTCGTTTCGGACGACGTCGTCGTGGTCGTCTCCGGTGCCGTGGTGTCCGTCTGGGCCAGTGCGGCCGGTGCGGTGGCGGCGGTGATCAGCGCACCCGCGGACACGATGCCCGCGACCCGGCTCAGCGTTCTACCCACGACGGACTCCCAACGGCGAGGACTGCGATGCCGGACTATCGAGGCATCACCCGTCCGTGTTACTCCGGGAGGGCGAACCGCAGATCCCACCAAAGGTCCTCGGGATCCTCCAAACCGACGCTGAACCTGATGAGCCCGGGCGGCACGCGTTCCTCGCCGGCGAGCCAGGCCCGCCGTTCGACCAGGCTTTCGACGCCGCCGAGGCTGGTCGCCGACCGGATCAGCCGGACGCCCGCGCAGAAGGCGTCGGCCGTCTCGGCGTCGGCCAAGTCGAACGCGACCATCATCCCGAAGCCCGGGTACCGCACGCGCCGGACGGCGGGGTGCCCGGCGAGGCGCCCGGCCAGCAGCGCGGCGGTGCGGGACTGCTCCGCCAGCCGGACCGGCATGGTCCGCAGGCCGCGCAGGGCGAGCCACGCCTCCAGCGCGCCCGGCGTCGACCCGACGCGGGTCCGCGCGCCCTTCAGCTCCTCGGCGACCGCCGGGTCCTTGGCCACGGTGATGCCGAGCAGCAGGTCGCTGTGCCCGCCGATGGCCTTGGTCGCGCTGTGCACGACGACGTCGGCGCCGAGTTCGAGCGGCCGCTGCAGCAACGGCGTCGCGAAGGTGTTGTCGACGACGACCCGCCCGCGCGCGGCGGCGGCGATGGTCTCGATCGCCATCACGTCGAGAGTGGGGTTGGTCGGCGACTCGAGCCAGACCAGGTCGGCGGTCGCGGCCTCGGCGACCCAGGCCTCGGTGTCGGTCGGCTCGAGCTCGGTGACGGCGAGCTTGCCGAGCTTCTGCGCGTGGGCCAGCACCCCGCGCGTCACGGCGTAGCTGAACGTCGGCACGACGACCCGCGACCCGACCGGCAGCAGGTCCAGCACGGCGGAGAGGGTGGCGACGCCGGACGCGAACGCCGTCGCGTACCCGCCTTCCAGCGCCCCGACGGCTTCTTCGAGGGCCAGCCAGGTCGGCGTGCCGTCCCCGCGCGCGTACACGAAATCGCCACCGGCCTGGTACGTGCTGGTGGCGACGAGCGGGGTGTTGAGGGGTTCGCCAGGGCCGTGCGGGCGGCCGGCCGCGATGGCCTTGGTGCGGGGCGTCCAGTCGTCCATGCGATCACGGTAACCCGGCGCCCGGGTGGGGAGGCCGGGCCGCCCGCGCGTCCGCGAACGGCCCGGCCTGGTCTCAGTGGGCGTACACCTCGAACTCGTAGAGCGAGTAGCCGTACTTCGTGCCGCGCTGGACGCCCTGCAGCTTGACGAACCGGGCCTGGGTCGTGGCGAACGAGACGTTGTCCTGCCCGCCGTCGCCGTCGGTGACCGAAGCCGCGTCCGTCCAGTGCACCGCGTCCGGGGAGAGCTGGATCCGGTAGCTCTTCCCGTACGCCTTCTCCCAGCTCAGCAGCACCCGGCTGACCTGCTGGACCGAACCGAGGTCGACGGTGATCGCCTGGTCGTCGCTCCAGTCGCTGGCCCAGCGGGTCGAGGCGTTGCCGTCGATCGCGTTCGACGCCGGCGAGTTGTAGAGGCCGGTCTCGGCGCTGGTGGCGCTGACCGTCTTCCCCGGCGCGAGGTTCGCGATGTTGTCGCCGCGGTGCGCGGAGTACTCGACGACCTGCTGGAACGTCGGGCGGTTCTGCCAGCTGATCTTGTCCTGCGTGATGCCGCCCAGCGGGTTGTGGACGATCGTGTCGGCGCACCACTGGTCACCGGCCGAGCAGGACGCGTCACCGGGGTAGACGGTGCTCGCGGCCTGGCCGGCGGCGGTGGTCAGCGAGTCGACGAGCGCCTGGCGGCACGTCGTGACGTTGCCGGCCCCGCAGAACGTCTGGCCGAGCGGGCCGGCCACCGGCTGGCCGAGCACCTGCCGGATGTCCTTGCTGACGTAGCCCCACCAGCCGAACTGGAACGACGAGCCCTTGTGCGGCTGGCCGGTGTGCCGGCCGTCGCCGTTCTGCCAGCCGGACGGGCTTTCGTTGATGCCGAGCACGCCGGTCATCGCGTTGTAGGCGTCGTCGCCCATGCCCGGCTTGAACTCGGCCTGGACGAGCAGCGGCCACCAGGCGTCGAAGATGCGGATCGCGTCCGCGTCCGTGTACGCCTTGCTGCCGGCGGCGGTTTCGGTGCGCAGCTGCCCGTGGGAGAGCCACGTCTTGAGCTTCGCCTCGGCGTCCGCGGCCGCCCCGGTGGTCGGCGTCTTGTCGAGCACCTGCAGCAGCAGCGGCAGCACGCGCTCGGCGCGCAGGTCGGACAGCGCCGCTTCCTCCATCGCTTGGGTCAGGTTGACCCGGGTGACCTTGGTGCCGCTGGAGATCAGCTTCTTCACGCGCGAGTCGAGCAGGTCGACGCGGTGCACGGCGGACTTGTCCGCGCCCGCCGCCGCGTAACCGTTGGCCTGCGCGTTGTTCCAGCTGACGTAGTAGTCCTGGTTGACCGACTGCGGGTGCTGCGACGCGGGCGTGTAGGTCGCCTGGTTGCCGCTGGGGTTCCAGCCGTTCCAGTCGTGGCCCTGGTCGCCCCACACCGGCATGTTCGGGTCCACATCGGACTGCCGGGACGGGTTGCTGCCCGAGTTGAAGTAGGCGATGTCCTTCGAGTCGGCGTAGAACCAGTTGAACGTGTAGTTGATGTCGGCCGCGGCCTTCTGGAAGTCCGCCGCGGACTTGACGAAGCCCGGGTCGTTCAGCTCCTGGAAGCCGATCAGCGAGTCGACCTCGTGGAAGTAGGACGAGCGCAGCGCCGCGTACGCCACCGGCTTGCCGCCGACCGTCGCCCGGCTCTGCACCGGCCCGTACTTCGTCCGGTAGCTGCGCAGGGTGTACGAGCCCGCCGCGGTCCCGTCGGCCACGGTCGGCTTCCAGGCGTTCTTGACCTCGACGGTCTCCATCGGGATGCACTGGCCTTGCCAGGTGTAGTAGTTCGAGTCCTTCGTCGGCGCCTTGCCGCTCGGGTCGCACAGCGTCAGCGCGTAGGTGTCGATGATGTCCTGCGCCGACGTCGTCGCGCTCCACGAGTAGTCCTGCCCGCGCCCGAGGAGCGTGTACATGCTCAGGCCGGCGAAGGCCGCGCCGCGCGAGCTGATGCCCGGGCCCTGCAGTTCCTGCAACAGCAGCAGCTGCGGGGCGAAGTACCCGGTCTGCGGGCCGAACACGGCGACCGGGTGGCCGCTGGCGGTCTTGGCGCCGGAGACGAGCAGCGCGTTGGACATGCCGTGCTTCTCGCTCAGCATGTTGCCCGGCAGCACGCCGTCTTCGAACATGCCGCGGGCGGGCTCCTGGTCGGCGGGCGCGGCGACGTCCACAGTGGACGGCGTCGCGGTCGAAGCCGAGCCGGTCTTGTCGAACACGAGCTGCTGCCCGGTCACCGAACCCTTGTCCGGCAGGGCCTGCCCGACCGCGTTGGCCGGCGTCTTGCCGTACGGGAACGTCTGGCCGTCGTGCAGCGTCTTGACGGCTTCGGGGTCGTCCTCCGCACGCAGGCTCTGCCACACCTTTTCGCCCTGGACGACGCCGTACTTCTCCTGCATCGCGAGCTTGGCGATCGCGTTCTGCACCTCGCCGCCGCCGCCCGCGCCGAACTCGGCGCCGACCAGCGAGGCGAGCGCCACCAGGTCGGTCAGCTTGAACGGGTCGATCGACCCGGCGTTGGTGATCGCGTCGACGTGCCCGGTGAGCACGTACTCGCCCGGGAAGTACCGGCCGCTGTAGGAGTCGCTGATGTACTTGTTGATGCCGTCGACGTAGGCCTGCGCGTCGGCGAGGCCCTGCGCGCCGCGCGGGCCGTTGCTCGCGACGCGGTCGATCTGCTGCTGCAGCTCGGCTTCGGTGTAGGGCGCGTTCGAGAAGAACTGCTGCTCCAGCTCGCGGTTGGCTTCCGCGCCGCCGGCGAACGGGGTGACCTGCCCGCGCGCGGCGTGGCGCAGGACGTCCATCAGCCACAGCCGGTCCTGCGCGGCGGCGTAGCCGGCGCCGAACTCGGTGCCGGACCGGGTGGTCCCGGTGATGTGCGGGACGCCGAGCGCCTTGTCCCGCACGATCGTCACGTCCGCGCGCGGCTTGCTCGTGCTCGCGACCTGGTCGGCGGCGACGCCGAACGACGAGTCGTTGAAGTACTGGTTGATCGCGCCGGTGGTCAGCGTCTTGTAGCCGTTCGCCAGGGACGAGTACTTCCCGAGCTGGTCGGCCGCGTGCGCCGGACGGGTGCCGAGCACCTTGTGCGCCAGGATGTCGGCGAGGGTCGCGTTGCCGTTCTCGCCGGGCGGCAGGATGTCGCTGCACTGCCCGCCGCAGTAGTCGTCGGGCGACACGGCCGCTTGCGCGGCCGGCGCGGTGACGGCGACTTGGGTCAGCCCGGCCACGAGGGCCCCCAGCGCCGTGAAGGTCAAGGCTCGGATGCCTCGTCGCATACCGGGCTCCCCTCAGCTCAGAAGAGTGACGAAGCGCACGCTACCGAGCAGTAGGACAAGTGTGAAGAGTTTTCGCGTTTTTCCCTCGTTGGGTGTAGGCCGATCGGCGCAGCCCCTCACGCGTCGGTACGGTGACCCCCATGACCTTGGAAAAGCCCCAAATCGACCGCCCGGACGGACCTGCGCCGGCCGACCTCGAGATCACCGACCTCACCGTCGGTGACGGCGCCGAAGCCACGGCCGGCACCACCGTCACCGTGCACTACGTCGGCGTCTCGCACTCTTCGGGTGAGCAGTTCGACGCTTCGTGGGACCGCGGTGAGCCGCTGCGCTTCGGCCTGGGCGCCGGTCAGGTCATCGCCGGCTGGGACCAGGGTGTCGCGGGCATGAAGATCGGCGGACGGCGCAAGCTCGTCATCCCGCCGCACCTGGCCTACGGCGACCGCGGCGCGGGCGGCGTCATCAAGCCCGGCGAGACCTTGATCTTCGTCGTCGACCTGGTCGGCGTGAACTAGGTTGTCCGGCGGTGGCGGGAAGAGCTCGCCACCGCCGACCCGCACAGGGGGGATCCGATGCGCGCTCGCGCACTCCTTTCCGCAACCTTCTTCGCGCTCGCCGCGGCGGTCGTGACCGCGGCACCGGCTTCGGCCGTGGCCAACGGCGCCGACGTCCCGCAGGGGACGTTCAAGTTCGCCGCGAAGCTCACCATGACCGACATCCCGAAGCCCGACGGCAGCAAGTACAACAGCGCCTGCTCGGGTTCCCTGATCGCCAAGAAGTGGATCATCACCGCCGGCCACTGCTTCCACGACGCGGCCCGCAACCCGGTCTCCGGCCCGGTGCCGTACCCGACGTCCGTGCTGCTGGGCACCACCACCGTGGACAAGCCGGGCGTCACCCGCAACGTCGTGACGGTGTACCAGTCGCCGAGCAACGACATCGCGATCGCGGAGCTCGACAAGGCCGTGTCCGGCATCGAGCCGCTGATGATCAACCGCAGGACGCCGGTGGTGGACCAGAAGGTCGTGCTGGCGGGCTGGGGCAGCCTCACCGCCGTCGACCCGACGCCGGGCACGAAGCTCCAGCAGGGCCTGATGAAGGTGGCCACCGTCGACCCGCAGTACGTCGGCGTGAAGGGTTTCGCCCCGACGTCGACGACGAGCGCCTGCACCTACGACTCCGGTGCGCCGTACTTCGTCCCGGCGGGCAAGAACGGCGGACGTCTGGTGTCCGTCGAAAGCGACGGACCGGACTGCCCGCACGACCAGGCCGAAACCACCGCGCGCGTCGACGTCGTGGCGGACTGGATCGCTTCGCACTTGGGCTGAACGGCGTCTTTTCCCGCGCCCCGGCGTCACTACCCTCGAAAGTGATCACCGGCCTTCGACCGCCGGTGCGTGACAAGGGGGATCCACCGATGCGCGCACGCGCTGTGTTCTCTGCTGTCCTTTTGACGCTGGCCGCCGGCCTCGCCACGGCGGGGCCGGCTTCGGCCGTGGCGAACGGTTCCGACGTCCCCGCGGGGACGTTCAGGTTCGCCGCGAAGCTGACCATGACGAACATCCCGAAGCCCGACGGGACGAAGTACAACAGCGCGTGCTCCGGCGCGCTGATCGCGGCGAAGTGGATCATCACCGCCGGGCACTGTTTCCACGACGCCAACCGCAACCGCGTCTCCGGCCCGGTGCCGTACCCGACGTCGGTACTGCTGGGCACGGTCAACCAGAGCACGCCGGGCGTGACGCGCAACGTCGTCACCGTGTACCAGGCGAGCGCCAACGACATCGCGATCGCGACCCTCGACGCGGACGTCACCGGCATCACGCCGCTGACCGTCAACCGCGTCACGCCGTCGGTCGGGCAGCTGCTGACGCTCGCCGGCTGGGGCAGCCTCACCGCCACCAACCCGGCGCCGTCGACGAAGCTGCAGCAGGGCACGGTGAAGGTCGGCCAGGTGGCCACCTCGACGCTCGGCGTGCAGGGCGTCGCCCCGACGACGACCACGAGCGCGTGCGTGTACGACTCGGGCGCGCCGTACTTCGTCGCGGGCGGCACCGGCGGGCAGCTGGTGTCCGTCGAGTCGACCGGCCCGGACTGCCCCCACAACCAGCTCGAGACGACCTCCCGGGTGGACGTCGTGGCGGATTGGATCGCTTCGCACCTCGGCTGACCACCGTCCGGGCGTCACCCGGGTACGACATCGGGTGACGCCCGGCCAGGGAATTCCCCGCTGGCCGCGGCGGCCCTAACGTCGAACGTCGATGTCGACTCGACGAAGGGGAAGAATGCGCCTGCGCGCCCTGCTCGCTGCTGCTGTCCTGACCATCACCACCGCACCGACGGCCTGGGCCGTCGCCCACGGCACCGACGTCCCACCGGGGCAGTTCGGGAACGTCGCGAAGCTTTCGATGACGAAGATCCCGCGCCCGGACGGCTCCACGTACAGCAGTTATTGCACCGGCGCGCTGATCGCACCGGCCTGGGTGCTGACGACCGGGCACTGCTTCCACGACGCCAACCGCAACCGCGTCGCGGGCAAGGTCCCGTACCCGACGACGGTGACGCTGGGCCTGGTCGACGAAGCGGTCGAATCGGGCGTGGCCCGCAAGGCGACCGAGGTCCTCCAGGCGAAGGAGAACGACGTCGCGCTGATCCGCTTGGACACCCCGGTGACGACGGTGCCCCCGCTGGCGGTGAGCCGCGCGGTCCCGAAGGTCGGCCAGCAGCTGACCCTGGCCGGCTGGGGCAGCCTGACGGGCACCGACCCCAAGCCGGCGATCCGCATGCAGCAGGGCACGGTGGCGGTGGCGAAGGTGGACCCGGCCACGCTGGGTGTCCGCGGCGCGGCCCCGGAGATCACGACGAGCGCGTGCACGTACGACTCGGGAGCCCCGTACTTCACGGGCGGCAAACTGGTCGCCCTGGAGGCAACGGGCCCGGGCTGCCCCCACGCGGGCATCGAAACGACGAGCCGAGCGGACGTGATAGCGGACTGGATAGCCACCCACACGGCGTAACTTCGCCCAGGGCGAACAACCCAAACCCCCGTGACATTCCCCACCGGACCAAGCTGGAAGCCGCACGTGAGGCGCCGTGGGGGGTCCGGGGGGCTCGGCCCCCCGGGAGAGATCGGGCCAACGGGAAAGGGGCCGGTCGCGCAAGCGACCGGCCCCTTGAACAGCGTGGGCGAGGAGGGAGTTGAACCCTCACGTCCTTTCGGACACACGGACCTGAACCGTGCGCGTCTGCCATTCCGCCACTCGCCCGAGTGCTTCTCTGACAGCGAGGAGAAGACTAGCAGGTGGTTTGAACGGGTTTCACCGGGGGCCGTGTAGAGGCTCGCTCACCCGGATAGGATCGATGCGGAAGCACGAGCGTGAAGGAGGTTTTCCCCGGTGGGCCGCGCCGAGAGATTCGACAGGCGACTCGAGAACCTGGTGGGGAACACTTTCGCGCGCATGTTCGGTGGCAACGTCGTCACGCAGGAAGTGGCGATCGCCCTGGAGCGGGAGAGTGAGGAGAACGTTCGTGAGCTGGCAGGCGGTCGGCAGCTCGCCCCGAATCACTACATCGTGTCCTTGGGGACGGCTGACCACGAGCGCATGGCCGGTGACGAGCAGCGGGTCACCCAGGTGCTGGCCGAGGCGGTGGCGGAACACCTCGCCGCCGAAGGCCTGGACACCTATGGTGACGTCGTCGTATCACTCGAGCGCAACGAGGCGCTGCATACTGGACAGTTCAAGACCCGTTCGTCCGTCGATCCCGACGCCCGCCCCGCGGCCGCCGGTTCACCGCGGTCGGCACGACCCAGCAACGCAGGAGACCCAGCAATGAGCCAGCCCCCCGGCTACGGCCAATACGACCAGGGTGACCCGTACGGCCAGCAGGGCCAGTACGGCTACGGACAGCAGGGTGGCCAGCAGCCCGGGTACGACCAGGGTTATGGCCAGCAGCAGGGCGGCTACGACCAGTACGGCCAGCAGCAGCCGGGTGGTGGTTACGACCAGTACGGCCAGCAGCAGGCCGGTTACGACCAGGGCGGCTACGCCCAGCCCCAGCAGGGCGGCTACGACCAGTACGGCGGCCAGCAGCAGCCGGGCTACGACCAGGGCGGCTACGCCCAGCCCCAGCAGGGCGGTTACGACCAGGGCGGCTACGCCCAGCCCCAGCAGGGCGGCTACGACCAGTACGGCGGCCAGCAGCAGGGCGGGTACGACCAGTACGGCGGCCAGCAGCAGGCCGGGTACGACCAGTACGGCCAGCAGCAGGCGTACGGCCAGCCGGCCGCCGACCCGTACGCGCAGCAGCAGGGCGGCTACGCCCCGCCCGCGGCGGGCCGTCAGCTCGCGGCGAGCCTGCAGCTGGACGACGGCTCGAACCGCACGTACTCGCTGAAGCAGGGCGGGAACGTCGTGGGCCGCGGCCAGGACGCGGACTTCCGCCTCCCGGACACCGGTGTCTCCCGCCGGCACCTGGAGATCACCTGGGACGGCCAGAGCGCGACGCTCGCCGACATCGGTTCGACCAACGGCACGACCGTGAACGGGACTCCGGTCCAGACCTGGCAGCTCGCCGACGGCGACGTCATCCGGGTGGGCCATTCGTCCCTCGTGTTCCGTACACAGGGCTGACTCGGGGCACGGAATACTGTTCCCGCAGAATTGACGTGCGGGGGGACCGCGGCGTACCCGCGCCGCGGCTGCACGGACGAGTCGGGAGCGGACACACCAAGTGCCAGAGCTGGTCGTACAACTCACCAGGGTGGGCTTCCTCGTGCTGCTCTGGCTCTTCGTGTTCGCCGCGCTCAGAGTCGTCCGCTCGGACCTCTACGCGGCATCGGGCATGCGCGTCCAGGTTCCGACCTTCGGGCGCAAGAAGGAGAAGAAGCCGCGCAACAGCAAGTCCCCGCAGCAGCTGCTGGTCACCCACGGCGCACTGGCGGGGACGCGCATCGCGCTGGACGGCCGGCCGATCCTGATCGGCCGGGCCGACGACTCCACGTTGGTGCTCGACGACGACTACGCGTCGACCCGGCACGCGCGGATCGCCCAGCGCGGTGAGGACTGGTACGTGGAAGATCTGGGCTCGACGAACGGGACGTATCTCGACCGGGCTAAGGTCACTGCACCCCTCCGGGTCCCGCTCGGAGTCCCCATCCGGATCGGCAAGACGGTGATCGAGCTTCGCCCATGACTCTCGTCCTCCGCTACGCAGCCCGCAGCGACCGGGGCCTGGTGCGTTCGAGCAACCAGGACTCCGTGTACGCCGGCCCTCGCCTGCTCGCGCTCGCCGACGGGATGGGTGGCCACGCGGCGGGTGAAGTGGCCAGCAAGGTCGTCATCGCCTCCCTCGCTCCCCTCGACGACGACGAACCGCGCGACGACCTCCTCGCCCAGCTCCGGGAGGCGGTGGCCAACGGCAACGCCGCCATCGCCGAACTCGTCTCGCAGGACCCCGATCTCGACGGCATGGGCACGACGCTCACCGCGGTGCTCTTCGCGGGCACGCGCCTGGGCCTGGTGCACGTCGGCGACTCGCGGGCGTACCTGCTCCGTGGCGGTCAGTTCGCGCAGATCACGCGCGACGACAGCTTCGTCAACGAACTCCTCGAACAGGGCCGCATCACGCCGGAAGAGGCGGCGGTGCACCCGCAGCGGTCGCTGCTGCTCAAGGCGCTCACCGGGCACGAGGTGGAACCGAGCCTGACCGTGCGCGAAGCCCGCGCCGGCGACCGGTACCTGATCTGCTCGGACGGCCTGTCCGGCATGGTCAGCGACGAGACGCTCACCGAAGCCGTGCAGATCCCGGACCCGCAGCAGTGCGCGGACCGGATGATCGAGCTGGCGCTCAAGGGCGGCGGCACGGACAACGTGACCGTGATCATCGCCGACGTGGTCGACGTCGACTTCGGCGAAGACGCGCCCATCGTGGGCGGCGCCGCCGGGGACGGCAGCGACGAGCTGCACCAGGGTGATTCGCCCGCGGCGCGGGCCAGGGCGCTGACCCAGCCGCCGCCGCAGCAGCGCCCGGAGCTCCCGCAGCCGACCGAAGACCCGAAAGCCAAGCGCCGGAAGCGGTTCCGCTGGCTCGCCGGCGCGCTGGTGGTCCTAGTGGTGCTCGCCGCGGCCGCCATCGCCACCCGGTACTTCGTGCTGAGTCAGTACTATGTCGGCGAAGGTGCGGACGAGGAAGTCGTGATCTACCGCGGCGTCCCCGGCAGCATCCTCGGCATCGACCTGCACACCTACGAGCAGGGCTCCTGCCCGCCCAACCAGGTGTGCACGGACAAGCTGCGCGTCGACCAGCTCCAGGAGGACGCGCGGCTGGCGGTGCAGAACGGCGTCAAGAAGGACAGCCTCGACGACGCCCGGAAGTACATCGACGACTTCCTGCAGCTGCACAAGCGCCTGAACAACTGCGCGCCGACGGGCGGTCAGACCTCGCCGACGCCGACCAACCCGGTCTCGCCGACGACCACTCCGACGGCACCGGCCGGTTCCACCGCTCCATCGTCGGCGAACCAGCCAGCGGGGAGGGACTGCTCGACGCCGAGTTCGACGGCACCGACGACGGGAGGCGGTAACTGATGGGCCAGCCCGTCGCGCGTTCCGCCGAACCGCTCGCCGCGCAGTTCCAGACGAACCCGCCGCGCGAGGTCCCGACCCGGCGCAACACCGAGCTCGTCCTGCTGGGCTTCGCGGCGTTCATCGTCACGATCGCGCTGGTGCTCGTCGAGGCGAACCAGGAGCAGGAGCTCACCGCCTCGATCCTCTGGCTCGGGCTGGCCTACCTCGGCATCTTCGCCGCCGCGCACCTCGCCGTCCGCAAGTGGGCGCCGTACGCGGATCCGGTGCTGCTCCCCTGCGTCGCGCTGCTCAACGGCATCGGCCTGGTGATGATCCACCGGATCGACCTGGCGCTGGCCGAACGGGCCCTGCAGAACGGCAAGGACTACACGCCCGCCGTCACCGCGCAGGTCCTGTTCACGGTGATCTCGCTGGTGTTCTTCGTCGCCGTGCTGGTCGTGGTCAACGACCACCGCACCCTGACCCGCTACGGCTACACCGCGGGCCTGGTCGGGATCGTCGCGCTGGCGCTGCCCGCGCTGCTGCCGTCGAGCCTCTCCGAGGTCAACGGCGCCAAGGTGTGGCTGAAGCTGCCGTTCTTCTCGATCCAGCCGGGCGAGTTCGCGAAGATCCTGCTGATGGTCTTCTTCGCTTCGTTCCTGGTGTCGAAGCGGGACCTGTTCATGGTGGCGGGAAAGCGGCTCGTCGGCGTCGAGCTGCCGCGCGCCCGCGACCTCGGCCCGATCCTCATCGCCGCGTTCGTCTGCATCGGCATCCTGGTGTTCGAGAAGGACCTCGGCACCTCGCTGCTGTTCTTCAGCGTCATCCTCGTGATGCTGTACGTCGCGACCGAGCGGGCCATCTGGGTCGTCCTCGGCCTGAGCTTCTTCGCGGTCGGCTGCGTCATCGCCTACAACCTCTTCGGGCACGTCCAGCAGCGCGTCGCGAACTGGCTGGACCCGCTGGCCACCTACGACGAGGCGGGCGGCGGTTACCAGCTCGCCCAAGGCCTGTTCGGGCTCGGCACCGGCGGCGTCGGCGGCACCGGGCTCGGCGCCGGCCGGCCGGACATGGTGCCCGAGGCCAACACCGACTTCATCACCGCGTCGATCGGCGAAGAGCTCGGCTTCATCGGGCTGGCCGCCGTCCTGATGCTGTACTTGCTGGTCGCGATGCGCGGCATGCGCAGCGCGCTCGCGGTGCGCGACACGTTCGGCAAGCTGCTCGGCGGCGGGCTCGCGTTCACCATGGTCATGCAGATCTTCGTCGTCGTCGGCGGGGTCACGAAACTCATCCCGGAGACCGGTATCACCGCGCCCTTCCTGTCCAAGGGCGGCTCGTCGCTGCTCGCGAACTACATCCTGGTCGCGCTGCTGCTCCGGATCTCCGACGCCGCCCGCAAGCCGGCCGCCCGCCCGAAGCCGCAGCAGCAGCCCCAGGCGCCGATCGCGGAAGCGCACACGGTGCTCGTGCAGCGCCCGCCGGCGGACGGGGGCGCGCAGGCATGAACACCCCGCTCCGCAAGGTCGGCATGGCGATGCTCGTCATGGTCGTCCTGCTGCTGGCCAACGCCACCTACATCCAGGTGGTGAAGGCCGACGACTACCGCACCGACTCGCGCAACGCGCGCGTGCTCTACGACGAGTTCGCCCGCCAGCGCGGCAAGATCGTGTCGCAGGCCAACGGCGAGGTGCTGGCCAGCGTCGACCCGTCCAACGACAAGTACAAGTACATCCGGACCTACGCCGACGGCCCGATGTACGCGCCGGTCACCGGCTACTACTCGATCAACTACGGCGCCGGCGGCCTCGAGCGCTCCGAGGACGACGTCCTGAACGGCTCCGACCCGCGGCTGTTCGTGCGGCGGCTCTCGGACATGGTCACCGGCCGCGACCCCAGCGGCGGCAACGTCCGGCTGACCATCGACCCGGCCGTGCAGAAGGCCGCGTACGACCTGATGACGCAGAAGGGCTACACCGGCTCCGTCGTCGCGCTGGAGCCGAAGACCGGCCGGATCCTGGCGATGGTCTCGACGCCGTCGTACGACCCGAACAAGCTGGCTTCGCACACGTCGAAGGCGCAGACCGACGCCTGGAACGCGAACAACAAGGACCCGAAGAAGCCCATGCTGAACCGGGCGATCTCCGAGACCTACCCGCCGGGTTCGACGTTCAAGCTCGTCACCGCGGCGGCCGTGCTCGAGGACGGCAAGGGCCCGGACACCCCGGTCGACCCGGCGCCGAACACGAAGCTCCCCGGCACCAGCGTGACGCTGGAGAACTACGCCGGCGCCGCGTGCCCGGGCACCACGTTCAAGGACGCGCTCGCGCACTCCTGCAACGTGCCGTTCGCGCAGTTCGCCGGCCAGCTCGGCGCGGACAAGATGAAGAAGACGGCGGCGAACTTCGGCATCGGGCAGACCGACCTGACCGTGCCGATGAAGGTCGCGCCGTCGACGGTCGGCCCGCTCGACTCGCAGGGCGCGCTCTACCAGAGCGGCATCGGCCAGCGCGACGTCCGGCTCACGCCACTGCAGGACTGCCTGCTCGCGGCCACCGTGGCCAACGGCGGGATGGCGATGAAGCCGCAGCTCGTGCAGTCGGTGCTGGCGCCGGACCTGTCGACCATCGAGGACTACAGCCCCACCGAGCTCACCGGCACGGCGGCACTTTCGTCGTCGAACGCCGCGATCCTCAAGGACATGATGATCGCTTCCGAGGGCTTCACCAAGGGCGGCGGCAAGCGCGCGGACATCCAGATCGCGTCGAAGACCGGCACCGCCGAACACGGCACGGACTCCAAGAACACCGCACCGCACGCCTGGTACACCGGTTTCGCCCCGGCGAACGACCCGCAGATCGCGGTCGCCGTCATCGTCGAAGACGGTGGCAACCGCGGGCTCGCGGCCACCGGCGGTACCGTCGCGGCGGAAATCGGCCGCGCGGCGATCAACGCCAAGCTCGGGGGTGGATAGCGGATGCTGTCCTCGGGCCAGCTGCTGGCCGAGAGGTACAAGCTGACGAGCCGGATCGCCGTCGGCGGGATGGGCGAGGTCTGGCAGGCCAGCGACACCCGCCTGGACCGGACCGTGGCTGTCAAGATCCTCAAGGCCGAGCTCTCCGGTGACGCCGAGTTCCTCCACCGCTTCCGGACCGAAGCGCGGATGACGGCGTCGCTCAACCACCCCGGCATCGCCGCGGTGCACGACTACGGCGAGACCCTGTTCGACGGCGACCTGTCGATCGCGTACCTGGTGATGGAGCTCGTCGACGGCGACCCGCTGGCCGGCTTGCTGGCCAAGCACGGGCGGCTGTCGGCGGAGTTCACGCTCGACATGCTCGAGCAGGCGGGCAACGCGCTGCAGGCCGCGCACGAACAGGGCCTGGTCCACCGCGACGTCAAGCCGGGCAACATCCTGGTGACGTCGGCGGGCCAGGTGAAGATCACCGACTTCGGGGTGGCGAAGGCCGCGGACGCGGCCCCGGTCACCCGGTCCGGCATGGTCATGGGCACCGCGCACTACATCGCGCCGGAGCAGGCGCTCGGCTCCCCGGCCGAGCCGGCGTCCGACGTCTACTCGCTCGCGGTGTGCGGGTACGAATGCCTCGCCGGGCACCGGCCGTTCCTTTCCGAGAACGCCGTCACGGTCGCGATGATGCACATCCGCGACATCGCGCCGCCGCTGCCACCCGACGTGCCGCCCGCGGCGCGCGCGGTGATCGAAGCGACGCTGGTCAAGGACCCGCGGCAGCGCTACAACAACGGCGGCGAGTTCGCGGCCGCCGTCGCCGCGGTCCGCGCGGGGCTGCCGCTGCCGGCCCCGTCCGGTCTGGTCAACGCCGCCTACGCGACCGGGCAGCAGCCGCAGCAGCAACCGCCGCCGCAGCAGCAGGTTCCGCAGCAGCCGGTCCCGCCGCAGCAACAGCACATGCCGGTCGGTCCGCCGTCGCCCGCGGTGAACCCGATGGTCGTCATCGGCCCGCCGTCCCGCCCCGCGGTGCGGCCGGTCATGATGCCGGTCCCGAAGAAGAAGTCCCAATGGGGCTGGTGGGCGCTCCTCGCGGCGATCCTGCTCGTTGTCCTGGTGGCGGGGATCGTGCTGATCGCGAAGATGATCGGCAGCTCCGGCTCGCCGCCGCACACCGGCCAGACGACGAGCCAGGTGGTCCCGGGCAGACAGCCGCCCACGGAAGAGCCGCCCGCTACGAGTGTCCTACCGGCGGAGTCTCCCGGCACGACCGACGATGGCCAGCAAGGCATCATGACCACACCTTGGACGGAATGGAACGGCACCCAGAGATGAGCACACCCAGACTGCTCTCCAACCGGTACGAGCTGGGCGAAACGCTCGGCTACGGAGGCATGTCCGAGGTCCATCACGGCCACGACGTGCGCCTGGGCCGGGAAGTCGCGATCAAGATCCTCCGTGCCGATCTCGCCAGGGACCCGCAGTTCCTGGAGCGCTTCCGCCGTGAAGCGCAGAACGCCGCCGCGCTGAACCACCCGGCGATCGTCGCGGTCTACGACACGGGTGAGGCCAACGCCGAGTTCGGGCCGCTGCCGTACATCGTCATGGAGTACGTCGAAGGCCGGACGCTGCGCGACATCGTCAAGACCGAAGGCCCGATGTCGCAGAAGCGGGCCATGGAGGTCATGGCCGACGTCTGCGCGGCGCTGGACTTCTCCCACCGGCACGGCATCGTGCACCGCGACGTCAAGCCGGCCAACGTGATGATCACGAAGAACGGCGCGGTCAAGGTGATGGACTTCGGCATCGCGCGCGCGATGCACGACGGCCAGTCCGCCATGACCCAGACCGCCGCGGTGATCGGCACGGCGCAGTACCTGTCGCCGGAGCAGGCGCGCGGCGAGTCCGTCGACGCCCGCTCCGACGTCTACGCCGCCGGTTGCGTGCTCTACGAACTCATCACCGGCGAGCCGCCGTTCACCGGCGATTCCCCGGTCGCGGTCGCCTACCAGCACGTCCGGGAAGACCCGAGCCCGCCGTCGTCGGTGAACCCGGCGGTGGCGCCCGAGCTCGACGCCGTCGTGCTGAAGGCGCTGGCCAAGGGCCCGGCGAACCGCTACCAGTCGGCGGCGGAGATGCGCTCGGACCTGGTGCGCACGCTCTCGGGCCAGCGCCCGGCGGCGCCGATGGTGATGTCCGAGGACGAGCGCACCCAGGTGATGAACTCCGACCGGCGCCAGCCGCAGCGCTACGAGGAGTACAGCGAACCGGACGACGAGGACCCGAAGGCCAAGCGCCGCCGCCGGACGATCCTGGCCGCGCTCGCCGCCGTGTTCGTGCTCGGCGCGGTGCTGCTCATCATGTGGCTGTCGGGTTCGTTCAAGAGCAACGAATCCACGACGGTGGCGATCCCGGACGTGCTGCACCAGCGGGTGCCGCAGGCCAAGGAAACGTTGATCGGCAAGGGCTTCAAGACGTTCGACACGAAGAACGTCACCTGCGGCGTGCAGCCGACCGACGGCAGCCCGACGTGCACGCAGGACGACATCAACAACGTCGTCAAGATCGACCCGAACGTCGGGACCCCGGTCAGCACGGACGCGAAGATCACCCTCTACGTCGGGGTCGCCCCGGGCAAGGCCAGCGTGCCGGACCTCAAGGGCAAGACGCGCGACCAGGCCGAAAAGGCGTTGACCGACGCGAAGCTGACGCTGAACCCGGACGTCCAGGAAGTCGAGGTCGACGACCCGAACCAGGCCGGCCTGGTGCAGAATCAGACACCGACGGCGTCGTCGGAGGTCGACGAGGGCACCAGCGTGCAGATCACGGTCGCGAAGTCCAAGGAACTCAAGTCGGTCCAGGACTTCACCGGCAAGCCGTACTCGCAGGCCGACTCGGCGCTGCGCGCGCTCGGCTTCAAGACCAAGAAGCTCGAGCAGGCCTCGGACACGGTCCCGAAGGACAGCGTCATCACGCAGAACCCGAACGGCGGTTCGCTGGCCGTGGGGGCGACGATCACGCTGACCGTGTCGACCGGCCCGGAGAACACCGACCAGATCCAGATGCCGACGCTGGTCGGGATGACCACCGACCAGGCGGAGGAAAAGCTGCGGAGCATGGGCTGGACCGGGAAGCTGAACGAGAAGGCCGACCGGAACAGCAACGCGCCGGAAGGCACGATCACCGGCCAGAGCCAGCAGCCGGGCACGCAGATCAGCAAGGACGCGAACATCACGGTGAACGTGTCGGAAGGCAGCGGGATCCCGAGCTTCACGTTCACCCCGCCGACCAGCTCGCGTTAGCGGAGGACAGCGAAAAGGCCCGCACGGTTCGCCGTGCGGGCCTTTTTCGTTCGTCAGGCTTTGTCGAGGAATCCCCGGACGGCGCCGAGCACCTGTTCGGCGTCGCTCGAAGGGCCGCAGTCGAGTTCGAGTTCCTCGGCCGCGCCGGAGCGCTTCACCTTCAGGGAGACGCGGGATTCGCGGCAGCGGTGCAGCCACGCGAAGAGCGAGCTGCAGAAGACGCCGGCGGAGTTGCTCGTCACGCCGACCACGACGGCGTCGAAGAGCTGGACGCGGCCCCGGAGTTCGTCTTCCCCGCGCAGCCAGGCGGCGAGCTCCGGGAGCTCGCCGTCGGAATCCGGCACGGTGATCGCGACGATCCCAGCCGTCACCCGTTCTCCCTTCACCCAGAACCGGAGAGGCCCCGAACCTTAGTCGGCCGCGGGCTCCCGCAGGAAGCCCGGTGCGGAAATTGAATTCTGCAAGTTGCCATCACGAGCGGCGGCGCACGAGAGCCGAGACGCCGGAGAAGCTGGCGGCCAGCAGGACCACCGACGTCCCGAGCGCCAGCGCCAGCGGGCCGGCCACCGGTTCTTCGTCGGTCAGGGCGTGCAGCAGCGGGTGGACCAGCGGGATCTTCGCCAGCAGCACGACGACCAGCGTGATGACGGCGGCGAGCACCGTCCAGCCGATCCGGCCCACCAGCAACCGCGAGCACGGGAGGGCGATCGCGATGCCCAGCAGCGCGCACGCGAGGTGGGCGAGCAGCCCGATGCCCAGCGCGGACGGCTGGACCTTGAACGACTTGAGCGCCGACCACACCTCGGTGATCACCGTGAGGACGAGCGAACACGCCAGCACCGCGAGGATCGCGCCGGTGATCATCCGCCGCCACTGGCGGGCGTGGCTGAGGGTCACCAGGCGCTGGACCGGGTCTTCGATGTCGAGCAGGGCGATCGTCAGCCAGCACGAGACGACCAGCAGGCCGCCGGCGCTCACGCCGAACAGCGGCAGCGGCGGCGAATTCGGGTCGGCGTAGAGGATCACGCAGAGCGCGAGGTAGGCCAGGAGCGCGGGCAGGTACCGCTGCGAATGGCCGAGCAGCACGAAGTAGTAGCGGGTCATGGCGAGCACGGCGCCACCTCCCGCACCGACCAGCCGTCCTTCAACGCCCGCAGCAGCACCGCGTCCACCGCGGCGACCTCGACGGTGAGCACCACCTGCGCGCCTTCGACGACGGCGTGCCGGACGCCGGGCTCGCCGGCCCAGCCGGTACCGCCGCCGCGCAGGACGATCCGGGTGGTCGGCTCGGTGCTTTCCGCCGTGAGCCTGCCTTCGTCGATGAGGTGGACGACGTCGGCGTGGTCGTGCACGACCTGCGGGCGGTGGTCGGTGAACACGACGCTCGCCCCGCGCGCCCGCGTCTCGGCGACGAGCTCGCCGAGGATCGCGTGCGTGCCGACGTCGAGCCCGGACCACGGCTCGTCGAGGACCAGCAGGTCGGGGCGCACCATGACGGCCTGCGCGAGCCCGACCTTCTGCGCATTGCCCTTGGACAGCGTGCGCAACGGCGCCGTCGGGCCGCCGACCAGCGCGAGCCGCTCGAGCAGCGGGTCGATCATCGAGAGGTCGGTGAGCCCGTGGATGCGGGCCATGTGCCGCAGGTACGCCCGCGCGCCCATCCGCTGGCCGGCCGGGAAGCGGTCCGGCAGGTAGCCGATCCGCGGGGTGCCGGTGAGGGAACCGGTGGTCGGGTGCGAGACACCGGCCATGATCCGCAGCAGCGTCGACTTGCCGGAGCCGTTGCTGCCGAGGACGCCGACGACGTGCCCGGACTCGACGGTCAGGTCGACGTCGCGGAGGACGAAGTCACCTCGCCCGTACCGCTTGCCGACCCCCTCGAGCCGGATCACGCAACAGCGGCCTTCTGGAGCGCCTGGGTCGCGCGCTCGAGTTCGTTCACCCGGACCGGGTCGACGGGGTGCCCGGCCGCGGCCAGCCAGTTCGCCAGCATCCGGTGGCCGCCCTCGGTGAGCACGGACTCCGGGTGGAACTGCACGCCTTCCAGCGGCAGCTCGCGGTGGCGCATGCCCATCACGATGCCGGACTCGGTGCGCCCGGTGACCTCGAAGACGTCTTCGGCGATCGTCTCGGGCAGCACGGTCAGCGAGTGGTACCGGGTGGCCGTGAACTCCGCCGGCAGGTCCTTGAGGATGCCGGCGCCGGTGTGGCGCACCTGGCTCGTCTTGCCGTGGAGCAGCTCGGGCGCGCGGTCGACGGTGGCGCCGTAGACGACGCCGAGCGCCTGGTGCCCGAGGCAGACGCCGAGCATCGGCGTGTGCGTCTCGGCGCACTTGCGGACGACGTCCATGCTCTGACCAGCGCGTTCGGGCGTCCCGGGGCCGGGCGAGACCAGCACGGCGTCGAACTCGGGCACGCGGTCGAGGTCCACGACGTCGTTGCGCCAGACCGTGCAGTCGGCGCCGAGCTGGGCCAGGTACTGGACCAGGTTGTAGACGAAGCTGTCGTAGTTGTCGACGACGAGGACGCGCATGGCGCCGAGCTTACCGGCTCCCCACGGCCGGTGATCCCGGCGCAATTTCCGTCCGACCACAAGCGGGCCGGGTAGTCGCTGCCGTTCCCGGCGGCCTCGCCGACGCTCGCAACCATCGCTGCGCGGCCCCTCCCACCAGGTGGACCGTACGCGAGATCACATTTCAAGTTAGGTGACCCTAACTTACGGTGGAACGTGTGAGCCGAACTCTTCGCGTAGCCGTGGTGGGCGCCGGTCCCGCCGGGATCTACGCCGCCGACATCCTCGACAAGTCCGACGCCGACGTGCAGATCGACCTGTTCGAGCGCATGCCGGCGCCGTTCGGGCTGATCCGCTACGGCGTCGCCCCCGATCACCCGCGCATCAAGGGCATCGTGACCGCGCTGGAGAAGGTGCTGTCGAAGCCGAACGTCCGGCTGCTGGGCAACATCGACTACGGCACCGACATCAAGCTCGACGAGCTGCGCGAGTTCTACGACGCGGTGATCTTCTCGACCGGTGCGTCGGCCGACCGCGCGCTCGACATCCCGGGCGCCGACCTCGACGGCAGTTACGGCGCCGCCGACTTCGTGTCCTGGTACGACGGGCACCCGGACGTGCCGCGGACCTGGCCGCTGACGGCGTCTTCGGTCGCGGTCCTCGGCGTCGGCAACGTCGCTCTCGACGTCGCGCGCGTCCTGGCGAAGACGGCGGACGAGCTGCTGACCACGGACATCCCGGAGAACGTCTACCAGGGCCTCAAGGCCAGCCCGGTGACCGACGTGCACGTGTTCGGCCGCCGCGGGCCGGCGCAGGCGAAGTTCACGCCGCTGGAGCTGCGCGAGCTCGACCACTCGCCGAACGTCGAGGTCATCGTGTACCCCGAGGACATCGAGTTCGACGAGGGCAGCATCGCGGCGCTGCGGGCGTCGAAGCAGATCGACATGGTCGTGAAGACGTTGCAGGAGTGGGCGATCCGCGAGCCCGGTACCCGGCCGCGGCGGCTGCACCTGCACTTCTTCCACTCCCCCGCGGAGATCGTCGGCACCGGCGGCCGCGTCACCGGGCTGCGCACCGAACGCACCGAGCTCACCGGCGACGGGAACGTCCGCGGCACGGGCGAATTCCACGACTGGGACGTCCAGGCGGTCTACCGCGCGGTCGGCTACCTGTCGTCGCACCTGCCGGAGATCCCGTTCGACCACACGGCGGGCGTCGTCCCGAACCAGGCCGGCCGTGTGCTGGACCTGGACGAAAACCAGCTCCCCGGCGTGTACGTGACGGGCTGGATCAAGCGCGGCCCGGTCGGCCTGATCGGCCACACGAAGGGCGACGCGGCGGAGACCGTCGCGAGCCTGCTGGCGGACGCGGACACGTTGACGGCGCCGAAGTTCTCCTCACCCGACGCGATCCTGGACTTCCTGGCCACGCGCGGGATCCCGTTCACGACGTGGGACGGCTGGGGCCGCTTGGACGCGCACGAGAAGTCGCTCGGTTCGGCGGCGGGCCGGGAGCGGATCAAGGTCGTCGAGCGCGAAGAGATGACGCGGGTTTCGCGCGGCTAGGCGTCCGCGCCGAGGTAGGCGAGAACGGCCAGCACGCGGCGGTTCGTGTCGTCCGAAGCCGTGATCCCGAGCTTCGCGAAGATGTTCGCCGTGTGCTTGCCGACCGCCCCTTCGCTGAAGTGCAGCTTCGCCGCGATCGCCGCGTTCGAGCAGCCTTCGGCCATCAGGCCGAGCACCTCGCGTTCGCGGGCCGTCAACGCGGCCAGCGGGTCGGTGGCGTTGCCCGCCACCAGTTTCGCGATCACCTCGGGGTCCATCACCGTGCCGCCGGCGGCGACCCGGCGGACGGCGTCGATGAACTGGTCCGCGTTGAACACGCGGTCCTTCAACAGGTAGCCGATCGCGCCCGTGCCGTCGGCCAGCAGTTCGCGCGCGTACAGCTGCTCGACGTGCTGGGAGAGCACGAGGATCGGCAGCCCCGGGACCTCGCGGCGGGCGGCCAGCGCGACCTGGAGGCCCTCGTCGGTGTTCGTCGGCGGCATCCGGACGTCCACAATGGACACCTCGGGCCGGTGTTCCCGCAATGCGTCCGCCAGTTCGGGACCGCTGCCGACCGCCGCGACGACGTCGAAGCCGTGCGCCGCCAGGAGGTGCGTCAGACCGTCTCGGAGGAGGTACTGGTCTTCGGCGACAACGGTTCTGGGTCGATCTGACACGGGAGCTCCACGGTCGCCCTGGTCGGCCCGCCGATCGGGCTGGTCAGCGTCAACCTACCGTCGAAGGCGCCCAGCCTGCGTTCGATTCCGCGGAGTCCCGACCCGCGGGCCGGGTTCGCGCCGCCCGGGCCTTCGTCGGTCACCACCAGCGTCAGCAGGTCCTCGTCGAAGGAAACCTCGATCGACGCCCGTTTCGCGCCGTGCTTCGCCGCGTTGCCGAGCAGCTCGGACACCGTGAAGTACGCGCACGCCTCCGCCGGCTCCTCGAGCCGGTCCGGCAGCGAGCCGGTGACCGGCACCTTCAGCGGGCTGTCCAGTGCCAGCGCGCGGATGGCGTCCAGCAGCCCGCGTTCGGAGAGCACCGGCGGGTGGATGCCGCGGATCAGCACCCGCAGCTCGGTGAGCGCCTCCGACGACGACGCGCGCAGCTCGGCCGCGAGCCGTTTCGCCGCGGCCGGGTCGGTGTCCACCAGCGCCTCGACCGCGCCGAGCTTCATGCCCATCGCGACCAGCCGGGACTGGATGCCGTCGTGCAGGTCGCGCTCGATCCGGCGCAGCTCCGCCGCCTGCGCGACCGTGACGTCGGTGCGCGTCTGCTTGAGCCGTTCGACGCGCCGGGCGAGCCGGGACGACTCGGTCGGCCCGAGCCACACCTTGACGAAGCGGGCCTGTTGGCGGGCGAGCCAGGTGGTCGGGACCAGGCCGGCGACGATCATCGCCAGCGCCAGCGGGGTCTGCGCGAGCGCACCCAGGTGCGTCGACACCTCGGGCAGGACCAGCCAGCGGACCGGGGAGCTCACGAACGGCCGCCACCCCCACAGCGTCACCAGGCCGACGAGCCCCCAGCCGAGCAACGCGACCGTCGGCAGGGTCAGCGCCAGCGAGACGAGCGGGATCAGGCCGCCGCCGGCGAGGTCGCGCCAGGTCGCCCGGTCGCGCAGGATCCACCGCCTGCGGGCGTGCTGCACCGGCCAGAACGGCTCGTCGTAGAGCTGCTTGCCGACCTGGTAGAGCCCGTCCGGTCGCGGCACCGGCAGGCCGGGCGGCGGCAGGTACGGGCGGGCGATCCGCACCCCGGTCCAGTTCCCGGTTTCGCGGCGCAGCGTGTCGGTGATGGTCCGGCTCCACAGCACGACGGGGGCCGCCACCGGCGTGGCAACGGCGATGACGACCAGCTGCCACGCCGAAAAGACGAACTGCACCAGGGAAAGCACGAGGATGCCGATCTGGTGCCCCAGCGATTCCAGGTGCCGCTGCAGCCGGTTCCCGCGGCGTTCGACCACCGGCCGCGGGCCGAGCCACCAGCGCGTCCACCGGCCGTAGCCACGCAGCACCGACGGCCCGCCGACCAGCACGGCGACCGGCAGGAACAGCGTGAGCAGCGGGTTCACCAGCTGCCACGCGAACTCGCGCTCGGCCGCCGGGTCCTCCAGCGCCCAGGTGAGGCGGTGCTGCCAGCGGATCCAGAACGCCCGCTTGTAGAGCGTGTTGCCGTCGCGGTACCAGCCGTCGCGCTCGCGCACGGGCTCCGGCGGCTCGGGCTGGTACGGCGCTTCGACCTCGACGCCGCACCAGCGCCCGGCCAGCGCCCGGGCCGTCGTCGAGCGGCCGCGGGCCCATTCGACCGCGGGGCCCAGGAAGAACACCAGCCCGACGCAGAGCAGCGCGAACGCGATCAGCTCGACCAGCACGTCGAACCAGCTCAGCAGCGAACGCGCGGTCAGCGCCAGCGCCCGGCCGAGGGCACGCGGGTACGTCATCCCGGCACCTCCTTTCCCCCGGAATCTTCGCCGGACCGCCGGCGCGGCCGCGATCCGCGAAGCCCCACGAACGGGGTGGGCCCAGCCCCACCCCCGCTTCAGCAAAACGCTACCTGAGCTGGGGTTTCAGCGTCATTCCGCGCGGGCGGGCCGATTCGTAGCTTTGTCGGCATGCCCCTCATCGAAGTCACCGACCTCCGCAAGCGCTACGGCACCCGGGTCGCGGTCGACGGCGTTTCGTTCACCGTCGAGCGCGGCGAAATCTTCGGCATCCTCGGCACGAACGGCGCCGGGAAGACCACCACCGTCGAATGCCTCCAGGGCCTGCGCCGGGCCGACGGCGGCACGCTCTCCGTGCTCGGCCTCGACCCGGCGACCGACCGCGCGGCGCTGACCCGCCGCGTCGGCGTCCAGCTGCAGGAAAGCCAGCTGCCCGCGAAGCTGCGGGTGCGCGAGGCGCTGGAGCTGTTCGCTTCCTTCTACCCCGACCCGGCGGACATCGACGTCCTGCTCGACCAGCTCGACCTGCGCGACCACGCCCGCAGCGCGTTCGGGAAGCTCTCCGGCGGCCAGAAGCAGCGCGTGTCGATCGCACTGGCCCTCGTCGGCCGGCCCGAGCTGGCGATCCTCGACGAGCTCACCACCGGGCTCGACCCGCACGCCCGCCGCGAAACCTGGCAGCTGGTCGAGGGCGTGCGCGACACCGGCGTCACGGTCCTGCTCGTCACCCACTTCATGGACGAAGCCGAGCGCCTCTGCGACCGCGTCGCGATCTTCGACGCCGGGCGCGTGGTCGCCACCGGCACCCCGGCCGAGCTCCGCCAGTCCGTCAACGCGTCCACTTTGGACGACGCCTTCGTCTCGCTGACCAGGAGTGCGCTGTGAACACCTTCGCCAAGATCACCACCACCGAAACGAAACTCTTCCTCCGCTCGCCGTTCATGGCGGTCGCCGGCGTCCTGCTGCCGTCGATCCTGCTGCTCGCGATCGGCGCCATCCCCGGCATGACCGAACCCAGCGAGAAGACCGGCGGGTTCCGGTTCATCGACGCTTGGGTGCCGTCGCTGATCGTCGTGAGCCTCGCGATGCTCGCGCTGCAGTCGATCCCCGCCGCGGTCACCGCCTACCGCGAGCAAGGGGTGCTGCGCCGGCTGGCCACGACGCCGGTGCACCCGGCGAACCTGCTGGGCGCGCAGCTGCTCATCCACGTCGTGGTCGCGCTGGCGGGCATCGCGCTGGTGCTGGGGCTGGGCAACGCCGTCTACGACGTCCCGCTGCCGAAGCACCCGCTCTCGTTCGCGCTGACGCTGCTGCTCGGCGTCGTCTCGATGTTCGCGCTGGGCCTGGTCGCGGCCGCGGTCGCCCGCACTTCGAAGGCCGCGAACGGCGTCGCGATGGTCGCGTTCCTGCCGACGATGTTCTTCGGCGGCGTGTACCTGCCGCGGCCGCTGCTGCCGGAGGTCGTCCGCCGGATCGGCGACTACGTGCCGCCGGGTTCGCAGCCGCTGCAGGACGCCTGGGTCGGCACCGGGGTGCAGCCGCTGCAGCTGGTCGTGCTCGCCGCCTTCGCGGTGGCCGGGACGGCGCTGGCGGCGAAGCTCTTCCGCTGGGAGTGACCAGGCCTTCCGCCATATTGGTGATGATCATCGTTTTCTCTTGTGGCCGGGCCACCCGGCCGGTAGCCAAGAGGGTGGCCCTGCTCAAACTGGAGGTTCGATGTCCCTGGACGTGTCACCCGCGCTGCTGGAGAAGGCCGAGCGCGGGGAGGTCACCGACGCCGAGTTCGTCACCTGCGTCAAGGAATCCCTGCCGTACGCCTGGGAAGTCATCACCGGCGTCATCGCCGACGCCGAGGGCGCCGCGGACGGCTTCGCCGACAACGAGACGCCCCCGCCGAGCGAGGTCGCCCGCGGGCAGCTGCTGCGGGCGCTGGCCTCGGACGCGATCCGCGGCGGCCTCGAGCGGCACTTCGGCGTCAAGCTCGCGTTCCAGAACTGCCACCGGGTCGCCGTGTTCAAGAAGACCGAAGTGGATGGTGACCGCTACCGCGCGTTCGTCTCGCCACGCGGCCAGCTGCTCAACCAGAGCCCGGAACTGCGGGACTGCTAGCCCGCAGCGCGGGCAGCACCTCGGTGCCGATCCGCGTGATGTTCGCGTAGGTCCCCTCCGGCGTACCCGACGCTTCCACGAGCATCAGCACGTGGGAGACGCCGGTGCGCCGGAGGCTCGTTCCCAGGGTCCGCACGCAGTGGTCCGCGGTCCCCACGGGGTGGATCGCGCAGAGCCGTTCGGTGTACTCCCGCGGGTCCCGCGACGGCCCCGGCCGCCCGTCGACCGTGACGTGCGCCCCCAAACCGTCCTTCAGCCACGCGGGGAGCGCTTCGCGGACGACGGCTTCGTCGCCGACCTGGCAGAGCACGGTCGAGACGTGGTCCGCCGGCTTCCCGTAGGCCGCGACGGTGGCCGCCTTCTCCTCGTCGTCGGCGTGCAGCCCGAGCAGCAGCGGCAGGTTCCGGTCCGCGGCCTGGCGCACGGCGTCCGACTTCGGCCCGCCGCAGGCCACGACGACGTCCGGCCGCCGCTCCGGCGACGGCACGACGGGCACCTCCCGGAACGCGAAGTGCCGGCCCCCGGCGTGCGCCCGGCCGGTGGTGGCGCGGAGGAAGACGTCGAGGGTCTCCTCGAAGCCGGTCTCGTAGCGGTCCAGCCCGGTGCCGAAGACTTCGAGGTCCTGCCAGGGGCCACCGCGCCCGACACCGAGCCGCAGCCGGCCGCCGGAGACGGCGTCGAGCAGGGCCCACTGCTCGGCCAGCGCCACCGGGTGCGTCGTCGACAGGACGCTCACCGCGGTCCCGACGCCGATCCGCGACGTCCGCCCGAGCACGTGCGCGGCCAGCGTGATGGCGGACGGGCAGACGCCGTAGGGCACGAAGTGGTGCTCGGCGAACCAGACGTCGTCGAAGCCGGCTTCTTCGGCCAGCTCGGCCGCGCGGACCGACCGGCGCAGGACGTCGGAGTCGCGTTGCCCGGGGAACCGGCCGCTGACCAGGAAGACCCCGAACCTCAAGGGTCGAGCCCGACCAGCAGGCGCGCGGTCGGCACCGCGAACCGCTCGGCGCCGGCGATCTGCGCCTCGCTCAACGGCCCGTCCGGCATCTCGGCGAAGTGGTGCTCGACGCCGGGCGGCGGCCCGTGCCCTTCGCGCTGGTACAGGCTCGGCACGAGGTCGTCCCGGTCCTTCCGCCGCGTCTTCAGTTGACCGCGACCTCGTTGAACCACAGCCGCGGCTCCAGCCACGGGAAGATCACGAACATCAGCAGCGCGACCACGCCGAGCACGAGAACCACCGCGATCGTCAGCTTGACCGCGAAGGGGCCGGGGAACTTCCGCCAGAGCCAGGCGTACATCAGGCCTCCCCGATCTTCGAAAGCAGGTCGCCGTAGTCCTTGACCTGGTTCTTCGGCACCTGCTGGGTCAGCACCGACGTGATGATGAGCCGCTCGCGGGCGGAGAACTGCGGGTGGCACGTCGTGAGCGTGAGCAGCGCCGCCTGCTGGGCCTTCGGGAGCGTCTCGGCGTCCTTGTACGGGACCGGGTTCACCGCGGTGCCCTGGCTGGGCAGCACGACCTTGCGGCCGAACGTCTCGCTGTACGCCCCGCCGTCTTCGGCGTTCGGGTCGCGCAGCGTCGAGACGCCCTTGCACTTCGGGTCGGCGCCCTTGGTGCCCGCCCAGTTCTCGATCTCGTCGTCGTAGGGCAGGACCTTGTAGATGTAGAAGTCGGTCGAGGTCTCGATCACGATCTGGTCACAAGACGAGAGGTTGTCCAGGTCGTTGAACGGGGCGCCCTTGCCGACGCGGTGGCCGGCCACGGCGAAGTTGCCGGGCTCGCCGGGCAGCGACGTGCCCTTGTAGTGGCCCGGGCCGACCTCGAGCGCGGTCTCGTCGGTGCCTTCCTGAATGGTGAAGTTGTAGTCGACGCCGAACGTCGGGATGTGGATCCGGGCGAACGCCTTGCCGTCGATCAGCTCGGGGTGCAGCGTCCGGTCGTGCGCCCACTCGCCGTCGAGCTGGTCGCTCGCCTCGGACTGCTTGCCCGCCGAGAACAGGTCGGTCACGTACAGCTCGTAGACCATGAACAGCAGCACGACCAGGCCCAGCGTGATGAGGACTTCGCCGGCCGTCCGGATCGCGACGCCGCCCTTGCCCAGCGGGGCCGGGGCGGGCTTCTCCTTGGTCGCGGCGCCGCCCTTCCCGACCGGGGCGAAGACGATGGTCTCCTCGTTCGCACCCGCCGGCGGCGGGCTCGCGTACCGGCGGGGCGCCGGGGCGGGCGAACGCCGGGGCGGCTGCTGCCCCTGCGGCCCGCGCTGGGGCGGCCGGGGCGGCACCTGGCCGCGAGGGGGCGTGGCCGGACGACGCGGCGGCACCGGCCGCTGTCCTGGGTGTCTGCGCCGGTCGTCATCCGGTCCTTCGCGCATCTCCACGCAAGCTCCTCTCAAGCCGCGCCGAACCCTGGGTGACGCCGTTGTCACGGTGCGGGAAAATCCGACCACTCCGGCCGCTGCTTTCCTGCGGTCGTTTACGTTAACGTGTGCACGTGGCGCTGGTTGCGCACCCTCAGCGGGACATCGCCACCAGACGAGCCCGAAGAGCACCGCGAGGAACACACGATGCCCAAGTCCAAGGTCCGCAAGAAGACCGCTTACACCCCGCCTGCCGACCGGCGCACGCCGGTGAAGGTGCGGGCCGCCGGCCCGACCGGCCTCGCCTGGAAGATCCCCATGTTCGGGCTGATGCTCGTGGGCCTGGTGTGGCTGCTGGTGAACTACATCGCCGGTGACAAGATTTCCTGGATGGCCGATCTGGGCAACTGGAACTTCGCCGGCGGTTTCGCGCTGATGATCGCGGGTCTGCTGATGACCATGCGCTGGCGTTGATTATTACTCCGAACGGCGGCTTGACGCCGAATTACACCGGTGTGACTCATCCCCAGTGTGGATAACCCCTGTGGATAACTACCCCACCTCTTGGGCGCCCCGGCAGGCCGTTGTGGTATCGGCTTGGGCGGTCACGGCACTGCTGCTGGCCGGCGTGGTGTTCGACGCGCTGTCGGGCGACCGCGGTGGGCTGGTGCTGTTCGCGCTGGCGGCCGTGGCCGTCGGCGCGTTCGCGACCCACGCCACGCTCGTCCGGCCGCGGCTGGCGGCCGATGCCGAGGGCCTGGTGGCCCGCACGCTGGGTGGCACGCACCGGCTGCCGTGGGCGCAGACCCGCACCCGGCTGCGCACCACGCGCCGGCTGGGCCGTGACGGCGTCACCCTCGAGCTCGAGCACGACGAGCAGCTCTACGTCTTCGGGTGGCTGGACCTCGGCGAGGACCCGCGGGACGTCCTGGACGTCCTCAGCACGCTGCGTGCGCGCGGCTAGGCCGCGCAGACGTAGGTCTGGACGCCGCGGTACGGGAGGAAACCGCAGGTCGCCGTCCCGAACCGGGTGGCTTGGTAGGCCAGCAGGCCGACGATGGCGACCACGATGATCGCGATGCCGATGGCCTGCCAGCGCGCCTGGCCCTCCTGCGGGGCGTAGAGCAGCGCGACGGTGACCACCGCCCCGGTCACCAGGCCGCCGACGTGGGCCCAGATCGAGATGCCCGGGATGCCGAACGTGATGAAGGCGTTCAGGGCGAGGGTGATGATCAGCCCGGTCGGGTTCAGCCGCAGCTTCAGCACGAGCACCGCGTAGGCGCCCATCAGGCCGAACAGCGCGCCGGACGCGCCGACCGTCGGCGGACCGTTCTGGTCGAAGATCAGGACGGCGGCGGACGCGCCGAGCATCGAGGTGAAGTAGAGGGCGAGGTAGCGGCCGCGGCCGCACACCTGCTCCAGGGCCCGGCCCATCATCCACAGCGAGAACGAGTTGACCGCGATGTGGATGAGCCCGTAGTGCAGGAACCCGTTGGTCAGGACCCGCCACCACTCGTCGTTGCCCAGGGTCGCGGCGACGTAGAGGCTGCCGCGCTGGAAGACGGCCGAGGTGTCGTTGTCGTTGAGGCTCTGCGCCTGGAACGCCGTGAAGAGGTAGACCAGGACGTTGACCGCGAGGATGACCTGGGTGACGAGCACGGACTTCGACAGGCGCGCACCGAAGACCGTCCGCTGGCCGAAGCCGGCTTCCTGGTGTTCGCGGTGCTGACGGCGCTGCTGCTGGCCCCCGGCGTGCACGCAGTCGGTGCACTGGAAGCCGACGGGCGCTTCGCGGAGGCAATCCGGGCACGCCGGACGCCCGCACCGGGAACAGCTCAATCCGGTCGGGCGGTTCGGGTGCCACCAGCACCCGGGGAGCGCGGCTTGTTCGGCGGCGGGGTTCGGCGGTTGGTTCACGATGTGACCAACCTACCGAAACCTCGCCGAGTCAGCCGTCAGTGCTCGACGGTGACCTTCTCGATCACGACGTCGGTCAGCGGGCGGTCCGCCGGGCCGGTCGCGGTGCGCGCGATCGCGTCGACGACGTTGCGCGACTCCTGGTCGGCCACCTCGCCGAAGATCGTGTGGCGGAAGTTCAGGTGGGCGGTCGGCGCCACGGTGATGAAGAACTGCGAGCCGTTGGTGCCCGGCCCGGCGTTCGCCATGGCCAGCAGGTACGGCTTGCTGAACTGCAGCTCCGGGTGGAACTCGTCGCCGAACTTGTAGCCGGGGCCGCCGCGGCCGGTGCCGGTCGGGTCGCCGCCCTGCAGCATGAAGCCGTCGATGACCCGGTGGAAGATCGAACCGTCGTAGAAGGGCCCGGAGTTCGTGCCCGCCGCGTTGGGCTGGGTGTACTCCTTGGTGCCTTCCGCGAGCCCGACGAAGTTCGCGACCGTCTTCGGCGCGTGGTCGGGGAGCAGGTTCAGGTGGATGTCACCCTGGTTGGTGTGCAGCGTAGCTTTCACGAGACTCATCGTGCCATCTCCCACATCGTTCGGGGGTCCGGGGGCGCGCCCCCGGCTGGGGTCTGGGGTTTGACCCCAGAAGGACAGAGCGGGCGGCGCGGAAAAGGGGCACGATAGGTTACGGGTAACAGAGCAGTGTCAAAACGAATGATGAGGTGAAGCCCATGTCCCGGGCGACAGCCCAGGCCGTCGAGACCGCCGACAAACTCGTCACCGAGGGTGTCAAGCAGGGGCGGCGCGCGCAGAAGAAGCTCGCGAAGAAGACGGAACTGACCCGCAAGGAGCTCAAGAAGAGCTCGAAGGCCGCTCGCCAGGAGGCGCTCGCGCGCCTGTCCGAGCTGCGCAAGCCGGGTCGCAAGGCGAAGAAGGCCGCCATCAAGGCCGCGAAAGCGGCCGGCGACTCGAAGCGCCGCGGCAAGAAGGACTTCAAGGCGGCGAAGAAGGACTTCTACGCTGCCGTGACCGAGGCCAAGTCGGCCGCGAAGGGCACCCGCAGCCGTCGCAAGTGGCCGTGGCTGCTCGGCCTGGTCGTGGTCGGCGCCGGCGCCGCCTACGCCCTCCGTTCGAAGCAGGAGCCGCCGGTCGCGCCCGCGCCGCCGAAGGCCACCCCGCCCGCGCCGAAGCCCGCCGAAACGGCGAAGCCGACCCCGCAGGCGAACGGCAAGGCGCCCTCCGCGGCGCCCGCCGAAAAGAAGAACTGATAGCGACGCGAAGAGGCCCCCGGGGGTGCACCGGGGGCCTCTTCAGTCGTGCTCCGAGCTAGCTCACGCGTTGGCGGCGTGCTTGTCGACCAGCGCGCCGAGCCGCGGCAGCGCCTCCTCGACGTTCTTCTTGCCGTTCGGGCGCAGCTTGCCGTAGACCTTCTTGATGCTGTCACGGCTGCTGCGCTCCGCGCGCGAGTCGGTGACGCTCAGCAGCGCGTCGGAAGCCTCGTCCGAGCGGCTGGTCAGGTAGGCGCCGAAGTCGTTGCCACCCTTGGCGCGGTAGTCGCCGTAGAACGGCTCGAGCGCGACCACGAAGTCGGGGAGCAGGGTGTCGACGGCCGAGGGGATGATGCCCGGCTTGATCTTCTTGACGGCCGCGAAGCCGGTCTTCACAACGGCACCCGAAACGCCGCCCTTGTCCGAGACCTCGGCGTCGACGAGGGTCTCGAAGTCGGTCACGACCGCCGGGCGACGGCTGGAGTCGAGCAGGATTTCCTTGAGGGTGTCAGCCACGAATCTTGTCCTTTGTCGTTGCAGAGTTGGTGCCCCGCCCCGGGGTGGGGATGCCCCGGTGGCTGCGGTGCGCGAGTCCACGAAGCCTGCGCGTGACGCACAGGGTAATACAAGATCAACATCACTCACCCGTGTGGAGCCCGCTACCTAGAGCTTCAGGGCAGCGATAGCCTTCTTGACCACTGTGCGTGCCTTCACGCTTTGCTTCTGGTTCGTGGTCGCGATGACCGCCGCGGAGCCCTTGGCGACAGCGTAGACAGCGCCGTCGTCGGTGGACAAATAGCCGCCCTTCCAGCCGGAAGGGTCGCTCGCCGGGTTCGACGAGTCCACCGGCGCCGCCTGGTTGACCAGCGCCGTCGCCGTTTTCGCGTCCCCGACGTACACCCGGACGGTGAGCTGGACCTTCCCGTCCGGGCGATAGAAGAAGCACGCCGGGTGGGGCTGGTCGGCGGACACGCGCACCTTCGACACGTGCTGGCCGTTCGAGTCGGCCACGAATTCGCTGCCGAGGTACGGGCAGTCCTCGGTCGCACCGGGTTGCGGCTCCGGCGGCAGCCCGGCGGCCGCGGCGGAGGAGGCGGACGGCGAACTGGGCGTCGCGGTGCCGGACACGATGGCGGGGCCGCAGCCGGCCAGCAGGACCGCGGCGGGCGCGAGAAGTACGAGTCGTCGCATAGCGCGCACAGTCAACCATGCGGCGTGTGTGAAAACCGCTGGCTGAAGTCGCCGGGACGCCGAGGCGTGCGACGATGGCGGCGAGTGGTCCGGTTCACGACCCGAGGAGGTCCGGCGTGCTCACCCCCGAGCAGTACCTCGGCGCGGTGGCCGAGCGCATCCAGCGCTCGGGCGGCCGGCTGAACTCCGTGCAGATCGGGCCCGCGACGGCCGTCGTCGGCCTGTTCACCGAGTCGGTGATGCTCTCGACGATGAACTACTGCGTCATCGCCGCGGCCGTGCCCGAGGTCAGCGCCGCGGCGCTGTACGACTTCACCGGCCGCGCCACGCAGCACGCCCGCGCGAACCTCATCGGCACCATGGGCTGGACCGCGGCGTCGGTGGTCATCGCCGGGCTGGTCGGCCGGCGCGTGTACCCGGACGCCGCGCAGGCCGCGTCCGCGAAGTCGGGCAACCAGTTCGGCGGCGAGACGCGGATGGTCGCGGTGGACCTCTCGGCCGGGCAGATGTTCGCGTTCGTCGGCGGGAAGTTCTGGGGCGCCGCGGTGCAGGGTTCGGTCAACGCCAAGCTGACGTACTGCTTCCCGCAGCCCGCCGAGGTCTACCAGCAGGTGCAGTGGCAGCAGGCCCAGCACCAGCAGCAGCAACCGCCGGTCCAGCAGCAACCGCCGGCGCAGCAGCCGCCGCCGGGCTGGCAGCAGCAGGCGCCGATGCCGCAGGTGCCGCCCCCGCCGGCCGTCGGCCCGGGCGGTCCCCAGCCGCCCGTCTACCCGCCGCCGGGGCACCAGCCGTACGGTCAGTGACATGGTGCAGCTGCGCGGGTGGCCGTCGTTCCCCGAAGAACTCCCTGTGTTCACGCCGGAAACGGCGCCGCCGGACCCGCGGGCACTGTTCCTGGAGTGGCTGACCGAAGCCGGCGAGCACGTGCTCGCACCGCACGCCGTCACACTGTCCACAGTGGACGCCGATGGCGCGCCCGACGCCCGCGTCGTGATCCTCAAGGACGTCGGCCCGGCCGGCTGGGCGGTCGCGACCAGCTCCGAAAGCCCGAAGGGCCTGCAACTGAGCAAGGACCCGCGGGCCGCGCTGACGTTCTTCTGGCCCGGCCGCGGCCGCCAGGTCCGGCTGCGCGGGCCGGTTTCCCCGGCCGCGCCCGAAGTTTCGGCGGAGGACTTCCTCGCCCGGCCGCCGGCGTCCCGCGTCGAGGCGTTCATCGGACGCCAGTCCCAGGTGCTGGCCGACCCGGCGGACCTCGTCGCCGCGGCCGCGGAAGCGGAGCGCTGGGTCGAAGAAAACCCCGGCACCGCCCCGGAAACGTGGACGCGGTACTTCGTGGACCCGGACGTCGTCGAGTTCTGGCAGGCGAGCCACGACCGCCGGCACGTCCGGTTGCGGTACCGCAAGGCCGACGGCGGCTGGGTCCGCGAACGCCTCTGGCCCTGAGAAGCCCTGATCGGGGGTATCCCGTACGCGGGCGGCTGTGCGCATGATGCACCCATGCGCTCGAAGCTCCTGACCGCCGGGCTCGTCCTGGCGCTGACCGCCGCACTCGGGGGTGTGGCCTCGGCCGACGCGCGTCCTGGGGGACGACCGAAGCTGACGGATCCGCATCCGTGCCCGGGCCAACCGGGTTTCACCTGCTCGACGTTGACCGTGCCGCTCGACCACACCGGCCGCGTGCCGGGCACGCTCGACCTCGCCGTGGCGACCGCCGACAACGCCGACGCGCCCAAGGGCGTCCTGCTGTTCCTGACCGGCGGCCCCGGCCAGGGTGGCGTCGGCACTATCACGCGGATCGCGAAGCAGCGGCTGCCGGAAGTCGCGAAGGACTACCGGTTCGTCATGCTCGACCAGCGCGGCACCGGCCCGTCCGGCGCGCTGAAGTGCCCCGGGCTGCAGGAGCAGATGGGCAGCTCGGACATCGCGACGCCCTCCCGCGACGCGGTGCTCGAATGCGCGCACATCCTCGGCGACACGGCACCGCTGTACTCGACCGACCAGACGGTCGCGGACTTCGACCAGCTCCGGCGCGCGCTCGACGTGCCGAAGATGGTGGTCGACGGCGTCTCGTACGGCTCCTTCACGGCGGCCCGGTACGCGCTCGCGCACCCGGGCAACGTCAGCAAGGTCGTCCTCGATTCGGTGCTGCCGCACCACGCTTCGGCGTCGGCCTCGCTGTACCTGACGGGGCTGACGGCCGAAGCGCGGGTGCTGCGAGCGGCGTGCGCGGTAGCTCCCGCATGCGGCTACGACCCGGCTGACGACCTGGCGTGGGTGGTCCGCCACCGCAGTCCGGCCGACGGCGTGCGGATCTTCGACCTGGTCGTCACGTACGAGTTCGTCGACCCGACGTACCGCAACGAGGCGGCGGGCGACCTCGTCGGCGCCGTCCACGAGGCCCGCGCGGGCGCCACGGCCCACCTGGACGGCCTGCTGGAGGCGTACAAGTCCGGCGGCGACGACCCGGCATCGTTCAGCGCCGGCCTCCACGCGGCGACGCTGTGCGCGGACCAGCGCTTCCCGTGGGGCTCCGCGGCGACGCCGGTGTCACTGCGGCGACCGCTGCTTTCGCTGGCCGCCCGCACGCTGCCGGCTCGCGCGACCTGGCCGTACACGACGGAAGTGGCTACGCAGCAGGGATTCATCCAGAGCTGCCTCCCGTGGCCGGCCGAGCGCCCCGCTTCGAACCCGGCCGGCCGGCTGCCGAACGTCCCGGTGCTGCTGGTGAACGGCGACCGCGACCTGTCGACGCCACTGGAGTGGGCTCGGGAGGAAGCGGCGCAGGCTCCGCGCGGTCAGCTGGTGATCGTCCCGGGCGAGTCCCACTCGATCCAGAACCGCGAGCGCGGCCACGCGGGCCGGGACGCGGTGATCAGCTTCCTGCGGTAGCCGTCCAGGTGACCGGCAGCTCGTGGACGCCGTAGATGTTCATGTCCGTCCGCAGCTTCACCTCCCCCGCGGGCACCGCGAGTGCCAGCGTCGGGAAGCGCCGCAGCAAGGCCTCGAAGCCGGCGCGCATCTCGATGCGGGCCAGCTGCTGGCCGAGGCACTGGTGGACGCCGTGGCCGAAGGAGAGGAGGCCGCGGGCGTTGCGGTGGACGTCGAGGGTGTCCGGGTTTTCGAAGCGGCGGGGGTCGTGGTTGGCGGCCAGCAGCGAAACCACGACCGTCGAGCCCCGCGGGATCGTTTCGCCGCCCAGCTCCAGGTCTTCGGTGGCGTAGCGGAAGAAGATGTCGGCCACCGACAGGTAGCGCAGGAGTTCCTCGACCGCACCCGCCAGCAGGTCCGGGTTCGCACGCACCTCCGCGGCCTGCTCCGGGTGCTCCAGGAGTGCGAAAGTGCCCAGCGACAGCATGTTCGCGGTCGTCTCGTGGCCGGCGAGCAGCAGCAGGAACGCGGCGCCGGTCAGCTCCTCGACGGCCAGGTCCTCGTGGCGGGCCAGGTCGGACAGGATGTCGTCGCCGGGCTCGGCGCGCTTGCTCGTGACCAGTTCGGTGAGGTACGTGTTCAGCGCGATGTACGCGCCCATCTTCGTCTCGAGCGGCTGGTCGCGGACCATGAACTGCGCCGAGTCGGCCTGGAAGCTTTCGCGGTCCTCGTACGGGACGCCGAGCAGTTCGCAGATCACCAGCGACGGCACCGGGAGCGCGAACTCCTTCACCAGGTCGATCGGCGGCGTCAGCTGTGCGAGGTGGTCCAGCTGCCGCTCGACGATCTCGACGATGTGGTCCTCCAGCGTCTTCATCCGCTTGACGGTGAAGGCGCCGGTCAGCTTGCGCCGCAGCCGGCCGTGGTCCGGCGGGTCCATCGCGATGAACATGCCCGGCAGCTGCGGGGACGGCTCCGTGGCGGCGGGCATGCCCGTCTCGTACGGCACGTGGATGACGTCGAGGTCCAGCCGCGAGCTGAACCGCGTGTCGGCCATCAGCTGCCGGACCTCTTCGTAGCCGGTGACGAGCCAGCCTTCGTGCCCGTCGGGAAACACGAGCGGGCTGACCGGGCGCGCGTCGCGCAGCCGGCTGATCCCGCTCGGCGGGTCGAAGGGGCCCGCGTCGCGCTCCATGGGCAGACCGTGCGGAACGTCGACCTTCTGGCTCATCGGATTTCCTTTCGTGGTGGTTGCCGCCACGATGGCCGGGCCGGCTGACACGGGCCTGACACCGCTCGGACACCGGCGTCCGTGGCAAGATCGGCCTGGTGCAGATCGGGATACTGGGCCCCTTCGAGGTCCGGACGGACGACGGCGCACTGGCCGACGTGCCGGGCGCCCGGTTGCGCGGCCTGCTGGCCGCCCTCGCGCTCGACCCGGGACACGTCGTCCCGAAGGCGACGCTGGTCGACTGGATCTGGGGTGAGCACCCGCCAGCCGATGCCGCGAACGCGTTGCAACGCCTGGTTTCCCGGCTGCGGAAAGCGCTACCGGAAGGGTCCGTCGACGGGCAGCCGACCGGCTACCGGCTGCTGCTCGGCCCCGACGACGTCGACGCCGTGCGGTTCGAACGCCTCGCCGGCGAGCCGGGCCGGCTCCGGGAAGCGCTCGAGCTGTGGCGCGGTCCGGCCATGCAGGACGTCGATCTGCCCGAAAGCGCGGCCCTCGAAGCCGCCGTCACCCGCCTCGAAGCCCTGCGCCTGACGGCCGTGGAGGAGTACTTCGACGCCGAGCTGAACCTCGGTCACGGCGCGAAGGTCGTCACCGAGCTGACCGATCTGGTCGCCGCCAACCCGATGCGCGAACGGCTCGTCGCCGCGTTGATGCGCGCCCTCGTCGCCAGCGGCCGCGACTCCGAAGCGCTGCTCCTGTACCAGCGCACGAAGGACGCGCTCGCCGATTCGCTGGGCGTCGATCCTTCGCCGGAACTCTCGGCGCTGCACGTCGCGCTGCTGCGGGGCGAGCTGGCGCGGCCGGAGGCGGACCGCAAGACCAACCTGCGGGCCGAGCTCACCAGCTACGTCGGCAAGGACGCCGACGTCACGGCGGTCAGCGAGCTCAGCTCCGGCCACCGGCTCACCACCGTGATCGGCCCGGGCGGCTCGGGGAAGACCCGGCTGGCCACGGAAACCGCGCGGCACCTGCTCGGCGACCTGCCGGACGGCGCCTGGGTGGTCGAGCTCGCGGCCATCGGCGCCGACGGCGACGTCGCGCAAGCCACGCTCGGCGCGCTCAAGCTGCGGGACGCGCTCCTCGGCGAGGCACCGGACGCGGAGCCGACGGACCGGGTCATCGCGGCGCTGCGCGAGCGGTCGATGCTGCTGGTGCTGGACAACTGCGAGCACGTCATCGAGTCCGCGGCGGCGTTCGCCCACCGCGTCCTCGGCGAGTGCCGTCGGCTGCGGATCCTGGCGACGAGCCGGGAACCGCTCGGCATCACCGGCGAGGCGCTGTGGCAGCTCGCTCCGCTGGTCCTGCCCGCGCCGGACGCCGATCCCGCCGAAATCGAGGCCGCCCCGGCCGTCCGGCTGCTGCGCGACCGGGCCGGCGCGGTGCGCAAGGAGCTCGCGACCGACGACGCCGCGCTGCCGACGTTGGCGCGGGTTTGCCGGGCGCTGGACGGGATGCCGCTGGCGATCGAACTCGCCGCCGCGCGGCTGCGCACCATGTCGCTCGACCAGCTCGCCCACCGGCTCGACGACCGCTTCCGCCTGCTGACCGGCGGCAGCCGCACCGCGCTGCCCCGGCACCGGACGCTGCGCGCGGTCATCGACTGGAGCTGGGAACTGCTCACCGACGCCGAGCGCGTCGTGCTGCGCCGGCTGTCGGTGTTCGCCGGCGGCGCGAGCCTGGAAGCGGCCGAGCGGGTATGCGGCGGCGACGTCGTCGAGGAGTGGGAAGTCCTCGAACTGCTGACGGCGCTGACCGAAAAGTCGCTGGTGGTGGTCAGCGAGCGCGACGGTGCGCAGCGGTACCGGATGCTCGGCACGATCAAGGAGTACGCCGAGCAGCGGCTCGCCGAGGCCGAGGAAACGACGCGGGCTCGGCACGCGCACCTCGCGTACTTCACCGAATTGGCCGAGACCGCGAAGCCGCACCTGCGCGGCGGCGAACAGCTGGACTGGCTGGCCAAGCTCGAAGCCGAGCACGAGAACATCGCGGCGGCGATGCGCGGTGCGCTCGCGGCCGCCGAAGCCGAGCCCGCGATGCGCCTGGCGGCCGGTGCCGCCTGGTACTGGTGGCTCGGCGGGCACCGGGCGGAGGGCAACGAGCTGGTCCTGGCGGCCACGGCCGTGCCCGGCGACGTGCCGGACGAGCTCCGCGGTGTCGTCTATTCGTTCGTCGTCCAGTTCGTGACGTCCGGGCAGCAGAGCGACGAGTCCCAGGCGGTGGACTGGATCCGGAAGGCCTACGAAATCAGCCTCCAGACCCCGGACGGCGACCTGGAGCTGCGGTTCGCCCCCGCGCTCGAACGCCTGCTGCACGGGCCGGACGCGGCGCTGACCGCGTTCGAACCGCTGCTCGCCGACGAAGACCCGTGGGCTCGCGCGGTGGCCCGGCTGCAGCTCGGCAAGATGCGGATCCAGTTCGGCCACGGCGATCGCGAGGCGGACGCGCACCTCGAGACGGCGCTCGCCGAGTTCCGCGCGATCGGCGAACGGTGGGGTATGTCGTTTGCGCTGACCGAGCTGGCCGACCGCATCGCCGTGCGCGGCGAGTTCGCCGGCGCCTGCGCGTACTACGAGGAAGCCGTCGTGGTGGTCACCGAGGTCGGGGCCATCGAGGACGTCGTCCGGATGCGGATGCGGCAGGCCCAGCTGTACTGGCTGCTCGGCGACGAGGACGCGAGCGCGGTGGCGCTGGCCGAAGCGCAGCGAGCCGCGGAACGCGTCGCCTGGCCGAACGCGCTGGCCGAGCTGGCGCTGTCGAAGGCGGAACTCGCGCGCTGGCGCGGTGATTTCGAGCAGGCCCGCCGCCAGCTCGATGTCGCGACGACGATGCTGGGCGACGGCGCAGGGCTGCCGACCGTCCGCGCGGTGACCGGTGATCTGCTCGGCTACCTGGCCACGGACGTCGGCGAATCCCGCGAGCACCGGGCCGCGGCGTTCGCCGCGGCGTCCGAGACAGGCCACCCGCTCGTGCTCGCGCAGGTCCTCGTGGGAATCGCGGATCTGGCGCTGCGCACCGAAGAACCCGCGCAGGCCGCCCGCCTGCTCGCGGCGAGCGCCGGCCTGCGCGGGCTGGCGGACCGCTCCCACCCGGACTTCGGCCGGATCGAAGCGGACACCCGGAATCGCCTCGGTGACGAGGGGTTCACCGAGGCGACGCGGGAGGGAACGGCGGCGAGCTGGGACGAGCTGGCGGGCGTCACGCTCGCTTCGTGAACTTCGCCCGCGCCCACACGTAACCGACCACGGCGATCCCGACGCACCAGGCGACCGCGGCGATCGCGTAGCCGGTGGACGGCGTGCCGGTGAGCAGTCCGCGCACGGTTTCGATGATCGGCGTGAACGGCTGGTACTCGGCGAATTCCCGGAGGCCGGGACCCATCTTTTCGGCTGGCACGATGGCGCTGCTGAAGAACGGCAGCATCACCAGCGGCACGGCGGCCATCCCCGCCGTTTCCGGCGTTTTCGCGGCCAGCCCCAGCGCGACGGTGAACCAGCCGGCCGCGAAACCGAGCAGCACGATCATGCCGACCACGCCGAGCCAGTCGAGGAAACCCGCGGACGGGCTGAAGCCGAGCAGGAAAGCGACGCCGACGAGCGCGGCGATGGCGATCAGGTTGGTCAGCACGCTCGCGACGACGTGCCCGGTCAGCACCGCGCCGCGCGAGACGTCCATGACCTTGAAGCGGTTGATGATCCCCTTCGTCATGTCGGAGTTCACCGACGTCGCCGTGGCGCCGAGGCCGTAGCAAATCGCGAGGAGCATCAGGCCCGGCGTGGCGTAGTCGACGTAATCGACGCCGACGTCGAACGCGTCTCCGAGCATGTAGACGAACATCAGCATGATCACGATCGGCATCAGGACGGCGTTGAAGACCGACGTCGGGTTCCGGGCGATGTGCTTGAAATTGCGGCGAAGCATGACCGTGGCGTGGGTGCTCATCGGGAAACAACCTCCGTGGCGTGGCCGGTGAGGGCGAGGAAGACGTCGTCGAGATCGGGGGTGTGCACGGAAAACTCTTCGGCGGTGAGCGCGTATTCGTCGAGCCGGTCGAGCAAGGTGCGCAACGACTTCGAGCTGCCGTCGCCGGGAACGCGCAGAGCGAGTGCTTCGTCGTCGCGGGTGCCGTCGACGAGGACGCGCGCGGCGGCGTCGAGCTCGGCGGCGGTGGCGAACCGGAGCCGGACGTGGGTGCCGGGCAGCCGGCGCTTGAGCTCGTCGGCGGTGCCCTCCGCGACGAGCCGGCCCTGGTCGAGCACGGCGATCCGGTCGGCCAGCTGATCGGCTTCCTCGAGGTACTGCGTGGTGAGGAAGATGGTGACGCCGTCGGCGACGAGGTCGCGGATGATCGCCCACATCGTCCGGCGGCTGCGCGGATCCAGACCGGTCGTCGGCTCGTCGAGGAAGATGATCCGCGGGTGGCCGACGAGCGTCATCGCCAGGTCGAGCTTCCGGCGCATGCCCCCGGAGTAGGTCGACGCCGGCTTGCGCGCCGACTCCGTGAGTTCGAAGCGCTCGAGCAGGTCGGCCACGACCCGCTTGCCGTCCTTGGTCCCGCTGAGGTCCACCATCAGCTGGAGGTTCTCTTCGCCGGTCAGGAGCTCGTCGACGGCCGCGAACTGCCCGGTGACCCCGATCGCGGACCGGACCTTCTTGGTCTCGGCCGCGATGTCGTGACCGGCGACGCTGATCGCGCCGCCGTCCGCCTTGAGCAGCGTGGTCAGGACGTTCACCATCGTCGTCTTCCCGGCGCCGTTCGGGCCGAGGAGGGCGAAGATCGTCCCCGCGGGTACCTGCAAGTCGATGCCGTCGAGCACGACTTTGTCCTGGTAGGCCTTCCGAAGCCCGGAAGCCGTGATCGCCATTTCTGTCATGGGAGCACTGTGTTCGGCCGGCCTGACACCGACCTGACCTCACCCTGACACGGGCGCTGTCACGTCAGTCCTGCGGCGTGAGCAGCACGATCGGGATGACGCGCTCGGTCTTCTGCGCGTATTCGTCGTACAGCGGGAAGATGGCGGCCATCATCGGCCAGAGCGTTTCGCGCTCGGCCGCGGACGCCACCCGCGCACGGGCGGTGAACCGGCGCGTCCCGGCCTGGACGCCGACGCTCGGGTTCGCCTCGAGGTTCTTGAACCACGCCGGATCCTCGTCGGCCCCGGCCTTCGAGGCGACGACGACGAAGTCGTCCCCCGAGGTCCCGTAGATCAGGCAACAGCGTCGCGGGGTCCCGGTCCGGCGGCCGGTGGTGGCGAGGATCAGCGTGTGCAGACCGTTCGACTCGTGCCCTTCGGTTCCCCCGGAGTCCAGGTAGGTGCGGGTTTGCTCGGCAACCCAGTCCCAAGCCGAGTCGGTGGCGCGGTCGAGGTCATCGGCGACGGCCATGGCAGTTCCCTTCAGCTGAGTTCTTCGACGAGCCCGACGATGACACCGGCGGGTCCGCGGACGTAGGCGTACCGGCAGTAGTCCTGGTACCGCGCGATTTCGCCGACGAGCTCGCCGCCGTGCTCGCGCAGGCGCTTGACGAGGTCGTCGACGTCATCGATGACGAAGGTGATCCGCGGGATGCCCGGCGTGTTGACGGGCGCCCACGGCGCGGCCCCGGTGGCCGCGGGCTTCTCGAAGGTCGACAACTCGACCCGGCCGTGGCCGTCGGGCGTCTTCAGGAACGCGATGTCCGCGCGGACGTCGTCGAGCCCGATGAGCTTGTCGGCCCAGTCCCCCTCGACGGTGGCTTCGCCTTCGAGCTCCATCCCGAGCTCGACGAAGAACGCGACAGCGGCCGCGAGGTCCTCGACCACGTAACCGGTGTGGTCCAGCCGGTGGATCGCCATGATTGCCTCCCGAGTCAGGCGGCCTCCGCAGCCGCTCACACCCCTGGGACGGAGCCGCCTCCGGGATTTCGACAACCTCCCGGTACGACGAAGGCCAGGTCTCGCGGACCTGGCCTTCGTCGGACGTGATGTGGAGCTGAGGGGAATCGAACCCCTGACCCCCGCCTTGCAAAGGCGGTGCTCTACCAATTGAGCTACAGCCCCGGACGCGAGCGGCGCACGGCCGCCCGCGCACAGCGTCAGTTGTGGGACGCGCCCGCCGGCTTGGCCGGCGTGGTGCCGTTGCTCGAGGGGACCGGCGCGGTCGCCTCGCGCCAGAGGTCGGCTTCCGCCTTGGCCGCCTTGTTGCGCTTCACGACGAACAGGACGCCGCCCGCGATGACCGCGAGTGCCAGCAGCTTCTTCACCGAAGCCCCCTTCTCAGCTTGCTTCCCTTACCCCGCGATGTTACTGCACCGGCTCGGCGCGGTTGCCGGGTGCCGGTGGTTCCACGTGGAACCACGGGTAATCGACGTCACACGCCCACGGAAATACCGCGGCCGGGCGTCCTGTTGTAACCATTGGTCGGTTCGCCCACCGTGTCCCCCGGGCCTCAACCACTGCCTTCGCGGAGTTCCGTCCGGCTGGAGCCGCGAAGCGCCACCTCGCCGAGAGGCGACCGTGGTGCGTGCCGACCGTGACTGCTCAGCCCTGCCGGCCTTCTCTTCCCGGCAGGGCTGACCTGTATCCGGGACAGCGCGAGTTCGGGCAGTTCCTCGACGCCGCCCAGCAGACGGGCGCGGTCCTTTCGACGGAACGGGATTGACGCGCTACCAGCTGCCCAGGTAGTTGCCCTGGTCGCCGACCTGCGGGTTCGGCACGACGTCGTCCTGCCGCGCTCGCCGCAGCCCGCCGGCGATCCGTTTCCCCTGGCGCCCCCGGTCCCGCAGGTCGACGACCACAGCGATCGCCTGCAGCGCGACGAGCACGATTCCCGCGATGATCCACCCCATGTCCGGCCCCCTTCGTCTGCTTCGACGGTAAACCCGTTGGCTGCGAAGAGAACCCGCGCTTGATCGAGAATTAAGGAGCGGAAACGACGAAACCCGGCTCGCGCAGTGGCGAACCGGGTTCTGTTCGAGTGGGCCTACCAGGACTTGAACCTGGGACCTCTTCGTTATCAGGCCAAGATCACCCTTTCGTGACCAAGAGGCGTGCCCGGTGACCTCGGGCTCGAACGTCCATGTAAGTCCACTAAGGTGCTCGCCAATACGGGATGATTGTCAGGCACTCTGTCAGGCTACTCATGCTGCTCAACACGGCCGAAGAGACTCTCGGGTACCACCTGGGCGGCGACCCGAGTTAGCTTCCCGCACCTCCGGAGTTCTTAGGCAGTCTCTGGATCAGGCCAGCATCAAACCATTGGACCAATACGACAGCTAGAGACACAGCGACCTGCGCTTCAGCGAAGGAAACATTACCTGGCGCAAAGGGTTGGCCACCATGACGATCATGCTGCCCGTGCCAGAGCATTTTTAGCGTCGCGATAACAACATCGGATGACGGAGCTTTACCATGCTCGCGATCCATAGGAAGACGCCAGTCTTTTTGATCCTCAATTTGCTTAATTACCGTTCCTAGTGTCGCACTCTTGTTACTCGGCGACACGACTGGAATAGCTGCATCCTCGACTGCAAGGATCGCCAATCGATAAGCCGCACTTGCATTCGAATTCACGCCATACAATTCTCCCCATGCACTCGACAGTCGCACACCAGCCTTACCTGCCCGGACCATGACCGACTCAGCCGCAACCTGAACCCCTTCAGGCACGCGGCGGCTCAACCCTGGGCGTCCGGCACGTACGCCCACCCGGTATGCAGACCGGCTACGTTCAAGCAAAGAGTCCAGATTGTCCGAGGGCACCTTTCCGCCATGTGCAAGTAGATAATCAGCTATCTGGAGTGGCAGCGAGTGACCCCGCAAGGCTTGTATAGCCCTATTGAGTTGATCCTGACCGACCGAGTAATCCGCATAACTCTTGCGCAGACTAGGTAGAGGAATTCGCAACATCTGACACATCTTCTCTGCAAGACTGACGTTCAGCATGTCCACCTGATTTCGACCAGTGGACGTGTATTCCCTAACAGTCAATACATCACGAACCCAGGTCCAGTAAGCAGCGTCCATCCATGTTGGAACGCCATCATGGAGCGCATCGTATTCAGCAACTTGCTCTTCGGTATCGACACCAAGCGGCCGCCACACGTCATCGGTCATACTTAGGCATTATTCCACTCAGCCATGGAATCGCCTAACATATTTCGAGCGTGGGAGAAATTATGAGCGCTGGCCAGCGCGATGCGGTGCGGTTACACGGCAGCCACTTAACAACACCGGCTTCGGCGTCGGTCACAGCCGCGACGACGTCCGCAGGGTTGCGCGCCGGGTCGTACAGCAGATTACCGACGACGAGTGCAAGCCGTCGCCACTGGTGCTTGGGTGTGTCGGTAAGCGAAACGTCCGTCGATCGGCCGACCCCGGACAGCGTTCACGGCCCTGGTGACCAGGAGGGCTTTCCTGGCGGGTAGCCACGAGGCCGGCAGCCGCGGCGAAGATCCGCGCAGCGACATCCTGGGCCGTGAGTGACGACGTCGTCGAGCCGGCCACAGTCGTAGTTCTCCCGTCAGCCCTCGGTCGGCGCCCGGCCCGATAGAGCGGTGCTGGCTCGCACTTCCCCTGCGAGCCAGCACCGCAATCCGACTATACCTCATCGTCGAACCTATGTTCGATTTCGAGGGTGTCGGCGATGTACTGGCGCTGGTGTGCCCGAGCGAGTGAGACTGAGAACCGCCGACTTGGCAGGTGAAGGCAGCTGAATGGAGCGGCCTGTGGTGACGATGGCCTAGTCGAGGATTCCGTAGTGGGTGGCAAGCGTCGCAAAGTCCGGTCCGCGACGTCGCGCAGCCCGATCGACCAAGCGCCGCATGGTTGTCTTGCCAAGAGGTTGATACCGCACCCAGTCCGGCGCAAGGTCACGTGCTTCGGCAAGCCAAGCCAAGGCGTCCCGGTCATGCCTGATATCTGCGGCTGCAGCTGCTAGGAGCAGTCGGTGGCCGGCCTCCCAAAACGCCGGGACGTCACCGGTTGTGTCCGGGACGGCGGCCGCCAAGCGGAGTGCCTGTTCGGGGTCGCCAGCCCGCGCCGCAAGCTCGACGTTCTGCAGTGCGGCGACGCGCGGGCCGAAGATGGCGGCCTCCGAAGCCGTGTCACCCCGTGACCGAATCGCAGCAGCGTGAGCAGCGGCAAGCAAGTCCTCAGCGCGGCTGGCGCTCCCGGTTCGTAGAGCAGCGGTTGCGGCGTTGAACAGGAGGTTCCCAAAGACGCCCGCGCGTACCGGATCGCGGTCGAGCATCCGCGGTTCGATCGCGGCCGCCGACTGTGTCGCGACCCGCTCTGCATCCTCCGCCCGGCCCTGGCGGACCAGCGTCCACGCCAGGTAGCGCAGCGATATTGCAGCCTCGACCTCGGGAGCGTCCGACTCGGTCGCGGCCTCGATCGCCCGCGCGGCGGATGTGTACGCCAAGTCGTCGAAGCCAAGTCGGCCCGCGATGCCGGCGCCAAGGCGGTACGCGGTCGACAGGACGCGGTGCGCGCCGGCGCGCTCTTCGTCGCGGGTATCGCGGACGCCTCGCCGCGCGTCGGCCAGGACGACCGGCAACGCGTGCAGCAGCTCGGCGTGGCGCCCGTCGACGTACGCCCTCCAGGCGGCGTGCGCGCTCGCCGTGAGTTCGGGGAGCGGCAACAGCTCGCGGGTGTCGGCCAGGTCTTCAAGGCCAGGGATGGACGCATCCGCGGTGATCGCCCGGCGGAGCGGAGCCACGTCGACATCGCGCGAGTGCGGCGCCGGCATCGTGCCGAGCAGGGCATCGACCGGCACCCCAAGCGCGACCGCGAGCTTTCGGAGGGTGGTGGGGCGGCTGGTGGTCCGAGTGCCCTGCTCGATGCGCGCCACGGTGTCGACGCCGACCGCGGCAGCCTCGGCGAGCCCCTCTTGCGAGAAGTCGCGGGCTTTCCGGATGCGCGTCAGGTTCTCGGCGAGCGGGTTGTGAGCGGTCATCCGTCCTCCGGCTGTGTGCACGCAGTAACCAGCCTACCGCGCTATGCGCCGACCGTCCTCACATATCAGCAGCTCACCGGCGCGCGCAGCGTCGAGGGCTACCGCAACCCGGCGAGCAAGGATCGGCTTCAGGCGCGACGCCGCGGTGTCGACCGGCAGCAGCTCCACCGACAGGATCTCGGGGTCCGTGATCGTGAGAGCCTTGATCTCAGCCTCAGAGACCATGCCTCCGTCGAAGACGTAAGCCATCCCCTCCGGCATGCGCGCGTCGTCCGGGATGTAGTCGATCACCAGCAGGTCGCCGAGCGGCCGATCGATGCCGACCTCTTCCGCAACCTCGCGGACCGCCGTACGCCAGGGCGGTTCGCCTGCCTCGCACGCACCGCCCGGAATGTCCCAGTGCGACTTGTACGACGGCTCGACGAACAGCACTCGGTCGGCCTCGTCGCGGAACAGGACGCCGGCGGACATGCGCTTGCGGTTGAGCGAGCGCACGTAGTCGTCGAACGGGAGCAGGTCCACGAAGCGAGGTTACCGGCGGCCAGCGGCGCCCCGCTGATCTATGCCTTTGACGCCTAGTTCGCATACTCTGACCTGCCGAAATCATGGTTACCGGCTGTGTTTATGGCACCTTCGCTCAACCAGAGTTGATCAGGTGACGGCACAAGACGGTGAGGCCACGACCGGGCGCAGCGACCGGTCGACATTCTGGTGCGGCGGCTCCCTGTTCAACACGAGTGGCCAGCGGCTGAACGAGATCGACTTGGAAGCCCTCCAGCCGGCACCGGCGATCGCCGACATGACGGACGATGACTGGAAGCAGGCCGCTATGGCGCTTCAGGCGTTCGAATGCGAACGAGGTTTCCAATGACGGCTCTGATCTACATCGACCCCGCAGCGATCCACCCCGTTGTCGACGGCGAGTGGCACCGAGCCCGGCTGACCGGCATTCCGAAGCCTGGCCAGGGCATCACCATGCTGTGCGGTGTCACTGCGGCGGCCGCCTTCGAGCCGCTGTCCGAGCGTCGCGCGCATGGCATCCCCCGTCAATGCAGTCGTTGCGATGCGATCTGCCGGCGCGAGCGGGGTATCCCGCAGCAGCACACGCGGCAGAGCCGTCCCTAGGCGACGCACGCCGTGCCGACACCGTGACTACGAACTGCACGAATCGTGCAAATCCGCGATGGTGCGGACTGCCGTCCGCGACGGCCCGACGCGACAGACCGACGACAGAACGGAACAACACCAACCGTGCCACGAGCTACCACGCGGCCAGCGATCATCGCCGTTGCTTACGCGCTTCGCGCACTGCGGGAGAAGCGTGGACTCAGCCTTCGTCGTGTCGCCAAGACAGCGAAGATGAGCCCTGCCAAACTGTCCGGGCTCGAAACCGGAGGCCGCCGACAGGAAGCCGCGGTGGTGGCTTATCTACTCGGACTTATCGGTAGCCCAGAATCCACGATGAAGCAGATCGTAGACCTCGCAAACCGCGCCGACGACGCTGACCTAATTGTCCATACCGAACACGACGAGGACTTGCTGCACATCAGTTTCGAACAGCTGTCAACGCTGGTTTTCGAGTGGTCTCCAACACTGTTCCCGAACAGACTTCGTTCGGCCGCCTACTCCCGTGCAATCCAAGAGTCCAGCCTGCCCAACCCCGTCGCCACCTCGGAAAACCTCGTCCCTGCCCCGGCCCGCATCAGCTCATCGGACGGCCCCGAGCCGTTCTACGCGTTTCTTCTCGGCGAGTCCGCCACGCGCCCCGACGCCTGCTCACCAAGCGTGCTCTACGACCAGATTGAGGAAGTGGCGACGGTTTCTAAACTACTTCGCCTTTCCGTTGGTCTAGTTCCGGCAGCCTTCTGTCCACCCGGTTTGGTCGAACCTTTTACCATATATGAGGACCGCATTGGCCCCTTCGCTGTATCCGTACCGCATCACAGCGGCGTAGCTTTTCTTACCGATCAAGCAGCTGTGAAACGCTACGCGAAGACTGCCAACTGGCTGCGAGGCGGCATCACCGACGACCTCTGGTCCTGACCAGCTCCCGGTCGACACACCCTGTCCTCCCTCCAGGCGGCGTGCCGACCGGGCCTCACCACCACATTCACCGTGCCGGCACTCAACCCCACGCTCTAGCCTGAGCAAGGCACCGATAGAGGAGTCTGATGACCACGACGAAGGCCTTCACGTCAGAGCGGACACAAGCCGTCTTCGAGTCAGCGTGTGCTTTCGCCGGGCTCGACGCGGCCGGTGCGAAGCGGGTTCGATTCGGGGAGAACGCCATCTTCCGCCTAGCGGATGGCTCGGCTGTGGTCCGCGTCGGACGCTCGATCCCCGCGGCAACGAAAGAGGTGCTCGTCGCCGGTTGGCTCGCGGAAAACTCGTTCCCAGCCGCCACATCGCTACGCGGCGCTGAACAGCCGTTCATCGAAGACGGGCTACCCGTCACGTTCTGGAACTGCCTCGAAGAGGACGACACCCCGATCAGGCCGGCGGAGTTCGGGAAGTTGCTCCACGACCTGCACGCACTCCCCCATCCGACGGACTTTCGTCTGCCGCCGTTCTCCCCGATGCCAAAAGTTGAACCGCGCCTGCAAGCCCTGAAGGGCAAGCTCCCCGAGGCCGACCTTGACTTCCTGCGCGAGCGGTACGAGGAACTCTCCGAGAAGTTCCAAGATCTTGAGTTCCCGCTTCCCGACGGCCCCGTACACGGCGACGCGCACCCGGGGAACGTCATGCGCGCCCCGGACGGGACGCTAAACCTGATCGACTTCGAGGACTTCGCCTACGGGCCACGAGAGTGGGACGCGGCCGTGCTTTCGGTCCGTCACCAGGCGTTCGGCTGGGCTTCCGAGGCCGAGTACGACTCGTACACCGAGGCGTACGGGTTCGACCCGATCAGCTGGGACGGGTTCCCCGTCGTCAGGGCTACCCGCGAGCTGAACATGACCATGTGGCTCTCGCAGACCGTCGACGAGTCCGCCGAAGTCAAGGCCGAGGTGGAGAAGCGAATCTCCGACTTACGCAACGATCAGGCGCCCCGCCACTGGAAGGTTTTCTGACGGCAGGTGGATGCTTGCGAAGTCGAGGAACTCCTTCACTAGCGGGTCGCCAGCGTGCCCACCGAGCCGTCCGCGGAAGTCGTCGAGGTACGAGAGAACACGGAAGGACTTCAGCTTGGCCGCGGTCTCGACGACAGACCTGGCCACGTCCAACGCCTCTTCGAGGTTCCCGCCTTGGAGGTGCGCCGTGGCCAGCACCGTCCGGCAGAACGAGAGGCTCCTGACGTAGGTGGACGCCGAGACTGCGATGGACGCGGCGGCGTGATGGTTTGCCAGCTCGGCGTTCCCGATGTCGCGGAAGCAGTGCGCGAATTCGGCGTGCAGTTCAGCTTCGTCGAAATAGTGGATCCACTCGGGGTCGTTCGCCCGAATGCCCTGGCCGTGCCAGCGCTCGGCCGTCAGCAAAGCAGCCGTGACGTCCTCGTGCCGGCCGAGCGACGCCAGAGCCCTTGCTTCCATCGCGTGGAAGAGCGCCATCGTCGTCGGCGTGGCGTAGCCGTTGGCGCCTTTGTATGCGGCTCGTGCCAGGTCGACGGCGCGTTGGAAGTGCCCGAGGAAGTTCGCCTGGTGCGACATGCCTGCGAGGATTCGGCCGCACAGCGGCTTGTCGCCGGCCGCCTTCGCCAGGCGGAACGCCTGTGTCAGGTACCGCTGAGCGAGTCCGTGCGCGCCCGTGTCGTAGGCCGTCCAGCCGGCGAGCCGCGTCAGGGCAGCGACCTCCCGGAAGTACTCCCTGCCGACTGGGTCTTGCGGGGACACGTGCTTGATGTTCGGCAAGATCTCCTGGTCAAGGAACGAGGCGACGAGCGACTTCGGCCGGCCACCGCCGTACTTGTAGTCGAAGCTGCTGAACATCGCGGTTGCCTCGCGAACCGCCTCGACGTCCACGAGAGTGATCGAGCGCGGCTCGGACGGCGGCCGCGATCCTTCGTCGTCGGAGTCGGTCAGCCACCGGACGAGCAGGCCGCTCCATGCCTCCGGTACGACGGCCAGTGGACCGACCCGCTTCGGCGTCCGCAGCTCGAGTTCGGTGATTGCGCCCAGCGCGACCAGGCTGTGCGCGATCTCCTCCGGGTACTCCAGACCGACATCGTCCGAGGTGGTCTCGGCTGCTCCGCCAAAGCCGATCTCTTCCAGTCCCACGGGCCGGCCGAGCAGCTCGCCGAGAACGCCGGCGATCAGCTGGCAGGTGCGCGGGTGCGGCTTCGTACCGTCGAGCCAGCGCTTGACCGACACGTGGTCCGCGCTGACAAGCTCGCCGCCGTCTCTCAGGCTGCGCTCGCGCACACGGCGAGCGAAGCCCTTGTTAGTCGCCCCCGCCTGTCGCATAACCGCAGCTAGAAGTGCGTTCGGCTGCTTCCCCTTGTCGACCACCGGTACCTCCGAAGGTCATTAAAGCACCCCCCGTGCACCCCCCACGTGCAGAAATGCACCCCCGCGTGCACACTGCTGCACCCCCACCCCTGCGCGGTTTCCTGAGTTCATCAGCGACAACGCCGGATCGAAAACCCCGATCCGGACCGGCCTCCAGGCCCGTCGCGGAACGAAAGGAGACCGTGATGGCGAAGAACAACTTCCCGGTTATGAAGAGCGGGGGCGGCTTGGTCGGCAAGGCGATCAGTCTGGTCATCGGACTCGCGATCGTCGTGCTGATCGTCAAGTACCCGGCCGACTCGGCGACGTGGGCCAGCGGAGCCGCGCACGGCATCGGCGCGGTGATCGACGGCGTCGTGCAGTTCCTCCGCGCCCTGTTCGGCTAGTTCTTCCCCAGCTTCCGCTCGATCTCGCCGAGACGCTTCCTGATCTCGGCAATGGCCTGCCAGACCCGCTCATCTCCCGAGGCCTCGGGGCGAGCCGCGGAGTCACCTTCGACCGGCTGAGTGCGCACGAACGAGCCCTTGCCGTGCCGGATCACCACCAGGCCCTCTTCCCTGAGGTGGGCAACGGCGCTCTTGGCCGTGTTCACCGCCACCCCCCAGGAATCGGCCAGTTCCTGGTAGGTCGGCAGCTGCGCCCCGGGGGCGTACTCCCCCGACAGGATCGCGGCCCGGAGGCCGCCGGCTACTTGCAAGAACGGCGCACGCGGGTCGTCCGGGTTCAGGGATGCCATACCACCAGCGTAGGCCAAGTCAGTTGGCTAAGTCAGTTCTCCCATGTCAGTTGACAGAGTTAATAGACAGGACTTACGTTGGGTTCCGGCCGACACCGGCCGCTCCCGAGCGGGAGACCTACAAGTCGTTGGAGTTCACACCAATGGATGACCTCATCCCTTTGCCCAGCTACGCGCCGGACGGACTGACCGAGTCGGACATCGACGCGATGATCGCCGAGTACTTCGTGACGGCTCACGACCAGGAAACGGCGAGCACCAGCCTGGCGCCGAGCACGGACCGAGCCGCGACGCATCGACACGTCCGGCGCATCTGTCGTCAGACCGTCAACTCGGCCCTCCGGGGCCGGTCGGACAGCCCCGGCGCGGCCGCTTGAAGCCGCCCCGGCCCGGCGCACGGAACCGCCAAGAACCACCCGCCGGACCGGGCTTCTCCCAACCACTTCCAAGCCAGTCAGGAGAACACCCATGGTAGGGCTCGACACGCCCACGAACACCCGAAGCGCGTACCCGCCTTCGGTCACCGACCTGCTGCCCCGTGTCCGCGAGTTCGCCGCGGACCTGGGCGAGTGCCCCTCCCGGAACCGGATCATGACCGAGTTCAAGGTGGGTGCGCCGAAAGCCCGCGCCATCCTCGCCGCGCTGAACGAGGAGACCGACACCAAGCCCGTGCGGAAGCTGCACGCGGTGACGGAACCCACCGAGGTCGAGGACCCCGATCCAGAGTCCCAGATCACCGACGAACCGGTTTCCGATGAGGCAGAGTCGCAGGTCAACGTCACCGCAGACCCGGGCGCGACGCCGGAGAAGGTGCGGCGGATCAAGCTGTGGCCGGTGCTCCTCCTGGCCCTGCCGGCGTTCGTCGCCGTCTGGAGCGGCTGGGTCGGTCTCGGCAGGCTGACCGGGTTCGGCCCGATCCAGCTCCTGCCGGGGATCTGGGACCACCTGACGATCAACTCGGCGATCACGCTCCCGATCGGGGTCGAGACCTACGCGGCGTTCGCCCTGCGGGTCTGGCTGTCCCCGGCGACCCGGACCCACCGAGTTCGCAGCTTCGCGAAGTGGTCCGCCCTGGGCTCGCTCGTCCTCGGGATGGTCGGCCAGGTCGCCTATCACCTGATGTCCGCGGCGGACGTCGAACGCGCTCCCTGGCCGGTGACCACGCTCGTCTCCTGCCTGCCGGTGGTCGTCCTCGGCTGTGGCGCTGCCCTCGCACACCTCGTACGCGACACCACCGACCAGGGGGTGAACGACTGATGAGCACCACCAACGAACCGCACGGCGGCCGCGTGATCGCGTTCCCCAGCACGGCTCCCGCCGAGGCCGACCCGTTCGTCATCGACGCCGAGCCCGGCGACGAGGCCGCGGAGCAGTCGCCGGCCGCCCCGGTGGACCGCCCGGTCACGGACGGCTCGTCGTGGCTGGACCGCCTCCGCTCGCAGAACCGCCAGGCGATCATCCCCAGCTACCTCAAGTCGACAGCCGACGCGAAGGACGCCGCGAAGTGGGTGGGGAAGCACTACGCGCACAAGGCCGGCTACCACGCGGCCCGGTCACCGCTCTACGCGCTCCGGCTCGCGGTGCGCTCCCCTCGCGGCCTTTTCCTACTGCTCGCGGCGACTAGCCGATACGTGACCGACGCTGAGGGGCGCCCGGCCCGCTCGGAGACGGCCACGGCCGACAAGGCCGATGTCTACCTGAAGCTGTCACAGCAGCGGGATCGGCGAGTCGTACTCCGGCTGATTCAGCTCGGTCTCGTGTCGACGGTCGGCCTGGTTCTGGTGTTCACGCTGCCAAACGTCCTGCCGGAGTGGGTGATCTGGGCCTGCGGCGCCATCGCAGTTGGCCTGCTCGGAAAGCTCGGGTCCACCCGAGACAACCCGGTGGTGTCGTCTCGCGCCGTCCTGTCCACGCAGGTCCAAAAGCTCACCAGTGACAACGTCGTTCAGGCGCTGTCGGTGCTCGGCATCGCGGGCATCAACCAGGCCCTCACCAAGAACCCGAACGCGATCGGGTTCACGGCGCCAATCACCCGCGACGGCCCTGGTTGGCGCGCGGACGTCGACCTTCCGCCAGGTGTCACGGTCTCCGAAGTGGTCGAGCGGCGTGCGAAACTCGCGTCCGGCCTCGGCCGTCCCCTCGGCTGCGTTTGGCCGGAGGGCAACGCCGAGGTTCACCCCGGGCGGATGGTCCTGTGGGTCGGTGACCAGGACCTGTCCAAGTCGCGGCAGGCAGCTTGGCCGCTGCGGAAGCCCGGCACCGTGGACTTGTTCAAGCCGCAGCCGTTCGGCACCGACCAGCGCGGCCGGTGGGTGGACATCACGCTGATGTTCATCTCGATGGTCATCGGCGCGATCCCGCGGATGGGCAAGACGTTCACGCTGCGAGAGCTGCTGCTGATCGCCGCGCTGGACCCGCGGGCCGAGCTGCACTCGTTCGACCTCAAGGGAACCGGCGACCTCTCGCCGCTGGCGCCGGTGTCGCACCGGTACCGCGCTGGCGACGAGCCGGAGGACATCGCATATGCCGTCACCGACCTGCGCGCGCTCGCCGGTGAGCTGCGGCGGCGCGCAAAGGTGATCCGGGAGCTGCCGAAGGACCTGTGCCCGGAGAACAAGGTCACGCCGGAGCTGGCCGACAAGAAGTCCCTCGGCCTGCACCCGATCGTGATCGGCGTCGACGAGTGCCAGAAGTGGTTCGAGCACCCGGAGTACGGCGCGGAGATCGAGGAGGTCTGCACCGACCTCGTGAAGCGCGGCCCGGCGCTGGGCATCGTGATCATCCTGGCGACGCAGCGGCCGGACGCGAAGAGCATCCCGACGGCGATCAGCGACAACGCGGTGATGCGGTTCTGCCTCAAGGTCACCGGCCAGCAGGCCAACGACATGGTCCTCGGGACCTCGTCGTACCGCAACGGCATCCGGGCCACGACGTTGTCCTTTCGGGACAAGGGCATCGGTTACCTGGCCGGCGAGGGCGACGAGCCGCGCATCACCCGCGGCGTGTACATCGACGGCCCGGACGCGGAGAAACTCGCGGCCCGCGCACGAACCGCGCGGCTGGCGGCCGGACGGCTGACTGGCTACGCCGCTGGCCTCGACCTCACGCCCGAAGAGGACGAGGACACGAGCACCCTGCTCGCCGACGTGCTGACCGCGATCGGCGACGCCGAGAAGGCGTGGTCGGAACGCATCGTCGACCGGCTCGCCGAGCTGCGGCCGGCGGTCTACGGCCCGTGGGCCGAGCTACCGACCGGCGCGGCGAAGGCAACCCAGCTCTCCACCGCGTTGAAGCCGCTCGGGATCACCACCAAGCAGGTGTGGGGCAACGACGCCGACACCGGCAAGGGCGCCAACCGGATGGGCGTCAAGCGCGAATGGATCGCCGACGCATTGACCGAGCGTGACCGGAACCGCAAGAGCGGCTAGCTCGCGCAGGGCTCTAGGTCTAGAGCCTCGTCCCTCTAGACCTAGAGCCCTCCCTAGACCACCACAACACCGCTGATCAGCGCCCTAGCACCTAGAGGCGCGGGCCGAGTGCGGCCAAAAACAGCCCCGGAGGCTCCGTTGAACCCCCTCAGCAACCCGACCGTCCTGCTCCTGCTCGTTCTCACAATCGTCACTCTCGGCTACTTATGGTCGTGCGCGGTCTACCCCTACAAGCCGTGCCGCTCCTGCCGGGGCTTCGGCAATTTCCGCTCGCCACTGCTCCGCGCGATCCGGCTCTGCCGCCGGTGCGACGGCACCGGTCGCACGCTCCGCGCCGGCCGCCGCGCCTACAACTCCTGCCTCCGCGCCCGCCGGTCGTACCGCGATCTCCGTGACCGCGACCGCCGCGACAACAACCGCTGACGCGCAGCTCAACCGAAAGGCCACCCCATGAAGACCACATTGCTCGACCCCGAGCGTCAGTTCCTGGGCTGCGTGATGCAGGTCCGGCTGACAGGGGCCCGCCGGCTGCTCGCCGGCATGCGCGCCGACGACTTCGGCTCGCCGATCGCCGCCCGCGTTCTTCAGCTGGTCATCGAGCTGACCGGCGCCGGTCACGCACCGACACCCATGGCCGTGATGGACCACGCCCGCGAGCGGACAGCGACCGAACCGCGGTCCGGCGGCGCACAGCGCCTGCACAGCCTCGGCCTGTGGATCGTCGAGACCTACACCGACGGCCCGATCCTGCCGCCGCCGTACTACGGCGCCTGGCTGAAAGCCGTCGTGCTCAAGAACGCCTACCGCCGCGCCGTCCGGGAGCACGCGGCCCGCCTGATGCAGACGGTCGAAGACGACTCACCGACCGACGTCCTCCGCTACCAACTCGACGACACCGAGCGCCTTGACGACTTATGGCAGCGCTACCGCGAAGCCGGAGGCGACGACGAACCGACCGCCCGCCTGGAGGTGGCCGCCTGATGTCCGGATTCGATGACGCCTTGTCCGTGATCGACTCCGTAATCTCCGACGAGCCGGCACCGAACTGCCAGCAGTGCGGCCGGCCGCACGGTGACTCGCCGTCCGGTGACTTCTGCTCGGAGAACTGCCAGCGCGTCTGGCGCGGCCGCCACATCGCGGCCAAGCCAGCGGAAGACGGCGGCGCCCACCCGAGCGAGCTGCCGGAGGCCGCGCCGGTCACGCCGCTCACCTGGCTCGGACCAGCGCCGGCCGAGGCCTTCGCGAAGCCTGGTCACGAGGTGCTCGACGCGGTCGTGACATTCGTGTCGCGGTTCTCCGCCTTCGCCAACGAGCACGCCGCGCCGACGCTCGCCCTCTGGTACGCCCATACCCACGTGGCCGAGCGGCTCTACGTCACCCCGCGCCTGATCCTCGACTCGGCGGAACCGGGGAGCGGCAAGACGCGCGTGCTGGAGGTCGCGCAGTACCTCGTCGCCAAGCCCGAGATGACCATCAGCATCACGCCGGCAGCGATCTTCCGCATGCTCGCCGACGGCCCGATGACGCTGCTGTTCGACGAGATCGACGCAGTCTTCAACCCGAAAACGGGAGGGAACAACGAGGACCTCCGCGCCTTGCTGAACGCGGGCTACAAGCGGTCGGCCACGGTGACGCGGTGCGTCGGCGACGCCAAGAGCATGAACGTCACGCGGTTCCCGGTCTATGCGCCGGTCGCGCTCGCCGGGATCGCCGGCGGAATGCCGGACACGATCACCACCCGGGCGATCACCGTGCACATGCGGAAACGACGCTTCGACGAGGCCGTAGAGGAGTTCATCGAGGAAGACGTCGAGCGGGAGGCAGCTCCCGTGCGCACCGAGCTGGAAGCGTGGATCAGCCGAGTCGGTGACGAGGTCAGCCGCGCCCGGCCGGACCGGCCGGAAGGTGTACGCGACCGCGCGGCGGAGATTTGGCGTCCGCTGCTCGCCATCGCGGACGCGGCCGGCGGGCACTGGCCGCAAACAGCACGCAGGGCTTGCCATCACTTCGTGATCGAAGCCACCGCGCAGCCCGCCTCGACGGGGGTTCGACTGCTGGCCGACATCCGGCAGATCTTCACCGAGCAGAAGGCCGACCGGATGGTCACGGCCGAGCTGATCCGCGAGCTACATGCCATCGAAGACGGGCCGTGGACCGACCTCCAGGGCAAACCGCTCGACAGCCGCCGCCTGGCGAAAGAACTGGACCGGTACCTGGTCCGACCGAAGGACCTGAAGGTCAGCGGCAAGACGCTCAAGGGCTACCGCATCGACGGCGACGGCGGCCTCGCCGACGCCTGGAGCCGCTACCTCCCACCGCCCGAAACGGACGCGACCTCCGCGACCAGCGCAACCCCGCAGGTCAACGCCACCTCGGCAACCGCGGAGCCGCCGAACTCGGCCGCGACCTCCGCAACCGGGGTCGCGGAAGGTCGCGGCACCCAACAGCCGCTCGCACCCGTGCTGACCAGCCCGGTCGCGGAGGTCGCGGACGTCGCGCCCGCCAAGCCCAACCACGCCACCGAGGGGGAGCGATGAACACCCCACCCATGCCGGTCGCAGTGCCTGAAAGGCACCTCTACCGGATCACCGAAGCGATGCGGCTGCTCTCGATGAGTCGCTCGGTCATCTACGAGCAGCTGCGCTCAGGCCGCCTGCGCTCGGTCAAGCAGGGACGCGCCAGGCTGGTGCCGGCCGTCGCCATCCAGGAATACGTCCAGTTGCTCATGAACGAAGCGGGGGTCAGCTATGACGAAACGGCGTAGCCGCGGAGACGGCGGCATCCGCTGGTCGGAGAGCCGTCAGCGCTGGATCGCGGAGATCACGATCGGCTACACGCCAACCGGAAAGCGGAAGGTCCGCTCCGCTTATGGCAAGACGAAGACCGAGGCGAAAGCCAAGCTCAAGGAGATGCTCCGCGAGCACGAGGACGGATTGCCCCCGGAGGACCGGTCTTTCACGGTGGCCGAGGCAGTGCGAGACTTCCTCACGCACGGTCTGCCCCGGCGATCGGCCTCGACTGTGGAGAAGCTGACAATTCTCGCCGACACGCACATCATTCCGCTCCTCGGGCGCCGCAACGCCCGCGAGCTGACTGCGGATGAGGTCGATACCTGGCTTGCTGGGCGGGCAAAGGTCGTGTCGACGCGGACGCTGCAAGAGCTGTTGTCGCTGCTCCGGCGGTCGCTGGCCAGGGCGCAGAAGCGGGAGAAGATCAAGCGCAACGTCGCACTCCTCTGCGGGGTCCCGGAGGGGCGTGCGGGCCGGCCGTCGAAGTCACTGACGTTCGAGCAGGCCGAGGCGGTCCTTGCAGCCGCCGAGTTCACCTCGATGCGGGCCTACATCGTGGTGTCCCTGCTGACGGGAGCCCGGACCGAGGAGATGCGGGCGCTCACCTGGTCGCACACCGACCTGGAGGGCAGGCCGGACCTCAACCCGCCGATCCCTCCGCACGTCATGGTGTGGCGATCGGTGCGCGAAGGCGGCGACACAAAGACGGCGAAGTCGCGCCGCTCGCTCGCGCTTCCGAAGCGGTGCGTGGACGCTCTGCGGGCGCACCAGCAGAAGCAAGCGTTTGCGCGCAAGCTGGCCGGCGACAAGTGGGAGGAGAACGGGTTGGTGTTCGCGTCCGCGGTCGGCCGTGAGCTGGACGCGGCCAACGTCCGCCGAGCGTTCCGGCGAGTCCTCAAGAACGCTGGCATGACACCGACAGCGTGGACTCCGCGTGAATTGCGGCACAGCTTTGTGTCCCTGCTCTCCGACAGCGGTATGGAGCTGGAGAAGATCTCACGCTTAGTGGGCCACAACGGCACTACCGTGACGGAGAAGGTCTATCGACACCAGTTGCGACCCGTGATCCAGCACGGCGCCGAAGCGATGGACAGGATCTTCGGCGTATATAGCTAGCCCGAACGAACTATGGCGCGGTTGAGTGGGGCTGACGGCATCGTCGATGCCGTCAGCCCCACTCCATACACTCCAGCTGTCACCCTTAGTCGTGCAGCTTCCGCTTAGGGATGGCTCCGGACGACGACTGCTCGCCTCGTTCAGCGAGAGTGAAGATCACCTGCAGGATGATCACTAAGAGGGTGGCGACTGCAGCCCCGACCAGAACACGGTCCGAAGGCACCACGGCACCCACAACGAACCCCGCGACCGCCGCTGCCACTGTGAGGGTCACTTGCCGAGCCCCTCTTTCGCGGAAAGCCCTGCTTAGGGCATCCTGGATCTGCCGGAAGATGTGCATCTTGTCCCACTTTCGGTGAGGCGTCTGCCTGACCCTGGTGGCTTGAGTGTCGAGCCCATCGCCACCGGGTCCGGCAGACGCTGCCCGGATAGTCCGTACGGATACGGTTCTACTCCTCTACATAAGTCCTGGTAAGAGCTATAGTTAAGGCAGGTACATTTAGGTGACATAGCATGGACATGGTGCTGACGCCGTCGACCACGAGGGGATCGATCATGGCGAAGAAGCCTCTCGGAACACCGCTCGCGCCGGCGGGTCCTCAGTACGCCTTCTTCGCGAAGATGCAAAGCCTCGTTCTCGAGTACGGCGACCCGTCTCTCGCGGAAATCGCCCGTAACGTGCACGTTTCCCGTCAGGTACTCCACCGGGCCCTTCGCGGTCCCAACCTGCCGAGCCGCGCACTCGTTGTCCGTGTAGTCGACCTGCTCACCAGCCAAGACGAAGGCCGCCAGCAGCAGGTTAGGCAAGACGTACTTCGCCACTGGACAGATGCCGTCCGGAATCATCGCCTAAAATTACAGACATCGGCCCAATTCGGCTTAGATCACGAAGCAGCTGCACCCGAGGGCAGTAGCGCCGATGTCGCCGAGGACTCTCGCCAGGCGTTCGCTGAATCGCTACGTCACCTTCGCACTCAAGCTGGCTCACCTACGCTGGCAGAGATCAGCGGCGCCATGGACGGATACGGTCGGGTTGCCACTCCCTCATCTCTGAGCGACTGGTTGAACGGAAAATCAGTCCCTCGGGACCGAGCTATCGTGCAAACCTTGGTCAAGACGCTCTTGAGGTTGCCATATGGCCGTTCGCACGAGGCTGAGCCACAACTCTTAGAAGCAACCTTGACTGCGTGGGACAAGTCTCACGCAGTCTCATCGAGGCGCGGTAACGCCAAACCCAAGTGAGCCTTGGATGAGGTTCCTCAAACCTGATCTGGCTCAGTGGCTCAAGCCCTCGCTGGGTCGTATACGGCTTGCCCACGTTGGCAAGGCCGAGGCCTATACCCGAATATCCGGGTTTCGCCGAGCTCTTCCGCACCGACCCAGGATCACCCTCGGTGACCCACTCGACCATGACACGATGACGCGGCCGAACAAGCGATGCGTGTAGATGTCGGAAGCTAAAGAACATTGTTCGCGTTCGGAAGCGACAGCCCTGGCTCAGGGCAGGCCGCCCGCCGTTCGGGCCAGTTAGTCAGGCAGTTAGTCAGGCAGGCGGCAAAAAGCCCGGCCCACCAGAGAGGTGAACCGGGCTTGACCTGCGTGGGCCTACCAGGACTTGAACCTGGGACCTCTTCGTTATCAGCGAAGCGCTCTAACCACCTGAGCTATAGGCCCTTGAACGAGGAGAACTTTACAGGACCCCCGGAGGGGTCCTGTAACCGGGTCACTCTCGTTCCGACAGGGTGACTTCGAGGCCGCCGGCCAGGTCGGCGGACACGTTGTAGATGAACGCGCTCACCGTGGCCAGCGCCGACACCAGGACGATGTTGATCGCGCCGAGGATGGCGGCGATGCCGAAGACGCGGCCCGCGCTGATCAGCGGCTCCGACGACGCGTTCGCGCCTTCGCCGCCGACCAGGGACGAGTACGTGCCGTTCAGCTTGTCCCACACGCCCATGCCGTCGAGGACCGTGTACAGGACGCCGACCGCGACCAGCCAGACGAAGAACATCGCCACGCCGAGGACCAGGCTCAGCTTGAGGACCGACCACGGGTCGAACCGCTTCACCTGCAGCGAGGCGCGACGCGGGCCGCGCCCCGGGCGACGCAGTGCGCTCGGGCGGGCTCGCTGGCTCGAGGCCGACGGGATCGCCTGCTCGCCGCCCGGTGGGGTGTCGCCGCTGCCGCCGAAGAGGCGGGGGGCGGCGCTTCCGGTCACCACCGGGCGCTGCTCCGGGGAGACCGGCTGGGTCTCCCCGGCCGGTGCCTCCGGCTTGTACAGCGCGGCGTCCTCCGTGGCCAGCTTGACCGTCGCTTCGGAGTCGCCTTCCTTGTCGACCCGCTGCCAGGGCGGGCTCGCCGGAGTCCCGTTCGAACCCGCTGCGTCGGGATTCTCGGATGGTGTCACGAAGAGTCAGTCCTTACCCGTGCCGTGGGGCCGCCGTCGAGAGCAAACTTACTGCTCCGGCGTGGCCGTCGTTTCCTCACCCGCGTCAGGTGCTTCCGAAGCCGGCGCGTCCGCTTCCGGCGCCGGTGCGTCCTCGGGGGTGTCACCATTGGCGACGTCCGAGGGCTCGTCCGCGTTGCGTGCGACGGCGAGAAGAGTCGTCCCTTCGCCGAGATTCATCAGCCGGACCCCCTTCGTCTGCCGTCCTGCCTTGCGCACGTCGCCCGCCGGCGTCCGGATCACGCCGCCGCTCGAGGTGATCGCGTAGAGCTCGTCCTCGGCGTCGACGATGAGCGCACCCACCAGCCTGCCACGTTTGCGGTCGTGCTGGATGGTGAGCACGCCCTTGCCGCCGCGGCCCTGGACCGGGTAGTCCTCGATCGGCGTGCGCTTGGAGTAGCCGCCGTCCGTCGCGACCAGCAGGAACTTGCCTTCCTTGACGACGCTGATGCCGAGCAGTTCGTCGCCGTCGTTGAAGCGCATCCCCATCACGCCGGACGTCGGGCGTCCCATCGGCCGCAGCGCCTCGTCGGTCGCGTGGAAGCGGATCGACTGGCCCTCGGCCGACACCAGCAGCAGGTCGTCCTCGGCCGCGGCCAGCACCGCGCCGACCAGCTCGTCGCCCTCGCGCAGGTTGATGGCGATCAGGCCGCCCGAGCGGTTCGAGTCGAAGTCGGTGAGCTTGGTCTTCTTCACCAGGCCGCGCTGGGTGGCGAGCACCAGGTACGGCGCCACCTCGTAGTTCTTGATCTGGATGACCTGGGCGATCTGCTCGTCCGGCTGGAACGCCATCAGGTTCGCCACGTGCTGGCCGCGCGCGTTGCGGTTGGCCTCGGGCAGGTCGTAGGTCTTGGTCCGGTAGACGCGGCCCTTGTTCGTGAAGAACAGGATCCAGTCGTGCGTCGAGCAGACGAAGAAGTGCTGGACGATGTCGTCCTGCTTCAGCGTCGCGCCCTGCACGCCCTTGCCGCCGCGCTTCTGCGAGCGGTACAGATCCGTTTTCGTTCGCTTGGCGTACCCCGTGCGGGTGATGGTGACGACGACGTCCTCGACCGCGATGAGCTCTTCGTCGGTGACGTCGCCGCCGAAGCCGACGATCTGCGTGCGCCGGTCGTCGCCGTACTTCTCGACGATCGCCATCAGCTCGTCGCGGATGATCCCGCGCTGGCGCTCCGGCTTCTCGAGGATGTCCTTGAGGTCCGCGATCTCCAGCTCGATCTCGGCCAGCTGGTCGATGATCCGCTGGCGCTCCAGTGCGGCGAGGCGCCGCAGCTGCATGTCGAGGATCGCGGTGGCCTGGATTTCGTCGACGTCCAGCAGCTCCATCAGGGCCGGCCGGGCTTCGTCCGCCGAGGGCGACCGCCGGATGAGGGCGATGACCTCGTCGAGCATGTCCAGCGCCTTGACGTACCCGCGCAGGATGTGGGCCCGCTCTTCGGCCTTCTTCAGGCGGAAGCGGGTCCGCCGGACGATGACCTCGACCTGGTGCTTCACGTAGTGGCGGATGATCTGGTCGATCCGCAGCGTGCGCGGCACGCCGTCGACCAGGGCCAGCATGTTGACGCCGAAGTTCTGCTGCAGCTGGGTGTGCTTGAACAGGTTGTTCAGCACGACCTTCGCGACCGCGTCCCGCTTGATCGTGACGACGATCCGCATGCCGGAGCGGCTGTTGGACTCGTCGGCGATGTCGGAGATGCCGGTGAGCTTGCCGTCGCGGACCAGGTTCGCGATGTTCTCGACCAGGTTGTCCGGGTTGACCTGGTACGGCAGCTCCGACACGACCAGGATCGTGCGGCCCTTCGCGTCTTCCTCGACCTCGACGACCGCGCGCATCCGGATCGAGCCGCGGCCCGTGCGGTACGCGTCTTCGATGCCGGCCGTGCCGAGGATCATCGCCTTGGTCGGGAAGTCCGGCCCCTTGATGCGGACCAGCAGCGCGGCGAGCAGCTCGTCGTCGGTCGCCTCGGGGTTCTCCAGCGCCCAGACGACGCCTTCGGACACCTCGCGCAGGTTGTGCGGCGGGATGTTGGTCGCCATCCCGACCGCGATCCCGGAACCGCCGTTGACCAGCAGGTTCGGGAACCGCGACGGCAGGACGTCGGGCTCCTGCGTGCGGCCGTCGTAGTTGTCGGAGAAGTCGACGGTGTCTTCTTCGATGTCGGCCAGCATCTGCATGGCCAGCGGCGCGAGCCGCGACTCCGTGTACCGCATGGCGGCGGCGGGGTCGTTGCCCGACGAGCCGAAGTTGCCCTGGCCGTCGATCAGCGGGTAGCGCAGCGACCACGGCTGGGCGAGCCGCACCAGCGCGTCGTAGATCGCCGAGTCACCGTGCGGGTGGTAGTTGCCCATGACGTCGCCGACGACGCGGGAGCACTTGTTGTACCCGCGGTCCGGCCGGAAGCCGGAGTCGAACATCGAGTACAGGATCCGGCGGGCGACCGGCTTGAGGCCGTCGCGGACGTCGGGCAGCGCGCGCGACACGATCACGCTCATCGCGTAGTCGATGTAGGAGCGCTGCATCTCCTGCTGGATGTCGACCGGTTCGATCCGGTCGTTTTCCGGAGCCGGCGGGAGGGTTTCCGTCATGGGGTCCTTCTCGGGTGCGGGTGGTCCTGGCGGCGGACGAGAGCGGGAGGACGCCTACACGTCCAGGAAGCGCACGTCCTTCGCGTTGCGCGTGATGAACGAGCGGCGAGCCTCGACGTCCTCGCCCATCAGGACCGAGAAGAGGTCGTCGGCCTGTGCGGCGTCGTCCATGGTGACCCGGCCCAGCAGGCGGTTCGCCGGGTCCATCGTGGTCTCCCACAGCTCTTCGGCGTTCATCTCGCCGAGACCCTTGTAGCGCTGGATCGCGTCGTCCTTCGGCAGCCTCTTGCCGGCCTCGACACCCGCCTTGATGACGGCGTCGCGCTCGCGGTCGGAGTACGCGTACTCCGGCTCCGTCCGCGGCCACTTGATCTTGTACAGCGGCGGCCGCGACAGGAAGACGTGGCCGTGCTCGATCAGCGGCGTCATGAACCGGAACAGCAGGGTGAGCAGCAGCGTGGTGATGTGCTGGCCGTCGACGTCGGCGTCGGCCATCAGCACGATCTTGTGGTAGCGCAGCTTCGAGAGGTCGAACTCGTCGTGGATGCCGGTGCCCAGCGCGGTGATCAGCGACTGGACCTCGGTGTTCTTGAGGACGCGGTCGATGCGGGCCTTCTCGACGTTGATGATCTTGCCGCGGATCGGCAGGATCGCCTGGTACATCGAGTCCCGGCCCTCCTTGGCCGAGCCGCCGGCCGAGTCACCCTCGACGATGTAGAGCTCGCACTCCTCCGGCTTGGTGGAGCGGCAGTCCTTCAGCTTGCCGGGCAGGCCGCCGATGTCGAGCGCGCCCTTGCGGCGGACCAGGTCGCGCGCCTTGCGGGCGGCCATCCGGGCCTGCGCCGAGGAGATCGACTTGTTGATGATCGTCTTCGCCTCGGTGGGGTTGCGCTCGAACCAGTCGGCCAGCCACTCGTTCGACTGCTGCTGCACGAACGTCTTGGCCTCGCTGTTGCCCAGCTTGGTCTTGGTCTGGCCCTCGAACTGCGGCTCGCCAAGCTTGATGGACACGATCGCGGCGAGACCCTCGCGCACGTCGTCGCCGGTCAGGTTGGCGTCCTTCTCCTTGAGCAGCTTCTTGTCGCGCGCGTAGGAGTTGACGACGCGGGTCAGCGCGGCGCGGAAGCCCTCTTCGTGGGTGCCGCCCTCGTGCGTGTTGATCGTGTTGGCGAACGTGTAGACCGACGGCGTGAACCCGGTGTTCCACTGCATCGCGACCTCGACCTCGAGGCCGGTGCCCTTCGCGTCGAAGGAGATCACGCTGGGGTGGATCGGGTCCTTGCTGCCGTTGATGTGCTTGACGAAGTCCTCGAGCCCGCCCGGGTAGCAGTAGACCTTCTCCTTGACGCGGGCGACCTTGCCCTCCGCGTCGGCCTCGGTCTCCTCGTCGGCGACGCGCTCGTCGCGCAGGGACAGCGTCAGCCCCTTGTTGAGGAACGCCATCTCCTGGAGCCGGCGCGAGATCGTCTCGAAGTTGTACGTCGTGGTCTCGAAGATGTCGCCGTCGGCCCAGAACGTCATCGTGGTGCCGGTCTCGGTCGCCGGGCCGAGGTCTTCGAGGGGACCCGGGACCTGGTCGGTGTAGAGCTGGCGCCAGCTGCGGCCGCCGTACTTGACCTCGGCGAGCAGCCTCGTCGACAGCGCGTTCACCACGGAGATGCCGACGCCGTGCAGGCCGCCGGACACCGCGTAGGAGTCGCTGTCGAACTTGCCGCCCGCGTGCAGCTGGGTGAGCACGACCTCGATGGTCGGCTTGTTCTCCTTGGGGTGCATGTCGACCGGGATGCCGCGGCCGTCGTCGACGACGCGCACCCCGCCGTCGGCGAGGAGGGTAACCTCGACCTTGGTGGCGTGCCCGGCCATCGCCTCGTCGACGGAGTTGTCGACGACCTCCTGGACGAGGTGGTGCAGCCCGCGTTCACCGGTGGAGCCGATGTACATGCCGGGGCGCTTGCGGACCGCTTCGAGGCCTTCGAGCACCGTGATCGACGACGCGTTGTACTCGTGCTGGTTCTCGGTCACAGGCCTTGTTTCTCCTCGTCTCGCCCGAGCGGACGTTCGCTCACCTCCAGTGTACTTGGCCGCGTCCGCTGACATGCGGCAAGGACACCCCTGAACGCGTCACAGACGGACGAAATCGGTTCGAGCCGAGTCTTGACGTAACTCGGGAGGTCTGGATGCGTTCTCGGGGCATTCAACCGAGCAACGCGCAACCCGGGTCAGCCGTACGTGTCACGAGGGCCGCGCCCCGGCACGTGCCGGGGCCCTTTCCGCCAGCTCGGGGCGGTCGGACCCTGGATCCGCATCCGTTTGACGACGCCGTTCCCGACGCCCGCGGCGATCTTGTGCAGCAGCTTTCCCTGCAGCAGCCGGAGCTGGGTGGCCCACGCCGTGGAACTCGCGCGCACGGTGAGTTCGCCGTCTTTCAACGCGACCGGTTGGGCGTGTTCCGCGACGTCTTCGCCGACCAGCCGCGCCCACTGGGCGAAGACGCGGGCGCTCGTGACGCTCTCGTTCCAGCCCCGGTCGGCGACCAGCCGGGAGACGAGCCGGCCGAGCGGCTGCGGGTCGCGCGCGTCCGCGCCCGGCCCTGACCAGCGGCGACGCCGGGGGTTCTGCCCGCTGCCACCGCCGACGGTGCGGCGCCGGTACCCGGGGGAAGTCCCCCGCTCCTTGGCCTTCGCCTTGGCCGCTTCGAGCGCGGCGTGGGCGAGGTCGCGCCCGGTCGGGGGTGCCTCGTTCGGCCCAGCGGCACCCTCGCGCTCAGTACTGACAGTGGGCTTGGAGTCGCCGCGGGGCGTTTTGTGCCACCCATCTGGCCGCACGGTCACGCGGGGCGATAACTCATTCACCGTGTTATCCACACTGTCCACAGGTTTGTCCCCAGATCGGGTGCGGTTTGTGCCGCCCGTCACACGGGGTACTCGTTCGTCCCGCTCAGTCACGCGTGATCTCACCATCCGCCACCACGAACCGGCCGCCGGCCAGCTCGCTGGGCACGTCTTCGTCGACCGCCGCGGTCACCAGCACCTGTTCGGCGCTCGCGGCCACCTCGGCCAGCCGGGCGCGGCGCTTGCGGTCCAGCTCGGCGAACACGTCGTCGAGCAGCAGCACCGGTTCGCCGGCCTCCCCGCGCAGCAGCTCGTAGCTGCCGAGCCGGAGCGCCAGCGCGAACGACCACGACTCGCCGTGGCTCGCGTAGCCCTTGGCCGGCGCCTCGCCCAGGATCAGCTCCAGTTCGTCCCGGTGCGGGCCGACCAGGCTGATCCCGCGCTCGAGTTCGGCCTTCCGGGCCTCACCGAGCGCCTTGAGTAAGACGTCCTTGAGGACAGCGGGTTGCGCGCGTTCGCCATCCGGTACGCCGTACGTCTCCGGCAGGCCCGCACCCAGCGACGACCGGTACACGATCTTCGCCGGCCGGGAGTCCGGCGCCACCCCCATGTACGCCGCGGCCGCGTACGGCCCCAGGTCCGCGACGAGGTTCAGGCGCGCGGCCAGCAGCTCCGCGCCCGCCACCGAGAGGTGGTCGTCCCAGACTTCCAGGGTCGACAGCGCGTACGGGTCTTCGCGGCCCGTACGCCGTTTCCCGGCCGTCTTGAGCAGGGCGTTGCGCTGCTTCAGCACCTTCTCGTAGTCCGCGCGGACCCCGGCATACCGCGGCGCGCGCAGCACGAGCAGCTCGTCGAGGAACCGGCGTCGCTCGCCCGGGTCACCCCGCACGAGCGCCAGGTCCTCCGGGGAGAACAGCACCGTGCGCAGGATCCCGAGCACGTCACGCGGCCGGCCGACCGCGCCACGGTTGACCCTGGCGCGGTTCGCGCGGCCCGCCGTGATCTCGAGCTCGACGGTCAGCTCGCGGTCGTCGTTGACCACCGCGACCCGCACCAGGGCGCGCTCGCAGCCGTGCCGGATGAGCGGCGCGTCCGTCGCGACGCGGTGCGAGCCCAGCGTCGCGACGTACCCGATCGCTTCCAGCAGGTTGGTCTTGCCGCGACCGTTCTGGCCGACCAGCACGGTCGGCCCCGGTTCGAGCGCGAGATCGGCCTGCGGCCAGGAGCGGAAGTCGGTGACCTGCAGGTGTCGCAGATGCACCAGAACTCCTTTACCCGCCGACCTTCTTGACCGCGTGCCCGCCGAACTGGTTGCGCAGCGCCGCGACCGCGCGCATCGCGGCCGAGTGCTCCTGGCGCGAAGCGAACCGCGCGAAGAGCGCCGCCGAGATGACCGGCGCCGGCACCGCGTTGTTGATCGCCTCTTCCAGCGTCCAGCGGCCTTCACCGGAATCCTCGACGTAGCCCTCGAGGTCGTCCAGCTCCGGGTCCTCGTCGAGCGCGCGCACGAGCAGGTCGAGCAGCCAGGACCGGACGACCGTGCCGCGCTGCCAGCCCTTGATGACGGCGGGCACGTCGTTGACGACCTTCGCGGCCTCGAGCAGTTCGAAGCCTTCGGCGAAGGCCTGCATCATGCCGTACTCGATGCCGTTGTGGATCATCTTCGCGTAGTGGCCCGCGCCGACGTCGCCGGCGTGCGAGAAGCCTTCTTCGCGCGGGCCTTCCGGGCGCAGCGCGTCGAAGATCGGCATCGCCCGCTCGACGTCGGCGGCCGTGCCGCCGACCATCAGGCCGTAGCCGTTGTCCTTGCCCCACACGCCACCGGACACACCGCAGTCGACGTAGCCGATTTCCTTCGCCGCCAGCAGATCGGCGTTCAGCTTGTCGTCGGTGTACTTCGAGTTGCCGCCGTCGATCACCATGTCGCCGGCGGACAGCAGGTTGCCGAGCTCGGTGACGGTCTGCCGGGTCGGCTCGCCGGCCGGCACCATGATCCACACGATCCGCGGGCCGTCCAGTTTGGACACCAGGTCCTCGAGCGACGTCGTGTCGGTGACGTCCGGGTTGCGGTCGTACCCGACCACCTCGTGACCGGCCGCGCGCAGCCGCTCACGCATGTTGAAGCCCATCTTGCCCAGGCCGACCAGACCGAGCTGAACCATGAGATCCCCTTACGTGCTAAGAAAGTCGCGGGTCAGCCGGGAAGGCGGACCGGCATCAGGAGGTAGAGGTAACCGGGGACGAGGTTGCCCTCGGCGTCGGCGGGCTTGATCAGCGCGGGGCGGTTCGGCGTGGTGAACGTCAGCTCCGCCCGGTCGCTGTGGAGGGCGCCGAGACCGTCGACGAGGTAACCCGGGTTGAACGCGATCGTCACCGGCTCACCTTCGTAGTCGACCTGAAGCTCCTCTTCGGCGCTTCCCTCGTCGTCGCCACCCGCGGACAACCGCAGCGTGTTGTCCCCGAACTCCAGTCGTACCTGAGTCCCCCGCTCCGCCACCAGTGAAACGCGCTTGATGGACTCGGTGAGAGCGGACACGTCGATGACCGCGCGTGAAGTGTGCGACGCGGGCAGCAGCTGGCGGTACGGCGGGAATTCCGCGTCGAGCAGGCGGGTCGTCGTGTAGCGCCCGGCCCCGGAGAGGCCGAGCAGGCCCTCACCGCTGGCGAGGGCGAGGCGGATCGTGGCGCCGCTCGCGCCGAGCGTCTTGGCCGCTTCGGCGAGGGTGCGCGCCGGGACGAGCACCGCGGCGTCGGCCAGGCCCTCGGCCGGCTGCCAGGTGAACTCGCGCATGGCGAGCCGGAAGCGGTCGGTCGCGACGAGGGTCAGCGAGCTGCCGGAGATTTCGAGCCGCATGCCGGTCAGCATCGGCAGGGTGTCGTCCTTGCCCGCGGCGACGACGACCTGGGTGACGGCCTGGCCGAACGCGTCGCCGGCGAGCTCGCCCGCGAAGGCGGGCTGGGACGGCAGCTGCGGGTAGTCCTCGACCGGCATGGTCGGCAAGGAGAAGCGCGCGCTGCCGCACGTGATGGTGGCGCGGGCGCCGTCGACGGAGATCTCGACCGGCTGGTTCGGCAGGGACTTGGTGATGTCGGCCAGGAGCCGGCCGGAGACCAGCAGGCGGCCGCCGTCGGCGATGGTCGCCGGGACGCCGACCGTGGCCGAGACTTCGTAGTCGAAGCCCGAGACCGTCAGCGCGTCGGTGTCGCCGTCCGGACCGGCGTCGAGGAGGACACCGCCGAGTACCGGCACGGGAGGCCGGGAGGGGAGGCTTCTGGCCACCCACGCGACGGCGTCGGCGAGCCCGTCACGCTCGACGCGGATCTTCATGCGCGCATCCTTTCGACGACCGAGCCGCGGTGGCTCGGGCCAGGCCTCTTCTCGCGGGACAGTGACCGGCTGCCCCCTCCGGCCGGTCCGCCCTCCGCGCTAGCGGCCAGAACGCGGACCAGGTGCAGGCGTCCACGTTAGGCCGTCGCGGGGGCCGCCGTCACCTCGGCCTCCCCTTGAGTTTGTCGACTTGACGACACGTTCTCGCGGCTGTCCCCAACTTCGTCCATCGCCTGTTTTTGTTTTGTTCTCTCTTAGAAAAGATCTAAGAGCAGTAGCAGTAGTAGGCGTTGTGGATTGTGTGGATTGAGCTCGTTCGCGCAGGTCGGAGTGCTCGCGGGCATGTGGAGAACCATGGTGGTGGACCTGTGGGTAGATCGGGGCATCGGTGGATGGTTTCGGGCGATCCCCGATTCGTCCACAGCCGGGCCCAGTTGTCCCCACGGTTGTCCCCAGGTGTGGGGTGATCGATCCCCAGGTTCTGGGGGTGCCTGCCGGGGTCCGGTTCGCTCTACCGGGTGATCGGGACGTCCTGTGCACAGAATGTGGGCAACCTGTGGAATCAGCGTGGACAAGGGTGTGGATGCGCTGTGGATCACCTGTGGGCGGGATGTGGACGGAATCCGCGTCGCCGCTGATCAGAGATCTGGTGGCACTGTGGGCAATCCGCCCACACCATGGGGAAACTTGGCTGTGTACAAAGAAGTTTCACGAATTTCGGGCGGGCACCCCGAACACGACTTCGGGGCGTCCACTGTGTGCGGACGCCCCGAAGTCGTTGCTGGGTAAGGGAGAGCTGCTACTGGCGGGCGCGCTGCTTGATGCGCGACGTCAGCTCCTGCACCTGGTCGTAGATGCGCCGGCGCTCGGCCATCTCCTTGCGGATCTTCTTGTCCGCGTGCATGACGGTCGTGTGGTCGCGGCCGCCGAACGTCTGCCCGATCTTCGGGAGCGACATGTCGGTCAGCTCGCGGCAGAGGTACATCGCGATCTGGCGGGACGTGGCGAGCGCCTTCGTCTTGCCGGGGCCGCACAGGTCGTCGAGCGTGACGTCGAAGAACTCGGAGATGACGCCCATGATCGTGGGCGCGGTGATCTCCGGGGCGTGCGAGTCGGGGATGAGGTCCCGCAGCACGATCTCCGCCAGCGCGGCGTCCACCGGCTGCTGGTTCAGCGACGCGAAGGCGGTGACGCGGATGAGCGCGCCTTCCAGCTCCCGGATGTTCGCCTCGACGCGCGAGGCGATGAACTCCAGGACGTCACCCGGTACCGCCAGCCTGTCCTGCGCCGCCTTCTTGCGGAGGATCGCGATACGGGTCTCGAGTTCGGGCGGCTGGATGTCGGTGATCAGGCCCCACTCGAACCGCGTCCGCAGCCGGTCCTCCAGCGTCTCGAGGCGCTTGGGCGGGCGGTCGGAACTGACGACGATCTGCTTGTTCGCGTTGTGGAGGGTGTTGAAGGTGTGGAAGAACTCTTCCTGCGTACCTTCTTTGCCTTCCAGGAACTGGATGTCGTCGACGAGCAGGATGTCTATGTCGCGGTAGCGCCGCTGGAACGCGACCTTGCGGTCGTCGCGCAGCGAGTTGATGAAGTCGTTCGTGAACTCTTCGGTCGAGACGTACCGGACGCGCATGCCGGGGAAGAGCCGTTGCGCGTAGTGGCCGACCGCGTGCAGCAGGTGCGTCTTGCCGAGCCCGGACTCACCCCAGATGAAGAGGGGGTTGTACGCGCGGGCCGGCGCTTCGGCGACGGCGACCGCGGCCGCGTGCGCGAAGCGGTTGGACGCGCCGATGACGAACGTGTCGAAGGTGTACTTCTCGTTCAGCTTCGTCTTCGACGTCTGCGGCTGCGCCGGCGCGGTGTAGGGCTGGCCGGCGATCGGCTGGCCGGAGAACGTCGGCCAGATCTCGTGGACGGCGGCGAGCGCTTCGCCCTCTTCGTCGACTTCTTCGTCCGTGTCGTCACCGTCGTCGGGCTTCGGCGCGACGGACTGGTGCGGGGGCAGCGGCGGCGTGGGCTCGGGGCGCGGCGGCGGCAGCATCGGGCCGGGACCCGGCCGCGGCACGGGCGCCGGCTCGGGCCCGGCGCCGTTTTCCACCCGGCCGGGTGACGGGACGTAGTGGGGGCCGGGAACCGGGGCGACGGCTTCGGTGCTGTCGACCTTCACCGCGAGCGAGATGGCGCGGCCGAGCCGCCGGGAAAGCGCGTCCGTGATCGCGCCGCGCAGGCCGCGTTCGATCGCTTCCTTCGCGAAGTCGCTGGGGGCCGCCAGCAGAGCGGTGCCGTCGAGCAGGCCGATCGGGCGGGTGACGCGCATCCACGCGCGCTGCTGGGGGGACAGGGTCCCGTCCGACAGTTCGCGTACCACCTGTTCCCAGATGACACCCAGATTGTGCTGGTGCTCCGACACCTGACTGGCTCCCCTCCCCTCGTCGGCGTGGACGGCCGAACGCCCCTGGTCACACGGCCCGTGCTCATCAGCGGACCCGCGTGTGCACCGGCACAGCGAATATCCACATAGTTGTCCACAGCTGTGCACTAATGTACGGCGACCCGCGGCGACGCCACCTGCGGGCTCGTCGTACGCCGGTGGGCACTCCACCACCCGGATACTCGTGCACCTCGACCGGTGACCCGAGAGAGGCACGCTAACAAGCCCCGCCCGCTGCCACAAGGCATCCTCGGCGGCCAGCATTTCACGGTGCACGGCGTGTTGCCATTCGGTGCCGGGGCGTCGATGATCTCGGCTCCCGAGGCGGTCGCGTACCGTGGCCGAGGGGGTGCTTACCGCCCGCCCGACCGGGGTGCGTACCCTCGTAAGGTCTCCCGTATGCGACGGGTGCTATTCGCGTGCCCACGTTGTCGTCGCTCGTCGTGACGAGGCCACACGTTGGTAGGAGACACCAGAGACTGCCGTGCGCCCGCACGACACGCCAGGTGGGGGGAAGAGATTCTTCCCGCCCGACGCGACACACAGGAGAAGCAGTGAGCAAGGGTAAGCGCACCTTCCAGCCGAACAACCGCCGTCGCGCGAAGACGCACGGCTTCCGCCTGCGCATGCGTACGCGTGCCGGCCGGGCCATCCTGGCGGGCCGCCGTCGCAAGGGCCGCGCCGCGCTGTCCGCCTGATCCGGCACGTCGGGGCGCGCCGTGCTGCCGGCTGCCGCACGTCTGCGGCGGAGCGAGGATTTCCGCGTGGTTCTCCGTCGCGGGTCCCGGGCAGGCAGGCGTCGCCTCGTCGTCCACGCACTGACCACGGACCCGTCCGAGGCCGCCGACGCACCGTCGGCGGCCAGGGCGGGTTTTGTGGTGAGCAAGGCCGTCGGCAACTCGGTGGTCCGCCACCGCGTCTCCCGCCGGTTGCGTCATCTCGTTTCCGCCAAGCTCGGAACACTGCCCGCCGGCACTTCGTTGGTCGTACGGGCATTGCCGCCGTCGTCGACCGCGTCCAGCGCCGAGCTCGGGTCCGACCTCGACGCCGCGTTGCGTCGGCTGGGGCTTCTGTCGTCGCGCCGTCCGGCCGGGGATGTCCCCCGCCCGACGCGTCCCGCGGACGCGACCCCCGACCACGGATCAGCGGTGTGACCGGCATGCGAGCCACCCCCGAGCACGACCACGAGCACTTCGAGGACAACGCTGTGGAGCCCGAGCCCCTCCGGCCCGGTCCCGTCGCCTGGGTCCTGCTGCTCCCCATCAAGCTCTACCGCAAGGCGATCTCGCCCTTCCTCCCGCCGGCTTGCCGGTTTTACCCGAGCTGCAGCGCGTACGCAGTCGAAGCCCTCACCCGGCACGGTGCCGGCCGCGGCTCCTACCTCGCGCTGCGCCGGCTGCTGCGCTGCGGCCCTTGGACGCCACCCGGCCGCGACCCCGTGCCCGAGGAGTTCTCGTGGCGCCACCGACGACCTGAAACACCGATCGAGGAGTAGCAGCAGTGCTCGATTTCATCTACTACCCCGTGTCCTTCATCCTCTGGTGTTGGCACAAGGTCTTCGGGTTCGTCTTCGGCGAATCGACCGCGGTGGCCTGGATCCTCGGCATCATCTTCCTGACGTTCACGGTCCGCGGCATCATGTTCAAGCCGTTCGTGAACCAGGTCCGGTCGATGAAGAAGATGCAGGACTTCGCGCCGGAGATGAAGAAGCTCCAGAAGAAGTACGCGAACGACCGGCAGCGCCAGGCGCAGGAGATGCAGAAGCTCCAGCGCGAGCACGGCGTCAACCCGCTCGGCAGCTGCCTGCCGATGCTGCTCCAGATCCCGGTGTTCATCGGCCTGAACCACGTCCTGCGCGCGTTCACGATGCCGCCGCCCGGTGGCGGGGTGAAGACCGAGAACTACTTCTTCAGCCAGCACGACGTCGAGTCCTACGTCAACGCGAAGCTCTTCGGCGTCAACCTCGGTGAAGCCGTCTACAACGGTGTCGGTGTCGTCAGCGGCGGCGCCACGAACGTCGGCTTCCACTGGAGCGTGCTCCCGGTCGCGCTCCCCCTGATGATCGTCGCGTCGATCGCCACGCACCTCACCGCGCGCCACTCGGTCGCCCGCCAGAACGCCGCGTCGGCCACCTCGCAGACCGCGATCATGAACAAGCTGACGATGTACATCTTCCCGCTCGGTGTGCTCGTCTTCGGTGCGCTGTTCCCGCTCGGCCTCCTCTTCTACTGGCTGGCGAACAACGGCTGGACCCTGATGCAGCAGCGGCTCGTCTACACGAAGATCGACAAGGAAGAGGCGGCCCGCAAGGCGGAGGCCGCGGAGAAGCGCGCGACGCTCGGCCCGAAGCCGGGTCAGAAGCCGGCCGCGCCGAAGGTCGGTCAGAAGCCGGTCCAGCAGAAGAAGAACCAGCCCGCTCAGGGCGGCGCCCAGAAGAAGGTCGCGAAGGCGGGCTCGGCCCACGGTTTCGCCCAGACGGCTCCTGCGAGCGATTCCGCGGAGCCTGCCACGACGCCCACGGAGACCAACGGCCAGAACGGCTCGAAGGACAACGGCACCGGCGTGCCGGGCCTTCTCAAAGACTCGACCAGGAAGTCGGGCCGGAAGCGCCGCTGAGGCACGACCGGTTCGGAGAGGAGACGAATGATGTCGGAGACGATCGAGACGATCGACGCCGATCAGGAAGACGCGACCCCGGAGCCGGCCGCCGACGAGGCGGGCGAGCAGAAGGCGGGCGGCGGTGACGACGTCCTCGTGCAAGAGGGCGACATCGCCGGCGACTACCTCGAGCGCCTGCTCGATCTGCTCGACTACGACGGCGACATCGACTTGGACGTCGAGGCGGGCCGCGCGATCGTCAGCATCGACGGCGGCGAAGACCTCGAGAAGCTCGTCGGCCCCCGCGGCACGGTGCTCGAGGCGCTGCAGGAACTGACCCGCCTGGCGGTCCAGCAGGAGACGGGCTCCCGCAGCCGCCTGATGCTGGACATCGCGGGCTGGCGCGCGGACCGCCGCGAGGAGCTCCGCGAGCTCGGCCGCTCGACGGCGGAATCGGTCCTCCAGAGCGGCGAGCGGGTGCGGCTCCAGCCGATGAGCCCGTTCGAGCGCAAGGTGGTCCACGACGCGGTCGCGACGGTCGCCGGCGTCACCAGCGAGAGCGAGGGCGAAGACCCGAAGCGCCGCGTGGTGATCTTCCCGGAGTCCTGAGACCCGGTCTTTTCGAAGCGGCCCCACCTCCGGGTGGGGCCGCTTCTTTTTGTGCTGGTGACTGGTGCGCCCGCACCCGGCGAGGTACTCCACTTTCCGGGGACCCGACGATCACCCGCGGCGGATCGCTCGTGGCTCGGCAGCCCCGGGTGCACGCGATGGTGGCGACCGAGCAGGTGTCACCCCTGGGACCGCCGGAACCGGTCGGCGATCTGCTCGCGTTGCACGAGTCGGCGGGGATCGCGCTTCGAGTGCTGCCGAACCTGTGTAGCTTCGTCGACAACGCGGCGAAAAGCTCGCTCGGCTTCAGTGGCATCCGGCTGCGGAACGCGGCGCCGAGACCGAGCGAATTACAGCGGTGATGTTTCACGTGGAACTGGAGGCGTGGGAGCCGAGCCTCCGACGCCTGCTCCTCGCTCATCGGCTGGGTGCGGCGCGGCTCCGGCGCGACACCGCACTGGCGACTCGGAGTTCCGCTAGGCGGCTCCTGGCTCCGGCCCGGGACACGGCGCTTGGCCCGCTTCAACGTGGACGACGACTGGCCCTCGCGGCGGTCCCCCGAGCGGATCAAGGAGCCGGTCTCGCTACCGGAGCTCGGCCACGCCGCGACGAATGCCGAGCGGCAGCGCCGAGAGGCCGCGCCCCTGGAACCACCCCCGACGCCGGGCGCCGTGTTTCACGTGGAACCGCCCACCGGGGGGACGCCGGGTGAGTGGAGTTGTCCACATCTGCGGTCTGTCGGCTCGTTTTCGCTCCGACATCAGGGACAATCGAACGAGCGCCGTTTCACGTGAAACGCGCGGACGAGGAGTAGACGGAGTGAGCTTGGAACAGGCCGCGGGGGCGGTGCGGGCCGCGGCGGAGCGGGTGTTCGGTGAGCACCTGGACCGAGCGGCCGGGTACGTCGAACTCCTGGAGCTTCATGGGGTCGAGCGTGGGCTGATCGGGCCGCGGGAGGTCGAACGGCTTTGGGAGCGGCACGTTCTGAACTCGGCGGTCATCGGTGAGCAGATGGCGAACGGCGCCCGCGTTGTCGATGTCGGCTCGGGTGCGGGGCTTCCGGGTGTACCGCTCGCGATCGCGCGACCGGACCTCGATATCGTCTTGCTTGAACCGATGGCCCGCCGGGTGGACTGGCTGGCCGAGGTCGCCGAGAAGCTGGAACTCCCGATCACCATCGTCCGTGGACGCGCGGAGGAGCGGCCTGTGCGTGAGCAGCTCGGTGGCGCCGACATCGTCACCGCTCGCGCGGTCGCCCCGCTCGCCCGGCTCGCGGACTGGTGTCTCCCGCTGGTCCGTCCCGACGGCTTCCTGGTTGCCCTCAAGGGCGCCAGCGCGGCGGACGAGATCGATCGGGACGGCGCCGCCATCCGCAAGGCCGGCGGGGCCGATCCGCTGATCGTCGAGTGCGGTGCCGCAGTACTAGAGGTCCCCAGCACGGTTGTGAAGATCCGTCGTCTCCCAGCAACGAGCAAGCCGAAGGCGCGGAGCAGGAAGCGTTAACGGGCCGCGATGTTCCACGTGAAACGACGCGACTCGACCACCGACCAGACTTCTACATGGAGGAGGTGTCGAGACCGGTGAATCCCCCGCCGTCCGACTCCACGGAGACCACCCCTGACGTGGGCTGGACCCCGATCGCCGAAGAAGCCGCCCGCGCCGCGCGTCTGCTGCACCCGGAGGAAGGGACGCTCCCGCGTCCCGGCCGCCGTCGGGTGATGACCGTGGCCAACCAGAAGGGCGGTGTCGGCAAGACCACGAGCACCGTCAACCTCGCCGCCGCGCTGGCCGTGCACGGGCTCAAGACGCTAGTCGTCGACCTCGACCCGCAGGGCAACGCGAGCACCGCGCTCGACGTCGACCACCGGTCCGGGACGCCGTCCATCTACGAGGTGCTGATCGGTGAGGTGACACTCGCGGAGGCCGCCCAGGCGACCGAGCAGTCACCGAACCTCTTCTGCGTTCCCGCGACGATCGACCTCGCTGGTGCGGAGATCGAGCTCGTCTCGATGGCGTCCCGCGAGTCCCGGCTCAAGGAGGCGATCTCCTCGGAGGTCCTCAACGAGATCGGCGTCGACTACGTCTTCATCGACTGCCCGCCGTCGCTCGGCCTCCTCACGGTCAACGCGATGGTCGCCGCGCAGGAGGTGCTCATCCCGATCCAGTGCGAGTACTACGCGCTCGAAGGTCTCGGGCAGCTGCTGAGCAACATCGAGCTCGTGCAGCAGCACCTCAACCGCGAGCTCCGCGTCTCGACGATCCTCCTCACCATGTACGACGGCCGGACCAAGCTGGCCGACCAGGTGACGAACGAGGTCCGCAACCACTTCGGCGACACCGTGCTGAAGACCGTCATCCCCCGCAGTGTGAAGGTGTCGGAGGCGCCTGGTTACGGCCAGACCGTCCTCGCTTACGATCCCGGTTCGCGGGGTGCGATGAGCTACGTCGACGCGGCCAAGGAGATCGCCGAGCGCGGCGCACAGTTGGAGAGGGGTAGTTCGACATGACCGAGCGCCGAGGAGGGCTGGGGCGCGGCCTCGCCGCCCTGATCCCGACCGGACCCGCCACCGGCGGTCCCCTGCCCACCGCCGGGGACACGGCGGCGGACAAGAAGGCGGCCGAGGACAAGGGCTGGTTCGCGGCCAACGGTCAGGCGAAGCAGCACAGCGGCGAGGTGGCCGGCGCGGTCTACCGCGAGATCCCGGTCGGTTCGGTCAAGCCGAACCCGAAGCAGCCGCGGCAGGTCTTCGACGAGGACGCGCTCGCCGAACTCGAGCACTCGATTCGCGAGTTCGGGCTCATGCAGCCCATCGTGGTCCGCGAGCTCGGGAACGACGAGTACGAGCTCGTCATGGGCGAGCGGCGGCTCCGCGCGTCGCAGCAGGCGGAGCTCGAAGCGATCCCGGCGATCGTCCGGCAGACCGCCGACGAGTCGATGCTGCGCGACGCGCTCCTGGAGAACATCCACCGCGTCCAGCTGAACCCGCTCGAAGAGGCGGCGGCGTACCAGCAGCTGCTCGACGAGTTCGCGGTCACGCACGAAGAGCTGGCGAGCCGGATCGGTCGCAGCCGCCCGGTCATCACCAACACGATCCGGCTCCTCAAGCTCCCTCTGCCGGTCCAGCGCCGGGTCGCCGCGGGCGTCCTGTCCGCCGGGCACGCCCGCGCGCTGCTGTCGCTGGAGGACCCCGAAAGCCAGGAAGAGCTCGCCGCGCGGATCATCGCGGAGGGCATGTCGGTCCGGGCGACCGAGGAAGCCGTCACGCTCAAGAAGAGCGAGAAGCCGGCCAAGCCGAAGCCCGCCGCGCGCAAGCCGATCCAGGCGCCGGGACTGCAGGAGCTCGCGAACCGTCTTTCGGATCGCTTCGACACCCGCGTGAAGGTCGACCTCGGCCGGCGCAAGGGACGGATCACGCTCGAATTCGGGTCGGTTGACGATCTCGAGCGGATCGTCGCGATCATCGATGCGAATGGGGCGAATCAGACACCGAAAACCGATTAGGGATCACCCCAGGGTGTTTCGTCACGGTGATGATTGCTCGACGCAGTCGCGACGACCACATCCAGTGATCATGAGATCGCGACACGAAAAAGGCCGCCACGGAAGCTCCGAGGCGGCCTTTCGCGTGCGAAGGGTCAGCGGGAAATCGCGCGTCCGATCAGTTCGGCGAACACCGTGCCGAGCGACTTGCCCGCGGCTTCGATCGCCATCGGCACCGTCGACGTCTCGGTCAGCCCCGGCGACGGGTTCACTTCCAGGAAGTGCACCGTCCCGTCCGCCGCGACGATCGCGTCGGTGCGCGAGATGTCCCGAAGCCCGAGGACGCGGTGCGCGGCGACGGCGAGTTCGGCCGCCGCCTTGGCCGCGGCGTCGTCGAGGCGGGCCGGGGTGAAGAAGTCGGTCAGGCCGGCCGTGTAGCGGGCCGTGTAGTCGTACACGCCACTCTCCGGGACGATCTCGACCGCGGGGAGGGCCTCGGGGCCGTCCGCGCCTTCGATGACCGTCACGGCCACCTCGACGCCGTCCACGAACCGCTCGGCGAGCACGGTGTCGCCGTACGCGAAGCAGCCGACCATCGCCGCCGGCAGTTCCGCGGCCTCGCGGACCACCTGGGTGCCGAGCGCCGAGCCGCCCTGGTCGGGCTTGAGGATCAGCGGCAGGCCGAGGCGCTCCACCATCGCGTCGAGCACCGCTTGGGCGCCGAGCTCGCGGAACGTGCTGTGCGGCAGCACCACCCAGCCCGGCGTCACGAACCCGGCGTTCTCGATGAGCGCCTTCGCCGTCGGCTTGTCCCACGCGCGGCGGCAGCCCTGGGAGCCGGTGCCGACGAACGGCACGTCCAGCATCTCCAGCACCGTCTGCACCGAGCCGTTCTCGCCCTCACCGCCGTGCAGCGCGACGACGACCGCGTCCGGCCGCTGGGTGCGCAGGCGCTCCAGCAACCCGGCGTCGGTGTCCCACTCCTCGATGCCGAGGCCCTCGGACTTCAGCGCCGCGGAGAGCCGCCGGCCGGACCTCAGCGAGACGTCGCGTTCGTGCGAAAGCCCGCCGGCGAGCACGGCAACGGTACGGTCGACCACCGTGGAAACTCCTTAGCTAAAAGAACTAGACCGTGTCCGGGGACGGGTTCTGCGGCCCCTGGATCTGGCGCGAGCCCACGTTACCGAAGGTGCGGGCCAGGTCCATTTCGGACTCCAGCACCGCGGCCAGCCGCCGGACGCCCTCGCGGATCCGCTCCGGCGTCGGGTAGCAGTAGGACAGCCGCATCTGGCGGCTGCCGAAGCCGTCGGCGTAGAAGCCGGTCCCCGACGCGTACGCCACCCGGGCGGTCACCGCGCGCGGCAGCATCGCCTTCGTGTCGACGCCCTCCGGCACCGTCACCCAGACGTAGAAGCCGCCGTCCGGCTTGGTCCAGGAACAGCCCGGGGGCAGGTGCTGCTCCAGCGCGGACAGCATCGCGTCGCGCCGGTCGCGGTAGTTCTCCTGGAACTTCTTGATCTGGCCCTTCCAGTCGTGCGTGGCCAGGTAGCGCGACACGATCATCTGGTTGAACGTCGGCGGGCAGAGCGTCGCCGACTCGGCGGCCAGCACGAGCTTCTCGCGCACGGCGTGCGGCGCGAGCACCCAGCCGACGCGCAGGCCGGAGGCGAACGTCTTGGAGAACGAGCCGAGGTACACGACGTTCTCGGGGTCGGCCGAGCGCAGCGCCGGGTAGGTCTGGCCGTCGAAGCCGAGCAACCCGTACGGGTTGTCTTCGACGACCAGCACGCCGTGGTCGCGGCAGATCTCGAGGATCTCCGCGCGGCGCTCGACGGCCAGCGTGACGCCGGCGGGGTTGTGGAAGTTCGGGATCGTGTAGAGGAACTTGACCCGGCGGCCGGCCTTCTCCGTCCGGACGAGCGCTTCGCGCAGCAGCTCCGGCACCAGGCCGTTTTCGTCCATCGCCACGTGCACGACCTGCGCTTGGTACGCGGCGAAGGAGCCCAGCGCGCCGACGTAGGACGGGCCTTCGGCGATCACGACGTCACCGGGGTCGCAGAACAGCCGTGTGACCATGTCCAGGCCCATCTGGGAGCCGACGGTCACGACGACGTCGTCCGGGTGTGCCTTGATGCCCTCCAGGGCCATGATCTCGCAGATCTGCTCGCGCAGCGCCGGGACGCCGTGCGCGGAGCCGTATTGCAGCGCCACGAGGCCGTCTTCGGCGATGATCTCCGCCACCTGTGCCGAGAGCGTGTCGAGCGGGAGCGCGGCCAGGTTCGGCATGCCGCCGGCCAGCGAAACCACCTCGGGCCGGCTGGCGACCGCGAAGAGCGCTCGGATCTCCGAAGCGGTCATCCCGGCGGTCCGGGCGGCGTACCGCTCGAGGTGCGGGTCGAGGTTCTGGCGGCCGCTGTGCGGCTTGCTGGGGCGGTTCTCGGTCATCGACGATTCACCCGTGGCTCGGTTAACAGATCCTGTCGAGTGTAACCGTGCACCCATCCGGGACCCCTGGCCTTTCGGCGCTCGTCACATCGGCCTATCCTCGACCATGGCTCCCGTGTCCGTGCTGTGGTTTTCGCGCGGCTTGACGGCCGGGCAGCCCGTCGGGAGCGCAGGTCAGGGAGGTCGCGGGTGTCGCGTCGCGTCGTGGGCGTCACACTGGACAACCTCGAGCACTTGCCGAAGAGCTGTCGCCGGTGTGTCTACTGGGAGCTCGCTCCCCACCTGAAGAACCAGGCGGAGGAGTTCGGCGCCACCGAGGTCGAAAAGGAAGCCTGGGTCTCGAGCGTGCTGCTCGAGTGGGGTTCCTGCGGCCGCATCGTCTACAGCGACACGCTGCCGGTCGGGTTCGTGCTGTACGCCCCGCCGAACGCCGTCCCGCGCGCGCTGGCCTTCCCGACGTCCCCGCCGAGCGCGGACGCCGTCCTCCTGACGGCCTTCCAGGTCCTCCCCGAGTTCCGCGGTGGCGGCCTCGGCCGGATGCTGGTCCAGGCGGTCGCCAAGGACCTGACCAAGCGCGGTGTCCGCGCGATCGAAGCGTTCGGCGACGCCCGCCCCGACGAGACGGACCCGGACGGCGGCCACAGCTGCGTGCTGCCGGCGGCGTTCCTGCAGAGCGTCGGCTTCAAGACGGTCCGCCCGCACCCCAAGTGGCCGCGCCTGCGCCTGGAGCTGCGCTCGGCGATCACCTGGAAGGAAGACGTCGAGGCGGCGCTGGAGCGCCTGCTCGGCCAGGTGACGATCACCACGGCCGAGCCGAGTCTCGGCCGCGCCTGAGCCACCCCGCAAACGTTTGCGCCTGGGTTTCGTCACGTGCGAAACAGCGTTGTGCACGACTGTGGAAGAAGTGCCGAGTTATCCACAGAGCGCTGATAGGAGCGGTGGAAAAGCTGTGGAGAACTACCCACCACACCTGGGGACGCAGCCTCTGCGTCCCCAGGTGTGGTGGGGCAGGTGAAGGTGAGCCGCTAGGGGTTGTGGTCGGCCCTACTCGGCCTTCGCGAGCTCGTGCGCCAGGACGTCGGCGAACGTGAACGTTCCCGTCGGCTGGTCGCCTTCGCCGAGCAAGTACAGGCGCTTGACGGCGATCAGGATGCCTTCGGCGACGATGTCGCGGAACGCCGGATCGGCCAGCTTGCGGCTGTCGTCCGGGTTCGTCAGGTAGCCGATCTCCACGCGGACCGCCGGGCAGCGGGTGCGGGTGAAGATGTCCCACGACTTGTAGTGCGTGCGGTTGTCCTGCAGGCCCGTGCGGGCTGCGACCTCGCGCTGGATGAAGCCGGCGAGCAGCTCGCCCACCGTCGACGTCGTGCCGTTGCCGGTGCCGAAGTGGAAGCTCGCGACGCCCTGCGCGCGCGGCGACGGGTTCTTGTCGCTGTGCAGCGAGAGGAACAGGTCGGCGCCCGCGTCGTTGGCGAACTTGGCGCGCTCCAGCTCGGTCGGGCTGTGGTTCGGGCCGCGGGAGATCAGCGCCTCCATGCCGGTGGCCTTCATCCGGCCCTCCAGGCGGCGCGCGAGGTCCCAAGCGATGTCGGCCTCGCGCAGGCCGCCGGCGACCACACCGAGGTCGTCACCGCCGTGGCCGGGGTCGATCACGATGCGCTTGCCGCGCAGCCGGGGACCGGCCTGGCGCACCAGCTCCTGCTCGCGCAGGAACACGGGGCGGCCGCCGCGGGCGCGCGGCGAGGACAGGCGGTGCAGCTCGCGGATGGTCGCCGGGCCGCACATGCCGTCCGGCGTCAGGCGCATGTCGCGCTGGAACGTCTTGAGCGCGCGCTCGGTCGCCGGGCCGAAGTAGCCGTCGGGACGGCCGGCGTCGAAGCCCAGCTCGGTGAGCCGCTCCTGGAGCGTGAAGACGTCGTCGCCGTGGACCGGCGACGCGATCATGTAGGACAGCGGACGGCTGCCCAGGTGGTAGCTGGCGCCCTTGAGCGCCTGGAACGTGGCTGCACCCACGACGCCGTCGATGATGAGCCCACGGCGCTGCTGGAAAGCACGGACGGCGTGCTCGACGGCGACGTCGAACGTGTCGTAGTCGTCGGTACCGGTGACCGGCGGGAGCAGGTCCATCCCGGCCAGGATGGACCTGATCTCGGCGACGTCCGGACCGGCGTCACCGCGGCGGAGTACCCGCATGCACTCCTCGCTCTTCCTAAGGCACCGATTCGGGGGCTCGGTGCGTGGCAGAAAACCTTCGCTGGGACAAGCCCAGGTCCTCTATTGTGCCTTGCGAACTCTCGGTGACAGCGCAGGCCCGGTAGGTGCGTCAAGAACCCGTTCGTGGTGAACCTCTAGTGGCCCTCGTCACGCTCGATTCGCCCACGGCGGTGAGATTCCCCCGAACGACGAAGACCCGGGGCCCACAGGAGTATTCCCGCAGGCCCCGGGTCCGCCGGGAGCGTCTTAGCTCAGAGGACGTCGGCGAGGTCCGACAGCAGCGCGGCCTTCGGCTTGGCGCCGACGATCTGCTTCACCGGCTTGCCGCCCTGGAACAGGATCAGCGTCGGGATGGACATCACCTGGTAGTCACGCGGCGTGTTCGGGTTCTCGTCGATGTCGATCTTCGCGATGGTCAGCTTCTCGCCGTTTTCCGCCGCGATCTCCTCGAGCACCGGGGCGACCATCTTGCACGGGCCACACCAGGTGGCCCAGAAGTCGACGAGAACCGGCTTTTCGCTGGTCAGGACCTCGTCGACGAACGTCGCGTCGGTCACCTTCACGGTGTTGGTCATGTTTGCTCCTTCAGGGATGGGTGAACGCCGGAAAGTCAGTTGGTGCCCGCGCCGTAGCCGCCGCCGACGAGCTCGGCCGCCTCGTGCGCGTCCGCTTCGCCGTGCTCCGCGAGCCATCGTTCCGCGTCGATCGCCGCGCTGCACCCGGAGCCCGAGGCGGTGATCGCCTGCCGGTAGGTGCGGTCCACCAGGTCGCCGGCCGCGAAGACGCCGTCGACGTTGGTGTACGAGGAGCGGCCCTGGGTGATGACGTAGCCGTCCTCGTCCAGGTCGACCTGGCCCTTCACCAGCTGGCTGCGGGGGTCGTGGCCGATCGCGACGAAGAAGCCCGAGACGTCCAGCGTCGACTCGCTGCCGTCCTTGGTGTCCTTCAGCCGCAGGCCTTCGACCTTGCCGTCGCCGAGCACGCCGGTGATCTGCGAGTTCAGCTTCCACTTGATCTTCTCGTTCGCGCGGGCGCGCTCGAGCATGATCTTGGACGCGCGGAACTCGTCGCGCCGGTGGACGAGGGTGACGGACTTCGCGAACTTCGTCAGGAAGGTCGCCTCCTCCATCGCCGAGTCGCCACCGCCGGCGACCACGATGTCGTGGTCCCGGAAGAAGAAACCGTCACAGGTCGCACAGGCCGAGACACCGCGGCCGAGCAGCTCCTGCTCGCCCGGCACGTTCAGGTACCGCGCCGCCGCGCCCATGGCGAGGATGACCGCGCGGGCGGCGTAGCGCTTGCCGTTCGCGTGGACGTACTTCACGTCCCCGGTCAGCTCCAGCGACTCGACGTCCTCCGCGCGCAGCTCGGCGCCGAAGCGCTCCGCCTGCTTGCGCATCTCCTCCATCAGGTCCGGCCCCATGATGCCGTCGCGGAACCCGGGGAAGTTCTCGACCTCGGTCGTCGTCATCAGCGCGCCGCCGAACTGCGTGCCCTCGAACACCAGCGGTTCCAGCTGGGCCCGTGCCGCATAAACGGCAGCGGTGTATCCGGCAGGACCCGACCCGACGATGATCAGGTTCCTGATTTCCTCGGCAGCCACCCGTGACCTCCGCTCGTAGTGACCCGTGTACCAGGCTCAACACGATGGTAGGTGGCCATGTTCCCAGCCGTGACAGCCGCTACTTCTCCCCAACGACCTTGTCGAACAACACAGCCGGATTACCGGGCCCGCAGTCGGCGCCGAAGGCGACCAGGCGGAACTGGGCGAGCTTGCCGGTGGTCAAGATGATCATCACCCCGGCCTTGCCGCCGACGTTCACCGGGCGGATGCCCTCCGGGCGCACCTTGGGGTCGAGCCCGGCGGCCGCGATGCACGCGTCCAGCTTGTCCTCGTTCTGCAGCGGACCGAAGTCGCGGACGCCGATCGCCTTGCCGACCAGGGCCTGCGCCCCGGCACCGTCGTTGCCCACCGACGGACCCGAAGGCGCCGGTGCGGCGACGTTCGGGGTGCCGGTCTGCTGCGACGTGCCGGGGATGGCGACCGTCACGGCGACGACCGCCGCCGCGGCCGCGGTCAGCACCCCCGCGGCCCAGCCGAGCCGCTTGTTCCGCCGCCGCCGGGCCGCCGCGAGGTCCACCACCTGGGCGTCCCGCGGTGCCGGAGCTGCCGGCGAGGTCTCACGAAAGTGGGCGGCTGCTTCGGCGGCCAGCGCCGCGTCCAGCCGCGCCGCGAACTCCGCGGGCATCGGCGGGACCGGCGCGTCGGCTAGCGCGGCCAGGTCGGCCTGGGTGGCGTCGAGGGCCTCCAGGATCGCCCGGGCTTCCGGATCCGCGTCGACCAGCGGCCACAACTCGGCCGCCTGAGCGTCGTCCAGCACTCCGGCGTGGAGGTCGGCGAGCACGTCGACAGACCAGGGCGGACCGACGGTCCCCCCGATCCCCCGGCTTTCGTCCGTCATCGTCCCTCCCCGCTACCCGGCTGACGCCCGGCCCGTTTGCTTTCGTGAGTTGGGACGTTCGCAATCGCATCGGGGTTCCGCAGGTGCCCGAGAACCTTCGCGAGTTTTCCGCGGCCCCGCGCGCACCGGCTCTTCACGGTGCCTTCGGCGATGCCCAGCAGCTTCGCCGTCTCGGCGACGGAGTAGCCCTCGACGTCGACGAGCACGATCGGGGCGCGCTGGTCTTCGGGCAGCTGCTCGAGGGCCTCGCGCACGAGCAGGCTGGTCTCCCGCTCGGCCATCGAGTCCCGCGGCGACGCCGGCTCGTTGAACCCCGTCTCCGGCAGCGGCACGGTCGGCCGCGCCTGGCGGCGGCGGATCCGGTCGAGGCAGGCGTTCACCACGATCCGGTGCAGCCACGTCGTGACCTGCGACTCCGCGCGGAACTTGTCGGCGGCCCGGAACGCCGAGATGAACGCGTCCTGCAACGCGTCGGCGGCCTCTTCGGGGTCGCGGACCGTGCGCAGGGCGACGGCCCACATGCGGTCCCGGTGGCGCTGGACGAGTTCGCTGAACGCATGAGGATCCCCCGCGGCGTGAGCCGCTATCAGATCCGCATCCGTGGGAGCTGCAGCTGTCACCCGGGAGAGCCTACTGACCCTGTCGGGTGGGTCACCCCGCAGGCAGGAAGGTCAGGTCCGCGATTTCGGTCTGGAACTCCTCGTCGGCGCCACCCAGCTGAGTGATCCAGACGATGAAGTACTCACCCTGGGTCGGCTGGGCCAGCGGAATCGTGGTGTCGCCGTCCTTCAGGTCGCCGTTGCCGACCACCTTCGTGTCGGCCAGGTCGGGGTTCTTCTCGGTCGCCGAGCGGATCTCGACCTTGGTGCCCGCGGTGCCGCCGGACACCTGCACCTGGCTGAGGGTGATCGGGTCCTTGAAGGTGACGACCAGCCCGACGCCCGGCTTGACGGCCGGGAACTGCTGCTTGTACTGCTCGGTCCGCCACTGCGTGTCGGCCTTGCCGTCGATCGCGTACTTCGCCCGCGCGGTGTTGTCGCCCTTGCCCTCGGGGTTGTAGACGGCCACCGCCTGCGGCTTCACCGCGGCGCCGACGGTGGGTGACGGCGGCGGGGCCGGCTGGCTCGGCGCGGGCGGCTGCCCGGCGGGCTGGCTCGACGCCGGCGGCGCGGCGACGTTGATCGTCGGCCCGCTCGCCTTCGAGTCGCCCTGGAAGACGTTGATCAGCATCAGCCCGCCCCAGGCGAGGATGACGACGGTCGCGACCACCAGCACGGTGACGCCGAGCGCGAGCTTGCGTCGCCGGGCGACGTCCTTGACCGGCTTCTTCGTGGTCCAGACGGTGCCTTCGCCTTCGGCCGGGTCACCGCCGACGGCCTTGATCAGCTGGGTGCGCTCTTCCTCCTCGGCCACCTGGTCGAGCATCCGGAGGATGGCCGCGCTGGTGCGGATGCCGCCGTTGCCGCCGTCCTCGATGGTGCGGACGGCCAGCGACGACAGGTCCGCCGGGACCGTCGGCACGAGCTGGCGGGGCGGGATGATCCGGTTTTGCGGCGACAGTGGTGCCGGCGGGATCGCGGGCGGGCCGCCGGGCAGCGCCCAGCGGCCGGTCAGCAGCAGGTAGAGCACCGCGCCGAGCGCCTTGACGTCGTCGCGCAGCGTCGCTTCCGGCAGCGGGCCGGGGAACGCGAGCTTCAGCGCGCCGTTCGGCGTCAGCCGCAACCGCTGGGGGTGGTCGAGCCCGAGGACGAGCCCGTTCTGGTGGGCCTGTTCGACGGCTTCGGCCAGCGCCTGCACCATCCGCGCGGCCGCGGCGGGCGCCACCGGCCGCTGCGCGACGAGGTCGACCAGGTCGCTGCCCTTGGTCCACTCCGCGACGACGACGCCGAGCAGGCCTTCGCTCGAGGTGATGCCGCTGCCGAGCGCGAGCACGTCCAGCACGCGGGCGACACCGCCGTGGCCGAACTTGGACGCGTGGGTGGCGCGTTCGAGGGTGCGCCGGGCCAGCCGGGCGGCCTCGGGATCGGCCGGGTCACCGACCAGCAGGGTCAGCGCGACGTCCCGCTTCAGCTGCCCGTCGCGCGCACGCCAAAGGTGCGCGTCACCCCGCTCGTCCACGCCGAACTGCGCGAGGAGGCGGTAGCGGCCGTCGCCGACCACGCGCCCGGGGGCCAGCGATCCGACCTGGGCCTTGCCCACGTGGTTCGCACCCCCCGCCTGTTCGCTCCGCCTCGTGTCCACCCGCACTCTCTCCCGTTAGCTCCCCCGCCAAGGTTACCCAGAATACGACGCGGGAGTCGTCGCCATCCGTACCGGAATCGTTACCCGCGCTTGATCAACCGGGTGAACCTCGAAGTGGCCGGCCTCAGCTCCTCCACCTTCAGCGCCATGAGCACGCCGAACGAGACCACGATGCCCACCACGCTCTGGAGCAGGAGTTTCGCCCAGGCCCCGAAAGTAGGCCCGAAAGAGTCCGGTACCAGCTTGCCCGCGACCCACGCCGCGGCGACACCGAGCACGCTCGCCACCACCGTGAAGAGGATCACGCCGATCACCCGCTTGCTCCGCAAGTTGCCCAGCGTCACCCAGAGCCACACCTGACCGAGGATCGCACCGACCACGAACGTCAGCGCGTTGACCATCATCACGCCGAGCACGACGTTGTCCGGCGACAGCAGCACCGGGCACAGGTACAGCAGCGGCACCTTGACCAGCGTCATCACGATCATGATCAGCGTCGGCGTGCGGGCGTCCTTCATCGCGTAGAAGACGCGCATCTGCAGCATGACCAGCGCGTACGGCAGGAGGGCGAACGCCGAGATGGCCAGCGCGTCGCCGAGCCGCTCGGCGGTCTCCACCGTGCCCTTGCCGAAGGTGAACAGCGCGATGCCGATCGAGCCGCCGACCACGGTCATCACCGCGGAGATCGGGACGAGCATCACCGTCGAGATCCGCGACGCGTACGAGAGGTCGCCGATGAGCTTCTTGTGGTCGCCGTCCGCGGCCGCGCGGCTCATCCGCGGCATGATCGCCGTCAGCAGCGAGACGCCGATGACGCCGTACGGCAGCTGGAAGAGCAGCCAGGCGTTGCTGTAGGCCGTCACACCGCCGGGCGAGCCGCTGGTCAGCACGCGCGTGTTGATCGTGTAGCCGATCTGGCTGACCGCGACGTAGCCGAGGATCCAGAGGGCGAGGCCGCCGAACTCCTTCATCTGCTTGTCGATGCCCCAGCGCCACTTGAACCGGAAGCCGGACCGCAGCAGCGGCGGCACCAGCAGCAGCGCCTGCGCGACGATGCCGCCGGTCACGCCGATGCCGAGCGTCAGCACCTTGGGGTCGGTGATCGACGGGTTCGCGGTGTCGATGTCGCCCGGCATGATCCAGACGACCAGGATCGTGAAGATGACGACCAGGTTGTTGATCACCGGTGCCCACGCCGTCGGCCCGAAGACCTGCTTGGCGTTCAGCACCGCCGAGAGCAGCGCGAAGACGCCGTAGAAGAAGATCTCCGGCAGCAGCAGGTAGGCGAACGCCGTGGTCAGACCGGAGCTGGCCTTGCCGGAACCGTCGACGTACAGGCTCGTGAACGCCGGCGCCGCGAACACCGCGACCACCGTGCCGACCAGCAGCAGCGTGAACGCCACGGTGATCAGGCGCTGGGTGTAGGCGCGGCCGCCGTCGGGCTCGTCCTGCGCCCGCACCAGCAGCGGCACCACCACGCTGGCGAGGACGCCGCCCATCAGCAGCTCGAAGATGATGTTCGGCATCGTGTTGGCGACGTTGAACGAGTCGTTCGCGATGCCCTGGCCGATCGCGCCGACCAGCAGCAGCTTCCACAGGAAGCCGGTGATCCGGCTGATCAGCGACGCGATCGCCATCCGGCCGGACGCCTTCGCCAGCGACGGCGCCTTGGCCGGTGCCTCCGGCGCGTCCTCGCCCGGCTTCGGCTTGACGAGCGGCGTCTTGAGCGCCGGCATGACCTGGGTGGCCAGCGCGTCGTACGGCCGCATGACGTCGGGGTCGGCGACCGGCCAGCGCGAGTTCATCGGGACGCCGGCGGTGCGCGGGATGAACCGCGTGGCCTCCGGGTCGGGCGGGCGCTGGGCCTCCTCCTGCCACGGCCGCACCGGCGCCGGACGACGGGTGCCACGGCCGCGAGGCGGTACGGGCGTGCCGGGCGGCGGGGTGCCCGGAGCCGCCGGGATGCCCGGTGGCGGGGTCGACGGCGGGCTGGGCTGCGGGAGCCGTCCCTGCTGCGCGCCGGGGCCACCTTGCGGCGGCGCGGCCGGCGGGCCGCCTGCTTGGGAGGTGACCGGCTGGGCGCCGCTCAGGGGCTGGCCGGGCAGGGGGACGCCGCTCGGCTGGGGGCTGCCCTGCTGGGGGCTGCCTTGCGGTCCGCCTGGCTGAGCGCCGCCTGGGGGGCCGCCCGGCTGGCCGACGCCTGGCTGGGAGCCGCCTTGCTGGGGTGCCGCCGGTGGGGCGCCGCCGGGTTGCGGGCCACCCGGCGGCGGACCGCCTGGGTGGGGGCCGCCCGGTTGCGTGATGACGGGTTGGGCGCCGCTCAGGGGCTGGCCCGGCAGCGGTACGCCACTCGGTTGCGGGCCCGGCTGGGCGCCGCCCGGAGGCAGGCCACCCGGCTGAGCGCCGCTCGGCGGCTGACCAGGAGGGGGTCCGCCCGGAAGCGGCGGAAGTGGCGGCACGGGCTGGACCCGCGTCGGCGCGGGTCCGCCCCGCGGCGGTTGTCCCCCGCGCGGCGGGGGCTGCTGGGGCGGCGGGACGCGGCGGGGCGGCCGGTCCTCGCGAAGGGCACGGTCCCCTTGTGGAGCCCGGTCGTCGCGGGGGCCGCGGTCGGCGTGGGGTGCCCGGTCGTCGCGAAGGGCCCGGTCGGCGTGGGGTGCCCGGTCGTCGCGGGGGCCGCGGTCGTCGTGCGGTGCCCGGTCGTCGCGCACAGTGCGGTCGTCGTGAGGGCCGCGTGGTGCTCGGTCGTCCCGGAAGGCGCGGTCGCCGTGGGGGCCGCGGTCGTCCGCGGGCCAGTCCTCGCGCTGACGGTCGCCCCGAGCGGGACGGTCGGCGCGGGGGGCGCGTTCCTCCGGGGGCCAGTCCTCGCGGGGGCGGTCGTCGCGGTCGCGGCGGGGCGCGCGGGGCGGGGCCTCTTCGCGACCCGGCCGGGCGGCGCGCCGGGGGCGGTCGTCGCCGGGCACCCGGTCGCCGCGAGGCTGCTCGCGGCGAGGCTGGCCGTCACGGCCGGCGCGGGGTGGGGCGTCGTCCGGGGGCGGCATCTGGCGGGTTTGGCCGTTGCGGGGCGGCTGCCTGCGGCCGCGCTCCGGGGGTGGTGGAGGCGGCTGCTGACGGCGGGGCGGTTGCGACGCGCGCGGGGGTCCGTCGCCCCGTTGCGGCGGCGGAGCGGCTTCGCGCCGAGGACGACTCGCACGCTCGGGTGGTAAGCCCGGGTCTCTCTCCAACGCGTGCCCAATCCTCGGTGCTCTACTCCGGTGCCGCGGCCGGGTGCCGCGCACGTGCGGACCAAGGGTAATCGGGAACCGCGCGGAACACGCGAAGGCCGAGGGATCAGTCCACTACATCGCGTCCCGCGCGGGCGTCCTTCACCCGCCGGTAGATGCGCCGCGAGGCGAGCAGAAGCAGGGCCACACCTGCGGCGACGGTCGCGATGATGGTGATCGCGCCGTACTCCGTGGACGTCAGCTCGAAGCGCGCGGATGACCCGAGCGGGGTACCGGTCGGGGTGCTCAACGACACATCGACGCTGAACCGGCCGGCCCGCAGCGCCTCCACCGGGAGCAGGTACTGCCGTCCGCCGCCCGCCGGGAAGGACACCTCCTTGCGGTCGTCCGTGCGCAAGCCGGTGTTGTTGCTCAAGGTGAACCGCGCGTTGATGCCCACCGGCAGGTCGTTCACCACGTACACCGGCAGCGGGGAGTTGCCCGACGCCAGCGCGATGGTCTGCCGCGGCTGCTGGACGCTCACCCGGTCGCTGATCGCCGCGATCTCCGCCTGGGCGTTCGCGGTCGCCGCGTCGGCGGGCAGGCCCCGCCACGCCGTCGAGGCGCCGCGGAGCTCGGCCAGCCGGACCGGGGCGACGACGTCGTCCGGCTTCACCCGTTTGGTCGGGTCGAGCTGCATGGAGGACGCCATGCCGGTGGCCTGGCCGTCGACGGCCGCGAGCGTCGCGGCGACCTGGGGGTCGACCGCCGCGTTCGGGTCCTGGCCGCCGTCGCCGACCGCGCCGGAGGCGGCCGGGTCGGCCGAGAGCAGCGACGGGAGGGCGATCGGGGTGACCACGCCGGCGGTGATGAAGCCGGCGACCTGCTCGAGGTACGCGGTGAGCTCGGCGACCGGCGCGTCCCAGCGCCGCGGCGGGGCGACCAGCAGGTGGTCGGGCCGCTCCTGGCCGGCCGGCTGGCCGAGACCGGCCCGGAACGCGAGGGCGCCGAGGCCGTTCTGGCTCGAAATCGCCCGCTCGGTGTTCACCGGCGAGGTGACCGAGTCGGGCACGGTCGGCACGCCCGTCATGGCGGCCGAGACCAGCGAGTCGGTCGGCTGCGCGCGCACGGCGCTGCCCTGCACGGTGACACCGCCGCCGGCCGCGGTGGGGGCCAGCTTGGCGGCGTCGGTCAGCACCGTGCGGACGCCGGCCTGCGACAACGCCGTGAGCACCGCTTCGCTCGGCGTGCCGCCCGGCCAGAGCACCCCGGTCTGCGGCGTGACGCCGGCCAGCTGCTGGATCGCGGCCGCGCCCGACACCGCGCCGGTGACCAGCGTGGCGTCGCCCGGGCGGATCTTGGCGACGGTCTCGAGGTCGGCGTCGGCGAAGGGCAGCGTCACGACGCACCGGCCGGTCAGCAGCGTCTTGAGCGCGGCGAGCCACGCCTTCGCGGCCTCGGTGCCCTTGCCGTCGACGTTCCCGCCGTCGGTGTGCACCTGGTAGCCGCGGCTCATCGCGTCGATGGTGGTCAGCAGGTCCGGGTCGAGGGCGAAGCACATCGACTTCGCGAGGTTCGAGCTGCCGCGCACGGCCGTGGTCGCGGCGCCGACCAGTGCGTTCAGCCGGCCATCGCCGCTGATCTCGGCGGCGAGGCGGTCGTCGCGCAGCACCAGCGGCTGGCCGTACGGGGCCGCGTACACCTGCGGGACGCTGCTGGTCAGCGGCCAGAGCATGGTCATGCTCGGCGCACCCGCGCGACTGCTCGACTGCTTGCCGGGCCCGGTGAGCACCGGCATCAGCATGCTGACCGCGCCGAGCCGGGCGGGCCCGCCGAACTCCGGCGTGCCGTTCACGTTCACCAGCAGCGGGTAGACGCCGGGACGGCTGAACCGCTCCGCGCGGGGGCCGGTCAGGTTCACCGTGATGTTCAGCGGCGCGCTCTGTCCGGGGTCCAGCGCGTCCGCGACGGGGGCGAAGTCGGTCAGCGGGCTGTCCTTGAGGACGGCGCCGGAGAGCACGTCGTTGACCCCGCGCGAGGTCGTGACCCGGTCACCGACCTGCAGGCGGACCTGCGGCCGGGTGACCTTCCGGTCGCCGGTGTTGGTCACCGTGCCTGCGACGGTCAGCGTCGTGGTCGACCCGGTGATCACGCGCGGGGCGAGCTCGTTCAGGTCGACGCGCAGGCGGGCACCTTCCTCCGCCTGGGCCACCGAGGCGCCGGCGAGGGCGGGGACGGCCAGGAAGAGGACGGAAAGGAAGGCTGCGGCGAACCGCTTCACTCGGGGGCTCCCTCAGGGGCGTGCTCGTCTCGTCCGTGGACGTCCGGGCGCGCGAAAAGTTCCTTGGCCTTCCGGACGAGCTTGCGCTCGTCGGAGTAGGCGAGTTTGGTCTCCAGCTCGGCCAGCGGGACCCAGGCCACCTCGGTGACCTCGACGTCCTCGTCGGACAGCTCACCGCCCAGCGCCTCGAGCAGGAAGTGGTGGACGGTCTTGTGGATGCGCCGCCGCTCGGCCACGAACCAGTAGTCGATGGTGCCCAGCGGACGCATGACGCGCGCGGAGATGCCGGTTTCCTCCTTCACCTCGCGCACGGCCGTCTGTTCCACCGTCTCACCGTCCTCGATGTGGCCCTTGGGCAGCGACCACAGCAGTCTGCCGTGCCGGTCGAGCCGGCCGATCAGCACCGCCTGTTCGCGCGCCGCGTCCACCACGAGGCCACCGGCCGACGTCTCGTCGACCGTGGTCAGGCGCCTGCCGCGCTGACGCCTGCGCCGCCTGCGCGGCTTCGAGGCGCCGGGTCGGCCGGCTGATCCAGACATGCTGCGATGCTAGAGCAAACGGTTGCCCCGGTAGGCTGGCTCTCCGTGTCCGTGTCCGGCGGTGCTCGGAGCAAGCGCACCTGGAACGTAGTGGGATTTTCGTGAACGACGTGGTCGTCAAGCAGAACGCGGTGGTGGAGCTGATGCGGGTCTCCCCCCTGGCCGAGGAACTGGCGGAGAGGTTCGCCAGTGCGGGCCACCGCCTCTACCTGGTCGGCGGCAGCGTGCGGGACGCGCTGCTGGACCGGCCGTCCGGCGATCTCGACTTCACCACCGACGCGCGCCCCGACCGGGTGCTGAAGATCGTCAGCGGCTGGGGCGACGCCGTCTGGGACGTCGGGATCGCGTTCGGCACGATCGGCGTGACCAAGAAGGGCATGCAGCTCGAGATCACGACGTTCCGCGCGGACAGCTACGACCGCGTCGGCCGCAACCCCGAGGTCACCTTCGGCGACAGCATCGAGGGCGACCTGCTCCGCCGCGACTTCACGGTCAACGCGATGGCCGTCGAGCTGGCGTCGGGCACGTTCATCGACCCGCACGACGGGCTGAGCGCGCTGCGGGAGCAGGTCCTCGACACGCCGGCGACGCCGCAGGAGTCGTTCGCCGACGATCCCCTGCGGATGCTGCGGGCCGCCCGGTTCGCCGCGCAGCTGGGCTTCACCGCCGCGCCGCGGGTGGTCGACGCGATGACGTCGATGGCGGGCGAGATCGACCGGATCACCGCCGAGCGCGTGCAGGCCGAGCTGTCGAAGCTGCTGCTGGCCGCCGACCCGCGGCCGGGCCTGGAGCTGCTGGTCGACACCGGGCTGGCCGACCGGGTGCTGCCCGAGGTGCCCGGGATGCGGCTGGCCATCGACGAGCACCACCAGCACAAGGACGTCTACCAGCACTCGCTGACCGTGCTCGCCCAGGCGATCGAGCTGGAGACTTCGCACGAGCCGGCGTCCGGACCCGATCTGATCCTGCGACTGGCGGCGCTGCTGCACGACGCCGGGAAGCCGGCGACGCGGGAGTTCCAGCCGGGCGGCGGCGTGAGCTTCCACCACCACGAGGTGGTCGGTGCGCGGATGGCCCGCAAACGTTTGCGGGCGCTGAAGTTCTCCAAGGAGATCGTCGACGACGTCTCCCAGCTCGTGTTCCTCCACCTGCGGTTCCACGGCTACGGCAAGGGCGAGTGGACGGATTCGGCGGTCCGCCGGTACGTCACCGACGCCGGTCCGCTGCTGACCCGCCTGCACAAGCTGGTCCGCGCCGACTGCACCACGCGCAACCGCCGGAAGGCGGCCGCGCTGCAGGCGACCTACGACGACCTCGAGGCCCGCATCACGGCGTTGAAGGCCAAGGAGGACCTCGACCGGGTCCGCCCGGACCTCAACGGCGAGCAGATCATGGAGCTGCTCGGCATCAAGCCGGGGCCGGACGTCGGGAAGGCGTGGAAGTTCCTGAAGGACCTGCGCCTGGACCGCGGGCCGCTGGACCACGACGACGCCGTGGCCGAGCTGAAGCAGTGGGCCGCGGAAAACGGCATCGGGAACGGCTGAGCCGGTGACGGGCGGGGGCAGCTTCCTGGTGGCGCTGATGCGCCGCGGCGCCCCCGCGATCGCCACCGCCACGAGCGAGCTGCCCGACGAGATCGCCGACCCGGCGCCGATGCACGCGCTCCGGCGCATCTCGCGGATGAACGGCCCGATCGACCCGAGCGAGCGCGACGGCCTGCTGCTGCGCGCCACCCGGTACGTCGTGCTCATCCCGCTGGCCTACCGGCTGCTCGCGGTGCCCGGCCAGTTCGGCGTGTACACCGTCAAGCACGGCACGACCGGGCTGCTGCCGGTCGGCGTCTTCACGCTGCTCTCCGTCGCGCTGAACGTGATCGGCCTGCGCTGGATGTTCCGCTCGGCGCCGTTCCGCGGCCGGGACGCCGGGAAGCTGCTCGCCGTCGACCTGCTCTTTTCCGTGCTCTCGCCGCTCGTCCTCGCGCTGACCGTGCCGGCGGTGGCCTACTTCGACGCGCTGGCGGTCAGCAGCGTCCACCTCTTCGGCGAGGCCGGGCTGCTCACGCTCGCGCTGGGCGTCCCGAGCGGGCTGGTGTTCGGCCTGGCGAGCTTCCCGCTGCGGATGCTCGCGAACTGGCTCAACACCGGCCGGTTCCAGGTGGACGCCGCGTTCTCGACGTACTCCGTGCTGCTCGCGGAGCTGTTCCTGGCCACCGCCGCCCTGCTGCTGACCGGCCTCGGCACCCGGCTGGCGCTGGCCTACGGCACCCGCAACGGACGCCTCGCCGAGCGCGCCCAGCAGCACCGGATGCTGCACGACACCGTGCTGCAGACGCTCGAGGCGATGGCGCTGTCCGGCACCGCCAACCCCGAGGAACGGCTGGTCGAGATCCAGCGGCTGGCCCGGGCGCAGGCGATGGAGATCCGGCACACGATCGAGTCGGCGAAGTCCGAGCGGGCCGAGGCGGGCGCCCGGCCGCTGGGCGAGAAGCTCGCCGCGCTCGCCGCCGAGATGGCGCGCGACGGCCTGCGCGCCCAGCTCGTGGTGGCGGAGCTGGACGACGACACGCTGTCGGAGGTCCGGCAGATCGCCATCCGCGACGCCGTGCGCGAGGCCCTGCGGAACACGATGAAGCACTCCGGCACCGACCGGGTGGTGGTCCGGGTCGAGGAGCGCGACGGCGGGATCGCGGTGATCACCCGCGACCACGGCAGCGGCTTCAGCGCGGCCGACCACCCGGCCGGCTTCGGCATCAGCGAGTCCATCACCGCCCGGCTGGCCGAGGTCGGCGGGACGTCGCTGGTCGAATCCGGACTGCCCGGCGGGGGCACTCGGGTGACGCTTTGGGTCCCCTTCTGATATCTCCTGAACATGACCTCGATCGAGCTGCTCGCCGACGCTCTCATCGCCCACCGCGCCGGTGACCGCGACCAGGCCGTCGAACTCGCCGCCCGGGCCGGGCGCGCCGGCTCCACGCTGGCCGACGAACTGCGGATCTACCTGGGCGGAGACGGCTCGGCGCCGGTGTACGACCAGCCCAGCGCGTTCACGACCTTCATCCGCGGCGGCGGCAACATCGGCCTGTACCGGGCCCTGAGCACCGCGCTCGCCGAGCGCTACGACGCCGAAAAGCCCGAATCGCTGCTCGACCTGGGCTGCGGCGACGGCCTCGCCGTCGTGCCCGCGCTGGAGCAGGCCGCGCACACCCCGGCGCGGATCGACCTGGTCGAACCGTCGGCCGCGCTGCTCGAAGGCGTCCACGAGCGGGTGCCGTCCGCGCAGTGCTGGCAGTCGAGCGCGCAGGAGTTCCTGGCCCGCGACGACCTCGGCTGGGACTTCGTCCAGTCGACGTTCGCGCTGCAGTCCATCGAGCCGGAACAGCGCGCGGAGGTGCTTCGCACGCTGCAGCTGCGCACCGGGAAGCTGGTCATCGCCGAGTTCGACGTCCCCGAGTTCGAGGAAGGCTCGCCGGAGCACCTACGCTCGCTCGTCGAACGCTACGAGCGCGGGGTCGCCGAGTACGGCGAAGACGCCTCCCTGGTCGCGCAGGGTTTCCTGCTGCCGGTGCTGCTCGGGATCGTCTCCGGGCAGGAGCGGACGAACTGGGAGCACCCGGCCGCGGGCTGGACCGAGCAGCTGAAGACGGCGGGCTTCACCGACGTCGACGTCACCCCGCTCGCCGACTACTGGTGGTCGCCCGCCGTCCTGATCACTGCCTGCTGAGCGAGCCCGTTTCGAGGTGCTGGGCGAGCGGGCGCGGCAGCAGGTAGGCGACCGCGCCGCCCGGCATCCCGCTCCACGGCGCCGTCACGCCGGTCAGCACCCGCACCGCGCGCTGCACCCGGTACAGCCGCTTCTCCCGCTCGCGCTCGAAGGCCAGCGCCGCCTCGACGAACCGCGTACCCCCGGCGTGCACCAGGTTGCCGGTCTCGTTGCCGAACCGGACGACCGTCGTGCCCGGGGCGAGCGTGATCAGGCGCTTGCCGCGGTAGAAGTTCAACGGCGGTTCGCCGCGCATCGGCAGGATCGGCCAGTCGGCGGGCTGGTCGGACTCCTCGGCCGGGCGCGGCGGCAGCATCAGCAGCACGCCGAGCAGGAACCGGGCCGCGTCGCCGAGCGAGCCGAACGCCACCGGCTCGTCGGACGGCGGCCGTGAGACCTCCCAGCCGTTCTCCGCGCGGCGCAGCGTCCAGACGTCCTCGGCCGGGATCTCGTTCGCGCCGATCCGGTAGGCGGCCGGAGGCACGCCGTGCTCGGAGAGCCGCTGCTGGAGCAGCTCCAGCGTCTCCGCGCCGCGCAGGTTGCGCACCTGCTCGCCGCGGGCGACGCGGGTCAGCGCGCGCTCGTCCGGCAGGTCGGCGGCGGTCTGCGCCGGCCGCGGCGTGCCGCTGACCTCCGCTTCCGCCGTCGCGCGGACGAGCTCGCCGACGAACGGCGGCCGGAAAGCGGCCGCCCGGATGTGCTCGACCAGCTCCGGCTCCGGCGGCACCCCGTACTTGCGCAGGTAGTGCGGCACGGCGGCGGGCCAGATCCAGGTGCCGTCGGTGTGGAACGCGTTCGGCACGTCCGGCTTCGCGCCCGGCACGCCGAAGATGTCCGGCAGCGGCGTCGGCCGGTGCAGCGCGACCGGCGAGCGGAACAGGTAGTCGAGCACCCCGCGGACCTGGTCCGGCGGCACCGGCGGCCGGTTGACCACCGGGCGCTCGCCCTCGGCGTGCGAGTCCGCGGCCCGCGCGAGGCGGAACGCGGTGTCCAGCGGGAGCCCGGCCTTCGCGGTCAGCCACGCCGGCGCGTGCTTCGGCGTGCGCGGGTAGGTCGCCAGCTCCAGCTCGTAGGCGGCGGTCGACGGGCGCCCGCCGTCGTTGGGCGGCACCCGCCAGTCCGGCTCGCGGTCGGCGTCGAAGTCGAAGTCGAACGACGACGCCGAGTCGAGCGTGAAAGTGCCCTGGAACCAGGTGCCGGTCTCGGGCTGGAACATCGCCGCGCGCAGCCGCGCGAAGAGGCCGCCGAGCCGGGGCACCGCGGGCAGCGACACCGACACCGGGCCGTCCTCGTCGCCGACCGCGCGGACTTCGATCTCCGCGTAGTCGCCGACCTGCCGGAACTGCGCGCCGACCCGCGACCAGCCGCCGGGCACGGTGTGCAGCAGCGTCCGGCCGATCGCGCGCAGCAGCGCGTTCTGGTCGTCGCCGCCCGGCTGCGGCCGCGCGTCCGGCGCCTCGGTGAAGTCCAGCCGCGTCTGCCACAACGCCGTGACCTGCTTGGCCGGCACGGTGACCGAGAAGTCGGTCAGCCCCAGCTGCGCCGCGCGGACGCTGTCGTCGCGGACCCAGCGCAAGGTCAGCTCGGGCCGCTCGCCCGGAGCGACCTCGAACACCTCGCCGTCGTACTCGGCGAAGGTGCGCAGCGTGAACGTCGCCGGCACCTCGCTCGCCGGCACCACTCGCGCCGGCCGCCCGTCGTGCTCCTTGTCGAACCCGTCCGGCGCCTCTTCCTCCGGAAGCACGGACAGCAGCACGGTGCCGTCGGTGGTGGACCGCTGCGCGCGGAACGTCCCCTCGCCCCACGTCGCGTACAGGCCGTCCGGGCGTTCGGCCACCTCAACCCGGTAACGCACGTTTTGTCCTCCCCTGCCCCAGTGACCCCAGGAATCTAGTCGACCGGGTACCGAGCGAACCACCGGTCGTCACCCGGCGCACCCGGGCCGAATTCGGTGATCGCGTCGTCCGCCAGTCCGACGATGACGTCGCGGAGCTCCAGCCGCTCCAGCCAGCTCTGCCGCAGTGCTCCCTCGCCGTACATCGCGCCGACGAGGTTGCCGCAGACCGAGCCGGTCGAGTCGCTGTCCCCGCTGTGGTTGACCGACGCCAGCAACGCCGTGTCGGCGTCGGTCGTGGTGAGCGCGACGTACACCGACATCGACAACGCCGTCTCGCCGATGTTCCCCGCGCCGAGCGATTCGAGCTTCTCCGGCGTCGGCGGGCCCTGCTCCGCCAGCGCCAGCGCCGCGTCGAGTGCCGCGCTCTGCTCTTCGTGCCCTGCGTGCTTCACGAGCTCCGCCCGCGCGGTCGCGACCGCGTCGAGCAGGGGTTTTCCGTGCAGCAGTTCGTGCACGACCACCGCGAAGCACCCGGACGACAAATACCCGCTCGGGTGACCGTGGGTCAGCGCCGCGCTCTCGGCACCGAGCCGGAACACCTCGGCGAGGTCGTCCGACCACACCGCGATCGGCGCGGCCCGCATCACGCCGCCGCAGCCCTTCGAGTTGTTGATCGGCCGCTCGACGGTGCCGCGGACGCCCGAGCGGCCGTACGCCTCGAGCTCGCCGAAGCAGGTCAGGCCCGGGGCGCGGCGGCTGAAGAGCTCCTGGTGGGTGATCAGCCAGCCGTCCGGCGCCTCGAGGGCCGACTGCGGCCCGCGCGCCCGGTCCCACGCGACGCCCTGGGTGTGCAGCCAGCGCTGGTAGGCCAGCTGCAGCGAGTGCACGACGTCGGCCGAGCCGGTGCGCCGCCGCTGCGCGTGCGCGCGGATCAGCGCTTCGAGCGTGAAGAGCGTCATCTGCGTGTCGTCGGTGATCCGGCCGACGCCGCCGTACGCGGGGATGAAGTCGGTGATCCCGGCCGGCCCGGCGATTTCGCGGATCCGGTCGATCGAGTCGAACTCCGTCTTCGCGCCCAGCGCGTCGCCGATCGCCCCGGCCAGCAGGCTGCCCCGCAGTCGCGATCGCAAGTCCGGTCCCTTCGGTTTCGGGGTGAACCGGCCGCTCGGGTACCGGCGCTCCCAACGCGGGTGCTCCGCGGTCTCCGTCTGGAGGCCGTTGCGGTTGAAGTACCAGAAGACGTCGCTCGCGATGTCCTCCAGCAGCCCGAGGTCGGGCAGCGCCGAGACCCACGGCAGGCCGGGCAGGCCGACCCGGGCGCCCACCAGCGCCCCGGCGATGGCGCCCGCGACCGGGCCGGACCGGGCGGCGAGCGTGATCGCCGCTGCGGGGTCGTAGCCGCGCTTGGCCGCGGCGAACAGCGCGCGGCCGAGCACCGAGCGCACGCTCCGGCCGTCGCCGATGCTTTCGAGCTGGGCGACGTCGTCGGCGTCGCGGTCCTCACGCAGCGCCAGCGTCGACGTCGCCAGGTCGCCGCCCACTTCCCGCAGGCGGACGTGCACCGGCAGCGCGAACGCCTCGCGCGTGAGCAGGGCCTGGAAGACCGCGATCAGCAGCTCGACGCCTTCGGTGACTTCGGCGCCGGCGCCGCTGCCGGTCAGCTCGCGGGCGACGTCCTTCGCGTACCGCTCACCGTCGACGTCGGCGAGCGCGACCGCGCCGGCCGGGGTCGCGGCCAGCGCGGTGGCCAGCAGCGCGGAGAACTCGGCGGGCGGCGGGCCCGCGTGCCGGGTCGCGACGGCGAGCCAGCCGACCGGGTCCGGCTCGGGCAGCGTGGCCGGGACTTCGCCGGTCGGCACCGGCGGCAGCCCGCGCAGCACGATGTCGGTGTGGAACAGCAGGTGCCGCGTCAGCCCGCCGAGCGGCAGCGGTCCGGCCGGGTCGGCACCGCCGCCCAGCGCGTCACCGATCGCGAAGCCGACGTACGCGCCGACGATCCGGTGCCAGGCGAAGCGCCCGGCGGGCGTGCCGAAGGCGGAGAACTTGCCGAACGTCCACGGCACCGGCCGCGGGCGGCCCTCCTCGTCGACGTGCGCGATCAGGCCGTGCGCGTCCAGGTCGGCGGGCCATTCCGGGTCCTGGCCCGCGCGGCGCCGGACGCCGTTGCGGTACTGCCAGGCGAACCCGCGCAGGTACCGGACGCACTCCTCGGGCGTCAGCTCGAAGTGGTGGTCGCGGGCGTGGTTCACCGCGTACCGCAGGTGCCGTTCGAGCAGGTCGGGCGGCTCGACGCCGAACTCTCCGACCAGCGCGGGCAGCGCGTCGGCGACCGCGGGGCCGGCTTCCGGCGCGGGTTCCTCGACTCGCGGACCGCGTTCGCCGGTCGCACCCAGCTCGGCCGCGGTCAGGCTGCGGACCAGCCCGGTGCCGGGGTCGAGCGTCAGCCCGGCCGACGAGGGCAGGTCGCGGACCGGCACCCGCCACCGGCGCGGGTAGCGCCCGGGAACCAGCGCCGACGAGCTGTAGGCGATGACTTCGCGGGCGCCGGTGCCGGGCACCGGCCGCAGCAGCGGCTCGCCGTCCGGCAGCGGCACGAGCACTTCGCAGTCGAGCAGCGCCTGGGCGAACTCGGGGCGGCTGATCCAGCCCACGGCCAGGTAGGTCAGCAGCTTGGCGGCGTCCGTCGCCGGCACCGGGAAGCCGCGCCAGACCGGGCCGGGCGTGTACTGCTCGTTGACCCGGTACTCGCCGGTCGACCGGGTCCAGCCGCGGATCGCCCGCACCGGGAGCTCCGGGAACGCCTTCTCGTCGAACTCCGGATCGACGTCGGGCCGCCACTCGGCCTCGGCGGGCGTGCTCGCCATCGACGCCTGGTCGAGCGTGACCTCGCCGCCGTCGTCGGGCACGAACAGCACCGGAGCCGGGATCAGGCCCGCGCCGACATCGGTGCCGTCCAGGTACGCGGCGGCGTTGACCGTGAAGCGCCAGCCGTCCGGGCGGCGCGTGGTGAGCTCGTCCCGGATCCGCAGCCGGTCACCGCCCGGTCGCGTGCGCAACCACTCCCGCACGCGGGCGACGGCGTCCTGTTCTTCCATTCTCCCCATCCTCGGGCTAATGCCGCGGGTACCGCTCGATCCACGTGTCACCCTGCGCGCTCAGCGCCGAGTGCCGGTCGAAGTGCCAGTAGGCGTCCGAAGCGACGTTCTCGACCAGGTAGCGCAGCTCCAGCTGGTCGACCCACTTCTGCGGCAGCCCGGGGATCCCGGTGCGCGCGCCCAGCAAGGCGCCGGCGAGCGCGCCGGTGAGCGCGCTGCGGCCGGAGTGGTTGACCGCGCGCAGCAGCGCCTGCTCCGGGTAGTTCTCGAAGCCGGACAACGCGGCGAAGGCGCGGCCGAGCACCGACAGCGTCGTCTGGCCGTCGCCGATCAGCTCCGCCATCCGCAGGTCGGGCAGCCCGTGCTCGCCGAAGAACGGCACCGACTCGGCGACCATGTCCCCGATCGCCGTCCACTCCGGGCCCTGCTGGAACTGGTTGTCCGGGTTGAGCACCTCGCGGCTGAGGTTCCAGATCGGGAAGCTGAACGCGTCCTTGGTCAGCGCGTGCTCGAACAGCCAGGTCAGGTACGTCGCGGCGGCCAGGTCCGGCTCGGTCGGGTGGGTGACGCCGGCGAGGTCGCGCACCGCCTGGCGCGCGCCGCCGCTGAGCCCGCTGCCGGGCCCGGCCATGGTCAGCGCGGCGGGCAACGCGGGGATCAGCGCGGCCGGGCCGGTCAGCGGCGGCGCGCCCGCGGCCTCGGTCGCGAGCTGGTGGTAGGCGTTGAGCTCGGCGTCGTCGGCGTCGCGGCGGGCGTGCAGGTCCGCGACCTGGACGAGCCAGCCGTCGGCGTTCTCCATCGGCGCGCCCTGGGTGCGCAGCCAGCGCTGCAGCGCCCCGCGGACGACACCGGGGAAGAGCTGCTCGGCTTCGCGGGACTCGGGCTGCTCGCGGTGCGGGCTGCGGACGACGGCCTCGGTGTAGAACAGCAGCCGCTGCGTCAGCGAGCCGATCCGGCCCACCTGGTCGAACGCGGGCAGCAGGTCGGTGACGCCTTCGATGCCGTACTTCGCGTGGATGTCGTGCAGCGGCACCCGGTCGACCGCGGCGCCGAGCGCTTCGCCGAGGGCGAAGCCGACGTACGCGCCCGTGACGCGCTGCCAGCCGTAGCGGAAGCCGTCGAGGTCGCGCTCGGGGTACTTGCCGAACGTGTCCAGCCGCGGCACCGTGCGCCCGGCGTTGTCGTAGGCCGGGGCCAGGCCGTTCGCGCGCAGGTCGTTGGGCTTGCTCCGCGGCGGCTCCGGCATCTGCAGCCGCTTCAGCCAGGACTCGCCGAGCACGGTCTTCGCGCACTCCTCCGCCGTCAGCTCGAAGCCGCGGCGGCGGGCCTTCTCGGCCGCCTTGAGCGGCGGCTTCACCGGGTCCGGCAGCCCCATCCGCGCCGCGGTGTCGGCGGCGACGCGGATCAGGTCCTCCTCGGCCTCCGGGCAGCGGCCGTGCACGTCGATGCGCGGCTCGTGGCGCGGGAACCGCTTGACGATCTCCGCGAGCTCGCCGCTGGAGACGTCCTCGATGGTCGTCGGGCCGCCGTTGATGACCAGGTTCGGCGGGTGCTCGAACTCGGCGAGCGTGGCGACGTCGACCTTCCACCAGCCGTGCTCGCGGGAGGGCAGGTGCCGGGTCGAGCTGAACACCTTGAGCTCGTTGCGCTCCTCGGCGAAGTAGAACCGGTCGGTCTTGCCGGTCTCCAGGTCGAGCGGGACGAACACCTCGCAGCGGATCAGCCCGATGAGCAGCAGCTCCCGGGTCAGCCAGCCGACGCTGCCGAACGACAGCAGCGTCTCGAGGGTGTTCTCCGGCTTCGGGTAGCCGCGGCGGATCGGCCCGGCCTTGTATTCGGGGTTCTCGCGCTCTTCGCCGGTCTGGTTGCCCTCGGCGTCGACCTTCACCCAGCCCGCGACCGCCTGCAGCGGCACGCCCAGCTCACCGAGCCCGGCCTTCACGTACTCGGGGTCGACGACCTCGCGCCAGTTCTCCTGGCCGGGGAACGCCACCGGCACCGACAGCCCGCCGGGGTGCGGGTGCGCCTGCCGCAGCTCGCCGTCCGGCTCGCGGACCACGACCGACGGCGGCGGGAAGATCTCCTTCTCGGGCCGTCCCTCGTCGAGGAACGCGATGGTGTTGTAGGGCACCGACCAGCCCTCGGGGATGCGCAGCACCTTCCCGGTGTCCACCCGGAGCCCGGCGGGACCGGAGACGTCCGGACCGTGCACCGCGCGCAGCCACTGGCCGACCTTGGCAATCGCTTCCGCCGCTTCCACCTACTCGATCCTCTCCAGGCTTCCGTCGGACTCGTGCTCGGCGATCGTCTTCGGCAGCACGAAGGCCACCGCACCACCCGGCAGGTTCGCCCACGGAACCGTGATGCCGGTGATCACGTGCAGAGGGCGTCTCAGCCGGTAGCTCCGCCGTTGCCGCTCACGTTCCAGCGGCAGCGACGTCGTGGCGAACCGTACCTCCCCGTGGTGGACGAGGTTGCCGGGTTCTTCGCCGAAGCGCAGAACGACCGTACCCGCCACCAGCCGGGTGATGCGCTTGTTGCGGAGCAGGGTGAGGGGAGGCTCACCCGGAGCCGGGTGGACCGGCCAGTCGTCGAGCTCCTTGGCGGTTTCCAAGGGGGTTTCGTGGCCCGCGGTCATCCGGGCGGGGTGCAGCAGCAACGCGCCCAGCAGCTGCTGCGCGGCATCCTCCAGCCGGGTGAAGTACTTCGGCTCCCGGGCCGTTCCGCCGGCGTACGCGGCGACCTCCCAGCCGCCGGGGGTGAAGTTGAGGCACCACGTGCCGTCCGCCCGCTCCCCGACCCGGTAGGCCTCGGGCCAGACGCCGTGCTCGCCCAGCCGCTGGACCAGCACGATCAGCAGCTCTTCGTCGGCCAGCTTCGGGTCCGGCGTCGTCTCCAGCTCGGCGGCGACGTCCCCGGTGGTCTTCTTGACGTCGGCCCGCCCCGGCTTCGGCCGCGGCTCGCCCCGCAGATCCGCCTCGGCGGTCCGCCGCACCAGCGGCTCGACGTACGGCGGCTGGAAGTGGTGGCGCCGGATGTGCGCGACGAGGTCCGGTTCGGGCGGAACGCCGTGCTTCGCGAGCAGCAGCGGCACCGCCTCGGACCAGATCCACGTCCCGTCGCTGTGGAACCGCTGGTCGTCGTCCTCGTGCACGACGGCTTCGCGTTCGAGGTACTGCAGCACGAGCGGCACCTCGGTGTCGGTCAGCGGCGGCCGCTCGACGTCCGGGTCGCCGATCTCGGCGTGCCGGAACACCAGGCCGAGTGGAAGCTGCGCCCGCAGCCGCCACCAGTCCGGGATGTGCTCCTCGGCCCGCGGGAAGGCGGTGAGCTCGTCGGGGTAGTCGGTCGCGGCCGGCGGTTCGGTCCACACCGGGTCGTCGTCACGCGCGAAGTCGAAGTCGAAGGTGCCGTCCGGGTTGAGCGTGAACCGCGCCTGCAGCCACGTCCCGCGGTCCTCGGCGTACATCCCATCGCGCAGCTGGGCGAAGAGCTCGCCGAGCGCGTCCGACGTCTTCGCGTTGTGGCCGACGAGTTCGCGGTGCGCCCCGACCTGCCGGAAGTCGACGGCGGCGGGCCCGGCGGCGTCGACGCGGTGGTCACGCAGGAGCTTTCCCAGCTGCACCAGGAGGGTGCGCTGGTCGTCGGGCGAAAGTCGTTGTTCCACGTGAATCATTGCCCCGCGTTGAAGCGGCTCGTCACCGTGAACGACGGTGCCTCACCGGCGGCGATCCGGGCGGCTTCGTCTTCCCACATCTTGAAGGTCCGCTTCTGCAACGCGCGAACCAGCGCGGTTTCCTGCTGAGTCCGCAGGCGTCCCTCCTTCATCGCGACGCCGTCGATCCCCTTGATGGTGTCGTAGAGCGCGAAGATCGGCCCGTCGCCAGAGAGGTAGTGGCTCCGCTCGATCTCCGTCTCGTGGATGAACTTCTCTTCGCTGAGGGGACCGTCGATGTTCGAGTCGGTGGTGGCTCGCAGGACCTCGCGGATGTGGCTGCTGTCCGGCACGAAGAACCCGGTCCGCAGATCGAGGAGGGTGCCCGCCAAGCCACCGCCAGGCGTCGGGTCGATCCGGTAGGTCTGGGCGTAGTACTTGTAGAACGTGGGTGTGCGAACGGCCATCAGCTGCTCTCCTCGGCTGTCAGTCCTCGCCGGAACGCGTCCCCGAAACGGCCTCGGACCTGCTCGGTCAACGCCGCGTCGAGGGCCGCCTCCTCCGGGGAAAGGAAGCCCTCACGGCCTTCCTTCTTGCTGAAGGTCTCGAAGTCCCGGCGCACCTCGTAAAGCGCGTGCTCGTAGGACGCGACGTCGTCGATGTGCGTCAGGTGCAGCCGCAGTTCGGCGACGTGCCCGTTCGGCAGCCGGACGTTGAGCTGCAGATCCCGGTAACCGCTGTCCTGCGGGGCGGCAAGCCGATCCGAGAACTTGACGATCGTGAGTTCGGGATCGCCACGCACCGCGTCGAGCGCCCGGTACATGTCCGCCACCCGCTCGAACTGGATCTTCGCGCCGACCAGGTCGGTCAGCCGCGAACCGTTCCAGCCGTACTTCGCGATCTTCGCCAGCGCCCGGACGTCGTCCTTGGGCTCCGGCCGGAACCCCGGGTGGCCGTCGGTCTCACCGGCGATCCGCTCGGTGATGCGGTTCAACGTGCCCTGGGTCCCCGGCCAGCGTTCGCGCTCTTCCGCGACCCATTGCCGGCAGTAGTCCGGATCACCGACCCTGCTCAGGTCGAAACTCGCGTGCAGCCGGAGGGCGTCTTCGGTTCCGTTGACGATCGCGGCTACTCCGTCGGAGATCTCCGCCTGCTCCGGAGTCGGGTCGAACGGCTCGACACCCGACTGCTCCACGTCGTCGATCACGCTGTAGCCGCGCTCGTTCACCTCGTGGACCGCGTCCTCAAGGATCGGGATCGCCTCGGGGTGCTTGAGCAGGCTGGCCAGCGTCTTCGGGTTGTCCAGCAGCGAGCGCGTCAGGTAGTCGTTGGCCGGGTCGCTCAGCACCTGCACCAGGCCGGGGTGTTCGGCCAGGTGAGCGCGGATGTAGTCGGCGTCCGCGTGCCCGTCGAGCGCCGCGGCGACGTCGTCGCGGGCGAGGAACGCGTCGTGCGGCTGTGCTGACCCGTATCCGCCGTGCTCCCCGGTGACGTGGTCGGACCCGATGTGCACCTCGTCCGGCGTGCCGACGTGCATCAGCTTGATGCTCTTCGGCGGCTGCGGCAGGTGCATGAGGTCGCCGGACTGCGGGTCGATGAACGCGACGCCGTCGCGGGTGTGCACGACCATCGCCACGTGGCCGTACTCGACGCCGTTCGGGCCGTCGTACTTCACCGCGACCACGGCGTGGTGGTCCAGCGGCCGCTCGCGCATCTCGCGGATGACGTCGTCGTAGCTTCCGCGCGCGGAGAAGGTCTCGCCGAACCGGCCCTCGAGGTGCTCGAGCGTGCCGCGGCTGCCCATTTCGTGCAGCAGGATCGGCTCGGCCGTCAGGTCGCCGCCGCGCACGCGATCCAGGTACGCCTCAGGGCCGCGCGTGCAGTTCGAGAGGTAGCCGTTTTCGAGCGCGCCGGGCTCGCGGAAGCCCGGGTTGACGTCGCGCAGGTGCGGGTGCCGGTCCTGGACGTAGGCCGCGCGCTCGCTCGGCGTCGTCCCGCCGGCGTGGATGGCCGGTTCGGCGGGCGGGTTCGTCGAGCGCGCCAGCCGTGAGTAGTCCGGCCCCGGCTCGGCGGCCGGCAGCGGTTCGGCCGGCGTCTCGTCGACGGTGTCGTGGACGGTCGGCTGCTCCGGCGAAGGCGCGACGTGCGCTGGCTCGTCGAGGCCGCTGAGCCGTTCCATCATCGCGGCTTGCTTGCGACGCTCGAACTCGGCCGCGTTGTGGTCGTTCTCCGCGCACCGCTCGGCCATCTTCTGCTGCGCGGCCTCGGGATCGAGGTAGCGCGGGTGGCCGGGCCCGATTTCTTCGGCCTCGATGACCCACTTGCGGCGGCCGTCGGGGGTGATCTCGAGACGCCGTTCGTGCACCAGCAGCTGGGTGCCGGGCGGGGAAAGCGACTCGCGCTCGCCCGGGTTCTCGGCGAGCTTCGAGATGTCGCGCAGGTTGTCCGACCGGACGTGCAGCTCGACGTCGTCGCCGAACTTCGACGTCGAGAACTCGCCGGTCTTGATCGACGCGCTGGAGAACGCGGGCTCGACGACGACCCGCCCCGGCTCGTACGGCCCGGCGACCAGCTCCGCCAGCCGCGGATCGCCCCCGACGTCGATGCCGCGGAGGCTCTCCCCGGACGTGCGGGGGACCTGGTTGAGGCCGTCCAGGATCGCGCGGGTGTTCTCGTGCGCGAGGTCGAACCCGGGGTGGTCCGGGCCGCGGCGCAGGGCCTCGTTGACGTCGTAGGCGTACTCGCCGCGGGTGTAGCCGTGCAGCGCGACGGCGCCCTCGTTGGTCAGCGGCAGCCCGGCGGCGTCCCGGCGGTCCAGCGCCCGGTCGTGGATCTGCTGGTAGATGTCCTCGTCACCGACCGCGCGGCGGATGCTCTCGTGGTCGGCCGGGGTGCCGCGGTGCTCGCCGTCGAAGAGGTAGCCCTCGTCGTGCGGGAGCCGCTCCGTCGTCGGGTTGAGCCGGTCGGAGATGCCTTCGTGGTGCGGGGGCGCGTCCCCGCCGCCGAGCGGCAGGGCGTGGACGCCGGTGGCGTCGTGCGGCAGCTCGGCGAGCCGCCCGGTGACGGGATCGGCGAAGAGCACCCCGTGCTCGGTCCGCACGGCAGCGACCAGCCGCGACTCCCCGTCAGGCGTCTCGAAGGCGACGGCCGACCGCGCCCCGACGGGACGTTCCCCGAGGTCACGGGCGACGTCGTCGAAGCTGCCCCGGCTGTGCCACTGCCCGCCGAGCTGTTCGCTGACGTGCGCGAGGCTCTGCTGCCGGGCCGGCCCGGCGACGACGTCCTCGCCGTTCATCCGCCGCTCGAAGGCGACCATCGACTCGGCGGCGTTGGTCCGGAAGCCGTTCTGGAGGCCGTCCGGGCCGTAGTGGTTGCGGGTGTTGACGTTCCCGAGCTCGGGAACGGCGTCCCGCACGAGCCGCGCGTGCTGCTGCGGCGTCTCGACGGACCCGGCGTGCAAGACGGGCGGGCCACCCGGCGTCAGCGGCTCGGCGAGCTGCGCCCAACCCCCGTCGGGCTCCCCGGTGGCCGGCGGCACCCGCTCGGGCGGAGGGCCAGCGTTGGGATCGTCGAAGGCGGTGAGCTTCGACATGTCACCCGGACGGAGTTCGGGGTGCTCGGCGTAGAACTGCTCGAGCTCTTCGTCGGCCTCACGCTGGAAGCGGTCCTCGTCGGCCCGCTCGTCGGCGCGGCGCTGCTCGATGGCGTCGCGCGCCTCGTGCGCCCCGAGGTGCCCCGGCTCACCGGCCACGACCTCCTCGGCATGCACGACGTAGTGCGGCTGCCCGGGCTCGGGCTTCGGCTTGTGGTTCGGGTGCCCAGGGCCTTCCTCGACGCCGGTGATCTTGAACTGCGTCCCGGCTTTGAAGAGCACCTCGCGTTCATGCCCGATGCTGGCCATCGACTCGACGTCGCGCCCGGTCTTGGACTGGATCCGCATCTCGACTTCACCGGGGAACTTGCTCCGCGGGTGGTCGGCGTCGATCTTCGAGGAGCTGAGGAACGAGGGCTCGGTGATGTGCGCGCCGTCGTGGAACCGCGAGACGAAGGCCTGAAGCCGCGAGAGGTTGCCGCCGAAGTCGACCCGCCGCGAGACGGTGCCGAGGTGAGGAGGAAGTTCATTCAGCCCGGAGACGAGCGCCCCGGCCTGGGGCGCGAGGTCGATCAGTTCGGGGCCGCCCATCCGCAGGGCGCGGTTGAGCGGCCCGACCATTTCGTACCGCGTGTAGGCGTGGACGGCGAAGGCCCCGTCGTCGGAGATCCCGGGGTGGTGCTCGTCGCGCTTGGCGAGCGCTTCGCGGCGGACCTGTTCGTGGCGCCATTCGCCGTCTTCCAGGCTGGAGCGCCCGGAGTCCATGAAGGTGTCCTCGACCCGCCGAATGCCGGCGGGATCATCGGTGTGGAAGTCGTGGTCGGTGAGGTAGGGCTCGTCCGGCCGGGGTTGCCCGTAGTCAGCGTGTTCACCGGCGGCCGTTTCTTGTTCGTGCACCGGTTGCTCGTCGGCACGCCCTTCGTGCGCGAGCGGCTCTTGTTCGCGCGGGATCGCTTCGTCGGGACGCTGTTGCGGCGCCGGCTCGTCAGTGGCGGGCGTCTCGTGTTCGCGGGGGGTCGTTTCCGCCGGGCGCTGCTCGTCGCCCGCGCGCGTTTCGTGCTCGCGCGTGGCCGTTTCCGCCGGGGGGTGTTCGGCGGCGTGCGGCTCCTGCGCGCGCGTGGGCGTCTCCGCCGGGCGTTGTCCGGTGGCGTGGTGAGTCGTCGGCTCGTGCTCGCGCGGGGTCGTTTCCGCCGGGCGCTGCTCGTCGCCCGCGTGCGTTTCGTGCTCGCGCGTGGCCGAACTCGCCTCGGCGGGCAGTTGCTGCTCGTGCGGCTGCCCCACCCGACGTTCCGGCCCCGGAGCGGTTTCCCCGAGCGGCCGAGGCTGCTCAACGGGCCCCCGAGGCAGGTGCTCCTGCGGCGACCCGAACCGGGGCGGCGGCACCCGAGGATCGTGCGAAGGCATCGGCGGACGCCCACCAGGAGGAGGCGGCACAGGCGGACGCCCACCAGGATGCGGCCCAGGCCCCTGCGGCCCCCGAGTCTGATTCGGATACCCGGCAGGCCGCGGCGCCCCCTGCGGCGGCATCCGCCGCGGATCGTTCGGGTGCAACCCACCCTGCGGCGCCTGCCCACCAGGAGCCCAAGGCCCCCGCGAATGCGACGACCCCCCATGCTGCACCGGCGGCGGCCCACCCTGCAACGGCGGCTGCCCCCCATGCAACAACCACCGCGGATCCTGAGGTGTCGGCCCACCCTGCCGAGGCGGCCCGCCCTGTCCATGCGGCGGCTGCCCACTCCGCGGAGGCTGTGGCCCACTCTGCGACGGCTGCCCACCCGACTGAACCGGCTGCCCAACATGCGGCGGCTGGCCACCCGGCTGGACCGGCTGCCCAGCGTGCGGTGACTGGCTACCCGGTTGCCCCGGGTACTGCGGCTGACCACCCGGCTGCCCAGTGCGCGGCGGCTGACCGTTCGGCTGAACTGGTTGCCCGGGGTGTTGCGGCTGGCCACCCGGCTGAACCGGCTGCCCCGCGTGCGGCGGTTGCCCGCCTGGCTGAACCGGCTGCCCCGCGTGCGGCGGTTGCCCGCCCTGCTGAACGGGCTGTCCAGCGTGCGGCGGCTGGCCGCCCGCCTGAACCGGTTGCCCAGTGCGCTGCGGTTGTCCGCCCGGCTGGGCGGTTTGCCCAGTGTGGAGCGGCTGCCCGCCCGGCTGCCCCGCATGCGGCGGCTGCCCGCCTGGCTGAAGTGGCTGCCCCGCGTGCGACGGGTGGCCACCTGGCTGGACGGCTTGCCCACCGTGCGGCGGCTGAGCGCCCGGCTGAAACGGTTGCCCACCGGGCTGGACCCCTTGCCCGCCGTGCGCTGGCTGGCTGCCAGGGTGAACAGGATGACCGCCGTTCGGGAGTTGACCCCCGCGCGGCGGCTGACCTGGCCGGCCACCACCGGGTGACAGCTGGCCTTGGCCAGCCTGCGCACCCGATTGACCCCCGCGCGGCGGCTGACCTGGCCGGCCACCACCGGGTGGCAACTGGCCTTGGCCAGCCTGCGCACCCGATTGGCCGCCGTGGGGTGGCCGACCAGGTCGTTGTCCGGCTTGCGGCCCCAACGGGGGCTGCCCACCCTGCATCATCCGGCGCGGGTCCGGCGTCCGTGGCTGCTCGCCGCCGCGTGATGGCATCGGGGTCTGCGGGGCCGGGGCGCCGGGGCGTGCCGTTCCTCCGCCGTTCGGCATGCCGGCCGGCGGGGGTGGGGGTGCGAACCCGCCCGGAGACTGTGGGGAACCGCCGCTCTGCACCGGTGCCGGGCCGGCGTCTGCCGCGAAGGGCTGGTTCTGGCCGCCGGTGAAACCCGCTGCTCCGACGTTGTCCTGCGGGCGTCCGGCGCTCTGGCGGCCGGGCTCCGGGGGCGGGGCCATGCCGTAGCCGCCCTGGGACGAACCGCCGGTCGGCGACGACGCCGCCGACTGGGGTTCCGCCGCCGCTCGGTGCTGCGTGGTCGGTCCGGCCGTCTGCTCGGACGGGCTCGGAGCGCTTTCCGCGCGTTGGTGCGGCTCCCGGCCGGTCCCCGGCGCGGCATCGGATCCCGACGTCGCTTCCCGTCGCGGCTCCTCGGCCGACGGCTGCTCCCGGCGCACCTCAGGCTCCGGACTCCGGGACTCCGGTGCGGACTCCTGTCGAGTCTCCGGCTGCTCGCCGCGCGACTGGGGTGCCGACTCAGCCCGGGACTCCGGTGCGGACTCCTGCCGAGCTTCCGTTTGCTCGCTCCGCGACTGGGGTGCCGATTCAGGCGCGGACTCGCGCCGTGACTCGGGCGCCGGCTCATTCCGCGTCTCAGGTGCGGATTCCCGTCGGGTCTCTGGCTGCTCGCCTCGTGACTCAGGCGCCGATTCTCTCCGCGTCTCAGGCGCGGACTCGCGTCGGGTCTCTGGCTGCTCGCCCCGCGACTCAGACGCCGATTCACTCCGGGATTCAGACTGCTCGCCCCGCGACTCAGGCTCCGACTCACCCCGGGACTCGGACCGGCTCTCCGATTGCTCCCCGCGTGACTCAGGCTCCGCCCCCGACTCCCCAGAAGACCCGGAGTCCCGAGAACCGGAACCCGGCCCAGTATCCGAGTCCCCACCCTCCGACCGCGGGATGTTCGCCTCGTGAACCGAGTGCAGCTGCTCCTTCGCGCCCCCGACGGCACCCCCGACGGCCCCGCTCGAAGCGCCCATCAGCAGCTGCTCCGGCGTCAACGACCCCAGATCCCCGGTGACCGCCGCCTGGCCGACCGTCTGCGCGACGCCCTCCACCGCACCACGGGCCCCCGCCCGCATCGCGGCGTCCGCGACCTGCCCGCCGGCGCTGTGCGAAAGCCCCTCAGTCGCCCCGCGCCCGATAGACCCCGAAGCCGCCCCGACGACGCCGCCGACCGCGCCCGAGATCGCCGCGTCCGACGTCTTCGACCAGTCCCAGTCCTTGCGGTCGCCCTTCGCCATCTGCAGGCCCTGGATGCCCGCGTCCATGCCGAGGTTGATGGCCTCGTTCTTGAGGACCTCCATGCCGATCTTCTTGAGACCCTGCTTGAGCAGCTTCTCCAGCAGCTCCTTCGCGACCTGCTTGAACCCCTGCTGAGCCAGCTTCTCGAGCAGCTGCCGGAACAGCATCTGCACGGTCATCCGGGTCGCGACCTGCGCCGGCGCGATGCCCGCCGTCGAACCGCCGAACGTCACCGCCGCCGCCGCGATCATCGCCGCGATCTGGGCGGCCAGGACGATCAGCGAGATGATGATCATGTACTTCGTGTACTCGACGTCCAAGGCCGTCTGGTCACACGAATCGCCCAGCGCCTGAGCCGCGTCGGCGAGCTGCTTGAAGTACGCCTCGTCGCCGTCGACGAACTTCCTCCACTGCTCGGCGAACGCGTCCGCGCCGTCGCCCGTCCAGTTTTCGGCGATGCCGGTCGCCGCCTGGTTACCCGCTTCCGACGCCGGCGCGATCGCCGAAGACGCCGTGTGCCACGCGTCCCGCAGCGCGCGCAGCTTCGTCTCGTCGCCCTCGGGCCAGCTTTCCCCGACGACGATCGGCAGCAGCCACTTGACCGCGTCGGGCATCTCCATACCCACGCGTCATTGCCCCTTGCTCAGCTGGGACGTCACGTCTTCGTCGGCCCCCGAAAGGGCCTTCATCGACTTGGCGACGTTCTGCTGCATCCCCCGCAACCCCTGCACGAGGTTGGTGAACCCCTCGACGGCGCCTTGCGCGCCGGGCACGTAGTCCTTCGCGAACTCCTTGCCGGAGTCGTCGGTCCCCCAGCACTCGCCCTGCGCGGAAAGCGCGCTTTGCAGTGCCTTGACCGCGTTGTCGAGTCCGTCCGCGGCCGTGACCAGGCCGTTCGACGCGCGCATGACCGCGTCGGGTTCCGCGGTGAAGCCGGATCCCCCCTCCGGCATCAGTCGCCCCTCGTCATCCAGGACGACGGCGGCTCCTCGTCCACGTCGTCACGCGGCGGGCGGACGCGCTTGGGCGCGGGCTTCGGGGCGGGCATCGACGGCGCCGGCGCCTGCTCGTTGCGCAGGATCGAACCGGTGTCCTCGAACGACTCCGGACGCGGCGCGGGTGCCTCTTCCTCGACGAAGTCCGGGATCTGCGGCACCAGCCCGGCCAGCGACGGCGCGCCCTCGACCAGGTCGGCCAGATCGGGCAGGCCTTCGGTGATCGGCGCCATCAGGTCGGCGATCTTCTGCTTGACCTGCAACGATCCCTGCCGCACCAGCGTCTGGACGGTGTTCGCGAGCTGCCCGGGGGTCGTGCGTTCGAACGTGGTGGGCGCGAACTCGAGCTTCGCGAGGCTGCCGCCGGCGTCGATCGTGGCGCGGACCAGGCCGTCGGGGGAGCTCACCTGCGCGGTGGTCTCGGCCGCCGCGGCCTGGGCGTCGCGCAGCTGCGCGGTCTGCCGCTCGAAGTTCTCCAGGAGGGTGTCCATCTGGTCCTTCATCGCGGCATTGCGTGCTTCGAGCCGTGCACGGTCGTCGCCCGCGGTGGTCACAGGTGCCCCCGGTGTCCCTCGAACCTACTAATGACTTCGCGTCACCCTAATGCCAATGGAGCAGTCGTCGTGACCGGTTCGGGTCTTTGCGTCAGCGAATCGCACGGCGCCGGGCCAGCGCGTAGCCGGCCCCGCCGACGAGGTAACAAGCCGTCGCGGCGATCAGCAGACCCGGCGCGCGGCCGTCGTCCGGCACGAACAGCGCGCCCAGCGAAACCGCCGCCACCTGCGTGATGTTGAAGAGCGTGTCGTACAGCGCGAACACCCGGCCGCGCGCTTCGTCGGCGACGTCGAGCTGGATCGACGAGTCGACGCAGAGCTTGAGCACCTGCCCCGCCCCGGTGATCACGAACGACGCGAGCAGCGCCAGCGGCAGCAGCATCGGCAGGCCCAGCGCGGACTGCGCGATCGCGGCCAGCACCAGCGAGCCGAGCACCGCGCGCAGCCGGCCGAACTTGCGGATGATCCGCGCCGTCAGCAGCCCGGCCAGCAGGAGACCGGCGCCGGCGAGCGCGGCCATCTGCCCCAGGCCGGGCAGGCCGGCGCGCAGGATCCCGTGGTCGGTGAAGTAGTTGCGCATCAGCAGCACGGTGACCAGCAGCGACACCCCGAACGACGCCCGGTGCGCGAAGAGCGCGATGAACCCGGCCGTCACGCTGGGCGCGCGCCAGGCGTGCCGGGCGCCGTCGGCCAGCCCGCGCGCGACGGCCAGCACCGGGTTCGGCGGCTCGTCGACCACGGACGGCCCGAGCACGCCGCGGACGAACCCGCGCGCGAGGAACGCCGAGACCAGCGTGCCGAGGACGGCGAACGCCGTGGTCTCGGCCGAGCCGACGTCGTTGCTGCCGAAGAGCGCCCGCAGGCCGATCGCGCAGCCGCCACCGATCACGGCGACGACCGAGCCGAGCGTCGTGGCGAAGGCGTTCGCCGTCACCACGCTCTCCGCGCGCACGACGTGCGGTAGCGACGCCGAAAGCCCCGAACCGATGAAGCGGGAGATGCCCTCCGCGGCCAGTGCCAGCGAAAACAGGCCGAGCCCGCCGAACCCGAGCCCGACGGCGGCGGACGCGGCGACGATCGCCAGCCCGCGGAGGAGGTTGGCGAAGATGAGCACGCGACGGCGGTCCCACCGGTCCAGCAGCGCACCCGCGAAGGGCCCGACGACGGAGTACGGCAGCAGCAGCGCGGCGAACCCGCCCGCGATGGCCAGCGGGTCGGCGGCGCGCTCGGGGTTGAACAGGACGGCCCCGGCGAGGCCGGCGCGGAAGACGCCGTCACCCCAGCTCGCGGCGAAGCGGGTGAAGAGGAGGCGGCGGAAATCCGGGTCCTTGAACAGCTCCCGGGGGCCTTGTCGTGCGGTCGCCGCACCGGTGCTGATCGTCACGGAGCCAGCGTAGTAGGTGGCCGGCGCACTGAGGTCGCCTCTCGGCGGCTATGCGCAGTGTGGCTCCAGCCGGACGGTATTCCACAAAGGCGGTTCTTCAGTGAGCCCGGGGGACACGGAGTGCGCCGACCACTGTTTCAAACGAGGCTGCTGGGGCGATTGTTCCCGAGCCGAAGTAATTCGCCGGGCCGAAGGTGAGATCATGGGTCGCGTGCCAGCGGACGCCGAGGTTGAGCCGGGAACGCTCCTGGTCGCCGCCCCCACGATGGTCGACCCCAACTTCAAGCGGACCGTGGTGTTCGTCATCGATCACCGGGACGAGGGCACCCTCGGCGTGGTCCTGAACCGGCCGAGCGACGTCGCCGTGCACGACGTGCTGCCCAACTGGGGCGGGCACGTCGCCGAGCCCCAGGCGGTGTTCGTCGGCGGCCCGGTCGAGAAGAAGACGGCGTTGTGCTTGGCCGCGCTGCGCACCGGCGAGACGGCGGCGAGCGTGCCGGGCGTGATCGCGGTCCGCGGGCCGGTCGCGCTCGTCGACCTGGACACCGATCCCGAGGTGCTGGTGCCGAAGGTCCGCGGCGTACGCGTCTTCGCCGGCTACGCGGGCTGGGACTCGGGTCAGCTGGCGGGCGAGATCGAGCGCGACGACTGGGTCATCGTGCCCGCGCTGCCGAGCGACATCCTGGCCTCGCCCAACGGCGACCTGTGGAGCCAGGTGCTGCGCCGCCAGGGCATCCCGCTCGCACTACTGGCCACCCACCCCGGTGACCTGCAGCGGAACTAGGCGTCTTCCTTCTTGAAGACGCCGCAGCCGCCGGCACCGCAGGCGCAGCCGCTGCACCCGGCGGGCGCCGCCGGGGCCGGCGGGGGCACGGTCAGCGCGGCCCGGTTGCCGAGCACGCCTCCGCCCATCACCAGCAGGAGCATCGCGAGCACGCCCGCGAGCGCGGCGGAGATCAGGCCGCCCGTCGTCGGCATCGCCAGCCCGGCCAGCCCGGTGAGCACCGCGATCGCGCCCCCGGCCATGGTCGGCAGGCCTGCGACGCGGTTGGCCAGCTTGAACGCCTCTTCGCTGCGCAGCGCCGCCTGCGTGCGCACCCCGGTGCCGCCTTCGCGCGTCAAGCGCTCGCGGAACCCGAGGAACCCACCAAAACCGACGAGCAGACCCAGCACGACCGGAACCAGCGCGATAGCGAACACGGGTCAAGGATAAGCGTGACGTCCCGGCAACCTGCCGGATACCCTGATCGACTGTGCTACAGGCCATGTCACCGCGTGTACTGCCCACCGTCCTGACCGCTGCCCTGATCGGGGGAATCCTCGCCGCCGCGCCGGCGAGTGCCACCGAGAGTCACCAGCGACCCGTCCGGTTGCTCGGCGAGCGGATCGTCCCCAACGCCTTGGCGTTCCAGGGCACGACGGTCGGCGGCCTGTCCAGCATCGACTACGACCCGCGGACCGGCGGCTACGCGCTGATCTGCGACGACCGGTCGGCGATCAACCCCGCCCGCTTCTACACCGCGACCTTCCCGGTGTCGGCGAACGGCGTCGGCCCGGTCACCTTCACCGGCACGAAGCCGCTGCTGCGCCCCGACGGCACGCCGTACCCGCCGCTCGCGCAGAACGACCCCTCGAAGCCGCAGAACGAGCAGACGATCGACCCCGAAGAGCTGCGCGTCGACCCGTGGACCGGCGACTACTACTGGTCGCAGGAGGGCGAGCGCACCGCGACGACGTTGATCGACCCGTCGATCCGCGAGGCGCGCCGCGACGGGAAATACGTCCGCGACCTGCCGATCCCCGCGAACGAGAAGATGACGCCGACGGCGGGCCCGCGGCAGAACCTGGTGCTCGAGGGCATCACCTTCACCGGCTTCGGCTCGCTGCTGGCCAGCGAGGTCGAGGGCCCGCTCCTGCAGGACGGTCCCCAGCCGACGACGACCACCGGTGCGCTCTCGCGGATCACCCTGCAGTCGCGGTTCGGCCCGGTCCTGGCGCAGTACGCGTACCCGCAGGAGCCGATTTTCGCGTCACCGGTGCCCGCCGGCGCGTTCGCGACCACCGGCGTCTCCTCGATGCTGGCCGTCGACCAGGCCGATCCGACGAAGTTCCTGATGATGGAGCGCTCGTTCGTCACCGGCGTCGGCAATAAGGTGCGCGTCTACGAGATCGACACGAAGGGCGCGACGAACGTCCTGAACGTCCAGTCCCTGGCCGACGCCAAGCACGTCAAGCCGGTCAAGAAGCGGTTCCTGTTCGACGCCGCGGACCTCGGCTTGTCCACTGTGGACAACCTGGAGGGCATGACCTGGGGCCCGAAGCTGCCCGACGGCGAGCGCAGCTTGATCATCGTCAGCGACAACAACTTCTCGGCCACGCAGGTCACCCAGTTCGCCGCACTGGCGGTCCCCTCGGAACGGCTTTGACCAGCAAGTTACGATGTGCACATGAACACGGCTCGGCGGCTCCTTAGCCTGCCGCGCTGACCAGGCCCGGCCTGGCCGGCGCGGCGACCCCTCATGCCCTGGTGGCTGAGGGGTCGAGTTGTTTCTGGAGTAGCTCCCACGGAGGAAGACGGCGATGACCGAGACAACAGGGACCGACGTCCCGGCGCACCGGTACACGGCCGCGCTGGCGGGTCAGATCGAGCAGCGCTGGCAGGACCACTGGGCCGACCAGGGCACCTTCCACGCGCCCAACCCCGTCGGGCCGCTCGCCGTCGAGGGGCAGCCGGTGCCCAGCGACAAGCTGTTCGTCCAGGACATGTTCCCGTACCCGTCGGGCTCCGGCCTGCACGTCGGGCACCCGCTGGGCTTCATCAGCACCGACGTCTTCGCCCGGTACCACCGGATGATCGGGCGCAACGTGCTGCACACGATGGGCTTCGACGCGTTCGGCCTGCCGGCCGAGCAGTACGCGGTCCAGACCGGGCAGCACCCGCGCAAGACGACCGAGGAGAACATCCGGACCTACCTGCGCCAGATCCGGCGCCTGGGCCTGGGCCACGACGAACGCCGTCGCATCTCCACGATCGACCCCGAGTACTACCGCTGGACGCAGTGGATCTTCCTGCGCATCTTCAACTCCTGGTACGACACCGAAGCGGGCAAGGCCCGGCCGATCGCCGAGCTGGAAGCCGCGTTCGCCGACGGCTCGCGCCCGGTGCCCGGTGGCGGCGACTGGACGTCGCTGAGCGCGCTGGAGCGCAAGAAGATCATCGACGACCACCGGCTGGTCTACATCTCCGAAGCGCCGGTCAACTGGTGCCCGGGGCTGGGCACGGTGCTGTCGAACGAAGAGGTCACCACCGACGGCCGCAGCGAGCGCGGCAACTTCCCCGTCTTCCGCCGCAACCTGCGGCAGTGGATGATGCGGATCACCGCGTACGCCGACCGCCTGGTCGACGACCTGGACCTGCTGGACTGGCCGGAGAAGGTCAAGTCCATGCAGCGGAACTGGATCGGCCGCTCGCACGGCGCGCGCGTCACGTTCAAGTCCGGCGAAGACGCGATCGAGGTCTTCACGACCCGCCCGGACACGCTGTTCGGCGCGACCTACGTGGTGCTGGCGCCGGAACACCCGCTGGTCGACAAGCTGACGTCGGCTTCGTGGGCCGAGGACGTCGATCCTCGCTGGACCGGCGGCGCGGCGACGCCCGCCGACGCCATCAAGGAGTACCGCGTCGCGGCGTCGCGGAAGTCCGAGCTGGACCGGCAGGAGAACAAGGAGAAGACCGGCGTCTTCACCGGCGCGTACGCGACGAACCCGGTCAACGACAAGCAGATCCCGATCTTCGTCGCCGACTACGTGCTGATGGGTTACGGCACCGGCGCGATCATGGCCGTCCCCGGCCAGGACGTCCGCGACTGGGAGTTCGCCGAGAAGTTCGGCCTGGAGATCATCCGGACCGTGCAGCCCTCGGACGGCTTCGACGGCAAGGCGTTCACCGGTGACGGCCCGGCGATCAACTCGGGCTTCCTGGACGGCATGGACGTCGCCGAGGCCAAGAAGACGATCATCGACTGGCTGGCCGAAAAGGGTGCCGGTACCGGGACCGTGCAGTACAAGCTGCGCGACTGGCTGTTCTCGCGCCAGCGCTACTGGGGCGAGCCGTTCCCGGTCGTCTACGACGAAGACGGCGAAGTGCACGCCGTCCCCGAGTCGATGCTGCCGATCGAGCTGCCCGAGGTCGCCGACTACTCGCCGGTGACGTTCGACCCCGAGGACCGCGACTCGATGCCGTCGTCGCCGCTGGCGCGCGCGACCGACTGGGTCGAGGTCGAGCTGGACCTGGGCGACGGGCCCAAGACCTACCGCCGCGACATCAACACGATGCCGAACTGGGCGGGTTCGTGCTGGTACCAGCTGCGCTACCTGGACCCGACGAACTCGGAGACGTTCTGCGCGCCCGAAAACGAGCAGTACTGGATGGGGCCGCGCCCCGGCGAGTACGGCTCCGACGACACCGGCGGCGTCGACCTGTACGTCGGCGGTGTCGAGCACGCGGTGCTGCACCTGCTGTACTCGCGGTTCTGGCACAAGGTGCTGTACGACCTGGGCCACGTGACGTCCAAGGAGCCGTACCGGAAGCTGTTCAACCAGGGCTACATCGAGGCGTACGCCTACACCGACGCGCGGGGTGTCTACGTCCCGGCCGAGCAGGTCGAGGAGCGCGAAGGGAAGTACTTCTTCAACGACGAAGAGGTCACCCAGGAGTACGGCAAGATGGGCAAGAGCCTGAAGAACGTCGTCACGCCGGACGAGATGGCCGAGAACTACGGCGCCGACACGTTCCGGTTCTACGAGATGGCGATGGGCCCGCTGGCGATGTCGCGCCCGTGGGCGACCAAGGACGTCGTGGGCGCGCACCGGTTCCTGCAGCGGCTGTGGCGCCTGGTCGTCGACGAGACGACCGGCGAGCTGCGGGTGTCCACAGAGGACGCTTCGGAGGCGGACCGCAAGGTGCTGCACAAGACCATCGCGGGCGTCCGCGAGGATTATGCGGAGATGCGGTTCAACACGGCCGGCGCGAAGCTGATCGAGCTGAACAACCACGTCACCAAGGTGTACGGCGCGACCGCGTCGACGCCGCGTGAGCTGGCCGAGCCGCTGGTGCTGATGCTGGCGCCGCTGGCCCCGCACCTGGCGGAGGAGCTGTGGCACCGGCTGGGCCACGTCGATTCGCTGGTGCAGGGCCCGTTCCCGGTGGTGGACGAGAAGTACCTGGTCGAGGACTCGGTCGAGTACCCGATCCAGGTCAACGGCAAGGTCCGCTCGCGGGTCACGGTGCCGGCTTCCGCGTCGCCGGACGAGGTCCAGGCCGCGGCGCTGGCGGACGAGAAGGTGGCGTCGATGGTCGGCGACGGCGCGCCGCGCAAGGTGATCGTGGTGCCGGGACGGCTGGTCAACATCGTCCTGTAGCGCCACGGCGGAAAGCCGCCGGTGCGCCTCGCCGGTTCTCGATTTGATTGAACGGTCAAGGAAAACCGTTCGAGCGAAGGAGAACCGGGGATGACCCTCGACGGCAAGGTGGCGCTGGTGACGGGCGGCAGCCGAGGCATCGGCGCGGCCACGGCACTGCGGCTCGCCGAGGACGGCGCCGACATCGCGCTGACCTACGTGAACAACGCCGCGCGGGCGGCCGAGGTGGTCGAGCAGATCAAGAACCTCGGCCGTCGCGCGCTGGCGATCCAGGCGGACTCGGCCGAAGTTTCCGTGGTTTCGGCCGCCGTTTCGGCTGTGCTGGCGGAATTCGGCCGGCTCGACGTGCTGGTGAACAACGCGGGCGTCGGGTTCGTGGGCGCGTTCGCCGAAACCTCGTTGGAGGACGTCGACCGCGTGCTGGCGGTGAACGTCCGCGGCGTGTTCGCGGTGACCCAGGCCGCGGCCGGCGTCCTGAGCGACGGCGGCCGCGTGATCACGATCGGCAGCTGCGTGACGGACCGCGTACCCGGCCCGGGCATGGCGCTGTACGCGACCAGCAAGGCGGCGATGGTCGGCCTGACCAAGGCACTGGCACGCGAACTCGGCCCGCGCGGCATCACGGTCAACCTGGTCCACCCCGGCCCGACGGACACGGAAATGAACCCGGCCGACGGCCCGTACGCGGCCGACCAGCGGGCGTTGACGGCGTTCGACCGCTACGGCACACCGTCCGAGGTGGCGGCCGCCGTCGCGCACCTGGCTTCTCCCGATGCCGGGTACGTGACAGCGTCGGTGCTGTCGGTCGACGGCGGCCACGCGGCCTAACCGGAGTAGAGCCCGATCTCCCGGGCGAGGTCGATGAGCATCGCCTCGAACAGGACGTCCGGCTTGGACATCGGGATGGGGTAGTTCCCGAAGACCTCGAGCGTGACGTGCCCGTAGAGCCGGGCCCAGAACTGGATCATCAGGTACGTCACGCCGAGGTCGATCTTCTCCACCGGAACGGCCCGATCGGACTCGGCGAGCACGGCGACCAGCGACTCCTGGAACGTCTTCAGGTCGTCCCGCAGCTCGTCGGGCACCCCGCTGGCGGACGGCAGCACGATGTCGTGCCGCGCGAGCACCCGCCCCGCGGCGGCGAGGAAGATGCGCCCGAAGGGCTCGTCGACCCGGCTCAGCGCACTCCCGGCCGTCGACCCCACCCCGCCGGTCGGCGAGGCGAAGACGAGGGTGAATTCCTTCGTGTGGGTGAGCGCCCACCGCCGGAACCCCTTGCAGATGGCGAACAGCTGCAGCATCCCGTCGTCCGGCAGCTCGGCGATCTCCTCGGCGAGCTCGTCCGCCAGATCGGCGCAGACGTCCAGCCGCAGGTTCCCGACGAGGTCGTCCCGCGACTCGTAGTACCGGTAGAGCGCAGGCGCGGTGATCCCCAGCTCCCGCGCGATGGCGCGAAGGGTAACCGCCTCCGGCCCCTGCTCGACGAGCAGCCTCCGGGCAGTCCGCCGGATGTCCTGTTCGGTAGCCGCACGCGCGCGACCCCTGCGGGTGGGGTGGCTCATCCGAACAGTCTAGGTGCTTACTACGACAAGTCTTGCATTAACGCGATGTCCGCCGTAACGAAAAGGTGCAGCTCAGGCGCGCGCCTTGACGTTGGTGAGCACGGTGTCGGCCACTTGCGGCGCGACGTCGAAGCAATCCTTGCCTTCGGCCGCGGACTTGTCGCCGAGCGTCAACGCCGTCGAGAACGCCAGCTTGTCGGTCACGCCGACGACGATCACGCAGGCACGCTTGTCCTCGGTGTTCGTGTAGGCGACGGCGGGAAATCCTTGGACCGGCTCGAGCTGCTGCCAACGCGCGGCCTTGGGCTTCACGTTCTCGTAAGCCAGCCCGATCCCCTGTTCGGATTGCGTTTGGTAGGTGACCGTGATGCCCGCTCCCGATCCTGAGGCACTGCTCCACTGGCACATCGGGCCGAGTTCGGTGTCACTGGGCTTGGCCGGGGTCGACTGTCCGAGGAAGTGGGCGAGCTGGCTGCCGGTGAGTGCGGTGTCGCACGGACTGCCATCGAGTGCCGTCGCCGGGAGGGGACTCTGGACCGTGGGTACGTCGCTGTTCGCCGAACTGGTGCTCGGCGGTGTGGATGTGGTGGTCTCCGGTGCTTTCGGGGTGCCGTTGCACGCGGAGATCAGCAAGCTGCCGGCCATGATCGCGGCCACGGTCGTGATGGATCGCTTCTTCATTCGAGGGCCCCGCTCGTCTTGTTCGTATCCTCTGCCGCTTGCCGGTCGGTCGCCTCGACGATCCCGAGCGCCTTCTGCAGCCGCTTGATCAACTCGGACAGGTAGTCGTACTGGTAGTCGAGGTGGCCTTGGTAGAAGCGCCCGGCCTCGTTCACACCGTTCGGGCCGACGACGGCGGCGGTGCTGGCCGGCTCCTGCGCGGGTGGCGTCGCCTGCGACAGCACTTGCGCGGCGTCGCGTTGCTGCTGGATCGAAATCCGCAGGTCCTCCGCGTTCTTGAGCATCGCCCGCATATCCGCCGAGCTCATCGCGAACCCCTGCCCGCCGGCCGGCGGCGGTCCCGAACTCGGCATGTCCGTCGCCCAGAAGCCGATCCCGCTGAAGATCGAGCCCGTCATCGTCCTCCCCCTAACCCGTTCAGGGTCGCGTACAGCACCTCGGTCAGCGCACCCCGGGTCCCCGGCTGGAAGCTGACCATCCGCTCGCGCCCCGGGTACACGTACGTCAGCACCCGCCCGGCCCCGGCCACGTCCACCGCGGTGATCGGCGCGCTGCGCGAACCCCGATTCACGGCGTAGCACTGGTGCAGCCCCGTCCGCGGCGACGCCATCAGCCGGCGCGCCCACGGCAGCGGGTCACGGCCACGGTCCGAAGTCTGGTCCTCCAGGTCGTACGACTCCTCCACCGCCCGGCCCGAGAACCGCGCCTCCGGGATCGACACCGCTTCGATGCGGGCGGGTGGCACCGGCGGCAGTACGTCCACCAGCGACTCCGCGAGCCGCGGCGGTTCGACGACGTCGATCCGGACCGTGTCGTCCTTCCGGATCAGGCGGAGCGCGTCCGGCCCCGAGGCGGAGACGAGCACCGCGCCCGACTCGTCCGCTTCGATGTCGCCCAGCCACGCCGTGAACTGGTGGGTGCCCCGCGCCAGGACGCGCAGGACGTCACGGAATTCCCGCGTCAACGTGCCGCCTGCCGCGAGGCGGAGTGACGTCAACACGTCGAGGACGTCCGCGTCGAGGCGCTTGCGGGTTTCGTCGCCGAGCCAGAGGTTGTCCGCGCCGAGGACCGCCGGGGGTGGGCCGTGGCGTTCCCACTCCCACGCGGTGAGCAGCGCGGCTTTGGGCAGGAAGATCACAGCCCGATCACCGGGGGCACGGTCCGCTCGTCGGACCCGCCGAAGATGCTCTCCGGATCCGCTTCCACCAGGTACGACGCGCGCTGGTGCTCCGCGTCCTCCTCGCCCTTGCCACCCTTCGCGCCCTGGCCCATGCCGCCCATCCCCGGCGAGCCCGGTTTGCCCGCCGCGCCGCCGCGAAGCCCGCCGGCCGCGCCCGGACGGCCTTCGCCTGGCAGGCCGGCTCCGGTGGCCGAACCCGGACCGCGGGCACCCGAGCCCGGGCCGCCGCCCGGCCCGGTGCCGCCGCTCGCGCCGGACGACGAGCCCGGCCCGAACCCGCCGCCACCAGGGCCGAAGCCCGGCCCGAAGCCGGGACCGAACCCGCCGCCGGGACCCGAACCGGGGCCGAACCCGCCCGGCCCGGTCCCGGGCGGCTGGTAGCCCGGCGGGAACTGCGTCGACGGCGGTACGTAACTCTGCGCGCGAACGCTGTCGTCCAGGCCGGACGAGCCCGGTGGCGTGATGTGCCCCGGTGGCGTCACCTGCCCTGGAGGCGTCACCTGCCCGGGTGGCGGCGCGACCGGCGGGTGGACCGCAGGCGGCGGCTGGACCTGGGCGCCGATCGACCGATCGTGGTCGCCACCGCCAGGCGTCCGCTTGCGTGGTGGCGGCTCGACCGGCTTCTTCGGGTCCTGCACCGTGAAGTCGCCACCGGTGTACTCGCGGAGCTGGCCGTAGTCGATCGTGCGGGCCGCGGTGTTCGAGCTGGACTGCTGCGAATACGCGTTGTACCGCTCGACGTTCTCCTGGGCCTTCCGGTTGTACTGGTTGATCTTGTCTTCGGTGTCGGTGTCCCACGGCGTCGCGACGTCCCAGGCGCTGCGCGTCGGCGGCTGGTCCGTGACGTCCGGGTGCAGCGAGTTCTTCATCTGGTGGAACTGGTCGATCTGCGCCTGGGCCAGCGTCGAGTTGCGGTCCAGGGTCGTGGACGCCGAGGTCGCCGACGCCGTCAACGGCTGGAGCCGCTCCCGCGCCGCGTCCGACGCGCCGCCCGTCCACGCGGATTCGAGACCGGACGTCAGTTCCCGCGTGCCCTGCTCGAGCTGACGCTGGTACGTCGACTGGTCGACACCGGCCTGGTGGACCTTCTGCAGCGACTCCGTGCCGGGTCCGCGCATCACGGCCTGGACCAGCTGGCGGGGCGAAAGGCCCGAAGCCTGCGGGTTCGCCGCCCCGGTCCCGGTCTGCGAGCCGACGTACGCGCCCGCGATCGCCCCGGGCACCCCGCCCGCGAGCAGGCCGACGCCCGCGCCGGTCAAGACGTTGCCGAGCCGCTCACCACCCGACTGGACGGCGTGCGCGATTTCCGACCCGACGTGCTTGGCAGCGTCGAGCATGTCACCGAACAACCCCACCGAACCGCGCTCCCCTCGCGTTCGATCTCCCCTCTTGCGTCACGGACGATACCGCACCGGTCACCCACCGTGCGAAGAATCGACCAGGTCAGGGGATCGCACCTGCCACCGCGTCAGCGGCCGCAGCAGCCCCAGGCAGACCACGGCCATGCCGAGCGCGCAGAAGAAGTGCACGATCCACGCCCCGAGCAGCGACGGCCCACCCCACGAACCGGCGGCACCGTCCTCGGTCCAGAAGAACCCGAACGTCGCGATCCGGCCGACGAGGTACCAGACCAGCAAGGCGACCGGGAACGACGCCGCGGCCGCGAGCAGCCCACCCGGCCTCGGCTCGGCACCCAGCCACCGCCGCGCGAGCCGTCGCCGGGCCCGCGGTCCACCCAACCAGGCGGGCAGTGCGAGGAGCGCGTAGATCGCTCGTTTCCAGTCGGAGATGTTCATGGGTGTCACGCTATGAGTCGCTGACCAGCACGGACACCGGGTTGACCGCCCCGGGCGGGTGGGGAAAACCGGAAGTCCGCCGAATCTGTCGGACCCGTGTGCCACACTCGGTCGCCGTACGGTTACTGACGTGAACGGGGAGGTTCGCGTGTCGAATCCTGAGCAACTGGTCGCGGACTTCGAGTCCCGGATGGCGGAGTCACAGCGCAAGGCCGAGCGGATGGTCGGCGAGATCGAAGCGGTCTCGGTTTCCGAGCGCAGCAAGGACGGCCACATCGGGGTGAAGGTCGACCACGCCGGGAACCTCGTCGATCTGGAGATCGGCCTGAGCGCGCGCGACAAGCCGGATCTCGCCGAAGAGATCCTCCGCACCGTGAAGGCGGCCCAGAGCAAACTCGCCGCGGCCGTGCGCGTCGGCGTCACCGACCCGGTCGGGCCCGAGGTGATGTACCAGCTCGTCAGCCGGCTCGAGCGGGCGTTCCCGGCACCCGAACCGGAAGGGTTCGCCCCACCACCGGCTCCGCCTGGCAACGATGGTGAGCGGTTCGTGCCGGAAGAGGAGCGGCAGGTGGCTCCGGCACCGAAGCCGGCGCCGCGCGCGCCGCGCCCGTCGTCCGACGACGGTCACGACGACGACTACTTCAGCGACGGCGACTACCTGCGCTGACGCGCGGCGAGGGAGGGGGAACCATGGCCGGACCAGGCGGCCCCGGCTTCGCGGTCGACCCGCAGGAGCTGCAGAAGCACCGCGAAAACATCGAGGCGATCACCGACCGGATCGACAAGTGCAAGGAGGCCGCCCGCGCGACCGAGCACCCCGAAGCGTTCGGCCTGCTCGGAATCCCGCTCGCGGCGATCTGCGCGATCGCGCAGCAGGTGGCGGAGATCGCGATCGAATCGGCGTCGACTTCGTCGTACGACCATTCCACGCGCATCCAGCTCTGGCAGCAGATGAAGGAAACCGACGAAGCGGAGTTCAAGGACCTGTTCAAGGTGGAGGACTGAGCCGTGGCCGACAACCCGTTGATCAAGACGGACGCGGCGGACGACCGCAGCGCGCTCGAAGGCGCCGGCCTGTTCCAGGACTTCTGGGACGCGGGCACCGCCGTCGCCGACGGCAACTGGACCGAAGGCCTGGTGAACGCGGCGTTCGGGGCAGGGGGGATCGCGGAACTCGTCGCGGATCCGATCGGGACATTGGCTTCGGCCGCCGTCGGGTGGGCGATGGAGTTCTTCCCGTGGCTGCGGGAGCCGCTCGACTGGCTCACGGGCGATCAGATCGCCCTGGAGAACATGGTCGGAACCTGGGAGAACGTCGGCAAGGAGCTCGAGAAGATCAGCGCCGACCTCCAGGACACCGTCAAGAAGGACAGCGCCGCCTGGGAAGGCGCCTCGGCGGATGCTTATCGCGCCTTCGCCGAAGACCGGGCGGCGACGTACGCCGGCGTGGCGACCGGGGCCAACGCGATCTCGAAGCTGGTCGATATCTGCAAAACGATCTTGAGCGTCGTGCGCTCGGTCGTGCGTGACCTGATTTCCGAATGCGTCGGGAAGCTCATCAGCATCGCTTGCCGCTATCCCGGTCCGGCCCTGCCGGCGGGCATGGCCACCGAGGGCACCGCGGAAGCCGTCAAGACCGGCAGCAAGTGCATGGAGTGGATCAAGAAGCTGCTGAAGGCCTTCAAGAAGGCGCAGGAGCTGTTCCACCGCATCGGTGACATCTTCCGCCGGGTCAAAGGCGCGCTGAAGCGTGGCGCGGAAAGTTTGCCCGGTCCGCTGAAGAAGGTCGGCGGCCTGATCAAGAACGAACCGCGCGACACCCGGACGTTCCTCGACAAGGTTCGCGAGGAACGCCCTGACCGGAAGAACTGGAAGGACATCGTCTCGTCGGACAAGTCGATCGGCGAGAACCTCAAGGACGTCGGCAAGGAGTTCCGGGACGACGCCCGGAAGGAGTTCGGCGAGAAGTTCGGGGAGAACTTCCGCAAGGACTTGTGGGACGACGCCAAGAAGGAGTGGGGCAAGGAGTCCCGGAAGAAGAGGGCCGAAGGGATCGACGACTGGACGAGCGGAGACGACGACGAGTCGACGGAGAAACAGACGACCGTCCAGCCGCCGGTGTTCGAGCAGCCGGGTTCGCAGCGGATTTCGGGTTCGATCGAGTGACCGCGCCGGACAACGACCGTTTCGTCGTGTCGCGGACAGCCGGACGGCACTGGGCCCAGGCCGGGGTGCTCCTCGTCATCGGTGCCGGGATCGTCTGGCTGGGCTTGTCGGCGTCCCAGCAAGGCCCGCGCGTGGCCGGCTGCGTCTTCGGCGGGGGTTTTCTGCTGCTGGGTCTGATTCTGGTCGTGCGCTCGCTGCCCGAACCCGTGGTCAACGAACTGGTTTTCGACGCCTCGGGGATCTCGCGCATCGTCGGTGGAGTCGTCTGGGCGGCGCGCTGGGACGAACTGGCAGCCGTCGCCGTTCCGGCCGAGCCGGGGCGTGAACACTCCTTTCGGGTCGTCCTCGAGCCGGCCGATGCCCGGTTCGCGGAGCGCCATCGTGGACTCACCCCGGTGGGCGGGGGTCAGTGGCTGGTATCCGGGATCACGCTGTCGGCCGGTGAAGCCGGCCGCGTCCGCGAGATCGCCGGGCTGTTCGTCGGCGTCGCCGAACGGCCGGTCGCCCCGGTGGTGCCCGAGCCATCGCCTCCGCCGGCCCGGGTGGACCGGTTCGTCCCCACGTCGGCGACCGTGCCCGAGCTGGACCACGTGAGCATCCACGTCAACGGCTGGGACCGCCGGAAGGTGTGGCTCTTCGACTTCGCCATGGCCATGCTCGGCATCGGGGCGTATGTGGCAGTCGAGTTCGGGCCGTCCGGCTTCCTGCACACCGTCTGCCGGATTCTGCTGGGCGCGGTCATCGTGCTCGTCGGCGTCGTCCACGCCTTCGAGTTCAACAGCCGCAAGCGCGAGCTCCGAGCCGATCTGCGGCTCTCCAACGTGGGCTTCCGGTGGAAGACGTTCTACCGGAAGTTCGAGCTGAGCTGGCGCGAAGTCGCCGAACTGCGGCTGCGCACGGACGGCACCCTCGAGTTCCGGCCGGCTGACCTCGACTTTCCCTTGCGCCACGGCGACGCCGAAAAGTTCGCCCTGAGCGATGGCTGGTATCGCCTGCCACGTCCCTTGAGCTCTGCGGCAACGCGGAAGTTCACCGCGCACGCGCCCGCACTGCTGCCCCGCGAAGTCGTACTGACCGTCGACGGAGGGGCGCCGCCGACGCCGATCACTCGGGGGGCTACGTGATCGGCGCCGGCGACCCGATGCCCTGTCCGGCTCGCGCCGGTCGGGGCAACGTCACCACCACGTCGAGCGTGATGACGCACCTGGAGAGCGGGACCGGTCCGTGAAGTGACGGCCGGGGGACGGACATCCCCCGATCGAGTGACGGGCATCCGCTGCTCGCATGATTGTCGCACTCAGCCCCGGATAAGTTACAAAAACCTTCACTTTCCTCTTGCCCGCCGGTCCTGACCTGGACCGGACCGGGTTTCTGGCACAGTTCGGGGATGAACTCCGACGTGCTCGTTGTGGGATCCGCCAACGCCGACCTCGTCGTCTCAGTGGATCGGCGGCCGGGTGGTGGGGAGACCGTGCTGGGCGGGGACACCGTGCTTTCGCCGGGTGGCAAGGGCGCCAACACCGCGGTCGCGGCCGGCCGGCTCGGGGCGGACGTCGCGCTGCTCGGTGCCGTCGGCGACGACACCTACGGCCGGTTGCTGCTCGACTCGCTGCGCGCCGCCGGTGTCGACACCGGGCTCGTGCGCACCAGCGACCGACCCACCGGGATCGCCTACATCACCGTCACCCCGGACGGCGAGAACTCGATCCTCGTCTCCCCCGGCGCCAACTCGAGCCTCGAACCCGGTGACGTCGACGCCGTCTTCGACGGGGTGGAGGTCGTGGTCCTCTCGCTCGAGGTGCCGCTGCCGACCGTCGAGCACGCCGTCGCCCGCGCCGCCGAACACGGTGTCAAGGTGCTGCTGAACCTCTCGCCCGCGGCGAAACTCTCGCCCGCGACGCTGGCCAAGCTCGACGTCCTGCTGGTCAACGAGCACGAAGCCGCGTGGCTGACCGGGCCGGGCGCCGGCTTCACCCAGCTGCTCGGCCTCGGACCGCGGGCCGCCGTCGTCACGCTCGGGGCGGCCGGAGCGGTTGTCGTCGAGGCCGGCGGGGTCACCGAAGTCGCGTCGCCGGCGGTCGAGGCCGTCGACACCACCGGCGCCGGGGACGCCTTCGCGGGCGCGCTCGCCGCGTCCCTCGCCGACGGCGCCGACCTGGTCACCGCGGCCCGGCGCGCGGTGCGGGTCGCCGCGTTCAGCGTGACGCGGCCCGGTGCGCAGCCGTCCTACCCGACTGGCGCGGACCTGGCGGAATGATCGCGCCGCCGCGCGTGTTGCCCGTCACATGGGCGACTCTTTCGCTTCGGCCTGGTGGCGCGGCTACGCCGCTCAGCTGAGGGCGATCGCCGAGGCCAGACGGCCCGACCACCTCGCGATCATGCCGCTCGAGGAGACCCTCAAAGCGCTCGGCAAGCAGACCGAGCTCGACGAAGGCGTCTACGACGTGCCGCTGGCGGGCGTGGTCGGCACGGTCGCCCGCGCCGGGGACTTCGACCGCGAGTTCCGGCCGCGCAACCGGGCCCTGCGCGACCGCTGGGAGCACCTGACGCGGACGTCGGCGGACCTGCCGCCGGTGCGGCTCGTGCGGCTGTCCGACATGTTCTTCGTCGAGGACGGTCACCACCGCGTGGCCATCGCCCGCGCCCGCGGCGCCCGGGCCATCCGCGCGCGGGTCCGCTGGATCAGCACGGTCGCCTGCGCGCTGCGCTGCCTGACGCTCGCCGACCTGCCGTCGAAGACCGCCGAGCGGATGTTCCTCGAGCGCGTGCCGCTGCCCGACGACGTCCGCCTCGGGCTGTGGCTCGACGACCCGGCCGACTGGTTCCGGCTCGCCGACTCGGCCGAGGCCTGGGGATTCCGCCGTATGCTGGCCGGACGGCCGGTCCACAGCCGCGGCGAACTGGCCGAAGCCTGGTGGCGCGAGGAGGTCGGGCCGGTGCTCGAACAGGTCAAGCAACGCGGTTTGTGCCCGCCACCACGAGATATCCAGACGTATCTGAGCTATGGTCTAGACCATGTCTGACTCTCTGTCCGGGGTCGCCGTCAGCCCCGGCCGTGCCAGTGGTCCCGTCGTCCGCGTCGCGGAGCCGCTCGGCGAGCCCGCCGCCACCCCGGCCCCGGCCGATCCGGCCGCCGAAGCCGCCCGGATCGCCCCCGCCGCCGCGATCGTCGCCGGCCGCCTGGAGAAACAGGCCGAGACCGCGACCGGCGAAGCGGCGACGATCCTGATCACGACCGCCGCGATGGCCGCCGACCCGGCGCTCGCCTCACAGGCGGAACAGCTGGTCAAGACGCAGAGCCTGCCCGCCGCGCGCGCCGTCTACCAGGCCGCCGAGGGCTTCGCCGAAGCGCTCGCCGCGGCCGGCGGGTACATGGCCGAGCGCGTCCGCGACGTCCGCGACGTGCGTGACCGCCTGATCGCCGAGCTGCTCGGCATCGCGCCCCCCGGCGTGCCCGAGCTGACGTCGCCGACCGTGCTGGTCGCCCGCGACCTCGCCCCGGCCGACACCGCGGGCCTCGACCCGGCGAAGGTCCTCGCCCTGGTCACCGAAGAGGGCGGCCCGACCAGCCACACCGCGATCCTGGCGCGCGCGCTCGGCATCCCGGCCGTCGTCGCGGTGCGCGGGCTGCTGGCGCTGGACGCGCAAGCGCTTGCGGTCGACGGCGACACCGGCGTCGTCGAGGTCGCGGACCCGTCGGCGCCGGTCGTCACGGCGGCGGTGGCCCAGCTCGCCGACTGGAACGGCACGGGCGCGACGGCCGACGGCCACCGCGTGAAGGTCTACGGCAACGTCGGCTCCCCGGCCGACGCCCAGGCCGCGGCGGACGCGGGCGCCGAGGGCGTCGGCCTGTTCCGCACCGAGTTCTGTTACCTGGACGCCTCCGACGAGCCGTCGGTCGCCGACCAGCGCGCGGCGTACACGGCGGTGCTCACGCCGTTCCGCGGCAAGCCGGTCATCGTCCGCACGCTGGACGCGGGTGCCGACAAGCCGCTGGCCTTCCTCTCCCCGGAGGTGGAGCCCAACCCGGCGCTCGGCGTCCGCGGGCTGCGCGTGGCGTTCGACCGCCCCGAGGTGCTCGACCGCCAGCTCGAAGCGATCGCGGGCGCGGCCGAGGACTCGGGCGCCGAGGTCTCGGTGATGGCCCCGATGGTCGCGACGGTCGAGGAAGCGGCCTTGTTCGCCGACCGCGTCCGCGCGGCGGGCATCCCCCGGGCGGGCGTGATGATCGAGATCCCGGCAGCCGCGCTGAGCGCCCGCGAGATCCTCGAAGCGGTCGACTTCGTCTCGGTCGGCACGAACGACCTGGCCCAGTACACGTTCGCGGCGGACCGCCAGCTCGGCGCGGTCGCGAAGCTCAACGACCCCTGGCAGCCGGCCCTCCTGCGCCTGCTGAAGCTGATCGGCGACGCGGCGAAGGCCACGGGCAAGCCGGCGGGTGTCTGCGGCGAGGCGGCGGCGGACCCGCGCCTGGCCCTGGTCCTGGCCGGGCTGGGCCTGACCAGCTTGTCGATGAACGCGCCGGCGGTCCGCACGGTCGGCGCCAGCCTGGCCGCCACGACGCTCGCGGAGTGCGAAGGCCTGGCCGAGGCGGCGCTGGCGACCTCGGACCCGGCGGCGGCGCGCGCGGCCGCTCGCCCCTGATCGACGGGGAGCGGGCGGCCGAGGTTGGGCGCCGCCCCCCGACTTTCAGTCTATCGGTCATCACCGACCGTTCCGACCTGTGCGAACCTGGCCGCACGGGGTTGTCCACATTGTTCGAGGGGTGTGGACAACCCCGGCCTCACGAAAAACATCCCCGGGGTCTGTCGATCCCGGTCCTTCCCGCTCGACGAACTGGTGCAAGCACCCCAGCCGAGTCGGGAGGACCCTCACATGACCGCCACCATCTCCGCTCCGGTTGCCGAAGTCAGGGCCGGGCGGCGGGCGTGGGTCGGGCTGGCCGTGCTGGCCCTGCCCGCTCTGCTCGTTTCGCTCGACGTCTTCGTCCTGGTCCTCGCGCTGCCGAAGCTCGCCGTCAGTCTGCACGCCGATGGGACCGAACAGCTCTGGATCATGGACACCTACGGCTTCATGGTCGCCGGGTTCATGGTCACCATGGGGACGCTCGGGGACCGGATCGGCCGGCGGAAACTCCTGCTGATCGGGGCCGCCGCCTTCGGGGTTGCCTCCGTCGTCGCCGCCTTCTCCACCAGCGCCGCCATGCTCATCGTCGCGCGGGGGGCGCTCGGGATCGCCGGGGCGACGCTCGCTCCCTCCACCCTCTCGCTGATCGGGGCCATGTTCGAGAACCCGCGACAGCGGGCCGAAGCGATCGGGATCTGGGCCGGGTGCTTCACCGTCGGGGCGATCATCGGGCCGGTCGTCGGCGGGTTCATGCTCGAGCACTTCTGGTGGGGCTCGGTCTTCCTGCTCGGCGTCCCCGCGATGGTCCTCCTGCTGGTCATCGGCCCGAAGCTGCTGCCCGAGTACCGCGACGAAACCGCCGGGCGGCTCGATCTGCCCAGTGTCGGGCTTTCGCTCGCCGCCATCCTGCCCGCCGTCTACGGCGTCAAGGAGCTCGCTCGCGACGGCGTCCACCCCGGGCCCGTGCTCGCCCTGCTGATCGGCGGACTCGTCGGGTACGTCTTCGTGAAGCGGCAGCGGACGCTCGCCGAGCCGCTGATCGACTTCAGCCTCTTCGCCGCGAAGGCGTTCCGGACCGCGCTCGGCGGGATGCTGCTGTTCAGCATGCTCGGCGGGACCACGATGCTGTTCGTCGCGCAGTTCTTCCAGGTCGCGCAGCAGCTCTCGCCGGTCGGGGCCGCGCTCGGGCTGCTGCCGGGGATGGCCGCCTCGACCGTCAGCTTCCTCGCCGCTCCCGTGCTCGTTCGCCGCGTCGAGCCGCGGGTGCTGATCGCCGGTGGGGTCGCGCTCGCCGCGGCCGGGATGGCGATCCTCGCGTTCGTCGAGCCGGCCGGTGGACCCGCGTGGCCCGCGCTCGGGTTCGCCGTGACGTCGCTGGGGGTCGGGCCGATGGTCGCGCTGGGGACCGATCTCGTCGTCGGGTCGGTGCCGGCGCGCAAGGCCGGGGCCGCCTCCGCGCTCGCGCAGACCGTCAACGAGTTCGGGTACTCGCTCGGGCTCGCGACCGTCGGGACGCTGGGCAGCGCCGTCGTCCGGGCGTACGGGTTCGCCAGCGGGCTGCACGTCGTCGCCGGGCTCGCCGCCGTCGCGTTCGCCGTGCTCGTGCGGTTCGTCCTGAAGAACCTGCGGACCGCCTGAGCCGAACACGAAGGCCTCCCCGCCCGATGCCTGGGCGGGGAGGCCTCCTTGACGCCGGGGGCAGAGGGACCCCGGCTAGCCGAAGAGCCCGCGCCGCGGGTGGCGGATGACCAGCGAACCGCCGTGGACGCGGCCGCTCAGCACGTAGCGCGGATTGCCCATCCGGCCGTTGCTGCGCGTCTTGTCCTCCATCGCGCCGAACTTGACGTCGCTGATCGCGTTGAGGTCGACCGCGGCGTGCTCCGGGATGATGATCTCGACCGAACCCCACTTGGCGTCCAGCTCGATGTGCACCACCGGCGACTGCACCTGGGCCTCGGTGAAGTCCAGCTTCGTCGACCCGTACTTGTTGCGGACGACCAGCTCGGGCGGCACCACCCACGGCCCGCCGCGGTGCAGCGAGGAGTACTTGGCGTTGAGCTCGAACCGGCGGCCCGGCGCGTAGCCCACCGGCGGCGGCGCGTACGCCGGAGCGGCGGTGACGGCCGCGTTCGGGTGGTACAGCCCGGCGAGGTCGGCCAGCACGGCGTTCAGCTCGCCGCGCGTCCTCGACGCCAGCGCGCGGTCGGTCCGCTCGGTGAACTCGTCGAGGTCGATCATGCCGCGGCCGATCGCCTTCTGGAGCACGCCGACGACGTGTTCGCGCTCGTCGTCGGACACCCGGAGGTCGCGCTCGCTCAACGGCTTGGTTTCGGTGGCCCGGTCGGCCGCCGCGTTCTCTTCCTCGCCCATGGTCACGATGGTAGAACCGGATCCCACCAGGCAGATCGGGGGAAAACCCTGAACGGACCCGTAGTTCGCGGTGCCGCTCTCGGGGCGGCGCTGGTCCTGCTGTCCGGGTGCACCGGCGAAACCACCCCGCCGCCACCGCCGCCGCCGGCCACGACGACCGCGCCGCCCCCGGCGACGGCGTCGCTGCCGGAAGGCCTCACCGGCGTCCGGGCGACCGGCGGGATCGGGGTCACGGCGTTGCTCCCCACCACCGGCCCGACCCTGTTCGACGCCGACCGCGGCGCCGGCGCCACGCCGCCCGGCTACCCCGGTGGTGACACCGGCCTGAGCGTCGTCCGGGTCGGGACGGGCGCCGTCCTGACGACCTTCCCGCCCGACACCCACAGCATCGAGCCGTTCGAAATCCTCGCCTACACCGGCCCGTCGACCCCGCCGCGCTCGCTCGGCCGCGCCTGGTCGGTCGCGCCGGACGTCGCCGGCCAGGGCGTCTGGCTGATCCGGCAGGACGCGCCCGACAACTGCCGGCTGCAGCACGTGCCCCTCGCCGGCGGTGAGCCCGACCGCGGCCAGCCCGCCAGCTGCCGCACCCGGGTCCGCGCCGAAACCGCGCACGGCCTGCTGATCACCATCAACTCCGGCGCCGCCGAGTCGACCGACGCGCTGATCGACCCGGCCACCGGCCGCACGGTCGAGCAGGCCCCACGCATCCTCGCCGTCGCCGGCGACCGGATGCTGCTCGACGGCCTCACCGACCTCACCCTCGTCGACCTGCGCGACCGCGGCCGCAAGCGGCTCAGCCGTCCGTCGATCGGCGGCCAGCCGACCGTGGTCGCATCGCGCGACGGCGCCTGGATCGCGGCCGACTTCGCCAACGCCGCCTACCGCGGCACCAGCACCCAGCTCCGGGACGTCTGGCTGCTCCGCCCGGACACGCTGACCTGGGAACACGCTCCCGGCATGCCGTACGTGACCGAGCACCTCAAGCGCAACGGCGGCCTCGACTGGACCGCGAACGACGACCTCGTGCTCGCCGACGGCGTCATCGGGGCCTGGCACCCCGGCGAGCCGCGGTGGCGCCTCGGCTCGGCCACCCTGCCGGCCGGCGACTGGTCGGGCCTCGCCGTCCTCCCGTGAGGGTCACTCCCCGTCGAGGCCGTGCTCGATCGCGTAGCGGGCCAGCTCGACGCGGTTGTGCAGCTGCAGCTTCCGCAGCGTCGACTGGACGTGGTTCTCCACCGTGCGGTGCGACAGCACCAGCCGCTCGGCGATCTGCCGCGCGGTCAGCCCCTTCGCGACCAGCCGCAGGACGTCGGTTTCGCGCTCGGTCAGCCGGGGCGGCTCGGCGCCGCCGGCCGGCGCGTCCGCCATCCGCCGGTACTCGCCGAGCACCAGCCCGGCCAGTCCCGCGGTGAACACCGGGTCGCCCGCCGCGGTCCGGTGCACGGCGTCCACCAGCTCCGCCGACGACGCCGACTTGACCAGGTAGCCGGACGCGCCGGCCTTCACCGCCTCCAGGACGTCCTTGTGCTCCCCGCTCGCCGACAGCACCAGCACCTTCGTCGACGGCAGCGCCGCGGTGATCTCCCGGGTGGCGTCCACGCCCGAGGTGGTGCCCAGGTTGAGGTCCATCAGCACGACGTCCGGCAGGACGGTCCGCGCGATGCGCAGCGCCGCGTCGGCGTCCGGCGCGGTCGCCTTCACGTCGAAGCCGTGCTCGGTCAGGTCGCGGGCCACCCCGTCGCGCCAGATCGGGTGGTCGTCGACCACCATGACCGAAATCCGCGCCTCGCTCATTGCGCACCCCTCGTGCTCGGCACCCTGACCTCCCACTCCGTGCCCCGGCCGGGCCCGGTGTCGAGGGTCGCGCTCCCCCCGAGATCGCGGACCCGCCCCCGGATGGATTCCACCACGCCGAGGTGCCCGTCCGCTGCCGCTCGCTCGAGAACGCCGTCCGGAATGCCCGGTCCGTCGTCGCGGACGCTCACCACGACTTCGCCGCCCAGGTCCTCCAGCAGCACCCACGCGTGCGCGCCCGGCCCGGCGTGCTTCTCGACGTTCGCCAGCGCTTCGCGGGTGACGGCGGCGAGCTCTTCGGTGACGTGGGCCGGCAGTTCGACGTCGTCGGCCGGGGTCGAGACCTGCACCGACGACGTCGCGAGCAGCTGCAGGGCCGCGCGCAGGCTCAGCGTTCCGCTGTCGTTCGGCGTCAGCGGCTCGGTCGTCACCAGCGACCGCAGCGCGATCTCCTGCTCGCCGGCCAGCCGCGCGAGCTCCGCCGCTTCGCCGCCGACCTCGTTGCCGCGCTTGCGGACCCGGGCGAGCACCTGCAGCACGCTGTCGTGGATCGAGCGGGCCAGCCGCTCCCGCTCGGCCGTCGCCGCTTCCTTGCGCAGCGCCTGCTCCAGCCGCGCCGCGGACCGGCGGCCCATTGTCGCGGCCATCCCGACCAGCAGACCGGCGGCGGCGAGCAGGACGCCGTCACGGGCGACGTCGAGGTCGAACTTCTCCCGCGCCAGCCCGGTCGCGACGCCGACGACCAGCCCGGCCAGCACGCCACCGCTCGCACCGAAGCGCGCGCCGGCGGCGACCGGGGGCACGGCCGCCCAGACCGTGGTGATGAGCGGGACGTTCAGCGCGAACTGCGCGTCGCTGAGCACCCACGGCGAGGTCAGCAGCAACGCCGTCGTGAACGCCAGGTCGACGACGACCAGCGCCGGCGGCCGCGTCCGCTCGCGCAGGTAGAGGAAGCTGGTGACGACCGACCAGGCAGCCATCGCGCCGACGATCGCCCACGCCAGCCATTCGCGCTGGTAGTGACCGCTTTGGACGATCACGGTGCCGCAGGCGAACGCCCAGGTGAGCCAGCGGAACGCGAGCACGCCCCGCCACATCGGCGTGATCGGGTCCGGTGACCGCCGGGTGGTCACGGCTTGTCGTCGCGCTTCGGCGGCTCCGCCGTCGAAGCGTCGGCTTCCTCCTCGGCGACCGTCGCGATTTCGGCCTTCGGGCCCCCGGGTTCGGCGTCGTTCGGCTGCGCGGCCTGGTCCTTGAGGACGTCCACCTCGGCCGGGTCGGGGTTGGTCTCGTGCAGCAGCGACCGGACGCCGGCGTTGAGCACCGCCAGCAGCGGCACGGCGAGCAGCGCACCCGCGATCCCGCCCGCGACCAGTCCGGCGGTGATGGCCAGGACGACGGCGAGCGGGTGCAGCTTCACCGCCCGCCCGAGCAGCAGCGGCTGCAGGATGTGGCTCTCCAGCTGCATCACGCCGATCACGATGGCCAGCACGATCACCGCGCCGATGAAGCCGTTCGTCACCAGCGCGATCAGCACCGCGACGCCGCCGGTGATGACCGCGCCGATGATCGGGATGAACGCGCCGATGAACACCAGCGTCGCCAGCGGGATCACCAGCGGGACACCCATGATCCACAGGCCGACGCCGATGCCGACCGCGTCGACCACGGCCACCGCGGCCGTCGCGCGCACGTAGCTGACGAGCGACGCGAACCCGCGGCGCCCGGCGACGTCGACGCGGTTGCGGACCGGGCGGGGCACCGCGCGGACGAGGAACGTCCAGATGCCGTCGCCGCCGCTGAGGAAGAAGATCGTGATGAACAGCGTCAGCAGGAAGCCGGTGAGGATCTCGCCGACCGTGCTCGCCGTCGTCAACGCGGTCGTCGTGATGGACGCCTGGTTGTTCTGGATGAACCCGATCGCCTGGTTGATGAAGTCCTGGATCTGCTCCTGGCGCAGGTGCGGCGGCCCGTTGAGCAGCCACTCCTTGATCTGGTTGAGGCTGTCGTTCAGCTGTTTCTGCAGCTGCGGCAGGCCGGAGGAGAACTGCGTGATGACGAACGTCAGCAGCCCGCCCAGCACCGCCAGCCCGGCGATCAGCACGATCGCCGTCGCCAGCCCGCGCGGGAACTTCACCGCCACCAGCTTCTGCACCGCCGGCGCCAGCAGCGCGGACAGCAGCAGGGCGATGGACAGCGGGATGATCACGACCGAGAGGTAGCCGATCACCCACACCACGGCGTACAGCGCGGCGACCACCACGATGAACCGCCACGCCAACGCCGCGCTGATGCGCAGGCCCCGGGGGATCAGCCCGGTGATGTCCTCGTGCTCCGGCAGGAACGGGTCTTCGCGTCGCGCGTGGCTCACCGGCTCACCGTACTGGCAACACCGTCCGATTCGGCCGCTTTCCCGCAGCCGAGTCCGACACGCGCACGGGCCAGCCGTGATCACCCGCCGTGAAAGCCGATCGCACGCTGTGTTCTTCACACGATGGGGGCATCAAGTCGTGTCGAGGGTGCGGGCGGCGTCGCGGATTTGGTTAGGTCGCTCCCGTAACGGCAGATCGCCGGACACCCACCGAACTCTTGGAGACGCACCAGTGGCCGACCACGCGACGAACGAGGGGCAGGGCGCCAAGCGCGCCGGCCGCTTCGTGTCGCGTGCGCTGCTGGTGCTCGGCGGGGCCGTGGCCGGCACCGCCGCCGCCTGGCTCGTCTCGGGTGCGGCCGCTTCCGCGGACACCGTCGACGTGGCCCCCGCCCCGATCGCCGCGGCCGCCACCGGCAGCATCGGCGACGTGAACAGCGGCGCCTCGGAAGCGGCGACCCACGTCTCCGCGTCGAGCTGCCAGCAGGACGCCACGTCGTGGAGCGAGCCGTGCGCCCGCACCCTCGGCCACGAGGTCTCCGAGCGCGTCAGCGACTCGGTCTCGGACCTCGCCGACGACGCCGTCGTGAGCCCGGCCCACCGCGCCCTCGGCGCGGTCGAGCACATCGTCCGCAAGCCGCAGGACACCCGCGAGGTCCTCGAGCAGACCTTCACCCCCGAGCCGGCGCACGACGTGCTGCAGCTGCTCGCCCCGGCCGCCGGCGGCGACCTGATCCCGCTCCCGGGGCACGCCCCGGTCGAGCCGGAGCCGGTCACCACGGGCCTCGGCCAGACCACGGACACGGTCGCCGCCTCGACCGTCCAGCTCCCCGCCGCGTTGCGAGCTCCGCTCGCGATGCCGACGGGTTTCCAGCACGAAGACGGCACCGGTGCCGCGGGCGAGTCCCGCGATTCGCACCGTGACCTGCCGTCGCCGCTGGCCCCGGTGCAGCTTCCGGTCGCACCGTCCGTCCCCACCGCCCCGGGTGGCAGCACTGCCCCCGGTGGTCACCTCGACGGCCTCAACTTCGGCGTCCCCTTCTGGACGACCGAAGCCGTCGACTCCGCCGTCGCGGCCATGAGCCGCGCCGGCCTGCGCACCGCGATGCGCACCCCGGGCGAGCAGCCCGGTGTCACTCCTGACTGAACACCTCCTGCACGGGTAGCTGACGCGCCCAAGTCCGTCCTCAGCTGACGGCGTCCGCGTCCGCGAACCACCCGTGATCCGGCGGTGCGCTTTTTCGCGCCCGCAAGAAGTTCCTTCCCCCTCGGGTGCGGCTCGGACTCCATTTCGAATTCGACGAGCGCACCCCCACAAGCCCGCAAGGGAACCCGAAATAAAGGAGAAAAACCCCATGCAGACGTGGGCAAAGCGCGGACTCCAGACCGCACTTGTCACGGGTGGGTTGCTGATGCTGGGTACCGGCATCGCCTCGGCCGACGAGAACGTCAACCCGGACGCCCCGGCGTCCCCGCTCGACCTCAACGTGACGGTCCCCATCCAGGAGGCCAACAACGCGGTCGGGACCCCCTTCGGCCAGCTGGACCTGCCCGCCGGGCAGACGGAGCTGAGCGCCAAGCCGGTCACCAACGCGGCGAACGAAGCGGCGAAGCAGCTCGACGAAGCGAGCCCGATCAGCCAGAGCACCCTCGGCGGTGTCACCAAGGCCGACGGTGCGGGCGCCTTCACCCCGAGCCACAACAACCTCAAGGGCAACAAGGTCACGGGCGACGTCGTCGTCCCGATCCAGATCGTGGACAACGCGGTCGGCGTGCTCGGCGACGCGACCGTGCAGGGTGGCGACCACACCCAGACCTGGGACCACAGCCAGGACATCGCGACGACCGGCAAGGACTCGAGCCTCGCGGGCAACGCGGTCGCCCTCGACTGGGCGCTCCCCGTCCAGATCGCCGGCAACGGCGGCGGCGTCGCCGGCGGCACCGGCCGCGTGACCGGTGGGTCGGCCAACCAGAGCGCCACCGAGACCGGGGACGTCGACACCAACGGCGACGGCTCCTCCCTCTCCGGCAACATCGTGGCCGGCCAGTTCGCCACCCCGGTGCAGGTGACCGGCAACGCCGCGTCGTACCTGCTCGGCAACGGCCAGAGCCACGGCTACTCGGCCGACACGGTCGCCACCTCCGGCGGCTCGCTGTTCAGCTCGGGCGACCAGGCCAGCGGTTCCGGCAACGTGGTCGGCGCGCCGATCGCCCTGCCGGTCAAGTTCAACTGCAACTCGGGCGCCGTGTGGGGCTCGCTGTCGAACTCCGACGGCTGCAACACCTCCGCCGACGCCACGGCCGGGGACACGCGCGAGGGCAGCCTCGGCATCCCGACCTACCTCGAGACGAGCGGCAACGACTCGTTCCTGTCCGGCAACGGCGGGGCGGCCTCGCTCTCCCCGATCGCGAACGTCGCGGGTGTCGCGGGCTCGTGGATCGGCAACGCCTCGGCGGGCATCCCCGAGACCGGCAGCTCCTCCAGCACGGTCGACTCGGGCGGCTTCGTCAAGACCGCCGGTGACAACGCGAGCGGCTCGGGCAACGTCCTGAACCCGTCGGTCGCGCTGCCGGTCGAGGCCTTCGGCATCGGTGGCACCTACATCGGCCAGGCCAACGCCGCGCACGACAACACCACCGACGCCAACGCGGGCAACGGCAGCTACACCCGGGGCAACGACTCCGTGCTGGGTGGCAACATCGTCAACACCCAGGCCGCGGGCGCGCCCGAGGTCTTCGGCATCGGCGGCAGCCACATCGGCAACGCGTCCGGCACGGCGACCGAGGACAAGACGGTCACCGCCGGGGCGTACGACGGCACGCAGGGCAACGACTCGTCCGGCTCGGGCAACGTCGTCCAGGTGCCGGTCGGCCTCCCCGCCGAGGTCTTCGGCGTCGGCGGCTCCTTCATCGGCCAGGGCTCCGGCTCGGCCGAGGAGACCAAGGTCGTCTCCGGTGGCGGCGGTGGCTCCACCCACGACGACAACGGCTTCCTGAGCTCCAACCTGGGCACCGTGCCGGCTTCGCTGCCGGTCCAGGTCGCCAACATCGGCGGCGCGTTCGTCGGCCAGGGCCACGGCAAGGGCTCGACCGACACGACGTCCAACGCGGGCGGCGACGTCACGGCGAACGGCCCCGCGGGCGCCGGCGCCGGCAACATCATCGAGGCCCCGGTCTCGCTCCCGGTGCTGGCCGCCGGCAGCGGTGCCGCCCTCGCGGGCATCGGCACCGGTGAGAACGACAACATCACCGACTCCTCGGCGGGCGGCGACGCCCTCACCGACGGGCAGGACGGCGCGCTCACCGGCAACATCGTCAAGGCGCCGATCGCCGGTGTGGCGCAGGTCTTCAGCGACGGCGTCGCGGGTGCCGCGCTGGGCCACGGCCTGGGCACCAACGACACCACGTCGGTGGCCGGCGGCGACGCCACCACCAACGGTGACGGTGGCTCGGTGGCCGGCAACATCGTCGGCGCGGACGCGCTGCCGGTGGCGCAGGTCTTCGGGGACGCGGTCAGCGCCGCGGGTGTCGCGAGCGGCACCGGCGTCAGCATGACCTCGGTCGAGAACGCGGGCGACGACACCACCTCCGGTGTCGAAGGCGCGATCTCGGGCAACATCCTCGACCTGCCGGTGACCGCGATCGCGCAGCTGTTCGGCGACGCGGTGACCGTGGGCGGCGTCGCGCACGCCGTCGGCGACAACACGCTGACCACGGAGAACGGCGGCGAGCCGACCACCGAGGGTGACGGGTCCAGCCTGTCGGGGTACAACTTCTACCACGACATCGTGGCGCCGGTGCAGATCTTCGGGGTGCCCCTGGAGCTGCTCGGCGTGGCCACCGCCGACGCGACCGACATGACGAGCATCGACGGGGAAGCCACGGACGCGGCCGACGCGATCGCGAACCCGGTCGAGGGTTCGGAGCTGGGTGCGGGCGAGCTGCCCTCGCTGACCTCGCTCGCCAGCGGCCTGCCGACGGCCGGGCTGCCCACCGCGGGCCTGCCCGCGCTGCCGACGGCCGTCCCGGCGCAGCGCGCCGACGTGCCGGTGAGCTCCCCGATGGCCGGGCTGCCCCACCTGCCCACCGCGGGTGGCCTGCCGGGTCTGAACGGGCTCTCGGGCCTGGGCGGTTCCCTGGCCGGCGGCGCCCAGCGCGCCGACCTGCCGACCGGTGGCCTGCCGGTGCACATCCCGGTCCTGAGCGGCGGCCTGCTGCCGTCGCTCCCGGCGCTGGGTGGCACCGAGCGTGCCGACCTGCCGACCCGTGGCCTGCCCGTCGCGGTGCCGGCCCTGCCGGCCCTCGGTGGCGTCCCGGCCCTGCCGGTCGCGCTGCCGGTGACCCCGGCCACCCCGGCGCTGCCGGTCGCGCTGCCCGCGACCCCGGCGCTGCCGACCGCGCTGCCCGCCGCCCCGGCCCTGCCGGTGAACGCGAAGCTGCCGGTGCTCGACAGCGCGGCCCCGGCCGCGCAGGTCCCGGCCATGTCGGGCCTCGACTCGACCGGCTTCCTCGCGAAGCTGCTGGGTCTGGTCAAGCGCAAGTAGTCCGGTACTGCCGGGCGGGTTCAGCCAGAGCCCGCCCGGCCGCTGACCCCGCTGTCACGGGTTGGCGTTCCACCGCGCCGCGAGGGTGACCTCGCACGGAACGCCCCCGGCCCGCGATCGCGGTACTCGAAAAGGCTCTCCTTCCCTGGAGAGGACGAACCCCAGGAGCCGACCCGGCCCCTGGGGTTCGTTCGTGTCCGGGGAAGTCAGGAGAACTGCAGGGAGCGCTTCGCCAGGCCGTGCCAGAAGCCGTCGATCACGGTGCGGCCGGAGCCCTCGTCCGTGCTGGCGCCGAGGGAGACGAACAGCGGCGCGAAGTGCTCGATCCGCGGGTGCGCGAGCGTCGCCGCCGGTGCCTTGTGCCGGAAGTCGAGCAGCGTGTCGACGTCGCCGCTGCGCAGGACCTCGTCGCCCCAGTGGTCGAACTCGGCCGACCACGCCGGCGGGGTGCCGTCGGTGGCGCGGGCCATCCCGCTGAGGTTGTGGGTGAAGAAGCCGCTGCCGACGATCAGCACGCCTTCGTCGCGCAGCGGCGCGAGCTTGCGGCCCAGGTCGAACAGCTCCTGGGGGTCGAGCGACGGCATCGAGACCTGCAGCACCGGGATGTCGGCGTCCGGGTACATCTCGACGAGCGGGACGTAGGCGCCGTGGTCGAGGCCCCGCTCCGGCGCGTCGTGCACCGGTGTGTCGGTGGAGCGAAGCAGCTTGCGCACCTTCGCGGCCAGCTCCGGTGCGCCGGGAGCCGCGTATTCCACCTGGTAGTAGCGCTCGGGGAAGCCCCAGAAGTCGTACACGAGCGGCACGGTCGTCGTCGCGCCGAGGGTCAGCGGCGCTTCCTCCCAGTGCGCCGACACGACGAGGATCGCGCGGGGCTTCGGCAGGTCGGCGGACCAGCCGGCGAGCTGGCGGGTCCAGGTGGCGTCGTCGGCGAGCGGCGGGGCGCCGTGGCTGAGGTAGAGGACCGGGGTGCGGGTCATCGAGCGCTCCAGTGATTGAAAGTTCAACTACTAGAGTACTGGACGCCGGGAGGGCCCGGGATATTCCTCAGGCCGCTTCGAGGTTGGCCGCGCACCGCTCCAGCGTGCGGATCGTCGTCCGGTAGTCGTCGTCGCTCACGCCACCGGTCGCGGCCGCGCGGAAGGCCTTCACCTGCTCCTCGACGCGGGCGTGCGCGCCACGGCCGGCTTCGGTGAGCTCACCGGTTTCGGCGACCCAGCCGCGGGCGCGCAGGTCGGCGACCTTCGGGGCCATCGAGCCCTCGGCGGCGACGAACGGCGCCATGGCCGCGTCGACCTCCTCCGGCGTGCGGGCGCCGAGGGCGATCGTGTTGAGTACCTGCCAGTGCCGCCGGGTCAGCGATTCCGCTTCGAGGACCCGGGCCATGGAGGATTCGAGGAGCTCGTGGAGGTGGCGCAGCCACCAGCCGAGGGGTTTCATGAGGACTCCGATATGTCGGTGAACAACTGCATGTAAAAGTACATGCAGTTCGGAGGTGGAGCAACCATGACGGACGCGGTGGCCGACGTCGAGCGCGCGATGATCGCGATCCGCCGCGGCCAGCAGCGGCGGGCCCTGAGCCGGATCGGCAAGGCCAGGGGCCGCGGCGCGCACGACCCGGTGCACGAACTGCTCGACGTCGTCGAGGAGCTCGGCGACCGCGGCGAGCCCAGCACGGTGACGGCCTTGAGCGCGGCGATGGGCGTCGACCAGCCCCGCGCGAGCCGCCTGGTGGCGCGCGCGGTCGAGCAAGGGCTGCTTCGCCGCGAAGCCGATCAGCGCGACGGAAGGCGCGCGGTACTCGTGCCGACCGAAGCCGGCCAGGCGCACCTCGACGAGCTGCACGCCTTCCGGCGCTCGGTGTTCGCCGAGGTCATGGCGGACTGGCCGGACGAGGACCGCGACACCTTCGGCCGCCTGCTCACCGCGTTCGTCCGCGGGTACGGCGCCCTCGGCTAGTCGTGCGAGAGGTCGACGAAACGGCTGTAGTGCAGCTGGTGCGCGACGGTGATCGTCGCGGTCGGGCCGGCACGGTGCTTGGCGATGATCAGGTCCGCCTCACCGGCACGCGGGTCGTCGCGCTCCCAGGCGTCCGGGCGGTTGACCAGGATGACGAGGTCGGCGTCCTGCTCCAGTGAGCCGGACTCACGCAGGTCGGACAGCATCGGGCGCTTGTCCGTGCGCTGTTCGGGACCACGGTTCAGCTGGCTGATCGCGATCACCGGGACCTCGATCTCCTTCGCCAGCAGCTTCATCTGCCGCGAGAACTCCGAGACTTCCTGCTGCCGCGACTCGACGCGCTTGCCGGACGTCATCAGCTGGAGGTAGTCGAGGACGACGAGCTTCAGGTCGTTGCGCTGCTTCAGCCGCCGCGCCTTCGCCCGGATCTCCATCATCGTCATGTTCGGCGAGTCGTCGACGAACAACGGTGCTTCGGACACCTCGCTCATCCGGCGGGCCAGCCGCGTCCAGTCGTCGTCGGACATCTTGCCACCGCGCATGTCGGAGAGGCGGATCTTCGCCTCGGCCGAGAGCATGCGCATGACGATCTCGGTCCGGCTCATTTCCAGCGAGAAAATGACGCTGGTCAGCCCGTGCTTGATGGACGCCGACCGGACGAAGTCCAGACCCAGTGTCGACTTGCCGACACCGGGGCGGGCGGCGACGATGATCATCTGGCCCGGGTGCAGGCCGTTGGTCAGCTCGTCGAAGTCGGTGAAGCCGGTCGGGATGCCCTGGGACTGGCCGCCGCGCGAGGCGATCGCGTCGATCTCGTCCATCGTCGGCTGCAGCAGCTCTTCCAGCGCGACGTAGTCCTCGCTGGTCCGGCGCTCGGTGACGTCGTAGATCGCGGCCTGCGCGCGGTCGACCACCTCGTCGATGTTCGCGCCGTCGGCCGCGGCCGCGCCGTAGCCGTACTGCACGATCCGGGTGCCCGCCTCGACCAGCCGGCGCAGCACGGCCTTCTCCGAGACGATCTCCGCGTAGTACCCGGCGTTCGCCGCCGTCGGCACCGTCGCGATCAGCGTGTGCAGGTAGGGCGCGCCGCCGACGCGGCCCAGTTCGCCGCGCCGCTCCAGCTCCGCCGACACCGTGATCGGGTCGGCCGGCTCGCCGCGGCCGTAGAGGTCGAGGATGCAGTCGTAGATCGCCTGGTGCGCGGGCCGGTAGAAGTCGTCGGGGCCGAGGGCCTCGATGACGTCGGCGACCGCGTCCTTGGACAGCAGCATGCCGCCGAGCACGGACTGCTCGGCCGCCATGTCCTGCGGCGGCTGGCGGTCGAACCCGCCGCCGCCACCCCCGCCACCGCCGTCGGGCGGTGGCTCGCTCGGGCCCGGGTCGGACTCCGCGTACATCGGACTGCGGTCGTCGGTCAGCGCCACCGCCCCGGACACCTCCTCATCGTGTCGAACACCCGTTCGATTATGCCGGATCTTCGCTCTCGAAGCACGCGGCTCGTGCCGTGCTTCCCCGTCACCCGGACCTCGTCACCGGAGATGATCGACGACAACGTCGACCGGCGGCCGCAGACACGCGGAGCGCCACGGTGAGTACAGGCCCGAGGCGGGACGCTAGATCCCCCACACGGCCGATGGCAATTCCGGGTGGGGAGCCTTCTGTGGACAACCTGGGGATGAATGGGGGTAACCAATCACAGGTGGCGTGAGAGCTGTGGACAAGTTGGGGACAAGCGTGATCGGTCTCCCGAAACCCCCAGGTCAAGCCATGTGAACAAGCTGTGGAGAACTTGCGGAAAACTCGTTCGGCGTGTCGCGTGAAGTCCGTCCTTCGGCGTGTCGTGGACCAGTCCGGGCCCATTGACCCCCAGGGCCTGTGGATGAATATCACGCAGGGTAGAGCGGCCACCCGGTGGACTGAACGGCGCGGGCATCAGGCCGCGGTGAGCCGGCCCTGTGCGCTGCGTAACCGGTCAGCGAGAACGCGCTGGTCGGCCGGGGTGAAGGCGATCCGGTTCTCCCCGCGCCCCGGAACCTCTTCGGTCAGCCACCGGCCTTCCGACGTATCGATGTAGTTCACCGGCCGTTCGATCCGGTGCCGCGCGCCACTCCGGTTGCGGGCCGCGACGTAGAGGCTGCCGCTGCCCATCCGGCGCAACGCGAGGATCCGGCGGAGCTCGTCGGCCTCCTGCGAACCTTCGGCCGGGCGGTCGTTGCGCAGCACCGCGAACCCGTCGTCGTCGCGGCGGGCGGTTCCTTCGATCTGGCTCTTCGGCACGGTCAGCGGAGCACCGCGACCGGGCGCCAGCTTCGGGATCTGGCCGAGGAAGTCGTCGAGGAGTTCGCCGGGGCGCGAAGAGCCGAGCACGACGACGTCCATTTCCTCGTGCTTGGCCAGCACGAACGCCTCGCCGCCGGCGCTGCCGCCGAGCAGCCGGTAGCTGACCGGCTTGCCCTGGAAGCCGCCGTCGACCCAGCCGTAGTACTCCAGCTGCGGCCGGGCGATCGCCTCGACCGTCGCGACGAACCCGGGGTGCATGCCGCGCGGGCCGAACAGCCCGGCCTTGGCGAGTTCGGCGTTGACGCGCTCGTCTTCCTCGCGCTGGGCCTCGTCGCTGTACCAGGTCGGCGTCTCCGCGAGCACCGTGTGCGGCTCGCCGCCCCGGCGCCGGATGAGGTTGAGCAGGGTGCCGGTCGTGATGGTGACTTGCCTGTCCAGCACCGCTCTTCCCCCAGTCGAAAACAGTTCTCGAACCCGCTGAAAAGCCGGGCGCGCCCATCTTGGCACGCGCCCGGTGGCCCCGCGTGCGCTACTCGCCGATGACCGGCGGCGCGGTGAGCTCGTCGGTGCCGAAGATGTCGTTCGGGTCGTCGCCGAGGAGGTACTTCGACGTGCGTTCCTCGTCGCCACCGCCCTGGCCCTTGGCGCCGTGCCCCATGCCGCCCATCCCGGTGGCACCGGCCCGGCCGGCCCCCGCGCCGCCCGCGCCCATGGCACCACCGGCGGCGCCGGCGCCCATGCCGCCCCGGCCCGCGCCCGCCCCACCGGGCACGGCCGCGCCGGTCGAGCCGCCCGGCCCGAAGCCCCCGCCGCCCGGGCCGAAGCCCGCCGACGGGTCACCGATCCCGCCCGAGCCGCCGGGGCCGAAGCCCCCGCCGCCGGGGGTCGAGAAGTCGCCCGCGCCACCCGAACCACCGGGACCGAACCCGCCGGCCCCGGGGATCTTCGGCGGCGTGAAGCCGGACGCGTGGGTGCCGTCGAAGTTCGGCGGGGTGAACCTGTCGGCCCCGGGGATCTGCGACGGGTCGTAGTTCCCGCCGGGGATCTGCGGCGGGTCGAACTTCGGCGTCTTACCGGGGTCGAAGCCCGGCACCTTCGACGGGTCGAAGCTGCCGCCGGGCGGCGTGGTCGGCTGGCCGCCGAAGGACGGCACACCCCCCGCACCCGGCATGTTCACGCCGGGCATCGAGCCACCGCCGCCGCTGCCGCCGCCGGTCCCGTCGCCGGTGCCGTTCCCGTTGCCACCCGGCTTCTTCTTGCCGTCCTTGCCGCCGTCGACGTTCACGTTCTCCTGCTGGCCCTTGAGCGCGGAGTACGTCGGCAGCTTCTGGCCGTTGTCGTTGCTCGCCTTGTAGTAGGTGTTGAAGGCGTCGACGTTGGCCTGGCCCTTGGCGTTGTAGTCGCGGATCGCCCGGTCGGTGTCGGTCGTCCACGGCGTCACCGCGTTGAGCAGGTTGTTCTTCGGCGGGTCCTTCGGGACCTCCTGGACCTGCGTGTGCACGGTGGTGAAGGCGTTGTGCTGCTCGCCGAGGTACTTGTCGGACTCGGTCAGCTTGGTGCCGGAGTCCTCCATCCACACCCGCAGCGGGTGCGCGCCGGCGTTCTGCGCCGCGTCGGAGCCGCCGCCCGTCCAGGCCGCGTCCATGTCCTTGGCCAGGCCGTCGATCGTGCTGAGCCGCTCGGCGTAGGCACCCTTGAGCCGGCTCGCCGCCGACTGCCCGTTCGCGATCGAACCCGCGCCGGGACCGGTGGTGATCTTCTCCCAGATGTCGTAGCAGTCGATCTTCCGGTCGCCCTGCGCCGAGGTGTGGTCGTCGGAGTGCGTGGTGGCCATGTTGTAGGCGGCGAAGCCGCCCAGCAGCACCAGTTCCAGCATCTCAGCCTCCCAGGGTGTGGATCATCGCTTCGCCGAACTTCTGCGCGACCGAGCACGGGTCCGAAGCGCCGGCGCCGTTGTCGTACTGCACCAGGATGTTGACCGCGAGCTCGTCGGTCACCGCGACGAACAGGCCGCACTTGCCGCTCTTGCGGTCGTCGACCGCGGCGGCGTAGACGGCCGGGTAGCCGGCGGCCTGGGTTTCGCCCCAGTAGGCGTCGTTGGCCTTGGTGTCGTAGACGTCCTGGAGCCCGTTCTTGTTCGCCGTCACCGTGGTCACGTCGATCTGGTTGCCCGGGTCGGCGGCTTCGGTGAACGTGCAGCTCGGGCCGTTGCCCGTGGTCCGCGGCTCGCCTTCGCCGAGGCCTAGCTCGGAGCGCGTCGACGCGGACTGCGTCGCGCAGGCGTCCGAGGTGATCGACCCGGTGTTGAGCGGGCTCGGCACCCGCGGCGCGGTGTCGGCGACCGAGCGGGTCTCGCTGCTGGATTCGGCGGTCGACGGCGCCGCGTTGGCGGTGCCCCTGGTCTTCCCGCCGCACCCGGCGACGGCGAGCACGGCACAGGCCAGTGCCGGGACGGCGAGCAGTCGTCGGTTCACGTGGCCTGGTTCCCCGTCTTCGCCATGTCGGCCTGGGTGTCCGACTCCTTGGTGGTGATCTTCTGCTTCGCCGCGGTCAGCGCGTCGATGTAGTTCGTGACGTATTCCTGCATCTTGCGGTTCTGCTCGAGGAAGGCCTGGCCGGACGGGTTCGCGAGCTTCTCCCAGTCCTCGCTGGCGAACTCCTTGCCGGGCGCCTTCACGTTCGCCATCAGGTTGGCGTCGTTGTAGTCGCGCTTCAGATCGGCCCGAAGATCCTGCCACTTCTTGATGACGGCGTCGATCTTGTCGGCGTCGAACGTGAAGCCACCGCCACCGGCCGGTGCTGACATGTTGACTTCATTGGCCATCCGGATCCATCCCCTTCGCGTCCCCGCCCATTCTCCTCCGACGCCGCCCGTGTGTCCGGGGTTCCCCCGAAACGCGTGAAGGCGGGCCGCCCACCAGGGACGACCCGCCTTCCACGAGGTACTGCCTTACTGCGCGACGGCCTTGACCTCGAGCCGCACGTCGACCTTCACGTCCGGGTGGAGCCGGGCGCCGACCGAGTGCTTGCCCACGGTCTTGATGTGGTCGCGGAGCTCGATGACCCGCTTGTCGAGCAGGGGGCCACCGGCCGCCTTGATCGCGTCGACGATCTCGCCGGCGGTGATCGAACCGAAGAGCTTCTTCGAGCCCTCGGCCGCCTTGCCGGTGAGCTGGATGGCGCCGAGGCCCTCCAGCGTCGCCTTGATCTCCTTGGCGTGGTCGAGGTCGCGGATGCGACGGCTCTCCTGCGCGCGCTGGATGGTGCGCACGTTCTTCTCCGCGCCCTTGGAGGCCACGATCGCGTAGCCCCGCGGGAGCAGGTAGTTGCGCGCGTAACCGTCCTTGACCTCGACGATGTCGCCGGGGCCGCCGAGGTTGGCCACGTCCGTGGTGAGGATGATCTTCGCCATTTCAGTGCCCTCCCTTAGCGCGCGGTCGAGGTGTAGGGGAGCAGCGCCATTTCGCGGGAGTTCTTGACCGCGATGGCGATGTCACGCTGGTGCTGGCTGCAGTTGCCGGTGACGCGACGGGCACGGATCTTGCCGCGGTCGGAGATGTACTTCCGCAGCAGGTTGGTGTCCTTGTAGTCGATCAGTTCCGGGCGGCCCTTCTTCTCGGCCTTGCAGAACACGCAGACCTTCTTCTTGGGCTTGCGGATGGGTGGCTTGGCCACTGTCTACTCCTGGTAATTCAAATCTTTGTGGATGTGTACGAGATCAGAAGGGGGGCTCGTCCGAGAAGCCGCCGCCGCCACCGCCGCCGGCCGGCGGGGCGGAACCCCACGGGTCGTCGGCCGGCGCGCCGCCGCCACCGCCACGGTTGCCGCCGCCACCGCCGCCGCCGCCGAAGTCACCACCGCCGCCGCCACCGCGGCTGACCTTGTTGACCTTGGCCGTGGCGTAGCGCAGCGAGGGGCCGATTTCGTCGACCTCGAGCTCGACGACGGTGCGCTTCTCGCCTTCCTTCGTCTCGAACGACCGCTGCTTGAGGCGGCCCTGCACGACGACGCGGGCGCCGCGGGTCAGGGACTCGGCGACGTTCTCCGCCGCCTGCCGCCAGATGTTGCAGCGCAGGAACAGCGCCTCGCCGTCCTTCCACTCACCCGACTGCTTGTCGAGCGTGCGGGGCGTGGACGCGACGGTGAAGTTCGCGACCGCCGCACCGGACGGGGTGAAGCGCAGTTCCGGGTCGGACGTCAGGTTGCCGATCACCGTGATGACGGTGTCTCCAGCCATCGGGGTTCCCCTCGGGCTCAGGCCTTGGCGGCAGCGGGCTTGGCCGCGGCGCGCTTGACCTCGCGGCGCATGACCTTGGTGCGGAGCACGGTCTCCTGCAGCGACAGCTGGCGGTCCAGCTCCTTCACCGCGTCCGAGGACGAGTTCAGGTCGAGCAGGGCGTAGATGCCCTCCGCGTGCTTCTTGATCTCGTACGAGAGGCGACGGCGGCCCCAGACGTCGACCTTCTCGACGCTTCCGCCCGAAGTGCGGATCACGTTGAGGAACGTGTCGAGGGTCGGGGCGACCGTACGCTCGTCGAGCGTGGGGTCCAGGATGACCATTACCTCGTAATGGCGTGACACAACCACTCACCTCCTATGGGCTCGCGGCCACGGACTGTCCGTAGCAGGAGGGTTTGTCCAGGTAAGGCTACCTGGGGGTACCGGCAGGACCGGACGGCGGGGTCAGCTCGCGCGGCGCAGGACCCAGGTCCGCACCAGCCCGGCGGTCACCCCGGCCAGCACGATCACCGCGAGCAGCATCGGCAGCTGCACGTCGTTCGAAGCCCCGTTCGAGGCGAGCGACTGCGCGTTGCCGGCGTCCCGGATGTCGGCGCCCTGCCCGCTCTGGTCACCGGCCCCGGCCTGCGGCGCGGACGCGTCACCCGGAAGGGTGCCGTTCGCGGGGTACCGGACGCCCGGGGCGACGGCCGTGCCGGCGGTCGCGGTGGGGATGCCGCTGTAGTCGCGCATCGGCGCGCTGCCACCCGTGCCCCCGGCGGTGCCGGGGTTCAGGTTGGAGAGGTTGCCGGACGTCCCGCCGGGGGCGGTCCCGGTGCCACCCTGCGGCGTACCGGTGCCACCGGCGCCGGGCGTGCTCGGCGGGGCGTAGTTGGTGGCGACGGTGGTCAGCCCGCAGCTCTTCGCGACGTTCGCCGAGACCGCGCTGAGCACCTCGGCCTTGGTGCCGTCCAGCACGCCGAGACCGTTGGAGCCCTTCAGTGCGGTGGCGACGGCGCTGCCGATCGCGGAGCCCGCGATCGTGCCGCCGGCGGAGTTCGGCACCTGGCCGACCGCGAGCGCGCCCTTGCCCGCGATGGTGTCGGCGATGGTGTTCGGCCACACCGAGAGGGCGGTCCAGAGGTGGGAGTTGACGTAGTCCTGCGCGCCCTTGCGGACGAGTTCCTTCACCGACGTGCCCTGCACGGCGACCGTGTCGCCCATGCTGCCGTTCACCGCCCCCGAGCAGGTGCCGGCCAGCGTCGTGGCGGCCGAGGCGGTGCCCGAGGAGAGGAACGCTCCCCCGGTCACGAAAGCGGCGACGGCGGTGACGGTCAGTGCGCGGCGGGTCGTCTGCCAGGTGGGGATCTTCCGCACGAGCACTGTCCTCCAGAGGGAATTACGGGGGCGTCGTTCCAGGCAACACCAGGATCAACGAAGGAGATACGCGAAAGATACTCGGCAGTCGGGTCAATTCGCAGCGGCCATTCGGCGGAGCACCCAAGTGCGGACGAGGCCCGCGCTGACTCCGGAGAGTGTCAGGACCGCGATCAGCAGCGGCAGATTCGACCCGTTCGTGAAACCGTCCGATGCGGACGGTAGTGCTTCGGCGCGGCCTGCCGTCTGGACGCCAGCACTGCCGTCGGCCGCGGCGGCGTCGGGGCCGGTGAGGCCGTACTGCGGGGCGTAACCCGGGATCTGGCTGCCGTACCGGATCGCCGGGGACGGGGTGAACAGGCCGGCCGTCGCGAACGGGATGCCGCTGTAGTCGCGCATCGGGGCGTAGCCCGTGCCGATGCTGAACGGGAAGCCGCCGAACGCCGGGCTCGCGCCGCCGCCGGAGAAGCCGGGGAGCAGCGGGCTGTTCGCCTCGGGGATGCCGCCGGAGCCCTGCGGGGTGCCACCCTGCTGGTTGCCGCCGGTCCCGCCGGAGGGCGGTTGCTGCGGGTTGCCGCCGGTGCCGGGCTGCGGGGACGACTGCTTGCCGCCACCGTTGATCGTGTTGAGGCCGCTCGTGCCGGCGGAGTTGAGCCCGTCCGCGGCCTGGTTGAGCGCGCTCGCGGCCGGTGCGCCGACCACCGGTACCGGCGAGACCACGGTGTTCACCACGTTGACGGTGACCTTGCAGACCGTATTGAGCAGGCCACCCACGACGCTCGTGAGGACGGTGGTCGCCTGGCCGACGATACCCAGGTCGATGGTGGGAATGCCGAGGAGCGAGCCCTGGATGTGGTCGCCGGGCTTGGCGGTCACTGTGCTGCCGCACGGAACCGTCTTCGTGTCGGCCGAGGCTGTGCCGGGCAGGCCGAGCACGGCCGAACCCGCGAGCACGAACGCCGTCGCACCGACCGCCGTTGCCCTCCGTGTCCGCTCCTGCATGCGCGCCGCCCCTGGTGTCGTGGCCTCTTTCCCAGGACAACGACGTTAGGGCAGCCGGGTAACGCCCGCGCGCTCAGAAATGTCTGGCATTCGAGTGGTAGCGGGCGTGACCCTGCGTCAAGGGGTCAGGCGGGACTGCGGCGGATCCACGCCCGGACGAGGGCCGCGGCCACGATCGCGAGGGCCAGGACCGCCAGCAGCATCGGCAGTTTCGCCGGCGACGTGATGGCGGGCAGCGCCTCCGCGGTGCCGGACTTCTCGGCGTCGACCGTCGGGACCTGCTGGCCCGGGATGATCTGCGCGACCACCGGGGCCTGCACCAGGCTGCCCGGCAGCAGCGCGGCGTTGGTGAAGATGCCCGAGATCGCGTCGCCCGGCAGGCCCGCGTTGCCCGGTCCCGTGGTCACCGGGCCGGTGCTGTCGCCCGGCGGGTTCTGCCCCGGCGGCACCGGCGGCCGCGGCGGTACCGGCGACGGCGGCGTGGGCTGGGGCGGGTTCGGGGCCGGCGGGAGGGGCAGCGGGGGCAGGTCCGCGCCCTGCACGACGCCGCCGACCGTGTTGACGACGCCCTGCGCGGCCGGGCAGACGGCCTTGGCCGCCGCGTCGCCGACCACCGGGACCTCGCCGATGCCGAGCGCCTTCACGGTGTCGCCCACCGGGAGGGTGAGCAGCGGGGCCGTGCCGTTCGTGTTCCGCGCGCTCGAGTCGAGGCCGATCGTCAGCTGGTTCGGCGAGTTCAGCGGGGCGCCGGCGTCGAGCACGAGGCCCGTCTTGGCGTCGCGGGCCTGGCCGTTCTGCAGCGTGGCGGCGCAGTCGCCGCCGAGGGTCGGGCTGGTGTCCGCGCTCGCGATGCCCGGCATCGCCAACGTGGCGGACGCGGCGAAGGTGAATCCCAGTGCGGTGATCCGGGTGAGCTGCTTCCCCATCGATGCCCTCCGGCAGTCGGACCAATCTGGATCACGGAACGCGCTCACGGTACTCCACGAGCGTCACCAACCGGTCCCGCAGGGGAAAAGAGCGCCCGGAGTAGCGTGCTCGGCATGCTGATTGGCGCCCATGTCCGTGACGACGACCCGTTGACCGCGGTCGCCGAGCGCAAAGCCGACGTCGTCCAGTTCTTCCTCTCGGACCCGCAGGGCTGGAAGGCCCCGAAGCCCCACCCCCACGGCGAGGCCATCGCGGCCGACCCCGTCGAGGTGTTCATCCACTCGCCGTACCTCATCAACGTGGCTTCGCTGAACAACCGGATCCGGATCCCCTCCCGCAAGAACGTCACGCAGCACGCGGACGGTGCGGCGGCCATCGGCGCCAAGGGCCTGATCGTGCACGGCGGGCACGTCGGCGCGAACGACGACGCCGAGGCCGGCCTCGACAACTGGCGCAAGCTCTTCGAGCGCGAGCAGGAGAAGGGCGGCTTCAAGGTCCCGATCCTGATCGAGAACACCGCGGGCGGCGAGAACGCGATGACCCGCGACCTCGACGTCATCGCCCGGCTGTGGGACAAGGTCGGCGAGTTCGGCGCCGGGTTCTGCCTGGACACCTGCCACGCGTTCGCCGCGGGCTGGGACCTCGCGACCGCCGTCGAAAAGGTCAAGGCCATCACCGGCCGGATCGACCTGGTGCACCTCAACAACTCCCGCGACGAGTTCGGCTCGACCCGCGACCGGCACGCCAACGTCGTCGAGGGCGAAGGCACGATCGACCCCGAGGTGCTGGCCGAGGTGGCCCGCGCCGCGGGCGCGCCGGTCGTCGTCGAGACCCCGGCCGACGGTCAGGCCGCCGACATCGCCTACCTGCGGGAAAAGCTCGGCTAGCCGGCCACGGCCTTCCGGCGGCGCTTGGTGGCGTTCGGGACGATCACGTCCCGGGCGCCGTCGAGGAAGCCGCCGGCCGGGTCGTCGTCGCCCGCCAGCCGGACCAGGTCCGTCGACGGGCGGTAGATCTCCCGCACGACCAGCACGCACAGCCCCACGACGGCCAGGTCGCGGACCACGACCGTGCCGAGGAACCAGCCTTCGGGCAGGCCCTTGTGGTCGACGCCGAGGTAGTAGAACATCCGCGGCACCCAGACCAGCGCGTCGATCAGCATCCAGCTCAGCAGCAGCCGCCAGCGCGGGATGGCCAGCACCGCCAGCGGCACCAGCCACAGCGAGTACTGCGGGCTCCACACCTTGTTCGTCAGCAGGAACGCGGCCACGACCAGGAACGCGAGCTGGCCGACGCGCGGCCGTCGCGGTGCGGCGAGCGCGAGGTACGCGATCCCCGCGCAGCAGGCCAGGAACAGCACGGCCACGGTGAGGTTCAGATACGTCGGCGTCTGGTTCTTCTGCAGCACGCCGTCGAACCCGGCCCAGCCCGTCGTGTACGAGAGGACGTTGTACAGCGAGTCCGGGTCCATCGGCCGCAGGGTGTTCATCCGGAAGAACTCCCACCAGCCGCGGGTGGCGGTGAGGATGAACGGCGCGTTCACCACCAGCCACGTCACGACGGTGGCGCCCGCGGTCTTCCAGAACGGCGTCAGCTTCCCCGCGCGCAGGCACAGCACGAACAGCACGCCGAGCAGGAACAGCGGGTAGAGCTTCGCCGTCGCGCCGAGGCCGAGCAGGAGCCCGGCGAGCAGCGGCCGTTTGCGTGCCCAGGCCAGCAGTCCGGTCGCGGTGAACGCGGTCGCGATCGCGTCGAAGTTCGTGAAGGCGTGCACCAGCACCAGCGGTGAGATCGCCACCAGCACCATGTCCCACGGCCGGCGTTTCATCGTTCGGCCGGTCGCCCAGACCGTGACGAGCCAGGCGAGCGCGAGGAACAGCGCCGTGAGGTCGAAGTAGATGGCCACCGGCAGCCCGCCGGGCAGCCAGCCGGCCTCGGCGACGTGGTACCAGCCCGCCGCGAGCTTCGCGTTCGCCCACTGGAAGAGGCCGGTGAACACCGGGTACTCCATGTACCGGGTGCCGTTCTCCGCCGTCTGGGAGTTCTCCTTCCACGACGTGTAGTACGGGAAGGTGCCCGGCCGGTCGAGCCGCTCGGAGCTGTAGAGCGGCACGATGTCGGAGTAGCACATCGCGACGAACGGGCGGCCCGCGCGCCAGTCGAGCTGGGTGGCGCCGCTGGAGTCCTGGTACTGCTGGATGCAGGAGCCCTTGCCGAACCAGCAGAGCATCAGCGCGAGCGTGGCCAGCAGCAGCCCGACGCGCTGGGGCGACCAGAACCAGTGCCTGCCGACCGCCGCGTGCTCACCGAGCGGGCCGCCGACGGGTCTGGTGACCGCCGCCGCGAGTGGCTCGTTCCAGCTCGGGACGACCCGGTCGGCCCGGGTCAGCGTCACGGGGCCGGGGTCCGGCTCGCGCGTGGTCTCCTCTGGCACGAGGCGGATCGTATCGGTGATCGCCGAGCGCGGCGGTGAAGCCGGTGATCATGCCGGATTCGCGTAGTACGAGGCCAGGACCTCGGCGGCCGCGCCGCGGGTCACGAGCTCCTCGCCGGAGGTGTCTTCGACGACCTCGATCCGCTGCCAGTGCGGCAGTGGCAGCAGCTCCTCGAGCCGGGCGGAAACGGCTTCCCGGTGCACGTCCGGTTCGTCCCGCACCGCGCGGCCGGCCAGCACGATCCGCTCCAGGTCGAGCACCTGGACGAGGTCGGCGAGCCCGATGCCGAGGTAGCCGGCGGCGGCCCGCGTGTCCGGCGCCCGCTTGGCCATGATCTCGACGCAGCCGCGCCGCCCGCAGGCGCAGACCGGCCCGTCGTAGGCGATCGTGGTGTGCCCGAACTCACCCGCGTTGGTCCGCGGGCCGCGGTAGAGCCGCCCGTCGATCAGCAGGCCGACGCCGATGCCGGTGCCGACGAGCACCACCGCGGTCGCCGTCGGCTCGCCGTGCGGCCAGAGCCGGGCGAACGCGGCCGCGTTGGTGTTCTTGTCGAGCGACACCGGCAGCCCGGTGCGCTTCTCCAGCAGGTCGCGCAGGGGGACGTCGTGCCAGCCCGGCATGTTCGTCGCGTCGCGGACCAGGCCGGCGAGGTGGTCCAGCGGGCCGACCGCGCCCAGGCACAGGCCGAGCACGTCGAAGCCGTCGGCGAGCTCGAGCGCGGCGGTGCCCATGGCCTCGACCGCCTGCTCGGGCGTGAACCCGGGCGGCAGCGGGCCGCCCGCCGTCTCCTCGACCTCGCCGATGAGGTTGGTGCGCAGCACGCGGAACTCGTCGCGGTCGAGCCGCGCGCCGAGCGCGTGCCGGGCGCCGGGCCGGACGGTCAGCAGCGTGCGCGGCTTGCCGACCCCGGCCGACGGCTGGCGCTGCTCGTCCAGCAAGCCGGCGTCGAGGAGTTCGGGCACGATCTTGGAGACGGCCTGCTGGGTGAGCCCGGTGCGTTCGGCGAGCTCGACGCGGCTGAGGCCACCGGCGCGCAGGATGTGCGTGAGCAGCAGGGCGCGGTTGTGCTCCCGCACGCCGCGCAGGTTGACCCCGGTGTCCGCCATGGACAGGATCTTCGCACGCCTGGCCAATTACGCAACAGTGTTGTTTAATGGCGGACATGAGTGACTTGCGCGTGGGTGTTCTCGGCTACGGCATCGGCGGACGCGTCTTCCACGCCCCGCTGGTGGCGGCGACGCCCGGCCTCACCCCCGCGGTGATCACGACGTCGTCCAACGCCGCGCAGGCGCGCACCGACCACCCCGGCGCGGAGGTCGTGCCGGACGCCGACGCGTTCTTCGCGCTCGCGGACGAACTCGACCTCGTCGTGGTCAGCACGCCCAACCGCACGCACGTGCCGCTCGCGCTGCGGGCGATCGAGGCCGGCCTGCCGGTGGTCGTCGACAAGCCCTTCGCACCCACCGCGGCCGAGGCCGAGCGGGTCGTCGCCGCGGCGAAGGCGGCGGGCGTCGGCCTGACCGTGTTCCAGAACCGGCGGCTCGACTCCGACTTCCTCACCGTCCGGAAGGTCCTCGAGTCCGGCAAGCTCGGCGAGGTCTTCCGCTTCGAGTCCCGCTACGACCGCTGGGTGCCCAAGCCCAAGGACAACTGGCGTGAGTTCGGCGACCCGGCCGAGGCCGGCGGCCTGCTCTACGACCTCGGCGCGCACATCGTCGACCAGGCGCTGCAGCTGTTCGGCCCGGTCACGCGCGTCTACGCCGAGGTCGACCGCCGCCGCGCCGGCGTCCAGGTCGACGACGACGTCTTCGTCGCGCTGCACCACGCGAACGGCGTCCGCTCGCACCTGTGGGCGAGCGCGCTCGCGGGCACGCTGAACCCGCGCTTCCGGGTGCTCGGCGACCAGGCGACCTTCACCAAGTACGGCCTCGACGTGCAGGAACCGCAGATCAAGGCGGGCATGCGGCCGGGCGACGACGCGTGGGGCGTCGAGCCGGCGTCGGACGCGGGCAAGATCGGCGTCGGCAACGACACCAAGACCGTCCCCACCGAGACCGGCCGCTACGAGTCGTTCTACGCGCAGGTGCGCGACGCGCTGCGCGGCGAAGGCGAGTTCCCGGTCGACCCCGAGTCGTCGGTCGCGGCCCTGCGCGTGATCGAAGCCGCGCACCGCTCCGGCGTCGAAGGCGCAGTGGTCGCCCTCTGACCGGCCGTGACCTCGGTGACCCCCAGCTCCGAGGTCACGGCCTCCTTCGGCCGCGCTGCTGGTCCTGCAGTTCCTGCAGCCGCTGCTGGAATTCGCGGATCCGGTCGAGCTGGTCGTTCTGCTGCCGGTTGCCGCCGTCGCCGAACTGGACCGAGTCCCGCTGATCGCGCTGTTGTTGTTGCTGCGGCGGCGGTTGCTGGACCTGCACCCGGTCCTGCGGCGAGCTGATCGCGGCGACGCGGTCGAAGCGCTCCCCCGGCCGGCCGCTCAGGTAGAGCTGCATGAACCGGTCCCAGATCGGGCCGGCGAGCGTCGAGCCGAACAGCGGGGCGCCACCCGGGCCGCGGAGGGCCTTGTCGCCGTCGCCGCCCACCCAGACCGCGGCCGACACCGAAGGCGTGTAGCCCACCATCCACGTCTGGGAGTTCGCGTTGGCCGCCGACGCGGGTTCGTCGTTCTGCGGCGTGTGCTGCTGCGTCCCCGTCTTGCCCGCGCATTCGTGACCGGTCGGGCAGGTCAGCCGGGAGAACTGGATCACCGGCGCCAGTGCCGCCGTCACGTTCCCGGCGATCTGCGCGCTCTTCTGCCGGTCGTTGTCGGCGAACGCGTCGGCCGAGCGGAGCTTCGCCTCGTACGCGGTTTCGCCGTTCGCGTTGGTCACCTTCTGCACGAAGTGCCGGTCGCGCTGGACGCCGCCCGCGGCGAAGGTCGCGTACGCCGAGGCCATGTCGGACGGCGTCACCTGCGTGCCGCCCCCGCCGATGGAGATGTTGTTGTCGCCGGTGAACAGCTCGCTGCGGCCGCCGTTGTCCTTCGTCCGGATACCCGCCTCCCGCGCCGCTTCCGCCACGCCGGCCGGCTTCGTCACGTTGAGGACCATGTCGTAGAACACGGTGTTCGTGGACCGCTGCATCGCCTCGGAGACGGTGCACTCCTGCGAGCAGCTGCTGCTGTCGCCGGCGTTGCGGATCGGGAGGTCGACGCCGGGGAACGTGCGCGGGGACGTGCCGTCGAACCGCGCGTCGAGGCCGCGGCCGAGCTTGAGGAACGCCGCCAGGTCGAACGGTTTCATCGACGACCCGGGGTTGTGCGCCTCGTCGGCCCAGTCGCGCCCGGCCAGGTCCTCGCCGTTCGGGCCCTTCACGATCGCCTCGCCGCCGTGGTAGGCGAGCACGCCGCCGGTCTTCGGGTCGACGGCGACCAGCGCGTTGAGGATCCGGTCGTCGGTCTGGCCGTCCATCCCTTCGGCGACCGCCTTTTCGGCGGCCTGCTGCGCCTGCGGGTCGATCGTGGTGAACACCTGGAACCCGCCCGAGTAGTACTGCTTCTCGTCGATGCCCTGCGCGGCCAGTTCGGCCTTGACCTGCTTCTTGATGAACGGGTTCAGCGCGCCGGCCTGCCTGCTCTCGCGCAGCGGGATCGGCGTCGGGAACTTCGCCGCGGCGCGCTGGGCCGGCGTCAGGTAGCCGTTCTTGAGCATCCGGTCCAGCGCCGTCGTCCACCGGTTCGTCGCGACGGCCGTGTTTTCCGACCGGCCCGGCTGCTGGATCAACCCGGCGAGCAGCGCGGCCTGCGAGTAGTCGAGCTGGCCCGCGTCCTTGCCGAAGTACGCATGCGCGGCGGCCTGGATCCCGTACGAACCGCGGCCGAAGTAGATGATGTTGAGGTAGGCGGTGATGATGTCCGCCTTGTCGTAGGTCTGGTTCATCTTGAACGACTTCGCGAGCTCGGCCCACTTGCGGGTCAGCGTCGGGTCGTCGTCACCGGAAGCGTTCTTGATGTACTGCTGGGAAATCGTCGAGCCGCCGCCGGAACCGCCGGTGACCTGGTTGTACGCCGCGCGCAGGATGCCGCCGACGTCGAAGCCGGAGTTCGTCTCGAAGGACGCGTCTTCGGTGGCGATCACGGCTTTCTTGACGACGTCCGGGATCTGGTTCGCCGCCAGGATCTGCCGGTTGCCGCCGGTGGGCACGTCCTTGCCCATCTCGGTGCCGTCGCTGAACAGGTAAGTGACGGCCTGGCCCTGCGCCTGCGCGATCGTCTCCGGCGAGGGGACGTCGACGGCGGCGTAGGTGATCGCGAAGGCGATCCCGGGGACGGAGAAGAACAGCCCCGCGGCCACGTACCCGATCCGCCGGACCCGCCGCCACCGCCGTCGTCGCAGGTCCTGGGCGGTGAGGGGCCGCGGCCGCCGCGGCGGCTCGCCCACGCGCTGCCGGATGATCGGCACGGTCGGCGGCTCGTCCGGCTCGGTGCCGTTGTGCGTGTGGTGGGTGATCAGCTCGGGCTCGCTGCCCAGCAGCCCGGCGCGGGGCGCGGGCCGCCGGGCGCGACGGCGACGGGGGTCGGGCTGCCGGTCGTGGTTCACGGGCCGTCCTCCACGGTGGGCTGCGGACGCAGTCCTCTCGGGAGGCACACGTACCGCCGCCCACCGTGGTTCAGCCGGCTACTCCCCCGGGTCCGGCGTACCGGTCGGAGTCTCCTTCGGGGTCGTCGACGGCTTCGTGTGCTTCGGCGGGGTCGACGGCTTCGACTCCTCGCCGGTCGGGGTGCCGCCGGTCTGGTCGCCGTTGTCCCCCTCGTTCCCGTTCTCGCCGGTCGGGGCCGATTCCGTCGTCGTCGCCACGTCGGACGACGGCGGCGGTGCGACCTCGCCCCCGATGCGGTCGACCTTGTCGAAGCGCTCGCCCGGCTTGCCCGTCAGGTACAGCGACAGGAACTTCTGCCACATCGGACCGGCGATCGTGGAGCCGTAGATCGGCGAGTTGTTCTTGCCGTGCAGCGGCTTGTTGCCGTCACCGCCGACCCAGGCCGCCACCGAGACCGACGGCGTGTACCCGACCATCCACGTCTGCGAGTTCGCGTTCGCCGCCCACGCCGGCTCGCCCGCGACCTTCGTGTGCTGCTGCGTCCCCGTCTTGCCGGCGCACTCGTGACCGTTGGGGCACTTCAGCTTCGAGAAGCCGATCACCGGCTTCAGCGCTTCGGTGACGTTGCCCGCGATCTGCCGGCTCTTGTCCGAGTCGCTGTCGAACACGGCCTTGGCGTCGGCCGTGGCTTCCCACGCGACTTCGTTCTGCGTGTTGGTCACCTTCAGCACGAAGTGCCGTTCGCGCTGCTGGCCGTTGGCCGCGAAGGTCGCGTACGCCGCGGCCATGTCCAGCGGCGTGATCTGGGTTTCACCACCGCCGAGGGAGATGTTGTTGTCCTTGGTGGAGATGATCGACTGGCCGCCGTCCTCCTTGACCTTGACGCCGGCCTCCTTCGCGGCTTCCTTGACCGGGCCCTGCTTGGTGTCGTGCAGGACCATGTCGTAGAACACGGTGTTCGCCGAGCGCTCCATCGCTTCGGCGACGGTGCACTGCTGCGAGCAGCTGCTGCCGGGGCCGGCGTTGCGCACGACACGGCCGTCGAACACGCGGTTGTTGGAGCCGTCGTACGTCGTGTCGAGGCCCTTGCCCATCTTGAGCAGCGCGGTGAGGTCGAACGGCTTCATCGACGAGCCCGGGTTCTGCGGGGTGGCCGCCCAGTCGCGCCCGGCCTGGTCCTGCCCGTTGACCTGCACGATCGGCTTGCCGCCGTAGTAGGCGAGCACGCCGCCGGTCTTGGGGTCGACGGCGACGAGCGCGTTGAGCAGGTTGTCGTCGACCTGGTTCTTCATCGCGTCGGTGGCGGCCTGTTCGGCGGCTTGCTGCGCCTTCGGGTCGATCGTCGTCTGGACCACGTAGCCGCCGGCGTAGTAGCGGTCTTCGGAGATGTCGTGCGCGGCCAGCTCTTCCTTCACCTGCTGCACGACGAACGCGGGCGGCGCGCCGGCCTGCTGCTTGCTGTCCTCCAGCGGGATCGGCGTCGGGAACTGCGCCGCCGCGCGGTCGGCCGCGGAGATGTAGTTGTTCTTCACCATCCGGTCCAGCGCGGTGTTCCAGCGGTCCTGCGCGACCTTGGGGTTCTCCGACCGGCCCGGCTGCTGGATCAGGCCGGCCAGCAGCGCGGCTTCCGAGAAGCTGAGGTCCTTGGCTTCCTTGTGGAAGAAGGCCTGCGACGCCGCGCCCACCCCGTACGCCCCGCGCCCGAAGTAGATGATGTTCAGGTACGCGGTGATGATGTCCTTCTTCTCGTACGTCTGGTTCATCTTGAAGGACTTGGCCAGCTCGGTCCACTTGCGCGTCAACGTCGGGGCGTCGTTGTCGGTGGCCTTCTTGATGTACTGCTGCGAAATCGTCGAACCACCGCCGGTCCCGCCGGTGGCCTGGTTGTAGACCGCGCGCAGCAGGCCGCCGACGTCGAAGCCCGAGTTGGTCTCGAAGGAGTCGTCCTCGGTCGCGATCGCCGCGTGCTTCATGACGTCGGGGATCTGCTCGGGCGTCAGCAGCACCCGGTTGCCACCGCGCGGCACGTCCTTGCCCATCGGCGAACCGTCGGCGAAGAGGTAGGTCACCGCCTGGCTCTGGTTCTGCGCGACCTCGGTCGGCGAGGGCACGTCGACCAGGAAGTACGTGATGACGAACGCGATCGCGGGCAGCACGAAGAACAACCCGAAGAACCCGTAGGCGACCCGCCGGATGATCTTCCAGCGGCGCTTCTTGCGCTGTTCCGGGGTGAGGACCGGCTTGCCGTCTTCGGGCTGCTCGACGTCGTCGTAGCCGCCCGGCTCCTCGTACGCGTGGTGCGTCATCAGCTCAGGCCCGCCGCTCATCGGCGGTGGCTCGGGCCGGTACCCCCGCGGCTGCTGCGGCGGTTGCTGCTGCCAGGGCTGCTGCGGCCGGCGCGGCGGCTGCCCGTTCGGGCCCTGCGGTCCGGACGGCCCACGACGGCGCGGATCAGGACCCTGGCCCGGCGGCCAGGAGCGGGATCGATCGTCGGGCACGGGGCAGTCCTCCAGGTTCGCGGGCAGCGACAACCGCCACCCCTTTAGGAATGGACGCGCAGCACCCCGCCGGGTTGCCGGTGATCACCCCGAAAACGACTCAGGGCCCTCCGCGCGAACGCGAAGGGCCCTGAGGGGCTATCCCGGGCCGGCGCCCGGTGGAGCAGCGACTCCGCCACCACCACCCTGGTTGTTGCCCAGCGGGAACGTCGGCGTTTCGCCGGGTCCGGGCCGGGTCGGCCGGGTCCGCGACGTCGGCGTTTCCGTGTCAGTGTTCGTCGGCTCGGTGCTCGACGGGGTCTCCGTGGTGCTCGGCGGCGTCGTCGTGGTCGGCGTCTCCGGCGGCTTCGTCGGCGTCGTGGTCACGTCGTTGACGTCCTTGCCGATCGGCGCGACCTTGTCGAACTTCTCCGCCGGTTTGCCCTTGAGGTAGAGGTTCATGAAGTTCTGCCACGTCGGACCGGCGATGGTCGCACCGAAGATCGGCTTGTTCTTCGGGTCGTGCAGCGGCTTGTTGCCGTCGCCGCCGACCCAGACCGCGGCCGACACCGACGGGGTGTAGCCGACCATCCAGGTCTGCGCGTTGCGGTCCTTGTACGCCGCCGGGTCGTCGTCCTTGGCGGTGTACTGCTGCGTACCGGTCTTGCCGGCGCACTCGTGGCCGGTCGGGCACTTCAGCTTCGAGTGGTCGATGACCGGGACCAGCGCCTCGGTGAGGTTGCCGGCGATCTGCTGGCTCTTGGCCGCGTCGTCGGAAAACGCCGGGTTGGTCTTGATGTTGTTCTCGTCGAACTCGACTTCGTCCTGCTTGTTCGTGAGCTTCGAGACGAAGTGCTGCTCGTGGTAGGTGCCGCCGTTGGCGAACGACGCGTACGCCGCCGCCATGTCCTCCGGCGTCACGGCCGTGCCACCACCGCCGAGCGAGATGTTGTTGTCGTCGGTGTAGAGGACGCTCTTGCCGTCCGGCGCGACCTTGACCCCGGCTTCCTTCGCCGCTTCCGCGACCCGCGACGGCTTCGTCACGTTCAGGACCATGTCGTAGAACACGGTGTTCGCCGAGATCTCCATCGCCTTCGCGACGGTGCAGTCCTTGCCGCAGCTCGCGCTGTCACCCGCGTTCCGGACCGTGCGGCCGCCGAGCACCCGGTTGTTCGAGCCGTCGAACGTCTCGCCGAGGCCCTTGCCCATCTTGAGGAACGCCGCGAGGTCGAACGCCTTCATCGACGAACCCGGGTTCCGCGCCTGGTTCGCCCGGTCCTGGCCGATCTGGTCCTTGCCGTTCGCGTCCTTCACCAGCTCCGGCCCGCCGTAGTAGGCGATCACGCCGCCGTTCTTCGGGTTGACCGCGACCAGCGCGTTGAGCAGGTTCTCGTCGGTCTGGCCCTTCATGCCCTCCTGGGAGGCCTGCTCCGCCGCGGCCTGCGCCGCCGGGTCGATCGTGGTGTAGATCTTCGCTCCGGTCGAGAACAGCCGGTTCTCGTCGTAACCCTTCGCCGCCAGCTCGTCCTTGATCCGCTGCTGGAGCTGGTAGGTCATCTTCCCGGAGTTTTCCTCCTTGTTCGCGTTCTTCGCGATCGGCGTCGGGAACTGGGCGGCGGTGCGCTCGTCCGCCCGCAGCCACTTGTTGGCGACCATCTGGTCCATCACGTACGTCCAGCGCTGCAGCGCGTACTTCTGGTTCTCCGAGCGGCCGGGGCCCTGGATCAGGCCGGCCAGCAACGAGGCTTCGGACGCGTTGAGGTCCTTCGCGTCCTTGTTGAAGTACGCCTTCGCGGCCGCCTGGATGCCGTTCGCGCCGCGGCCGAAGTAGACGATGTTCAGGTAGGAAGTGATGATCTCTTCCTTGGACTGCTGGTTGTTCATCTTGAACGACTTCGCCAGCTCGGTCCACTTGCGGGTCAGCGTCGGGGCGTCGTTCTGCGTGGCCTGCTTGATGTACTGCTGGGAGATGGTCGAACCACCGCCCTGGCCACCGGACACCTGGTTCCAGACCGCGCGCAGGATGCCGGTGACGTCGAAGCCCGAGTTGGTCTCGAACGTCGCGTCCTCCGCCGAGTACACGGCGTGCTTGACGACGTCGGGGACCTCGCCCGGCTTGAGCAGCTGGCGGTCGCCACCCGGCGGGAGCTCGCGGCCCATCACCTGGTTGCCGGCGTCGTAGTAGGTGATCGGCTGGTTCTGCAGCGACTTGATGCTCTCCGGCGTCGGCACGTCGACCAGGAAGTACGTGATGACGAACGCGATCGCGGGGACCACGAAGAACAGGCCGACGAAGGCGTACGCCACCCGCCGGACGATCTTCCAGCGGCGCTTCTTCTTCTGCGCCGGCGTCAGGATCCGCTTGCCCTTTTCGTCGAGCTCGTCCTGGGGCTCGACGTCGTCGGCGAACTCGTTGAACGCGGCGTCCTCGTAGCCGTCGTCGTACGGGTCGCGCCCGAAGTCGTCGGTGCCGTTGTGCGCGTGGTGGGTGATGAGGTCCGGCTCACGGCCCGGGGGCGGCACCGGCCGGCCGCCGCGCGGCTGGCGGAAACCCTCCGGCGGCGACGCAGGCGGGCCCTGCTGGGGACGCTGCCCGGTCGGCGGGACGGCCCGCCGCGGCGGCATGCCCTGCTGCCCGCGGGGACGCTGCGGCCGCCGGGGCGGCTCTTCACCCGGCCACTGCGGGCCGCCTTCGTCGCCGGACGGCCACTCGGGCGCGCCACCGCCGCCACGCGGGTTGCCGCGGGGCGGGGTGTTGCGCTGGGGTCGGCGGGGGGCTTCTTCGCCGGGCCACGCCGGTCCGGGGTCTTCCCCCGGCCACTGGCCGGACTGGGCACGGCGAGGTGCATCTGGCTCCTGGCCGGGCCAGGAGCGGTTGCGGTCGTCGTTCACGAATGGGCCTCCCAGACCGGCGCCCGGTAGCGCGCCGTTCTGCGCTCTTCAGCGGTTGTGTTCCAGCTCACCGGCCCGCGGTCCTCCGTGGACCGTCGGCCGGCTCCCCCGTACCGAGGACGTACGACCGGACCAGGTGGTTCCAGTGGCACGCCCGGCACACTTCGACGTCGTACACGGTGAACTCGGCGAACATGCCGGCCATCCTGGCCAGCTCTTCGGGTGTCCTCGCCGAACCCGCGACGTGCTTGAGTTCGTCACCGTAGACCCAGGACACCAGGGTCAGCGGTTCCTGGCGGCAGATCGGGCAGGGCTGGTCACCGGCCCGGCCGTGGAACTTCGCCGCCCGCAGCAGGTACGGGCTCGCGTCGCAGGCTTCGTAGCCGCCGACGCGCCCGGAGCGGACTTCGGCGAGCAGCGCACGGCGCTGCAACGCGTAGTCCACGACCTGCCGCTGGTTAATCACCAGGACAGAGTACGGGCTCTTCCTGTGTGGTCCACGCCCCCTAGCGCGACCAAGTGCCCGACCGGGGCGGACACGCCGGACGTTCGATAACTCTCCGGTGAATTTCGCCCGCACTGAGTAGACGGTCGAGGTTAGCTTCGCCACTTCGATGTATCGGCGCGATATAGTGGCTGAGTAGGTTGGATCGAGGCGACCCGTTCGGAGCAACGTCCGTCGCCCCGGTTTGTTCCCGGAAGGGGGTGCGGTGTGCTGGAGTTCGCGATCCTGGGTCTTCTGCACGAAGCGCCCATGCACGGGTACGTGCTGCGCAAGCGGCTGCACGAGACGCTCGGCACGCTCCGGACGTTCTCGTACGGCTCGCTGTACCCGACCCTGCGGAAGCTGCTGCGGGCCGGGTACCTGGTCGAAGAGCTGGACGAGGCCGACGACCGGGCGTGGTCGCGGCGCGGACGGCGGGTCTACAAGCTCACCGCGGAGGGCAAGGAGCGCTTCGGTGAGCTGCTCGGCGACGCCGGGCCGCAGACCTGGGACGACGAAGGCTTCGGTGTTCACCTGGCCTTCTTCTCGCGCACCCCGGCCGACGTGCGGATGCGGATCCTCGAGGGCCGCCGCCGCCGGGTCGAGGAGCGCCGCGAGGGATTGCGGGCGGCGCTGTCGCGGGCCGAGGAGAAGATCGATCGCTACACCCGCGAGCTGCACCGGCTCGGGCTGGAGACCAGCGAGCGGGAGGTGCGCTGGCTCAACGAGCTGATCGCGCACGAACAAGCCGAGCGGCAGGGTCCGGAAACCTGAGCCGCCCGGCGCGGGCCGCAGCGTCGCGGCACCTGACCTACTGAACAGACACGGATTGAAGGAGAAACCCCCATGGGCGAGAACCGCCGCGTACGGGTGGCCATCGTGGGCGTCGGCAACTGCGCGGCGTCGCTGGTCCAGGGAGTCCAGTACTACCGCGACGCGGACCCGGCCACCCGCGTCCCCGGTCTGATGCACGTCGACTTCGGCGGGTACCACGTCCGCGACATCGAGTTCGTCGCCGCGTTCGACGTGGACGCCAAGAAGGTCAGCCGCGACCTGTCCGAGGCGATCTTCGCCTCGGAGAACAACACCATCAAGATCGCCGACGTGCCGCCGCTCGGCGTCACCGTCCAGCGCGGCCACACCCACGACGGGCTCGGCCGCTTCTACCGCGAGACGATCGAGGAGTCCGACGAGACCCCGGTCGACATCGTCGCCGCGCTGCGCGAGGCCGAGGCCGACGTGCTCGTGTCGTACCTGCCCGTCGGCTCCGAGGTGGCGGACAAGTTCTACGCCCAGGCCGCGATCGACGCCGGCGTGGCGTTCGTCAACGCGCTGCCGGTGTTCATCGCCTCCGACCCCGAGTGGGCGAAGAAGTTCGAAGACGCCGGCGTCCCGATCGTCGGCGACGACATCAAGTCCCAGGTCGGCGCCACCATCACGCACCGCGTGCTGGCGAAGCTGTTCGAGGACCGCGGCGTCCAGCTCGACCGGACGATGCAGCTCAACGTGGGCGGAAACATGGACTTCCTGAACATGAAGGAGCTCGAGCGGCTCGAGTCGAAGAAGATCTCGAAGACCCAGGCCGTCACCTCGCAGGTCGACCGCGACCTCGGCAAGGGCAACGTCCACATCGGACCGTCGGACTACGTGCAGTGGCTCGACGACCGCAAGTGGGCCTACGTCCGGCTCGAGGGCCGCGCCTTCGGCGACGTGCCGCTGAACCTGGAGTACAAGCTCGAGGTGTGGGACTCGCCGAACTCGGCGGGCATCATCATCGACGCGGTCCGCGCGGCGAAGATCGCGAAGGACCGCGGCATCGGCGGCCCGATCCTGTCCGCCTCCTCCTACTTCATGAAGTCGCCGCCGGAGCAGTACGACGACTCGACCGCGCGCGACGCCGTCGAGAAGTTCATCCGCGGCGAGATCGAGCGGTAAAACAGACCTGCTCCAAGAAGGCCGTCACCGCTGGTGACGGCTTTCTTGGCGTGGTGCACTAAACCGGTGGGGCGGGGTGCGCGTTGGCGGGGTGTGAGTGCGAGCGTGGGCGAAAGCGTGCCGGGGGACCTGGGCGCGCCGACCTTCCACGACCTGTTCCGGGAGTACTTCGGCCAGATGACCCGGCTGGCGCACTTGCTCGGCGCGGACGACGGCGAGAACGTCGCCCAAGAGGCCTTCGTCAAGCTCCACCAGCGCTGGGACTCGCTCAGCGACCACACCCGGGTGGCCGGCTACCTGCGCACGACCGTGGTGAACATGTCTCGGTCGCGCACGCGCCACCTGCGCGTGGTCCGGCGCACCCCGCAGGACCGGCCGCCGGACGAGCTGTCGGCCGAGGTCCGGGCGGTCGCCAACTGGGAGCACCAGCAGCTGCGCGCGGTGCTGGAAAAGCTCTCGAGGCGACAGCGCGAGGTCCTCGTGCTGAGGTATTGGCTGGACCTGAGCACGGCGGCCATCGCGGAGACGCTCGGCATCTCGCCCGGCACCGTGAAGGCGACCACCCACCACGCGATGGAGAACCTGCGCAAGCACTTGGGGGACGACCTGGGAGGTGAGCGATGACCGACCTCGAACGCAAGCTGGCCGACGCACTGCGGGACCAGGCCGCGGAGGTCGCGCCCAACCTCGACGCGGCCTGGGCGGAGCAGCAGCGCAGGCAGCGCCGGCCGCACCGCCGCCGCCGGGCCGCCGTGTGGATCGCGCCGCTGGCCGCCGTCCTGGTGGTGCTGACCAGCGTCTCGATCGTCACCCAGGTCACCACGGCCCAGTCGCCGCCGCCGGAGCCGGCGACGCGCCCGGGGCAGGACCTGGTGCTCGCCACCCCCGAGATCACGCCGGCGAACCTGAGCGGCGGCGGCGAGCCGGTCGCCCTCACCGACTTCGCGGGCCAGACGGAAGCCTGGACCTCCTTCGCGCTCAACCCCCAGGACCCCGCGGGCCGGCCGCTGCTCTGCGTCTCGGCGTTCGTCAAGGGGCTGACCCACGGCGGCGGCGCGCAGTACGGCATCGAGTCGCCGTCGTGCGTCCCGCTGGCGGACGGCGTCGTGCGGGCCGGGTACGTCGGCAAGCCCGGTGGCCCGCTGCCGGCCGGCAAGGCGGTCTACCTCGCCGACCCGTCGGTGCGGGTGCTGCGCCTCTACGACGGGGCCGGCGACCTGAGCTCGGCCAAGGAGGTCGGCACGCTGGGGCGCGACCGCGTCTACCTCGCCGACGTCAAGCCGGGGTCACCGCCGGTGCGCTACGACGTCAACCCAAGCCCAGCGCACCCGGCAAGCCGGTGATTTCCGCCACCACCGCCGTCGCCTGCGCGAGCACCTCGGGATCCGGCGGGAAGTGCGGGTTCGGCACCGCGTACACGGCCATCTTCGCCGCCAGCGCGGACCGGAGCCCGTTCGTCGTGTCCTCCACGGCGGCGCAGTCCTCCGGGGCCACGCCCAGCAGCTCGGCCGCCCGCAGGTAGACGTCCGGTGCCGGTTTCCCGGCGCCGACCTGCTCGGACGACACCGCCGCGCCGACCGGGAGGCCGGTCACGTCGAGGAAGCCCTTGATCAGGATCACCGGCGACGAGCTCGCGATCGCCACCGGCCAGCGCGCCGACACCTGCCGCACGACGTCCACGGCACCCGGGATCAGCGGCGGTTCCGCGGCGTACCGGGCGGCCATCCGCTTGACGACGATCGTCGCGATCTCGGCCGGGGTCGTCCGCGCGCCGAGCTCTTCCACCAGGTAGCGGGCCCATTCCGGGGTGCTCATCCCCTGCTGCGCCCGGGTCGCCTCCTCGCGCCAGGTGCCCCCGTGCTCGGCGACGACCGCGCGCCGCACCTCGTCCCAGATCCGCTCGGAATCCACCAGCACGCCGTCGAGGTCGAAGATCACCGCGTCCATGCCCCGAGCCTAGCTTGTGAGAGGAGTTACTTAGCCACCCTTACTAATTTTTGTTAGCCTGGCTAAGTGACTTCCCCGATCGCCGACCTCGCCCACCGGCTGCGGCCGCTGGTCTTCCGGCTGTACCACCAGGTGCGCCGCCAGACCCCGCAGCTGTCGCTGACCCTCACCCAGGGATCGGTGCTGAGCGAGCTGGTCAACGGCGGTCCGCGGCGGATGAGCGCGCTGGCCGAGTTCGAGCAGGTCAAGCTGCCGTCGATGACCGACGTCGTCGGCCGGCTCGAACGGCTCGGCCTGGCGGTCCGCCGCCCGGACCCCGCCGACGGCCGCGCGGTGCTCGTGGACGTCACCGACGAGGGTCGCCGCTTCTACGCCGAGACGGTGGCCGCCCGGGAGGAGTTCCTCCGCGAGCGGCTCATCGCCATGGACGACACCGACCGCGCCGCGATCGAAGCCGCCCTGCCGGCTCTCGCCAAATTGCTCGTCGACACCAAGAAGGAGGAACTGATCAGCGATGAGCGCTGAACACCACTCGAGCCTGCTGGACGCGGTCAAGGGTCAGCCCAAGCAGGTGTGGATCACCGCGTTCGCCGCGGTCATCGCCTTCATGGGGATCGGCCTGGTCGACCCGATCCTGCTGTCCATCGCCAAGGGCCTGGACGCGACGCCGTCGCAGGTCACCCTGCTCTTCTCGTCCTACCTCGGCGTCCAGGTCATCGCGATGCTGGTGACCGGCGCGGCGAGCGCGAAGTTCGGGCCCAAGCGCACGGTGCTGGTCGGGCTGACGCTGATCGTCGCGGCCACCGCCCTGTGCGCGGCCGCCGGGTCGATCGAGCAGCTCGTCGGACTGCGCGCGGTCTGGGGCCTCGGCAACGCGTTCTTCATCGCGACGGCGCTTTCGGTGATCGTCGGCGCCGCGACCGGTGGCCAGTCCGGCGCTATCCTGCTCTACGAAGCCGCGTTGGGTGTCGGCCTGTCGGTCGGCCCGCTGCTGGGCGCGCTGCTCGGCAGCATCTCGTGGCGCGGCCCGTTCGTCGGCACCGCGATCCTGATGGCCGGCGCGCTCGTGCTGTGCGCGGTGTTCCTGAAGAGCGACAAGCACGAGAAGCGTGACCCGATCAAGCTGCTCGACCCGCTTCGCGCGCTGAAGCACACCGGTCTGCTGCGCACCTCCGTCGCCTCGGCGCTCTACACCGCCGCCTTCTTCGCGGTGCTGGCCTGGTCGCCGTTCGTCCTCGGCTGGAGCGCCATCGCCGTCGGGCTGATCTTCTGCGGCTGGGGCCTGTGCGTCGCGGTCGCGGGGGTCGCGCTGGCCCCGCGGCTGGCCGCCAAGCTCGGCGAACGGCACGCCGCCGCGGCCGCCGTCTTCGGCTACGCCGTGCTGATGCTGGTGCTCGCCGTGCCGAGCAAGCCGGTCCTGGTCGTCGGGATCATCGTCTCCGGGCTGGTCTCCGGCCTGCTGAACACGCTGTTCACCGGCACCGCGATGTCGATCAGCGACGCGCCGCGCCCGGTCGCGAGCGCGGGCTACAACTTCTGCCGCTGGCTGGGCGGCGCGGTGGCCGCGACGCTGGTCGGGCACGTCGCCGAGTGGTTCGGTTCGCCGCAGGCACCGTTCGTCGTGTCGGCCATCCTGTGCGTCGCCGCCGGTGTCCTGCTCTCGCTGCGGGAGAAGAAGGCGGACCCGCACACCGTGCCGGCGGAAGCGGTGCTCGTCGGCGAGGAGTTCTGACCCGCCGTTCGGGCCAGTCGTACACCCGCCGTTCACCTGAATGTCTGGAATGGCTGGTTTGGGAGGCTTACGGTCGGTTCGTTCCCGAACTCCCACCATGGAGGCCTCGTGCCCGACCGTCTGCTTCCGCTCCTGCCCGTCCACCCGGGCGGCCGTTCCCCGATCACCTGCGAATACCGCTGCGGCAACGCCTGTGCCCACCCCGAGCCGAACGAGTCCGGGAACGAGTACTTCGGCGACGTCGTGAAGGACATCTCCCGCCGCGGGGCCTTCAAGGCCGGCGCCGTGATGGCCGCCGCCGCGGGCGGGTTCGCGGCGCTTTCGGGGACCGCGGCCGCCGCGCCCGCGCGAAAGCCGCCACGTCCGGTGCCCGGCACCGACTTCGACCCGGTCCCGCCGAACAAGCTCGACGCGGTCGTCGTCCCGGACGGCTACGCCCAGCGCGTCGTCATCCGCTGGGGCGACCCGGTGGTGCCGGGCGCCCCGGCGTTCGACTTCACCCGGCAGACGGCGGCCGCGCAGGCCCAGCAGTTCGGCTACAACAACGACTTCGTCGGCCTGCTCCCGCAGGACCCGCTGGGCCTGACCAACCTGCTCGTCGTGAACCACGAGTACACCGCCGAGGTGCACCTGTTCCCGGCCGACCAGTACGACCCGGCGAACCCGACCGAGGAGCAGGTGAAGATCGCCTGGGCGGCGCACGGCCTGTCGGTGCTGCTGACCCGCCGTGACCCCGTCCACGGCGGCCTCGAGGTCGTGCCGAGCCGGTACGCCCGCCGCATCACGCTCGACACGATCTTCGAGGTGCGTGGCCCGGCCGCCGGCTCGAAGTACCTGAAGACGTCGGCCGACCCGAGCGGGCGCAGGGTCCGCGGCACGCAGAACAACTGCTCCGGCGGCGTGACGCCCTGGGGCACAGTGCTTTCCGGCGAAGAGAACATCCACCAGTACTTCGCCAACTCGGAGAAGGTCACCGACCCGGTCGAAGCCGCGCGGCTGAAGCGGTACGCCATCGGCACCGGCGCGAGCACCCGCAAGTGGGAGCGGTTCGACAAGCGCTGGGACGTCGCGCAGGGGCCGAACGAGCCGAACCGGTTCGGCTGGGTCGTCGAGATCGACCCGAACGACCCGACGTCGACACCCATCAAGCACACCGCGCTCGGGCGCCTCAAGCACGAGGGCGCCAACATCAAGATCACCGCCGACGGCCGCGTCGCCGCGTACACCGGGGACGACGAGCGCTTCGAGTACATCTACAAGTTCGTCTCGAAGGGCAAGTACAAGCCGGGCAAGAGCGCGCACGCGCGGCGGCACAACTCGGCGTTGCTCGACGAGGGCACTCTGTACGTCGCCCGGTTCACCGGCGACAGCCCGCTTCCGGAGATCGACGGCACCGGCAAGCTCCCGGCCGACGGCGAGTTCGACGGCGCCGGCGAATGGCTCCCGCTGGCGAGCGGGAACAAGTCCTTTGTGGACGGATTCACCGCCGAAGAGGTCTACGTCTTCACCCGGCAGGCGGCCGACAAGGTCGCGGCCACGAAGATGGACCGCCCGGAAGACATCGAGCCGAACCCGGTCAACGGCCGGATCTACGCGGCGCTGACCAACAACTCCGACCGCGGCGCGGCGGGCAAGGCCGGCGTCGACGAGGTGAACCCCCGCGTGGCCAACAAGAACGGCCAGATCCTGGAGTGGGAAGAGCACCGCGGTGACGCGGCCTCGACGAGGTTCTCCTGGCGGCTGCTGCTCGTCTGCGGCGACCCGGCCGCGGCCGACACCTATTACGGCGGCTTCGACAAGACCAAGGTCAGCCCGATCTCCTGCCCGGACAACGTGACCTTCGACCGCCACGGCAACCTGTGGATCTCCACCGACGGCAACGCGCTCGGCGCGAACGACGGCCTGTTCTCGGTGCCGGTCACCGGGCCGGAGCGCGGGCACGTCAAGCAGTTCCTGTCGGTGCCGCCGGGCGCCGAGACGTGCGGCCCGAACGTCACCGACCACGTGGTGCTCGTCGCGGTCCAGCACCCCGGCGAGAACGCGGCGAGCTCGGCGAACCCGACGTCGCACTGGCCGGACGGCGGCACGGCGCAGCCGCGGCCGTCGCTCGTCTCGGTGTGGAAGAAGGGCCGCTTCGGACTGCCGGGCCGCATCGGCGAGCGCTGACGGGCCCAGGTTCACTCTGAAGTGGACGGTTCTCGGCCGGTGGGGGCCGGTGGCACGCGCCATAGTCGAGGCATGGTCCGTTCGGCGCGCGTGGTGGCAGTGGCGGTGGTGGCGCTCTCCGGGACGGTCGCACCCGCGGCCGCCGCGGAGCCGCCGCCGTCGTGCGGCGGGGTGGCCGCCAACCCGAGCGTCGAGGAGACCGCGCGCAACGGCGCCCCCGACGGGTACGTGTTCACCCCAGCCGCTCCGGTCCCGCCCGGGACGCCGGCCGCGAAGGCGCCGAAGCTGCTGACCGACCAGGCGTACGCCGTCGACGGGCAGCGCTCGGCGCTCGTCCAGACCCCGGACGGCAAGCCCAGCACCGCCGTCCAGACCGAGAAGTTCGTCCCCGGCGGCGTCTACACGCTGAGCGTCTGGACCGCTTCGCACGCGCCGGGCAACGGCGCGGCCACCGGCCTGCGGTTCTTCGACGCGACCGGCGCGCAGGTGCAGGAGAGCAAGCTCGCCGTCGACCACTACGCGGGCGACGGCCGGCTGGCCCGGCAGGACTTCCCGGCCGCGACCGCGCCGGCGAAGGCCACCGCGGTCAAGTTCTTCACCACCACCAGCCTGGAGCGGCTGCGCTGGGACTGCGTCGACCTCAAGCTGGCCGCGTACTCGGTGAAGAAGGAAGTGCAGAACCCGGCGACCGGCGCGTGGGGCTCGTTCGCGACGGTCACCGCGGGCGAAACCGCGCACTACCGGATCACCGTGACGAACGACGGCACCGAGGACCTGACCGGGATCGCGGTGCAGGACCCGTGGTGCCCGGCACCGGTCGAGCCGTTCACGCTGGCCGCGGGCGCGAACAAGCAGCTGACCTGCGACCACCCGGACCTCACGGTGGCCGACAACGGGCACGTCAACACGGCGAAGGTGACCGGCGTGCACCACCCGGGCGGCACGCTCGGCGACAAGACCGCGTCGGCGACGATCACCGTCCTGCCGCCGCCGGCGATCGCGAAGATCGGCGACTTCGTCTGGGCCGACCGCAACCGCGACGGCCTCCAGGACCCGGACGAACCCGGCGTCGCCGGCGTGAAGGTGACGCTGAAGGACGGCGCGGGCGGCACGGTCGGCACCGCGACCACGGACGCCGCCGGGAAGTACGGCTTCGAGAAGCTGAAGGACGGCACCTACCAGGTCTGCTTCACCATCCCGGCCGACCACCTCGCGACCCGCCAGGACGCCGGCGCCGACGATCGCGATTCGGACGCGGACGCCGGCGGCTGCACCGCGCCGCGCACGGTCGGCGGCCCGTCCCACGAGGACTTCGGCGCCGACCTCGGGCTGGTCACCCCGGCGAACCGGATCGGCGACTTCGCCTGGACCGACACCGACGGCAACGGCCTCCAGGACCCGGGCGAGCCCGGTCTTGCCGGCGTCAAGGCGGTGCTGAGCAACGGAGTCAGCGTCGTCACCGGCCCGGACGGCGCGTACGCCTTCACCGGTCTCGAAGACGGCAGCTACCAGGTCTGCTTCACGGCGGAGGGGCACAAGCCGACGAAGAAGGACGCCGGCGACGACGCGAAGGACTCCGACGCGGACCCGGCGACGGGCTGCGCGGACCCCCGGACGCTCGGTCCCGGCGCGCGCGACGACCACACGGTCGACGTCGGCTTCGCCTAGTTACGGTGGGGGTATGACGGACTTGCCTCTCGCCCTCGTGACCGGCGCCTCCCGCGGGATCGGCGCGGCGGTCGCGCACCAGCTCGCGCCGACGCACCGCCTGCTGCTCGGCGGCCGCGACGCCGAAGCGCTGTCCGCGCTGGCGAAGGAGCTCCCGGGCGCGAAGCCGTGGCCGGTGGAGCTGACGAACCCGGCGTCGCTCGCCGAAGCGGTCGCGGGCATCGAGTCCCTGGACGTCCTGGTCCACTCGGCGGGCGTCGCGCGCATCGCCCGGATCGAGGACACCACCGCGGACGTGTGGCGGGACAACTTCGAGGTCAACACCCTCGCCGTGGTCGAGCTGACCCGCCTGCTGCTCCCCGCCCTGCGCGCGGCCCGCGGCCACGTCGTGGTGATCAACTCCGGCGCGGGCCTCAACGCCCGCCCGGGCTGGTCCCCGTACGCGGCGAGCAAGTTCGCGGTCCGCGCCTTCGCCGACGCCCTGCGCGAAGAGGAGAAGGACATCCGCGTGACGTCGGTGTACCCGGGCCGCACGGACACCGAGATGCAGCAGGAGATCTTCAAGGGCGAAGGCCGCGACTACGACACCACGCACCTGCTGCGCGCGGACTCGGTGGCGACCGCGGTGGTGACAGCGGTGTCAGCCACCCCGGACGCCCACCAGACGGACATCACCCTCCGCCCCCGCTAGCCCCCCAACGCCACTTTCCCTATGAAAGTGGCGCTTCGGGACTCAAGCGCGGAGGCGGGTGGCGGTCTCGGCCACGCCGGCCTGGACCTTCGCCCGGTCCACCTTCACCGACTCGCCGTCGGCCACGACCTGCTCGCCCGCGACCCACACGTCGCGGACCCGCCGCGAGCCGGCCGCCCACACCAGGTTCGACAGCAGCTGCACGTCCGGCACGTCCAGGCCGCACGCGAACGCCGGGTCGTCCAGGTCGATGTGCACCAGGTCGGCCCAGCGGCCCGGCTCGAGCGCCCCGATGTCGTCGCGGCCCAGTGCCGAAGCTCCGCCGCGGGTCGCCAGCAGGAAGACGTCGGCCGCGGTCAGCACCGTCGAGTCGCCCGTCGCCAAGCGGGCGAACATGGCCGTGAGCTGCAGTTCTTCCCACAGGTCGAGGTCGTCGTTCGACGCCGGGCCGTCGGTGCCGAGGCCGACCGCGACGCCCGCCGCGCGCAGGTCCTTGATCCGCGCGATGCCCGAGGCCAGCTTCGCGTTCGAACCCGGGCAGTGCGCCATGCCTACGCCGTGCGCCGCGAACAGCGCGATGTCGTCGTCCGACAGGTGGATCGCGTGCGCCGCCAGCACCCGGCCGTCGAGCATGCCCAGTTCCTTCAGCAGCGCGGGCACCGAACCGTGCGAGGCGCGGACCGCGGTGTCCTCCGCCGCCGCCTCGGCGACGTGGATCTGGATCAGCGCGCCCCGCGAAGCAGCCGATTCGGCCGTCGCGCGCAGGGCTTCCGCCGACAGCATGTACGCCGAGTGCGGGCCGTAGCCCAGCTCGACGCGGTCGCCGTGGCCGAAGCGCAGGCCGTCGGTGTCGATCCAGCGCTCGATGCCGGCCAGCTGGGCCCGCCAGTCCAGGCCCGGCAGCTCCATCACCGGCGGCGCCACCAGCACGCGGGCACCGGTGGTGAGCACCGCGTCGACCAGCTGCTCGCCTTCGAAGTACATCTCGGCGCTCGTCGTGACGCCGTGGCGCAGCATTTCGACCGAGCCGAGCAGCATGCCGGTGCGGATGTCCTCCGGCCGCAGCTTCGCTTCGGCGGGCCAGATGATCTCGTTGAGCCAGGGCAGCAGCGGCAGGTCGCCGCCCATCCCGCGCAGCAGCGTCATCGGGCTGTGCGCGTGCGTGTTGACCAGGCCGGGCAGCAGGATGCCGGTCAGGGTGGTGACCGGTGCGGCGGACTCGGGGGCGGTGGCCGCCGGTCCGCAGTGGGAAATGCGCCCATCGGCGTCCACATCGACGACCGCGTCACGCAGGAGCGAACAGGACGCGTCGGCGGGGAGAACGACAGGGGCGTGGAAACGGCGTTGCATCTCTGGATACTACGCACCCTCGATTACGAGACGACTCCACTCCGCCACGCCCAGGCCGCGATCTCGACGCGGTTGCGCGCGCCGATCTTGCCCTGCACCGACGCCAGGTGCGTCTTCACCGTGGACAGGGACAGGAACAGCTCCGACCCGATCTCGGTGTTCGTCAGCCCGCGCGCGGCCGCCTTGACGACGTCCATCTCCCGCGCGGTCAGCGGCTCCGACGGCGGGGCGGCCTGCGCCTTCACCGCGCCGCCGCCGTCGAAGTGCTTGAGCAGCCGGATGGTGATCTGCGGGGACACCAGCGCGTCGCCGCGGTCGGCCGCGCGGACCGCCTCGATCAGCAGCGCCGGGCCGGCGTCCTTGAGCAGGAAGCCGTGCGCGCCGTTGCGCAGCGCCGTGTGGACGTACTCGTCGAGGTCGAACGTGGTGACCACGACGACCTTCAAGGGATCGTGCACGTCCGGCCCCGCCAGCTGGCGCGTGACCTCCAGGCCGTCGAGGCCCGGCATGCGGATGTCGAGCAGGCAGACGTCCGGGCGCAGCTCGCGGGCCTTCGACACCGCCGAGACGCCGTCCGCGACGTCGGCGACGACCTCGATGTCGTCCTGCGCGTCCAGGATCATGCGGAACCCCATCCGCACCATTTCCTGGTCGTCGGCGATCAGTACCCGGATCACTCGTCCCCTTCCCCGGCGGCCAGCGGCAGCCACGCTTCGACCCGCCAGCCACCGTCCGGGCCACGCCCGGCCGACAGCCGTCCTTTGAGCAACGCGACGCGTTCGCGCATCCCGACCAGACCGTAGCCGCCCGATCCGCCGGCCGGCCGGTGCGTCGGTTCGCGTCCGTCGTCCGTCACCCGCAGGTGCAGTTCGGGGCCCTGGACCTCGGCCACGACGAACGCCTCGGTCGCGCCGGACGCGTGCTTGCCGACGTTCGTCAGCGACTCCTGCACCAGCCGCAGCGCCGAGCGGCCGACCTCGTGGGGCAGGTCCGGCGGCAGGTCGAGGTGCATCGACGTCGGCACGCCGTGGTTGGCGCCCTCGACCAGCTTCCGCAGGTCGGCGCCCAGATCGGTGGTCGCCTGCTCGCTGAACTCGCTCGACCCGGCCGGCGCGTCCCCGCGCATCGAGCGGACCAGCCGCCGCATCGCCGCGAGCGCCTCGACCCCGGCGTTCTCGATCCGGGCCATCGCCTCGACGGCGACCTCCGGCTTCTGCGCGGCCATCATCCGCGCGGCCTGTGCCTGGACGACGATGCCGGTGACGTGGTGGGCGACGACGTCGTGCAGCTCGCGGGCCAGCGCCATCCGCTCGGCCGTCTGCGCGTCCGCCACCGCCGACTTGACGACCGTGGTGCGCTCGGAGTCCCGCGAGCGCAGCATCAGGCCGGTGGCGATCGAGATGCCGAGCAGCAGCGCGGCGGCGAAGGCGAGCACGGACAGCGTCTGCGGGTCGGTCTGCAGGCCCGACGGCTTGTCCGAGTTGAGGATCGCGGCGAGCGCGACGACGCCGGAGAGGATCGACACCCGCGGCCACGACGCGTTGAGGCCGCGGGCGCGAGTCACGTTCACCACCACGCCCATCGCGGCGATGACCTGCACGAACGGCACGCCACCCGGCATCGGGTAGTCGTAGCGCAGGTGCAGGAACGGCGTCACGACCGCCGACAGCAGCAGGATCCCGGCGACGCCGAGGAGCGCGTCCGCGGGCCGCCGCGGCGAGAGCACCGCGATGGCGGCCGCGACGAGCGAGCAGAACAGGATCGGGAAGCCGCGGGCGTTGCTCGAATACGTGTAGCCGAACTCGAACAGCAGCGCGAAGCCGAGCAGGCCCATCAGCGGCCACTGCCCCATCGCGAGCTCGTTCACCCGGCGCAGCCGGCGCACCCGCGGATCGGCCTGCGGGCCGCGGTCCCGGGTCGCGATGGCCGGCACGACCGGCCCGATGAGCAGCAGCAGGCCGAACACCAGGCCCTGGGTCGCCGTACCGCCGTCGATCTCGTTGACCCCGCCGTATCGCCCGAACAGGGCGATCAGGCCCCCGACGACCAGAAAGCTCACGACACAGAGGGCCACGCCGGCGCGCGCCCGCCGGGTGACGTAGTAGACCATCAGCACCCCGGCCACGACCTCGGTGATGGTGATCTTCGGCAGCACGCTGGAGTACGGCGGGATGTGGAACGCGTGGATGAAGAGGGTGGAGAACACCAGCACCCCGCCACCGGCCACGCCGGCGACGGCCGCGCGCTTCTGGGCCCACACCGCGCACGCCGTGATCGCGAAGATGCCGGGCAGCAGCCCGAAGTCGACGAAGCGCGGGCCGTTGTCGTCGAGCGCGGCCTGCGTCGTGAAGACGACGTCGAAGAGCAGGGCGGCGAAGAGGACGGCCGTGGGCACGCCGATGCGCCGCACCAGGGCGGCGGCGCGGGTGTACAGCGTTTTCGGCGGGGGCGCGGCGGTCACAACGTGACGTTAGAGGATCCGCCCCGGTTCGCACCTTGGCCGAGTGGCTCGCCCTCCCTCGGCCGATCGGCCGATGCGGGGCGGGGCGTGACTGGCCGTCTGCCCGAAGTGGACACCCCCCGATCTCCGCGAAGCTCATCGGCACCAAGATCCGAACCGACAGGGAGAACCTCGTGGACCCGAACACTCCACAGTGGACCGGTGGCCCGGTGCTGTCCGGCCGTGGGCTCGTGAAGCGCTACGGCGCGCAGTACGCCCTGGCCGGCATCGACATCGACATCCAGCCGCGGGACGCCGTCGCCATCGTCGGCCCGTCCGGCTCGGGCAAGACGTCGCTGCTGCACGTGCTGGCCGGCATCCTCCGGGCCGACGACGGGCAGATCTTCCTGGCCGGGCAGCGGATCGACCACCTCGGCGAGAAGAAGCGCAGCGAGCTGCGCCGCACCGAGTTCGGCTTCGTCTTCCAGTCGGGGATGCTGGTCGCAGAGCTCTCGGCCGAAGAGAACGTCGCCCTGCCGTCGCTGCTGGCCGGGCTCGGCCGCAAGGAGGCCATCGACGCCGGCCGCCTGTGGCTTTCGCGGCTCGGGCTGGCCGGCAAGGAGAAGCGCCGCCCCGGCGAGCTGTCCGGTGGCGAGGCCCAGCGCGTCGCGATCGCGCGGGCGCTGACGCACCGGCCGAAGGTGATCTTCGCCGACGAGCCGACCGGCGCGCTCGACACGCGCACCGGCCGCGAGACGATGGACGCCCTGCTCGGCGCCGCCCACGAGACGGGCGCCGCGGTGATCGTCGTGACGCACGACCGCGAGCTGGCCGAGTCGATGCCGAAGACCGTCGCCATCCGCGACGGCCTGATCGCGACGAGGCAGGCGGCGTGAACTCGCTCCAGATCGCCCTGCGGGTGCTGAAGGTCGACCGGCGGACCCGGACGTCGGCGATCCTCACCGCGATCGGGGTGGCCGTCGCGACCGGGCTGGTGCTGCTGCTGGCGACGCTGCCGTTCGCTACGCAGAACCGCGAGCAACGCGCCCTCTGGCAGGGCGAACACTTCTACAGCGGCCTCGCCGGGGACGCCCCGGCCAAGCTCCTCTTCAGCTCGTCGAAGGACTACTTCGACGGCAACCAGATCATCCGGGTCGACGTCGCGGTGGCGCCCGGCGCGACCGCCGCGGGCGTCCAGCTGCCGCCGGGCGTGCCCCAGCTGCCGGGACCGGGCGAGACCGTCGTGTCGCCGGCGCTCGGCCGGCTGCTGCAGGGGCACCCGGCCGACCAGCTCGGCGACCGGTTCGGCAAGCCCGTCGGTGCGCTCGGGGAGGACGGCCTCCGCTTCCCGGAGCAGCTCGTCGCGCTCGTCGGGCACACGCCGGACGCGATGCCGGTGCGCGCCGACCCCATCCCGGGCTTCCCCGGCGGGAAGGCGAGCGCGGATCCCCTCCTCATGCTGCTGTCCTGGGTCGGGATCATCGTGCTGCTGGTGCCGAGCCTGGTGCTGGTCGCGTCCTCGGCGCGGCTGACCGCGGCCCGGCGCGAACGGCGGCTCGCCGCGATCCGGCTGGCCGGCGCGACCCCGGGGCAGGTCACGAACATGGTGGCCGCCGAGACGACGTTGTCCGCGGGTATCGGCGCGGTGCTCGGCCTGCTGATCAGCCCGGCGCTGCACGGCCTCGCGTCGTTCGTGCCGTGGGGCGGCGGCACCTGGCTCGCCTCCGACTTCGCGCTGCCGGTCGGCCTGACGGTGTTCATCGTCCTGGCCATCCCGGTGCTCGTGGTGCTGGCCGGCATCCTCGGCCTGCGCCGCGTGCTGAAGAACCCGCTGTTCGCGACCGGTGGCCACGCGAAGAAGCCGTTGCACTGGTGGCGGCTGCTGGCGCTGCCCGCGGCCGGGCTGTTCTTCCTCGTCGCGGTGACGACGGCGAAGGACTACGGCGGCATCACGTTCGTCATGGCGGGGCTGTTCCTGCTGGTCGGCTCGGCCGCGATCGTCGGGCCGTGGGTGACGTCGGCGGTCGGCGGCACGTTCGTCCGGATCTGGCGGCGGCCGTCTTCGCTGCTCGCCGGCCGTCGCCTGCGTGACGACCCGAAGGGCGCCTACCGCTCCTCCGCCGGGATCGTGCTCGCAGTGTTCGCCGGGTCGATGGCGCTGACGCTGCTGCCGACGTTCGAGTCGATGGCCGGGGGCGGGCGGTCGTTCGCGGACTCCACGCTCTACGTCGACACCGACGGGCAGCACGCGAGCAAGCTCGTCGAGCAGGCCAACGCGTCCCTGGCGAAGTACGGGCAGCCGGACAAGGCCGTCGCGGTCGGCGAGATCTACCTGGTCCAGGGCGAAGGGAACAACCGCACCGGCCACCGCGCACTGGTGATGAGCTGCGCGGACGCCGTCAAGCTGACCCGGTTCGGGCTCACCGCGGACAACTGCACGGGCGGGCCGGCCGTCTTCGGCGACTCGGCGCTCGACCTGGCGCGGTTCAAGGTCACCGACACCTGGGAAGGGCAGGCGTCGCCGGTCAAGTCGGGGACGCGGGCGGAAGCCGTCCACCTCCCGGACCCGGACCTGGCGAGCACGTCGATCATCGACCCGGCCGCGCTGCCCGACGGCTTCACGCCGAAGTACGTGACCGTGGTCGCGCCGACCACCGACGCGAACCGCGAGATCGTCCGGACGGCGCTGGCCGGACCGGCCGCCGGCGAGGAGATCGGCAGCCGGGACCAGTACCTGGTCAACCAGCAGACCGAGCTCGGCGACCTGCGCCGGGTCACGGTGATCGGGCTGCTCGCCGCCGGTGTCCTGGCCGGGTGCAGCGCCGCGGTCGCGACCGCGGGCTCGGTGATGGACCGCCGCCGCACCTTCGGGGCGCTGATGGCGGCCGGCACGCCGGTCCGGGTGCTGGCGCGGGCGCTGCGGATGGAGGCCGCGCTGCCGGCGCTGGTCGCCACCATCGGCGCGGGAATCGTCGGGGTGCTCGTCGGTGTTGGTCTCTTCAGCATGGTCGACGAGCGGGGCATCGTGCTCAGCCCGTGGCTGCTGGCGCCGGTCGTGCTCGGGATGGGCGTGGCCCTGCTCGGCGCGTCGGTCTGCACCCCCGCGCTGAAGCGGGTCCAGGCCGAACCGCTGGCCGACGAATAGGGAGGACGTTCGCCCCTCTGTCGGGGGAGGGGCGAACTCCTACCGCTTTTCGAAGATGAGGTCGTGCGAGACGCGGCCTTCGACTTCCGCGCGCTGCTCGAACTTCGTCACCGGCCGCCACTCCGGCCGCGGCGCCCAGCCGTCGTACCGGTTCTTCAACAGCGGCTCCGCGGAGCAGACCTCGAGCATCTGCTCGGCGTAGTTCTCCCAGTCGGTCGCCATGTGGAAGGTGCCGCCGGGCGCGAGCCGCGACGCCACGAGCGCGGCGAACGACGGCGACACGATCCGCCGCTTGTGGTGCTTCTTCTTCGGCCACGGGTCCGGGAAGAACAGCCGGACGCCGTGCAGCGTGCCCGGCTCCACGTGCTCGGTCAGCAGGACGACGGCGTCGCCGTGCAGCAGCCGCAGGTTCTCGACGCCCAGCTTTTCGGCGCGCAGCATCAGCTGGCCGAGGCCCGGGTCGTAGACCTCGGCCGCGACGTAGTTCAGCTCCGGCGCCGCGGCGGCCAGCTGCGACGTCGTCTCGCCCATGCCGGAGCCGATCTCCAGCAGCACCGGCGCTTCGCGGCCGAACCACTCGGTGAAGTCCAGCGTCCCGGCGGGCAGCTCACCGACCGTGCGGCCGAGGTCCGGCCACAGTTCGTCCCACGCGCGTTGCTGCCCGACGGTCATCCGGCCGCCGCGCTTCACGTAGCTGACGACGCTGCGAAGCCGGGGTTGGTGCTCGTTTTCCACCCACGGAATGTAGCCGGGCGCGCAGCGCCTCCGTTGAGGGCGGTGGCGGGGGCATGGATGGATTAACGAACCGCTTCGAGCTCCCCGAGCCGAGACCGCAGGCCGGCCAGCCCGGCGATCGCGAGCGGGTCCGGCGTCCGGCCGCTGTGCGCCGGCAGGACGTCGATCCAGCCCGGGTGCCGGTCGGTGTTCATGACCGTCGTGGGAATCGCGTGACCCGATTTCCCGCGCTCGGACGGGATGAACTCCCAGTACCCGGATTCGCCGTCCGCGGCCCACGGGACGAATTCCCAGCCCGGGCGCCTGCCGAGCAGCTGCGCGATCCGGTCCTCGACGCGGAAACCCTGTTCCCGCGAGTCGAGGGTCCCGTCCGCCACCGCCCGCAGCCACCAGGGCGCGGGGATCGGGCCCGCCATCCCGGCCGAAGCGCGGAACAGGGCCAGGACGCGGTCTTCGGGCGCGCGGTGCACCCAGGCCCGGCGGAGTTCCGCGGGCGTGGCCGCCGTCATGGCGGCGCGCGGGAGTTCGATCGCCCGCGACCATTCGAGGTCCAGCATGGGTTCGAGCTGAGGAGCGTCGTCTTCGACGCGAGCTCGAGGAATCGTGCTGCCCAATTCTTGACCGGTGTCCACCGTCAAGGATCACCTCCAGGGGAGCTCAGACGGGTCCGGCACGCTCTCTCTTACGAATATTGCCTGGTCATAGCAGTATGTCCGGTGGCTGTGAGAGAAGCCACAGGTGTTTCATCTTCTTTTAACAAAGGTTTTTGCGGTATTGAGACGACGGTCACGCTCAGGCGTCGCGCCGGGACGTGACAAGCACGCCGGCCACGAACAGGGCAACGGTGATCGCCGCGAAGTAACCGAGATAGCCCCACGGGCCGAGCGGCGCGTCCGGCAGCTGCAGCGGCCCCGCGGCGAACCCGCCCGCCCCGACGAACTCGTCGGCCGCGTGGAACGGCATCCACTGGTAGATGTGCCGCCCGGCGCCCGGGATGAGGATCACCAGGCCTTCGAGCACCTGGGTCCAGACGAGCACCACCGTCAGCCCGAAGGCGACGCTGCGCAGCAGGAGCGCGACACCGACGCCGGCCACCGCGGTGAACAGGAACGTCAGGCCCTGGCCGAGCACCGAGCGCCAGTCCGCGCCCGAGTGCAGCGCGAGGTCGGCGTCCGGCTGCACCAGCGACGCGAGCCCCCACGAGCCGAAGCCGACGACCAGCCCGAGCACCGCGCCGACCGCGGCGAGGACCGCCAGCTTCGCCAGCAGCGCGGGCACCCGGCTCGGCACCGCCTGGAAGGTCAGCCGCATGGTGCCCCAGTTGAACTCCGACGCCGTCGCGAGGATCGCGAGCACGAGCAGCACGGTCCGGCCGTTGCCGCTCGCGAGCTGGGTGTTGCCCACGGTCGCCGGGATCTCCGGGCCGGCCAGCGCGAAGAACAACGCGGTGAAGCCGAGCGGCGCGACGAACGCGATCGCCAGGCACCACCAGGGCGCGCGGGTGCTGAAGAGCTTGATGCGCTCGGCGCGAAGGAGGTTGGTGATCATCGGGTCGCCTCCGAAGCCGGCCCCGCGAACTCGACGGATTCGCGGGTGAGGTCGAGGTAGGCCTGCTCGAGCGAGCCGGTGATCGGGCTCAGCTCGTGCAGCGTCGCGCCCGCGTCGAAGGCGAGCTGCCCGATCCGGTCACTGTCCATTCCGGACACCAGGAAGGCGCCGTCGGCTTCGCTGAACTCGGCCTGCCCGGTCAGCGCGGCCCGCAGCTCGTCGGCGTGCCGGGTGCGCACCCGGACGCCGTGTTCACTCGTCCGCGCGACGAAGTCGTCCATCGTGCCCTGGTAGATGAGCCGGCCGCGGCCGATCACCACGAGGTCCTGCGCGGTCTGCGCCATCTCGGGCAGCAGGTGGCTGGAGACGAACACGGTCCGGCCCTCGGCGGCCAGCGCGTGCAGCAGCTGCCGGATCCAGGCCATGCCCTCGGGGTCGAGGCCGTTCACCGGCTCGTCGAACAGCAGCACGCGGGGGTCGCCCAGCATCGCGGCGGCGATCCCCAGCCGCTGCTGCATGCCGAGGGAGTACTGCAGGACGCGGGTCTTGCCGACGCTCGTCAGCCCGACCAGGGCGAGCACCTCGTCGACGCGCTTGTCGGGGATGCCGTTGGTGGCGGCCAGCCAGCGCAGGTGGTCGCGCCCGCTGCGGCCGGGGTGGCGCCAGGTGGCGTCCAGCATCGCGCCGACCGTCCGAAGTGGATCCCGCAGCTTCCGGTACGGCGTGCCGTCGACGAGCACCGTGCCCGCGTCGGGCGTGTCGAGGCCGAGAACCAGCCGCATGGTCGTGGACTTGCCGGCGCCGTTCGGGCCGAGGAACCCGGTGACCCGCCCCGACCGCGCGGTGAACGTCAGCTCGTCGACCGCGGTCGTGGCGCCGTACCGCTTGGTCAGCGCGTTCGCTTCGATCATGCGCTCCCCCGTCCCGTCACCCCGGGAGCCTACTGCGAAACGGGAATCCGGGTCGCCCCCCGACAGCGCGACCCGGATTCCCGTTTTCCCCTGTTACCCCTCAGGCGTCCCGCTTCTTCGCCACCCCGAGTGCGACGAGCAGGAACACGATCGCGATGCCGGCGAAGTACGCCAGCGCCCAGCCGGGGCTCAGCGGCGAGTCCGACGGCGACGGGCCGTCGACGACCGCGGAGCCGCGCAGGAACTTGTTCGCCACGTTGAACGGCATCCACTCGTGGATGTGGGCGCCGATCTTCGGGATCAGCCGGATCAGGTCTTCCACGGCCAGGTTGTAGATGAGCAGCAGCGCGATGGCGCCGGCGCTGTGCCGGATCAGGACCCCGATGGCGACGGCGAGCACCGCGCTGATGGCGAACACCGGGCCGAGGCCCGCGACGTTCAGCCAATCCTGCGTGGAGTGCAGGCCGATGCCGTCGTTCGGCCGCATGAGCATGCCGAGGCCGAGGGCGCCGAACGCGGCGATCTCGCCGATCACCAGCGCGACCAGCGCGACGACGACGGCCTTGGCGATCAGCGCCGGCGAGCGGTGCGGCACCGCCTGGAACGTGGTGCGGATGGTGTTGAAGCGGTATTCGGTGGTCACCGCGAGCGCGGCGAGCACCATGACGACGGCGATGCCGAACTGCGTGCCGCCGAACTGGAGGGCGGACAGCGTCACCGGCGAGTCGGCCGGCGTCGCACCGGAGATGATGGCGGCGAAGCCGATGCCCAGTGCGAGGGCGATGAGGGCGCACCACCACGGCGAGCGGGTGGAGAACAGCTTGATGCGTTCTACCGCGAGCAGGTTCATGATCTTGGTTTCCCCGTTTACTTGGCGGACTCGAGCACGTGCTGCGCCTCGGCGTCGAGCCCGGTGTGGTACTCGACGGAGTCGCCCGTGATCTGCATGAAGGCCTGCTCGAGCGAGCCGGTCTGCGGGCTCAGCTCGTGCAGCACGATGCCGTTGGCGGCGGCGATCTCGCCGATCTTGTCGCTGTCCATCCCGGACACCACGAGCGCGGCGTCGTCCCCGGTGACGCCGGCGCTGGCGCGCTGCAGGGCGGTGCGGAGCTCGGCCAGCTGCGGCGAGCGGACCTTGACCGTGTTCTCCGCCGCGCGGGAGACGAAGTCCTGGGTCGACGACTGCGAAATCAGCTGCCCCCGGCCGATCACCACGAGGTTGCTCGCGGTCAGCGCCATCTCCGAAAGCAGGTGGCTGGACACGAACACGGTGCGGCCTTCCTCGGCCAGCCGGTGCATGAACTTCCGGATCCAGAGGATGCCCTCCGGGTCCAGGCCGTTCACCGGCTCGTCGAACAGCAGCACCTCGGGGTCGCCCAGCAGGGCGGCCGCGATGCCGAGCCGCTGCGACATCCCGAGCGAGAACCCGCCGGCGCGCTTGCCCGCGACGCTGGTCAGGCCGACGGTGTCGAGCACCTCGTCGACGCGGGTGCTCGGGATGCGGTTGGACTTCGCCATCCACTGCAAGTGGGCGCGAGCCGAGCGGTTCGGGTGCACCCACTTCGCGTCGAGCAGCGCGCCGACGGTGCGCAGCGGCTCCTTGAGGTCGTGGTACTTCTTGCCCCCGATGGTGACCTGGCCACCGGTCGGGTTGTCCAGGCCCAGGATCATGCGCATGGTGGTGGACTTGCCAGCCCCGTTCGGGCCGAGGAAGCCGGTGACCTGACCCGCGGCCACGGAGAACGACAGGTTGTTCACCGCCAGTGTCTTTCCGTACCGCTTGGTGAGGCCGGTTGCCTCGATCATGACTGCTCCTCTTCCGCCCCTCGCTTACGACGCGTTCATCGTCGCGGGTCGGAGGCCGTTCGCGCGTCACCCTGTAGACCGAACCGGCCCCCCTACCTGAGTAGTACCTTGCTGGCTCTTCGGCCGATGCGCGATCCGTGATGACCCTGAGCCGACCCTGATTCGCGGGTATTAATGAACTGTGGTTCAATAATGGGGTGGCCCGGCCGAGGAGCATCACCGACGAACGGCTGCTGGGTGCGGCGGAGACCGTGATCGGCCGCTGCGGCCCCGGTTTCACGCTGGCCCAGGTGGCGGCGGAGGCGGGCGTCTCGGTCGGCACGGTCGCGCAGCGGTTCGGCTCGAAGAGCGGCCTGCTGCAGGCGATGAGCCGGCGGGCCACGCGGCGGGCGGTCGAGCAGATGCGGGAGTGCGCCGAGCGGGCGGACGACCCGGTCGCCGGCCTGCGCGCCGCGGCGGTGTCGGTCTACGCGGTGCTCGGTGACGCCGAAGAAGCGGCGAACCACCTGGGCCAGCTCGGCGTGGACATCGGCGACCCGGTGCTGCGGTCGCTGCTGGGCGAGCACTTCACGGCGGTCGAGGACGAACTGCGGCGGCTGGTGCGGGCGGCGGCTCCGTCGCTGCCGCACGCACCGAGCGTGCCGCGGGCCGCGCGGGCGGTGCTCGGGGTCATCAACGGGGTGTCGATCGACTGGTCGATCCGGCCGCACGGGCGGCTGGCCGACCGGCTGGCCGAGGACGTCGACGCGGTGCTGACCGCGTGGCGGGGACGGGAGGACGCATGAGTTTGCAGGGCAAGGTGGCCGTGGTCACCGGGGCGACCCGGGGCTGCGGGCGGGCGATCGCGGTGGAACTGGGCCGCGCGGGTGCGACGGTGTACGTCACCGGCCGCACGACGCGCGAAACGACGTCACCGCTGAAGCGCCCGGAAACGATCGAAGAGACCGGCGAACTGGTCGAAGCGGCGGGCGGCAGGGCGGTGGTCGTCCGCTGCGACTTCACGTCGGTGTCCGATGTGGACGCGTTGAAGGCGCGCATCGAGTCCGAAGTGGACGGAATCGACATCCTGGTCGACGACGTCTGGGGTGGCGACATGTACTTCCACTTCGACGCTCCCTTCTGGGAGACGCCGCTGGAAGACGCGCTGAACCTGACGCACAACGCGCTCGACACGCACCTGATCGCGCTGCACAGGCTGCTGCCGCTGGTGGTCGCCCGCCGCGGCCTGGTGCTGGAGGTGACCGACGGCGACAACGACGACTACGTCGGCGCGGGCCTCCCCTATTACCTGGCCAAGTGCGGCATCCGCGCGCTCGGCCGCGCCCTCGGCGTGGAGCTGAAGAAGAACGACTGCGTCGGCCTCGCGGTGACGCCGGGCTTCCTGCGGTCGGAGTCGATGCTCGACCACTTCGAGGTCACCGAAGACAACTGGCGCGACGCGGTCGGCAAGCTCGCGCCGGTCGACTTCAAGATCTCCGAGACGCCGTACCTGCTGGCCCGCGGCGTCGCGGCCCTCGCCCAAGACCCCTCCGCGTCCCGCTTCGCCGGCCAGACCCTGGCTTCGTGGACGCTGATGAAGGAGTACGGCTACACCGACGTCGACGGCGACCGTCCCGACTTCGGCCGTTGGATCACCGAAGTCCGCAACGCGGGCAAGGACCCGGCAACAACCCCACCAGACACCTTCCGCTAGCCGCGACTCGTCACTTTCCCTATGAAAGTTCCGCTACCGGCTGTCGGTGGGCGTCACTTTCATAGGGAAAGTGAGAAGTTGTGGATGAATTTCGGGGGATGTGGACAAGTGGGACGTAGTTGATCTTCGACGGGGCTGGTTGTCAGAGGTCTGTCCCAGGCTTGCCGAGTGTTCCGTTCTCGCAGTAGTGACCTCGTCGACTTCGCCGAGCCCTTCGTCGGGAGCCAGGCCGTCGCCGAAGACGTCCTGACGCCACACGCTCTGCGGTCTCCCCTGTTCACCCGGTTGTTCCGGAACGTATACGTCGCCTCTACGGCTGAAGTGACGCACTCGATGCGATGCCGGGCCGCTGCTCTGCTCGCGCCGGTCGACGCGGTGCTCTCCGGGTGTTCGGCCGCGGCAGTCAGAGGCCTCGAACTGGTCGGCTCGCGGGACCTGGTCGAGTTCATCGTGCCGGAGCAACTGGTGTTCGATCGGCAGGCGGGTCTGCACATCCGGCGAACCAGCCGGGCAAAGATCGATAGTGAGCCGTGGGATGGCATTCGGCTCGCCACGCCCCTTCGTCTCGTTTTGGACACCCTCACGAACACCAAGCTCCATCGATCGCTTCCCCGGGTCGTCGGTTACCTCGATGCCTTCCTCCACAGCGGGTTGGTGGACCTGGTCGAGCTGTGCGACTACCTCCAGCCACGCCGCGACAACGGCATGGTGCGAGCCAGGAAGGCGGTTGCGCTGGCAGATGCACGTTCGGAGAGCATTCCCGAGTCCGAGCTGCGGGTGTGGCTCACCATCGCCGGGCTCAAACCCGAGGTGCAAGTCGAAGTCGTAGCCGGAGCGGGGGACTTCCTCGGGCGCCTCGATCTGGCGTTCCCCGCGCAGAAGCTGGCGGTCGAATACGACGGCGAATGGCATCTCGGTGGAATCCAGCCGCGCCTCGATGCGCAGCGCCGGGCCGCGATCGAGTCCGAGGGATGGCGCTTCGTGGTTGTCACCAAGACCGACTTGTACGGTGAGCCGAAGCGTGTGGTCGAGACCGTGAAAGCGGCACTTTCCCTATGAAAGTGCGGCTTGAGTCAGGCGAGGCCGGGGCGGGCGAGACCGGTTTCGTAGGCCAGCACCACCGCCTGCACCCGGTCTCGCAGCTCCAGCTTCGCCAGGATCCGCCCGACGTGCGTCTTCACCGTCGCCTCGGAGAGGAACAGCGCTTCGGCGATCTCCAGGTTCGACATGCCCTTGGCGATCAGCACGAGCACCTCGCGCTCGCGGTCGGTCAGCACGTCCAGCTCCGCGGTGTCGCGCATCGGCGGGCCGCCGGAGCCGACGAAGCGGTCGAGCAGGCGCCGGGTCACCGACGGCGAGACCACCGCGTCGCCCGAAGCGACCGCCCGCAGTGCCGACACCAGGTGGTCGGGCTGGGTGTCCTTCAACAGGAACCCGCTCGCCCCGCCCTGCAGCGCCGCGTAGACGTACTCGTCGAGGTCGAACGTCGTCATCACCAGCACCCGCGCGGTGCCGTCGGCGACGATCCGCTTGGTCGCCTCGACGCCGTCGAGCACCGGCATCCGGACGTCCATCAGCACGACGTCGGGGCGCAGTTCCTCGGCCATCTCGATCGCCTGTGCGCCGTCGCCGGCCTCGCCGACGACGTCGATGTCGGCCTGCGCGCCGAGCACCATCCGGAAGCCGACGCGCATCAGTTCCTGGTCGTCGACGACCACCACACGGATCACTTGTCCAACCTAACCGGCAGGGCCGCGCGGACCTGCCACCCACCGCCCGGAGCCGGGCCCACTTCCAACGTGCCGCCGTAGACGTGCGCGCGCTCGCGCATGCCGATCAAACCGTTGCCGCCCGGGAGCCGCTGGTCGCCGCGCGTCGCGCCGGCGAGCTGCGGGACGCGGCCCGCGCCGTCGTCGGATACCAGCACCTCGACCAGGTCGCCGGTCCGGTGCACCCGCACCGACGCCGTCGCGCCGCGGCCGGCGTGCTTGAGCGTGTTGGTCAGCGACTCCTGGACGATCCGGTAGATCCCCAGCGAGACGCCGGCCGGCAGGTCGCCGAGCTCGTTGGTCTCCAGCTCCACCGGCACGCCGGCGGTCCGCATCCGCTCGGCCAGCTCGGCGAGGGCGTGCGCGTCCGGCTGCGGGACGCGCGGCTCGCCGTCCGCGTCGTCGCTGCGCAGCACGTCCAGCAGGCGCCGCAGCTCCCCGAGCGCGCCGCGGCCGGTCTCGGAAATCGTTTGCAGGGCCCGCTGGGCGAGCTCGGGGTTGCTCCGCAGCGCGTACGAAGCGCCGTCGGCCTGCACCACCATGACGCTCACCGCGTGCGCGACGACGTCGTGCAGCTCGCGGGCGATCCGCCCGCGCTCCTCCGCCACCGCGATCCGGGTGGCCTGGTCCCGTTCGGTCTCGAGCAGGTGCAACCTGGCCTCCACTTCCACGTCGTAGGCGCGCCGGGCCCCGACGAACTCGCCGAGCGTCCAGCACAGGGCGATGCCGAACGCGAGGAACAGCACCGAGATGAACAGCTCGTCCGTCTGCTCCAGCGCCAGCTGCAGGGCCGAGGAGACGATCACCGCGCCGACGAACACCAGCCCCTGCCGCCGCCCCGCGTAGACGACGACCGAGTAGATGCTCATCGCGAGGCCGGCGACGCTGGCGACGCCGAGCTGCAGCGTCGCGTGCACGACGCTGATCACCAGCACGACGTACGCCGACCACAGCGGCGACTTCCGCCGGAACACCAGCGGCACCACCATCGCGATGTTCACCGGCACGGCGATGTACCACGGCGGCAGCTCCGCGAGTTCGGCCAGGCCGTCGGCGACGAACAGCAGCATGTCGATCAGGCCGAGCAGGACGGCCAGCACCGTGTCGCCCGCCATGGGGTGGGCACGCATCCAGAGGCTCAGCCGTCGCACCAGACAACACTAGGTCCCGCGGCCGGGAACGCGCGTCGGTCGGCGGTACCACCTTGGGTGCGACCTCCGGATGAGGGACATGGCACGATTCACGGGGTTGTCGCCTACGACGGGAAGGGCTGGGGGCCGTGACGTCACCGGAGCAGGGCCGGCTCGCGGGTCCGCTGTCGATGTCGGTGGCCAACCTGTGCCACCGCCTGCAGTCGCAGGTCTCCGCGCGGACCGCCGCCGGGTTCGCCGAGGTGCTGCGCCGGCTCGGCGCGCCGCTGCAGGTGGCCGTGGCCGGGCGGATCAAGTCGGGCAAGTCGACGCTGGTCAACGCGCTGATCGGGCGCCGGGTCGCGCCGACCGACATCGGCGAGTGCACGCGGCTGGTGACCCGCTTCCAGTACGGCACGGTGGACCGCGTCGAAATCGTCTTCACCGACGGCCGCAAGCAGGTGCTCCCCTTCGCCGCCGACGGGATGATCCCCGCCGAGCTCGGCGTCGACATCGACAAGGTGTCGCACATCGAGGCGTACCTGACCAACGCCGTCCTGCAGGGCATGACGGTGATCGACACCCCGGGCCTCGGCTCGCTCGACGCCGCGTCGGTGTCCCGCACCGAGCAGCTCCTGGGCGCCGCGAAGCACCGCCAGGACGACGGCGACGAAGAGGGCTCGGACGAGCTCGACGACACCTCCCGCAACGCCGTCGCCGGTGCCGAAGCCGTGCTGTACGTCGTCACCCAGGGCGTCCGCGCGGACGACCAGCAGGCGCTCGCCGCGTTCACCGCGGCCACGGCGAGCCGGGAAGCGGGCCCGGTCAACGCGATCGCCGTGCTCAACAAGGCCGACACCATCACGCCCGAGTCGGTCGAAGGCTCCGGCGGCGACGTCTGGAAGGCCGCGACGCTGCTGGCCGAGAAGCAGGCGTCGACGCTGAAGCCGCGCGTCGCCGACGTGCTGCCGGTGATCGGGCTGATCGCCGAGTCGGCCGAGTCCGGCGGCTTCACCTCCGCCGACGCCGAGGCGCTGCGGCAGCTCGCCGAGCTCGACGACGACATCCTGCAGACCATGCTGATCTCGGCCGACATCTTCACCAGCTGGGACTGCGACGTCCCGTCGGGCACGCGGCTGCGGCTGCTGGAGAAGCTCGACCTGTTCGGCGTCTCCCACGCCGTCGAGGCCATTCGCAAGGAGCCGGAGCTGACGGCGGGCGCGCTGCGGCGGTCGCTGCTCGACGCGTCCGGCCTGGAAGCGGTGCGGCACCGGTTGTCGATCGTGTTCGCCGCCCGCGCCGACGGCATCAAGGCCGCCGCCGCCCTCGCGTCGGTCACCGCGCTCGCGCACGCCTCAGCCGATCCGGCCGAACGCCAGCGCGTCCACGACGCCATCGAGGTGCTGCTCGCCAAGCCCGAAGCCCACCAGCTGCGGCTGCTCGAAGCGCTGACGCTGGTCGCGTCCGGCGCGGTGGACATGCCGGAGGACCTGTCCGAAGAGGTGCTCCGGGTGGGCAGCAACGCCGACATCGGCGCCCAGCTCGGCAAGCCCGGCGCCCCACGCCCGGAGCTGGCCGCGCACGCCCTCGAACGCGCGGGCTGGTGGCGGTCCTTCGCCTCCTTCGGCGCGACGCCGGCGCAGAGCCGCGTCGCCCACGTCGTGCACCGCGCGTACTTCTTGATGTGGCAGCAGGTGCGCGAAGCCTGAGTTTGTTTCTGGTTGCCGACTTTCCCTGGTCACCCCCCTTTCCCGCGTACTCTGGGAAACGTGCGACTGGAAAACACGACATCCTGGCGAGCCGGGTGGAGCAGCGAGACGGACGTCGACGTCGCGCTGTACATCCGTGACGCCCTGGCCCTGTCCGTTTCCGAAGGTCAGGTGCTGCCGCCGGTGGAGCCGCGCGTTCCGGTCCACGTCCCGCCGGGGATCGACCGGGCGGCGGTCCAGGAGCAGTGGGCCGCCTGGTGGACCGATCTGCTGGCGTCCCTGCGCAGCCGTGAGGACCCGGACCCGCGCAGCCCGCGCACCCGGTACGGCAGGCCCGCGCTCGAACCGGGCACGGCCCTGCGGCAGGCCGTCGACTTCTTCGGCCCCGCCGCGGCCCGCCACTTCGCCAACGCCCGCGGGCCCGCCCTGCGCGGGGCGAACGAGCCGTCGGGCGGCACGCCGTGGGCGCCCGGGTTCTACCGGCGCCAGATCGTGGCCGGCGAGCGGCTCGGCCAGCTGGTGCGGGAGGCCGAGGTCAAGCAGGGCCGGCGCGCGTACCCGTTCCGGCTGAACGTCATCGAGATCTCCGTCGCCGGGTCGATCTGGCTGCGCACGGCCGACGACCAGCTGCTGGTCTCGTCCCGCCTGGCCGAGGACGGCCCGGGCCTGGAGGCCGTGCTCCGCGACGTGATCGCCCAGCTGGTTTGAGGCCCCGGCTTTCATAAACCGAGCACACGGTCTGATAATGGACGGCATGGAGACGACCGTCGACGAGCCGCCGTGGCTGCGCACCGGGTCCTGGGTCGGTTGCCCGCTGATCGGCGGCGCGCTCGGCGTGGGCGTGTGGGCCATCGCCGCGTGGGTCAGCGACCTGCCGGCGTTCCCGTTCCAAGGCGTGTTCAAGGTGCTCACGAAGCTGCCGCAGCCGTGGGCGACGCTGGCCGCGGTGGCCGGCGGGCTGGTGCTCGGCCTGGTGTTCGCGGTCGTCTGGGCCGGCGACCGCTTGGTCGTGACGGTCTCGCCGACCCGCGTCACGCTGGTCCGCGGCGACAAGACCCGCCGCATCGAGGCCGACCTCGACGCCGTCTACCTCGACGGCAAGGAGCTTGTCCTGCGCACCACCGACGGCCGGGAGATCGCCCGCGAGAAGACCGACCTGTCGGGGCGCGAGCTGGCTCCCGCCTTCGCCGAACACGGCTACCCCTGGCGCGACGACCCGCCGGTCGAGCGATGAGGACCGTCGACCCGGCCAAGCACGCGGCCAAGCGCCGCGCGATCGCGGACGCCGCGGCCGGCTGCTTCGCCGAGAAGGGCTTCGAGCGGACGACGACCGCGGACATCTGCCGCGCGGCGGGCATCAGCTCCGGCAGCCTCTTCCACTACTTCCCCAGCAAGCGCGCGGTGTTCACGGCGATCTTCACCGACGACGCCGCCGAGACGGCCGAGCGTCTCGAAACCGCGGCGAAGGCCGAAGACCCGTGGATCGCGCTGCTCGACGTCGTCGCCGAGCTGGCCGGGCAGATCGCCCAGCCGGGCGTCGTCCGGATCGTCCTGGAAGCCGCCGCGCAGGCCGCCCGCGACGACGAGTTCGCCGAGCTGATCCACCGCAACGACAGCGCCCTGCGTGACGGCTTGGCCGTCCTGGTCGAACGGGCCGGGACCGCCGGGCTGATCGACCCGGGCGTCGCACCGCGGGCGGCCGCCGGCTGGGTCGCCGGGCTGATCGACGCGATGATTTCGCGGGCGAGCCTCGACCCCGGCCTCGATCTGCCCGCCGAGCAAGCGATCCTCCGGACGATCCTGATCCGGTTCCTTCGCCCGGTTCCGCCCCCGGCGGGCGGCTGAATCCGCCAGACTGTCCGCATGGCGTGGTTTCGCAAGGACGGAACCGACCGCGGTTCCCCCGCGTCGGACACCGATGTGCACCCCTTGCAGCAGCAGGTAAGCGATCTTGAGCGCGCACTCGCCGATCGCCAGGCACTGATCCAGATGTGCTTGTACGCCCTGGACCGCGCCCGCAGTGGCGGCGTCGTCGAACGCCTCGAAGAGGGGCTCGCCGCGATCGGCGTCCAAGCGCTGCGGCCCGACGGCGAGCGCTTCGACCCGGCCTGCCACGAAGCCGGCGGCGCCGTGGCCACCGAAGACCCGGCGCTCGAGGGCATCGTCGCGGAAACCGAGGTCACCGGGTTCGCCGACCACGACCGCCTGCTGCGCGCCCCGATCGTCACCGTCTACGCGAAGAAGACCCCGTGAGCGCACCCACCGCGCCGAGCCTGCCCGCGCAGGTCGCGGCCGCGCGAGAGCAGCTGCTGACCACCGTCCGCGACGCCGACCCGGCCGCCGCCCGGTGGGTCGAGGACATCCGGAAGACCCGGCCGAAGAAGCCGGCCGTCGTGGTCGTCGGCGAGACCAACCGCGGCAAGAGCTCGCTGGTCAACGCGCTGCTCGCGCGGCCGGGACTGTCCCCTGTGGACGCCGACGTCGCCACCGCCACCTACCTGGTGTTCGACCACGCCGACGCGTGGGGCGCGCAGGCCTGCTACCCCGGCCAGCTCGCGCCGGTGCCGATCGACCTGGGCCAGCTGATCCACTGGGTGTCCGCCGCGCACGAGCTGCCGCCCGGCCAGATCCCGCCGCGGTACGTCGAGGTCACCGGGCCGGTGCCGCTGCTGATGCGGCTTTCCCTGGTCGACACCCCCGGCGTCGGCGGGCTCGACTCGCTGCACGGCGAGCTCGCCAAGGAAGCCGCCGCGGGTGCGACCGCGCTGCTGTTCGTCGTCGACGCCTCGGCGCCGTTCACCTCGACCGAGCTGCAGTTCCTGCGCGACGTCGGCGAGCGCGTCGAGACCGTGGTGTTCGCGCTGACCAAGGTGGACATGTTCCGCGGCTGGCGCGAGGTCATGGAGGCCGACCGGCAGCTGCTGCGCGAGCACGCGCCCCGCTTCGCCGACGCGGTGTTCCACCCGGTGTCGGCGCGGATGTTCGAAACGGCCGCGAAGGCGCCCAACGAGCAGATGGCCGCGATGCTGCGGGAGAAGTCCGGCGTCGCCGCGATCCAGACGGCGTTGCAGGAGCTGCTCGTCGGCCGCTCGGCGATGCTCGGCGAGGCCAACACGCTGCGCGCGCTCTCCAGCGCGCTGGGCGAACTGAAGGCGAAGCTGCAGGCCGAGAGCCGCGCGCTGTCCGCCGGGGAAGCCGAGGCCGAGCAGCTGCGCGAACGCCGTGACCAGCTGCAGGCCGAGCGCCGGTCCTCGACCCGCGGCTGGCAGCTCAAGCTGCGCGGCGAGGTGCAGCGCACCCGCGTCGAGGTCGGGCACGAGTCCAGCAGGCAGATGCGGGACGCGCAGACCCACTTCCGCCAGCTGATCGACGCGGCCAAGCGCGACGAGCTGGCCGCGCTCCCGCAGCAGGTCGACATCGCGCTGCAGACGACGTCGCAGCGGGTCTCGATGCTGCTTTCCCAGCGGCTGAACCAGGTCACCAACGTCTCGCTGTCGGAGCTGTTCTCGCCCGAAGAGCTCGACGTCATCCGCGCGCAGTTCGCCCGGGCCGGCGGCCCGCCGGTGGTGCTGCGCCCGCCGGACAAGAAGCCGCCGACGGCCGAGGACAAACTGCTCGTCTTCATGGGCATCTCCGGCGGCGTCGGGGCCGGCAAGGTGGCCGCGCTGCCGCTGGCCGGCGTCGCGATCCTCAACCCCGTCGTGCTGCCCGCGACCATCATCATCGGCCTCGGCGCCGGCTGGTGGATGGCCCGCACGCGCAAGCACGCGGCCGACAAGCAGCACATGAAGCAGTGGCTGGTCGAGGCGATCGCGGACGCCCGCTCGACGCTCGACCAGCTGGTCGCCGAGCAGCTGATCGAGGCCGAGCAGCAGCTGTCGATGGCGCTGGACGAAGCACTGGGCCGGCGCATCGACGCGATCGAGGCCGAGCTGAAGGAAGTCGACAAGACGATCAAGATGGGTGCGCAGGAGCGCGCCAAGAAGATCGCCGTCGTGTCGAAGCGGCTCAAAGAGGTCAGCGACGGCCGCGACCGTGCCGAAACCTTCCTGACCAGGATCCGGGCGCTGCGGGACAAGACCGCCTGACCCCGGTCCGGTTGTGGAGCGGAACCGAACCGGCATACGGTGAGTCATACCCTCGGACAGCAGGTCAGAGACGGCGGTACCCGGTCAAAAGGGGGAAGTTCCCATGTGGGTCGACGAGAGTGGCGGCAGCGACACCGACGCGAGCGGTACGAACGCGATGACCGTCCACGTCGACGGTCAGGAGTACCAGGCCGAGGTCAACTACGACGTGAACGACGACGGCGTCAACGACACCGCGATCATCGAGCACGACGACGGCACCTCGCAGGCGTTCATCGACACGAACCACGACGGTGAAGCCGACCAGTACGCCGTGCTGGACGAAACCGGGCACGTCGTCGACCAGGCCGTCTACGACGAGGCCAGCGGCCAGTGGGTCGAGTCCCACGGCGGCGGCCACGACGACTCCGACACCGGGGGCCGCGACGACAGCTCCGGCGGGCACATCCACGCCGACCTGCCGGACGGCGAGGTGGACGCGGGGGTCGCGACCATCGACACCGACCACGACGGCCACAACGACACCGCCATCGTCGAGACGAAGAGCGGCGGCACCATCGCCTTCACCGACAAGGACGGCGACGGCGAAGCGGACATCGCGATCCAGACCGGCGCCGACGGCACCACCACGACGTTCGAGCACTCCGGCCCCGGCCAGTGGACCGAGGTCTCGAGTGGACTGGTGGACTCCGGCAGCGAGGGCGACCTGGCCGCCGACGCGGCTTGGGGCGAGGCCGGCACGCAGACGCTGGAAGGCGTCGCGCGCATCGACTCCGGCACGGGGCAGTGGATATCCCCCAACTGAGGTGACCCACGTCTCAGTTTGAAAGCCCGGGGCTTCGGCCTCGGGCTTTTTTCATGTCGTCAATGAAAGAAAAGGCGGCTTCTGAATCGATTCCCTTATCGGTCTTGTGAGAGAACGTACACGTCAGCTCTCTGTTACCTGCCGGTCATGCGGTTACTCTCGAAGAATCCCAAAACCCGCACACCGGTCGTCCGCCGGTGTGCGAAGCCATTCGGCCGCAGGCAATGAAGCCCGCACCGGAACAGCGTCGTTCCCGGTGCGGGCTCATTTGTCGTCGGAAGTCAGGAGTAGAGATGACCGCAGTCGCCATCCCCGGACTGGACACCGCGCCGACGACGCACACCGGCGTGCTGTCCTTCGTCCGGGAGGTCGCCGAGCTGACCAACCCGGACCGCGTGGTGTGGGTCGACGGGTCTGACGAAGAAGCCGCCCGGATCAACCAGGAGCTGGTCGACGCCGGCACGTTCGTGCAGCTCAAGTCGAAGCCGAACTCCTTCTGGGCCACCTCCGACCCCAACGACGTCGCCCGCGTCGAAGACCGGACCTTCATCTGTTCGGAGCGTCCCGAGGACGCCGGTCCGACCAACCACTGGATGGACCCGGCCGAGATGAAGGCCACCATGACCGAGCTCTTCCGAGGCTCGATGCGCGGCCGCACGATGTACGTCATCCCGTTCTGCATGGGTCCCCTCGCCGACGAGAATCCCAAGCTGGGTATCGAAATCACCGATTTCGCCTACGTTGTCGCTTCGATGCGCGTGATGACCCGCGCGGGCAAGGCGGCCCTCGAGAAGTTCGTCGCGCCGGATGGCAGTGAGCGCGAATTCGTGCCGGCACTCCACTCCGTGGGTGCGCCGCTCGAGCCGGGGCAGCAGGACGTTTCCTGGCCCTGCAACGAAACGAAGTACATTTCGCACTTCCCCGAAGAGCGGGCGATCTGGAGCTACGGCTCCGGCTACGGCGGCAACTCGCTGCTGGGCAAGAAGTGCTACTCGCTGCGCATCGCCTCGGTGATGGCCCGCGACGAGGGCTGGCTCGCCGAGCACATGCTGATCCTCAAGCTGATCTCCCCCGAGGAGAAGGTCCACTACGTCGCGGCCGCGTTCCCGAGCGCCTGCGGCAAGACCAACCTCGCCATGCTGCAGCCGACCATCCCGGGCTGGCGCGCCGAGACCCTCGGCGACGACATCGCGTGGATGCGCTTCGGGGAAGACGGCCGCCTGTACGCGGTCAACCCGGAGTTCGGCTTCTTCGGCGTCGCGCCGGGTACCGACTGGCACACCAACCCGAACGCGATGCGCACGATCGAACAGGGCAACACGGTCTTCACGAACGTCGCCCTCACCGACGACGGCGACATCTGGTGGGAGGGCATGGAGAACAAGCCCGCCCACGCCACGTCGTGGAAGAAGCAGGACTGGACGCCGGACTCCGAGGAGAAGGCCGCCCACCCGAACTCGCGCTACTGCACGCCGATGTCGCAGTGCCCGATCCTCGCCGACGAGTGGGACGACCCGAAGGGCGTGCCGATCTCGGCGATCCTGTTCGGCGGCCGCCGCAAGACGACGGTGCCGCTGGTGAACGAGGCCCGCGACTGGCAGCACGGCGTCTTCATGGGTGCCACGATGTCGTCGGAGACCACGGCGGCCGCGGCCGGCGCGGTCGGCAACGTGCGCCGCGACCCGATGGCGATGCTGCCGTTCCTCGGCTACCACGCCGGTGATTACTTCAAGCACTGGCTGAACCTGGGCAAGAACGCCGACGCGAACAAGCTGCCGAAGATCTTCTACGTCAACTGGTTCCGCCGCGGCGACGACGGCCGCTTCCTGTGGCCGGGCTTCGGCGAGAACTCGCGGATCCTCAAGTGGGTCGTCGAGCGCGTCGAGGGCAAGGGCAACGCCGTCGAGACGCCGGTCGGCTTCGTGCCGCGGGCCGAGGACCTCGACACCGAGGGCCTCACCGAGCCGATCGAGGACATCCAGGCCGCCCTCGAGGTCAAGCCCGAGGAGTGGCGCGCGGAGCTGCCGCTGATCGAGGAGTGGTTCCAGAAGATCGGCGAGGTCCCCACCTCGCTGCGTGACGAGCTCGACGCGCTGGCCCAGCGCCTGAGCTGAACACCCTGAGACAGAAGGGGACGCCTCCCGGCCGCATCCGGGAGGCGTCCCCTTCTTCCTTTCCCGGTAGTTTCGCGCCTATGAAACCGTTCCGCTTCGGCGTGGATCTGGTGGTGCCCGGTTCCCGGGCCGAGTGGGTGGCGAAGTGCCGCAAGGCCGAGGACCTCGGCTACGACGTCGTCGGGGCGGCCGACCACGTCGGGATGGCGCCGCCGTTCCCCGCGCTCGTGCTCGCGGCCGAGGCGACCGAGCGGGTCCGGCTCAACACGTTCGTCATCAACGCCTGCTTCCACCACCCGGTGCTGCTCGCCCGCGACGTCACGGGCACCGACCAGTTCACCGGCGGCCGCCTGGAGCTGGGCATCGGCGCGGGGTACGTCGAGGCGGAGTTCCACGCCGCCGGGATCGAGTGGGGCACGCCCGGGCAGCGGTACGCGCGGCTCGAACGCGCGGTGCTGGAACTGAAACGGCTGTACGCGGATCCGTCGCACAAGCCGGAACCGGTGCAGAAACCCGGGCCGCCGCTGCTGCTCGGCGGACGCGGCGACCGCGTCCTCAAGCTGGCCGCGAAGCACGCCGACATCGTCGGCTTCACCGGTACCGCGGCGACGAAGGTCGAGGGCCGGATGTCCCTGGCCGGGCTCGGCGAGCTGACCGAGCGCGTCGAGTTCGCGCGGACCGCCCTCGACGGCCGGGACGCCGAGCTGAACCTGCTGGTGCACGTCACCCGCGTGACCGACGACCGCCGCAGCACGCTGGAAGCCGTCCACCGGCGGGTCCCCGACCTCGGCGTCGACGAGCTGGGCGAGCTGCCGACCGTCCTCGTGGGATCCTCCGGCGCCGTCGCCGAGCAGCTGCTGCGCACCCGCGAGACGCTCGGAATCAGCTACTTCACAGTGATCGAGGACGACCTGCCGAGGCTGGCTCCGGTGATCGAAAAGCTCCGCTGAGTACCTTGTCGGTATGACTGGGGATTTCCGCTTCGGGGTCAACATGCACGTGCCCGACCACCGCGCGGGGTGGGTCGGGAAGTGCCGGAAGGCCGAGGACCTGGGCTTCGACGTCATCGGTGCGGCCGACCACCTCGGGATGGCGCCGCCGTTCCCGGCGCTCGTGCTCGCCGCCGAGGTCACCGAGCGGGTCAAGCTGAACACCTTCGTGCTGAACACCCCGTTCTACAACCCGGTGCTGCTCGCCCGCGACGTCACGGGCACCGACCAGTTCACCGACGGCCGCCTGGAGCTGGGGCTCGGCGCGGGGTACGTCAAGGAGGAGTTCGAGGCCGCCGGGCTGCCGTTCCCGTCCGCCCGCGAGCGCGTCGACCACCTCGAGCGGTCGATCCTCGAGCTCAAGCGGGCCTACGCCGACCCGGAGCACAAGCCGGCACCGGTGCGCCCCGCCGGACCGCCGCTGCTGCTCGCCGGCCGCGGTGACCGGCTGCTGACCCTCGCGGCCGAGCACGCCGACGTCATCGGCTTCACCGGTGCCGCGAAGACGCCGGACGGCGGCGCACTGATGCCGGAGACCGCCGAAGGCATCGAGGAGCGGGTCGGGTTCGTCCGGTCGAAGCTTGGCGGCCGGGAGGTCGAGTTCAACCTGCTGTGCCACTTCGTGCACATCACCGGCGACCGCGCGGGCGCGCTCGCGGAGCTCGAGAAGCGGGTGCAGGGCGTCCTGAGCGTCGAGCAGCTGGCGGTGCTGCCGACCGCGCTGATCGGCTCGCCCGCCGAGGTCGCCGAGCAGCTCCACGCCCACCGCGAGCGGTTCGGGCTGACCTACTACACGATCCTGGAACAGAACATGGACCAGTTCGCCCCGGTGCTCGAAGCGCTCCGATGATCGACGCGACCGCGATCGGCGTCCGGGCCGGCGAGCACTGGCTGTTCGACGACCTGGACTTCGCCGTCGAGCCCGGCGAGTGCGCGGCGATCGTCGGGCCGAACGGAGTCGGCAAGTCGACCTTGATGCGCTGCCTCTACGGGATGCAGAAGCCGCAGCGCGGCCGCGTGCTGATCGACCGCAAGGTGCCGGACGAGCGGGACGTCGAATTCCGCCGCAAGGTGTCGGTGCTGTTCGACGACTCCGACTTCTTCGCCGAGCTGACGCCGTTGCAGCACCTCGAACTCCTGGCCGGCTCGTTCGGCGCCGACCTGGGCGACCACGAGGAGCTGCTGCGCGACGCGGGGCTCGGCGAGCGCATGCGCGTCACGTCCGGGCACTTCTCCGCGGGCCAGCGCCGCCGCCTGCTCCTGCTCGGCGTCACCGCGCGCCCGCACCGCGTGTTGCTGCTCGACGAACCGGAACGCGCGCTCGACGCGGCGGGCAAGGACTGGCTCGTCGAGGTGATCGCCCGGTCGACGGCGGCCGGCGCGGCGGTCGTGGTGGCCACGCACCACCCGCCGCTGCTCGAAGCCGCGGACAGCGTCCTAGAACTGTGGTGACGCTGGCACCCCGCCGGATGCGGATCCCGGGCCGCAAGCGGTTCGGCGGGATCTTCAGCGGCGACACCGCGAGCTTCGTCTTCCTGTTCGGCTTCGGGTTCCTGTTCACCGCGTTCTTCCACGTCGACGGCTGGCGCCCGGCGCTCTACGGCTCGTCCCACGTGGACTTCCCGGCCGTCCTCGGCCTGCTCACGCTCTGCTGCGCGGTCGGCTGGCGCGGCCTCCTGCGCCGCGGCTTCGCCTGGGTCGAGCCGGCCGAGCTGACCTGGCTCGACTTCGCCCCGGTGGACCGCGGCCGCGTCGTCACGCTGCGGCTGCTCGGCGCGTGGACCGGCGTCCTGGTGGTCACCGGCTACCTGGCCGCGCTGCTGCTCGCCGTCGGAGGGGCCGGGCTCGACCAGTGGCGTGCGGCCGTCGCGATGGTCGTCGCGACCGCCGTCGCCGCGGTCGCCTCCGCCCGGCGGACCGCGCTGCGGCTGGACGCGCTGGGCCCGCTCGCGCTCGCCGTCGCCGGGCTGCTCATCGCCTCGCTGCACCTCGGCCCGGTGGCCGTGCAGTTCGTCGCCGCGGGCGTGCTGGTCGCGGCGCTGCCGCTGGCGTTCGGCGGCGAGCCGGTGCACCGCGCGGGCCGGGCGGCACTGCTCGCCGGGTGGGACGGGCGGGTGCTGCGCTCGGTCGCCGTCACGTTCCTCGACCCGATGATGCTGCTCCCGCCGTCGGCCCCGGTCGGGCGCTTCCCGCTGCGCCGCCCGACCGCGCTCCGGCTGGCCTTCGCGGGCACGCTCGGCCGCTCCCGGTACGCGGGTGCGGCGGCGCTGGTCGGCTTCGCGGTCGTCGTCGCCCACATCGCCCTGCCGACCGTGCCGGGCGCGGTCCTCGTCGGCATCGGCGCGTACGTCGCGCTGACGCCGTTCGCCGGCGGGCTCGGCGAGCTCTGGCGCAACCCGGGCCGCCGCCGGTGGCTCGGGACGGGCAACCGCGAGCTGGTGCTGACCCACGGCCTGGCGCTGGCGGGCGTCGGGATCGGCTGGGCAGCGCTGCTCGCCGTGGTCACCCTCGCGGGTGGGACCTCGTTCGGGCCGGGCGCGTGGCTCGCGGTGCCGCTGTCGGTGCTCTCGATCCTGCGCACGGTCACCCGGACCGCCGTCGACTACGGCAATCCGGCGTTCGTGGACACCCCGATGGGCCCGATGCCCGCCAACCTCGTGCGCCAGCTCTTCCGCGGCCTCGACCTCCAGCTCATCGGGATCGTGCTGCTCTCCGCCGCCGTTTGACCTACGCTCGCTCCGACGAAGGGAGCAACCAGTGGGCGGTGGGCACGCACCGGGCGTCGGGCGGCGGGCGACCAGCGAGTTCCCGGCCGGCTGGACCGACGAGCACATCATCTCCGTCGTCAAGGACGTCGCGAACGACCCCAGCGAGGCCCGGCGGCGGCAGCCGAACGGCCGCTGGCGCTGCGCCGGCGAACGGTACAACGTGCACCTGATCGTCCTGGTCGAGGAGAACGGGCACGTGCACACCGCGTACCCGGTGGCGGGCCCCGGCGTCGTCCGCAACCCGGACACCGCCCGCGACCCGGCGAACCCGACGGTCGCGGACCTCCAGAGCAACCGCATCAGCTTCTTCGCCGACAGCATCCTGACCAGCGTCGCCGACCGGCTGTCCCCCGAGGACTACACGCACTACCGGACGCTGCTGTGGTCCGGCGAGTGGGAGGAACTGGCGGACGTGCTGGCCGCGCACTCGGTCAAGCTGGGCTTCGGCTTCTCGGCGGACGAGTACTCCGACTTCGAGAAGCTGCTCAACAGCTACGACCTGCCGGTGGCGGGCTGCGCGTTCCTCAACGACCGCGAGCACATCCTGAACCAGCTGCGCCCGGTCTAACTCGCCTGGCTGAGCGTCGGCGACCCGACGGGCTCGACCGCCGCGCGCAGCTCGTCGAGCGGCAGGCCCACGGCGTCGGCGATGGCCGTGACCGTGAAGAACGCCGGCGTCGGGATGCGCCCCGTTTCGATCTTCCGGAGCGTTTCGACCGAGATCCCGGCCTCCGCGGCGACGTCGACCATGCTCCGGCCGGCCCGCGCCGTCCGCAGCGCCTGGCCGAGGCGTTCGCCGCGCTCGCGCTCGTCGTCTGTCAGCGGTACTCGCACCATGAACCCAATACTAATACCACCTGAGTTGTCCACTGCCTGTGGACAACTCTGTGCACAGGTGTGGAAAAGCCCCGCCGAACGTCCGTTCGGCGGGGCTTCCACTACACCTTGTGGTGTCAGGCGCCCGCGGGCACCGGAAGTGGCATGCCGGGCAGGCTCTGGTCGTTCGGCACGACGCCGTCGACCAGGTAGGCCTCCACGACCTTGTCCACACCCGCGTTGCCGCCGGCGTAGATACCGTGGTCACCCTCGCCGGTGATCGTCAGCATCCGCGAACCCGCGAACGCCTTGTGCGCGCGCCGCGCACCCTCGATCGGCGTCGCCGGGTCGTGCTCCGACTCGACGATCAGCACCGGCGGGACACCCTTGCCGTCCAGCACCGGGAGCGGTGCCGGCTGCTTCTTCCAGAACAGGCACGGCTGGATGAACCAGCCGGCACCCAGGAGCGGCAGCTGCTTGTCGATCAGCTTCTGCGAGTCCTTGATGGCGCTGTTCACGGTGCCGGTCCACGGACCCTCGTTGCACGGGATGGTCCAGAAGCTGGCGTCGTAGGAGTCGCCGTCGGTCGGGACCATCAGCGGCTGCGCGCCGGAGGTCTCGGTGCTCTTGTCGGCGGCCTTGACCTTCTGCGCGGCCGACGACTTCGCCTGCGCCGACGCCGTGCCCTGGGTCAGCGTGCGGACGCTGACCAGGTAGTCGGCGAGACCCGGGAAGGAGCGCTTCGAGTAGATGCTCGAGGCGATGAAGGCGTCCAGCCCGTTGGCCGACACGGTCGAGCCGTCGGGCAGGGTGACCGCGCCCTGGGTCAGGGCGTAGCGGACCTGCTCGTAGGTCTGGCGGGCCGCTTCACCGGTCGTGCCGAAGTGGTAGAGCTTGTCGTACTTCGCCACCCACGGGAGGAAGTCGGAGCGGAAGCGGCGCTCGAAGCCGAGCGGCTGCCAGTCGAACGACTTCTGCCACGTGGTCGTGAACTCCGTCGAGGAGTCGAGCACGAACCGGCCGGTGCGCGTCGGGTAGGCCTGCGCGTAGTGCGCGCCCATCCAGGTGCCCGCCGAGTAGCCGACCCAGTTGATCTTGTCGCGGCCGAGCAGCACGCGCAGCAGGTCGATGTCCTTGACCGTCTGGTCGGTGTTGATCAGCGGGCCCAGCTCGCCGGACTTCTGCTGGCAGGACAGGGCCGCGTACTTCGTCGCCGCGACGATCAGGTTCAGGTTCTGCCGGTTGCGGTCACGCGGGTCGAGGTCCGAGCCGGTGCCGATGGCGCCACCGCACGTGATGTTCGTGCTCTTGCCGGTGCCGCGCGGGTCGAACCCGACGATCTCCTGGTGCTCCCGCAGCTTCGGCTGGTTGCGCAGGCGGGCCGGGAAGTTCCGGCCGGGCGCGCCCGGGCCGCCGGGGTTGGTGACGACGCTGGCGGTCGCGTCCTTGGTCGCCTTCAGGCGGCTGACGGCGATGGTCAGGTCGATCTGGGCGTTCGCCTGGTACCAGTTGCGCGGCGTCTTGTAGGTCGCGCACTCCATGTCCTCGGCGCCGGCGGGCGGGGCCGTCGGCAGCTCGGCGGGGACGGCGCACTTGTGCCAGTCGAGCTTCTGGTTCGCGTACTGCTGCGGGATGTTCGAGGAGTTCAGCGGCTGCTTGCCGGCCGCGGCCTCCTGGCCCGCGAAGGCCGGCGTGAACCCGGCCAGCAGGGTGCCGGCGATCGCCGGGATCACCACCGCGTAGCGGAGTCGTGTCATACGGTTGCCCCTTTTTGGCTTTTCACGTGCGGAGTCCGGCTATTGATATAGGGCTCGCGGAGGCGGGGCAACCGACGTTGGTCGGCAACGGCGGCCGCGGCGATCAAATCGATATCGGACAGACGTGACTCGCTGTCACCCAGGTTCTAAGGTCAGGCGGTCGGTTACGGGAGTGTTAGGTGAGGTCGATGTCGACTGTGAAGCACGACGGAAAGGTGCGCGGGTCGCGGTTCAACCCGTGGAACCTGCTCCTGATCGTCCCGCTGCTGGTCCTGGTCACGCCACTGTTCAACGTGGACGGTCCGCGGCTGTTCGGGATGCCGTTCTTCTACTGGTTCCAGTTCCTCATGGTCGCGGTCGGGGTGCTGAGCACCTGGATCGTCTACCTGATGACGCGGGACAAGCCCACCACGGACGCCCCCGACCGGCTGAGCGTCGACGACCTGGACGAAGGGGACGCTCGATGAGCAACCTGCAGTGGCCCGAACTGATCATCTTCACGATCCTGTTCGCGCTGGTCACCGTCCTCGGCTTCATGGCGGCGCGCTGGCAGCGCGGCGGCGGGCTGGACCACCTCGACGAATGGGGCCTCGGCGGCCGCAAGTTCGGTTCGTGGATCACGTGGTTCCTGCTCGGCGGTGACCTCTACACGGCGTACACCTTCGTCGCGGTACCCGCGCTGGTGTTCAGCGCCGGCGCGCTCGGCCTCTACGCGCTGCCGTACACGATCGTCGTCTACCCGATCGTCCTGCTGCCGGCGCTGCGGATGTGGTCGGTTTCGCGGGTCCGCGGCTACGTGACCCCGGCCGACTTCGTGCGCGGCCGCTTCGGCTCGCCGATCCTCGCGCTGCTGGTGGCGATCACCGGCATCGTCGCGACCATGCCGTACATCGCGCTGCAGCTGGTCGGCCTCGAAGCCGTGCTGCGGACGATGGGCATCAACGGCTCCGGCATCGTCGGGCACCTGCCGCTGCTGATCGCCTTCGTCATCTTGGCGGTCTACACCTACCAGTCCGGCCTGCGGGCGCCCGCGCTGATCGCGTTCGTCAAGGACATCCTGATCTACATCGTCATCCTCGTGGCGATCATATACCTGCCCTCGAAGCTGGGCGGCTGGTCGCACATCTTCGACGCGGCGGCGAAGAAGCTCGGCACGCCGAACCCGACCACCGGCAAGCCGGCCGGCTCGATCCTGCTGACCGCCAACAACCAGCTGCAGTACGCCACGCTGGCGCTGGGTTCGGCGCTCGCGCTCTTCCTCTACCCGCACTCGCTGACCAGCGTCCTCGCCTCCCGCGGCCGCACCGTCATCAAGCGGAACATGGTCGCGCTCCCGGCGTACTCGCTGGTGCTCGGCCTGCTGGCGCTGCTCGGCTACGTCGCCATCACGGCGGGCGTGAAGCCGCTGACGAACGCGGCCACCGGCAAGCCGGACGGCAACACGATCGTCCCGGTGCTGTTCGACAACCAGTTCTCGTCCTGGTTCGCCGGCATCGCGTTCGCCGCGATCGGCATCGGCGCGCTGGTGCCCGCCGCGATCATGTCGATCGCCGCGGCGAACCTGTGGACCCGCAACATCTACAAGGAGTACATCCGCAAGAACGCGACCCCGGCCGACGAGGCCAAGCAGGCGAAGCTCGCTTCGCTGGTCGTGAAGCTCGGCGCGGTGGCCGTGATCATCCTGATCGACCCGCAGTTCTCGATCGACCTCCAGCTCATCGGCGGCGTGCTGATCCTGCAGACGCTCCCGGCCGTGGCGCTCGCGCTGTACACGCGCTGGTTCCACCGCTGGGGCCTGATCGCGGGCTGGGTCGTCGGCATCGGCTGGGGCCTGATCATGCTGTACGGCATCCCCAACCCGGCCAACGGAAAGCTCCACTTCGGCGGCTCGGCGCTGGCGCTGGGCAACATGTCGATCTTCGGCTGGCACCCGTTCTCGGGCTCCCTGGTCCAGATCTACGTCGGCTTCGTGGCCCTGATCGCCAACCTGGTGGTCGCGGCGATCGTCACGGTGATCGCCCGGCAGCTGAAGGTGTTCAACGGCACGGACGACACCAACCCGGCGGACTACCTGGCCGACGAGAACGACAAGGACCTGCGCCCGATCGGCGCTCACTGAGTCCGTTATGTCCTCTGTGGACGGACGAGCACCCGGGAAACGAGGTAGAGCACCACGCCGTTGAGCAGGTGCCAGAGGAAGTGCGTGCCGGCCGGGACGTAGTCGCAGACGTCCCGGTCGAGCGTGCGCAAGCTCAGCGAGAGCGCGAACACCGCCCCCGCCACGACGTAGTGCGTCCAGTACGCGTCGCGCGCGAAGGCGAGCACGGCGGCGAAGACGCCGAGTGCGATGAGGGCGGAGAGGTAGAGCCCGCCGCCGAACAACGCCGTACCGGCGGTCAGCGCGAGGAACGCCGGCGCGGCCACCCACCCCCACCGCCGGCTCCACCGGCGGCGGGCGAACACCACGACGTACACCAGCAGGAACACGAGGATCGCCCCCGAGTCCGCGACGGCCGCCCACCGCGTCGCGAGCAGGTGGAAGCCACTGCTCGCGACGAAGACGAGCCCGATCAACGCGGCGAGCACCCGCCCGGTCCGGTCCCCCTCGGCCAGCCGCCACACGAGCACGGCGGCGACGAGGAACGCGAGGTTGCTGAGACTGTTGAGCGGTTCTCCCCAGAGCCCGGGCCCGACGCGTTCGCAGTACCCGTCGACGTAGTCCGTCACGGGTCCAGCCAACCAGGAATCAGCCGCACGCAGCCAGCCGCTGCGCGAGAATCGTCGTCGCGGTCCGGCACCGGCGCGGTGTGGCACCACGCGATGACGGTCTCGATGTGGAACGCCGACAGCGCGGGCCTGGTGCAGGCCTGCCGTCGTCCGCTTCCGGAGTTTCCCCGGTGAGCAGCGGAAGTTAGCGTGAAGCCCATGAGCGAAGTGAGCCGGTTCCCGGTCGTGGAACTCGAAGACCTGCCCGACGACCTCCGTGCGCGCGTCGGCGCCATCGCGGAGAAGTCGGGCTTCGTGCCCAACATCTTCCGCGCCCTGGGCCACCGCCCCGCCGAGCTGCGCGCGTTCCTCGACTACCACGACGCCCTGATGGAACGCTCCGACGGACTCACCAAGGCCGAGCGCGAGCTGGTCGTCGTCGCCACCTCCGGCGCCAACCACTGCACCTACTGCGTGGTCGCGCACGGCGCCATCCTGCGCATCCGCGCCAAGGACCCCGAGCTGGCCGACCGCGTGTCGAGCAACCCGTGGCAGGTGGAGCTCGACGAACGCGGTCGCGCGATCGTCGACCTGGCCCTGGCGCTCGCCCAGGACTCCGCGCTGTTCGGCGAGGGCGATCTCGAAGCCGCGCGCAACGCGGGCCTGACCGACGACGAGATCTGGGACGTCGGCGCGATCACGGCGTTGTTCGCGATGTCGAACCGCCTCGCCCACCTGACGGCGCTGCGCCCCAACCCGGAGTTCTTCCTGCTCGGCCGCGTGCCGCGCTAGAACGTCAGGCGCCAGGTCTCGTCGGTCAGCTTCGGGCCCCAGTCGGCGAAATCCTCCTCGCGGACGAGCTCGAACCCGGCCGCGCGGTAGATCGAGCGCGCCGCCGTGAGGATGGAGACCGTCGAGAGCTCCATCCCGCGGTAGCCGTGCGCCCGCGCGAACTCGACGCACTCGGTGACCAGGCGCTTGCCGACGCCGTGGCCGCGGGCCGACGGCTCGAGCAGCAGCAACCGCAGCCTCGCCGTGTCCGCGTCCGGCCCGCGGGTGCACGCGATGCCGCCGACGCGCTCGCCGTCGAGCTCGGCGATCCAGAACGCCTGCCGCGGGTCGTCGCGGGTCTCGACGAAGTCGGCGACGATGCGCGCGACGAGCCCCTCGAACCGGTCGTCGAAGCCGTACTCCCGGCCGTAGAGCGAGCCGTGCCGTTCCACCACCCAGCCGAGGTCCCCCGGTCGTGGCGGACGCAGGACGAGCACCGGGTCCCGGCGGCGCTCGCCGACGAGGTCGCCGATCGTGCGCATCGCGGCCAGGAGGCGCTGCTGGTCTTCGTCGGCGAACCGGCCCAGCAGCCCGCCGATCCGGTCGGTCGAGCGCTGGTTGAGCACGGCGAACGCGGCCCGGCCGGCTTCCGTCGGGCGCACGAGCTGGCGGCGGGCGTCCTCCTCGGAGCGTTCCCGCGCGATCAGCCCCCGCGACTCGAGGCGGGCGAGCAGCCTACTCGCGTAGCCGGCGTCCAGGTCGAGGCGTTTCCGCAGGTCAGTGACCGGCAGTGGGTCCTGGTGGGTGAGTTCGAAGAGCACCCGGGCTTCCGGCAGCGAGTACTCGGCGTCCGCCGGGCCTTCGTCGAGCACCCCGATGACGCCGGTGTAGAGCCGGTTGAAAGCGCGGACCGCGGCCACCCGGTCGTTGTTCATTGACCACCTCAACAAGTTCGTTGACGAAGTCAATGATTACTCGACAGGTCCGCGGCGGCAAGTGACTTACCGGGGAAATGGGAAACCCCGCGATGCTGCCAGGTCGGGGGTCCGCCAGCATCACGGGGTCGTACTGGGTATCGACGGCACTTCGCACGTCGTTACACGTTGAGCACTATGTGGCATAGGTCACTCGAATGGGCGACCGCCACGGGGTGAGAGATCAGCGCATGTAGCCCGAGCGAGCCTGCGCGATCGCGATGAGTTCCTGACGGACCGTCGCGGTCGCGGCGGTGTCGATCGCCCGGTTCAGCGCCCGGCGAGTGCGAACCTCGGCGCGACGGGCACGGAGCTTGGCGGCGATGTTGTTCATCGGTTTCTGCATCCCCTTCGGAGGGTCTCGGTGGTTGTGCCTCTAGTATGCACCTTTTTTCACAAGGAATCCAACGAATGTCCGGTGATGTGGCGCACTCGCCGATGAATCATCGGCAAACGTGGGTATGCGCCGGAGAGATTGGGGGTGGCCGCGGTCACGCGTAGGCAACCCGCTACCAAGATCTAGCCATGTCTAGCAAATGGGCAATAAAACCTTAGGGACGCTCATAGAGCGCGAGACACCGGGAAAAGCCCAGGTCAGTCGCGGCTGAGCAGGTAGTGGCCGAAGTGCGGCACGGTGAAGGCGATCTGCCCCCGCTCGGCGGAGTAGACGAGGCCCTTCTTCATGAGGCTGTCGCGGGCCGGCGACAGCGAAGACGGCTTCCGCCCGAGGAAGACGGCGACGTCGGCGGTGCCGGCGGGTTCGTCGCGCCCCTGCGTCAGCTCGGCCATCGCCTGCAGGTACTCGCGCTCGGCCGGCGTCGCGCGCTCGTAGCGCGAACCGAAGAAGCCGACCGCCAGCTCCGACTCCGCCTCGGGCGCCGCGACCTGGACGTCCTTGACCGTGATCGGGTCGGACGGCGCCGCGTCCCAGGCCGCCTTGCCGTAGGCCTGGATGAAGTAGGGGTAGCCGCCGGAGGCGTCGAAGAGCGCGTCGAGGGCTTCCGGCTCGATGCCGGCGTCCTCGCGTTCGATCGGCGCCATCACGGCGAAGTCGGCGTCCTCGCGCTCGAGCCGGTCGATGCGCGCGTAGCGGAAGAGCCGCTCGGAGTACGACTTGGACGCCGAGAGCACGGCGGGCACGTGCGGCAGCCCGGCGCCGACGACGACCAGCGGCGCCCCGGACTGCGACAGCTCGTGGCAGGCCGCGCAGAGCGCGGAGACGTCGTCGGGCTGGAGGTCCTGGATCTCGTCGATGAACACCGCGACGCCGGTCCCGACGTCCGCGGCCAGCTCGGCGACGTCGGTGAACAGCTCGACGAGGTCGATCTCGATGTCCCCGGAGTCGGCCCGCCCCTGCGCGGCGGGCACGTCGATGCCCGGCTGCCACCGATCGCGCAGCTTCGCGTCGGCCTTGTTGGCCCGGAGCGCGAACGCCTTCAGGACACCGAGTACCTCTTCGACCCGGTCCGGCGCCCGGTGCCGCACGGCGAGGTCCCGGATGGCCCGGTGCAGGGCGGCGGAAAGCGGCCGCCGCAGCTCGGCGTCCGGCCGCGCCTCGATCTTCCCGGCCCCCCACTTGTGCCGCACGGCCATCGCGCGCAGCTCCCCGAGCAGCACGGTCTTCCCGACCCCGCGAAGCCCGGTGAGCACGAGACTGCGTTCAGGTCTCCCCCGCGCGACGCGCTCCAGCACCACTTCGAACGCCTTGAGCTCACGCTCGCGCCCGGCCAGCTCGGGCGGCCGTTGCCCGGCGCCCGGCGCGAAGGGGTTGCGGATGGGGTCCACTCTGCCAAGTTATCGGCGTATCTAGCGCGAGCCCGATATTCCGCCATAGACGGCTAGGCGTGTCGCCGAGGTTCGACCGGATGGCCGTACATAGAGACGAACAGGTCTGCAGCCCTGCTCGTCCCTACCCCCAGCGCGCACTACGACGTCGCGCTAGTCGCTCAGGTTCCGTTCCGCGTAGATCTTCATCGCGTCGCGGACGAATTCCGCGCCCGCACCCTCGAACCCGTAACGCGGATCGTCGACGTACAGCTGACCCAAGCCCGCGAAGTACCCCGCGGACACCGACGACACCGCCGGCTTGAGCCACGCGTGCAGCCGGCGCGTGATCGCCTGGACCTCGTCGTCGTCCGCCGTGAGCCCGGCCGCGTGGGCCGACCCGAACGCGGCGGCGATGTCGCGCTGCTCCTGCTGGTGGGCCTGCTTCTCCTCGGCCGACAGCGAGCTCCACCACTGGTCACCGCGGCGGTAGGCGTCGGCGCCCCAGCGCTCGGTGACCTCCTTTTCGTAGCGGGTGTGGTCGAAGCCGTCGAAGACTTCTTCTGCCATCAGTCGTTCACCTCCCTTCAGTTTCCGTAGCGTGGTCCGGACCGAATCGATCTGCCGTCCGATCCGCCGCTGCTCCTGTTCGAGCAGCTCCAGGTGGGTCTCGAGCGCCGCGACGCGGTCGCGTTGCCCGTCCAGGACCTCCGCGATCGCCGGCAGCCCGAGGCCGAGTTCGCGCAGCAGCAGGATCCGCTGCAGCCGGACGAGCGCCTGCTCGTCGTAGTAGCGGTAGCCGTTGCTGCCGACGCGGCTGGGCTCGAGCAGGCCGACCGCGCCGTAGTGGCGCAGCGTCCGGCTCGTCGTCCCGGCCGAGCGGGCGATGTCCTGGATCGACCACTCCATGCCGTCGACGATAGGAGTTGACGCTGCGTCAAGGTCAACCGCTAAAGCTTTCTAGTGCTCTCTAGCGATACCGCGAGATTCGCGCAGAAACACCGATGAGGGTTCGACGGCGGGACGAGCGGGCACTCAGCGAGTAGGTTCGACCAGGCAGCGGCCCGTACGAGGAAGGCAACGACCGTGATACTCCGTCGAGTGGCACGCCCCCTGCTGGCAGCGATGTTCGTGACCGGCGGGATCAATGCGCTGAGGCATGCCGAGGGGCACGCGAAGGCGGCGGAACCGTTCCTCAAGGGCGCGTTCGACAAGGTCGGCGACGTCGTCCCGGAGCAGGTTCCGCGCGACCCGGTGACGCTCGTCCGCATCGACGCCGCCGTGAAGATCGGCGCCGGCCTCGCGCTCGCCACCGGCAGGGCGCCGCGGCTCGCGGCCGGGCTCCTGCTCGGCAGCCTGGTGCCGACGACGCTCGCCGCGCACAGCTTCTGGACCATCAAGGACCCGGGCGAGCGCCAGCAGCAGCAGATCCAGTTCTTCAAGAACGCGAGCATGGCCGGCGGCCTGCTGCTCGCGGTCAGCGACACGCACGGGAAGCCGTCGGCGGCTTGGCGCGCGCGTCACGCCGCGAAGGACGTCGGCGCCGCGGCCGGGAAGCTGAGCCGCAAGGCCGAGAAGCGCGCGAACAAGCTCGCGAAGCGCGCCCAGAAGGCGCTCCCCAGCTAGAACGCGAAAAGGGCCGCCCCCCGCGAGCGAGGGGCGGCCCTTTTTCGTGCGCTACTTCTCGAGGATCGCGGTGACGCCCTGGCCGCCGGCCGCGCAGATCGAGATCAGGCCGCGGCCGGACCCCTTCTCGTGCAGCAGCTTCGCCAGCGTGGCGACGATCCGGCCGCCGGTCGCGGCGAACGGGTGCCCGGCCGCCAGCGACGAGCCGTTGACGTTCAGCTTCGCCCGGTCGATCGAGCCCAGCGGCGCGTCCAGGTCCAGCTTCTCCTTGGCGAACGCCGGGTCCTCCCACGCCTTCAGCGTGGCCAGCACCTGCGAAGCGAACGCCTCGTGGATCTCGTAGAAGTCGAAGTCCTGCAGCGTCAGCCCGGCCTTCGCGAGCATCCGCGGCACGGCGTACGCGGGCGCCATCAGCAGGCCCTCTTCGCCGTGGACGTAGTCGACGGCCGCGGTCTGCGAGAACGTCAGGTACGCCTGCACCGGCAGGTTGTGCGCCTTCGCCCACTCGTCGGTGGCGAGCAGGACCGTCGACGCACCGTCGGTCAGCGGCGTCGAGTTGCCCGCCGTCATGGTGCCGTCCGGGCCGCCGAAGGCCGGCTTGAGCTTGGCCAGCTTCTCCGCGGTCGAGTCCGCGCGCAGGTTCTGGTCGCGCGCGAGCTTGAGGAACGGCGTCACGAGGTCGTCGAAGAACCCGCGGTCGTAGGCCGCGGCGAGGTGCTGGTGGCTGGCCGCGGCCAGTTCGTCCTGCGCCTCGCGGGTGATCTCCCAGATCTTCGCGGTCAGGGCCGCGTGCTCGCCCATCGACAGCCCGGTGCGCGGCTCGGAGTTGCGCGGGATCGCCGGGACGATGTGGCCCGGGCGGATCTTCGCGACGAGCTTGAGGCGGTCGCCGAGCGTCTTCGCGCTGTTGAGCTGGATGAGGATCTGCCGGAGGTCCTCGTTGACGGCCAGTGGCGCGTCGCTCGTGGTGTCGACGCCGCCGGCGATGGCCGAGTCGATCTGGCCGAGCGCGATCTTGTTGGCGACGTTGACGATGGCCTGCAGACCCGTGCCGCACGCCATCTGGACGTCGGCGGCGGGTGTCGCGGGCGAAAGCTTGCTGCCCAGCACGCTCTCGCGGGCCAGGTTGAAGTCCTTCGAGTGCTTGAGCACGGCGCCGGCCGCGACCTCGCCGATCACCTCGCCCTGCAGGGAGAACCGGCTGACCAGGCCGTCGATCGCGGCGGTGAGCATGTCCTGGTTCGACGCCTTCGCGTACGGGCCGTTCGACCTCGCGAAGGGGATCCGGTTGCCCCCGATGATCGCGACCTTGCGCACGGCAGGCGCCTGCTTTGGTTGCTTCGGCTTCGGCGGCATGAACTCACCTCTCTGGTCGTGTCTCTCACACTGTAACCTACTGGGGAGTAGGTTAGACTGCGACGTGACGCAGACTGCACGGGAGGCAACCGATGGCTGACAGGTACCAGCAGTTCACGAAAACCCCGGTGGGGAAGTTCGTGGTGCCGAAGCTCGGCCTGCCCAGTCCCGCGACGCTGCGCCGGTACCAGCCCGGGCAACCCGCCCTCGAGGGTCCCGCACTTCTCGGCGCCGCGCCCGGCGGGCGGCTGGAAAAGACCCTTCGTGACCAGCTCGCCGACGCGGGCATCGAGGTCGTCACTTCGGCCACCGACCGGCACGCCGCGCTCGTCTTCGACGCCACCGGCATCACCGAGCCCGCTCGTCTGCGCGAGGTCTACGACTTCTTCCACCCGGTGATCCGCAGCGTCGGGCCGTCCGGCCGCGTCGTCGTCCTGGGTACGCCGCCGGAGCAGGTCGACGGCCGCGAGCGGATCGCGCAGCGCGCGCTCGAGGGCTTCGTGCGCTCGGTCGGCAAGGAGCTGAAGCGCGGCGCGACCGCCCAGCTCGTGTACGTCGCCGAAGGCGCCGAAGAGGCGACCGAGTCGACCCTGCGCTTCCTGCTTTCCGCGAAGTCCGCGTTCGTCGACGCGCAGGTCATCCGCATCGGCGCCGAGGGCAAGACGGCTTCCGCGCCCGCGAACTGGGAGAAGCCCCTCGACGGCAAGGTCGCGCTGGTCACCGGCGCGTCCCGCGGCATCGGCGCGGCGATCGCCGAGGTGCTGGCCCGCGACGGCGCCCACGTCGTCGCGCTCGACATCCCCGCGCAGGGCGGCGACCTGTCGAAGGTCGCGAACAAGGTCGGCGGGTCGGCGCTGCAGCTCGACATCACTTCGCCGAGCGCGCCCGCGAAGCTCGCGGAGTACCTGAAGGAGCGTCACGGCGGCGTCGACATCGTCGTGCACAACGCGGGCATCACGCGCGACAAGACGCTCGGCAACATGAGCGAGAGCGCGTGGGACTCGGTGATCGCGGTGAACCTGGCCTCGCAGCTGGCGGTGAACGACAAGCTGCTCGCCGACAAGGTGCTGCGCGAGAACGGCCGCATCATCGGTGTTTCGTCGATCGCGGGCATCGCCGGCAACGTCGGCCAGACGAACTACGCGACGTCGAAGGCGGGCGTGATCGGCATGGTGAACGTCGGCGCCCCGCAGCTCGCGGCGTACGGCGGCACGATCAACGCGGTCGCGCCCGGCTTCATCGAGACCAAGATGACGGCGGCGGTCCCGCTGTTCATCCGTGAGGCCGGCCGCAGGCTCTCCAGCCTCGGCCAGGGCGGCCTCCCGGTCGACGTCGCCGAGACGATCGCCTGGTACGCGAACCCGGCGTCGGCCGCGGTGAACGGCAACGTGGTCCGCGTCTGCGGCCAGGCGCTGCTGGGGGCCTGACGTGGTGATCCGCGAACTCGACAGCACGCCGAGCCTGGCGACGCTGTACCCGAAGGCGCTGCTCGGCCTGCGTAAAACGGGCTCCTCGCTGCCGGACACCGAGCTGGTCCGCACCGGCTTCACCGTCGACCCGGTACACCTGGCGGCGTACAACACGGTGTGCGGCTTCCGGCTGAGCGACGAGCTGCCGGCGACGTACCCGCACATGCTGGCGTTCCCGCTGCAGATGGCGCTGATGACCGAACCGGGGTTCCCGTTCCCGCTGCTCGGCATGGTCCACGTGGCGAACCGGATCACCCAGCACCGCGCGCTGCGGCTGAGCGAGCCGCTCACGATCCGCGTGCGCGCGGAGAACCTGCGCCCGCACGAGCGCGGGCGTCAGTTCGACGTCGTCAGCGAGGCCTGGGCCGGCGACGACCTGGTGTGGGTCGACGTGAGCACGTACCTGCGGCGAGGTTCGTCGTCGGGATCTTCCTCACGGCGTGACCAGCTGGCCCCGCCGACCCCGGACGCGATCTGGCGGATCCCGGGCGACATCGGCCGTCGCTACGCGGAGGTTTCGGGCGACCGCAACCCGATCCACCTGCACCCGCTGACGGCCCGCCTGTTCGGCTTCCCGAAGGCGATCGCCCACGGCATGTGGACGAAGGCCCATGCACTGGCGTCGTTCGAAGGCCGCCTGCCGGAGGCGTTCACGGTGGACGTCCGCTTCAAGCAGCCGGTGTTCCTGCCGGGCAAGGCGGGCTTCACGTCGTGGTCCACTCCGGAGGGCTGGGCGTTCGAGCTGTGGAGCAAGACGAAGCCCCACCTGGACGGCACGATCACCTCACTCTGAGGGCTTCCAGACCTCGCCCTCGATGAGGTCGTTGAAGCCGAGCCAGACGAGGTTCATCAGCCACGACGCCAGGACGCCGTCGGAGATGTCGGGGTGGTCGAGGGCCCAGTCGGCCAGCGATTCGGCCGCCCCGACCAAGGCCGCGGAGAGGCCCTCGCCGGAGAACTCGGCCTGCTCGCCGACGCCCTTGCGGGTCCCGGCGGACACGACGAGCGCGGCGACCAGCTGGATCGCGCGCGCCCGCATGTCGGTGATCTCCGCGGCGAAGGTCCCGCCGACGGTCAGGGCCTGGCGGTGCAGGACCGTCCACGACTCGCGGTACTCGGCGACGAAGCGGTAGAAGGACCGCAGGCCGTGCCAGAGCTGCATGTCGGGTGGCAGGTCGGGCTGCACACCGGCCTGGATGGCCTCGAGCAGCCGCGTCGCCTCGCGGCGGATGCAGGCGCCGAAGAGGTCCTCTTTGGAGCCGAGGTAGGTGTAGATCATCGGCTTCGAGACACCGGCGACGTCGGAGATCTCGTCCATCGACGCCGCGTGGTAGCCGTGGCGCGAGAAGACCTGGACGGCCGCGTCCAAGATCTGCCGCTCGCGCACGGCACGGGGCAGCCGCCTTGCCCGTTCGGGCGGACGCTGATCATCCTCTGACACGCTGGACCTCCTCGTTGCTGCCCGGAGACGGTACCGGGCGCGACCACGGCAGGGTGATTTCGGCACGCTTGCCCGCCTACCTACTGGCGGGTAGCCTTACGCATGGGTAACCGGAGAGGGAGTGACCATGGCCGACAACGCCGGGATGACCAGCGCCGATCGCGTCGCGACCCTCCGCGGGGCGGCGCTGCTGGACGCGCTGGAGCGCCTCGACCCGCTGAGCCCCGAGGCGCACGCCCTCGACGTCAACGCCCTGGCCGACGCGCTCAACCCGCGCGATCTCGGCAAGGACGACTTCCGAAGACTCTTGAACGCTCTGCTCAGGCTGGCCGCCCGCGCCCCGGCGTTCGACCTGAGCAAGGTCGAGCCGGCCCGCTTCGCGTCCCTGGTGTCCTCGGCGTCGCGCGCGCAGCTGGAGAGCGTCGTCGCGGAGCGCCCCCTGCGCGAGCGCGTACTGGACGAGATCTTCGCCCGCATGGGCGCCCACATCAGGCCGGACCGCGCCCGCGACCTGCACGCGGTGGTCCATTGGCGCCTGTCGGGCGGAGCGGGCGAAGGCGGCTACGACCGCTACGAGACGGTGATTTCCCACGGCTCGTGCACGGTCAGCCGGGGGGCGCGCGCCACTCCCCGAGTCACGATCACGATAGCGCCGGCCGACTTCTTCCGGCTGATCACGCACCAGGCAACCCCGGCGGTGCTGTTCGTCACGGGAAAGATCAAGGTCAAGGGCGACTTGGCCTTCGCGGCGGGCCTGATCGGATTCTTCGACCTCCCCCACCCCGTATAGTCAGCATCCGTGCCCCGAAAAGCGAAGTGGCGCCTTTCCCGGCCCCGAGCGATCCGCAGCAGCCACGTGGTGAACGCGTTCGCGGAGAAGCTGGTCATCGGCAACCTGACGGCTTCGCAGTTCATTCAGGTCCTGGAAACCTTGCACATGCTGGGCTCCGCGGGAGCGGGCATCGAGTTGAGCTCGCTGTCGACGGACGTCCTGGTCGACGTGGTCCGCCGGGCGTCTCGCGAGCAGCTGAAGGCGATCGCGGAGCATCCCGAGTTGCGCCCGGTGTTCCTGGACGAGATTTTCCGCAGGATGTCGGAGCATTTCTTGCCGGAGAAGGCACGCCACGTGGATTTCGTGGTTTCGTGGCGCTTTTCCGAGGGCTCCGGAGAAGACGGGTACGACCGCTTCCAGACGGTGATCGAGGACGGGGTGTGCGTTTCTTCGGCAGACCTGTCGCGATCCCCGGACACGACGATCACGCTGTCGGTGGACGACTTCATCAGGATGGCAACGGGCAACGCGGCGGTGGCAGCGATGTTCGTAACGGGCCGGGTGAAGGTGAAGGGCGAGTACGCCCCGGCGGTGCGCTTCTCGAGCTACTTCGACATCCCCAAGCCGACGGTGGACTAGCTGTCGCTGGCTTGCTGGTCGCGAACGCAGTGTGCTGGCTGGTTCAGCTATGTAAGATCCTCGGAGTGTCTCATGACGAGCTTGATCCGCAGCAGACCCTCCTCCCGGGAATTGAACCTGCCGATGATCCGGCTTTGAACGCTGTCGCGGAAAGCATCCTGAGAGATGACCCGGATGGCTCGAGGTTCGCTGGGGCCATCCGGCGTAGCATCGACATGTTGCTAGATGGCCAGCACACTGGGCGGTACCGCTGGGACCAGCTTTTCAAAACAGAAAAGGCGCACGCTGGTACTCTCATCGAGATCAATCTTCAGCGTGAGTTTAAATTCACTGACGGCAAGCGCATGGACTATGAAATCGCCGGGTTCGAGGTTGACTGCAAGTTTTCGCAAACTCGTTTTGCTTGGATGATTCCGCCGGAAGCGCACAATGAGATAATACTCGGCGTATGGGCGAGTGATACGGATTCTATATGGTGTGCCGGACTTGTCCGCGCGAGATCTGAGTACCTGAACACCGGCGGGAACCGGGATGCAAAGAGAACTCTGAATGTGGTTGGCAGAGGTGCTGTTAAGCGACTCTTCTGGGAAGCGCCGCTTCAGGAGAACCTGCTCTTGAAGCTGCCCCGGGCGGACATTGACGCCATCTTCGCACCTCGCTCTGGCCAGAAACGTGTGAATGAACTCTTCTTGAGGGCTCAAAAACGCCGGGTGAGCCGCAATGTCGTCGCCACCGTTGCGATGCAAGACGACTACATGAAGCGTGTTCGATCCAATGGAGGTGCCAGGTCGAACCTTCAGCCTCGTGGAATCGTAATCCTCGGCGATTACACGAGTCATGGTGCGCTGGCGCGTCAGCTGGGCCTCCCAGTGCCTGGACCGGGTGAGTTTGTCAGTGCCAGACTGGTTCGGTTGAATCCCGATCGCCCAGGAGTTCCATACGTCTCGCTGGAGGGCGAGCGTTGGACGTTGGCGCGCGAGGAGGATGCCGAGGAGCTGGTTCCTAAGCTGCCCACCATCTGAATAGAACGCCGGGCAGCTCAGGTGGCACCCCAGGTTAGCTGATCCGCGCGCGGTTCTTCAGGAAGTTTGCGTGCCGTTCGTGGTCTTCCTGGCCGATGAAGGCCTTGAAATTTCCGAGCCGGTAGATCTTCGTTCCATTGCTCGTCTTGATGTCGATGTCGAAGTCTCGGCGCAAGAGCTCGATCCTGCGCTCGAGCTCGACGACGTCAATCCGTAGATCCGCCGACTTGATGATTTCTTCAGCTTCGATGAAGTCGTCCGCGTTGCGAAGCGCTCGGTACACGGCGTCATGATTGGCTGCCGTGCGCTCCTCAGCAAGCTTCTCCTGCTTGAATGCAAGGATAATGGCCTCGCCCAGTGCTCGGGCCACAGGCGGCGGGAAGGCATTGCCAATCTGGCGGTAGCGGCTGGTCTTCCGGCCGGTGAACTCCCACTGGTACTCACCCGACCAGCCCTGAATCCTGGCAACCATTTCGCAGGTGAGTTTGGGGCCGACTTTGAACTCGTCGTCGGGGCCGGGGGCTAAGTCTGCCACGCCCATGGCGTCGACCCCGAGCTCAGCCCATGCGCGCTTCGCGCGGGTCGGTCCCAGGTCTGCGCCACCGTGCTTCTTGGAGCCGCCAACGATCGTAGGTGCGATCTTGTCGGCTTTCCTGGCCCAGTCGTCGACGCCTTTCCAGCCCCGGGCCCCCATGAGGTCCTTGAGCGCCTCGCCGACTGTGAGCTCAGCCTCGGATTCCTGTGGCCAGCTGAAGTACTTGGCGTCCTCCTCTTCGAGGGCGATGAGTACGAAACGCGGTCGTAGCTGGGGGACGCCGAAGCCGGATGCGTGAAGCAGGCGCCATTCAGCCACGTACCCGAACTCGGCAAGCCTGTCCAGCACGTGCTGCCGATAGCCCGCGAAGCGTGGCATGCTCAGACCACGCACATTCTCAAGAAGCACCGCACGGGGCTTGATGATGTTGACCTGTTCGACCGCCCACGCGAACAGGTCACGCTCGTCGTTGGCGCCGAGTTGCTTCCCCGCAACGGTAAAAGGCGGGCATGGCACGCCGCCTGCGAGCAGGGCAAGCTGTCCGCGCTTCTCGTAGACCTCGCCGCCAGGACCGTGCTCGTGCGGATTCCAGACGCTGGGGTCAGCGACATCTCCTTCGAGCACGACCTCCTCGGGCAAGTTCTGCCTCAAGGTGTGGCTAGCGTTTGCGTCCAATTCGATCGCCAGCCGGTGGGTGAAGCCAGCCTTCTCCAGGCCGAGCGCTTGGCCGCCCATGCCGGCGCAGATTTCGATTGCCTCGAAGGCCTGGCTCATGATCTTCCCTTCCAAGGCGAGCTCGCCCGCGTGTACCGACGGCCATCATCCCTTACGGCTGGAGCGGCCGAGCGTAGACTGCCTGCTTGATGACTACTCCGGGTCCGGACAAGCGCGACTTGCGTGAACTCGCTCACGCAAGGGGTACCTACCCCAAGCCCGCTACGGAGGGGCGCTCGCGCAACATGCAAGCCAACCGCCGGAAGGACACCAAACCTGAGGTCACCCTCCGCAAGGAGCTGCACCGTCTTGGGTACCGGTACCGCAAGGACCTGCCGCTCGTGGTCGGCGACGGCCTTCGCGTCCGGCCGGATATCGTTTTCCCCCGGCGGAAGGTTGCGGTGTTCGTTGACGGCTGCTTCTGGCACGTGTGCCCTGAGCACGGCCGGATGCCGACGAGCAACGAGTGGTACTGGACTCCCAAGCTTCGCCGGAACATGGAGCGAGATCAGCTGGTCACCACCGCGTTGGCCGCCGAAGGCTGGGACGTCGTGCGCATATGGGAGCACGTTGCCCTGCCGGAAGCGGTTGCCGCGGTGACGAACCGGGTTGACTAAGCTGACCACGACTCGATCATATGTGCGACGTCTGACAGAAACTTACGATTGGGGAGCGTGTCGGCCCGAAACATCCTTTCGGGCTGGGTGATCGGTCGACGACCGGTTCGCTACCCCTCGATGACCCGGCCTTCGATCACCGTCGGCTGGTCGCGGTCGCGTCGGGGCTCCTGCGGAGGCACGACCTCGCTATCCACCACCATCACCGGACCCCGACGCTGGTTCGCGAACCGGACCGCTCGCTTCTCCATCCGCTTCAGCCACAACCGCCGAGCCACCGCGCGTGACGGCGGGAGGATCAGCAGCAGGCCGAGCACGTCGCTCACGAACCCCGGCACCAGGATCAGCACCCCGCCCAGCCCGACGAGCATGCCGTCGGTCAGCTCCTTCTCCGAGGGGCGTCCCAGCCGGGCCGACTCCACGAATGCCCGCATCGCCTTCGCACCTTCGCGGCGGGCGAGCCACGAGCCGATGAAGGCGCCGGCGATCAAGAGGGCCACTGTGCCGAGCACGCCGACAGCCGAGCCCACCGCCCAGATCGCGGCGATCTCGGCGATGACGTAGAGCAGGAACGCGACAGCCATACCGGGACAACGAACGACCTGTCCGATTTGCTCCCGCAGCCGAAATTCACCGGCTAGGGTCACACCTCGTGCCCGACTGGTTCCGCTGGCTCCTGATCGCGCTCGCGGTGCTCGGCGTCGTCGCACTGACCGGGCGTCAACGGCTGAGGATTCCCGCGTTTCCCCAGATGAGAGCCGGTATTGCCCTCTCCGTGCTCGTCTGGCTGGCGATCGCCGTCGTCGTTGCGGGCTGTGCCGGGGGCGGGCTGCTCTGGTTCCTCGGCTGGCCGCGGCTGCCCACCACGGCCGCGTTCGACGTCGCCCAGTTGCTCGACCTGCTCAAGATCGCTCTCTCCGTGGTCGCCGGGCTGGGTGGGGTGGTGCTGCTCGCCGTCAACTACCGGAAGCAGCGGGTCACCGAGAACGAGCACGCCCTCGCCGTCGAGAAGGCCGGGCGCGAGACCGTTCAAGGGTTCAACGAACGGCTCGGTGCCGCCGCCGAACAACTCGCCCACGACAGTCCCGCGGTCCGGTTGACCGGCGTCTACGCCCTTGCCGGGCTCGCTGACGACTGGGAGGACAAGCGCCAGGTCTGCGTCGACGTCCTCTGCGGATACCTGCGGCTTCAGCCGCCGGCCATGACGCCCGGTGAGGCCGTGGTGCGGGAAGCGATCCTCCGGATGTTCCGCGATCGGCTCACCGGCCTCCGGTGGTGGCGGCAGCCGATCGACTTCGACTTCACCGAAGTCGTGTTCGAGAACGCCGACTTCTCCGGGCTCCGGTTCCGCGGGCGGCTGATCCTCGACCGGGCGGAGTTCACCGGGGAGTCGGCCTCGTTCCACCGCGCGCGCTTCAGCGGCGGCCTCAGCTGCCACGGCACGCGCTTCGCCGCCGAGCGCACAACCTTCGCGAAGGCGACTTTCGACGGCGCGGTCGAGTTCGTCGGAACCGAGTTCACCGGGCGGGAACTCAGCTGGGCCGGTGCGACCGTCGAAGGGAAAACGGCCGACTTCTACCGGTGCCGGGTCGCGTGCACACGTCTGGACTTCACGCAGCTCAGCATCGAAGCCGGGGAACTCCGTTTCGAGCAGCTGGAGCTGGCCGACACCGATGTGGACTTCGAAGGCCTCTACGCCGGATGGCGCGATGACGAGGGCGGCTTTCCGCGGCTGACCTTCGAGGACGTGCGGTTCCTGCGCTCAAGACTGCGGCTGGAGCTGTGGAGCGAGCGCGAGCGGATGGTCTGGCTGCGGGACTGCGTGCTCGACACCGTAGCCGTCCAGCTTCGCGCGGACGAGGACGCCAAAGCCTGGTTGAACCTGCGGAACGTCGAACTCCGCGGGGGCACCGAGATCCCCGCGGAGTTCGTCCGGACCCTTAGCTCGGCACCTCGTCCAAGTACGCCCGTGCCTGGAGCGTGAACAGCTCCGCGTACCCGGCCTTCGCCGCCATCAGCTCCTCGTGCGTTCCGTACTCCGCCACCTTCCCCCGGTCCAGCAGCAAGATCCGCTCCGCCTGCCGAACCGTCGAGAATCGGTGCGAGATGTACAGCGTCGTCCGCCCCTCCGACAGCTGGCGCAGCCGCGCGAACAAGTCGTGCTCGGCCTGCGCGTCCAACGCCGACGTCGGCTCGTCCAGGATCAGCAACGGTGCCTCCCGCTGGAAAGCCCGCGCCAGCGCGATTTTCTGCCACTCGCCACCGGACAGTGAGACGCCCTGGTCGAACCATCGGCCCAGCGGGCTGTCGTAGCCGGACGGCAGGCGCTCGATGCGCTCGTCCGCGCCCGCTCGGCGGGCCGAATCCTCGATGTGCGGGCGATCCTCCAACCGCGAAAGGTCCCCCAGCCCGATGTTCTCCGCCGCCGTTCCCTGGTACGTCACGTAGTCCTGGAACATCGCGCTGATCCGCTCGCGCAGCTCGACCGGGTCGTACTCGCGGATGTCCACGCCGTCCAACAGGATGCGGCCGGCGGTCGGGTCGTACAAGCGGCAGAGCAGCTTGAACAGCGTCGACTTGCCCGCGCCGTTGCGGCCCACCACCGCCACCGTCTCGCCCGGGCGGATCTCGAAGCTGACGTCCTCCAGTGCCGGTTCCTCGGCGCCCGGGTAGGCGAACGTCACCGAATCGAACTCGATGTGACCGTCCACAACGGACGGGAACTTCCGCGGTGACGGCGGCGCGGTGATCTCGGGTTTCGTGTCCAGGAAGCGGTAGAGCGTGTCCAGGTACAGATTGTTCTCGTACATCCCCGAAAACGCCGTGAACAGCCCGGACACCGACGCCTGCACGGACGTTGCCGCCGCCGTGTAGAGGGCCAGGTCGCCCAGGGTCAGCCGGCCGCCGACCGCCTCCAGTGCGATGTACAGCGCGATCGCCGAGCCCGCGAACGTGCTCAGCAGACCCCAGGACGTCGAGCTGATGTTGCGGTTGATCGTCAGCTTCCGCTGCCGCTCGTAGGACACCAGGCCGAGGCGGCGGAAGCGGTCGACGAAGTACGGGCCGAGGCCGAACAGCTTCGTTTCCTTGGCGTACGTGTCCGTCGTGACCAGCGAAGACAGGTAATCCATCCGCCGCTTGATCGGCGACATCAGGAACGTCAGCCAGAACGCGCGCGAGCCGTACTTGGACTGCGAAATGAACGCCGGGATCGGCGCCAGCAGCGCGACCAGCGCCAGCAGCGGGCTGATCGAGACGAGCAGCGCGATCATGCTGCCGAACGTGATCAGCGTCCGGACCAGGCCCAGCGCCGAGTTCATCATCGACAGCGGACGGGTCGGGGCTTCCTGCGCCGCCTGGCGCAGCATGTCGTAGGACGTCGAACCCTCGAAGTACGCCAAGTGCAGTTCGCTCGCGTGGGCCATCACGCGGTGGCGGATGGTCAGCGTCATGCGCTCCTGCAGCAGGGCCTGCGCGATCGACGTCAACGCGCTGCTGATCGCCGTCGCGGCGAGCACGGCGAACTGGAACAGCGCCACGTTCACGATGTCGCCGGTGGTTCCCTTGCCCTGGATCGCCGCGACGACCGAGTCGAGCAGCAGCTTCGCGATGTACGCCGTCACCGTCGGGAGGAGGCCCGACAACAGCGTGATCAGCGCGAGCACGATCGTCAGGGGTGGGCTCGCCTGCCACGTCAGCTTGGCGACCTTCGGCAGGCCGCGAACCGTGCCCGCCACGGACGTCTTCGCGCGCTTCAGCCGCGAGCGCAGGTCCTTCGGCTGGTCTTCCGGTTTCGGCTCCGGGATGTCGACCGGGCCCGTGAGCCCGCTCTCCGGCACGGTCGACGCGTGCCGGCGACGGCCGCGGCGGGCCATCATGAACTCCATCCCGCCCCCACCACCCGGGATCACGGGGCCTCCACGGCGCCGTGCAGGAAGACGTCGACCACCTGGCGCGGGGTGGGTACGTCGCCGTCCGGGGCCATCCGGCCGCCGAACAGCAAGGTCAGGAAGAGGCCGGCCAGCTGCTCGGGCGGCAGGCGCAGGCGGTCCTTCTCCGGCGTGAACAGCTCGACCATCGCGCCGCGCATGGCGGCCATCGACTCGCGGCGGCCGCCCTTCCACGTCTTGCGCTGGTCCTTGAGGCGCTGCTCGGGGTCGCGGTGCCGGACGCGGCCGGACGCGTGCAGGGCGCCCATCAGCGCGCCCATCCGCTCGAGGTGCGCGCCGAGCGCTTCGGCGGCCTCGACGAGCCGGTCCGCGAGGGGCTGGTCGACCGGGATCTCGGCGATCGCGTCGAGCACGTGGTCGGGCCGCAGCGCCTCGGCGGTGCAGGCGTCGAAGAGCTCGTCCTTGTCCTTGAACGCGCGGAAGATGGTGCCCTCGCCGATGCCGGCGGCGCGGGCGATCTGGCTGGTCGTCACGTTCGCGCCGTGCTCGATGAGGAGCGGCAGCACCGCGTGCACGATCATGGCGCGCCGCGCTTCGGCGCTCATGCCCGGCGCTCTCCGCCGGGTTTCGGGTGCTGGTGTCATCCCACCAGTGTGCGGAGTGAGTACTCACTCCGTCAAGTGAGTATAGGTTGACGCCCGATCCTCGGCGGCACCAAGCAGCACGAACTGGAGCAGTGTCAGGTCCAGCGTCGACCTCGACGCCGGGAGGATCGTCTTCAGGGGCCCGTGACCGCGGAAGGCCGCCCCGGAACTTCCGGGACGGCCCTCCACCTGAGAAAACTCAGTAAGTCATCGCCATCGCCGGGTCGGCCAGGAGGGCGCCGACGTCGGCCAGGAACTCCGAACCCTGCTGGCCGTCGACCACTCGGTGGTCGAAGCTCAGGGACAGCTGGAGCACCTTGCGGACCTTGATCTCGCCGTCCACCACCCACGGCTGGTCCTTGATCGCGCCGAGGCACAGGATCGCGGACTCGCCCGGGTTGATGATCGGCGTGCCCGTGTCGACGCCGAACACGCCCACGTTGGTGATCGTGATCGTGCCGTTCGCCATGTCCGCCGGCGACGTCTTGCCCTCGCGGGCGACGTCGGTCAGCTTCGTCAGCGCCTGCGCCAGCTCCTTGAGCGACAGCGAGTCGGCGTCCCGGACCTTCGGCACGATCAGGCCGCGCGGCGTGGCGGCCGCGATGCCCAGGTGCACGTAGTCCTTGTAGACGATCTCCTGCGCCGCCTCGTCCCAGACCGCGTTGATGTCCGGCGTGCGCTTCGCCGCCAGGCACACGGCCTTCGCGGCGAACGTCAGCGGCGTGACCTTCACCCCGGCGAACTCCCGCGACTTCTTCAGCTTCTCGCGGAACTCCATCATCGGCGTGACGTCGATGGTCAGGAACTCCGTGACGTGCGGAGCGGTGTACGCGCTCTGCACCATCGCCGCGGCGGTCATCTTGCGGACGCCCTTGATCGGCACCCGCCGCTCGCGCGATCCGTTGCCGGCAACCGCGGCGGGAGGCACGACTGCGGTCCCGTTCGCGGCGCGCTCGACGTCTTCACGCGTGATGACGCCGCCATCGGCGGTGCCGGTGAGCGCGTGCAGGTCGACGCCGAGATCCTTCGCGAGCTTCCGCACCGGCGGCTTCGCGAGCGGAACGTACCCGCCGCGAGGAGCAGCCGGGGCTGCCGGGGCCACGGGAGCCGGAGCGGGCGGAGCGGCGACGGCCACCGCGGCCGGTGCGGGAGCCGGAGCGGCACCCTTCCGGGCCCGCCGCTGCGTGACCACGGCCTTGGAGCCGTAGCCGACCAGCGGCTTCATCTCTTCTTCTTCGACCGGAGCCGGAGCGGGAGCCGCGGCAGCAGGCGCGGGCGCCGCCGCGCCACCGGGGTCGACGTCGATGGTGAGGATCGGCGTGCCGACCTCCACCGTCTGCCCCGGCTCCACGTGCAGCTCCGTGACCACGCCGGCCCACGGGATCGGCAGCTCGACGGCCGCCTTCGCCGTCTCGATCTCGACCACGATCTGGTTGACCGTGACCGTGTCGCCCGGCTTGACGTGCCAGTTCAGGATGTCGGCTTCGGTCAGCCCCTCGGCGGTGTCGGCCAGGGGGAACTCTTTGTACGTCGGCATTGCGCGGGATCCCCCTTACCAGGCCAGTGAGCGGTCGATGGCGTGCAGCACCCGGTCCAGGTCGGGGAGGTAGTGCTCCTCGAGCTTGGCCGGCGGGTACGGCGTGTCGAACCCGGTCACCCGCAGCACCGGCGCTTCCAGCGAGTAGAAGCACTCCTGCTGCACCCGCGCGGCGATCTCCGACGTCAGCGACGACTCGGACGGCGCCTCCGACAGCGCGATCAGCCGTCCGGTCTTGCGCACCGACTCGAACACCGGGCCGAGGTCCAGCGGCGAGAGCGTGCGCAGGTCGATGACCTCCAGCGACTTGCCCTCGTCCTCCGCCGCGGCGGCCGCGTCGAGCGCGACCTTCACCGACGGGCCGTACGCGACGACCGTCGCGGTCGTGCCCTCGCGCACGACCTGCGACGAGAACATCCGCTGCGGCGTGCCCGCGACGTCGATCTCCGCGCGCAGCGCACCCGAGTGGTAGAGCCGCTTGGGCTCGAAGAACAGGATCGGGTCGTCCGACTTGATCGCTTCC